>NZ_CP025998.1:2304331-2525906 GCF_003086855.1 Stenotrophomonas sp. YAU14A_MKIMI4_1
GCAACGACGTGCGTCTGCTGATCGCGGTGAAGAGTGACGAGACGGGCCCGGGGCCTGGCCCTGGCCCCGATCCGGGTCCGGGTCCGGGTCCGAACCCGAATCCGGGCACGCCGGGTACCCCGGGCGAGGGCGGTGGCGTGACCCCGCCGGCCGTGTTCGGTGCCGTTGCCGCCACCGGCAACCACCTGGCCATTGCCGGCGCGCTGGATACCCTGCAGCAGTCCGGGCAAGCGCTGGCGCTGTACAACCAGCTGCTGATGCTGGACGCCGACGAAGCGCGGCTGGCCTTCGATCACCTGTCGGGCGAAATCCACGCCAGCAACCGTGCGTTGCTGCTGGACGATCGCTTCCTGCGTGAAGGCATTTCCCAGCGCCTGCGCACCGACCCGACGATCAAGGCACAGGGCGGCGGCTTCTGGCTGTCCGGCGGTGGCGCCGCCAATCGCCAGGACGGCGACCACGGCAGCGCCCGCAGCCGCCAGCACCGCGAAGGCCTGATGGCCGGCCTGGACTGGACCTTCGGTGAAGCCTGGACCGTGGGCCTGGCCGCCGGTGCCGAAACGCTGCGCCAGCAGGTGGACGCGCGCAGCAGCAAGGCCGATGTCGATGCCGTGCACGGTGGCCTGTACGCCTCCTACCGCATGGGCGAAGCCTGGTTCACCGCCGGTGCCAGCTATGCCGACTACGACCTGGATACCGATCGCACGTCGATCGTCGGTGGCATGCAGCAGCGCCTGCGCGCCGGCTACAGCGCCGATGCCGTGTCCGGCTTCGCCGAAGGCGGCTGGGACATGGACCTGGACCGCCTGGTGCTGACCCCGTACGTGGCCGTGGCCTACACCCGCCTGTCCACCGATGCCGCGCAGGAAACCGGCGGCAGCACCGCGCTGGTGATCGATGCCAGCAAGGACGAGGTGTGGACTGCGACGGCTGGCCTGCGCGCCAGCTGGGACATCAGCGCTGGCCAGGACGACGGTGCCCGCCTGGTGGCCGGCCTGGCCTGGCAGAACGCGGCCGGCGATGTGCGCAGCAGCTCGCGCCAGCGCTTTGCGGTGGGCAGCAGCACCTTCAGCATCGATGGCGTGCCGCTGGCCCGCAACGTCGGCATCGCCGAGCTGGGCGTGTCGGTGAACATCGGCGACAACAGCCGTCTGTCGCTGGGCGCACAGGGCCGCGCCGGTGGCGGCCAGCACGAGCTGGGCGCGCAGATGACCTGGAACGTGCAGTTCTGATCACGCGTACTGCGTGGATGTAGACCGGGGGCCCCGCAAGGGGCCCCTTTTTTTTGGTTCTTCAGCCAACTCCGGAGCGCGCTTCTTGTGAGCGTCTGCTCACAACGAAATTTTTCAGACTTGCCCGACTCACGTGGCGGGGCAACCCTCACAGGAGAGTCGGACCCCTGCCATGTGCATGCATCGACGTCGCCCGTAAGTTGCTGGAGCCCCGCGGCGGGGCTGCAGAACCTGCCGGCGGAGCTGCGCCGATGTCGCCCCCGCGGCATCGCGTATCCCTGATCCACATCCACATGGAGCTTCATGAACAGGATCTATCGCCTGGTGTTCAACCGCACCACCGGCCAGATGCAGGTCGCCTCTGAACTTGCCGTTTCGCATGCGCCCGGTCGCGCCAGCGTCGGCCACACCCACCGCCCCGCATCGCTGCGCACTGCGCTGCTGCTGGCACTCGGCCTGGCCGTGCTGCCCGCGCAGTCGGCACTGGCGGCCGCGTACGAGTTCACCGCCGACGACACGGTGAGTGATCCGCGCAGCTACGTCGACGGCTTCCGCGTCGGCCCAGACGGCACCGTGGTGGTCAACGTAGTCGATGGCGGCAGCCTGGCGACCAACGGATTTGCTTCTCTGGGCACGCTGGCCGGTGGCGTCGGCACGTTGAACGTGTCCGGTACCGGCCGCGTCAGCCTGACCAGCGTGTTTGACGACATGCGCGTAGGCGATGCCGGCAGGGGGGCGCTGAACGTCAGCAACGGCGGCACCGTCGCGGTGAGGCGCAACGTGCTGCTGGGCACCCTGGCCGGCAGCCACGGTGCGGGTCGACGGTGCAGGTTCAACGTTCACCGCACGCCAGTTCGAGGTCGGCAACTTCGGCAGCGGTGAACTGGTGATCAGCAACGGCGGCGTGGTGGAAACCATCACCGCGCCTGTTCGGCTGTGGTACGGCATGCGCATCGGCGCGTCATCAGGCAGCACCGGTTCGGTCACGGTCGACACCGGTGGCGTACTGAACATCACCGACAACCATCTGTTCGTTGGCCAGCGCGGCAACGGCGAGCTGAACATTGCCAGCGGTGGCACGGTCAACGTTGGCCAGACCCTGGCGGTGGGCATAGACGACGGTGTCACTGGCACGGTCAGGGTGACCGATGGCGGCGTCCTGGTGGCCAAGGAAATCGTGCTCGCCCAGAATACCGACACGACCGGTACCCTGCTGGTGTCCACGGCCAGCAGCGTGCAGGCCGATACGGTCGAACTGGCGCACTACGGCCACGCGCTGCTGCGGGTGGAGAACGGTGGCGTGCTGCATGCGACCACCTCGCTGATCGCCGAAGGGCCGAACCTGCTCTTCGGCGACGAGGGGCAGGTTGGGCGCATTGAAGTGAGTGGCGCGGGTTCGGCCATTGAGTCGGCGCGCGTGGAGGCCACGGCCAGTCTGCGGGTCGACAACGGCGGCGCGATCCGTTCGGACGTGGCCAAACTCCAGAATTCGTACGGTGCCAGTGCCGACGGCAGCCGGACCAAGGCCACCCTGACCGGCGCCGGCAGCCAGTGGGTCAACAGCGGCGCCATGCAGGTCACCACCGACCTGCAGGTGCTCGATGGCGCCCAGATCACCACCGATACGCTCACCGTGACCGGTGGCGCGCAATGGCCCAAGCACGACATCGAGCCGTACCCCGAACAGATCCTGGTCAGTGATGCCGGTTCGTCCATCAGCGCTGCCAGCGGAATCACGATCGGCAGGGGCACGTTCGATCCGCTCGGCGTGCTGGTGGTGAACAACGGTGCCACGCTCAGTGCCGGCACCGGCTATACGCTGGACCACAACGGCTACCTGGTCATCGGTGGCGGCCTGCAGGACTGGACCAGGGCGGGCGGCCCGGTGTGGGCAGCGGCCGAAGCGGCCGGTGAACTGGACGGTTCGCCGATCACCATGAACAACGGCCAGGGCGGCCTGCTGTTCAACCACACCGGTGACATCACCCTGTCCAACACCATCGCTAGCTCCTCTGCGTCGATGACCTACGGTGGCCTGCACCAGCTGGCCGGCAGCACCACGCTGGACGGTGACCTGACCGCCTTTGGCGGCGACATCAACGTCAGCGGCGGCACTCTGGTCATCAATTCCGATACCTATACCGGCCAGGGCTACACCGGCAGCAGCCAGGCGCTGCCGCAGGGCATCACCGTGACCGGCGGCACCCTGGTGCTGAACGGTGCGTCGGGCTTCCAGCAGGAGATCAGCTACGGCGCGGGCTTCGGCAGCGCGATCATCCGCAGCTCGACCGCCATCGTCCTCGACGGCGGCGTGCTGGCCGGCAACGCCACCGTGGGCCAGACCGTCGTGCGCAACGGCGCGGTGCTGTCTCCGGGCCACAACGGTGTGGGCACCATCACCATCGATGGTGACCTGTACTTCAACAACATGGCTGCCACCGCCGAGGAGGTCGCCGACAAGGCGTTCTACGACGTGGACGTGCTGGGCAACGGCCAGGCCGACCTGCTGACGGTGGCCGGCAAGGCCTACCTGGGCAAGGTCAACTATGCCGGTCAACACGGTGCCACCGGCGTGCGCATCACCGCGCTGGACCCGGCCACCAGCTACCAGAAGGGCCAGAGCTATACGATCCTGAGTGCGGCCGGCGGCATTGATGGCCAGTTCGATGACGTGATCTCGCGTTCGGCCTTCCTCGACCCCAACCTGGTGCAGACCGGCAACGACGTGCGTCTGTTGATCGGAGTCAAGAGTGACGGGCAGGGCCCGGACCCCGGTTCGGAGGATGGCGGCGTGACCCCGCCGGCCGTATTCGGCGCCGTGGCCACCACTGGCAACCACCAGGCCATTGCCGGCGCGCTGGACACCCTGCAGCAGTCCGGGCAGGCGCTGGCGCTGTACAACCAGCTGCTGATGCTGGACGCCGATGAAGCACGGCTGGCCTTCGATCACCTGTCGGGCGAAATCCACGCCAGCAACCGTGCGTTGCTGCTGGACGATCGCTTCCTGCGTGAAGGCATTTCCCAGCGCCTGCGTACCGACCCGACGATCAAGGCACAGGGCGGTGGCTTCTGGCTGTCCGGCGGTGGCGCCGCCAATCGCCAGGACGGCGACCACGGCAGCGCCCGCAGCCGCCAGCACCGCGAAGGCCTGATGGCCGGCCTGGACTGGACCTTCGGTGAAGCCTGGACCATCTCGACTAAACGGCGTTAAACGGGCATTTTTATGGTTGTTCATCCGGGCTCTTTGGGATCTGGAGAGGTGTGGTAACCACCATTTTCCAGAGATGTCCCGGATGAACAACGTACAGAGAGATCACAGTTAGTCGACTATCGCGCGCAGCGCGGGTTTTCCGGTGGCCGTGGGAAGAGCAGTCGACTCTACCCAGTCGACTCTACCCAATCGGCCATGTCCAGTCGGCCATATCCAATCGCCCATACCCGGTCGACCATACGCAGTCGGCCATGGCCGGTCGACGAAACCCCGTCGTTTCCCCAACCCCAAGGCGCAGAGCATGCGCGGCCGTTCTACAATCCGGGCAGGCCGTTACCCAAGGATCTGCGTGCCCCCGTTCAATCTGTTCCAGCGTCTTTCGCAGGCGCCGACCAATCCACGCGCCGAGCCGGCGCCACGCAGCTTCGATGTGGCCGAACTGTACGCGGGCCCGGTGGCACTGCCCGGTGACGCCGCTGCGGCGCCGCTGGCGTTGGACGAGAAGCTGCGCCAGGCCTACTTCTGGATCGTCAACAACGCGATCATCAGCCCACACTACGACATCGAATACCACGACGGTCCGTCACCGCGTTTCAACGTCGGTGACAGCCGCCGTCCGCTCACCCTGCCGTCGGCGCAGAGCTACTCCAGCTACGTGCTGCTGCCGCTGCTGACCTTCGCCACCCGCCGCAAGTGCCTGTTCGTGGGCGGGCCCGGTCGTGGCAAGACCGCCAGCGCCATCCTGATGGGCGTGCTGGCCGGCTACCCGGTGCGCGAGGTGCGCCGCGCCATGCAGCACGGCCACCCGCAGATGACCATTGCCGATCTGCTTGGCAACCCGCTGCCGGCCGACCTGGTCGCCGCCCAGGACATGAACCAGATCCGCATCGCCTGGCGCAGCTGGCTGAGCATGCGGGTGAAGATCATCGACGAGTACAACCGCATTCCCACCCGCACCCAGAGCGCCCTGCTCACGGTGATGGGCGACAACTACGCCGAAATCCTCAACCACGTCTACGAATGCCCCGAATCGGCCTGGTACCTGACCGCCAACGACGATCGCGGCGGCGGCACCTACCAGGTGATCGAGGCCCTGCGCGACCGCATCGACGTGGTCGTGCAGGCGCTGGCCTTCAACCCGCGCTTCCTGGAAGAGATGCTGCTGCGTATCGAACAGGACATCCGCCCCGAAGAAGTCGTGCCGCGCGACATCATCTTCACCGAGGCCGAGGGTGACCAGCTGCTGCAGGAAATCCGCGCGGTCGAGGTTCCGCAGGATGTGCGCCGCCGCATCGAATTCTTCAGCAGCCAGTTCGAGCTGATGGAAACCGCCGGTGCGCAGTTCGAATACATGACCAAGGACACCGCGCGCCTGGCTGGCGCCGACTGGGCACAGCTGACCGCCGCCGACAGTGGCCGCGACCGCATGAAGGACCTCGGTTGCCAGACCCGCAACGGCCTGTCCGTGCGCAACCTGATGACACTGCTGATGTTTGCCAAGGCCATGGCCTACTTCCGCGGCAACACCACCGTGGCCCTGGACGATGTACGCCAGGTGCTGCCGTTCGTACTGAACGACAAGCTGCAGCCCGACCCGGATGCACCGTTCTTCGCGCTGCCGGAAAACGCCGCCTACCGCAGCGACCACCTGGGCTGGCTGCGTTGGCTGTTCGATGCGTCCACCGCCGAGTACGACCGCCTGGACCTGGACCGCGACGATCCGGTGGGCGCGCTGTCCGAGCAGTTCGCGCAGGGCCTGGACGGCCTGGGCGAAGGCGAGACCCGCAAGCGCCTGACCCGCATCGAACGGCTGGTGGAAGAGCGCGTGAAGGGGCGCAAGCTGTACGGCCACCTGTACGACGATCTGCTGAAACTGAAGTACCTGCACCAGCGCTACACCAATTACCTGCACTGGCTGCGGGCGCGCTGAGATGGTGTCGCCCACTCTGGCGTCGCTGCTGGCATCGCGGCGTGCGCTGTTCAACCAGGCCGTGTCCGATGCACGCCACCGCTGGCCCGGCCTGGACCTGGCCGCGTTCAGTCAGTTCGTGCGCGAAACCCTGGATACGCTGTGCCAGGCCGTGGACGGCGACGACCCAGCGTGTACCGCCCAGGTGTGCGAGGTGGCCTTCGAACTGGGACTGCAGCTGGTGGCCCATGGCCAGGCCGGCCCGCGTGCGCGCCTGCCCTGGGTCGATGCGGCCTGGTCCACGCTGGCGCCTGCGCTGGCTCCGTTGCTGCGGCGTGAACCACAGGCGGTGCTGGGCACCGTGGCCAACGCCGTGCTGCGCATGGCCGAACAACCCGGCGTACGCGTGGACGCGTGGATTGCCACCGTGGCCGCACACGGTGCGCAGTGCAGCAACGTGCAGCAGCTGCGCGACCTGGGCGCACTGGCGGCCTGGCGCGCGGGCATGGCGCAGCTGCGTGAGCCGGTACTGCAGCAACTGGACAGCCTTCCGCTCGCAGTGACCGCGGCGATCATCGGCGCCCCTGCCGCCAGCGTAGACGACCTGCCCGCGCGGCTGCGCGCCGACCGCTGGTACCACCCAGCGCCGAGTGCCGCGGTCGGCCACAGCACGGGCGCCTTCACCGGTTTTGGTGGGTCGTTCAGCGCACCGCCTCTGGTGCGGGCCACGCCTCAGGGCTTTGTCATCCGCAGCGGCGAACAGCACTTCCTGCTGCTGGCCGACGCCTTCGGTGCCGCCCTGCTGCCGGCCCATGCCGAGGAGTTCGATGCGGCGCCGGCCGGTACGCTGCCGGCCGCCACCGCCGCGCGCCTGGCCGAACAGCACCTGCCGCACGCAGCTGCACGCCATGAGGTGCAGGCGGTGGCCGGTGACGCCGGCATCGTCCTGTTCTCACCCTGGTCGCATGCGCTGCGCGTGCTGCCACCGCAATGAACCCGCCACCGCTTCCCGGTTCCCTGCTCGCCTGGCAGCAGGCGTGGCCACAAGCACTGGCCGCCTGGAGCCGGTTCACCCGCCTGCAGGACCCGCGCCTGTGCGACTCACACGTGCAGGCCGCTGCCGAGGGCTTGACCGGCAGCTTCGCCGCCATCCGCCTGGCCGACCAGCGCATCGTGATTGATCTTGAGCAGGTTCAGCAGCTCGGCCTGCAGCCCTATGCGGTGGAGATCCTGGCGCACGAGATCGGCCACCACGTGCTGGCCCCGGCCACCGCCAGTGACCATGCGCGCATGCTGGCCCGCATCCGCCGCGCGCTGCCGACGCTGGAAGCACACGCGCCGATGGTGGCCAACCTCTACACCGACCTGCTCATCAACGACCGCCTGCAGCGCCAGAACGGCCTGCACATGGATGCCATCTACCGGCGCCTGGCGCAGGCGGCCACCCAGCCGGCATCCACGGTCTGGCAGCTGTACATGGGCATCTACGAGGAACTGTGGCAGCAGCCGCGTGGCGCGCTGGGCGGTTCCCCGGACGATGCGGCCGTGCACGCCGATGCGTGGCTGGGCGCGCGGGTGGTGCGCGTCTACGCCAACGACTGGATGGCCGGTGCCACCCGCTTTGCGACCCTGCTGCTGCCCTGGCTGCTGCAAGCGCAGACCGATGCACGGCTGGAGGCCCTGATGGACACCCAGCACGCCGGCCACGGCAGCCAGCCAGCGGGCCTGGGCCAGTTGGATGACGATGAGCTGTCGCCGGTCCTGCACCCGGCACACGACCCGCTCATCACCGGCCAGGCCGATGAAGCAGGCCCAGCGCAAGCACCGCAGGATACGGCGGCCGCCACCTCGCGCGGGCAGATGCGCGAACCGTTCGAATACGGGCAGATCCTGCGCGCGGCCGGGCTGGATCTGGATGACCACCAGATCGCCATCCGCTACTACCGCGAACGCGCGCTTCCGCACCTGATCCGCTACCCCAGCGCGCCGCAGCCGCAGGCACTGGAAGCACTGCCCGAAGGTCTGGAGCCGTGGGAACCGGGCGATGCACTGGATGCCGTGGACTGGCTGCAGTCGGTTCTGCAATCACCGCACGTCATTCCCGGTGTCACCACCGTGCAGCGGGTGTACGGGCTCGCGCCCGGCCGCGAGCCGGCGGCCGAACCCATCGATCTGGATCTGTACGTGGACAGCTCGGGCTCGATGCCCAACCCGCAGCAGCACACTTCCTACCTGGCCTTGGCCGGTGCCATCATTGCGTTGTCGGCGCTGCGCGCCGGCGCGCGCGTGCAGGCCACGCTGTGGAGCGGCACTCACCAGCACCTGCATACCGATGGCTTCGTGCGCGCCGAAGACCCCATCCTGCACGTGCTGACCGGGTACTTCGGCGGCGCCACCGCCTTCCCGATCCATCGCCTGCGCGACACCTATGCCGCGCGCACGCCGCGCGACCGCGCCGTGCACATCCTGCACATCTCCGACGATGGCATCACCACGATGTTCGACCAGGACGAACGTGGCGGCAGCGGCTGGGACATCGCCCGTCACGCACTGCAGGCCGCGCGCGGTGGCGGCACCATGGCGCTGAACCTGTACAGCCCGCTGCCGGCACGCCTGGCCGATGCCGCGGCCACCGGCTGGACCGCCGACCTGCTGCGCGCGCGCGACGCCGGCTGGGATATCCACGTAGTGCGCGACATGGCGGATCTGCTGCAGTTCGCGCGCGTCTTTGCCCAGCGCCACTACGCGCCGGGCCCGACCGGTCCACGACCGTGATCGTGCTGTGGCGGCTGACCACGCTGTGCAACCTGGCCTGTGGGTTCTGTGCCTACGACCGCCGCGTCCGCCAGCCCCGCGTGCACATGCCGGCCTCAGAGGTGGAGCGTGTCGCGGACCTGTTCGTGCGCTACCAGCAGCGCAGCGGCCAGCCGGTACTGCTGAGCTGGCTGGGTGGCGAGCCGCTGCTCTGGCCCGGCCTGCTGCCGCTGTCGCAGCAACTACGTCGACAGGGCCTGCGGATCAGCATGACCAGTAACGGCACCCGCGCCTGGCAACCAGGTGCTGCGCAGGCGTTGGCCGAGGCCTTCGACGAGATCACCTTCAGCATCGATGCCCCGGGCCCCGTGCACGATGCGCTGCGCGGCTGGCCCGGCGGTGCGCGCAGGCTGGAACAGGCGATCCGCGCCCTTGCTGGCCTACGCGCCAGCGGCAACCAGAACCGCCCGCGCCTGCGTGCCAACGTGGTGCTCATGCACCCCACCCTCGAACACTTCTCCGATCTGTGCCTGCAGTTGGCCGACTGGGGCGTGGATGAGATCACCTTCAACCAGCTGGGTGGCCGCGACCGCCCGCTGTTTCACCGCCAGCACGCACTGACGGCCGCCGATGTGGCACAGCTGCGTCATGCCCTGCCCGCGCTGGCCGTTCAACTGGCCGAGCGCGGCGTGCAGCTGCATGCCCAGCCGGCCTACCTGGACCGCTTCCATGCCAGCGCCATCGGCGCCGCGCTGCCGGTGCTCGATTGCGAGGCCCGCCGCCCGACCCTGTTCATCGACGAACACGGCCGCATCGGCGCCTGCAGTTTCACCGTCGACACCCACGCCATCGACAGCCGCGACCTGCGCCAGCCCGACGACCTCGATACGCTGCGCGAGCGGCTGCGGCAACAGCGCCTGCAGACGCCGGCCGCGGTCTGCGGTGATTGTCCTTCCACCCAGGTGTTTGCAAAATTCGGAACATGACCATGACCGCTGGCCCCGACCTTGATGTCCTGCTGCGCCGTCTGCTGGAGACCCCGCCGGATTTCCTCGCCGTGCCACGCCGTGCCGGCCAGGGCGGCGTGCATGTGGCAGCCGTGGTCGGCGATGTGTTCGCCCAGCACGGCCTGGATCTGCCGCCCGCACTGCGCGCCACCCTGTCCGGCGATCTGCCGGGCGTGGGCGCCAACCAGCTCAGCGTGGCCGCCGTTGCCGCCTGGCTGATGGCCGACCCGCACTGGCAGCAGATCGCCCTGCAGAAGGAACGCTGGCAAGGCCTGTTCGCAGACGCCATCCCCGCGTTGGCGGCCAGCGCCCCGGCCGATCAGTTCGTGTTCGAGGCCGACCGCCGCGAAGAACTGGCGCGCACCACCATTGCCCGCCTGGGCCTGCTGCCGGACGGGGAAACCGCCGCCCAGGCCGCCGACCGCCTGGCCCGCATCAGCGGGGTGGAACGGCAGCGCCTGCTCGACGCCAGCCGCGCCACCGAGGCGCGCGCCCGTGCGATCCGCGAGGCGCTGGCGCGCAAGGCCGCCGAAGAATCGGCCGACAAGTGGACGCGCGAGTAACCCGGCGGCGATGAACACCGAACCGACCGAGGCCGATCGCTACCCCACCCTGAGCGATGCCGGCCGCGCGATGCTGCGGCTCATGCGCGAGCACCCGGCCGCGCCGCTGTTCCGCAACGCCAGCGGCAACCGTCTGTTGGCCGATGAAGTGGCCGCGCTGCGTGTCTACGAACGCGACATCGCCCAGGCGCGGTTCGACTGGCAGCCCGGCAGTCCACCGCCGTGGCTGGACGCGTTCGTGGCAGACACCTTCGCCCAGGTGCCGCACTACCGGGCACTGGGTCGCCCGCCTGCGTTCCAGGACATCCACAGCGTGCACCGCGGCGACCTGGCCGCCGACGTGGCCCGCTTCGTGCCCGACCCGGTGCCGCTGCAGCGGATGATCAACTTCCGCACCACCGGCACCACCGGCCATCCGCTGGTGCTGCCCTCGCACCCGGTGGTGGCCGCGCGCTATCTGGCCTACCACAAGCGCGCGCTGCACCGCTTCGGCATCACCCTGCAGCACGGCGCCGGGCAGATGGGGGTGATGCTGCTGGGCATGCAGCAGCGCTGCTTCACCTATGTGTCGGTCACCCCCAGCATGGGCGAATCGGGGTTGGCCAAGATCAACCTGCACCCGGACGACTGGCGCCATCCCGATGATCGCGCGCGCTACATCGACCAGATGCAACCGGAAGTGATCGCCGGCGATCCGATCTCATTTGCCGCGCTGCTGCAGTTGCCGGTGCAGCACCGCCCACGCGCGCTGCTGTCGGTGTCGATGGCCCTGTCACACGGGCTGCGCACGCAGCTGGCCGAGCGCTTCGCTTGCCCCGTGCTGGATCTGTATTCCATGAACGAGGCCGGGCCGCTGGCGGTATTCGATGCCGAGGCCGGCGGCCACGTGCTGCTGCAGCCGGGCATGTACGTGGAAATCCTGGATGCCGACGGCACCGCACTGCCGGCCGGGCAGACCGGCGAGATCACGCTCAGCGGCGGCTTCAACTTCTGCCTGCCACTGCTGCGCTACCGCACCGGTGATCGCGGTGCCCTGGCCATGGCCGGTGACACCCCGATGATCGTCGGGCTGCAGGGGCGCCGCCCCCTGCGCTACCGAACCGCGCAGGGGCAGTGGATCAACAACATCGACCTGACCCATGCGTTGGCGCCATTGCCGCTGTCACGATTCGTCGTGCACCAGCACGCCGATGGCAGCGTGCAGCTGTCGCTGCCATCGGGCGAACTGCAGCATGCCGACGACGCTGCACGGCGGCTGGCCGCGGCGCTGGTCGGCCAGCCCGTGCAGGTCGTTCCGCTGCAGCACGAGGACAAAGTCCTGCAGTACAGCAGCGATCTTGCCGGCAGCCACGCGCAGTAGCCGCTCAGCGCAGCAGCTGTGCGTATGCCGCCAACACCGCCAGATGTCCCACGTAGTACACGTAGAACCACCAGCGCGTGCGCGCAATGGCCCAAGGCCAGCGCGCCATCAGCCACAGCACCGGCACCGCCAGCAGCGCCCACGCGTTGCCGTTGAACCAGCACAGCGCGGCCAGCGCCGGCAGCGGCAGCCACCACACCCGGTGGCGGAACGCGATCCAGCACAGCAGCACCAGCCCCACGCCGGCCCAGCGGTAATCCACGAAGAACGGCAACACACCGGCGGCCAGCAACAGCCACCACGGTCGATTCCGTGCAAGCGCCTGAATGGCCAGGGCCGCCAGGGCAAAGGTCAGCAGGATGTTCACCGGCAGCCAGCCGCCGAACGCCCAGGCATGCACCGGCTGCGCCAGCACGCCCCACAGGGCCAGGCGGCGGATCGACTTGCCCAGGTCTGCGCCGGGCTGGGCCAGGTTGCAGGCCATCACCGCCGCAAACAGCGGGAAGGCGATACGCCCCAGCTCGCTCACCACCGGCACGTAGCCACCATGGACCACCTTGGCCACGTGGTCGCCGGTCATCAACAGCAGCGCCAGCCACTTCAACGCCTCGCGCGCCCCGCTGGGCAGCACGTAGGGATCGGCGGTCGGGGCTGCGGTTGCATCCTGCATGGGTGTTGGGTTTCTGGTTGCGCCCCAAAATCTTGCCACGGCTGGCTATGCTTGTGCGTCCTGCACGTGAGGCACCGCCATGCGCACCCTGTATCCATCCATCGAACCCTACCGCCAGCACAGCCTGGCCGTGGATGCACTGCACACCCTGCATATCGAGGAATGCGGCAACCCACAGGGCCAGCCCGTGGTGTTCCTGCACGGTGGGCCCGGTGCGGGCGTTTCGCCGGTGCACCGCCGCTTCTTCGACCCAGCCCGCTACCGCATTGTGCTGATCGACCAGCGTGGCTGTGGCCGCTCCACGCCCTTTGGCGAACTGCGCGACAACACCACCGCGCACCTGGTGGCCGACATCGAGCAGGTGCGCGCACACCTGGGCATCGAGCGCTGGCTGGTGTTCGGTGGCTCGTGGGGCTCCACGCTGGCACTGGCCTATGCGCAGGCGCACCCGCAGCGCGCCACCGGGGTGATCGTACGCGGGGTCTATCTGGGCCGTGCGGAAGAAAACCGCTGGTTCGCCGAAGCCGAGGGCGGCGCACGCTGGATCTTCCCGGAACGGTGGGCACGCTACGAGGCCTTCATTCCCGAAGACGAACGCGGCGACATGATCGCAGCGTACTGGAAGCGCCTGGACAGCCCGGACCTGTCCGTTCGCATTGCCGCCGCGCAGGCCTGGCTGGGCTGGGAAGACAACGCGGCCACCCTGCTGCACGACGTCAACGCCGCCTCCGATGAAGACCCGCAGCAGACCCTGGCCAAGGCCCGCATCGAAGCGCACTACTTCCGCCACAACGCATTCCTGGAACACGGCCAGCTGCTGCGCAACATCGACCGCATCCGTCACCTGCCCGGCGTAATCGTGCAGGGCCGCTACGACATCATCTGCCCCGCCCGCAGCGCCTGGGATCTGGCCCAGGCCTGGCCCGAAGCACGGCTGGAAATGGTGCTGTCCGGCCACAGCGCCACCGAAGCGGCCACCACCGATGCACTGATCCACGCCACCGATGCGGCCCTCGGCAGCCACGCCGGCTGACCCTGGCGCACGCGCCGCCCCGGTAGCGTCGAGCTTGCTCGACTGCCGCACGCCAAAAGCCGTCGAGCAAGCTCGACGCTACGAAAGCCCCGCACCACCCGCACGCGCGGCTATACCCACGTATACCCGCGCTGTACCACGGGCCTCTAGGCCGGGCACGGCCCGCGGCGGACAATACCGGCCTGCATCCACAGCGGAGTCGAAGATGGATCCCGATCCTGTCCGGTGCGCTGCGCGCGCGCCCTTCCCCCTTGTCCCTCTCTGCTGGTGCCTGGCAGCCGGTTCGCATCACCTTGCGTGACCGGGGCTGCGGGCATCACCTGCCCGGAGCCCACCCATGTCCTACAAGATCCTCTACATCACCCTGCGCCGCCTGATCGGTGAACGCGCGGTACCGGCGCTGCGCAGCCAGCTGCTGCAGCACGGCCCGGTGCTGTTTGCGCGTGCGCTGGCGCTGGGCTCACCCCGCGTGGTGGCCGACGCACTGTCGCTGCTGCCAATGAGCGAACGCATCACGGTACTGCGCCACCTGCCTGCGCCACTGCGCGAAACCATGAAGCCGCTGTGCATCGGCAGCAGTCCGCGTGTCCGCCTGCAGCTGGGCGCAGCCGCCGCACTCGCACTTCATCACACCTGAGCGGCGTCAATCCGTGGAGGGCTACACCCCATGAATCTCGATCTGCACCTGCCGGCATTCGATGCCGGCGCCACCCTGGCATCCCTGCTCAGCCTGTCCACCGCCTTCGTGCTGGGTGGCGCCATCGGTCTGGAACGGCAGGTTCGCCAGCGCACCGCCGGTCTGCGTACCAACACGCTGGTCGCGGTGAGCGCGGCGGTGTTCGTCGATCTGGCCGTGCGCTATCACGGCCTGCACGGCGGCACGCCGTCACCGCTGCACGTGGTCGCCTACGTCATCTCCGGCGTCGGCTTCCTCGGCGCCGGCGCCATCATGAAGGACGGCGCCCAGATCTCGGGCCTGAACACCGCCGCGACACTGTGGGGTTCGGCCGCAGTCGGGGCCTGTGCGGGGCTGAAGCTGTTCCCCGAAGCGCTGCTGGCCGCCGTCTTCGTCCTCGCCTCGAACACCCTGCTGCGGCCGGTGGTCAACCGTATCCAGCGCCAGCCGCTGCCGGAAACCTTCAGCGAAGCAACCTACGCCATCAACGTGGTGTGCCAGCGCGAACAGCAGGCCGCGGTGCTGGACCGTCTGCTGCTGTTGCTGGAACAGGCCCAGTACCCGGTGCGTGCCGTGGACCAGCGCCCGTTCGGCGAGCGCGACGTGGAAATCGAAGCGGTGCTGTACGCCACTACCGTCGATGGCACCGAACTGGACGCCGTGCTGGCTGAGCTGGCAGCGCAACCGGGCATGCTGCAGGGGTTCTGGAATGCCACCCTGGAAGAGTGACGGCCGCGCTGCCCGCCAGCACCCCCAACAGCCTTTGCTATCCTCGCGCCTGCCCGCCCGGGAACCGTTGCCGATGCCCCGCCCACCGCTCCGCCGTCCGCTGGCCCACCTGGCCCTGATCGTCGCCATGGCGGCGATCTTCCTGGTCGACACCTTCAGCGACTATGCCGTCGCGGCCGCCTGCTTCTATGCCGCGCTCATCCTGGCCATGTCGCGGCGGCTGCTGCCCCGCCCGCTGCTGGGCCTGGCCCTGGCCTGCGTCGCATTGACCATCGCCAGCTTCCTGCTCACCCGCGCCGGGGCCTATCGCATCGGGCTGGTGAACACCGCCATCGGCATCCTGGTCATCGGCATCACCACCTACCTGTCCTTGAAGATGGAAGCGGCCAAGGCCGCCGTGCAGGACGCGCAGACGCGGCTGCTGCGGGTGGCCCGTGCGTCTACCGTGGGCGAGCTGACCACGTCCATCGCGCACGAGGTGAACCAGCCGCTGGCCGCCATCGCCAGCAGTGCCGAGGCCGCACAGCGCTGGTTGGCCCAGCAGCCGGCCAATGTGGACCGCGCGCAGCAGGCACTGACGCGGATCCTGGCCGACGCGCACCGCGCCAGTGACGTGATCGCCCGGGTGCGCGGGCTGACCCGCGGCGCAGCGCCACAGCGCGAAGTGTTCGACCTGAACCAGGCCGTGCAGGACATGCTTGCCCTGTCGCAGGCCGAACTGGAGCGCCAGCACATCACCGTGGCCGCGCTGCTGGACCCGGCCCTGCCCACGGTGCTGGCCGATCGCGTGCAAGTGCAGCAGGTGATCGGCAACCTGCTGCTGAACGCCATCGAATCCATGGCCAGCACGCCGCTGCCCGAGCGCCGCCTGTCGGTGCTCACCCACGCCCGCGACCAGCACGTGCGCCTTAGCGTGCGCGACCGCGGCGCCGGCCTGCCCAGCGAAGACCTCGAGCAGGTGTTCGACGCCTTCTGGACCACCAAGCCCGACGGCCTGGGGCTGGGCCTCAGCCTGAGCCGCAGCATGCTGGAAGCAAACGGCGGCCGCATCCACGCCGAGCGCGCCAGTGGCGGCGGTGCCTGCTTCATCATCGAACTGCCTGCCATTGAGGACGCCGCACATGACCCGCGCCGCGCACACTGAACCCGATGCCGTGGTCTACGTCGTGGATGACGACGCTTCGGTGCGTGCGGCATTGGAGGATCTGCTGGCCTCGATGGGGCTGCAGGTGCGCAGCTTTGCTTCAACCCAGGCGTTCCTGGACGCGGCGCGCGACGATGCGCCGGCGTGCCTGGTGCTGGACGTGCGCATGCCCGGCCAGAGCGGCCTGGACTTCCACCGGCAGATGGCTGGCCACGGCCTGTACCTGCCGGTGGTGTTCATCACCGGCCACGGCGATATCGCCATGGGCGTGAATGCCATCAAGGATGGCGCGCTGGAATTCCTGACCAAGCCGTTCCGCGACCAGCAGTTGCTGGACGCCATCCAGAAAGGCATCGCACAGGACCGGCAGCGCCGTAGCGAGCGCACCGAATTGGCCGCCCTGCAGGCACGCTGGGCCACCCTCAGCGCCGGCGAGCGCGAGGTCGCGCAGGGCGTGGTTGCCGGCCGCTTGAACAAGCAGATTGCCGCCGATCTGGGCGTCAGCGAGATCACGATAAAGGTCCGGCGCGGCCAACTGATGCGCAAGCTGGGCGCACGCACCCTGATCGACCTGGTCCGCCTGTACGACCGCCTGAGCGCCGAACGCCCGTAGTGTCGAGCTTGCTCGACTGCCGCAATCCAAAAGCCCACCGGTAGAGTCGAGCTTGCTCGACTGCCCCACGCGAAAAGCCGTCGAGCAAGCTCGACGCTACGAAAGCCGCTCGACGCTACGGCTTCGCCAACAACCCAGCAATGCGCTCGGCCACCTGCGCGCGCAGCGCCGGCTCCAGCTTGCCTTCATACATGGCTTCATAGATCCACAGCCCATCGGCAGCCAGCCGCGCCACGAAATTGTCCAGCGCCGCAGGATCGTCGCTGCCGGCGGCCGGTGGCGCCGGCGCCCAGCGCTCCATCACCGGCGCCCACGGGCGTTCACCGGCCTCCGGGTCCATCGATTCCAGCATGAACAACAGCTCGGCCCGCGTAGCACTCTGCGCTGAAACGCGCACGAACGTCTGGTAACGCTCCAGCGCACCGGCTTCTTCGGCGCGCTTGCCCAGCAGCACCTCCATCGACGCTTCCCACTGCTGCACCAGATGCTCGTCGATCCCACGCAGCAGCGCCTCGCGCGATGGAAAGTGGTACAGCAACCCGCCGCGGGTCAACTGCGCTTCGGCAGCCACCGATTCGAAGGTGACCGCGCGCACGCCGTCGCGATTGATGACGGCCACGGCCGCGTCGAGGATGCGTTGGCGCTTGCTGGTTCTCATTCGCGCTACTTTACGCGATCAGCCGCGGCCTCGCGGCTGCCGGCGCGGCCACGCAGCAGTCGGCCGGTGATGATCGCGCCGACCGCCAGCACCACGGCCACCACCCACAGCACGATGCGGTAGCTGCGGTCGTAGGCCGCCGTGGCCTGCGCGAACCAGGCCTCCGGCCCGCTCTGTCGGGCCACATGCACAGCCTGCACGAAGCCCTCCCGAGCAGCATCGGGCAGCCCCGTCGCCGGCAGGAACGCGCCGTACAGGGCCGCGCTCAGGCTGCCCAGCAGGGCCACCGCCAGCAGGCCGCCGAACTCGTAGGACACCTCTTCCACCGACGATGCCATGCCGGCACGGTGGGCCGGCACGTTGTTGAGGATCGCCGCCGACGCCACCGAGATTGCCGCACCCATGCCGAAACCGGTGATGGCCATACCGGCGATCACCCAGCCCAGCCCCAGCGGGAAGCCGAACGCGACCACCGCCACACCCACCGCACCAATGCCCAGACCACCTGCGATCAGCGGCCGCAGGCCCAGCCGATGCACCAGGCTGCCGCCCAGCAGGGCACTGGGCAGGCTGCCGAGCGCGGCCACCGACACCAGCAGCCCCGCATGCAACGGGCTGAAGCCGGCCACCAGCTGGAAGCGCTGGGTGGTGACCAGCTGCAGGCCGGCCAGCGCAAACAGCGTGAAAACCGCCGACAAGGTGCCGGCCAGGAACGCCGGGTTCTGCAACACGCTGAAATCCAGCAACGGGTACGGCAGACGACGCTGCCGGCGCACGAACGCGTAACCGGCTACCGCGGCCAGCAGCAGCGCCGCGGCGCCCACGGCATAGGCCGGCGGCGCGGCAATCCACGACTTGATCGCCAACACCAGGCCCGACAGCGCGGCCAGCGCCAGCAGCGACGACCACAGATCCCACGGGCGCGAGTGATCGCGCTGGCCCTCAGGCGCCAGCACAAGCGTGGCCACGAAAGCGACCACGACCACCGGCACGTTCACCAGGAACACCGAACCCCACCAGAAATGCTGCAGAAGCCAGCCACCGATGATCGGCCCCAGCGCCGCACCCACCAGCGACACCGAGCCCCAGATCGCAATGGCCATCGTGCGCTCGCGCGGGTCGTGGAAGCTGAGCCCGATCAGCGCCAGGGTGGCCGGCATCATCGCCGCCGCGCCCACCGCCAGCAGCGCCCGCGCGCCGATCAACTGTGCGGCGCTGCCGGCGTACGCGGCCACCACCGAGGCCAGCCCGAACACCACCAGCCCGATCAGGAACATGCGGCGGTGGCCGATGCGGTCGCCCAGCGTACCGGCGCCCAGCAGCAGGCCCGCCATCACCAGCGGATAGGCATTGATGATCCACAGCGCCTGCGCCGGCGTGGCCGCCAGCGCCTCGCTCAGGGTGGGCAGCGCGGTGTACAGCACCGAATTGTCCAGGGTGACCAGCAACAGGCCTGCGGCCACGGTGAACAGCAGCGCCCAGCGCCGGGCACGCGACAGGGCCGGGGCACCGGCCAGAGACTGGGAAACCGCCATGGAACACGCCCGCAAGGAGAATTGACGGCCATAACTATACAGGACGTCCGGTATAGTTATATGAACCCAACCCACCCCTGGGCCCCGTAGAGTCGAGCTTGCTCGACTGCTCCGCGCTCTTCGTAGAGTCGAGCTTGCTCGACTGCTCCGCGCTCTTCGTAGAGTCGAGCTTGCTCGACTGCTTCGCGCCCTTCGTAGAGTCGAGCTTGCTCGACTGCTTCGCGCCCTTCGTAGAGTCGAGCTTGCTCGACTGCTTCGCGCCCTTCGTAGAGTCGAGCTTGCTCGACTGCTCCTGCCAAAAGCAGTCGAGCAAGCTCGACTCTACGACGCCTCGTTTCCGATCATCGCCGCCCGACACGTCACGACACCTCGTTTCCGATCATCGCCGCGCCCGACACGTCACGACGCCCCGTTTCCCATCATCGCAACGCCCGAAAGGTCGCGGCACCGCGTTTTCCCATCATCGCGTCGCCCGAACGGTCGCCGCACCCCAATCCCCACCATCGCGACGCCCCAAAGATCATCGCACCTCGATCCACATCATCTCGGCCCTCAACAGGTCACCACACACCCCACCTCACGGCGCCACCACCACCAGCTCCCCATCCCCCACCTCATACGAAGCACTGGCAATATCCGCATCGAACCGCTGCACCCGCAGCGTGCCGGTCAACCGATACGCATCCCACAACGCGCCGGGCGCCATCGGCTGCGCCAGGCGCACATGAATCACCTGGTTCGGCGGTGGCGGCGGCACATGGATGCACGCGCCGTAGAACGGTACGAACAATCCCTCGCTCACCCGCCCGGCATCGTCGCCGCCCAGCGGCACCAGATAGCCCTGCAGGCGCACCGGCCGACCGTCCACCGCCCCGACCACCGCCGACGAACCAAACTGCTTGGCGCGCACCGGGCTGGAGTGGTCGATCACCGTACCCGGCGCACTGCCGGCACCGCTGTCATCGATCAGCCCGCCAATGCCCTGCATTCCTTTGCCGCGTGCAACACCGATCTGCGGCGGGGGTCGCTGGAACATGTCCTGGTCCGGCATCAAACTGTCCCATTGCGCGATCACCGCAGCCTCGGGCGGACCGCTCGGTGCCGCGGCGGCAGTGGGCGCCACCGCTGGTTCGCGCCCGCAGGCTCCCAGCAGACCCAGCATCGCGATCAGCAAGCATCTAGGGTTCATAAGGCCTCAACCTCGGTTCGCGCATGCTGTAGGCCGACCCACCCAGATCGTCGTCCACCCGCTCGGCCTGCAGATGCCCTGCAAGAAAATACGGCGCATACATGTCCGGCATCGCGATGGGTTCCGGCAGCCGCACATGCACGATCTGGTTCGGCGGCGGTGGTGGCACGTGGATGCACGCGCCGTAATACGGCACGAACAGGAATTCACTCAAGCGCCCGTCGGCCGCGGTGCCCAGCGGCACCACATAACCGGGCAACCGCACCGGTCGCTGCAGCACCGCGTCCACCGTGCGGAAGGTACCGAACTGCGCCATGCGCCGGTTACCGCTGTGCTGCACCTCCGGCCCGTCGCCGCGCTCCAGCGCCGCCAGTTCATCGGGCGGCAGCATCTGCAGCCAATCCAGTTCCTGTTCTACCGCCGCCGCAGCAGCAGGCGCATCCTGCGGTAGCGCGGTCACGCCGGTATCCACCGGACGCTGGCAGGCCGCCAACAGCAGCAACGACAACGCAAACACGTGGCGCATGTTCATACCTCCGGCGCCAGGCCATCGGCCAGCGTGCGCCGGTAGGCCAGCAGCGCCGGCACCAGCCCGGCCACCGCGCTCAACGCCACCACCGCCGCCGCCCAGACCAATTCGCGCAGATCCGGCCACACATGGGTGATCGAAAGCCCGTAGTGGGCCAATGCCCAATCGCGGCCTGCCAGACTGACCGCCGCCAACACGCCCAGCGCCAGCACCACGGCCACCGCGCTGCTGCCCACCGCTTCCAGCACCAGCAGTCCGGCCACTGCAGCCGGGCGCGCACCACAGGCGCGCAGCACCGCCATCTCGCGGCGGCGCTCCTGCAGCGTGCTGACCAGCATCGCCACCAGCGACACCAGCCCCAGCAGCACCACCATCGCGCTGATCAGCCGCAGCGCCTGCTCGGCACCGCCCAGGCTCTGCCACAGCTGCTGCAGCATCACACCCGGAAGAATCGCCATCAATGCCTCATCGGGGTACTCGTTGATGCGCCGCTGCACCGCAAACGTCGCCACCCGCGAATGCAGGCCCAGCATGAACGCGGTGATGCTGGTCGGGGTCAGGTCGCTGTGGCGCGCCGCCTCGGCACTGATCTGCTGGCTGCGCATCGGCACGCCCGAACGCCAATCCAGATGGATCGCTTCGATCGCCGGCAGTGACACCAGCACCGACGAATCCACCGGCGTGCCGGTACGCTGCAGCACGCCGCTGACCCGGAAAGGCTTGTCGGCATGCGTGGTCAGGGTCACCGCAGCGGTACCGTGGGCCACCACCAGCGTATCGCCCACCCCTACCCGCTGTGCGCGCGCCACATCGGCGCCCAGCACGGCGTCGTACAGATCATCGAAGACCCGGCCATCGGCAAGCTGCAGGGCATGGCCGGCGCCGTAGCGGTAGTGGTCGAAGTAGCCGGCCGTGGTGCCGATCACCCGGTAGCCACGCCACGAATCGCCCAGCGACAGCGGCACCGCCCACTTCACCTGCGGCAACGCGGCCAGCTCCTGGTAGGACTGCCAGGACACGTTGTTGGTCGCATCGCCCATGTGGAATACCGAATACAGCAGCAGGTTCACCGGCCCCGAGCGTGCGCCCACGATCAGGTCGGTGCCCGACACCGTGCTGGCGAAACCTTCATGCGCCTGCGTGCGTACCCGCTCCACGCCCAGCAGCAGGGTCACGCTCAGGGCAATGACCAGCATCGTCAGGCCCGCGCCCAGCGCACGACTGCGCAGGCTGGCCCAGGCCAGTTCAAGCATGGGCCACCCCCGCGTGGTTGATCGCCTTAAGGTCCAGCACCTGGTCGAACAGCGCCGGCAGGCTGTCATCGTGGCTGACCACCACCGCCGTGGTTCCGGCCGCCTGGCATTGCGCGGTCATCAGCCGCAGGAAGGCATTCGCTGCCTCGCGGTCCAGCGCCGAGGTCGGCTCATCGGCCAGCAGCACGGCGGGCCGACCGATCAGCGCACGTGCCGCGGCCACACGTTGCTGCTGGCCCACGCTGAGTGTTCCGGCGCGCCGCTGCATCACTGCCGGGTCCAGCTGCAGCGCCTGCAACAGCCGCGCGATCTCGTCGGTCAGGCCGCGCTGCACGCGGGCGCTGCGTGCCTTCGAAAAGCGCACGCCCAACGCCACGTTGTCCTGCACGCTCAGGAACGGCAACAGGTTGAACTGCTGGAACACCACGCCCAACCGGTCGGCACGGAAACGATCACGCGCCGCACCGCCCAGCGCGTGCAGCGCATGGCCGGCCACCTGCACGCTGCCATGCTGCACCCGTAGCACCCCGGCCAACAGGCCCAGCAGCGTGCTCTTGCCCGAGCCGCTGGCCCCGCGCAGCAACACGCTGCTGCCGGCGGCAATGTGCAGCTGGGGTATATCCAGCACCGCGTGCGCGCCATAACCGAAGCGCACCGCGTCCAGAGCGATGATGGGCGTGCCGGTCATGGCGCCAGCACCACCCGCAGATTGTCCGGCGTCACGATACTGCGCCCCTGGCCGGCGGCCGTGGCCGTGTTGACGATGACCTCGCGCAGACCCGGGAACACGGTGGGCAGCGTGACCAGCACAACCCGCAGCGCCGCCGGGTTGGCGCAGCGGTACGCCAGCGATGCAGTAAAGCCCGCATGGGCGTGCGTGGTGCTGCCGGTGTTGGCGGTGTTGGCGGTCTGTGGCTGGAAGCCCTCGGCCTGTGCATCGGCGCGGATGCATGTGCACTGCGCGGCGCTGGGCAGGGTCAACCAACGCCCCTCACGCAGCACCGTCAGGGCGCGCTGCAGCGCCGCGCGCTCGGCTTCGTTCGTCGGCGGACGTTCGTAATCCAGCACGCCCATGCCCGGCGCGGCCAGGGTCAGCTCCAGGGCGCCGTTGTCCACGGCCAGATCAACATTGGCCTGGCCGTGCACGTGCGCGCCCAGCTGTCGGTGGTCATGTGCGTGCGCCGTTGGCAAGGCACTCAGCAGCAGGAAGGCAAAGGTGTACTTCATGATCTATCCCATTTGTTACTATGTAACATTATGGACCACATCACCACGCTTCCCGCAAGCCACGCCCCCCAACCGCCAGCATCGGCACGCTGGCATGCCCGCTTCGATTTCGGTGCTGCCTGGCTGGCCATGGCCTGCGCCGCGCACTGCATCACCTTGCCGCTGCTGCTGGCCTTCGTGCCTGCGGCACTGATGGCGCTGCGCTCTTTCCAGCACCCTGCGCACAGCCTGATGACCGCCTTGCTGGTCATGTCGCGCTGGGAATGGGTGTTCGCGCTCTTGGCCACGGTGTTGGCGATGGCCAGCACCACGTTGGGGCGGCGCCGGCATCATCGGCGCCTGCCGCAGGGCTTGGCGTTTGCGGGCGCGTTGTTGCTGATGCCTTCGGCGCTGTATCTGCCGCTGAAGGAATCGCTGCTGTGGCATGGCCTGCTGACCGCATGCGGTGGCATGCTGCTGGCCGCCGCGCATATCGCAAACCGCCGCGCGTGATCGACCGCTCATGATCCGTAGAGTCGAGCGTGCTCGACTGCCGTTCGCGCAATGCCGCACAGAGCAGTCGAGCAAGCTCGACTCTACCGGTCATGGGCAATCAGGCATGCCCAACGCGCCGTGCTGCTTATCCGTAGAGTCGAGCTTGCTCGACTGCCGTTCGCGTAATGCTGCACAGAGCAGTCGAGCAAGCTCGACTCTACCGGTCATGGGCAATCAGGCATGCCCAACGCGCCGTGCTGCTTATCCGTAGAGTCGAGCTTGTGCCGTTCGCGCAATGCCGCACAGAGCAGTCGAGCGCACAGAGCAGTCGAGCAAGCTCGACTCTACCGGTCATGGGCAATCAGGCATGCCCAACGCGCCGTGCTGCTTATCCGTAGAGTCGAGCTTGTGCCGTTCGCGCAATGCCGCACAGAGCAGTCGAGCAAGCTCGACTCTACCGGTCATGGGCAACCAAGCATGTCCAACGCGCCGTGCTGCTTGTCCGTAGAGTCGAGCTTGCTCGACTGCCGTTCGCGCAATGCCGCATTGCCGCGCGGGGTCGTGTTGCACGGAGCAGTCGAGCAAGCTCGACTCTACCGTTCATGCGCACTGCCCTTATGGCTGCCATGAAAAATACGCGAAACGGCCCGCGCAGCCGCCGTGATAGCGTCCCCACTGCCATCACACAACCCACCGCCATGCGCACATTCGCCCTGATCCTGCTCTCCACCCTGCCCTTCGCCGCCACCAGCGCCGAGCCCGCGCCGCTGCCGCAACTGAAGGCCTACACCGTCGACAGCGCCTGGCTGCAGCCCATCGCGCCGCTGCAGATTGCCGACCACACCTGGCAGATCGGCACTGCCGAACTCACCGCGCTGCTGGTGCAGACGCCCGAAGGCGCGGTGCTGCTCGATGGCGGCATGCCCCAGATGGCCGATCATCTGCTGGCCAACATGAAACTGCGTGGCGTGGCACCGCACGATCTGCGCCTGATCCTGCTCAGCCATGCCCATGCCGACCACGCCGGCCCCGTGGCCGAACTGAAGCGCCGCACTGGCGCGCAGGTGCTGGCCAACGCCGAAACCGCCGTATTGCTGGCGCGCGGCGGCAGCAACGACCTGCACTTCGGCGATGCCATCACCTTCCCGCCGGTGCAGGCCGACCGCATCGTGATGGACGGCGAAGTCGTCGAATTCGGCGGCATCCGCTTCACGGCGCACTTCGTGCCCGGCCACACCCCCGGCAGCACCGCCTGGACCTGGACCGACACCCGCAACGGCGCACCGCTGCGCATCGCCTATGTGGACAGCCTGAGCGCACCGGGCTATACGGTGAAGGACAACCCGCGCTACCCGCATCTGCCGCAGGATTTCCAGCGCAGCTTCGCCACCGTGCGCAGCCTGCCCTGCGATCTGCTGCTGACCCCGCACCCCGGCGCCAGTGGCTGGAACTACCGCGCCGGCAACGACGCGGCCGCCAAGGCGTTGAGCTGCAGCGCGTATGCCGATGCCGCCGAGCGCAATCTGCGCCAGCGCTGATCCGCCTCCGACAACAGGGGCTGGCTACGGAACCGCGCGCACCGCGTCCGGCGCCAGCCCGGCAGCATCGCGTTCGCGCTGCAGATCGGTGAACGCCTTCAGCGCCGGTGGCACGTGCCGGTGCCCGGGGAAGTACAGGTACAGGCCCGGGAACGGCGGGCACCACGCGTCCAGCACCGGCACCAGCGCGCCGCTGTCCACGTCGTCACGGATGTGCCATTCGGACAGGAATGCCAGGCCCACGCCGGCCAGCGCGGCCGCGCGCGCCGCCTGCAGTTCGGCCACCACCAGCCGCGCCGGCGGGTCCACCTGCAGCACCTGGCCACGATGCTCCAGCTCCCAGCGGTACAGCCCACCGTGCGACAGGCGCATGCGGATCGCCGCGTGCGTGGCCAGCGCGTCCGGCGTGTCCGGCGTGCCGTGCGCGGCCAGATAGCCCGGCGCGGCCACCACGCGCATGCGCTGCTGGCGGTACAGCGGCACCGCCACCATGTCCTGCGGCACCTGCTCGTGCAGGCGCACGCCGGCATCGAAACCATCGGCCACGATATCCACCAACCGCGCCTCGGCGGCCATCTCCAGCCGCACGCGCGGGTAGCGCTGCACGAACTCGGCCACCAGCCCACACAGCATGCGCGTGCTTTCCGGCGGCACGTTGATGCGCAAGGTGCCGCCGGGGTCACGCTCATCCTCGTGAAGCGCGTCGCCTGCGCCGCGGATCGCCTCCACCGCCGGCCCCACCTGCGCCACATAACGCGCGCCGGCCTCGGTCAGCGCCACGCTGCGCGTGGTGCGGTGGAACAGACGTGCCTGCAGCCGCGCTTCCAGGCTGGCCACCGCATGGCTGAGCGCCGAGGTGGACATGCCCAGCTCGCGCGCCGCCGCGCGGAAGCTGCCACGCCGGGCCACGGCCAGTACGGCCTCCAGCTCCACCAGTCCGGATCGATGCACGGTCGCACTCACATAGTCCCGGAAATCGGGACTCCCCATCCACCATAAACCGGATTCCCAGCACGGTCGAGCGGGCACAGACTGGCCGCACCTTCCCAACGGATTCCTCGCCATGCAGCGCATCGAGCAGCACTACATCAACGGCGCCTTCGTCGCCTCGCACGGCCAGCAGCTGGCCGACCTGCACAACCCCGCCACCGAAGCGGTGATCGGCCAGGTGCGGCTGGGCGACGCGGTAGACGCAGAGCGCGCCATCGCCGCCGCCCACGCCGCACTGCCGGCCCAGGCCGCGCGTAGCGTGGAAGAACGACTGGCCCAGCTGGGTCGTTTCCGCGATGCCATGGCCGCCCGCCGCGATGACCTGCATGCTGCCGTGCTGGCCGAGTACGGCGCACCTTCGGCGCGCTCGCGCTGGATGGTGGAGCACCCGGTGCAGGTGATCGACGACGCCATGAAGGTCCTGTCCGACTTCCCGTTCCAGCGCAGTGTCGGCCAGGCCCAGGTGCACTACCTGCCGGTGGGTGTGGCCGGCATCATCACACCCTGGAACAGCAACGCCGCCTTCATCTGCGCCAAGCTGGTCACCGCGCTGGCCGCCGGTTGCACGGCCGTGGTCAAGCCCAGCGAACTGTCGGGCCTGCAGACCCAGGTGGTGATGCAGGCACTGCACGCCGCGCAGTTGCCGCCGGGCGTGGCCAACATCGTCAACGGCGCCGGGCACGATGTCGGTGCCGCGCTCAGTGCCTCGCCGCAGGTGGCCAAGATCTCCTTCACCGGCTCCACCGGCACCGGCCGCGCGATCCTGCGCGCGGCCGCGGACAGCTTCAAGCGGGTCACTCTGGAACTGGGCGGCAAGTCGCCCACGATCATCCTCGACGACGCCGACGCGGACAGCGCCGCCGCCTTGGCGGTGCAGGCCGGCTTCATCAACAGCGGCCAGGCCTGCGTGGCCGGCACCCGCATCCTGGTGCCGGAATCCCGCCGTGCCGAATTCGAGGACGCCCTGGCGCGTGCGGTGAAGGCCGTGCGCAGCGGTGACCCGCAGGATCCCGCCACCCACGTCGGGCCGATGGTCAGCCAACGGCAGTGGGAGCGCGTGCAGGGCTACATCCGCACCGGCCTGGGCGAAGGCGCGCGGCTGCTGGCCGGTGGCGAAGGCCGCCCCGACGGCCTGCAGCGCGGCTGGTTAGTACGCCCCACGCTGTTCACCGATGTGCGGAACGATATGACCGTGGCCCGCGAGGAAATCTTCGGGCCCGTGCTGTGCATCATCGGCTACCGCGACGAGGCCGATGCCGTAGCGATTGCCAACGACAGCCCCTATGGCCTGAGTGCCCTGGTGATCGGCGCTGACACCCCGCGCGCCACCGCCGTAGGCCGGCAGATCCAGTCCGGCCGCGTGCTGGTGAACACCCTGCAGCACGAATCGCTGGCCCCGTTTGGCGGCATGAAGCAATCGGGCATTGGCCGCGAAAGCGGCCAGTGGGGCCTGGAAGCGTTCCTGGAACCGCAGACTGTAGTGGCCGCGCAGTAACCCGACCAACGGATGGGGCGGCACGCCTCTGCCTTGGTAGGTGCCCACCTTGGTGGGCACGCCTCTGCCCGGTAGGTGCCGACCTTGGTCGGCACGCCTCTGCCTTGGTAGGTGCCGACCTTGGTCGGCACGCTTGTGCCCACCAAGGTGGGCACCTACCAGAGCGGATTCCTTGTGCCCACCAGGGTGGGCACCTACCGAAGCAGTTTCCGCCCTTTCGCCGCAGTTACCGGCTCATCGAATACGGCGCCTGCGCGCCCTGCCCCGGCCAGTCCTTGTTCGGCTCTGCCTGCATGGTGAACCGCAGCTCGCCTCCGGCCAGAATCTCGTCGTGGCGCAGGAACGTGCGCTGCAGCGGCTTGCCGTTCAACATCACACCGCCCACATAGGTGTGCTTGTCATCCAGCCCGTCGGCCACGATGGTGAACGTCTTGCCATTGGGCAGGCGCATCGCAGTCTTCGGCAGGAACGGCCGGCCCAGGATGTACTCGCCCGAGCCCGGCGCCACCGGGTAGAAGCCCAGCGCGGTGAACACGTACCACGCCGACATCTGGCCCACGTCATCATTGCCGGCCAGGCCATCGGGGCGGTCGGCGTACTGGGTGTCCATGATCTGCTTCAAACGCGCCTGCGTGCGCCACGGCTGCCCGGCATACGAATACAGGTAGGCCACGTGGTGGCTGGGCTCGTTGCCATGCGCGTACCAGCCGATCAGCCCGGTGATGTCTTCCATGTGCTCGAAGATGGAAGGATCGACCTTGGCGTTGAACACTTCATCCAACCGCGCCAGCAGCTTGTCGCTGCCACCGTGCGCGGCGGCCAGGCCGGCCACGTCCTGCGGCACGTACCACGAGTACTGCCAGGCATTGCCTTCGGTGTAGTCGGTGCCGTAACCGCTGGCGCTGGGGTCGAACGGGGTACGGAAGCTGCCATCGCGCTTGCGTGCGCGCATGAACCCGGTGTCCTTGTCGAAGGCGTTGCGCCAGTTGCCGGCGCGCTTGTCGAAGGTCGCCGCCACTTCAGTCTTGCCCATCGCCTGGGCCATGCGCGCGATGGTCCAGTCGTCGAACGCATATTCCAGCGTCTTGCTGGCCGCTTCGCCTTCTTCATCAATCGGCACGTAACCCAGCTCGCGGTACTGCGCGATGCCGTCATAGGGGCCGTAGTTGGCGGTCTCCACCATCGCCTTCAACGCCTTGTCGGCATCGAAGCCACGAATGCCCTTCACGTAGGCATCGGCGATCACCGGTACGGCGTGGTAGCCGATCATGCACCAGTCCTCCAGCCCGTGGAACGACCACACCGGCAGCATGCCGTAGGGGCTGTGCTCATGATGGGCCAGCATCGAGTTGATGAAATCGCTGTTGCGCTTTTCCGGCTGCACCAGGGTCAGCAGCGGGTGCAGTGCCCGGTAGGTATCCCACAGCGAGAACGTGGAATAGTTCGTGTAGCCCTCGGCCTTGTGTACGGCGTTATCCGGGCCGCGGTACTGGCGATCGGCATCCATGAACAGCGTCGGCCCCAGCAGCGTGTGGTACAGCGCGGTGTAGGCGCTGCGGCGCGCATGCTCGGGCGCGTCGATATCCAGCACCGACAGCGCCTGCGTCCACTCCTGCTTGGCCTGCGCACGCACGCGGTCGAAATCGAAGTCGGCCACTTCGGCATCCAGGTTGGCCATCGCACCGGCCTCGCTCACCGGCGAGATCGCCACCTTCACCACCAGCGGCGCGTCCAGCTTGCCGAAGTCGAAGGTGCCGACCAGCTGCCGGCCTTCAATCTGTGCGCGCTGCTTCGGGTCCTGGTGGCCCGGCGGCGGGAAGCCCTTGTAGGCGATGTCCTGCTCGGTGTTGTGCAGTTCGTGGGCGGCCAACGGGCGCGAGAAGCGCATGGCGAAGTACAGCTGGCGGCCCGGCGCCCAGCCGCGGGTTTCACGGAAGCCGGTGATGGTGCCATCGGCACGCACACGCACCCGCGACCACAGCACCTTGCCCGGGTAGTCGTACATGCTGGTGCGCATGTCCAGCAGCACCTTGGCATCGGCGCCCTTGGGGAAGGCGTAACGGTGCACGCCCACGCGCGCGGTGGTGGTCAGCTCGGCGCGCACCTTGTAGTCGTCCAGGGTAACCGCGTAGTAGCCCGGCTCGGCCTTTTCATCGTCATGGCGGAAGCGCGAGGCATAGCCACTGCGCGGCTTCTCCGGGTCGCCGCGCTCCAGGCCCGGAGTGCCGGTGAACGGCATCACCAGGATGTCGCCCAGATCGGAATGGCCGGTGCCGGAAAAATGCGTGTGCGAGAAGCCGACGATGCTGCTGTCGTCGTAGCGGTAGCCCGCGGCCCAGCCATAGGCCTTCTCGCGCGGCTGGATGCGCGTGTCCGGGCTGAGCTGGACCATGCCGAACGGCAGCGTGGCGCCCGGGTAGGTGTGGCCTTCCCCGCCGGTGCCGATGAACGGGTCCACCGAGGCATAGGCCTTGTCGGCGGCGGTTCGGGCCGGGGCCGCACTGGCCAGGCCGGAAGCGAACATCGCCGTGGCGGCGACAGCGATCAGGAGACGACGGTCCAGCATGGGCATCGGCATTTGGATCGATTCAGGTGGTGGTCAGAGAGTAGCACCGCCCCACGCCGGTGGCATGTTGCGCTGCGGCTGAACCGTTCAATACGCGACAGGACCTGTCCGGATTCGACTGCAACTTTTTGTATGGATCGATCCAGCCCCTCCCCCAAAACTGCACAGGTGCCTTAACGGCGCAGCGGAGCCGACGGTGGCCTGGACGGACACCGGCCGGGACGGGACGCGATCTCCGCTGCGCCACCCGGCAGGCAAGAACACCCGGATCACAGCGGCTTCACAGCCTTTTAGCGTGTGATGCGCGCTGACGCAGTGCGTACGGGTGTCTTCCTGAAGTTTTGAATCAACAGGAGTTCCGTCATGAAAATCGCTGTTCGTCGTTCGTTGTCGCTGGCCGTGGCCGGTGCGTTGGCCTTGAGTGTGCCGGCTGTGTGGGCCGGTACGGTGACCGGGCCTGGGAATAGCCATACTGTCAATCCGGGTGATGCAGTTGAGACCTGGGATGTCTCGGATGGCGCAGCACTGTTTCTGGAAGACGGTGCCGCCAGCCTGCAGATCAGGGTTAGCAGTGCCAACCTGACCGGCCGGGATTTCACCATCCAGGGGACGTCGCAAGGAATTTCCGCGCTGGGTGCCTCGCAGGTGCAACTCACCGGCGGTCTTCTTGATATTTCACCTACCGTCCCCGACGACTACGCTGTTTCGGCGCAGGACGGCACAGTGATGGCGCTCGACGACATGAACATCCGCAGCGGTGCGCGCGGACTGTTTGTCTCTGGCGCGGGCTCGACGGCAACCATCAGCAGCTCCACGATCGCTGCCGAAGGCCGTGCATTGTTCGTGAACAATGGCGCTTACCTGTCGCTGGACGGCGTAACCGCAACGTCCAACGGCGAGCGTGGCGATGCAGCGCTGATGATCAACGAATCAACCGCTTCGGTCACCAACAGCGCGATCACGGGCGCTCTCACGGCCGTCGACCTGGTGGACGGAAGCCTGGATGTGTCGGGCACCACGCTGAAGGGCGCGACTGCGCTGTCCGTTCGTGGTACCTCGCAGGCTGCTACCGCAACGCTCAGCAACTCCCAACTGGAGGGCGCTATTGCTGTCCGCTTGCAGGGCGACGCCGAAGTCACCGCTTCCGGGAGCAGGCTTACCAGCACTGGGCAATCATTGAACGACGCCGCCGTTTCCATGAGCGGGGGTAAATTCAGCGCAGCCAACGGAACGGTGATCGAAGCCGACAGAACCGGCGTAAACATGTCCACCGACGCGACCTTTACCCTGGATGCATCCAGCCTGAGCGTCCGCAATGGGGATGCCTTCCTCGTCGGCACTGGCATTGGCAGCGGTGACACGGCATCCATTTCGATCAGCAATGGCTCAACGGTCGACGCCAATGGTGGCAATGTACTCAACGTTCGTACCGGCGTGCAGGCCGACATGACGGTGGAGGGTTCGCGTCTGCTTGGCGATATCGTCGTGGCGGAGGGCGGCACCGGCAATGTGACTTTGGGATCCAACTCGTCCCTCACCGGCGCCATCACCAATGGCGGCGCGATCAGTCTTGACCAGTCGCTGTGGCGCCTGACCGCTGCCAGCTCGGTGGATACGCTGGCGCTGGGGTCTGGCTCGGTGGTCGAACTCGGCGATGGCGCCACTTTCAACACCCTCACCGTAGCCGGCAACTTCACCGGCAACGACGGAACGATTGTGTTCAACACCGTGCTGGCCGGCGATGACGCGGCCACCGACAAGCTGGTCATCGGCGGCGATACCAGCGGCACGGCCAACGTGCGCGTGAACAACGTCGGCGGTGCCGGTGCGCAGACCGGCCAGGGCATCGAGCTGATCTCGGTCGGTGGCGCCTCCAATGGCCAGTTCAACCTGGCAGGCCGTGCGGTGGGTGGTCAGTACGAGTACTTCCTGTTCAAGGGCACCGGTGCCGATGGCAACTGGTACCTGCGCTCCCAGCTGCCGACCCAGCCTGACCCCTGCGATACCGACCCGACGCTGCCCGAGTGCAACCCGGTGCTGCCCGGCCCGGATCCGGACCCGGTCCTGCGCCCCGAACCCGGCGCTTACCTGGCCAATCTGCAGGCCGCGCAGAGCATGTTCCGTGTCGGCTACCACGACCGCCATGCCGGCCAGAATGCCGGCCGTGCCTGGGCCCGCGTGGATGGATCGCGCACCGGGTTCGATGCGATCAGCCGCCAGCTCGACATCCGTGGCAACAGCCAGGCGCTGACCGTCGGTGCCGACCTGTGGCGCGCCGATAATGGCAGCAGCGTGGGCGTGATGCTGTCCACCGGTAATGCCAGCAGCACCTCCACCAATGAACTGACCGGCTACTACGCCCGCGGCAAGGTGAAGGGCGAAGCGCTGGGCGTGTACGGCACCTGGCGCGGCGGCAGCGGCGGCGACCCGTATGCCGGCTTCTATGTGGATGGCTCGGTGCAGCGGGCGCAGTTCCGCAACCGCGTGGAAGGCATCGGCCTGGCCGATGAGCGCTACGACAGCCGTGCCTGGCAGGGTGCGGTGGAAGGCGGTTATGCCATCCGCGTGGGCGGTGCGAGCAACGGCGGCATTTACCTGGAACCGCAACTGCAGGTCGGCTACAGCCGCTGGGACGATTATCGCCATACCGAAACCAACGGCACGGTGGTCGGTGCCGAGAATGCCGATGGGATGTTCGGGCGTGCGGGCGTGCGTCTTTCCGGCGTGACCCGCTGGGGCAATGGTGCGGTGGATGTGCAGCCGTATGTGGCCGCCAACTGGCTGCATACCCGCAGTAAATCGCAGATCCGCATGGATGATGAAGTGGTCGATGCGCGCATCCCACGTAACCGCGGCGAGTTCAGTGCCGGTGCCTCGTTGAAGTTTGCCAACGGCGTGGGCGCGTGGGGCGGGCTGTCGTTGCAGAAGGCCAGTGGCTTCCACCAGACCAGTGCGCAGGTGGGTGTGAGCTACAGCTGGTAAGGGAGTGCGTGTTTGTGGGGCCGGGCCCAGCCCGGCTCCACAACGTCTCACCCCAGGTGGGCCCTTGCACCTGGGCCCTGTTTCGCCCCCCCCGGCCCGTAGAGTCGAGCTTGCTCGACTGGCTTTTCGCGGGGAACCGGCAATGCCTGGGGCCTTTTCTGTAGAGCCGAGCCATGCTCGGCTGGTGTTGAAGCAGTCGAGCATGGCTCGGCTCTACAGAAGAGCAGTCGAGCAAGCTCGACTCTACAAAAGCGTGGTCGGCGGCGTCGCTTCTGGCGTGGGAACGACTGCTTGGGGAGATGGGGCCTGCTTCATCCTGCACGCAATACTTCGCACCAGCCGGCTCGGCTACGACTACCTCTGACGCTTGCACCCCGCTGCGCATCAACCGCGCTTGACGGCCTGCGCTTCATCCAAGCCACCCCACGCAAACCCATGGCAATGCCCAGCAGAACCTGCGCACGATGCCCCCGCAGCGGATACACCGCCGCCGGGTGTGGAACCCCGAAATGAACTACACGAGCTGCCTGCCGTAACTACGGCGGGCGGTGCGCGGCGGCCTTATGGCCCTCGGCCTTTCGTGTAGCTCAGCCGAAGTTCCAACCCCGCATCGCCCGCCACCTTACCGGTGGCCTGTCCTGCCAGGAGCCATCACATGTCACCGCAACCGCCTGTCCTGACCCCGGAAGTGGAATCCCTGCTGTCCCGTATCGACCACGCCCTCAGTTCGGCCGAGGGCATGGCCTTGATGATCAGCGACAACGAACCGGCCGACCCTACCGCGCACACGCGGCCGGGCTACAACGTACAGAAGATCAGCGTGGCGATGATGGCGCTCAGCCAGCATGGCCGCCGGCTGCTGAACGAGCTGCGCCAGCAGTATCTGAAGGTCACCCTGCATTGAGCTGCCGGGCGACCGGCAAAGCGTTCAGCCGCCCACCGCCGCGATCCAGTGCGGCAGGTTGTAGTAGTTGGTGATGCGCGCCACCTTGCCATCACGAATCTCGAAGAAGGCGCCGGCCGGCAGCACGTAGGCCTGGCCGGTGGCTTCGGGCAGGCCTTCGTCGGTGGCCAGGTACTGGCCGTTCACGGTGAACTCGGCCGCCCCGCGGGTACCGTCGGCATTGCCGAACACCACGATATCGGTCAACTGCTCACGGTAGGAGCGGGCCATCTTCCGGCAGAACGCACGGAACGCGTCCTTGCCCACCTCGCGGCCACCCTGGTTGATGTCGTGCACCACATCGTCGGTCACCTGGGCCACGAAGGCCTCGATATCCCCGCTGTTGAAGGCGGCATAGTAAGCATGGATGACGTCGGTGGCGCTCATGGGGGTGTCCTGAGGGTGGGCGGGCTGCGGAGCATAGCCTATACTCACCCCCAGTATCCATGGGCTTGAGCGATCGTGCGCATCACCACGCTGCAGGGGGCCGCCGCCGCCCCGTATCTGGACGACCTGGCGCGCCTGCGCATCGGCGTCTTCCGCGATTTCCCCTACCTGTACGAAGGCGACCTGGGCTACGAGCGCGACTACGTGGCCACCTACGCCGCCGCCCCCGGCAGCATCATCGTGCTGGCCCAGGACGGCGACACCGTGGTGGGCGCGTCCACAGCTCTGCCCCTGTGCGAAGAAACCGCAGAATTCCAGGCGCCTTTCCTCACCGGCCCGTGGGACCCGCAGCGCATCTTCTACTTCGGCGAATCGGTGCTGCTGCCGGCCTACCGCGGCCAGGGGCTGGGCGTGCGCTTCTTCGAGGAGCGCGAAGCGCATGCGCGCCAGTCCGGTGGTTTCGACATCTGCTGCTTCAGCGCCGTGCAGCGCCCACTGGACCACCCGGCCCGCCCACGCGACTACGTTCCGTTGGACGCCTTCTGGCACAAGCGCGGCTATGTACACCACCCGGAGCTGCACACCACTTTCCGCTGGCGCGACGTGGGCGAAGCCCACGCGAGCGCAAAGCCCATGTCGTTCTGGCTGAAGGATCTGCGCGCATGATCCGCTTCGCCGCCAGCCAGTACGCCATCGAACTGATTGAACAGTGGGACGACTATGCCGCCCATCTGGACGCACACGCGGCCGAAGCTGCCGCCGCCGGCGCGCAGCTGGTGCTGCTGCCCGAGTACGCGGCCATGACCTTGACCGGCCAGTTGCCCGCCGCGCAGCGCAGCGATCTGGCCGCATCGATCGCCGGCATGCAGGCACTGCTGCCGCGCTGGCAGGCACTGTGCGAACAGATCGCGCAGCGCCACCAGATCTGGTTCTGCCCAGGCTCGGCACCGGTATTGGACGATGATGGCCACTATCGCAACCGCGCCTTCCTGTTCGGTCCAGACGGTCTGCTGGGCCACCAGGACAAGCAGATCATGACCCGCTTCGAGCGCGAGGAATGGAATATCGCCGGTGGTCGCGAGGGGCTGCGTGTGTTCGAAACGCCCCTCGGCACCCTGGCCATCCTGATCTGCTACGACACCGAATTCCCGATGCTGGCGCGGCGGTTGGCCGAAGCCGGCGTGGACCTGCTGCTGGCACCCAGTTGCACCGACACCGAAGCCGGTTACCACCGCGTGCGCATCGGTTCGCAGGCGCGAGCGCTGGAAAACCAGATGCCGGTACTGGTATCGGCCACCGCCGGCCGGGCACCGTGGAGCCCCTCGGTAGACATGAACTTCGGCCGCGCCGCGCTGTACGTACCGGCGGACCGGGGCATGCCGGCCAATGGCGTGCTGTGCGAAAGCGAAGCGGTGTTCACCGAACAGAGCCGCTGGCTGATCGGGCAGATTGATGCGAAATCCGTCGCCGCCGTGCGCCGCGAAGGCCAGGTCGCCCTGTACCGCGACTGGCCAGAGCAGCTCAACATACACATGCAATCGGCCCCGTAGAGTCGAGCTTGCTCGACTGCTCCGGTAGAGTCGAGCTTGCTCGACTGCCGCTATCTGTAGAGCCGAGCCATGCTCGGCTGAAGAGCAAATGCAGTCGAGCAAGCTCGACTCTACGCAAAGGCAAGAACAGTCGAGCAAGCTCGACTCTACAGAACCCCGTCGCTTACGCGCTCCAGTGCCTGTCGGTAGCGTCGGCTGCCAAACAGGCCGCGCTGCAGGTCAGCCCGCAGCGCCAGCACGTCATCGTCTTCCGGCTGCTGCGCGCACGCGCGCTCGACCCACACTACCGCGCGATCAAACTCACTATCGCTACGTGAGGCGTAGTACTGCGCCAGCATCCAGGCCGCCCGTGTCCAATCGTGGTCTGCCCAGAAACCCAGCGTCTCCAGCAGACGCGGCAGGCGGCCTTCGGCAGGCACCTGCGTGCGCAGGTAATAGCCCACCCCGGCCACGCAGCTGCGCACGCGGCGCTGCATGCGCTCACCCCACCCCGCCTCCGTCGCCGCCAGTTCCAGGCAGCGCAACTCGCAGGCGTTGGACAGGTGCACCAGCGCGCCAACGTCGATGCCGGCAATGCCGCCCTCCTCCAGACCCCGGTCGTAGATCAGGCTGAGGTTGTAAAGCGCGCGCCCACTGTCCTGCGCGGCAGCACGGCTGTACCACTGAATGGCCAGCGCCGGGTCGTACGCCGGCGCATGCTCAAAATAGTGGTACCCCAGCGCTGCCTGCATTTCCGGGAAGCCCAGCTCCGCGCCTACCTGCGCCATATGCAGCAGCGCGCCGTGCTGCTCGGCATCGTCGAAGGTGTAATACACGTCGTTGAACGGGCAGTCCGCGCCCGGCTCAGGCACAGCCATCAGCACGCCCGCCTGCCGGTACGCGGCCTCGGCCTGCGCCGTATCACGCAGAGCTCCGCACCAGCCGGTGTCCAGCAGCACGCCGTGCAACACCGCTGCCCACGCGGACGTGCGCCACTGCCGGGCCACCACCGGCGCCAGCCAGTCGCCCATGCCGGTCGCGGCGGCCGAGTGCAGCATGCGCATCAACTGATGATCGTCAAACCCACGCGGAACACTGGGGTCGGCTGCCGCAGCGTAGTGCGCTGCCGCCACCTCTGTGTTGTCCACCCGCGCGGCCAGTTCGGCCAACTGCAGATGGATGCCGGTACGCTCCAGCGCCGACTGCGGCTGCGCCAACAGCGCCATGCCCCGGGCAAAGGCCTGCTGCACGGCGCCGCGATCGTCGGTGTCGATGCTGTCCACGTCAATGGCATCCAGCCAGGCGATCATCCGCAGCTGGTTGCGTTGCGATGCATCCAGACCCTCAGCCAATGGACCGTCGGCCAAGGCAAGGATCTCCTCATGGCTGCCGCCCCATCGAGGTGTGCGCAGACGCGCATAGGTATCCAGCAGCGGCAGGCCATGCCCTGCGGCCTGAAGTCCCATCTGCAACCAGGCCAGTGTGACCTCGCGCGATGCGTCCTCTCCATCGTCGATAACCTCGCCGTCCGCATCAAACTCCGGCGGCCGAGAAATGGCGGCTGCCCACGCGCTGGGCATCTGCGCCGGCAAGGCAGGCAAGCGAGGCGCGTCGGCCATCCACGCATCCAGCAGCGACTGCATGTCGCGCCATGGGCCAGCGCCGTCGGCCGGGTGAAAACCATCGTGCATCCAGTCGCTCATCCACACCGGAACACCCAGCGCTGCCACGCTGCGCATCAGCTGGTGCAGCAGCGGCCAGCACAGCGGCCCGCGATCGGCCAGGGCGACGGCATGCACGAACAACGCGGTCTGCGCGGCCTGCACAGTGGACCATGCGCCCTCGCCCACCGCAGACGACCAGCCCGAGCCGCGCGCATCCACCGCGATGCGGTCCCAGACCAGCGCAGCCAGCAGCAACGGTTCATCGGCCTGCGGCGATTGCCGTTGCCACACCGTCAGCGCCTGCCAGAGAGCGTTGATCGGCTGCAACGGCGGCGGTACAAGCACGGCCAGCGCGTGCGCGCCACCTTCAGCGTCCTGCCTGGCAAGCAGATCTGGCAACGCGGCTTGGACGTTTGCGAAGCGCTGGGCGAGCAGGTCATCCCAGAGTGCGGGCGCGGCAAGGCGCCGCGGCGGTTCAGCGGAAAGCGGAGAGTTCATTGGAATTCAAGCAGAGCGACAGCACGGGTGGATTATAGCGCCGCCAGTCAGCGCCCCACGCGGCGGTAGAGTCGAGCTTGCTCGACTGCTTTTGCTCTTGCCATTGCGTAGAGCCGAGCCATGCTCGGCTGGAAGAGCAGTCGAGCAAGCTCGACTCTACGTCGGCAGCGCTGCCTGCAGCGTGGACAGATCCGCACTCTCCACCGGCCGCACCACCCTCGCCACCTCCTGGCCATCGCGCAACAACACCACCGTTGGCCACAGCTTCACCGCAAAAGCGCGCCCCAGCGGCCGCCCCTTGCCATCCTCGATCTTCCAATGCGCCAGGTCGTGCGCATCCACAAACGCCTGCAACGCTGGTTGCGCGGCCTGGCAGTGACCACACCACGGCGCGCCGAACTCCAACAACAGCCAGCCCGCCTGCGCCTGCACATCGGCAGGCGCAGGTTGGGCAGCAAGATGGCTGCGCATGAACGGCATGGCTCAGGCCGCAACGGCGCGCTGGATGTCTTCCAGCGGCGCGTTGGTGAAGTTCTTGGCGATGTCATCCAGCAACCGCGCCTGGGTTTCCTTGTGCAGCAGCGGGCGAATGCGCCCCAGCGTGATCGGGTCGGCCACCAGGATCAGATGCGAGAACCGGTTGTTCAGCGCATCATCGTTCAACTGCTCGGCCACCTGCTTGGCAAAGGTCGCTTCATTCAACTGCGAGATCGACATGTCCTTCGGCACGGCGCCAGACGGCCCCTGTCCGGACACGCCCTGTTCGCTGATATCGGCCAGGCGCAGCTCACCTTCCTGCTTCAGGGTGATCTGGTGCTCGGTGCCCACGTTGGTGAATACACGTGCGGAACCACCATCGGTCACCACCACCAGGGTGCCTTCGGGAATGCGTCGGGTCATGCGATGTTCCTTCTGGTTACGTTTCAGCTCCACCGTAGAAAAACGCATGTGAGCGGCACGAGCACAGAGCGTTCAATCGTTGTCAGCATGAACAGGCGCGATGGAACACAGCGTCTGGTTCGGCCGTATTGTCGGCACGCTCACGTTGTAACCGGTATCATGAACGGATGATCGACACGACCCACTGCGTAATGGGCATTCCCGTTACGTGGAAAGCACTGCCGACCGGCGCTTCGCCTGCCGCAACCGCATCCGCCCCGAAATTCCACCGCCTGGCGCTGGATCCCGGCGGATGATGGTGCAGGCCTGATCCTACGCTTGCGCGGGTTTTAGCCGCGTCGTTTCTCTGTGTTTCGCGCCTTGGTCGAGCGAGCTCGACCCTGCTGCTGCGCGCTTTCTTGGCCGTTTGGCCTCCCGCCCCGATGCCCCTGCGCCAGTTGCGCCCGCATCGCCGTTTCCGTTTTTCGGGACACACCACACCGTCTATTCCGCACTGCATTCACTAAACAAGGAGTCCCCATGCAGGACAACTCCGATGCCCATGCCCATTTCGGCTGGTTCAAACGCCGCCGCCATCTGAACGTCGACGAGATCACGGTTGTCGACAAGCCCATGCTCAAGCGCGCCGTGGGCGCCGCTGCACTGGGCAACGCGATGGAATGGTTCGATTTCGGTGTCTACGGCTATCTGGCCGTCACCATCGGCCAGGTCTTCTTCCCCTCCAGCAACCCCACCGCGCAGGTCATTGCGGCCTTTGCCACGTTCACCGTGGCGTTTCTGGTGCGCCCGCTGGGCGGCCTGGTGTTCGGCCCGCTGGGCGATCGCTACGGGCGGCAGAAGGTGTTGGCCTTCACCATGATCCTGATGGCGCTGGGCACCTTCGCCATCGGCCTGATTCCGTCCTACGAGCGCATTGGCATCTGGGCACCGGTGCTGTTGCTGCTGGCGCGCATCGTGCAGGGCTTCTCCACCGGTGGTGAGTACGGCGGTGCGGCCACCTTCATTGCCGAATATTCCACCGACCGCAACCGCGGCCTGATGGGCAGCTGGCTGGAGTTCGGCACGCTGGGCGGTTACATCGCCGGTGCCGGCACGGTGACCGCACTGCACATGCTGTTGAGCAGCGAAGACATGCTGGATTGGGGCTGGCGCATTCCGTTCCTGATTGCCGGCCCGCTGGGCCTGTTGGGTCTGTACATGCGCATGAAGCTGGAGGAGACCCCGGCGTTCCGCGCTTTCGCCGAAGAAGCGGACAAGCGCGAGCATGAGCGCCCGGGCCTGGGCGCGCTGTTCCAGATACACGGCCGCCAGTTGCTGGTGTGCATGGGCCTGGTGCTGGTCTTCAACGTGACCGACTACATGCTGCTGACCTACATGCCCAGCTACCTGAGCGTGACCATGGGCTACGCCGAGAGCAAGGGTCTGCTTCTGATCATCATCGTGATGCTGGTGATGATGCCGTTGAACGTGGTCGGCGGCTTGTTCAGTGACAAGCTGGGCCGCCGCCCGATGATCATCGGTGCCTGCATCGCGCTGCTGGTGCTGGCCGTGCCGTGCCTGCTGCTGGTCGGCAGCGGCAATGACTGGCTGATCTTCCTCGGCCTGATGCTGCTGGGCCTGGCACTGGTGTGCTTCACCAGTTCGATGCCATCCACCCTGCCGGCGCTGTTCTACACCCCGGTGCGCTACAGCGCGCTGTCGATTGCGTTCAACGTGTCGGTGTCGCTGTTTGGTGGCACCACGCCGCTGGTCACCGCCTGGCTGGTGGAACGCACCGGCGACCCGCTGGTGCCGGCCTACTACCTGATGGGCGCAGCGGTGATCGGCCTGATCACCATGCTGTTCGTGAAGGAAACCGCCGGCCTGCCGCTGCGCGGTTCGCCGCCGGCGGTGGGCAGCGACCGCGAAGCCGCCGCGTTGCTGAAGAGCGACATCCCGGTAACGGTCGACCCGACCCTGCCGCCGCTGCCGGAACCGGCCGAGCCGGAACAAGCGCGCCCGGCCTGACCGCCCCGCTCTGGTAGGTGCCAACCTTGGTTGGCACTTTGGTAGGTGCCAACCTTGGTTGGTATTTTGGTAGGTGCCAACCTTGGTTGGTATTTTGGTAACCGCGCGCCAACCAAGGTTGGCGCCTACCAGGGAGGTCGAGGTAGAGTCGAGCTTGCTCGACTGCACGTGCACCGCCAGTCGAGCAAGCTCGACTCTACAAAAGCGGGTTGGCCCCGCCCATTCCGTCAATCGGCGCGGGCCAGCTTCCCTGCGGTCCAGGCATAGGTCCAGGTGTGCCGCCCATCAGGTGGGCAGGCCATTCGCCCCTTGCCAGCCCCACACAGCCGGGTGGGCCGTGCACTGCTGAATGCCACCACGATCCGCCCCGCGTCGAACGTCACGCTTTCCACTTCGCCGGGCACATGCACGCTCGCATCGTCCGCGTACCCCGATGCACGGATCAGCGCATAGGTCTCATCGTCGTACACGCTCTTGCCGGGGGCGGGTGCCTGCGCGCGCGGGTCGTTGTCGGCCAGCGCGGTCATCACCACCAGTTCGTTCAACTGCTGCGCCGTGCCGGTCTGCGCGGCCGTGTACACATAGACGATCTCCGGGCGGCCATCGCCATCCAGATCGGCATTGCCGGCCCACAGCGGGCGGTAGTCGTAGGTGCTGTCGGTGGCCGGGTGCAGCCGCAGCGAGGCCTCGGCGGTGCGCCGTGCCTTGTCATAGCTGATGCCCTCGACCGGCGCGGCCGCCCCTTCTGCCGGCGCAGTCTGTGCCACCGCCGTGGCCGCCAGCATCATCAACATCACGGCGCACGCGGCCTGCAACGGCCCCTGCCTGCGTTCTTTCATTGCAGCTCCCTTGGCAATGCCATCCATGCGCCGATGATCGCACACGATCCACCCCGCATTTGACCCAGATCACGGCCCGCACGCGCCGTTGCTGCCACCCTGAAACCCCCACACCGCACCACGGTCTTATGTCCTCCCCCATTCCCGCCGCCCCCGTGGCGGTTGCAACCCCCGGTTCCAGCTTCGCCCTGCAGGTCATCAGCCTGGATGGCCTGCACTGGGACGGCGATGTGCGCGAAGCCAGCGTGCCCGGCGCCGCCGGCCGCCTCGGCTTCCTGCCCGGCCACACGCCATTGATGGCGCCGTTGTCCGCCGGCCTGGTGCGGCTGTTTCCCGCCGACAATACCGCCATGGTGGAGATCCACGTGAGCGGCGGCTACGTGGAAGTGCAGCCGGACCGGGTGATCGTGCTGGCCGACCTGGCCGCGCGCAGCGATTCACTGGACGAGGCCCTCGCCGAAGAGGCCCGTGCCGCCGCGCACTCGCCCATGGCCGCAGCCTTCACCGATGTGGACTACGCGCAGCTGCATGCCGAGCTGGCCGCGCAGCTGGCCCAGGCCGCGCGCCTGTCACGCCCGCGCTGATCGCCCGTGCCATCATGGCGCGGCAGGTGCCGTGCCCTCCCCTCATCCGGTAAGGAAGCAACGATGCTCGAACGCATCAAGGCCGCACTGCAGTACTTCAACCAGGCCGTCCCGTTCCGCCTGGTGCCCGCCCTCATCACCACAGCGGTGCTGGTCACCCTGTTGCTGCTGCCCTGCCCGCAGGGTCTGACCGCCGATGGCTGGCGGCTGGTAGCGATCTTCCTGACCACTATCGTGGCGATCATCCTGAAGGTGATGCCGATCGGGGTGATGGCGATGATGGCCATCGTCATCGTTTCGCTTTCGCAGGTCACCTCCAACAGCTCCAAGGGCGCCATCACCGATGCGCTGAGCAGCTTCGCCAGCCCGCTGATCTGGTTGATCGTGGTGGCCATCCTCATCTCCCGCGGCCTGAAGAAAACCGGGCTGGGCAACCGCATCGGCCTGATGTTCATTGCGCTGCTGGGCAAGCGCACGGTGGGCATCGGCTATGGGCTGGCGGTGTGCGAACTGCTGCTGGCACCGTTCACGCCCAGCAATACCGCGCGCGGCGGGGGCATCGTGCACCCGGTCATGCGCTCGATCGCCACCGCCTTCGAATCCGATCCGGCCAAGGGTACCCAGGGCAAGGTCGGCACCTACCTGGCATTGGTGAACTACCACGCCAACCCGATCACCTCGGCCATGTTCCTCACCGCCACTGCGCCCAACCCATTGGTGGTGGATTTCGTGGCCAAGGCCAGCGGCCAGCAGCTGCAGTTGAGCTGGACCACCTGGGCGCTGTGCATGCTGCTGCCCGGCCTGCTGTGCCTGTTGCTGATGCCGCTGGTGGTGTACCTGCTCAGCCCACCGCAGTTGAAGCACACCCCCGACGCGGTCACCTTTGCGCGCAGCGAACTGGCCGCGATGGGCCCGCTGGCCGCCAAAGAGAAAGTCATGCTGGGTACCTTCGGCCTGCTGTTGCTGCTGTGGGCGAACTTGCCGGCGATGATCTTCGGCCCCGCCTGGACTCTGGACCCCACCGTGGTCGCTTTCGTCGGCCTGTTCGTGCTCATCATCACCGGCACGATCAACTGGGACGATGTGCTTTCCGAAAAGAGCGCCTGGGACACCCTGATCTGGTTCGGCGCGCTGGTAATGCTGGCCGAGCAGTTGAACAAGCTGGGCGTGATCGACTGGTTCTCGCAGGGCATGAAGGGCGCCATCGCCAGCAGCGGCATGGGCTGGCAGGCCATCGCCGCGGTGCTGGTGCTGGCCTTCGTGTTTTCGCATTACCTGTTTGCCAGCACCACCGCGCATATCAGCGCCATGCTGCTGGCCTTCCTGGGCGTGGGCGTGCAGCTGATTCCGGCCGAGTACATGGTGCCGTTCCTGCTGATGATGACGGCCGGCTCGGCCATCATGATGACCCTGACCCACTACGCCACCGGCACGTCGCCCATCATCTTCGGCAGCGGCTACGTCACCCTGGGCACGTGGTGGCGGGTGGGCTTTGTGATGTGCGTGCTGGAACTGGCGGTGTTCGCCCTGGTCGGCAGCGCGTGGTGGAAGCTTCTGGGCATGTGGTGATGCCGCGCTAGAGCGGCAGTTCGGTGGTCTGCTTCACCCGCTGCATGGGAATTTCGGTCTTGGTGTTCTGCACCCCGGCAATGCGGTTCAAGTGCTGTATCTGGAACTGCCGGTAGGCATCCAGGTCGGCCACCGCCACCCGCAGCAGGAAATCGCAGTCACCGGCCATCAGGTGGCACTCCAGCACTTCCGGGAAGGATTTGACGCTGTTGATGAAGTGGTTGGTGGTATCCTCATCCTGCCCGCGCAGCCACACCCGCACGAACACCGTGAACCCGCGCCCGACCTTGGCCGGGTTCAGCAGGGCCACGTAGCGGTCGATGTAGCCGCCCTCTTCCAGCAGGCGCACGCGGCGCAGGCAGGCCGAGGGTGAAAGGCCCACCTGCCGCGCCAGTTCCAGGTTCTGCAGGCGGCCATCGTGCTGCAGGGCCTGCAGGATGCGCTTATCCAGGTTGTCCAGGGCATCAAGCATCGGATTCCACCATTTCGCGGTCTTGACGCATCATATGCGGAAATTCCGCGCATCTGCCGCATCAACGCAACCCGATTCTGCGCCGCCCCCGCTAGCATGGGCCACCCCCACGCAAGCACGCTCCATGGACGCCCGCACCACCCTGCCCCTGCCCGACCCCGCCTGCCAGACCAGCACCCGCAGCGAATTCCTGCGCGGGCTGCGCGCCGCCGTTCCGGTGATGATCGGCTTCCTGCCCTTTGCCCTGGTGCTGGGCGCACAGGCCGCACAGAAGGGCCTGAGCGCGCTGGAAGTGCCCTTGATGACCGGCCTGAACTTCGCCGGCGGCTCGGAATTTGCTGCCGTTGAGCTGTGGACCTCGCCGCCGCATATCGCGCTGATCGTGGCCATCACCGCGCTGGTCAACAGCCGCCACCTGCTGATGGGCGCCAGCCTGGCCCCCCTGCTGCAGCACCTGCCGCGCCGCCGCGTGCTGCCGGCGCTGTTCTTCATGTGCGATGAAAGCTGGGCACTGGGCGTGGCCGACGCGCGCCGGCGCGCCCTGGGGTTCAGCCTGGCCTACTACCTGGGTGTTTCGGCCGGCCTGTATACGGTGTGGGTGCTGTGCACCTGCATCGGCGCACTGGTAGGCCCGCTGCTGGGCGACATCCACGCCTACGGTTTCGACATGGCCTTCCCGGCGGTGTTCCTGGTGCTGCTGCGCGGCATGTGGCAGGGCCTGCGCGCGGCGCGCCCGTGGCTGGTCAGCCTGGTAGTGGCGGCGGCCACTTACCTGCTGGTGCCGGGTGCCTGGTACGTGGCCAGCGGCGCGCTGGCTGGCCTGGCCGCCGCGTGGTGGCTGGCAGGAGACGAGGCATGATCTTCGACGGCCTGCTGCACTGGACCTCGCTGCTGACCATCGTGCTGATGGCTGCGGTGACCTACCTGACCCGCATCGTCGGCTTCCTGGCACTACGCAACCGCACCCTGAGCAAGCGCGCGGTGACCGTAATGGAAGCAGCGCCGGGCTGCGTGCTGATCTCGGTGATCGCACCGGACTTCGTGGCCAACAACCCGGCCGACCTGGCCGCGCTGGCCATCACCCTTCTGGCCGCAACGCGCTGGTCGATGCTGCCCACCGTGCTGATCGGCGTGGTTGCAGCGGGCGTGCTGCGTTACGTGCTTGGGTAAAGCGCCCGCCGGGCATGGCCCGGCGCTGCCGGCCCACAACGGTCACGCCATCACGCGGCGCTGCTCGATGCCAACAGGCACAGACTGCGCGCCGGCAGCGTCCACTGCCCCTCTTCATCCATGTCCAGTGGCGCCTCATCGGTCTGCAGCACCACCCGGCGGAACGAAAGCACCTGGTCGGACGGGCGGAACCGCTGCGGCTGGTCACTCGGGTTCAGCAGCAGGGCCAGGCTGACGTGGCGCCCCGGTTCCCGTAGGCCACTGTCAGGGCTGCGGCCATCGAGCACGATCAGCAGGGCGCGCTGTTCCGCATCGTGCCAATCACTTTCGCCCATCGGCTCGCCATCCGGCCGCCGCCACTCGATGTCACGCATGCCCAGGGATGCGTCGTAGTCACCGGTCAGGAAGCGATTGCGCCGCAGCAGGCCGTAGCGCCGCCTCAGCGCAAGGACGCGCCGCACGAACGCTGCCTGCGCCTGCGGGCCGGGTTGCGCCGCGCGTTCCCAGTCGATCCAGCTCAGCGGATTGTCCTGGCAGTAGGCATTGTTGTTGCCGCGCTGCGAATGGCCGAACTCATCGCCGGCCAGCAGCATCGGCGTGCCCTGCGCCAGCAGCAGCGTGGCCAGCAGATTACGCATCTGCCGCGCACGCAGGGTCAGGATGCCTTCGTCGTCTGTATCGCCTTCCACGCCGTGGTTCCACGACAGGTTGTGCGAATGGCCGTCGCGGTTGTCCTCGCCGTTGGCCTCGTTGTGGCGGTCGTTGTAGCTCACCAGATCATGCAGCGTATACCCGTCGTGGGCGGTGACCAGGTTGATGCTGGCCGACGGCCGGCGGCCGTGATGGTCAAACAGATCGGCCGATCCGGTAAAGCGCGCCGCAAACTCCGGCAGCTGCCCGGCATCACCGCGCCACAGCGCACGGGTGGTGTCACGGAAACGGTCGTTCCATTCGGCCCAGCCCGGCGGGAACTGACCAAGCTGGTAGCCGCCCGGGCCGATATCCCACGGTTCGGCAATCAGTTTCACCTGGCTCAGCACCGGGTCCTGGCGCACGGCATCAAGGAAGCTGCCCGACGGATCAAACCCATGGCGTTCGCGGCCGAGAATGGTGGCCAGGTCGAAACGGAAGCCATCCACGCGCATCTCGGTCACCCAATAGCGCAGCGAATCCATGACCATGCGCAAGGCACCGGCATTGGTCAGGTCGAAGGTGTTGCCGGTGCCGGTATCGTTGATGTAATAGCGACGGTCTTCGGCAAGTCGGTAGTAACTGGCGTTGTCGATGCCCTTGAACGACAGCGTGGGCCCCAGCTCGTTGCCTTCGGCGGTGTGGTTGTAGACCACATCCAGAATCACCTCGATGCCCGCGCTGTGCAGGCGCGCCACCATCTGCTTGAATTCGGCAACGGTTTCCAGCGACAGGTAGCGCGGTTGCGGCGCGAAGAAGCCGATGGTGTTGTAGCCCCAGTAATTGCGCAGCCCACGTTCCAGCAGTTGCTGGTCGTCCACGTAGGCATGCACGGGCAGCAGCTCGATCGCGGTCACCCCCAGGTACGCCAGGTGGTCCACCACCGCGTCGTGCCGTAGCGCCGAGAACGTGCCGCGCTCGGCCGGCGGTACGCCGGGGTGCTGCATGGTCAGGCCACGCACGTGTGCCTCGTAGATCACCGATCGGTCCCAGGCGGTGGCCGGCGCGCGCTCGCCGCCCCAGCTGAAGGCCGGATCGATCACTGCACAGCGCGGCATGTACGGCGCGCTGTCGCGACGGTCGAAACTCAGGTCCGCATCGCGGTGGCCCAAGGTGTAGCCGAACAGGTGCGGCGCCCACTTGATTTCACCCACGATCTGCTTTGCATACGGATCCAGCAGCAGCTTGTTGGGGTTGAAGCGATGCCCGTCCGCCGGCGCGTACGGTCCATGCACGCGGTAGCCGTAGCGCTGGCCCGGCCGCACATCCGGCAGATAGCCGTGCCACACCTCGTTGGTGTATTCGGGCAGCACGATCCGTTCGACTTCCCGGTTGCGCGCATCGAACAGGCACAGTTCCACCTTGGTGGCATGCCGCGAGTACAGCGAGAAGTTCACTCCCAGGCCGTCCCAGGTCGCGCCCAGCGGGAAGGGGCGGCCTTCGCGCACGCGCGAGGTCTGGGTCCACTTACGCGTTGCCATCGTGCTCGTCCTCAGCCGCATGCAGGGCCGCTATTTCTGCTTCAACAAGGCGTTCGGCCATGTGCCAATGCCGCTGCTGCTGGTCATCCGGGCGCCCTTCGGCCTCCCAGATCTGGTGCGCCAACAATTCGATGCGGCGTCGCCGCTCACTGCTGTCCATCTGCCCCACTCTCCTGGCTGATCCACACCGCCACCGGGCTGCCTGCAAACAGCAGCGCGTCGGTGGCGGAACCGTTGAACATCTGCGTGCGACCATCCAGCACGTTGCGCATGCGTCGCTGCGGGACCCCTGCCACCCCCTGCTGCGCGGCGTCCTGCCAGGCAAGGCCCGGGCCGGCAGGCTGTTCCATCCCCGCCCGCCTGACTGCCACCAGCAACTGCTGCCCCCTGTACTCACGTACGAACACCAGGCGCGAGCACCCCGGTTCGGACAGCCTGCGCAGCGTGCCCTGCAGGAACAGCGGGGCATTGTTGCTGCGCAGTCGCAGCAGCGCGGCCAGCAGCCGCAGCTTGGGCAATCCGCTGTGCCAGTCGTGCAGCAACGCTGCCCACGATCGATCATCGGCCAGTGCATGTGCGCGCTGCGCGAAATCGACCGCGCGCCGATTGTCCGGGTCGACCAGGCTCAGATCCCAGAACTCGGTGCCCTGATAGATGTCCGGGACACCTGGCAGACACAGCTGCAGGCACAGTTGTGCCAGCCCGTTGCTTGCGCCGGCAGGCGCGATGCGTTCAACAAATGCGGCCAGCGCGGCGCGGACATCCTGCAGGCGGCTGCCGGCAAGCAATGACTGCAGCCACGCACAGGCCGCATCTTCCAACGGCAGATCGGGGTCGAGCCAACTGCTGATCCGCTTGCCCTCGCGCAGGGCCTTGCGCAGCCACTGCTGCATCCGCCCTGCGAAATCCGCCTCTGGCCTGCCCTGCATCGGCCACGCTGCGACCAGCGCCTGCCAGAGCGCATAGGCTTCGGCAGCGGGCAATGGCATGGCCATGCCCGCCGCATCACAGCGCCGTTCCCAGTCCGCCAGCGCTGCCTGCCACGCCGCCACATCGCTGCTCAGCAGCGCCAGGCGCGCCCGGGCATCCGGTCCACGCTTGTGGTCATGCGTGGCCAACGCCAGCATCGCCAGCGGGTGCTGCCGCGCACGCGCCTGTGCCAGCGCAAGCAGCTCGCTGCCATCAAGACCGATCCGTTGCGCGTCGCTGCCCACTTCATTGCGCGACAGCAGGCGGAAGTAGCGATAGAAGGCGGTATCCTCCACCGCCTTGGCGTTCAGTGGTGCCGAGAGCTGGCCAAAGCGCACGCGCAGCGCGTCCGCATCCGGAGCCTGCAAGGCATCCACCAGAAGGCGCAACGCTGTGCGTGCGGCTTCATCCAGCCCTTCGGCAGCTGCTTCACTGGCGCGCTGCAAGGCATCGCGCTCGGCTTCGGTCTGCAGATGATACGGCCGATACACCGGGTAGCAGCGCAGCAGCGCACACACCGCCCTGCGCAGCGTTGCGTCGGTCACATCGGCCTGCCGTGCCGCTGCGCCCAGCACCTGCCGCACGCAGACCCGCAGTCGCTGCAGATCCGCATGCAGGGAGCCGTCCAACAGCGCGTCGCGGGCCGCCCGTTGCACCTCATCAACCGTACGCCGGTCCCCGGCACGGGCCTGCCACTGTGCCGTCAGCGCGTCGGACCCTGCATCGTCATGCAGCCATGCGCCCACCTGGTCCATGAAGTCGTAGCCGGTAGTGCCATCGCAGCACCACCGTTCTGGCAAGGATTCGCCCTCGGCCAGGATCTTCTCCACGTGCAGGGTGATCTCATTGCCCGCGCGGCCGCCCTCTACCGCCGCCGCGTCAAGGCAGGCGCGCAACCGCGCCAGATAGCCACCTGGGTCGGACAGCCCATCAACGTGGTCGATGCGCAGCCCGTCCACCCGGCCCTCGCGAACCAGCCACAGGGGCAGCGCGTGCACCGTCTCGAACACGTCCTCGCGCTCCACCCGCAGCGCAACCAGCGTCGTGATGTCGAAGAACCGGCGGTAGTTGACCTGGTCACCGGCGGTGCGCCACCACGCCAGATGGTAGTGCTGCCGCTCCAGCAGCGCATGCATGCGCTCGGCAGAACGATTGCAGCGTGCCACCCAGCCCTGCCGCGCATGGCGTTCCAACGGATAGCTGCGCGGTGACAACGGCACGCACAGGTCGTGGTGGCGCAGCACGGGCAGATCGCCGTCGTCGTCCACGCGCAGCATGCCGGATCCGATGGCCGCGTCCAGCGGCCGATCCAGTACCGGCAGCCACAGCCGCTGCCCGCCGGCTGCGGCATCCCAGTCAATATCGAACCAATACGCGTAAGGGCTGCGCCGGCCATGCATCAGCACGTCCGACCACCAGGCATTCTGTGGCGCGGCCGCCAGGTGGTTGGGCACCCAGTCCAGGATCAGGCCCAGTCCATGCGCGCGGGCGCGGCCAGCAAGGTGCAGGAAGCCTGCTTCACCGCCCAGTTCCGGGTTGATGCGGGTGGGGTCGATGCCATCGTAGCCGTGGCTGGAACCGGGCATGGCCGCCGCAATCGGCGACAGATACAGGTGACTGACGCCCAGCGAAGAGAAATAGCCCACCTGGTCCGCGGCAGCGGCGAAGTCGAAGCCGGCGTGCAACTGCAGGCGGGCGGTGGCGCGCAGCGCGGTCATCGGCCGGCTCCGCCGCGACCGGCACTGATGCGCCCCAGCCGCGATTGCAGTGCAGGCTCATCCCAGTGCAGCGGCAGTCGCCGCCGCCAGTTCGGATGGACGCCGACGGTGCCGGGCAGGTTGACCTGCGTGCGCAATCCCAGCGCGTCCTCCAGCGGCAGCAGCGCCAACCGTGACGGCGTGGCGGCCAGCCGCTCCAGTGCAGCGTCTTCCACCTCCTCACCGTGCGCGGCCTGCGCAAGCGCCAGCGCATCGGCGCGACGCTGTGCCATCGCAGCGGGTAGATCGTCCATCTCACCCAGCCGCGCCCGCCAGCGCAGATCGCGCCCGCGCAGCCATCCCGCCAGCGGCGGCAGGTCATGGGTCGAAGGCATCGCGACGGCCTCGCGCCGCCAGGCGGCAGGCGCCAGGAAGCCGCTCGCATCGCGCGTAAACGGCAGCACGTCCACCCCCAGCACGCCACGGCTGGCCAGCAGCTGGCGGATGCCTGCAGGCACCACCCCCAGGTCTTCACCGATGACCACGCACTGATGCCGCCACGACTCCAGCACCAGCAGGTTCAACAGATCATCCAACGGAAACTGCAGGTAGACGCCGTCACTGGCCGAGCCGCCGTTGGGCAGCACCCACAGCCGGTGCAGGCCCAGGATATGGTCGATACGCACGCCGCCGCGGTCGGCCATCACCGATCGCAGCAGGTGGATGAAAGGGGCATAGCCCTGCCTGCGCAGGGCCAGCGGCGAGAACCCCGTAATCCCCCAGGCCTGGCCCTGGGTGTTGAAGGCATCCGGCGGCGCACCCAGCTCCAGACCCGAGAGCATGCACTGCGGCTGCGAACGCGCTTCGGCACCTTCGGGCGCGCAGCCGACGGCAAGATCGGCGATCAGCCCGATGCCGGCACCGCCGCTGCGCGCGCGCTGCTGCACCTGCGACCAGCACCGCTGCGCCAGCCATTGCGCGAACGCGTGATCGTCCGCATCGCCACTGCGCGGGTCGGCGGCCAAGGCGCAGTACGCCTCCAACGCGGGCCCGGCGTCGGACCGCCACTGGCCCATCGCGTTCCAGAGCTCCGGCTGCATGCGCTGAAGTTGGGCCCTGGCCGAACGCAGCCAGCGCCACTTCAGGTCGGCTGCGGAGGGCCAGTCAATACGCCGCGCCGCGGTAGCGGCCTTCACGGCCTCGGTCAGGGCGGAATCGCTTGCCAGCGCGGCTCGGGCCGCATCGGGAACGCCCTGCAGCAGCGAGGCCTGCAACGGGTCCAGCCAGCGGCGGTCGCTGGGTGAGTAAGGGCTGTAGCCGGCCGTCGGTGGCAAGCCGGCATGCAAAGGGCTCAGTGCCAGTGCGTGCCCGCCGTGCGCGACCAGGCGCTGCAGCCACGGCCCGCACCCGGCACTGTCTCCGATCCCCGCGTCGGCGTCGCTGCGCAGGCTGTATACCTGCGCAGCCAGGCCCCAGGCCCGATCAAGCTGCGCGGGCCACCACGCTTTCTGCGGCGCCACCGCGATGGCGATGGACCTGCGCCCCTGTTGCCAGTGCCAGTAACCCGGCTTTTCCGGCGCGGTCCACGCACCGCGCGAATCCTGCCACGCGTCGTGCGTCCTGCCCGCTTCATCCACCCAGCCCGCCATGCCGGATACTGCCGGCAGCGCCACGGGCTGGCCGCAGATGGCCGTACGCAGCGGGGCATGCTGGGCGTCTGGATCCGGCTGCAACTGCGCCAGCACCACACGCAGCACCGCGGGCGACACTGTGCAGTGGCGCCCGGATACGTCTTCCCACTCGGGCATCAGTCCGGCCGCACGGGCGGCGCTCTGCAGCGCTGCGTCGGTGCTCATGCCGGCAACCAGCGCAGCTGCAGCCCACCCTTGGGCGCCAGCCGTGAACCGGCCGGAAGCTGCAGCGGCGAATCGCCCTCCGGAAGCGAATGGGCCACCGCTTCTGCGCCGGCATTGATGGCGATCCACCATTGCCCGGCAGGCAACTGCCAGCCGGCCTGCACGGCGCCCGCACCCAGTACCGTCGCACCCAACGAACGCGCCTGTTCCAGGCCCGGCTGCAGGTAACGCCGGCGCGCTACGAGCAGCTCCCGCAGCCATGCCAGTGCGGCCTGCGCCGTGGGGTCAGCACCGGGCGAGGCAACACAGGACGCCTGCAGCGTTGCCGGATCGTTCGGGTCCGGAATGCGCGCGCGTGACGCGGCATCGGCAAAGGCACTGAACCCGGCAAACTCGCGCCGGCGTCCTTCGCGTACGGCCTCGTCCAGCGGCGCTTCGAAATCGGTGAAGAACAGGAAGGGCGATGTTGCCTGCCACGGCTCGCCCATGAACAGCAACGGCACCATCGGCGTCAGCACGGTCAGCGCCGTGGCCATGCGCAGCTGCGGCGGCGAAACCAGCGTACTCAGCCGATCACCGAACGCGCGGTTGCCGACCTGGTCATGGTTCTGCGCGAACACCACGAACCGCGACGGCGGCAGGTCTGCGCTGGCTTCGCCACGTGGTACGCCGTGCAGGTCGGGCTCGCCCTGCCAGGCAAAGCCTTCGGCCAGACAGCGTGCCAGCAGCGCTTCGGCCCGCCCGGCATAGGCGGCGTAATAGCCTTCGTTCTCGCCGGTCAGTAACACGTGCAGCGCATTGTGGAAGTCGTCATTCCACTGTGCCTGGTAGGCACCGCGCAGCCAGTGCGCCTGGTTTCGTTCGTTCTCAAGCACCAGGCAGGCATGCGGCACCTGGGCGCGCACCGCATCACTGAGCTGCTGCAGGAACCGGTTATCGGCGATGGCATGCACGGCATCCAGGCGCAAGCCGTCGAAACGGTACTCCTGCAGCCACATCAGCGCGTTGTCGATGAAGAAGCGCTGCACCTGCGGCTGCGAGAAATCGATGGCCTCGCCCCACGGCGTGCTGTGCCCACTGCGGAAGAATGCCTTGGCGTACTGGGCCAGATGGTTCCCCTGCGGGCCGAAATGGTTGTAGACCACATCCAGCAGCACGGCCATGCCGGCCGCATGTGCGGCATCAACAAAGCCTTTCAACGCGTCAGGGCCACCGTAGGCCTGCGCCGGGGCATACGGAAACACACCGTCATAGCCCCAGTTGCGGTTGCCCGGAAACTGGGCCACCGGCATCAACTCGATCGCGGTGATGCCGGTCTCAGCCAGCATCGGCAGTTGTGCGATAAGCGCTTCGAAGCCACCCGCTGCGCCCACATGCACTTCGTAGATCACCATGTCCGACCATGCAACCGGGTTGCGTTGCCCGGTCAGCCACACGTGGTGGCCAGGCATGACCACGGCGCTGGGGCCATCGATGCCGTCCGGTTGCCAGCGCGAGGCGGGGTCTGGCACTTCACTGCCGTCGGGCAGACGGTACCGGTAGCAGTCGCCATGCCCAGCAGAGGTATGAACCCAATGGGTACCGTCAGGTTCCCGGCGCATCGGTATCGCCGCACCCGCCAGCACCAGTTCCACCTGCGCGGCATCCGGCGCCCACAGCCGGAACGCCACCGCACCGTCGTCCACCGGCCACGCGCCCAGGCGCGCGTCTACGGTCATTGCGCTACCTGCAGGTACAGGGTCGACAGCGGCGGCAGCGTCAGTCGCAATGACTGGGCATGGCCGTGCATGGGCCGGGCATCGGTGCCAACCGTACCCAGGTTGCCTGCGTTGCCGCCGGCGTAATGGTGGCTGTCGGTGTTCAGGCACTCTGACCAGCGGCCCGGCGTGGGGACGCCCACGCGATAGCCGTCGCGCCGCACCGGGGTGAAATTGCTGACCACCAGCACCGCAGGCGCCCTGCCTGTGGGGTCCTGCCGCACGAAGGCGAAGACGCTGTTGCCGTTGTCGTCACCCACGCTCCAGGCAAACCCGCGCTCGTCATGCTCGTGCTGATGTAGGACAGGTTCCTGTCGCAACTGCGCGTTCAGATCGGCCACCAGGCGCATCAGTCCGCCCGCCTCGGGCGTGCCGGCCTGCTGCCATTCCAGCCCGCGCTGGTGGGCCCACTCCTCCGCCTGGCCGAACTCGCCGCCCATGAAGAGCAGCTTGCTGCCCGGGTGCGCCCACATGAAAGCGTAGTACGCGCGCAGCTGGGCAAACTGCTGGCGGCGCTCGCCCGGCATCTTGCGCAGCAGCGAGCCCTTGCCGTGCACCACTTCGTCGTGCGACAGCGGCAACACGAAACGTTCGGAGAACGCGTAGACCAGGCCGAAGCTGATCTCGCTGTGGTGATGCGGGCGATGCACGGGATCGCGCCGCAGGTACTGCAGCGTGTCGTGCATCCAGCCCATGTTCCATTTATGGGTGAAGCCCAGGCCGCCGTCGGCCACCGCACGGGTGACGCCCGGCCAGGCCGTGCTTTCCTCGGCAATGACCAGCACGTCCGGGAAGCGCTCCTGCAGGGTCTGGTTCATGCGCTGCAGGAACGCAACCGCCTCCAGATTCTCACGCCCCCCCTGCACATTGGGCACCCACTGCCCGTCGGCGCGGCTGTAGTCGCGGTACAGCATCGAAGCTACGGCATCCACGCGCAGCCCATCGATGTGGAAGCGCTCGATCCATTCCACCGCGCTGCCCAGCAGATAGCCCGCCACTTCGTTGCGGCCATAGTTGTAGATCAGCGTGTCCCAGTCGGCGTGTTTGCCCTCGCGCGGATCGGCATGCTCGTACAGGGCGGTGCCATCGAAGCGTGCCAGGCCGTGGCCATCCTCGGGAAAGTGCGCGCCCACCCAGTCCACGATCACACCCAGCCCAGCCTGGTGGCAGCGGTCCACGAAGCGGGCGAAGTCCTCCGGGGTACCGTAGCGCGCCGTTGGCGCATAGATACCCAGGGGCTGGTAGCCCCACGATCCACCGAATGGGTGCTCGCTGACCGGCAGCAGTTCGATATGGGTGAATCCCAGGCCGGTCACGTGGGGGATCAGCCGCTCTGCCAGCCCATCCCAGTCCAGCGCGCCGCCGTCGTCCAGCCGTTGCCACGAGCCGGCGTGCACCTCGTAGATGGACAGCGGCGCTGCAGCGCCCAGCCGACGGCGGCGGTCCAGCCAGGGCTGATCGTTCCAGTGCAGCGGTGCGGCGGCAGGTACGCGCGATGCGGTCGCCGGTGCGCGCTCGGCCCACCGCGCCATCGGATCCAGTTTGTCCGGCAGCAGCTGGCCCTGCGCACCCATGATGCGGAACTTGTAGCAGTCCCCCGGTTTCACCCCAGGCACGAACAGTTCCCACACCCCCGCGCGATGGCGCAGGCGCATGGGGTGGCGGCGTCCATCCCATCCGTTGAAATCACCGATGACCGCCACGCGCCGCGCATTCGGTGCCCACACCGCAAAGCGCACACCGGCAACACCGTGCAGTGTCATCGCGGTGGCGCCGAGCGCGCGCATGGCATCGGCATCGCCCTGGTGGATGCGTTGCAGCAGCTCCTCGTCCAGCAACGGACCAAACGCGTAGGCGTCATGCACCTGCTCGATACCGTGGGCGAAATGCAGCGCCAGCAGCGGAATATCCTCGTCGCCGGCCGGCCCCACAAACAGTCCGGCCAGTCCGGTACTGCGAAGGTCCCAGCGTCGGCCGCCCGCTGACACCACCTCCACCCGACGCGCGTCCGGCACCAGTACGCGGATCAGCCGATTGTCATCGGCGTCGACATGCGGCCCCAGCCATGCAAACGCGTCCGCAGGCCGGGCCTGGGCCAGATCCTGCAGTTCGGCCGCCACTGCCACGGCAACATCCGCCTGCGGGTCCAGCCCGCATTCCACACCGACCGTGCCGCGCCCGCCGTCGGTCATGCCCCTACCCCGCAGGTCTGCTGGTACAGCGCCAGGTACGCGCGGCCGGCAGTTTCCCACCCGCCCGGCCGCAGCATCGCAGCACGCCGCATGGCCTGCATCAGCACCGGTAGCCGGAAGGTACGCATGGCCCGTTCCACGCAGCGGCGAAGCCCATCGGCGCTGGCGCCATGGAACAGGAAGCCGGTCACACCGTCCTCCACCGTGTCGACCAGGCCGCCCGTGGCGTGCGCCACCGGCAGGCAGCCAAAGCGCTGCGCATACATCTGGCTGAGCCCGCACGGTTCGAAACGCGATGGCATCAGCAGGAAATCCGCGCCGGCGAACATCTGCCGCGCCAAGCCTTCTTCGAAACCGATGAAGGCGCCCACCCGGCCCGGGTAGCGCTGCGCCAATGCCTGCACCTGCGCCTCGACCTGCGGCTCGCCACCGCCGATCACCACCAGCTGGCCACCGGCGGCCACGATCTGCGGGGCCACATCACAGGTGATGTCCAGGCCCTTCTGGTGGACCAGGCGCGATACCACGGCAAACAACGGACCCTGCGATGGCTGCAGACCGAAGGCCTGGCGCACGGCCTGCGCGTTGGCATCGCGCCCCGCACACTGGCCCACGCTGAAACGCGCTTTCAGATGGATGTCGCGGCGCGGGTCCCAACTGGCATCGATGCCATTGACGATGCCGCTGAGGTGACCGCCGGCCGCGCGTCGTGCCAGCAGTTCATGCAGGCCGCAACCATCCTCGGCCGCGGTGATCTGCTGCGCGTAGCGAAGGCTGACCGTGTTCAGCCGTGTCGCATTGGCAATGCCGCCCTGCAGGAAGGACATCTGGCCGTGGAAGTGCAGTTCATCCAGCCGTTCGGCCGGCACGCCCAGGGCAGGCGCCAGCGCGAAGGGAAACAGCCCCTGGTAGGCCAGGTTGTGGATGGTCAGCAGGGTTGGTACGGCGGTGCGGTCCCAGCGCACGTAGGCAGCGGCCAGCGCCACCGGCCAGTCATTCAGGTGCAGCAACTGCGGGGTCCAGTCCAGCCCCGCCCTGCCCGCGGCGAGCTCAGCGGCGGCATGCGAAAGCGTGGCAAAGCGCACCGCGTTGTCCGGCCACTCCCTGCCCTGCGCATCCACGTAGGGCGAGCCGTCGCGCTCATACAGGGCGGGCGAAAGCAGTACGTAGATCGGCAGCCCGTCAGCCTGCAGCGCCATGCCGAGGGTGCATGCGGGAAGCCCGGCGCGGCCGCCAATGCGGCCCACCTCGCGCAGTTGCGGCAGGCGCTGCAGCACTTCGGGATAGCCCGGCAACAGCACCCGCGCATCACAGCCGGCGCGCACTGCGCGTGGCAGGGCCGCAGCGACATCACCCAGGCCACCGGCCTTGATGAAGTCGGCCATCTCGGTGGCCACGAACAGCACCCGCTGCACAAGCGCGGGCAGTTCAATGGGCTGTGAGGGAACGCGGCGCGTGCCGATGGGCACAGCGCCGGGTGCGGGCAGCGCAGTGTCTGCCATGGAGTCGAACGGGGAACCGGCGACGAGATCGAGGGCCATGATGCTTCTCTGAATCAGTCAGGCAGACGCCAGCGGCGCCCTGCTGGGCGCGCGTGCTGGAAAGGAAGTCGTCGCGGAACGTGGGGGACGTGCGCGTAGGCTCTACGCGAATGTGCCCTGTTGCATATCAAACAGCTGTGAAGTGATGGCGATTTATTTGTGACAGGGCTTCATGAGCTCAGTACGCATCGTTCGATGCAGCCCGCCCTGTGCCTGCGGCAGCCATCTGGCCAGCATGCGCGCCGGCCTTGCGGGGGGGGGGGGCAACGCCGCCCCGCATTGCGAGGTCACGCGCCAGGCTGTGCCGGCGCGACCAGAAGCTGCACCTGCAGCGTGCTGCCATCGTCCAGGTACAGCACCTGCTGCACCGGCACCGAACCCGCGTCCGCCAGCGGCTGCACGATCGCGCGCGGCAGCACCAGCCGACAGAACGTGCCGCCATCCAGCAGCACCGGCTGTTCGCCTGCGTGCAGCGACAGCGCAAGGCCCCAGCCTTCCACGCCGCCGAAGCGGGTCATGTTCTCCACCGTTTCCCCGCCCAGCAGCACCTGCAGTTCGGCGGGCTCCAGGCACAGGCGCAGCGATTGCTGCTGCAGTTCTACTTTCATGCGGGCACCTGGGCGGGGCTGTACGCAGACATCATGATTCAAGGCCGGAACGATCGTGGGCGTGCATGGTACTGCCAACGCCCCTGCGTCAGCGCGCCGGCATGCAGGCATCGAATCGGGCGAGCACGCGCTCCACCTCGGCCGCCGCACCCAGCGCGCATGCGTAGCCATCGGGTCGGATCAGCAGCCAATGGCCTTCGGCAAGGTCCAGCGCCGCGGCAACGTCGCCGTGCACGTCCCGCCATTCGCCCTGGGCGCCCAGCACATGCACCTGCAGCCCGGCACGCGGCACAACGCTGTGCCGGTCCGTGGCGTGGCCCAGCAGCGTCCAATGGGTGCCGCGCAGCAGATCGAACAGCCGTGCCGGCTGACCGCCCGCGCCCTGCAGCCGCGCATCCGGGACGCGATCGCCGGGAAGCACCTTGGTGATGCTCGCCTCCGCCGGTAGGGTCAGTGGCGAGCTGCGGTACTGCAGATCCAGCTGCTGCACCTCGCGCCCGCGCCGGTGGTCCCCTTGCTGTGCGCGCTCCAGCAGGCTCGTGGCAAGGCCCAGCATGGCGGCGGCTATCGGCCGGCGCTCCTGCTCGTAGCTGTCCAGCAGCACAGGCGGCGCGCCGCGCAGCACCGCTGCCAGCTTCCACCCCAGGTTGTAGGCATCCTGCACGCTGGTGTTCAAGCCCTGCCCGCCGGTGGGCGGATGGGTGTGGGCCGCGTCGCCCACCAACAGCACATTGCCGCTGCGGTAGCAGTCGGCAAGCCGCGCATTCATCTGGTAGGCCGATGCCCAGTGCACCTGCTGCACCACGATGTCATCGCGCCCCGAGCGCAGCTGCACCATCGCCTGCAGCCCGGCGGCGGACAAGTCCACCTCGCCTTCCAGCGGTACCGGTGCCTGCAGTTGGAACAACGCCGTTCCCATCAGCGGGCACAGCATCAGCCGTTGCTGCGGGTCGTGCTCGTTGAAGGTGTGCCAGGCATCGCGCGGCAGGCCCTGAAGGCTGATATCGGCAACCACCCCGCGCACGCCCAGCGTTTTGCCAGGGAATCCGATCTGCAGGACCCGGCGCACCGTGCTGCGGCCGCCATCGGCGCCGACCAGATAGCGCGCGCGCAGCGCCTGCGGGCCCACCGGGGTATCCAGCTGCAGCGTGACCCCGTCAGCGTCCTGCTCGAAGTCGCGCAGCACATGGGCAAACGCCACGTGGTGGCCCAGTTCGGCCAGGCGTGCGCGCAGCACCTGCTCGGTGGCGAACTGCGGGACCATCAACGGCACGCCATAGGGCTCGGCTACGGTCGCACGGGATGCCTCCAGCATCACTGCATCGGTGCTGCTGCCGTCCGGGTGATGCGTGCGGGTTGGCGGGTAGGCACCGCCGACGGCAAACAGGCGGTTGACCACGCCCATGTCTTCAAAGATCTCCAGGCTGCGCGGTTGGATGCCCTTGCCGCGCGAGCCCTGGAAGGGCGCTTCGCGCTGCTCGATCACGCGTATGGCAACGCCGCGCCTGGCCAGTTCAATGGCCAGGGCCAGGCCTGCGGCACCTGCGCCACAGATGAGTACTTCAGTTGACGCCTTCATTTCGACCACCCACATATATGTGTAGGATGCACATATTTCAGGAGCAGCCTATGCCCACCCAAAAGCGCGTGCAAGATACACATATCTCGGCGGACCTGAAGTCGCTGCACCTGTCCATGCTGGGCATCGTGAGCGTGATGAACCGCCCGGCCAACGACCTGCGACTCATCAAGGAAGCCGGCATCACCCTGGACCCGGCCCTGTTTCGCCTGCTGGTGGTGATTGAACGGGTCGGGCCGATTGGCGTTGTCGAACTGGCCGACCGGCTGGGCCGCGACTACACCACCATCAGCCGCCAGGTGGCCAAGCTGGTGGCCAAGGAGCTGGTGACCCGCCAGGGCAACCCCGCCGACCGGCGCATGCGCGAGGCGGTGATCGCGCCGAAGGGCAAGGCGATGACCGACCACCTGGATGCAGCGCGTGCGCGCATCGCGGCCGGCATTTTCGCCACGTGGCAGCCGCAGGACGTCAAGGACCTGGTGCGCCTGATGGCGAAGTTCTCTGCAGCACTCGAATCGATGGCGCCCTGACCTGCACCCGCGCAGGCCCTGCCAACGGCTGCTTGTCGCCTCCAATGTGATGTTATAACATCCCGCCTCTTTTTCAGGGGGATGTATGCGTCGTCACGTTCTTGCCGTTGCTGTACTGCTTGCTGTCCATGGCGCCTGCGCCGCCGAAAACACCACGCTGCCCACGCTGGATGTCCGCGCCGATCGCCTTTCCAAGGTTGATTCGGTGGTGGTCGTCGAAAACACCGATGCGCCCAACCGCACCCTGGGCGAGATGCTGGAACACGTGTCGGGCGTGCAGAGCAGCGCGTTCGGGCCCAATGCTGGCGCGCCGGTCATCCGCAGCCTGGGCGGCAACCGCGTGCAGCTGCTCGAAGACGGCCATTCGATCCTCGGCATGAATGCGATCAGCGGCAACATCAACGTGCCGTTCGACCCGCTGTTCGTGAAGCAGGTATCGGTGAACAGGTCCGCGGACAGCGTGCGCTACGGCGGCAATGCCATCGGCGGCAGCGTGAACGTCGATACCGGGCTCATCTCGCGGCAGATGGAAACCAAGGACCAGGAAATGGAACTGCTGCTGCGCCAGGGCTTCAATGCCGCCGATGCGCAGGGTTTCCGCATGAACTTCAACAACCAGCGGAATGTGTCCACCAACCTGCAGATGTCGGTGCAGCGCATCTCCCACTACGACATTCCCGGCAACAGCAAGGCCAGCGTGTGCGACAGCCAGCTGTTTCCTGCCGCTGGTGGTGTGAACAGCGCACTGGCCGACGCCTGCCAGAAGGAAGCGCGCGTGCAGCGGGTCTACAACAAGGCCTCGCAACCCTTCATCGACCAGTTCATGACCGAGAACCCCGACTGGGCGGACGGTGATTTCTCCTTCTTCACCAACCAGCCCACATCCGTGTGGATGGGCAAGACCTACGTCAACCCGGCCAACCCGCAGTACGTGCAGGGCACGCCGTCGTACGTGCAGCAGCAGATCGACCGCGATGTCACGCCGAACTACTCCGGCACACTGGGCAACAGCTACTTCCGCAATACCCATCTTGCCGCGGGCTCGACCTACTTCTTTGATCGCGGCTACGTGGCCGCCAGCATCGACAGCAAGGACAGCGAATACGGCGTACCGGGCTTCTCGATGGAGAACCTGTCCTTCGGCTCGGACTACAGCCAGGGCCGCCCGGTGGGCGTGAAGCTGCAGCAGGACACCTACACGGTGCTGGCCAACGTGCGCGAGCCGCTGCCGCTGTTGGACAGCGCCGAAGTGAATCTGTCCAAGCTCAGCAGCACCGCAGGCGAATACCTGGGCGCCAGCAAGGCCAACCAGTACGCCTTTGACACCTACCAGGGCGAGCTTGTCCTGAACCATCGCCGCGTAGGTGCGTTGACCGGCCAGCTGGGCACCAGCTACCAGTCCCGTTCCATTACCGGCAGTGGCCCGCAACGCTACCTGCCCGACGTGGATACGCAGGCAAAAGCGCTGTTCGTGAAGGAGACCCTGACCCTGCCGTGGGCCACCTTCGATGCTGGCTACCGGCACGAGAAGATCGATCACGAAATCCAGGTCAGCCGCTTCCAGAGCGGCCGCAACTCCCCCAATGGCAGCTTGAAAGACCGCGATTTCAATCTGGAAAGCTACAGCGCCGGTGGCTACTTCACGCTCGGCAAGTGGTTCGCGGCAACCCTGCGCTACGCCGATTCACAGCGCGCCCCCGACGTGAACGAGCTCTACGCCAGCAACGCGCACTACTCCACCATGACCCAGGAGGAAGGGAACCAGGCGCTGAAACCCGAGCGCGCCAAGACCCTGGAGTTCACGCTGGCCTTCAGCAATGCGGGCTTCGACGCCACGGCCACCGCGTATGAGATGAAGTACGAGAACTATCTCTACCTGGGCTATTCCGGCCTGCAGACTGCCAACCGCTTGCCGCTGAAATACTGGAAGCAGACTGACACCACGGTGAAGGGCTTTGAGGTGGATGTGTCGCAGGCACTGGAACTGGGGCGTTACGGCAGCCTGCAGCTGTCGGCGTTCTCCGATCTGGTGAAAAACAAGGCCGACCACCCCGACTCACTGCGCGCCCACAACGATGGCCAGTACCTGCCCAACATGCCCACCAACCGCTACGGTGCGAACGTGGCCTGGCAGCGCGGCGGCTGGAAGGCACACCTGTCCGGCACCTACTACGACACCCAGCAGTACCTGGGCCGGAACGTGAGCGAGGAAATCCCACTGCCTGCCTTCACCCTGGTCGATATGCAGGTCAGCTATACCTTCCCGATCCGCAATGCGTATGTGTCGGCGCTGGAGGTCTTCGTCAACGGCAGCAACCTGCTGGACGAAGAGGCGCGACCGCACAACTCGCCGCTGAAGTACATCGCCCCCTTGCCGGGGCGCGGCTTCCAGATCGGGCTGAACGTGAAGCTGTAAGGGCGGCAGCAAGGTGTACATGCCATCCAGGCCGCACGTGTTGCTGCACGGGGCGGCCGCAGGTTACTTCGTGGCCGTGCTCTGCGCGGCCTGGCTGCCGCAGCTGATGCCGGGCAACCTGCCCCACGCCCTCTGGGCCACAAGCGGCACCGGGCTGCGTGGCCTGTGCACACCGCTGGTGTGTGCAGGCGTGGTCGCCCAGCTCTGCCGCGGACTGTCGCTTGGGCAGGCGCCAGTGGCGCCGGTACTGGCCAGCGCTGGCGCCGCGTTGCTGCTGTGGGCGCAGTTGCCTGCCGATGCCAGCAGCCTGCCACTGGCACGGCTGCTGGCGGCGTCGGCGGGTGTCAGCCTGCTGCTGGTGGCGCAGCACATGCGCTGCGCCACCCCGGCAGGGTCTACCGCGCTCAGTTTTCCTGGTAGTCGCGCTCGTCGTACTCACCCGGCACGGTGCAGGTCAGCGTAACCGGGCTGCCTTCGCTCACCATCAGCGAACCCAGCTTGGTCTCGCGGCCACCGCCGGCATCCAGCTTGGCCGCCTTGCGCACGGCGGCAACGCTGGCGCCCAGTTCGGCAGTGTAGCTCTGGCCCATGCCATCGCTATCGTCGATGTAGGCGGTGATTTCCTTCACCGGCAGACCGAACAGGGTGAACCCGGCGGCCGGGGTGATCGGCTTCAGGCTGCCGTCTTCTTCGCGCGGCAGCGCCTTCCAGGCGGCGTTGTTGGTATCGGGGGCGGCGCGGCATTCCAGCGCGGCCTGCAGCGACGGCGCAATGGCCTGCCACTGGCTGGCGTTCAAGGCGTGGGCGGCCGGTGCAGCGGCGGCGACAGCCAGCAGCGGGGCCAGCAGCTTCAGGCGCGTGCGGCGTGCACGCGACAAGGAGGGAGTTACGTTCATTACCTACATTCCATTTGCAGTGGGGTTCCTTGCCGCTGGCACTGCGCATGCTGGCGCCAACGGCGAAGGAATTCTACGCTTCCACGTGCACTCAGACGTAGGCAAATGCGGCCAGATCGGCGTTCAGGCGATCCCGATGGGTGACCGGGAAACCGTGCGACGCGCCCTCGTACACCACCAGGGTGGCATTGGGCAGGATCTCGACGGCGCGACGCGCGGTGGTGTCCAGCGGCACGATGTCATCGCCGCTGCCGTGCACCACCAGCGTCGGCAGCGTGATCGACGCCATTTCTGCGCGGAAGTCGGTGCCCCAGAACTGATCGACGCAGGCAAGCTGCGCATGCAGCGCGCCGCTCATGCCCTGCTGCCAGAACGCCATCTGCCAGCCCGCGTTATGCGGCACGTCACCCTGGCCCATGGCGAAGAACGCTGTCGGGAAGTCCAGGTACAGCTGTGAACGATTGTCCAGCACGGCCTGCTTCACCCCGTCGGCCACCGCCTTCGGTACGCCTTCGGGATGGCCGTCGATGGCGCCCATCAGCGGTGTGATGGCACCCAGAAGAACCAGCTTGGCAACGCGATCGGTACCGTGCCGGGTGACATAGCGCACCACTTCACCGCCGCCCATCGAGTGTCCCACCAGTACCGCATCGCGCAGGTCCAGGGCCTGCATCACCGCCGCCAGATCATCGGCGAAGGTGTCCATGTCATAGCCGCCGGGCGGCTGGTCCGAGCGCCCATGCCCGCGGCGGTCATACGCCACCACACGGAAGCCGGCGTCGGCCAGGAACTGCATCTGCGGGTCCCAGGCATCGCTGTTCAACGGCCAGCCGTGCGAGAGCACGATCGGGCGGCCACTGCCGATATCGCGGTAGAAGATCTGGGTGCCATCCTGGGCAGCAACGAAATTGGTCATGTCGGATCCTGTATATGGTTGGGGGAAGTGGTTCAACGATTGAGCGTGTAGTTGGCCGGCACCCAGCGGTACTGGTACGGCGCGCCTTCGGCGATATGGCCGATGCCGGGGAAGGAGATGTGCGCCGCGGCGATCCACCAGCCACTGGCCACCGCCTGCTGGTACAACGCATCGCGCGAAGCAATGGCCTGGGTGCTCTGCCAGTCGTAGCGGATGGCGACCTGCGGGTCGTCGAACTGCACCGCCGCCACATGCACGGTGTCACCCCAGAACAGCATGGCCTGATCGGCATCGTGCAGCAGGTAGACACTGTGGCCGGGGGTGTGGCCGGGCGCGGGCATGGCACGCAGTCCCGGCAGCAGGTCCTGGCCTGCCGGTTCGAAGGTCTGCACGCGCCCGGCCGCACGATACGGCGCCAGCACGCTCTGCGCGGCGGCGAAGAACGGACGCTGCAGCGGCCCCACCTGGTCCTGGTTGCGGCTGTTGGTCCAGAAGTCGAACTCGCGCTTGGCCACATGCACCGTGGCATTGGGGAACACTGCCTTGCCATCACGCAGCAGGCCGCCGGCATGGTCTTCATGCAGGTGGGTAATGAAGATGTCATCCACATCGGCCGGGCTATGCCCCGATGCCCGCAGAGCCGCCACCAGGCCGCCGCCCTCGGCGCCGTACAGATCGCCGGCACCCGTATCGACCAGCATCACCCGGTCGCCCTGCTCGACCAGGAAGGCGTTGATCATGCCTTCCACCGGTGCCTTCAGGTACTGCTGGGCCAGCAGCCGATCCACTTCACCGGGACGCGCGCCCAGCAGCAACTGGTCCACGGGGAACAGGTGCGTGCCATCCAGCAGTGCGGTCACCTGGAACGTGCCCAGCTGCATGCGGTAGAAGCCCGGTGCCTGCTGCGGCTGCTGCACGGCCGCCGCAGCGGGTTCGGCCGCCATGCCGGCCATCGGCAGCGCCGAGGCAGCGGCCAGCAACAGTGCGGCCGCAAGTGTGTGTGTCTTGTGCATCATTGCATTCCTGCGTGTGTTGAACGAAAAGGCCGATGGGCCCGGAGATAGTTGGCGGTGTACTGCACCGTGTGCAGCCGCGTTTTCAACAGCGCTGTCCATCAGCCCCTCCAGTCCTGCAGGAACTCCATCAGCAGGCCGTTCACCACCTCCGGGCGTTCTTCATGCGGCAGGTGGCCACAGCGTTCGATGGCAACCGCACGCAGGTTCTCGGCCATTTCCGCCCAGACCTGCGGCATGTCGAACATGCGCCCCACCGCCTCGAACTCCGCACCCCACAGGGCCAGCGTCGGGCAGGCAATGCGCACGTGCGCGTCTTCCAGGTCCTGCTGTACATCCACTGCGTTGGCGCGGTAGTCCGACATCGCCCCGCGCACCGCACCCGGCGCACTGTAGGCGCGCACATAGGTGTCGAAGGCTTCGCCGCTGATCGCGGCCGGGTCGTAGGCCCAGTCAGAGAAGAACCAGCGCAGCCATTTCGCTTCATTGCCGGCAATCAGCGCTTCGGGCAGGTCCGGCACCAGGTGGAACAGGAAGAACCAGTACGCCTTGGCGATGGAGGCATTCAGCTCACGCGCCACGATGCGGGTGGGCACGTTGTCCATCACCACCAGCCGGTCTACGCGCTGCGGGTGATCCTTGGCCAGGCGCGTGGCCACGCGGGCGCCGCGGTCGTGCCCGACCAGCGCCACCTTGTCGATGCCCAGCGTGTCGAGCAGGGCCACGATGTCCTGCGCCATGGTGCGCTTGTCGTAGCCAGTGGCCGGCTTCTCGGTTTCACCGTAGCCGCGCAGATCGGGCGCAATCACCCGGTGGTTGGCCGCAAGCACCGGAATCTGATGGCGCCAGGCGTAGTTGGTTTCCGGAAAGCCGTGCAGCAGTACCACCGGGGCGCCATTGCCGGCGTCGATGAAGTTCTGGCGGATGCCATTGGCACGCACGGTGTGGCTGACGAACGGGTTCATCAGGGTGTCCTTTCAACGTGGGGGAAGATGAGAGATTTGTTCAGCGCGCTGCGGCGCGGGTGCCAAGCTGCAGTGCGGTGGCCAGCGCTGCCAGGCCAATCGACAGCGCCACCACGCCACGCCAGCCATCCAGCGACCAGGCCCAGCTGGCGGCTGCGGCACCGGCGGCACCGCCCAGGAACATCGAGCCCATGAACAGCGTGTTGAGCCGCGAACGGGCTTCGGGCCGCAGTGCGTAGACCACGTGCTGCTGCGAAACCAGCACGCCCTGCACCGCCAGGTCCAGCAGCACGCAGCCCACGACCAGGCCGATGATGGACGGCCACAGGCCCAGCAGCAGCCACGACAGCAGGGTGAGCGCGCTGCCGGCGACGATGGCCAGGTGCGGGCCACGGCGGTCGGCAATGCGGCCGGCCAGCGGTGCAGCCAGGATGCCGACCGCACCGACGATGCCGAACAGCCCCGCCACCTGTGCGCCGTAGTGGGCATTCACCTGCGGCAGGCGCAGCGACAAGGTGGTCCAGAACGCGGCGAACGCAGCAAATAGCAAGGCCTGGGTGATGGCGGCACGGCGCAGCACCGGCAGTTCGCGCCACAGGCCCACCAGCGAACGCATCAGCGCCGGATAGCTTGCGCCCTGCGTGGGCTGGCTGACCGGCAGCAGCGTGCGTGCCAGCACCGCCGCACCCAGCGCCAGCGGCACGCCCAGCCAGAACATGGCGCGCCAGCCGGCGTGGTCGCCCACCGCGCCAGACAGGGTGCGGCTGAGCAGGATGCCGCACAGCACACCGGACATGACGATGCCGATGGTGGCGCCGCGGCGTTCGGGCGCGGCCAGTGCGGCGGCCAGCGGCACGATCTGCTGGGCCACGGTGGCGGTCACCCCCACCAGCAGCGAGGCGGCCAGCAGCAGGGCGCCGCTGGGCGCCAGCGCGGTGAATGCCAGGGCCACGGCCAGCAGGCTGAACTGCACCACGATCAGGCGGCGGCGCTCCACGCGATCGCCCAGCGGCACCAGCGCGAACAGGCCCAGCGCGTAGCCCAGCTGGGTGGCGGTGGGCACCAGGCCGGTCAGCGTGCCCGGCAGCTCGCGCTGCATCAGGCCCAGCATGGGCTGGTTGTAATAGATGTTGGCCACGGCCAGGCCCGCACACAGGGCCATCACCAGGGTGAGGGCCGGGGTCAGGGCCGGTAGCGCGGCGGGTTGTGCTGGTGACGTTGCAGTGCTCATGGATCGGGCTCGGTTCGCACCCGGAGTGGGCGTGGCGAAACTATGAGCGCGTATCGATTCATGCAGTAGACTGCCAATCAGTTAGGCCAGCCAAACGGAAATCGTTACAATGAACCTGAGCGATGTGCAGGTGTTCGTGGAAGCCGTGCGCGTGGGCAGCCTGGCCGGCGCGGCGCGCAAGCTGGGCCTGACCGCCATGTCGGCCTCGCGCAGCCTGGGGGCGCTGGAAGCTGAACTGGGTGCGCGCCTGCTGCACCGGACCACCCGTTCCCTGTCGCCCAGCAGCGATGGCGAGGTGTTCCTGCCCTACGCGCAGGCGCTGCTGGAAGGCCAGGCCAATGCCCTGGCGGATCTGCACCCCGATGGCGGCGGCCTGAGCGGCCAGTTGCGCATCACCGCGTCCACCGCATTCGGGCGCCGGGTGGTGGCGCCGCTGCTGCCGGCGTTCATGGCCGAGCACCCGCGCCTGCACGTGGATCTGCACACCACCGACGAACAGGTGGATATCGTCGCCCAGGGGATTGATGTGGCCATCCGCATTGCGCCGCTGCGCGACAACCGGCTGGTGGCGCGGCGCCTGGCCGACAACCCGCGCGTGCTGATCGCGTCGTCGGCGTACCTGCAACAGCGTGGGCAGCCGCAACTGCTGTCCGACCTGGCCGCGCACGAGTGCCTGGCCGCCAGCGGCACCCGCCACTGGGCGTTCCTGCGCGAGGGCAAGCCGCTGCGGCAGCGGGTGGCGGGCCGGCTGACGGCCAGTTCGGTGGAAGCCGTGTATGAAGCCTGCGCGGGCGGGCTGGGCATCGCCAATCTGTCGCAGTGGTATGTGCGCGATGCGCTGGCGCGTGGCGATGTGCAGGCGATCACGCTGGATGATGCCGTGCCCGAACCGCTGGATGTCTGGGCGGTCTACCCCAGCGCCAGCCGGGTGCCGCCGAAAGTGCGCGCGTTCGTGGCGGCGGTGCAGGACGCGCTGGGCTAAGGCGTTGTCGCAAATGCCACGTTACGGGGTGTAAGTGCAGGTGTTCTATCCGGCACTGTGTCGCAGATTGCCGGCTGGGTGCAGCGCCACGCGCCACTTTGGATAGCGGTTACTTAACAGCCTGCGACAATGCCGAAAGCGTCGCTATCAGAATGCGTTCTTCAACTTTTCTGATTGGCATTCGGCATCACCGCGGTTACAGATGGCGGGCCATCGAAAACGGATGGCCGGGCTTCGAATCCCGTCGTGATCTTGAGTGATTGCGCTTGCCAGTCGGCGCCGCCGTGTGCGGCGTCGGCTGGCAATCCGCCTGCCGGCCATGGCGGGCGGTGCGCGGGGGCGTTCGCGCCCGCCGGCTTGAGGTCATCCGGATTCGAACCGCGTACCGCCCGCCACCTTTTGTGTGGCGGTTGTTGCTTGCCCCTTTCGGAGCCACGCCATGACCACGCCTGATGTTTCGCCGCTGCGCCCTGCCCGCCCGGCGGCCGCCGACCCCACCACCTTCGCCGCCACGCTGCACCGTATCGGCCGCGCCGCCGCCGCCAATGGCCACCCCTGGCCCGAACAGCACCCGTTGCCGACCCGGCGGGTGCAACTGGCCGACGCCGACTGCGCCGTGGCCGGCCTGCGCGTGGTGCAGGAACTGCTGCTGGCTGCCGAACGCGTGCGGCAGAGCGGCAACGACAAGGAATGCCTGGGCGATCGCGTGATGGAAGGGCTGATGATGGCCTGCGTGGCGCTGAGCGCGCAGGTCGGTGATCGCCTGCACGGCGATGGCGCAGGCGCACAGCCATGACCCGCGGCCGCCTCCGCTACCTGCAGACAGCCTTCCGTGCCGTGGAAAAGCAGTTCCTGATCAAGCACCTCTGGCTGTTCGGCATTGTCGCAACGGTGCCGTCGCTGCTGCTTTCGATAACACCCCTGCACCTGAAGCCATTGCCCACGCTGCTGCATCTGGGTGTGCTGCTGGGCCTGCTCGCCCACATCCTGCTGCACAACCCACGCCACCGCCCGCTGCCCGACGGACTGGTCTGCCCGGCCTGTTCGCGCCATCTGCTGGGCAGGTTTGGCAAACGCGCGCTGGCCACCGGTGAATGCCCGCGTTGCGGGAAGGAACTGTTCAACGGTTAGCCTCTGGCGCCATCGCGCGCGGCCATTCCCGCGCGCGATGGCGCGAACGGACAGATTCAGGGCGCCGCTTCCACAGGCTGTTGAGCGGCATGTCGTCTGCGAGCTGCGGCGGCTGAACTACCGCAAATCCGTGCCGCGTCTTCATTCCCGCTGCCGTCGGCACGGCGCCACCAGTCACATGCGACACGAGGTGCAAGGTTTCTGATTGACCGCCCTCGTGGCCCGGCAATGGAATGTGGGCACCGCGGAAGGAGCCGTGATCGCACGGCGCTGGAACCGCAGGTACCCCGCCCGGTTTGCAAGGACTGCCATGACCCGCATCTCACCCGTTCGTTCCCGCGCGCTGCGCCTGCTGGCGTGTGCCGCCGTTGCCACGCTGCTGCTGGCCGGGCCCGCGCATGCCACCTGGACCGTGAACGACCCGCAGTCGATGGCCAAGGCCATCGAGCAGTACAAGCGCCAGGCCGAGCACTACAAGCAGCAGGTCGAACACTACAAACAGCAGCTGATCCAGCTTAATCCACTGCCGCGCACCGATTCGGTGATGACCGACAGCTTTTCCGAGCGCAAAGAGGATTACCAGCTGCACGAGCGCTGCCCCGGCGCAGCAGCGCGCGGCATTGGCGGTTTCCCACGCAGGCTCGGCGACCTGCTGTCAGGCATCGGCGGCGATGCGGCGACTGAGCAGACGCGCATCTGCGCGCGCATCGTGCAGGCCAGGAACATCCAGTACAACGCCACCGTGCGCATGCTCGATCGGCTGGTCCAGCGCAACCAGCAGTTCGAGGCCATCCAGAGCCAGCGCAGCCAGACCGGCAACAGCCAGGGCAAGCTGGCCGCCAATGACAACGAAGTCCACCGCTTCGCTGCACAGAACGAAATGGACCTGCAGCACTGGCAGGCCCAGATGAAGGCCTACGACGGCTACATCGAAGGTCTGACCGCACAACGGGCGCAGCTGGCGCGCCAGGCGCTGGACGGCAAGCCCCCCAGCCTGCTGGGCCAGTTGGTGCAGGCGGCCGTGCTGGAACGAGCGCTGTCGAACTGAGGGCTCGGCGCTTTTCTCTCCCCCCACCCATGGACAGATGGCATGAATGGATTCGTTGACAGCGCCGCGTTCGGCCTACCGCTTCTTGCAGACATCACGCCGGGGAACTTCCTGTTCTTCCGGCTGGTGAGTGACTACTTCGACAGGGAGATCGCCGAATTCGGGCTGGAGCTCACCCGCCGCGCCGCGCATTGGGTCACCTTCACCGCAATGACGCTCACTACCTTCTGGGTATTGCTCCAGGGCTACGCGCTCGCCGCCGGGCGATCGCAGCAGTCAGCCATGGCGATCATGGGGCGGGCGGCAAAAGTGGCGTTGGTACTCATGGCCGCCACCGCCGCAGGCGCCAATGGTACCGCACTGCACAAGGCGGTTACCGACAACCTGGACAAGGAGATCCACCAGCTGTTTACCGGAAAGCGCAGCGGCGGTGCGGCCGATGCGATTGACGAGAACCTGATGTACACGCAGCTGGCGCTGTCCGCGCTGGACGCCATCCACGTGGACGAGAGCGATCCGGAGCTGATCGAAAAGAAGGGCCGCGCCATGCAGCTGGCCAGCTTCGGTACCGCCAGCCCGCCCATGGCGGCCGGTGCCATGCTCCTGCTGTTCAAGTTCACCATGGCCTTCCTGATGGGCATCGGGCCGATCTTCATCCTCGCCCTGATGTTCGAGCAGACCAAGGACCTGTTCAAGAAGTGGCTGTTCTACGTGCTGGGTACGCTGTTTTCCATGTCCCTGCTGTCGGTGGTGTCAGCCATGGTGCTGAAGTTCACCGCCAAAGTGGCCGCCACCTACTGGGTGGTGAAGCTGATCCCGATTGACACTGGCGAAGGCTTGTCATCGCAGGCACTGCAACAAGGCGGCATCGGGCTGCTGATGACCGCCCTCATCATCACGGCCCCGACCATCGGCGCGGCCATGTGGCAGGGCAACATGGCCGCCTTCATGGCCTATTCGCCGTTTGCCAGCCCGACGCCGCCGCCGGGCACGTCGGGCTCACCTGGGCTGTCTCCGGCACCGGCGCCGGCACCGGCAGCAACGCCAGCCGTGGCAGCGCAGGACGCGCTGCCGATGGGCGCCTTCGCCGCATCGCCGTCGCCGTTGCCGGAAGCAACCGGCCTTCGCGGCAATGCCCACCATGACAGCAGCCGCATGCTGTGAAGCAATGGGAGAACCTGCAATGAAGAGAACACGCAGCATCTGCATGCTGGTGCTGCTGCAGCTGCTCCCCCTGCCGGCAGGGGCGCAGTCGGACAACTACTACGAGCCCATCCCCTACTACAACGACAACCCCTTCCTGTTCTGCACCCTTGGCGTGCCCAGCGACTGCTGGGCACCCGTCGACCCGGCCACCGGCACCTTCACCATCACCAACATCTACTGCTACAACCCGATCTCGGCCCTGCAGTTCGCACGGGTCTGCCCGAAAGCGTTCCCGAACGGGCCGCAGGGCGCAGGCGTCGCCACCGAGTGACCGCAGGCCAGTGCGGTGCTAGTGTGCGCAGCAGATCGCCCCTGCCCCGGCCCGCCGCATGAAAGCACACGCCCTGCTGTTCGTGGTCGCCACATTCGCCCTGGGTGCAGCCAATGCCCAGGCCCAGGAGGCGCGATTCATCTCCTCCGAACCGTCGCCCTTCAAGCGTTCGGTCTTTGTCGCGCCGAACGAAACCCGTTTCAGCGGCAGCGCCACCGTATCGGGCACGCTGCAGGTCGCCTGGGAGCCGGAAAGCGAGGGCTTCGGTGGCGGCTACCGGGTGGTGCTGAAACCGGACGCGGCCAGCCAGCGGCGATTGCCGCACGATGCGGGCCGTGGCCCGGTCACTGAGATCTGGATCCGCAACACCGACACGATCATCAGCGCGCTGCTGTCGCCGGCCCAGCGCAAAGCTGGCTTGAAGCAGCAGCACTACTTCAGCGGCCCGGTACGGTTGGTGTTGAATTCCTACCGCACCGGCGTGGACTGCGACATGCGCGGCTACAACGCGCTGTTCGTTGCGGTGGCCGACGAACCCCCGGCCCTGGCCCTGGCACCGCGCCCGGACGAAGTGCCCAGCTGCTAGGCCGGGCGGCCCTGTCCCGCTCGCCGGGCATGGCCCGGCACTACCGAGTTACGGCGCGGCCAGCGCGAAATCCAGACCGGCGCACACCGCCGCCACCTGGGCGTCGTTGCATTCCTGCGGGTTGGTACGCGGGCTGTCCGGGTAGACCTCGGTGGTGGTGGCATACAACGCATCGGTAAAGCCGGCGCAGGCACCGATCGAACGCGATTCGCCCCAGACCACGCCCGGCGACTGCAGCGGCAGACCGACCAGGTTGCCCTCGGCGTCGGCCGGGGCGATATTGGTGATCGGCGCCACCGCGGCAATCAGCGCCTTCTGGAATTCCGGCTGCGGGTCTTCACTGTTGCCGATCACGTAGAAGCCATCGGGAATCGTGTCGCGCTCGAACGGCTTGCCGTCGCGGGCGCAGCGTGCCGGGTCGAACTCGTGCAGGTCGCTGTCGGTGGTTTCGTGCAGGTCCAGGTGTACCCGGATGTTCGGCTTGCGCTCGGCCAGCCAATGCATCAGGGCCGCCGCTTCCTCGATCTGGCCGCCGTCACGGAAACTGCGGTTCGGGTCGATGGCGTCCGGGTTCCAGCGCTGGATGCGCTCGTAGCCCCAGGGGCTGACGCAGGGCGCCACGATCAGGTTGTAGCGGCCCAGGTAGCGCTCGGCCTGCTCCTGCAGGAACTGCAGGGCGCCATGTACGCCACTGGTCTCGTAGCCGTGCACGCCGCCGGTCACCAGCGCGGTGGGCAGGGCCGGGTTCCAGTCGTGGTTCACCACCGCAAACAGCGGGTAATGGTCGGGCGCGTAATCCAGCTGGCCGTACTGCACCACGTCGAACCGCTCGTCCAGGCGTTCCAGCTCGGCCACCACATCGTCGTGGTAACTGCGCTGCTTCTGCTGGCGGGCCCGCCACTGTGCGCGTTCAGCATCGCCCCAGGGCTGGCCGGGGGTGCCGATGGGGTAAAACTGCGCCAGGGTCATGCGGAACTCCAGTGGATTCAGGTGCGGTAGTGCAGCCGGCCATTGTACGCCCGCCGCCGGGCGCGGGCGGCATGCCGCCGGCCCTTTCATACGTGCGGGGTCATCTGGCTGTAAAATCAACGGTTTTGGCCCCCAACCCCTTGATGGCGAACGCAGTGCAGCCGGTCCTGGGCGGACCGGACTTTCTCCGTCTGCTCGCCCGTCTCAGTGACGGCGCGATGCCGGCCACCAGTCCTGCCCTGACCGATCGCCTCGGCCAGTGGGTGGACTGGAGCCGTGCCGTGGCCCTTTCCCGGGCATTGGATGGCCGCCTGCCGGAGCCGGCCGAGCCGGCCGAAGCGCTGGACGATCTGCTGGCCGACTGCGCCCAGGCCGAGACCAGCCTGCTGGCGTCGCTGAACGAGGATGCCGAGGCCGAGCGCCTGCTGGACCTGGCCGAGGCGGCCGCCACCGCCAATTTCGCCTCGCTGCGGCAGCGCTATCTGGTGCTGCAACGGGCGATGCAGACCGCCACCGGCCGCCTGCGCGGCCGCCTGCGTGACCAACTGGTACAGACCACGCCCGAACTGGCGCGGCTGGCCGAGGTCGACGCGGTGATGGAACAGACCCTGAGCCCGCGTGAACACGCCCTGCTGGCCACCGCCCCGGCCGTGCTGGGCGCGCGCTTCGAGCGCGTGCATGGCCAACCCGGCTGGCGCGCTCCCTTCAGGAATGACATGCGCAGCCTGCTGCTGGCCGAGCTTGAACTGCGCTTCCACCCGATTCATGGGCTGCTTGCAGCCCTGCGCCCCCACTGACCGGAACACCATGTCCAGAACCGTCTTCCCCGTCGTTGTCTTCCTTGTGGGCCTGCTGGCCGTGTGCTGGATCGGCATTGGCTATGTGGCCGTGCATCCGCTGGGCGCACTGGTGGCCGCGGTTATAGCGGCCTGCTACGTGGCCGGTGGCGTGGAGCTGTACCGCTACCGCCAGGCCAGCAACGGCCTGCGTGCCGCACTGGCCGATCTGTCGATGGCCAAGGACAGCCTGCAGCCGTGGCTGGAGCGCGTGCCGGCCGGCCTGCGCAATGCCGTGCGCCTGCGCGTGGAAGGCGAGCGCACCGCCCTGCCCGCGCCGGTGCTGACCCCGTACCTGGTGGGGCTGCTGGTGCTGCTGGGCATGCTGGGCACCCTGCTGGGCATGATGGACACCCTGCGCGGCACCGGCCTGGCCCTGCAGAGCGCCACCGACGTGGCCGCCATCCGCGGTTCGCTGGCGTCGCCGGTGCAGGGTCTGGCCGTGGCGTTCGGCACCTCCATTGCCGGTGTGGCCAGTTCGGCCATGCTGGGTCTGCTGGCCGCCCTGCTGCGCCGCGACCGCCTGCAGGCCGTGCAGCAGCTGGACCGCGCCATCGCTGGCGACCTGCACCCGCATTCGCAGGCCTGGCAGCGTGCCGAATCGCTGCGCCTGCTGCAGGCGCAGTCCACCGCCCTGCCCGCACTGGTGGACCGCCTGCAGGACATGACCCGTGCGTTCGAACAGCACAGCAGTGCCGCCAACGAGCGCCTGCTGGCCGGCCAGGGCGAGTTCCTGACCCAGAGCCAGGCGCTGCAGGAAAGGCTGGCGGTCTCGCTGCAGCAATCGCTGCGCGAAGGTGCCGAAGCCAGCGCCAGCGCCATTGGCGGCGCCCTGCAGCCCTTGGCCGAAACCACGCTGGCCGGTCTGGCCAACCACGGCCAGGCGCTGCATGTGCGCGTCGAACAGGCCGTGCAGCAGCAGTTGGCCGGTCTGGCCGATGGCTTCGAGCGCAGCCGCGTGGCTACCGAGGCCAGCTGGGCGCGCGTGGTGGATGAGCAGACCCAGGCCCAGCAGGCGCTGGTGACCGAACTGCGGCAGCACCTGCAGGCCTTCAGCGACGGCCAGGCCCGCCAGAGTGAAACGCTGCTGGCCAGCCTGGGTGAGCGCCTGCAGGGCGATGCCCAGCGCCATGCCGACACTTGGCGCACGGCCGCCGAGCAGCAGCACGCGCTGAACCGCGAGTTGGCCGAGCGCCAGCAGCAGGCGCTGCAGAGCGCCAACGACACCCTGCACACCCAGGCGCAGGCCCTGCTGCAGACGCTGGATGCACGCCACGCCGACAGCCAGGCGCTGCTGCAGGCGCACGAGCAGCAGCGTACGCAGGACTGGCACGGCGCACAGGCCGCTGCGGCCGCCGCGCATGCCGAACTGCAGGCCAGCCTGGACACCCGCGAACAGCAGCGCCAGGCGCGCTGGGATGCAGTCAGCGCCGATCTGCAGCAGGCCCACGCCGCCCTGCAGGCGCAGTTGCAGGCCAGCGACGAACAGCGCCTGCAGCGCTGGACCGATGCACTGCAGGCAGCCTCTGCCGACCTGACCGCGCAGCAGCAGACCGTGTGCCAGACCCTGGCCGACACGGCCCAGCAGATTGGCGACAACGGCCGCGCGCAGGCCAGCGCCACCCTGGCCGAAGTGTCCACCCTGCTGCAGACCGCCGCGCAGGCACCGAAGGCCGCCGCCGAAGTCATCAACGAACTGCGCAACACGCTGTCGGAAAGCCTGGTACGCGACAACGCCGTGCTGGAAGAACGCGGCCACCTGCTGGCCACCGTGCAGACCCTGCTGGAGGCCATCAACCATGCCTCGCACGAACAGCGCAGCGCGGTGGACGCACTGGTAGGCGGTTCGGCCGAGCTGCTGGAACGCGTGGGCAGCCGCTTCACCGACCACATTGCCGCCGAGACCGGCAAGCTGGATGGCATTGCCGCGCAGCTGAGCGGCAGCGCCGGCGACGTGGGCCAGCTGGCCGGCAGCTTCGGCGCGGCGGTGGAACAGTTCGGCAGCGCAGCGGCAGAGCTGTCCGGCCGCCTGGAACAGATTGGCGGCGCGCTGGATGCCTCGCTGGCACGCAGCGATGAACAGCTGGCCTACTACGTGGCCCAGGCCCGTGAAGTGGTCGACCTGAGCCTGCTGTCGCAGAAGCAGGTGATGGACGAACTGCAGCAGCTGGCCGCGCGCCGTGGCAAGGCCGGCAGCGCATGAGCGACGAACTGGAGGTCGATGGCGGTTCGCACGCCCCGATCTGGGCCGCCTTCGGCGATCTGATGTCGGTGCTGCTGGGCGCCTTCGTGCTGATCCTGGTGGGCGTGGTAGCGGTGCAGCTGGAGTTGTCGCAACGCCTGGACGCCGAAGTGAAGCAGCGCCAGGCCGAGGCCAAGCGGCTGCAGACGCTGGAACAGGCACTGGCTGGGCCGCTGGCTGCCGGACGGGTGACCCTGGTCGATGGCCGCATCGGCATCAGCGGCAACGTGCTGTTCGCGTTGAACTCGGACCAGTTGCAGCCGGAAGGCCAGGAACTGCTGCGCAGCCTGGCTGCCCCGCTGTCGGCCTATCTGGGTTCGCGCGATGAAATCCTGATGGTGAGCGGCTTCACCGACGATGCGCCGATCCGCGATGGCAACCGACGCTTCGCCGACAACTGGGAGCTGTCCGCGCAGCGTTCGCTGACGGTGACCCGTACCCTGATTGCCGACGGCGTACCGGCCGATGCCGTGTTCGCCGCCGCCTTCGGCAGTGAGCAGCCGGTCAGTTCCAACGCCGATGAAGCCGGCCGCGCGCGCAACCGCCGCGTGGAGATCGCGCCGATTCCCAAGCCGAAGGCTGGCGATGGCAAATAAGCCGGCCACCACCGCTGCGCGTGACGGGTTGCGTGCCCTGGTGCGCGATCTGGATGCCGGTTCGCGCGCGCGCGAACACTACCCGCAGGTGCCGATGGTGGAAACGGTGCGCCGCGAGTGGTCGGCCCTGCGCAGCGAACTGCAGGTAAAGCGATCGTTGCGCGCCGAGGCCCCGGCCGACGGCGGGCCGCTGAATTCGGCGGTGCTGGTGCAGCGCATGCTGGACACCATGCAGGGCGCCAGCCCCGGCTACCTGCGGCATTTCATTGATTACGTGGATACGTTGTCGTGGCTGCAGGCGTTGCAGGACGGCGTAGCCAGCAGCAGCGATGCGGCAAAGCCCAAGCGCACGCGCAAACCCCGAACCGCAGGCTGACCGGCCCGTCGCAAACTTCAAAACGCGATTTGATCCGCTTTTGATGGGTGCCAATTGACCCGCTTTTGGTAGGTGCCAACCTTGGTTGGCACGTGCGGCGCCCGCGTGCCCACCAAGGTGGGCACCTACCGGGGATCGGCGGCCCGTGGCACGCGCACCGCCCCGACGCCTAGTAGGTGCCAACCTTGGTGGGCACGCGCCGCGCCCGCGTGCCCACCAAGGTGGGCACCTACCGGGAATCGGCGACGCGTGCGTCACCCGCGCAGGGTGGCGCCGCCGTCCACGTACAGATCACTCATGGCCACGTGGCCGGCCTGCTCGGACAGCAGGAACATCACTGAATGGGCGATGTCGTCCGGGGTCGCCAGCTTGCGCAGCGGAATACCTGCCTTGTAGGTATCCAGGTTGCCCGCGATCACCCGTTCGGCGCCCTGCGCGTCTTCCCACATGCCGGTCTGCATGGAGGTGAGCGTGGAGCCCGGGGCGACGATGTTGCAGCGGATGCCCAGCGGGGCCAGCTCCAGGCCCAGGCAACGGGTGAACATGGTCGCCGCTGCCTTCGAGGCCGCATAAGCAGCCATGCCATGCCGCGGCACACCGGCCGCGTTCGAGCTGACCGTCACCAGCGCCCCCTGCCGACGCGGTGACATCACCCGCGCCACCGCGCGGCTGACATGGAACACGCCTTCGGCATTGACCGCGAACACGCGGCGCCAATCGGCATCGGTGGTCTGCACCACCTCGCCCACGTGCAGCACGCCAGCCACATTCGCCACCAGCGCAATCGGGCCGATGCGCGCTTCCACCTGGTCCACCAGCGCGTCCACCGCACCGCTGTCGGTCACGTCCAGTGCGAAGGCGTGTACCCCACGTGCCTGCGCCACGGGCGCGGCACGATCGGTGGCCACCACCGTGCACCCGGCCGCCGCCAGCAGTTCAACCAGCGCCGCGCCGATGCCCCCGCCGGCGCCGGTCACCAGCGCCACGCGGCCTGCAAACCCGGTCAACTGCATGTTGCGATCTCCTGTTGTTCATCCCAGTGCTGCAGGCGTGCCGACAGCCACGGCGCCAGTTGCGCCACCGCGTCGCGGCCGGTCAGTTCGGCGTGCAGGAACGGCAGTTCCAGCGCCTGTACGTCCAGCGCATGCGCCTGCCACAGCGCCGACTGCAGTTGCGGCCGGGCCACGTGGTCGCGCCCTGCCCGCACATGCACCAGCGTGCCCACGTACGGGCGGTGGTGGTGGGCCCGGATCAATCGATTGGTGCCGGTCACCGCGCGCACCACGCCTTCCAGCACCACATCCGGCAGGCTGCCCAGCGCGCTGCCGCCCTGGCGCAGGAAGGCCAGGATGGCCTCGCGGCTGTCCAGTTCCGGGTGCGCGTCGGGATCGTGCCCGGCAATGGCCAGCAGCGCCCGCAGCGCGGCAATCGGGTCGGGCTCGGGTTCGGCCCGCCAGCATTCAGCGGGATAGGCATCCAGCAGCACCAGTTCGCCCACCTCACGCCCGATGTCGTGCAGGCGCACGGCCATGGCCTGGGCCAGGATGCCACCCACCGACCAGCCGAGCAGATGCACGGGGCCGCGCGGCTGCAGGGCCACCACGCGCTGCACGTAGTCGTTGGCCATGGCATCGATGCTGCCCGGCAGCGGCTGCGCGGGGTCGAGCGCAGGCGACTGCAGGCCATACACGGGGCGCGCCGGCTGCAGTGCACGCGCCAGCGTGCGGTAATTCCAGGCGATGCCACCAGCCGGGTGCAGCACGAACAGCGGTGCAGGCGCAGGTTCGCCCTCCGCCGCTGCCAGTGCGATCACCGGCCCCAGCGCATGGTCGGCATTGGCCGGCGGTTCGGCCAGTCGCGTGGCCAGCGCGGCCACCGTGGGCTGGGCGAACAGCGCCCCCAGGCCCAGCTCGCAGCGCCAGCGCTGCTCGATGGCCAGCAACAGATGCACCGCCGACAACGAGTCGCCGCCCAAGCTGAAGAAGTCCGCGTCCACCGGCACCGGCCCATCGCGCCCCAGCGCCTGCGCGAACAGCTGCGCCAGTTCCTGTTCCAGCGGCGTGCGCGGCGCCAGGCCGGCAACCTGCACCTGCGCAGGCGCGGGCAACGCCGCGCGGTCCAGCTTGCCATTGGCGGTGACCGGCCACTGTTCCACCCCCACGAACAGCGACGGCACCATGTAGTCGGGCACGCGCGCGGCCAGGTGGCTGCGCAGCGCGGCCGCATCGTCCAGGCCTGCAGGCACATAGGCCACCAGCCGCGCCTCGGCCGGCGCATCGTGGCGCAGCAGCACTTCCACCCGCTGCATGCCGGGCAGTTCGCGCAGCGCCGCCTCGATCTCGCCCAGTTCGATGCGCAGCCCGCGCAGCTTCACCTGGTGGTCGCTGCGGCCGAGGTATTCGACCGCGCCATCCGGACGCCAGCGCGCCACGTCGCCGGTGCGGTAGATGCGCTCGCCGGGCAGGAACGGATCGGCCAGGAAGCGGTCGGCGGTCAGGTCGTCGCGGCCCAGATAGCCGCGTGCCAGTTGCACGCCGCCCAGGTACAGATCGCCCGGCACCCCCACCGGCTGCGGCCGCAGCGCGGCATCGAGCACGTACAGGCGCGTGTTCCAGACCGGGAAGCCGATCGGCACCGGGCGCGACGCATCGTCCGCCGATGCAGGCCAATAGCTCACATCCACTGCAGCTTCGGTCGGCCCGTACAGATTGTGCAACTGTGCCTGCACGCGCGCATGGAAGCGGTCGCGCAGCGAGGCATCCAGCGCTTCGCCACTGGTGAACACGCGGCGCAGCTGCAGGCCCTGCGTATCCGGCGCGGCCAGGAACGCGTCGAGCATGGACGGCACGAAGTGCGCGGTGGTGATGCCATGCGCACGGATCAACCGCGCCAGCGCGGCAGGATCACGATGCGTCTGCGGCGGGGCCAGCACCAGGGTCGCCCCGCACAGCAGCGGCAGGAAGAATTCCCAGACCGACACGTCGAAGGTGGCCGGTGTCTTCTGCAGCACGCGGTCATCGGCGCTGAAGCCGTAGTGCTCGCGCATCCACAGCAGGCGGTTGACGATGGCGCGATGCTCGATGACCACGCCCTTGGGCTCGCCGGTGGAGCCGGAGGTGTAGATCACATAGGCCGCATCGTGCGCGTCCGGCCCCGGCCATGGCGCGGCGAAGCTGACATCGGTCCACTGCGTGGGTGCCAGTACCGGCACACCCGCCAGGCGCGGCGCGTTGTCCGCCTCGCCCAACACGCACAGCGGCTTTGCCGAGACCAGGATGCGCGCCAGGCGCTCATCAGGATGGTCCAGATCCAGCGGCAGGTAGGCGGCGCCTGCGCGCAGCACGGCCACCATCGCGATCACCAGGTCCAGCGAACGCGGCAAGGCCACCGCCACCCGCGTGCCCGGGCCGGCGCCCAGCGCGCGCAACTGCGCGGCCAGTGCGAAGCTGCGCGCTTCCAGGGTGGCGTGGTCCAGCGTCTGCGCGCCCAGCACCAGCGCGGGGGCTTGCGGGTCGCGATCCATACCTTGCCGCAGCAGCTCGGCCAGGGTGGTGTGTGGCAGCGGGTGGTCGGTGGCGTTGAAGCCATGCACCAGCTGCTGTGTTTCTTCGGGCGTGGCCAGTGGCACATCGCCGATGTCGTCGGCCTGCAGGGCCGCCGACACGAAATGCAGCAGGCGCTGCGCATGCGCCTGCACGTCCTGCGCGCCGTACAGCGCGGGATTGGCTTCGATCTCAAGATCCAGCATCTGCTGGCCGTCGCCACGGAAGCCCAGGGTCAGATCATCCACCGGGCCGGTGCACAGCACCTCCAGGGTGGCCTGCACACCGGGCACCGCCAGCGGGCGGTAGAACGGCTGCACGTTCACCAGCGGCCCATGCAGGCGCTGCTGCGCCCCCACCAGACCCAGGTCGCGGCGCAGCTGTTCACCCCGGTAACGGCCGTGTTTGCGGCCCTGGCTGAGCTGACGGCCCAGCGCGCGACAGTGCGATTCCACGCTGCCTTCGGCGGCGGCAACACGCAGCGGCAGCACGTTCATCACCATCGCCGGCACGCGTGCCGATGCGTTGCCCAGCCGGCCCATGTAGGCAATGCCCAGCACCACTTCGTCGGCCGCGCCCATGCGCCGCAGATACTCGGCGGTGAGCGCGGTCAGCACATCCGGCCACGGCTGCAGCCACGCCGCAGCGGTCTGCAGCAGGCGCTCACGGAAGCTGCTGTCCAGCGGCTGCACCCAGCGCAGCGCATCGTCGCTTGCCGCGGCGGTGCCCGCCAGGCCCGCGCCCGCCGGCGCTCCCTGCAGCTGCGCATGCCACCACTGCCGGGCCTGCTCGCGGCGAGCGTGGTCACGGTATGCGGCATCGTCGGCCAACACGGCATCCAACGACGGCAACGGATCGCCGCCGCGGCCGGCGTACAGCGCGCAGACGCGATCGCTGAACAAGGCCATGCCATAACCATCGGTGGCCAGATGATGCACGCGCAGGTACCAGACCCAGCGCTGCGGGCCCAGCTGGAACAGCACCTGCCGCGCCAGACGATCGCGGGTGGGATCCACCGCCGTCAGCCGGTCCGCCTGCATCGCCGCGCGCGCGGCCGCGTCCGGATCTGCCGCAGCGGAAACATCGTGAAGTTGCAGCGTCGGCACATGCGCCGGATCGTGCCATTGCAGGGGCTCGCCCTGCGCCTGCTGGCCGAAGCGGAGTGCGAACGCCTGCGCCTCGGCCGCCGCCTGGTTGGCCGCGGCCACGAAGGCGGGCACGTCCAGCGCACCGTCCATCCACACCGCATGGGCGGTATTGAAGGCCGGGCTGAGCGGTGCCAGCCGCTGCGCGTACCACAGCCCGGTCTGCGCTTCGGTCAGGGCAACGGCCGTGGCCAGCGCTGCCGCGCTCATGCCGCCTGCGCAGCCTGCAGCCGCTGCACCACCGCCCACCACTGGCGCAGCGTGCTGTGTTCGGCCAGCTGCGAGAATTCCAGCGGCAGGCCGGTATTGCCCCAGGCCAGCACCAGACCGAGCATGCGCATCGAATCCAGGTCCAGATCCATCAGGTTGTCATCGTCACCGATCTCGCCCGGCGTGCAGTCCAGCACCCGCGCCAGGTCGGCGCGCATGCGTTCCAGGGTCAGCGGTTCAGCGCCTGCGTTCATCACAGCAGCTCCAGCAGTCGGTCGGTAGTCATCGGCACCCCGCAGGTGCGGGCGATCCAGTACAGCGCCTGGTCGTGGTCGGCACGCGAGAAATCGGCCACGGCATCGGCGGCGATGAACGCTTCGATATCGCGCTGGAAGGCCTCGGCCACGGTGGCGGTGCAGCCGATATGGGCGTAGACGCCGGTGACCAGCAACTGGTCGCGGCCGCGCACGCGCATCAGGGTTTCCAGGTTGCTGCGCTGGAACGCGCTGTAGCGGTGCTTGACCAGCACGTGCTCGCCTTCCTGCGGCGCCAACGCGTCGATGATCGCTTCATGCGCTTGCCCGCGCTGCATGCCCGGGCCCCACAGATCGGCCTGCAGGCCACGGTCGCGCCGGTCCTGGTTGCCATGCTGGGCGGTGTAGAACACCGGAATGCCGTGCGCGCGGCAATGCGCCAGCAGCCGCGCGATGTTGGCCACGGCCGGCTGCAGCGGTGCCTGTTCGCCATCGAAGGCGGCCAGGAAGTAGCGCTGCATGTCGTGCACCAGCAGCGCCACGCGGTCGCGCTGGGGCTGCCAGGGGCCGCGTGCGGCCGGCAGTTCGCTGGCCGTGGGCAGCGCGTAAGGGGTAATGCGGGGCAGCGCCATCAGCGCGTTCCTCCTGTCTGTTGCAGATGACGCGCGCGCAGCTGCGCACGCAGTTCGCGGCGGCTGATCTTGCCGACCGCCGTGGTATCGAAACTGTCCACGAACAGCACCTGGTCGGGCACCTTGAACGCGGCCAGGCCACGGGTGCGCATCCAGGCCTTCAGCGCCGGCGCCTTGATCGGCTCGCCCTGGGCAATGACGAAGGCACAGCTGCGCTCGCCCAGGTACTCATCGGGAATGGAGACCACGGCCGCGTCGAACACCGCCGGGTGCGCCAGCAGATGGTCTTCGATCTCTTCGGCGGAAATCTTCTCGCCGGCACGATTGATGTGGTCGCCGGCCCTGCCCTGCACCACCAGGTAGCCGCCGGGCAGCTGCTGGACGCGATCGCCGGTGCGATAGAAACCGTCGTCGGTGAAGGCGCGTGCATTGGCCACCGGATCGTTGTGGTAGCCATTGATGGTGTACGGGCCGCGGGTGATCAGGTGGCCGACTTCGCCTTCGGCCACCGGCTGGTCGTGGTCATCCACCACGCGCACTTCGTCGTCGGGACTGATCGGCCGGCCCTGGCAGGCCACGATCAGTTCCAGCGGGTCGTCCAGCCGGGTGTAGTTCACCAGCCCTTCGGCCATGCCGAACACCTGCTGCAGCGTGCAGCCCAACCCGTCCACCACGCGCCGCGCGGCTTCGGGCACCAGCTTGGCACCGCCCACCTGCAGCACCTGCAGGCTGGAAATGTCCTCGCTACGGCTGGCCGCCGCCTGCGCCCACAGCAAGGCCAGCGGAGGCACCAGGCCGCAGCAGGTCACTTTTTCGCGGGCAATCAGCGGAAATGCCGCGTCGGGCCCGGGGCCCGGGCTCATCACCACGCGCGCACCTGCGTACAGCGCACCGAAGAAGCCGGGCGAGCTCATCGGAAAATTGTGCGCGGCCGGCAGGGCCACCAGGTACACGCTGTCGCGGTCGATGCCGCAGATCTCGTTGCTGGCGCGGAACGAATAGATGTAGTCGTCGTGCGTACGCGGAATCAGTTTGGACAGGCCGGTGCTGCCGCCGGAAATCTGCAGGAAGGCCACCGACTGCGGGTCAGGGTCTGCCGGCAGCGTGCCGCGGTCGCCCTGCAGCGCATCCAACGCGGTGAACTCGGCCGCCTCACCATCGATCACCACCTGCTGCACGGCCGGCACCGCCGCCTGCAGGGCCCGCGCCAGTTCGCGATGATCGAAGCCCTCGTGCAGCGCCGTGGTGACATAGGCACTGACCTGGGCCTTGGTCGCGAAATGCACCAGTTCGGTGATGCGGTGCGCCGGCAGCGCGTACACCGGAACCAGCCCGGCGCGGAACAGACCACAGGCCACGCTGATGAAGCTGGCCGTGTTGCCCAGCTGCAGCAGCACCCGGTCACCCGGTTGCAGCCCGAGTGCAAGCAGACCGGCGCCGATGCGCCCGGCTTCATGCCACAGCTGCGCGTAGGTCAGGCGGGTATCCCCGGCAACCACGGCAACATCGTCGGCATAGCGTTCGGCGCGCTCGCGCAGGAAGCCGGGGAAGGTTTCGCCGCGCCAATAGCCGGCCTGGCGATAGCGCTGCGCGCGCTCGGCCGGCCAGACCTGCTGCAGCGGAACACGGTGGGAAACAGAAGGCGTGGTCATGACAGGATTTCCTGCAGCGGCGCCGGGTCATGGACCCCCAGCGCATTCAACAAGGCGGTGAACTTGGCCGCCGTTTCGGCCACTTCGGCCTGCGGCGAGGATTCGGCGACGATGCCGGCGCCGGCATACAGCCGCAGCTGGCGGCCCTGCAGTCGCGCACAGCGGATCGCAACGTACCAGTCACCATCGCCCTGCGCGTCGAGCCAGCCCACGGCACCGGCATAGAAGCCGCGCGGCACCGGTTCCAGTGCGCGGATGCGCTGCAGCGCAGCCTGTTGCGGCGTGCCACACACCGCCGGGGTGGGATGCAGGGCGGCCAGCAGCTGCGCTGCCGGCGTGGACGGATCATCCAGCGTGGCGTGGATGCGCGTGCCCAGGTGCCACATGCTGGCGGTGGCATGCAGCACCGGGCGCGGCTGCGCGTCCACCTGGCGGCACCACGGTGACAGCGCGGCCACGATGGCCTCGACCACGTGGCGGTGTTCGTCGTGATCCTTGCGCGAGGCCAGCAGCGCCTGCGCAGCGGCCTGGTCCTGGGCAGGATCGGCACTGCGTCGGGCCGAACCGGCCAGCGGATGCGACAACACCTGGGCACCGCGCTTGCGCAGCAGCAGCTCCGGCGTTGCGCCCACCAGCCAGGCCGGCGGCTGCGCCGGGTCGACCGGCAGCGGCACCGCGTAGGTCGCCACCGAGGGGTCGGCGCCCAGCCGCGCCAGCAGCGCATCCGGCGCCAGCGGTTGCTGCGTCTGCGCCAGCAGGCTGCGCGCCAGCACCACCTTGTGCAACGGGTCGTCGCTGGCACGCAGGGCCCACACCGCCTGCGCCACCGCATCGGCGTAGGCCTGTGCCGACGGCTCGGCCTGCAACGCACCTTGCAGTACCGGCGCAGCCTGGGGCCGCAGCGGCAGCGCCGGCAACAGGCGCTCGGGTTGGTACAACGCATCGTCGGCGCGCGGCTCGAACGGCACCGCGCCCACCAGCAGCCCCGGACCACCGCGCTGCTGGCTGAAGAAATCCGCTACGCGGTCGGCCAGCGTGGTCAGTGCACCGGCAGGCAGCCGCGCACGGCAGCCGCGCGCATGCACCTGCTGGCCCGCCTGCTGCAGTACGAACAGATCGGCCTGATCGGCGTTGATTGCCGTGTCGGCCAGCGCTGCATCGGGGTTGCGATCACCCAGCACGATCGAATCGTTCATGCGGCCTCCGCACGACGGTGGGCCAGCGCCAGTGCGCACAGCAGCAACAGCAACACGCCCACCATCAGGTACGGCAGGCTGGCGTTGGCGCGGTACAGCAGCGTGCCCAGCATCGGCCCGACCACCATGCCCACGCCCTGCGCGGCGGCCACGGTACCGGCGGCGGCACCCTGCTCATGCGGTTCCACCGCGTCGGCGGCCAGCGCCTGGAAGGACGGGAACACAAAGCCCATGCCGAACGCCGCGATGGCGTAGGCCGCCGGCAGCTGCCAGGGCTGCTGCACCAGCGCGACCGAGGCGAAGCCCAGGCCGCCGATCAACGCGCCCAGCGCGATCCAGCGCCGCGGATGCACGTCCAGCTTCATCACCAGCACCTGCGCCAGGATCAGGCCGACGCCGACCGCGGTAAGCGCCAGGCCCGCCATGCGCGCGCCGGCGGCGGCGTCCAGCGCCAGCCGATCAATCGCAAAGAAACCGACCGTAACCTGGGCGATCGTGACCGAGATCATGGCCAGGAACGCGGTCAGCTGCGGCAGCCGCACGCGTGCATCCATGCGCGCCAACGGCGTGCGCTTCTGTGCCGCGTTGGCCGCCACCGGTGGCGTGGCCGGCAGGCGCCAGGCCAGCAGCGCCAGCGCCAGCAACGGCAGCAGCGCGGCGGCGTACAGGGCCAGCGGCAGATTGCGGTAGGCCAACCAACCGGCCGCGGCCGGCCCCAGCACCATGCCCAGCGCATTGGCGCTGCCCAGCCGCGCCAGCAACTGCGTGCGCTGCCCCGGCGGTGACTGATCGGCGATCAGCGCCGCGGCCGTCGGCGGCACGGCGGCATAGAACAGCCCGATCAGACCGCGCGTGCCGACCAGCACCGCCACCGACACCAGCACCGCCGGCACCGACTGCAGCGCGCGGTCGATGAACACCGCCAGGCCGATGTAGACCACCGTGTAGGCGCTCATGGCCACCAGCAGCACACGCTTGCGGCCGATGCGGTCGCTCAGCAGGCCCCACGGGCGGGCGGCGAGCATCCACAGCACACCGGCGGCGGTAACCGACAGACCGGCATGCCATTCGGCCAGGCCCAGCAAGCGCACCACCGGGCCGATGACCGCGACGAAGGACATCATCGCCATGGTGCCGATCAGGGCAGCCAACACCAATGCCGGCAGACCGGCGACGACGGGACGTGCATTCATGGAACACCAGCCGTTTCAGGAAAGGAGCGCGGGCGCCTTGTGGGCCCGTCTGGCGCGGCACCGTCAGGCGTGCATCCAGCCTTCAAATGATAACGGCTCGTATTTGCATTTGATACCCATTCACTTGAATGGGACAGCAACGTGCGCTTGCGCAGGCTCAGCCGACGCTACGCGCCGACAGCAGGCCCCGGCGGCGGAACCACCATTCCAGCGGCAGCGTGACCAGCGGCGGAATCGCCGCCAGCAGGGCCAGCCCGGTGGCCCACCACGGCCAGCGCAGGCGCAGCGCCGCCAGCAGGCTGACCGCCACGTAGACCAGGAAGGCCCCGCCATGCAGCGGACCAAACAGCTTCACCAGCGCCACAGTGTCGGCGGGGCCGTACTTCAGCCACATGCCCAGCAGCAGCCCGGCCCAGGTGAGCGCCTCGATGAAGGCAACGATGGCGAACGCGCGCCCGAACGGGTGCAGGGGGGAACGTGGGGTCACGAAAGGCTCCGGGCCGGGGAATCAAACGCGAATGATACGCAGATGCGAACGCCGGCAGGAACCCGCCGTGCCGGGTAGCGCCGGGCCGTACCCGGGGTTCGCACCCTCACAGCCCGACCGACGCGATTTCCTCAAGCACCGCCTGCACCGGCCGCCCGTTGTCGACCAGGTTGAACATCACATGCGCCACGCCCTGCGCATGCACGCGCTGCAGATACGCCTGCAGACCGTGGCGGCCCACTTTCATGCCCAATGGCAATGGCGTGGCCGGCGCGTGCGGATCGGCCTGCAGATCCAGCTGCATCGATTGCACGAACGGCTTGGCGGCGCCGGCCTGGGCCAGCGCCTGTTGCCACAGCCCGATGCGGCCTTTTTGTGCGCCTTCTTCGCGGTGATAGGTGGCCCAGCCCTCGGCGTCGCGTGCGATCCACTGCAGGCTCTGCCGCGCCGTGCCCACCACCAGCATGGGAATACGCTGCTGCGGCGGCGGCAGTACCGCAAAGCCACCGGTGGCATCGGCCAGTTCGGCCTGCGCATGCGCGTCGGGCGACAGCGCCGCGCGCAACACCCACCAGCGCTGGCGGAACGCCGCACCGCGATGGTCCAGGTCTTCGCCGAACGCGGCGAACTCTTCCGGGCGGTCACCCGAACCCAGGCCGAGGATGAAGCGCCCCTCGCTGATCCGGTCCAGGCTGCGCGCGGCCTTGGCCACATGCAGCGGATGCCGCAGCGGCAGCACGATGGCCGCGGTGCCCAGCCCAATGCGCTCGGTGGCACCGGCCAGCGCTGCCAGCCACAGGAACGGATCATCGAGTGTGCTGGCCGTCGCATCCGGCCCCTGCGGCACCATCAGCGGCACATCGCGCGCCCATAGCGCCGCAAAGCCCAGATCGTCGGCCAGCCGTGCATGCGCACGTGCGCTGCGCAGGTCGGCCAGACCGTGCGCAGCCAGCGGGGTCATCAGGCCCAGACTGAGGCCCTGCGATGGAAACACCCGCGCATGGGCGGCATTGAAATCGCTCATGCAGGCAGCTTAGCGTGGCAGGCTGACCACCACGCCACCACAGGAAGAACACTGCATGCACAGGATCCGCCCCGCCCTCGCCCAGGACACCCCGGCGATCAGCGCCGTGTGCATGGCCGCGTTCGAACAGGCGGTGGCGCCCACCCTGAGCGACCAGGGTGTCGCGACGTTTACTGCGGTGGCCGCGCCTGCCGCTTTCGGCGATCGCCTGCAGGGCGACAACCACATCCTGGTGGCCGAACAGGACGCGCGCATCGTGGGCGTGGTGGAACTGAAGGAGGGCCGGCACCTGGCGATGTTGTTCGTGGCCCCGGCCTGCCAGGGCAAGGGCATCGGCCATGCGCTGCTGCAGGCGGTACTGCCGCACCTGCGCACGCCGCAGATGAGCGTCAGCGCGTCACTGAATGCCGTGCCCACCTACCAGCGCTACGGCTTCGTGCTGGATGGCGAAGTGGCCGAATCGCACGGACTGGTCTACCAGCCGCTGACCCTGGCCGCCCCGCCCCGGCACTGAGCGCGCTGATCAGACGAACATGCCGCCGGACGCTTCCACGCGCTGGCCATTCACCCAGCCGGTGGCCGGCGACAGCAGCGCCACCACCACCGGGCCGATGTCATCGGGCAGGCCGGCGCGGCCCAGCGCGGTGATCGACGACACCATGGCATTGGTCTGCGCATCGTCGCGCACGCGGCCGCCGCCGAAGTCGGTCTCGATGGCGCCCGGCGCCAGCGTGTTGGCGCTGATGCCACGCGCGCCCAGTTCGCGTGCCAGATAGCGGGTGAACACTTCAATGCCGCCCTTCATCATGGCGTAGGCGGAACTGCCGGGCAGCGAGAAGCGCGCCAGCCCGCTGGACACGTTGAGGATGCGACCGCCATCGGCGATCAGCGGCAGCAGCGCCTGGGTGAGGAAGTACGGGCCCTTCAGGTGTACGGCCACGGCGTTGTCGAACTGGGCTTCGGTGGTGTCGGCAATCGGCGCGTACAGGCCCTCACCGGCATTGTTCAACAGGCCCTGCAGCGCCGTGGCACCCCAGCCCTGCAGCACGTTCTGCAGTTGCGTGGCGAAGGCGGCGAAGCCAGCGCTGTCGGCCATGTCCAGCGGCAACGCGGCGGCACGACGGCCCAGGGCCTGGATCTGCTGCACGACCTGTTCGGCCGCGTCGGCTTGGGCGCGGTAGGTAATGACGATATCGGCGCCATCGGCGGCCAGCGCCAAGGCGGCGTTACGGCCCAGGCCGCGGCTGCCGCCGGTGACAAGGACAACACGGGAGGAAGACGTCATGACGGTGCACCTGGTTGAGGAGGAAGTGGGACCAGACTATTGGGATTGCCGGGCGCCATAAATCGCGCGATCCTGATTTGACTGTTCAACCTGGCCAAACAATCCATGGACCGCCTTGATACCCTGCGGGTCTTCCTGCGCGTGGCCGAGCTGGGCTCGTTCACCCGCGCCGCCGACGGCTTGGGCCTGCCCAAGGCCAGTGTGTCCCAGGCGATCCAGCGCCTGGAGGCTGAACTGGGCACCCAGCTTCTGCACCGCACCACCCGCCGCGTTCACCTGACGGCCGACGGCACCCAGCTGCAGCAGCGTGCGCACGATCTGCTGGACGACATGGAGGAACTGCAGGGCCTGTTCCGCCGCCAGACCAGCGAACTGAGCGGGCGCCTGCGCGTGGACATGCCCGGCGGGCTGGCGCGCAACCTGGTGATTCCGCAGCTGCCGGCCTTCCTGGCCCAGCACCCGGCGCTGGAAGTGGAACTGAGCGCGACCGACCGCCGCGTGGATGTGGTGCGCGAAGGCTTCGACTGCGTGCTGCGGGTCGGCAGCCTGGACGACAGCAGCCTGGTGGCGCGCCCACTGGGCCACATGCACATCGTCAACGTGGCCAGCCCGGCCTACCTGGCCGCGCGCGGTGTGCCGCGCGAACTGGCCGACCTGGACCAGCATGCGCTGGTGCATTACGTGGGCACGCTGGGCCAGCGCTCGCCGGGGTTTGAATACTTCGATGGCCAGCAGTACCGCAGCTGGCCGATGCGCGGCGCGCTGACGGTGAACAATGCCGACGGCTACAGCGCCGCCGCACTGGCCGGGCTGGGCATCATCCAGGTGCCGGAAATGGGCGCCCGCCAGGCGCTGCGCGAGGGCCGGCTGGTACAGGTGCTGCCCGACTGCGTGGCCGAGCCGATGCCGGTGAACCTGGTCTATGCGCAGCGCCGCCATCTGCCCCGCCGCGTGCAGGCCTTCATGCACTGGCTGGCCGGCCTGCTGGCCGACGAACTGCAGGCGGCGCGGGCCCCCTGACCCGCATATGCCGGCAGGCACGGCCGTCATGCCCAAACTGCATCAACCGCAGGGGGCGGCCTTCCTACAATGCGCTATTCCCCCAACGGACCGCCCGCCGATGCGCACTGCCCTTTCCGTACTGCTGCTCGCCTCGGCACTGAGCGCCTGCTCACCCGCGCAGGCCCCGGTTGCTTCGGCCAATGCGGCCAGCGCCGCGCCGGCCACGGCCATCGCCTGGCGCCAGGGCGACGTGGACGATGCCTTCAATGAAGCAGCCGAAAGTGGCAAGCCGGTGCTGCTGTACTGGGGCGCGGCGTGGTGCCCGCCGTGCAACCAGCTGAAGGCCGGGCTGTTCAAGGATCCGGCCTTCATCGCCCTGACCGGAAAGTTCGTGCCGGTCTACCTGGACGGCGACGAGGAAGGCGCGCAGGCCTGGGGCGAGCGCTTCGGCGTGCGCGGCTACCCCACGCTGATCGTGCTGGACCCGCAGCGCAATGAGATTACCCGGGTGGCCGGCGGCAACGATGCGGCCGAACTGACCCGGGTGCTGACCGTGGCCGCCGGTCGCCGCAGCGCGGTGGCCGACACCCTGGCCACCGCACTGGCCACGCCCGCCAGACTGGGCGCAGAGGACTGGCAGGTACTGGGCGACTACGGCTGGGAAGTGGACGCCAACAAGCTGGCCGGCACGCGCAGCAGCACGGATGTCTTGAACGCACTGGCCGCCGCCGCACCTGAGCCTGCGTTGCAGCGCCGCTTCGCGCTGCTGGCGCTGGCCACGGCCGAGACGCCGCGCAGCGCCCCGACCGCCACCCGCGAACTGCTGGAGGCCGTGCTGGCACAGCCGGCCGAGGTGCGCCGCAATCGCGAGCTGCTGGGCTATGCCGGTGCCAAACTGGTGAAACTGGCCAGCGCCGGCCCCGCCACCGAGCAGCGTCTGGGCCAGCAGCTGTTGGTCGCGCTGGAGCGCGCAGACGCCGCCCAGGGCAACCGCGCCGACGATGCCCTGTCGCGTGCGCTGACCGAACTGGCATTGGCACGCCAGCAGCAACCCGAAGGCGCGCTGCCGCCCACGCTTGTGGCGCAGGTGAAGCAGCGCGTGGCCGCCGCCGATGCCGCCGCCAGCGATGCACATGCACGCCAGGCCACGATCAGCAGTGCGGTGTACGCGCTGCGCCAGATCGGCGATGACGCCGGTGCCGAGGCGCTGCTGTTGGCCGAGATCAAGCGCAGCGAGCAGCCCTACTACTACATGCCCGAACTGGCCGAACTGGCCGAGCAACGCGGCGACACCGCCGGCGCACTGGAATGGCTGAAGCGCGCCTATGAAGGCGCACAGGGCCCGGCCACGCGCGTGCAATGGGGCGTGCTGTACGTGGAAGGCCTGCTGCGGCTGGCACCGCAGGATGCACCCCGCATTGAACAGGCCACCGATGCGTTGATTGCCGAACTGCAGGCGCAGCCGTCGGGCTACCACCAGCGCACCCGGCAGCGCTTCGAGCGGCTGGCGGCGCAGTTGAAGACCTGGAGCGGCAAGCACCAGGGCGCGCAGACCCTGGCCCGCCTGCAGCAGCGCATGCAGCAGGCCTGCGGCGAGCAGAGCGACAGTGCGTGCCGGAATTGGTTGAGCTGAGCGATCACGGCGTGTCCACCAAGATGGACACCTGCCGGCGGATTGACCGGTAGCGCCGGGCCATGCCCGGCGAACGTCCGGCCATCACGGCGTGTCCACCAAGGTGGACACCTACCGCCGGATCGACCGGTAGCGCCGGGCCATGCCCGGCGAACGTCCGGCCATCACGGCGTGTCCACCAAGGTGGACACCTACCGACGGATTGAGCGGTAGCGCCGGGCCATGCCCGGCGAACGTGCGGCGATCACGGCGTGTCCACCAAGGTGGACACCTACCGACGGATTAAGCGGTAGCGCCGGGCCATGCCCGGCGAACGTCCGGCCATCACGGCGTGTCCACCAAGGTGGACACCTACCGGCGGATCGACCGGTAGCGCCGGGCCATGCCCGGCGAGCATCCGGCGATCACGGCGTGTCCACCAAGGTGGACACCTACCGACGGATTGACCGGTAGCGCCGGGCCATGCCCGGCGAACGTGCGGCGATCACGGCGTGTCCACCAAGGTGGCCACCTACCGGCGGATTGACCGGTAGCGCCGGGCCATGCCCGGCGAACGTCCGCCGATCACGGCGTGTCCACCAAGGTGGACACCTACCGACGGACAACGGGGCCGTTGTCAGGTCAGGTCGATCGCCCTGAACTGCAGCTCCCGGTAAAGCACCTTGATGCCTTCGGCAGACGCCTCGACCAGTCGCTTTTCGTCGTAGCTCGCCAGCGTCTCGACCCGATAGTCCGCGCTCAAGCGGTCCACCAGCTCCCGTAGCTCCTCCCGGCGGGTGGCCGTTCCCGTTTCAAAGTGCCCGAGCAGGCGATCGCCCCGGTACAGGTTCAGTCGGTACACCGTCATGCCCCGCTCCCCTCGCCATCAGAAGGCCAGTAGTGGGAATCAGGCGTGGCGCGCGCGCCGAAAATGGCCTGGCCGACGCGCACAACCGTGGCGCCTTCTTCAATGGCGATCTCGTAATCGCCCGACATCCCCATGGACAACTCCTGCAGTGACACCCCGTCGATCGCCTCTTGCTGCAGGCGCTCTCTCAGCTGCCGCAGGCGGATGAAGCACGGACGCACCTGTTCGGGTTGCGCCGAGAGCATGGCCAAGGTCATCAAGCCCCGCACGCGCAGGGAACGGTAGGGTGCCAACTGGCGCAGGAATCCCTGCACGCTGTCGATGTCCAGCCCGTACTTGCTGGCTTCACCTGACGTATTGACCTGCACGAAGACGTCCAGGCCGCGCCCCTCGATCTGCAGCCTGCGGTCCAGCGCTTCGGCCAGTTTCAGGCTGTCCAGTGCCTGGAACTCATCGGCGAACCGGGCGACCACCTTGGCCTTGTTGGTCTGCAGATGGCCGATGATCGACCACTTCAGCGCCGGCAGATCCTGCGTCGCTTCCCATTTCGCCACTGCCTCCTGGACCTTGTTCTCGCCCAGCATCCGGCAGCCCGCCGCAAAGGCGCGGCGCACGGTGGCCTCCGGCTTGGTCTTACTGACCGGCAGCAGCCTGACGCTGGCCGCGTCGCGCCCAACGCGCAGGCAGGCCGCGTCGATCCGGGACTGCACCGTGGCCAGGTTCGCCACGATGTCCTGCACCGAGGTCGCCTCGGGCCACAGGCCGTGGAGATCGTGCCGTGTAGCCGTCTGTGAGTTGCCGCCAGTCGTCATTCAATGCCTCACGTGTGGTGGTTGCCACTTCGCGACCTGCGCGACGGCATTCATGTTATTGTCCTAGGCCAATAAGCTATCACGTCCCAGGACACTGTGGAAATCGTAGGCACCTCGGCTACGGCCATCTTTGAAAGCGTTCGTGGCCTGGTCCAGGCCGGGCAGCTGCGGGCCGGGCAGGAGCTGCCGACGGTGCGGGATCTGGCGGCCTCGCTGGGCGTGAACCGCAATACGGTTTCCAGCGCCTACAAACGCCTGGTCAGCGCAGGGGTTGCGACCACACAGGGCCGCCTGGGCACGACCATTCGTGACCCGATGCGCCTGGGCGACGCCGAGGGGACCGTTCCGGGATGCAGGCTGACTGATCTGGCCGGAGGCAACCCGAACCCGGAGTGGCTGCCGGACATCGTGCAGGTGCTTGGCCAACGGCCCCAGCCGCCTGCGCTGTACGGGGCGCCGGCGGTGCATCCGGAGCTGGAAGCGCTGGCCACCGCGTGGATGCAGGGCGACTGCCCGCCCGCGTTCCAGATGGACATCACCGGGGGCGCGGTAGACGCGGTGGAGCGGCTTCTCGCCTGCCATCTGGTGCCCGGCGACAAGGTGGCCGTTGAGAACCCCTGCTTTGTCAGCAGCGTGAACACCCTGCGCGTGTCGGGTCTGCAGCCATTCCCTGTCGGCATGGATGCCGAGGGCATGATCCCGGCGGCGCTGCAGGAGGCGCTTGCCCGCGGGGCGCAGGCCGTGATCCTGACGCCCCGTGCGCAGAACCCCACGGGATGTTCGCTTGGAGCTACGCGCGCGACCGAGATCCGGGACGTACTGTCACGCCATCCCAACGTCATGGTGATCGTTGACGATCACTTTGCATTGCTCGCAACTAACGACTATTTCGATGTGATTCCTGCCGATGCGCGGCGCTGGGCGCTGGTCAGGTCCGTCTCGAAAGCCCTGGGCCCCGATCTGCGCGTGGCCCTTGTTGCCAGCGACGTGCAGACCTCCAGCCGACTGCGGCTTCGATTGGCTGCCGGCGCCCACTGGGTCAGCCATCTGCTGCAACAGGCGGTGATCGGCTGCCTTGGCTCGCCCACGGTCAACGCCCAGGTTGCAGCCGCACGCGGCGACTACGCGGAAAGACGCTCGCGGCTGGTCCACCTTCTGCACGACCGCGGTATCGGCACCGCTACGTCCAGCGATGGGCTGAACGTCTGGATTCCCCTTGAAGCCGACAGCCAGCCGTTGGTCATCGAACTGGCCAAGCACGGCTGGCTGACCCGAAGTGGCGAGTCGTTCGGGGTGCAGGCGCCGTCGCATGGCCTGCGCCTGACCATTTCCTCCCTCGCACGCGATGATGCGGCGCGTTTTGCCGATGACCTGGCCGCTGCAATGCAACGTCTCGCGTTGTAGCGCGCCGTCCTTGCCCCCACCCCACACGCCGCTCAACCCAGGACGCCACCGATGCAGGTTCACTTCGTCATCCATGAAGCCTTCGAGGCGCCCGGCGCCTATGCGCAATGGGCCGACAGCAGGGGCCACGGAACAAGCTTCACTCGACTGCATGCGGGCGATCCGCTGCCGCGCGATGCCAACGCCCACGACATGCTGATCGTCATGGGCGGCCCGCAATCCCCGGCGACGACCCTCGACGAGTGTCCGCATTTCAACGCCGCAGCAGAGACGCACCTGATTGCAGCGTTTGCCGCGGCGGAAAAGCCGGTGCTGGGCGTCTGCCTGGGCGCGCAGTTGATCGGCGAAGCGCTGGGTGCTTCCTTCGAGCACAGCCCGAACAAGGAAATCGGCACGTTCCCGATCACCCTGACCGCCGCAGGGCGTGCCAACCCGGCGTTCGCCCACTTCGGCGACACGCTCGACGTTGGCCATTGGCACAACGACATGCCCGGCCTGACCGCCGATGCCACGGTGATCGCCCAGAGCGAAGGCTGCCCGCGGCAGATCGTGCAGTACGGCCCCTTGGTGTATGGCTTCCAATGCCACATGGAGTTCAATCGCGAGGTGATTGCGTTGCTGATTGCCGCGTCCACGCAGGAGCTCGACGCCTTCCGTTCATCGCGCTTTGTCCAGCAGCCGGCCGAGCTGCTGGCGCAGGACTACGCGGTCATGAACGAGGTCCTCTTCACGTTCCTGGACAAGCTCGAAGCCGCGTTCGAAGGTAGCGCCGGGCCACGCCCGGCGACCGCAGGCGATGCTTGACCTCAACCAACGTTGAGGTGCGATAACAGTGCTCCCTCGGCCAGACACCTGGCCACCCACGGAGACTGTTGCAATGCCGTACTCGCTTCCCGCCCTGCCCTACGCCTACGACGCGCTGGAACCGCACTTCGATGCGCTCACCATGGAAATCCACCATGGCAAGCACCACCAGACCTACATCAACAACCTCAACGCAGCCCTGGAACAGGCCGGGCTGCCGGCCACGCCGGTGGAAGACCTGATTGCCGATCTGGAGGCCCTGCCCGAAGCGCTGCGCCCGCCGGTCCGCAACAACGGCGGCGGCCATGCCAACCACAGTCTGTTCTGGTCGGTACTGAGCCCGGCCGGCGGCACCCCCGGCGCCGCCGTGGCCGCAGCGATCGAACGCGACCTGGGTGGTCTCGATGCTTTCAAGGACGCCTTCAGCAAGGCCGCGCAGTCCCGCTTCGGCAGCGGTTGGGCGTGGCTGACCAGCGATCGCAGCGGGCGGCTGCAGATTGAAAGCAGCGCCAACCAGGACAACCCGCTGATGGGCGCGGCCGTGGGCCTGTCCGGCAACACGCCCATCCTGGCGCTGGATGTCTGGGAGCACGCCTACTACCTGCACTACCAGAACCGTCGCCCGGACTATATCGGCGCTTTCTTCCAGATCATCCACTGGGCCGAAGTGGAGCGTCGCTACACACAGGCGATGCACGCATGAGCGCCGAAGGCATGCCCTATGCCGGGCCGTGGGCGGGGGTCTACCCCGCCGCGGCCGTCCAGCCGTCGGTCGCGCTGGCACCGCGCGCCCTGCGGCGGTTGCTGGGCCACTACCCCACCGGCGTGGCCATCGCCACCACCCGCGACGCGCGCGGCAAGCTGCACGGCCTGACCATCAACTCGTTCGTGCCGGTTTCGCTGCAGCCGCCGCTGGTGTCGTGGACCCTGGCACTGCACGCGCACAGTTTGAAGGCCTTCCAGCGCGCACCGCAGTTTGCGATCAGCGTGCTGGGCGCGCACCAGGTGGCGCTGGCACGCCAGTTCGCCGACCCACTGGTGCGCGATCGCTTCGAAGGCGTGCCGCTGCTGGATGAGGAAGACGGCCTGCCGCCGCGCATTGCCGGCGCGGTGGCACACCTGGTCTGCAGCCGCCACGCGCACTGGCCGGTGGGCGACCATCTGCTGCTGGTGGGCCGCGTGCTGCAGGCCAGCGACGCCGACCAGGCCCCGCTGCTGTTCCATCGCGGCCGCTTCCAGGCCGGATCGCTGCAGCCCGTGTTCGAGGTCATCCCATGAACGTGCAGGCCCTGGAAGCGCTGTTGGCCGCGGGCAAGGACAGCGCGCTGCTGCGCTTCGGCCTGGGCAAGGGCTGGCTGGATGCCGGTGACGCGCTGCGCGCGGCGATGCATCTGGGCCGCTGCGTGGCCTTGGACCCGCAGTATTCGGCCGCGTGGAAGCTGCTGGGCAAGGCGTGGCTGGCCGGTGGCCAGCCGGGCGCTGCGCGCGCCGCCTGGGAACGTGGGCTGTGCGTGTCCGGCAGCAAAGGCGACCAGCAGGCGCAGCGGGAAATGCAGGTGTTCCTGCGCCGCCTGGACCGCGCCGGCGGCGCCGCCCAGGGGCAGGCGGGCTGAGCGATCAGCCCGCGTTGGCCGGTGCCGGGCTGGGCGGTGACAGGATGTCGGCCAACGGCAGGCGACGCGGCTTGCTGGGGAAGGCATGGCGCAGGATGCGCCAGACCACCTGGCCGAACTGGCGCGGCAGCGAGCCGTTGTTGTAGTGCTGGCCGTAGCGGCGGCAGATGTCCTTCACTTCCTTGGCAATGGTCGCGTAGCGGTTGGCCGGCAGATCGGGATAGAAGTGGTGCTCGATCTGGTGGCTCAGGTTGCCCGACAGCACGTTGATGATGAAACCACCGCTGATGTTGGACGAGCCGCGCAGCTGGCGCAGGTACCAGTGGCCGCGCGATTCATTGCGCAGGCATTCCTTGGGGAAGGTTTCCGATTCGGCGGTGAAATGGCCGCAGAAGATGATGACGTAGGTCCAGATGTTGCGCAGGCCATTGGCCACCAGGTTGCCCAGCATCACCGGCAGGAAGAACGGGCCGGCCAGCAGCGGGAAGAACACGTAGTCCTTCAGCACCTGGCGCAGCATCTTGCGCGCCACCGGGCGGGTCTGCAGCCACATGGCGCGGCTGCTGATGCGGCCCTTGAACCAACGGCCCAGGCGCAGGTCCTGCGCGGCCACGCCCCACTGGAACAGCAGCGCGAAGATCGGCGCGATGATCGGCTGCAGCAGGTAGAACGGCTTCCAGCGCTGTTCGGGGAAGATGCGCAGCAGGCCATAGCCGATGTCATCGTCCATGCCACGCACGTTGGTGTAGGTGTGGTGGCGGAAATTGTGGGTCTTGCGCCAGTTGTCACCGGTGGCGACGATGTCCCATTCGTAGGTGTTGCCGTTGAGCTTGGGGTCGCCGGTCCAGTCGTACTGGCCGTGCATCACGTTGTGGCCCAGCTCCATGTTTTCCAGGATCTTGGCCAGCGCCAGCAGCAGCGTGCCGGCGATGCAGGCCGGCCACAGCAGCGGCGCCCAGAACAGCGGCGAGAACGCGCCCAGGAACAGCAGGCCACGACCGAGCACGCCGGACCAGCGCACGGCAGCAGCCACGCGGCGGATGTAGCGGGTGTCGGACGCGCCCAGGCTGCCGATCACACGGTCGCGGATCGCGTCGAGTTCCCTGCCGAAGGCATCCATCTCCACGGGGCTCAGGGCACGGTCAGTAGCGCGGGTCATGGCAACGGTTCCTCAGAGATCCAAAGTCAGGTCGGTGGTCGGCGCACTCACGCAGATCCGTACCGGGGCTGCCGGGCCAGACTGGGTTTCGCCGGTGCGCAGGTGGCGGGTGCCGCCACTGACGCCTTCGCAGGTGCAGGTATTGCAGATGCCCATGCGGCAGCCGTGCTTGGGCTTGATGCCCTGTGCTTCCAGGCTTTCCAGCAGCGAGCGGTTGCGCGGCACTTTCAGCTGGCGGCCGCTGCGGGCCAGGGTCAGGGCCACTTCGCCCTCGCTGTCGGCGCCGGTGATCGGCGCCGGCGGGGTGAAGGCCTCGGCCTGGAAGCCGGCCACCTGGTGGGCCAGGCGCGCACGCGCGGCGGCGACGAAACCGTCCGGGCCGCAGGCCAGCACATGGCGCTGGGCCAGCGGGGTGTCATCGCCGGGCACCATCAAGGTGTGGCGGTCGATGCGCGCGGCCGGGGCATCGCCCTCGCGGGTGGTGAGCAGGTGCACGCGCAGGTTCGGGGTGGCCGCGGCCAGCGCCTGCAGTTCGTCACGGAACTGCTGGGTTGCCGCCGTGCGTTCCCAATAGAACAGATCCACCGGCGCGGCCAACGGGCGCTGGCAGGCCTCGCGCAACAGGCTGCGCATGGGGGTGATGCCGCTGCCGGCGGCCAGCAACAGCACCGGCGCCGCGGCGGGCATGTGGAAATCACCGAAGGCGGCATCCAGGCGGAACAGATCGCCCGGGCGCGCATGGTGCAGAAGGTGCTGGCTGACCTGCCCGCCTTCCACGCCCTTGACGGTAATGGCCAGTTCGCGGCGCCCGATCATCGTCGGGCTGTAGCTGCGGCGCAGGATGCGCCCACCCAGCTCCACGCCCAGGGTGATGTGCTGGCCGGCACGCATGCCCTTCCAGTGCCGGTTGCAGCGCAGGACCAGAGTGGTGGCGCCCTCCCCGGCCGGTTCACGCCGCACCAGGCGGGCCAGGGGCTCGCGCAGGGTCCACAGCGGATTGAGCTGGCCCGCCCAGAAATCGAACAGCGACGGCGACAGCCAGCGGTACGGAGAGAACAGGGACGGACGGATGACAGCGCTCATGGGGCCACTATACGGGCGCACATACACCTGTGTATACATGTGTATATTGAACCGGATTGGGTATGATTCAGCCTTGTCCCTCCGGAAGTCCCATGGCCGCTGCCACCGCCCTGACGCCGCCCGAAGATGCCAACAGCCCGGCCCGCCGTACGGTGAGCCGCGAGGACCTGTTGGCCGCCGCGCTGAAACTGATCGGCCCGCATCGCAGCCTGTCCACGCTCAGCCTGCGCGAAGTGGCGCGCGAAGCCGGCATTGCGCCCAACAGCTTCTACCGCCAGTTCCGCGACATGGACGAACTGGCCGTGGCGCTGATCGACGTGGCCGGGCGCTCGCTGCGCACCATCATCGGTGAGGCCCGCCAGCGCGCCACCTCCAGCGCGACCAGCGTGGTACGGGTGTCGGTGGAAACTTTCATGGAACAGCTGCGCGCCGACGACAAGCTGCTGCACGTGCTGCTGCGCGAGGGCGCGGTGGGATCGGACGACTTCAAGCACGCGGTGGAACGCGAGCTGCACTACTTCGAAGAAGAGCTGCAGCACGACCTGGTGCGCCTGGCCGCGCTGGACGGCGCCAAACTCTACAAGCCCGAACTGGTGGCCACCGCCATCACCCGGCTGGTGTTCGCCATGGGCGCTACCGCCATGGACCTGCCGCCGGAAAAAGACCCGGAACTGATCGAACAGATTTCCACGATGATCCGCATGATCATCGTCGGCGCCCGCAGCCCGGCCGCATTCCGCCGCGGCCGGTAGGCGCCGGGGTCGGCCGGCGGCCAGTAGGTCCACGCCATGCGTGGATGAAATCTGTCAGATATAGGATGAATTCATCCACGCATGGCGTGGATCTACTGCGGGGAATTACCGGAGTCAGAGCCCGCTCGATCGCTGTCAGGCGGCCCCGCCTTCGGCCTTGCGCACGAAGGCTTCGAACAGCGCCAGGGTCTGTTCGCTCACATGGTGTTCGATGCCCTCGGCATCGCGGCGGGCGGTATCCGGATCGACACCCAGCGCCAGCAGGAAGCGCTCCACGGTCTGGTGGCGCTGGCGACTGGCGTGGGCCAGCGCCTCGCCTTCCGGGGTCAGGAACACGCCACGGTAAGGCCGCTGTACCACCCAGCCATCGCGCGCCAGCCGGCGCAGCATCTTGGCCACGGTGGGCTGGGCCACGCCCAGCCGGGTGGCGATATCGACCTGGCGGGCTTCACCGCCGTCGGCCAGCAGGTCGGAAATCAGCTCGACATAGTCTTCCACCAGCTCCATCCGGTGCGCCTCGCGCACCTGGCGGAAGCTCTCGACCTGGCGCTCGGCCTCGATCAAGGGGGTGGCTTTTGCCGTTGTCGGATCGTCCTTCCTGCGCACGCGTCTGCCCGCCCTTCCAGTCATGCCTGTATTCGAAGCTGAATTCTGGACCAGTGACACGGTAAAGACGATTGTTTCACATTGCTAATCGGTATAGCAGTGGCTATATTGCACCCATGAGCACTGTCGCGCAAACCGACTCCCCGGCCGCCCCTGCGGCCAGCCTGGGCGCGCTCAACGCGTCGGTGGCCGTACCCGACAAGGGCCATTGGTGGTTCCGCCTGCTGGCCTTCATCGGCCCGGGCTACATGGTGTCGGTCGGTTACATGGACCCGGGCAACTGGGCCACCGACCTGGCCGGCGGCTCGCGCTTCGGCTACCTGCTGCTGTCGGTCATCCTGATTTCGAACCTGATGGCGGTGATTCTGCAGGCGCTGTCGGCGCGGCTGGGCATCGCCACCGGCATGGACCTGGCGCAGGCATGCCGCGCGCGCTATCCCAAGCCGGTGAACCTGGCACTGTGGGCGCTGTGCGAGGCGGCGATCATCGCCTGCGATCTGGCCGAGGTGATCGGCACGGCCATCGCTCTGAAGCTGCTGTTCGATCTGCCGCTGCTGTGGGGTGCGGTGATCACCGCGCTGGACACGCTGCTGGTGCTGCTGTTGATGAATCGTGGCTTCCGCGCGCTGGAAGCGTTCGTGATCGCCCTGCTGATGATCATCTTCGGCTGCTTCCTGGTGCAGATCGCGCTGGCCGCGCCCCCGGTGATGGAGGTGCTGGGCGGCTTCATTCCGCGCGCGCAGGTGGTGACCGATCCGCACGCGCTGTACATCGCCATCGGCATCATCGGCGCCACCGTGATGCCGCACAACCTGTACCTGCACTCGTCCATCGTGCAGACCAGGGCCTACCCGCGCACCGATGAAGGGCGTCGCAGTGCACTGCGCTGGGCGGTGACCGACAGCACCATCGCGCTGACCCTGGCGCTGTTCATCAACGCCAGCATCCTGATCCTGGCCGCGGCGGTGTTCCATGCCAACGGCCGCCTGGATGTGGAAGACATCGAGCAGGCACATCAACTGTTGGCACCGATGCTGGGCGTGGGCCTGGCATCGACCCTGTTTGCGGTGGCCCTGCTCGCCTCGGGCCTGAATTCCACGGTGACCGCCACCCTGGCCGGGCAGATTGTGATGGAAGGCTTCCTGCGCCTGCGCCTGCCGCCCTGGCTGCGGCGGCTGATCACCCGCCTGCTGGCGATCATTCCGGTGGTGGTGGTGATCGTGCTGTTCGGCGACCAGGGCGCGGTGAAACTGCTGGTGCTGAGCCAGGTGGTGCTGTCGATGCAGCTGCCGTTCGCGATCATCCCGCTGGTGCGGCTGGTGACCGACAAGGCCACGATGGGCGCCCTGGTGGCGCCGCGCTGGCTGGGCGGCACCGCGTGGGTGATCGCACTGCTGATCGTGGGCTTGAACGTGAAGCTGCTGCTGGACACCTTCGCCGGCAACTGATTCGCCGGGGTCGGATCCCTTGCCGCAGGCAAGGGCTCTGACCCCGGTTGATCGGGTTTACAAACGCCGCCGGGCACGGGCCGGCGCTACCGATGCAGCGGCCGGTAGATCCACACCATGCGTGGATGCGCCTGTAGAGTCGAGCCATGCTCGACTGATCGGCCATCGCGCGAAGGGCAGTCGAGCATGGCTCGAGTCTACAAAAGCGGGTGCGCCCGTTGCGGGGTCGGAGCCCTTGCCTTCGGCAAGGGATCCGACCCCGGCCGATTGGGGTTACAGATGCTGTGCGATCGCGGCTTCAATCTGCTGCGGCGACTGGAAACCGGGCAGGCGCGCGCGCTCGTCGCCGTCACGGAACAGCGACAACGTGGGCGTCTGCCGCAGGCCCAACTGGCGGAAGAAGGCTTCACCGACCGCTTCCAGCTGCACCCGCAGCAGGGTTGTGCCCTGCCCGGCCGCGCTGGTTGCCACCCGGTGCAGCGACATGTCCAGCATGCGGCAGCCGGGGCAGTCGTCCTTGTGGAAATCCACCAGCACCCGGGGGTGCTCGGCCAGCAACTGCTGGAACTGTTCAGGCGTGGTGGCGTTGATGATCTGCATCGGCGGTACTCCAGTAATGCGCCAGGACCGCGGCGGTCCATTCGGCGATGGCAGCGGCATGGCGCTCACCATGCGGCATCTGTTCAATCCGCAGCGGCGGATAAGTGCTGTTGAAATAGCGGATCAAGCGCTGCACGGCGCCGCAGTAGTACTCCTGCCCCCACTGCGTTTCACCGGTGCCGAACACCGCCACCTGCGCCGGCCGCTGCCCGCGTTCGGCAGTGGCGGCAATCCAGGCCTTCATTTCCGATGGCGTACGCCCGGCGTTGTCGGTCCAGCTGCCCAGCAGCACCAGATCGGCCTGGTCTGCGGCCAGTGCTTCCGACGGGTCTGCGGCATCGGCCTCCTGCCAGTACACGGCGTGCCCCGCCGCGCGGCAGTGGCCGGCGATCATCCGCCCCAGTTCGCGCGTGTTGCCACTGAGCGAGGCCACCACGATCAGGATGCGCAGCGCGCCACGCGACTCACAGATCGTCGAAGCCGTTGTCGACGTTGGTCTTCTTGTAGCTTGCATTGCGCATCTCGAAGAAGTCGGTCTTGGTTTCGGTGAAGTTGTCGGCGTAGGCCTTGATCCAGGGCATCACGTTGTCGGTGGTATCGCTGTACAGCCGCTCGATGCCCAGCATGCCGGCCATCTTGTTGGCCCGATATTTCACGTAGCGCACCATCTCGTCCACGTCGATGCCATCAATGCCGTCGAGCACTTCACTGGACCACTGGGTTTCCAGCTCGATGGCGTGCTGGAACGCCCCATGCACGTAGTCGCTCAGCTGCTGGGTCTGCAGTTCCGGGTTTTCACCGATGATGGCGCGGATCAGTTCGCTGATGAACTTGGTATGGGCCAGTTCGTCGCGATTGATGAAGCTGATGATCTTGCCGGTGCCGGTCATCCGGTTCTGCCGCACCATGTTGTAGAAGTACGCGAACCCGGAATAGAAGTTGATGCCTTCCAGGATGGATGACTGGATGAGCGACTTGAGCAGGGTCTCGGCGGTCTTCTCGCGCATGAAATCGTCATACGCGCCCATGATCGGCGCGTTGCGCTTGATGATGGTCGGGTGGGTTCGGGCGATTTCGAAGATGCGGTTCTGGTTGGGCAGGTCGGTGATCGAGGCCAGCACGTAGCTGTAGCTCTCGTTGTGGATCACTTCCTGCTGGCCGATGATCGCCGCATTGGCATGCGCGGCCGGGTCGGTGATGTACTCGGCCACGTTGTAGATGAAGCGCGTCTGCGGTGAATCCAGCGTGGCCAGCAGGCCGATGATCGAGTCGTAGGCGTTCTTCTCGCGGCCGGACAGTTCGCCGTACTGGCGCGCGTCCAGCTTCATGTCCACCTCATCGGGAATCCAGAAGTTGGTGGAAAGCTCCTTGTAGGCGCGATAGAACGAGGGGTACGGAATGTCGTTCCAGTTCAGGATGCCGCTGGTGCGCCCGTTGATGATGCCGGTGCTGCGGTTGGGGTGGCGGGGTTCCAGGATCTTGATGCGGTCGAGCGGAGTTGCCATGGTCGTTCCTGCAAAGGTAGCGCCGGGCCACGCCCGGCGGAATGTGCGGTGGCCGCGCGATGCGCTCGCCGATCAGCTGGAGCACCACTCGCATTCGCTCACGTCGATGTCGTTGGAGCGCACGTAGTAGGTGGTCTTCAGGCCCAGGCGCCAGGCGCTCAGGTGCAGTTCCAGCAGGGTGCTGGCGCGGATGCTGCTGGGCACGTACAGGTTGAAACTGATGGCCTGGTCCACATGGCGCTGGCGGCGCGCGTTCTGCCGCACGCTGGCGAACTGGTCGACCTTGTAGGCGCCCTTTTCGTAGTACGGCCAGGTGTCCAGCGACAGCCCCGGGGCGGCGACCGGACGGCGGAAGTCCTTCTTTTCCTCGTAGTAGAACGCGCTGTAGATCGGGTCGATGGAGGCGGTGGAGCCGGCAATCTGCGCGGTGCTCATGTTCGGCGCCACTGCCAGCAGCCAGCCATTGCGCAGGCCCTGGGTGGCCACGGTCTGCGCCAGCGCATCCCAGCCGTCGCCGGCGTACTGGCGATCACGGAAGTAGCGACCGGTCTGCCAGTCGCTGCCGGCGAACATCGGGTAGCTGCCCTTCTCCTGCGCCAGCGCGGCACTGGCCTGGATGGTGAGGAAGTTGATGCGCTCGAACAGGCTGTCCGACAGTGCCTCGGCCTGCGGCGATTCCCAGTGCACGCCCTGCTGCGCCAGCAGGTGGTGCCAGCCGAAGGTGCCCAGACCGATGGCGCGGTACTTGCGGTTGGTGATGGTGGCCTGCGGAACCGGCAGGGCATTCAGATCGATCACGTTGTCCAGCATGCGCACCTGGATCGGAATCAGCCGCTCCAGCACATCGGTGGCCAACAAATCGTGCGGCGCAGTGATCGCCCGGCCGAGGTTGATCGAGGACAGGTTGCAGACCACGAAATCCCCTGCCCGGCGCGTGGTTACGATCTGGTCACCGCTGACGATCTCCTGGATCATCCGGGTGGGGCTCATGTTCTGCAGGATCTCGGTGCACAGGTTGCTGGAATAGACCATGCCCGCATGCTTGTTCGGGTTCTTCCGGTTCACTTCATCGCGGTAGAACAGGAACGGATTGCCGGTCTCCAGCTGGCTGAGCATGATGCGCTTGAACAGGTCGATGGCCTTCACCGTGCGCCGGCTGATGCGTTCGTCGGCCACCAGTTCGGCATAGCGATCGCGGAAACTGCCCTGCCCGCGCTGCTCATCGTAGAAGTCCTGCAGGTACCAGCCCTTGGCCTGCTTCACTTCGTGCGGGTCGAACAGGTACCAGTCGGCGCGGCGCTCCACCGCTTCCATGAACAGATCCGGCACGCACACGGCGGTGAACACGTCGTGCGCGCGCAGGCGCTGGTCGCCATTGTTCAGGCGCAGGTCCAGGAACGCTTCGATGTCGCGGTGCCAGATATCCAGGTAGACCGCCACCGCGCCCTTGCGCTGGCCAAGCTGGTCCACCGACACGGCCGTATTGTTGAGCTGCTTGATCCACGGCACCACGCCACCCGATGAATTGGGCACACCACGGATCGGCGCGCCGCTGCTGCGCACGTAGCCCAGGTACGCACCGACACCGCCGCCATGCTTGGAAACACGGGCGATATCGGTGTTGGAGTCATAGATGCCCTGCAGGCTGTCGTCCACCGTGTCGATGAAGCAGCTGGAGAGCTGGCCACCGACCTTGCCGGCGTTGGCCAGGGTGGGCGTGGCCACGGTCATGTACAGGTTCGACAGCGCCCAGTAGGCCTCGCCCACCAGCTGCATGCGCCGTTCGCGTGGCTTTTCGTCCTGCATCAGGTACAGGGCAATGGTCAGCCAGCGCTCCTGCGGCAGTTCGTAGACCTCGCGGGTGCGGTCGGTGGCCAGGTAGCGCGTGGCCAACAGATACAGGCCGTTGTAAGCGAACAGGCGGTCACGATCGGGATCGATCATTTGCCCGGCCTGCTGCAGTTCTTCCTTCGAATAGCAGCGCAGCACATCGTTGCTGTACACGCCGCGGTCGGCCAGGCTCTCCTGCAGGCCGACGAACGAACCGTACTTCAGCGCTACATCGTAGAAGCGGTTGCGGCTGGCGCGCTTGTACAGGCGGCGCAGGTACAGGCGGGCGGCGAACTGCTCCCATTCCGGTGCAGTCAGGTCCACGCGCGATTCGGCTTCGCGGATCAGCAGGTCGACCAGGTCGTCTGCGCTGATGCTGGGCTTGCGCTCGACCATGGCCTGCACCACGCGCCGGTAATCGGCCACGTCCAGCTGCGGGAACTCGGCGTGGATGCTGTCGATGCTGCGCTGCAGGCGCTCGGCGTCGAACGGCAGGCGACGGTTACCGGCTTCCTTGCTGATCCAGGTCGGTACCTGTTCGCCGCCGGCAGACAAGGCTTCGCCGGCGCCGGCCAGATCGGCCGTGCGATAGGGGGTGTCGTTCATGGTGGTGCGTCTCCAGGCCTGCACGCGGACAACGTGCAGCGCCGTGGCGGCCCAGAGCGCGATACCGGCGCACGGGGCTGTCGGTTGGGGATGCCCATGCGCGGGAACACCAGATCGTCGGCATGTGCCTGCGCCTGCGGCCGGTATCCGGACCGTGGGGGCGACCTGGGTCCGCACGAAGGCGGCCGCGTCGACACGGCAAGCCATCAGGGGCGGGCCGCGGGACGTCTGTTGCATCGTCCGGCGGCGGCGGCTGACCGGGAGTGACGGCCACAACATAGTGGGGATGCGGCAGATCGTCAACACAAGATGCGGTAATCACACCGCGTCGCGACGAACGGTCGCAGGATACGGTGTTGCACACACCAACGCTTGTCGCCAGCGGCGCTGGCCCCACATCAGATCTCTCTTTCCACAGGACCTTCCCCATGCGCGCAGCCCTGCACTCTTCCTTCGGCGATCCGGCCACGGTGTTGGCCGCCGGTGACGCCGACCTGCCGGTTCCCGGCCCCGGCGAGGTGCGCATCCGCACCGTACTGGCGCCGATCCACAACCACGATCTGTGGACCGTGCGCGGCCAGTACGGCTACAAGCCGACGCTGCCGGCCATCGGTGGCAGCGAAGGCTTGGGCACCATCGACGCGCTGGGCGACGGCGTGCAGGGCCTGCAGATCGGCCAGCGCGTGGCTGCCGCGTCGGTGCACGGCACCTGGTCCGAAGCGTTCATCGCCCCGGCGCGCATGGTCATTCCGATGCCCGAGGCGATTGCCGATGAAACCGCCGCGCAGTTGATCGCCATGCCGTTGAGTGCGCTGATGCTGCTGGAATACCTGCGGGTGGAACCGGGCCAGTGGGTCGTGCAGAACACCGCCAATGGCGCGGTGGGCAAGACCCTGGCAATGCTGGCCGCCGCGCGCGGCATTCCGGTGGTGAACCTGGTGCGGCGCGATGCCGGCGTGCAGGAAATGGCCGCGCTGGGCATCGCCCATGTGTTCTCTACCGCCAGCGATGGTTGGAAGGATGCGGTACGCGCGGTGCTGGGCGACGCCGGTGCCACTGCCGCGGTCGATTCGGTGGGTGGCACGGCGGCTGGCGATCTGGTGGGCCTGCTCGGTGACGGCGGCACCCTGGTGTCGTTCGGTTCGATGACCGGCGAGCCGATGCAGATTCCGTCCGGCGATGTGATCTTCAAGCAGGCCACGGTGAAGGGCTTCTGGGGCAGCAAGGTCAGCCAGGCGATGGCGGTGGAAGACAAGCGCCGACTGGTGGGCGAGCTGCTGCAGCGCGCGGCCAGCGGCGAACTGAAGCTGCCGGTGGAAGGTGTCTTCGCGCTGGACGATGTCGCCGCCGCAGTGACCGCCAGCGGCAAGCCCGGCCGCGGCGGCAAAGTGTTGCTGCGCCCCTGACCCGTGGTAGCGCCGGGCCATGCCCGGCGTTCGTGCATGACCGGTAACGCCGGGCCGCGAGCGAGGCCGTAGAGTCGAGCTTGCTCGACTGCCGTCGCCAAAAGCAGTCGAGCAAGCTCGACTCTACCAAGCATCACGCACACCGGTAGCGCCGGGCCATGCCCGGCGTTCGTGCATGACCGGTAACGCTGGGCCGCGCGCAAAGCCGTAGAGTCGAGCTTGCTCGACTGCCGTCGCCAAAAACAGTCGAGCAAGCTCGACTCTACCAAGCATCATGCACACCGGTAGCGCCGGGCCATGCCCGGCGTTCGTGCATGACCGGTAACGCCGGGCCGCGAGCGAGGCCGTAGAGTCGAGCTTGCTCGACTGCCGTCGCCAAAAGCAGTCGAGCAAGCTCGACTCTACCAAGCATCACGCACACCGGTAGCGCCGGGCCATGCCCGGCGTTCGTGCATGACCGGTAACGCCGGGCCGCGCGCAAAGCCGTAGAGTCGAGCTTGCTCGACTGCCGTCGCCAAAAGCAGTCGAGCAAGCTCGACTCTACCAAGCATCACGCACACCGGTAGCGCCGGGCCATGCCCGGCGTTCGTGCATGACCGGTAACGCCGGGCCGCGCGCGAGGGCGTAGAGTCGAGCTTGCTCGACTGCCGTCGCCAAAAGCAGTCGAGCGAGCTCGACTCTACCAAGCAGCATGCACACCGGTACCGCCGGGCCATGCCCGGCGGCCCGGCCCCATCACCGGCTCAGATGCAGGAACTGCAGGTGCCGTTCGTACTGGCTGATGATGTCGTTGATGATCTGCTTGCGGCTGTATCCCACCAGGTCGTAATCCTGGCTGCCTTCGAACAGATGCACTTCGGCCCGGTAATATCGCTGGTTGCGCAGCTGCTGTGCGGCGAACGACGGCGTCAGGTAGCCACTCAGGATCACCCGGTACAGGAAATCCTGCTGCTCGCCGTGGTTCACGGACAATTCCATGTCGCCGGCCTCGAAGCGCGTACTCACCTCCCAGCCCTGCCCGCTCAGCTGTTCGGCCACCGCTTCCATCGCCGGCTTCACCGTGTCATCCATGAAGCGATACACCTGGTCGCGTACCGGGAAGTGCATGGCCTGGCTCAAGCGCTGGCGCCAGCCCTGGTGGTGGCGGTCATCGCCAATCAACGGCGACGGCCGGAACTGCTGCGCCCGCTCGCGGTGTGATTCGTCACTGAAGGCGCGGGTCAGGCCCCACATCATCAACAGCAGCACCGCCGAGAACGGCAGCGAGGCCAGCACCACCGCAGACTTCAACGCATCGATGCTGCCGGCCAGCAGCAGGCCGGCGGTCAGTACGGCGATCACCGTGCCCCAGAACACGCGCAGCCAACGCGGGCCGTCGTCTTCCGGCGCGCCGCCATGCGAGGACAGTGTGGACAACACCACCGCGCCCGAATCGGCCGAGGTTACGAAGAAGATGAAGCTGACCAGCACGGTCACTGCAATCACCACGCGGCTCCACGGGTAGCCGTCCAGCAGCGCGTACAGCACCGTGGGCGGGTCATCCACCGCCAGCTGCGCCAGCTGCTGCTGGCCATGGTGCAGTACCTGGTCCAGCGCGCTGTTGCCGAAGATCGACAGCCACGCCAGGGTGAACCCCAGCGGGATCAGCAGCACGCCGAACACGAATTCGCGGATGGTGCGCCCGCGCGAGATGCGCGCGATGAACAGGCCCACGAACGGCGCCCAGCCGATCCACCACGCCCAGTAGAACACTGTCCAGCCGCCCAGCCATTCCGGCCGCCCGCCGTAGGCGTAGACGTCGAAACTCTTGCCGACCACGCTGCCCAGATAGTCGCCCAGGTTCTGCATCAGGGTGCTCAGCAGGTACTGCGTGGGGCCGGCGCACAGCATGAACAGCACCAGCGCGATGGCCAGCAGCATGTTGATGTTGGCCATCCAGCGCACGCCCTTCTCCACGCCGGACACGGCCACCACCACCGCCGCGCCCATCATCGCCACCACCAGCAGGATCTGCACCAGGTTGGAATGCGGCACGTTGAACAGGTGGGTGAGGCCAGCGTTGAGGTGCAGCACGCCAAAGCCCATGTCGGCACCGATGCCGAACACGGTGGCGACGATACCCAGCGCATCCACGGTATAGCCGATGGGGCCGTTTATGCGCTTGCCGATGAGCGGGTACAGCGCCGAGCGCAGCGCCAGCGGCAGGTTATGGCGATAGGCGAAATAGGCCATCGCCATCGCCGCCAGGGCGAACACGCCCCAGCCATGCAGGCCCCAGTGCAGGAACAGCAGCTGCATGGCCTGGCGCGCACCGGCCTCGCCGGCAGCGGCATTGCCCTGTGGCGGCTGCAGGTAGTGGGTCAGCGGTTCGGAAACGCAGAAGAAGAACAGGGTGATGCTGATGCCGGCGGCGAACAGCATGCCGGCCCACGACAGATAGCTGAACTCGGGTTCGTCATGGTCGGCGCCCAGCTTGATGCCGCCATAGCGCGAAAGCGCCACGCCGACCACGAACACCAGGTACAGGGTCATGGCCAGCAGGTAGTACCAGCCCACGTTCAGCGCGGCCCAGTCCTGGGCCTTTACCAGCAGGCGGCCGGCACCCAGCGGGAACAGGCTGACAAACAGCGCGAACGCCACGACAACGATCGCCGCGAAGGCGAACACAGGCCGTAGGGTGCGCACCGGGGAAGGTTGCGGCTCCAGTGCTTCCATGGGGCGGCGGTCTCCGGTCGATCAAAGAATGAGCCGGCCGAGTCTGGCTGAACCGCAGTGGACGCCGCATGAAGTGCCCCCGCGCGATGACAGCGGGGGGACAGGCCGGACGTGCTATCGCGCGCGCGGCCGTGGGCCTCAACCCATCCGCCGGTACATCCACGCCCGGCGTGGATGATCATGCTTCAGTAGAACCACGCCATGCGTGGATGGCCGCCCCGCGATCACCCCTGCGCCAGCGCGTACTCCAGCGCCGAACACACCGCGGCCACCTGCGCATCGTTGCACTGCTGCGGCGTGGCCCGAGGGCTGTCGGGGTAGACCTCGGTGGTGGTGGTGTACTTCGCACCGGTGATGCCAGCGCACAGGCCCAGCTTCACCAGCGGGTACTCGATCACCCCGTGCGCCACCACCGGCGAACCGATGATCTCGCCCTTGTCATCGGCCGGGGCGATGTGGGTCACCTGCTCCACCGCAGCAATCACCGCCTGCTGGAACGCCGGCTGCGGGTTCTCGCTGTCATCGACCAGGTAGAAGCCATCGGGAATCAGGCCCGGCTCGAACGGCTTGCCATCGCGCGCGGCCAGCGCCGGGCGGAACTCGCTTTCGTCGCTGTCGGTGGTTTCGTGCAGGTCGATGTGCAGCACGAACTGGCCCTGGTACGGGGCGATCAGCTCGATCAGCGCGGTCGATTCGCGCGCCGGGCCGTCGGCGCGGAAGTTGCGGTTCGGGTCGATCGCATCATGGTTCCAGCGGTTGATGCGCTCGTAACCCCACGGGTTCACGCACGGGGCCACCAGCACATTGGCCTGGCCGGCGTAGCGACCGGCCTGCTTTTCCAGGAACTCCAGCGCGCCCATCACCCCGCTGGTTTCGTAGCCGTGCACGCCGCCGGTGACCAGCACGGCCGGCAGCGCCGGGTTCCAGTTGTGGCTGCGCAGGGCGAACAGGGTGTAGGTCTCGCCGGCATAGTCCAGCTGGCCGTAGGCCACCTTGTCGAAGCGATCGGCCAGCGCCTCGATGCGCGGCTGCACGTCCTGGTCGTAGCGGCGCAGGCGTTGCTGGCGCGCCTGCCACTGAGCACGCTCGGCCGCGCCCCACGGCTGGCCAGGGGTTCCGACGGGGTAGAAAGCGGCGTGGGACATGCAGTTCTCGCAGTATCAGGAAGCAGCCCAGCACTTTAGCACCGGGGCCAGGGCACTGAACGAAGGAGCGATTCCCTTCGCGCAACCAATCAGCAATAATTCTCATTTACCACCCTTCCCGACCTGCCCCGATGCCTACCCCTACCCTGCGCCCCGGCGCGCGCCTGCCGCTGGCCGCCGCCCTTGCCCTGTGCCTGACTGCCACCGCCCAGGCGCAGGACAGCGCCACCACCCTGGACAGCATCCAGGTCTCGGGCAGCTGGCTGGGCACCGGCCTGCACGACAGCGTCAAGCGTTTCGCCGGCGCCCGCACCGTGGTCGACCGGCAGAGCATCGACGCCAGCGGCGCGGCCAGCATCGGCGATGCCATGCGCCGCATTCCTGGTGTGCAGGTGACCGACAATTCCGGTACCGCCGGCAGCTCGATTTCGCTGAACATCGGCGTGCGCGGCCTCACCGGCCGCTACTCGCCGCGCTCCACCGTGCTGCTGGACGGCGTGCCGCTGGCGGTGGCGCCGTACGGCCAGCCGCAGCTCTCCTTCGCGCCCGCCAGCCTGTCCAACATCGAATCGATCGACGTGGTGCGTGGCGGCGGCGCGGTGCGCTACGGACCGCAGAACGTGGGCGGCATCATCAACTTCAGCACCCGCGCCATTCCTACCGAAGCCGGCCTGCACGGCGAGGCCGGTGTGCGCTACAGCGCCAATGACCACGGCGGCGGTGACAGCACCCAATACAACGCCTTCCTGGGCGGCACCGCGGACAACGGACTGGGCATGGCCCTGCTGTACTCCGGCCAGGATGGCCGCGGCTGGCGCCAGGGCAGCGACGACCGCTTCGACGATCTGGCGCTGAAGTTCGCCTATGCGCTGGACGAGCGCCAGCAGCTGCGCGCCAAGCTGTCCTACTACAACGTGCGTTCGCTCACTCCCGGCGGCCTGACCCGCGCCCAGTACGAAGCCGACCCGTTCCAGAACACCCGCCCGACCGATTTCTGGAAGGGCCACCGCGCCGGCATCGACCTGGGTTACACCAACACCCTGTCCGATACCCGCGAATTCGAAGTACTGGCGTATTACAACGAAAGCAACCGCGCCAGCGCGCTCATCAACGCCGCCAACACGCAGATCACCGTGCAGCCGCGCGACTACCGCGTGCTGGGCGTCGAGCCGCGCCATACCCAGCGCCTGCAGTGGGGCAGCACCGTGCATGACGTGACCGCCGGCTACCGCTTCCTGCGCGAACGCGGCAACGACCGCAGCTACACCATCACCCGCCGCACCGGCGCGGAAAGTGCCACCACCCGCTTCAACAACGCCACCGACGCGCATTCGTTCTACATCGACGACCGCATTGCCGTGGGCCAGTGGCGCATCACCCCGGGCGTGCGCATGGAATGGATCGACATGGACCGCCGCCAGGCCGGTGGCGCGGCCACCTTCAGCAGCCGCAACGACAAGGCGCTGCCGTCGCTGAACATCGCCTACCTGCTGACCCCGCAGTTGACCGTGTTCGGCAACTACACCACCTCGTTCGGGCCGGTGCAGAACATCCAGTTGAATTCGCAGACCGCCAGCAACCCGCTGAACCCGGAAGTGGCCAAGACCACCGAACTGGGTGCGCGCTGGCAGGACGGTGCGCTGCGCGCGGAAGTGACCGTGTTCAAGATGCGCTTTGACAACCAGATCCTGCAGGTGCCGGGCATCACCCCGGCCACCTTCCAGAACATCGGCGCCACCGACCACAAGGGCGTGGAAAGCGCCGTGGCTTATCAGTTCGCCGAAGACAGCGCGCTGGCCGGGCTGGAGCTGTACGCGAACTACACCTGGACCAAGGCGATCCAGCAGTCCGGTGACAACCGCGGCCTGGATGTGCCTTTCTATTCGCGCGACACCGACAGCGTGGGCGCCCGCTATGCCCTGTCGGGCTGGACCTTCAACCTGTCCAGCACCCACCAGAGCGGCCAGTTCTCCGATGCCGCCAACACCTGGGCCGAGAGCGCCGATGCGCGCGTGGGCCGCGTGCCCGGCGTGCGCCTGTGGAACGCGCAGTTGGCCTGGCAGGTGCCGGGGCTGGGCGACAGCGAGATTGCGCTGGGCGTGAACAACCTGGCCGACAAGCGCTGGTACACCCGCAACGTGGACGGCAATGCCGGCCGCATGGTGGCCGCACCGCGCACGTTCTACGTGCAGGGCCGTTACCGCTTCTGAGCGCCTAGCCGCCTGATGCGGTGACGGTGGCGATCACGGTGGCGGCGTATCATGCCGCCACCATGTTGCCCACCGCTTCGCCATCGCGCCTGCATCTGGCCTTCCAGGGCCTGCGCCTGCGCCTGCGTGGCAGCGACCTGTGGTTCATTGCGCTGGCCCTGGTGGTGGGCCTGATCGCCGGCGGCCTGACCCTGCTGCAGGCCGGGCTGGCGCGCAGCCTGCAGGCCAGCCTGTATGGCCTGGACGACGGCATCCGGCTGAGCTCGCTGCCTTCCCTGCCGTGGACCGCGCTGCTGGTGCTGCCGCTGGGCGGCCTGCTGGTGGGCCTGGTCAGCCTGGCCGCCAGCCGCCTGAAGCGCCCGCTGCTGGACGCCGTGGAAGCCAATGCCCTGCACGGCGGCCGCATGTCGATGCGGGACAACCTGATCGTGCTGGTGCAGACCCTGCTGTCCAACGGCAGCGGCGCCTCGGTCGGGCTGGAAGCTTCGTACACGCAGATGGGCGCGGGCAGTGGTTCGCAGCTGGGCCGGGTGATGCGCCTGCGCCGCAATGATGTGCGCACCCTGGTGGGCGCCGGTGCGGCCGGGGCGATCGCCGCCGCCTTCGGCGCACCGCTGGCCGGCGCCTTCTATGCCTTCGAAATCGTCATTGGCGCATACACGCCCTCGGCCCTGGCGCCGGTGGCGGTGGCCGCGCTGGCCGGTGCCTTCGTGGCCGATCAGGCCGGCATGGATGCCTACCTGCTGCCGGCTGCCGCCACCATCGACGTGCGCGCGGCCGACTATGCGATCTACGGCCTGCTGGGTTGCTGCTGCGCAATGGTGGGCATCGTCATCATGCGCCTGATCGCCTCGATCGAAGGCGGAGTGAAGCGCAGCCCCCTCCCCGCCTGGGGCCGTCCGGTGGTGGGCGGCCTGCTGCTGATTCCGCTGGCGCTGGCCAGCCCACAGGTGCTGTCGTCCGGGCATGGCGCGCTGCACCTGGACCTGACCACCCACCTGCCGCTGATCTGGATCGGCGGGCTGCTGACCCTGAAGTGCCTGGCCTCGGGCATTTCGCTGGGCTTCGGCTTCCGCGGCGGGCTGTTCTTCGCCTCACTGTTCATGGGCACCCTGGTGGGCGCGCTGTTCGCCGGCCTGTTGGCACTGGCCACCGGCGTGCCGGTGATCGATGCCACCTCGGCCGCGCTGGCGGGCATGGCCGCACTGGCCGCGGCGGTGGTGGGCGCACCGATGACCATGGCCATGCTGGTGCTGGAAGGCACCCACGACTTCCTGCTGACCAGCGTGGTAATGAGCGCGGTGCTGGTATCGAGCACGCTGGTGCGGCAATGGTTCGGCTACTCGTTCTCCACCTGGCGCATGCATCTGCGTGGCGAGAACATCCGCAGTGCCCGCGACGTGGGCTGGATTCATACCCTCAGCGCCGGGCGGATGATGCGCAAGGGCGTGGCCACCGCGCCGGACAGCCTGGACGCGGCCACCTTCCGCCAGCGCTTCCCGCTGGGCTCGGGCACCCGGGTGATCCTGATCGACGGCGAAGGCCACTACGCCGGCATCGTGCAGATTGCCCGCCTGTTCGGCGACGGGGTGAAGGCCGATGCACCGCTCACCGATTTCGCCGAGAACCGCGACGTGGCCCTGTCGGCCAGCGCCGACGTGGTGAGCGTGATGCAGCGCTTCGACCAGACCCAGGCCGATGAGCTGGCCGTGGTGGCCAGCGATGGCCAGGTACTGGGCGTGGTGTCCGAGGCGTTCGTGCGCAAGCGCTATGCAGAAGAACTGGACAAGCGCCAGCGCGAATTGATGGGCGAACGGGTGGACGACAGCGAATAGACCCGGCGCGGGCGCCAGGCTACAACGCCTCGCCGGCGTCGGCCAGCCGCGATTCGATCAGCGCCTGCCACTGCTGCAGCAGGTCCACCAGCATGTCCAGTTCGGCATCGGCGCGCTGCGCCCGGCCACTGCGCAGGCTGGCCTGGGCTTCCTGCAACTGGGTCAGGAAGCCCAGCACCGTATCGGCCTGCACGATCAATCCGGGCAGGCGGCGGCCGGGTATGCGCACCACCGCGTGGTTGCCCAGCGGCCCGTACACCGTCAGCGTTTCATCGGTCTTCATGCGCAGGGGCAGGAATTGGGCATTCATCGTGGGCACCGGGTAAAGCCTGGACCACCGGCAGGCAGGGTGACGGGGGAGACGTAGCCCTGCCCGCCGGTAGACCAGGGGGAAAACACGCCGAACAACGCACCGCCGCTGGCAAGGCTGTCAATGCGGCTGCGCCACACCGGCAATCTGCACACGCCGGTTCGGCGCCAGGCACGCGATCAGCTGGGCGCGATCGCGCTGCGCGCACTGCACCAGGGGGTCGGCAGCGCCGCGTCCTTCCGCACGGATGCTGGCGCCAGGGACCCCTCCCTGGACCAGCGCACTGCGCACGGCTTCGGCGCGCCGTTGCGACAGGTGCTGGTTATACGCGGCGCTGCCGATTCGGTCGGTGTAACCCACCACCTGGATGGACTGCACCTGGCTGGCTTCACGCACCTGCCCCAGCACGCCCTGCACCACCTGCTGCCCGTTGGCGCCCAGCGCGGCGCTGTCGAAGGCAAACAGCGCATCGGCGGACAGATGCAGCGGCTGTTCCGGCAGCGCAGCGGCCTGCGGCGGCGGCGGCGGGCGCGGCGGGTCCAGCACGGCGGCGCAGGATTCGGGCTTCCAGTAGCCGCCCTGGGCAATGCCCTTGTCATCGAAGCGCACCTGGAACTGGCAGGTGAAGTATTCAGCGCCCTGCGCGGTGCGGAAGTTGAACAGGTAATTCCACTGGCGCACGCCCCACATGCCCTCGTTGAAATGCGGCGTGCCCAGCAGGGTGTACAGCTGGCGCTTGCTCATGCCCGGTGCGAACCGGCGCAGATCGGCGATGTCCGGATAGATGCCTTCCTTCAGCGAGGCCTTGCGTGCCTCCGGGAAGACCACGTTGGCTTCGGCCGGGCCATCGCCGGCCGGCGCGTGGCTGCGGCAGGCGGCCAGCAGGCCGGCCACCAACAGCAGTACAAGCCAGGCCACGATGCGGCGCGATTGCAGGATGCGATGCGGTTTCATGTGCTTCCCCCTGTTGTTCGGAACAGCGTCGCCGGGATGCGCTGGCACCCCGGCGGCGTGCTTCACCACTGGATGCCGGCGCCGACGGCCACGCCGGCTTCGCCGCGGCTGTTGGTGGAACCGCTGAACTTGTAGATCCAGCGCCCGCCTTCGGAGACACCGGAGATACCGACCGCCACACCCGATTCGCCGTTGTAGCTGCCTGCGGCGAACGAGGCCATGTTGCGGCCGGCTTCGCTGGGCTGCGGCAGTGAAGCGGTGGCCATGGCCGAGGCCACGCCTGCCGAGGCACGGCTGTCGGTCTTGCGCAGGTTGCGCTCGAAACCGCCCATGCGCTCATCGGTATAGGCCTTGGACCAGTCCAGGGTCTGTGCCATGCCCGACTTCAGCTGGTCTACGTTCACCGCATCGGTTCCGGCCGTGCCGGCGGCCACGTTGCGCACCGTGGTCGGGCCGCTGCTGGTGCTGCCCAGGGTGACGCTGTTGTAGTTGGTGGCACCGTTGGTGGTGGTGTCGTAGCGGATGTTGCCCTGCTGCGAGGCCTGCAGCTGGCGCACGTTCACCGCATCGGTGGCGGCGCTGCCGTCGGCCACGTTCACCACCTGCCGCTCTGCCCCGGCCGCGCCCACCGACACCGTGTTGGCACGGTCGGCCACCGAACCAGCGCCCAGCGCCACCGCATTGTCGGCCTGCGCCTGGGCGCCGTTGCCCAATGCCGTGGAATTGGCCCCGGCAGCCACCGAACCGGCACCACCGGCGGCGGAATTGGCGCCGGTGGCGGCCGGATCGGCCAGGTTGTTGCTGTTGTTGGCGCGGAAGCTGCCCGCCACGTTGGTGATGTTCTGGATCTTCTGGTCGGTGTAGGCCTTGGACTGGTCGATGGCGTAGTTCACGCCGTTGTTCAACTGGCCCACGTTCACCGCATCGTAGGTGTCCGAACCATCGGCCACATGGGTCACCTTGCGTTCGCTGCCGGTGCTGCCCACCGACACTTCGCCGGCCGAGTTGCTGGCACCGGCCTGGCCATAGGCGCCGGTGTAGCCGCTCTGCGCGCCCACGCTGGCCACCGCGCCGCTGCCCAGGGCCACGCTGTTGTCTGCGCTGGCACTGGCCCCGTTGCCCACCGCCAAGCTGCCGGCACCGGCCGCACTGGCCTGCGGCCCCAGCGCCAGCGCTTCGGCGCCAGCGGCGGTCGCGGCGGCGGCGCTGGAGTTCACTGCCAGATACGGGCTGCTGCCGCCACTGCTGATGCGCTGGTTGAGCACCTGCAGCGAACCATCCACGGCCGAGAACGCCGCGGTGACGTTGCTGTAGTCGTTCTGGATGAGCGTGCCATCGGTGGCGATGGAGGAGATGCGGAAGCTGGGCGCCACCCACAGGCCGGTGCTGCCATCGTAGGTGGTGCTGCCACCGAAGTAGTTGGCCACCGTGGCGTGGGTGGCGAACAGCTGGTCGCCGGTGATGGCATCGCTGCTACCGGCCAGGATGCTGCCGGCGGCCACATTGGTCACTTTCACCGGCGCGCCGCCGGTACCGCTCAGGGTGATCGAATCGACCACGTTGCCGCTGCCGTCCACGTCGTACTTCACCGCGCGCGCGTCCAGCTCGTCGCTCTGTTCGGCCACGTTGGCCAAGGAGACGCTCACCGCATCGAACGCGGTGCCGACGTCGCTGTAGCTGCCCTGGCTGAGCGAGCCATCGGCGGCCACGTTGTTCAGGGTGTAGGTGGGCGCCAGCACCACACCGCTGGCATCGACCGTGGCACCACCGCCCAGGTGGGTGGCCAGGGTCTGGTTGGCCGCGAACAGCTGCGCGCCATTGATCGCTTCGGTGCTGGCCGCGCTGACCTGGCCCGGCCCCAGGTTGCGCAGCGTGGTGGTCGTGCCGACCTGGCCCAGCGTGGCGCTGGCATAGTTCACGCTGCCGTCGCCGTTGAGGTCGTAGCGCAGCGCGCCCTCTTCCGAGGCCTGCAGCTGCGACAGGTTCACCGCATCGGTGGCCGCCGTGGCCGCGGCAACATTGGTGATCTGCCGCTCCGCACCGGCCGCGCCCACCGACACCGTGTTGTCACGGTCGGCCAGGCTGCCGGCACCGACGGCGATGCTGTTGGCTGCGGCTGCCTGCGCATTGCTGCCGACCGCAATCGAATCGGCACCCGCAGCCAGCGCTTCCACACCGGTGGAATTGACCCGCAGGTACTTGGTGCCGCCGTTGCGGATATCGGTGATCTGCGTATTGAGGTTGACCAGCGAGCCATCAACGGCATCGAAAGCGTCGGTGGCGTTGTCATACAGGCCCTGCGCGATCGCGCCGTCGCTGCCGATCGTGCTGATCTGGAACAGCGGCGCGGTGAAGGCACTGGTGGCCGGATCAAACGCAGCCTGGCCGCCGAAGAAGCGAGCGATGGCATCGTTGCTGGCGTAGAGCTGTGCGCCATTCACCGCTTCGGTGCTGCCGGCATTGATCGCCCCGGCGGCCAGGTTGGCCACTGTGGTGGCGCCGGTGCCATTGCCCAGGGTGACGCGGGTGTAGATCGGTTCGCCCGCACCGTCCAGATCGTAGGTGACCGCCGCATCGCCCACGGCCTGGATCTGCGAGATGGCGCCCTGCAGCTGGGCCACGTTCACCGCATCGGTGGTGGCACTACCGGCGGCCACGTTGGTGATCTGGCGTTCGCCGCCGTTGGCGCTGCCCACTGACACTTCACCGGCCGACACCTGCGCGGTGGTCAGGCCGTAGGCGCTGTAGCTGGCCTGGGCGCCGCGCACCGCGGCCGAGCGGAAGCCCAGTGCAACCGAATTGGCCTGGTTGGAGGTCGCTTCGGCACCCAACAGGGTCTGTCCGTTGGCGGTGCCGACTGCGCTGTCGCCGACGATGACCGAATGGCCCATGCGCGCGGCGTAGTCGGCGGTGGGCACGCCGGTGGGATTGCTGGGGTCATTGGTGCCGTTGCCGGGGAAGGCGACGTTGGCATCGACCTGCGGCAGTTCGTGGCGGGCGTTGGCACCGATCACCACTTCGCGCGAGCCGTTGGCGTAGGCGCCGTCACCCATCAGCACCTGGTAGTCCTGCGCGGCATTGACCGCCCAGCAGGAGATGTCGGCCAGGCCGATGTCCAGGCACTTGCCGGCCCATTCGGGCGAATCGGAGGGCAGCAGCAGGCCCAGCAGGCCGCCGGGATTGCCGTTGTTGATGTTGTAGATGTAGCTGTCGGAGGTCACCCCACCGATCAGCGTCAGATGCGAATTGCCGCCAGTGACCGCACCGCCCAGGCCGTTCAGCGTGCTGCCCACCGGCGAGGCATTGACCAGCGGAATGCCCAGCGCGTTGACCGCCGAATAGGTCTGCATGACGTTGGCGGTGCTGACCCGCAGGTTGCCGTTGCTCAGGTAGCCATCGCCGCCGAACAGGCCGTTGGTGGTCGGGCCGATCAGCGCGCCCAGGCCGCCGACCACGCCGCCGTTGCCGATGATCAGCCCGGCGTTGGGATCGCCGGCGACCGGCGCCTTGCCAGTGTTTGCGGCAATGGGCGACGGCGAGGACAGGCCCAGGCCACCGACCACCCCACCAACCAAACCACCCACGGCGCCGGTCAGGTTGCCGACCGTTCCGTTCAGATCGCCATTGAGCAGGCTGCCCACCGCGTCGCCCACCCCGCCCAGCGCCGAACCGACGCCGTTCAACAGGCCGCCCAGGCCGAGCGCCGAGGTCTGTGCGGTAGCGGTCGCGTTGGCGGCCAGCTTGAGGTTGCGGTCGGCCACCACCGGCTGGCCATCCAGGCCCTGCACGCGCACGTTGCCTGCCACGCCGGTATCGAAGGCGGCGGTGATCGCGCGGTCGTCGGTGTCCCCCGGGGTTTCTTCCTTGGCCGGCAGGGTGACCGCAGCGGTTGCGGCCACATCGGCATCGCCTTCGATGCGCTGCCCGATCACCGCCAGCTTGGCACCCACTTTGCCTTCCACCGCCGCCTTCAGCCCGGCCGGGTCTGCGCTGCCACCCAGGGTGACGCGCGGTGCGGCCTCGACCGCGGCCACGGTGTGCCCGCCCACGCCGATGTTCGCCTTTGCGTTGGCCTGCACAGCCGCCAGCGGCGCCTGCTCCGAAGGCTGCAGTGCGGCGGTCACCCCCGTATCCAGCGTGACCGCTTCGCTGCCGCCCAGCACGACCGATGCGTTGAGCTGGCCGCCCAGCGCCGGTGCCGACTGCGCCGGCGCAGCCAGCGTCACGTTCACCTTGGCCGGCAGCACAGTGCGCACGATCGGCAGCACGCCGGTGTTCAATTGCAGCGCAACGCGCGCATCGGCATTGGTTGCGGTGTTGGCCTGCGCCGCCCGTGCCGCCAACGCCACTTCGGCATCGACCTTCACCGGCATCGTCTGCGTGTACTTGGCTGCCAGCGCCTGCAGGTCACGCAGTGACTGGTTGCTTTCGGTCGCGTGTGCTGTGCCGCTGGCCAATACGCACAGCAGCGCCAGGGCCAGCAGGCTCGGCGCCGGCATCGCGCTGCGCGCGTCGTGCAGGGTGGCGCCGGCGTTATCACCGGTGGCCAGTTCCGAAGCGACCACCATGGCATTGAGCTGGCGGTTCCAGACGCGTCGGTAGATGCGGTTCATGAGCAATTCCCCCGTAGGCGTACAGCTTGAAAGTCAGTGGAGTGCCGCAAGGCAGGTGACTGACATTTCGCGCCTTTCCACGCGCACGGGGCACTTCATTCCGGCACGGCAATCGCGCATTCCGGCAAAACGACGGCCAGATTCGGCAGCCGGATATGCAAAACCGGCAGAACCGGGTATTCAGCAACGCAGGGAGTAACTCAGGCCGGCTGGCCGATCTGTGCCGGCGCGCGCATCAGCGTGTCGCGCGGCAGTTCGCCAAATACCTTGCGGTAATTGTCTGCAAAGCGCGAAAGATCCCACAGCCCGCAGCTCAGGGCGATGGCCTTGACCGAACGCCGGCTGGAATCGGCCATGGACAGGCTGCGGCAGGCCGCGCACAGCCGCAGCATCGACAGGTATCGGTTGGGCGAGGTGCCAAACAGATCCTCGAACGCGTAGCGCAGGCCACGCTCGCTGACCCCGGCGGCATCGCAGATTTCATTCATATATATATTGCGACGCAGGTTGAGCCGCATGAAGTTCTCGGCGCGCTGCGCGATCAGGTAATGGGTGCGGCGCGCACGGCTGCACCCGGGGCGATCACCGGGGCCGGTGGCCAGCAGCGCCTGCACGTGCTCATGCAGCAGGCGCTCGGTTTCTTCGGCCTGCAGCACCCCGCCCTGGCCCAACTGCTGGTGCAGCTGGTGATAATGCCGGGCCAGAGGCAGCTCATCGGCGCCCAGGGTAAACAATGAGAGGGCCTGCCCCGCCGGCGGCGTGCTGCGCAGGCTCAGCTCGGCCAGCTTGCGCTGCACGCGCTCCACTGGCACCAGCATCAGGGTCATCTGGGTGCCCGGGCTCAGGGTGAATTCGCTGATGCCTTCGGGAAGAATGGTCAATGCCATGCCCGGCGCCAGCGGCACGCCGTGGCACCAGCTGAGCGTGTCATCGGTGGTATGCAGATACCCCAGCATGGCCCAGTCCGGCGGCAGCATGAACCGGCCACGGCAATGGAACCCGCAGTGCAGACTGCAGAACAAGGCTTCTTCGTGCACCCGCGAAGCGAATGCCGCGCGCGGACCGTTGCCATCCAGCAGCAGCAGTTCCACATCGCACACCCGCAGCACACCGCTGAGTGTGGCCAGGTCGATCGACCTGAGCCCGCTGTCGGCGCTGTCCGCCACCCCACCATCGACCATGACAGTGTTTTCCCCTGTTGGTTTGCCGCGCAGCACCGCCCCCACTGCCTTACAGGGCGTGCACTGCTTCCACGAACCTCCTGGTGCATGCCGACGGCGGCCTTCACAGATACCGCCCATCGGAAACCGCATAACCTTGAATGGGAGTATGCCCGATAATCGGTGTCCGTAAACAGATCACACTTTCGTTGCAGCCAACGCGTTCATTCCTGAATATAAACAGGGTTATGGCACAGTTTTCGCATGCAGCCATCACATAATCACGAAACCTGCACTTTCGTGAATCGTTGTGGCAGGCAACGGATATCGATCACAAAAGCGGCCTGAAATCTTCATGATTTTTCCGGATCTGCCGAATTTGCATATAGGTTCCGGTTGCAGCCCACCCTCGTTCAGGCAAAGTCGATAGCACGGTGATCCGGCGTTGCAGCAGCGGCCGCACCCAGGGGGAAGACGATGGACATGCGCAGCAGCACGACAGGCACGCACGACGGCCATGACCGGTCGGCTGCGTGCGCGTATGCGCCGATGCCCGCCCCCGGGAGCCGGATCTTCGCAGACGCGCCAGGCGGAACCATCCGCCCGGCCTCCTCCGCCAGGACGGCGAAGGCCCAGGAGTGATCCCGGCGGAGCCGGGCCACCACCCATGCAGTGCCCTGCAACACCATCTGACAGGTAGAGGGAGATCACCGTCATGAACGCTTCCATCAAGAAGTTCCTGAAAGAAGAAGACGGCGTTACCGCGCTGGAATACGGCCTGCTGGCCGCCGTGATCGCCGGAATCCTGGTGGCGGTCGGCAACGACCAGATCCGCGATTTCTTCGAAACGCTGTTCACCACACTCAAGAACGTGGTGACCAACGCGGCTGGCTCGGCCAGCGGCGGCACCGGCAGCTGACCGAACGCGCAGCTGCCGCCGGCCCGGTGCCGGTATCGCACCGCGATGCCGCGCCCGGGGCAGACGGAACAAGCGGGTAATGGACGACGAGGGTGCGTGATGACACTGCTGGGACTGCTGGCCATTGGACTGTGCCTGCGGGTTGCGATCAGCGACCTGTACGCCCGTCGGGTGCCCAACGCCTGGCTGCTGGCCGCCTGCGCACTGGCGCTGCCGTGGTTGCTGGTCAGCCAGCTGACCGCCACGCCGCAACCGCTGGCGGCGCACCTGCTGGGCGCGGTACTGGGCTTGCTGGCGCTGCTGCCGTTCCATCTGCTGCGCATGATGGGCGCCGGCGATGTGAAGTTCTTCGCGGTGCTGGGTTTGCTGCTGGGCTGGCAGGCGCTGTTGCCGGCCTGGATCGTGGCCAGCCTGGCCGCAGGACTGCACGCTGGCATCGTCGTGGCCTCGCGGCTGCTGGCACCGCGACTGCCGGCAACGCTGCAGGCGCAGCACTGGCAGGCCCACCCTGCCCTGCGCGACATGCAGCAGGCGCGACAGGGCCGTACGGGCGCGCCCTACGCGAGCTATCTGGCCCTGGCGGCCATCGGCTGGCTGCTGGTTACCACCTATGGAGGCGCCGCATGAAGCGCTGCGCGCCACGCCGGCAACACGGCGCTGCCACGATTGAATTCGCGCTGATGCTGATGCTCGGGCTGATTCCGCTGCTGATGTTTACCTTTTCCGGGGTGATGATCATGGCCGCGCAGCAGACGCTGGCAACGGCGTCGGCCGAGGGCGCACGCGCATCGCTGCGCTATGCCAGCGCGAACGAGCGCCGGGTGGCCGCCTGTACCGCAGCACGCCGCTCAATGCAGTGGCTGTTGCAGTTTTCCAGCCAGGAACCGGATTGCAGCGCTGGCGGCAGTGGCGCCATCGTCGTCTCCCCCTTGGCCGCATGCAACGGCCTGGCCAGCGCGCAATGCGTGACGGTCACGGTCAGCTATGACTATGCCGCCCACCCCTTCCTGCCCGGCACCGGCACGCTGTATGGCTGGGTGATGGGCGATCCGATCCGCAGCAGTGCCGTGGCCCAGCTCGATCTGGGCAGCAACTGACCCACGTACCAGGAGAGGCGAATCATGTTGAAGCTGACCCGCATCGCCGCCATCGCGCTGATCGCATTGGCCGTGCTGCTGGCCCTGGTCGCCTTCGTTGTCGGCCGCACGCCCGCCGCCGCGCCGGCCGCCGCACCGATTGCCAGCCAGCCCGGCGCGGCCACCATTACCGTGGTGGAAGCCCTTGCCCGGCTGCCCGCCGGTGAGCCGATCACCGCGGCCGGCGTACGCCTGGCCCAGCGCACCCAGCCGGTACCCGGCGCCCCCACGGAACTGGCGGCCGTGGTCGGCAAGGTGCCGGTGCAGGACATCGCCGAAGGCAGCGCGATCAGCCAGGGGTTGCTGGCGCAGGGCTTCTCGCTGCAGCTGCGGCCTGGCGAACGCGCGCTGGCGGTGCCGGTGGATGAACTGGTCGGCGCCGGCAACCGCATTCTTCCCGGTGATTTCGTCGATGTCTTCATGAACCTGCGCAGCAACAGCAATGCAATCAATGGCACGCAGGAGGTGGCACAGACCCGCCTGCTGCTGTCACGGCTGCGGGTGTTGAGCTACGGCCAGCAGGACATCGTTCCCGTTGCGGCGGAACCGGCAGCGACCACGCCCGCCGACAACGACCCGCGCGCGGCCGACATCACCGGCGGCGGTAGTTCCAGCAGCGCCAGCAAGGGCAGCGCCGAGGCCACCCAACCGGCGCGCAGCGCGGTGCTGGCCGTGCCGGTCGCCGAAGCGAACCGGCTGCTGCTGGGCGCGCAGCAGGGCAAACTGTTCCTGGCCCTGCGCAATCCGGCCGACACCGGCCTGCCCGATGTGGCGTTGTTCGCGCCGTCCAAGGGCGTGCTCGATCCCGTGCGCGGCCTGGACGCCGAACAGCAGGCGGCGCTGCAACGCCCCGAAAACAACGCCTTTGCCGGCCTGGACGGCGAAGCACTGGCCGGCAAGGGCCTGACCGAACGCGCCCCCGCCGCACCCACTGCCCGTGCCAGCGCGCCGCGCCGCACTGCGCCGCGCCCGGCCGGCATCGAAATCATCCGCGGCGATAGCGCTGCGCCCCGCGGTTCCCTCTGACCGGATTCCGGAGCCTCCATGACCCAACGCCGCCACCGCCCTGCCCGATCACTGCACCAGCGCTGGCTGGCCCTGCTGCTGGTGGTGCTGGCGCCTGCCACCAGCCTGGCCGCCGACGATCTGGTGCTGCAGGCACGTGAGCAGCGCCCGTGGACCCTGCCCGCCGATCTGGAACGGGTGGCCATTGCCGATCCCGGCGTGGCCGACATCGTGATGCTGCGTGGGCAGCGCCAGGCCCTGCTGGTCGGCAAGGCGCCGGGCAGCACCACGCTGCTGCTGTGGCACCGCGCCCGCGCCGAACCGCAGCGCGTGCAGGTGCGCGTGCAGAGCGCGGTGCAGGGCGCTGCGGGCGCCGCCGACAGCGGGCTTTCGTTCACCCAGCAGGACCAGCAGGGCCTGCTGCAGGGAAGCACCGACAGCGTGCTGTCGCACATGCAGGCGCAGAAGACCGCCGCCATGGCGCTGGGCAAGGACGGCCTGCTGGCCGATGCCTCCACCATTGCCAGCGGCGGCGTGGTGCAGGTGGAAGTGAAGGTGGTGGAGTTCAACAAGACCGCGCTGAAGCAGATCGGCATCAACTTCCAGAACAAGAATGGTTCGTTCGCCTATGGCATCGCCCGCCCCGGCGGCCGTCTGGCTGGCGACACCGGCTTGCTGCCGGGCATGGAAGAAGGCGGCAGCGCCAACGAGGATGATTCGCCGCTGTCCTCCGCGTTCCGCCTGGTGTTCGGTTCCACCAAGCACCGCTGGAATGCCGACGTGGACCTGCTGCAGGCCAACGGCATGGCCCGCGTGCTGGCCGAACCCACCCTGGTCGCACTTTCCGGGCAGAGCGCCAGCTTCCTGGCCGGCGGCGAACTGCCGATCCTGGAGCCGCAGGGCCTGGGCACCACCACCATCACCTACAAGCCGTTCGGCATCGGCTTGACCGTCACCCCCACGGTGCTGGCACCGAACCGCATTGCGCTGAAGGTCGCGCCCGAAGCCAGCGACCTGGACTACAGCAATGCAATCGCGCTCGATGGCGTGCAGATCCCCTCCATCACCACCCGCCGCGCCGATACCACGGTAGAGCTGGGCGATGGCGAGAGCTTCGTGATCGGCGGCCTGGTCAGTTCCAGCGTGGCATCGACGGTGAACAAGATTCCGCTGCTGGGCGACCTGCCGATCATCGGCTCGTTCTTCCGCAACTTCGACTACAAGCGCCAGGACAAGGAACTGGTGATCATCGTGACCCCGCGCCTGGTGCAACCGCTGGCGCGCGACACCGAACTGGCGCTGCCCGGCGAACAGGAAGCACGCCCGAACCTGCCCGAATGGGGCGCCTGGCTGCTGGGCCCGATCAGTCGCGACCCGGTACCGGGCTTCTCGCGCTGACCGGCCACTGCAAGGACACCCCCATGCCCTATGCCACCGCACAGCCCCTGCATGCCGCCGGACCACCGATGAACCTGGTCCTGTACGGCGTGGACCGCGATCTGCTGCCGCGTCTGGCCGCGAAGCTGCCACCGGGCACGGCGCTGCATTGGCAGGACAGTACCCAGCCGACCTCCGCGCAGGATCTGCAGCGCGGGCAGCAGAACCTGGTGCTGCTCGACTTCCGCCCCGAGCACGCGTCGGCGTCCACCGTGCTGGCCCAGCAACTGCAGCAGACCCAGCCGGACCTGGTCCTTGTGGCGGTGGGTTCGACCAGTGCCGGCCAGGTGGAAGGGGTGGTGCTGGCGCTGCGCGCGGGGCTGCGCGATGTGCTGGACATGGACAGCGACAACACCGGCATCGAGGCCGCGCTGCGGCGTGCGCTGTCGCCACGTACCGCCGCCGTCCCACAGCAGGCGCACAAGGCACGGCTGATCGTGCTGCTGGGTGTGCGCGCCGGCGTGGGCACCAGCACCCTGGCCGCGCATCTTTCGGTGCTGGCCCAGCAGACCCACCTGCTTGCGCAGGGCGAAACCAACCCCCAGGACGGCCTGCTGCTGGAACTGGCGCAGCCGGCCGGCGATCTGGCCCTGTACCTCAACCTGGACAGCCGCTTCCACTACGAAGACGCCCTGCGTAATGCCAGCCGCATCGATGCCACGCTGGCGCGCACGGCCATGGCACGCCACACCAGCGGCCTGGTGCTGCTGGATCGCGCCAGCGGCAGCGACGCGGTGCCGCCCTCCGATCCCGGCGCCCTGCTGCAACGGCTGCGCGGGGTCTTTGCCAGCGTGCTGTGCGATGCCGGCGGCTGCCCGCTGCGGCAACTGCCGCCGCTGCTGCTGGAACAGGCCGACGAGATCTGGCTGATCGCCGATGCGTCCATCGCCACCCTGGTGTCGCTGGACCACGCGCTGAAGCATCTTTCCGGCCAGCGTGACCGCGAAAAGCGCCTGCAGCTGGTCATCAACCGCCATGACGACAGCGCCGGCATGAGCCCGGAACAGATTGCACGACGCTTCGAACTGCCCCTGCTGGCCACGCTGCCCGAACGCTCGCGCGTGCGCACCGCCGCCAGCCACGGCCATCTGCTGCTGCAGGACGCCCCGCGCGACCCGTACCTGCGCGCCCTCGCCCCGCTGGTCCAGCGCCTGGACCCTGCTGCCTGCCCGGTGCAGCCGCACGGCCTGCGGGAAAGACTTGCCCTTGCCCTGGGTGGATCGCAATGGAAGACAAAGTAACCCTGTTCCCGAACGCCCTCGCCCGTGCCAGCGCCCCCGACGCGGCCCCGGGCGTGCTGCCGTTCGCGCAGACCGAGCAGTACCAGAAGGTGCTGTCGGCCGCGCACGAACACCTGCTCAACAGCATTGAAGACGAGCGCATCGACATCGATTCCTGGGCGCCGGACACCATCGCCCGCTGGGTGCAGGTCCAGACGGTCAGCTTCATCCAGGAATGGCGCATTCCCATCAATGAAGAAGAAATGCAGGTGGTGGCCGAAGGCCTGGTGAAGGAGCTGACCGGCTTCGGGCCGCTGGATGATCTGCTGCATGACCCGACCATCGAAGACATCCTGATCAACGGCTTCAAGGATGTGCATGTATCGCAGGGCGGCCAGCTCAAGCGTGCCACCCAGCGCTTCACCGACGATACCCATCTGCTGCGCATCCTGCGCCGCATCCTGGCCCCGTTGGGCCGCCGCTTGGACGATTCCAACCCGATGGTGGATGCGCGCCTGCCCAACGGCGGCCGCCTGAATGCCATCATCGCGCCATTGGCGGTGGACGGCCCGATGGTCTCCATCCGCAAGTTCCGCAAGGACCCGTTCACCCCCGACGAGCTGCTGGCCAAGGGCACGTTCGATGCACCGATGCAGGCGCTGCTGAAAGCCATGGTGCTGGGGCGCTGCAACATCCTGGTGTCCGGCGGCACCAGTTCGGGCAAGACCTCGCTGCTGAACGCGCTGGCCAGCTACATCCCGGCCAACGAGCGGGTGATCACCGTGGAAGACACCGCCGAACTGTCGTTGAACCACCCGCACGTGGTGCGCCTGGAAAGCCGCATCGGCGGTGCCGACGGCCACGGTGCGATCAGCATCCGCGACCTGGTGCGCAACAGCCTGCGCATGCGCCCGGACCGCATCGTGGTGGGCGAAGTGCGTGGTGCCGAAGTGCTGGAAATGCTGCAGGCCATGAACACCGGCCACGATGGCTCGATGGCCACCATCCACGCCAACACCCCGCGCGATTGCCTGTACCGCATCGAGATGCTGGCCGGTTTCGCCGGCTTCCAGGGCAGCGAAGACAGCCTGCGCCGGCAGATCGCCAGCGCCATCGACTTCATCGTGCAGATCTCGCGGCTGGGCAGCGGCCGCCGCGTGCTGGTCTCGATTACCGAAATCACCGGGGTGAGCGACAACCTGATCACCACCCAGGAAATGTTCCGCCACGAGGTGCAGGTCGACGGCAGCGGGCGCGAAACCGACCGCTGGATCGGGCTGGGCTTCCACCCGCATTCGCACAAGCTGGAGCCCTTCCGCCAGCAGCTGCGCGATTCGCTGTACGGAGACCTGTAAGCATGGGCGCCGGCGTACTGCTGATGGTGTTGAGCATCGTCTCGGTGCTGCTGGGCCTGGCCGCCTGGTTGTGGAGCAGTGCGCACAGTCGCGAGCAGCGGCAGGCCTCGCTGCAGCATGCCGAACAGCAGCTGGCCCGCGGCGCCGGCAGCCCGGTTGCAGACAGCGGCCGCGCTACGCCCGTGGCCGCTGCCGCTGCCGCGAGCAACCGGCGAACGCTGCCGTGGGATCCGCTACTGCAGCGGGCAGGCCTGCAGCCCGGCTGGAAACTGCCGGTCCTGCTGCTGGTGCCCGGCCTGGTGCTGTCGGCCATCGCGGTGGCGCGGCTGGGCACCGCGTGGATGTTCCCGCTCACCCTGGGCCTGTACCTGATCGGCTGCTGGCTGTGGCTGCTGCGCCGCATCGGCAAGCTGCAGGCCAAGCTGCTGCATCAGCTGCCGGATTTCCTCGACAACCTGGTGCGCCTGACCGCCCTGGGCAACAGCCTGCAGGCCGCCTTCCAGGTGGCCAGCACGCAGACCGCCGCGCCCCTGCGCGAGCTGCTGGACACCACGGTGCGCTACGCGCGCGGCGGCATGGAACTGGACCGCGCCCTGTCGCTGGCCGCGCAGCCCTACCGCATGGACGTGCTGAAGGTGCTGGCGGTGGTGATCGGGGTCAGCGTACGCATTGGCGGGCGCTCGGACCAGATCCTGCAACGGCTGGGCGACTTCATGCGCGACCTGGAACAGGCGCAGCAGGAGTTGGCCGCGACCACGTCGGAAACGCGCATGTCGGCCTGGGTGCTGGGCCTGCTGCCGCCGGCCAGTGCCGTGCTGATGGCCATTTCCAGCCCCGACTTCTTCCAGCCGATCCTGCACCACCCGCTGGGCCACAAGATCCTGGCGCTGGCCGTCGGCCTGGAACTGGTGGGCGCCTTCCTGCTGTACCGACTGGCCAAATCGCTATGACCGCACTTACTGCCAGCGCAGGTGAACCATGAGCGCCAACACCTGGTGGATGTGCGCGCTGTTGCTGCTGGCCGCCGGCATTGCCCTGCTCGGCCTGGGCGGCTGGGTGCGCGGGCAGCGCGAGGCGCGTGGTGAGGCCACGCTGAAGACCGCCCTGCAGCCGCGTGATGCCGAGACCGAAGCGACCCGCCGCGATTCGCTGGGCTGGCTGGAACGCCTGGGCCGGCAACTGAGCGGCGGCCGCCTGGAGGCCGCACTGCTGGCCAGCGAAGACCGCCTGCTGCTGGACCTGGCCGGCTGGAACACCCGCCGCGGCACGGCCATCTACCTGGGCCTGCGCCTGCTGCTGGCCGCGGTGGTGGTCGCACTGGCGATCGCTCTCAGCGATGCACAGGGGCTGGCCAAGGTGATGGTGGTGGTCGGCGCACTGGCCGCCGGCCTGCTGCTGCCCAAGTTCGTGCTGGGCGCCTGGGTGAAGCGCCGCCAGCGCGCCGTGCACAACGAACTGCCCCTGCTGATCGACCTGCTTCGGCTGCTGCAGGGCGTGGGTTTCAGCATGGACCAGAGCCTGCAGACCCTGGGCGACAAGCTGCGCGACGCACTGCCGGTGCTGGGCGGCGAACTGCAGGAAGCCAACGTGGCCTACACCCACGGCCGCAGCCGCGCGCAATCACTGCGCCGCTTGAATGAGGTGTACGGCGATGACGATCTGTCCAGCCTTGTGCAGCTGATCCTGCAGGTGCATGCGCACGGCGGCGCGGTACAGGAGCCGTTGAAGCAGTTCAGCCTGCGCCTGCGCGAACAGCGCCGCAACACCCTGAAAGAGAAGGTCGGCAAGCTGTCGGTGAAGATGACCGTGGTGATGATGCTGACCCTGCTGCCAGCGCTGATGCTCGTGCTTTCCGGCCCGGCGCTGGTCGCGCTGGCCACCACCATGTCGAAGATGGGATGACGTCCATGCCTGCTGCACGCCCTGCCCTGCTGCTGTTCGCCCTGGCCACCCTGGCCAGCGGCTGTGCGTCCAGCACCGCCAAGTACCTGCACACCCCGACGCTGGCCGAACCCACGCCGGCACCGCAGGACAGCCGCAACACCTATCTGGAACTGATTTCGCGCATGCAGCAGCAGGGCGCGTGGTACGCCTCGCTGGCGCACGTGGATGCGTTCCGCCAGCGCTACGGCGACCTGCCCGCGCTGCGCCTGCTGCAGGCCGACGCGCTGCGCGAAACCGGGCAGACCGCCGCTGCCAGCGCGCTCTACCAGCAACTGGCCAACGGCGCGCAGGCCGCCGCGGCCGCGCACGGGCTGGGACTGATCGCCGCCCATGCCGGGGATGATGCGGCGGCCGAGCAGGCACTGGCACGCGCCAGCCAGCTGCAACCCTTGAACACCGACTACCTGGGCGACCTGGGCTACGCGCGGCTGCGCGCCGGGCAGTTCGACCAGGCGCGCGAACCGCTGGCCAAGGCGCTGGAACTGACCCCGGGCAACGCCAAGGCCACCGCCAACCTGTCGCTGTGGGCGCTGCTGCGCGGTGATACGGCCACGGCCGAACAGCTCGCGCAGCAGGCCAACCTCAACGACGAGACCCGTCGCAGCATCCAGCAGCAGGCGCAGCAGATCCGCAGCCGTCTGCAGCAGCGCCAGAGCGCCGCCATGGCACCGCCGCCGCCGGCCACCGCAGCGCCGGCGCGCAGCATGCGGCTGGCAGCGGAAGCCCGGCGCGACAGCACCACCGACCGCGATCCGGCGCACCTGCCACCGTCCATGCTGGAACGTTTCGGCTCCGCCCGCCCTGCCAACGAGGGAACCCCATGACCCTGCCCGCCCTGCTGCGCACCGTGCTGCCCCTGGCAACCCTTGCCGTCGCCCTGTCGGCGCCGCACGCATCGGCGCAATCCACGCAGTCACCGCTGACCGGACAGATGCTGGGCGAGCGGATGACACCGGCACCCACGGTGCAGTCCGCGCAGCCGCTGGCCACGGTGGATACCACGGCTGCGCCGCCAGCACCGCCGCCACCCACCTATATCCCGGCCAGCACCGCCCGCCCGCAGCACGGCGACAGCGTCCGCAACCTGCTGCGGCTGCAGGCCTCGGGCCAGCAGGCCGGCGCACGCCTGCCGATCCTGGGCGACCAGGCCACGGCCAGCTATGCGCGCTACCTGAAGAGTTTCGAGCACGAGATCCCCGACTTCTTCGATCCAGACGTCGGTCGTTCCAGCAACCGTTCCAGCTCATCACGCTGAGGTCGGCCATGCACCGGTCACGCCGCATCACCTTCAACCGCCAGCGCGGCGGCATGTCGGTCACCTTGATGCTGGTGATGATCGCGCTGGTGGCCATGCTCGGCCTGATCGAAGTGGGCTACCTGTACTGGGCCAAGCGCGATGCACAGAAGGTGGCCGACCTGGCAGCGCTGGCCGGCGCCCAACGCCTGGACCTGTGCAGCGCCGACAACAGTGACAACATCGCGGCACGGCAGAACGCGGTCAACCAGAACCGCTTCCCCGGCCAGGTGCAGGTGCAGTGCGGCAACTGGAATGCCGCCCACGCCGCCGAGGACCACTTCAGCAGCACCGTGGATGCGGCCAATCCGCGCAACGCCGTGCGCGTGACCACCGAACGCAGCGTGCTGCCGTTCTTCGGCCAGAACAACACGCTGCCCACGGTACGCACCCAGGCGGTCGCGCGCCGCGCCGAACCCACCGCGGTGTTCAGCGTGGGCTCGCAGCTGCTGCGCAGCAATGGCAATTCGCCGTTGATGGCCACCCTGCGCCTGGTCGGGCTGGATGTGAGCAATGCCACCGTGCTGTCTTACGATGGCCTGGCCCAGGTCAGCGTTACGCCTTCGGGCCTGCTGCAGGCGCTGGGCATTCCGGTTACTGCCGACCTGAGCGTGGCCGACTTCAATCGCCTGCTGGCGGTGCACCGCGTGTCGCTGGCACAGCTGGTCAACGCCACCGCCGAAGTGGTGGGCCGCAACAGCACCGCCGGCGTGCAGCTGCAGGCGCTGTCCAGCCTGGTGTCCACCGGCCTGGACATCAACCAGCTGAACATCGCGCTGGGCAGCGAAAGCGGTGGAGGTGGCCTGTTCGCCGAAGTCATCTCGCCCGATGGCACCATCGGCAGCGCGCTGGAATCGAAGGTCAACGTGCTGGACCTGTTGAACACCGCCATTTCCATTGCCAACGACAACAACGGCGTGCAGATCAGCGGATTGAACCTGGTCGGCATCGAGGTCAAGGCAGGGGTGATCGAGCCCCCCTCCATCGCCATCGGCGGCGTTGGCGCGCGCGCCTACAATGCACAGGTCCGCCTGATGGTGGACGTGGACAGCAACCGCGTGCCGGCCGTGGGCGCGCTGCTGAACCTGCTGGGCACCCGCCTGAAGCTGCCGCTGCACGTGGACGTGACCAATGCGATGGGCACGCTGACATCGCTGCAGTGCGGTGCCGCGCCGCCAACTGCCACCATCCGCGTCGATTCATCGGTGCTGCGTGCCTGCGTAGGCAGGATTGCCGAGGCCGATCGCTTTTCCAAGCAGAACGTCTGCGATGCCACCCTGCAGAACGAGCAGTTGCTGACCCTGCTGGGCCAGCCGCTGATCAATGACCGCATCACCCTGCCGGCGCTGACCGCGCAACAGGATCTCACCCTGGCCGCCGGGCAGACCGGCTCCACCCGGATCAACCCATTGGCAGTGGGCACGGCGGTGTCCGATCTGGTCAACGAGCTGCTGCGCGTGCTGTCGGGCATGCTGCAGAGCCCGCAGCAGGGCATGAGCTCCAGCGATACCGCCAAGGCGCTGGCCGACCGCTACCTGGCCGCCGCGCACCCCACCGGCGGCCGCTACGACGTGGACAAGGTGATTCCACTGCTGCGCGACGGCGATGCCAGCCGCCAATTGAACCCGCTGGGCACCTGGACCGTCACCCAGGGCGTGCCCTACGCCTGCCCGCCGCTGTACCTGACCACCTGCCGCAAGGATGGCCCGGTGTGGGATGGCTACCGCACCACCGTCACCGGCCAGGGCCTGGGCGTGCTGGACGGCGTGCTGGGCTCACTGCTGGGCGGGCTGCTGATCAACCGCTGCGACAGCCTGGTCAGCAACCTGCTGAACTACAACGGCTGCGTGCGCAACAACCTGGCGGCCTACATCCAGACCGCCCCGGCCGGTTTCCTGGACCAGTACGCCGGCGGCGGCGTGACCACGCCCGGCAATGCGGTCAGCTGCAGTGGCCTGCTGTGCGCGGTGCTGACCCCGGTGCTGGCCGCGCTGAAGCCGGTGTTGAACAGCGTGGGCGCACTGCTGAGCGGCACCCTGGCCAGCCTGCTGGGGCTGGAGCTGGGGCGCACCGATGTGCAGGTGCAGTCGATCCAGTGCACGCCCGCGCAGCTGGTCTACTGAGCGCCGCCGCCCGCCTTGGCGCCGCGCGCGCCCATGCTAGACTCCGGGCGGGGAATCACATTCATCTCAACCACACTACGTTCGTGGATGGTCCAGACATGCGAGAAATTTCAGGGGGCACTGTCTTCGCCCGGTACCCGCGCGCGGTAGCGCTGCTGGCCACGGCCATGATCCTGGCCGCACCGTCGGCCATGGCTGCCCGTGGCGACCGCCAGGCGCCCGCCGAACCGGCACGCCCGGCCCCGGTGGTGCGCAACACGGTGGATGAACTGAAGCAGTTGATGGATGCCCAGCAACTGACCGAACTGCGCACCACCTACAACGGCAACTACGGCGCCAGCCTGCTGTTCAACGCCAACACGCTTACCTACTACGTGGCGCTGTTCCAGGAAAAGAACTTCTGGCGCGTGATCAAGACCGATGCGGTGGACAACGCCGAGCGCGTGTACCGCACGTTCGTGCAGCAGACCGAGCAGCTGGCCCAGGTGTACATCGACACCACGCGTCTGGAAGCGGGCAAGCGCTACACCGAACGCCTGGTGGCCTACAACGAAGAGCGCCTGCGCACCCTGCAGCAGGAAATGGAACAGCAGCAGGCGCAGTCGGCGCAGGTCAGCGCGGCGCTGCAGCAGGCACAGCAGCAGGCGGTCAGCCTGAGCACCGATGTGCAGAGCACCAACAGCCAGCTCGATGCCCTGCAGCGTCGCATCCAGATCCTGCAGGCCGAACAGGGCAACCCGGAACTGAGCCTGCCCAAGACCGATGCCGCGTCTGGCGCAGGTGCGGGCGGCGACGGCCACTAAGCCCTCGCGCCTTGCGGCCACGCATGTCGCAAACGGCACCTTCGGGTGCCGTTTTCATGTCCGCTCAATGGCAGGCCGCACGCACGGCGTCGTCCAGCTGCCGCTGCTGCAGATAGTCCGGCCGCAGTGCCTCCGCCCGCCGCTGGCGCGCACGACTGCAGCCGGCCGGATCGCGCTCGATGGGAATCAGCACCGCCCGTGCCGCCCCTGCGTGCCGCTTGCGCGGGCGAGCGGCGGCCGCTGGCACGGTCGGACTGGCCGATGACGTGTCCGCAGGCACCTGCCACTTCCATTCCGCCCGGCCCTGGCACGGGGTCTGCTGATAGACCGGGTGCGGGCCATCCACGCATTTGTAGACGTTGGTCTGTGCCTGCACCGGCACGGCCAACAACAGCGCGAGCACCGCGCCTGCCACCACTCCGCTCATGACGCCCTCCTTGCCGGCATGGTCCCGCCCCGGCCAGTGTGCCGCCAGAGGCCAATGCGACTTCCTGCCACAGCCGTGCAATGCCGGCGGAGCAGGCTGCGCTGTACTGCGCGCACACCGGTCGCCGCGACCGGTGCCTTCCACCTTCCGCCAAAGGAATCCAAGATGAGCAATTTCGTTACCGTCAAAGACGGCGCCCGCATCTTCTACAAGGACTGGGGCACCGGCCAGCCCGTCGTGTTCGCCCACGGCTGGCCGCTGTCGTCCGACGCCTGGGACCCGCAGATGCTGTTCATGGGCCAGAACGGTTACCGCGTAATCGCCCATGACCGCCGCAGCCACGGCCGTTCCAGCCAGACCTGGGACGGCAACAACATGGACACCTACGCCGACGACCTGGCCGCGGTGATCGAAGCACTGGACCTGCACGACGCCATCCTGGTCGGCCATTCCACCGGTGGTGGCGAAGTGGCGCACTACGTTGGCCGCCACGGCAGCAAGCGCGTGGCCAAGGTGGTACTGGTCGGCGCGGTGCCGCCGCTGATGCTGAAGACCGCCAGCAACCCGGCCGGCACCCCGCTGGAGGTGTTCGACGGCATCCGCAAGGGCACCGCCGGTGACCGCTCGCAGTTCTTCAAGGACCTGACCACGCCGTTCTTCGGCGCCAACCGCGACGGCAATGCCGTTACCCAGGGCATGCGCGATTCGTTCTGGCAGCAAGGCATGCTGGGCGGGGTGAAGGGTCAGTACGACTGCATCCACGAGTTCTCGGAAGTGGACTACACCGCCGATCTGCAGAAGATCGATGTGCCGGCGCTGGTGGTGCATGGCGACGATGACCAGATCGTGCCGTTCGATGCCTCGGCCAAGCTGTCCTCGCAGATCATCAAGGATGCCGAGCTGAAGGTGTACGCGGGCGCGCCGCACGGCCTGACCGTCACCCACGCCGACCAGTTCAACGCCGACCTGCTGGCGTTCGCACGCAAATGACGTGCCGCGGCGGCGCCCAGCGCGCCGCCGCCCCTGCACGGTAGCGCCGGGCCATGCCCGGCGGTTGAAGCACGGTAGCGCCGGGCCATGCCCGGCGACCGCTCTCAGATGTCGCTGTGATGGTGCGGCACGTTGGCCGGCAACGGGTCCTGCCCACCCACGAAGTGCCGCACGATCGGCGCACGCTCGCCACGGTGCAGGCCGCGCAGCGTTTCCTGGATCGCCTTGTCGTCGGCGGTGATGCGCTCATGCTGGCGCAGGTGTTCCAGCCACGACGGGGTCACGAAATACTCCAGGTGCACGCCAGGCGTCGCCACGTCTTCCACCACGCCCCACACCACGGCACCGTCGCGGCGGCGGATCGTGCCCAGCGCGCGTATCTGCGCCTGGAACAGTGCGCGGTCGCCGGCTTCGATGCGGTATTCCACCGTCACCAGCACCGGGCCGCGATCATGCGACACCGGCACTGCCAGCTCCGGCGCCGGCCAATGCCCGGCCGGGCGCAGGTTCAGTTCCTCGGTGCCGGCAATGCGCACGCGCCAGACCAGCAGGCCGCCCACCACCGCGCCCACGGCCGCCACCAGCAGGGCCAGTTCCGGCGAAGTGCGCTGGGCCAGCGCGCCCCAGCTCAAGCCACCGGCGGCCATGCCCGCCGAGAACACCATGATGTACAGCGCCAGCGCACGTGCACGCACCCACGCCGGCACCGCCGTCTGCGCCGCGATCTGCAGCGAAGACAGCACGGTGATCCAGGCGAAGCCATTGACCAGCATCACCACCGGCAGCACGTACCAGCTGCGGGTCAGGGCCAGGCCGACCAGGCTGCACGCCAGCGCCAGCGTCGCCAGCAGCACCAGCAGGTCGCGATCGAGTTTGGCGCGAAGTTTTGGCAGCAGCAGCGCACCGCCCACCGCGCCGATCCCGATGCAGCCCAGCAGGATGCCGTACTGCCCGGCCCCGCCATGCATCTGCCCACGCACCACCACCGGCAGCATCGCGTTCATCGCGGCGGCGAAGAAGAAGAAGCCCACCGATTTGATCAGCACCGCCTGCAGGCGACCGGCGCGGCTGGCATAGCGCAGGCCGGCCTTCAGGCCGGCACCGAAGCCTTCCGGCGGCAGGCTCGATGCCTTCGGGTCGCGCTTCCAGCCCCAGACCACGAACAGCATGGCGGCGAAGGTGATGGCATTGAAGCCGAAGGCCCACACCGCACCCAGCTGCGCCACGATCACGCCGCCGATGGCCGGGCCGATCGAACGGGCGATGTTGATGCCGATCGAATTCAGCGCCACCGCCGAGGCCAGCATCGGCTGCGGCACCAGTTCAGAGACGATCGCGGCCTGTGCCGGCATGGCCATGGCCGCACCGCAGCCCATGCAGAACGTCAGCAGCACCAAAAGGTTGGGGGTCAGCAGGTCGAACGCGGTCAGCGTGGCCATCACCGCGGCCACCAGCAGCATCCAGCCCTGGGTCAACAACAGGTATCTGCGGCGGTCGACGATGTCGGCCAATGTACCGGCGGCCAGCGCCAGCAGCACGATCGGCACCGTGGTGGCCGACTGCACCAGGGCCACCATCAGCGGCGAGCCTGTGCGCTCGGCCATGACCCAGGCCGCGGCGACGTCGTTCACCCAGGTGCCGATGTTGCTGGCCAGGATCGCCAGCCACAGTGCCCGGAACATGCTGACTTTCAGCGGGGACCAGGCACCTGCGGCCTGGGGGGAAGGTTGTGACGCGGTTGCGTTCACCATTGCCATGCTCCAACGATCGAGGCGAACAGGGTGTCCTGGCCGCCGGCCTGTTTCAGTGCAGGACCGGCATCGACCCAGGCCAGCTGCAGCTGCCATTGCCAGTGTTCGCTGGCTTGCCAGCGGGTTTCGGATTTGTATTGGGTGCCGATGCGGCGTGCGCCACCGGCACTGCCGGGCAGCGCCGACAGCGGCGCGGGGGTGGTGTAGACCGCGTCGGCGCGGCGGTGCTTCCAGGCCATCTGCACGCCCAGTTCGGTGGTGACCTTCGGGTCCAGCCGCAGCGCCAGCGTCGGCTGCACGTCCATCAGGTTGGCCGGCGCCAACAGGCTGGCCTCGCTGAAGTACGCCGATTTGGGGAACAGCGCGTTGAACGTGCCCAGCCGGCCGTCATGCAGGTTGCCATCGCCACTGGCCAGGTCGGCCTTCAGGCCCAGCCGCGGTTGCAGCGGCAGCGCGGCCCAGCGCCAGCCGGTATCGGTGGCAATGGTCCACGCACGGATGTCCAGATCGGCGCCGGCCGTGCGCAGCTCACCGCCCTGGGCCACCAGTTCGGTGTTCCAGTCCAGGCCGCCGGCCTGGCCAAACCAGCGCGTGCCCACGGTCTGTCGCCGCTCCACGCCCGTGCCAGCGGCGAAGCGCGCGCCGTCGCGGCGGTAGTCCAGCGCGTAGACATCCCACTGCCCGGCACCGTGCCCACGCGCGGTGGTGGCATAGGCGCCCCACAGGTGGGCACCGTGTTCGCCGCGGTCATCGAATACACCGGGGCGGTTTTCCACCGGGCGCAGCGCCAACAGGTCCAGCTGTCCCAAGCGCCCGTTCCAACCAACGCGCGCACCATCGAAGGCCAGGCGGATGTTCGGCCCATCGCGCACGGACAGCAGCCGCGAACTGCCGTAGCCGGCTTCCTGCCGGCCCAGCTGCACGTGCCAGCCTTCGCCCTGCCAGCGCCAGTAGGCCTGCTGTACATCCAGCGCGCTGCGATCGGTGCGGCCGGGGCCGCCGGCCTTGCCGTCCTCGGCGTGCACGCCCAACTGCAGCTTGGCTTCCCAGTCATCCCGGCGGTAGGTGGCCGCGGCCAGCGCGCGCAGCAGGCCGTAGCCATCCTCGCCGCCGCCCACGCCGAAGCGCGTGGGGTCGTAGTACAGCCCACGCACGCGCACCGAGGCATCCCACTGCAGCTGGCCATCGCCCACTGCCGTGCAGGCACCGCCGTCGCAGGCCAGCGCCAGCGACGGCGCGGCCAACGCAGCCAAGGTCAGAACGCGAAGCACGAGCACCCCATGGCGCCCCAGAACGCGGTCAGATCATCGGTCGGTGCGGCGTGGTGGGCGGCATGGCCGTGCGCACCGTGGGTGCCACATGCGGCCCCGTGGTGATGGTGGTGGGCCGCGGCCAGTCCCGTGGCCGCGCCACCGACGTGGTAGCCGCCGAACTTGCTCACCGGCGACCAGTCCGGCATGGCCGGCGGCAACTGCGGGGCCAGCCCGGCGTAGTCACCGTCGGCATGCACGATGCGGCCGCCGACCACGGTCAGCAGGCTGGTGATATCGGCGATCTGCCCATCGTCCACGCGGAAGAAGTCGGCCGACAGCACGATGAAATCGGCCAGCTGGCCTTCCTTCAGCGTGCCCTTCACCGCTTCGTCGCCAGAGAACCACGCGCTGCCCTGGGTCCACAGGCGCAACGCCTGTTCGCGTTCCAGCAGGTTCTCGTCGCCATACAGCGCCAGTCCGCCCACGGTGCGCCCGGTCACCAGCCACGACAGCGCCACCCACGGGTTGTAGCTGGCCACACGCGTGGCATCGGTACCGGCGCCCACCGGCACGCCCTCGGCCAGCATGCGCTTGACCGGCGGGGTGTGGCGCGCGGCCTGCACACCGTAGCGCTGCACGAAAGCCTCGCCCTGGTAGGCCATGCGGTGCTGCACGGCAATGCCGCCGCCCAGCGCACGGATACGTTCGATGTTGCGCGGGGTGATGGTTTCGGCATGGTCGATGAACCAGTGCAGGCCATCGAACGGCACCTCGCGGTTCACCTGTTCGTACACGTCCAGGATGCGGGTGATGCTTTCATCGTAGGTGGCGTGGATGCGGAACGGCCAACGCTTTTCCACCAGCAGCTTGACCACGTCGTGCAGCTCCGGCTCCAGCTCCGGCGGCAGTTCCGGGCGCGGCTCGTTGAACAGCTCGAAATCGGCCGCCGAAAACACCAGCATCTCGCCGGCACCGTTGTGGCGCAGCAGGTCATCGCCCTGGCGCGGCTGCAGGATCTCGCTCCAGCCGCGGAAGTCGTTCACCTCGTTGCCCTTGTTCTGGGTGAACAGGTTGTAGGCGATGCGCACCGTCAGCTGGTCATCGCGATGCAGCTGCTCGATGACCTGGTAATCCTCGGGGTAGTTCTGGAACCCGCCGCCGGCGTCGATCACCGAGGTGATGCCCAGGCGGTTCAGCTCGCGCATGAAGTGGCGGGTGGAGTTGGCCTGGTATTCAACCGGCAGGCGCGGGCCCTTGGCCAGCGTGGCATACAGGATGAGCGCGTTGGGCTTGGCCAGCAGCAGGCCGGTCGGGTTGCCCAGCGAATCGCGCACGATCTGCCCGCCCGGCGGGTCCGGGGTGTCCTTGGTGTAGCCGCAGGCACGCAGCGCCGCACGGTTCAACAGCGCGCGGTCGTACAGGTGCAGCAGGAACACCGGCGTATCCGGCGCGATGTCATTGAGCTCCTGCAGGGTCGGCAGGCGCTTTTCGGTGAACTGGCTGGCGGTGAAGCCGCCGACCACGCGCACCCATTGCGGCGCCGGCGTGCGGTCGACCTGCGCCTTCAGCATGGCCATGGCGTCGGCCAGCGAACGCAGGCCGTCCCAGCGCAGCTCCAGGTTGTAGTTCAGGCCACCGCGGATCAGGTGGGTGTGGCTGTCATTCAACCCGGGAACCAGGCGACGGCCCTGCGCATCCAGGATGGTGGCCTCGTTGCCCCAGCCGCGCATGATCTCCTCATCGCTGCCTACGGCGACGATGCGGCCTTCCTGCACGGCCAGTGCCTGCGCGTGCGGGCGTTGCGGGTCCAGCGTGGTGATACGGGCATTGCGGATGACCAGGGTGCTCATGCGGCGCTCCTTGGATGTTGATTCGATGGCGCCGGCGGCAGTGCCGGCCAGGCCCAGCGCCAGCGCGGCGCCGGCACCCAGCAGCACGTTGCGGCGGCCGGGATGGTGGGGGTCGGAACTCATGCAAGGTCTCCCTGCAGCAGCGGGCCATCCAGCGCCCAGGCACCGGGCCCGGCGCAGGCGATGGCCAGCAGGACGAAGGTCCACATCAGCGGGTATTCGACGCCACCGCGCATCCAGAACCAGCCCTTGGGCAGGGCCAGCAGCGCGGTGAAGCCAATGAACGCGGCCGCCGCCAGGGCGGCCACGCGGGTCTGCCAGCCCAGCAGCACGGCCAGGCCGGACAGCACCTGCAACAGCGCCAGCAGCAACGGCAGGGGCGCGGCCGAGGGCAGGCCAAAGCCGCGCAGTTCGCCGGCGAAGCCACCCAGGCCGGGGCCGCCGAACCAGCCCAGCAGCTTGCCCAGTGCGTGTGGCAGCAGGAATCCACCTGCCGCCACGCGCAGCATCAGCAAGGCCAGGTCCAGGCCGTGACTGCCGGTCATGCTCAGTGACCGCCTTCCTGTGCGCCGAACATGGTCTTGGCGTACTGGATGCCGATGCCGTAGCCGCCGGCGTGGTCGCGGGCGATGCCGGTGGTCAGGCCATAGGTTTCACCGCGCGCCCAGTCGCGCTGCAGTTCCAGCAGGTACTGCACGCTGGTGATCGGCACGGCACCGGCCTGCACCATGCGGGTGATCGCGCGCTCGTGCGCTTCGTCGCTCACGTCGCCACAGGCGTCGGTGATCACGTAGACCTCGAAGCCCTGCTCCAGCGCCGACAGGGTCGGGCCGACGATGCAGACGCTGGTCCACAGGCCACCCAGCACCAGGCGGCGCTTGCCGATGCGGTTGATCTCATCGATCACCGGCTGGTCTTCCCAGGTGTTCATCGAAGTGCGGTCGAACACGGTCTGGCCGGGGAAGATCTCCGGCAGTTCCGGGAACATCGGGCCGGAGAACGACTTCTCGGCCACCGTGGTCAGCACCACCGGCACGTTGAAGCCCTTGGCGCCCTTGCTGATCAGCGAGACGTTGTTGCGCAGGGCCGAGATGTCGATGGTGTGCGTGGCGAAGGCCATCTGCGATTGGTAGTCGATCAGCACCAGGGCGTGGTCGGTCGGCGACAGCAGGGCCTTGGCGGGGGTGGCGGTTGCGGTGGTCATGGTCAGACTCCAGGGGTGGTTGAAGGCGGGGGCGTCAGGCGGCCGCAGGCGCGCTCGGTAGGCAGCCGCAGCGCGGCATCACCGGCCAGGTACTGGCCCGGGCTGCAGCCGGTCTCGGCGCGGAAACTGCGCACGAAATGACTCTGGTCGAAGAAGCCCAGGTGTTGGGCCAGGTGGGACATGGAACCGGTGCTGTCGGGCAGCAGTTGCCGGGCCCGTTCAATACGCCGGCGGCGCACATAGCGCAGTGGGCTGGCACCGGTACCGGTGCGGAACAGGCGCACCAGATGGAAGCGGCTGACGCAGGCCACTTCGGCCAGCTCGGTCACCCGCAGCGGCTGTGACAGGTGTTCATCGATGTAGCGCAGGGCGCGCTGCAGGGCGGCCGACTGGTTCGGCGCAAGCGCGTCTGCCGCGAACGCAGGCGGGGTTTGCAGGGCCATGCGAATGCACCGCGACGGGGGCCTTCATGGTGCGCTGCGGTCGTGCCGCGCCCTACCCCCGACGGTCCAGCGCGCCACTCACCCTTTTGGGGGAGGCCCGCGTTCCAGAACACGCCGTCCGAACTGCCGTGCATCCACTGAATAGGCTCCGGGGCCCAGCAGGAACAGCGCCACCGGCAGTACCAGCAGCGGCCACGGCGCGGCCTGCAGCCACAGCCCGAGCAGCGCCATCGGCACCGCCAGCGGCGTCAGCCAACCCAGCAGCAACAGCGCCTGTGTACCCACGCAGACCAGCCAGACCCCACTGCCGGGCGCCTGCGGTGGCCACAGCGCCGCCGCCAGGCAGAGGCGCAGCCACAGCAGGCCGATCCCCGGCGCGCGGTCGGGGAACATCACAAACAAGCGTTGCATCGGTGGCCTCCCTGCTCCATGCGGATGTGATAGCGCACCCACACGCTGGGCGCCTGCCCCGTTCGGGTCACCCCGGGCTGCCCCGCACCTGCCAGAATGACGGCATGCGCGCCCTCCCCCGCTCTTTCCTGCAGTGCCTGCAGGGGCTGATCTGCTGCCTGTCGCTGGCGTTGCCGGCAATGGCGCTGGCCGTGCAGCAGCCGCCGGTCAGCACCGGCATGCCCGGCTACCAGCACACGGCCTGGCGCGTAGGCCAGGGCGCACCGGGCGATATCTGGGATATCGCCCAGGACCGCGACGGCCTGCTGTGGCTGGCCACCGGCTCGGGTCTCTACCGCTTCGATGGCCGCCGTTTCGAGCGCCAGGCGCCACCGGCGGGCCAGCGCTTCCCCTCGACCAACATGGTCACCCTGGCGCGCGACGCGCAGCAGGGCCTGTGGATCGGTTATTTCCAGGCGGGCATCAGCCACAGCCAGCCCGGGCGGCTGGACAACTACGGCCGCGCCCAGGGTATTCCCGTGGGCGTGGTGCCGCGCTTCGAGCACGATCGCAATGGCCGGCTGTGGGCCGCAGTGAACGGCGGCCTGCGCTGGTTCGACGGGCAGCGCTGGCAGGCCGATGCCAGCACCGGCCTGCCCGACCGCCGCGTGCAGTGGGTGTTCCAGGACAGCCACGGCACGTTGTGGGTCTTGGCCGACCTGCAGGTCTGGTCGCGCCCGGCCGGTGCCTCACGCTTCACCTCGACCGGCATCGCCGTCTCCCAGATGTCCACCCTGGCCGAGAGCCCGCGTGGCGAAGTGTGGCTGGCCGACCGCAACCGCGGCACCCTGCCGCTGGCCGACCGCGACGGTCTGCTGCCGGCCAGCGAGCGCGAGGCGCGACGCCTGCCCGGCCTGCTCGCATCGCGCATGCAGTTCACCGCCAATGGCGACCTGTGGGCGACCTTCAGCCCGCACGGTGGCGTGGCCCGGGTCAGCTTCGACGGCGACACCGCCACCGGCATCGAGCGCTTCGATACCGCCGAAGGTTTGACCGCCACGTCGGCGGTACCGGTGGTGCTCGATCGCGAAGGCAATATCTGGGTGGGCACCAACCTGGGTTTGAACCGCTTCCGCGCACGCAGCGTGCAGACCCTGACCGTCGGACCGACCGATCCGTACCGCTCGCTGGTGCGCGCCGACGATGGCCGCGTGTACGGCTATGGCGAAGACCTGCAGCCCTACGATCTGCGCCGGCAGCTGCTGGACCGCAGCGCAAAAGAGCTGCAGGCGGCCGCGCGCCGGGATGCGCGCCCGATGTGGCAGTTCGACTGGGTGAACCTGGCCCGCACCGAAGCCGGGAAGACCACGCGCATTCCGCTGCCGGCGCCGTTCACCGGCCAGCCCAGCCACGCCCTGCTGTTCCCTGACAACGACAATGCATGGGTCTGTGCCGGCGAACAGGCCGTGCTGCATTACCAGGCCGGGCACTGGCTGCGCGAACCGCGCCTGCCCGAGCGTGCCTGCTCCAGCCTGGCCCAGGGCAGCGATGGCAGCCTGCTGCTGGGATATGCCGATGGGCGCGTGCGCCGCCTGGACAGCAACGGCGTAGCCACCTACGGCAGCGCGCAGGGGCTGGACGTGGGGCCGATCACCGCCCTGCTGCAGCACCGTGACCTGCTGCTGGTTGCCGGTGAGTCGGGCCTGTCGGTACGGATCGGCGACGGCCGGTTCATGAGCGTGCGCACCGATCTGGCCGGCGTGCTGGAGGGCATCACCGGCATCGTGGTCGATGGCCGCGGCCGGGTCTGGTTGAACGGCAGCCGCGGCCTGGTACGCCTGCAGGAAACCACCCTGCGCAGCGCGCTGCTGCAGGGCACGCCGCTGAGCCCGCGCCTGTTCGATGCGGTGGATGGGATGCCGGGCATCGCCCTGCAGAGTGGCCCCATTCCCACCGCGGTGCTGGCCGCCGACGGCCTGCTGTGGCTGGCCACCAACCAAGGGCTGGCCTGGCTGGACACCACCCAGAACCATATCGACACCCAGGCACCCGGCGTGCGTATCGGCGATGTGCTGTACGGCGATACGCACCAGCCGCTGACCGAAGGCCTGCACCTGCCGGCCGGCACCACCCAGCTGCAGATCGACTTCGTGGCGTTGTCACTGGCACGGCCCGAACGCAACCGCTATCGCTACCGCCTGTCCGGGGTGGATGACAGCTGGCAGGATGCCGGCAGCAGCACCCGTGCCTATTACACCAACCTGGCCGCCGGCAGCTACCGCTTCGAAGTGGAAGCGGCCAACGAGGACGGCGTCTGGAGCCAGGAGCCGGCCAGCCGCAGCTTCCGCATCGCCCCCACGTTCGTGCAGACGGTGTGGTTCAAGCTGCTGTGCGCGCTGGCGGTGCTGCTGGTGCTGGCCATGGCCGTGCGCGTGCGCAGTGGCCAGCTGGCCGCGCTGTTCCGCGCCCGCCTGCAGGAACGCCACGGCGAGCGCGAACGCATTGCCCGCGACCTGCACGACACCCTGCTGCAGGGCAGCCAGGGGCTGATCCTGCGCCTGCATGCCATCAGCCAATCCGAACGCACCCCGGAACCGGTGCGCGCGCAGCTTGAATCGGCCATGCAACTGGCCGAGCGCAACCTGGCCGAGGGCCGCGAACGGGTGAACGCGCTGCGCGATGGCCCGTTCAGTGGGCGCGACCTGGCCACGGCGCTGGCCGATGTGCACGCCGAGTACGCCGGCGAAGGCACCAATCCGCTGCGCCTGACCGTGGAAGGCACCCCGCCGCCCCTGCAGACCGACGCCGCCGAGGAAGTGTTCCTGATCGGCCGCGAGGCCATCCGCAACGCCTTGCGCCATGCCCAGGCCAGCGCCATCGAAGTGGAGCTGTCCTACGGCCCACGCAGCTTCCTGCTGCACGTGCGCGACGATGGCATCGGCATTGCCGACCCTGGCGCCAGCCACGGCCACTGGGGCCTGCAGGGCATGCGCGAGCGTGCACAGCGGCTGGGCGCCGAACTGCAGCTGTGGACCCGCCCTGGCCTGGGCACCGAAGTCGCGCTGGCCGTGCCCGGCCGCCGCCTGTACCAACGACGCGCGCCACGTTGGCGCTGGCCCTGGAGCCGCCCCACCCATGACTGATTCCCTTGCCCCCATCGGCGTACTGGTGGTCGATGACCACCCCCTGCTGCGCGATGGCCTGGCCGCCCTGCTGGGCACGCATGCCGACCTTCGCCTGCTGGGCGAAGCCGCAGACGGCGAGGAAGCCGTTGCCCGCTACCAGCAGCTGCAGCCGGACGTGGTGCTGATGGACCTGCAGATGCCACGCCTGGATGGCGTGGAAGCCATCGTGCGTATCCGCGCGCTCGATCCGCGCGCGCGCATCATCGTGCTGACCACCTACCGCGGCGACGTGCGTGCGGTGCGCGCACTGCAGGCCGGCGCCAGTGCCTATCTGCTGAAAGACATGCTGCGCCACGAGCTGGTGGATACCATCCGCACCGTCGCCGACGGCCGCCGCGCGGCCATTCCGGCCGAAGTGGCCGCCAGCATCGCCGCGCACGTGGTGGAAGACCGCCTGTCGCCGCGGGAAACCGAAGTACTGCGTCACGTGGCCAGCGGCCTGTCCAACAAGCGCATCGGCGAGCGCATGCAGATCTCCGAGCAGACCGTGAAAGCGCACATGAAGAGCCTGATGGACAAGCTGGGGGTGGGTGACCGCACCCACGCGGTCACCCAGGCCCTGCGCCGCGGCATCATCAGCCTGGACGACGGCAACCCGTAACGTCGAGCTTGCTCGACGGCCTCTGCCTCACCGTAGCGTCGAGCTTGCTCGACGGCTTTGCGCTCAGTCGAGCAAGCTCGACTCTACGTTCATGGCGTTCCGCTCAGTCGGGCTTGCTCGACTGCGCATTCCACGCGGCCACCTTGGCGCGGGTATCGGCCAGCATCTTGTCCAGCGCGGCGCGGTCATACACATCCCCGCGCAGGATCACGCTGTCGATCTTCTGCGTTGCCGCGATGTCCTGCAGCGGGTTGGCGGTCAACAGCACCAGATCGGCAGCCTTGCCCGCGGCCACGCCACCGTATCGATCCATCTGCCCGAACCACGCCGGGCCGGAACGGGTAGCCGCCGACAGCGCCTGCGGTGCGCTCAGCCCTTCCTTTACGAACAACTGCAGCTCCTGGTGCAGGGCGATGCCGGGGAAGTTGTACGAATTGAGGAAGCCCGCGTCGGTGCCGGCAATGATCGTCACCCCCGCTTCCTGCAGCATCGGCAGCACCGCGGCCACCTGCTGGTACTGCGCATGGCGTGCTTCGATCTGCGCCGGGGTGGCCTTGGCCGCACGCTCCACGCGCCAGGTGTAGGTCGCGCGCAGACCGGGGCCGATGTAGGCCAGGTAGGGATCATTGGCATGGTCATCCTGGTCCAGGAAGTCCAGGATGCGCCCGCCGTTGAGGGTCGGGGTCACGAATACACCGCGCTTGGCAAAGTCGCGATAGGCGTGCATTGCGGTATCGCGGTCAAAGCTGGCATCCAGGCGGCGGTTGGCCTCGGCGCGATCGATGCGGCCCGCACCGAAATCGGCAGCGATCTGCGCCTCATCCTTGCTGCCGGCCTTGAAGGCGTAATCCAGGTGCTCGATGGACGCCAATCCGGCATCCACCGCCTGCTCCACCGTCAGCGCCATCGGAATATGGCCGGATGCCTTCAGACCGGCGTTGCGCGCGGCGGTGGCCGAGTACAGGAACAAGTCCGGCTTCAGCGTGCTGTCGGTGATCTTCACGAAATCGACCTTGTCGTGCTGCAGCCGCGTGATTGCCTGATCGACCTGCGCCTTGTCACCGACTTCGATAGTGCCCTTCCACACCGGCTTGATGCCCTCGATCTTCGCCCCTGAACTGAGCAGGCGCGGCCCGAACAGGGTGCCGTCGGCAATCTGCCCGCGCCACTGCAGCACCTGTTCCGGCAGATCGCCCGAACAATCACGAATGGTGGTGATGCCGTGGGCGATGTACAGCGGCAGCAGCGCCTTGTTTTCCTCCACCAGCGCCGGGCCGCCGCCGAAGTGCACGTGCATGTCCCACAGGCCCGGGATGAGGTACTTGCCGGCGGCATCGATCTGGCGGCTGGCGCTCCATTGGCTGCGCAGCTGCGCGTCGGGGCCCACCGCCACGATGTCATCACCACGGATCACCACGCTCTGCCCGGGCAGGCTGCGCGCGTGCTCGACATCGACCACGGTGGCATTGCGGATCAGCAAATCAGCACGTTCGGCCGCAGACGCCGACAGCGGCGCGACAGCAACAAGGATCGCAAGGGACAAGGGGCGGGAACGGAGCATGGATGGCATCCTGGCAGGCACGCGCACGTGCGGGGTGGAAGGGGTATCAATGGGTCGCGCCGTGCTGGCGCAGCAGGGTTTCGATCGCGGTGTAGCCGCGCTGGCGGGCATGCGCCAACGGCGTTACGCCATCGCCGTCCGCCAGATGCGGATCGGCGCCGGCCTCCAGCAGCAACTGCACGATCTGCACGTGGCGTGGGCCGCCATCGCCGAGCAGGATGGCCTCCAGCAGCGCGGTCCAGTGCAGGCGATTGACGTGGTCCACGGCCACCCCGGCGCGCAGCAGCATGCGCACCGTGGGCACGTGGCCGCGCTCGGCGGCGGGAATCAGGGCCGTGCCGCCATAGCGGTTGGTACTGCGCAGATCGGCACCGTGGGCCAGGGTCAGCGCGAGGATCTCATCCAGCCCGCGCGCGCCGGCGTACAGGTAGGCGCTGTCCTGCATCGCATCCTTGGCGTTGACGTCGGCACCGGCGTCGATCAGCACACGTGCTGCCTCCAGCCGGTTGCCGTGGGTGGCCAGCAGCAGGGCCGTACGGCCCTGCGCGTCGCGCGCTTCCAGCTGGGCACCGCCCTCCAGCGCCACCCGTACGGCCGCGGCGTCACCGCGGGCGGCGGCTTCGCGCAGGCGCACATCGGCCGCGCCGGTGCTGGCCGAGCAGGCAGTCGGCAGCACCGCCAGCAGGCACAGCAGCAACAGGCGCCCCAGCGTGGGACAGCGGCGGCAACGATGGATGCGCATCTGCGTTTCTCCTCTGCGGCGGGGCCGGTGCGGCGCTGCGGCCCGCTTGCCGCACCCTTTCCTGCATGGTAGAAGTCGCAGCAATCATCCAGAAGTGAAATGTTCAAATGGCTGACAGTGCCAAATCGATTAGAACCTTGTTCGAACTGGACTTGCTGCGGGCCCTGGTGATGGTGGCGGACTGCGGCAGTTTCACCACCGCTGCCACCCGTCTGCACTCCACCCAGTCCACCGTCAGCCAGAAGGTACGGCGGCTGGAGGAGCTGGCTGGACACCGCCTGCTGGAACGCGGCCACCGCGATGTGCACCCCACCGACGCCGGCCACACCCTGCTGGGTTACGCACGGCGTATGCTTGATCTGAACGAGGAGCTGGCCCAGGCACTGGCCGGTGCCACGGTGGAAACTGCGGTACGCATCGGCGTGCCCGAAGATTTCGTCAACCCGCAGACCACCCGCATGCTGGCCGCCTTCAGCCGTCGCCACCCGCAGGTGAAGCTGGAAATCAGCAGCGGCCTGAGCCGCGACTTGGCCCATGGTTTCGACCATGGCGAGCTGGATCTGGTGCTGGTGAAGCAGCGCCGCAACACCCGCCAGGCGGTGCACTGCCGGCGCGAGCCGATGCACTGGATCGACAGTGTGCGCAGCAGCAGCCTGCAGCACGATCCGCTGCCGCTGGTCACCTTCCCGCCGCGCGGGCTGTACCGCGACGAGATGATCCAGGCGGTGGAGGCACTGGGGCTGCGCTGGCGCATTGCGTTCACCAGTTCCTCGCTCAGCGGCATCCAGGGCGCGGTGGCCGATGGCATCGGCATCAGCCTGCTGCCGCGCCGCGCGGTGGGCCGCGAGCATCGCATCATCGATGGCGAACGAAGCCTGCCGGTGATCGACAACTACGAGCTGGGGTTGCTGCACCGCCCCGACGCAGACGAAGCCGTACGCGCACTGGCCGCCGAACTCTGGCGCCAGGTGCAGCGCGAAGCGGAGTAGTTCTTTGTTTGCAGGGCTGCGCCCTGCACCTGCCCATTCAACGTCAACGTCAACGTCAAAAGCTGGGTTCCTGGGGGATGGCGGGGCGGTGTGGGTGGGCAGGACACGCCGCAAGTACGTCCGTGTAGGCTCGTAGGCGCCATCCATGGCGCCTGCGGTCCTGCCCACCCACACCACCCCGCCTTCGACAGTTTCCTGCGATCTGACGGAACGGCACGGGGTCGGATCCCGTTGCTGCGCAACGGGCTCTGACCCCCGATTGAAATTGATATCCAACACATGCATCCACGCATGGCGTGGATCTACCAACAATTGTTTCGATAACCGACAGTAGATCCACGCCATGCGTGGATGAATCTCAACCGAAATGGAAAATTTCGAATCGAATTCGAAATGCATCCACGCACGGCGTGGATCGCGCGGGAATCTGTCGGAGGTGGGGCGGTGTCGGAGTGCGGGGTGTCAGCCGCATGGATGCGGCTGCCAAGCCTACAGGGACGTACTTGCGGCGTCCCCGCACTCCGACACCGCCCCGCCACCCCATGCAATGCAGCTGTTGCTGTTGCTCTGGCCGTTGCCGTTGCATCGAGCGGGTGCAGGGCGCAGCTCTGCCAACTACAACCACCGCCCCTGCACGACCACGCGCCGTTCGACCGGTACGCCCGCCACCGCCGCCGGGCCGTGGTCCGCGCGCACTGCCACGAACGTCGCCGGCAGCCCTTCGCCAATGCCGTACTGCGGCAATCCGATCACCTGTGCGGCATGGGTGGTCACCATGTCCAGCGCCAGATCCAGATCCGCATCGGTGTAGAACCCCGAGCGGTAACCCAGCAGCATCGCCCGCTGCAGCAGATCACCATTGCCGTAGGGCCACCAGCAATCGCGGATGTTGTCGTTGCCGGCAAACACCCGTACCCCGGCATCATGCAGCGCACGCAACGGCGGGAACGGGTGGTCGCCCGGTGCATTGCTCATGATCGCCACGCCCGCGCGGGCCAGCGCCTCGCCCACCTGCAGCGCACGCGCCAGCGGCACTTCGCCCAGCGCATAGGCATGGCTGACCGCCACCCGGCCCTGCAGGCCAGCGGCCTGGGTGCGCGCGGCAATCCGCAGCAACTGCGCCAGTCCAGTTTCGCCCGGCTCATGCAGATGGATGTCCAGGCGCACGGCGTGGCGCTCGGCCAAGCCGAACAACAGGGCAAGCTGTGCTTCCGCATCACCGTCCAGCGTGGTCGGATCGATGCCGCCCAACACCTGCACGCCAGCGTCCAGGGCCTGCCGCAGCACCTCGGCGGTGCCCGGGCAGGACATCACCCCGGCCTGCGGGAACGCCACCAGCTGGATCTGCATGATGTCCGCGCAGCGCTCGGCCGCTTCGCGTACCGCCTGCAGATGCTGCAGGCCGGTACTGCCATCAATGTCCACATGGCAGCGCATGGCCACGGTGCCGAAGGCACTGCATTGGCGGATCAGCGCCTCGGCACGCTCGACCATGGGCGCGGCCGCGGCGACGGCGGCCTTTTCCACGGCCAGGCGCTCGCGCAGGCTGGCTACCGGCTGGTGCGGGTGCCAGCGGTCACCGACGAAGCTCTTGTCCAGATGAATATGGCCATCGACCAGCCCCGGCAAAAGGGTGAAACCGGCCAGATTGACGCTTTCCGCCCCCTCTGCCGCGCCGCCCGCTGCGTTGATCGCCTGCAGCTGGCCGTCACGGATGTGGAAGTGCAGCGGCGCCCCGTGGCGGTCGACGCCACCATGAACGAACTGAAGGGTCATGGGTTACTCCACAGGCCAGACAAGGGGCCCATCGTGCGCCCACTCGCTGCCATCGGCAAACGAAATATGGCAATGCCACACATTCACCAAAGCGATGCGTCCGTCTCGTCGCCACGCTGCACACACCCCTGAACAGGTAACATAGCGCTCTGTTCCCGCTGTAGATGCCGCATGGGCCCGTCCGACCGCCACGATCGTCTTCGCCGCTGGCAGGCCGCGTCCCTGTTGGCCGCCGCTCCGATCGCCAGCCTGTCCGCCAGCGATGCCGCGGCCACCACCCCGCCGCCCGCGCCCCCCGGCCAGCAGCGCATCGCCGCCGCCGTGCTGGTGGAACGCCTGCACCAGCGGGTGCTCAGTGGCCAGAGCGCCACCGCCACCTTGGAAAGCTGGTGTGCCGAGCACGGCTTGGCCGAGCAGGCGCGGGTGCGTGCGGTACGCGTGCGTGGCCAGGACAAGGCTGCCCCGGCCGATGTGCTGCTCGCGCTGGGTGCAACCGATGGCAGCGCCGTGCACTACCGTCGCGTGCAGCTCGTCTGCGGCAGCCGTGTGCTGTCCGAGGCCGACAACTGGTACCTGCCTGCCCGCCTGAGCGCGGCGATGAACCAGGTGCTGGACAGCACCGACGAGCCCTTCGGCCGCGTGGTCGGGCCGCTCGGGTTCCAGCGCCAGACCCTGGCCGACCAGACGTTCTGGCCGCCACGTGGCGAAGGCAATCAGGGCGTGATCCTGGAAGTACGTGCACTCCTGCGCGACCGCGAGCAGCAGCCTTTCAGCTATGTGATCGAATCCTACGGCGTCGCTGCGTTGCCCTAGCGTACTGGACGCCTGCAGGCGTTTTGCAACGTATTCGATGGTTTCTGCCGGGCCGGCAGGTCACCGTCGAATGCATGTGTACCGAACCCCTTCCCTCTCCCATTCCCGCACTGCACCCGGTCCTGCGCCGGCACCTGCTGCACCTGGCCCACGGCGGCGTGATCGTGCGCCCGCTGCACCGCAATGACCTGAACGAGTGGCTGGGTCTGTGCGTGACACGCCGCGCGCAGCACGGCTTCAGCTGCCGCCCGGACGCCGACGTACAACTGCTGATCGGCGTGCAGCGCTCACGCCTGCAGTTCGACAACGATCAACTGCTGCTGGGCGTGTTCGACGCCAGCAGCCGTCGCCTGGTGGATCAACTGGGCGTACGCCTGCAGTCCACCCAGGCGCGCAGCGCCGAACTGCACCCGTTCTGCCAGGGCCCGTGGCGTGGTGCCGAACGCCTGAGCGACACGCTGCACGCGCTGTGCCCGTTCCTGTTCGAACAGGTGGGCCTGCACCGCCTGTACGTCCTGCTGCCGGCACGGACCCCAACGGCCATCGCATCGGCATGGACCGAAGCGGGCTTCGCCCACGAGGGCGTGCTGCGCGGCCAGCACTACGACGGCCAGCAGTGGCAGGATCGCCACCTGCACGCGCTGACCGCGCCGGAATGGCGCCGCCGCCAGGGCGAGTTGGGCTAGCGCACCCGCTCCAGCGCCTGGCCGGCGCCGGTCAGTACCGAACACGCATGGTCCTGCAGTTCCTCGGCGCTGGCGTCGTTGCCGCTGGCCGGATCCAGTCGGGTCGCCAGCAGCACGAAACCGGGCGTACCCTGCACGTTCTGCCGGCCCGCCACCAGCAGGCTCCACTGGCCGACATCGCCCACGCCGCTCAGCTCATGGGCCAGCAGGTTCAGCGGATTGGCGGTCAGTTCGGCACCGGGCAGCAGGCGCGCCTGGTACTGGTGGCCGCGCAAGGGCACAGGCAGCGACGCCCAGCGGGTTTCCAGCGCAGCGGCATGCGCGTCCAGCGCCTGCAGTACATCGGCGCGCAGGCAGTCCACATGGATATGCAGCTGGTGCTGCGAACGTCCGTGCGGCGAATTCAGCGCCAGGCTGGCCACTTCACGCGGCAGGGCCTGGCCCAGTGCCCGTTCGCTGTGTACGCGGGCCCGCCAGGCCGCAGCGAAATAGTTGGGCACACCGCGCCGGTACAGCACCGGGCTTTCAATGCCGCTCACCTTGTCCAGCGGCATCAGCAGGTACTGGTAATCGCCGTGGGTATCCTTCACCAGCACGTCGCGCCGGTCGGCGGCGGTTTCCACCTGCAGGCAGCTTCCCTGCGGGCCCCGCTCGCTCAGGCAGTCACGCTGGATGACCCGCCACAGCGCATCTGAGTGGGCGGGCGGCGGCGGCGTGCTGGCACAGCCAGCCACGCAGGCAAGGTACAACAGCAGCAACGAACGGGTGAACACGGCGGGTTCCGTACAGGCGGGCCGCCATTCTACCGGCTGCCGGCAACGCCTCAGTAGGTGCCGAACGGCACTTCGACCTGCAGCGGCGTACCGGCAGGCAGCAACTGCAGCGTGTAACGGTCCAGCGCGCCTTCCTCATCGGCCTGCGGCAGACGCTGGAACTTCAGTTGGTACTGCGCCTGGCCCCAGCGCACGGTCGTGCCCGCAGCATCCACCGCGGCACCTTCGGGCAGCAGCAGGCCGCCCAGATCGCTGTACGCGCCAGGCACATCGGCGAAGCGGTAGTCGATCAGCTCGTCCACCCGCTGCATGGCATACACATGCGGCACATACGGTCGCGCGGCGCTGTGCAGATTGCTCAGATCGGCCACCCATACGGCAGGCAGGTGGTACTGCTCGCGCAGTGCATTGACCCCCAGCGATGGACTGGCCACCTGCAGGCAGCACACCGTGCGCCGGCCCTCGCGGTCCAGGATCGCGAACCGGTCGCCGCGGGTGGCCGCCTGCGGCAGCATGGCAAAGGCGAGGTTGCGCTGCGCCGGCTCGTAGCCGGTTTCGGTCTGCAGATTGCGCCAGGCACCGAATGGGGTGCCATCGGCCGCCGGGGCCGGGTCGACCTGCGCGTGGGCGAGCACTGCCGTGCACAGGCACAGCACGCCTGCCAGGATCTGCGCCGGGTGGAACCTGCCTGCCTTCATCTGCGATCACACGCCTGTCGATACACCGGCCACTATGCAGCGTGGCGCCGCCAGCGGCAATGATCGCATCGCTCCCGGCCGCACGGCGGCGGTGCTATGGTGCAGCCAATCCCCTGCGCAGGAGCGCCCGCATGACCGCCATCCGCCTGTCCCTGCTGCTGCCCGCCTCGGCCCTGCTGCTGTCGGCCTGTGTCAGCACGCCCGGCCCGCAGGTAAGCGGCAGCGGCCAATGCAACGCCAGCGCACTGGGCTGGGCCGTCGGGCAGCCGGCCGACGAAGCCAACATGCGCCGCCTGTCACGCGAGAGCGGCGCCGGCCTGGTCAACCCGATCGGGCCGAACACGATCACCACCAAGGACATCCGCCCCGACCGCCTGCGCGTGTACGTGGACAAGGACAACATCATTACCGCCGCCCGCTGCGAATGACCCCGCGCGTGCCCCACGGCCCGCACCCCGGCATGTCGTAGAGTCGAGCTTGCTCGACTGCCTTCGTTCAGTCGAGCAAGCTCGACTCTACCGATCCGTGTAACCCGAACAATCGGGCAATGCCTGGTCCGGCTGGTATGCACCACCCCTGAAGTGGAACATGCGCGCATAGGTGCACGCCGGGACCTGCTCGGTCCGCAGGTCCTTCCTGGTCAGTGGCGCCCTGGCCAATGAATCTTCGTTTCGCGAAACACCGGCCGGAAAACGCGTGGCCACGGTCTGGTAACGCAGCACCGGCATGCCCGTGGCAGCGGCATCCAGCGAAAGCCGTGCCGTGAATCCGTAGGTGTCATGGCACGCCCCGGCGCGCCGCTTCACGTCCTGCTCGCCGAAGCAGGCCCGGATCTCCGCCTCGCCCGTCCACGCCAGGCCCAGCACCGCATCGTCGATCTGGATGCCGTCGTCCAGGTGCCGCACGCGCGCCAACTGCAGGCGCGACGCCTCGGCACCGCCGCCGGAATACATCGTGCTGACCTTGCTGATGCCGCCCACCAGCACATTCTGCCGCGCACGCTGCTGCGGATCGGCTACCGTCTGGTCGGCGCCCACGCCCGGCGCCAGCCGCACGATCCACGGCCATACGGACAGTTCGCCGTCGGGCGGGAGATCGATGCTCACGTGGTAGGCGTGCGGCTCACGCTCGCCCGCCACTTTCTCCAGCACTTCCAGCATGCTCGGCCGCTCGCCGTCCGCAGCGGCCGGCTGCACGCGCACGCACCAAAAGCCATCGCGGGTGCATTCATACAGACCCGAGGGTCCGCCGCGCTCATCCACGCGCAGCACCTGGCCCAAGGGCTCCATCACATTGCCAGCGGCATCGCGCTGCTGCGGAAGAATCGATCCCTGCGCCAGCGCCAGTACCGGGCTGGCCAGCAACAGCGCGGCCAATGCCGCGTGTGACATCGGGGTGTGCATCATCGCTCCTGCGCATCCGCGCATCCATGCCGAACCCGCATGATAGTAGAGTCGAGCTTGCTCGACTGCTCCGGCTCCGGCATTTCGTAGCGTCGAGCTTGCTCGACTGCTCTGGCTCCGGCATTTGTAGAGTCGAGCTTGCTCGACTGCTCTGGCTCCGGCATTTGTAGAGTCGAGCTTGCTCGACTGCCTTCGTTCAGTCGAGCAAGCTCGACTCTACCAAAGCAGTGCAATCCCGCCCCAAGCAAGGCAGTGCAATTCCACCCCAGCAAAGCAGTTCAATCCCACCCCAGCAACGCGGTGCAATCGCACGCCGCCGAAGCGGCGCAATCCCCCGAACCTATGCGCTGCAATCACACCCGCCCCACCCCTTCGCTTTCGAGGTATGGCCGATGCCGGGGTTGAACGTGTTGCTCGGATCCAGCGACCGATAGAACGCCGCCAGCGCCGGCTTGGCCGGATACAGATGGCCCACGTTGTGCTCGGCCGGATACTCCGCACCGCGTTGGTCCAGCAGTGCCCACATCGCATGTTCGATCGCCATCGGGTCTTCGCCCTTGCGCGCGATGTAGTCCTGGTGGAACACGTGGCACAGGAAGTGGCCGTAGTAGAGCTTGTGCAGCAGCCGTCCGTCGATATCTGCCGGCAGGGTTTCGAACCATTCGGCGTCATCCCGGCGCAGCGCGATATCCAGCGCCACGATGTCCTGCACCTGCGCGCGATGCACTTCGCGGTAGCGCACCGCGGCACCGGCCACCGCGAACCGGTGCAGGAACGCCTTGCGCCCTTCTTCGGCCGTGCAGCGGAAGAAACCGCCCTCATGGTTGGCGAAACACTCGCGCAGCCATCGCTCGGTCTCGGCCGCATCCTGCGCGGAGACCTTCAACAGCAGATGATGCTCAAAGCGCTGGCGGAACTCGCCCATGCGCGGCGGCAGGTGCGAAGGCAGCAGCGTGGTCAACGTCTGCATTACCCGGTCGGTCACGCCGCGCAGCCCGATCCGCTCGAACCAGCCATCCACCCGGCTTTTCAAGGCGAAGGCCGCTGGCACGCGCGCGGTGCCCAGCCGGTCGATCAGCAGGAAGGTGTCCTTGCCGTAGCGCTCGCCGATGTCATAGGCATCACGGTGGATGTATTCCCCCGCGATCGGCAGCCGCTCGAAGCCGGTCAGCAGCTGGCGGCGGATGGCGGTGAGCGTGGCGGTGTGGTTGCTGCCGATGTAGAACACTTCGGCCGCTTCTTTCTCGAACGTGTCCAGGCGCACGGCGAACACCGCCAGCTTGCCGGCAGAGCCGGCGGCCTCGAAATGGCGGCCAGGGTCGGCATTGAAGCGTGCCGGGGTATCGGCATCGACCTGGCGCACGTCGTCGCTGTAGCGCTGGTCGGACGCGGCGCGCCCATCGCCATCGCCCACGTCGGCCGCACTGTACTGCCCGTCCTGCAGGCGCTGCAGGATCTGCTCGGGGGTATCGCCCAGGGCGATGCCCAGGTGGTTGACCAGTTGCAGCCGGCCCTGCGCATCGACCTGTGCATACAGCGCCAGCTCGGTGTAGGCCGGACCACGGCGCACCAGGGCGCCGCCGGAGTTGTTGCAGACCCCGCCCAGCACCGAGGCACCAATGCAGGACGAACCGATCACCGAATGCGGTTCGCGCCCCAGCGGCGCCAGCGTCTGCTCAAGGCGGTCCAGGGTGGCACCGGGCAGGCACAGTACCTGGCGGCCTTCGTTCAACAGCTGGATGCCGGTCAGCCGCAGTGTGCTGACCAGCACGATCGGGCGCCCATAGTCATCGCCATCCGGGGTCGAGCCGCCGGTCAGGCCGGTGTTGGCCGCCTGCAGGATGATCGCCGCGCCGCCCTGCACCGCGGCCTGCAGCACGTGCCACAGTTCCAGCAGCGTACCGGGGCGCACCACCGCCAGCACCGGGCCTTCACCGAAACGGTAGCCGCGGCGGAAACGGCGGGTGGCCTTGTCGCCGGTCAGTACATGGCGGCGGCCGACCGCCTGGCGCAGCTGCTGCAGCACCGCGTCATCGCCGCTCACGGCAGGCTCACCAGTGAATCGCGGCCGATATCGGCAATGCGGCGCGCGCCGGTCAACGTCATCGCCACCCGCATTTCCTTGGCGATCAGGTCCAGCAGGTTGGCTACGCCGGCCTCGCCCTGGGCCGCCAGAGCGTAGACGAAGGCGCGCCCCAGCAACACCGTGTCGGCGCCAAGCGCCAGCATGCGCACCACGTCCAGGCCATTGCGGACGCCCGAGTCAGCCAGGATCTTCAGATCGCCCTGCACCGCATCGGCAATGGCCGGCAGCGCCCGCGCGGTGGACAGCACACCATCGAGCTGGCGGCCGCCGTGGTTGGAGACCACGATGCCATCGGCGCCGAACTTCACTGCATCCCGCGCATCGTCCGGGTCGAGGATGCCCTTGATCACCATCGGCCCCTTCCAGAACTCGCGGATCCATTCCAGGTCCTTCCAGGAAATGGACGGATCGAAGTTGCTGCCCAGCCAGCCGATGTAGTCCGCCAGGCCGGTCGGATGGCCGCGGTAGGCGGAAATATTGCCCAGATCGTGCGGGCGGCCGAACAGGCCCACATCCCACGCCCAACGCGGATGAGTCATGGCCTGGCCGATGCGACGCAGCGGCGCATTGGGGCCGCTCATGCCCGAGTGCGCGTCACGATAGCGCGCGCCGGGCACCGGCATGTCCACGGTGAACACCAGGGTGGTCACGCCGGCGGCCTGCGCCCGCTCCAGCGCATTGCGCATGAAACCACGGTCGCGCAGCACGTACAGCTGGAACCACATCGGGCGCTGGATGGCCGGTGCCACTTCCTCGATCGGGCACACCGACACCGTGGACAGGGTGAACGGAATGCCGCGACTGTCCGCGGCCCGTGCCGCCTGCACTTCGCCACGACGTGCGTACATGCCGGTCAGGCCCACCGGCGCCAGCGCCACCGGCATCGCCAGTTTCTCGCCGAAAAGCTCCGTTTCCAGGCTCAGGTCGGACATGTTGCGCAGGATGCGCTGGCGCAGCGCGATGTCGGACAGATCGGAAACGTTGCGCTTCAGCGTGTGCTCGGCATACGCGCCGCCATCGATGTAATGGAACAGGAACGGCGGCAGCCGGCGTTGCGCTGCGGCACGGTAATCGGTGGAGGCGGAAATGATCATGGGGTCAACCGGAAGTAGTCAGCCGTGCGGGGACGGCAGGCGCGAGGCCCGTGCACGCCGGGCTTCGTTGTCATCGAGCGTGCGCAGCGTGGTGTGCACGAATTCAAGGTGGGCATGCGCGGCCGCGCGCGCACGCTCGGGGTCGCCGGCCAGCACCGCATCCATCATTTCCCGATGCTGGTCGGACAGCGGCGAGAAGGTGCGGGCCGAGGTGTACAGCTTCTCGCGGCTCTGCGAGATGTTGGTCTGCAGCAGTTCGAACAGGCCACGCATCACCTGCAGCAGCACCAGGTTGTGCGACGCCTCGGCAATGGACAGATGGAACGCGGCGTCGGCCTGCGCTTCGCCGGCGGGGTCATCCTTGCCGTGCGCGTCCATCATGGTCTGGAACGCGGCGGCGATGCGCGTGCGGTCCTCATCGGTCGCACGCAATGCGGCGTGCCAGGCCGTGGCGCCCTCCAGTGCATGGCGGATTTCCAGCACGTCGAAGCGGTATTCCGGGTCGCCCTGGAACAGCGGCAGGTACGGCGCCAGCGGTTCATCCAGCGTCTGCCGGGCGCGTGCTGCCGGTGCGGCCACGAAGGTGCCGCCACCCACACGGGCAGTCAGCAGGCCTTGGCTGGCCAGCTGTGCAATGGCCTCGCGCAACGCCGTGCGCGATACGCCCAGCTGCACCGCCAGGGCGCGTTCGGCCGGCAGCCGGTCGCCCGGCTGCAGCTGCTGTTCCTGCACCAGCGCGCGCAGCTGCGCGGCCACCTTGTCCGAAACCCGTTGCATGCTCATGGCGCCATTGTCACCCGAACCGCACGAGGCTGGAGAAGCAGAGCGGCCATGGCTCAGGGAATCATCCAAGTCAGCCAGTAGGCCTGGGCCAGGGTGATCAGGCCGACCATCGTGGTGAAGATCAGGCTGTGCTTGACGGTGAAGCGGAACAGGTCCGATTCCTTGCCGGCCAGGCCCACCGCCGCACAGGCAATGGCAATGGACTGCGGGGAAATCATCTTGCCGGTCACACCGCCAGTGGTGTTGGCCGCCACCAGCAGCACATCGGACACGCCGATCTGCTGCGCCGTGGTCGCCTGCAAGGCAGAGAACAGCGCGTTCGAAGAGGTATCCGAACCGGTCAGGAACACGCCCAGCCAGCCCAGGAACGGCGAGAAGAACGGGAACGCATCACCGGTGTGGGCAAGCGCCAGCGCCAGGGTGGCCGACAGCCCGGAGTAGTTGGCGATGAAGGCAAAGGCCAGCACCATGCCGATGGAATAGATCGGCACGCGCAGCTCGCGCACGGTTTCGCCGAAGGTCTGCAGCGCGGCCTTGGCCGGCATGCGCAGGGCGATGATGGCGATCACCGCGGCCAGGATGATGGCGGTGCCGGTGGCCGAGAACCAGTCAAACTTGTAGACCGCTTCGTAGCTGAGCGGCGCCGGCACGATCGGCGGCATCTTCTGCACCATCTGGTCCAGACCCGGCACCGGAATCTTCAATACCCAGCCTTGCAGCGCACCGCCGGCGGCGAACAACGCCTTGAACGGCTTGATGCTCCACAGCGTGACCATTGCGGTGAGGATCAGGAACGGCGACCACGCCTTGGCAATCTGGCCCACGCTATGGCGCGGTGCCTCCAGCGCCTGCGCCGCGGCCTGGGCACTGGTTTCGGTATCGAAACGGAAGATGCGCACCGGCTTCCAGCGGCGCAGGAACAGGGTCAGGCAGACCAGCGAGGCCAGCGAGGCGGTGATGTCCGGCAGCTCCGGGCCGATGAAGTTGGAGGTCAGGTACTGGGCGATGGCGAAGGAACCACCGGCCACCAGCACCGCCGGCCAGGTTTCCTTGATGCCGCGCCAGCCATCCATGATCGCCATGATCCAGAACAGCACGATGATGGTCAGGAACGGCAGCTGGCGGCCGGCCATCTGGCCGATCTCGAACGCGTCCAGGCCGGTCACCTGCCCGGCGACGATGATCGGAATGCCCATGGCACCGAACGCCACCGGTGCGGTGTTGACGATCAGGCACAGGCCGGCCGCATACAGCGGCTTGAAGCCCAGGCCGACCAGCAGCGCGGCGGTAATCGCCACGGGCGCGCCGAACCCAGCGGCGCCTTCCAGGAAGGCACCGAAGGCGAAGCCCACCATCAGCATCTGCAGGCGCTGGTCTTCGGTAACCGACAGGATCGAGGCGCGGATGATGTCGAACTGCCCGGTCTTGACCGAAACCTTGTACAGGAACACTGCGCCGATGATGATCCAGGCGATCGGCCACAGCCCGTAGACGAAGCCATAGCCGGCCGCGCCCAGCGCCTGCGCCAGCGGCATGCGGTAGAACAGCAGGGCCACGCCGAGCGCGATGGCCACGGTGATCGTGCCGGCCAGCCAGCCCTTCATGCGCAGCACGGCCAGGGCGACGAAGAAGAAGGCGATCGGCAGCAGCGCGATCAGGCTGGACAACCACAGGTTGCCGGCGGGGTCGTACAGGTGTTGCCAGGGCTGCATGAAGAATCTCGGCGTTGACGGGAAACCCACCGCAGTGGGGCGGTCCGTGGCGCGCGAATATTGGTCGTACCATTACCCGCAACAAATGCACCACTGATGGCGGATTGAACCGCTATTCCCGCAGGACGCCTATTAGACCATAGCGTTAGTTCTGGTTTATTGGTAGGACCATTCGGCGGAAAGGGTCAGAGCGCTCGCGGGGATCTGACCCTGGGCGCGGCGGGGTAGGATCCCCGCAGGGGCTGCGACCTACATGGCATCGGGGTCGGATCCCCGCAGGGGCTCTGACCCCACCCCGGCACTCACAGCTTCTTCTCCACCCGCCGTATCACCGCCAGCACCAGCAGGCACAGCACACTCACCCCCATGGCGATCACGTACTTGCCAATGCCCACGGCAATGCCGATGGCGGCGGCCATCACAAGAGAACTGGCGGTGGTCAGCCCGCTGACCTGGTCTTCGCGGTTGCCGCGCAGGATGGTGCCGGCGGCAACGAACCCCACGCAGGCCACCACGGCCTCGATCAGGCGCACCGGATCGACCTGCAGCAGGTCGCGGTAGCGCTCCTGCTGGAAATGTTCGGCCACCGAATCGCCCAGGCCGACGATCAGCGCCGCCGCGCCTGCAATCAGCATGTGTGTGCGCAGGCCCGCGGCATGTTTGCCCATCTCGCGTTCGACGCCCAGCACGCCGCCAAACAGCATGGCGGCGGCAACGCGCAGCAGGATGGATACGTCCTGGGTAAGTTCCATCGGCAGGCTCCGGGATTTTCCCGGAGCGTCGCGCGCGGCGCGTGGCACCACAGTGAAGGCGCCCGCACGGGCGGTTCACCCGGTAGCGCCGGGCCCTGCCCGGCGGCACCGCACCTCAGCGCATTACTGCGCCAGGTAACCGCCATCGATCGCGTAATAGGTCCCCGTCGCGAACGAGGCGTCATTGCTGGCCAGCCAGGCCACCAGCGCCGCCACCTCGTCCGGCTTGCCCAGCCGCTTCAGGGCATGCTTGGCTTCCAGCGTGGCACGCGCGTTGGCATCCATCTTGTCCAGCAGCGGCGTGGCAATGAAGCCCGGACCGACGGCGTTGATGCGGATGCCGTCGGCGGCGTGTTCCCATGCCGCAGTCTGGGTCAGGCCCACCACGCCGTGCTTGGCCGCCACGTACGCGGTGGAACCGGCAAAGCCCACCTGGCCCAGGATCGAGGCCATGTTGATGATGCTGCCGCCCTTGCCCGCCGCGCGCATCGCCTGGATCTGCGCACGCTGGCACAGGAACACGCTGGTCAGGTTCACATCCACCACGCGCTTCCAGCCATCAACCGGGTAATCGCCGCTGCTGGCCGCCGGGCCGCCGATACCGGCATTGTTCACGGCCACATCCAGCCCGCCCAGTTCGCTCACCGTGCGCTGCACGGCCGCTTCCACCGCTGCCTCGTCGGTCACGTCCAGCGCGATGCCGATCGCTTCGGCACCCTTGGCCTTCAAGGCCTGTACGGTCGCATCCACGGCGTCCTGCTTCAGGTCCCACACCGAAATGCGCGCGCCCGATGCAGCCAGCAGCTCGGCCACGGCCAAGCCGATGCCGGAAACACCGCCGGTAACGATGGCGGTCTTTCCGCCCAGCTGATAGTCGATCATCTGTGTACTCCACGTGTTGGCAATCGATGCGGGCCTGCCCGCCTGCTCTCGAATCTACGCCGCAACGTGTTACGGAAACGGCACGCGGCGCACCGCCGCCACGCAACGATCCTTCCCATCGCTGCAACGCGCAGCGCCCTATGCTCATGCACACCTCCCCTGCCGTGCATGGACCCCCGATGAGTGCTGAATCCCGCGTGTTGTTCACGCCCACCCGCCTGGGTGATATCGCCGTTGCCAACCGCATCGCCATGGCCCCGCTTACGCGCAACCGCGCCCTGCCCGATCGCGTGCCGTCGCCGCTGGCGGTCACCTACTACCAGCAGCGCGCCAGCGCCGGCCTGATCATTGCCGAAGCCACCCAGATCAGTCCGCTTGGCCAGGGCTACCTGGACACCCCGGGCATCTACAGCGCCGAACAGGTTGCGGCCTGGAAATCCATTACCGATGCCGTGCACGCAGAAGGCGGCCGCATCGTGCTGCAGTTGTGGCATGTGGGCCGCATTTCCCACACCAGCCTGCTGCCGGAAGGTGAAGTGCCGGTGGCACCCAGCGCGATCCGCGCCAACGGCAAGACCTTCACCGCCAACGGCTTCGAGGATGTGTCCGCGCCGCGCGCACTCGCCATCGATGAAATTCCGGCGTTGATCGAGGACTACCGCATCGCCGCACGCAACGCCATCGCGGCGGGCTTTGATGGCGTGGAAGTCCATGCAGCCAACGGCTACCTGATCGACCAGTTCCTGCGCGACGGCAGCAACCACCGCAGCGATGCCTACGGTGGCAGCATCGAAAACCGCACGCGCCTGCTGTTTGAAGTAACCAGTGCCGTGGCCGAGGCCATCGGCGCGGCCCGTACCGGCGTGCGTCTGTCGCCGGTCACCCCGGTCAACGATGCACACGACAGCGATCCGCAGCCGCTGTTCAACCGCGCGGTGGAACGTCTGGACAGCATCGAAGGGCTGGCCTTCATTCACGTGATCGAAGGCGCCACCGGCGGTGACCGGGACAACATCGCATTCGACTACGCCGCGCTGCGTGCCCGCTTCCGCGGCCCGTGGATCGCCAACAACGGCTATGACGTGGACAGTGCCGAGCAGGCCGTCGCCAGCGGCTACGCCGACATGGTTGCGTTCGGTCGTGCGTTCATCGCCAACCCCGATCTGGTTGCACGCCTGCGCAGCGGCGCGGCCCTGGCCGAGCTGGACCCGGCCACGCTGTATGGCGGCGGCGAGCACGGCTACACCGATTACCCCGCCTTGGGCGCATAAGCCGCGCATCCGCCGGGCATGGCCCGGCGCTACCACCCGCTCTGGAACGCATCCGCCGGGCATGGCCCGGCGCTGCCACCCGCTCTGGTAGGTGTCGACCTTGGTCGACACGTGTTGGACGTCATCACAATCGGGTCCGCCGGGCCATGCCCGGCGTCACCCCGCCCCCTCAATACACCGGCAGATCGATGTAGCTGGCCTGCGCGGCACTGTGCCAGACCCGCTGCGTGGCCTTCTGGTAATCGCCCGGCTTGGCCAGGTAGATGTTCGGCACGTAGGTCTGCGGGTTGCGGTCATACAGCGGGAACAGGCTGGACTGCACCTGCACCATCACCCGGTGCCCCTTCTGGAAGGTGTGGTTGGCGTTGGGCAGATCGAAGCGGTACGGCAGCACCTGGTTGGCGGCCAGCGGTTTGGCCTCGCTGAAGCTTTCGCGGTAGCGGCCGCGGAAGATCGCCAGTGAGACCGGCAACTCATAGCCGCCCATCTCCGGCGTCGATGCTTCCTGGTCCGGATACACATCGATCAGCTTCACCACCCAGTCGCTGTCGGTGCCACTGGTGGACGCCTGCAGGTGCACCACCGGCGCACCGCCAATGCGCAGCGGTTCGCGCAACGGTTCGGTGATGAAAGTCAGCACGTCGGGCCGACCATCCACGAAGCGCTGGTCCTTCACCAGCCAGGTGGTCCACATGTCACGGTCGGCGAAGCGCACCGGGCGCGGCACGAAGGGCACCGGCTTGGCCGGGTCGGACACGTACTCCTCGTAGTCGCCCTCGCCTGCCGCCGGCGCCTGGAAGGCCAGCTTGCCGCCGGCACGCAGGTACAACGGCTTGCTGGCCGCCGTGCAGTTCGTTTCGCAGCTGCGCGGCCAGCCCTGCAGGCGGTCCCAGTGGTTTTCACCGGTGTTGTAGACCAGCACCGGCGGGGTGTCGGCCTTCGCCGCACCGTCCACCAGATACTGGTCGAAGAACGGCTTGAGCACATCGCGGCGGAACTGCAGGGCGGTATCGCCATCGAACTTCAGGGCGCCCAGTTCGCTGCCGCTGTAGTTCACCTGGCTGTGCCGCCACGGGCCCATCACCAGGTAGTTGTGGTTGTTGCCGGTATCCCGTCCTTCCATGGCCTGGTAGGCATGGTTGGCGCCCCACATGTCTTCCTGGTCCCACAGGCCCTGCAGCCACATCGTGGGCACCTTCAAGGGGGTGTTGGCCATCACCGCATCCAGCGCCTGGCCCTGCCAGAACGCATCGTAGGCCGGGTGCTGCACCAGCTTCTTCCACCAGGTCAGCTGGTCCACGCCGGTGAAACGCGCGTAGTCACCGGCCGAGCCGATGCGCAGGAAGGTGCTGTAGTCGTCGTAGCCCAGGCTGGGCAGCGGCGTGCCCTTGCCGCGCTTCTCAGTCTGCATGGCGAAGTAGTTGAAGTTGACCTGGCGGAAGGCACCGTAGTTCAGCCAGTCATCGCCCATCCAGCCATCCACCATCGGGCTCTGTGGCGCGGCCACCTTCAGCGCGGGGTGCGGGTTGGTCAGCGCCATCACTACGGTGAAGCCTTCGTAGGACGAGCCCAGCATGCCGACCTTGCCGTTGCTTTCCGGCACGTGCTTGACCAGCCAGTCGATGGTGTCCCAGGCATCGGTGGCGTGGTCGACCTTGGTGTTGTTCAGCGGCCCGCGCAGCGGCCGGGTCATCACGTAATCGCCTTCGGAACCGTACTTGCCGCGGATATCCTGGAACACGCGGATATAGCCGCCGTCGACGAACACCTCGTCGCCCTGTGGCAGCAGGTCACGCATGCGCGGCGAATCGCTGCGGTTGGCGCGGCCGGCAGCATCGTAGGGGGTGCGGGTCAGCAGGATCGGCGCATTGTGGGCGCCCTTGGGCACCACGATCACGGTGTACAGGCGGGTGCCGTCGCGCATCGGCACCATCACCACGCGCTTGTCGTAGTCGCGGCCGATATCCGGTGCAACGAACGGCTTGCCACTGATGTCCGGGGTCATCGGCGGGGTATCGGCGGCCAGCACGCTGCTGGACAGGCACAGGGCGATGGCTACAGCAACGGCACGCACATGCATGGATGACCCCTCGGCAGGAAAGGTTCCAGCGTACTCCTGCCCACCGCGCCGAAGTGTGCGCCGGCTTTGCGTTCTGTGGTGTCCGGGGCACGACTGATGGCACATGTGCGGTCGGCGGCCGCTGCGCTCGCCGGGCATGGCCCGGCGCTACCGTATTCCTGGCGGCCGCTGCGCTCGCCGGGCATGGCCCGGCGCTACCCGTTCCCGCGGTCTTCGGTAGCGCCGGGCCATGCCCGGCGGATCCATCAGCCCGCGGGGACCTCGTGCAGTGCCAACCAGCGCCAGCGCCCCGTGTCCTGCCGCAGCACCGCCAACGATTCCCGCCAGGCCAGCGCTCCACCAGCCACCGCATGCCCTTCGCGATAACGCAGCACCGCCAGTGGTGCGGGCGCCTGGATCCGCTGCACGTCTTCGATGGCGATCTCCAGGCCGGGGCGCGCGCCGTGCCCACCCACGAACAGCGCCTGCACCGCATCCCGGTCCAGCCGCCGCCCGGCGATGCCGACCATGCTGAAGTCTGCGCAGAAGTGCGCCATCAGGTCGCCCAGCGCTTCGGCGCCCACCTCGGCGCGGAACCAGACCTGCAGTTTGTCGTGCAGTTCGTGGATTTCATGTTCGGCGGTGCGGTGCATCAGGCATTCTCCGGTTGCGGAAGGACCAAGGGCTGCCCGCGGCGCAACAGCGCCATCGGCAGCAGGGAAAGGAAAGCGGCCAGGCCCAGCGCCACACCGGTGGCCCGCGCCGGCAGCCACTGCATGGCCAAGGCCAGCAGCAGCGCAATGGCGGCGGTGCCAAGACAGAAGCTGAGCTGTCGGTTGAGATTCCACAGCGCGCTGGCATCACCCAGCACCTCGGCCTCCACACCGTGGAAGGCCAGCGTCTGTGCGGTGCTGCTGCACAGGCTGCCGCCCGCGCCCATCAGCGCAAACAGCAGCGCCGCCAGCGCGAATGAAGGCTGCGGCAGCAGGGCCATCAGCAGCAGGCCACTGGCCTGCAACAGCATGCCGACACGCAGTACTGCGCCCGGCCCGAAACGCGCCAGCAGCCGCCGGCTGCCGGTGATCGCCACGGCCGACGCCAGCGCCCAAGGCAGCATCAGCGCACCGATGCGTGCAGCACTGAACCCGGCCTGGTGCAGCTGCAGCGTGCTGGCCAACTGACTGCCGATGAACACGCCGGGTACGGCCAGGTAGACCAGCATTGCCAGTCGAAGGCCGCGATGGGACAGCAACGACCAGCGCAGCAGCGGCTGCGCCTGCCGGCGTGCGTGGCGCAGGTGGGCCGTCGCCAGCACCAGCGCCAGCAACAACAGCACCGCGCCGGCAATCCGGTGGCCGGGTTCACCCAGCCAGGTCAGCGCCAGCAGCAGCACGCCCAGCGCACTCATCGCCGTGGCCAGCGCATAGGCCTGCAGCCGGGGCGCAGTGCGTTCACCATCGGACGGCATCCAGGCCAGCACCAGGGCGATGGCCACCACCACCAACGGCAGGCTGGCCCACAGCACGCCGCGCCAGGACAGCCACTGCACCAGCAGCCCGCCCAGCGCGGGGGCCAGTGCCGGGACCAGCAGCGCCACCAGCAGGATGCGCCGGGTCAGCGCGCCACGTTGGTCGGGCGTGCACTGCCGATATGCCGCGGCCTGCGCCACCGGGATCAACAGGCCACCGGCCAGGCCCTGCAGCAGGCGCCAGACCAGCAGCCAGCCGATGGACGGTGCAGCCCCCGCCAGCACCGCAGCGGCGGCGAACAGCAGCAGCGCGACCAGCAACAGGCGTCGTTCGCCGCAGCGCGCGGCCAGCCACGGCGCCAGCGGAATCACCACGCTCAGGCCGAGCATGTAGGCAGTGCCCACCCAGGCCAACAAGCCCACATCGGCCTGCAGCTCGGACGCCAGTGCGGGATAGGCCACGGTGGCGATGAACATGTTCACCAGGTCCAGGGCGAACACCAGCAGGAAAATCGCCTCATGGCGCAGGCGCGGGGAAGGCATCAGCAGGCTCCAGCAACGAAGGTGCCAGCATGGCGAACCGGCGTTATTGGAAAAACACGACGCCAGCTGCAACACTGTCAAACCAATTTTGACAATGCAGCGTCATGGTCAGCCTTGATCGCTTCGATATCTTCCGCGCCGTGGTCGAAGCCGGCAGCCTGACCGCTGCCGCCGACCGCCTTGGTCTCAGCCGCGCGGTGGTCAGCTTCAACCTGAAGCGGCTGGAACAGGATCTGGGCGTAACCCTGCTGCTGCGCAGTACCCGGCACCTGGCCCTGACCGAGGCCGGCGAGCAGTTCCTGCAGCACTGCGTGCAGGCGCTGGATGCGGCACAGGCGGCCATCGATGCCGCGCGCCGCGACCAGCAGCAACTGCAGGGTCTGCTGCGCCTGACCACCACACCGGAGTATGCGCAGCTGCGGCTGATCCCCGCGCTGCAGGCGTTCCGGGCGCAGCACCCGGCCCTGCAGTTGCACCTGTCCACGTCACCGGCACCGGCCGACCTGATTCCCGAGCGCTTCGACCTGGCGATCCGGCTTGGCCGCCTGCCCGATTCACAGCTGCATGCCAGCGAACTGGAACGGCACCCGCTGTGCGCCGTGGCGGCCCCTGCGCTGCTGGCACGCCTGCCGTCGACCGAAGCAGCTGACGACCCGGTGCAGCTGGGCACCCTGCCCCGCCTGGGCTATCCGCGCCTGGCCGACGTGCCGGTGGTCGCACCGGATGGCAGCGACGCCCTGTTCGCTACCAACCCCGGCAATGCGGTGGTGCGCGTGGACGGTGCCAGCAGCCTGCGCGCCTTCGCCCTGGCTGGCGCCGGGGTCACCGTGCTGCCGCGCTGGTTGATCGAAGACGACCTGGCCCACGATCGCCTGCGGCCGGTGCTGCGCCAGCACCGCTTCCCGCAGCAGAGCGTCTACGCGGTGTACCCGCACAGCACGCAACCGTCGCCGAAGGTGCGGCAGTTGGTCGATTTCCTGCGCAGCTGGTTCGCCGGCCCGGCCGGGTGAATTCGCGCCCGCCGGGCATGGCCCGGCGCTACCCCGGCATGGCCATGCCCGGCGAATCTCGCTGCGCAGCTGGTTCACCGGGCACCCCGAACGGTAGCGCCGGGCCATGCCCGGCGAACCCAACACCCCCACAAACAAACACGGCCCCTTGCGGGGCCGTGTCTTCAAGCATCCATCACCTGCGGTATCAACGCAGCACCTGCTCCACCAGCTGCACGTCCACGCTCTGCAGCGGTTCGGCTGCGTTGCGCGACAGCTGCACCTGGTAGGTGCCGCCGTCGATCTTCCACTGGCGTGCCTGCGCATCGTAGTGCGCCAGCGTCTTCGGCTCGGCTTCGATGCGGATACGGCGCTGTTCGCCCGGCTGCAGGCTCACCTTGTCGTAGCCGATCAGGCGGATCGGCGTGGTGCTGCCGGCCGGCAGCTTCAGGTACAGCTGGGCCACGTCGGCACCGGCGCGCTTGCCGGTGTTGCGGATGTCCACGCTGGCGACCAGGCGCGAACCTTCCACGCTCACCTTCAGGTTGTCATAGGCGAACGAGGTGTAGGACAGGCCGTGACCGAAGGCAAAGGTCGGGGTCAGGCCCTTGGCGGCCATCCACTTGTAGCCCACGTTGGCGCCTTCGATATCGAAATCGAACACATCGCCGAACGGCTTGGCCGGCTTGAAGCCCAGGCCATCCACGTGCGGGCGCGGCAGCTGCGATTCGTCCACCACCCAGGTCACCGGCAGGCGGCCGGACGGGTTCACCTGGCCGGTCAGCAGCGCGGCAATGCCTTCGCCACCACGGATGCCCGGGTACCAGGCCTGCAGCATGGCCGGCACCTGCGCCAGCCACGGCGTGCGCACCGGGCCGTTGGTTTCCAGCACCAGCACGGTCTTCGGGTTGGCCTTGGCCACCGCCGAAATCAGTGCATCCTGGTTGTCAGGCAGCTTCATGTCCGGCAGGTCCACCGATTCGGCCGCCCACTGGGTGGCGAACACGATGGCCACGTCCGCCTGCGCGGCAGCCTTGGCCGCCGCAGCAGCGTTGCTGCCGTCCACATATTCGATGGTCGCATCCGGACGCGCTGCACGCAGCGATTCCAGCGGCGAGGACGGGTGGAACATCACCGGGCCCGGCCAGGTGGTGGGCAGCACGCCCGGCACCGCATTGGTGCCCTTGGCGGTCACGCCCACCATCGACGAACCACCGCCACCGATCACACCCTTGTCGGCATGGCCGCCAATGATCACGATGCGCTTCACGCTGTCGGCCAGCGGCAGCAGGTTGCCCTCGTTGCGCAGCAGCACACTGCCTTCTTCCACCGTGCGCTGGGCCACGGCAAAACCGGCTTCGGCATCGATCTTCTGGTGCTGCGGCGGGTTGTCGAAGTTGCCGTGCAGGAACATCGTGCGCAGGATGCGCGCCACCATGTCATTCAGGCGCGCCTGCGGCACCACGCCGCCGTGCACGGCCAAGCGCAGCGGCTCGTCGAAGAACACCGCCGCGTCGAACACTTCACCGGCCGACTGCTGGTCCAGGCCGGCCAGCGCCGCCTTCGAACCGCTGTGCACGCCGCCCCAGTCGGACATCACGAAACCGGGGAACTTCCACTCCTGCTTCAGCACCTGGTTCATCAGGTAGCCGTTCTCGCAGCCGTAGGTGCCGTTGATCTTGTTGTACGAGCACATCGCCACGCCCGGGCGGCCGGCTTCCAGCGCGATCTCGAAGGCCAGCAGGTCCGATTCGTGCATGGCCTGTTCGCCGATGCGCACGTCGTGGAAGTTGCGGCGGGTTTCCATGTCGTTCAGCGCGAAGTGCTTCATCGACGAAATCACGTGCTGGCTCTGCACGCCCTGGATCAGCGCGCCCACCATCGAACCGGCCAGCAGCGGATCTTCACCGGCGTATTCGAAATTGCGGCCGTTGCGCGGGTCACGCTGCAGGTTCACGCTGCCCGAAAGCAGGATGTTGAAGCGCTGCTGCCAGGCTTCACGGCCCATGGTTGCGCCACCGGCGAAGGCGACTTCGCGGTTCCAGCTGGAGGCGGTGGACGGGCCCGAGGGCATGGCCGTGGCGAAATCACCCGGACGGATGCCACCCGGATTGGTCACGCCCACGCCGGCATCGGCCGACTGCTGCGCCGGAATGCCCAGGCGCGGCACCGCCGGCACGAAACCGGCCGAACCCACAGCGCCTTCCGGCAGCGGACCGCCATCCTTGCCCAGCCCGAAGTAGCTGTGCAGCATCTGGAACTTCTCGTCCTCGGTCATCGCCTTCAGCAGCAACGCAGCGCGCGCATCGGCGTTCAGGCTGGCATCCATCCACGGGCGCTCACCGCCCTTGTCGGCCGCGTAGGCCAGGGTCAGCAGGGTTGCCTGCAGGCCATTGCCATCGATCTTGAACGGTGCGCTGCTGGCCGCCTGGAAGCCATCGCTGAAATAGCTGGCATCGGCTTCCAGGGCCACGCGCGAGGGATCGAAACCCGCTGCCTTGGCCGATTCACTGGCCACCGCGCCCAGCAGCACCGCCGGTGCGCCCAACCGCGAACGCGACACCAGCGCCGGCAACTGCGCGGCACCGGCACCGGCGTCGGTGTAGACGGCCACGGTGTGGCGGCCGTCATCCAGGCGCAGGTAGTTCAGGCCCGGCTGGTCCGGGCCGCTTTCCGTGGCAATCGGCAAGCGGGTCAGCACGGCCTGGCCGCGCTGGGTCTGGCCATCATCCTGGCCGGCGGCAATGAAGCGGTAGTCGTAGCCCAGGCCATCGGCCAGCAGCTGCAACGGATCGACCTGGCCGACACCGCGCTGCACCTGGCGCACGCTCACCGCGTCCACCTGCAGGGTCTTCAGCTGCGCCGCCAGGGCCGGCATCGCGTCCGGCGCAGGCGCCTGGTCCAAGGTCAGCACGGTGAAGGCGGCCGGGTCGGCCCAGGCCGGGGCGGCCAATGCGGCAGACAGGGCGAGGGACAGGGCAAGCGGCTTTGTAAACGTTTTCATCGGCAGGCGTAATTCCGTTGCCAAGGCAATCGGTCCAGGGAAAGTGCCGCCGAAGGGTGCAGCGTCATGCCGCGCAAGCGTTGCCAGGCAACACCTGCAGGCCAAAGGACGGGCCGGTCTGCGCGCGGGACCCTCCTCCCGGCGTGACAACCTGCCTGCCCGGGCCGCACACGGCGACCCATCATGTGAAGATTGTGCGAGGGCGTTGATCGCTGTCAACAGGACCTAAGTCACAGGCGCCCGCGCGCAAGCTGGTTATCAGACCATCACCGCTGGTCATCAGTGCAGCGTGTGGTGCTGCCGATAATGGAATTCCCGGCCCCGAGCGCTGCCCATGACCCTGCACCGCGACTTCGACCATCTCTGGCGCGACCGCTGTGATACCTCCAGCCAGCGCAGCCCACGCGTGCTGATCCGCGTGTTCGTCGCCCCCGGGGAGCTGGAAGCACGGGTGGCCTTCTACGAACAACTGCAGGGCGTGGTGGCCGACGCGGGCTTCCCCTTCCCCGATGCCGGCCTGCGCCTGGCCATGGTCGGTGCCTTCCTGCTGATCGAAGGCAATGACACCGCACTGGCGCCGTTCACCTCCACCACCGGCACCCTGCTGGTCGATGACGTGCGGCCCTATCACGACAGATTGGTCGCAGCCGGCGCGCAGATCATCTTCCCGCTGCAGGTGGTACCCACCGGCGCGGCGTTCAACGCGGTGCACCCCGATGGCACCGTGGTCGAGTACGTGCACCACCGGCCGGACCCACACGGGCGCTGACGGGCGGCCGGGCGGCGCCCGGCACCCGCAGAGGAAACGTCAACGTCGACGTCAAAAGCCCGCATTCCGTGGGATGGCGGTGTGGGTCCGGTGGCAGGGGACGCTGCAAGTACGTCCATGTAAGCTCGGTCGCCGCATCCATGCGGCTCACGCCCCTGCCACTGGACCCACCCCGCCTTCGACGGTTTCCTGCGAGCTGTTGGAACCTGCTGCTGTTGGAACCTGCTGCTGTTGGAACCTGCTGCTGATGGAACCTGCTGCTGATGGAACCTGCTGCTGATGGTGGTGGGTGTCGACCGTTGGTCGGCACAGGGGTCGGATCTCCATGGATTCAATTCCAATGGAAATCCATCCACGCATGGCGTGGATCTACAATGGCGCCCTCTTCGCGCCGGGGCTGGCATGGATTCCTTCAACCTGATGCGCACCTTCCGTCGCATCGTCGAACGCGGCGGCCTGGCCCGCGCGGCCGAAGACCTGGGGCTGTCAGCGGCCGGCTTGAGCAAACAGCTGCGCACGCTGGAAGCGCACCTGGGCGTGGTGCTGCTGCAGCGGACCACGCGGCGCATGAGCCTGACCGAAACCGGCCACGCCTATTACCGCGAGTGCTGCCGCCTGCTGGACGAACTGGACGCGCTGGAACGCGGCATCGCCGAGCAGCGTGGCGAGGTTGCCGGGCGCCTGCGGGTGAACGCACCGCAGTCGTTCGCGCTGAGCACGCTGTCGCCGCTGCTGCCGCGCTTCCTGCAGCAGCATCCACAGCTGTCGCTGGACCTGGTGATGGAAGACCGCCTGCTCGATGCGGTGGGCGAAGGCTTCGATGTGTCGCTGCGGCTGCGCGCCGAGCTGGACGATTCACGCCTGGTGGCGCGGCGGCTGGCCTCGCTGCAGCAGGTGTTGTGCGCGGCACCGTCCTACCTGCAGCAGCACCCCGCGCCGCACACCGTGCAGGATCTGCATGCGCATAGCGTGCTGGCCTACAGCCTGTCCGATTCACCGGGCAGCTGGCCGCTGCTGGGCCCCGATGGCCAGGTCACGATCACCCTGCCGGCACGGGTGACCGCCAACAACAGCCTGCTGCTGCGCGACCTGCTGCTGGCGGGCCTGGGCATCGGCGCGCTGCCCTCGTTCCTGGCCGCGCCTGCGCTGGCATGCGGCGACCTGCAGCAGGTGCTGGCCGACCACCGCTATCCCCCGCGCTTTGTCCATGCGGTCTACCCCACCGCCCGCCACCTGCAGCCCAAGGTGCGGGCCTTCATCGATTTCCTGCACGCCGAACTGCCCGGCTGCGCGGGACTGGATTCGTAACCGCCAGCGAAAACTGAGCTGCCCGAAACCCGCTGTTTCGGCCACGCTGCGCTGCCTACGCTGCCGCCTCCCTTCTCACCGATGGCAGGCAGATGTCTTCCGCTCCCTCCCCCACCACCGCCACGCCGGTGGTCGACTTCTTCCACGATGTGGTCTGCGGCTGGTGCTTCGTGCTGGCCCCGCGCCTGCAGCAGGTTTCGGCCGAACTGGGCATCCAGGTGCGCCACCGCAGCTTCGTGCTGCAGGACTCGCGCGCCCGGATGATCGACGTCTTCGGTTCCATGCCGCGCGCCAAGGACACGATCCTGCGCCACTGGGTCGACTGCGCGGCGCATGAAGACACCGCGCGCATCGACATCGACGGCATGCGCGCGCAGACGTTCGAATATCCCTCCGGCTGGCTGGGCGCACTGGCCTGCCAGGCGGCCGGCGTGCTCGGCGGCAACGATGCCCATGGCGCGATGTTCGATGCGGTGCAGTGGGCGCACCTGCACCAGCACCGCAACATCGGTAATGCCGACGTCCTGCTGGACATCGCCGAATCGCTGGGCCACCGGCGCGGCGTCTTCGCTGGCCACATGCGCAGCGACGCCGTGCGCCAGCGCGTACAGGCCGACCGCGCCGAAGCCGCCGCCCTCGGCATCCGTTCCATTCCCACCGTCATCGGCGGGCACGGCCTGCGCCTGCAGACCCTGCCGCTGCCACAGCTGCGCCAAGCCCTGGCGCCCCTGGTCGTGGCCACCGCCGCGCCCTTCCCCACCCTGCAAGGAGAAACCCCATGACCCCACGTACCCTGGCCAGCGCACTGGCCCTGCTGCTGGCCAGCACTGCTGCATCCACTGCCGCGCCCGCACACGAACGCGTTCCGTCCGGTCAGCAGGTCGGCACCAGCCCCTGGGGACCGAAGGACGAGATCGGTCGCCTCAACCTGATCACCGATGCCTCGCGTGCCGCCATCCTGTCGCGGGTCAGCGGCGGCAAGGCCTACGACCTGGCCACCGAATACTACGTGGGCATGCCCAGCTGGCAGGACGCCGGCGACCCGCACTACCAGTTCTGGATGACCCATACCCCGCGCGGCACCGTGGTGGACGACCCGATGGGTGTGGGCCAGGCCATGAACCTCACCCGCAGCTACACCGGCACCGCGTTTTCGATGTACAGCCACACCGGCACCCATATCGATGCGCTGAACCACTTCGGCATCCACGGAAAGATCTGGAATGGCTTCGAGGCCGATGAGCACCTTGGTGACCGTGGCTGGAAGGTCACCGGCATCGAGAAATTCCCGCCGCTGATCGCCCGTGGCGTGCTGATCGACGTGGCCGGCGCCAAGGGCGTGGACATGCTGCCGGACAGCTACCGCGTTACCCGCCAGGACCTGAAGGATGCGCTGGCACGCCAGCACGTCACCCTGCAGCAGGGCGACGTGGTGCTGATCCGCACCGGTCGCATGCGCCTGTTCGAACAGCCCCGCGCCTACATGGTCAACCCGCCGGGCATGGGCCTGGACGCGGCCCGTTTCCTGGTGGAAGACAGTGGCGCGATGATCGTCGGCGCCGACAACCTCAGCTTCGAGACCTTCCCCTCGGAGGTGTCCGATGATTATGTGCCGCTGCACACCTACCTGCTGGCCCAGCAGGGCGCACCGATCATCGAACTGGTGGCGCTGGACGAACTGGCCCGTGACCAGGTCTACGAGTTCGCCTTCATCGGCGGCCCGCTGAAGATCCGCGGCGGCGACGCCGCCCCACTGCGCCCGGTAGCCCTGCCGGTACGCCGGTAACGCGCCGGGTAACGCCGGGCCATGCCGGGTGGGTGCCGACCTTGGTCGGCACCGTTCTCCCATCCACGCATGGCGTCCCATACCGGTAGGTGCCGACCTTGGTCGGCACTCCCTGCCCCTTCAGCAACCTGAAACCCACCCCTCGATTTCATTAGTAATTCTACTCACAAGGCGAGTAGCATGTCCGGTCTCAGCCCCTGATACCGGCCTGTCGATACTCGTTCCATGCCTGCCGCTTCCGTCCAATGCCGCCGCTTCCTGCCTGCCCGGCGCCTCCCCTGGAGGACCGGCTGATGGGTGCCGTCGTCGCCCTGGACCGCTTGCTGGATGGCCGCCAACTGTGGCGCGGCCCGGCCCGCCATGGCCCGGCCAGCGACCATCTGGCCAGCGGGCACCCGGCCCTGGACGCCCGCCTGCCCGGCGGCGGCTGGCCCGCCAGCGGGCTGTGCGAAGTGCTGCTGGCCTGCCCCGGCGTGGGCGAACTGGCCCTGGTCTGGCCGGCGCTGGCCAAGCTGAGCCAGCGCGATCGGCCGATCGTGCTGGTCGCCCCGCCGCATCGGCCGCATGCCCCGGCCTGGGCCGCGGCCGGGCTGGACCTGGCCCAGCTGCAGATCATCCACGCCGCGCCGAAGCAGGCGCTGTGGGCGGCCGAACAGTGCCTGCGCTCGGCCGCCTGTGCGGCGGTGCTGTGCTGGCCGCAGCAGGCCGATGATCGTTCCCTGCGCCGGCTGCAGGTGGCCGCCGACAGTGGCCAGTGCCTGGGCTTCGTGTTCCGCGAAGCGCGCGCCGCACGCAATCCGTCGCCGGCCAGCCTGCGCCTGCAGCTCGACCCCGGCCAGGTGCGCGTGCTGAAGTGCCGCGGCGGGCTGCCGCCTGCGCAGCCGCTGCCGCTGGCCATCGCCCACTGAGGCCGCGCCATGCATTGGGCCTGCCTGTTGTTGCCGCAACTGGCGCTGGACAGCGTACTGCGCCAGCAGCCGGACCCGCAGCGGCCGCTGGTGCTGCTGCAGGGCCCGGCCCAGCGCCGGGTGCTGCGCGCAGTCAGCCCGGCCGCGCGGGCCGCCGGCCTGCGCCCAGGCATGCTGCTGTCGGCCGCGCAGGTGCTGGTGCAGGACATGCAACTGCACGACTACGACCCCGCCGCCGAACAGCAGACCCGGCAACTGCTGGCCAGTTGGCTGTACGCCTACAGTTCGCAGGTCAGCCTCGATTTCCCGCATGCGCTGGTGCTGGAAATCCACGCCAGCCGCGCCCTGTTCGGCGATTGGCCACAGATTGAACAGCGCCTGCGCCACGGCCTGCATGAACTCGGTTTCCGCCACCGCCTGGTGGCCGCGCCCAACCCGCATGCCGCGCGCGTGCTGGCCAACGTGCACGACGGCCTGGGCATCGATGCCACGCAGTTGGCGGCCGCGCTGGCGCCGCTGCCGCTGGCACGTAGCGGCCTGCCCGCCGATGCGGTCACCGTGCTCGGTCGTTCCGGCCTGCGTACGCTGGGCGCGGTGTTCGACCTGCCGCGCGACAGCCTGGCCCGCCGCTTCGCCCCGCAGGTGCTGCAGCAGCTCGATGCCGTGCGCGGCCTGGACAACACGCCACTGCGCTACTACCAGCCCCCGGACCGTTTCGATGCCCGCATCGAATTCGAATACGAAATCGAATCCAGCCAGGCCCTGCTGTTCCCGCTGCGGCGCCTGCTGCTGGACCTGGGCGCCTTCCTCTGCTCGCGCGATGGCGGCGTGCAGCGCTTCGACCTGCACTTCGAACACGACCTGCTGCCGGCCAGCGTGCTGACCATCGGCCTGCTGGCACCCGAACGCGATGCCGCGCTGCTGTTCGAAATCGCCCGCAACCGCATGGAAGCCTTCGCCCTGCCCGCCGGCAGCCGCGCACTGCGCCTGCAGGCCGAACAACTGCCGCCGTTCGTGCCGGTGGCGCGCGATCTGTTCGACACCCGCCCGGCCCAGGCCATGCCCTGGAACCAGCTGCGCGAACGCCTGCGCGCGCGGCTGGGCGATGATGCCGTGCAACCGCTGGCGGTGCAGGCCGACCATCGCCCCGAGCGTGCCAGCGGCACCCAGCCGCCAGCCAAGCCCCCCGCGCACTGGCCGCTGCGCCCCGGTTGGCTGCTGGAGGCACCACAGCCGCTGCGCGACCCGCGCCTGCGTATCGTTGCTGGCCCGGAGCGGATCGAATCGGGCTGGTGGGACCAGGCCGATGCGCGGCGCGACTACTACGTGGTGGAAACCGCGCACGGGCAACGCGGCTGGGCGTTCCGCCCGCGCAACGACCCGCATGCGCCGTGGATGCTGCACGGCTGGTTCGGCTGAACCGGCATGCACGCAGAACTGCCCGCCTATGCCGAACTGCATTGCCTGTCGGCCTTCAGTTTCCAGCGCGGCGCCTCCACCGCCGACGAACTGTTCGCGCGCGCCGCCAGCCAGGGCTACCGCGCCCTGGCGATCACCGACGAATGTTCGCTGGCCGGCATCGTCCGCGCCTGGCAGGCGGCCAGGACGCATGGCGTGGCGCTGATCGTCGGCGCCGAACTGCAGATCGAAGACGGGCCGAAGATCGCCCTGCTGTGTACCGACCAGGATGCCTATGCCGGGCTGTGCCAGCTGATCACCACCTGCCGCCGGCGCGCCGGCAAGGGGGAGTACCGTTGCCTGGCCGACGATCTGCAGGGCCTGCCCGACGGCCTGCTGTGCCTGTGGCTGGATCGGCAGCCCGATGCCAGCCACCTGCAGGGGCTGCGCACCGGCTTCGGCGACCGCCTGTGGCTGGCGGTGGAACTGCACCACGAACACGACGACGCGCGCCGCCTGCAGCAGCTGCAGGCCTTCGGTGAACGCCATGCACTGCCGCTGGTGGCCAGCGGCGATGTGCATATGCACGTGCGCCGTCGCCGCGCCCTGCAGGACACCCTTACCGCCATCCGCCACCGCTGCAGCGTGGCCGAAGCCGGCTGGCGCCTGTTTCCCAATGGCGAACGCCACCTGCGCCCGCGCACGTCGCTGGCCCAGCTGTACCCGCCGCAACTGCTGGCCGAAACCCTGCAGATCGCCGCGCGCTGCCACTTCAGCCTGGACCAGCTGAAATACACCTACCCGCGCGAACTGGTGCCGGCAGGCCACACCCCGGACAGCTGGCTGCGCGCGTTGGTGGAACAAGGCATTCCCGAGCGCTGGAAGGACGGCATCCAGCCGGCCCAGCGCCAGCAGATCGAACACGAACTGGAGCTGATCGCCAAGAAGAACTACGCCTCGTACTTCCTCACCGTGCAGGACATCGTGCGCTTCGCCCGCAGCCAGCAGATCCTGTGCCAGGGCCGCGGTTCGGCGGCCAATTCGGCGGTGTGCTTCGTGCTGGGCGTCACCGAAATCGACCCGGCGCGCAGCAACCTGCTGTTCGAGCGCTTCATTTCCGAAGAACGCGACGAACCGCCGGACATCGACATCGATTTCGAGCACGAGCGCCGCGAGGAAGTGCTGCAGTACGTGTTCAAGCGCTATGGCCGCGAACGCGCCGCGTTGACCGCCGTGGCGATCAGCTACCGGGGCCGCAGCGCCATCCGCGATGTAGCCCGCGCACTCGGCCTGCCGATGGACCAGGTGAACGAGCTGGGCGCCGCCATGGACCACTGGGGAGGGCACATACCGCTGCCGGACACCCTGCGCGAGCGCGGCTTCGACCCGGACACAGCGCTGATGCGGCGGCTGCTGTCACTCACCGCCGAGCTGATCGATTTCCCACGCCACCTGTCGCAGCACCCGGGCGGTTTCGTGATTTCCGAACATCCACTGTCCACCCTGGTGCCGGTGGAAAACGCGGCCATGGCCGACCGCACCGTCATCCAGTGGGACAAGGACGATCTGGACGCCACCGGTCTGATGAAGGTCGACTGCCTGGCGCTGGGCATGCTCACCGCCATCCGCAAATGCCTGGCCCTGCTGCAGCAGCACGGGCTGCACAGCGGCCGCATGGATGCGGTGCCCGCCAAGGACAGCGCGACCTACGACATGATCTGCGCCGCCGATACCATCGGCGTGTTCCAGATCGAATCGCGCGCGCAGATGGCCATGCTGCCGCGCATGCAGCCGCGCACCTTCTACGACCTGGTGATCGAAGTGGCCATCGTGCGCCCCGGGCCGATCCAGGGCGACATGGTGCACCCCTATCTGGAACGCCGCCGGATCCTGCGCGAACAGGGCCCCGATGCCTTGAACGACCCGGCCAACCCGCTCTACCCACCGCAGCTGGAACGCGTGTTCGCGCGCACCCTGGGCGTTCCCCTGTTCCAGGAACAGGTGATGCAGCTGGCCGTGGAAGCGGCCGGCTACACCCCGGGCGAGGCCGACGCCCTGCGCCGTTCGATGGCCGCCTGGAAGCGCCGCGGCGGGCTGGAACCGCATCGGGAAAAACTGCTGGCCGGCATGCTGCGCAACGGCTTCAGCCGCGAGTACGGCGAACACCTGTTCGAGCAGATCAAGGGCTTCGGCAATTACGGTTTTCCGGAAAGCCATGCCGCCAGTTTCGCCCTGCTCACCTATGTCAGCTGCTGGCTGAAGTGCCACCACCCGGCCGCGTTCACCGCCAGCCTGATCAACAGCCAGCCGCTGGGCTTCTACAGCCCCGACCAGTTGCTGCAGGATGCGCGCCGCCATGGCATTGCCGTGCTGCCGGTGGATGTACGCCACAGCCATTGGGACTGCACCCTCGATTTCAGCAAGGGCGCGGCCGCCATCCGCCTGGGCCTGCGCCTGGTCGATGGCTGCAGCGAACAGGCAGTGCAGGCCCTGCTGCGCGAGCGCGCACGGCGCCCGTTCGACGATGTGGGCGATCTGTGCCAGCGCGTCGCACTGGATCGCCGCCAGCAGGGCCTGCTGGCCGATGCCGGCGCCCTGCGCGGCCTCAGTGGCCATCGCCACCGTGCACGCTGGGATGTTTCCGGCGTGGAAAACCGCCTGCCGCTGTTCGACCCGGCCCGCGCCACCGGCGAAGCACGCGTGCCGCTGCCGCTGCCCAGCGCCTGGGACGACATGCAGGCCGATTACCGCAGCACCGGCACCACGCTGGGCCGCCACCCGCTGTCGTTCCTGCGCGCACAGCTGCGCAGCCGCGGCTGCCTGGGTGCCGCGCAGCTGGCTGCCCACGGGCATGGCCGCCGCGTGCGCATTGCCGGGCTGGTGCGCATGCGGCAGCGGCCGCAGACCGCCAGCGGGGTCACCTTCCTGACCCTTGAAGATGAAACCGGCATGGTCAACGCCGTGGTCTGGCGGCACGTGGCCGACCGCCAGCACCGCATCCTGGTCGATACCCAGTTGATGCAGATCGACGGCCGGCTGGAACGCGTGGACGGCGTGCAGCATGTCATCGTGCAGCGCATGCTGGGGCTGGACGATCTATTGCAGGGCCTGCGCAGCCACAGCCGCGATTTCCATTGATGGGTCATTGATGTGTCGGCCCTACCCATCCGCTTTTGCATCCGCTATCGTCGCCACATCCAAGGAAGGACTACACGATGGCCCGTGCGTTGCTGCTTACTACCCTGGGGGTGTCCACCCTCGCCCTGCTGGTGTCCGGCTGGACGGCCTGGAATCTGCACCACAGCCAGTCGCCCGAACGCGTGATCCATGCACGCGGCCTGGTCGTCCACGATGCCAAGGGCCAGGCCCGCGTCATCGTCGGTGCGCCGGTACCCGATCCGACCAGCAAAGGGCGCAGCCAGGGCCCGCGTGCCGCGGCACTGTCCGGTGTGATCCTGCTCGGCCCGGACGGTTCCGAACGCGGCGGCTATGGCACCAGCGACCGTGGCGGCGAAGCCCTGCTCACCCTTGACGATGCCAGCGGCACCACCGAAGTGTTCAAGGTGGTCGCCAATCCCGATCGCGGCGCCACCCTGATGGTCCGCCACCAGAACAATACCGGCGCCATGCTCACCTCGTGGCAGGGCAAACCGGAACTGCTGTTCCTGGACGACAGTGGGCAGACCTACTACGTGCGCCCCGGAGTCAACGCCGCGCCGTGAAGCGGGCCCTGACGGCCCGGCATTAATGCAAACGATTCTCTTTTGCGGTAAGGTGCGCGCGCTGCCCTTGCCGCCGCGGGCCGTTCCTGTCCCGCTCTCCGCAGCCGTCCGTGCCCGTCCAAGCGCTCCGTCCAATGCCATTGCCGTTGACGCCTGCCCGCCCGGCGCGGCGCGGCGCACGCGAGCGCCGCACGCACTGGATGGCGGTGGCGATCACCGCCAGCCTGCATCTGCTGCCGGTGCTGGGGCTGCTGCACTGGACGACGTCCACACCCCGGCCCACGCCGCCGGTCGAAGAGGTGCGCATCAGTCTGCGCATGTTGCCCCCCACCGCGCCGCCACAGCCGCTGGAAGAGCTGAAGGCCAAGCGTCCCAGCCAGGCCCAGCAGCCGCGTCCAGCGCAGCCACGCCCCCTGTCGCCGCCCCCGCCCAGCCGCGCGAAGGAAGGCACCCTGGCCGCCGCTGACGGTCGTACCCCCGATGCACAGGCACAGCCCCTACCGGCCCTGGTCCTGCCGGCCCACGACGCGCCCCCGGCACCGGCGTCGATCAGTGCAGCACCGCCCACCCCCGACGCCGCACCGGCACCGCAGTTGGCCGGCACCCACAGCGATACCTGGGAAGCACGCTTGATGGCGCGTCTGGAACGCCACCGCTATTTCCCCAGTGCCGCCCGCGCGCGCCGCCAGCAGGGTACGGCGTGGGTGCGCGCCAGCATCGACCGCAGCGGCCGCCTGCGCACTCTGCTGCTGGAACGCAGCAGTGGCGAGCCCATGCTCGACCAGGCCGCCCTGCAGACCTTCCGCCGCGCGCAGCCGCTGCCGCGCATTCCCGACGACCTGCCAGCGCCGCAGGAACGCGTGGTGCCGGTGGAGTACTACCTGCGCTGAAGCGCGCCGCGCCGCCGCTCAGGTCCAGGCCGGGTCGGCGGTGAAATCGATCGTCAACCAGAACATGCCGCCGCGTGCATCCAGGCGCACGGCAATCTCATCGCGCATGGCATCCACCTCGCCCACCGTGCCCAGCGGCGTGGCCGGGTCGGTCAGCACGTGGATCTCGATGAAGCGCATGCGCCCCATCTTCGCCACGTGGCTGGTGAAGCCGGCATAGCCCCGCTCGCGCACGAACGCCTGCATCACCTGCTGCACGCGCTGGTCCAGGTCATCGGGCGCGACCTGCAGTACCTCGCGCAGCGCCTTGAATGCAGCGCGCGTGGGCACCGGCAGCACGGCCAGGCTGATCAGCATCAGCACGATCGAATCCAGGTACGGTACCCAGTACTGCCACGGCCCGTCCTGCAGGGCCAGCGCCAGCAGGAAGGCCAGCACCACCGCCAATGCCATCAGCCCGCCCAGCAGCCAGGCACGCACGTCCAGCCACAGCAAGGGCGAGTGCAGGCGCCGTGCCTGCCCTGCCACGAACGCGGCCATGCCAAGGTTGGTTGCACTGATCAGTCCGGCCCACCACAGCGCCGGCCCGAACTTCACCACGTGGCCGCCGGTGGTCAGCCCGATCACCGCGTTGGCCAGCGCGTAGACGCAGGCCAGCGACAGGATCACCCCGCCCAGTGCTTCCACCATCGGTTCCAGATGCCAATAGCCGTACTGGAAGCGCGGGCTCTGCTCCCGCGCCACCAGCCGCAGCACCGACAGCGACACCAGGGTCAGGGCCACGTCCACCAGGCTGTAGATGCCGTCGAACAGGATGGCCTGCGATCCCACCAGCAGGCCGCCCAGGAAGCCGGCCGCACTGACCGCCACGGTCATCCCGATCGACAGCATCAGGATGCGTTGTTCGCGGGCGGTATCCATGCAGCGCCAAAGGTCCGACCGTCACGGTCAGGCCTTCAGCACCTCCACCCGGTAGGTGGTGCCTTCTTCGTCGTGCTCGATGATCAGCCCGTGCACATCCGATTCGAAACCGGGGAAGCGCGCGTTCTGTTCGCGGGCAATGCGCAGTGACTGGATGATCGGCTCGTCGCTGGCGCCGAAGCGTTCGCCCGGCATGATGGTGGGAATACCCGGCGGGTACGGCACCAGCATGGTGGCGGCAATGCGGCCGCTGAGCTGTTCGATGTCCACCCGCTCGATCTCGCCCTTCACCAGATGGTTGTAGGCATCGGCCGGGGTCATCACCGGGGTCGGCAGGTCCACGTACATCTCGCGCATCACCTTGGCCACGGCGAATTCCTGGTTGAAGGCATGCAGCGCCTCACACAGGTCACGCAGGCCCCAGCCGGCATAGGCCACCGGATAATCGGCGGCCAGCGTCGGCAGTGCCTGGTTCAGCGGCGCGTTGCGATCGTACAGCTCCTTGAACGCCATCAGCTCGGTCACCAGGGTGCTCCACTTGCCCTTGGTGATGCCCATCGAGAACAGGAACAGCACCGAGTACAGGTTGGTCTTTTCCACGGTGATGCCGCGGCCCCACAGGAACTTGCTCAGCACCGCCGCCGGAATGCCCAGCTTGCCCATGCTGCCGTCCATCGACAGGCCCGGGGTCAGCAGGGTCACCTTGATCGGGTCGATCAGCACATAGTCGTCCACCAGCCCATCGAAGCCGTGCCAGTGCGCATCGGGCTGCAGGTACCATTCCTCACGCTTGGCCACCAGCGGTGCCGGCGTATCGCCCTTGTCCAGGCTGCGCTCCACCTTCGTGGGCTGCCACACGCTGAACCACCAGTCGTCACGGCCCAGGTCGTCGCGCACATGCAGCATGGCGCGGCGGAAGGCAATCGCTTCATCGTGCATTTCCTGCACCAGCGAACGCCCGGCCTCGCCCTCCATCATCTTCGAGGCCACGTCGCAGGCTGCGATCACCCCGTAATGCGGGCTGGTGGAGGTATGCATCATGAACGATTCGTTGAAGCGCTCGGCATCCAGGTCGCGGCTGGCCGAGTTGCGCACGTGGATCATCGACGCCTGCGAGAACGCGGCCAGCAGCTTGTGGGTGGAATGGGTGGTGAAGATGATCGCGTCCTGCTCACGCGGCTTGCCTTTGGCCATGCCGTAGTGGTTTTCGTAGAACGGATGGAACGCCGCGTAGGCGTACCAGGCTTCATCGAAGTGCAGGAAGTCCACCGCGCTGCCGATCTCTTCGGCAATCTTTTCGGCGTTGTAGCACAGGCCGTCGTAGGTGGAATTGGTGACCACCGCGATGCGCGGCTTCGACCCGGCGTGGTAGGCCTGGCTGGCCAGCGGGTTGTCGGCAATGCGCTGCTGCAGCGCCTCGGGGGTGAACTGGTCCAGACTGATCGGCCCGATGATGCCGTGCGCGTTGCGGCTGGGAGTGAAGTACACCGGAACGCCGCCGGTCATGATCAACGCATGCAGCAGCGATTTGTGGCAGTTGCGGTCCACGAACACCACGTCACCGCGCGCCACCGTGCCGTGCCAGACGATCTTGTTGGCGGTGGAGGTGCCGTTGGTGACGAAGAAGGTGTGGTCGGCGCCGAAATTGCGCGCGGCCTCGTCCTCGGCATCCTTGATCGGGCCGGTGTGGTCCAGCAGCGAACCCAGTTCCGGCACCGAGATCGACAGATCGCTGCGCAGGGTGTTCTCGCCGTAGAACTGGTGGAACGCACGCCCCACCGGCGATTTGGTGAACGCCACGCCACCGGCATGGCCCGGGGTATGCCAGGAATAGTTCGATTCGGCCGCGTGGTGGATCAACGCCTTGAAGAACGGCGGCAGCAGGTTGTGCATGTAGTCTTCGGCCGCACGCATCACCTGCCGTGCGACGAAGTTCTTGGTGTCTTCGAACAGGAAGATGAAGCCGTGGATGTACTTGAGCAGCTTGCTGGGCACCTTCTCGATGGTGCGCCGCTCGCCGTACAGGAAGACCGGCAGGTTGGCCCGGCGCGCGCTCTGTTCGCGCAGGAAGGCGGCCAGGCGCTGGAACTCGCCCTCGCCCTCCTCGCTGCCATCGATCGAGATCAGCACCGCCGACGCCGCCACGTAGGTGCGGGCGCCGGCGCGCGCATCGTCCAGGTTCAGGCCGCACAGCACGCGCTGGCCGTTGCCACGCAGCTCTTCCACCAGCGCGCGGATCAGGATGCCGCCGATGCGCGGCGAATCGTAATCGCCATCGATGACGATGACCGGGTAATCCAGGGACTTGAAGTACACGTTGATTCTCCTTGTCGAACTCAGGAACGCTGGGCGCCGCCGGACAACGCGGCCGCCTCACGGGTGCGCTGCCGCTGCTGGCGGCGCTCCTCGCTGAAGAAGGGATAGAACACGGTGATGAACAGCACGAACAGGAAGGCGTACTGCACGATGGTTCCCGACGAGCCGTAGATCGCCCACAGGCAGTACACCACCGTCAGGCTGGTCAGCGCCCAGAACGCACCGGTGTGCACGATGGTGTGCGAGCGTTCCACCACGAAATAGCAGGCCACGCAGGAATAGATGTACGGCAGCAGGGTCAGCACCACCGCCGCCGAAGTGATCACATCGAACTGTGCCGACGCGGTTTCCGAGGTGGAGGTGACCAGCACGGCCAGGGTCATCAGCACCGCCACGATCAGCACGCCCTTCACCGGCACGTCGTCCTTGTTGGTCTTGCTGAAGATGCTGGGGAACAGGCCATCGTCGGACGCCGCCTTGGCGCTCTGCGCGGTCAGCAGGATCCAGCCACCCAGCGAACCGGCCGCGCCGATGAAGGCGCACAGGCTGACCAGGCCACCGCCCCAGCCGCCCACCGCCTTGGCGGCGGCCAGCGCGAACGGCGCATCGGAGGTCTGCAGTTCGCCATTGGGCACCATGCCCATGATCACCGACGAACTGGCGATATAGGCCACCGCCGCCAGGAACACGCCGGCCAGGGTGGCGCGGGCCACGTTCTTTTCCGGGTTCTCCACCACGCCGGCGGTCACCGACGCTGATTCCACGCCGATGAACGCCCACAGGGTCAGTGCGGCAGCGCTGGAAATGGCGCCGAAGTTCGATTCACCCGAAACGTTGTAGGCACCCTTGAAGATGTCCGCATCGAAGAAGAACCAGCCAAAGATGGCGATGCCCAGGATCGGCACCAGCGCGAAGCTGGTGGTGACCGTCTGCACCTTGGTCACGAAGGCCGGACCGATCACGTTGGCGAAACTCAGTGCCCACACCAGTACCAGCACGGCGATGCAGCGCACCAGCGGCTCGGACAGGATCGGGAAGAAGTAGCTGAAGTAACCCACCGCCGCAATCGGAATGGCCACGTTGCCGATCCAGTTGGCGAACCAGTAGATGGTGTTGGTCTGGAAGCCCATGTAAGGCCCGAACCAGTCACGCGCGTAGGCATATGGGCCGCCGGCCTTGGGCGCCAGCTTGCCAAGCTTGGCGAACACGAACGCCAGCAGCAGCGCCCCGGCGGTGGTGATCAACCAGCCCCAGATCGAGGCGGTACCGATCTTGGCCAGGCTCGATGGCAACAGGAACACCCCTGAACCCATCATGTTGCCGGCCACGAGGAAGGTGGCACCGACCACCCCGATCTTCTTGGTTTCTGCCATGACACTCTCCTGCACCTGGCATGGGCCCGGCAGCACCGGGCATGGGGACGGAAAACGCGGGCGTACTGCCGCTGGCGTCTACTTGATGAAGTTGTATTGCAGGCTGCCCTGCACCCGGACCGTGTCGCCGCGCGCGCCGCTCTGTTGTTCCAGGCGGCCGTACAGCAGCTCCATGCCCATCGTCCACGACGGGGCTGGGCTCCAGATCAGGTTGAACACGCCGTAGCGGCTCTCGCGGAACGCGTCGGCCGGCAGCGCCGCGTTGCGCTCCAGCGTCAGCTGTCCGTAGATCAGGTTCGAACGCCACAGTTCGGACCAGTAGTGGGTGTAGCCGACGAAGCCGCCGCGCACGTCCAGCGCGCGCAGGCGCCCGTCGGCATCCACCACCGCGTCCAGGCCGGAACCGGTCAGGTCGGCGGTGTAGCGGCTCAGGCCGCGCCCGCCCAGTGCACCGAACAGCAGCAGGTCACGCTCGCCCACCGACGCCGAACCACTCAGCTGCAGACCACCGGCCATGCGCCGGTCGCGCTCGCCCTCACCGTCGTAGGCCAGGCTGCGCGCCACCGCGCCCAACTGCAGGTGGCCCCAGTCGCGCTCCACGCGCGCGGCCACGGTCACGTCCGGCAGCCGGTTGGCAGCAATCACGCTGTCGCTGGCCCCGGCCAGCTCGGTATCCGGGTCTTCGGCGGCCAGCGTCAGCGTGGTGCCCTTGCCCAGCGCAAAACTGTGGTGGATGCCGGCCACCAGCAGGTAGCCCGCGCCACCCGGGCCGGCGAAGTCCAGGGTGTCGGGCAGGCTGTCGGCATCCATGAAGCTGGAATAGCCGTAGCCGGCATAGGTGTTGCCCAACTGCCCGTAGGCATGGCGCAACCGGAACTGATAGCCGTCGCTGCTGCCGAAGAAGTCGTTTTCCAGGTAGAAGCGCAGGTTGCCGTGGGTGGTCGGCCGGCGTGCCTCGAAACTGAAGCGGGTCTGCTTGGCATGCAGGTTGAAGTTGGACACATCGCGGTGGCTGCCGCCGACGGGCATCGACGAGGGAATGAACTGGTCTTCGTCGCCGGCTGCCCGCGAATCGGCAATCGCATCCAGTTTGGCGTAGCCGCCGATGCGGATCACCGTGTCGGTACCGGGGATGGCGAAGAAGCCCTTCAGGTCAGGATCGGTCGGGCCGGCCGCACTGTCCGGGCGCGAAGCCGCGGTGGAGGGGTCGGATACCGAATCACGCTGGGGCAGCACGGGTTGCGCGACCCCTGGCACCTGGGTGGCGTGCAGTCCTGCCGCGGTGCGTGCCAGCGCTGGCGTGGCCGGCTCCGGCCTGGGCAACGGTGCCGACGGCGTTGCCGCAACCGGCGCACTGCCATCGCGCTGCTCCAGCCGGTCCAGACGCTGCTGCAGGCGCTCCAGCGTCTGCCGCATGCCTTCAATTTCGCGCCGCAGCGCCTGTGCATCATCGGGTGCACCTTCCTGTGCCTGGGCAGGTGCTGCTGCCAGCACCGCCGCACACGCCACACTCAGTACCGCAACGCGCATTGCATTCTCCCCAAACGAACGATCGCAGGGCGCTGCCGGCGTGCGCATGGGCGCAGCCAGGTGGACACCCCACCGCTACTGGAAATGCAGGTACTGCGTTGGCGAGCGCTGACAGCCTGCCCATCGCAGGCAACAGGACGATGACACTGCCCTGCGGCTGTCGACGTCTTCGCCGCTGCGGCCACGCTGCCGGAGAGGTGGCGGTCGCAGCGGTCTGGGTAACAAGCGCGGAGTGAGAGTGTCGTGAACGGCACGCCGTGGCGCTGCGGATTCAGCCACGTGCCAGGAGGTGCGAAATGCGCTGCCGTGCGGGGTTTCATGCACACCAGCGTAGCCAGCGTGTCGCTTTTGGCCTTGATCGCAATCAAGGCAGAACTCTTGAACCAGGTCACGCTTCATCGGTGACACCGGCAAGGCGACTGCGCCGTCCGCACAGCCGCCGTGTCGCAGAATGCGACAGCACTACCGACGTGTGCCGAACCGCGTCGGCACACGTCCCGGCGCCGTCAGCGCGGGCCCAGCACCGTCTGCAGATCGGTACCCTGCGGCATGCCCGAGCGACGCTGCACCTGGCCCTGCGCATCCTGGAAGAGGATGCCCGGCGTGCCCTGGAAGCCCAGTTTGATCATCAGTTCCTGGTTGGCATTGAGCTTGCCGGCCAGTTCGGGGCTGATCGTGGCCACCGGCTTGATGCCGCCCTGCTCGAACTGGTGTTCGTTCTGCAGCAGTGCGGCGCTGGGGTCACGCGCGGACAGAATGGCGGCGGCCTTGGCCGGGCTGTCCTCACGGATCACGCCCACCAGCACGTGGCGCAGCTGCACCTTGCCGGTATCCACCCACGGCCGTGCCGCTTCCCAGAACTTGTGGCAGTACGGGCAGTTGGCATCACTGAAGGTGTAGACCACACGCGGCGCGTCGGCCTTGCCATCGCGCACCCAGGCGCTGCCTTCCAGATCCTTCCAGATGCGTTCGGACATCGGGCCGGCCACCAGCTTTTCCACCTTGTCGGCGGCCACTTCGTTGCCCTGCGCGTCGAACAGGCTGCCGACCAGCACGTTCTTGCCATCAGCCGTCACGTAAGCGGCCGCCGGCTGCTGGCCATTGACCACGCCGGCAAAGCCACGCAGGCCACCGGGCGCATCGAACTCGGCCACGACCTGGAAGCCGTGCTTCTCGATGCCCTGCAGCACCGCCGGGCGATCGCCCTTGGCTGCGGCGGCTGTCGGCTGGGCTTCCGCCTTGCCCTGCGGGGTCTGCGCCTGGCTGCAGGCAGCCAGCGCCAGCAGTGCCGGCAGGATCAGGGCCTTGTGCGCAACGCGCGGGGAAATGGACAGCATGGGAACTCCGGAATGAAATGCCGGGGCAGGCTACCGCAGCCGGCGCAGTTTGTGTTCAAGGCCGGCGGCGGTCAGTTCACCCAGGTGCAGCTCCTGCAGGCGCCCCTGCGCATCGAAGAACAGCGTGGACGGGTACGCCTTCACCCCCAGCACCGTGGACGCCTCGGACGCTTCATCCAGCAGCACGTTGTCCAGCGCCAGACCATTGGCGGACAGGAATGCCTGCACGTCCCCGGTGGTTTCACCCTGGTTGACGAAGGCGAACTGGATCTGTGGATGCGCCTGCTGCGCCTGGGCCAGGACCGGCATCTCGCGCCGGCATGGGCCGCACCAGGTCGCCCACAGGTTCAGCACCAGCGGGCGCCCCTGGAACTGCTGCAGCGCCTGTGGCTGCCCGTGCAGATCCACCGTCTGCACCGCTGGCAGCGGCATGTGTGCGGCCTGCCACTGCGACACCGCGATGCCGCCGCCCGCCCACAACAACACACCCAGGGCCGCACTGCTGAACACCGGCAGGCGCAGGCGCGGATGCCGGCGCAGCGCCCACAGCCCCCAGCCAGCGCCTGACAGCAGTGCCACGGGGACCGAGTAGCCGCCATCGGCAATCTGCAGCACCGACCACGGTGACGGCCGATACAGTTCGAAGTTCAACGCGACGAACGCCAAGCGCCCGCAGAGCAGGCCCAACAGCAGCATGTCCAGCACCACGCTGGCCGGCGCCGGCGCCGCATCGCCGGCCGTGGCGCGCGGCCACAACCGGGCCAGGCCCATCGCTGCCAACAAGGCCAGCATGATCAGAATCACCGGCATCGGCACCGGCCCTACACTCGACATACGCCACTCAATCCGTTACAGCACACTGCATGTTCAAAGCCGCCCGCTGCAAAGGCAAGGGGCGGCCGGGCTGCGGGTCAGGCGGCATCGCGCCGCATCTGCAGTTCCGGCGATGGCCGCAGCCCGCGCACGGTGGCCGTGGCCGCAGCCACCGCGGCACGCTCGCGCTGCTTGTTGCAGCTCACGTGGCGCCGATAGTTGGCCGGTGTCATCCCGATGATGCGCAGGAACAGGCGGCGGAACGCGCTCTGGTCGGCATAGCCCACGCCCCAGGCGACCTCATCGATGCTGGCGCCCTGTTGCAGCATGGCCTGCGCCTTGGCAATGCGCAGCCGCTGGCAATATTCGATGGGACGCAGGCCGGTGGCCTTCAGGAAGCGCCGCTGCAGGGTGCGCGGCTCCAGCCCGGACATTTCACAGATGCTGGTGAGGGTGGCGCCGCGCGCTGCGGTGGTGTGCAGCCAGCGTTGCGCCTTCAGCACATCGCGGTCGCCATGGGCGAAGTTCGCACTGAAGCGTTCCAGATCCTGCTGGATCGCCACCGGCACGCTGATGCCCAGCTGTGCGGCCACCTCGCTGGCCACGCCCTGCCCATGCAGCCGGTACAGCAGGCGCAGCCCCATGAAACGCCAGGCCTGGCTGCCGCCCACCGTCAACACATCGCCATCGTCCACCAGCGCGCGCTCACTGGGGGCCCAGCTGGACGGTTGGCCCTGCAGCCCGGGATAGCGGCTCAGGTCCGGACCGGACACGGTGCGCCCGGCCAGCAGCCCGGCACGGGCCAGCACACCCACGCCATCGCCGGCGGCCGCCAGCAGGCTGCCACCGTCGTAATGTGCCCGCAGCCAGTCCAGCAGCACATCTTCGGTACGCAGCGCGGCCCCGGGGCTGACCAGGGTCGGCAAGGCGATGACCGCAGGAATGGCCGCATCCAGCATGTCCGCACCCGCCAGCCGATGCACACCGCTGTTGCTGGCCGGAACGATCCAGCGCGTGATCAGCACCCGCGGGAAGGGGCGCTTCTTCTGCTGGGCCAGGCGATTGGCAACATGCGCCATCTCGGCAAGGACCGACGCCGCCGAGGGGTCACCGCCCGGGTACTCCACCACTGCAACCTCCACGAATCCTTCGCTATTGAGTGCGTCCACAGCCCTTCCTCCGTTCGTTCAGGCCATCCAGCGGCCGGTGCAGACGAAGGGTAGGAACCGCCCCGGAGCGGGGGCTATGAAGAAAGTTGCAAATATCCCTGATGAGCGGCTTCCGTTCACAACCCTTGACTCTGGACCAGACTCAAGGGTTCACAATGGCCGCAGATTCCACGGGAGTGCGCCATGAACATCGGGCAGCTGGCACGCGAAGCAGGCGTGCCGATCGACACCGTCCGCTATTACGAGCGGCAGCACCTGCTGCCCACCGCAGCGCGGTCGGCCGGCGGCTATCGCATCTTCGGCCAGCAGGACCTGCGCCGGCTGCGCTTCATCCGGCGCGCCAAGGCGCTGGGGTTCAGCCTGGAAGAAATCGCCGAGCTGCTGGCCCTGAGCGACCGCCATGCGCAGGACATGGGCAGCGTGCGCGATACCGCACGGGCGCGGCTGGCCGATATCGAACAGCGCATGGTCGAACTGCAACGCATGCAGGCGGCGCTGTCACAGCTGGTGGATGCCTGCCCGGGCCACGGCGCGCTTGAACAGTGCCCGATCCTGGCCGCGCTGACCGAGGACAACGCATGAACAGCACGCATACCGGCCCCGCGCACGACCACAACGCGCCCGCGGCCAAGGCCAGTTGCTGCGGCGGCTCGAAGAAGACCGCCAACACGGTGAAGGACCTGGTCTGCGGCATGGACGTCGACCCCGCCACCACCCCACACCACGCCCAGCACCAGGGCACGGCCTACCACTTCTGCAGCGGCGGCTGCCGGCAGAAGTTCCTGGCCGATCCGCAGCGCTATCTGGACCCGGCTTCGCATGTGGCGCCCCCCGTGCCGGCGGGCACGCTGTACACCTGCCCGATGGATCCAGAAATCGTGCAGGAAGGCCCCGGCACCTGCCCGATCTGCGGCATGGCGCTGGAACCGATGATGCCCAGCCTGGACGACGGCGAGAACCCGGAGCTTACCGACTTCCGCCGCCGCTTCTGGGTGTCGCTGCCGCTGAGCATGGCCACGATGGCGCTGGCGATGCTGGCGATGACGCCCCTGCTGCACGCGCTGTCGCCCACCGTGCGGGTATTGATCGAAGGCGCGCTGGCCACGCCGGTGGTGCTGTGGGCCGGCTGGCCGTTCCTGCAGCGCTGGGCGCAGTCGATCCGCAACCGCAGCCCGAACATGTGGACCCTGATCGGCACCGGCGTGATCGCCGCTTACGGCTACAGCGTGGTCGCCACCGTGGCCCCGGGCCTGTTCCCGCCCTCGTTCCAGCAGCATGGGCACGTGGGCGTGTACTTCGAAGCCGCGGCGGTGATCATTTCGCTCACCCTGCTGGGCCAGTTGATGGAACTGCGTGCCCGTGCCCGCACCTCGGCCGCGATCAAGGCGCTGCTGGGCCTGGCGCCGAAGACGGCACGACGCATCGACGCCGACGGCAGCGAACACGACGTGGAATTGAGTGCCGTGAAGGCCGGCGACCGCCTGCGCGTTCGCCCCGGCGAGAAGGTGCCGGTGGATGGCCGCGTGCTGGAAGGTCGCTCCACGCTGGACGAATCGATGCTGACCGGCGAACCGGTGCCTGTCAGCAAGCAGGCGGGCGACAGTGTGATCGGCGCCACGTTGAACGGTTCGGGCGCGCTGGTGATCGAGGCCGAGCGTGTGGGCGATGCCAGCATGCTGGCGCAGATCGTGCAGTTGGTGGCGCAGGCGCAACGCTCGCGCGCGCCGATGCAGCGCATGGCGGACAAGGTTGCCTATTGGTTCGTGCTGGCGGTGCTGGCGGTGGCCGTATTGACGCTGTTCGGCTGGGGTCTGTTCGGACCGGAACCGTCGTGGACCCATGGCGTACTGAGTGCGGTAGCGGTGCTGATCATTGCCTGCCCCTGTGCGCTGGGCCTGGCCACACCGATGTCGATCATGGTGGCCACCGGTCGCGCTGCGCAGCACGGCGTGCTGTTCCGCGACGCCGAGGCCATCGAGGCCCTGGTGAAGGTCGATACGCTGGTGGTGGACAAGACCGGCACGCTTACCGAAGGTCGCCCGGCGTTCGACACGGTGCATGCCACCGACGGCCATGCGCCCGACCAGGTGCTGCACTGGGCCGCCAGCCTGGAGCAGGGCAGCGAACATCCGCTGGCCGCCGCCATCGTGGCCGAAGCACGCCTGCGCACGATGGAACTGCTGCCCGTGCAGGACTTTGATTCGATCACCGGGCTCGGTGTGGTCGGCCGCATTGAGGGGCGCCAGCTGTGGCTGGGCAACACCGCCCTGATGGACGAACACGGCATCGACGTGACGCCGCTGCAGGACACCGCCGACGCCCTGCGCCGGCGCGGTGCCAGCGTGATGTATCTGGCGGCGGACGGGCAGCTGGCCGGCCTGCTGTCGGTGGCCGATCCGATCAAGCCCACCACGGCCGAAGCGATCGCGGCGCTGCGCCAGGATGGCCTGCGCATCATCATGGCCACCGGCGATGGCCTGCTGACCGCACAGGCCGTGGCCAGCACGCTGGGCCTGGACGAGGTACACGGCGAAACGCGCCCGGCTGACAAGGCCGCACTGGTGGAGCAGCTGCAGGCGCAGGGCCGCACGGTGGCGATGGCCGGCGATGGCATCAACGACGCGCCTGCCCTGGCCAGCGCCGCCGTCGGCGTTGCCATGGGCACCGGCACCGATGTGGCCATGTCCAGTGCACAGGTCACGCTGGTGAAAGGCGATCTGCGCGGCATCCTGCGTGCGCGCCAGTTGTCGCGTGCAACCGTGCGCAACATGCGGCAGAACCTGGGCTTCGCCTTCCTCTACAACGGCCTGGGCATTCCGGTGGCCGCCGGTGTGCTGGTGCCCTGGGGCATTTCGCTGTCGCCAATGCTGGCTGCGGTGGCGATGAGCCTGAGCTCGGTTTCGGTGATCAGCAACGCGCTGCGCCTGCGCGCACAGCGTCTGCCGGGTGGCTGACACGGGCGTCGCAAACGACGTGAAGAAAAGTGCAACAAATGCTTGCCAACCCCCGGGGGCACAGCTATTATTTCGCTCCTCAGCGACGTGGGGCCATAGCTCAGCTGGGAGAGCGCCTGCATGGCATGCAGGAGGTCAGCGGTTCGATCCCGCTTGGCTCCACCAAACTTTCGGCATTAGGCCGTCGAAAGGTCGCAAAGAACATTGATGAGATCTGCGTCCCCATCGTCTAGAGGCCTAGGACATCACCCTTTCACGGTGGCGACCGGGGTTCGAATCCCCGTGGGGACGCCAACTCATCATGAACAACGAGGACCCGGCCGATAACCGGGTCTTTTTTGTTCACCGCCCACCGGCGTTCAGGTTGTGGCGTTGTGGATCCCCTGCCCTCGTGGCCTGGCGGAACTCCAACGAAGAAAGCGAAAAAAAGCTTCCACAAAGGTGAATACGCTGGTAAGATAGGCGGCTCGGTAACACGGGGCCATAGCTCAGCTGGGAGAGCGCCTGCATGGCATGCAGGAGGTCAGCGGTTCGATCCCGCTTGGCTCCACCACTTTCGACATTAGGCCGTCGAAGGTTCTACAACTTGAAGTTTTTCGTGCGTCCCCATCGTCTAGAGGCCTAGGACATCACCCTTTCACGGTGGCGACCGGGGTTCGAATCCCCGTGGGGACGCCAGTTTCAAAACGGACTCTGCTCCCGGCAGATCATCCGCGGTTTCATTGGGGCCATAGCTCAGCTGGGAGAGCGCCTGCATGGCATGCAGGAGGTCAGCGGTTCGATCCCGCTTGGCTCCACCACTTCGACATTAGGCCGTCGAAGTTCTACAACTTGAAGTTTTCGTGCGTCCCCATCGTCTAGAGGCCTAGGACATCACCCTTTCACGGTGGCGACCGGGGTTCGAATCCCCGTGGGGACGCCAATTCTTTGAAAAACCCGGCTTCGGCCGGGTTTTTTTTGTCTGCGATCCTGGCGGGTGCATCCACGCATGGCGTGGATCTACTGCACATCCCGGTAGATCCACGCCATGCGTGGATCAATGCCTCAACGCACGGAACTCAAAACCGCCGGTACATGCCGATCGATGCCGGCGCGGTGGGTGCGAACCCGAACTGCGCGTACAGGCGGTGCGCCTCGCCATCGGCAAGCAGGCTCACGTATGCCGATGGCGGCAGATTGGCCCGCATCCAGTCATCCAGCCGCGCCATCACCTGCTTGCCCAGCCCCTGCCCCTGCAGCCGCGGCAGAACCGCGATGTCGCACACCTGCAGATGGCAGCCGCCATCACCAATGATCCGGCCCATCGCCACCAGTTCACTGCCCTGGTAGGCGCACACCCCGAACACCGTATTGGGCAGCGCACGCTCGGCGGCCTCATGGGTCTTGGCACTCAGCCCAGCCAAGGCCCGCAGTTGGCAGTAGTCTTCCACCGTGGGCACCGCGTCGCGGAACTGGCAGTTGCTTGCAGCATTCATACACGTTCTCCCGGATTGTCCGGCTATCCTGCCGCACTCCCGTCGCAGCCGCTGCGACCTCCACCGGCCACGCCCGCATGTGCTATTCCGCCCTGATCCGCGCCGACTACGCCAAGCTTGTCCGTGAATACGGCGCCGTGCTGTCGCTGGAGGAGTTTGCCGAACTGTACGCGCACGATCCCGGCAAGAAGCGGCCCAAGACCCCCAAGGCCATGGACGATGGCTTTGCTGGCGCGCGCACTGAGCAGGGCCGCGACATCGTGGCGAAGATCCAGCAATGGCACGCCGAAGAACAGCAGGCGCTGCAGGCCGAGCTGGTGAAACAGAGCGAGCGCCGCGACATTGCCGCTGCCACGCTGGCCACCCGCCCCACGCAGAAGGCCCGCAACGACCTGCGCGTGGCCGGCAACCGCATCGAGCGTGCGCAGGCGCGCCTGGACGATCTGCACCGCGTGCAGCTGCTGCCGCGCGACAGCCGCATCTTCCCCGGCACCTACGCGCCGGTCATGGTCAGCGAGAACGGCCAGCGGGTGATCAAGCCGATGCGCTATCAATGCCGCCTTCCGGACAAACCGGCGCGCAACGACGTGCTCTATCCGGGCACCTACAACGCGCGGCGCGACAGCCTGGAGGGCTACTGGCGCGGCGCCTTCGGCCTTCGCCACGGCGTGGTGATGGTGCGCGCGTTCTACGAGCATGTGCCGCGCCATGCCATTGCCGGGCGACAGCTGGGCAGCGACGAGAAGGAACAGGACGTGATCCTGGAATTCCGCCCCGACCCGCCGCGCGACCTGCTGCTGGCCTGCCTGTGGGCCGAATGGGAAGGGCCCGAAGGCCGACTGCTGTCGTTTGCCACCATTACCGACGCGCCGCCAACCGACGTGGCAGCCGCCGGCCACGACCGCGGCGTGGTGCCGATCCGGCCGGAACATCTGGATGGTTGGCTGAATCCTGATCCGGACCAGCTGGGGCTGCAGTACGCGATCCTGGACGACCGCGAGGACATCCACTACGTGTACGAAGAGGCCGCCTGACTGGATCGCCCCACCGCACGCTGCAGCGCGGTGCACAGATCGATGGACAGGTACGGCTTTACCAGCAGCACGCCGGCGCCCATCGCGGCCGGCAACTGCGCCGCACTCATGCCGGTGGCCAGCACGAACGGTACGCCCGCCTCGACCAAGGCCGCCGCCACCAGTTCGCTGGTTTCGTTGCGGGCCAGGCGGTAATCCAGCAGCACCACGTCCGGGCGTTGGGCGGTCAGCAGACGCAGGGCATCGGCCACAGAGGCGGCCACACCGACCACTTCGGCGCCAAACTGTTCCAACTGCATCTGCAGCAGCGAGGCGCTCATTTCGTCGTTCTCGACCACCAGCACCCGAAGGTCCTGCAACGCTGACATGGGCTCTTGCTCCGGCACGTGTTAAGCCGGTGCAGTATAGCCATCACAGTGCCGTTACCGACAAATTACGGGGGGATCGTCTCAGTTTCCGGCGCCCTCTATGAACAGCCGTCGGGCTCGGTTACACTAGCGCGCTGCTGCCGGTGTGGCGGAATGGTATACGCAGCTGACTCAAAATCAGCCGGGGGTAACCCCATGAAGGTTCGAGTCCTTTCACCGGCACCAACGCATCAAAGGCCAGGTCATCGACCTGGCCTTTGGCGTTTCTGGTCCCGCCGCGCGCTCACACCACCCGCAGCACCGGCGCATGCCCGGCAGGACCGTGCCCTACCCCGGCCTCCACCCGGAACCCGGCCACGGTCTGCAGCAGCTGCGCGGATTGCTCTTCCATGCTGCGCGCCGCCGCCGATGCCTCTTCCACCAGCGCAGCATTCTGCTGCGTGCCCTGGTCGATCAGGTCCACGGCCTGGTTCATCTGCTGGATGTCGTCACTCTGCTGCTGCGCGGCGCTGCTGATGTCGGCCATCAGATCGCTCACCCGGCGCACGTCGCGCACGATCTCGTCCATGGTGCGCCCGGCGCTTTCCACCTGGGCGGTACCGGCGCCGACATTGGCCACCGATTCGTCGATCAACCGCTTGATCTCCTTTGCCGCACTGGCCGAGCGTTGCGACAGCTCACGGATTTCGGTGGCCACCACGGCAAAACCGCGCCCATGCTCGCCGGCGCGCGCGGCTTCCACCGCGGCATTCAGCGCCAGGATGTTGGTCTGGAAGGCAATGCCGTCGATCACCCCGATGATGTCGACGATGCGCCGCGACGACGCGTTGATGACGGCCATCGTGGACACCACCTCGTGCACCACGCTGCCACCGCGTGCAGCCACTTCGGCCGCGCCGCCGGCCAACGTGCTGGCCTGGCGGGCATTGCCGGCGGTGCGCTGCACGGTATCGGCCAGCCCCTTCATCGACACCGCCGTTTCTTCCAGCGATGCGGCCTGCTGTTCGGTGCGCTGGGACAGATCGCTGTTGCCCAGCGCAATCTCGCTGGCACCCACGGCGATGGTGTCGGCGGCGAACTTGATCTGGCCAATGATGCCGGCCATGGTCTCCACCAGCGCGTTCACGCCCTCGCACAGCTCGGCCACCGGGCCGCGCTTGCCGTCCAGCGGAATGCGCCCGGTCAGATCGCCCAGCTTGGCCGCCGCCACCACTTCCCGGGTCTGCGCCACGGCCTGCTGCATGGCCTGGCTTTCGTGCATCTGCGCGGTGATGTCGGTGGCGTATTTCACGACCTTCAGCGGTCGGTCGTTCACGTCCAGGATCGGGTTGTAGCTGGCCTGGATCCAGACCTCGCGGCCGTTCTTGCCCAGCCGCCGGTACTGGCCCGCGTCGTATTCGCCGCGCCCCAGCTTTTCCCAGAACTGCTTGTAGGCCGGGCTGGCGCGGTACTCCGGTTCGACGAACAGCGAGTGGTGCTGCCCCTTCACCTCGTCCAGCGTGTAGCCGGTGGCGGCCAGGAAGTTCGCGTTGGCGGTCAGGATCCGCCCGTCCATGCTGAACTCGATCACGGCCTGTGATTTGTCGATCGCCGCCAGCTGCCCGGCCAGCTCGGCGGCCTGCTGCTTCTGCGCGGTGATGTCAGTGGCGAACTTCACCACTTTCACCGGTCGCCCGAAGCGGTCCAGCACCGGGTTGTACGAGGCCTGGATCCAGATCTCGCGCCCCCCCTTGCCGAAACGGCGGTACTGGCCCGCGTCGAATTCGCCCTGCCCCAGGCGTGCCCAGAACGCCCGGTACTCGGCGCTGCGGGCGTGCTCGGGGTCTACGAACAGGGAATGGTGCTTGCCGCGGATCTCATCTTCGGTGTAACCCACCGCCTGCAGGAAGTTGTCGTTGGCCTGCAGGATGGTGCCGTCCAGCGCGAATTCGATGACCGCCTGCACCCGGTGCAGCGCCGCCACCTGCGCGGCCATCTCGGCGCGCTCGCGTTCGGCTGCGGTCTCGGACGCGGCGGTGCCGCCCTGCCCGGCCAGACGCCCCTGCAGGGCGCGCCAGAAAGACCAACGGGACGGTGTTTCAGCCGGCGCCTGCGCGCCCGCGGTGAAGCCTGGCATGAGCATGGTCTGTTCCTTGGTTTCCGTGAGCGGTGCGACCCATGGGCGGAATGCCCACGGGAACATCGATTGCCTGGAACCTGCAGACACCTGGGGGGCGGCGTCACTCGAGCGATGGCGCGGAGCGGCAGCAAGCGCCTCCGGCAAGGGAGGCAGTCTGGATATCGGCCGCCATGGCGGGGCCTTGAGGACTATTTTTGCAGCGTCGGTTCAGCCCCGGCGCCAGATCGCCCAGCGCAGCACGGCCACGGCCAGCACCGACGGCAGGTAGCCCACCGCGCCCACCAGCGCCATCAGGGCAGCGTTCACCCACGGCCCGCCGCCGCCCAGGATCCAGCTGGTGTGCTTGAGGATGTACAACGCGCCCGGCAGCACCAGCAGCGGCGCCAACCGCAGCAACTGCCAGGGCCAGCGAACCGGGCCGATGAAACCGACCAGGGTACCCAGCAGGGCACCGACCATTGCGATGGGAATGGCTGCTTCCATTCAGATGCTTCCTTTACGTGCGTCACCCACGTCGAGCGTGCCCGACAACCTGCCCGGTAGAGTCGAGCTTGCTCGACTGCCCGCTTCGTAGAGTCGAGCTTGCTCGACTGTCCTGGAAAAAGCAGTCGAGCAAGCTCGACTCTACAACGGCAGTGTCGCGCACACCGCTTGAACCTGCGATGCATGCCAGCGCCAGAAGGTTTACATGACCTTCGGGAGATATGCGTGCCGGCATGCACTGGCAGGCTGTGCACTTCCACGGAAGCCACCTCATGCAAGGAAACTACATGCTGCGACCACTGCGTTGTCTTGCCCTGTTGTCACTGTGCGGTGCCAGTGCCCTGGCCGCTGCCGACGACGGGCGCTATCGCCCCTCGTTCCAGCCCGATCAATTGAAGGGTCCGCCCGCCGGCCGGGTAAACGAAGTGCTGGTGCTGGGCAGCCCGCATCTGTCCGGCCTGCCGGAGGCGTTCAAGCCTGCGCAGCTGGAGCCGCTGCTGGGGCGCCTGCAGGCCTGGCAGCCCACTGCCATCGCGGTTGAGAACGTGTCCGGCCTGCAGTGCGATTTCATGCGCCGCAATCCCACCCGCTACGCCGACAGCGTCAAGAGCTACTGCGTTGACACGGCCCCGGCGCAAGCCGCCACCGGCATGGATGTGCCCACCGCCAATGCCGAGATGGAACGCCTGCTGGCGACCTGGCCGAAGGCGCCGACGCCAGCACAGCGGCGCTACCTGGCGGCCGTGTTCCTGGCCGCAGGCGAGCGCGGTTCGGCCATCGTGCAGTGGCTGCGCCTGCCCACCGCCGAGCGACGCGCGGGCGACAGCCTGAGCGCGGAACTGGTCGAATTCCTCGACACCCGTGCGGCGCGCAAGGACGAAGTCAGTCTGGTCGCCGCCGAACTGGCCGCACGCCTGGGCCTGGAGCGACTGTGGTCGGTGGACGACCATACCGCCGATGCCCCTACCCCGCAGGCACTGCAGAAGGACTACGCCAAGGCGATCCGCGCGGCATGGAACACCTCCGCCGGGGCAACACGGCGGGCGACCTACGACCGCCTGTACGCCGATGTCGCAGCGCCTGACGGGCTGATGGCGATCTACCGCAACGACAATGATCCGGCCACCGCCAAGCTGGTATATGACAGCGACTTCGGCGCCACGCTGGTCGAACCGTCGCCGCAGGGTTTCGGCCGCAATTACCTGGGCTACTGGGAAACCCGCAACCTGCGCATGGTTGCCAACATCCGCGACGTACTGGGCCAGTACCCCGGCACGCGCATGCTGGCCATCGTCGGTGCGTCACACAAGTGGTACTACGAGGCCTACCTGGACCAGATGCACGACGTGCAGCTGGTTGATACCGCGCCGCTGCTGCGCTGAGGGCCGCGTAACCGTGGCGTCGAGCGTGCTCGACGTCGCGCTCCGTAGAGTCGAGCTTGCTCGACTGCTTTTCCCGAAACAGTCGAGCAAGCTCGACTCTACGGACCCCTGCGCCGGGCCAGCATCGCACTGACCGCCACGATGCACCCCAACGTGACCAGCAGCGCGCTCACCACGCCCCACTGCAGCACCGGCACCAGCGCCTGTGCCTGCGGATCGATGCGCAGCTGTTCCAGCCGCAGCCAACCGGCCAGCGCCAGCACCCAGCCAATGAAAGCCGGCGCGTAGGCGCCAATGGTGTTACCGATCCAAGCATTCATGCCGTACTCCCGTGAGAACTGCGATGGCGGCATTGTTCCGCCCCGCCCTCTCACAGGCTGAGACACCCTCAGTCGCGCGCGTCTGCCGCCACCGACCAGCCCCCGCCCAGGGCGGCCATCAGGGCGGCGCTTGCCTGCAGCTGGCGACTCTGGATGTCCCGCAGCCCCAGTTGCGCCTGCCGCGCGTCGGTCTGCGCGGTCACCACGTCCAGATAGCTCACCGCGCCACCGGCGTAGCGGTCACGGGCGATCTGCTCGGTACGGCGCGCGGCCTGCACGGCTTCTTCCTCATGGCCGCGCTGGTCGGCCAGGCCGTGCAACTGCACCAGCTGGTCCTCCACCTCACGGATTGCCGCCAGCACCGTGGCCCGGTACTGCGCCGAGGCCACATCGAATTCGGCATAGGCTTCGGCCTTGGCGGCCTTGCGCCGGCCGCCGTCGAACACCGGCAATGCCGCCAGCGGTCCCAGCGCCCAGTAGCGGTTGCCGGCATCCAGCAGCGCGCTGCTGCCCGAGGTCTGGCCACCGAACAGGCCGGTCAGGCTCAACTGCGGGAACCATGCGGCGCGTGCCACGCCGATGCCGGCGTTCGCGGCGAACACCCGGCGCTCGGCAGCGGCAATGTCTGGGCGCTGCTGCAGCAGGGCGCTGGGCAGATCGGTGGGCACCTGCGGCAGGGTCGGCGCCTGTGCCATCACCCCCACGCTGAAGCCACTTGCCGGCGCCCCCACCAGCGCGGCCAGCGCGTGCCGCAGCATGGCCTGGTGCACCTGCAGCGCATCCAGATCGGCCTGCGCGCTGGCCAGCTGATGGCGGGCGCGTGCCACATCCAGCTCCGAGGCGATCTCGCCCTGGAAGCGGTCCTGGGTCAGGCGCAGCGCCTGCTGGTAGTCGTCGATGCTGTCGCGCAGGATGGCCTGCTGCGCCTCGGTGTTGCGCAGCTGCAGGTAGGTGGCGGTCAACTGCTGGGACAGGCTGAGCCGTGCCGCGGCCAGGTCATCGGCACTGGCCTGAGCCCGCGCATGCCCGGCCGCCGCCGCGTTGCGCAGCCGGCCCCACAGATCCAGATCGAAGGACAGCGAGAACGTGGCCGCATTGCTGTCATACACCGCTGGCTGGGTGGCACTGCGCAGCGGCTTGTCGTCCGACTGCCGCTCGCGCATCGGGCCGGTACTGAAGCCGACCTGGGGCGCGCGTGCCGAGGCGGTCTCGCCTGCGGCAGCACGCGCGGCGTCGTAGTGCGCCACGGCCAGCGCCAGGTTCGGGTTGGCCTGGCGCAACTGCACCTGCAGCTGGTCCAGCACGGGGTCGTTGAATGCCCGCCACCAGTCCTGCGCCAGTGTCGGCTGCGGCGACCCGCCGGTCGGCTGCTCATACGCCACCGGCACCTGGACCGCAGGCACCTGGTAGGTTGGCGCCAGCGAACACCCGGCCAGCAGCAGCGCCAGCGATGCGGCGACGCCGGTCTCAACCGCGCGCATGGGCAGGCTCCTTTGCCGCGGCCACCACGCGCACGTGATCGCCCTCGCGCAACGCATCGGGTGGGTTCGGAATCAGCCGCTCGCCGGCCTTCAGGCCGTGGTCGATGCGCAGCGTGCTGCCCAGGTCGCTGGCGATATGGATGTCACGCAGATGCACCACGTCGTGCGCATCCAGCACCGCTACCTGGGTGCCCTTGGCGCGGAAGATCAGCACGTCGGCCGGTACGCTTACGCCGTCGGCGCCGCCCTGCAGTGGCAGGGTCACCTCGGCGTAGCTGCCGGGCAGCAGGGCACCGTCGGCGTTGTCCACTACGAACTGCGCCAGCAGCGTGCCCGAGCTGCGGTCGATCGCGCTGGAATCACCCTGCAACGTGGCGGTGAAATGGCGGCCGGCCAGACCCGGTACCTGCAGCGTGGCCTGCAGTCCCGGCTGGATGCTGGCCGCACTGTTCTGCGGCACCGGCACCATCAGCCGCAGGCGGCGGGTATCGGCAATGTTGAACAGTTCGCGGCCACTGTCATCGGCGCGGATCAGCTGGCCCACGTCGGTCAGGCGTGCGGTAACGGTGCCGTCGAAGGGCGCGCGCAGCGTGCGGTAGCGCCCCAGTTCCTGCAGCCGCGCATAGTCGGCCTGCGCCGCTTCCACGCTGGCCTGCGCGGCCACGGCATTGGCCTGCTTCTCATCGGCTTCCTGGCGCGATACCGAGTGGCTGCCCAGCATGCCCTGCCAGCGCTCGGCACTGACCTTGGCCAACGCTGCATCCGCCTGCGCCTGCAGCAGGTGCGCATGCGCCTGGGCAATCTGCTGGTCCAGTTCCGGGCTGTCGATCACCGCCAGCACCTGGCCGGCCTTCACCGACTGGCCGATATCGGCGTTCCAGGATTTCAGGTAGCCGCCCACGCGCGCATGGATCGGCGCCTCGGTCCAGGCCCCCAGGTGCGCCGGCAAGGTCAGCGTGCCCGCTTCGCCCTGCGCACCGGCGGTGACCACCTGCACGGCCGGCACGGCCTGCTGCTCGGTCCATTCGCCCACCGCATGGGCCTGCTGCGCGCGCAGCGCCAGGCCAGCGGCCACGACCGCCACGGCAATGGCAGCCCCCAGGATCAGACGGCGGCGCAGCGGCGCCTGCGGCAAGGAAGCATCAGACATGCAGGGGCTCTCCGGCGGGGGCGGTTTCGGACTTGCGGGAATGGGCCAGGGCGAACACCACCGGCACGAACAACAGGGTGGCGCAGGTCGCCAGCAGCAGGCCGCCGATCACCGCGCGGCCCAGCGGCGCGTTCTGTTCGGTGGACAGTGCGGTCGGCAACATGCCCAGGATCATCGCCAGCGCGGTCATGCAGACCGGGCGGAAACGGGTGAAGCCGGCTTCCAGCGCGGCCTTGGCAGCATCGCCATGCTCGGCCAGGCGCTCGCGGCAGAAGCTGACCACCAGGATGGAGTTGGCCGTGGCCACGCCCATGCACAGGATGGCTCCGGTCAATGCCGGCACCGACAGCGTGGTGTGGGTCAGGAACAGCATCCACACCACCCCGGCCAGGCCAGCGGGCAAAGCGGTGATGATCACGAACGGATCGGTCCAGGACTGGAAGTTGATGACGATCAGCAGGTAGATCAGCACGATCGCGGCCAGCAGGCCGTAGCCCAGGCCAGTGAAGGCCACATGCAGCGCATCGATCTGGCCATGCAGGCCGACCTGGGTACCGCGCGGGCGCTGGCCGGCCATGCCATCGATCACGTGCTGCACGTCGGCCGCCACGGCACCCAGATCGCGGCCCTGCACGCTGGCGTACAGATCCAGCGTGGGCTGCACGTTGTAGTGGCTGACCACCGCCGAGCTGGAACCGCGCTGGATCTGCGCCAGGCCGCCCAGTACCTGCGGCGTGCCACTGCTGCCGGTCACCGGCAGTGCCTGCAGCGCCGCCAGGCTGTCCATGCGGTACTGCGGGGTGGCGGCCACCACGCTGTAGGAGATGCCGTTCTTCGGGCTGAGCCAGAACGTGGGCGCCACCTGCCCGCTACCGGCCAGCGAGGCCACCATGCTGTTGGTCACATCGCGTTCGGTGATGCCCAACCCGTTGGCACGCAGACGATCCACGTCCACCTGCAGGGTCGGGTAGCCATCGGGCTGCTGCAGGCGCAGGTCCACCAGCCCCGGCACATGCCGCAGGCGGCGCTGCAGTTCCTGCGCATAGGCGCGGTTGCCGGCGGCATCGGGCCCGGCAATGCGTACATCCAGCGGCGCGGGCGAACCGAAGTTCAGGATCTGGCTGCTGGTGTCGGCCGGCAGGAAGGCGAAGCTGGTGCCGGGGAAGGCCGACGGCAGTACTTCGCGCAGGCGCTTTTCATACGCGACGGCATCGCCGTGGCCCGGCTTCAGCGAGACCTGGATGTCACCGTCCTGCGGCCCGATGGTGCCGCTGGCGCTGTAGGCCATGTTGATACCGGTCATCGGCAGGCCCAGGTTGTCGACGATGGCGTCGATCTCGTGCGGCCGCACCACCTGCCGGATGCGCGCTTCGATGCGGTCGAAGGCCGCTGCGGTTTCCTCGATGCGCGTGCCCAGCGGCAGCCGCACGTGCAGCGACAATGCGCCGGCTTCGGTGGCCGGGAAGAAGTCCTGGCCCAGGGTGGGCAGCAGCGCGAAGGACACCAGCACGCAGGCCATGAAGCCGACCAGGAAGCGTCGGCGGTTGGCCAAGGCCAGCCCCAGCAGCGCGTGATAGCGGTCGCGCACCGCAGAGAATCCAGACTCGAAGCGCTGCTGCCAGCGCACCAGCATCGCGGCCAGACGTGCGCGGCGATGCTGCGGGTGGTCGCCCTCATGGTGGTTCAGGAAGGCATCTTCGGGGTGGTGACCCACGCCCCCTTCCACCCGGTGCGGCTTCAGCAGGTACAGCGCCATGGTCGGCACCAGGGTGCGCGACAGCACGAACGAACTGGCCATGGCGAAGATCACCGCCAGCGCCATCGGTCGGAACAGATAGCCGGCAATGCCGTCCAGCAGGAACATCGGCATGAACACGATGCAGATGCACAGCAGCGACACGAACGCCGGGCCGACGATCTGTGCAGCGCCGTCCAGGATCGCCTCGCGCACGCCCTTGCCCTGCTCCAGGTGCCAGTTGACGTTCTCGATGGTGACCGTCGCATCGTCCACAAGGATGCCCACCGCCAGCGCCAGGCCACCCAGGGTCATCACGTTCAGTGTCTGCCCCGCCGCCGACAGCAGCGCGATGGCCGACAGCACCGCCAGCGGAATGGACGCCGCAATGATCACCGTCGAGCGCCAGCTGCCCAGGAACACAAGGATCATCACGCTGGTCAGCAACGCGGCAATGATGCCCTCGCGGGCCACGCTGCCGATCGATTCGCGCACGAAGGTGGACGCATCGCCCAGCAGCGAGATCTTCAGGGACGGCGGCAGGGTCTCGCTGATCTGCGGCAGCATGTCGCGGATGCGGCTGACCAGGGTGAGCGTGGATGCATCGCCGTTCTTCAGGGCGGCCATCAACACCGAATGGCCGCCGTTCACCCGCACGATGTTGGTCTGCGGCGGTGAGCCGTCGCGCACGTGCGCCACCTGGCCGATGGTCACCACTGCACCGTTCACCGTGCGGATCGGCAGATCATTCAGCGCCTGGATGTCACTGGGGCTGTTGTTGAGCAGCACGGTGAACTCATTGCTGCCCAGCTTGGCCGTACCCACCGGGGTGATCTGGTTCTGCGCTGCCAGCGCGTTGCCCACGTCCTGCGCCGACAGGCCCTTGGCAGCCAGCGCCTGCGGGTCCAGGTCCAGGGTGATCTGCCGCTGCTTGCCGCCGTAGGGCGCGGGAATGGCCAGGCCGGCAATGGAGGTGAGCGGGGGGCGCACGCTGTTCTGCGCCAGGTCGCGGATCTGCGATTCACCCAGCGTGGGGCTGGAGAACGCCATCTGCAGCACCGGCACGGTGGAGGCGCTGTAGTTGAGGATCAGCGGCGGAGTCATGCCGGCCGGCATCTGCTTGACGATGGTCTGCGAGATGGCGGTGATCTGCGCGTTGGCCGTGCGGATATCCACGCCGGGCTGGAAGAACACCTTGACCACGCCCATGCCGGCCAGCGACTGCGATTCGATGTGCTCGATGTCGTTGACGGTGGTGCTGAGCGCGCGCTCGTAGGGCGAGATCACGCGGCCGGCCATCGCATCGGGCGACAGGCCGGTGTACTGCCAGACCACGGCCACGACCGGAATGCCGATGTCGGGAAACACATCGGTGGGCGTGCGCAGCGCGCTGAGCGGGCCGACGATGCAGATGAAAATGGCCATCACCACGAAGGTGTAAGGCTTGTTGAGCGCGGTCCTGACAAAGCCGAGCATGCAGCTCTCCAGCAGTGCCACTGCCCACCGCGGGCAGCGCAGGCCGTGAAGTATCCGCGCTGGCGCCTAAAACAAGGCTGTGCCGCGCATGAAACATATTTCATGAAAGGGGTGTTCGGCAGGGCTGCGCCCTGCACCCGCTCAATGCAACGGCAACGGCGACGGCAAAAGCTGTGTATCCGTGGGATGGCGGGGCGGTGTCGGATTGCGGGGACGCCGCAAGTACGTCCTTGTAGGCTTGGCAGCCGCATCCATGCGGCTGACACCCCGCAATCCGACCCCGCCCCACCTCTGACAGATTCCAGCGATCTGGTAGATCGACGCCATGCGTGGATGAATCTCAATCGGAATCGAAGATTTCGAATTGAATTCGAAAAGCATCCACGCATGGCGTGGATCTACTGGCCACCGGACAACTGTCGAAGGCGGGGTGGGTCCGGTTGCGGGGGCGTGAGCGCCATGGATGGCGCGACCGAGGCTACATGGACGTACTTGCGCCGTCCCCCGCAACCGGACCCACCCCGCCATCCCACGGATGCCCGGCTTTTGCCGTTGCGTTGAGCGGGTGCAGGGCTGCAAGCCCTGCATAAACACTCCCCCCTACAACACCTGCGGCCGGCACAGCAGGCTGAAGCTGGCGCCGCCCAGTGGCGACTGCCCTACCCCCAGCCTGAAACCGTGCAGGCCGGCGATGGCCGCCACGATCGACAGCCCCAGACCGAAGCCGCCGCCCTGGCTGGCCTCGCTACGATGGAAACGCTGGAACACCAGCTCACGCTCGGCCTCGGCAATGCCCGGCCCGGAATCTTCCACCACAATGCGCGTCGCCCCGGCTTCCGCACGCGCCGACAACTGCACGCGCCCGCCTTCGGGCGCAAACCGGATCGCGTTGTCCAGCAGGTTGCCGATGGCTTCGAACAACAGCCCGCGATCACCCACCACACTGGGCAGCTCCGGCGCCACTTCCAGCCGCAGCCACTGCCCCTTTTCCTCGGCCAATGGCGCGTAGAACGCATGGATTTCCTGCAGCAGCGCTTCCGGCGCCAGCTCCACGAAACCGGAGCGCCGCTGGTGGTCCTCCAGTTCGGAAATGCGCAGCAGCGCGCGGAAGCGCGCCATCAACGTATCGGTTTCATCCAGCACCTGGTCCAGCGCCACGGCCTGCGCATCACCCTCGCCCAGCTGCTGGCGCAGCCGATACAACTGCGCGCGCATGCGGGTCAGTGGCGTGCGCAGGTCATGCGCAATGTTGTCACAGACCCCTTTCACTTCCGTCATCAACTGCTCGATGCGGTCCAGCATGGCGTTGACGATGGCCGCCAGCATGTCCAGTTCGTCACGGCGATCGGCCACCGGCAGGCGTTGCCCCAGGTCACCGGCAACGATGCGCGCGGTGGCCTGCTCGATCGCCTGGATGCGCCGCAGCGGGCGCCGCCGCAGCAGCTGCCAGCCCAGCAGGCCCGGCAGCAGGGTCAGCGATACCCCCCACAGCAGCGCGTCCAGGATCAGGTGGTTCACTTCGTTCAAGGGCCCGCTGTAGCGCACCAGCACCAGCACGCGGTCATCGCGGGTGGGCATGGCCAGGCCGAAACCGCGCTTGCCCACCGCCGTTGGATCGGACAAGGGCAATCCGCTGACCCGGTGCACCTGGCCATCGAGCGGCAGCTGCGCCGGCAGCGCCTTCAACGGGCCGGCCAAGGGCGTGCCCGCCGCGGTGAAGACACCATAGGCATCGATGCCGTGCACGTCGTACCGGCGGTTCTCGCGCAGCGCCTCGCACAGCGCATCGCCGGTGAAGTGTTCGAACAGATGCGCACGCTGCAGCAGCGCCGACTGCGCCAGGTCATCCAGGTAATGCGACACCCGCCAGTACAGGACACCCAGCAGCACGCTGCACCACGCCACGAACAGCAGGCTGTACAGGCCCAGCAGGCGGCTGCTGGATGAGCGCCAGCCGTCAGACAGCTTCGCTGAGGACATAACCCGAACCCCGCACGGTGCGGATCATGGAAGGGCCGCCGGGCAGGTCGAGCTTGCGCCGCAGCCGGCCGATGTGGACGTCGATCAGGTTCGTGCCCGGGTCGAAGTGGTAGCCCCACACTTCCTCGAACAGCATCATGCGGGTCAGCACCTGGCCGGCATTGCGCATCAGGTATTCCAGCAGCTTGAACTCGGTCGGCAGCAGGCTCAGGGTGCGGCCACCGCGCTGTGCGGTGCGCGCCAGCAGGTCCAGCTGCAGGTCGCCCACGCGCAGCGCGGTATCGTTGCCGGCCGGTTGCTGGCGGCGGCGCAGCAGCACCTCCACTCGCGCGGCCATTTCATCGGAGGCAAACGGCTTGGTCAGGTAGTCATCGCCACCGGCACGCAGGCCGCGCACGCGCTCATCCACGTCCGACAGCGCACTGAGCATCAGCACCGGGGTGTTCACGCCGATGCGGCGCAGGGTGGTCACGATCGCCAGGCCGTCCAGCCCCGGCAGCATGCGGTCCAGGGTGATGGCGTCGTACTCGCCGCTGGCCGCGCGCACCAGGCCTTCGCGCCCGTCGGCCACCCAGTCCACCTGCAGGCCATGGCTGCCCAGCTCCGCCACGATTTCCTGGGCAGTGATGGCATCGTCCTCGATGGTCAGTACGCGCGACATGGGGCCCTGGGGTGCTCAGACCCGCCCATGCTCGCCAAATCGGCCGGGGCGGGCAAATGAAACATCCTTCATGCGGGCCGTCGGTACGGGCCGGTTCAGCCGCCGTCGCCGTCTTCGGGCGGCAGGTCGGCGGTCAGGCCCTGCACCTGCACGTTGTTGCGGCCCAGGGCCTTGGCCCGGTAGCACTGCGCGTCGGCGGCGGCCACCGCCTGGTCCACGCCCATGCCCGGCGCCAGCGGCGCAATGCCGATGCTGGCACCGATGCGCAGCACCACCTTGTCCCACGGAATGGCCAGCGCGGCCAGGGTGTTCAGCAGTTCGCCGGCAATGCGTGCAGCGCGCCGCGGGCCGCAGCCGGACAGGATCACCGCGAATTCGTCGCCGCCCAGCCGGGCCACGACGTCCGAATCGCGCACGCCATGGCGCAGCACGCTGGCCACCGCCCACAGCACCGCATCGCCGGCCAGATGGCCCCAGGTATCGTTCACCGGCTTGAAGCGGTCCAGGTCGATGTACATCAGCGACGCAGCCTGGCCGGTGCGCTCGACATGGGTAATCGCCTGCTGCAGGTGCACCTCGAAGCCACGACGGTTGCTCAGTTCGGTCAGCGGGTCCATCTCGGCCAGGTGCCGGGCTTCGCGCTGGCGCGCGCGCTGTTGGGTGTCATCGCGCAGCACCCACACCGCCCCACGCACGTGCCCTTCGTCGTCGCGCAGCCAGGCGCGGGTCAGGTCCACCGGCACGGTGGCCGTGCCCAGGCGCAGCAGCAGGTCCGCATGCAGATCCACCGCATTGCTGTCCGGGTCCAGCAGCACCGCCACGTCCAGCACCGAGTTCGGCGCGTATTCGGTGGTCAGCGCCAGCACGTCCTTCACATTGTGCCCGGCCAGGGTCAACGCGCCATCACCGGACAGCATGCGCACCGCGGCGGCATTGGCGTATTCGATGCGCCCCTGCAGGGTCACGCTCAGCACCAGGTCGGCCACCGCATCCAGGGTGATGCGACTGCGCTGCTCGCTTTCGAACAGGCGCTGTTCGCTGCTGCGCTGGCCGGTGATGTCCTGGATCTGCGACACGAAATGCAGCGGCTCGCCGCGTTCGTTGCGCACCAGCGAAACGGAAAGACGCGCCCAGATGGTGTTGCCATCGCGGTCCAGGTAGCGCTTTTCCAGGTGGTAGTGGTTGCGCCGGCCACTCAACAGGTCCTGCACCAGCTGCAGGTCGGCCTGCAGGTCGGCCGGGTGGGTCAGGCGCTGGAAGTCGACCTGCAGCAGTTCTTCGCGCGGGTAGCCCAGGATGCGGCACAGCGCATCGTTCACATCCAGCCAGCGCCCTTCCAGCGACACCAGGGCCATGCCCAGCGCCGCGGAGGTGAAAGCACCGGCGAACTTGTCCGCCGCCAGTCGCGCTTCGGCACGCGCCTGCAGGATCTCGGTGATGTCGATGGCCATGCCGACATAACCGATGCGCTCGCCGTCGGCGCCGTCCATGCGGCTGATCGACAGGCGCACCTGGCGGCGCTGGCCGTCCTTGCGCAGGAAGGTCCACTGCCGCGAAAAGGTCTGGCCCTGCGCCTGCGCGGTCAACGCCTGGAAGACCGACGGTGGGTGGCCATCGGCGTCGGCCAGCGGGGCCAGGTAGGCACGCATTTCGTCCGGCTCATGGAACACGCCGGGGTTGAGCTTGCCGACCACCTCACTGGCGGCATAGCCCAGCAGGCGTTCGGCGCCGGTGTTGAACAGGGTGATCAGCCCCTCGGTATCGGTGGCGATCACCGCCACTTCGTCGGACGCATCGACCACCGCCTGCAGCCGGTGGCGCATGTCGGCAGCGTCCTGGCGCGCCATCTGCAGTTCGGTCACGTCGGCATGCGCGCCGGCCATCCACAGCGGGCGCCCCTGCCCGTCCCATTCGTACACGCGGCCACGGTCGTGGATCCAGATCCACTGGCCGTTCTTGTGGCGCATGCGCAGCAGGCAGCGGTAATGGTCGCTGTGGCCCTGGAAGTGCGCCTCCAGCGCCGCGTCGGAATGGGCCAGGTCGTCGGGGTGCACCAGCGCGATGAAGGTTTCCTGGCAGATCGGCTCCAGCTCGTCCAGGCGGTAGCCGACGATCTCGGCCCAGCGCGCGTTCACCCGCATCTGCCCGGTCTGCACGTTCCATTCCCAGGTGCCGGCGGCGGTCCCTTCAATGATCATCGCCAGACGGCGGCGCTCTTCGGACAGCTCCTGCAGGCGTCGCTCCAGCAGCGCATTGGCGTCATGGCCGTGCCCGGTCATCGGCGCCCCCGCGCGGAACGGCGGGCGCACGCATTCCGCAGCCCGGCGCTGCAGCCTGCGGTCGCGTTGGCGGGTCGTGCTGGCGTCATGGCCCTCCCCGGCACCCTGCAGGGCGGCCCGCGGCCCCCCCATGGGCGCCAGTGTGCGCACGCCGGGGAAGGCCGACAAGTCCCCCCGCCACGGTGCTCGTGGCCGGGGGCGGTTGGCTCAGCTGCGCTTGGCCCGGGCGAAGGCCTCGGCCAAGGCATTGTTGGCCGGCGGGGCCGAGGTGGCGGGACGCGCCGCGCCCTGCCCCTGGCCACGGTTGGGGCCGCGGTTGGGGCCGCGGTTTGCGCCGCCATCGCGCCGCGCCGGCCCGCCCTGGCCGCGCTCATCACGCGCACCGGGGCGGCTGGTGGCCTGGCCCGGGGCATCGTCCAAGCGCCGGGTCAGGGCGATGCGCTTGCGCGCCACGTCCACCTCCAGCACCTTCACCTTCACGATGTCCCCGGCCTTGACCACCTCGCGCGGGTCCTTCACGAAGGTGTCCGACAGCGCTGAGATATGCACCAGACCGTCCTGGTGCACGCCGATATCGACGAACGCACCGAAGGCGGCCACGTTGCTGACCACGCCTTCCAGCACCATGCCCTCGCGCAGGTCCTTGATGTCTTCCACGCCCTCGGCAAAACGCGCGGCCTTGAACTCGGGGCGCGGGTCGCGGCCCGGCTTTTCCAGCTCTTTCAGGATGTCACGCACGGTCGGCACGCCGAAGGTGGCGTCGGTGAACTGTTCGGGCTTGAGCCCACGCAGGAAGCTGCCATCACCGATCAGCGCCTTGATCGGGCGCGCGGTGCTGGCCACGATGCGCTCGACCAGCGGGTACGCTTCCGGGTGCACGGCCGAGGCGTCCAGCGGCTGGTCGCCATCGGCAATGCGCAGGAAGCCGGCGCACTGTTCGAAGGTCTTTTCACCCAGCCGCGCGACCTTCAGCAGGTCCTTGCGGCGCTTGAACGGGCCGTTGTCATCGCGGTGGCGCACGATGTTCTCGGCCACCGTGGACGACAGCCCCGACACCCGCGACAGCAGCGCGGCCGAGGCGGTGTTCACGTACACGCCCACTGCGTTCACGCAGTCCTCCACGCGGGCATCCAGCGCGCGCGCCAGGCGGTACTGGTCCACGTCGTGCTGGTACTGGCCCACACCAATCGCCTTGGGCTCGATCTTCACCAGTTCGGCCAGCGGATCCTGCAGGCGGCGGGCAATGGACACCGCGCCACGCAGCGACACGTCCAGGCCCGGGAACTCCTTGGCGGCGAATTCCGAGGCCGAATACACCGATGCACCGGCCTCGCTGACCACCACCTTCTGCAGCTTCGGGTTGCCGATGGCCTTGATCGCTTCACCGGCCAGCTTGTCGGTTTCGCGGCTGGCAGTGCCGTTGCCGATCGCGATCAGTTCCACGTTGTGCCGGGTGCACAGCTGCTTGAGCGTCTGCAGCGACTGATCCCACTGCCGGCGCGGCTCGTGCGGGTAGATGGTCTCGGTGGCCAGCAGCTTGCCGGTGGCATCGACCACCGCGATCTTGCAGCCGGTGCGGATGCCCGGGTCCAGCCCAAGCACCGTTTTCGGCCCGGCCGGGGCAGCCAGCAGCAGATCCTTCAGGTTGTCACCGAACACCGCGATCGCTTCGGCCTCGGCCTTTTCGCGGGCCTGGTTGAACAGGTCCAGCAACAGATGGGTATGCAGCTTGGCCCGCCAGGTCAGGCGGCAGGCGTCCAGCAGCCAGCGGTCGGCCGCGCGGCCCTGGTCGGCGATGCCGGCCTTGCGCGCAACGCGCCCTTCGGCGTACTGGTGGCCGGCCTCGGCATCGCTGCCCGGGTCCAGCTCCAGGAACAGGATTTCCTCGCGGCGGGCACGGAACAGCGCCAGCAGCCGGTGCGACGGAATCTTCGCCAGCGCTTCGGCATGTTCGAAATAGTCGCGGTACTTGGCGCCCTCGGTCTCCTTGCCCTCGGCCACGCGCGCGCGGATCACGCCGGTGTCGCCCAGCCAGGTGCGCAGTTCGCCCACCAGCGCAGCATCCTCGCCCCAGCGCTCCATCAGGATCGCGCGCGCGCCTTCCAGCGCGGCCTTGGCATCGGCCACGCCCTTGTCGCTGTCGACGAAGGTGGCGGCGAAGGCCTGCGGGTCCTGGGTGGGGTCGCCCAGCAGGCCATCGGCCAGCGGTTCCAGTCCCGCTTCGCGTGCAATCTGCGCGCGGGTGCGGCGCTTGGGCTTGTAGGGCAGGTACAGATCTTCCAGCCGGCTCTTGGTATCGGCGGCCAGGATGTCGTTGCGCAGCGCATCGCTCAGCTTGCCCTGCTCGTCGATGCTGGCCAGCACCGCGGCACGGCGGTCTTCCAGCTCACGCAGATAAGTCAGGCGCACTTCCAGGTTGCGCAGCTGGGTATCGTCCAGGCCACCGGTCACTTCCTTGCGGTAGCGGGCGATGAAGGGGACGCTGGCGCCCTCGTCGAGCAGGCCGACGGCGGCACGCACCTGGGCGGACTGGGCACCGATCTCGACGGCGATGGTCTGGGCGATCTGCTGGGCGAGCGCGCTCTGGGCGTTCTTGGCGTCGTGCATTGCTTCCGGTCTGTGCCGCGTTACGGGAAAGACCCATTCTGGCCATGCCCGGCGCGGGCATACAAGCGTTGACAGCGGCGGGGTTCAGGCGGCAGCACCGGGTGGGGACGCCGGCATCCTGGCAGAGGGGGCCGTGCTGGCCCGGCTGGGATGCCGGCGCGGGTGCGCGCACGTGGGCGCACCCTGCCGCATGTTGCGAAGGTCAGCGGTAATGACGGGCCGCACGCTGCATGACGATCTCGTCACGCATGCTTTCCAGTGCCATCAAACGGACCTTGCCGACACCCTGCAGTTCCATGAACCGCTCTGTGTAGAACTCCGGCCCCAGCGCGGTGTCGGCGCGGGATTTGCTGAAGCCGTAGGGCACCACGCCCTTCTCGCCGTCCTTGCTACCACCGACATAAAGAACAATCGCCATGTGATGTCTTCCTCCAAATTGCTACTGCGTACTGCACACGATGAGCGGTACTTGTGGGCTCATCGGGGTAGAGCTTACCGCGACCAAGCTGACTGGAACGTCACGAAGGCTAATGACGATCGGTTGCATGCAGATGACGACCCGATCACAGCAGAACGCTTACGGATCCTTAACTTCCAACTAACAAACGGGCGTTTCCAGCCAACGGCGCAGCCCCTCGAGGGTGGCCGCAGAGCGTGGTTCATGCGATTGGGCCGGGCGGATTGGGGCCGCGGGACACGCCGTAAACCCGTACTTGAAGTGACCCCCTGAAGTTGGACAGGTGGGGGATCAGGCGGCCAGCGCGGCCTGCTCCCGGTACTGTACGGGGCTCAAGCCCTTTAGTTTCAAGCGGATACGATTCTCGTTGTAGTACCGGATGTACTCCACCAGCCCAGCTTCCAGGCTATCGATGCTGTCAAAGGTGTTCAGGTAGAAAAATTCCGACTTCAGGGTCCCGAAGAAGCTTTCCATGGCCGCGTTGTCCAGGCAGTTGCCACGCCGGGACATGCTCTGTTTCAGCGAGTGCTTTTCGAGCTTGTGGCGGTAGTTTTCGTGTTGGTAGTGCCAGCCTTGGTCGGAGTGGATCATCGGACGATCTTCCGGTGAAAGCCTCCTGATCGCTTGGTCCAGCATTTCACCCACCAGGTCAAACACGGGCCGGCGCTTCATCTGGTATGCCACGATTTCGCCGTTGTAGAGGTCCATGATCGGCGAAAGATAGAGCTTCATGCCCTGCACCTTGAACTCGGTTACATCGGTCACCCACTTGCGATTGGGCATCTCAGCCTCAAACTGGCGGCCCAGGT
>NZ_CP025998.1:2525916-2848548 GCF_003086855.1 Stenotrophomonas sp. YAU14A_MKIMI4_1
GGGCCAAGGCATTGATCTGGTAATAGAACGTGCTGCGAGAGAGCTCAGCCGCCTCGAGCAACAGCGGCAGCGCGTAGGTCTGCCTCAATCCTTGGATGGCTTGCGCTTTGCGCGCTGCGCCGCCTGCTCTTCCCGGATCAAGGCATCGAGTTTTTTTAGGTAAGCGGTCTCCGCACGCAGGTAGGCCACTTCCTTGAGGAGCTCATCGCGGCTCATGTCCTCGGCGGGCTTGGACGAGCGGGTCTTTTTCATCGGCTTTTGAGGCGGTAATGGTGGCAGTGCCAACGCTTGGGCACCCCCGTCAGCATACAACCGCCGCCATTCACCCACCGCGCCGGCGCTGCCGATCTGGAAGAAAGTGGTGGCCTCACGCGCGGACATGCCGTCCTGACTCATCTTCTCCAAGACGGCCAGCTTGAACTGGAGATCGTAGGACCGGGGTTTGCGCTCAAACCCCGGTCGCCCATGCAGCCGGTAGGTCGCTGCCCAGCGCCTCACCGTGGAGAACTCCAGGCCATGGCGGCGGGCAACGGCCTTGACCGATGTGGAGGTGTTACAGGCCTCTTCGGCGACCTGCAATTTGAAACAAACCTCATATCTATTCATGCAAACCTCGGGGTCGGATTAGGTGTCCAACTCCCGGGGGTCACTTCAACTTGGGGGCTCGTAGGCGCCGTCCATGGCGCCTGCGGTCCCGCGCCCCCAATCCGCCCGTCCCCCGACAGTTTCCGGGTGCTCACGCCCACGAAGAGAAAAAAGAAGATCAAGAGCAGAGCAGCCGGTCCGGCGGCTCTTTGCCCCCTGTAGAGCCGAAGGCATGCTCGGCTGCGAGCAAGCGCAGCGCGCGACCCGCTTCTGCTTTTCTTTTTCTTTTCCGTGGCTGGAGATCGCGGCCAACTGTCAGGGGTCGGTCGGGTTGGGTTCGCGGGGGTGTCCGCGGCATGGATGCCGCGGCCAAGCCCCCATGGACGGGTTTACGGCGTCCCCCGCGAACCCAACCCGACCGACCAGCGCGACAAGGTTGCAGATGGCGACCCGCTGTCTCCAGCCACGAGGGGCTGCGCCGTTGGCTGGAACCTACGGCCACCAGCCGTGCCCGAACCGGGCGTAGTGATCGGCCGCGCGCTCGAACGGATTACGCGCGCTCACGCCCCCGCACAGCAGGTACACCGGCAGGTACAGCGGCCCCAGCACCAGGTACTGGTACACGTGCGCCCGCTCGTGGTCATCCAGCCGGATCAACGGCTCCACGCCCCACCCCGCCTGGTGCGCATAGGTGCGGCAGCACATGCCCAGATCGTGGCCGGTGTGCAGGATCACATTGCCCAGGGTGATCGCCCCGCCCGGGCCCCACGGCCAGCGGTCGAACACCAGCGCGCAGTCGCGGCCGCTCCAGCGCGGCCTGGCGCCACCCAGCAGGCCCGCCAGCCCGGCCAGCAGGCCGATCAACGAATTGGGGAGGGTCCACAGCGCACCCAGCACCTGCACGGCGCGCAGCCACAACGGCACCGGTCGGGACGCGGCCGCGTTCAATCGGCCTCGTTGGGAATCAGCAGCCACAGGATCAGATAGACCAGGATGCCGGGGAACGCGGCCGACGCCAGCGACACCAGCACATAGACCACCCGCAGCAGCGTCGGGCTCCAGCCGAAACGGTGGGCGATGCCGCCCATCACGCCGGCGATCATGCGGTCGTTCAGTGAACGCGACAGCGTTTTCGGCGTGGTGTTCATGGTGGCACCTCCTGGGTCACGGGCGAAAAGCAGTCGAGCAAGCTCGACTCTACACCCGGGCCATGTCTACGGCGTGCGTTGGCGCAGCGCCTGCAGGCGGGCGCCGAACCAGGCCGCTGCGGTCTGCTCCGGCTGGCCCGGGCAGCGGATCCGGTACGGCTTGCCGCTCATGCTGCTCTGGCTGGCAGCCCGTTCAATGAACTGTTCGGGGGTATCGACCAGCTTCTTCTTCAGCAGGTAGTCGTACTTGCGCTGCAGGTGCGCACGGGCGGCGGCGGCGTCATGCCAACTGCCATTGCGCTGGAACTGGCACGTCGAGCCGTCCAGGCTGCCGATCAGCTGGGCGATCTCACGCTGGGCCTGGGGATCGGGGGCGGCATGGGCCAGCGGGGCGGCCAGCACTGCAGCGAGGATCAGAAGGGTTCGTCGGGACATCGTGGTTTCCGGGTCGTGGCCAAGGGCAGTCGAGCAAGCTCGACGCTACCGGTCGCGGGCGTTAAGCCAGCCGTCGATGGTAGCCGGGACTTCGCGCTGGGCGCGGCCGGAGACGTAGATGCCGATGTGGCCGCCGCGGAAACTGGACTCGGTGTAGTCCTGTGTGCCCAGGCGCCCGCGCATCGCGCGCGAGGCATCGGGCGGCACCAGGTGATCCTGCTCGGCGTAGATGTTCAGCACCGGAAGGGTCACCTGCGACAGATCCACCGCCTCTTCGCCGATGCGCACGGTGCCGTTCACCAGCCCGTTGCCCTGGTAGAACTGCTTGATGAAGTCACGGAATGCCTCACCGGCCAGGTCCGGCGAGTCGAAGATCCATTTCTCCATGCGCAGGAAATCCTCCAGCGCCGCCTTGTCATCCAGGATGTCGAGCAGGCCCACGTACTTCTGCACGTTCAAGCGGAACGGCTTGAGCATCAGGTAGCTGGCATTCATCAGGTCGGCCGGGATGTTGCCCAGCGTATCCACCAGCAGGTCCACGTCCACCTGCCGGGCCCAGTGCGACAGCATGTTGTCGGCGGTATGGAAATCGACCGGGGTGACCATGGTGATCAGGCTGGCCAGCTTCTGTCGGCGCAGCGCGGCGTAGCACAGGGCGAACACACCGCCCTGGCAGATGCCCAGCATGTCCACCGGCTCGCCGCTGCGCGCGCGCAGCGCATCCACGGCGCCGTCGATATAGCGCAGCAGGTAGTCTTCCAGCGTCTGGAAACGCTCGGAGCGGTCCGGGTAGCCCCAGTCCAGCACGTACACATCCTGGCCCAGTGCCAGCAGTTTCTGCACCAGCGAGCGGTCGGCCTGCAGGTCGACCATGTAGGGCCGGTTCACCAGCGCGTAGACGATCAGCAGGGGCCGGCGCCGGGTGGGCGCTTGCTCACCCACGAAGCGGTACAGCACCACCTTGCCATCGCGCCAGACTTCCTCGCGGGCGGTGGCGCCGTAGTCCACGTCCTCCACCTGCGGCAGCAGCTTCAACCCTTCCATCAGCTTGCGCTGCATGGCCAGGGTTTCCTGCATCAGATCGTCGGCATTGAAGCCCAGCGGCCCTTTCATCGCCCACGTACCTTCGGCGTCGCGCGCACGGTGGTCTTCTTGGCCGGTGCCTTCTTTGCAGGTGCCTTCTTTGCCGGCGCCTTCTTCATCGGCGCCGCCTTCTTCGCAGCCTTGCGCGGCGCCGGCTTCACCTTGGCCGCCGCCGGCTGTGCCACCGGGTCCACGGCTTCAGTTCCGGCCAGCACCGCCACCTGCGCCTGCAGGCGGCGCAGGCTGCGCTCCAGCTCGGCAATGCGCCGGTGCGCGGTATCCATCTCACTCCGCGTCGGCAGGCCGATGCGTTCACTCATCTGTTCCACCTCGCGTTGCAGGCCTGCGCGCAGGCGCATCTGCGCATTGCCCAGCGAGGCGTACACCTGCTGGAACGGCTCGGACAGGGCGACCTTGGCATAGGCCTCTTCGGCCACTTCAATCCACAGGTCGAACATCGCCCGCGCACTGGTCAGCTGGCTGCCGGGCTGTTCGTGCTCGGCCAGGCGTTGCTCGAACAGGGTGAAGGCTTCTTCCAGCGCCTGCTTGATCTGTTCCACATAGGCGCGCGAGTGCTGCTGGTATTCCTCCTGCGCACGCAGCAGCGACTGCCAGCGCGCCTGGTGCTCGCGGCCCGGGCCGAAGGCCGGGCTCTGCAGCCAGGGGCCGGCCTGCAGCTGCCATTGCTGCAGCCAGGCGGCGAATTCGGGCACCGACGCGCCGGCCTGGGTGCTGCCGCGCGCGCCCTGCAGCATCCACTGCAGCATGCCCTCGCCCTGCCCGTTCACCGCCTCGCGCCAGGCCTGGGCCACATCGGCGCTGCTGGCGTCGCGGCCGGCAAAGCGCGCGGCCACTTCCTGCATGGTGCCGTACCAGCTGCCGGCCTGTTCGCGGAAGCGGCGCAGCGCGTCTTCCGGCGCACCCTGCCCCTGTTCGGGCAACAGCTGCCCCCACCAGTCGAACAGGCGCTGCCAGCTGGCCGGGTCATCGCCGGCCGGTGCCCCCGGTGCGCCGGCGTGGCGCAGGGCATCGCCCCAGGCGCCGAAGTACTGCCGGGCCAGGGCTTCGAAATCGCTGCTGCCGGCGTCGTGGGCCGAGCTGGTCATCGTGCGCCTCCGCGGGGCTGCATCAGGGCTTGGGAATGCGCAGGGTCTTGCTGATCATCAGCGAACCGGACAGTGCGAACAACAGCACCATGGGGTGCAGCTGCCACGGGCCGATCTGCCACTGCCCGAACCAGATGTCCCGGCCGATGGCATCGGTGCCGGCGGCAATGGCCAGCACGATCACCAGCGCCAGGCTGGTGGGAATGGGCGTGCCCTCGAAGTACTTCACCTTGCCCTCGTCACCGGCCAGCGCCTCGGCGGTCACGTTGTAGCGGGCCAGGCGGCTGACGCCGCAGCAGACGAAATAGCTCAGTACCAGCCAGTCCCAGCCGCCCTGCATGCCACAGGCATAGGCCAGCGCCGCCGGCGCCACGCCGAAGGAGATCACGTCGGACAGCGAATCGAGTTCGCGGCCCAGGGTGGAACTGGATTTGTGCCAGCGTGCGATGCGGCCATCCAGCGCGTCGAAGATGAAGGCCAGCGGGATCAGCGCCATGCCAAACAGCAGGTAGCCACGCTCGCCGTCCTGCAGGAAGCGCATCGCGGCAAACACCGCGCCGGTGCCGCAGAACGCATTGGCCAGGGTGAACCAATCGGCCAGCTGGAATTCGCGCAGCATCGAGAAATGACGTTTCATGGAATCTCACGGGGCATCAAGGGCCACAGGGTACCGCGACCACCGGCGCGGACAACAGCGCGGCGATGACCCGCCTTCACCCCGGCATCACACGCACTCACCTGCGGTGAATTTTTCGCCACCCATCTTGACAGCCTAGGGGGGTGGCGCCTGCCATGGCTTATCCACAAAGTTGCCCACGCGTAATCCACACCCCCTGTGGACAACCCGGTCGCAGAGGCTGCGACGCTGGCTATTTTCTCATCACCACGCTGCGGGGTTTTCCTACTTCCCAACCCGGGCGCGCAGCGCTATGGTCAACGGCGGACCCGCCGCCGCCACGTCCGAGTTCCCCCCTTGACGGACGATGTTGATGCTGGATGCACGTACGCTGGCCGCGCAGTTGCGGCAGCCCCATGGCGAGGCCGCGCTGGCCGTGGCCGAATCGATGAACCGCAGCAACGCGGCACTGAACCAGACCGCCATCGCCCTGCTGGCCGTTGCCGATCACGAACAGGTGCTGGAAATCGGCCCCGGCAACGCGGCCTTCGTGCCGCTGCTGCTGCAGGCCCAGGGCAGCCGCTATCTGGGCATTGAACTGTCCACGGCCATGGTCGAGGCCGGCAACCAGCGCCTGGCGTCGGCAGGGCTGGCCGGCCGCGCCGCGCTGCGCACGGGCGATGCCCACGCCTTGCCGGTCGCCGATGCCAGCATCGATGCCGCATTGGCGGTCAACACGCTGTACTTCTGGCCGGACCTGGCCCCGGTACTGACCGAGCTGGCCCGCGTGCTGCGCCGGGGTGGCCGCGTGTGCCTGGCCTTCGGCGATGCCGCCTTCATGCGCACCCTGCCCTTCACCGATGATTTCCACCTGCACGAACTGGACGCGGTGGAGCTGGCCCTGCGCGTGGCCGGGTTCAGTGTGTGCGGCTGGCGCGCGCACCGCGAGACGGCCGCCGGCAATGATGGGCAGACGCGGGACAAGTATTTCCACCTGCTGCTGGCCCAGCGCCGCTGAGCCACCCCCGCCGGTGTCAGATCGGTAGCGCCGGGCCATGCCCGGCGAGCACTGCGGCGCGCGACCACCTCACAGCCGGCTGAACGACCAGCTCTGCATGCGCCCGTCGCGGTAGGGCATCACCCCGTGGAACGGCCGCGGGTCGGCATCGAACACCAGCGGCAGGAAGTTGCGGTCGCCTTCCCACATCGGCAGCGTGTCCAGCTTGTCCACGTCCACCCACTCCAGGGTGCCCTCGTGGTTGCCGCCGTGCGGGGTGCCCTCGAAGCTGTCGATCACGAACACAAAGCCGAACCAGTCCTCGCCGTGCTTGCCGAAGCCCGGCCAGCTGATGGTCCCGCGCAGGCGCATGGCGGTGCAGTCAATGCCCGCCTCTTCGGCGATCTCACGGCGCATGCCGGCGGCCACGTCTTCGCTGGGTTCGACCTTGCCGCCCAAACCGTTGTACTTGCCCAGGTGGTGGTCACCGGGCCGGGTATTGCGGTGGATCATCAGCACCTGGCGGCGATCGGGCGACAGCACATAGCCCAGGGTGGCGACGATCGGGGTATACGGCATGGGGCGGATCCGGCGGCGGGTCAGCCCACGATTATGGCCGATCAGCGCACCAGCGACAGGCGGCGCTCGGCCGAAACCGCTGCCGGGCCGTCCGGGTCGCGGCGCAGGGTGGCCACGCCATGGCCGCGCTCGGCCAGGTATTCCAGCCACTTGCCCAGGAAGGTGTTCATGCGCATGCGGTGGTTGATCAGCTCGGCCGGCGGCGGATACAGCCCCATAGTGTCCTGCCAGCGCCGGCCCACGTAGCAGTGGGTGGTCTCGGCCTGGCGGGCATCACGGTACAGGCGCACATAGGCCGAGGGGTCCGGTTCGCCGGTCACCGGGTCGGCCAGGTCGTAGGTCAGGCGCAGCTCCACCGTGTAGCGGTGGCATTCGATCACGTCCAGGCGCACGTCCAGGCCGTCGCCCACCGAGGACACATAACTGCCAGCGGTCAGTTCGGCCGGCGCGAACAGGCGCACCAGGTGCCGGTAATTCTCGGCGTACAGCCCCATCAGCCAGCTCAGCCGGCTGAGGCGGGGAATGCGTTCGGTTCGGGGCGAGGCTTGGGCCATGGGTCGATCCTACACGTTGGCCATACAACGTGGGGGCTGACCAGCGAAGGCCAACCCCTGGCAGCGCCGGGCCATGCCCGGCGAGCGCGAACCGCGGCCATCAACCACCGCCGGGCATGGCCCGGCGCTACCGGGCACGTCCGTTGGTCAATACAGCTCGCGCTGCAGCCCCAGCGTGGCCAGCACCTTGCTGGAAATCTCCTCGATCGAGGTATGGGTGGTGCTCAGGGTCGGGATCCGCTCCATCTGGAACATCACCTCGGCCGCGGCCACCTCGCGCTTGCAGGTGTCCAGGTTGGCGTAGCGCGAATTCGGCCGGCGTTCCTGGCGGATCTGCTGCAGGCGGTCCGGGTCGATGGTCAGGCCGAACAGCTTGCGCCGGTAGTTGCGCAGGCGGGGCGGCAGGCGGTCGCTTTCCAGGTCCTCGTCGGTGAGCGGGTAATTGGCCGCGCGTACCCCGTAATGCAGGGCCAGGTAGATGCACGTGGGGGTCTTGCCGGCCCGCGACACCGCCACCAGGATCACGTCGGCATCGTCATAGTTCACCGCGATCCCATCATCGTGGGTCAGGGCAAAGTTCATCGCATTGATGCGGCGGTGGTAGGTGTCGAAGTCGACCATGCCGTGGGCCTGGCCGACCCGGGCCAGGCGCGGGCTGGCCAGTTCCCGCTCCAGCGGCTCGATGAACGGGGCGAACACATCCAGCATCAGCGCCCCGCTTTCGGCCAGGATCAGGCTCAGGCTCTGGTCCACGCAACTGTTCACCACGATCGGCCGAACCTGGTAGCGCTCCCCCGCCGCCTGGATCCGGGCACAGGCTTCACGCGCTTTTTCGGGGTCATCGACAAAAGACATTCGGTCGGTAATGAAGCTGAACCCGGTGAACTGGGTGAGCAGGCTATGCCCAATGGTTTCAGCGGTGATACCGGTTCCATCGGAAACGTAGAACACCGGTCGAATGGTCGACATGCGCGCTTTTACCCCCTACGAAGCTTAAAAGGGCCGCCAGCACAAGCTTGTGCCGACGGTGGTCTGCCCGGCATCATATCGACTTCTTCCTACGGACGCGGCCACTCAGCCCGCCTCGGGCGATGGCCAAACGGAGCATCGCGCTTGAACGAGAACATCCTGTGGTTGCACGAACTGCGTCTGGCCGATCTGGCCCGCGTGGGCGGCAAGAATTCCTCGCTGGGCGAGATGATCGGCAACCTGGCCGGTCTGGGCGTCTCCGTTCCCGGAGGCTATGCGACCACGTCTGAAGCCTTCAAGGACTTCATCGCACACAACGACCTGTCCAAGCGCATCTTCGACAAGCTGGCCACGCTGGACGTCGAAGACGTGACCGCGCTGACCGCGGCCGGCAAGGAGATCCGCAGCTGGGTGATCGATGCGCCGCTGCAGCCGCAGCTGGACCAGGACATCCGCAGTGCCTACGCCAAGCTGAGCGCCGACAACGGCGGCGGCGATGTGGCCGTGGCCGTGCGCTCCTCGGCCACCGCCGAAGATCTGCCCGATGCCTCCTTCGCCGGCCAGCAGGAAACCTTCCTCAATGTCACCGGTGCCGACGATGTCGTGCACAAGGTCAAGGAAGTGTTCGCCTCGCTGTACAACGACCGCGCCATCGCCTACCGCGTGCACCACGGCTTCAAGCACGAAGACGTGTTCCTGTCCGCTGGCGTACAGCTGATGGTGCGTTCAGGCGTCGGTTCCTCCGGCGTGCTGTTCACCCTGGACACCGAATCGGGCTTCCGTGATGTGGTCTTCGTCACTTCCTCGTTCGGCCTGGGCGAAATGGTCGTGCAGGGCGCGGTGAACCCGGACGAGTTCTACGTCTACAAGCCCACCCTGCAGGCCGGCAAGCCGGCGATCCTGCGCCGCTCGCTGGGCAGCAAGGCGATCCGCATGGTGTATTCGGACGTGCCCGGTGAGCGCGTCAAGATCGAAGACACCCCGGCCGAACTGCGCAGCACCTTCTCCATCAGCGACGAGGACGTGCAGGAACTGTCCAAGCAGGCGCTGGTGATCGAAAAGCATTACGGCCGCCCGATGGACATCGAGTGGGCCAAGGACGGTGTCAGCGGCAAGCTGTTCATCGTGCAGGCGCGCCCGGAAACGGTGAAGTCGCGCAGCCACGCCACCCAGATCGAGCGCTTCGCGCTGACCGAAAAGGGCGGCAACGTGCTGGCTGAAGGCCGCGCCGTCGGCGCCAAGATCGGCTCGGGCGTGGCCCGCGTGGTCAAGACCCTGGACGACATGAACCGCGTGCAGCCCGGCGACGTGCTGATCGCCGACATGACCGACCCGGATTGGGAACCGGTGATGAAGCGCGCCTCGGCCATCGTCACCAACCGCGGCGGCCGCACCTGCCACGCGGCCATCATCGCCCGCGAACTGGGCGTGCCGGCCGTGGTCGGTTCGGGCAACGCGACCAAGGTCATCGAAGATGGCCAGCCGGTCACCGTCAGCTGCGCTGAAGGCGATACCGGCTTCATCTACGAAGGCCAGCTGAAGTTCGAGCGCACCACCACCGACCTGGGCAACATGCCGGCGGCGCCGCTGAAGATCATGATGAACGTGGCCAACCCGGAACGTGCCTTCGACTTCGGCCAGCTGCCGAACGCCGGCATCGGCCTGGCCCGCCTGGAAATGATCATCGCCAGCCACATCGGCATCCACCCGAATGCGCTGCTGGAATACGACCGCCAGGATGCGGCCACCAAGAAGAAGATCGACGAGAAGATCGCCGGCTACGGCGATCCGGTCAGCTTCTACGTGAACCGCCTGGCCGAAGGCATCGCCACCCTCACCGCCTCGGTCGCACCGAACCCGGTGATCGTGCGTCTGTCGGACTTCAAGTCCAACGAGTACGCCAACCTGGTCGGCGGCAGCAACTACGAGCCGCACGAAGAGAACCCGATGATCGGCTTCCGCGGCGCCAGCCGTTACGTCGATCCCAGCTTCAGCGCCGCCTTCGCGCTGGAATGCCAGGCCGTGCTGCGCGTGCGCAACGAAATGGGCCTGGACAACCTGTGGGTCATGATTCCGTTCGTGCGCACCCTGGAAGAAGGCCGCAAGGTGGTCGAGGTTCTGGCCCAGAACGGTTTGAAGCAGGGCGAAAACGGCCTGAAGATCATCATGATGTGCGAAGTGCCGTCCAACGCACTGCTGGCCGATGAGTTCCTGGAAATCTTCGACGGCTTCTCGATCGGTTCCAACGATCTGACCCAGCTCACCCTGGGCCTGGACCGCGATTCGTCCATCGTTGCGCACCTGTTCGACGAGCGGAACCCGGCGGTGAAGAAGCTGCTGTCGATGGCCATCAAGTCGGCGCGTGCCAAGGGCAAGTACGTCGGCATCTGCGGCCAGGGCCCGTCCGACCATCCTGATCTGGCCGAATGGCTGATGCAGGAAGGCATCGAGTCGGTGTCACTGAACCCGGACACCGTGGTCGACACCTGGCTGCGCCTGGCCAAGCTGAAGGCCAACGGCTGATGCCGTAGTGGCATGGGCTGACGTCGTGTTCATCGGCGCCAGCCCATACTGGCAGCACATGCAAACCCCGCTACTGCGGGGTTTGTTGTTTCTGGCGTGCGCGCACGCCGTTGCCGTCCCTGCCAAGGAGCCCCCATGACCGCCACTGCCCCACCCGCCCCCGCCACTGCGTCCTGGTTCCACTCGCTGGACTGGGAGCGCCTGCTGGAAACATACGGGGTGCCGCTGCTGGCCGCCATCGTGGTGCTGTTGATCGGCATGTGGCTGGCCCGCCGCCTGTCCAACGCGATGCCGCGCGCTACCGCGCGCATGGGCGTGGACCCGATGCTGGGCAGCTTCCTGCGCAACGTCGTCTACGCCGCCTCGCTGGTGATCGTGGTAATCCTGGCCATCGGCACCCTGGGGGTGCAGATCACCCCGCTGCTGGCCGTGCTGGGCACCGCCGGCCTGGCCGTCGGCCTGGCATTGAAGGATTCGCTGTCGAACATCGCCTCCGGGGTGATGCTGGTGACCCTGCGCCCGTTCCGCGTGGGTGACGTGGTCACCGTGGCCGGGCAGACCGGCACCGTGCGCGAAGTGCGCATCTTCCAGACCGTCATCACCGGCGCCGACAACCAGCACACCACCATTCCCAACACGCTGATCACCGCCGCGCCGATCATCAACCTGACCGCCGAACCTACCCGCCGCGTGGAGCTGGTGGTGGGCATCGGCTACGAGGACAACATCCAGCAGGCGCGCGACACTGCATTGGCGCTGATGAAGGCCGACCCGCGCGTGCTGGCCACGCCCGAACCGGACGTGGTGGTGTACGAACTGGGCGCCCATGCCATCAACCTGGGCATACGCTGCTACGTGAAGTCGGCCGACCACTTCGGCACCAAGGTCACGCTGCTGGAGCAGATCAAGCTGGGCTACGACAAGGCCGGCATCAATATTCCCTACCCGCAGCAGGACATGCACCTGTACCTGCACGGCAAGGACGGCGGCGTGCTGGAAGCCGACGCGCTGGTGCGCGACAAGCCCTGATCGGCAGTGCCGACCAACGGTCGGCACCTACCGGCATCGGTAGCGCCGGGCCATGCCCGGCGGATGCGGATTCAGGCCTCGACGACCTCGTCCAGCACCGGGTAGTCGGTGTAGCCGGTCGCTCCGCCACCGAAGTAGGTCGCGCGGTCCGGTGCGTTCAACGCCGCCCCGGTACGCAGCCGCTCGGGCAGGTCCGGGTTGGCAATGAACGGCCTGCCGAACCCGATCAGATCGGCCCAGCCCTCGGCCAGCGCCTGTTCGGCGCGCTCGGCACTGTACTTGCCGGCATAGATCAGCGTGCCCGGGTACACCATCCGCAGCGCCTGCTTGAACGCCACCGGCATCTCCGGTGCGTCTTCCCAGTCGGCCTCGGCAATGTGCGCGTAGCCCACACCCAGCTGGCCCAGCAGGTGCGCAGCGGCCAGATAGGTCGCCTGCGGCGTGTCATCCACCGCACCCTGCAGGGTGGTCAGCGGCGCCAGCCGCACGCCCACGCGATCACCACCGGCCACCGCCACCACCGCCTGCACCACCTCGCGCAGGAAGCGCAGGCGGTTCTGCAGCGCGCCACCGTAGCCATCGGTGCGCTGGTTGGCCTGCGAATCGATGAACTGGTTGATCAGGTAGCCGTTGGCGCCATGCAGCTCCACGCCATCGAATCCGGCGGCCAGCGCATTACGGGTGGCCTGGGCGTAATCGGCGATGATGCCGGGAATCTCGTCCTCGGCCAGCGCGCGCGGCATCGAGTGCTGCAGCATCTCTCCCACGCCGGCGTCCGGGCCGGCACCAGTGGGGTCCACGAACACCTTCACGCCCTCGGCCAGCAGCGCCGACGAAGACACCGGCGCGGCGCCGTCGGGTTGCAGGGCCACGTGCGAAACGCGGCCCACATGCCACAGCTGCGCGTAGATGCGGCCACCGGCGGCGTGCACCGCGTCGGTCACCTGCCGCCAACCCTGCACCTGTTCGGCGCTGTGGATGCCCGGCGTCCACGCATAGCCCTGGCCCTGCGGGCTGATCTGCGTGCCTTCGCTCACGATCAGCCCGGCGCTGGCACGCTGCGCGTAGTACTGCGCCATCCGCGCGGTGGGGACATTGCCGGCCGCCGCCCGCGAGCGGGTCATCGGCGGCATCACGATACGGTTGGGCAGGCGCAGCGGGCCCAGGCGATAGGGGGTGAACAACATGGCGGCATCTCGTGCGGGGGATTGCCCACAAGAGTGGGGGTACCGCGCACGGTGCAACAGACGCAGTCTGGCAAAACAGTTGTGCCGCTCAGGCAAGGATGAACGGTAGAGTCGACCGTTGGTCGACTATCGCGCGCAGCGCGGGCTTTCAGGACCGGTCGGCCAAAAGCAGTCGACCAACGGTCGACTCTACCGTCAACGCTGCGCGGATACAGCGGGCAAGGATGAAGGCCGCCCCCGCGGTGCTGCACGGTTACAGCGTCGGCTCGATCAACGCCCCGCCATGGGCAATGCGGTCGTAGCACGCGCGCACCACATCTTCGCCGTACTTCAGCTCCAGTCGGCGCACGATGAAATGGCCGCGCGCCATGTCCTGGTAGTAGTCGGTGAACATCGTATTGAGCGTCGCACCCGCCGCGGCGCCGACAATCGGCACCGCCTGCGCGGCGAACTTTTCAGTTACCACCACGCCGAAGCGGGCCGCCACTTTCTCCACCAGCTTGGCCAGCAGCTTGCCGGCCTCCTTCGGTGCCACGCCCAGGGTCAGGTCGCGCCCGGTCACCACGCGGCCGGCCAGTTCGGCCGACAGATGCCGCATCACATCGGTGGTGAAGCCGCGCGCCAGGTAATAGCCGGTTTCGCTGGCATCGTCACGCGGCGAATTGCCGCCCAGTGCGAACACCTCCAGGCAGGCCTGGCGCGTGCTGAACTGCGACAGGTCGAAGCCTTCGCTGCGGGCGACATCGGCCACCGCGCGCATCATGATCGTTGTCGACACCGGCAGTTCGATGAACAGCGCGGCGAAGCCGAACGCACCACCCACCGCGCCGGACGTGGCCGCGGCCAGCTTGTGCCAGCGCGTGGATGCGGATTTCCCCGGCGTGTTGCCCATGCTCCACAACGCCGCCTGCGCGGACTTGGACAAGGCGGCCTGCACGGCGCCATGGATGCGCCCAGACACCGCGGTCGGCAACGCCTTCACCGCAAATTCCAGCGGCGTGCCCACCAGGTTTGCCATGCGCGCAGTGATCGTAGGCGCCTCCAGCAGGGCGACCGCCCGCTGCAGGTCGCCCCAGTCCTGGGCGTCGTGGGCGATATCGCGCGGCAGCAGGATCGGCTCGTTCATGGGGCCGATCATAGCGCCGGGAAGTTGAACGGATCGTCGCGGCCACGCGGCCCGCCGTTACTGGGGTCAGAGCCCTTTCCGCTGGAAAGGGATCCGACCCCGGGAATGGGTAGCGCCGGGCCATGCCCGGCGTCCCGCTCAGGCGACCGGCAGGCCCGAAAGCTCCCCCATGAACTGGCGGTAATGGCGCAGTTCGGCGATGGAATCATGCACATCGCTCAGCGCGGTGTGACTGCTGTTCTTGGTCAGGCCCGCGGCCACGCTCGGGGCCCAGCGCTTGGCCAGTTCCTTCACCGTGGATACGTCCAGGTTGCGGTAGTGGAAATACTTTTCCAGCCGCGGCATCTGCCGGTGCAGGAAGCGGCGATCCTGGCAGATCGAGTTGCCGCTCATTGGCGAGGCGCCGGCCGGAATCCACTGCGCCAGGAAGTTGATGGTCTGCGCTTCGGCCTGGCCCAGCGTAGTGGTGCTGTCCAGCACGCGCTGCCACAGCCCGGAACGGCGGTGCTGGTTGCGGTTCCACTCATCCATCGCCTCCAGCGTTTCCAGCGGGTGGTGAATGGCGAATTCCGGGCCTTCGGCCAGCACGTTCAACTGCGCGTCGGTCACGACCGTGGCGATCTCGATGATCGAATCGTTGTCGGTATCCAACCCGGTCATTTCCAGGTCGATCCAGATCAGTCGCTCGTTGCTCGCGCCGTTGTCGGCCATCGTGTCGTCTCGTTGCCGGGCAGGCACATGGCCCGCCGCAGGAATAGGAAAGGGGCGACCATCATACCCTTTCGCTGCTCAGGCCTCGTCGGCGTGGTTTTCCAGCAGCAACGGTGGCTTGCCACGCTTGGCGCGGAAGTAGTTGGTCAGGCGGAGGCTGGCCTCCTTGGCCAGCACGCCGCCATGGATCTCCACCCGGTGGTTGTGTCGCGCATCGCCCAGCAGGTCGAAGACGCTGCCGCAGGCGCCGGTCTTCGGGTCGCTGGCGCCATAGACCAGGCGCGACACGCGCGCATGCACGATGGCCATGGCGCACATGGCACACGGCTCCAGCGTCACGTACAGGGTGCTGCCCACCAGACGGTGGTTGGCCAGCACCCGGCCGCCCTCGCGCATGGCGACGATTTCGGCATGCGCGCTGGGGTCGTGGCTGGCGATGTTGAGGTTCCAGCCCTCGCCCAGCACCTGGCCATCGGCGCCCACCAGCACCGCGCCCACCGGAATCTCATCGAACACGTGCTGCGCGCGCTCGGCCAGCGCCAGCGCGTGGCGCATCCAGTGTTCGTCAGCATCGTGCACGGGCACGCCCAGGGAATCGCTCATGGTGGTTCTCGCAGTGAAGACCCGGCCACGCCGGACGGCCGGCATTGTACGCCCCGGGCGCGTGCAGGCCGGGTGGCCGGCCGCCCACAATGCTAGATTCGACGTTTTCCCAAGGAAGGAGTGCCCGCAATGGGGGGTCAGATTCTGTTCTTCATCTTCGCCACCGTCATGAGCGTGGTGTGGATCCTGGTGCCGTTCGCGATCTTCGGTGTGCGCAGCCTCATGCGTGAACTGCTGGCCGAACAACGCCGCACCAATGAACTGCTGACGCACATCGGTGGCTACCGCATTCCGCCGCCGGCGCCGGAACCGCGCCCGTGGCAGGCGCCTTGACGCCGGGGTCAGAGCCGCGCTCCGTCGGAAAACGGATCTGACCCCATCACAGCGGCGCAGTCGCCTCGAACGCCGGCGAATAGCGCACCTCGCCCTGCGCCATCGGCGGCTGCAGGCACAGGGCCTGGAAATACTCCGCAGGCACCCCCGGCAGGATCAGCCCCGGTTCGGCGCGGAAACCAAACCGACCGTAGTAGGCCGGCTCGCCCAGCAGCACGCAGCCGTGCGCCTGCTGGCTGCGCAGTGCATCGATCGCGGCCTGCATCAACGCCGCGCCCACGCCCTGCCCCTGCCGGGCCGGCAGCACGGAAATGGGCCCCAAGCCAAACCAGCCGGTACTGCCGTCGCTCACCGCAACTGGCGACACCGCCACATGGCCGACCATCGCACCGTCCTGCTCGGCCACCAGCGACACCGTCAGTTCGCCCCGGTCGCGCAGCGCGTCCACGATGAACTGCTCGGTATGGCTGCTGTGCTCGGCCTGGCGGAAAGCGGCCTCGGTCAGTGCGTGAATGGCGGCCACGTCGGCCGGTTGTTCGGGGCGGATCAAGGGCATCTGGGGAACTCCATGGAAGCGCGCACACCATGGCCCCAGGCGCGGATTCACGCAACCGTTACCTCCACCGCGCAATGCGCCCCGCGTGAATTGTTGATACACCTCACGAATTGAGACACCCGTCCGCAGCGGGTTCCAGCGTGCTGCAGCATGCGCAAGCCCTTGTGCAAACAGGCATTTCCACGGCATCGGCTGGGCTGCTTGCGTCAAATTCATGACGGAACCAGGCCGCAAGCGGTGGCAGCGTGTCGTCATGGCCTCCCATAATCAAAACTCCCGTCCCCAAGGAAAGGAGACCTGCCGTGCACATTGCGTTGGCGTTCGCGCGCACGGCTGTACATCTGCAGACGCTGCCTGCCGTGTTGCCGCACCGTCCCTGTCCCGCCCCACAGGCGGCCTGAGGATGCGCGGCCGCACATTTCCCTGCGTTGTTCTGTCGCTGCTGATCGCCTGCAGCCCGGAGGCTCTCATGTCACAGGAGTTTGATTCCGCCGCCGCCAACGTCGCCCAGGGAGGGCGCGGCCTGGCAAAGCTCAACCCCGCCCCCCGCAAGGCCTATGAACTGGTCCTGCGGTTGGCCAACCCACCCGGCGATTTCGCGGTGGTCGAAGGCGTGGCCCAGTACGATGTCACCAACGAAGACCAGTGCGGCTACATCGAGCCGGAAACCGGCACCCCCGCGCGCATCACCAGCCAGGAGCCGGTGACCCTGCGCAAGGTGGCCGACAACGAGTATCGCGGCACGGTGTACCTGGACCGCATGCTGGACGAGGACTACTACGGCCGCGGCGTCTGCACCTGGTCGTTCAGCGGTGCCGGCGCCATGCTCAAGGCCACCGGCGCCGACGGCGAAACCCGTTTCCTGTCCTTCCTGGGCGCCGATCCGTTCATGGGCGGGCGCACCGAAACCCGCCACTACCCGCGCGGCGACTACCCACGCGTGGATGACATGCCCGACTACGGCGCCAGCGGCCAGCAGGACCCCAACCGCTTCCGCGCCGAGCTGCGCGACGCCCTGTTCTCGGCCACCCTGAGCGCGCACGAGGTCAGCCCATGACCGTGACCAGCCAGGACTACGCCGCGCTGGCCAGCGATGCCTACCGCGACGAACGGGTCGGCCGCCACGATCCAGCGCAGGAGCAGCCGGTCATCCTCAATGGCCACGCCTACCGCGTGCTGGAACACGCCAACAACCGCCTCAACGGCTACCAGGGCACCATCTATCAGCGCGTGGATACCCACGAGATCGTGGTCGCCCACCGTGGCACCGAACAGATCGGCCGCGACGGCATCCTGACCGACGGTGGCATGGTGCTGGCCCGGCGCAACCTGCAGGCCAACGACGCACTGGAACTGACCCGCCACGCCCTGGCCTATGCGCAGAAGGAAGGCCGCGACCTGGGCCAGACCCCGGAAGTAAGCGTGACCGGGCATTCGCTGGGCGGCACGCTGGCGCAGATTTCGGCCCATCACTTCGATCTGAAGGGCGAAACCTTCAACGCCTACGGCGCGGTCAGCCTGACCTACCGCATTCCAGAAGGCGGCCACAACGTGCTCAACCACGTGATGGCGGCCGACCCGGTCAGTGCGGCCTCGCAGCACTTCGGTGACGTGCGCATGTACGCCACGCAGAAGGAGATCGACACGCTGGGCAGCTGGGGCTTCAGCAACAGCCGCTTCCGCGCGCTCATTCCCGACAGTGCGCTGGGCGCGGCCGCCTCATCGCTGGGCTCGCACAAGCTCAGTAACTTCCTCGGCGACGATTCGGTCTTGAACACCGCGGGCACGCAGGAGCTTGCCCGCGACAACAGCCGGATGATCGGCGAGTACCGCAACGAAGTGGAGCGCGTGCGCCGTGGCATCACCATTGGTGCGCGTGGCATCACCGGCAATCTGTACGACATCTACGACCACAGCCGCGGCCCGCTGCAGCCGGGCGAACCGGCACGGCGGGAAGGCCCGGTGGCGCCGTTGCCGGGTATCACCGAACGTGACCATGCCGGCAATCCACTGTTCAACGATGCCCTGCGCGGCGTTCACGCCCTGGACGCACGTGCCGGGCGCACGCCCGATGCGATGAGTATGCAGCTGGCAGGTTCACTGGCAGCGGAAATGCACGCCGCCGGCGGCCAGCGCATCGACGAGGTGGTGATGAGCGGCGATGCCGCGCGCAGCTTTGCGGTGCAGGGCCAGAGTGGTGATCCCGGCCATCTGCGGGTATCGGTGGATACCGCAGTGGCCACCCACACGCCGCTGGAACAGAGCACCCAGCGCATCGAGCAGCAGACCGCGCAGCGCCAGAGCCAGGAACGCGACCCGCAGCAGGAGCTGCTGCAGAGCCAGGCACGCGCCCTGCCCTCCTGACGGGCGACGGCTTGCGCAAACGGGGGCCGGACCTGCCGGCTCCCGTTCGTGCAGCACGCAATAGCGCCGTTACGGGCTGGAGATCGCCGCGGTGCTGTCGCCGGCCGCGTTGTCGGCCGTCACGTAGACATCCGGGCCCGAATCCGGGAAGCCACCACAGGCGCGATCGCCGGGCGCGACCGGATCACAGGGCCATTGCCTGCGCGCCACGCGCTCGCGCAGTTCGAAGTTCTGCCCGTTCCAGACCACGAAGGCCAGGTGTTCGCGATTCCAGTCGCTGAATGCGTGCGGGCCGGTCTTCTGCGGCGATTCCGGATACTGCACGTACCAGCGCAGCGCCGGACCGTACTGCAGCTTGCTGTGGTCCAGCAGCACCCGGCCTTCGCGCGCCTGCTGGCGGGCGCGGTCGGCCTCGGTGATCGACGGTGCCGACGGCATCACCTTGGCGGTGACGTCCTGGGCCACGCCATCGGCCCCCATCTGGTACACCCGCTGGCTGACGTAGGCCTGCTGGCAGGCACCGGCCGGCACGCGCACCGGATCGGGACGGGCGTCGGTCGGCAACGCCCGGTCGGCGCACTCGAACGGTGCCTGCACCAGATAGGTGGTGACCGCCGGATCGGCGCCTTCGAACGAACGCACCCAGATATCGCCCAGGCGGGCGATGAAATCCGGCCGCTGGCCGAAGCCAGCAACCGCCTTGAACCACACGCGCTGGCGCACCTCGCGTTCGCGCCAGGCGCGCGGCAGCAGGATGTCCTGTTCCGGCACGGCCACCAGCAATGCGGCCAGATGCGCGGGCGGCGTGCCCTGGCAGGCGCCGATCATCAGATCGCCCTGCGGCGCCAGGCGCCCGGCCAGATCGACCGGGCAACGCGCGCCGAGCTGGCGTTCGGTAGCCTGGTCCGGTGGCAGCGGCACTACGGCCAGTGCAGGTGGTGCTGGTGGCGCGGGTGGCGTGACGGGTGCCGGCGGAGCGGCGGGAGCGGCAGGCGCCCCGGCTACCGGCGCGGCAGGTGCTGCGGGTGCGGGTGCGGGTGCGGGTGCGGGTGCAGCTTCAGGCGCAGGCGCCGGAGCCGGAGCCGGAGCCGGAGCCGGAGCCGGAGCAGCTTCAGCCGCCACCGGTGCGGCCGGCGCTACCGCTGCCGCAGGTTCCGCTGCCGGTTCGGTAGCCGGAGCAGGCGCCGGTGCCTGTGCCGCCTCGGCCACGGGCGCCGGAGCCGGTACGGCCTCAGCCGCCACTGCCGATGCGACTGCCGGTGCAACGTCTTCCGCAGCCGCAGGCGCGTCCTGTGCCTGGGCCAGCGTGGCGGTCAGTGCCAGCGACAGCGCCCACAACGGCGCCAGGCGCACGCCGCAGCGCGGGCGATGCGCGGCAGCACGCCGCGCGGGTGATTCACGATTCTGCATGTTGTGTCCCTACAAGGAAGTTCCATGAAGGCGCCCGCAGGCGCCCAACCCATGCGATCCCACGCCTGTGCCCAGGCGGACCGCGCTTACAGCGTTCGCGAGCGCTGCTGTTCCTGCTCGCGGTTGATCGAAGCCGACTGTTCCTGCCGTGCAGTGGCATCGGCCGCCAGTTGCCGGCTGCTTTCTTCCAGCGGTTGCTGGGTGGCCTGCACGCGTTCCACCGCACAGCGCTGCATGGCCGGGTCGCCCATGTTGCCCTGCACTGCAAACAGCATGCGCCCGTCCGCGCCAGCGACCACGTGGTCAATCTGTTGCAGCCCGGCCTTGTGCGCGCCTGCCGCCAGCGCGGCGGCCGCGTTGTCCAGTTCCTGCGGCGTGCGCAGGCCACTGCCCGGCCCAAGCTGCTGCAACCCGTTGCGCGCGCCCAGGAACAGGCCATGGCCGACGTGGCTGGGATCGGTCATATCGCGCGCCACCGCGGCGCGTTCGCCCACCTCGCCACGCCCCAGGCGCTCCATCACGTCGGGGGTCAGCTTCTGCTGCCAGCCATCGAAGCGCCGCAGCCGATCCTCCACCCCGTTCATCGCACCATTGATGGCATAGGTTGCCTCGCGCACATCCTCGCGCGCCTGCTCCGGTACGTGCTGCTGCCACTGCCAGACCGCGATGCGACCAGCGTGTTCGGGCTGCGCGGCCAGCTCGGGGTGGTTCAACAGATCCAGATCCAGCGCCTGGCCGGCGCGCGCGTAAGCGTCCTTTCCGGTCAGCGGCAGATAGCCGCGCCCGTGGTAGGTCAGCGCATCGCCTGGCGCATCGTTGCCCAGCCGGCCGCCGTACATCAGCTCGGCCAGCGCCTCCGGGCGCCCACGCAGGGCCTCCTGGCGCGCCGACTCCAGCGCGTCGTTGCCGTTGCGCCACGCCGCTTCCACCGGAATCTGCGAGATGCCCCGGGTGTAGTTGAAGCTCTCGTTCAGACGCGACAGGCCGCGCGACTCGTGCCCCGCCTGGGCCATGAAATTGGCCAGTTCGCGTGGCGAATCGATGCCTGCCGCAGTCGCCTGCCGCAGCAGTTGCGACTCCCTATCCCTCGACACGGTGCCACTCCTGGGTAGTCATCAGCGCGGGTTCCGTCCCGCCGGTTGAAGCCTGGCTCATGGAAGCGTCACCTCTGCGACGCTGGCCGGATCGAAATCCTCGAATCGCACCCGGCCGATTTCGGCCGCCGAGAATTCGCGGATGTTGGTCGCCTCGGTTTCGATGTCCACCACCTTGCGGCGCACGGTATCGACCCAGCAGTCCCGCTCCGCCGAGGCATAGCGGAACGTATAGGTGCTGCTCCAGCGCTGCCGGCTGCCGCCGTTGGTGATAACGCTGAACGTGTCTTCCTCAACCATTGCATACGCAAAAGGGTCGCCGGCCAGGCCACCCCGGGTCGAACACGGCACCAGCTTGTCGTTGCGCGCGGCCAGCTGCCAGCGGCCGCCGCCGTCACCGCGCAGCAACAGCAATACCCGGTTGGGACCGTGCTGGCCGGCCACCAGGCCTTCCGGCGCGGGCTGGTCGATCACCAGCAGCTGATACTGCACACCGTCGCCGTTGCACACGCCCCTGACGGCTTCCAGCAGGTTCGCGCCAGACGGAACGAATGCCAGGGCATTGTCCATGTGCGCGCCAGTCCGGTTCTCCATCCCCTCCCACTCCTTCAATGTCATGCCGCCGGTGCCCACCCGCTCCGCGGGCACGGACGCCAGGTCCACCTGCACCAGCCTGTCCGTCGAAACGGATCATAGCCCCGGCACCGTCGCCGCGGCGATGGTGGCAAGCGTCACCCTGGGACGGGACAGACAGAGTCCTCATGGACGGGAAAGCTCCTGCATGCGGTGCACCGACGCGTCATGTTTCTGACGCAAAGCGAGCTTACCGCGAGGGCATTCGTTACGTCGAAGGGGTAAGCGCTGAAAGAGCGGTTTCAGTCACAAAAAAAGTGTGACTTTCACGAAGGGGGTGCGCTGTAGGCGACACCCGCCTCTTCTGCACTCAGCGTACCTGTTGGGTGCAGGCGGCGCCCTGGGTGGCGTAATCGCGGATATACCCATCCACCGAGAACACGGTGATATCACAGCGGTTGTTCACGTCGCTGATCACATGACCATAGACGTTCAAGCCCTGGATGCGTGCGCCACGATGCAGATACAAGGTACGCGAGCCATTGGGACCTTCCTCGACACGATCCGGCGTACCCCAGTTGCGCACGAACTCATGCTCGGTCTTACCGACCCACATCTCCATCAGGCTATTGCGCCCAACCCGGTTGGCCGACCGCTGGAAATCGTCAACGACCCGTTCGCTCTGGCTGTAACCCTTGGCCAGATTCGACTCCAGATTGCTTATCGATTTGTCCAGTTCAGCATCGGTGGTCTGGTAGGTGAACGCAGGGCGCGTACCATCCTTCCACAGGTGCGCCCAGATGAAGTTGACCGGGGACTGGCCAACATCACCGATCGGTAGGAAACCGCGCTGCATCATCGCTTCGGGGAGCTTCGCCGCGTTCGGGTCAGGCCCCACCAGACAGACAAAACGAACCATCTGTACCTGCCACGGCTCGGTTGCCTCTGTCCTCAGATCCAGCTGCTCTGGAGGTATATCCTGCAGGGGACGGTCGCGCCATTGCACGATGCTGTCCTTCATGGCCACCGTGTTCCGCCGACAGTTCACCGTATAACGACCCATGACACGATTGGGCTTCTGACCATTCTCGAACACGCGGTTGACACCGATGTCGTACACCGGGTCCGGGCCAACTGTGACTTCGCCGGGCTTGGGTGGCTTACGACGCAGCAGAACCTTGTTGTACGCCTTCGTCTCTTCCGGTGTTGCTGTGGCCAGGAATGCCATCAGATCGGATTTGTCACTCAATTGCTGGGCATCCACTACCCAGGCCTCCCGATTGGGCTTCTCGCCACTGGCAAAGATCACCCAGCTGTCGGTAGCCGAGGCGTTGGTCGCCACGGTCATCCCTGCGGCGACAAGCAACAGACGAAGGGGGTTCGGCATGATCGTTCCTTGATGATTCCCGAAGCAGACAATACGAGGCCTTGACCAGGATTGCATGCGTGATCGGGTTGGACATTCGTTCCGATGGGAAAGCGCATCCGCGGTGCATTTGGCTACGCGGGCCCGTTCTCAATTGACAAGCCGGCCGCGCTGAATGCGACAGCTACGGCACGGTGACACAATGTTGATCAGAACGCCTCGAAGATCGGCTTCGTGCAATTCGCATAGACCTCTTCACACGGCCCCGGGCCGTCGTTCCTGCACTGCGTCTGGGCGGCCCGTCGAGCGAGTTCGGGGTTTGGACCTCCGCCCACACCTCCCCTGCCCCTACCAGTGCGACCTTTGGGAACGAGCCAGGACACACACTGATTGTAGTAACTCATGGTGACCGTGCAGTCTTTGGCACCCGCGGTTGCACACCGCGAAACGGCCAACGCCTCAGCCTCGCCCTTCGTTCGTTTCCCATCGGAAACGCCTGCGTCATCTGACGTCGCTGATTCTGCGATGGATCCCCACGTCTTTATCCAATGCCCGGTTGGAGAGTTGGCGGGGACTTCGGTCTGGCCACTAGTGCCCGACGTTCCACTTGGAATAGGCGCACAGCCCTGCACGCCTTGCCCGCCAATGGGGTAGTAGCCTGGAGGGCAGCTTCCGCCTTCTGCCGACGCGGTGCCGACGCTTCCGATGAGGAGCAGGATCAAACCCGCAACCACTGCCTTTATCCACATCAACACAATTACCTCGCACAGTTGGCACTGACAAAATGCTGTACCTGCATCCTCAATTCGGTTGCACTATCTACCAGAACACCAAGCGCTATGACCGAAGACGTCTTGGTCCGACCCGAGATGCCGGACCCACGTCTTACCAGGTTCCCAGCTCCGTCCAGCTAGTTTCCACGCACCCACCGCCCCCGTCAGGCTCGAAAAGTGGCAGACCAATTACGACAGTATCAGAACTCTTCGAAGATCGGCTTCGTACAGTTCGCGTAGATCTGCTCACAGGGACCCGGACCGTCGTTCTTGCAGTGCGCCTGCGCTGAAAATCGAGCAAGCTCCGGACTCGGCCCGCTCGCAATCGCTGCCTCCCCCCGGCCAGTGCGACCCTTGGGAATTAGCCACGATACGCATTGATTGAAGTAACTCATGGTGATCTTGCAGACGCCGCCACCGCCAGTGGTGCACTTCGACAACGCTACCTTCTCCGCTTCATCCTTTGTTCGCTTGCCATCGGAAACACCAACATCATCTGAGGTAGTGGACGAAGCAATGGATCCCCAAGTCTTTATCCAATGCCCGGTCGGAGAATTTGCCGGAACTTCGGACTGGCCGCCACTTCCTGAAGAACCACCCGGAATTGGCGCACAACCCTGCGCTCCTTGCCCGCCAATCGGATAATAGCCTTGAGGACAGCTTCCACCTTCTGCAGATGCAGTGCTGGCGCTCCCAAGGAAGAGCGATACCACAACCGCCAGCACCACCGATATCTGCTTCATCACCATCACCTCACGACGTCTGCACGGGAGAAAGGCGTTGCTGCGCTCCTGTCGACCGAGCGGCAATCGTAGTTGTCATGCGCGCTGCCGTGGCGACATGGGACAACAAAGCACACACACGCTCGCGATACACCTTTACAAGGCACTCCAGGATCAGGCAAATCAACGTGCAGCCTCTTGGTCTGATTTGCGATACCGGTCCTGCCCCGAACAGAACAGCTGTATCCAGAGGGTAGCCCAGAAGCTCCAGCGTGATCCAATGCCAATGAAGGACCTACGGTCAACCAGCTACTCGCTCGCCCAAAGCGGGTTCATCAGCACTGAGCGTGCATCGAGTGGATATCAATCCGTCTTCGGCCAACTCAAGCGCGAAATGCTTATGCTTATCAAGGCGACATCAAAACTCTTCAAAAATTGGCTTCGTGCAGTTCGCGTAAATCTCCTCACAGGGACCCGGGCCGTCGTTCTTGCAGTGCGCCTGCGCTGAGAATCGAGCATCTTCTGGCGTCGGCCCCCCACCTATCCCCGAAGCGCCCTGCCCGCTGCGCCAACGAGGAATCAACCAAGAGACGCACTGATTGTAGTAGCTCATGGTGATCTTACAGTTCTTGGCACCTGCACTCGCACACCGCGCAATAGCAGCCGCCTCGGCCTCAGCCTTCGTCCGCTTACCATCGGACACGCCAGCATCATCTGAAGTAGTGGACTCAGATATGGATCCCCACGTCTTTATCCATCGACCAGTCGGTGAATTGGCTGGGACCTCAGACTGAGACGCCCCACCCGAGGCCCCGCCAGGAATAGGAGCGCAACCCTGAACCCCCTGCCCACCGATAGGGTAGTAGCCAGGAGGACAGCTTCCGCCCTCTGCAGACGCAGTGCCGACGCTTCCAAGGAACATTGAGCCAATACACGTCACCACGGCCAACATCCACTTCATCTCAATCACCTTGGGGATTTTCAATCAGCAAGCCGAAGTCATGCGGTGTTAGTGTTTGCGTTTCCACGCATGCCCGACTGCCCCTGCTGCAAATCAGTACCTGCGTGAATTCGAGGAGCTAAGCCCTCACCACCAAAACCTGGTCGAGCACCACTATTGGCCGGCGCTTCAGGCCTATAACCCTGCCCACCGCTGGAGCCCGGAGGCTGACCGTTCGGGCCTTGCGATACAGGCACCGGGCTGCCGCCTATCTGGGAATATGCCATGAAGCTGCCCAGCGTGCCTTGGAAATCGGCGTGGTGCAATTCGCGTAGATCTGCTCACAGGGACCCGGACCGTCGTTCTTTCAGTGCGCCTGCGCTGAAAATCGACCATCTTCTGGCGTCGCCCCCCCGCCCTGTTCCCTAAGCGCCCTGCCCACTGCGCCCACGAGGAATCACCCAAGAGACGCACTGAATGTAGTAGCTCATGGTGATCTTACGGTTCTTGGCACCTACGCTCGCACACCGCGCAGCAGCCGCCGCCTCGGCCTGAGCCTTCGTTCGCTTACCATCAGACACACCAGCATCATCTGAAGTAGTGGACTCCGATATGGATCCCAACGTTTCTATCCAATGCCCGGTCGGAGAGTTGGCGGGGACTTCAGTCTGGCCGCTACTACCCGAAGATCCACCTGGAAAGGCGCACAACCCCGTACGCCCTCTCCTCCTGTGGGATACATGCCGGATGGACAGTCACCCTCAGCCTGAACTGGATTCATGCCGTACATGCTCAGGCAGATCAGGGCGGCGGACACGCGCAACACGCGCCCCCCCTTCACGGCTGTGGTGCCGGAACGAGCCGAACATGCAGTCAGTAAGCGCGGAACTCCGCGAAACTGCATGCGGAGTAGGCAATCTCACAAACCTGTCCATTCCTCAATCGCGAACAACTGGAAACCGCGTTGGCACGGGCCTTCGCTTCAGACGGCGCGCGCGCGATTACCGCCTGACCCACCGGCGAGCCTCCCTTCACGTTCATCGGGTCCGCAATTGCGACACACTGATTGTAATAGGTCATTCGCACAGCACAGTCCATGCCCCCCAACCGAACGCACTCTGCCAAAGCCATGCGTTTGGCCTCTGCTTCGGACCCGCGGGACCGTACGACACCTGTCACCAGCGTCGCGCCGAGGCGATCAGCGCTGTCATCTGCGATGGCCCCCCAGCGATCTTCCCACACGCCAGGGGTTGCGCGAGGCTGGCTCTGCGCCTGCGGCACTGCTCGGCCGGGGATCGGTGCGCAGCCTTGGACACCCTGCCCCCCGATGGGATAGAACCCGGCCGGACAATTGCCCTCGGCAAGAGCCACTGAGGACAACGTCATGAGGGCCACCAACAGATTCAAACTGAAACGCGTTCCCACATGCCCTCCGGAATCGATCCTACCGACATCACCTCGCACGTTTGTTCGCGCCCCGCGGAGTTGATCAAGTACAAATTCCGCCATGGGAACACGAAACTGAGCTAACCGCCGGCATTACTAATGTCACGCGCGCCAGCCTGCCCCCGAACGAGCGGGACCACCATCAATAGCGCTTGAAGAAAGGCTCACTACAAGCCGAATAAATCGATCTGCATTGAGATCCTCCTTTGTTTCGGCAGTTCTGCAGGGCAGACTGAGTCGCTTCCTTTACGGTCGCAGCGCTGACGTAGTTTGTTCCAGTTGAAGCCAGTTCTGAAACAACTGCCGCCACGCACTGATTCTGATAGACGAACTCAACCTTGCATGGACCGCCAGCCCTCTTCTCACAGTTCTCAATCGCCCTGCTCCGCGCTGTGCGTTCGCTGAACGCACCGACTGCAGCGCCGCCCTCCTTTCCCTCAATTGCACCGGCCAGAGCTCCCCACGTCTTGACCCATTCTCCTGTCAGTCGCTCGGACGCCGGCGCGGAAGGAGACGCACTCGTCCCTGAAGGCTGCTGTGCACCAGGGATCGGCGCACAGCCTCTCACGCCCTGTCCGCCAATGGGATACATCCCCGGAGGGCATCCGCCTTCCGCCCGCACCACTGGAGCGGCAAAGAACCCAAACATTACCAGTGCAAAACAGATCAAACGATGTGACATAGCAGACCTCACCCCCTATCGTTGTTAGCGACACCTCGCTGCCCCGTGCCAGTAGTTGAGTCACTACCGAAACCGGAACGCTGCCCGCTGGAATCGTTCATTCTCTGCCCGGTATCGTGCGCAATGGGAGTGGGCGCGATTGCAGTCCCGCCGCTACCTGACCCATGCGAACCCGGCGGCTGCCCATTCGGGCCCGGCGATGCAGGTACGGCACTCCCGCCTATCTGCGAATATGCCATGAAGCTACCCAGGGTGCCCTGGAAGAACATCGCCGCCATTGGGGGCGCAGTCAGGATCAGCGTCGTGAGAATAAGCCCCATGCCGCCCTGCTGCAGCGCCATGCTGGACATGCCCTCGGTGAAATTCTCGCCCATCAGGGCACCGGCTAGCGTGCTCCCCCAAAACGCGAAGGCAACCTTGGCAACCATCTTCATTGCAATGGCCGTCATTGCGGCAAGTACCGCCATTGAGAACATCGTGCCTATGCCATACAGCAACCATTTCTGGAACAGCTGCTTGGTCTGTTCAAATAGCAGGCACAAGATGAACAGCGGACCGAGGCCAATGAAGAGGGCCAGCGCTACTTCGTAGAGCAGCAACATCGAGCCTGCAGTCACGGCAGGACCACCGGTACCCATGCCGATAAACCACATGGTCCGCGTTTTCGCATTGTCCAGAGTGACATCACCCACGACGTCCAGCGTATCCACAGACGCCAGTGCAAGCTGCATGTAGCCAAGGTTCCGGTCAATGAGGTCTTCCGGCGATTCGTCCTCACCCGTAATCACATGAGTGATTTCGTTCTTTACGTCCTTGTTGAGGAAGCTGTGAAGATTGCTACCAAACATGGCCATCGTCGTGGCGACCGATACGATAAGCGCTGCCTTGGCCATGTTGGTTACAAGCACCATCATGGAATCCCGGCTCTGGCCGGTGGCTATGCGATAGCCCTGAATGAGAACCCACAGAGTCATCAATGTCAGCGCCATGGCGCCGACCCACTTCATCACGCGTCCCAGCAGATCAACGCCAAACTCAGCGATCTCCTTATGCAGGTAGTCGAGGATCAGCCTGAAGAACATGAAGTCGCCAATGGACGACGTCACGTGAAGGTTCTGCAACATATCCAGTGCATTCAAGCCAAATGCACCACCGACCATCCCTAGACTCATGACATCACCTGATTAAAGAACGCAGCATTGGCCAACCGGCGTCTGCATTAGAGGGACAACGCCGCCTTGAGTGCAGCGGTCTTGACGACGGTTCCCAACGGCGATCGTGTCCCCTTGAGCGCGCGCTCAGTCAGGAACTCCTGTTGGCGCTCCAGGGCCGAGATCTGCCGGTCATACATCTTGATGCGCGTTTCCCATGCGGTGAAGTCCGCCTGCATGTACGAGTCGGACAGTTGGGCATTGGTCATGGTTTCCGTCATTCCGCCTTCCTTGGACGTCAGCTCGCGAATGCTCTTGATCTTGTCAAGGACGCCGCGAATCTCCGGAAGCGTATCCTGGACGACACTGATGGTTTCGTTGTATTTCTTGTTCTGGATGAGCTGGATCGCCGCGCAGATCTCCTTCTGCTGCTGTGCGATATCACCCTTGGGATTGAGCTTCATCGCCGAAAGCAGATCACCGATCCCACCGATCACGCCCAAGCCACAGCGTTCGGAAACATTCCAGTCATCCGGAACAGGCGTCAACGTGATGCCCGAGGGCATGTTCGGAGCGGCGATGATCTGCTGGAACTGGGCCAGCTTCTGCAGCCAGTTCTGCGTTGTGTCATAGAAGCGCTTGTACTGCTCGCCGTACTCGATAAAGGCCTCAGCCTGACTGGTCAGGGTATTGACCTCGGTCATCGTGCCGTTGAACAGCTGCATGCCGATCTCGACTACCGGAAGCGTGTAGGCCTGGACAGGCGCCGCCAGCATCGCCGTCAGGCTTGCACCCATCAGCGAGGTACGGATGCGGGAGGACAGGGACTTCTTCTTGAGAGCGCGAGGTGCGGTTTCCATGTTCTTCTCCATCGTAATCAAGGGGCTTGCTGCGTTCACGTCCGTTGCGACAGTCATGCTGCAACCTCCTTATTGTTGGATGCGGGCTTTCCAGAGCCCTTCCGGTTCTTGTAGAAATCTTCCAGCCACTGCTCCGGCGTCAGCTCATCGACCGTTACGCGGGCACGCACGGCAGCGCTCTGCAGCACACGGTGCATGACGTCGATGTTGTCGGTGGATGCAGAGATCACCGACAGGATGTCGTCCATGCCGCGCAGGTTGAGCTGGCACACGCTGGAAGCGTGGCCCTGCTTGACCAGGAAACAGCGTGAGCGCTCATCCAGCGCGGTGACGACACGGAACTCGGCCTCGGTCAGCTTCAGGCCGTCCATGTAGTCGCTCTTGCTGGCGTTCGGGTTCGGCAGCAGGATCAGCGTGGCGGTCTGTTCGATCAGGGCAGCGGAGATGTCGCTCTTCAGCGCGTCTTCCGGGCTCTGCGTGGCGAAGATGCCCAGCCCATTCTGCTTACGGATGGTCTTCTGCTTGTTCTTGGCGAACTCCTTCAGGCCACCCTCGCCGTCCAGGATCTTCCAGAATTCGTCCATCACGTAGATCAGCGGACGACCGTCGATCAGCGATTCCAGTCGGTGCAGCAGGTAGTTGATGACCGGCACGCGCACTTCGGGGTTGTCGATGATGTCGGTGTAGTCAAAGCCAATGATGTTGGCCTTGCTCAGGTCCACGGTATCAACGGGGTTGTCGAACACCCAGCCCAGCGAGTTGCCCGAGGTCCAGCGGCGCATGCGCGCGTACAGACCGTCGTCGCCCATGTTGGGCAGGCTCTTCTGGAAGTTGGTCATGCTGCGCAGGTGCATGGGCGTGTCCAGCATGCTTTCCACCGCGCGGTAGATGTCTTCCTCTTCGCGGGCGCTGTATTCGCGCTTGCCGGCCAGCACCTTGATCAGGTCGGCCAGGAACTGCACGTTGGCTTCGCTGTTTTCGCACTGGAACGGATTGAAGCCGGTCGGCGCGCCGTTCTCCAGGGCCAGGTAGTTGCCGCCACAGGCACGCACGAAGATCTCTGCGCCGCGGTCCTTGTCGAAGAAGAAGATCGTCGGCGACGGGTCGTACTTCTGCACCTGGCTGAGCAGGAAATTGATCAGCGCGGTCTTACCGGTACCGGACTTACCGATCACCATGGTGTTGGCGATGGCCTTTTCACCCAGCGAATTCTCGGAGGGATGGGTGGCGTGGAAGTTGAAGTAGTACGGCTGGCCGTTGGTGGTCTGCAGCGTGGTGACGCAGTCGCCCCACGGGTTGTTGTGCTGCTTGCCGGTGGCGAAGTTGTGCAACGGCGACAGGCCCAGGAAGTTCAGCGAGCTGACGTTGGCCAGCCGCGTGCGATAGCGCCAGTTGCCCGGCAGCTGCGAGTAGAACGACGAGGTGACGGCCAGGTCTTCCTTGGTCGATACGAACCCAGCGTTGGACAGCTCGGCGCGGGTGGTGGCCACGTTCTGCGAGAGCTTGGCCTGGCTGTCGCCGTAGACCGTCATCATGAAGTGGTACTCGCCCAGCACGAAATTGCCTGAGGAGAGCTGATCCATGGCCTGGTCCAGCTCCACGATCTGACTGACCGCCTTGTCACCGGACGAGATCATCATGCCCTTGGTGCGGTCCAGCACCTTCAGAGCATCCTGGCGCCCCATCGGGCTGAAGGAGTGGGTGATGACGTATTCGTAGTCCAGATACTTCAGACCGTTGAGGATGCCCGGGTAGGTTCCCTCGGCATACTCCTTGATGTTCAGGATGGCGCCGAAGTGATTGACGCCATTGGGCGTATTGATGACGAAGTCACCGGTCTTGGCCGAGAACATGTGCCGGCTGACCGGCAGGTAGTCCTTCACGGGAGCCGACAACACCGGCACCGGCTCATCAATGCGGTTGATGAGGTAACCAAACAGCTCCAGCGTTTCCGAGAACACCACGCCGTTCTTGGCTTCGTACATGCCCAAGCGGTAAGGCGCGTAGTCGCGGATCACCGCTTCAACGTTGCCCGCCAGTTCCAGCAGCTTCTCGACCGCCTGCTCCTGCTCGGCGCGCAGCTTTTCGATGTTGGCGGACTTTTCGACGAAGCGCTTTCCGGCCACGACCGGCCTGAAGATCATGGTCAGATACAGTTCGTTCTGCATGATGCGCTGCGACGACAGCATGCCCATGTACTGATCGGACACGTCCTGGTTGAACCGCTGCTTGTACTCGCTCTTGCCCTTCAGCGTGCGACGGCGACGGATGTCATGCACCCAGAAGGCGACGTTGACGAAATCCGGCGCGCGCAGGGTCTGCAGCAGCCGGTTGAAGGTGTTGTGCCGATGCTCGAGCTCCCATTCCTCACGGCCCACGAACGGCAAGCCTTCCAGATGCCAGGTCATGAGATAGTCGCCGCCCGTGGTCTTCACCACGTTCGGTGCCACATGTGATGACAACGGAATGAATTCGCTGATGGAGGTGTCTGGACTGAACATGCGACGGCTTCCAAAGGGGTACTGCAGAAGTGGTTTGAAGCTGCACCGGCCAGCCTGTCGGCCGGCCGGTGCATGTGGCCCTCAATCCTTGGGGGCCGGCTTGGTGCGGTAGTGATTCGGGTTGAACACCCACATCCCATCGTGTTCCTGCACATTGCGGGCGCGCAGCTTGAACAGCAGCCGCAGGCCCAGCAGCCGGAAGATCATCTCGTCACGCTTGGCCATCTGCCGCATGATGAAAATGGCCACCGGTATGGTGAGCAGGAACCAGAAATTGGTGTAGACGCTCAGCAACAGCAACCCGCCCGCCACCATGAAGAAAGGCAGGTAGGGCACGCCCAGAAACATGGCCGGGCGCGTGCAACCCCGAAACAGTACGTTCTTATGCACTGTAGTACTGGATGGCGTTCTGGATCAGGAAGGTGGTGCCGCCGCCCGAGTTGGAGCAGTTGCCATCGCTGCCGTCACCCAGCAGCATGCGCGCGATCTGGCTGGCAGCGCCGATCAGAACGCCACCGATCAGGATAGGCGCCACTTCAGAGATGCGCTTGTGAGCGAAGGCGATCTGGTAACCGGCAAAGATGACGGCGATGGTGACCACCGCGATCGAGGCCATGTTCAGCAGGCCGTTGATGTTGTCGAAGAAGCCACAGACCTTGGTGTCGGTGCCGCCGTAGTCGGGACCGCCGGCGAACACCTGCGGCGCGAACACGGCGCCGACGAAAAGGGTGGCCATCAGCAGCGACTTCAGCGTGCGCTGCGCCTGGACGAGGTCAATATTGGATCGCTTCATGGATTGATTTCCTTGTTGATGGACTAACAGAACTGAATCGACCAGCCGGGGGACTGGCCGCACCACGACTTCGTCAGAACACGAAGGCCGCATCCCCTGCGGGAATCTGTTGCACCGGCAGCTGCTGGGCCGGCGCGTTATAGACGTTTTCCTGGGCGGCGGTCGGCTGTTCGCGCTCGCCCCAGGGGCGCAGCATGACCGGCTGCTCGCCAGAGGCCGCCATTCCCGGCAGCTGTTGCGGCATTGCCTGCGGACCGGGGGCGCCGGCTGCCTGCGGCAGCTGCTGCGGATAAGCCTGCCCCTGCGCACCCTGTGCCGCAGCCTGTTGCGGCTGCATCATGCGGTCCACCGAGCCCAGCACCACGCGCGACAGCGCCTGATCGGCAAGGTTCAACGCACTGCTGCGCGCCATCGCGCCCGCCGACGGGTAGACCGTGTAGGCACGGGCCGGATCGTTGGACGGCACGTACACCGGCGCGTCGGCCTGGGCGACGATGCGCGACTGCACCGGCGACAGGGTCTGCGGATGGTGTTCAACCTTCACCGTACGACGCTCGCCGCGGCTGACCACATCGATCGGCAGTGCGCCATTGCTGGCCACCTGCTGCCCACGGCGCATCGAATCGTAGATCTTCTGCACGTAGCCATGGCGGAAGCCGGTGGTGAAATTACCCGAGTAGTAGCAGCTGAACGACTTGCCCCAGTCCTGGCCGGAACGCTTGTAGCATTCGGCCAGGATGCGCGAGCCCGCCTGCAGGTTGGCGCACTGCTGGAAGGCTTTTTCGTACGAATCCAGGCCGTACTTGGCCAGGTTGTAGCGGTTCACCTGGGCCAGGCCGACCGAGAAGTTGTAACCCTTCTCTTCCAGCATGCGCACGGTGGCCAGCGCTTCATCCAGCGCCTTGGGCTGGCGCACCAGCGCGCCGCCCACCACGCCGATGGCGAAGGGGTTGCGCGAGGATTCCACGTTGATGACGTGCTGCATGACGTCCATGGACACGGCCATTTCCGGGCATGCCATCATTTCCAGGCCTGGCAACATCGTTCAACCCTCCTGCCCCTGGGCGCGCCCAGGATTGAAATCAATGCCGGTGATGTAACGCGAACCGGCATGCGCCTTGATATGCACCACGATGTCGATGGTCATCATCAGCAGACGCTTGATGACCTCGAATTCCAGGCCAGAGCCCTCCGTGGAGGCCTTCACCATCAGCGCCAGCTGGTCCCAGGTCTGCTCCGGGCTGCCGGCATGGCAGCTAGTGATGGAACCGGGGTGACCGGACGCGCAGTTACGGATGAAGTAGAACGCTTCATCGCCACGCAGCTCGGCCAGGATGATGCGCTCGGGCTTCATGCGCAGGCAGGCTTCCATGCAGCTCTTGGCGGTGACGTTGCTGGCACTCTGCCCGCCCTTGGAGTACAGCAGGTGAACCACGTTGGGCTGGGTCAGGAACAGCTCGCGTGCGTCCTCGATGGTGACCAGGCGTTCGCTGTCTGGAATGTGGTTGACCAGTGCCTTCATGAAGGTGGTCTTGCCACTACCGGTGGCGCCGGACACCACGATGTTCTTGCGATACATCACCGCACGCCGGAAGAACTCGGCGTATTCGCGCGAATGCCGCAGCTCCAGCAGCTCGCGGTCCTGCTCGCTCAGGCTGCCGTCCTGCTCCAGGATCTGGTTGAAGAACCCGTCTTCGTGATACTGGGTGAGCGACTTGGTGTGCTTGGACGGCAGACGGATGGTGATGGACACCTTGCCGGCATCGCACGCAGGCGGGATCACGAACTGCGCACGCTGCCCGGTGGGGAACGTGAGCGAGACCACCGGATCGGCATCGGTGATGCGCTGGCCGGTGTTGCTCTCGTTCACCACCGCGGTGCAGAACTGCCGGGCCCGCTCGAAGGTCAGGCCCGGCACGTCCACGCGCTGCCACCCTGCCCGGGTTTCCAGGTACAACTCGCCCGGACGGTTGATGCAGATTTCCGTCACGTCGGGCGAGCTCATGTACTCCGCGATGCCCAGCACTTCGTACTGATAGCGCAGGAATTCGCTGGAAACAAGGGCGATGGGAGACACTTCGGCGTCCATGATCGTTCTATGAATTACCGGCGCGGGTTGAGCACGTTGGTGAAATCAACGTCTTTTGCGACGTAGACATTCACAACGGTGCCCTGGTTGATGGTGACCGTCGGCGGGCGACGACCTTCGCTGAGCGCTTCGTTGGCCAGGCGCTCCATGGTGCGGGCGGTCGCGCTCTCATACGGCGACTGCACGGCGAACCCGTTGCTGGCCACCGTGGTCGACTCCGGGCCGTGTTCGGCAGCGGCGTACTTGAACACGTCGGAGATCAGGCTGATCATCAGCGCGGACGCGATTCGGCTGCCCCAGTGCGCGCTGTACTGCCCCGGATGACCCGCCCCACCCAGACCGTCGATGCCCGGGCTGGACATGGCCACGTCGATGCCGTTCGGCGTGGTGACGCGATCCCAGATCACTTCCACACGCTTGCCAGCCGGACCGCCACCATAGGAACCGTAGATCTTCGAACCCTTCGGCAGCAGCAGGCTGCGACCATTGATGGAGTACACCGGCTCAGTCAGCAGGCACGAGGTGTAGCCGGCCAGGTCGGTGATGATGCGGGTTTCCAGCACACAGCGCAGGTAGGTACCGCGCACCAGCAAGGCATCCGGACTGTGGATGTAGGTTGCAGAAGATATGTCTTCCACGTCGGGGCCACGACGCACCTTCTGCGGCCCCTGCTGGTTGGGCATCATGTTGGCCAGCAATGCCTGTCGGGTCTGTTCGTCGATGGCCGAACGCTGCGACTGCGGGCCACCCGGGCGATTACCAGCGCCGACCGCTGCGTCATCAGCACCGGCAATGCGGCGCTCCAGAAGCGTCGGACCGCGCGGCTGCATCGGCTCAGGGCGAGCGGTGATCGGCACCAGCTGCGGACCCTCGTCGCGCGGCCTGTCCGGAAGCATCGGAATCGGCTCGGCGACCTGGGCCGGGGCGGCCTGCGGTGCAGCCGGCGCGACATTAGGCAGGTCTGGCGTGGAGACGCGTGCCACCTCACGGGGCTTGCTCTTCGTATCGGCGTCGTCGCTGCCCTTGCGGAACAGCAGGAAGCCCATCGCCACCAGCAGCACCACAATGCCGCCGAGGAACAACAGCGCCTTGCGATTCAGCCGCTGCTCTTCGGCCGAGCGCAGCTGTGGCGCACCCGCATCCAGGTCCGGCGAGGCGTTCTGGGTATTACCACCGAAGTAGGGATTGGACGGGTTTTCCGACGCGCTGCCGGACACCGAGCCGTACGGGCTCTGGCCCTCTTCGCGTCCGGTGTTCGGATCGTTTCCGGGAGTGTTCTGCTGGCTCATTTCTTCACGTTCCTTCGCAGACCGACGACGTAATCGCCGTGGCGGATGACCAGGTACGGGTAGGTCCCGTGCACGATCAGCGTATTGCCCTCAACGGTGGTATTGACCACGAAGTCTTCACCGTATTCCTTCTCACGGCCAAACACGGCCGGGAAGATGCCGGTCTTGTATTCCGGCGAGTTCGGCAGTTTCAGGTAAGTGAAACGACCGTCGTCGTAGGCATTGACCGGAATCAGCCAGCCCATCTTCTTCGCCCGACTGGTCGAGTACGAATAGTTGAAGTTGTACTGGCGATCCTTGGCCAGCTCCGTGCTCAGCAGCGGCTGGGCCTCCTCCTCCACTGCCGACTGGGCCACGCCAAATTCGGTATCGCTGGGATAGCTGAAGGCAATCTTGTACTGCACACCCGCCCTGCGTGCCTGCTCCAGCTGGCGCCAGTCGGTAGCCACCACCTTCAGTTCGAAGATGTACGAATGGGTTTCGGTGCGCACCATCATGTTGGTGTCCACGTCCACGTTCTTCGGCTTGATGTAGAACACGTTCTCGCGACGGGTCAGCTCCCAGCCATTGCTGAAGCCGGTGCTGTAGTCGAGGATCTTTTCGTTCGGGCTCAGTTCGATCTGGGTGGTCAGGCCCAGGCCGGTGCGAACCGGGTAGATGCGATCCTTTTCATACTCGTAATGGTCTACTGCCTGCGCCATCGCCGCGGTGGAAAACACCAGCGACAGCAACGACAGCAGCGCCAATGCGCCCCCCCTGACTTTTCGACTACTCATCGGTTGCTTGCTCCATCAGCATTTCCGGTGGAATGGTTCGTTACACGTTTCATCGGCCGCCCTGCATCGGTTGTGCCTGCGGCTGCGCCTGCATGGGCTGCTGGCCCGGGTAGGCGGGCGCGGGGGCCTGCTGTCCCTGCATGGGCTGCCCCTGCATCTGGGGCACACCCTGCATCGGCTGCCCCTGCATCTGCGGCGCACCCTGCACTGGCTGGCCCTGCATTGGCTGGCCCTGCATTGGCGGCACCTGGCCGTTGGCCGGCGCGGCCAGCGGCTGCCCGGTGGCCGGGTCGATCATGGTGGCTGCCGCGGGATTGTTCGGGTCGTAGATGCCCTGCGCCTGTTGGGCGGCCTGCTGCGCCTGCGCCTGCATGGCACTGTCGTCAGGCACCGGGACGCCGCGTGCGTAGTCGTTGTCGACCCGGTACTCGGTGACCTGGAAGGCCAGCGGGTTCAGCACACGATCCTGCTCGGACAGCGCCAGATTCTGGTTGTACTCGAAGCGCATCGTCACCAGCTGGTTATCCAGGTAACTGGTGGCGCCCGTACGCTTGTCCAGCAGACTGCGCTGGATACGCACGGAGGCACCACGGAAGCTGCCATTGGCCTGCTGCATGAGCGGGGTGATGCTGAGGATCTTGATGCGGATGGCCTTTTCGCGGCCATACATGAGGAACGGATTCTGCGGATTGTTACCCGCATAGCGCTGCTTCATGCTCTGCGCCACCGGTCCGTTGGACATCACGAACACCAGTTCCCAATCGCGCAGGCCCATGACCGCCGAGTCGAACGACTCACGTGCCAGCACGTATTGGGCCACGTTGCTGCGGTTGACCGCTTCGTTGGACGTAATGGTCTCGCCCTGGAAGGTGCCCGTCAGCCGCGCCACCGTGGCCGTGCCGGTGTAGGCATCGGCCATCACCAGGAACGGCACCTTCTCTTTCAGCGGCAGCATGTAGTAGTAGCCGCCCGCCAGCGCCAGCGACATCAGCAACGAACCGGTGGCCACCCACCAGGCGCGGCGCTCGCTGCGTCGTGCCATGTCGGCCACGGTGATCTCGTAGCTGACCGCCTTGGCGACCGACTGCTCGACCTTCTGGCTGTTGCCTGCATCCTTCTTGCGGAACATGGATTCTTCCGTACTGCTGAAACATCAATGGGCGTGACGCCCCTGCGGCGGGCGCGGGGTGCGGCACGTTCGATGATTTCGGTGGGGCTCAGCTGCCGCTGTTGGCGTCAGCCGCCGGAACCGCCGCAGTGGGCGTCGATCCGGCGTTCTGCACGACAATCTGGTTGCCCACGATGGAGACGGAAACACCTTGTGCCGCATAGGCTGCCGTGAGGTCGATCACGGCCTGCTGTGCGTTGGTGGTGTCGATGTCCGACACCGCGCCATACAGGGTGAAATCCGAGCTGAGGCGATAATCCAGGGTGCGGCCGGAATCCTTGGCCCAACGCTCAAGCATCGCCTTCAGCGTGCCGTCCATCGGCGACGCCTGGTACACGTAGCTGGTATAGAGCGGGATTTCGGTCGGGGCCGTGGCAAACCGGTTCACCGGCTTCCAGCGTCCGCCGAAATCGGGTGCGGGCTTGGTGGCGCAACCGGCCACCATCAACGCCGCGGCTGCGGCGATGGACATTTTCACGATAAACGCCTGATTCATACGGGCTTCACTTTGACGTACGAAAAAGCAGTCCCGATGTTGGTCCCCTGGTCGTCCGGCGCTGCATGGCGCACGCCAGAAACGTCACAGTAAGCGCACTTAACAGGGCACAACTGTCACGGTTCCCCTGCAGCCCGAAAGCTGCCAACCAGGTCGCAGACCACGGCTCTTCCAAGCCGCGCTCATGCGCCCTCACCAACGTCGGAACCATCCCTGTTCCAATGGCTGAAACTCCTGGCCACTCTGAAAGCAAGCTGAATCACGAGGATTCCCAAGCCGTGCATAGAGTCGCACAACCGCACGTCAATTCCATGTCAGACAAGTCTGAATTCCATCAACGTATGGTGTTTTTTTGACGCGCTTCACTAATTCACATCCCTGAATTCGTGCATGCGTCACATTCAGCACTCGACAACTCAAATATCGAGCACCGGCGCGTCAACTTTCGGAAGTAGACGCGACGTGAAATAGCGATCCTTGTAATAGCGGATCTTGTCGCACTTCACCGGATGCGGGATGCCTTCGTACAGGAATACCTCCTGGTCCGGCCCCATCGCCTTCAGTTCCTGCGGCAGCATCAGCGCACGCCGCTCTTCGCTGTAGCTGTGGGTCTTCTCACGGGCATGGGTCACGTTCTTCTTGCGGATGGTCGTGTAGCCCAGCATGTCCGAGTAGTCGTTGGCGTCCTGCTGTTCGCGCGGCGCGTACAGGATCTGCAGCGCGTGGTTGGTGATGATGGTGCGCGAGGTTTCCCGGCCATAGGTGGCATCGAGCTGGGACATGCTCTGGATGATGGGCAGCAGGCGCACGTTGTAGCCGGCCATGTAGGACACGGCCGAGGCGATGATGTCCACCTTGCCGATCGATGTGAATTCGTCCATCAGCAGCAGGCACTGGTACTTCAGGTCCGGGTTGGACTTGGGCAGTTCCTTGGTGTTGAGGTTGATCAGCTGGCTGAAGAACAGGTTGATGATCAGGCGGCTCTCGGCCAGCTTGTTGGGCTGGATGCCGATATAGATGGTCATCTTCTTCTTGCGCACGTCGGTGAGCAGGAAGTCGTTGGTGCTGGTGGCCTTGTCCAGCACCGGATTGATCCAGGCGTTCAGCGGCTCCTTGAAGGTGCCCAGGATCGAGGCGAAGGTCTCATCGGCCTGGGACAGCATGTTGGCGAACGCCGAGCGCGCGTTGCTGCTCAGGAACGGCCGCTCGGACAGGCCCTTCAGGAACTTCTTCAGATCGGTGCCGTCACCGGAGGACAGGCGGTAGACCGAACCCAGCGTGGGCGTGCCCATGCCGCCGGGGAAGCCGCTGGCGCGCTCGTCGTCCCAGTTCTCGAACAGGTACAGGGTGAAGGCGATGAAGGCATTGCGGGCCTGGCTGACCCAGAACTTCTGGTCCTCGGCGCCATCGGGGTACAGCATGGCGGCGATGCTCATCAGGTCCGAGACACGGAAGGCCGGATCGTCGGACACATAGCTGAGCGGGTTCCAGCGGTGCGTGCGGCGGTCTTCGGCGAAGGGATTGAACAGGTAGATTTCCTGGCCCTGGCTGGCGCGCCAGCCACTGGTCAGGTCGAAGTTTTCCTGCTTGATGTCCAGCACCACCAGCGATTCGCCGTATTCCAGCAGGTTCGGAATGACCACGCCCACGCCCTTGCCCGAACGGGTGGGCGCGGCCAGGATCACGAACTGCTGGCCATCCAGGCGCACCAGCTTGCCGCCGTGGCTGCCGACCACAATGCTCTGCCCGGTCTTCTTGAACATGCCGTGCTTGGCCAGGTCGGCGCTGGTGGCAAAGCGGGCATCGCCGTGCAGCGAGCGCTTGTCCTTCTTCAGCAGCGCCACCAGTGCGATCACCGCCAGCAGCAGCAGCGGCACGCCGAAGCCCAGGTAGCCGGCCCACTTGATCTTGCCCACGAACGGGGCGACCTGCGGCTGGCCCAGGGCATTGAAATACTGGTAGTAGGTGTTCCAGGTGAAGAGCTTGGTATCCAGGCCGAGCAACAGCAGGGTCAGATAACCGGACAGCGCAAACCCGAGCACCAGGGTCGCCAGGGTGGCGATGGCGATGAGCAGATACTTCTTACTGGGCAACACCCGAATCCTCCATGATGCGCCCAAGGGCGCGACGAACTAGCGGCGGCGCCAGCGTGACGCCTTCTTCCGCAGGTGGTTTTCATCCTCCAGCCCGGGCTCGATGCCCTCTTCCCGCAGCAGCCCTTCCAGGTAGTGCCGCGCCTCGGCCAGCGACATCAGATCGGACAGACGCTCCCCGTCATCGGCGATGACCGCATGCCCGATCACATCGCCGGGAGCGTACACCGGCGCGTGGGTCACCGCTACCAATCGGTAGCGCCCGCGCAGTTCAAGTTGGTGTGTGTACTGCTGCATTGCTTCACTCCGTGACGGCGTTCACATGTCGTTCCCACGACGGGCCCGTGCGTCGCTCCGATCAGGGCTGGCAACGCGCGGGTGCCACCCCTGACAATACACGTCTGCGCTTCGGAGACCACCATGGATTGGATTGCACGCGCCCGCGCACTGGCTGCCGACGCCCACGCCGGGCAGATCGACAAGGCCGGTGCGCCCTACATCGGGCATGTGGCCCGCGTCGCGGAACGGGTACGCGGCGATGACGACGCCGAAGTGGTGGCCTGGCTGCACGACGTGCTGGAGGACTGCCCGGGCTTCGCCGCCCAGGTGCAGGACTTCCCGCCGGCGATCCAGCACGCGGTGCAGCTGCTGAGCCGCAACCACAGCGCCGACACCGCTCATTACTATGCAGGCATCGCGGCCAACCCGCTGGCCCTGAAAGTGAAGCTGGCCGATATTGCCGACAATGCCGACGAAACGCGGCTGTCGGCCCTGGATGCGGCCACCGCCGAGCCCCTGCGCGGGAAGTATCGCGCCGCACGGGCGCAGCTGGGGCCGACGGCCGTCTAGGCGCGCCACCGGCCGAACACTGATTTTCCTGAACGCCGCTGCCGTCTGCTGCAGCGCAGCAGTACAATGGCCCGTTCCCCTGCCCCATCGCGCGCCCGCATGAGCCCCAATTCCTCCCTGGCCGCACGGCTGACGCCGCGCCAGCGCACCCTGATCATCATCGCCCTATCGCTGGGCGGCTTTGCCATCGGCACCAGTGAGTTCGCCAGCATGGGCCTGATGCTGGAAATCAGCCGCGGCCTGTCCATCAGCGAAACCCAGGTGGGCCACCTGATCAGTGCCTACGCCATCGGCGTGGTGGTCGGCGCCCCGATCCTGGCCTTCGTCGGCGCCAGCTTCCCGCGGCGCAAGCTGCTGCTGGCGCTGATGGGCTTCTACGCCGTGGGCAACCTGGCCAGCGCCCTGGCGCCCAACTACACCACCATGCTGGTCGCCCGCTTCGTCGCCGGCCTGCCGCACGGCGCCTACTTCGGCGTGGCCATGCTGGTGGCTGCGGCAATCAGCCCGGCCGGCCAGCGCGGCCAGGCCATGTCGCGGGTGCTGTTGGGCCTGTCGATTGCCATCCTGATCGGCAACCCGCTGACCACCTGGCTGGGCCAGCAGGTGAGCTGGCGCACCGCCTTCGCCCTGGTCAGCCTGCTGGCCATCGCCACCGTGGTGATGATTGCCCGCTTCCTGCTGCCCGATCCGGACGAGGTGCGCACCTCGCCCATGCGTGAACTGCGCGCCTTCAACACCACCCAGGTGTGGCTGGCACTGGCGATCGGTGCGGTCGGCTTTGCCGGCATGTTCTGTGTGTTCACCTATCTGGCCCCGACGCTGGTGCAGGTGACCGGCGTGGCCGAATCGTGGATGCCGCTGGCGGTAGGCGTGTTCGGCATCGGCGCGATCATCGGCAATATTGCCGGCGGCTGGCTGGTGGACAAGTTCCACTTCAAGGCCGCCGCCGTGGTGCTGGCCTGGTCGATCGTAATGCTGCTGCTGTACCCGGTTGCAGCGCAGTCGGTGTGGTCCATCGGCCCGATGATCGTGACGGTGGGCACCATGGGCGCACTGGCGGCCGTGCTGCAGACCCGCCTGATGGACGTGGCCGGCGAAGCGCAGACCCTGGCCGCCGCGTCCAACCACGCTGCGTTCAACACGGCCAATGCACTGGGCCCGTGGCTGGGCGGCATGGCCATCAGCGCCGGCTTCAGCCCGGCCACCACCGGTTACGTGGGCGCGGCGACCGCCATCGGCGGCCTGCTGCTGTGGTGCGTATCGGTAATGGTGGACCGCCGCCGCAAGGCCGCCTGAGGCCCTGGACACAGCCCTTGCCGCTGGCAGGGCTGTGTCCAGCAGCTGGATTTGATCTCGCCACCGCATCGGGCTGACGGGGTCATCACAGGTGAAAGTGTGACGATGAATGCACCTTCCCCTGCCCCCCTTCCCCTCATGTCGGACACCGGTCATTTCGCCATTCGCGCCTTCGAGGCCGTCTTCAACATGGCCGGCGGGGTCGAACGCATCACGTCGCTGACGGTGACGTGCAACCATTGCGAAGCCACGACCTCGTCCACCGAAGGCAATCTACTGCACCTGCCGGGCGGCACCCTGTTCCGCTGTGAAGACTGCGGCTGCCATCAGGCCGTGAGCAATGCACGCGTGGCCGACTGGCAGCCGCGCGTGCTCGGCGTATGAACATGGACGCGTCACTGACCGGCGCACAGCGACGGATCCTGCAGGCCATTGCCGATGCGGAACAGGTAGACAGCGACGCCGCAACCTGGGCGGTCGCCGCAGGCCTTGCCGTACAGGCCGAGGACGGTGACATCGACCTGACCCCGCGAGGACGCGACGTGCTGCAGGCACATCCGCCGCGCTGAGGCAGCGACGGAGCGGTCATGCGACGTTTCGTGCAGGCCTTCGTGGACGCGGACAGCTTCCCTGCTGCCCTGCCCGGTGACGTGGCCGCAGCACTGGCAACGGGAGATGCGCACTACAACATTGGCAAGGACGGCCACGCCTGGGTCTGGGCGGCCGGCGCCGCCGATGACGCGACCACGACAGTCGTTGCGGAAATGCAGTGGGGCCTGGTGCCGCGCTGGTCGAAACAACGGTCCACGCCCTACACCACCGTCACGGCCCGGCTGGAGCGCGCCCCGCGCAGCCGCATCTTTGCCGATGCCTGGAGCAAGCGGCGCTGCATCGTGCCGATGACGGGCTATTTCAAATGGGACCGGCAACGACGACAGCCCTGGCCCATGTTCGTGCAGCGCCAGGATGGCCTGGCCCTGCTGGCGGCGGGGCTGTGGGAACACTGGCAGGACGAGGCCGGCGACATGCGCGACACGTTTTCGATCCTGACCGATGGCAATCCGTCGATCCCGGCACCGCTGTCTGCCGATGGGCCGGTGTTTGTGGAACCCGCGGCCGCGGCGGCCTGGCTGCGTGGCGAGCTGACCACCCCGGCGCAACTGCGACGACAGGCGCATACCGCCGTGCTGGAGGCTGCCTATGTCGGCCTGGGTATCCGCGACCCGCAACGCGATGATTACACCCTGCTGGAGCCGGTGAACCCCGATGCGCTGCGTGCCGACAGCGCGCTGCCCGATTGGGATGGCGATGCGCTGGATGACGATGCGTGAGCTACGGGATTGGGGTCAGAGCCCTTTCCTGTGGAAAGGGATCCGACCCCTTGAAAAGCAGAGTCCTTTCCGCTGGAAAGGGATCCGACCCCTTGAAAAACACATGGCGTGGATGTGGCTTGCGGCAGAGTGCAGCCATGCAGCACCGCCCCTCCCCTGCCCGCCATGATGCCGTCGCCCTGCAGGCAGGGCTGTTGGGCAGCGTGCTGGGCGTGGGCCTGTTCAAGGCGCTGGCGCTGTCGGGCGTAGTGTCCGGCTCGCTGATGGGCATGGGCCTGTGGCTGCTGGCCTGTGTCCTGCTCGGTGCATGGGCATTGGCCGCAGGCCTCGCTTGCCTGGCCCTGAGCCGACGCGTGTTCGTGCTGATGGTCGCGCTGTCGGCGGTGTTCGTGCTCTGCATTGCTTGATGCGCAGGCGCCTTCGAAAAAAAACCGAACCATTGCGCTAAAGCTTCGGCTTGCAGCGCCGCTACCCTCTTACTGCCTGCCGGGACTCTCTCCTGTGCAGACACGCCCGGCAGTCGGGCTTACGACGACTACCGGACTTCACAAATTGAACACACTGCGCCGCTTCAAGGTAGGCACCCGCCTTACCGCTGGTTTTTCCATCCTGCTGTTGATGATCGCCACCATTCTTGCGATCGCCCTGCACAGCAACTACAAACAGCGGCAACAGTTCGACAACGCGGTGAACGTACGCGTGACCCGCATGGGCGAGCTGTACGACATGCTGATCATCAACAAGGAACTGTTGCTGCTGCGCCGCGATATGCTGCTGCGCCGCGGCCAGGCACTGGACCGCGACCTGGCCATGGTGCAGGCGCAGACCGCGCGCTACGACCAGATCTGGCAGCACTTCACTGCGCGGCCAGCCACCAGCCCGCTGGCACAGACCATGCGTGACAAGGTGGCCGCGCACCAGCAGGCCACACAGGCCGCATTGGCCGAGCTGGACGCACGCATGCGTGCCGGCGATTTCGAGACCGCCGACACCCTGCTGCTGGACAAAGTGGCGCCGGCGGCGGCGCAATGGAACACGGCACTGAGCGAGTTCGCCGATCTGCAGCAGAAGCTCGTAGCGGAAGCTGCGGCGGAGATGCAGTCACTGGCCGCGCGCACCACCGGCCTGCTGACCCTGTTCGGCGTGGCCAGCCTGGCGCTGGGCATCCTGGCCGCGTGGCTGATCTCGCGCAGCCTGACCGTGCCACTGGCACGCGTGCAGGCCTCGATCAATGCGGTGACCCGTGGCGACCTGAGCGTGCGCGCCCAGGATGACAGCCAGGACGAGGTGGGCCAGATGCTGCGCGCCACCGATGGCATGGTGCAGCTGCTGCAGCGCTTTTCCCAGCAGACCCGGCAGATGATCGACAAGCATGCCGCCGAGGACATCACCCATCGCATGCCGACCGACTTCCCGGGCGTGTATGGCGAGCTGGCCGAGGGCATGAACACCATGGTGTTCGAGCACCTGGACGCCATCGTGGATGCGATCGAGGTGCTGAACGAATACGCCCAGGGCGATCTGCGCCGCGACGCCCGGCGCCTGCCCGGCAGCCGCGCGATGCTGCATGAATCGATGGATGCAGCCAAGGCCAGCCTGCATGCGATCAACCAGGACATCCAGCGCCTGGCCCGCGCGGCAGCGGCCGGCGACTTCAGCGCGCGCGGCGATGCCGGTGCCTATCGCCACGACTTCCAGCGCATGATCGTGGATCTGAACCAGTTGATGGAAACCGCCGATGGCAGCCTGAAGGCCTTGTCGGTGGTGCTGGGCGCGATGGCCGAGGGTGACCTGAGCCGACGCCTGCAGGGCGACTACCAGGGTGTGTTCGCGGCCATGCAGCGCGACACCAACCGCACCGCTGAAAACCTGTCGGGCATCGTGCAACGCATCCAGACGGCGGCAGCGTCCATTGCCAGCGGCTCGGACGAAATCGCCGCCGGCAATGCCGATCTTTCGCGCCGCACCGAGAGCCAGGCGGCCAACCTGGAGGAAACCGCCGCGTCAATGGAAGAGCTGACGTCGACGGTGCGCCAGAATGCCGAGCATGCCCAGCATGCCAACGCCGCATCGCGCAGCGCCGGTGATGCCGTGCAGCGCACCGCCCGCGCAGTACAGGATGTGGTGCAGGTGATGCAGCAGATCGATGCCTCGTCCCAGCGGATCGGCGAGATGGTGGGCCTGATCGATGGCATCGCCTTCCAGACCAACATCCTGGCCCTGAATGCCGCCGTGGAAGCGGCACGCGCCGGGGAACAGGGGCGTGGTTTCGCCGTGGTGGCCAGCGAGGTGCGTACCCTGGCCCAGCGCGCGGCAGCGTCGGCCAAGGACATCAAGGCGCTGATCGAGACCTCCGGCGAGAGCGTGCAGGCCGGCATCGGCATCGCCCGCCAGTCCGAACAGGCCATCGAGCAGCTGCGTGACGCCGCCGCCCAGACCGATACGCTGATCCAGCAGATCGCCCAGGCCAGCAGCGAACAGGCATCCGGCATCGAGCAGGTGAACCAGACCATCGCGCAGATGGACGAGGCCACCCAGCAGAATGCCGCGCTGGTGGAAGAAGCCAGTGCATCGGCGCGCGCCATGGCCGAGCAGGCCAGTGCGCTGGACCAGGCCGCAGCGACGTTCAAGATCGCAGCCGCTGGCGCACCGCACGCGACGTTGCAGCGCGCAGCGTAAGCACATGCCCTGCCCTGCCCAGCTGAAGGATTCAGTGGGCAGGATCGCAGGGGCGCACCGTGCAAGCCGACGCCACACCGCCTTCGCGCCGCCTGCGGCATGCTGGCGGTGTAGCGCCCCGACCGCCGTAACGATGTCCCGTACATGCCTGCCAGCCGTGATGAAGAACGAATGTCCACCCTCGCCGGCCTCAATGCGCTGGGCGAGATCAGTGGCGCCTCGCTGGACAGCCTGACCGAGCTGGCCACGCACACCTTCAACGTGCCGGTGGCGTTTGTTTCGCTGCTGCAGATCGACCGCCAGCGGCTGGTCTCCCGCCGTGGCCTGGCCATGTCGCAGACCCATATCCGCGATTCCATCTGCGCCAGCACGATTGGTTCAGCCGAAACGCTGGTGATCGACGATCTGCTGCAGCACCCGCGGCATGCCAGCAATCCGCTGGTGGCCGGCGAGCCGCACCTGCGTTTCTACGCCGGGGCGCCCCTGGTGGCGCGCAACGGCGTGGCCATCGGCGCGTTCTGCGTGATGGACGATGCACCGCGCACGCTGTCCGAGGCCGAGCGGCGGCAGTTGGAAACGCTGGCCCGGGCGGCCATGAACGAACTGGAGCTGCGCGCAATGAGCGGGCGCAGCGACCCGGTGAGCGGCCTGCCTGATCGCCAGCAGTTCATGCTGGACCACGATGCACTGGCCGAACGCGAGCCGGGAACCTTCATGCATGCGGTGCTGGTGGACGTGTTCGATACCGCCATTTCCACCGAGGCGGGACAGGTGCTGGGCATGGCGCCGCTGGAAACGCTGATACGGCGCACCGGCGTGCGCCTGAAGGTGGCACTGGACGGGCTGGCCCAGGTCTACCACGTGGGCGTGGCGCGCTTCGCCTTCGTGCTGGAGCTGGAGCAGGCCAGCGCGGTGGAAGCCCTGCTGGCCGAACTGCAGGCACGGGTGACCCGGCCGATGATGGCCGCCGAAGTGCCGATGTCACCCGGCTTCCACGCCGGCGTGTGCGAGCTGACCCTGGGCCAGCACAGCGCTGGGGAAGTGATCCGCCGCCTGCTGGTCGGGCTGAGCGCGGCGGTGTCCGCCCGCGCGCCCTTCCGCTGGTACTCGCAGGGCCACGATGCCAGTACCCGCCGCGGCTACCGGCTGGCCACCGACGGGCGCACGGCGCTGCAGCAGGACGAGTTCCATCTGGTCTACCAGCCCCGCTTCCGCGCCCGCGACCTGCAGCCCGTCGCGGCCGAAGTGCTGATCCGCTGGAACCACCCGCAGCTGGGACCGGTCAGCCCGGCCGAGTTCATTCCGGTGTTCGAACGCACCGCATTGATGCACGGCATTACCGACTGGGTGGTGGACCGTGCACTGGACCAGCTTGCACGCTGGCACGCCGATGGCCTGCTGCTGAACCTGTCGATCAACTACTCGGCCCGCGACATGGCCCGCGAAGGCGCGGCCGAGCGCTTGATCGCCGGGATTGACCGGCGCGGCCTGGCCTGCACGCAGGTCGAGGTGGAGATCACAGAAAGCCAATGGCTGCGTGCCGATTCGCAGCAGGGCGTACAACTGAAGCGGATGGCCGATGCGGGCATCCGCGTGGCGGTGGACGACTTCGGCAGCGGCTACAGCAACTTTGGTTACCTGACCGAACTGCCGATCAGCACGCTGAAGCTGGACAAGTCGCTGATCGATCGCCTGTGCCTGGACAACCGGTCCAGCGTGAAGGTGGAAGCGATCATCGGCCTGGCCCATCGCCTGGGCTACAGCGTGGTGGCCGAAGGCGCCGAGAGTGCCGACCAGGTCAGCCGCCTGCGCGCACTGGGCTGCGATGAGATCCAGGGATTTGCCCTGGCCCGGCCGATGGATCCGGATCAGCTGTTCACCGGCCACAGCCGTCCGCTGCTGGGTGCCCACCTGGCCGGTTGAACCACTGGCGCGCGCCGCGCGTCGCTATACTGCTCCTGCCCAGACGCGATGCCGGATTGCCTGCGATGCCCTCACGAATCGACTTCCGCACCTCGCTGGACCTCGCCTGCCAGTTGACTGGCATGCGCGTGGCGCTGGTGGGCGAAATAACCGATGCGCACTGGCGGGCCGTGCAGAGCGTTGACCGCGCCGGCCTGGGCATCAGCAACGGCATGGTGCTGGACATCAACAAGACCTTCTGCAGGGACGTGAAGGCCCAGCAGTGCCCGGTCTGGTTTGCCGACGCACACGCCCACCCGGATTTCCAGCACAGCCCGGTACCCGGCCTGTATGGTTTCCGCAGCTATATCTCCGTGCCGATCACCCTGGCTGACGGCAGCATCTTCGGTACGCTCTGCACGCTCGATCCGCTGCCCCGGCCGGTGGACGAGAGCCATGTGGCGGCGCTGACGATGCTGGCGCGGCTGGTGGCCGCGCAGATCGATGCCGTGCACAGCCACGACGCCGATGCGGAACTGATCGATGGCCTAAAGCGTGATGGGACCAGCCGCGACGCGCAGTTGGCCGAATCCGAGCACAACAACGCCGAGCTGCTGCGGGTGGGCAAGGAGCGCGAGGAGTTCATCGCGGTGCTGGCCCACGATCTGCGCAACCCCGTGCAGGCCATCCGTGCCGGCGCCGACCTGCTTTCGCTGGGCGCGCTGAGCGTGGCGCAGCAGAAGGTGCTGGAGCACATCAACGACAGCACCGACCGCATTGCCGAGCTGATCGATGTGACCCTGGATTTCGCCCGGGGCCGGCTGGGCACCGGCATTGCCCTGAAGCTGGAAGACTGGTCCGATCTTTCCGGGGTACTGGCCGTGGCCTGCCGCGAGGCCATGCGTGCCTATCCGCAGCGCCGTTGCGAGGTGGATCTGCAGTTGCCGCCGGTGTTCCGCTGCGACGGTGCGCGCCTGTGCCAGCTGCTGGCCAACCTGGTCATCAACGCCGCCGTGCATGGCACCGCCGGGGAACCCATTCGCGTGACCGGCCGCAGCGAGGGAGACGGCCTGTGCATCGAGGTGGCCAACGCCGGGGTGATCCCGCAGGCGCAGCTGGCGGCGTTGTTCGAGCCGTTCTCGCGCCCGCAGGAGAAGCGCCTGGATTCCGGCCTCGGCCTGGGGCTGTATATCGCCTCGCAGATCGCCAAGGCCCATGGCGGCACCCTGTCGGTGGCCAGCGCCAGCGATTCGGGCACGGTACTGACCCTGCGCCTCTGAAACGAAACGGCATTGCCCGAACGGGGGATGCGTGTCGAAGTGTTGCAATTGCTAATATTTCTCATTTGCAGCCACCCCCACACTGCCCATGCCCGTCAATTTGCCCCGCCACCGCGCCCTGTGCGCCGCGCTCGCCCTGCCCTTGGCTATTGCCGCACACACTACCCACGCCGCCGATAGCCCGCCTTCCAGCGTCCAGGACCTGGACAAGGTAGAGGTGCGCGGCCGCGCACAGACCCTGTACCGGGCCGACGACGCCGCCGTCGGCACCCGCACCGACACGCCCCTGGCCCTGGTGCCGCAGTCGATCCAGGTGCTGCCGCGCGAACTGATCGATGACCAGGCCGCCCGCCAGGTGACTGATCTGTACCGCAGCATCAGCGGCATCAGTTTCTTCAGCTACGCCGGCGTGACCCTGCGCGGCTTCCGCCAGGAAAACGTGCTGTACGACGGCCTGCGCGGCGATCCCTACGCCGGCTTTTCGGTGCCGCAGCTGTTCAACATCGAACGGGTGGAAGTACTGAAGGGCCCGGCCGGCGCGCTGTACGGCGGCGGCGATGCCGGCGGCGTGATCAACTACGTGACCCGCAAGCCCAAGGCCAGCGCCGAGCGCCGCATCGAGCTGCAGGTCGGCAACGAGGACTTCCGCGCCGCCTCGATCGAAGGCACCGGCCCGTTGAACCGCAGCGGCAGCGTGCGCTACCGCGCGGGCCTCTATGGCGATACCGAATCGGGCGTGCGCTGGAACACCGACAGTGAAAGCGTGATTGGCGATGCCTCGCTGGCCTTCGACGTGGGCGACAGCGGCGAGCTGGTGCTGCAGTTCACCGATATCACCCAGAACCTGGGCGGCAACCGCCTGCGCGGCGTGCCAGTGGACGACAACGGCACCTTCCTGACCGACCGCCGCTGGAACCACAACGAAGCGAGCGATTTCCTGGACATGCGTGCCAAGGTGGCGCTGGCGCAGTACCGCTTCGCCCCCACTGACGCGCTGGACGTGGACGTGGCGGCGCGCTGGTTCAAGAACAGCGAACACCAGATGTACCACGAGCCGATGGGGCTGATCGACCGTGACGGCGACGGCGTGGCCGAGTGGATGACCCGCCAGCTGCGCAACCAGATCCGCGACAACGACGCGGTGACCGCCAACGCCAATGCGGTGTGGCGCACCCGCACCGGCGGCATCGAGCACAAGGTGCTGTTCGGCGCTGATGTGTACCAGACCGATGCGGACTTCACCGCGCAGACCGCCAACAGCGCCGACCTGGCCCGTGGCGCAGGCCCGGTGCAGGGCATCGACTTGTTCAACCCGGTGTACGGCGCCAGCACCTGGCATGACTACAACCTGGCCGCCCTGCCCTGGCGCAGCACGTCCACCCGCAGCCAGCGCTACGGCGGCTACCTGCAGGACGAGCTGACCCTGACCCCGCGCTGGTACGTGCTGGCCGGCCTGCGCTGGGACGGCTTCAAGGACGAAGACCGCATCGCCCACAGCAGCGTGGATGGCAACGACATCAGCTGGCGCCTCGGCAGCACCTTCATCGTGCGCGACGGCCTGAACCTGTACGCCAACGTGGCCAGTGGTTTCGTGCCGCAGACCGCGGCGAACCAGAATTCAGCCGCCGGCGGTCCGTTCGATGCCGAGCGCAGCAAGCAGTGGGAGGTGGGCATGAAATCGCTGCTGGCCGACCGGGTAACCCTGAACCTGGCCGCCTACCGCATCGACCGCAGCAACATCGTGCAGGCCACCGGCGAAGTGGTGGGCGGGGTGAACCAGCTTGCCGCGCTGGGCCTGGTGCGCAGCACCGGCATGGAGATGGACCTGCTGGCCGACGTGACCGAACGCTGGGTGCTGAACCTGACCTACGCCTACAACGATGCGCGGGTGAAGGATGCCGGCCCGAACGGGATCACCAATGCCTCCGGCGACCGCTTCGCCAATGCGCCGCGCAACAAGCTGGGCCTGTGGACCCGCTACGACCTGCCCGCCCTGCATTCGGCCGTCGGCTTCGGCGCCGATTACGTGGGTGAGCGCGTCAGCCTGGACGGCCAGCGGGTGAAGCCTTATGCCGTGTTCGACATGAGCTGGAAGACCACGTGGCAGCAGTGGCAGTTCCAGGCCAACGTGAAGAACCTCTTCGACAAGGTGTATGCGGCCAGCGGCTTCATCGAGCGCAATGGCCACTTCCCCGGCGAGCCGCGCCGGGTCTACCTGCAGGCGGCGTACAGTTTCTAATGCCGTCGTGACCACCCGGCGGCGTGTAGAGCATGCACACACGCCGTCGGGTACGCTGTGCCACCTTCCTGCCCTGAGCGGCCATGCACGCCTTTTCCCTTCCGGTCTCTGCGCCCGAGCAGCTGGCGTACCGTCTGCTGCAGGACAGTGACTGGGCACAGACCGCGCAGGCCGCGCAGATGCCGGCCGAACTGCGCACCGTGCTGGCCATGGTGTTCGATTCACCCGAGCCGATGTGGATTGCCTGGGGCCCGCAGGACAAGGCGTTCTTCTTCAACGATGCTTACCTGCCGCTGCTGGGCGGCAAGCTGCACGGCGCCATGGGCGCACGACTGGACGTGGTGTGGGCCGATGTCTGGGCCGACGTCAGCCAGGCCATCGACGATGCCTTCGCCGGCACCGCGCGCAGCTTCCAGAACCTGCGCCTGATGATGGACCGCGACGGCACGATGAAGGAAACCTGGTGGACCTTCTCGTATTCGCCGCTGCGGCTGGGCAACGGCGAGATCGCCGGCCTGCTGTGCGTGGTGAGCGAGCAGACCGAGCGGGTGATCGAACGCGACCTGCACAGCCGCCAGGTGGCCGCCATTACCCAGGAAGCACGCGAGGCGCACCTGGAACTGGTGCGCGCACGCGAGCAGCTGCGCCAGGCACAGAAACTGGAAGCCATGGGCCAGTTGACCGGCGGCGTGGCGCACGACTTCAACAACCTGCTGCAGGTGATCACCGGTTCGGTGGACATGCTGCTGTACGGCTGGCCCAGTGATGACCCGCGCCGGCGCTACGCCCAGGCGATCGAATCGGCGGCCGAGCGTGCGACCAAACTGACCGCCCAGCTGCTGGCGTTCTCGCGGCGGCAGAGCCTGTCGCCGGAAGTGTTCGACCTGTGCGAGAGCGTGCAGGCGCTGGCGGACATCATCACCACCGTGGTGGGCGCGCGTATCGATGTGGACCTGCACTTGCCCGACGTGCCGCTGCCGGTGCTGCTGGACCGCAACCAACTGGATACCGCGCTGATCAATATTGCGGTGAACGCGCGCGATGCGATCGAAGGCCACGGCAAGGTGACACTGGCAGTGCAACGGGTCAGCACCGTGCCATCTGTGCGCCAGTCGATTCCGCTGAAGGGCGATTTTGCGGCGATCAGCGTGACTGATTCGGGCAGTGGTATTGATCCTTCGGTGCTGGAACGCATCTTCGAACCGTTCTTCACCACCAAGGGCGTGGGCGCCGGCACCGGGCTGGGGCTGAGCCAGGTGTTCGGCTTCGTGAAGCAGTCCGAAGGCGAAGTGGACGTGCAGAGCCGGCCGGGCGCGGGCACCTGCTTCACCCTGTACCTGCCGCTGACCCAATGCACCGACAGCGTGCCGCGCCCTGCCCCGCACCCCGGCCTGGCCAGTGGCGACGGGCTGTGCGTGCTGGTGGTGGAAGACAACGTGGACGTGGCCGACTTCGCCGTGGGCGCGCTGCGCGAGCTGGACTACGGCGTGGTGCTGGCGCGAAACGCGGCCGAGGCCATGGCCGAACTGGAACATGACGCCGCGCGCTTCCAGCTGGTGTTCACCGACGTGGTGATGCCCGGCACCAACGGCCTGGAACTGGCACGCACGATCCGCGCGCAGTTCCCGAAGCTGCCGATCATCCTGACCAGCGGCTACAGCGAACTGCTGGCACGCGACCCGGGCCATGGCTTCACCCTGCTGCGCAAACCGTATTCGCTGAAGCAACTGGCCCAGGTGATGACCGAAGCGGCGCACGGCAGCGCCCGGTAGATGCCCACCTTGGTGGGCATGGCTCTCCGCCTACCCTGCACGGTCTCGCTTTGGTAGATGCCCACCTTGGTGGGCATGGCTCTCTGCATACCCTGCGCGGTCTCGCTTTGGTAGATGCCCACCTTGGTGGGCATGGCTCTCTGCCTACCCTTCGTGCCCACCAAGGTGGGCACCTACCGAGATGCCCGCGACCCTGCTCGGTCCCGCTTTGCCGCTCGTGCCCACCAAGGTGGGCACCTACCGAGCAGCCTGCCACCCTGCTCGGTCCCGCTTTGCCGCTCGTGCCCACCAAGGTGGGCACCTACCGGGCAGGCCGCGGATCGTGGGTTGTCACGCAACCAGACACCGTTCTACCTGCAGCGACAAGGCTTCGCAGGCGTCGAACAATCCATCGACCACGGCCGCGGAGGGACAGCCCGCCGGATCATCACTTTCCCGTGCCACATGGGCGGCATGCAGCACGGCGGTCAATGCGGTAATGCCCGACGCGCAGCGTGTGGCCAGGGCCAGATCGAATGCGCGGGCGGGGGTCAGGCGATGTTCGCCCCACGGTTGGCCGTCGGCACGCAGGTTCCCGCCGTGGCCTTTCAGGTGCGCGAAGAAGGCAGACGGCGCAAGGCTGTCGGGCGAATCGCAGAGCGCGTCTTCCAGCTGTTCGGCGATGGCATTGGGCAGATCGCGCGTGGCATTCCCCAGCAGCGCGTGCAGGCGGGGATAGTCGGGAAGCAGGTCGGACATGGCAGCAACCTCACGGTGTGGCCACCTGCGAAAGCAAGGTGGCGGACGGTGCGGGTTGGCGTGCCGGATACGAGATACGAGAAGCCGGCGGATCGGAAGATCCCCACGCACCGTCCGCCATGGACTGGCAGGCGGTGCATTGTCGGGACTGCACGTTGCAGTGCAAACCCGACGCCGTGTATCTCGTAAGTTCGGGACGCCAATCCCGGCCAGGGCGAGTGCCTTGGCGTGGCGATGATTGCCGCAGTCTTTCGTGGATGAAAAGTAGGGAAATACGCCGCCATGGCGTGGTCGAGGCACATGCGTCATGCGGTGACGGGCGCCCCCTTCAATGGCGCTGCCGGCCTGCAGCCTTCATCCACGCCAGCCGCAATTCAACTCGCCCCGACAGGCCAATCGCGACACCTCATGCGTCAACTGTCATCGCGCGCGCTCTGATAACCACGATAGGTTTCGCCCCACTCACGCATGGCCAGCAGCACCGGCACCAGCGTGTGGCCAAACTCGGACAGTTCGTACTCCACCTTCGGCGGCACTTCCGGATAGACATGGCGGATCACCACGCCATCGGCCTCGAGCTCGCGCAATTGGCTGGTCAACATCGATTGGGTGGCGTTGGGCACACGCCGCGTCAGTTCCATGAACCGGCGCCTGCCCTTGATCAGGTGAAACAGAATGATCGGCTTCCACACGCCCCCCATCACCGAAAGCGTGACTTCCACGGCACAACCACTTTTGTTGTCCCAACGCCTGCTACGCATGAATACTCCGGAAAACCATAGTACCTACGAAAAACCATCGTTCTTGTTGCAATAACGGTGCGAGCCTAGCATGGGCGCATCCATTGACCGTGAGGCCCGCGATGACATTCAAGGCACTACTTTCCAGCAAGACCGACGACCGCGTCGTCACTGAACTGGTCGATTTTGATGAGGCCGACCTGATGGACGGCGATGTGCTGGTGCAGGTCGATTATTCGACCCTGAATTACAAGGACGCGCTGGCGCTGACCAACAGCCGCCCGGTCATCCAGAAATTCCCGCTGATTCCCGGTATCGACCTGGCCGGCGTGGTGCTGGAATCCAGCAATGCCGATTTCGAGACCGGTGATCGCGTGGTACTGAACGGCTGGGACCTGAGCATGGGCCACCATGGCGGCCTGGCCCAGCGCGCCCGCGTGCGTGGTGAGTGGCTGAACAAGATTCCCGGCAACCTGACCACCCGCGATGCCATGGCCATCGGCACCGCCGGCTATACCGCCATGCTGTGCGTGCTGGCATTGGAAGATGCGGGCGTGACCCCGGACAAGGGCGATGTGCTGGTAACCGGCGCCAATGGCGGCGTCGGCTCGATTGCCGTGGCCATTCTGTCCAAGCTGGGTTACCGCGTTGTGGCCGCGACCGGCCGCCCGGAACATGCCGACTACCTGCACAGCCTGGGCGCGGCCGAGATCATCGACCGCGCGGAGCTGTCCGAGCCGCGCAAGAAGCCAATCAGCGCCGAACGCTGGGCCGGCGTGGTGGACGTGGCCGGCGGCCCCACCCTGGTCAATGCCCTGGCCGAAACCAAGTACCGCGGCGCGGTGGCCGCCTGCGGCCTGGCCCAGAGCGATGCACTGCACGGCTCGGTGCTGCCGTTCATCCTGCGCAACGTGACCCTGGCAGGCGTGGATTCGGTGAACGCACCGCAGGACGTGCGCCAGCGCGCCTGGGATCGCCTGGCCACCGATCTGGACCCGAAGAAGCTGGAAAGCACGGTGCAGCAGATCGGGCTGGCTGAAGTGCTGGATGTGTACGAGCAGATCATCCCGGGCAAGGTGCGCGGGCGGATCGTGGTGGATGTGAATGCCTGAGGGCGATCGGGCCAGCGCTGCTGCAACGCCAGCGCTGGCCCACTGCTTTGCCTGACCCGGAAACGCCGCGCACGCCATCAAGCCCCTTTATCATGGGGCTGTAAGGGCGCTTTACGCCCAGTGACGTACGCAAGGCAGTATCTGGATGTCTATGGAATGGCGCCCCTCGGGCTGGGGCCAACGTGTGACCCGCTCGCCGGACTGGCGGCTGCGGCTGGATGGCGAACAGGTCGAACTCTCGATTGGGAGCGCGCTGTACCAGCACCACGTAGATGGCGACGCGCGTGTGCGGATCATTCCGGGCCTGTTCTGGGCCCGGATCGAGCTGCAGCGCGACGACGGTGAAACGCTGTCCGTCGATGGCCTGCCCAACCGTCAGGCATCGCAGCTTTCGGCCGCCGTGCAGCAGGTCTTGCTTGCCTGCACCACCCGTGGGCGCAAGGCGCTCTTTCAAGACATCCTGACGCAGATCCAGGGCTGGCTGGCCGAGGCAGACGCCCTGACCGACCGCGGCAGCGCCGGTCGCCGCTGGATCACGCACGAACAACAGCAGGCCCTGCTGGCCGAGCGCCCTGCCCTGCCGTTGCAGCCGTCCGCGCTGAAGCGGCTGTTCCTCGACGAGGACGTGCACGACGACCTGCATTCGCCCAGCCACCGTGCCGCGCTGGACACCCTGCACGATTGGGAACTGGACTGGCCGTCCGTCTGGGCCGAAGCCAACGCGACCATGGCAACGCGCGAGCTGGCGCTGGCCCGCGGTTTCCTGCACCGGGTCGAGAGCAAGCCACTGACCGAAGAACAGGCCCGCGCGGTCATCTGTTTCGACAATCATGTGCAGGTGGTCGCCGCGGCCGGCTCCGGCAAGACCTCGACCATGGTGGCCAAGGCCGCCTATGCCATTGATCGCGGCTTCGTTGCGCCCGAACGCATCGTGATGCTGGCCTTCAACAAAGATGCCGCCAAGGAACTGGAGGACCGCGCGCAGCGGTCGTTCGAACGGCTGGGCATGGGCGATACCGTGGTGGAAGCACGCACCTTCCACGCACTGGGCCTGTCGATCATCGCCAAGGCGACCGGACGCAAGCCCGACATTCCCGAATGGGCCATCGATGCTGCGCTGGGCTTCAACAAGCTGGCCGAGCTGGTGGATGACCTGAAGGACCGCTCGCCCCACTTCCGCACCCAGTGGGACATGTTCCGCCTGGTGTTCGGCCGCGATCTGCCGCCACTGGGCGCGCAGATGCTGGCCGATGGCTACGACCGCGATGGCACGCCCTATATCCGCACCCTGCAGGGCGAGCGGGTGAAGAGCCTGGAAGAGTGCGTGATTGCCGATTGGCTGTTCTACAACGGCGTGGCCTACGACTACGAGCGGCGCTACGAGTTCGATACCGCCACCGATACGCATCGCCAGTATCGACCAGACTTCTATTACCCGGATGCCGCGCTGTACCACGAGCACTTCGCGCTGGATGCCGACGGCCAGCCGCCGCAGCAGTTCGCCAACTACGCCGAGGGTGTGCGCTGGAAACGCGAGCAGCACGCCGCACGCGGGACCGCACTGATCGAGACCACGTCGTTCGGGCTGCGCAGTGGCGAGGCCCTGCACCACCTGTCCGAACGGCTGGGCGAATCGCGCATTGAACTGGACCCGAATCCGGACCGCGAACTGCCCGACGCCGGCGCCAAGCCCATGCCCGATGCCGATCTGATCGGCTTGATGCGCACCTTCATCGCCCATGCCAAGAGCAACTGCCTGAGCCTGGAAGACATGGCCGAGCGCCTGAGGCAGATGCCCGAAGACCAGTTCAAGGAACGCTACCGGCGCTTCCTGGAAATCGCCGGGCCCGTATTCCAGGCCTGGGATGACGCACTGGCGGACGAGCGCAGCATCGACTTCGAAGACATGTTGAACATGGCCGCCGGACTGCTGGAACAGGGCCATTATGAATCGCCCTACGAACTGGTGATGGCCGACGAGTTCCAGGATGCCTCGCGCGCCCGCGCCCGCCTGTGCCGCGCCCTGGTCAACCGCCCGGGACGCTACCTGTTTGCGGTGGGCGACGACTGGCAGTCGATCAACCGTTTCGCCGGTGCCGATGTTTCGGTGATGACCGGTTTCCGCGAATGGATGGGGCACGGCCAGGTACTGAAACTGGAGCAGACCTTCCGCTGCCCGCAGGAACTGTGCGATATCTCCAGCCGCTTCATCAGCCGCAATCCTGCGCAGATTGCCAAGACGGTTCGCTCTACCGCGCCGGCAATTGGGCCGGTGCTGCAGGCCTTCCAGATGACCCGGCGCGAAGAAGTGCAGGATGGCGTTCGCCAGTATCTGGCTACGCTGCATCAGCAACTTCTGTCCGGCGCGGTGCCTCGTGGCCGCAGCGGGCGCGTGACCGTTTTCATTCTGGGCCGGTACCGGAATGAGCGCAGCGTACTGCCGGCGGACTGGAAGGCAGCGTTCGGCAGCACGATGGACGTGGAGTTCCTGACCGCGCACCGTTCAAAGGGACGCGAGGCCGACTATGTGATTCTGCCGGGAATGGTGAACCTCGGTTTCCCCAGCCTGCGCGCGGATGACCCGGTACTTTCGCTGGCGATGCCCGAAGGCGATACCTTCCCGCTGGGCGAAGAGCGGCGGCTGTTCTATGTGGCACTGACGCGCGCTCGGCGCGGTGTTGCGATGTTCACGCTGCAGGGCAAGCGCTCGCCGTTCCTGGATGAGCTGGTGGAGAATGGCGTGGTGGAGGTTACGAGCGTGTCGGGTGTGGCGATCAATGAGGAGCGCTGCCCGGTGTGCAAGGTGGGGGTGTTCGTGGAGCGGAATGGGCCGCATGGGGCGTTCCGGTCGTGTTCAAGTTACCCGTTGTGCCATAACAAGCCGAGGGGTGGGCGACGCGGCTAAGCCTGGCCAGAGCGGATCGTATGGTCAGCGCACGCCTTGCAATGGCGCGCCGATGAACTTGCAATGGCGCGCCGATGAACGTGAAGCTGAGAGAGGGAACTGTCGCATCTGCCCAAGAAGCCAGTCTGGGCTTCATCTTTCAAGGCGACACGCTTTGTCCAGCTGATCTACGATCCGGGCAGTCCCGCGAACTGCGTCACACCCTGAGTGCCATGCTTTGTAGTAAGCCTGTACTGGCGCCGCCCGGTAGCACCTCAATCAGCGACATGGACCGATCATGCTGACATCCCTCCAGCCACTTCCTCGTGTAGTTCTCATCGCCTTGGTCACCGTCGTCGCGCCTGGCTGCAGTGAGGAACGTTCGTACCCGGCCTACCGCGAGAATCCTGCTCCCACGGACGCGCTTGCTATCGTGATTCGGGTAAACGATGCGCCCGTTGACGTCCCTGCACCCAAGGTCTTCGTCTCCTACGAAATAGACCCGCTCTGTCTCCCACCGATCGACAACTACGAGGGCGTGCAGTACGCGCCGCAACGCCAGTCAGTGGTGTTTCCAGTGCAACGCGTCAGCAAGACCGAATTCACTGCAACAGTGTTCAAAGATGGGATGGAGGTCGCCGACTACTATGGCCGCGGACCATGCAACTGGACGCCACGCTTTGTGCAAGCATCGTTCATGATGGACGTCGAAGGTCGCCCGATCAGAGTAGCTATTCCCGCCTTCTTTCCAGAGATCGAAGATAAAGCGCGCTCTACTACATACGTGGAGAAGGCACTTAGACCGCTGATTCCAGGACAGACACCCGAGCGAGCGGGCATCTGGCCCGACAGCCAATTCCAGAAGATCCCCGAAGGTGAGCACTCAAAGTATTTCCCTATCGAGATTTCCAGAAAGGCTGAAGGAGAGATTCGATGAATCCTGTTACCGCCGCCGCGCTCTCCAACAGCACGTATGAATCCCCTCCCTTGGACGATGCGTTCATCACCGTTGCGGGTATCAAGTACGAGATTCTTGCCAGACGCGACTCCAGTACCGGATATCAAGGCACCGTCTATCGCAGCCTAGCAACGAACGAAGTCATTGTTGCCCACCGCGGAACCGAGTTTGATCGCGAGCCACTGCTCGATGGCGGGATCGACGCCGCCATGGTTGCTGCCAGAATCAACCCTCAGCTCGACGATGCCCTCGCACTGACCAAACAAGCCATCAGAATGGCGAATGAAATGGGGTACGGCCCTGTACACGTCACCGGCCACTCCCTGGGCGGCGCGCTTGCACAGATCACCGCACACCACTACAACCTCCCCGGCGACGCTTTCAATCCCTACGGCGCTGCCGGATTGGCGTACCGCATTCCCGAAGGCCAGCCCGCCAATGCGGCACCCTTCACCAACCATGTCATGGCAGGCGACCTGGTGAGCGCAGGCGGCCCCCATTACGGCAAGGTTGAGATGTATGCGCTCCCCAAGGAACTGGAGGTTCTGCGCAACGCCGAACAGGGCCAACGCGTCGGGTCCCTTCTGGCACCTGGATTGAGGAACGGGCACGCCATCTCCGCGGCGGTGGCGGTGCAATTAGGCGACTCCCATCGGGTAGTTCATTTCCTTGATCGCATGACCGACAAAGGGCCGGTGCAGTCCGTCCTTGACGATCCCAGCGCACGGATCACCGCCCCCGACGACCTGCGCCGGGTCGCTGAGTACCGCAGTGACATCCATCAAGTACGCATGGGAGCCACCGTTGTTGTAGGTGGCGGCCCAGGGCTACTACGTGACGGGATCAATCATCTGCGGGGCACCGAGGAAGCCGGCGAGTACGCTCGCCGCGAGGCCGAAGCGGAGCAACGGGCACACAGTGCACTCAAACCTGGTAAGCGACTGACGCAAGAAGCAACCGACAAGGGCTCGCCTTCGCTGAGCAACCCGGGCTTCGCACCCAAGAGTCCACTACAGGAAAGCATCGAATCGACCCTGGACAAGATGAATCAAGATCCCAGGGACAAAGGGCACCCTGATCATCCGCTCTATCAACAGATCCGCAATGGTGTATCGGCCGTGGACTCCACGCATGGGCGCAGCTTCGACGAAACCAGCGAACGCGTCTGTGCCAGCCTGTTGGCATCGGCTAAGAGTGGCGGCCTGGATCGGGTCGATCACGTCGTCTTGGGCAACCCATCTTCCGACGGCTCTGGCCCGCGCATGTTCGTTGTGCAAGGTGAGCTCGACAACCCGGCACATCTCCGGGCATCAGTAGCCATCAGCGACGCGATCAACACCCCAGTGGAGCAGTCTCTAGCCAAGGCAGAGCAGATCTCACAGGCGCAGCAGCAGGTTGCCCAGAAAGAGCAAGCCCACGAGCAGGCGCGAGATGCGATGCGCATGGGGTAATTGCTGCGCAACCGAACCCCATCTGTTCGTTGCTCTCACATGATTGCGCAGCCAGATGACGCATGAAGATGCCCCACCAAGGGTCTTTCATACGCCGGCACGGCAAAAAAGAAAGCCCCTGTTTCCAGAGGCTTTCCAAATATTCTGGCGGAGAGAGTGCCGGCCGACCCACCGTCCACCCTCGTCCAGGTATGAATTTTATTTCCTTATATTTCCTATACTTGCGACGCATCCGGTCCAGACGCGTCCATCCGTGACCACCGTAATCTTGGTTCAAATGGCATACTGGATGGCATACCAGGATCAAGTGCAACGGCATGTCTCTCCTTACAGATCTCAAAGCCCGAAAGATGTCTCCGGGCAGCGCAGCAGTGCCTCACGGCGGCGTTACTGGCTTGACGCTACTGCCCTCAGCGAGCCAGAGGGGTCATGGGAAATGGGTACTTCGCTATGTAAGCCCCGTTAGCGGCAAGCGTCGCAACGCCGGGCTTGGGGGCTATCCCGAAGTTGGGATTGCATCCGCAGGCAAGATCGCTAGAGAGATGCGCGAGCAGATCGCAGGGGGGTTGGATCCGCTTGACTTGAAGGCTGCAGAAGAAGCGAAGCGTAAAACTCCGTCCTTCAAGGAAGCAGCTGGCCAGGTGCACACGGAGCTCAAACCCGGCTGGAGGAACGCCAAGCACGCCCAGCAGTGGATCAACACGCTAGAGCAATATGTCTTCCCAAAGATCGGCTCTGTCCCTTTGGATCAGATCAGCCCGCGCCACATTGCTGAGGTACTACGCCCGATTTGGCTCGAGAAGGCAGAGACTGCCTCGAGGCTGAAGCAGCGCCTCCATGCCGTGATGGCTTGGGGCTGGGCGCATGGCTTCAATCAAGCCAACCCTGTCGATGTGGTCACCCACCTACTTCCGGGTCAACCCAGTAAGACCATTCGCCAAGAGCATCAACCAGCGATGCCCTGGCAGATAGCACCTGGCTTCATCCGGAATGAGCTCCACTGGCCGAGCCCCAATGACGTCTCAAGGCGCGCCCTGCTACTTCTCATCTTGACTGCGGCACGTTCAGGAGAGGTGCGAGCTATGACGTGGGAAGAAATCGATCTGGACTCTAGAGTCTGGACGATCCCCCCTTCGCGAATGAAGACCCAAGTGGCTCATCGTGTGCCCCTTTCCGATCAGGCATTATTGATCCTCGCGAGTCAACGCGAGGAGCACGATCGACTCGTCTTCCCGTCTATTCGAGCAAGGACCGTCCTGTCGGATATGGCGTTAACGTCTCTGCTTCGCCGACTCGACGCTCCAAGCGATGCTGATGGCCGAGTCGCTACAGCTCATGGGTTCAGATCGAGCTTCCGGGATTGGTGCAGCGAGCATGGGTACGCCAGGGATCTTGCTGAGCGAGCGCTCGCCCACACTGTGAGGAACCAAGTCGAGGCCGCCTATCACCGTACGGATCTGTTGGAGCACCGCCGGCCAATGATGCAGGCTTGGGGCGATTTCGTCATGCCCATGCCTAAAGAAATAGAAGCCGCCAAGGCGACCGACGTCTCGAGTCCTTAGATCGCTAGACCTATCCAGGGGGCTAGATCAGACTCATGTCCATTGGGCCGCGTAAAGCTGCCTCATTGCGGCAACTGAAGGAGACTGCTAGCGTTCGGCGGTCAGACAGGGGAAGACAATGGAAAAGGTGATTAGGGGCGTATACGCGTCGATGCTAGTTCTTGGGGTAGCCGCCGGACAAGCCCACTCAGCAGAGATCCCTTTCCCAACGAGCGGCATGGCCTATAACACAGTCGACAATGGGTGGCTGACGTATGAATGTGATCCGCCCACCCAAGGCTTACTGACCTGCTCGTTCATTCAAACGAGCATAAGACAGCAACTCAAACCTGCCGACACCCAAGCCCGCCTGACCAGAGAAACTGCTGACCTGGCAGCCTCACTCGCCAAAGACTATGGAACTCGACCGGCCGGAATCTATCACTCCGCCAAATGGCAGGAGCTTTGCGCGCTCAGCGGCCAGATCACCGACCTTGCCAACGGAAAGCCTGGAGCTGGCACCCCGCCAGAAGCAGTGCGGTCCATGGCCAGAATGAGTTCGCGACAGAAGGAAGACATGCGCCTATGGGCTGCGGCCCTGGGCCGATCCTGTGCTAGTCGTACCCTGGATGGACTAAAAGAGGCAATTGCGTTGAGCCTCGGACAAGAGGAACGAACCTGCCGCATAGGTACAAATCCGTTCAAGCAAACTTTCAAGGCACAGTACTCGCAGGGCATCTTCCAATCGTGGATAGTTGCAGACAGCATACCTTCGGGGGATTGTGGACTGATCAATGTCTCCCGACTGGTCCCTGGCGCCAACAACTGGGAGTGGCGCTACTTCGCGCGGAAGGTAGTGACCAACCCAACCGGCAGCCAAATGCTCCTGAAGTGCAGTGACTTGGATCAGTTGGAGTATGAGTACGATTGGAAGGAGCAGTCGATACCCCTGGTTTGCGACTACATAAAACCCGGAATCTAACCAGACCTCAGAGCACGCACGCCCTTGTCCAAAGGCGTGCTGCCTCTCGGGAGGACGGCTTCCCACCAATACGATTTGCGAACACCAATGGCCATCCTGAAGCGCCCTAGTCGATAAAGACGCGCCAGTAAGCACTATCGTCGTTTTGCCCATCAGCCCTATGCCGACCCACAATCACCTCGGAATCGTCGCCCTTGGCGACGTCGACGACTGCACTGGCGATTTCGGCAACGATGTCCTCGCCGGTGACACTCTCAACCTCCGAGGAGATATTGACTACCTCCGAGTTGGACATGATGTCCTCAAGCACTTCCTCTTCGGGCGAGGCATCGAGGTCAACCTTAATGATCAGAGGAGCACCGATCACCTGCCCTGCATCGTGCTTAACAATCTGTACGTCTACTTCTGACACTGGCCCTCTCCCTTTAGAACATCTGTTCTGGATAGCCGCTCGATTACTCTTAGTCACCTCAGTCAGACGCAGGCGCCACCACAAATGCGACTGCGGACATGCCTCACAAAAATCTAGCTCTCTGGAGTTGGCCAAACCGTCTTGGCGAGGAATACGCCAACAACCTGTTCCACGTTAGGCAACTCCCGCAGCATGCGCTTAGCGGCAGCAAACGACGCCCCCATCGTAATCACATCATCCACAACGAAGATGGTCGGCGACAAAGGCGGAGGCATCAGGGAGTAGTCAACCTGAAGCGTCTCGCAGATCTCCGTCGGACTCTTACGCCCGCCACCTGCATGTTGCGCAGGTCGGGCAGAGCCCTGCTTGAGGATGTGCCTTACATCAACACCAGACCGATGCGCAGCCATTCTGGCCAGGACCTTGCCGATCCGATCATCATGCTCAGCATGCCCGATGGGCTTGGATCCTGGCATCGGGACAAAGGTGCACGTGCCGATCGTCTTCTCAAGCGTGATCAGTCTCGCGAGAGCATCACCCCAATAATTGACGGCCACACTCTTGTAGTGGAGCTCATTGGCCTTGGAGCCAGGCCCCTTTTTCAGATTGAGAATCTGACGATTCGTCTCACTGATGCCCCAGCCCCCACCACTGGTGTACTCGCCGCAGTACCAGCACTGATCACCTTGGTCGAGCCAAGCGTAGTGCCGAGGGTCAATCTTGATTAGATGTCGCATTTTTGCCCAGAGCTTCCATGATCTCTGTTACGTTCCTAACGCGGATGGCACCTTGCGCTTCGTACTTATGGGGCCAGGCCAAGTCAGGGTTCCTGAAGCAGCTATCCAAGATAAAGAGCTTTCGCCCCTGAGCCAGCGCAGCTCGCGCTTGCACAAGCGTTCCAGACGTATTTCCCGCTTCGACAATAACAGTCGCCTCGGTAAGCGCAGACATGGTCACGTTCCGAGCCGGGAAGAAGAGGCTGTTGGACTTGTAGTGCTGCCGCTTGTACCTGAGGAAAGGAACCTGTGAGATGACCAGATGCTCCTTAGCTAGCTGTTCTTGCAGACTAGCGTTTTCCTTGGGGTAGTGGTCAAACAACGGTGTTCCAATGACAGCTATGGTGCGTCCGCCCGCGTCCAGAGCTCCAGTATGCGCCGCATAGTCGATTCCTCTTGCCAGCCCTGAAACCACGGTAAAGCCGTGGCGCACCAAAGCTTGAGCGATTCTGCGCCCATTGACAGCCCCCTCCGAGCTGGGCGTCCTAGTCCCAACCACCGCGACACCGCGGGTATCGACCAACTCCCAGTTGCCTCGGTAGTAGAGCAGCTCTATGGGATGATCAGCCTCACGAAGCTTCTGAGGATACTCACCGGCTCCGTGCACCCGGACGCCGACCGACTTCAGCCTTTCCAGGCCAACTTCCTCCGCGAGCAGCTTCCATGCATCTCGGATATCGCCTGCCGGGACGAGCTCCGACGGAATGCTCTGAGGATTCGAGGCGAAGAGTTGCGCAATGCTTTTGAACCAAGCCCCCTGCTGCAGCCACAACGACTCGTAGGCTGCCATCTCTCGACGCAGCTCAATGGGTGGCGCAGCAAAAACCGTCTGGTCGAAAACTGAATTCATTGCCAGCTGATGGTTGGACTCGACAAACATGCAGACCTCGCTTTAACGTCCTGTTTGCAAGGGATCCAGAAAGAACCGGATCTAACCGTCCACTCTAACAGAATGGCCATCGAGATCGACGGCAGGTGGCCACTACCCCATAGTCCGCGATCCGGCGCCCCGTGACAAGCCACCTTCAGCAGGCCGACGGACTGGCTAGTCCAGCTAACTGAACGGTACTCGATGGAACTGAACGCTGCCTCCAGAGGGGGCAGCGGCCTGACACCTCCTCAAAGAGAGCAAGGGCATCCCCGAGGACACGCGCGACACTGCCATCATCACCTCCGCCCGAGCGCGAACTAAGCGCAAGCTCTACGCCCTCAATGGTTCCGGCGTTATGCAACCTTGCCAGAGCATGTCCCGGCAAGTTGTCGCCACGGGCAGGACCGGACCATATGCAGGCTTGCTGGAGTTGACCGAAGAGATCACTCGGGCGTTCCACAAACGGCAAGATACACGTGACCTGGATGTGTCGAATAGTCCGTTCGCGGACCCCTTTAAGGTCAACAATGGTTCCCATCCTTGATGTGAAACTGACCTGCCAGATCATCCTGTTCCAGCTCGAGGGCTTCGAGCTTGACGGTGGTCGGCTCAGTCAGCAGCCTCCAGGCCAGATGATCCATCCTGGACTCGCGTTCATGCCTTGCTTCTATCATCGCCGCCCCCAACCATCGACCAATTCAGCGATCCTGGCCCACCATACTTCAAAGACAAATTCTGGTTCGTTGCCAAGCTTCAGATCCTGATCCCGCAGCAGTAAAAGACAGCAGGTCCAGTTGAACTACCAGAGGCAGTGCAAGAGCTTGGTTTAGCTACATGCCGAAACTATCGAGGCACGCGCACCTCTGACACCCTTGGCACTATCTTAGCCCATGACCTCCTCAACGCATAAAAGGTGCACGCACTATCCAATCTGAGGTCTGTACCTATTAATGACATCGCTGGCGAATAGTCGCTCGGCCAGAATCTTCTTCAGCCGCGCATCCTCCGCCTCCAGCCCATTGAGTCGCCCAGCGCCCGGCGCACTTATACTTCCGAACTTGCCACACCATCGGCAGGGGCCGTGGTCGACCCGCTCCGGCGGCACAGACTATTCAGCACCAGGCCGCTTCGGGCTCACGCGGGAAACCGGTAACCCTTCCTTCGGAAAGGTGATTCTCCGCATCCAATTTCCGCTTCTCCGTGGATTGAACTCCAGATCGCAATTCCACAAGAATCCGGAGAGGCCGCGAGGATCGCATTCAACTTTATCATTAGATCATTCAGATCTCAGAATCAAAGATCAAAGTTACATCACCCTTCCACCTAGATCCTTCAGCACCCAGCATCTGATCCAACGCCCCCTCAGACGTACCAAATTTGAGTTTCGACGGACGCAAAAAAAGAAACTCACCTGGAGTAAATTTAGCCATACCAATTACAGAAGGAATCAACTTGTAGCCAATCGCAGGCACGCCATCCTCCAGTGAATTTGCGCCAGGCATGGTGACAGAGACATCAATGGGAACCACTTCACCATCCGCCACATTGCGAATCCCACACTCCGAGCCGACAAGATGCTCGCACTGCATCGATATGCTGAAATTCGCCGATGCACTCACAGTGAATGGCAGCTCTGCTGCCAGCCCCGAAGGAGCCCTCCCGTAGTCAGTCCATTGAGTCCAGCCCCCGACCGCTGCAAGATTGATCGTCGGGCTATCAACGGGAAACACCACATCGAACTCATGTTCCACGCTCAGAATGAACTCCACATTGACCTCATTCCGATTCAAGATAGCTGATCTTCCGAAGGATATATCCGCCCCCTCCCCCAAGGTAAATCGGTGGCTGCCACGATATATTCCATTCCTCATTTCAAGCGGCGACGGAGCAGTCAACACGTAGCCAAAGTTTAGACCCTGAAATTGAAGATCAGATTGATTGAATCGAGTTGTTTTTCCGCATTGACCACCGCCATCAGGAAACTTCCAAATCCAACCCGCCGTCCGCGGCCCTTCTGTACCAGAAAAGTCCGCAGCTGGGACGCAAGGAAGAGGATTACTGTTCAGCCCGCCCCCTTCCCATAGAAGATCGTGCGCGCGCCGTACATTTGGCTCCCCGGTCGTATCAGCGACGTTCTCACTGAATCTGGTGTATGAACCAATAGAAACAAGTTTAAACTCAAGATCGAATCGCTCCCCAGTAGCCTCGTGCGTGACCACGATGGACTGCGCAGATCCGTTCATAGAAATCAAAACTTGTTCGTCGGCGGGCGCCCCCACAAGAATCTCTGGATACCTTACGTTGAGGCCGGTACGAACAACACCATCGCATCCAAGAACACCAAGTCTTTCGCAGATGTCTAAATTCGCATCGGTCGTGTCAACAAACTGTGTACGACCGGGGTGAGCTTGGCTCGGCCTAAACTCAGCCGTGATAACCATATCCGACGCCTGCCCATAGGCAGGCGAACAGGCCAACAGTGATGCCAGCGCAAGCCCGCAGCTGTGAAGAATAAATCCACCTTGACAATGTGATACGCGATCAGACTCGCTCATGACTTCATCAACCCATTACTTTACATTAACTATAGAAGAAGGGCATTGCAGTGCACCGACCATCAGCACATCGCCTTCGCGCGGGTAGCGCGTCTCATCTAACTCGAGCGCACAGCTACGCTGGTCCGGATACCTGAGCTCCACCGCTGGTTCCCGAGCACTCAGCTCCAGCGTGAAGAAACCCTCGTCCTGGCTCACACTACGACCGGCATGATTCAGCACATGCACACCGCGTACGCCGCGACCATCCGGATCAGTGATCTGACCCATGACGGTGAACGTACGAGTTACATCGATCACGGCCGCCATAACGCCTCCTTTGTTAAGGTGATAGCTGATAGTGGCCGGGTGAATTGAAGCCGTCGGTGCGTTGTTGCCGTTGAAGTCGATCTGCACGTGACCCGGCCGATAGGCGCGAACCGGAACAAAGTTGCGGCCTGGCTTCAGGATCACGCCACCACCTCGGCTGTCATCAGCCCGCAGCTCAACGTTGGGGAAGTCCGAGCGTAGATCAACAATCATGCCGGTGTTTGCACTTGCGGTCTGGCTCCGCCCCAGCATGGCGGCTTTCCCCCCGCCCAATGCTAGTGTGCTCTCCAGGTTCACACTACCGCTCAGCCCTCCGAAGGAGGAGCGCTGCAACTGAACATCTCCGTGCAAGCGCTGCTGATCGAAGTACGCGCCCACCCCTGCTCCAACGCCATAGCGGTCGGCGTTCACGTTCCCTTGGAGCGTCTGCAACCAAGGCTTGCCGACATCCTGTTGAACTGTGGCGCTTGCATAGAGATCACGCTCGCCCCCCAAACCGCTTCGAGAACCCAAGCTGCCGCTATAGCGGCGATCGTCACTGCCCAACGAGAGACTCAGCGTGAAATCAATGCCCCGCTGACGCTTGTAGTCGGTAAAACCGCTGCCCGGTCGATCGTAGACTGACACACGCCAGTTGCCGTCACTGCCAAAAATGCGCTGACGCCTCTGCCACGACACGTCCACTGCAGTGCCAGCGTTGAAGCCGGAATTGCGGGCCACGCGCAGGTTGACTGAATCGCGATCGCCGAAGCGGTGATTGAGCGTCAAGCTGCTACTGTCCTGCCAACCACCATACGTGCGCCAGCGTGGCGGAACATTTCGATCACCGCGGAGCCTGTCCCGCTGTTCCACGTAGCTGCGGGCGTGAGATGCAACTATCGAGCCCGCCCGATACCGAAACAAGCCCTGCGCGTCGATCCCTCGACCGGCGTCGGTAGAATCATAGATGTTGGTGTAGAGATTGAAGCGATCGCTCGCCTGCCAGTCCAGCGACGCGCCGCTGCTACGTCGCTCACCCACCTGCTGCACAGTGGCTCCAACCACGGCACGCGGGTGAAGCAAATAGTTGACCACGGCGCCGGCCGCGGCCTTGTTGCGCTGCGGATCACTGCCACTGTCGAGCAGCCCTTGCTGACGACCTGCGAACACGCTATAGCGCCAGCGCCTAGCCGGATCCCTCCAGCTGTTCGGCTTGTGAATCGCAGCGACCTCGCGCGAAGTCACCTGACCGTCCTCCACAACTCGCATCTCGATGTCGTAGATGCCGCCAGGAAGGCGGCGCGTGTCAATCTGCTGCATGCCCGGCCGCACGGCCTGCGTTGAGATCAACGTTCCGTCTCGATAGATCTCAACCACGCCCTCTCGGCTGGCAGTCACGTAGACCGGATACACCGACTCGCTACTGATATCTGCAAGCAGCGCGTCTGAGGAGCCAGCCATGATGCCCAGGCTTGTGTAATTCTGAGTGCCGGGCGCACGTGGCTGCCGCGTAACACCCTGGAAGGTAGGCAGGAAGTAGCCCACCCGCAGAAAATGGTCGTGGAACTCCCTCTGCGCGTGGAGCGCCCCGATGTAGTGGCCATTGGCGTCCGATTCGAAATCGGATTTGTAGTACTGGTAGTTGCCCAGGACGTGCCACTGACCCAAGCTTGCCTGCAGATCGGCGCCATATCGAACGCTACTGTCTAGGTCCTGCCCACCGCTATAGTTCAGAGAATTGCGGAGCATCATTCCGTTGCTACCGCCGTCTGGCTGCGCCAGATATCGCTGGCCGGCATTGTCCGGAGCACCGTCACCGCTCAGAATGCTTAGCAGCGAACTCTCAATGCTGTAGTGAACCGCGGCAAGTTGGCCTCCTTGCTGAAGCCCCAGCGCGACTGGTTCCGCAAGCTGCTCAGCGACGCGATTCCTGTCCGCTTCGGACAGCACGCTGTCATAGCTTTCAGAGAACCTAAGTACCGCCACTTTGCTGTCATCATTCAGGATGATCTCAGCGTCGCCCAGATACTGACCATCCAACTCAACCCGAACACTCAGCGGCGCATCAAACAAGTGCTCGCGGAACTCTGCCGGCATCCGTTCCCGTTGATCTGCCAAGCTCATTGCAATGGCGCCTGACGCCTCTGCCGTGGCGACGGGAGCTCCCACAAGTGCACAGGCGGCAGCCAGCAGATTTAGATTTGAAAACGAACGCACGGCAGGACTCCAGGTGAATCAACCGGAGCGGAGGGGCACCGTGGCCCCTCCGCCGATACTGCAAAGACTTCTTACGGGGCGACGGCGTCAAACATCATGTACACCAGGCCGGTGTAGTTGCCTTCGACGTAGCCGGCACCCGGGCGGGTGGTGCTGATGTTGACGCCGACGCGCTTGCTCGCGCCGGCTTCGGCGGCCGTCAACAGCTCGACAGCTGCAGCAGCACCGACCGGCAGGGTCTTGCCATTCACCGCCACGGTCAGCGGCAGGGAGTTCGCACCGGAGGTCAGCGCAGCATCGGACACGAGGTAGCCATTGATGGCACCGCTGGAGTTCTTCATGTCGATCTGCTGGCTGATCGGCTGCAGATCCTGACGGGCGATGTCCCAGCTCATCCGCTGAGTGATCGAGTCCCAACCACCAACCGGGGTAACCTGCAGGCCAGCGGCCGCCGGAATGGTCGCCTCGACAGAGACAGTGACCGGAATCGGGGCGGCAATGGCTACGGCCGGAGCGAGAATCAGAGCAGCGGCGGTCGACAGAAAAGTCTTGGAGATGTTCATACTGGTAGTCCTTCGATTAATAAAGAGTGTCGCGTTTACTTGCGCCAGGCACTGGCAATTGAAATCCGAGGACCGCTGGCATAGCCCCCAGCTTCTTTGTTGAACTAGAAGATCACCGGCCGGCTTCGAGAGACTTTACGCCCTGACCCTCGCGGAGGTCGTACCGAACGAAAGTTTTCTCGTCGTCAGCCATCGAGTGCTTCTGCCCCGGGCGAACGTGAACCTTTACGCTGGAACTGCACTGGTCTGGCCTGTCGATCTCACAGCGCCGCACGTTCTCCAGCACGACCGTAGCGTTACCGCCGTTGTGTACAGTCAGTCCTTCAACCTGTGTCTCGTAGTGCGGGCTTGAAGGAGGCACGAACACAACCGTTCCAAATCCGGTGAACACATTGACGCCGGCATCTACGCCCTGCTTGTAGCTTGCCGCCTGCTGAGAATCGAGCGCGAACTCGCCGTCATTAGGAATTACAGGAACGTAGCGAACTCGATAGTACTGCTCCACTTTGCGCTCGCCTCTGAAGATGAGCCTAGTTGCCTGCTGTCCGCCGTTGGCCGGAATGATCAGACGGCTCGGACTGGCAATGAGCCCACTTGCACCAGCCTGATTCGTCGCAATGGCCGCACTGTCTACCGGCTCCTCGGTGACCGCTCCATTTTCATCGAATCGCATCCTGGTCACTTCGACGCGCACATACGCCGTGGCATCGCCGCCATTTCGAACACGCTTCAGGAACTGACTCTTGTCCGCGTCAATATAGTCGAACAGAGATCCAACGGAGATTCTCGGAGTACCGGCTGATACAGGAAACATCACGGCAGCCAGAATCGCCAGAAGAGTTAGCTTTCGTTTCATTCTTTACACCTTGCGCAATCAAGCGCCTGAGACTGGGCACATGGTCCTTCCCCAGCGGCAGTTTTTCCATGCAATTACTTGCAGAAATCCGCCTCATTGCCAGCACCGACCCGCTCACAGGACGCGACTGGGCCAGGAATAGAGTTATCAGTCCCCACTGGTGGGCGAAGCACCGGAGGCACGGAATGATGCAGTGCAACGCACGGACATTCAATACAACTTGTTGCATATTCGGAATCCCAAACCGCATCGGAGTGTCGCGGTCTTGCAGGGTCTTGCAGGGCTTTGCAGGGCTTTGCAATAAGTTGCATTCCAACCGGCGAGCGAAACTCCTAGAGTCCGCCATCTACCGCACCAATCGCTCAACCAGCCGTGATTCGGCGCTCCCTCTAAGAGATACGTCCATGTGTCCAATCGCTAGGTTTACTACAACACTCCTGCTGCTCGCCCCAAGCACTGCTGCCTTTGCGGCGCAGGGCGCGCCCTCGGCAATCGGGTCGCTGGAATCGATGCCCCTTCTCGCACTACTTGGCTTCGCATTCTTAGGAGGCCTGATCCTTAATCTGATGCCTTGCGTCCTTCCCGTTCTGTCGCTAAAGGTCATGACGCTGCTTGACAGCGGCACTAGCCCCACTCAGGCGCGGGCGCACGCGCTGTGGTACACCGCCGGGATACTATGCGCATTCGCCGCCATTGGGCTGTCGGTCGTAGCATTGCAGTCTGGCGGGCGGACTTTGGGGTGGGGCTTTCAACTGCAGCAGCCAGTCTTCGTCGCTCTTCTCGCATGGCTAATGACGCTCATCGGCCTAAGCATGGCTGGACTGCTCACTCTCAATGCACCTATGGGCAGCACTGCTCTGACCTTGTTGACAAAGAAAGGGCACGCAGGCGACTTCTGGACCGGCGCTTTAGCTTGCGTGGTCGCTAGTCCCTGCGTGGCTCCATTCATGGGTCCGGCGTTGGCCTACGCCTTTGCCGCACCGGCCTATGTAGCTCTGGCGATCTTTCTGATGCTGGGGCTGGGGCTCGCCGCCCCATTCCTGCTGATCGGCTTCATCCCTCGACTTGCCAAGCTACTCCCCAAGCCTGGCGCGTGGATGGAGACCCTAAAGGTTGTCTTAGCCTTCCCAATGCTTCTGACCACCGTCTGGCTCTTGTGGGTCTTGGGTAAGCAGACAGGCATTGATGCAATTGCCATCGTGCTCACATGCCTAGTTGTTCTAGCTCTTGGCGTCTGGCAGTTCGAACGCAGTCGCTGGACTGGACACTGGCCGCAGAAGAGCTTGGGTCTCGCGATCATCCTCGCGAGTCTGGGTGGCACTTTGAGCATTGAGTACTCCGCACTGGCACGCGCTTCCACCGAGCAGCACGACACCCGCCCATCGAATCTGGACGGAGCAATTCCTTACTCCTCTCGCGGCCTGCAGATGGCTCGTGCCGAGGGAAGGCAAGTTCTGGTAGCGGTCACCGCAGACTGGTGCATTACATGCATGGCGAATGAGCAAGCCGTTCTGAGCTCAAGCACCTTCCACGATGCCTTGGAGCGCAGCGAGACTGTCTACATGAAAGGGGACTGGACCAGCAGAGACCCGGAGGTTGGCGCCCTCCTCAAGGAGCACGCTTCCCCAGGCGTTCCACTTTATGTCCTGTATCGTGGCCACGACAATGCGAGAACCGAAGTGCTTCCGCAAGTTCTAACTCGAGCGCTGATTGCCGAGCGGCTGACTTGGGGGCACTGAAAGAGAGACGGGCCGCAATTGCGGCCCGTCCATGTTACCGCATCAGATCATTTGATTGAGGGAGCCCCTACCCTTCCCTCATCTACTGATGTCGCTTCCTTGGACGAATGGGTTGGAAGCATTCGCCCATCAACGTTGCGATCTGGAGTCGTTCTTGCGGCTACCACAGCGGGTCGCCAGATCACGCAAGGCGCCGACAGCTTCCAACCCCGGGGCACGGAGCTTGACGATAACAGTGAGTCTCGGTGGAGGGAGACTGAGTTGACTGGCATCGAGCTCACATCTGTAATGACATCGCTTCTAACTTCAACGAGCTGATCGACCACCGCGCCGCTGTAGCCCTCTGAACCACCGGGCAGAACTTCCGTCAGTACAGCGCAGTACCGCTCCTGGGTCGCCATAGACATGCTTGCCACCTCTTCAGCTGTAAGCTCGGGCGACTGCGTCAGGTCGCCCCCTCCGGCACAGGCCGTTAGTGCGATGCACGAAGTAGCTACTACTACAGGGATCCGCATGATCAGACTCCGGTTGATGGAGTCGTGAAGCTACCAACACTAGGCTCTCGAACCTCTACAACAAGTTTGAAAGTTTCGAGCTCAGTACCAAATGGAAAGCTCCGATTCAGGGCGTGCGGAGCGACCGATAGCCATCTGGGACCGAGGCCTCTATGGCCGAGCCCGCCTGCGTCGGCCCGAGCCTAGCTGCCGCTGCCCAAGCTAGAGGCCTCAGCAGCAAGCGCAGTCAGCAGAGACACCGCTGAGCCAGCCTGCTCCAGATACCCCTCAATGGATGCAACCATGTTGGGCGACAGGTCCACACACTCAGCCTCCAAGCGCTGCCCAACCGCCGCCAGAGTCCCGAATCCGGTCATTCCAAGACCTCCGGCAATACGATGTATCTTCCGACGGGCCTTTTCCGCATCTCCTGCATCCATTGCTTGACGCAACTCCGGCACATCCGCTGCGAAGGTGGAGCCCAGAGCGTCGACGACCTGCTTTGCAACTCCTGCGCTTCCAACTTGACGCAGCAGGTCCCGCCACGCAAATTCCGCTTCATTGGATCCGACGGAGGGACGATCGGAATCTGCAGAGCGAGAAGGCTCCGGAACATCATGCTCATGCCTTGTGCTCTCGGCAACTTCCGATGAGAGCGATGCCACCAGCACTCCTCGGAGCGCGTCCATGTCAAATGGCTTGAGCAGCACGTGATCCATTCCGGCGTCCGTGCAAGCCTCCTGAGTCTTTGCAGAGGCGCTAGCCGTCATTGCAACAATAGGTAGGCGTCCGGCTCCTACGGACTCATCAGCTCGAATCGACTTCGCCAATGCATAGCCATCCATCGCCGGCATTTGACAATCGGTGATTAGCACATCGAACGGTCCATTGACTTGCAGCTCATGCATTGCCTTTGCGCCGTCTTCGACCAGAACGGCATCAAGGCCAAGTGCCTGCAGGCGGTACTTCATCAACAGCAGGTTTGCGGGATCGTCCTCAGCCACCAGCACGCGCAAGCGCGTCGCTAGGGGCGTTGGCATCTGCAGTAACCGCTCGCCTCGTGGGATCGCCTGGGTCAGAGGCGCCTCAAGCTCAAAACTGATCTCTGTGCCACGACCGATTGCACTGCTGATTCGCAGCGTTGCTCCCATGAGCTTCAGCAAGCCAGCAACAATGGCAAGTCCTAGTCCTGATCCTCCGTACTCGCGCGTAGTTGCCAAAGTAGCCTGCGTGAACGGCTCCACCACACGACGCTGCTCATCCTCGCTCATTCCAATGCCAGTATCGGTAACGGAGAATCGCAGCGTATGACCCCCCTTGCCCGAACCAACCTCCCGGACCAGAATGCTGACTCCTCCAGAGGCGGTGAACTTTATTGCGTTTCCAACCAGATTGATAAGAACCTGGCGAAGACGCAATTCATCCAGCAAGTAGGCATCGCCAATCGCAGGTGCGACTGCTGCGCTCCAGCCGATGCCCTTTCTCTTTGCTTCTGGCTCCATCAACGCACCGACGCCCGTGATCAGCCCCCGCACGTCCACCGCTGACGGATTGAGCACCAGGCCACCACCCTCCAGACGCGAGACATCTAGGATGTCATCGAGCAGCAGTCGCAGACTGCTAGCAGAGTCGTCAATCACCGTCAGGATCTCCCGCTGCGGCGCACTTAGATCGGACTGGCCGAGCACTTCGACCATGCCCATCACAGCACTCATCGGCGTGCGGATCTCATGACTCATAGTAGCCAAGAATTCACTCTTTGCATTCGCGGCCTGCTCCGCTGCGCTCCGAGCGTCTTTGAGCTTGACTTCGGTTGCCTGTCTTCTCACAACCTCCCGGGACAGTCGCATCTGATTCCACGCCTGAACAATGATGGCGGTGATCAGTACGCCCAGTAAAGGAGCAAGCCAACGCCAAAGCGTTGTCCAGTCAACCCCCTTGTTGTACTGCACAGCCAGCCACTTGCTACGCAGCGACTCCCGCTCACCTGGATCCATCTGCGACAGTATTCGGTCAAAGATGCCGACCAGAGGCGCGTAACGTCGCTGCACTGCGATACTCAGATCGTCCTGAAACCCTGCTCCGGCCACCACGTCCAATGAACCGGCATAGTGGGCTCGGATCAGCGCATCTGCCACCGCCAGATTTCCAACGTAGGCATCGGCCTTGTCCCTGTTTACCCACTCCATACCAACTGCGGCACTCGGCACAGAAACTACTATTGCCTGTGGCGCCACTGATCTGATGTAGCGGGATATGCGCCTGGGATCAGACACAGCCACAGTACGCCCATTAAGATCGGCCAAGGCGCGAATATCCTCGCCATTTGGGCCAGCTACAATCACATTAGCCACGCTAGCGAAGGGTTTGGTTAGCAGCCAATCATCGCCAAGCCAGGCGCTGTCCTGGGGAATTCCAAAGGCCACATCAACTCGTCGGCCCTCGATAGCCTTCTGTAGCTCAACCCAAGGCATTGGCTCAACGAGCTGAAACTGAGCCCCAGCCAGCCGCAATTTGCGAAGGTACTCGCTGGCCAAGCCAACCGGACGTCCCTTGCTATCTGAAAACGCAATTGGCGTGAAACCGCTGGGCCAGCCCACTCGCAATGGCATCTTCATCATCGTCATTTCCGATGCAGTCATCGCGAACTCTCCTCGGTCAAACCAAGAGAGCTGCACCAGCCACCGCTTGTCGTGCGCTCGACGCTCGGCAACTGAGAGTGATCGGAGCGCCGCGTCCAAAGCCTCTGCCAGAGGCTGCTTAGCATTGGGGACGGCGTAGTGAAGAAGATCGTAGGGCAAATCACTAGGACGAATAAGGGCTAGATCGTGAAACCCCTCATCCAGCAGAATCCTGGTTGCCACTTGCGAATCACCCAGATACGCGTCCGCCCTCCGATCGGACACCATGCGCATTGCCTCTGCTGGTGAGGTAACGGCAATATGAATCGCCCGAGGGTAACGCTCCTTGGCTAGACGTTCAGTAGCTGTGCCGGAGTTGGAGACCAAACGCACGCCAACCAGGTCGGGGTCGTCGCGGAGCTGAGGATCGCTTGGATGGGCGATCAAGCCAATTGGAGCCTCTGCATACGGTCCGGTGTAAACAAGGCAGCGTGTCCGCTCCGCACTCAAAGATGCGTTCATGACAACGTCAATGCTTCCCTGGCATGCAGACCGCAACACATCAGCGAAGTTGTCAAAGGTCTTGAACTTCACCTGCACCCCAAGGCGGGAAGCTAGGTCAGTCAGTAGCTCAGGGGAAAGCCCGGTAGCCGCCTGCCCATCGACTACTTCAAACGGTGGCCAACCACCGACGATGCCCGCAACAATGACGGGATTGCGGGCCAGGTAGGCGCGCTGGTCAGAGGGAAGACTCGCCACGAGAGCATTGTCTGTGGGCGTCTTACTGGACGGTGCCCCAAACGCGCCTAAGGGCAGTGTCAATACAGCCGCCACACACAGGGCGGCGCAGACGCACCTCAATGCACCGATCATCAAATTCCCCTAGGTTCCTTTCCGCTATGCCCTGATCCCAACTGCTTGCGCACGCCAGATCAGGCGGCCCTGCCGACCAGCAGGCTGGCGACAGCCCAGTATAGCCACAGCACAATGGTCAAAATGAGGCCCTTCTGGACCAAGCCACGGGGAAGGTCTCGAGCGAAGATCGTCAGAGCCAGCCCCTTCACGGCCAGGATGCAGAGCAAGAGGCCCCAAATGGACTGTGCAGCGCCAACGGCCCCCTGAGTTAGTGACACAAAGCACATAGCCACAATCAGGTTAATGAAAGTGAAGTAGGTGCTGCCGCGGTGGAAGTAGAGCGACCGCTTGGAGAACACATGCCCTGGCCTTGGGCGGGTCACCACCAGTACGGGCAGTGACAGGGCCGAAATCACAAGCAGGACGGGGGCGACCCAGCCCAGTGGCTCCCGCTCTTCCCGCCCCCAAAGAATGCCAGCCATCACAATCAGGCCCGCGGTCATCGCATAGTAGGCACCACGGACTGCGCCCCCCCACGGGCCATTGAGGTACAGAGTCAATGGCACATGCATAGGATCCAAATCCTTACGGATGATCTGCACAACGCCGCAGGTCATCCCGAACAATGTCGTTGTAGCTAGCACAAAGACTGCTGCCAGGGTGTCATCCACCATGAAATCAAACTCCATTCTGATCGCCCCTCAACGAGCTCAGGTATGAGTGAAGCTGTCGAGAGTTATTTATGCCCAGCTTCTTCATCGCACTTGTCTTCTGCCGGCTGATCGTGGCCACACTCCTTGAGCGGCGCTGAGCAATCTCCGTAACAGAGAGCTTGTTGCTCAGCTGCCTTAGAACATCAATCTCCGCCTTTGTCAGATCTCCAGAAGCCTGAGATAGACGTTGCACTAGGCACTCGTACTGAAAGCTCTTGCTGATGTAGGTTCCAACCTGACCACACTGGGCAATAGCGTCGATCAATTCTCCGATATCGTCATTCTTCGAGATGATCCCGGATACACCAAATGAAACCAGTGCATCAACGAGGGCTGCGCTGTCTGACATCGTCACCACCAAGACCTTCAGATCAGGATGCCTACGTTGAATCGTTGCCACCATGGCCAAGCCGTCAGGAACGCCTGGTTCATCCATGCTGAGATCGACAACGACAATCGAGGGATTGAACTTCCTGAGAGCTGTATACAGCTCCGTCACATTGGTCGCTTCGGCAACCACGTCGCCGCAATCCCCCGCGTCAATGGCAACGGCCATTCCTGTGAGCGCAACTGGGTGATCGTCGGCAATTACGATAGCGTGCTTCAACACCTACCCCTCAGGAGAAATAATAGGGCAGCAACGATCTTCGCTGAGCCCAATAATTGCAATGCAACTACTTGCAAATCCCAAGTCAGGCAAGCGCCTCTGTGAACCTAGAGCCACAAGGATCAAATTTGCAATTTCTTGCATACCGAGCCACTGACTTGGCCAGTAGAGTCTGAGCTCCATCGACACAGGCTTCGACCATGATCACTTCCAATGCACAGCCACCGAGCCACACGCAGTTTCGTGTGAACTGGCGAGCCGGAAGTTATCGAAAGGGCGATCAACGGAACTTCGAGAGCACATGCAGGGGCGTCGCACGTGGTGCGCCTCACACGGGGCCAGCAGATGAATGAGATGAGCGCGCCCACTCCCTCTCATGGTCGATGGAGGCTAGATAGCGCAGACTCCAGGATCATCCGACTAGCGCCCGCCTTGCTTGCTGCGGGCTATCCATTCCTGCTATCGGCATTTCACCACATCATCACACCCCATGCCGGTCATCGTGGAGCCCTTCAGCTCACAACAGGCGCACTACTACTAATCGGTGCACTGGCAGTGCCAGCCTTTGGGTTGCTCTCAGCATCCCTCCCCGGCCACACGATCGCCAGCCGGCGCTTGGCCTACGCAAGCATAGCCACACCAACGGCGTTCGTATTTCTCGGAGTCGTGCAGACGCTAATAGGTAGCCCCATCTCTGACGAATGGGTCTGGTGCTCGTTGTGGCTGTTGGCCGCGGCACTGGTGCTCTTGCACTCAGATGACCAGTCAAACGCACCTGCGCCGGCACTTGGAACGCTCCGGGTAGCTCATGGTATTGCCGGTGTGATCGTCCTACTCTTCGCAGTCTTTCATGTCGTCAATCATGTCTTCAGTCTGGCCGGTCCCGAGGCGTACAACGCACTAATGACCGCCGGAGGGAAGGTCTACCGCTCTTCTTTTGCCGAGCCCATCCTGGTCCTGGCCATGTTGTTCCAGATATTCAGCGGTCTATACCTGATGTGGCGCTGGAGCAAGGTGCACACAGACATCTATCGGGTTTTCCAGATCGGATCAGGGGTCTACCTGGCCGCCTTCATTCTGGGTCATATGAACTCCGTATTCGTCTACGCCAGAATGCACTTGGGAATCCCTACAGACTGGGCATTTGCTAGCGGGGGTTCGGCCGGCTTGTTGTTTGACTCTTGGAACATCCGCCTCCTTCCCCACTACGCGCTGGCCATCTTGCTCCTAGTAGTACACGTAACCTCGGGGCTGCGCGTAGTGCTGATTGCTCACGGCACCCAACTCAGTACCGCCAATCGCATCTGGAAGCTAGGGATTGCCATCGGCGCTGCATCGGCCGCAGCAGTGGCGGCGGGCCTTGTGGGCGCTCGCCTTTAGGGCCATTCGCACTTGCCCCTCTCATCCAGGCATGGACACCGCATCCCACGTGTCACTTGGATAAGGCGGGGCAACTGCGTACAGGAGACCTTACTGGTTCGCCATTGCCTCCTCCAAGAGCCACATCGGCAAAAGGCCCACAGCTGGCGCCCCTGCTCCCCCGCCGCACCCGGGGGCCAGCCGCCCTGGCTTGCTCCTGAAGCACGTCCGGCGTCTCGAGCGCATCCTCGACAAGCCAATCAACCAGCCCCCTAAAGCTTCCTCTTAGCCTCAGCGGATTGAAGAATAGGTACGACTATGAGCGATCCCAGCAATTGGCGAGCCCAATCGCCGGACGCGCTATGGCCTGATGCGTCCCAGGTTAACCCTCTACCTTGAAGCGCAAAGTCTCGCCCAAAGCCGGCGAGGTCGCACGGCTGAGGACTCTACTGAAGCGTAGCGGTGCGAGCTCTCGGAATAGCTAAGCACATCCTCCCTTACGAGCCAGCTCATTGGAGGCCTCAGCCAGCGCTCCAATCTCGGAGGGGGGGCGTGGGGCGCGCAAGACCATCGATCCGCGGACTCGGGAAATACACAATAGCCAGGCGGCATTCATGCTTGCCTGTCAATCTCAAGCATCGTCTGTATCGTTGCGCACCTGGCTTAGATAGACGTGCAACTGATGCGAACTTGTGATGCCAAGCTTCCTCATTGCACTTTGCTTTTGCTTGCTTATAGTCGCGACGCTCCGAGATCGCCCTGCTGCAATTGCACTCACAGATAGCTGATTGCTGAGCTGGCTAAGGACTTCAATCTCGGCGGGAGTCAAGCGCCCTACCGAAGTGTGCGATTCGGTAGGCGGCATTCGAAACACATATTCTACTGGGATTACCAACTATAAGGCGCGCTTGAGGAGAGTGGCCTACGCACCTTTGTAGTTGGTCAAGCGGCGTTTGGTCATCAACCGGCATGCCCGGCGCGCTGCGTGCTCGGGCCATTGTCAACCAGATCGCGGCGGGCCTCACCGAACAAGAGGCCCGTATCGCGCTGTAAACCTAGGAAGAGCTAGACCAACACTGCTGCCAAAGGCGCCCACACGTTCAACTATGCCCATCGCAGACTATTGCGCTTCTCCCTTACCGATGAGTAGGTGGTGAACGACTTGATCCTCGCCCATCTGCGCACGGCGTGATGTAGCGGTTGCGCCGACAGGCCGCAGGCTGCTCCCGCACATGAGCGGTGCCGCGCTCGCGCGAACTCCCAGTCTATGCCACCGCATCTTCCTTCACTGCCGACGGGGAGGATGACAGGCAGGCCTCTTTCAGCTGCCGGCACTTCAAGGTTGCGCAGATTGACGCGATTGACCGCAGTCATCCTCCATGGAGCCATGATGCAAGCCTCCAGCGGCAACGACCCATGCCCGGACGTCTTTGTGCCAGGACCTGGACGAGGCAATCTCGCAATTCAGTTGAGATGGCTGACTGTTCAGTAGGCGAGTTCAGATGCGATGGAGCACAGGCGAAGGCTCATCCCACGAACTCAGGGACTCTCGCACATTCATCGATCAGCCCTACGGCGACGTAGCCATGACCTGGTTGACCCTCGCGGCGGTACGAGATTGGCGATGTCCTCACTACAAAGCGCTACCGAACCGACAGCCATCACTTCAGCTGAGCCTTGGACCAGGCAAAGAACCGCCTGCAGCCGTCCCGTACTCCTTAGGAACTCTTGATGCCCTTGAAACTGCACCGCAACCGCGTCCTGCTTACCGCTCTGCTTGCTGCCCTCGCCCCTTGTGCGCTGGCGAAATCTCCGTACAGCCACACCGTCTTTATCGGTGACAGCCTTACCGACACTGGCTACTTCCGACCGCTGCTACCCGAGGCGATCAGGCCCATCACAGGCCAGTTCACCACCAATCCAGGCTGGGCATGGTCTCAGCAGGTCGCGGACTACTACGGAAAAAACGCCAACCCGAACGGAAATGGCCAGACTGGCGACAACTATGCCGCCGGAGGTGCCCGCGTCGGCGTCGATGTAGTCAACGAACTAGGCTATGTCCCTTCACTCAAGTCCCAAACTAGGGACTACCTTGAGGCCAATGGCGGTCGCGCTGATCGCAACGCCCTCTACTCGGTATGGGGAGGTGCAAACGACGTCCTGTCCATCTCATCGCCCATCCAAGCACCGGCAGTAATCGGTAGCGCGGTGACCGACCAGATCGGAATCGTCGCGGATCTGCAGGCAGCAGGGGCTCAGTACGTGCTTGTGCCAAATCTTCCCGACTTCGGCCTGACGCCGCTGTTCCGGGAGCAGGGCCAGGCCGCTGCGGTCGGTGGTACCGCCCTGGCCAAGGCATACAACGACGCTCTATACACTGGCCTGAAGGATGCTGGACTCCAGTTCATTCCGGTGGATACGTTCACCCTGCTTCAGGAGGTAGTCGCATCTCCTGCCAGGTATGGCTTCTCCAACGTAGACGGCCGGGCATGCCCATCGGGATCTTCGCTGACCTGCAATCCCACCCAGTACATCACTCCCGACGCCGCCACCAGCTACATGTTCGCAGACGGCGTACACCCGACCTCGGCCGTCCAGCAGATGCTGGGGCAGTACACCCTCTCTATCCTGGAAGCCCCGCGCCTGCAGCAGGTGCTGAGCCATTCAGCGCAGACCATCGGCCGCTCGCGTGCCGACCAGGTCAGCCTGCACCGCAGCGGCCGTCCGGCCGATGGGATGTCGTGGTGGGGCGGTGTCCGCGGCGACCTGCAGCGCTATGACCACGCCGACATGTACGACGGCCAGGCTCCGGCTGGCCTGTTCGGTATCGACTGGGCGCGCGACGGCATGGTGTTCGGCGGCTTCGCCGGCTTCGGCCGCCTCAATGCCGACTTCGGCAACAGCCGTGGCGACTTCACCCAGAAGGACACCACGGCCGGTCTGTTCGCCGGTTGGTACGGCGATCGCATCTGGGTCAACGGCCAGGTCAGCTACACCTGGCTGTCCTACGACGTGAACCGCAAGGTCCAGTTGGGTCCGGCCACCCGCGAGCACAGTGGCTCGCCGGACGGCAGCAACCTGACCGCCGCATTGAATGCCGGTTACGAGTTCGGCTCCGAAGGCGGCTTCCGCCACGGTCCGATCGCTTCGTTGATCTGGCAGCAGGTCAAGATCGATGGCTACACTGAAAGCGCCGACGCAGGCACCATGGCAACCGCGCTGGGTTACTCCAACCAGAAGGCCGATTCCACCGTCGGTCGCTTGGGCTGGCAGGCCCGCTTCGACGGCGGCAGCATCAAGCCGTATGTGCAAGTCACCTACGACCACGAGTTCGAAGACACCAAGCAGGCCAGCGCCTGGGTACAGAGCCTGCCGGATGTGGGCATGTACCGCGTGCCGGGCCTGAACTTCGACAAGAACTATGCGACCGCCATCATGGGCGCGCGCACGGAGCTGTTCGGGCTGCAGAGTAACATCGGCCTGAGTGCCACTACGCTGCAGAAGCGCGCCCGGGACATGACCCTGTTCGCCAGCTTCAGCGGCAGCTTCTGACGCAGCCGCAGCCGAGAAAATTGTGCCACGCCTTGGTTAGAGCGTGGCGCTTCTCGTGCGCCCCGCCGCTCAAAATTGACTAGTCGAATCGGCAGTCTCAGAAAAAAAAGTAAGTTGATCGTTGGCAGGGGGCATCAGCCCCCTGCCAACCATTCCTTACGTTGAACTGATGCGACTAGAACGGTAGCCAATCGTCCTCCTGCATCGCTTCCTCCAGCCGCGACGCCAGTCGCTCATAGTGCCCAGCGCACCTAATCAGCCGATCAGCGGCTTGTCGCCGGCGGGAACGAGCTCGCCAGCAGCCGCCCACATCCAGCTGTAGCGCACTGGCTCTTGCCCATAGCTCTGCGGCTCTTGCTCTAGCCCAGGCTGCCTTCTGCTCGTCTACCGGTTTTTTTTCACGTTTTGCCCCTGCTTAGGTTGAGCGGCCAGCTATTAGGCGACCGCCCCACCGTGTTTAGACTTGGTCGTTCCCGCTGGAGGCCTGCTCGGGAATCACACCGATCTGCTTGGCCTTGATCTGGCCCGACAGCATGGCGCTGGAGATCATATATGCGATCGTTGCCAGGACGCCGATCCACGCATCGATCGACAGATTCCACATCAGCCAGGCGCTGTGGAAGACCCAGAACAGGATCGGTGACCAGATCCCAATGGCTTTCTGCAGCTTGACCCGATTGACCACCACGTTGTTCTGGAAATGCGGTAGCGGAAGCCGATTGTTCTTCAGGCTCAGGTACGCCCTGATCGTCAGTGGGATCAGGAAGAAGGTCATCAGAAGGTTGTAGAGGATGACGCCCATAGTGTGTTGCTCCTTGTTGGTGAAATTGAACTGACGTTCTGCGGACTACTTGCCGCGCTTTGGCGACTCCTGACGCTCGGATCTCTCGACACACCCAGTGGGCGGATGGCCTCGTGCAATTGCGACAACACGCCCACACAACCAGTCCGGAGGACTGATCGCGCTCGGCTAAAACACGGCCAGCGCAAAGGCAGCCACGCTCTGCACCCTACGAATGCTAATCGTAGTATGTCGAATCGTAGTATTCAAATTCGGACCATCTCTAGATGGCCCGAGCAATCCACGAAACCCACTTGGTAGGCGTCTTCGCAGGCAACGTGAGGCGCCTCAGGAAGGCTCTTGGCCTCTCTCAGGAGGATCTGGCGGAGGCAGCCGGAGTCCACAGGACGTACATCGGCATGATCGAACGCGGCGAAAAGAACGTTACGATCTACAACATCGAACGAATTGCCCAAGCCCTCAAGGTCCGGCCAGGGACACTTCTGGACTGATCGGGCCGTTTGCGACAACTGCGATCTTGCGTCACGATCCGGGTGCCACGGACAGTAGGCGCGCCAAATGGTGGGGTACGGCAGTGACTACGCGCCCCTTCCGCTATAGCAGCCCTCGCGCAGCCATGGACAACGCCTGGTCCGCTGTCACAACGAAGTGGTCTAGCAGTCTTACATCCACCAGCCCTAGAGCCTCTTTGAGGCGTGTCGTAATCGCCCTATCGGCAGCTGAAGGATTTGGATTCCCACTGGGATGGTTGTGGGCCAGAATCACAGCTCCTGAGTTCAGGGCCAACGCTCGTTGAAGCACGATCCGCGGATAGACATTCGCCCCATCTATGGTCCCTGAGAACAACCTCTCGACGGCGAGTAGGCGGTGCTGGGCGTCAAGAAAGGCCACCTCAAAGTGTTCACGCCTCTCATGAGCCAACCGAAGCCGGAAGAACGCACCACAGGTGGCGACGTACCAGCCTCTAAACTTGCTAAATACACAGTAAGCTCAGCGAAGAGACACATCTCACACGGGGCACCGCACCTGAGTCTTTTGAGTTTCACAGCCGTGAATGACCTATTGCATCAAAACCCCTCCGACATGGTCATCGAAGAGCACGCCAATCACCTGTACCCACCACAGGCGATTGGCATTCTGATCCACTCGCGAACAACGGGCGCGCGATCGGATCATCGCTCACCTGCGCGGGCCATAGCGTAAGCGGCAGTTCTACACGGCCCGTACCCTGACCGGCCACTCGCGCAATGGGAAGCTCCCATCACGCCCCCCCCCCCCGACGACGCCGTTTCCACCTTCACCGCTGTTGACCTCTCCCGACTCCCGCTGCCCGATGTGTTAGACCAGTTAGACTTTGAACAGTTGCTCCCCGAGCGCGCGGCCGAGTTCAAGCGGTAAATGCCCGAGTACGACGCCCTGGTTGCGTCAGATCCGGCTTACAAGGTGTTGCAGGCCAGCGCATACCATGAACTCACGCTCCGCAGGCAGTTCAACCAGCGCGCCAAGGGCCTATTTCTGGCGTATGCCCAGCGTGGGGATCTGGAGAATCTCGTGGCGCCCTCCGGGGTGACACGCAAGCAGCTCGCCCCGCCCGATCCGGAGGCGGGGACGCCGGCAGTGTTTGAGACCGACACGGAGTTCCGCCGCCGCGTCCAGCTTGCGCCGTAATGGCTATCAGTGGCTGGCCCGGAAGGCGCGTACATCCTCCACACGCTCTCAGCGGACAACGCCGTGCTCGATGCAAGCGCCACCAGCCGCGCCTCCGGTGAGGTGGTGGTCACGGTGCTGGTCCGCGATGGAGACGGCACGCCGTCCGATGCGCTGCCGGCAGCCGTCAATGCCGTGCTGCAGGATGGTCAGGTGCGTCCGCTGACCGACTTCGTGCGCGTGGTCGGCGCTCAGATCCTGCCCTATGTCGTGGAGGCGGATCTGTACACCTTTGACGGCCCGGATGCGGCCGTGGTCATGGCAGAAGCCCGCCGGCGCCTGGCGGCATTCATGGCGGACTCGCACCTCAAAGTGCTCACGCTTCTCATGAGCCAATCGTAGGCGGAAGAACGCACCACAACTGGCAACATCACCCATAGCCTGCCCTGGCTTGCAGGCCCTGCGTTGCAACATGCGAAGCGCTCGGGCGATCGCCCGATCATCTCGCAACTGCGCAGCCGCCTCTATTGCAGCGCATTGGGTGTGGTCCAGAGGATCAACTCGAGCATGGGATCGCATCACTCTTGACCTCCCGTCGTGCTGAATACTGCGCTCCCCACGAGAGTGGCGCACCGAGCCGCAGGTCCCTGCCATGCCCTCATCCTTTCACTCACACCCACCGGATCACCAGTGATGTGATTGCTACAACGGCCAAGCTTCCGGCCCAGGCCCGCCATCCAGATACCTCGTGCGCATTGCGCCAGGCCTTCAAATGGATTCATCACCATCTCCTTTGTAGTTGAAAGCAGAAACGCACAAGGCCCGGACTAGCCGGGCCTTGTGCGTTCTGTATGCTGCTGATTGGATCAGGGATCCATGATGCTGAAGTTGCCGCAACTCGTAGGTGCGGTGCATTTCACCACCCCGGCCAGTACCGCTGTTGCTACCACCATCACACAGTAGACCAACTCGACATTGCTATTACTCATCTCAAGCACATCCGTTTTGGGGCTGCTGACGGAGCCCTATACGCGAGGACGCTCTATTGCATCTTCACTCTGGTACTACATGTTTGAAATTTTTTCCAATCAGATGGCGAGATGCGGCTTTCGAGCTGCCGTGCCTAGAACCGGCGCTTCAGCACAGCCAACTGCGCCATCCAGGCACATGACACACAATTTCCAACCCGTGGGACACCTATGAGCCACAAAATTCATCATCTCCAGGACGATCAAACTGGACCGGCCAGAGCTACAACTGCACGCACTGCAGCCTGCCAGCTGAAGTCCGACTATGGAGCTCTTAGGGTTGGGCATTGCCCTGAACTCCGGCAGCCCCTCCTCCGCCCCCAGTCGCGTTGCTGAGGCAGCCATGCAGAGGTCGTAACAGCGCCACTTCCCGAGTCTGGGCTCGCCCCATCCTACCTGTTGCCTCCAATGACAGAAGCTGACTCAAAAGGGCCAGGGAATCCCCGATAGACGCACCTCAATCATGGCCAATACAGGCATCTTCTTTCTTTACGAGGTTCAAGCATCATCACTGGTGCTGGGCCCCGCACGATATCCAGAAATAGTAAGAATTCGAGCAGACTGCCTCCGCTGTCACTACGCGTTCACAGCCAGAGAGAGTCCTGCGCTCACCAACATCAATGGAGGCGGCATCAGCCTGGTGTGCGCGAACTGCGGCGCCAGACAGGCAATTGCTGGAGCTCGGCTTGCTGACAGGCTCGCACACCAGCAAGCCAAGCCAGTCCCCGGGCCCCAAGATGAAGGTTCAACCAGCACAGATCATCACATGCTTTCGGCCTGCTGCAAGTAGAACGGCCTGCGAGCTTGCGCATGCCGAAGTTCGATGTAGGCCTGGGGTATCGATTTCCTGCTTTCCGAACTTCAAAGCACGATGATAAGAACGAGTACTGGAGTGGCATAGGCCACTCCCGTACTTCATCCATCAGTTGATGCTTTCAGACAATCGTGGTCCTCAGATCGATGTTGCCCCTGGTAGCGTTTGAGTAAGGGCAAACCAAATGCGCTCTCTGTACAAGATCGATCGCCTTCTCGCGCGTAACCCCGGGAATTGAGACGGTCAGATCTGCCTCGATGTTGAATCCTGTCACAATCCGCCCAATGCCGATTCTCGCGGTCACGTTCGCATCCTTCGAGATCTCCATGCCTTCCTGCTGTGCTGCATAGCGGAGTGCCCCCAAGAAGCAAGCGGAGTAGCCCAAGGCGAACAGCTCTTCGGGATTAGTCCCAGGACCACCATCTCCACCCAGCTCGCGAGGCATAGAGAGGCGGATGTCCAGGCCAGCACCTGAAGTCACGGCGCTCCCGTCGCGACCTCCGGTTGACGTCGCGCAGCCTGTGTAAAGCACGGATTCGACCGACACAGTTCTCTCCTCAAGGACATTGGCCACCGGTAGATGCGACCAGCCCAAATTGCCGACCGCCATCCGGCGAGTCGGCGCGTTATGCCGGCCACAAGGTCACGCTAGCATCGCCAGCCAAGAAATCATCTGCAAACAATGCGATTCGACATGTGCGCGCGGTCTCACCCTGGACTGTGAAGGAATCGGCCGATGCCCAGTCCGTCCCTCAGGCCTTAGCGTGCTGGCGTGTGACCAACCTACCCTTCCTTCGGTCTGCGATTGAACACTTTCTGTACCAGAACGAAGAACAGCGGCACGAAGAGCAGCCCCAGCAATGTTCCTATCAGCATCCCACCGAGCACGCCCGTACCGATGGCACGCTGCGCACCTGAGCCAGCGCCGGTGGCAATGGCCAGGGGAAGCACGCCAAGCCCGAACGCTAGCGACGTCATGATGATGGGGCGCAGACGATCGCGAACCGCATGCAAGGTCGCATCAACGAGCTCAGCCCCCTTCTCCATGTTCTCCTTGGCAAATGCCACGATAAGAATTGCGTTCTTGCTGGTCAGTCCGACCGTAGTCAGCATCGCGACCTGGAAATAGATATCTCGCTCGAGCCCGGCAATCGTGTTGGCCAGCACTGCGCCCAAGATCCCCAAGGGAGCCACAAGCAACACCGCAGTGGGGATGCTCCAGCTTTCATACAGCGCAGCCAGGCACAGGAACACAACGAGCAGCGAAAGAGTGAAAAGCAGCAGAGCCTGCGCCCTAGACTCCCGCTCCTGAACAGCACTTCCAGTCCACTCGACGCTAAAGCCTGCAGGCAGCTGCGCGGCCACCCGCTCGATCTCTGCGATGGCCGCGCCGGAAGCTACACCCGAAGCAGGTTCGCCTTGGATCTCCATTGCAGAGATGCCGCTCTGGCGCTCCAGCCGTGGCGAGGCATGTGACCACTCAGCCGTCGCAAATGAAGCAAATGGCACCATGTCGCCCTTGTCATTCTTCGCCGACCAACGATTGAAGTCCTCCGGCTTCATGCGGAACGGAGCATCAGCTTGGACATAAACGCGCTTTGTTCGGCCACGATCAACGAAGTCGGCCACATAGCGGCCGCCCCATGCCGCACTGAGGGTAGAAAGCGCCGCGGCCGGATCCAGGCCTTGGGCGTGCGCGCGGGCAGCATCCACCTTGATCTTCAACGTAGGCATGTCGTCCATGCCGTTGGCGCGCATCCTCGCAAGCTTCGGACTCTTAGCGCTATCGGCAAGGAGTTGATCTCGTGCCTCGGCCAGCGCTTCATGCCCTTGGCCGGCGTCGTCCTTTAGGAAGAAGCTGAAGCCGGAGACCGTGCCCAACCCAGGTACCGGTGGCGGAGACAGAACATGCATACTGGCGTCACCGTGCGCGGCAAGAGCCTCCGAAGCCCTGGCAACAATAGCCTCGGCCGAGTCTGAGGCCGAACGTTCAGACCAATCCTTCAGACGAAGGAATGCCAGCCCTGAGTTCTGTCCCATGCCCGCGTAGTTGTAGCCGGCCACAGTGAACATCGACTCTACGACCTTGTCCTTCTCCAAGAAGTAGTCCTCGACGAAGGCCAGGGCCTCCTCTGTCCTGGAGAGCGTTGCTCCAGGCGGCGTTTGTACCAGGACTACCAACGTGCCTTGGTCTTCATTAGGCAGGAAGGAGCTGGGAAGGCGTACAAATAGCACTCCCATCGCCAGTACCAGGCCCGCGAACACAAGCATGACTCGCCACGGACGCTTCAGGATTCCCTTCACTCCACCCTGGTAGCTGCCGCCGGCCTGATCAAACCTCCTGTTGAAGCGACTAAAGAAGCGCCCCACTCGCCCACCGTGTGAGGCGTGGGCCTGGCCTTTCTGAAGCGGTTTAAGCAGCGTCGCGCACAGAGCCGGAGTCAGTACGATGGCCACGATCACAGATAGCGCCATAGCCGCAACGATTGTGGCCGAGAACTGACGATAGATGACCCCAGTCGCGCCACCCATGAAAGCCATAGGCACAAAGACGGCCGACAGGACAACACCAATGCCCACCAGCGCCCCGGTGATCTGATCCATGGACTTGCGGGTGGCCTCGAGGGGCGACAGGCCCTCCTCGGCCATGATTCGCTCCACGTTCTCAACCACGACAATGGCGTCGTCGACCAGCAAACCGATCGCGAGAACCATGGCAAACATGGTCAGCATATTGATGGAGAACCCCAGCGCCGCCAGTATCCCAAACGTGCCCAGCAGCACCACAGGCACTGCAATGGTCGGGATCAGCGTCGCGCGGAAATTCTGCAGGAACAGGTACATCACCACAAACACCAGCACGATTGCCTCAAGCAGCGTCTTCACCACTCCCTTGATCGACAGCCGTACAAAAGGCGTGGTGTCGTACGGTACGACGGCCTTCAGCCCGGAGGGCATACCTGGACCAAGTGCGGCCACAGCGTCATCCACCGCAGCCCGCGTTTCCAGTGCATTGGCTCCGGGCGACAGCGAGATGCCGATACCCGCCGCCGGCTTACCATTGAGCCTATTCCCGAAGTCATAGCTCTCTGCACCTAGCTCAACTCGAGCGACATCCCCCAGCCGCAGCAGGCCACCATGCTCTTCGCCGCGGACGATGACCTGAGCAAACTGCTCAGCGGTTCGCATTGGCGAAGCACCTTCGATGAAGGCACTCAGCTCCTGGGTTTCGATGGCGGGTGCGCCACCAAGCTCACCCAGCGGCAACTGAAGGTTCTCTGCACCGATAGCCTTCACCAGCTCGTCGGTAGACAGCTTGTAGCGATCCATCTTCACCGGGTCGAGCCAAATTCGCATGGCGTACTTACCACCGAACTCTCGCACCTGACCGACGCCGGGAACGCGGCGAATGGTGTCCACCACAGTTGATCCCACGTAGTCCGCAACATCGGCCGCGCTCATGCGTCCGTCTTCAGAGACGAATGCAAGCATCTGCAAGTAACCGCCACTGGACTTAGTTACTGCCAGGCCACGACGCTGAAGCGCCTCCGGCAGGGATGGCATGGCCAGCTGGAGGCGTGCCTGGACCTGAGTCTGGGCCTGATCCAGATCTACACCATTGCGAAACACCACATTGATCATGGCGTAGCCGCCGTAGGAGTAGCTCTGCGAGGAAAAGTGCAGCATCCCGTCCAGACCACCCAACTGCTGCTCCACGACCTGGACTACGGTTTCCTCAATGACACTGGCTGAAGCGCCTGGATAGATGCCTGTGATGGTGATCGTCGGCGGAGCGACGTCGGGGTACATGGATACTGGCATCCGCAGCATGGCCAGACCGCCAGCCAACATGATCAGCAACGCAATGACCCAAGCGAAGATGGGCCGATCGATGAAGAACCTCGCCACTCAGACCCCCTGATCGCGATTAGCACGACCGCTAGGGCTGATAGCAGCGGACGCCTTGGAAGCTTCAACTGGCGTTACCTTCATACCCGCTTTCAACTTATGCAGGCCCTGGACTACGATCCGATCACCGGCCCGAAGTCCGTCTTCCACCAACCAACGCTCACCCAAAGCGCGCCCCAGGCGGACCTGCCTCACCTCTACAAGCCCCTCGTTGTCGACGACCATCACATTCGTCTGGCCCGTGGTATCGCGAGTGACGCCCTTCATCGGCACCAGCAAAGCATTGCGACGCTCACCCGCTCCGATCTTCGCCGTCACATACATGCCCGGGAGAAGCACGCCGTCTGGATTGGCTACACGAACGCGGAGTCCATACGTACCAGTGGCCGGATCGACACTCACGTCGGAGAACTGCAATGTCCCAGACTGTTCAAGTGCGCTGCCGTCCTCAAGCGTGATGGTGACTCCAATCTCACGGTTGTCATTGAGACGACCATCTGTGATGTCGCGCCGCAGCTGCAGCCACTCCGCAGAAGATTGCGAGAGATCGACGTGCATCGGATCCAGGCCGCGCACGGTTGTCAGCGCGTCGGCCTGGTGGGCAGTCACAAGTGCACCTTCGGTCACATGTGAGCGCCCGATACGGCCGCTAATGGGTGCAACGATTCTGGCATGCCCAAGCGCGACTCGGGCCGTCTGCAGAGACGCCGTAGCCATCTTGATATCTGCCTCCGACCGTTGATAGGCAGCTACAGCTCGCTCCTTCTCCTGCTGGCTCACAACCTGCAGGGTGGCAAGCTCGCCCAACCGACGGGCTTCCTGGCGTGCGGCACTACACGTTGCATAGGCGTAGCTCAAACGAGCCTCTGCGTCGTCACGATTCGCCTGCAAGCGAGCATCGTCGATCTGGTAGAGCGGCTGCCCCTCCCGAACCAGACTCCCTTCTTCAAACAGCCGGCGAGCGACAATCCCATCAACCTGAGGGCGTACTTCAGCCTCCTGCGTTGCCACAGCCCTGCCTGGCAGCGCGACGCGCAGCTCGGCGACCTCCGGCATCAGCGTCTGAACCTGAACCTGGGCGGGCTTGTCGGGACTTTCAGGGACAGTGGGGGTGCAGGCGGCGACGCCCGTAAACAACGCGATCGCTGTCGCGCGCTTGAGCAAGGAATTCACGGGACACTCCTGGATGAATGGCAGGGGATTCCCCTAGGCGAGCTAGAGAGGGGAAACAGCCTGCAATTCAACTCGGCTCGGCATCAGTTGCCCATACAACAAGTTTCAAAAGTCCGTCCCTAGGTGAATGCGGTTCAGCGCAGGGTCGGGCCAGCTGAGCTGCCCACCCAGGCTTGGTTGATAGCCCAGCGCAGGCAGGTGACTCTATCCAAGTGCCCCCAACAGCCTCCGAATGACGTTTTCGGACCGAGCGCAGCCTTCGAAGAACTACATAGCCCAAGGAGAACCGGTGCGCCCTGGACGGCTTCAAAATGGGCCAGTGAGCCACGGGGCCTGAAGCTCACAGGGTCACTCCGCTCTCAAGTGTGATTCATATCGCACATGTGGCCGCACAACATCCTTCAAGCAGATCCTAGCGCTCAGCTGGCGCTTGACGTCCGAAGTTGCGACTGATCCCTTACGAAAAGTGTTCACCACGCTCTTTCGAGAGGAGAGTGCAATGCTGTCTGCAGATAAGGACACGGGGTTCGGTAGGGGCAAGATCCCCTGCCCGCTTTCTATGCTGGTCGTTCCCGATATCGATTTCCCGTTTGACAAAGCGGTAGAGCGCCCAGACAGCAAAGCCCTTCAGCTGCATGTGCTTGATTGGGGTCAACGGCACGGCCTCATCGGGCGCCGTGGTGCACACCGACTTCGGACCACCCCACTACTGGAGCTTGGCACCGCACTATGCGGCCAAGCGCCCTCAGAGAGAGCCCAGGTACTGCTCTGCTGGTATCTATGGGCTCTCACGCTGGATGATCGCATCGACGATGGGCCTTGGGCGGAGAACGGAGTTCTAGAGCGCTTCATTACGGAGATTGAGGCCATTACCTGTAGTGACAATGCTTCCCTGCGCCAACCACATGCCACTGATGATCCGATGCTTGCGGTCTTTGCCGGTCATCTCTGGCCGCTCACCAGAGACTGGAGCAACGCTCTCTGGCAAAGCAGACTGCGTGAGCACTTGATACTCCATCTACGTGCCCAGGCAGCGCTGGTGCGCGCAAGGCAGGATGAAGCCACAATTTGTCTTGATGACTATCTGCCTTTGAGACGTCACTCATTCGGCGCGCTGTTCTTTTTCGATTTGGTCGATGCCGCCGAGAGCGTCGACCCCTTCACGCATCCCGCTTCCGCTGCGAGCTGGGCCTCACTGCGCGAGATGGCCGCCGACATCATCGCGTGGACGAACGATATCCATTCCATTGCCAAGGACGTGGTCTGCGGAGAAAGGTGCAATCTTGTTTCCATCCTCGCCGAGCGCTCAAATGATGATTGGTCAGGCGCAATCGAGTCCGCCCATCGGATGGTGCAGACATCGGTCGCTGAGTTCGCAGCAGCTGCCACGGCACTTGAGAGCACCGGAGCTACACCAGCGAGCAGTCCCGATCGACTGCGGAACATAGTGCGCGCCTCTGCGGACTGGCATCGAAGGGTCTCGCGGTACCATCTGCGCTCCACCGATGCTCAAGCAGCATTCCCTGGATCGGTTGACCTGCGCCAGGCACCACCGACCCTGAAATCACGTCAATTTGAAATTGACCCCTACCCCTTGTATGAGCAGCTGAGGAAAGCTCTACCGATCGTGTATGACGAGCCGACCGATGTTTGGCTGGTAAGCAAGCACATAGATGTCAAGGCAGCCCTGACTCATCCAGGAGTGAGTAGCCGCAATTACAACTGGCAGATAGGACCGTTGCTGGGCCACACCCTAGTTGCTATGGATGGCTGCGAGCATGCCGCCCACAGAGCCCTGCTGAGCCCAGCCTTCCGCGCCAAAGCGATGGTTGTTCTGGAGCAATCCATTGTCTCAGTAGCTTCAGACCTGCTGGCAGCTTTGGCGGGTAGGCCAAGGGCCGAACTGGTCTCCGAGTTCACTGCAGCTCTGCCCGTACGGGTGATGGCCGGGGCACTCGGCCTTCCCGCTGACACGCCTGCGGAAGTGGCGCGACTGAAAGACTGGTGTGCGATCGGGTTCGCCTACATGGGCAACTATCGACAGGATCCGGCCTTGCTCACCGGCGGGCTGTCCAATAGGGACAGCTTCTACGACTTCATACAGCCACATATTGACGCTCGTAAGATCAAACCTGCGGATGACCTGATATCGCTTCTTCTGGCCGCAAAGATCGATGATCAACCTCTGCCGGAATCGTTCGTGCGTGCCTACTGCGCGATCCTGATGACAGCTGGAAGTGAAACCAGCCATGGAGCTCTGGCCAATCTGATCGTCAATTTGCTGTCCGAGCCAGGCCTAAAGAGGGCAGTACTGGCCAATCCTGGGCTGATGGATAGCGCCCTCACTGAGACCCTCAGACGCAATCCACCTCTGCAGCTTCTGCTACGTGAGACGACCGAGGCGCTCGAGCTTCCATCCGGAACGATACCAGCACAGTCGACATTTGCATGCCTGATCGGTTCGGCCAATCGTGATCCGGAGCAGTTCGAGAGACCCGATGCTTTCGACATCGCCCGTACCAATCAGGCCACGAGTCACTTCGCCTTTGGCGCCGGTCGTCACTTCTGTCTGGGATCAATCCTGGCGCGCAAAGAGATCACCATCGGCGCAAACATGCTGCTAAAGGCCTTCCCCAATCTTCGTTGGGCGCCTGGCTTTCAACCAACTGAGCGTGGATTCCTCAATCGCTGTCCTGATCGCCTGGAGGTTCAATTGTGAATACTGACGCACCGCCCGTGCCTGCTGGCTACGCCACTAGCTTCCTCGGCGACCATCAAGAGGGCCAGCTAGAGCGCCTTCGAACTCTTGAGCGCGCATTTGATCCCCTAAGTCAAGCCGCCATTGGCCAGATCGACCTCGGTCACTCACCCTCGATACTGGACCTGGGTGCAGGTGCCGGATCGTTCGCCACCTGGCTGATTGCGCAGCACCCCGACGCGGCGGTGACTGCCACCGACATAGATACCCGCTTCCTGACCGCCATCCCGGGCGTTCGCACCCTGCAACATGATGTCGTTACCGAAGATTTCCCTGTTGGAACCTTTGACCTCGTGCACGCAAGAGCCCTGCTCTGCCACCTACCCCAACGACACGAAGTTCTAGTACGAGCCGCAAGGTGGGTTAAGCCTGGAGGCTGGCTGCTGATCGAGGACGTGAGCGTACGACCGAGCCTCCGCACCGCTCAACCAGTCTTTGGCAAGGTGGCCCGAGCGGGGTTGGCACTTCTAGAGCGGTCCGTTGGAACCGATCTGCTCTGGGCCGACACACTTCCAAGTCGACTGCAGGCAATGGGTCTTTCAAGCGTTGGGTACCTGAGCCATGAAGGGAACATTGGCGACGGAAGTGCAGCCGATGCGTTCTGGGCGGCGACTACCGCCCAGGCGGCCCCTGCCCTGCTGAAGCTTGAGCTCGTTACAGAGGGAGACCTCAACTCAATGGCTGAGCTGCGTGCGAGCCCTGATTTTTCCGAACCGGCCCTCAACTTCGTCAGTGCGTGGGGACAAGTCCCCCTCCGCGAGTCAGTTCAGCACTGACGCGGTAGGTACGCAGCACAGAAGCCACTCGCATTACATGCGCAAGTCGACAGGAAACGAAACGATGAACAATGATGTTGTGCTTGTTGACGAATATGACAGAGCTATCGGCATCTGCGACAAGCGCAGCGCACATCTTGGGAACGGTCAGCTGCATCGGGCATTCTCTGTACATCTGGTTGACAGCGCAGGCCGCCACCTGATTCAGCGTCGCGCCTCGGCGAAGATGCTTTGGCCCGGATACTGGTCAAACGCCTGCTGTAGCCACCCTGCACCTGGCGAGGCGATCATCGACGCGGCAGAGCGTCGGCTACGCGAGGAGCTTGGCATTCAGGCGCCCTGCCGGCGCCTCTACAGCTTTGAGTACCAGGCCAGTTTCGGATCAATCGGCGCCGAGCATGAGCTGTGCCACGTGTTGGTCGCCCAATCTGATGACCCTGTTCGCCGGGCCATTGATGAGATATCCGAACTGCGATGGCTTGAGCGCCATGAGGTGACACGCCTACTCTCGGAGACGCCAGGCGCATTCACGCCATGGTTCCGAATGCAGTGGAGCCACCTTTCGGAAGCGCACAGCGGATTCGATGCAGCAAGATCGCACGCAACGGCCGGAACAGCTCAAGAGGGACCCTAGATGCAAGCTAGAGGGCGCTCCCTACCGCTTGACCAGCCAACTGCCAGTCACCGCTCCCTTCTATGGGCACTGCTCCTCTAGATCGCTTGATGCTTACACATCCTCTCCACAGGGACTAGCAGCCCTCAACGAATGGACGATGCCGTAGTCATTAGGGCGATCGATATCACTGCCTCTGGCCAATTGGCAGTCTGCCTCGCGCCCTGAGCAATCTTCCCATCGATGGGGGGCTACCCACCACTGCTCCACTAGACGGGCAGATCACCTGGAATCAGCGGCGCCCATTCTTGTTCCTGAAATGTCCGCCACACCCTGCCCCCGATCCACAATTTCTAGAATTTCTAGTCCCAACGCGACGCGCTCAACCGTAGGATTTGCGTGGTTGGTCAGAATGACTACGCCAACATGTCGCGATGGTACAAAGGCCACGTAGGTGCCAAACCCTCCCGTCCCGCCGGTCTTATTGATGATCACCTCAGCGCGCTTGCTGAGACCCGCCCTGGTGGAATTTACTTTTTGATCTATGAGCGAGAACCCAGGAGCTGAGCCGTCCAAGATGATGCGGGGGTCGATCGGATACTGATAGCTCTCCCATATCAATCCCTGCATCATCGAGCCCACCGCGAAATAAGGCCGTTGAGTGTCCAGCAACGCTTGGTCGAGCAACCTGTCCCGGGTCGCCGGCTCAATGTTCTGCTCCAGAAAAGCCAACAAATCCCGAGCACTGGAACGTACTCCATAAGCCTCTTCCGCAAACGGGCCGTCCTCCAAACGAACCGGCTCGCCCTTGGCGTTGTACCCTTGCGCGTAGAGCGCCGCCCTGGCATCAGGGATCTCCAACCAAGTGTTGCTGAGCCCCAGCTTTGGAAAAAGCTCATTCTGCATCGCCGACCTGTAAGAGGTCTTCATTGCGCTTGCAGTCGCCACACCCAACAAGGCGATGGAAGGATTGGCGTAGCTTCGCACCGAGCCACCCTCATACTTGGGCTGCCAGTGCATGTAGTAGTCCATGGCGCCAGCATTGTCCAAGCCCGCTGGGAACTGCAGGGGGAAGCCGCCCGCACTATGCGTTCCCAGCTGCCAAAGCGGCACTCTCCCAACTGCAGCGGAAGCAAGACCCGGCAGGTGGAGCGCCACAGGGTCATCGAGCGACAGCTTCCTTTTCCTGGCAGCGTAGGCCGCCAACGTAGCGCTGAAAGTCTTGCTGACCGAACCCACCTCAAACAGGGTGTCCGGTGAGACCGCCACCTGCGTGGAAACAGATGCCACACCATAGCTGAGGTACTGCTGATGCCCATTCCGAACGAAGGCAACCGAGATGCCAGGAATCTTGTACTTGGCTTTGAAAGCCTCAACCTTTGCGCTGATCTCATTCAGCTCTTCACGAGATGCATCGGAGCAATCCAACGGCTCAGCCGCCTGCGCAGGCAGGGCGATCAAGCACACGCAAACAGCGGTGATCGCGAGTAGGGACTGTACGCTCATGGTGGACCTGCTGACCGACCCTGAAAGCTAATCCGGCTTACAGCCGGACCACAAGAGCTAATTGCGACAGATCATGGCAAGTCAAGCCAAGCCTCCCCGGATACATCGGCACCCACTCGCAGGGTAAGTCACAAGCTTGGGGGAGCCTTCGCCCTGTGCCTCCTGCATTACTCAAGCCGTTTATGCCAGCAACAGGGGAGCGCAGCAGCGAGTGCGGACCCGAACACGCCTAAAGCCAGGCCCCACAATGACTCAACCTTCAAGTTCGCCTAGATCAATGACTTCAGCTCTACCCTTTCCAAGTATGGCCACAAGCAAGTTGCCACCGGCAACTCTTCGCCCCACCCGCTTGTTCAGCCATGCAGCCTGAAGTCGGGCTGCAGAAAAGACATCTGATAGCTCAAAGCTATCGCTCCTCCCCTCCAGTGGCTCACCCGGCGAGGCTATTCCGCCGGCTAGAGGTTGCACCACTGCGGGATTACCCCCCTCGCTCTTCGCGTAAGCGGTAGCCTCGAACCGCCCACTGGCAGGCGACCATCCACCGAGTACCAGCTCGGTGTGAAGCAAGGAAGGAGGGAGGCCTGCATCCAGGGCCGCACGCTCGTAGTCCGGCCAAAGCCGATCAATCACCAGCCCTAGCTCACGCATCAGCTGCTCCATGGTGAAATCGCTTCGGAAGCTAGCCTGCAGACAGAGCTCGTAGATCCGCAGGAAGAACTGAGTCGACCCTCGGGTAGCCAACACCAGGTTGTGCTGGGGGATCAGCAGCAACTTAGCCCCCGCAGACGCAGCACCCGAGAACGCGTCCTCAGCAAGCGTGTCGACCGCCACAAGCAGTTGGTCGGGACGCATCAGAACGTTAAGAATGCTCATAGCGCGCGGATGTAATGGACTGCTGCGAACTATGTCCTGTCCGTCCCGGGCTGTCCATGATCTAGCCCGCCATCCGCCTACAGACAAGTGGGGCTTCGGCCTGAACCCCGTTGCGGCGCCGCGCGCCCGCGGGAACAGTCTGACTGTACCGCAGTCACCCACTACGCAGATGTCGCAAATGACTCTTTAACCCCCCTAGTCCAACCGCTAGGCTCGGGCGCCCCGGGAATTGGACTATCGATGAAGACGCCTATTTGCGTCCTCCTTATCGACACCCCGGCCTTCGCGTCTATGCCTGCAGGCGCGATGTCAACCATGCTCACGCCGAACCAGACGTTCAATCTCGGCTTCCCTCAGCATCTGATGCATGGCGCAAGCCACGCGAGGCAACCGATCCGCCTTGCGATACAACACACAACTAACCTACGACGCTTCCGACATGTCCCCAATGGCAAAAGCAGATACTCAACAGAACGGCACCACTACTAAGGACTTTCATCTCTCGTCCCGGCGCGAGGTCGCAACAGCGACATTGGCAGACCTGATCGATGCACTGAACATCGAAGTCGCAAAGGAAAATGGTGAACTGATCACAACTAGGTCGCTGAAACGAGTCTTGGAGCTCGTTCAGTCTTCGATCGGCGTGACAGTACCCGGCAACGATAAGTTAGTACCGCTGCCAGTGCTGAAGACCATTCGCGTGCTCTTCCTTGCTGACCACAATCACCCAAAGAACGTACTACGCCTGCTGGCGCCACCGCAGCCAGGCGGGCTGGCCTCGATGGAGTTCAGCACCGCCACTACAACACCACGTGACACGGACGCCTATGCGTTGATTCAGACCATCTGCGAATCGCTTGCAGAGGAGATCGAACCGTCCAGGCTACGTACGCTCTCACACATGCTCTCCCGTAGGGACAAGCACTCTTTGGCAGAAGAGCTGCTTCTCCACGTGGAGCGCACCAATGACGAGGTATCCGAGATCCTGAACAGCGCTTTTGGCACGGACGAGGCACTGCTCACCAGCGCGTTCAGCTCGCTAGCTACACCGCTTGATAGGTTCCGTGTCGAACTGATGGAAGGGATGGCTCCAACAGCTATCGAAGCGATGTATATCTATCTGCAGACCCTGCCATTCCGGCACTTCATCCAGCACTACCCAAAGCACCTGGAGGCCACACGCATTCGTGGTGAGATCGGGAGCATCGAGGACGATGCAGAGCGCTTCTGCGAGGTAGCAGCCCAGGGTGCCCAGCATCACCATGGACCGGCTAGCCGTGCGTTCTCAGTCAGTACATTCCACCACCTTCTGCTAGAGCACCCGGAAGAGATGTGTGAGCTGGTCCAGAAGGCCACTGGCATCCCAACGACAGTCAGGCAGCTCCAAAGCCATCGTGACCGGGTCAGACCGTTACTGATCTCGTACGCCTATCGCTCATTCGACTGCACTGATCCGGACGCTACGGTGCTTTCCGTCTACGACGTAGTGGCTGCATTCTGCTCCTTCCGCTACCAGCAGGAGTGCGGACAAGACTACAAGCCTTACTGGCACGGTCAGACTGATCAAGGAAAAAATCCCCAGCGCCTGTTCGACAAGGGTCTGAGTGATGAGCAGCCCTATCAACATCAAGGCGTGATGCAGATCTACTTGAATCGGTTCTACGAGTATCGGGCAGCCTTCACGGGCACAATCGGCAGCTACCGTGCCTGGATGGGCTATCAGGTAGCTGCACTGGGCGCCTATCAGTCGGTATTGGACCTGAAGGACATAGCCTCAATCACCACTGGGCTGAATGCACTGAACTTCTACTGCTTGAGCCTAGCCAAGGACTTGGTCATCGACCACTACCGACTTGACTAGTACCGGTGACGCTCGGATCTGACGGACTGCAGTGGAGGGATAGCAGCTTAGCAAGGCCCTCCTATGGGCGCCATCAGCGCCAATCCTCCTCTTGATTCCCCCAAGAGCTTGCGAAGAGTTACCGGCGTGACCAACCGGGACTCTTCGTTGGCTTAAACGAGGAGACCGTGATCACGACACATCACGGCACACCTGCTGCAACCCGGTCCTGACCAACGCCTTACGGGCGACCTTCGGTCGGGGTTCTGCGGACCCCGGGGCTTGCCTGGCCCAGGGGCGCTATGAACCGCGGTGCCGCGGTAGTCGTCGCGTCGCTCAGACTCCCGACCCGTTGCCGCTGTTCAAGCGTTACCGCAGCCGCGCTCGATGTCGGCTATGATAGTCCTACCCAGTGCACCCGCGAGTACGCGCGTGCATTCGGTTTGCCGCCCTCGCAGGATGCGGCGCGCATAGTGGCACGCCGGCGTGGCTAAGAGGCCCCGGAATCCGCTTTCGGCCACAAGCAGCCGTACGCCTCGACCTATCCTGCCGAACCGCCAAGTGAGTTCGGCGTGGATGAGCTAGTTCTCAGTCCAGGTGCCAATTCGACAGTTTACCGGCTCTTCCTTATCAACCACGTAGCGGCCCCAATTGCGAAGGCCTAGGCTGAGCTGGTTGTTAAATTCACTCACTCCGACTACTAGGTAGGATTTGCCGTCCAATTGGCCCGGCATAAGAAGCAGGTCATCTACTTGAAGTTCGGATGCGAGCATTCTCTCAATCACAATGCGCTCCTTTCCGTCGCTGCTCATTGCACGAACATGGATCCGCTCGCGACATTCCGGGCATTTCCATTCGCTTGCGACATCGTCAAGGGAACGCTCCTGCTCACAATCAGGGCACCAGTACTTCTCAACCGCCAGGCGATTGATTCCGCGCATAGAACGCATAAGTCTCCAATTTGGGCTTCCAGCCCTGACACTCTCTGATCATAAAGTGACTGGGCTTGGCTAACAAGCCAGCGGGCTGACGGGTCGCGCATCAACCTGTCCGCGTACCGCCATCCGACAGCATCGTTCACTTTCGTACTTGAAAGTGACAACCAATGCTCGGGCCCTTCTGCTCCTCTCATCGAAGCGCAGAACGGAGCGGATCATTGACAGAGCCGTCAGCAACTAGCCGAAGGAAGTCTAGCCAAGTCGATCAAGTCCAGGTGGAATTTCAGTTCATCTGGGAACGAATGCAGATAGACCTTCGCCTGTTCTGCATGAGTCGGTCATCGACCACTTTCTATTGGATCAGCAATTTCTTACATCACCAGCCCTATGTATATGGAAGTGATGTGGTCGTAGTTGGCAGGGATAGCGAGAGGTACGTAGTAGGAGGTGCTGGTAGAGCAGCGCCTGTATAGAGGAATCGATGCAAGGCGCTGTAGCAAGCCTCCATAGAGCGATGCATACAGGGGGCTGTAGCACGCGCACTTACCGTTTCCCTATCACACCGCACCCGCTAACGAACTACTCCACTCCACACAGGCCAACAAGAGCAATCTTGTTGGCCTTTTTTCGTTTACGCATACAGAAAGGGGGATACACCAATGGCAAGCTTCCACTACAGCATCAAGAGCGGCAAGAAGGGCACCGCTCGCAGACACAGCAGCTACATCCAGCGAGAGGGATCGCACAGCGAGCGGGAGGACTTGGTCCACGCTAGTCACGGCAACCTGCCGACCTGGGCCAAGGACGATCCCAAAGCATTCTGGAGCATGGCCGATCGCCACGAGCGCGCCAACGGCGCGGCCTATCGCGAGCATGAGATCGCACTACCCGGCGAGCTGACTCAACCACAGCTGGTTGAGCTGGCTGAGCGACTTGCTCAGCGCCTAGCCGGATCCAAACCGTACCAGTATGCGATCCATGCGCCAGAGGGAGCGCTCGGTGGTATCGAGAACCCGCACGTGCACCTGATGTGTTCGGACCGCATTCCGGATGGAATCGAACGCACTCCGGATCGAACCTTCTCGCGTTACAACCCGACCCATCCGGCTGAGGGTGGCTGCAAAAAGGACAGCGGAGGCAAGAGCCCCATGGAGCTGCGCCAGGAGGTAACGGCAAGGCGCAAGCTGGTAGCCGACGCCCAGAACGAGATACTGGCCGAGTGCGGGCACAGCACCAGGGTCGACCACCGTAGTCTTCGAGACCAGGGACTAGACCGGAGAGCAGAGCGCCACCTGGGCCCGCTTTTGGTCAAAGAGATGGCCGACGGGGAAAAGGCCCAGTACGTGTCGTATCGGGCTGGCCATGATGCAAGCACCCCGCCCGCCCCTGTTGAACAGTAGCGACTCTGCGATTTTGTCGCAGAATCGCTCAGATCTTGGCCTAACTGCAGAAGAAAAAAGCGGCCTATGCATGGCTCGGGGAAGACGAGTGCGCCCATCTTCCCCGAGCTTTCCTCCATTCTACAGCGGCATCTGCTGCTGGTTGAAGAAGTAGTTGATCAACTGCAGGTGGCATTTCCGGTCCCAGTGCGCCGTGCCGATGCATATCGCCCCACGCATACGGAGCAGGTCCAACGCAGCAGTCAGCCGGTCACGCTTCCGTACGGGCCCATTGCGCAAGACGTGATTGCGCGGAACCCAGGTGTTGGAGAACGAGCCGCCCCAGACCCGCGTCTTGAGGTAGTGGGCGACGGCCCGAGCATCGACCAGGTCCTGCGGCACGGCCGAGTCAGGCGAGAACAGGTACTTGTACTCACTCTCATGCCACTTAACGATCTCGAACGCTCGATTGAGCGTATCGACCGAGATCGGGCCAACCTCTTCCGCAAAGTAGTGCATCGCCGCTGCCAGCCGCGCCAGGATCTCCATCACCTTGGCGGCAAAGTCGTTGATGTCGCTCAGGTACTCGCCTTGACGTAGCAGGCGCTCGGTCTCCCGGGCCAGCTCCACCCACCGACTCTTCGCATCCAGACTGAACTCGATCAGTTCGCGCTCGATCGATCCCGATTCGATCTGCGTTCGGTACCGATCCAGCAGCACACGGATCCGCTGCTGGAACGCAGGCAGATGATCCCAGGTCGGCTCCTCGCCGCTTACCTGACGGAAGCCCATGTTCGATTGCGGCCAACCCACCAGGTAGCGCGCCCAGTGGCCGCTGCCTTTTGCCACCGAGCCCTTCCGGTCCAAGAATGCCTTGAGCGGTTCGTGCTGGGTCATGATGCTGACCGACACGCGTGGGTTCATGGCCAGCAGATTCTCGTCTGCCCGATCACGCATCAGGACGCCAGGGGAGTCCCACAGCTTGTTCAACAGGCCCAGGTGCGACATGGCCTCGCTCCGGAACAGAACATGCCCCTCATCGGTACTGATCGCGATCGATTCCCCGTCGCCCACCAGTGCTTCGGTTATGGCTTTCCCGGTGATTTCCTGACGCATGAAGTAGCGCAATCGGGGCTCGGTCGGCTTGATCCGACCGTGTTCCAGCAAGCGCGCCTCCAGATCGTCACTGTTGTGGCCACGACTGACCGCTCGCGCGATGGCGCTGCGCAAGCCCTTGTTCTTGGCCTCCCACGCGCCTAGTTCGGCCTGATACGTTTCCTGCTTGTCCTTGTGAGATGCCATTGCCTCTGTATCCGCATCGCGGAACGGCGCAAACAACAGCGAGGACACCGTCGACTTACGCTCGCCCGATTCGGCGATGATCAGCAGATTCTGCGATACCGGCCTGACCAGGCCTGTAGGAAGCTTGACGTCGATCAGTCCCTGACAGGCCATGGAAATTGCATTGATCAGGCTCATCCCGATCATCGCCTCCGGCGCCTGGACGTTACGGGAGATCTCGTAACCCGCCTCGCGCGCCACAACCAGGAAGGCGTTCAGCGGGTAACGGGGAGCGACGCGGGCGAAGGAGGTGGTCATTCGGACTCTCCCTGACCGGCCGCGGCCGGCTCCTGGACTGGACGTCCGCAACCAGGGCACACCACGACGTCGCCAGCCTCTTGCCGGCGCTCCCGCTCCGCATTCAACAACTTACGGAACTGCGCCAGGCTCAGTTCGTAGCTGTAAGCAGCATTGAAGCGCTCCATTGCCAGCCGCTTGCGCATCCGTTGCATCAGGTGCTGCTCCAGCACGGGATAGGCTTGGCGGAAGTCCATCTCCAGCTTGCTCTTACCTAGGCACAGGTCTTGAGCCAAGGCGTGCTGGAGTCGGTCCAGGGGAGTGTGGATGCCAGCCAGTGCATCAGTGAGGCTATTCATGATCACAGCCCTCCCTTGTTGGCGCCAACCTTGGCGGCTCGGCCCTGCAACCAGGCGATGGCCTCGTGGGTCCAGTAGAACTTGGGGGAGTTCTCGCCGTCGTAGAGCGGTACGCCCTTGGGGAAGGACGGATCCTCCTTCATCAGCATGTAGGCCTTACTGCGGCCAACCGGGATCACCCGGAGCAACTCCTTCAGACTCAAGGCCGGGCGGTCCCGCAGGCCCTCGGGGATAAGAGTGAGTGCCGCATCGGCGGGCAAAGCGCTGCCACAGTTCGGCATCAGCGCCGAACGCGTCTGGATCGTGTTCATGTTGGAAACCTTCGGGTGTGGATGTGAAGGAGTCCGGCCGGAGTCCCGACAGGCCGTGTGCCTGTCGGGTTGCATTTGATACGGATGCGACCCGGAACAACATGCTCAGAAATTCAAGGATTCGGTTCTAGAGACATTTCAGTGCGAACAGATCGCAGTGAGCGAGGCATCCTGGCTCGGTGGACCAGCGCCCAACCACCGCCCTCGCCCTAGACTCGCTGCGCCACGGCTGAGCGACACGTCCTTTGCTTCATCTAGGGTATTGGTACGGGAGCGGCCCGGAGCCAAGCCCAATCTAGGCCGGCCACTGCGGGAGCATGGCCTTCTGATCTTGGCCGCTATATGGGCAGGAATGGAAGCCTACTGCCCCCCTTGATTGATCCGAGCAGCCTCAAGGAATGGGCCATCGCATAGGTGTCAACTTCCAGCCCGGGATACTTCTGTGAGAGCGCATACTCGATAGGCATGTATCTGTCGAAGTCATAAGGAAGCACAATAGACAGGCCGGCATAGCCATGCTCAGCGTCGACTTGCTCAGCCAGCCATATCACCCATGCCTGAAAGCGATCAACATCCTGCTGGCTCTTCAGCATCTGCCAAGGCATCGTCATCTTGATGTATGAGCGGCCACAAGACACAGTCTCACCATGCGTTGTCAGCACCTCACGCGCTGTCAGCACTTGCAGGCAGTGCGATGCCGCTTCATGCATTGACCGTGCGCTGTTGATGTTGAGCTCACGGCCCTCGCCCGCCCCGCTGAATCGCTCCAGCACGCCCTGCAATTTCTCGGGCGTCAACCGGCCACGACGCCCGTACACCATCCCTCGGAGGACGTCACCGAACTCCGCATAGAACTCGCTAAAGCAGGCTGCTACCTTCTTTCTGGCCGCAGGTTGCTGGCCATTTCGAAAGTAGAGTGTGGCAATCAGCCCAAGCCTGATCACTGGCCGGCCTTTTGCGTTTCTGAGTTCGATCTTGTCGATTTCACGTTCGATGTCGTCGATGCAGCTCATCGTGCCCCCTGCTTTCTTAGTGTGTTCGCCAATCACGCCGGGTCCGCTCAGTGGGTGTTAGTGGGGAGCGCCGCGACCTGCACTGCTACGCAGCGACGATAGACGGCACAGCCAATCCAATGTGCCAGATAGAGACGCGGCTTATCGCGAGCCTTTGGACAGAAGGGTCGGCCCGGCGAGCATGAAAGATCGCGGACTCCCTTCGCCGAAGGGTCGCAGCTTCCGCAGCAGAGTCTCGAGTGGATCCGTGCAACATGTTCTTACGCCCACGCCTCAGATCACTGAGACAAGCCCGCTTCAAACAGCAACTCTAGTACCGCTCGGGCGCTAAAGGAATGCAACAAGTTTGAAGTTGATGTGGCACCTTGGTGCAACCGAAGGGGCCGAGCTGTGCGGCACGCGCTTAGTCCGAGGCGCAACGACGCTCAGGCTTGACCGCCGAACTGAGTTACCCGCTCTGGCTCCGACCATTGCTCCCTCGCCCTGTCCCGCGCGCCTGCAGCCAGATACTGAACGCGATCGGGGGCTATTGCGACCTTGGCCACGACTGACCTTGTCGCAATCGGCACGATGATCGCCAGCGCCTCGCTGTATGCTTGGTTGCGCAGAATCCGCGCTATGCGCTGGAGCGCATGGAGCACTGCGTTCGATCGCGCAAGGGTGAACGCTGGCAGGGAGCAACTGATAGAACTGAGCTTGCTAGCACTTTCCTCGCCAGGACTGAGGCACCAACGCACATTGCACCTACCTTGACTAGCGCGCGGCCGCGCTGCGCTATCACCTAGAGATCTACAACCCGCTTCGGTTCCATGGCCACTACTTCAATGCGGAAACAGGGCTGCATTACAACCGGCATCGCCAACTACAATCCCAGCACAGGGCGGTGCCTGACGCCAGATGCGATCAAGGCCCATCAAATGACAAGAAATCCATATAGTGAATTTTTGTATTGGCTCGGAGATTCTGAGGGCAGCAACTGGAATGAATACATCTGCGAGCAGGTAGGGCTTGGCGTCATACTTAGATTCTCCCAGCAGGACTGGGATAAGCTCCAGAAAACGATGGCGCATCAGCCGAGTTACTGGCTCCAGCGGTGCGCAGTTTCATTAGGAACGCCCAGGCATCCTTTGGCAATAAAAATCCTAAAAACCCTCTTAGCTACTGATGACCTGGATACACAGATCATGGCTGCCTATGAGCTAGACTGGTCAGAAGAGCCAATCGAGCACGAACTAGAAACCGTGATCAGTCAATTGATCTCACGAATCCCCGAGGCGGAACGATCTGATTATCCAGAGGTCGAAAGCCTGCTAAAGAAATCAAAGAATCAAACCTAAGAAACACAATCGAGATCAAACTCTTCATAAGACCTCAGAACCTCTACCTGCATAGCCCAGCAAGCCGCCAACGTTGTACTCGACGGCAGCCCTTGCGCCCTCGAGCCGTAGAAAACATGGGACGAGCAGAGATCAAATTCAATGAAGAAAGCGGGAAACCGCTAACAGCCTTCCTGACAACAGAGAAATAACATGATCGACTACCGCACAGGCAAACCGTACACCCCTCAACTTAGCTATTTTCTAGGAGGTCTAGACATATACGACAGAGAGCACACCATCGGAGTTGAGCTTGAGAAATTCGACATGAGCAACTTGAGCGAAAGAATGTTTGTGCTCGATAAATATTGCATTGACAGAGTGGGCAGAGCAAATGACTACAAAAGAAAATTCCTATTATGGAATGAGTTAAAAAATGCGCTGAATGACCCAAACCACAACTTCCATCAATACATCGAATACAACCCCGACGAGTATGCAGCACTCGCGTATACCGAAGACGAATTTGGAGACGCAAGAATCCTCTTCGAACAGCTTTTCAAGATCGCGACTGAAAAGTGGAGCACAGAGCTAGAGTTGGCAAGCCGAGAAAACCCTGAGCATTGGTAACACATGACCTTGCAGACAAACGAGCAGAGCACGCAAAACCCGTTACTACGCCTGTGCATTTTCCACGGGCGAGCTAGTCCTCTTGTAAGACAGCGATGCCTAACAATTCATTCAAGCCGAAGCCGCTTCGCGGCTCGGCTTAGTTCAGACCTAAGGCGCCATGGACACTACGCAGGCATCGTCATCCCAACTCGTCAAAGCCGGGATGCTACGAATATGCAACGACTTCAACCAAGTCGTCGAAGAACTTGGATTTGCTCGCGCGCGCTCAGGAGCCAGGTCGTGGCATCGGCAGCGTGAAGGCCTAATAGAGACGATCCACCTCCATCGATCTGGCAGTAGCTATGGCGCTTCAAACAACAACTCTATAAGCATCAGGGCCGAGTTCTTCATTAAGGCACCGGATAGCGCTGCAGCTGATGCATGGCTTGATAGCGAGAAGCTAAAAGACTCTAGAGGCTACCACTATCATTTGCGGTTCAATGCACTGACGCGGAGCACCTATGATCGCTGTTTGCAGGATCTTGAGCGGGTCACGAAAGAGCACGGCCAACCATGGTTCGATCAGCACAGGACCTAAGGATGCCCTGAACACTCAACACTGAGCCCTGAATTTCCAGATCTGGTCCTACCAGCGACCGGCAGGCGTACCAGATGAACAAATCTCACCGTTCTTCAGGTGCTGGCGGGCATCTGCGGGCGGAATAATCCCTATGCCGGCAGCAACTGTCGGCGCACCATCCACAGATTGGACAGCGCAAACAGTGTCAACACCTGCGCCGTGTTCTTGACCAAGCCGCGATAGCACACCTTGGTGTAGCCGAACTGCTGTTTGATCACCCGGAACGGATGCTCGACCTTGGCTCGTATGCTTGCCCAGCAGCTCTCCCAGCGCTCCACCTGTCTACGTTTCCGCGCGTTGCCAATAGCCTTGACTTGCGAGCGCCTGGCGGCGATGAAAAACATCGCCTTGCAGCCGGATAGCTCGACACGCTTGTCTGCACAGCTATAGCCGCTGTCGCCAAACACGCACTCCACCTTGCCATGCAGCAGCGAATCGGTGACCGGAACATCGCTAACATTGGCGGCCGCGCATCTCACGTGGTGCACCAGCCTGGAGAGTTCATCAACGCTGATGTGCGCCCTCATCCCGAAGTAAATGAAATATTATGGCGCCTCACCTGAAACTCAAATAAAAATCGGCAAACTCTTAAACATCCAATTAACTGGAAGCGAGCAAGACTGGGAATTTATACATGCATCACCTCACATCATCAAACCTGCCATTTCGCTGATCAAAGATTGTTCCATTGAGACTTCCGCAAGAATGGCAATACCATGCATTCTTATTGAAAGTTTGAGAGGCCACCTTGAAACGAACAATCTAGAACACCCACTTCACACCGAAGCCTTTAAAGCAATTCGCTCAAATAAAAACATTCACTCCGCAATGCATTTTTTTTGGCTTGAATCCTCCTCCAGACTTAATAAGACCTACCTGAACAGCTTACTAAAATACTGACGATTGACTGGCCTTGCTGCGGCCAGGCCTGTGGCATCGACGTCCTGGACACCACCATTCCCGCCATAGAGGCTTAGAGTCAGAACGGAAGCAGGTCGTCTGCAAAGTCTACTTCTCCACAGCTCGAGGCGATCCTCTCGTAGTAGCTCGCCTCACTAATCAGCCTATCGGCTGCCTGACACCTACGGCGGCGTGCACGCCAATCGCCGCTTGTATCGGCTTCCAATAACCTGACCTGAGCCGAAAGCTCTGTCGCACGCGCTTTGGCCCAGGCATCCTTCTGCTCGTCTATCGTTTTTTTTTCATTGTTCAGCTCCGGATTGGCGGGGCCGCGGCCAAGGGCTGGCCGCTCCACAGCCCTTAGGTTTGGTCGTCGCCGGCCACAGCTTGATCGGGGATCACCCCGATCTGCTTGTCCTTGATCTGGCCCAACAGCATTGCGCTAGCGACCATGTAGACAGCGGTCGCCAATACACCGATCCACGCATCGATGGACCAGTTCCACATCAGCCAGCCGATATGGAAGATCCAGAACAGGATTGGTGACCAGATCCCGATGGCCTTCTGCAGCTTGACCCGGTTGACCACCACGTTGTTCTGGAAGTGCGGTAGCGGCAGCCGGTTGTTCTTCAGGCTCAGATACGCCCTGATCGTCAGAACCTCTATTCAATCCCCATCCCTGCCGAATCAGATACGCCACCACGTCGAGCACTCTAGGCCGATGCACTAGCCAGATCCCTGCGCGATCGGGCATACGAAACCATGTCCCTTGGATACACAGCACTGACGATGCCACTGTCGTCGATATCGTGCAGATACGCGATTGCTGCAGCCTCGAACGCCCAGTATCCAAAATAGCTTCCCTCATCTCCATCAATGTTCAGATGGGTGTCGTACCAGTAGGTACACGCCATCTCGAAATTTGGGTACCACGTATCGCAATATTCCGACAGATAGGATGACGCCTCGGCGGGCGTTTCGGCGTCAATGGCATCGATCAGTCTGGAATACATGGAGTGATACCACCGTTCTACGTCGAACCGCCCAGGAAGCACTTTGGCCAGTAGCTCTTCATACAGCGCGTCTTCGCCCGCAAATCCAGCCCTGTCTGTAAGTCCAACAAATCTGGCCAGCAAGTCTTCACGATGAAGAAGGATGCACAGACTCACGACTTGGACGAACTCCTCGTAGTGGCCAAGATGATGCTCGATGTTGAGCGGTGAAACTCCTACCACCCCCTCAGATCGTTCAAGACATGACTGGTGGATCTCATACTTATCAACGAGCCGCTCCAGCAGCGGAACCATTTCCTCCACGGGCTCGCCAGCTGTATAGCGCAAGAAGAGGCTTTTTAGGCAAGCGAGCTTTGTCTCGTTCGCCTTCAACGCAGATCCCTGCCCAGGGTAGTCCTCATCAAGAACGACGTCCCGCCAGAACTCATCTGCGCCATCATAGAAATTCCGCATCCTGATGTAGTAGGACTGGCTTATGTACTGCTGCCGATGCTTCACATCCATTTCTCCACCACATATCCTCTGACCGCCACAAAGCTATCGCCGGGGCGCAATACGACGCCCCTGCTCAATCAGCGTCAAAAGCTTGTAGGCATGCCACTGGGCCAAGCCCACTTTAGACAGCCACTCTAAGCCCGCCGGCGCGCTGATGAAATGCAACAAGTTTCAATGCGATGTAGCACCTGGACGCTGTATGAGCCCGAGCGCCAAGCTCTGACCGGCAGACCCAGATCACAGCAGCCCCTAGAGCTGCTGGCGCTCAGCCCGACCTGAACGCCCAGTTCCACAGACCGTCCTAAGATCTGACTGATGCCAACCGTACCGCCCAAGTCAACTACGACCTCACCCCACCCTAAGTGCATCAAGATGGCACTATTAGGTCCACAGCCCGAGCCTCAGGCCACCTAGTGCTCGTATAAGACAGTGTGGCTGCGCAGCCTTTTACGTCCTCCCTAACTACATGCCAGCCCCGCCCTATCGTGACCATCATCCTTTACACCTACCCCGGTATGCTCGCAAGCAGTAAGCGCGCTGACTATCGTCGCCTGGTCAAGAATATGACTGATGTCCTGATGCGCTTCCTAGTAGATAACGAGCTGTTACGCGAGTCGCCCTACAACCATGACGGATCGCTAAGCGAAACGTTTCAGGTCACAACGGACAACCTAACTGATGACGGCATTCGGTTGTTCAAGGAGCACTTTCCACGCTGGTCCAATCGTGTCGATCGCGGCGGCGATCCCGAGGACATCAGGCTGCTGGTTGCTGGCCTGGCAAAGATCAGGTCGGCGCCAAGCGCAGAGTGACCCGTACCGCTTCCGTGCGGTGACGCATTGACTCCTGTCGTTCCAAGACGCAGCGCAGAGCTTAAAAGTCAGAAAGCTACAACGCACCAGGGCCTACGTGCGGCATCGGCACATCCCTATGCTTGATCAAGATACAACCGGTATGCGGACCGCATTAGCAGCGGTCCAGCATCTCAATATTACGCCACGCCACGACGCAAGTAGCTCTTATTCCCAAAAAAACCGACTGTACGATGGTCAGTAGTCGGGCTCGCCTCCGGTAGTTGGCGACCCACTCCATCACCACGTCCCGTAGCTCTTCTGTCTCGCTTTTGAATCGTTTGGACAGCGTGTGATTCCCGCCCTCAAACATTTGTCGCTGCAAATTGAAGCCTTTGGTCACGTTATTGGCCTCCAAAGCAAGCAGCCCGCAGAGGAATGAAAGAAGCCAAGCACCTGTTCCAGCTAGCAGCGTGATCCCAGCAAAAGTGAAGCTCTGTCCATCCAGCTTCTGTACCGCGAAGCCGATCGATGCGCCTGTAGCGGTGAGAAGGAAATAGCTGAACTTGATGGCGGCATCGTGATGCTGCTGATGAAGCAACTTTTGAGTCCCTGAAACGGTCAATGAAGTCATCTCCTGCTGAAGAGGTTCGGTCTACTCCGTTGCATTGGGCATACCAGCCATCTCCATGGACCAACAGCGCCCGCCCCAACCAGGGACAAGGACTCCGAGCATCAGAACTCAACACGGCACCGACGAACCACTTCTCAGCAATTAGTTAGCTGCATCAATCAGCCTACCCGTGATAACAGAAGTGGCCCTTGTAATATCCAAGGGCCACTCATTGGCATAATAAGACATGCTGTGGTGCCGGATCCGAGGCTCGCAGCTGCTCAACCCCAACGCAGCACTGAGAACCACATAGATCAGCCTAGCCGCACCAGAAGATAAGGACCAGATGCTTGCACGTGACGGCTAATTCCTCAGCCTTGCTTTGCGCCACGCACAGGCTTGCGGGCAATCTTTTTGACAGCCTTCTTAGCAGGCCTCTTCACAGCCTTAGTCTTGGTGCTGACCTTGTGCGGCTTCTTAATCGCTACCTTCCCGACCTTAGCGGATGACTTGGTCGAATCTGCAGGCGGGTACTTCTCACCCTGGTTCGCGGCACGCCATGCCTTTCCTTCAGCGGACTTGTGCCAAGCCACGAACACTTTCGGCGCCAGACCCCGACCAGTCCATGTCTCACCAGTAGGCAGCCGGTACTTAGGGGCGACCTTGCCTAGAGTACGCCCCTTGGCTGATGACTTTGCTCGCTTCACAACGCCAACCGGTGCAGCCAAGTCAGGGTCCGCCACGCCTCCGACAATCTTGGCGATCTGACGACGCTGAGCAGGGGACAAGACCTTGGCGTACTTCTGGAGAACGGCCAGCGCCTGTGGCACCTCTCCGTCACGCTTCTCCACGAGCTTCTTCTGTGCTTCGAGCTGCTTGATCTCAGCATCGAGTGATTTCAGGGTGGTCAGAGCCACAGGCCTACTCCAGGGAAAGGGGCTCAAGCGTATATCTGCCGGCACGATAAAGCCAATTGCGACAATCAGCCCGCCGGCGCCGCGAAGCGGATGGCAATCATGCTTCGGAGCTGGTCTATAGGCTGACCAACAGATGCCAGGGCGGGCACTGGCAAGCGCTCTGGTAGGAATCAGCCAAAGCGAATGGCACCAATAGCGCCCGCCCTGAATCTGCCACACATCACATCAGATCCGTCGCGGCGCTCCGGACTTACCTTACGGGATAGGCGTCTCGCCCCACGTCGCCAACTTTGGGAGCTTGAACACGGCAATACCTTGCCAGGTACTCCCAGTGCTCAAGGAACTCGAGCTTCAGCCGCCTGCTTTGATCGCCGGGGGGGGGCAACGCACGGACAGCTTTGGCAAGGCCGAGCACCGCCCTTCCTTAGGGGACAACGGCGAATAACTGCACGCGAAAGTACGCTCCCTTCAGTGAGTGACTAACACATGAGTCGGAATCCCCAAGGCATGCTCGGTGACGACCTTGGTGGCGTACACATACAGGAGTAAGCAATGTGCCCCACTCATCGTTACAGAACGCTTCATACCACAAGGGAACGTGAGGCCCATCAACAACAGCTCTGGTCCAAACTTCACATCGATCGTGCAGACTCGCGCACTACCTGACGGATCAGTCAATTCGCTCCGAAGTAGGTCCGGGCGCGACAAAACAACTGATCGCTCAACGCGCCTAGCAATCTCATGGATCTCGGAAACTCGATCATCAAAGTATTGCCGAGCTTGTTCGAATGCGACACTCAGCAATGACTCTAGCTGTGGCTGATCCCATACAGTCATCAGCTCATTTCCGCCTGCAACGCCGAACTTGATGGCCACTGCGACCAGCCGCCCCTTACTAGTAACGCCTCCCAGGTCGAATCCCAGAACGGGCATGATCTGATCGTCGGCCATGCGCACCTCGATTGAAATTAGATGGATCTAGAAACCTACCGACATTCACGTGAATGCATCAACTGCCCAAGGCGGAAGCGAGCGCCCTCCCCCCAAATCTCAAGCACTTGGACGCGCGGCTTGTTGCTGTGCGCTGCCGAGGCTTAACATCCCGCTGGCCTTAAGCGACATGCAGGCTCGCTCGCGTGGGCCCAAACAACGGGAAGCATCAAGGAATGATCCAGAAAGCGTCATCTAGAGGTAGCGAATGAACATTGCGATCACCGGCCCTGAGAAATTCATGCTTCAGGACATGATCTGCGTTGAAGCAGCGTTGGCCCTGGGCCGGAGCGGAAGTTGCTCACTGGTGCCTGAGCCCGAGGCCGGCGAGGACGCCCGTATTGTTTGGCAAGACGCCACGCCCTGCACCCTTGAGGTGCAGGTGAAGGGAGGCTCTGAGGCGCTCTCAGTGTCCAAGCTTGTAGAGCACTTGGCTCACTACCCTGCTAGAAAAGACACCCCATCCCTGTTACGGCGGCTGATGGATGAGAGCGAGACATACGCCGCGTTCGTACTGAGCTCCAGAGTCTGTGACGACCTGGAGGAGCTTCTGACGCGTCAGAATCGATTGGACAGGCCACAGGCCAGGTACCCAAGCCAACGACTAGCTAAGGTCGTTCGTCAAGCGGTTGTCGATCAGTCCACTTCAACTCTGCAGAAAGCTACAGATCCGAAGGAAAAGGTATCTGCGCTGGATATCAAGCGAGCCAACGAACAAGCCGATGCTGCGCTCCGGAGCGAGGACTGCTTCCGTCAAGCGCTAGGGAAGATAATTCTGGTCGAGCGGGAGACCGCAGAGTCTGTAGAGATCAGATTGCACAGAGTCCTGCAGGAAGAACGATTCGACGCGCCCTCTATCCGTGGGTTCATCGCCAGGCTCACAGACACCATCGCTCAGGCGAAAAGAAGCCAGAAGGACGTAGTGCCCGACTTCCTAGAGCTGCTGAGAGTACATGCCCCAGCCCAGCTCCAGCCTGCAAACTATATTGTTCGCGGGACCGAGGATGCGCTACTGCAAGCTCTGAGGGATCAGCAATGCTTGCTGCTGGCAGGCCCTCCCCGCGCAGGGAAGACCTGGACGTCGCTCACAATCGGATCAGCGCTCCAAGCCGATGGTGTCGCGGTCAGAACCGGAAGCCACGTTGATGAGGCCGAGCGCTACCTCACAGACCCCGTGGATGGGCATCGAGGATACATCCTTGACGACCCCCTCGGCTCTCGAGAACCTATCGAGAACCCAAGTGCCGTGATGGCAAATCTAGCACGATTGTCTGCTCGCCTCCGAGCTGGACGCTATCTGATCGTCGCACAGACAGAGAATGTTCTTCTCCAAGTACGCGGCACAAACGAGCTGGCAAGTTGCCGCATAGGCTCGCAATCTTGGACCTCACTTGCGCGCCTACCCGCGTCGGTGGCAACAGAAGTTTGGAGATCCTCTGCTGAAGCACAAGGACTTTCAGAAGCAACGATTGCCGCTGTGGACAAGATCATCGAGCGGAACGACCAGCTTTGCGAACCGGGCGCGCTTGCATACCTGGCACAGACTTGGAGCGAGCTTCCAAACGCGCCAACCGATGCCGAGATACTGGCACAGTCACGCCGAGATGCAATTGACTTTGCGCGATCTCTATCTGAAAAGCTTATCGGTGCGAGAAGCGTACTGATCGCAGCCGCCATGGGAACTGAGATCCATCGACCGATCGGCGAGCCAGATCTTGCGTACATGATCAGCTCAAGCGAGGAGCGCCCTGGCTTCGTGGAAGAGTTTGCGTCGATTACTTTAGGGGCAGATTGGACCTCCTCCCCTCCTCCCGCCTACGAAGCCCCCTGCGAACTAACACAAGAGGCGCGGGCAGCACTTACCGCACTCCAAAGGCGCCGCGTTCTCCGGGCCGAGGAGAGTGATTTCAATTTTACGCATCCCTATCTCCGTGCTGGGGCCCAGGCACTAGCTGTACCGGATATTCCACAGGACCGAGCTCCCCTCCTTGAGCAACTTCAGAGAGGACTGGCTTGCGCCTCCCCAATCACATCACTTGCAGCAGCGCAGAACCTCCGCTGGATGCGGTCGGCCTTCCAAGGTCACCATGGCAAGGGCCTCTTTGAGCTGGCGAAGCTCGGTACAAGGTCAAAGTTTCCGGCAACACGAGACAGCTGCTTTGCGTTCCTTGTTCAGTTCGTGGATGAGCTTCCCCAAGAGCTGCGAGACGATCTGCCCTGGATCGCAGAGGACATGATCATCAGCCTGGAGCAGATCAATGTAGATTCCGGCGTCGGATTCATTTCGAGTAATTACAATTTCTTTGAAACGTCACCCACTCTGGAATCCGTCCAGCCCTACCTCGATGCGATCGAGGATGGTCGCCCCATTGCTCTCGACCTAGCGTTATCCAAAAGGATCCTTCAGGCACTGGCAAAAGAGCCTCAGCGATTGACGTCGAAAGCAGCTGAACGACTGCTTCGAGCGGACGAATCGACTATTCGAGCATTCACTGCCAATTGCTGGATATCGACAAACCGCCAAGACGATGAAGGAATTCTGGAACTGATCGCCCGCGACCGCACTCCAGCAATGAGTGTCCGCCTACTGAAGGCCCTTGCTCAATCATGGGCCTCACTTGATCATTCTCGCCGCGAGAGAATTTGTTCAATCATTGAAGATCAGATCAGGGTTCCGAGCTGCGCCAGCGTCCTCTACACCCGCCTTGTTCTCTTCAATCGAGTGGAAGAATTCGGCAAGTCACCACCATGGGAGATCTTCGCCAGACTGCTTCCAAGAGCACTAGATTGCATGCCCCATACCATCGCGCTTCGTGACGGCCGCCTCAACGCGGCGGTAGACGACGCAATGAAGCAGCTTCCAACATCTGCAATGGGCGATGCGCTGGAGGCTTGGATCAACAGAATCATTCGAAGGGTTGATGCCTTCACGCTCGACGAATACGAGCTCAGCGTTACGGAGCCGCTGCTTAAACTGGCGGCCGATGAACGCCGATACCGATTAATATCTGCCCTATTGGCTGTTGGAGATACGGGGCTGCGCCTTGTCACCATCTCCAGACTGATAGAAAGCTGGACTGAGCTGCCCATCCGTGAGGCCGTCCTCGTGCTGTCCTCATTGCGCTCGAATGAGCAGGACGCACTGTGGCTCAAGGCTGTCGCATTGACCACTCGTAGCATTCCAGCTTCAGTGGTCAGGTGGTGCACTGACCAAAGCTCCATTCTTCCTCTTAATGCGACCGAAGTAGAACAGTTGCTTGGAAGAGAACTATTCACTGCATGCATCTATGTCCATTGTGGCTGGCCCCAACCGCTGTGGTGGTACGGCACACACCATCGAAGCGACAAGTGGGCGGATCTCGTGTTTGACATTGCCGCCAGGCCGGATCATGAACTTCATCCTCTCGCATTGATTGAAGTGCTAAGCCATCAGGAGGGCGCAGTTTCTGAACTACTGAGCACCCTCCCTCAAGAGTCGCTGTTTGACACATATCTAACTCTGCTCCGGTTCCAGGCTGGCACGAATGCAAACTGGTTGCCCGATGCCTGGGAGATCATGATCGACCGTCTCCTTAAGGACAAAGGTCTTGGTGAGCTCGCGGCGGCAGCTGATCCGGTTATCGAAGGCGTCATAGAGCGCGTCTTTCAGATTCGTCTATGGCTCAAAGACTGTCCACTTGCCGGGTCAATACGGAAGTTGGTTGAGAACGATTACAAGTCGATTAAGTTGATTGATACTTTGGACGTGGCGCTCAGCGCCATTGAGGCCAAGAGAGAAGAATTGGCTGCTGAGCAGATCGGGGCGGCGGACATGCTACGCCAGAGCATATTTGAACCGTTCGTAGCGGCGATAGAAGAATGCAAACCGCGGCTACATCGAACATGGTCAGACCTGAAATATGCCCTCTCCCGCCGCGACTGTCCCCAGGAGCTGTTGTCTCGACTCGAGGTTGGCAGATTGCAAGCATTTGAGAAGCACCGACGTGTTAGAGATACACAGGCTGTCTGGCCAGAAAAGCCGACTCTGACCGGCTGGCGCGACGCACAAGCCCCCTAGTTGAGCGAACTTTAAGAGCCAGTAAGCGGGACTCGCCCACAGACGCAGCTGTCCTCTCGGACAGCTGCGTCAAACGACGACGAAAGGACTGCAAGTGAACCCACGCCTTCAGCGCCGCTTTCTCCGTTTTTTCTTGCAGTCCCGATAGCTCAAAAAGCTCCTGAAGCGCCCATTGCGCCCCACTCGGTCTACGAAAACGCCGACCTTGCAGACAGGGCACTGCTCCTCATGGATTGGCCTACTGTTCGCCATCACGTATCAGGGACTTTGAAGATCTACTTGAGCTGCCAGTCAAGCTGAGTTCGCGCCATTGAGATGACGTCAAAAAATGAAGTGCCTACGACGTCCGGTTCCAAGTTACTCGTTGGAAAGGCGCCCCGATCTCCTCCAACCACGAAGACACGGATACGCCTGGGTGTGAAGGGACCAAAGTGATGCCTGTAACCAATTGCTTGCTGGTAGTCAGAGACAGTCAACGCATGCGCGGGGCGCTTGAATTCAATGAGCAGGTACTCTCCCGCAAAGTTCTGCTTCAGCATCAAATCTGGCCGATCGGTAGCGTTGGTGCCGGTGTACTTCTGGTCTAGGTATTCCTCCACCATTCGACGCAGCGTCTTGTTGGACGAAAACAGGGCGAACTCCGGACCAAACACCCAAAGATTGCTCTCCAGCGCCCTATGCATCGTGGCTTCTAGCGTACTCTTGTCCCGGGACAAGTCTTCAAGCGCATCAAGAACAGCCGTCCGAGCTCGAGCTTGATCAACCAGATGGGCCATATCAGCCAGCCCAAAGTCGTTGAGTGAGTCTGCGACCTTTGAGACATCGGCGCTTGAAGCCCCTGCAATGTGCTCGAGCAGAAGCCGGTAGTCGCTGCTCTCCAGAGCATCAAGCAGAACCGCGACCATGGGAGCAACCCTCTCATGAGGCTCGTCGGAGTATCGATTGAGCACCTTCATGATCGCCTTATCAGCAAACTCACGCTTGTACTCGGGGAGCTCGGCCATCCGCTTGTTGAACTGCTGCTGGAGCCGAGCCCGGGCCAAACTCATGTCCCTCTTGAAGCGAGCCTGATAGCTCTCATAGAGAGCATCCCTGACACGATCCTGCACGAGAGCCCATGTCGGGTCACCGGCAACAAGAGTCTCCCAGCTAGCAACATTGGCGTCCACCACACCTTCTAGGTCAATTTCGCCATAGAGCTTCTTCAGCAACTTCGGCGAGATATCTCCACGCTGGTCCAGCCCAAAGAGTGAGGGCCGCCCCACAATGCGCGAGCCCACACGGATCTGAATTCCCGGACTCTTCATGGCGGTCTTTCGCTCGCTCAGGGCGAATCGAACGGTCAGGTCCGCGGCGCCTGGAACACTGATTGCCTTCTCCTCAAAATGGCCCTGAACATCGTCGACGTCCAATGGTTTGCCGTTGATCTCGATAGCCATGTCTTGACGCCGCCCGTAGGACTGGACTAGCAAGTGCCTCAGTTCAACGGCGTCTGGATAAGCTCCCCCTTGCCTGAGCTGAGAGAGCGTGATGGTTGTGCCCTGTACATGCTCATCCTCTACAGACACCGTGTAGGGAATCTCCAGTTCATCGATGCCATCAACATCCTTAAGCTGCTCAAGGGTGAAGCTCAGCCTCACCCGCCGCCCGTCCACTGCGGTATCAACGTGCATCTCGGCGGCGGCCATCAGACCAGAAAACTTGCCGATGCCCTTGCTGCCCTTGACCTTGCGCTTGAACCGAATGGATCTGTCGCCGGAGCGCCGCCTTCTGTCCGCTGCGATCTGCAAATAATGGGAACGGATCTGGTCAACGGTCATTCCGTTCCCATTGTCCGATACAACAATGGGATTACCGGAGAGAGGCTCTGGGATATCCACAAGTACCCTCGTGGCATCAGCGTCCCAGGCGTTATCGATCAGCTCAATCAACGCCCTCTCCGTTGATGAGTACTCATTGCTAAGCAAGGCGGCAATACGAGAGTTGACGCCAAAGTTGAGCTTATCCATTCCCAAGAGCTCCATTCCAAATGACATACGACGCGGCGTGGCAGATAGAGGCAATCCAGAAATGTATTACCACAGAGCGCTATCGGCTCAAAGCAGGTGAGCTTGAGACCATCCTCTAGAAGATATCGACGCACGTCGCCCACGGAAGCCCGCATCCACGGCTCATGTGCACAGCGCGCTGGCCGTGATCCGCTCTTTGGCCCTCTCGATGGAGCCACTACAATCCCGGCGCGAGGCTTTCGCCCGCGGTGACAGCTACTTGTTCAAAGTAAGGGAATTCGGAAGGGCCCTTGGACTCTCGTACGAAGGTTTCGCGGAAGCGTCTTGGGCCCACAGGACGTTCATCGGCATGATCGAACGCGGCGAAGAACGTTGCGACCTAAAGCCCAAACAATCAAAGTCCCGCTCAGGAGACTTCTGGGCTAAGCAAGCTATTTGCGACAGCAGATGATCCAGATGCAATGCTTTGTCTGCTCCAGGCTCGTGCGATCACCCGCCCAAGTTTCGCCGGGAGATAGCCGGAAGTACTATGGGGCCACTTTGCCTAAGAAGCGCCGTCAGCTGACGGCTTTGCATACTTCGCGACACGCAATGATGAAGCTGCGTCCGCCTCACCAACGCCTCCGACGATCTTGAGTAAGCATAGCCAGGAAGTCGGCAGCTGCGCCCACAACTTCCCTCGCCGCTGAGCCTCCCCCGCGCCATAGGCAGAAATCAGGACTCCCTGATTGCCGACCGCGAGGGGCCATCGCAGACGTCACGAAGTCGCCCCTGACTGAGCGATGCAACTCTTGGAATTCCCCCGAAGCGTCGAACGAACGCAGCCTCTGTCAGCCAGAGGGAGCGTCCAGACCTGTCCAGGTGTACCCAAGAGGCGGTGGCATACCAGCTGGCATACCAAATTCAGAGTCGATTGCTTTTATCTTTCAAAATCAATGACTTGCACGAAACGGTGGCGGAGAGAGTGGGATTCGAACCCACGGAAGGTTTAACCCTTCGCCGGTTTTCAAGACCGGTGCCTTAAACCGCTCGGCCATCTCTCCGTATCGGCCCAGCCTGCTGGCCGGGCACGCATTCTCGCACGGCCGGGCGATTTGCCCAAGACCGGCGTAACGCCGGGCGTGACCCGGCGCTATCGGCAGGCTTCAGCCCGCATCCACGGCCAAGGCTCCCAGGGCGCTGGCCTTGATCTTCTCCTTGGCCTTCTCGCACGCGCCGCCGCAGTCCAGGCGCGAAGCCTCCAGCTGCGGCGGCAGGTGTTCGGCCAGGAAGTCGATGAACACGCGCACCGCCGGCAGCAGGCCACGGCGCGAGGCGAACACGGCATGGCACACGCCCTGCGGCAGCGACCAGTCCGGCAGCACCACTTCCAGCTCACCGTTGCGCACGGCTTCGGCGCACACAGTTTCCGGCAGCATGGTGATGCCGAAGCCGTCCTTCACCATGCTCTGCAGCAGCGGGAAATCGAAGCCGGCCACGCGCGGCTGCAGGTCCACCCGGCGCACTTCGCCTTCCGGGCCATGCAGTTCCCAGCGCTGGCGCGCCTCGTCTTCGCTGATGCTGAGGGTGACGTGCTGGGTCAGCTCCTCGGGGTCCTTCGGGCGGCCGGCGCGGTCCAGGTACTTCGGGCTGGCCACCAGCAGTTCCTGCACCTGGCCGAAGCTGCGCATGACCAGGCTGCCGTCGTCGTCCAGGCGCGAACGCACGCGCAGGGCCACGTCGTAGCCTTCATTGATGATGTCCACGCGGCGGTTGCTGATGTTCAGCTGCAGGCGCACCTTCGGGTACTGCTCCAGGAACTTGGGCAGCAGCTTGGGCAGCTGCATCTGCGCCAGCGACACCGGCACGCTGGCGCGCACGACGCCGCGCGGCTCGGCGCTCAGGCGGTCGACCACTTCGCGCGCGGCCTGGGCCTCGGCCAGCATGGTCTGCGCGTGGCGGTGCACGCTGGTACCGACGTCGGTGACGGCGAAGCGGCGCGTGGAACGCTGCAGCAGGCGCACGCCCAGGTCGGTTTCCAGCTGGCTGATACGGCGGCTCAGGCGCGATTTGGGGATACCCAGGGCGCGCTCGGCGGCGGCGAAACCGCCGTGGTCCACGACCATGGCGAAGTAGTACAGGTCATTCAGGTCATGCATACCCGAGTTCCATATCTAGAACAATTCGTGGCATTGAACCACCTTTATCCCGCCCATGCAACAACCTATCGTTCTCTCCGTCGGCGGCGAACCCGCCCCCTCCTTCCCGAACATAGGTGACTGCCATGAAGCTTCTGCATCTCGACGCCAGCGTGCTTGGCGACAACTCCGTCTCGCGTCAGCTGACTGCGGCGGTGGTCGCCCAGTTCAAGGACCAGATCGACGGCCTGCAGGTCGATTATCGCGATCTGGACGCCAACCCGGTACCCCATCTGCGCAGCGGTTCGCTGGCCGGCGCCGATGCCGCCGAGGCGGCCGATGCTGAACAGGTGATGCAGCAGTTCCTGGCCGCCGACATCCTTGTCATCGGCGCGCCGATGTACAACTTCAGCATTCCGTCCACGCTGAAGGCCTGGATTGACCGCGTGGCCGTGGCCGGCCGCACCTTCAAGTACACCGAGAACGGCCCGGTGGGCCTGGCCGGTGGCAAGCGCGTGATCGTGGTGAGCGCCCGCGGCGGCATCTACACCGATTCGCCGGCCGACTTCCAGGAGCCCTTCCTGCGCCAGGTGTTCGCCTTCATGGGCATCGACAACGTGGAATTCGTGCGCGCCGAGGGCATTGCCTATTCGCCCAAGCACCGCGAAGACGCCATTGCCGGCGCGCTGTCGGCCCTGCCGTCGCACGCTGCCGAAGAAGTGGCTGCGTAAGTACCGCGTTCCAGCGATCGGCGCCCTCCCCCCTCCTCGTCGGGGGCGCTGATTGCGGGCCGGGAGTCCCTCCCCCATCCCGGCCCACCCTGACGGCTCCGCATTGCGGGGCCGTTTTTTGTTGCGTGCGGCCGGTAGGCTGGGGGCATGGATTACATCGTGACCACTGCGCACCGCAGCGAATTTCCGCAGCCGATCACCCTGCGCCGCGGGCAGGCGCTGATGGTGGGTGAACGTTATGAAGGCCCTGAGGGCTGGGAAGACTGGTTTCTATGCCAGGCCGAGGGGCAGGAACCGGGCTTCGTGCCGGCGCCGGTGATCGGGCGCGATGCGCACGGTGGCGCATTTGCCACGCAGGATTACTGCGCGCGGGAGCTGGATGTGGACCCGGGCCAACGATTGCGCGGGCTGCGCACGCTGAATGGATGGGCGTGGTGTGTGCCAGAGCACGGCGAGCCCGGTTGGGTGCCGTTGGAGAAGGTGCGGGTGGTGGGGTGATCGCGGGGGTTCATCCACGCATAGCGTGGACGCGGTAGATCCACGCCATGCGTGGATGCCCCACCCAAAAGCGCCGGGCATGGCCCGGCGCTACCGGGCTCAGCCGATGGTTTCGATACCGCCCATGTACGGGCGCAGCACGTCAGGCACGGTGATGGTGCCGTCGGCGTTCTGGTAGTTCTCCATCACCGCGATCATGGCGCGGCCCACGGCCACGCCCGAGCCGTTCAGGGTGTGCACCAGCTCCGGCTTGCCGGTGGCCGGGTTGCGCCAGCGGGCCTGCATGCGGCGCGCCTGGAAATCGCCCGTGTTCGAGCACGAGCTGATTTCGCGGTAGGTGTTCTGCGACGGCAGCCAGACTTCCAGATCGTAGGTCTTGATGGCCGAGAAGCCCATGTCGCCGGTGCACAGCAGCACCTTGCGGTACGGCAGGCCCAGCTTTTCCAGCACCACTTCGGCGCAACGGGTCATGCGCTGGTGCTCGGCGTCGCTGTCTTCCGGGCGGCAGATCGAGACCAGTTCCACCTTCTCGAACTGGTGCTGGCGGATCATGCCGCGCACGTCGCGGCCACCGCTGCCGGCTTCGGCGCGGAAGCACATGGAATGGGCGGTCACGCGCAGCGGCAGGCGCTCGGCGTCGACAATCTCGTCGCGCACCAGGTTGGTCAGCGGCACTTCCGAGGTCGGGATCAGGTAGCGCGTGGAATCACCCACGGCGGTCTTGAACAGGTCGTCCTCGAACTTCGGCAGCTGGCCGGTGCCGCGCAGCGAATCGGCGTTGACCAGCAGCGGCACGTTGGTTTCTTCGTAGCCGTGCTCACCGGCGTGCAGGTCCAGCATGAACTGGGCCAGGGCACGGTGCAGGCGGGCCACCTGGCCGCGCAGCACGGTGAAACGCGAGCCGGACAGCTTGGCCGCGGTTTCCGCGTCCAGGCCGGCATTGCGCGCGCCCAGTTCAACGTGGTCCAGCACCGGGAAATCGAAGCTGCGCGGGGTGCCCCAGCGCGCCTGCTCGACGTTGTCGTTCTCGTCGGCACCGGCCGGCACATCGTCGGCCGGCAGGTTCGGAATGCCGGCGGCGATGGTGTCGATCTTCTCGCGCAGCTCGTCCAGGGCCACTTCCGAGGCCTTCAGCTCGTCGGCGAACGCGGCCACTTCAGCCATGATGGCCGACACGTCTTCGCCCTTGGCCTTGGCCTGGCCGATGGCCTTGGAACGGCTGTTGCGCAGGCTCTGCAGTTCCTGGGTACGCACCTGGATACGCTTGCGATCAGCCTCCAGGGACTCCAGGGCAGACACGTCGAGCTCGAAGCCGCGGCTGGTGCGCAGGCGTTCGGCGAGGTCGGCGGGCTGGTGGCGGAGCAGGGCTGGATCAAGCATGGCAGGTGTCGTGGTGGGTAACAGGGACGGGATTATCGCCTGTTATACGGATTTCTGCCGCCCGGTTCATTCCGGGCGTGGCAGAATCGGGGTACTTCACGCTGGTCTGGTCCATGTCTGCACCCCGCTCGTCCTCTGCCAAGTCGTTCACTGTGCACATTCCGCGCAACGCCCTGAAGATCGCCGGCATCGCCTTCGGCGTGGGCATCGCGCTGTTCGTGGTGGTCTGGCTGACCGGCCGCGACAAGGAATTCTTCCGCGCCGACCCGGCCACGGCCACCCCGCAGGAAACGGCGCAGATCGAGCCGCTGCCCGAGCCGTTGCCGGCCGCGGCGGGCTCCAGCGATATGCCCGATGCCAAACCGGCGCCGCTGCCCGAGGACGAGGCACCGAAGCTGGTGGAAACCGCCCCGCCACCGCCGGCCACGGTGGACCCGGCCGCCCCGGCCCCGGGTACGGCGGCACCGGCTGCAGCCACCTCGCAGCCGATGCCGATTGCCGAGCAGTCGCCCGCGCCCAGCTACCCGCCCGCCGCCCTGCGCCGTGGCGAGGCCGGCAGCGTGGTGGTACGCGTGGACGTGGATGCCACCGGCTACCCGAACAACGTAACGGTGATCCAGCGCAGCGGTTCGCGTGACTTGGACCGTGCGGCCACCGACGCCGTGCGCCGCTGGCGTTTCACCCCCGCGCAGAGCAACGGCCAGGCCGTGCCGGGCAGCATTGAAGTGCCGTTCGACTTCAAGCCGCAGTAACTGAACGCTGCCCGGCAGGCAACCTGAACCCTGCCGGTTGCGTTGACGCAACGCTGACACATTGCCACTGCTGCCCGGTCCAGACTCGGGGCGTCGTTACAGACGCGAGGAGCAAGCAATGACGGCTACTACCCACGAAAACCTTCATTCGCCCCAGCTGCAGCAGGACGTGCCGCACCGGCCGACATCGCCGTGGCTGTGGATGGCGCTGATTGTGGCGATGTTTGCGGCCGCTTTCGTCTGGCTGCGCTTCGCCAACCAGGAAGACGTGGCGCCGGCTCCGGTGGGCGAGCGCATGCTGCCCGCCACCGAGACCCCGGTTGCCACCACGGCGCCGGCGGTCCGCAACGCGGCACCGGCCAACAGCACCCGACGCAGCGCTCCGGCCGTGAGCAACCGTGAGGCGCGCCCGCTGGCCAGCAATGCCAAGCCCACCTACCCCGCTGCCGCGCTGCGCAGTGGCGTGCAGGGCAGCGTGGTGGCCAGTCTGAACGTGGATACGCGCGGCAACGTCACCCAGGCCAGCATCGTGTCGCGCAGCGGCGAGCGCAGCCGCGACCTGGACCGCGCCGTGATCAATGCCGTGCAGGGCTGGAAGTTCCAGCCAGCCGTGCATGAGGGGCGTGCCGTAGCCAGTGTGGTGCGCGTGCCGGTGGATTTCCGTACCGAACAGCGTTGATCGCGGACGAGGGGTTCGTGATGTGGCGGAGGCTTCGGCCTCCGCCTTTTTTTGTCCGGGATTGCCTGTTCGCCGGGCATGGCCCGGCGCTACCGGGGTGCGGTCGGTGATGCGTTCCGCCGGGCATGGCCCGGCGCTACCGGATGCGGTCGGTGGTAGCGCCGGGCCATGCCCGGCGAGCGCAGCGGTATCGCGCCGAGGTCAGGCCAGGTTGAAGCCTGCGCTGCGGGCCAGGCCGTCGAAATCGGGGAACGACGTGGCGACGTTGGCGATGTCGTTGATGCGCACCTCGCCGCTGCTGATCTGCCCGGCAATGGCAAACGCCATGGCAATGCGATGGTCGCCGTGGCTTTCGATGGTGCCGCTGCCCAGGGTCACGCCGCCGTGCAGGGTTGCGCCGTCTTCGGTTTCGTCCACCTGCATGCCCAGCGCGCGCAGGCCGGTGGCCATGGCCGCCAGACGGTCCGACTCCTTCACCCGCAGTTCGGCCGCGCCGGTCACCACGGTCTGGCCTTCGGCCGCCGCGGCGGCAACGAACAGCGCCGGGAACTCATCAATCATGTCCGGCACCAGTTCCTCGGGAATGCGCGCGCCCTTCAGCGGGGCATGGCGCACGACCAGGTCGGCCACCGCTTCCCCGCCCTGCTCGGCCGGATTTTCTTCGGTGATGTCCGCGCCCATCAGGCGCAGCGCGTGCAGCAGACCGGTGCGGCGCGGGTTCAAGCCCACCTGCTTCAAACGGATGTGCGAACCGGGAATGATGCTGGCGGCGACCAGGAAGAACGCGGCAGAGGAGAAATCAGCCGGCACCACGATGTCGGTGGCGCGCAGGCGCTGGCCGCCGCGCAGGCGGGCCTTGCCCGGCGAAAATTCAATGTCCACGCCGAACGCCGACAGCATGCGTTCGGTGTAGTCGCGGGTCGGGTGCGGTTCGACCACGCTGGTTTCGCCCTGCGCATACAGGCCGGCCAGCAGGACCGCCGACTTGACCTGCGCGCTGGCCACCGGCGAGGCGAAGTCGATGCCGTGCAGCGCCTGGCCACCGTGCACGTGTAGCGGCGGGGTGCCATCGTCCTGCGTGTCGATCTTCGCGCCCATCTGCGACAGCGGACCGGTCACCCGGCGCATCGGTCGGCCCGACAGCGATTCATCACCCACCAGCGTGCAGTCGAACGCCTGGCCGGCCAGCAGACCGGCCAGCAGGCGCATGCCGGTGCCGGCGTTGCCGCAGTCCAGCGGCGCGCTGGGCGCCTGCAGACCGTCGATGCCAACGCCATGCACGATGCGCTGCGAGGCGCTGGGGGTTTCGATGCGCACGCCCAGCTGGCTGAAGATGCGCGCGGTGGCGCGGGTGTCTTCGCCTTCCAGGAAGCCGTCGATCTGCGAGGTGCCGTCGGCCAGCGCGGCGAACATCACCGAGCGGTGCGACACCGACTTGTCGCCGGGAATGGTCAGGCTGCCCTGCAGGGGCTGGCCCTTGCGGGCAATCCAGTGTTGCGCGTTGCTCATCGTTCGATCGTTCCGTAAACGCCGGCGGGCCGGCGGTGCTTCAAGGGGCGCGGCACATGGCCGCCACAGCAATCAGGGCACGGCCACCGGGTAGGAACCCAGCACCTTGATCTGCGCCGAGTGCGCTTCCAGTTCGGCCAGCGCGGCCTGCATGGGGGCATCGTCGATATGGCCGGCCAGATCGATGAAGAAGCCGTATTCCCACTTGCCGTGGTGCGACGGGCGCGATTCGATGCGGTTCATGCTGATGCCGTGGCGGGCGAACGGGCTGAGCACATCGAACAGCGCGCCGGGCTTGTCATGGATGAACACCAGCACCGAGGTGCGGTCGTGGCCGGAGGTCGGGAAGATGTTGCGGCCCACCACCAGGAAACGGGTGGTGTTGTCGGCATCGTTCTGGATCGGCTTGGTCACGACCTTCTTCAGGCCGTACACGTGGCCGGCGCTTTCACCACCGATGGCCGCGGCATCGTCGGCGTTACGCGCACGGCGCGCGCCTTCGGCGTTGCTGGACACGGGGATCTTCTCAGCCTTCGGCAGGTTGGCACGCATCCAGGCCGAGGTCTGCATGAAGGACTGCGGGTGGCCGTAGATGCGCTCGATATCTTCGATGCGCCCGCTGCGTGACATCAGGTACTGATGCACACGCAGTTCCACTTCGCCGCAGATCTTCAGGTTGGAGGTCAGGAACATGTCCAGAGTGATCTGGATGGTGCCCTGCCCCGAATTTTCCACCGGCACCACGCCGAAATCGGCGTTGCCCGCTTCCACTTCCTGGAACACTTCTTCGATGCTGGCCATCGGCAGGCCCAGTGCCGAGCGGCCGAAGTGCTTGAGCACAGCCTGCTGGCTGAAGGTGCCTTCCGGGCCGAGGTAACCGATCTTCAGCGGTTCCTGCTGGGCCAGACAGGCCGACATGATTTCGCGGAACACGTGCACCAGCAGTTCGTCGCTGAGCGGGCCTTCGTTGCGGTCCACCACCATGCGCAGCACCTGGGCTTCGCGCTCGGGGCGGTAGTAATCGACGGCGGCGGCCAGCTTGCCCTTGGCCTTGCCCACCTGGTGCGCGAACTGAGCGCGTTCGGCGATCAGGCCCTGGATGTCACGGTCGATCTGGTCGATCTTGGCGCGCACGTCGGCCAGCGCCAGCGGTGCCAGCGTGGGGGCCGCGGTGGCGGTCTTCTTGCCCTTGGGGGCCGCGCTGCCCTTGGCCGTTTCAGCCTTGGCGGGCGCCTTCTTGGCGGGTTTGCTTGCCATTGGAATTCCTTGTTGCAGGGCACGCACCTGACGGTGCGCGCCGTTCAGTGCTCAACCGTGACGCTGCTGGAAATCGGCCATGAAGGCGACCAGCGCCTCGGCCCCGGCCAGCGGCATGGCGTTGTACAGCGAAGCGCGGATGCCGCCCACCACCTTGTGGCCCTTCAGCGCCAGCAGACCGGCGGCCTTGGCCTCGGCCACGAAGCGCGCATCCAGGTCGGTGCTGGGCAGGAAGAACGGGATGTTCATCCGCGAACGCGCCGAGGGCGCCACTTCATTGCGATAGAAGCCGCCGGAAGCATCGATGGCGCCGTACACCAGCGCGGCCTTGGCGGCATTGCGCTTGGCGAATTCGACCACGCCACCTTCGGCCAGCATCCACTTGAACACCAGGCCGGCCAGGTACCAGTTCCAGGTGGGCGGGGTGTTGAGCATGGAATCGCGCGCGACGTGCGAGCGGTAATCGAAGATGTCCGCGCGCGGCTGGCCGGCGCGCTCCAGCAGGTCGCGGCGGATGATCATCACCGCAATGCCGACCGGGCCCAGGTTCTTCTGCGCGCCGGCATAGATGATGCCGTAGCGGCGCACATCCAGCGGTTCGCTGGCGATGGACGAGCTGAAATCGGCCACCAGCGGCACAGTGCCGGTATCGGGCACATCACGGAATTCGACGCCGTGGATGGTCTCGTTGGCGGTGATGTGCACGTAGGCGGCATCGGCCGAGAGCTGCCAGCCCTCGCGCGCGGGCAGTTCGCGATAGCCGTTGGCTTCGCTGCTGGCGGCAATGTTCACATCCACATAGGGGCCGGCCTGCTTGACCGCCGTCTTTCCCCAATGGCCACTTACGACATAGTCGGCGCGCTGGCCGGGCTTGGCGAAGTTGAGCGGGATGAGCGCCTGCTGGGTGGTGGCCCCCCCGGGCAGGAACAGCACCGCGTAGTCGTCGGGGATATCGAGCAGGCGGCGCAGGTCGGCCTCGGCCTCGGCAGCCACGGACATGAATTCCGGGCCGCGATGGCTCATTTCCACGATCGAGGCGCCGGCACCGTGCCAGTCCAGCATTTCCGCCTGCGCCTGGCGCAGGACCGATTCCGGCAAGGTTGCAGGGCCGGCACTGAAGTTGAACGCGCGCGTCATGTCACACCTGTGGGGCAAGACCCCTAGTATGCCGCAGCGCACCAGCCTTGCGGCCTTGTCGCGCAAGGGAAATTTGGTTGCATTCGTATCCAATTTCCGCCCGGGGGCAATGTGCCAACCAAGGTTGGCACCTACCGAAGCGGGGGCGTGCCCTGCTTTGGTAGCCGCCGACCTTGGTCGGCGTACGCCGTCAGGGGTCATGCGGCCGGGACATCGTGCCAACCAAGGTTGGCACCTACCGAAGCGGGGTAAGCCGGGCGGTAGCGCCGGGCCATGCCCGGCGGGACGGGTTCAGCGCGCGCCGAACCAGAGCAGCAGGCTGAGCACGCCAGCCAGCAGGAGGGCGCTGACCAGCAGCCACGGCCAGCGGCGCACGTGACGCGGCGCCGCCGGGGCCACCGGCGCCTGCTCGCTGTCTGCCGCCTCGTCGTCCGGGCTGGGCGCCGGGCGCCGGCGCGGGTCGTGCGGCACTTCCAGCACGAAGCGATGCTGGCCGTCGAACACCAGCTGGTCACCGGCCTGCAGCCAGCAGTGGCGCACGGCCACGCCGTTCACCCGGCTGCCTTCGGCACTGCCCAGGTCACGCAGCAGTACCCGCTCGCCATGCAGTTCGACCCGAGCGTGCTGGTCGGCGAAGGCCGGCTCATCAATAGCGATGTCGGCATCGTCACCGCGACCGATCACCCGCGGCCGTGCCAGGGTGAAACCGCGGCCATGGTGCAGGCCGCCCACGCCGCGCAACACGCGCTGTTCGTCGATGCCCGGATCAGCCTGCGCCGTCGGCGCCGGTGCCTGCAGCAGGGTTTCCACCTCGCCCTGCAGGACCATTTCCACGCCGTCCACGTACACCGCATCACCCGCACGCAGCAGGGCCATGCGCCGCACCGGGCGACCATTCACGTGGATGCCACGGATACCGTTGCCGACCTGCAGCCACAGACCGCGATCATCCAGGCAGAACTGGGCCAGCAGCAGGGCGCCGTTGCCGGCATCGCCCAGCCGCACGCTGCCATTGGCCTGGCGCACGATGCGCTGCACCCCGGGCCGCAGCGGCTGGTCGGGCTGTTGGTGTTGACTGAAGTGAACAAGCAGGTTCTGCACGCGGCGCAGACTAGCAGGTTGACCGCCAACGCAGAAGAACCCCGCGTGAGTGCTTGGCGCCGCGCCCGCCGATGCGCACAATGACCGCCCTCTTACTACAACCCGGCCCTGCGCCAGGAGCCTGCATGTCCAGCATCGACGTCCGCCACGCCCACTCCCTGCCCGACGCGCAGGCGCGCGAGGCCATCGAACAGGTGGCCGCCAAGCTGTCCGAGCGCTTCGGCCTGAAGTCGAGCTGGGCCGCCGACGTACTGAACTTCAGCGGCAGCGGCGTGGACGGTGCCATCGAACTGCAGCCGGGCGCGGTGCGCGTGACCGCCAAGCTCGGTTTCCTGCTGTCGGCCATGAAGGGCATGGTGGAAAGCGAGATCCAGCGCGTGCTGAAGGAAAAGCTGGGCTGAACCCCGGCGCCGGGCCATCACGGCCCAGCAACGCAACGCCGCGCTACTCTCGGGGCAGGCCCAACCTCCCCGGGAGTGCGATGAACACTTACGACAACGACGACCGCCGCGATGATGACGCCAGCTTCGGCGAGCAGGCGGGGCGCTTTTCGCGCAAGTTGAGCGATTCGGCACAACAGGTCTGGCTGGCCGGGCTGGGCGCACTGGGCCGGGCACAGGCCGAAGGCAACCGCTTTTTCGATGGCCTGGTGAAGGAAGGCGAAGCGTGGGAAGCGCGCCGCCGCGAGCGCAGCGGCGAACAGGGCCCAGGCTGGCGCGACAATGTGGAACAGTCGCTGGATGAGGCCCGCGAAAAGGCATCGGGCACCTGGACGAAGGTGGAGAAGGCCTTCGACGAACAGGTGCAGGGCGTGCTGAAACGCATGCATGTGCCCACCGCGCAGGATGTGGCCGCACTGGAAGCTCGCTTGGATGCGCTGCATGCGCGCCTGGCCAAGCTGGAAAACCGTGCCGCATCGGGCACTGATGCCCCCGCCCCCGGCAGCCACCAGGGGCCGGGCGCCGCCTGACCGGCAGATTGTTGCAATGCAATAAAATTTGTCTGACAATCGCGAGAACCCGCCAATCGCTTCGCCTGCCGTTTGTTCCCTCCCCTCACGGCTTCAGGATTGGCGGGTTTTTTCGTGTCTGCACAGCGCTGATCTGCGCGCTGCATCACGCTTCTTGTCGGGAACACCCTGACGCAATCGCCCAGTGTGGCCTTTACACTGTCGGCTTCTGAATTTTTCCTTCCGTTCGCACCTGCATGCTCCCTTGGATTCTGGCCCTGCTGTCGGCCCTGCTCATCTGCACCCTGGCTGTTGTCTACCTGTGGTGGGTGAAGCGGCGGCAAACGGAAATGCGACTGGGCCTGCAGGCCCTGGCCGGTATGCATTGGCGTGAGTTTTCCACGCTGATCAAGCGCATGCTGAGCGAGCAGCGCGGGCTGCGCGAGGCGCATGACGCGGAAGAGGATGCGCGCGAGCCGCGCAGCGATTTCGTGCTGACCGACGGCCCCAACACCTGGATGGTCTGGTGCAAGCACGGCCTGGCCTACCGCATTGGTACGGCAGCGGTGAACGAGCTGGGCGCGGCCACGCGCCTGGGCGGCGCCAAGGGTGGCCTGTTGATCACCGAAGGGCGGGTGGAGCGTGATGGCCTGGCTGCCGCCGAGAAGCAGGCGGTGGAAGTGCTGGACGGCCCGCGCCTGTGGCCGCTGCTGCAGCCTTACCTGCCCGGCGACATCGAAAGCCGCGTGCGTGCCAGCGCCCGCCACGAGGCCGTGCGCCGCATCGCCATTTCCGCATTGGGTGCGGTGACCGTGGGCCTGCTGGTCGGGGTCAGCCTGCAGGGGCTGCACGCCGATGCACCGGTTGCCGCCCCAGAGCCTACGCCCGTGGCCGCTTCCAGCGCAGCGCTTGCACCAGCCGCCCCCGTGGCAGCGCCGTCACCTGCGGCGGATGCGGCCCCGGCCAGCGCGCCCGTGGTGCCGGCCGCCAAGGCCGGCGACGACAGCCGCAGCAACCCCAACCCCGATGCGGCCACGCTGGAGCGCTACCAGGCCGAACTGGCCCGCGCCCTGGCCGGCCAGAGCGGCATTGCCAGCGGCGTCTGGCTGACCCGGCAGACCCTGGCCATCAACCGCACCGGCGAACTGGAGCAGGTCTGGCCGCGCGTCTGCCAGGAAGTGCTGCGCTACCCTGCCCTGCGCACCGTGCGCGTGCAGCTCAACGCCCGCCCGGGCGTGGACGAGCCGGTGCGCTGGCGGCAGTGCGCCACGTATTGAGTGGTGCGCCATCCACGCATGGCGTGGATGGTTGCGCCGCCCGCCGCCGTCAAGCCAACGCGGCAAGGTGGGCGATGTAGCTGGAACGTGTTTCCCCGGCCGCCTTGGCCTGCGCATCCAACCTGGACAGGATCCGTCGCGGCAGGCTGATGTTCACCCGCTCGATGGTGTCATCCAGCAGTGCTGGATCAATGCTGATATAGGCAAGAATCCATTGCGTTCCACCTGCCGCGTCGGCGACCAGTTTCTGTGGTGCAGACGGTGTTGGAATCGAGTGCCCGGCATCCAGTGCGGCGTCAATCCAGGCAAGCGCAGCCTCTTCCGCCGAACGCAGGGCGTCATCGAGCGTGTCCGCGGCAGAGAAGCAGCCCGGTAGATCCGGCACCACCACGCCCCAAGCAGTGTGTTCATCACCGGCTTCGATCAAGACTGGATATCGCATGGGAGCCTCTACTTCAGTCCAGCGAGCTTCCGGATTGCCTTGACCAGGCCAGTTCCCAGATCCTTGTTGGGATGGGGCACGGTAACGATGTGCGGGCAATGCGGATGCACAAATACATGATGGGAGCCACGGATTCGACAACAGGTCCAACCCGCCTCGCGCAGCTCCCGGATAAGGTCCCCGCTCTTCATGTCGGAGACGATACACATCGTACACACGCCCCGACAGAGTTCAAGGCGACAGATCTACCCGTTGAAGGAACGCCATCCACGCATGGCGTGGATCTACAGGTAGCAACCACGCGCGGTTGATCCGCGCCATGCCGGTAGATCCACGCCATGCGTGGATCGGCAGCCTCAGCGCCCGCCCGGCGCGAAGCGCGCCACCAGGTCCCAGGCATCGCCCAGGAACACCTGCCGCACCCGGGTGATCGGCTGATCGCCGCGCCAGGTCAGGCGCTCGATCACCAGGCAGGCGGTGCCCGGCGCCACCTGCAGCAGCTTGGCCGCGGCGGCGTCGGCGCCCCAGGCACTGATGCGGTGCTGGGCGCGGGTCCAGGACACGTTCTGCAGCAGCCAGCTGCCGGGCGCGGTGGTGCTGAAATCCACCGCCAGCACTTCGGGCACGCCCACCGGGCTGATCAGGCGATGTTCCAGCGCCAGCGGCCGGTCATCGGCCAGATGCAGGCAGCGCATCGCCAACAGCGAGCCCGCACCGGCCAGCTCTTCTTCGCCGGCATTACCCGCGCTGGCCCCGCGCAGCTCGCGCTGCAGCAGGCGGTAGCTGTACTGATGGCCACGCGAGCCGACTTCCATCGCGATATCGGGAATTTCCAGCGCCACCTGTTCCAGGTGCGGCGGCTGCCGGGCCACGAACGAACCGGCCCGGCGCCGACGCTCGATCATGCCGCTCTCGGCCAGCGCGGTCAGCACCTTGTTAACCGTCATCCGCGAACAGCCGTACTGTTCCATCAGCTCGTGTTCGTACGGAATGCGGAAACCCGGCGCCCACTCTCCACTTAGGATGCGGCTTTCCAGATCGCTGCGGATACGCTGGTTGAGCGTGGCGGACTTGCGGGCCTTCACGGGGGTGGGGGTCTCGATGAGGATCTCGACAAACAGGGAGGCGATCAGCCCAGCACGCCACGCAGGGCAGCGGCAAAGGCGGTGGTGATGGCCTCGCGCTGCAGATGGCGGCCGTCGGCCACGACCTGGCGGCCATGGCGCCAGACCGAACGCAGCGCGCCATTACGTGCAGCGAAGACCCAGCTGTCAAGCCATGCGTCATTCTGTCGCGCCTGCAGCGCCGGGTGCGCGGCGTCCAGTTCCAGCAGATCGGCACTGGCGCCAACCTGCAGGCCGGCGGCCACGCCCAGCGCCTGCGCACCGCCGTGCAGGGCGCCTTCGAACAGGAAGCGGCCACTGCTGCGGCGGGCGTCCGGGGCCAGCACGTTGCGGCCGCGCAGGCTCAGACGCTGGCCATATTCCAGCAGGCGCAGCTCTTCGGCCGCGTCGATCAGCACGTTCGAATCGGAGCCGACGCCGAAGCGCCCGCCTTCGCGCGCGAACGCCTGCATCGGGAACAGGCCGTCGCCCAGGTTGGCCTCGGTGATCGGGCACATCCCGGCCACCGCCTGGCTGGCCACGATCGCGGCGCGCTCGTCGTCGGTGATGTGGGTGGCATGCACCAGGCACCAGCGCGCATCCACCGGCGCATGGTTGTACAGCCACTGCACCGGGCGCTGGCCGCTCCAGGCCAGGCAGGCGTCGACTTCGCGCACCTGCTCGGCGATATGAATGTGCACGGGGCCTTCGGTCAACGGCAGCAGCGCGCTCAGTTCTTCACCGGTCACTGCCCGCAGGCTGTGCGGCGCGATGCCCAGCACCGCATCGGGCAGGGCGGCCAGGGCCGGCTTGGCCGCATCCAGCAGCTGCGCGAAACCTTCCACGTCGTGGATCAAGCGGCGCTGCGCGGGATTGGGCGGCGCGCCGCCGAAATCGGCGTGCGCATAGAACACCGGCAGCAGAGTCAGGCCGATGCCGGTCTGCGCCGCAGCGGCGGCAATGCGCGCGCTCATCTCGGCGCGGTTCGCGTACCGCTGGCCATCGGCGTCGTGGTGCAGGTAGTGGAATTCGCCCACCCGGGTGAAGCCGCTTTCCAGCATTTCCATGTACGCCTGCGCGGCAATGGCCTGCACGGCATCGGGACGCAGGTGCGCCAGGAAGCGGTACATCAGCTCGCGCCAGCTCCAGAAGCTGTCGCCGTCGCCGCCGCCGATCTCGGTCAGCCCCGCCATGCCGCGCTGGAAGGCGTGGCTGTGCAGATTCGGCAGGCCCGGCACCGCGATGCCGAAGCGGGTATCCCCTGCTTCGGCAGCCTGCCCCGTGCTGATCGCGGTGATGCGACCGTGCTGCACCTGCAGGCGCACGTCACGGGCCCAGCCGTCGGCCAGCAAGGCATGGGCGGCGTGGAAAGCGGCAGGGGAACGCGAATCAGACATGGCTGGACAACCCGAAAGGGACGCTTATATTGTATAGACATATAAGCACAGCCGCGTAGTGGATGCCATGCACGTCGACACCCTCTGGTCCAATGTCCACCTGATGACCCTTGATGGCGAGGGCCTGGGAATCATCCGCGACGGCGTGCTGGCCTGCGCCGACGGCCGCATCGTGCACGTCGGCCCGGCCGGCAGCGATACCCACCTGCGCCCGACCACGCGTTTCGATGGCGAGGGCCGCTGGATCTCGCCCGGGCTGGTCGACTGCCACACGCACCTGGTCTACGCCGGCAACCGCGCCAACGAATTCGAGCAGCGCCTGCAGGGCGTCAGCTATGCCGATATCGCCCGCGCCGGCGGCGGCATCGTCTCCACCGTACGCGCCACCCGTGCCGCCAGTGCGGAGCAGTTGGCCGCAGAAAGCCGCCCACGCCTGCTGGCGATGCGTGCCGAAGGCGTGACCACGGTCGAGATCAAATCCGGCTATGGCCTGACCCTGGCCGACGAACGCAAGCAGTTGCAGGTCGCGCGCGCGCTGGGCGAGCAATGCCAGGTGAACGTGGCCACCACCTTCCTGGGCGCGCACGCGGTGCCGCCGGGCCGACAGGCGCAGGAGTACACCGACGAGGTGTGCAAAGTGATGATTCCGGCCATCGCCGCCGAAGGCCTGGCCGAAGCGGTGGACGTGTTCTGCGAGAACATCGCGTTCTCGCCCGCACAGGCGCGGCAGGTGTTCGAGGCGGCCCGTGCGAGCGGCCTGGCGGTGAAGATCCACGCCGAACAGATGAGCAACCAGCATGGCGCCGAACTGGCCGCCGGCTTCGGTGCGCTGTCGGCCGACCATATCGAACATCTGGATGCGGCCGGCATCGCCGCCATGGCCGCCGCCGGCACCGTGGCCGTACTGCTGCCCGGCGCCTTCTATTTCACCCGCGATACCACCCTGCCCCCGATTGCCGCGCTGCGTGCGGCCGGCGTGCCGCTGGCCCTGGCCACCGACAGCAACCCCGGCACCTCGCCGCTGACCAGCCCGCTGCTGGCCATGAACATGGGCGCCACCCTGTTCCGCCTGACCGTGGACGAATGCATTGCCGGCTTCACCCGTGAAGCGGCGCGCGCGCTGGGCCGCGGCGAACGCATCGGCCGCCTGGCCGTGGGCATGGACTGCGACCTGGCGATCTGGGACATCGACGCGCCGGCCGACCTGGTCTATCGCATGGGATTCAACCCGCTGCACGCGCGCGTGGTGCGCGGGCAGCCCGACCTGCCTGCTTCCTGGAGCAACACATGAGCAACACCCTGGTTCTTCGCCCCGGCCATGTCACCCTTGCCCAGTGGCGGCAGGTCTACCGCGGCGCGCCGCTTGCACTGGACCCGGCCGCGCTGCCGGTGGTGCGCGCCAGTGCCGCCGCCGTGGCCGCCATCGTCGCCAAGGGCGCGCCGGTGTATGGCATCAACACCGGCTTCGGCAAGCTGGCCAGCGTGCGCATCGAGCGCGAAGACCTGGCCACCCTGCAGCGGAACATCGTGCTGTCGCATGCCGCTGGCGTGGGCGAACCGATGCCGGCCAGCGTGGTGCGGCTGATGATGGCGCTGAAGCTGGTCAGCCTGGCCCAGGGTGCTTCAGGCGTGCGCGAAGAGACCCTGCTGCTGCTGGAAGCGATGCTGGTGAAGGGCGTGCTGCCGGTAGTGCCGGCACAGGGCTCGGTCGGTGCGTCCGGCGATCTGGCACCGCTCTCGCACCTGGCCAGCGTGATGCTGGGCGTGGGCGAGGCCTTCGTTGGCCAGGAGCGCCTGCCGGCCGTGGAAGCCTTGGCACGCGCGGGCCTGCAGCCGGTGGAACTGGGCGCGAAGGAAGGCCTGGCCCTGCTCAACGGCACCCAGTTCTCCACCGCGTACGCGCTGGCCGGGCTGTTCGAGATCGAGACCGTGTTCCAGGCCGCGCTGGTGACCGGCGCACTTTCCGTGGAAGCGGCCAAGGGCTCGGACACGCCGTTTGATCCGCGCATCCATGCCATCCGTGGCCAACGCGGGCAGATCGCCACCGCCGCCACCCTGCGTTCGCTGATGCAGGGCTCGGACATCCGCGAATCGCACCGCGACAACGACGTACGCGTGCAGGACCCGTACTGCCTGCGCTGCCAGCCGCAGGTGATGGGCGCGGCACTGGACATCCTGCGCCAGGCGGCGACCACGCTGGAAATCGAAGCCAACGGCGTGTCCGATAATCCGCTGGTGTTCACCGATACCGGCGAAGCGTTGTCCGGTGGCAACTTCCACGCCGAGCCGGTGGCCTTCGCCGCCGACATGCTGGCGATGGCGGTGTGCGAGATCGGGTCGATCAGCGAGCGCCGCCTGGCCATGCTGGTGGACCCGGCGCTGTCCGGCCTGCCGGCGTTCCTGACCCCGCGCCCCGGTTTGAATTCCGGCTTCATGATTCCGCAGGTGACCGCTGCAGCGCTGGTTTCGGAAAACAAGCAGCGCGCCTACCCGGCCAGTGTCGATTCGATCCCGACCTCGGCCAACCAGGAAGACCACGTATCGATGGCTGCACACGGCGCGCGCCGCCTGATGCAGATGGCCGAGAACGCGGCCAACGTGATCGGCATCGAGCTGCTGGCCGCGGCCCAGGGCTGCGATTTCCACGCGCCCCTGCGCTCCAGCGCCGCACTGGAAACCGTGCGCGCCACCCTGCGCGCGCAGGTGCCGACGCTGGAAGAAGACCGCTACTTCCACCCGGACATGGTGGCCGCCACCGATCTGGTGCGCAGCGGTGCGCTGGCACAGGGCCTGGGTGACCTGCTGCCCACCGTGGAGCCGCAGGCATGAATGCCCGCCCCGACTGGCTGACCGTGCACGAGGGCGATGCCCCGCTGATCGTCAGCTTCCCGCATACCGGCAGCGAACTGCCGCACGAACTGATGGGCGACTACCACTCGCCGTGGCTGGCGCGGCGCGATGCCGACTGGTGGGTGCACGAGCTGTACGACTTCGCGCGCGGCATGGGCGCGACCACCGTGCGTTCGGCCATCTCGCGTTCGGTGATCGACCTCAACCGCGACCCGAGTGGTGTTTCGCTGTATCCGGGCCAGAACACCACCGGCCTGTGCCCGCTGACCACCTTCGACAACCAGCCGCTGCACCACGCAGGTCGCGAACCGGACGAAACGGAAATCGCGCGCCGCCGCGACACGTATTTCGCGCCCTACCACGATGAACTGGCCGCACAGATCGCGCGTCTGCGCGCGCAGCACGGTACGGTGGTGGTGTACGACGCGCATTCGATCCGTTCGCACATTCCGCATCTGTTCGATGGCGAACTGCCGCAGTTCAACCTGGGCACCGCCGGTCCGTCTGGCGCACCGGATACGTCCTGCGACAACGCGCTCAGCGATGTGGTGGAAAACCTGCTGAAGATCAGCGGCATGAGCCAGGTGCGCAACGGCCGCTTCAAGGGCGGCTGGATCACCCGGCACTACAGCGACATCCCCGGCGGCGTGCATTCGCTGCAGATGGAACTGGCCTGCCGCGGCTACATGCACGAGCCGCTGCCCGACCAGGTGGACGAGCACAGCTGGCCCACCCCGCTGGACCCCGATCACGCCGCACCGCTGCGCCACACGCTGGCGCAGGTGCTCAACGCCTGCCTTGAATTCGCTACCAACCGGAGCGCCGCATGACCCGCAACGACCCCAGCCGCACCATCACCGCGCCGACCGGTACCACGCTGAATGCCAAAAGCTGGCTGACCGAGGCGCCGCTGCGCATGCTGATGAACAACCTGCACCCGGACGTGGCCGAGCGCCCGCAGGAACTGGTGGTGTACGGCGGCATCGGCCGCGCCGCGCGCGACTGGGAAAGCTTCGATGCCATCGTGGAAACGCTGAAGCGGCTGGACGATGACCAGACCCTGCTGGTGCAGTCAGGCAAGCCGGTGGGCGTGTTCCGCACCCATGCCGATGCGCCGCGCGTGCTGATCGCCAATTCCAACCTGGTGCCGCGCTGGGCCAACTGGGACCACTTCAACGAGCTGGATAAGAAGGGCCTGGCCATGTACGGCCAGATGACCGCCGGCAGCTGGATCTACATCGGCGCGCAGGGCATCGTGCAGGGCACCTACGAAACCTTCGTGGAAATGGGCCGCCAGCACTACAACGGCAACCTGGCCGGCAAGTGGCTGTTCACCGGTGGCCTGGGCGGCATGGGCGGCGCACAGCCGCTGGCCGCGGTGATGGCCGGTGCATCGTGCCTGGCCGTGGAATGCCGCAAGAGCAGCATCGACATGCGCCTGCGCACCGGTTACCTGGACACCTGGACCGACAACCTGGACGAGGCGCTGCGCCTGATCGAGGAATCGTGCACGGCCAAGAAGCCGCTGTCGGTGGGCCTGCTGGGCAATGTGGCCGACGTGCTGGACGAACTGCTGATCCGCGGCGTGAAGCCGGACCTGCTGACCGACCAGACCTCGGCGCACGACCCGGTGAACGGCTACCTGCCGCAGGGCTGGACGGTGGAGGAATGGGACCAGAAGCGCGTTTCCGCGCCGAAGGTCGTGGAAAAGGCCGCGCGCGAATCGATGGCCAACCACATCCGCGCCATGCTCGGCTTCCATGCGCTGGGCGTGCCCACCGTGGATTACGGCAACAACCTGCGGCAGATGGCGCTGGAAGAAGGCGTGGAAGATGCCTTCGATTTCCCCGGTTTCGTGCCGGCCTATATCCGCCCGCTGTTCTGCCGCGGCATCGGCCCGTTCCGCTGGGCCGCACTGAGCGGCGATCCGGAAGACATCGCCAAGACCGATGCCAAGGTGAAGGAACTGATTCCGGACAACCCGCACCTGCACCGCTGGCTGGACATGGCCGCCGAGAAGATCAAGTTCCAGGGCCTGCCGGCACGCATCTGCTGGGTCGGTCTGGGCGACCGTGATCGCCTGGGCCTGGCGTTCAACGAGATGGTGGCCAACGGTGAACTGAAGGCGCCGGTAGTGATCGGCCGCGACCATCTGGACAGCGGCAGCGTGGCCTCGCCGAACCGCGAAACCGAAGCGATGGCCGACGGCTCCGATGCAGTGTCCGACTGGCCGCTGCTCAATGCCCTGTTGAACACCGCCAGCGGCGCCACCTGGGTGTCGCTGCACCATGGCGGCGGCGTGGGCATGGGCTTCTCGCAGCATGCCGGCATGGTGATCGTCTGCGACGGCACCGAAGCGGCCGCCAAGCGGATTGGCCGCGTGCTGTGGAACGACCCGGCCACCGGCGTGATGCGCCATGCCGATGCCGGATATGAGATCGCGGTGGAATGCGCGAAGGAGAAGGGATTGGATCTGCCGGGGATTCTGCGCTGATCGAGAGTCGCCGGGCATGGCCCGGCGCAACCGGGATGCTCCTGTAGAGTCGAGCTTGCTCGACTGCTCTTCTCGCCGTCCCGGGAAAGGCCAGTCGAGCCAGCTCGACTCTACAAGAGCGCGGGCGGCCCATACGCTGCCGGTGGGTGACGTGGCGCGCGCGACCTGTTAACTTGCGCGCCACTTTCGTGGTTTACAGCCTGTCCGCATGTCGCTTCCGTCGTACCGCCCCACCCCGTCGCTGCTGTTCCTGGCCGTGTCCTTCAGCCTTGCTGCCCCGGCCAACGCCGCCCCGCAGGCCACCACCCTCGATGCCGTGCAGGTGACCGCTGCCGATGCCAGCGCGCAGGCACGTGAGGCGCTGAAGCGCGTGCCGGGCGCCAGCAATGTCATCGATGTGGCCAAGGCCGACAGCCGGTTGTCCAGCAGCGCCGATGTGCTGGCCTACCAGCCGGGCATCAGTGCGCAGTCGCCGGGCAACGAGGGCACCAAGGTGTCGATCCGCGGCTCAGGCATCAACCGTGGACCCGGCGCGCATGCCTCGGGCATCGCCGTTTCCCTCGATGGCCTGCCGTTGACCGGCGCGGGCGGCACGCCCTACGAACTGCTGGAACCGCTGTGGCTGTCGCGGGTGGAGGTGCTGCGCGGCGCCAACGGCTTCGAGCGCGGTGCGCTGGCACTTGGCGGCGCGATCGACTACGTCAGCCGCAGCGGCCGTGATTCGGCCGGTGTGCAGTTGCATTACCAAGCCGGCAGCCGTGGCTACCAGAAGCGCGGCATCAGCTGGGGCGGCGTCAGCGGCGATGTCGACTACTTCCTCGCCTATACCGATACCGAGTTTGACGGCTACCAGGACCACGCGCGTGGCGATGGCAAGGGCGCGATGGCCAACATCGGCTGGCAGATCACCCCGGACCTGCAGACCCGCTTCTTCGTGCGCTACCGCGAGACCAATCACGAAACGCCCGGACGCCTGACCCGCGCGCAGATCCGCAACGACCCACGCGCGGCCAACGCCGCCAACCTGGCCATCGACGCGCGCCGCCCGCAGCCGGGCAGCACCTGGATCGGCAACATGACCACGCTGCAGATCGACGAGGATTCCTCGCTGCAGGCCGGGCTGGTCTATCACAAGTACCCGATGGACTTGAACGAGAGCCTGTACCGCCAGCAGCTGGATTACGCCAATCTGAATGCCACGCTGGACTACCACCGTCGCCATCTGCTGTTCGGGCGGGACAGCGAAACCACCGTCGGCCTGCGCGTAACCCACGACCTGCAGGCGAACGTGCGCGAGTCGCTGCGCTTTGCCAGCAATGGCTACGCCGCCGGTACCCGCACGCGTGATTTCCGCCACCACGGCACCGACAGCACCCTGCACATCAGCAACAGCCTGGCCTTGAACGAGCGCCTGCGCGTGCAGACCGGCTTGGCCCTGATCAACACCCAGCGCGACGTGCAGGTGACCTGGCCCAGCAGTAGTGGCCGCCTGCGCGAGCACGACTGGGACTATGCGCCGCGCCTGGGCTTCACCTGGCAGCACAGCGCGCAGACGCAGTGGTTCGGCAACCTGAGCCGTTCGGTGGAAGCGCCGCATCCGTGGTCGATGATCTGGGGTTCGAACCAATACTTCGCTGCGGGCAACGGGCCGTCCACCGGCCGCCAGCGCAGCCCGGTGCCGATGCAGAACCAGACCGCCACCACGCTGGAACTGGGTGCGCGCGGTGACGCGGCGCTCGGCCGCTGGGAGCTGACCGGCTACTACGCGCACGTGAACCACGAGCTGCTGACGGTGGAACTGCAACCGGTGCCGAACCTGTTCATCGCCGAAAACAACGCCAGCCCTACCGTGCACCGTGGCATTGAAGCCGGCCTGGACAGCACCCTGTGGCAGGGCGTGCCGGGCCGCCTGTCACTGCGCCAGGCGTACACCTTCAGCGATTTCCGCTATCGCCACGATGCGCGCTTCGGCAGCAACCGCCTGCCCGGCCTGCCGCAGCACAGCTACCAGGCCGAACTGCGTTTCGATCACGTCTCGGGCCTGTACGCGGCGCTGAACACCGAATATGCCTCGCGCATTGCCGTGGATTACGCCAACAGCTACTGGGCCGACAGCCACGTGATCTTCGGCAGCCGCATCGGTTACGACGCACCGGGTGGCCGCTGGCAGGCCTGGGCCGAAGTGCGCAACATCGGCGACCGCCATTACGCGGCAACGGTCACGCCCGGCTATGACGACGCCGGCAAGGACGTGGCCCGTTCGACACCGGGCGAAGGCCGTGGCGTCTATGCAGGGATGCGCTGGCGCTTCGACTGAGCACGGCGATTGGCGCCGGGAACATCCCGGCGCCCGCCAGCGCAGAAGTGATTCAAGCCCGGACGATGAGGATCAGGAAATACGCCAGCGCGGCAGTCGCTCGCTGCGCTTCCACAGCGTCGGTGCAGCGCCGATCAGCAGCACCGCCATCAGCCACTTCGGCGATGTGCTGAGCAGTGCAGTGGCCCACCCCGCATCAACGGCTGCCGCATCTTCCTGCCAGGGGTTGTAGCCCAGGTACAGCACAGTGCCCGCGCGCCACAGCAGCACCGCCCCCACGGCCAGCATGAACAACGCCAGGCTGCGGCACGTCCAGCGCTGCGAGGTCGTACCCCATTCGCGCGACAGCGCGACCAGCACGCTGACCAGCGACACGGCGATCAACACCACCAGGGCGATATCCACCTCGCGCCCGACGCGTTCGTAGCGGCAGGCACGGCATTTCGCCTCTTCGCTGGCGGTCGCCGCTTCGGTAGCCGGCACCGCGGCGGGAGGCGACGACTGTGCCAGGCCGGTGAGCGGCAGCAGCAGCGCCAGAACCACCCCCAACGCCCATCGAAACCAGATGCTGTTGCTGCGCATTGCGATATCCATTTCGCGTCTCCTTCCTGTCAGTTGATCTGTTCGCCCCGTATCGGGGCACGCCCCACGGCGGCTGCGTACTCCGCCGCCCAGTCCTCCCGCTCAAATACCCAACGGCCATCCTCTCGGTGCAGCAGGAACTTTTCCTGCTGACCATGGCCGCTGAAGCAGCTGCCACTGACCACCGAAATCATCGCCCACTGCCCGTCGACACTGAACACCGGGCGTGACAGCGAAACGATCTGCAGCTGCCGTTGGGTCACGTTCCCGTCGCAGCCCGGCCCGCCCTCCGCCTTCGTCCTCTGCAACTGTTGAAGGGTCATGCGCTGCGCACCCGCCAGCGCCTGCTCGGGCACACGCGAACGCCGCGCATTGGCGGCGCGCTGTGCAGCCTCCAGTTCCTGCCGCAGCCGGAACAGCGCCTCACCTTCGTCATCGGGGAAACGGGCCAGCGGAGCATCATTCTGGCAATCGGTCATGGCGGGCCGCTGCCTGCAGAAAGGCAACGTCCACTCCATCACCCTGGCCCACGAAGGCGCCGGGGTATCCAGCGTGGGCTGTCGCGGTGGTCGCCAGCGCCCGACATTCTTCACCGCAGGCGCGGTGTCGGCGGGCGTGGTCATGTCCGCCCTTGCAGCCGGAACCGCTGTACCTGTGTGCGGCGAGGACGGAGGCGGCAGGGCTGCGGCCTGTTCCACCGGGAACGCCCTGACCACCAGCGGCGGCGGCATCGGCGGCCAAGGCGGCCGCACCTGCCGGATCGCCAGCGCCATCACCTCGGCCTGCATCTGCGCAGTGCCCAGCACCACGGGCCTTGGACCGATGCGGACCGGTGGCGCCTGCCACGCGCGCTCCACCAGCAGCGCCAGCGCCACAAAGGCCGCGACCAACCACAAGATGCGCCTCCAGGTGATGCGTACGTGCATGATCCTCCCTGCTTCGTCCTGCAACCTTGGCGCCACGCTACGGCGCGCGCGCCACTTGGATCGGCGTGACCACATCGGGCGCCAGCGTCTGCGCCAGCCAACCCAGTGCGGTCAAGGCGTTGCTCCCTTGTAGACAGCCTCGATGCGATGACCATCCGGGTCGACAACAAAGGTGGCGTAGTAATGGTCGCCGTAATCGGTGCGCAGCCCGGGGGCACCGTTGTCACGCCCGCCCGTGGCCAGCGCCGCGGCATGGAATGCATCCACCGCCTCGCGCGACCGTGCGGCAAACGCAAGATGGAAGCCCGGCCCGGGCGCCAGCGCATCGTCACGCTGTTTCAGGCACAGGATGTCTTCATCGTCGATCAGGCCGTAGCCGATCGCCTCGTCGTCCTCAAACACGCGGCGGAAACCGAGCGCTGCCAGGGCGGCATCGTAGAAACGCGCGGCGGTATCCAGATCACGGACACCCAGGGAGAGGTGGTGCAGCATGCGGACATCCTTGCCGGGCACGCGGTGGTGGTGATGGCCGATTCTAACCGCGAATGAACGTGACTGCGGCATGGCGCTGCTGCAGCGGGGCCGCTATCGTGGCTGGCCTGACACAGGACGTTGCACGCCATGCAGGCCCGCCAGTTCACCCGCCCCCTTGCGCTCCTTCTTTTCGTGCCGATGATCGGCCTGGCCGGCTGGGGATCGTGGGCCGCCACCTACTGCTTCAGCGACGGCTGCCTGGGGGTCATCCTGCTCTGGATGGCTGCATTGGCTGCCCTGGTCGTACAGGCCCTGCTGGTGCTGCCACTGCATGCCTGGGCGTTGAAGCGGCAGGGCTTGCCGGCGCAGGTCGGTTACCTGTGCTGGCTGGCGGCATCGATCGTTTCGGTGGTGGTTCCGGTGTTGCTCGGCTGGCTCTACATGCTGTTCAAATAGCACGCTGCTCAACCCGCCGACCGCTCAACCCACGCGCGCCGCCTTCAGCAGTTGCGCGGCTACCTGGTCGAACGGGGCGATGTCCTGCAGCGCGCGGCTCATCGCCACCGCGCCTTCCACGCTGGCAATGACCAGGCTGGCCAGAGCCGCGGCCTGTTCCGGCGCATGACCATCGCTGATGAAGGCCTGGGCCAGGTGCCCCTGCCAGCGCGCGAACACCTCGGCCGCCGCCGCGCGCGGCTGGCTGGCATCCGCCTCCACGGGCTCTTCCACGGCCGCGGCAAGTACCGGGCAGCCGGCCCGGAACTGCGAGCGCAGCAGGCGCTCGCGCCACATCGCCAGGAATCGTTCCAGACCAGGCACGGCGCCATCGCGCAGCAGTTCCAGTAGCAGGGCTTCCACCTTGTCGCCGGCCAGCGTCGTGGCCTTGGCCAGCAGTTCCTGCTTGCCGCCGGGGAAGTGGTGGTAGGTCGACCCCAGCGGGGCTTCGGCCAGCTTGGTGACCTCGCGGATGCTGGTGGCATTGAGGCCCACCCGCGCCAGCATCTGGGCCGCCGCATCGATGACACGCTGGGGGGCATCGCTCGCGCGTGGGCTCATGCTGGGCTCCTTGCTAGGACAGTCGTCATAGATTAGCGTAACGCCCGTTCTATAACAGTCGTCATAGCCATGAATCTCTGGTTCCGCCTGCTCCACCTGCTGCTGTGCAGCCTCTTCCGCCCGCGCCTGGATGCCCCGTTCGGGGTGTCACGCCTGCAGTTCCGCGTGCTGCCCAACGACCTGGACAGCAACCTGCACATGACCAACGGCCGCTACTGGAACATCTTCGATCTGGGCCGGCTGGACCTGATCCTGCGCATGGGCTTGGGCAAGGTGGCGCTGCGCGAGAAATGGGCGCCCATCGTCGGCGCCGGCACCATCCAGTTCCGCCGCGAACTGCGCCCGTTCCAGCGCTACACCCTGGAAACCCGACTTGCCGGCTGGGTGGGCACGCGGGTGATCATGGAACAACGCGTACTGATCGGGCCGGAACAGAAAATCGCCACGCGGGCGTTGCTGGTCACCGGCATCTACGACCGGCGCGCGCGTGCCTTCGTCGGCATGGAACGGATGATGGAGGCCATTGGCAGCACTACGCCGCCCTCGCCGCCACTGAGTGCAGCGGCCGAAGCGCTGCTGGCGGCAGATGCGGCGTTGAAGCGCGACGACGGCTGAGCAGCGCCGCTCAGACCTGCGGCATGTTCTTGGTGACGCAGTGGATGCCGCCGCCACCGCCAGCAATCGCATCGATATCCACCTGCTCGATGGTGCGACCGGGATACAGGTCCTGCAGCAGTTCACGGCAGTAGCCATCGGCCTTCGCATCGCCAAACTGCGGTGCGATCACCGCACCATTGATCGGCAGGTAATTGATGTAGCCCCGGGCCAGATCATCATTGTCACGGGTATGCACGTTGTCGCGCCCACCCAGCGGCGGCGGCAGCGTATGCACCTGCAGCCTGCGACCGTCGGCATCGGTCGCTGCGCGCAGGATACCCAGATGCTCGCGGGTCAGGTCGTAATCGTAGGATTCCGGATCGTTGTCCAGGTTGGCGATCACCACGCCTGGGCGCACGAAGCGCGCGTAGAAATCCACGTGTGCATCGGTGATGTCTTCACCGGCAATGCCCGGCAGCCAGATGACCTTGCGCAGGCCGAGATGGTGTTTCAGTTCGGCTTCGATATCGGCACGCGACCAGCCCGGATTGCGGTTGCGGTTCACCCAACAGCTTTCGGTGAGGATGGCCGTGCCATGCCCATCGACCTCGATGCCACCGCCCTCGCCCACCAGATCGCTTTCCAGCAGGGTGGCACCGGTGGCCTGTGCCAACCAGCGCGCCACGGCGCCATCGTTGCGCGCGAATTGCTTGCCACCCCAGCCATTGAAGTTGAAGTCGACCAGGCCCAGCCCACCGCGGTGGTCGGTAACGAAGCAGCCGCCGTAGTCGCGCACCCAGATGTCATCCAGCGCAACGTCCAGGAATTCGATGTTGTCGCGGCCGCAACGCGCCTGCGCCAACGGCAGATCGGCCGGCCGGCACAGCACGCTGACCGGCTGGTACCGCGCGATGGTGCGTGCCAGGCGGGCAATGGCCTCGTTCACGGCACCGGCCTGCGCCCCCCAGACCCGCGGCTGCGCCGCGAAGGCCAGGAACACCCGTTCCTGCGGGCCGTGCTCGTCGGGCATGCGCCAGCCAGGCGCAGTCGATGCCTGCACACGCGTGACCGTGCCGCCCAGGCCCAGCGCCGCGACGGCGCCCAGACCGGCAGCAGCGGCCAGTTGGTTCAGGAAGTGGCGACGGGTGTTCATGGCGGGCTCCGACAGGGGCGCAAGGGATGAATTGCATGCTGCGCTTGCCCACTGTTAAGCACAAACGATAAATTTGCCCAACTACTGATCACTTCTGCTTATCTGAAATGCTCAAGCACTGGCCCTCACTCACGGCCCTGCGTGGCTTCGAGGCGGCTGCCCGGCTGGGCAGTTTCCATCGTGCTGCTGAAGCGCTGCACCTGAGCCAATCGGCCATCAGCCAGCAGATCCGGGGCCTGGAAGAGTCCCTGCAGCAACCGCTGTTCTTCCGCCAGGGGCGCAGCGTGACGCTCACCGATGCCGGCGTTGATCTGCTGGAAACCACCCAGGCCCTGCTGCGTCAATTGGCCAGTGGCATCCGGCGGCTCGATCAGTACCGCAAGCCCAACCAGTTGATCGTGAACACCACGCCCGCCTTTGCCCGCCATTGGCTGGTCCCCAGGCTGTCGGCCTTCGCCGATCGCTTTCCCGAAGCCGACCTGTGGCTGCTGACCAGCGAAGACCCGCCGGACATGACCACCCAGACCGTGGACATCGCGGTGCGCGACGATCTGCAGGCACAGGCCGAGTGCCAGTTCCGCGTGCTGCTGCAGGACCAGCTGTATCCCGCCTGCCATCCGGATCTGCTGTCACGCCCCAGCGCACAGCGCTTGACCCTGCACGGCGAGCGCGAAATGGACTGGAGCCAATGGCAGGTACAGGGTGGCGCCGACGTTGGCCAGCGCAGCGAAGGCATGAATTTTTCCGAGCCCGGGCAGTTGCTGGATGCCGCCTGCCAGGGCCTGGGCATTGCCCTGGTCAGCGAGCTGCTGTCGGCCACCGCCCGCGAACGCGGCCTGCTGCATCCGCTCGCCACAGCGCGGGTACGTGGCCCGCAGTGGAGTTGGCTGGTCCACGACGACAGCGCGGAAGACCCTCTGGTACAAGGTTTCTGCCAGTGGCTGTGCGCTGCGCTGGCCGACCGCGATGGCCACGCTGCCTGAGCAGCGCGCGCTCTAGCGGCGCGGCTTCTGTGCCAATGCGCGCGCAATAGCGGCCTCGGCCAACGGCGCCATCAGCGCATAACCCTTCGCGGTGGGGTGCACGCCATCGGCGGCCAACGCGGGATCGAGGCCACCGGCGGCGTTGGCCATGAGCGCGTAATAGTCCAGATACACCAGCCCCTGTGCGTGGGCGTACTGCTTGAGCGCGGCATTCAGGGCGCGCACCTTCGGCGCAGGTTCGATGCCCGGCATCCACGGGTACTCGCTCACCGGCAGTACCGACGCCATCACCACGCGTATGCCGTGCACGCGCGCCAGCTCGACCATCGCGTGCAGGTTGTCTTCGATCATCGCCTGCGTGCTGGCACCGGTGTTGCCGGCGATATCGTTGGTACCGGCAAGGATGACCACCACGTCCGGCTGCAGCGCGATGACATCCTGGCCGAAGCGCAGCAGCATCTGCGGCGTGGTCTGCCCGCTGATACCGCGGTTGAGATAGCCCTTGCCGGGGAAGAACGCCGCAGGATCCTTTTCGCCCCACCCCTGGGTAATGGAATCGCCGAAGAACAGCACGCGCGGCACGCCGGCCTGCTTGGCGGGCACGCGCGCATTGGCTTCACGGTAGCGGCCCAGATCGGCCCAGTCGGAAAGGCGCTGCTGCATGTAGCGCACCTCATCCGGGCGGAGCTGGTCCACGGGCTTCACCAGCAAAGGATTGATCGCCACGGGCGGCTGCGCCTGTGCGCAGGTGGCGCTCATTGCGAGGGCCACTGCGGTGGCGCAGCATCGGGTGAGTAGAAAGTGGATCATTGTTGTTCCTGAAGACTCTGGATCAGCGGGGGCCGTGGGAGGGCGGAACATCCTGCGCGCCCCACTGCTCGTTCTTGGTGCTACCCAGCTCGAAGTCCAGGGTGCCGCCGCGCTGTACGAAACTGGCCGGCAGCCAGCTTGCGTTGCTGGCCCTGCCGTCCACCCGCAGCGACTGCACGTACGGCGCATCCATCGCTGCGCCGCGTGCACGCACCACGATCTTCGCACCCGGGCGGGTGATCACCGCTTCGGTGAACAATGGGCTGCCGATCACCAGGTCCGCGCGACCCGGGTACACCGGGTACAGGCCCAGCGCCGACCACACGTACCACGACGACATCTGGCCAAGGTCATCGTTGCCGGGCATGCCCTCGGGCGTGTTGGTCCAGATCTGGCTCATCGCCTGCCGCACGGTTTCCTGGGTCTTCCACGGCTGGCCGAGGAAGTTGTACAGCCACGGCGCGGCGATGGATGGTTCGTTGTCCAGTTCGGCGTGCAGCGGGCCGGACTTGGTCACCGCCCATGTACCGTCGGGCTTGCGGAAGAACGCATCGAGCCGCGCGATGCTGGCCTCGCGCCCACCCAATGCTGCGAACAGCCCGGCGGGATCGAACGGCACCATCCACAGGTACTGCGCACCGCTGCCTTCGACAAAACCTTCGTCGGCGGCCGGGTCGAACGCCGGCCAGCTGCCATCTGCGTTGCGCGGCTGGATGTAGCCCTGCTGCGCGGTGGCCTTCGGGTTGTACAGATTGCGCCACCAACCGGAGCGCTCACGGAACTGGCGCGCCCCCTGCACATCGCCGGCCGCCAGCGCCAGTTCGGACAGGCCGAAATCGGCGCTGACCATTTCCAGCGTATCGGCCGCGCTCCCCCACCCCGGTGCTCCTTCGGGCATGTAGTTCAGCGCCAGCCACTGGTCCAGGCCCGGGCGCTGGCCCACGCACAACACCGGGCAACCACGCGTGTCGAGATCGCGCGCGGTCGGAACGGTCGCGGCCTTCTTAAGCGAGGCGTAGGCACGCTGCAGATCGAAACTGCGCCCGCCGAACGCATGGATGGCCGCCACCGACGGCGGCGATGGATCACCGTTCATCACGCCGGTGGCGCCGGTGATGTGGGTCCAGCGATCCCACACCCCGCCGTTCTGGTCGGCCTGGTTGAGCAGCGACTGCGCCACGTCCGAGCCCACCTGCGGCTGCAGCAGGGTCAGCAGCTGCAGCTGCGAACGGTAGACATCCCAGCCCGAGTAATTGGCGTACTGCGCCTGCTGCCGCTTGGCCAGCGCATGCACCCTGCCGTCCATGCCGCGGTAACGCCCATCGGCATCGCTGTGCAGGTTGGGCGCCAGCATGGCGTGGTACAGCGCGGTGTAGAACACGGTCCGCTCATCGGGCGTGCCACCCTGCACCCGCACCTGGCCCAGCAGGTCATTCCACTTCGCACGCGTGGCGGCCTGGGTGGCGGCCACCGTGGTGCCCTGCGGACTCTCGCGGCGCAGGTTGGCCCGCGCGCCGGCTTCATCCACGTAGGAAATGCCGATGCGTGCGGTCACCACCGGCGTGCGCGTGGCATCGAAACTGATCCAGCCACCCGCGCCCTTGCCGGCCGGTGGGTGGCCCTTGCTGCCATAGGTGGTGCCGCCGCCGCCCTCGCGTGCGCCGGCCTGCACTGTGTCATCGCGCCAGGTGCCCCCCACCTCGAAGGGCTGGTCGAACTCGGCCACGAAATGCAGGGTGTAGTAGCTCTCGCGGCGATCTTCAGCCAGATAGCCGCAGAAGTTGCCGCTGGTGACCGAACCGCGCACGGTGCGCGTGGACGGGTCGATGATGAGGGTCGAATCGCTGCTGCCCACTTCGCTGTCGGAGGTGCGGAACAGCAGGTTTGCCGGCTTGTCGGCCGGGAACTGGAACTGGCCGACCGCGGTGCGCGCCGTGGCCGCCAGGCTGACCGCCACCCCGTTGTCCAGGGTGAGTGTGTAGGCGCCGGGGCTGGCCGATTCCTTACGGTGGTCCAGCAGGCTGGTGTAACGCATGCCGGCATCGGCTGAAGACGGCGACAGCTCTACCGGCAGCGTGACCGGCATGAGCGGAATATCGCCGCTGGCACCGGTACAGCCGGTTCCATTGACGTGGGTCAGGCTGAAACCGCGCACGCCGTTGCTGCGCCACTCGTAGCCACCGGGGGCGGCAATGGGAAAACGCTTGCCCGGCAGCGCGGTCATTTCCGGGCTGAAGGCCACCATGCCGAAGGGCACCGTGGGCCCCGGGTAGACGTTGCCGGCGTTGGTGGTGCCGATGAAAGGATTGACCTCGGCGGCCAGGTCCTGTGCGGGCGCCCTGGCGGCCAGCAGCGGCAGCGGGGACAGCGTCAACACTGCGGAAACGACGACCAGCAACGAACGGGACATCGACAACTCCAGTGGAAGGTGGCACGCACGCGCCTTGAATCACTGAGAGTAGTACGCGCTGAGCGCCCTGCGACGGGCCGGAGGTCATGGTTGGCGGTACCCGGTCACGATCGCGGCCATCGGGCCGCGCGCCGATCAGTACAACGTGCCCAGCTTGAACAACGGCAGGTAGGCGGCAAACAGGGCGAGCGGAGTTGCCAGCATCACCGCCACGCTGCCGATCAACGCCGACAGCCGCGCACGTCCTGCCAGCCAGGCGGCAACCACCAGCGCTGGACCCAGCCAGGCCAGCCCGTAATTGTTGGCAAACAGCTGGGTGATCAGCGGCAGCGGCTGGCCCGCTTCGGCAAACCGCTCAACGAACTGCGGGATCGCAAACCGGCCCAGCGCGGTGCAACCCACGGCGGCTGTGCCGCTGGACAACAGGCCGATCAGCAGCCATCCCCATGCTGAGATTTTCTGCACAGCCTTTGTCATGAGTATCCGTGGCAAGAAGGGCCGCCCTGGGGCGGCCCTGTTTACAGCAGTCGAGCGAGCTCGACTCTACAAAGGCAGTCGAGCGAGCTCGACGTTACCGGGCGTTCTTCACGTAGGTGTCGAACCAGTTCAGCATTTCCGATACCAGCTGTTCGTTCGATTCCAGCGCGGTGTACCAGTGCGGCTCGTTGGGCAGCATGACCAGGCGGGTGGTACCACCATTGCCACGGATCGCCTGGTACAGCTTGCGCGACTGGAACGGTTCGGTGCCCGGGTTGGCATCGTCCTCGCCGTGTACCAGCAGCAGCGGCAGCTTGATCTTGTCGGCGTAGAAGAACGGCGAGGCCTTCAGGTACACGTCCTGCGCCTGCCACACCGAGCGCCGCTCGTTCTGGAAGCCGAACGGGGTGAAGGTCTTGTTGTACGAGCCGCTGGTCGCCACGCCCGCCTTGAACAGGTTGGTGTGGGCGATCAGGTTGGCCGTCATCAGACCACCGTGGCTGTGGCCGGTCACACCGATGCGGTTGCGGTCGACCACGCCCATGTCCACGGCCTTGTCCACCGCCGCCTTGGCGTCGGCTTCCAGCTGCTCCAGGTAGGTGTCATAGGCAGTCTTGGGATCGCCGACGATCGGGAACGAGGCGTTGTCGATGATCGCGTAACCGGCCAGCAGCATCAGCCGGTAGGGCTGCAGGCGGGTGAAGGTCTGCTGCGAACCGGACACCTGCCCGGCCTGCGCGGCATTGGCGAAGTCCGCCGGATAGGCATACAGGATGGCCGGCACGCGCTGGCCTTCCTTGTAGCCCGGCGGGGTGTACAGGGTGAAGGACAGATCCACGCCATCGGCGCGCTTGTAGGTCACCAGCTGCTTCTTGATCTGCCGCACTTCCGGGGTCGGGTCGGTCAGCGTGGTCAGTGCGGTAGCAGTGGAGGCGAACTGCGCCTCGCCTTCCTTCGCAGCGGCCACCGCTTCGCCTTGCTGGCGCACAAAGGCGTTCGGCGGGTCCATCACCGACTGGTGCCAGGTCAGGTAGCGGCCGGGCGTGTTGCTGAAACCAAGGAACTGCTCGTAGGCATCGGCATCGCTGCGGAACAGGCGCTCGCTCTTCAGCGAACCCAGGTCCAGGCGGTCCAGGAACGGGCGGTCACCCTGCGGCGAAGCCCCCTGCCCGCGCAGGAACACGAAATTGCCTTCCTGGCGCACCACGGCCGCGCCGTTGGGCAGGCGCTTGAACACCAGGTTGCCCGGATCGCCGTACAGCTCATCGCTGGACATGTCCCACAGCAGGCGACCTGCCTTCTTCGGCTGGTCGACATCGACGATGCGGGTCTGCACCCAGTGCCGGTTCTCATCATTCTCGAACAGGAACGACACCGCCGGGTCGGCCGACCAGGCCAGGCCTTCGAACCGCTGCGCGGTGCGGGCGATCTCCACCGGCTTGCCGTTGAACGGCGCCTTCAGCATCAGCACGCGGTCGCGGTGCGGTACGGTCACCTTCCAGTCGCCCTTGTCCAGCGCTTCGGCATAGACCAGGGTGGCCGGATCGGTGGAGCGCCAGTCAAAACCGCGCGGGCCTTCGGGCACGCCGTGCACCGGCACGCGGTCGGCCAGCGGCAGGCTGGCGATGGCGGTGCTCTTGCCACTGCTGATGTCCAGCACCGCCACATCGTTGGCGAAGCGCTGGTAGGTGACCGCATGCGAGAACGGCGGCTTGATCGATTCGGTCAGCACGTGCACGCCATCGGGCGCCGCGCTCACGTCGTTGAAGATCGCGGCGCTGCCCACCGGGCGCACATGGCCGCTGGCGGTGTCGACCACGGCCAGCTGCGAAGCGCCGTAGTACGCGAACAGCTTTTCATCGTGCACGCTGGTGAGCGTATCGCGCGCTTCGTAGGTGCTGCTCTCGCCACTGCTGCCCAGCGATTCCTGTGCATCCGGGCCGGTCGGCACGCCGCCGTTGGACGGCGCGGCGCCCTGATTGGCAGGCACCAGCTTCACCAGCAGGTTGCTGCTGCCGCCCAGCCACTGCACGGTGCTGCCGAAGATCGGGTTCAGCTGCACGCCCGGCACCTGCTTGACCTGGCCGGTGGCGGCGTCGCCCACCCACAGCTGCACGCTGTCGGCCACCGCATTCTGGAACGCGAAATGGCGGCCGTCGGCCGACCACTGAGCGCCACCGGCGCAGCCCTGCGGCAGCGTCACCGGGGTGGTCTTGCCACTGGCGATTTCCACCACGCTGAAGTCGGCCACGCAGGCCGGAATGCCGTAACCACCGGGAGTGTCATGGCGGCTGCGGTTCTTCGGCTCCAGGCGCACGCCGGCCAGCTTCAGGTACGGCTGGGCCACGCGGGCGATGGACGGATAGGTCTGTGCGGTGGTCAGCAACAGGCGCTGGCCGCTGGGGTCCACGCTGGGAACCGGCGGCGGCGGTGCCTTCAGCACCTTGAGCAGTTGTTCTGGCGGCTTTGCGTAATCGGCAAGTGCCGGGCCGGCGGCCAGCAGGCCGAAGGAAGCAACGGCGATGGCCGCTGCCAGTGACGTACGACGAATGAGCATCCTCAACCCCTGGGTTCGATCCGGTGCCCGTGCTATGGGCATGCACCGAATCTAGCACCCCGGCCCCGCCCGTCCATGGGCCGGAAGCAATGCACGCCCGGCATGGCCCGGCGCTACCACGGGCGTTGGCAACCTCCGGTAGCGCCGGGCCATGCCCGGCGAAACGGGGTCGGTGTTCTACTGCTGGGCGTGCAGATCCCAGGTGGTCAGGTAATCGGGGTCCACCACGATGGCGCCCCCGGTGCGCAGCTGATACTCACCCGGCTCGGCCGGCCGGTACTGGTCCAGCATCGGCGGCAGATAATGCTCGTGGCCATCGTCCTCGTCGGCCAGCACCACGCCCTCTTCGGCGCTGATGCGCAGCACGGTGCCTGAATACTGCTGCTGATCGCGCATCTGGCCATCCCCGCCATAACGGGTGATGCCAACCAGAACCACCTTGCCGATCATCTGCCGCGCCTTGGCGTTGTCCAGTGGCGGCAGCATGGGAATGGATTCGTCGCTCATCGGTGCACCTCCAAAGCCTGCAAGTACATCGTGGAAACGCTTGAAGGATGGCAGCTTGCGTACACCACGGCCATCCTGGCCGGTTCAGTCTCCCCACGGCTCGATGCTGCCATCGGCTGCGGCAGGGGGAAGTGAAGATCGGGTCCAATGCAGGGACACGGGTACTGGCAGACAGCGGCCGTTACGTTCGGTGCCGATGCTGCGCGACCTCCGGTAAGTTCACCCACTGCAGGAAGCACAGCTGAAGCCCCACGCATTCATACGGCCGTGGTCACTCCGACAGCAGCAGCCGACTCTGCTGGCTCAGCGCAGCAACGCCCGCGACGGCCAGTCGAAAGCCCGCTCGTGCAGCGCGAAAAAGGTAGTTGGCAGCGTGATCGACAGGCACGCGAGGCCTGACTGCAGCGCCGTTGGGCTGCAGGGACGCAGGCCGTCGAAACGCGTTGCATGCAGACGCTCCTGCGGCGTGTAGGTCAGCGCATAGTCGTAGTCGTATGACCCACCGAACGTTGATGCGGTGTAGAACATCACCGGCTGCTGCAGGCGGTGCGACAGATCGCGCAACCACATACGGAAGGTATCCGGCGCATCCAGGCCGCGCATGTCCACCTGCGTGATATAGGCCTGGAGCTGCGCGCCGACAGTTGCATCGGCCGGCGCCGCGCCTGCGTCCGGCAGCAGCCCGGTCCAGTGCACCGCACCCGGCGTGCGCCCGGACTGACTCCCCTCCGGACTGCCCACACCGCGGAGCACCAGCAGGCCCGACTTGCCAACTTCGTGGCGATGCAAGCTCTGCGTCCAGCACGATGCAACCGGGTCCTTCACCACGTATGCCAGGTGCGCGAACGACGATGACGCAGCCCAAGCCATCGCCCGCGCTGTCGCAGCCAGATAGATTTCGTCAACACCCCACGCCATCGCATTGCTCCATTCCGTTGCCAACCGCGTACGCACGTCGCGACGGGGGGCTTAAACGTAAACTGCGCACACCGCATCGATCAACCATCGTCATGCAGAGAAGCAAACGATTGCTCATTGCCTCTTCAACGGCAACGCGCGATGCTCAGAAAAGCTCCCTCAGAGAGACCGGAATCATGACTTTTAGACGGCAACCCGCACGCCTCTGCGCGGTGATTCTGATCATGCTCTCAAGCTTTTGCAGCCGCTATTCAGAGGCGCACGAAAGCAAGAGCCCAGCAAGGATGGCCAGCGCCACAGCGCCTACAGCGCATTCTCCACTGGCTGCTGATCAGCTGTTGAGAAGGGTTGTAGAACTTGCTGCCAGCGTTTCATCCCCGAATGAAATAGACAGAGAAACGCTTGCATCCATGCTCGGCTCGCCCGCGGAAGATCTCGGCGATGGCCGCGTTGGCTACAGCGACAGAGTCGGATCAGACTGGACGTTCGCACTGGAGCTTTCCGGAAATGTAAGGACGGGCAAGCGCCTGGACCTCGATTTCTTTGATTCGACGCCCTCAAGGTCTGCCAGCACTGACGCAATCTGCGCAATGGATTTTGAGCAGGCCTCCTCGGAACTTGTCCAGTCGGGATTCTCGAACGCCACCGTCCATGGCGAGCACGGGAGGCCGGTGTCTGAAGCATTTGCAAAGCCTGGAATAGATATATCCGTTGATACGATAGGAGCATCAGGCACCCAGGAAAGCAAAGGCAAGCGTTGCATTCGCGGGATGACCATCAAGGCGAGCACCGCGCCGACAGCGCAACGTCCTGGCGCCGCGGTCGCAGCGGCCTCGGATAACCTGCCCACCACACCACTGGGCGCCGGACAGCTACTGTTGCGTCTGCTCGAACTGATCCAGACCACAACCTCCGGAAGCGACCTGACCCTCGAGCGCGTATCCGCCGCATTGCGCGAGCCCGCCCGCACCTTCGCACCCGGTCACTTCGGTTATGGTGGCGCCCTCACTTCTGAGTGGAGCTACGGCCTGGAAGTGAAACAGGCTGGCACGCCGGACGCGCGACTGGATCTGAACTTCATCGACACCGGTCCACAGCAGAAGGCGCAGGCCACCGCCATCTGCCAGGTGGATTTCAACCGGTTCGCAACGGCGCTTCATGCGGCGGGATTTGCCCGGGAAACGGTGCGCGGCGAGCACGGCCGGACCATCTACCACCGCTTTGAGCGCGCGCAGCTGAGCATCAAGGTGGACACGGTCCCGGAACACGCTGCAGCCAATGGCCAGGCAGTGCACGACTGCGTTCGCCTGGTGAGCGTGCAATAGAAGGCGGTCGGCAGCCCCTCCGAGGCTGCCGGGCACCGGCACAGCGGAAGATCCTCCGGCGCTCCCTGCGCACGCCACGCTAGAATGCGCGCATGCGCACCGTCCATGCCCTCCGTTACATCACCCCTCTCCGCGAAGGGGGTTCCCTGCCCGCCGTGGTCGAGACCGACGACGACGGCATGGCCGTGCTCAAGTTCCGCGGCGCCGGCCAGGGGCCCAAGGCCCTGATTGCTGAGCTGATCGCCGGCGAAATGGCCCGCAGCGTGGGCCTGCCGATTCCGGAACTCCTGTTCGTTGAGCTGGACAGCGAGTTCGCCCGCACCGAACCGGACCCGGAGATCCAGGACCTGATCCGCGCCAGCGAAGGCCTGAACCTGGGCCTGGACTACCTGCCCGGCGCGATCAACTACGACCCGGCCGCCATGCCGGTCGACGCCGACCTGGCCTCGCGCATCGTCTGGTTCGATGCCTTCACCAGCAACGTGGACCGCACCACGCGCAACCCCAACCTGATGGTCTGGCATCGCAAGCTGTACCTGATCGACCACGGTGCGGCGATGTACTTCCATCACGACTGGGACAACGCCGCCGATGCCTGCGAGAAGCCCTTCACGCTGATCCGCGACCACGTGCTGCTGTCCTTCGCCAGCCGCATCGCCGAGGTGGATGCCGAACTGGCCGCGCGCCTTCCCGATGCGGAAATCGAGCGCATCGTCGGCCTGGTACCGGACAGCTGGCTGGTCAACGAGCCGGCCTTCGACAGCCCGCAGGCCTACCGCCAGGGCTATATCAACTATCTCAAGCACCGCCTGAAGGTACGTGCCGTGTTCGTGCAGGAGGCCATCCGTGCCCACGCTGCACACGTATGACTATGCGGTCATCCGCGTGGTACCGCGGGTGGAACGCGAAGAATTCATCAACGTCGGGGTGATCGTCTCCTGCCCTGGCGCTCGCCATCTGGAAGCGGCCATTGAGATCGACCCGGCGCGCATGCACGCGTTCGCGCCCGCACTCGACCAGGACGCGCTGCAGCCCTGGCTGGATGCAATCGTGGCGATCTGCCGCGGCGACGCCAACGCGGGCCCGATCGCGCAGTTGCCCGCGCGCGCGCGTTTCCATTTCCTCACCGCCAAGCGCAGCTCCATCGTGCAGATGTCCAGCACGCACGTGGGCCGCAGCGCCGATCCGGCCGGCGTGGTGGAACACCTGATGAACAGGATGGTGCGGGTGCCGCTGCGCTGAGCGTGCGAGCGGGCGCCGCGCGTGAACGCGCCCGACACACCTGCGCGGTACAGTGAAACGGCTCTGCGAGACACCCGCCCGCCTTCCGCACAGGAGACTGACGTGACCTCACGACGCCGCTTCCTTTCCCTGGCCGCCGCTGCGGCCGCTCTTTCGGCCACCGCACCGCTGTTCGCGCAATCGCCTGCGCCGGGCAGCGTACTGCCGACCCGCGGCACCCCGCGCCCTGGGGCCACATTGGCCCGCAACCCGCCGCAGGCAGGTGGTCGCTATCGCCCGCAGACCCGCCTGGGACTGGGCGGGGCGCCGCTGGGCGGCAGCCTGGCGCCCACCACCGATGCGGCCGCACAAGCCACCATGGCCGCCGCGTGGGCGGCCGGCATCCGCACGTTTGATACATCGCCGTGGTACGGGCTGGGCCTGAGCGAACGGCGCATGGGCCGCGAACTGCACACCCACGCGCTGGACCAGTACACGCTGTCCAGCAAGACCGGGCGCCTGCTGACCGGCACCGCCGGACCGTTGAAGAAGACCAACTGGCACGACCCGGCCCCGTTCCGCTACGCCTATGATTACTCCGCGGCCGGCACCCGGCGCTCGGTGGAAGACAGCCTGAACCGGCTGGGCGTGGCGCAGCTGGATATCGTACTGATCCATGATCTTTCGCCTGAGAACACCGACCTGGGCATGCCCTGGGAACAACGCTTCGCCGAGGCCCTGAAGGGCGCCATGCCGGAGCTGACGCGCATGCGCGAGGAAGGGCTGATCAAGGCCTGGGGCTTCGGCGTGAATCGCCCCCAGCCCGCGTTGCGCGCGGTGGCAGAAGCCGATCCGGACATCATGCTGCTGGCCTGCCAGTACTCGCTGCTGGACCACGAAGCCACCCTGCACGACACCTTCCCGAAGCTGGCCGAGAAAGGCGTGTCGGTGATGGTCGGCTCACCCCTGCTGGCCGGCTATCTGACCGGCCGCGAGCGCTACCTGTACGGCAGTCCGATTCCCGAGTGGGCACCGGCCAAACGTGCACGCATCGCCGCCATCTGCGAACGCCACGGCATCGACCTGCGCACTGCCGCCCTGCAGTTTGCCGATGCGCCCGAGGTGGTTTCCTCGATCATTCCCGGTGCGCGCAGCGCCGAGCAGGTGCAGGCGAACGTGGCCTCGATGGCCATCGCCATTCCCGCCGATTTCTGGGCCGAGCTGAAGCAGGAAAAACTGATTGCCGCCGATGCGCCGGTTCCCGGCAAGCGTTGATCAAAGCGGCAGGCGCCGGGCGATGTAGTTGACCACATTGCCCACCGCGTCCGGATCGACGTTGGCCAGCCCGATCACCACGTAACCCTGCTCGGGCAGCACCACGATGGCACTGTTCGACCCGGGTGCGCCGCCCTCGTGCCCGTACTGGCGCTGGCGGCCCTGCCCCTGTACCACGAAGCCGTAGCCATACCACCCTTTGTGGTTCTGTGCGCGCGTGGCCTGCTGCAGCAGCTCTGGCGCGACCAGTGCGCCGCTGCGCAGCGCTTCGCAGAACTTCAGCATGTCGCCGGCGGTGCTGTAGCCGCCGCCGGCGGACATGCCACGCCAGGGCAGCGTCTTCGTTTCGCGCGCCCATTGCCCATCCACCCGAGTGTAGGCGACCGCACGCTGTGGAACGTCCACCGCTTCCGGCTCGAAGCCGGTGCCGGTCATGCCTGCCGGTCGCAGGATGCGCGCATCCACATAATCGTAGTACGACTGGCCGGACACCGCCTCGATCAGGCGCCCGAGCACGATGAAGCCGTAGTTCGAGTAGCTGTCCTGGCTGCCGGGCGTGAACTGCGGCGCATCCTTGGCGAAGCGCTGCACGTAGTCGTCCAGCGTCTTCAATGATGCGGAGTACTGTTCGAAATCATCCGCGAAGAAGTCGCCCAGGCCGCTGGTGTGGTTCAGCAGCTGCCGCACGGTCACCGCTTCGGCGACGGTCGTGTTCGGGTAGTCCGGCAGGTGTTTGCCGATCGTATCGTCCAGACCAAGCTTGCCGGCCTGCACCAGTTGGAGGATGGCAACCGCGGTGAACATCTTGTTGGATGAAGCCAGCCGGAAGCGGGTATGCGCCGCCACCGGCGTCTTCGCGACACGGTCGGCCAGCCCGCCCGTCCATTCCAGCAGCACGCGCCCGTTCTGCGCGACCAGTACGCTGCCGGACAGGGCATCGCGGGCCGCCAACGCATCCAGCTTCGTGCGCGCATCGGACATCAACTGCGGCAGCGGAACGCGGGCCGGCTGGTATTGCTTCGGCGTCGGCGTACCTTCCAGGTGGAACTGTTTCAGCTGCGCCGGATGGGCCGGATCCATCTGCGCGTGCACCAGCAGCGCGCGCTCGCTGCGCTCGCCCAGCACCAGCAGGGTGGTCTGCATTGGCGTGCTCTGCCGTACCTCCAGCAGCTTCAGCGGCCCGGTGGAGTCGCGGAATTCCAGATAGTCCTGCGGGGTGCCGCCTTCGGTCTTGGCATAGCGCTCGGCAAAGGCCTGCAGCTGCTGCAGGCTGCCGGCATTGAACGCGGCCAGCCAGTCATCGGCGGCTGTGCGGGCATCAGGCGCAGGTGGGGTCGCGTTGGCGGCGACCAGCGCCAGAAGCAGTGGAGCCCACAGCACCCGCTGCAGCAGGCGGGCGGAACGACGGCACGCAGACATGGCGATTCCTTCGCGAACGGAGCGTCAGCGCATCCTAGCCTATCGCGCCGCCCGGTCGTGCCATGCTCTGCGGACTGAAGCGCGCCAGACAGAAATCCAGGAAACTGCGCAGCTTGGGGGTCAACTGTCGATCACGCGGGTACACCAGGCTCACCCACGGCGACACCGGTACGTAATCGGGCAGCACCTCCACCAGTGCACCGCGCGCCAACGCCGGGGCCAGCATTTCATAGGGCTGCAGGACCAGCCCCAGACCGCCCAGCGCGGCGGTCAACAGCGGCTCTGCCTGATTGACCAGCAGGCGGCTGGACACTGCTACGGTCAGCACGTTGTCGTCAGCGCCACGGAAGCTCCAGCGCGTGCGTATGACCGAATGGGCAAAGCCCAGACACTCATGCCGGCTCAGATCGCTCGGATGGACAATGGCGGGGCGCGAGGCAAGGTAACCGGGTGCTGCACACAGCACCAGCGGATACGGCCCCAGTCTGCGCGCCACCAACCCGCTGTCGACCAGGTCACCGGTACGGAACACCAGGTCATAGCCCTCGTCGACGATGTCCACCAGGCTGTTGGACAGGTTCAGGTCCACCTGCACGTCCGGGTACTGCTGCATGTAGGCCACCACTGCTGGACCGAGCGCGTGCACGCCAAAGGTGACCGGCGCACTGATGCGCAGGCGTCCCATCGGCCGTCCGCGCGCCACCTCGGCCAACTGCTCGGCGCCCTCCACCTCCTCCAGGATGACCCGGGCACGCGTCAGATAGGCCTGGCCAAAGTCGGTCAGGCTCTGCTTGCGTGTGGTGCGATTGAGCAGGCGAACGCCCAGATGCTGTTCCAGCGCCTGGATGTGCTTGCCTACCAGCTGGGGTGAAAGGTCCAACGCTTCGGCCGCTGCGGCGAATGAGCCGGCCTCGGCCACCTTGGCAAAGGTTCGAAGAGGCGCAATAAGGTCCATTGCAAACAATTGTTTTTCAATGAAACCCCAGATTACCCCTTCTCTGCCGTCGCGACCACGCGCACAGTGGGCAGCCTTCCCAGGCGCTCGCGCGCCCTCCCCCATTTCTGGAGCCCCCAATGAGCAGGATTGTCCGCATTCACAACTATGGCACCGCCGAGGTGCTGCGCATCGACGATATCGAAGTTCCCGCCCCCGCCGCCGACGAGATCCAGATCCGAGTGAAGGCCATCGGCCTGAACCGCGCCGAGGTGATGTTCCGCAACGGGGCCTATCTGCAGGAAGCGCAGTTTCCCAGTCGACTGGGCTACGAAGCAGCTGGCGTTGTCGAAGCGGCGGGGAGCGCGGTAAGCGGGTTCAGCGCCGGCGATGCGGTCAGCGTGGTGCCGCCGCTGGATATCGCTCGCTGGGGCACGTACGGCGAGCTGGCCAACGTGCCGGCACGGCTGGTCGTCAAGCATCCGCCTGCGCTGGGCTTCGAAGCGGCTTCCGCGGTCTGGATGCAGTACGTCACCGCCTGGGGCGCATTGCTGGAGCAGGCGCACCTGGCCGCCGGCGATTTCGTCATCATCACCGCCGCCAGCAGCAGCGTCGGCCTGGCCGCGATCCAGATCGCCAATGCGGTGGGCGCAACGCCGATCGCCGTCACCCGCGGGGCGGGCAAGCGCCAGGCCCTGCTGGACGCCGGCACCGCCCATGTCATCGCCACCGAGGCGCAGGACCTGGCAGCAGAAGTGGCGCGTATTACCGACGGCGCGGGCGCGCGCGTGGTGTTCGACCCCATCGGCGGTCCACAGTTCGTGCCGCTGACCGAGGCGATGGCCCGCGGCGGCATCCTGCTGGAGTACGGTGCACTCAGCAGCGATCCCACCCCATTCCCGTTGTTCAACGTGCTGGGCAAGTCGCTGACGCTGAAGGGCTATCTCTACTCGGAAATCGTTGCGGACGACGCTGCGCTGGAACGCGCCAAGGCGTTCATCGTAGAGGGTCTGGACAAGGGCACGCTGGTGCCAAAGATCGCCAGAGTGTTCCCGTTCGAACAGATCCAGGACGCACACCGTTACCTTGAATCAAATGAGCAGATCGGCAAGGTGGTGGTGACGCTGTAACCCGCGCCGGCGACGGACCCCGCCGGTCCGTCGCTGCTGCAACCCCAGCGCTGTGACTGCTCTGCAGCCAGCGCGCGGGTGCTGATTTGTCAGGGCAGTTCCGGGTTCAACAGATCTCGTTCTGTGGGCGCCTCGCCCTTGCAGGTGTCGTAGCGGCGTTCCAGCAACGTGCGCGTCTGGCTTCCGCGCAACTGGATTACCTCGTCCTCGAGCACGCATGGGCTGACCTGGGCGCGCAGAACAAACCTGCCATTGTCGATCTGGTCGATGTCCCGCCCAGCAATGGCCGCTTCCAGTGCTCTGGCACGCACATAGCGATTGCCATGGGTATCGAACAGGTAGAACGCGTAGACGGGGACGTTGTAGACACCATTGTTGTCCTGCCAGACCTGCAGATCCGGCGTGCCGTCTCCATTGAGATCCGCGACGGTCAACAGTATGGCCGACGCGGCACGCGCATCGACAGCGGCACGGGTCAGCCGCGGCTGCACGCCGGTCACGGCCACTGCGCGACCGTCGCGGGTCACGTCCATGGCCTGTACCTGGCAGGTGGTCACGCTGTCCGTACCACTGCAATCGGCCACCCTGAACGCGACCTGCAACGCGGGTGACATCACGCCCTGGCCGGGCTGCAGGGTGATCCTGCCGTGCTCATCGGGCGCGGCATCGGCGGTAAAGGGAGCGTCCTGCGCTTGCGTGAGCAGGCTTGCCTTAGCCTCGGCAACCAGTGCCACCGCCCCGCTGCCCTGCAACTGACGCGCGCGCAGCAGCGTCATGTGTGTGCGGCATTGCTGCGCATCCAGCTGGGTGGCGGCAACGCCTGTGTCCGGGCACCGGCTGTCACGTTGGGCCAGCCACTGCCGCTGCAGAGCGCGCAGCACGCCTTGGTCTTTGCTGGACATCGCCGATCGCGCGGCAAGGTAGGCCGCGTTGAGCGCATCGTCATGCACCTTGAACTCGGTGTCGACGCAGCGCCGGCGGGCGTCAAGCGCATCGGCGCTGGCCATGCAGGGGGCATACGCCGGACTCAGATGGCGCGCATCTCCAGCCAGCAGCTCGGCGCCGCTGGGCAGCCTGCGAGGCTCTGCCTGCTGCGCAGCGGGCGCAGGCCCCATGTACAGGAACATCAACAGTGCCGACACCACTGGCCGGACAGAAAGACAGCGCACGGACATTGCGATTCCTTCGCAGACGAGGCGTGCGGCCATCCTAGCCGATCGCCATCCGCAACGACGGTCGACTGCTTCTCGCGATCACCTGACCCACACGCTGCGCGGTAGAGTCGACCGTTGGTCGACTGGATTTTCGAGATTACCTGACACCCGCGCTCTGCGCGCGATAGTCGACCAACGGTCAACTCTACCCCGCCTCGTTGTCATCCAGCGGCACCATCCATACGGATATTCGCCCAGCCGGGTTGCCAATCCCGCCCGCACGGGATTGCCCAGGATGTAGCGCGCCTGTTTTCGCAGTGACGCCTCGCTGCGGATCGCATGGTCGTAGTAGCCAGGGTGCCACAAGGCTCCCTCACGCTTCAGCAGCCTGTTGATCAGGAAACTGCTGCGTCCCTTGAACCGCTGCACGCAGTAACCGAGTGACTTTCCTGCTGCACAAGCCAGTGCAGGTGGTCGGGCATGATCACCCATGCGAACGAGGTGGTCAGGCCTTGATGGTCCAATGCGTCCAGTACCTGCATTGCGATGTGGGCGTGGTCGGGATCTTCGAAGATGGGACGGCGATCCCTGCAGATCATCGTGAGGGCGTACACATTGCCGATGACGGAGCGGCGGCCGACGAGGAGTTGGGGACTGGGCATGTCAACCAGCGTGCCCGTTGTTTGCAATCTTCGGCATCGGAGAGGTGCCGTCTCATCGATCAGGGAGTGCCGTGGCCATGCGTGGGTAGAGTCGACCGTTGGTCGACTATCGCGCGCAGCGCGGGTGTCAGGTGATCGCGAAAAGCAGTCGACCAACGGTCGACTCTACCGCGCAGCGCGCGGTGTCGGGTGGTCGCGAAAAGCAGTCGACCAACGGTCGACTCTACCGCGAAGCGCGGGGGTCAGGTGGTCGCGAAAAGCAGTCGACCAACGGCCGACTCTACCGGGCAGTGCGGGTGTCGGGTGATCGTGGAAAGCAGTCGACCAACGGTCGACGCTACCCGGTCATTCCGGCAACGCGTACGCCATCACGTAATCGCCCTTCGGGGTTTCCATGAAGTGGTGCCCGGCCGCGACGATCACGACATACTGGCGCCCGCCCTGCGCGTACACCATCGGATTGGCCTGACCGCCGGCCGGCAGCTTGGCGTGCCAGAGTTCCTTGCCGGTCTTCAGGTCGATGGCGCGCAGCAGATCATCGGTGGCGGCGGCGATGAAGATCAGTCCGCTGGCGGTCACCACCGCGCCACCATTGTTGGGCGTGCCGATCTCGATCGGCAGGCCGGAACGGATGCCGAACGGGCCGTTGCCGCGCGCACTACCGAACGGGCGGTCCCACAGCAGCTTGCCGCTGCGCAGGTCGATGGCGCGGATGCCGCCATAAGGGGGCTGTTTGCACAGCAGGCCAGTGAACGGCAGGCGCCAACCGGCATTGACGTCGATGGCGTACGGCGTGCCTACCTGCGGGTCGCCCGCACCTTCGGCACCACCCTTGTTGTCGGCACGGATCTGTTCGCGCGGCAGCCAGCCCTTGCGGTCGGCTTCGGCACGCGGCACCAACCGGTTGTAGTTGGGCATGTCGTTGTAGTTGGCCACGATGATGCCGCGCCGCGTATCGATGGCCACGCTGCCCCAATCCGAGCCACCGTTGTAGCCGGGGTACTCGATGGAGTGGCGGTCGCTGGTGGGCGGCGTGTAGAACCCTTCGTAGTGCGCCTTGCGGAACTGGATGCGGCACACCAGCTGGTCGATGGGGGTCAGCCCCCACATGTCACGCTCGGTCAGGTCATGGTCGCGGCGCAGCGTGTGGTACAGCGAGAACAGCTGGGTGGGCGAGCGCTGTTCGGGCTCCACCCCGCCCTGCGGCACCGGGCGCTCTTCGGCGGGCGTCAGCAGCTGGCCGTTGCGCCGGTCCAGGATGTACAGGTCGCCCTGCTTGGTGGGCAGCAGGATGGCCGGCACCTTGCCGGCCGCGGTCGGGTAATCGATCAGGCTGGCCTGCGATCCCAGGTCGTAATCCCAGACATCCTTGCGCACGGCCTGGAAATGCCAGGCGGGCTTGCCGGTGGTCACGTCCAGGGCCACCAGCGAGGTGGCGTAGCGGTTCTGGTTCTCGGTGCGCGAGCCGCTCCAGTAGTCACCGGCCGAATTGCCCATCGGCAGGTAGACCAGGCCCAGCTGCTCATCGCCGGTGGCCGTGGTCCACATGTTGGGGGTGCCACGGGTGTAGGTCTGGTCGCGCGGCGGCAGGCCGCTGCGCTCGGGCTGGTCCATGTCCCAGGCCCAGCGCAGCTTGCCGGTCATCGCGTCGTAGGCCTGGATGACCCCGGACGGCGCATCGCGGCGCTGGCCATCCAGCACCTGGTGGCCGGTGATGATCAGCCCCCGCACGATGGCCGGCGGCGAGGTGATGGACACATAGCCCGGCGGCACCTCGCCCATGCCCAGGGTGATGTCCACCTGACCGTTGTTGCCGAAGGCGGCGCAGGGTCGCCCGCTGTCTGCATCCACGGCGATCAGGCGGCCATCCAGCGTGCCTTCGATGATGCGGGCACTGCAGAACGGCCGGCTGCCGTCTGCGGCTGCGCGGTGCATCGGGGTGGGCGGCGGCGCCGGCAGAGCCAGATCTGCGGCCACATCGGCCAGCACGGCATCGGCCACCGTGGGCGCACTGGGCTGCTCGTAATAGGCCACGCCTCGGCAGGCGGCGGTATAGGGAATGGAGGCATCGCGCACCTTGGGATCGAAGCGCCAGACTTCATTGCCGCTGGCCGCGTCCAGCGCGATCAACTGGTTGCGCGCACTGCACAGGTACAGCCGGTTGCCGATCTTCAGCGGCGTGGTCTCGGCACCCCAGCGCTTTCGCGGCACATCACCGGTGCGGAACTGCCAGGCCAGCTGCAGCGTGTCCACATTCTTCGGGGTGATCTGCTGCAGCGGCGAAAAACGCGTGGCCGCGTTGCTGCGGCCCCATGCCGCCCAGTCCTCTTCGGCAGGTTGGTCGGACGGCTGCAGCCCGGTGGTGTCGCGCGTGGGGTCCAGGCCGGCACTGACCGCGGCCTCGGGGTATGGCTGGCGACCATCCACTTCGCCGTGTGGCGCAAAGGCCAGCGCGAAGGCGGCCACGAAGACCAGGATCAGCACACATCCAACGCTGCGCGACAGCCGCTTGGGCACCGGCGCGCGCAGGGTGGGTGCCACGAACGCCAGCACGATGCCCAGCGCGGTCACCATGCCCAGCCGCGGCACCCAGCGCCAGTAGTCGCTGCCTGATTCCCACCAGGTCCACAGCAGGGTGCCGACGAACAGCGCCGCGTAGACGAGTGCGCCGCTGCGCCGATTGCCCCACAGCAGGATGCCGCTGGCCAGCAGGCCGACACCGGCGATGGCGTAGTACCAGGAGCCGCCCAGGCTACCCAGCCACGCGCCCAGGCCACCGATGACCAGCCCCAGCACGACCAGCAGCAGGGCCAGCACGGTTACCAACGGGTGGCGGGACACAGCGGGTGCGGCGGACTGCGGCGTGGCGGACATCGTCGATCTCCGGGGGCAGCATGGCCTGTTATCCCACCGTCGCTGTGAAGTGCGCGTGCGGTGAGCGCCGGATACAACAACGCCGGCACGAGGCCGGCGTTGTTGAGGTGACGTCGCGACGCGTGCTTACGCCTGCGGCGCGTCCTCGCTCGGTGCGGGGGCTTCGGCCGGGGCGGCAGCAGCCACCTCGTCCTCGTCCTCGTCGATCGAGGCGTCCATGCGCTCCACGGCCTGCAGCTTCTCATCCTTGGACAGGCGGATGAGGGTCACGCCCTGGGTGTTGCGGCCCACGCGGCTGATTTCCGAGCCGCGCGTACGCACCAGGGTGCCGCCGTCGGAGATCAGCAGGACTTCGTCGCCCGACCCCATCAGCACCGCGGCGACCAGCTTGCCGTTGCGCTCGGTGGTCTGGATGCCGATCACGCCCTGCGTGCCGCGGCCCTTGCGCGGGTAGTCCGGCAGCGGGGTGCGCTTGCCGTAGCCGTTTTCGGTGGCGGTCAGGATGTACTGCACGCTGGCGTCGTCGGCGCCGTCGATCACCGCATCGCCGTTGGCGGCGGTTTCCTCGACACCGTTGTCGTCCTCGTTCTCGTCCTCGATGCCACCGGCACTTTCGGCCACGATCAGGCTGACCACTTCCTCGCCGGCCGGCATCTTGATGCCGCGCACGCCGGTAGCGGTACGGCCCATCGAACGGACCTTGTCTTCACCGAAGCGCACGGTCTTGCCGTTGGAGGCGAACAGCAGGATGTCACGCTCGCCATCGGTCAGGCCGACGCCAACCAGGGCATCGCCTTCGTCCAGGTTGATGGCGATCTTGCCGCGGGCCAGACGGAAGGCGAACTCGCTCAGCGGGGTCTTCTTGACCGTGCCGTTCTTCGTGGCGAAGAACACGAACTGGCCATCGGCGTACTCACGCACCGGAAGCACGGCCTGCACGCGTTCACCCGGTTCCAGCGGAATCCAGTTGATGATCGGACGGCCGCGGGCGTTGGAACCGGCTTCGGGCAGCTGGTAGACCGGCAGCCAGAACACCTTGCCCGAGCTGGTGAAGGTCAGCAGCGTATCGTGCGTGTTGACCAGCCACAGCTGTTCGATGAAATCCTCTTCCTTGGTCGCCGCCGCACTGCGGCCACGGCCACCGCGGCGCTGCGCGCGGTAGACGCTGACCGGCTGGCGCTTCACGTAACCGGCGTGGGACACGGTCACCACCACGTCTTCCGGCGCGATCAGGTCCAGGATGTCCAGGTCTTCTTCGCTGTGGCGGATTTCGGTACGACGCTCGTCGCCGAACTCGGCCTTCACGTTGATCAGCTCTTCGCGGATCACCTGCAGCAGGCGGTCGGGATCTTCCAGGATGTGGATCAGCCCGGCGATCACTTCCAGCAGCTGCTTGTATTCCTCGGTCAGGCGGTCCTGCTCCAGCCCGGTCAGGCGGTGCAGGCGCATTTCCAGGATCTGCGTGGCCTGGATCTCGGTCAGCTGGTAGCCGCCCTCGATCAGGCCCACGCCCTTGGGCAGGTCTTCCGGGCGCGAGGCTTCAGCGCCGGCGGCACCCAGCATCGAACCGACCAGGCCCGGCTCCCACAGGCGGGCGAGCATGCGTTCGCGCGCTTCGTTGGGGTTCGGCGAGGTCTTGATCAGTTCGATCATCTCGTCGATGTTGGCCAGCGCAACGGTCAGGCCTTCCAGCACGTGGGCACGGGCGCGCGCCTTGCGCAGCTCGAACACGGTGCGGCGGGTGACCACTTCGCGACGGTGGCGGACGAAGGCCTCCAGCATCTGCTTGAGGTTCATCAACTGCGGGCGGCCATCGACCAGCGCCACCATGTTGATGCCGAACACCGATTCCATCTGCGTCTGCTGATACAGGTTGTTCAGCACAACCTCGGCAGATTCACCGCGCTTGATCTCGATGTAGATGCGCATGCCGTCCTTGTCGGACTCATCGCGCAGCTCGCTGATGCCTTCGATCTTCTTTTCCTTGACCAGCTCGGCGATCTTTTCGATCAGACGCGCCTTGTTCACCTGGTAAGGAATTTCAGTGACGATGATCGATTCGCGGCCGTTGTCGGCCACTTCGATATCGGCCTTGGCACGGATGCGCACGCGGCCACGGCCGGTGCGGTAGCCGGCGACGATGCCGGCGGTGCCGTTGATGATGCCTGCGGTCGGGAAATCCGGGCCCGGGATGTACTCCATCAGGCCGTCGACATCGATTTCCGGGTTGTCGATCAGCGCGATGCAGGCGTTGATCGATTCGCTCAGGTTGTGCGGCGGGATGTTGGTGGCCATGCCCACCGCGATACCGGCCGAACCATTGACCAGCAGGTTCGGGAACCGGGTCGGCATGACCGTCGGCTCCAGTTCCTTTTCGTCGTAGTTGGGCTGGAAATCGACGGTTTCCTTGTCGATGTCCGCCATCAGCTCGTGGGCGAGGCGGGACATGCGGGCTTCGGTGTAACGCATCGCCGCGGCGGAGTCGCCGTCGATCGAACCGAAGTTACCCTGGCCATCGACCAGCATGTAGCGCAGCGAGAACGGCTGTGCCAGGCGCACCAGCGTGTCGTAGACCGACTGATCGCCGTGCGGGTGGTACTTACCGATCACGTCACCGACGATACGCGCCGACTTGAAGTAAGGCTTGTTGCTGTGCGCGTTCAGTTCGTTCATCGCGAACAGCACACGGCGATGCACGGGCTTGAGGCCATCGCGCGCATCGGGCAGCGCACGCCCCACAATCACGCTCATGGCGTAATCGAGGTAGCTCTTGCGCATCTCGTCTTCCAGGTTGACCTGGATGATTTCCTTGGCGGTTTCTGCCATTCGGGTTCCGTTGTCTGGTAGCGGTCCAGTCCGGCGCAGCCCACTGCAGGAGGGGTCGTGCCGGAACCTCGATTCAACCTGCCGATACTACCACAACGGGCCGTTTTCCGCCCGTGTTTACGGGGGTTTTACCGGCACAAATCAGGAACTTAGGGGTAGCCGGGCGACGGAACGGCGAACCATCCACGCATGGCGTGGATCTACCGGCCCGGCCAGCCTGGTCGGGGCCGGGGTCAGATCCCTTTCCGCAGGAAAGGGCTCTGACCCCGCCTGTCCGTCAGCCGCCGAAAGCAGCCCGCATGTTTTCCACGGTCGGGTTCAGGATGACCCCGCGCTCGGTCACGATGGCGTCGATCAGCTCGCCCGGGGTCACGTCGAACACCGGGTTCCAGGCGGCGATGCCCTCGGCCACGGTGCGGGTACCGCCCACGCCGTACAGCTCGCCCGGGTCGCGCTGCTCGATCTCGATCTGGCTGCCGTCCACGGTATCCATGTCCACCGTGGACGAGGGTGCCACCACCATGAACTTCACCCCGTGGTGGCGGGCGGCGATGGCCAGCTGGTAGGTGCCGATCTTGTTGGCGGTATCGCCGTTGGCGCAGATGCGGTCGGCGCCGACGATCACCCACTGCACCGCACCGGTCTTCATCAGGTGCGAGGCGGCCGAATCGGCGATCAGGGTGGCGTCGATGCCATCCTGCTGCAGTTCCCACACGGTCAGGCGGGCGCCCTGCAGCCACGGCCGGGTTTCGCCGGCAAACACCCGGGCGATGCGCTGCTGGGCCATGCCGGCGCGGATCACGCCCAGGGCGGTGCCGAAACCGGCCGTAGCCAGCGAACCGGTGTTGCAGTGGGTCAGCACGCCGCTGCCGGCCTCGATCAGACCCGCGCCCAGTGCGCCCATGTGGCGGTTGGCGGCCAGGTCTTCTTCGGCAATGGCCTGCGCCTCGGCTTCCAGCACGGCCTTCCAGTCGGCGCCGGCGGCGGACAGCGCGCGGCGCATGCGCGCCAGCGCCCAAGCCAGGTTCACTGCGGTCGGGCGCGAGGCATTCAGGCGCTGCAGCGCCGGTTCCAGCTGCTGCAGCGCATGCGCGCCGTCGGCGGCCTGCACATCGCGCGCGGCCAGCACCACGCCCCAGGCCGCGGCGATGCCGATGGCCGGCGCGCCACGTACGGTCAGCGCATGGATGGCGGCGGCGACTTCGTCGCTGTCATGGCAGGCTACGTGTTCCACCACGAACGGCAGCTTGCGCTGGTCCAGCAGCTGCAGCGCGTCGCCGGTCCACAGGATCGGACGGATATGGTCGTAACGGGCGTAATCGAGATCGGTGGCAGTGTTCATGCGCCCATTGTAGGGCCAGCCCCTGCCCCGTGGCCCTGCCGGGCGGTCAATTCACCGAGAATTCGGCCCGGCAGCCGCCGTCCACCCAGATCCCGTTGCGGTTCCAGCCCCAGGTTTGCCCTTCCACGCAGGCGGTTCCGGAAATCTGCCGCGACACCACGGCGCCGGCGTTGATGCTGGCCCCGCAGAAGCGACGCCGCTTGGATTTGGATTCGCAGGTCAGCCGGCGCGGCATATCGACGAAGCGGCCCTGTTCGTCGGCCACCTCGAAATCGCCCTGGCAGCCACGGCTGGTCCAGATTTCATTGCGCTTGTAGCCCCAGCCCTGCCCTTCCCGGCACGGCAGCACCGACAACTGGCGCAGCAGCCGCACTGGCGCGCCGTCCAGCCGCACGGGGCAGCTCTGCGGCCGTCCGCTGGATTCGCAGCGCACCACGCGGCGCACCAGGCGCTTGCCGGTCTCGGGGCTGGCCGTCGTGGCCGCAGCACCGGCGGCCGGGCGTGCGCGGAACTCGGCGCGGCAGCCCAAGGTGACCCACACGCCGCTGCGGTCGGTGCCCCATTCGCTGCCGCGGATGCAGCTGTTGCTGGACAACTGCCGTACCAGGTCGACGCCATTGCTGACGTCCAGGTCGCAGTGCACCCAGCCCATGTCGCGCGATTCACAGGTGATGACCTGGCCGTCATAACCGGTCTGCGCCGACGCCGGCAACGGCATGACCGCGCCCCATATCGCCATGGAGTACACCGGTGCCGCCACGACCGCCAACCACTTGACCAAAGCTTTCCCCAACCGAGTCGATAACCACGCTGCCAGTGTCTGGCATCAGGCGTGATAAGAGCATCATCGCCGTTGCTGAATCAAGCGTGGAATGTGCTCGATCCGTTCAGGCCCTGCAGCGGCGGCGCGAAGAGCGCGCGCACGCCACGCTCATGCATGGGCGAAGTCGAAGGCCAGCACATCGGCGATGCGCGGCGTGCCGTTCATCGCCATCAGCAGGCGGTCCACGCCCACCGCCACGCCCGCGCAGTCGGGCAGGCCCGGCAGTGCGTCCAGCAGCGCTTCATCCAGTGCCGGCTGCACCTGCCCACGCGCGTGGCGGCGCTGCAGATCGTTGTTGAAGCGCGCGCGCTGTTCATGGGCATCGTTCAGTTCGTGGTAGCCGTTGGCCAGTTCCACCGTGCCCAGGTACAGCTCGAAGCGTTCGGCCAGCGGCGGGCTGCCGGCACGGATGCGGGCCAGCGCCGCCTGGCTGGCGGGCCAGTCATGCACCACCGTCATCACCGCGTCATCGAAGTGCGGCTGGATGCGATGGGTCATCAGCAGGTCCAGCCAGTCATCGCGGGTCAGCCCGACCGGGTCGATGTGTACCTCGCCCAGCGCCGCGCGCAGTGCTGTCTCGTCGGCAGCGAAGGGATCCACCCCGGCATGCTGCTGGAACAGCTCGCGATAGCTGAGCACGCGCAGGCTGGCGGTGCGCCCCACCAAGGCCAGCGCCTGGCGTACCAGCTCGGCGGTTTCGTGCATCAAGCGGTGGTGGTCCCAGCCGACCCGATACCATTCCAGCATGGTGAATTCGGGGTTGTGGCGGCCGCCCGCTTCGCCGTTACGGAACACCCGGCCCAGCTCGTAGCAGTCGCCCACGCCGGCCGCCAGCAGACGCTTCAGCGGAAACTCGGGCGAGGTGCGCAGCCAGCGGCGGCGGCCACCTGCATCGACGTGGCCACTGAAATCGGTATGGAAGCTGTCGATGTTCGGCTCGGTGTTACCGGCCACCGACAGGATCGGCGTTTCCACTTCCATCACATCGCGTTCGGCGAAGAAACGGCGCAGCAGCGCATTCAACGCCGCGCGCTGCTGCAGCGTGCGCATCAGCTGCGGATTCACAGGATGCCCTCGGCGCGCGGATGGTCCAGCGGCAGGGTCAGCAGGCTGCGGGTGTCATCGATGTAGCCGCTGGCCAGGTACAGGCGGCGTGCCAGTTCGTTGTGGTGGTTCACTTCCAGCCGCAGACGGGTGACGCCGCGGCCGCGTGCACGCTGTTCGCAGATGGCCAGCGCCTGCTTGCCGCGGCCACGGCCACGTGCGCGATGGCTCAGGTAGAGCTCGTCCAGCAGCACGAAATGGCCGCCCTGCTCCAGGCTGAAGCCCATCGCCAGCACGGCATGGCCGACCACCTCGCCGGCTTCGTCCAGCCACAGCAGTACCTCGCCATTGCGTGGGTCGGCCAGCAGCGCATCGACCCCGCGGCGAACGCGGGCATCATCGAATTCGATCTTGTCTTCGGCGTAGAAGTCGCGCATCAAGGCAATCAATGCCTCTTCATCGGCACGGGTGGCCAGGCGGAAATCCAGCGGGGCGATCTGCATCGGTAGTCCTCTCTTGCTTCAGGCCGGGCGCTCGGGGCGCCCGGCGGGTTCATCACTCGTGTTCGGCCAGATAGGCCAGCAGGCGTTCCTCGTCCCACACCGGCACGCCCAGCGACTGCGCCTTGTCCAGCTTGGAACCGGCTTCGGTGCCTGCCACCAGGAAGCTGGTCTTCTTCGAGACGCTGCCCGACACCTTGGCGCCCAGCGCTTCCAGGCGTTCCTTGGCCACATCGCGGGTGAGCTGGGCCAGGGTGCCGGTCAGCACCACGGTCTGCCCGTCCAGCGGCCCGGCCACCACGTCGGCCAGGGCCGGTGCGTGCGCCAGGATGTGCTGCATGGCGCGCTCGGCGGCCAGCAGCATTGCGCCATGGCCGTCGCTGTCCAGCCACTGCGCCAGCCCGCGCGCGGTGTCATCGGGCAGGCCGGCGTTGACGAACTGGCCGTGCTCGGCGTCCAGCACTGCCTGCGCGGATGGCAATACTGCCACCAGCTTTTCCGCGCGGAGACGGGTGATGCCGGGAATCTCGGCTTCCACCAGCAGCTGGGCCAGATCCAGCCCTTCGCGCAGCTTGGCGCTGGGCGGATGGGCGTCGGCAATGCGCACCTGCCCCACCTGCAGCAGATCGTCGATGGCCTGCTGGTTGCCGGGCTGCTCGAAGAAATGCCCCAGCGAGCGCGCGACTTCACCGCCGATGTCTGGCACGCGCTTGAACAGCGGCCACGGCAGGTGGCGGATCAGTTCCAGATCACCGAACCACTGCGCCAGTGCCTTGGCCGTGCTTTCGCCCACGTGCTCGATGCCCAGCGCGAACAGCAGCCGTTCCAGCGTGGCATCGCGGCTGGCGTCGATGGCCGCGATCAGGTTGTCGGCCCACTTGGTGGCGATCTTCTTCGTGTTCCATTCGAAGCTGGCCGGCTGCACCAGCGCCTGCGCGCGCCAGCCCGCATCGGCGGCGTCCAGCTTCAGCACCGCCGTGAGCACCGCGCCACTGCCCTCGGCGGGCAGGTGCAGCTTCAGTGCCGCAGCCAGGGCCGAAGGATCTTCGGCATCGAGCACCAGCTTCAGGTGCAGCAGGGTGTCACGGCGCAGGCGGTACAGATCCGCCACGCTTTTCACGATGCCGGCATCGACCAGCGTTTCAATGTACTTGTCGCCCAGGCCGTCGATATCCATGGCGCGGCGCGATGCGAAGTGCGCAATGGCTTCCTTGCGCTGCGCCGGGCAGGACAGTTCGCCCGAACAGCGCCATGCCGCTGCACCTTCTTCGCGCACGATCTCCGCACCGCACACCGGGCAGTGGGTGGGCATCTGCCAGGGCGTGGTGCCCGGCGGGCGACGGTCCACGATGACGCTGACCACTTCGGGAATGACATCGCCGGCACGGCGCACGATCACGCTGTCGCCAACGCGCACGTCCAGCCGCGCGATCTGATCGGCGTTGTGCAGGGTGGCGTTGGACACGATCACCCCGGCCACTGCCACCGGCGCCAGACGCGCGACCGGCGTTGCCGCACCGGTACGGCCGATCTGGATCTCGATCGCCTCGACCGTGGTGCTCTGTTCCTGCGCCGGGAACTTGTGTGCGATGGCCCAGCGCGGCGCGCGCGAAACGAAGCCCATCGTCTGCTGGCCGGCGCGGTCGTCCAGCTTGTAGACCACCCCGTCGATATCGAAAGGCAGGCCGTCACGGCGCTCGCCGATCATGCGGTAGTAGCCCAGCAGCCCGTCGCTGCCTTCCACCACCTGGCACAGGTCGCTGACCGGGAAACCCCAGGCCCCAAGCTGCGCCAGCGTGCCCGAATGGGTGTCCGGCAGCTCGCCGCCCTGCACTTCGCCGGTGCCGTAGGCAAAGAAGCTGAGCCGACGCTGGGCGCTGATTTTCGCGTCGAGCTGGCGCAGTGATCCCGCCGCTGCGTTGCGCGGGTTGGCCAGCACCTTGCCGCCGTGCAGGCGCGCACGTTCGTTGTAGGCCTCGAAATCGGCGCGGGCCATGTACACCTCGCCGCGCACTTCCAGCACATCGGGCCAACCACTGCCCTGCAGGCGCTTGGGAATATCGGCGATCTGCCGCAGGTTCGCGGTCACGTCCTCGCCGGTGCTGCCATCCCCACGGGTCGCGCCCAGCACGAACTGGCCGTCCTCGTAGCGCAGGCTGATCGCCAGGCCGTCCATCTTCGGTTCGGCGGAAAAGCGCAGCGCGCCACGGCGCAGGCGCTCGTCGATACGGCGCACGAAGTCCGCCACTTCCTCATCGCTGAACGCATTGGACAGCGACAGCATCGGGACCGCGTGGGCGACTTCGGCGAAGCGGCCGGACGGGCGCGCGCCCACCTGCTGGGTCGGGCTGTCGGCGCGGGCCAGCTCGGGATGCTCGCGCTCCAGTGCCTCCAGCGCGCGGACCAGGCGGTCGTAGTCGGCATCGGGAATTTCCGGCGCATCCAGCTCGTGATAGGCACGGTTGGCCTGGGCGATCTGCCGGCGGAGATCCTCGGCGCGTTCGGCGGGGCTGGGGCTCATCGGAATCCGGTGGTTCTGGGATGGCCGGGAATTCTACCGCGCCCGGCCGTCAGGCCCCGTATTGCCCGATGGTTTGTAGAGTCGAGCTTGCTCGACTGCTTTGTGTAGAGTCGAGCTTGCTCGACTGGGTCTGGACGGCAGTCGAGCAAGCTCGACTCTACCGGGCGGTGGGCTTGCCGCCCTGCCCCTACCAGCGCTAGCGTGCGGCAACCGCCCCTTGGAATCCCGCCCGTGACCCTGCCCACATCGCGCCGCCATTTCCTGCACCTGGCCGGCGTCGGCCTGGCTGTTGCCGGCACGGGTCTGCCCCGCGCTGCTGCAGCGCAACCGGCGCCCGTGGCAGCTGTCCCAGTGCTGTTGAACTTCAATGAGTGCCCCTACGGCCCTGCGTCCGCCGCCCGACAGGCCGCTCGCGACAGCATCGCCGGCAGCGGCCGCTATCAGTTTGCGCTGGCCGGGCAGGTGCGCGATGTCTTCGCCACCCAGAACGCCGTGCCGGCCGACCATGTGCGCCTGTACCCGGGTTCCAGCGAACCCCTGAACCGCGCCGCCACGCTTTGGACCGGGCCGCAGTCTGCGCTGGTGGTGGCCGACCCCACCTTCGAGGCGCTGGGTGACCTGGCTGCTGCGCGCGGCGCGCAGGTAACAAAGGTGCCACTGCGCGAGGACGGTGCTCACGACCTGCGGGCGATGGTGGCAGCAGCCCACGCGCGGCCCACGGGCCTGATCTACGTGTGCAACCCGAACAACCCGACCGGATCGATCAGTGCGCCGGCCGAACTGGCCTGGCTGCTGGCCAACAAGCCGGCGTCCACCCGTGTGCTGGTGGACGAGGCCTACCTGCAGTACAGCGACCTGCCCAGCCTGATCGGCCAGGTCGCCCAGCGCGATGACCTGATCGTGCTGCGCACGTTTTCCAAGCTGTATGGCATGGCCGGCCTGCGCCTGGGCGTGGCCGCCGCCCATCCCGAGCGCCTGCGCGAACTGTCCAGCCTGGGCGAGAACCCCCTGCCCGTACCCGCCCTGGCCGCCGCGCTGGCCAGCCTGGGCGACGCACAGCTGGTGCCGCAGCGGCGCCTGCAGAACGCGCAGGTACGCCAGGCCACCATCGCCTGGCTGGGCAAGCGAGGTTTCAGTTGCGTGCCGTCGGAAGCGAACTGCTTCGTGGTGGATGTGCAGCGCGACGGCAGTGCCTTTGCCAAGGCCATGGCCGACAACGGCGTGGTGATCGGCCGCAGCTGGCCGATCTGGCCGCAGCGCGTGCGGGTCACCGTGGGCACCGAAGCGGAGATGGCGGCATTCCGCCGCGCGTTTGCAAAGGTGGCCGGCGTACCGGCGTAACGTAGAAGGTGGGGGCGAACCTCGGTTCGCCCCATCCACGCGTGGCGTGGATCTACCCGGGTGGGTGCCGCCCGACGGTACGGGTGGGTGCCGACCGTTGGTCGGCACACCGAAAAGAACGCTGTTACCAGCGCGGGGTCTTGGTCAGCGGCGGGGCCTGGTGCTGGCGGTCGTAGGCGCGCAGTTCGTCACGGATATGGGCGATGCGCTGGCGGCCCAGGGCGTTGCGGCTGTCATCCAGCACCACGCCATCGAGCAGTTCGGCCATGCGCTGCACGGTGGGCAGCATCTTTTCCCAGGCATCGAGCGCGGTCAGCGGCGCCGGCAGGGTCAGGAAGAAGGCGATGGCCGGGGTTTCCATGGCGCGGATGTTGGCCATGTCGAAGCTGCCCGGCTTCATGATGCTGGCCATCGAGAAGATCGGGCCGCGCTCGGGGTGGCCTTCCACCAGCCGGTGGAACACGTTCATGTGGCCGAATACCAGGCCGGTCTTTTCCGCCGCCACCACGATGTCTTCGCCGCGCAGCTGTTCGCCCGCGCGGGCGGCCACGAACAGCGAAACGATCTTGTCGAAATCCTGGGTGGCGCGCTTGCCCAGGTCGTTGGCCGCGCCGTCTGCATCGGCCAGGCCCAGCTCGGCCTGCTGGCCCTCTTCGCCCAGGCCGGGTTCGCTGCGGGTCTCGGCCAACGGCACGCCGTCTTCGCCCAGTACCGGTTCGCGGCGCTCGCCTGCAACCGGCTCGGGGCCGTCCACGCGGCGCCCCTGCGGCTTTTTCTTGGGGCGACCAAACAGGAAGATCGCAGCCACCAGCAGCAGGCCGGCGGCCAGGATGCCGATGCGCAACAGTGCCGTGTCGGACATTCGATGGGTTCTCCGGCTAGTTCATTCAGGTAACTAGAATGGCACGTCAGGCCGCGCCCGCCAATCGCGCGGCTTCTTCCAGGTCCACGCTGACCAGGCGGCTGACGCCCGGCTCGCGCATGGTCACGCCGGAAAGCTGGTGCGCCGCTTCCATCGTCGCCTTGTTATGGCTGACGAACAGGAACTGCACCTTCTCGCTCATTTCCTTGACCATGTTGGCCAGGCGACCGACGTTGGCCTCGTCCAGTGGCGCGTCCACTTCGTCCAGCAGGCAGAACGGCGCGGGGTTGAGCTGGAAGATGGCAAACACCAGGGCCACCGCGGTCATCGCCTTTTCGCCGCCGGACAGCAGCGAAATGCTGGACACGCGCTTGCCCGGCGGGCGCGCCATGATGGTCACGCCGGTGTCGAGCAGGTCTTCGCCGGTCAGTTCCAGGTAGGCATGGCCGCCACCGAACAGGCGCGGATACAGCGCCTGCACGCCGGCGTTGACCCGGTCGAAGGTGTCCTTGAAGCGCCCGCGGGTTTCGCGGTCGATCTTGCGGATCGCATCTTCCAGGGTTTCCAGCGCGGTGGTCAGGTCGGTGTGCTGCGCATCCAGGTAATCCGAGCGCTGCGAGGCCTCGCCGTACTCGTGGATGGCGGCCAGGTTCACCGGCTCCAGCCGGCGCATGCGCGCGTCGATCTGGTGCACGGCCTGTTCCCACTCGTCCAGGCGCGCATCATCCGGCAGCGCCTCCAGCACTTCAGCCATCACGAAGCCGGCCTTTTCCACGGCGGCCTGCAGGGTTTCGGCGCTCAGCACCAGCGCCTGCTGGTCCAGCCGGCGCTGGGAGATACGCTCGCGCTGCGCCAATGCCTGCTCGTCACGCTGGTGGCGGGTCTGTTCATAGGTGCGCAGGTCGGCATCGATGCCGTCCAGCAGGGTGCGTGCCTCGGTCAGCACGCGATCGGCGCGCACACGCTCTTCCAGCGCATGCTGGTGCTCGGCCTGCAGCGATTCCACCGGCGAATCGCCATCGTCCAGCTGCGAATGCAGTTCGCCCAGGCGCGAATCCAGCTGGCCACGCTGGGTGCTCATGCGCTCCAGCGCCTGCCCCAGCGACGCCAGCTGCGCACGCTGCGATTCCAGGGTCAGTGCCAGCGCATGCGAACGCTCGCGCACTGCACGTGCAGCATCACGGGCCAGGTCGCGCGCTTCGGTCAGCTGGCGGCGCTCGCCTTCCAGCCCCTGCCGGGTCGACTCCAGGTCGCCCATGCTGCTGACCGCGTTTTCCAGCCTTGAACGCGCTTCGCGCGCCTGTTCGTTGTTGGCATCCAACGTCTCCAGCAACTGCTTCAGCTCACCTTCGATGCGGTCGATGCGGGCACGCGCGGCCTCTACCTTGCCCTGCTGGCCCTGCAGCTGGCCGGCCAGTTCGGATACGCCGCGATGGGCCTGGTACAAGGTGCGCTGCGCGTCCTCGCGCTGCTGCTCGGCGGCCAGCAACTGCTCGCGCAGGCCGGCCAAGCGCTCTTCCAGCTCGGCCTCGCGGTCCTGCAGCTGTTCGATCTGTTCGCGCAGCTCATTGATCTCACGTTCGCGCAGCAAGGCGCCCTGCTGCGCGGCGCCGGAGCGCGACACGCGCAGCCAGCCCCGGCCCAGGCGCTCGCCGTGCTGGGTGATGATGGAATCGCCTTCAGGCAGACCGGCCTGCAGCGTCTTGGCCTCGGCCAGGTCGCGGGCACCGTGCAGGTGCGCCAGCAGGCGACGGATCGCCACCGGGCCACGCACGCGCGCGGCCAACGAGGTCGGCGCCACATCCAGCGCGGCGTCATCGCTGGCGACCAGGGCAATGCGGCCCTCGCCCAGCTCGCCGAGCGCGTCGACCAGGCGGGACGGGTCGTCGACCAGCACGCCTTCGATCAGTTCGCCCAGCGCACTTTCAACGGCATTTTCCCAGCCGGCATCGACGTCCAGACGCTCGCCGACACGCGCAGCCGAATCCAGGCCGTGCGACTGCAGCCAGGCCACCGCAGCACCCTGCTCCTGGCCCAGTGCGGCCTGCTGCAGGGTTTCCAGCGAGGCCAGGCGCCCGCGCAGGCCATTGACCTGCTTGCGCAGCTCGGCCAGCTCGTTCTGGCCCGCGCGCTGCTGTTCCTGCACGACGGCCACGCCTTCCTTGCGGTGCTCGACCTCTTCGGTCAGCTCGTCCAGCGCGGTCTTCTGCGTGTCGTGCTGCAGGTGCAGCTGTTCGAACGCCTCTTCCAGTGCCTCGACATCCAGGCCGGCGCGCTCGGCCGCCAGCGCCTCACGGCGGCGGTCGGCATCCAGGATCTGCTTGTCCAGGTAGTCCACGCGGGTGCGCTCGACATCGCCGGCGCGCGAGGCTTCCGAACTCTGCGAGGTGTGGTGTTCCCAGCGCTGCTGCCAGCTGGCCAGGCGGTCCTCGGCCTCGCGCAGGCTTTCCTGCTTGATCTCGTGCTCTTCCTGCAGCGCTTCCAGCTGCGGGGTCGCGTCTTCGACGGCCTCGCGCAGCACGCCCAGGCGCGCCTCGTCGCCGCTGATGTGCTGGCCCAGCTCGGCCAGCGCCTGCTGGGTTTCGTCGCGCGCCTTGTGCAGGCGCTGCGACAGCTCGCGCTGGTGCTGGATCTGCTGTTCTACCCGGGCCAGCGTGCTGCCCACCTGATAGACGGCAGCCTGTGCGGTGTTCAGAGCGTCGGCCGCCTCTTCGCGGCGCACGCGCGAGGTCTCGATATGGGCTTCGGCTTCACGCTGCTCGGCAATCAGCTGCTGCAGACGCGTTTCTTCCTGCAGCAGGCCTTCGCGCAGCTTGGAAAGACGGCCATCCAGGCCGCGGAATTCCAGCGCCTTCCACTGCCCGTCCTTCACCCGGCGCTCTTCCTGCAGCGCCTGGTACTGCTCGGCCTGCTTGGCCTGGCGCTTCAGGTGCTCCAGCTGCTTGCCGATCTCATCGCGCAGGTCGCCCAGCCGGTCCAGGTTCTCGCGGGTATGGCGGATGCGGGTTTCAGTTTCCTTGCGGCGTTCCTTGTACTTGGAAATGCCGGCGGCCTCTTCCAGGTACACGCGCAGGTCTTCCGGGCGCGCCTCGATGATCTGGCTGATCATGCCCTGCTCGATGATCGAGTAGCTGCGCGGGCCCAGGCCGGTGCCCAGGAACAGATCGGTGATATCGCGGCGGCGGCACTTGGTGCCGTTCAGATAATAGTTGCTGGTGCCATCGCGGCTGACCGTGCGCTTGACCGAGATTTCGTTGAACGAGGCGTACTCGCCGGAAATCGTATGGTCGGAGTTGTCGAAGATCAGCTCGACGGTGGCCTGCGAGACCGGCTTGCGCGCATTGGAACCGGAGAAGATCACGTCGGTCAGCGAGTCGCCACGCAGACGGCTGGCCGAACTCTCACCCATGACCCAGCGCACGGCGTCGATGATGTTCGACTTGCCGCAACCATTGGGGCCCACCACGCCGGTCATGTTGGTCGGCAGGTGCAGGGTGGTCGGATCGACGAACGACTTGAAGCCGGACAGCTTGATCGTGGAAAGACGCATAGGGGTTCCGGGCTGGGGCCGGCGGGCGGCCTGCTTGCCCTGCAAGTCATTGATCCTACTGGGATCGCCGACAATGACATGGGCGTGACGCCCTGAGTATACCGATGTGGCCCGGTTCTACACGGCATGTTCTACGCGGGGCGTGGAACATGGCAGGGCGGGCGGCGGCCGCCCAAAACAAAACGGGCACCCCTGCGGGCGCCCGTTCTGCGGTGATACCCGGCCTTTCGGCCCGGAATCAGGCCTTTTCGGCTTCGACCACAACCTTGACGGTGGTTTCCACGTCGGCGTGCAGGTGCACCAGGACGTCGTATTCACCGATGTTGCGGAAGGCGCCTTCGCCCAGGATGACTTCGCTCTTGCTCAGCTCCAGGCCGGCAGCGGTGAAGGCATCGGCGATTTCGCGGGCGCCGACCGAGCCGTACAGCTTGCCTTCGGTCGAAGCGTTGGCGGCGATGGTCACGCTCGCGCCTTCCAGCTTGGCCTTGCGGGCTTCAGCGTCGGCGTGGATGGCCTGTGCCTTGGCTTCGTATTCGGCGCGCTTGGCTTCGAACTCGGCCTTGTTGCTCTCGGTGGCCGGCACGGCCTTGCCCTGCGGCACGAGGAAGTTACGGCCGTAGCCCGGCTTGACGGTGACCAGGTCGCCCAGGTTGCCGAGGTTGGTGACCTTCTGCAGGAGGATCAGCTGCATGGTAGTGCTCCAGATAAGTTATTCGTTAGCGAGGCAGCGCCCCGCAACTGTGGCTGTCCGAATAGCTGGCACAGCGGGGCGGCACGGGGCCGCCCCGCCGGGCATCAGACGTCGTGGTTGTCGGTGTACGGAATCAGGGCCAGGAAGCGAGCGCGCTTGACGGCGGTCGCCAGCTGACGCTGGTACTTCGACTTGGTACCGGTGACGCGGCTCGGCACGATCTTGCCGTTCTCGGTCAGGTACTGGCGCAGGGTGTTGAGATCCTTGTAGTCGATCTCCTTCACACCTTCAGCCGTGAACTTGCAGAACTTGCGGCGACGGAAGAACTTGGACATGGGAAGGCTCCTTAGGCGGCGGAAGCGGCGTCGTCGCCGGCTTCGTTGTCAGCGGTGGTGGTGGACTCGCCTTCTTCGTCGTCACGACGACGGCGCTCACCGCGCTCCGGCTTGTCACCCTTCTCGTCCTTGCTCTTCATGATCAGCGACTGCTCGGTGTCAGCCTCGTCACGCTTGATGACCAGGTTGCGCAGCACGGCGTCGTTGAAGCGGAAGCTTTCGGTCAGCTCGTTCAGCACGGCCTGGTCGGCTTCGATGTTCAGCAGCACGTAGTGCGCCTTCACCAGGTTCTGGATCGGGTACGCCAGCTGGCGGCGGCCCCAGTCTTCCAGACGGTGGATGGTGCCGTTGCCGTTCTCGACCAGCGACTTGTAGCGCTCGATCATGGCCGGGACCTGCTCGCTCTGGTCCGGGTGGACCATGAACACGATTTCGTAATGACGACTCATGTTTTTTCTACCTTTCGGATGTGGCCTTGCGGCCGGACAGCCCCCCGCCGTGGATACCGCGGTGGGGCAAGGGTTCCCGCCCAGAGGGCAGGAAGCCGCGCATTATGGCGCAGATGGGGGTGGCGGGCAACCCGGCCCGCCCTGCCGTCGTGCCGACCAAGGTCGGCACCTACCGGGCCCGGCGAACGTATTCAGCCCAGATCGACGTGAAGGCGGTGCTGGCCGCACTGCAGGCACTGGAACAGGCAACCGACCATCTCGCCATCACGGGTCAGGCATTCCAGTACCCCGTCGGCGTCGCGCGGGTTGACCGCCGCCACGTCCGGCCGGACCTGGTCCAGGATCGGCAGCAGGTCTTCGCCGCTGGCGAATCCGAGGAACGCGCAGGGCCGTTCACAATGGCTCAGCCAGACCGACTGCTGCCAGGACCGGTAGCCCGGGGTGCGCTCGCAGATCTCCAGCAGATGCTCGCGGGGGATGGTCGGCGGCGGGTCGGCCGGGTCCGGGGAAACCCCCTCGATGTCACTCCAGCCGGTGAATTCGCCATCGAAACGTGCCGACGCACTGCCATCGGCGATACACCACGGGCACAGGTAGTCGGGTTTCCGGGCGGCGTAGAACGGCCCGCGGTAGCGCAGCGTGCGCGACTGGCCGCAGCCGTCACAGACCCCATCGACCGCTTCAAAGGCGATCGTGTAGGCATTGGGGTGGTAGGTGAAAACCGGGCGTTCCATCCGTGGGTCCTTTCGTGCCGACCAAGGTCGGCACCTACCAGGCGGGGTGCGGTCGGCACCTGCCAGGCGGGTTGGCCGGGCCTTCCCCGGCGGGGTTGCGCCGGGCCTTTCCCCGGCGAGGTAGCGCCGGGCCATGCCCGGCGGGCGCCACAACCGTGCGTCAGGCCTTGTCGGCGTCGGTGGTGAAGCTTTCACCGCACCCGCACTCGGCGGTGGCGTTCGGGTTGCTGAACGTGAACGTCTCGCTCAGGCCATGCTTGCCGAAGTCGATCACGGTGCCGTCCACCAGGGCCAGGCTCTTGGCATCGACATAGATCTTCACCCCGTCCTGGTCGAACACGGTGTCACCCTCGCGCTCGTCCCGGGCCAGGTCGGTCACATGGCCCCAGCCGGAGCAGCCGGTCTTGGTCACGCCGAAGCGCAGGCCCAGGGCGCCGGGGGTCTGGGCTACAAAGCGCTGCACGCGCTCGAAGGCGATGGGGGTCAGGCTGACGGCCATGAGGCTCACTCCAGGGGTACGGGGACATTATAAGGAGCCCAGCGGCGCGAAAAATGCCTCGCAAGCAGAACGCTGCAACCGGTAAACTCCCGTGTTCACAGATCGAGTCGATCAGCAGAGGATTCAAGTCATGACGGTGGTCAGCGTTGAACATGCGCTTGCCGGGAAGATCCCGGAAGGCGGCGAAGTCACGGTACGCGGTTGGGTGCGCACGGTGCGCGGTTCAGCGAATCTGGCTTTCGTGAATGTGAGCGACGGCTCCTGCTTCGCCCCGATCCAGGTCGTGGCCAACGACACCCTGGGCAACTTCGACGAGATCAAGCGCCTGACCAGCGGCTGCTCGGTCATCGCCACCGGCACCCTGGTGAAGTCGCAGGGCAAGGGCCAGTCGTTCGAGATCCAGGCCAGCGCGCTGGAAGTGGTTGGTTGGGTGGAAGACCCGCTGACCTACCCGATCCAGCCCAAGCCGATGTCGCCGGAGTTCCTGCGTGAAGTGGCGCACCTGCGCCCGCGCACCAACCTGTTCGGCGCGGTCACCCGCATCCGCAACTGCCTGGCCCAGGCCGTGCACCGTTTCTTCCACGAGAACGGCTTCAACTGGATCAGCACCCCGATCATCACCACCTCCGACGCCGAAGGCGCCGGCCAGATGTTCCGCGTGTCCACCCTGGACATGGTGAACCTGCCGCGCGATGAGAAGGGCGCGATCGACTTCAGCCGCGACTTCTTCGGCAAGGAAACCTTCCTGACCGTGTCCGGCCAGCTGAACGTCGAGGCCTACTGCCTGGCGCTGAGCAAGGTCTACACCTTCGGCCCGACCTTCCGCGCCGAAAACAGCCATACCACCCGCCATCTGGCGGAGTTCTGGATGATCGAGCCGGAAATCGCCTTCGCCGACCTGGCCGAAGACGCACGCCTGGCCGAAGAGTTCCTGAAGTACCTGTTCCGTGCCGTGCTGAACGAGCGCGGTGACGACCTGGCCTTCATCGCCGAGCGCGTGGACAAGAACGCGATCACCAAGCTGGAAGACTTCATCAACGCGCCGTTCGAGCGCATCGACTACACCGATGCGGTCAGCCTGCTGCAGAAGTCCGGCAAGAAGTTCGACTTCCCGGTCGAATGGGGCCTGGACCTGCAGACCGAGCACGAGCGCTGGCTGACCGAAGAACACGTCGGCCGCCCGGTGGTGGTGACCAACTACCCCGAGCACATCAAGGCCTTCTACATGCGCCTGAACGACGACGGCAAGACCGTGGCCGCGATGGACGTGCTGGCCCCGGGCATCGGCGAGATCATCGGCGGCAGCCAGCGCGAAGAGCGCTTGGACGTGCTGGACGCGCGCATGGCGCAGTTCGGCCTGGATCGCGAGCATTACAGCTGGTACCGCGATTTCCGCCGCTACGGCTCGGTGCCGCACGCCGGCTTCGGGCTGGGCTTCGAGCGCTTGGTGGTCTACGTCTGCGGCCTGTCCAACATCCGCGATGCCATTCCTTACCCGCGCGCCCCGGGCAGCGCGGACTTCTAAGCCCCACACGAGCACGGAGGTACTGCCCCCATGACCCTGTTCTTCGCCCTCTGTTTCGTCGGCGTTGCAGTGGCCGGGTTCAGTGCCTTCGTGATCTTCTGGCCGCTGACTCTGGTACACGTGCGCGACCGCCACCCGGCGCTCGCCGCGCGCTTTGGCAGTGGCGCCTTCCTCAAGCCCGACGCCCTGGCCTGGCTGCTGCGCCGCGACTATCGCCAGCAGCCGGACCGCTCGCTGTCCGGGCTGGCGACGCCGGCCTGGGTATCGCTGCTGACCCTGCTGGCCGGACTGGGCATGGCTGCCCTGCTCTGGCTGGCCTCGCTCTGGTAATACGCACATGAACGACAACAACGACGCCCGCGACAGCTGGTGGCTGGCCAGCCTTGGCAACACCCTGATCTGGGCCCGCCTGCGCGTGCGCCCGGCCGGCACCGCCGAAGTGCTCGACAGCGACGGCAACACGCTGAGCTACGACAGCGAAGATACCGCCCGTTCGCAGCTGTTCGATGCCGAATTCGTCGAGTACGACGGCCTGGACGAAGAAGACGCGCTGGTCCGCGGCTTCAGCCTGCATGAAGTGCAGCCGCCGCAGGCCGGCAGCGATGAAGGCCTGCGCGGCCGCATGGTGCAGTCGCTGGGCGGGCGCGCCTGAGCCCAGGCCGATGTTCACCCCGCGCGCCTTCGCCGAAACCGACCTGCGCTGGCTGGACCGCCTGCTGGCCCGCGATGCGTTTGTCACGGTGCTGACCACCGGTGAGGACGGCCTGCCGGAACTGACCCGGATGCCGGTGCTGTACCAGCGCCAGGGCACGCAGATCGAACTGCGCGGGCACTGGGCCCGGGCCAACCCGCAGTCGCGCCGCGACGGCCCGGCCAAGGTGCTGGTGGATGGCCCGTACGGGTACGTGTCGGCCAGCTGGTACCCCGACAAGGAACCCGCCGCACGCGTTCCCACCTGGAACTACGCCGCCGCCGAACTGCGCGGGCAGCTGCAGCGGTTCGACGACCCTGCCGCACTGGCCGACCTGGTCGGCGCCATCAGCGACCATTACGAAGCCAGCGTCGGGCAGTCGTGGCAGTTCGAGGCCGACCGCCCCGAACACGGCCCGGAACTGCGCGCCATCGTCGGCTTCCGTTTCCAGGTTGAACAGGTGCAGGTGAAGCTGAAGCTGAGCCAGAACCATCCTGAAGCCAACCAGCTGGCGGTGATCGCTGCGCTGGATGAGCTGCACACCCCCGCATCCACCGAGCTGGCGCAGTGGATGCGCTGGCACCGCGACGAGGCCGCCGCCGGCGGCTGAGCGCCCGTTTCCCCACCACGACGCGGCCGGCAGGGTCGCCTCGTGCGCCCACCTGACGTCAGGGATACACGAACATGAAAGACATCCACAAGCTGCTGCAGAACAACCGCGAATGGGCCGACCGCATCGAAAAGGAAGACCCTGAGTTCTTCCACCAGCTGGCCAAGCAGCAGCATCCGGAATACCTGTGGATCGGCTGTTCCGATTCGCGCGTGCCGGCCAACCAGATCATCGGCATGGCCCCGGGCGAGGTGTTCGTGCACCGCAACGTGGCCAACGTGGTGGCCCACAGCGACCTGAACTGCCTGAGCGTGGTGCAGTACGCGGTGGACCAGTTGAAGGTGAAGCACATCCTGATCGTGGGCCACTACGGCTGCGGTGGCGTGCACGCCTGCCTGCACAACACCCGCGTGGGCCTGGCCGACAACTGGCTGCGCCACGTGGGCGATGTGGCACAGAAGCACGCGGCCATCCTCGATGCGATCGACGATGACGAGCTCAAGCACGCGCGCCTGTGCGAACTGAACGTGATCGAACAGGTGGCCAACCTGTGCCGCTCCACCATCGTGGAAGACGCCTGGGCGCGTGGCCAGAAGCTGATGGTGCACGGCTGGGTGTACAGCCTGAAGGATGGCCGGGTGAGCGAGATGGGCATCGACGTCGGTGCCCAGGACGAGCTGAAGCCGGCGTACGAAAAGGCCCTGGCCTTCGTGCCCCGCCACGGCAAGCGCGACTGACCGACCGGAGACTGCCATGCTCGCCTCGCCGATCAACCTGCTGGCCTGGATCGAAGAACACCGGCACCTGCTGAAGCCGCCGGTGGGCAACAAGATGATCGAGAACGGCGACTTCATCGTGATGGTGGTGGGCGGGCCGAACTCGCGCACCGACTACCACTACGACGAAGGCCCGGAGTGGTTCTACCAGCTGGAAGGCGAGATGGTGCTGAAGGTGCAGGAAGACGGCGCCGTGCGCGATATCCCGATCCGGGCCGGCGAGATCTTCCTGTTGCCGGGCAAGGTGCCGCATTCGCCGCGGCGCCCGCCCGGTGGCGTCGGCCTGGTGGTCGAGCGCAAGCGCCTGGCGCATGAGCGCGATGGCGTGATCTGGCATTGCGAGCAGTGCAACCACAAGCTGTACGAAGAGTACTTCACCCTGCAGAACATCGAGACCGACCTGCCCAAGGTGTTCGCGCGCTACCAGGCGAGCCTGGAACTGCGCACCTGCAGTGAATGCGGGCACGTGGACCCGTTGCCGGCACCCGCAGCGGGCTGAGGCCCACACCGGTAGGCGCCAACCAAGGTTGGCCACTACCAGAAAACGCGACGCCCGCACCGGTAGGCGCCCACCTTGGTGGGCGCATGGATCTAAGAGCGCCAACCAAGGTTGGCCACTACCAGAAAACGCGACGCCCGCACCGGTAGGCGCCCACCTTGGTGGGCGCATGGATCTAAGAGCGCCAACCAAGGTTGGCCACTACCAGAAAACGCGGCGCCCGAAGCGCGGCCGCGACGCCCCGGGCAGGCGCCAGGCGCTACACTGGCAATCCCGTTGCAGCCTGTTGCCCGCCCATGTCCGATCTGCTCAGCCGCACCCACGCCATTGCCCTGGACGCTGCCGATCCGCTGCGCCCGCTGCGCAACGAATTCCTGATTCCGCGCCATGGCGGCGGTGAGCAGACCTACTTTGTCGGCAACTCGCTGGGTCTGCAGCCGCGCGGCGCGCAGGCCGCCGTGCAGGAGGTCATGAAGCAGTGGGGCGAGCTGGCCGTGGAAGGTCATTTCACCGGCCCTACCCAGTGGCTGTCCTACCACCGCCTGGTGAGCGCGCAGCTGGCCCGCGTGGTCGGCGCCCTGCCCAGCGAAGTGGTGGCGATGAACACGCTGAGCGTGAACCTGCACCTGATGATGGTCAGCTTCTACCGGCCCACCGCGCAGCGCCCGGTCATCCTGATGGAAGCCGGCGCCTTCCCGACCGACCGCCACGCGGTGGAAGCACAGATCCGCTTCCACGGCTTCGACCCGGCCGACTGCCTGGTGGAAGTGCAGCCGGATGAAGCCAACGGCACGATTTCGATGGCGGCCATCGAACACGCCATCGCCGAACACGGCCCGCGCCTGGCGCTGGTACTGTGGCCCGGCGTGCAGTACCGCAGCGGCCAGGTGTTCAACCTGGACGCGATCACCCGCGCCGCGCGCCTGCAGGGCGCCCGCATCGGTTTCGACCTGGCCCATTCGGTCGGCAACGTGCCGCTGCACCTGCACGATGTGGCGCCAGACTTCGCCGTGTGGTGCCACTACAAGTACCTCAACAGCGGCCCGGGTGCCGTGGCCGGTGCCTTCGTGCACGAGCGCCACCACCGCGACACCACCCTGCCGCGCTTCGCCGGCTGGTGGGGCCATGAAGAGGCCACGCGCTTCCAGATGTCGCCACAGTTCACCCCGGCGGTGGGCGCCGAGGGCTGGCAGCTGAGCAATCCGCCGATCCTGGGCCTGGCCCCGCTGCGCGCCTCGCTGGACCTGTTCGAGCGCGCCGGCATGGAAGCGCTGCGCAGCAAATCGCTGGCGCTGACCGGCCTGCTCGATGCAATGGTGCGCGCGCGCCTGCCGCAGGTGCTGGACGTGGTCACCCCGTCCGAACCGGAACGCCGCGGCTGCCAGCTGTCGCTGCGGGTGATCGGTGGCCGCGAACGTGGACGCGCGCTGTTCGAATACCTGCGTGGCGTCGGCGTGCTCGGCGACTGGCGCGAGCCGGACGTCATCCGCATTTCGCCCACCCCGCTCTACAACCGCTACCTGGACGTGCACCATTTCGTCGAGGAAGTGGAAGCCTGGGCCGGCCTGTAAGCCGCGCCCTCCCCTATTGCTGGACAGTTCGTTGATCGCACACGCCTCCCGCTCCCTGAGCATCATCGGCGCCGGCCTGGCCGGTTCCCTGCTGGCCATCCTGCTGTCGCGGCAGGGCTGGCGCATCACCCTGTACGAACGCCGCGGCGACCCGCGCGTGGCCGATTATGAAAGCGGCCGTTCGATCAACCTGGCCCTGGCCGAGCGCGGCCGCAATGCGCTGCGCCAGGCCGGCGTGGAAGACGAAGTGATGGCCCGCGCGGTGATGATGCGCGGGCGCATGGTTCACCCACGCGACGGCCAGCCGCAGCTGCAACGCTATGGCCGCGACGACAGCGAAGTGATCTGGTCGATCCATCGCAGTGAACTGAACACCACGCTGCTGCAGCTGGCCGAAGAAGCCGGTGCCACCGTGCATTTCCACCGCCGCCTGCACACCGTGGATTTCGACGCCGGCTACGCGCGCTTCATCGATGACCGCGACGACAGCCCGCATGACATCCGCTTCGACAGCCTGATCGGCGCCGACGGTGCCGGTTCGGCACTGCGTGCGGCAATGAACCGGCGCGCGCCGCTGGGTGAGGACATCGCCTTCCTCGACCATTCCTACAAGGAACTGGAAATCCCGCCGGCCGCGGATGGCAGCTTCCGCATCGAGCGCAATGCGCTGCACATCTGGCCGCGCGGCCACTACATGTGCATCGCCCTGCCCAACCACGAAGGCACCTTCACCGTCACCCTGTTCCTGCCCAACCAGGGCAACCCCAGCTTCGCCACGGTCAACACCGGTGCGCAGGCCGAGGCGCTGTTCGCCGCCGAATTCGCCGATGCGCTGCCGCTGATCCCGGACCTGCGCGCCGATTGGGAGCAGCACCCGCCGGGCCTGCTGGGCACGCTGACCCTGGAGCGCTGGCACCAGGACGGCCGCGCCGTGCTGATCGGCGATGCCGCGCACGCGATGGTGCCGTTCCACGGCCAGGGCATGAACTGCGCGTTCGAGGATTGCGTGGCGCTGGCCCGGCAGCTGATGGATGCCGACGACCTGCAGGGCGCCTTCGCCGCCTTCGAGGCCGAGCGCAAGCCCAATGCGCAGGCGATCCAGCAGATGGCGCTGGAAAACTACCTGGAAATGCGTGACCGCGTGGCCGACCCGACCTTCCTGCTGCAGCGCGAGCTGGAACAGGAGCTGCAACGGCGCTGGCCGACCCGCTTCGTGCCGCACTACACCATGGTCACCTTCCTGCACACGCCGTATGCCGAAGCGCTGCGCCGCACCGAACTGCAGCGCGACATGCTGGTGGCGGCCACTGCCGGCCACACCACGCTGGACAACATCGACTGGGCCGCACTGGAAGCGCAGATCCACGCGCAGCTGCCGGTGCTGGAGGGCGCGCACTGATGGCTGACAGCTTCCTGTTCTACGACCTGGAAACCTTCGGCCAGGATCCGCGCCGCACCCGCATCGCGCAGTTCGCGGCCATGCGTACCGACGCCGATCTGAACGTGATCGACACGCCGGTCAGCTTCTTCGTGCGCCCGGCCGATGATCTGCTGCCCTCGCCCATGGCCACCCTGGTGACCGGCATCACCCCGCAGCAGGCCATGGCCGAGGGCGTGAGCGAGGCCGAGGCGTTCGACCGCATCAACGAGCAGTTGTCGCGCCCCGGCACCTGTGCGCTGGGCTACAACACCCTGCGTTTCGACGACGAGTTCATCCGCTACGGCCTGTTCCGCAACTTCCACGATCCCTACGAGCGCGAGTGGCGCAACGGCAATTCGCGCTGGGACCTGCTGGACATGCTGCGGCTGATGCGCGCACTGCGCCCGGACGGCATCCAGTGGCCGCAGCGCGAAGACGGCGCGACCTCGTTCAAGCTCGAACACCTGGCCGAGGCCAATGGCGTGCGCGAAGGCGATGCGCACGAAGCGCTTTCCGATGTGCGCGCCACGCTGGGCATGGCCCGCCTGTTCAAGCAATCGCAGCCGCGCTTGTGGGACTACGCCCTGAAGTTGCGCGACAAGCGCTTCGTCGGCAGCCTGCTGGACGTGGCCGCGATGCAGCCAGTACTGCACATTTCCATGCGCTACCCGGCCAGCCGCCTGTGCGCGGCGCCAGTGCTGCCGCTGGCCATGCACCCGACCATCGGCAACCGCGCCATCGTGTTCGATCTGGACGGCGAAGTGGACGACCTGCTGGCGCTGCCGGCCGAGGTGATCGCCCAGCGCCTGTACCTGCGCGCCAGCGAACTGCCCGAGGGCGTGGCCCGCGTGCCGCTGAAGGAAGTGCATCTGAACAAGGTGCCGGCGCTGGTGGCCTGGAACCACCTGCGTGCCGATGACCATGCACGGCTGGGACTGGACGTGGCGGCGATCGAAGCCAAGGCCGCGCGCCTGCGCGAGGTCGCGCCGCAGCTGGCCGAGAAGGCCCGCCAGGTATTCAACCAGCCACGCCCACCGATGCTGACCGATGTGGACGCCTCGTTGTACGACGGTTTCCTCGGCGCCGGCGACAAGCCGTTGCTGGCCCTGGCTCGCACCAGCGCGCCGCAGCAACTGGCCGCGCTGGAAGAGCGCTTCCGCGACCCGCGATTGCCCGAGCTGCTGTTCCGCTACCGCGCCCGCAACCATCCCGGCACCCTGTCGCCGGCCGAACAGGAACGCTGGCAGGCGTATCGCCGCCAACGCCTGCTGGGCGAACAGGGCCTGGGCGAACTGAACCTGCCCCAGTACCAGCAGCAGATCGACGCGCTGGCCGCCGAAGCGCCCGACGACGTGCGCCGCGCCGAGCTGCTGCAGTCGCTGCGCGACTGGGGCCACCACCTGCAGGAGCAGCTGTGAGTACGTATTTTTCCGAGGCCAGTTTCAAGTTCCTGCGCAGCCTGGCGCGGCATAACGAAAAGGCGTGGTTCAACGACCATCGCCAGCAGTACGAAGACCACGTGCGGCAGCCGTTCCTGCGCCTGCTGGGCGACCTGCAGCCCGCCCTGGGCGAGGTCAGCGAGCACTTCCGCGCCGACACCCGCGGCGTGGGCGGCTCGCTGTTCCGCATCCACCGTGATGCACGCTTTTCCAACGACAAGTCGCCGTACAAGACCTGGCAGGGTGCGCGCCTGTTCCACGAGCGCCGCCGTGAAGTGGCCGCGCCCTCGTTCTACATCCACCTGCAGCCCGGCGAAAGCTTCGTCGGCGCCGGCCTGTGGCACCCGGAACCGGAGACCCAGCGGCGCGTGCGCCACTTCATTTTGGACAACCCGGGCAGCTGGAAGGCGGCCGCGCACGGCGCGCCCCTGCGCAAGCGCTTCGACTTCGAGCAGAGCGAAAAGCTGGTGCGGCCGCCGCGCGGCTTCCCGGCCGACTTCGAATTCATCGACGATCTGAAGCATCGCAACTGGGTCATGTGGCGTTCGCTGGACGATGACACCATGACCGGCCCGCGCCTGCTGTCCACCCTGGGCAAGGACCTGGCCACTCTGGCGCCGTTCGTGGACTACCTGTGCGCGGCACTGGACCTGGAGTTCTGATGGGCAACGCCCTGCCCCTGCAGCGCCGCATGCTGGGCCGCACCGGGCTGGCCGTCTCACCGGTCGGGCTGGGCTGTTCCGGCTTCTGGGGCCATCCGCGCTTCGCCGAGGACGCCGCTGCAGCAGTGGTCGAGCACGCGCTGGCGCAGGGCGTGAACCTGCTCGACACCGGCCACAACTACTCCGGCTTCCACGCCGAACCGCGCCTGGGCCGCATCCTGCGCCCGCTGCTGGCACGCTTTCCGCGCGAATCGCTGGTGATTTCCAGCAAGGGCGGCACGCTGACCGGGCAGGCCGGGATCAGCGGTGCCGAGCAGCGTGATTTCTCGCCGGCGGCGATCACCGCCAGTTGCGAGGCGTCGCTGCGCAACCTGGGCCTGGACTACCTGGACGTGTACCAGTTGCACGGCGCCAGCCAGCACGACATCAACGACGATCTGCTGCACGCGCTGGCCCGCCTGCGCGAACGCGGGCTGATCCGGCACACCGGCATCAACACCCATTCGGCCGCCACGCTGGAATGGATGATTGACCACCCGCAGGCCTTCGACGTGGTGCTGCTGGATTTCAACGCGTTGCAGCAGGACCGTGCGCCGCTGATCGATCGGCTGACCGCGGCCGGAATCGGCGTGCTGGCCGGCACGGTGCTGGCACAGGGGCACCTGCTGCCCGCACGCCCGCGCCTGCCCCGGCTGGCCGATGCCTGGTACCTGGCCCGCGCATGGCTGAAACCGAGCAGCCGCCAGTTGATGCGCAGTGCGGGCGTGATGCGCCGCGCGGTAGCGAGCATCCACAGCCAACGCCCGGCGCAGACCGCCTTCGCCTACGTGCTGCAACACCCGGGCGTGGCCAGCGGCATCCTCGGCACTACCCGCCTGCGCAGCCTGGATGAGGTGCTGGCTACCCGCGTGGACGCACTCAGCGCCGCCGAACGGCAGCGGCTGGTGGCCGCCTTCGGTGACGGCCGCGGCTCACCCAGTCACTGAGTCTTCACCTGCGCGGCCGGCGTTTGCGGCAGTCTGGGCGGCATGAAGAAGCTCATCGGCGTCCTGATCCTGGCGGTTGCGGCCGTGTGTGCGTGGTGGTTCGGCGGCCCCTACCTGACCGTCCACGGCCTGTCCAAGGCCATCGAGCAGCGCGACACCGCGCGGCTGGAGCGCTACGTGGATTTCCCGCGCGTGCGCAGCAGCCTGCGCGCGCAGCTCAATGATTACCTGGTGCGCCAGGCCGGGCCCGAGGTGGCCAGCAGCCCCTTCGGCGCGCTGTTGTATGGCCTGGGCGACCAGTTGGGCGGCGCGGCGGTGGACACGATGATCACGCCTACGGGCATCGGCGCCTTGCTGCAGGGCCACGTGTTGTGGAAGCGTGGCCGCAACGAACTGCAGGGCGGCGATGCCTTCGGCCCGACCGAACCCGCGCAGCCGCTGAAGCACGCTGAACACCATTTCGAGGCGTTGGACCGGTTCGTGGTGGATGTGGACCGCGGGCCGGGCCAGCCACCGTTGAAGGTGGTGCTGGAACCGCAGGGCCTGCGCTGGAAGGTGGTGGACCTGCAGCTGGGGATGTCGGGCAGCCCCTAAGCCCCACTTTGGTAGATGCCCACCTTGGTGGGCATTGACGCACAACCGTGCCAACCAAGGTTGGCATCTACCGGGGCGATGACGTGCCAACCAACGGTTGGCACCCACCCATCATGGCGTCACCCCTCGTTGGCGACGCCGTGCGGCACGTGGCCGGCGGCCACGTGTTCGCGGGCGCTATCGATGTTGTGCTGGGAATCGTCGAAGAAGATGTCCGCGCCGAAGGCCTGCAGGAACGGCCCCTTGTGCCGGCCGCCCAGGAACAACGCTTCATCCAGGCGCACGCCCCATTCGCGCAGGGTGCGGATCACCCGCTCGTGCGCCGGCGCCGAACGCGCGGTCACCAGCGCGGTGCGGATCGGCGCACTCTCACCGGCCGGGAACACTTCCTGCAGCGTGTGCAGCGCCGACAGGAAGCCGCGGAACGGCCCGCCGCTGAGCGGCTCGCGCGCCCGCTCGCGCTCGTGGCGACCAAACGCTTCCACGCCCTGCTCGCGCGAAATGCGCTCGCTTTCATCGCCGAAGATCACCGCGTCGCCATCGAAGGCGATGCGCAGCTGGCCGGCGTTGCGCTCGCTGTGTACCACCTGGTCCTCGGCGGCCGCGGCGGTTTCGCCGGGCGGCTTGGGCAGGATGGTGGCGGCGGCGATGCCATGGCGCAGCGCACTGCGCACCGACTCGGGGTTGGCCGACAGGAACAGATCGGTGCCGAACGGCTTCACGTACGGCCAGGTCGGCTCGCCGGCGGTGAAGGTGGCGCGGATGATGCCCAGCCCGTAATGCTGGATGGAATTGAAGATGCGCAGGCCGGTATCGGCCGAGTTGCGCGACAGCAGGATCACTTCCACCCGCGGGTTTTCCGGGCTGGCGCCCTGGTTCAGGGCCAACAGCTTGCGCACCACCGGGAACGCGACACCCGGCCCCAGGATGTCATCCTCGTGCTGGCGCTGGTATTCGGCATAGGCCGCCACGCCATCGCTCTCGAACAGCGCGTGGCTCTCTTCCAGATCGAACAGCGCGCGCGAGGTTACCGCGACGGTCAGCAAACGGGGGGTGTTGTCGCCCATGGCGGGGGTTCCTTGCAGCGGACGGCGGGGGCCGGCGGCGTATTGTCCCTTAAAAAACGAACTGTTCGCTCAGGATCCGGTCTTCCAGGTTGTGCTCCGGGTCGAACAGCAGGGTCACCCGGCGGTCCTTGGATTCGCGGATGGTCACTTCCACCACGTCACGCGTCTCGTGCGAATCGGCGGTCACGCTCACCGGGCGCTTGTACGGGTCCAGCACGCGGAAGCGCACTTCGGTGTCGGCCTTGAGGATGGCGCCGCGCCAGCGGCGTGGCCGGTACGGGGCCAGCGGCGTCAGGGCGATGGTGTGGGAGCCCAGGGGCAGTACCGGGCCGTGCGCGGAATAGTTGTAGGCCGTACTACCGGCCGGGGTGGCCACCAGCACGCCATCGCCGATCAGCTCGGCCACGCGCTCCTGGCCGTTCAGATCGATGCCGATATGCGCGGCCTGGCGGGTCTGCCGCAGCAGCGACACATCGTTGTAGGCCAGCGAGCCGGTACTGGTGCCCGATTCGGTCAGCGCGATCATTTCCAGCGGGCGCAGGTTGGCCGGCTCGGCACGGGCGATGCGGGCCTGCACGTCATCGTCGCCACGGTACTGATTCATCAGGAAGCCCACCGTGCCCAGCTTCATGCCGAACACCGGCTTGCCCAGGTGGCCATGGCGGTGCAGGGTCTGCAGCATGAAACCGTCGCCGCCCAGCGGGCACAGCACATCGGCCTGGTCGGGCGCATGGTCGCCATAGCGCGACACCATGGCCGCGCGGGCCATCTGCGCAGGTTCGGTGGTGCTGGCCAGGAACGCGATGCGGGGGGTGTCGCTCATGGATGGATCCGGGGGAAGGCTGTTCAAGAGCATAACCGAGCGCCGCTGCGCTCGCCGGGCATGGCCCGGCGCCACCTGCAATCCCGCACGCTGGTAGCGCCGGGCCATGCCCGGCGAACGGCGGCCCCCAACGCAGAACGGCCCCGCTTTCGCGGGGCCGTTCTGGTTCATGCATGCCAGGCGTGGCCTGGCACTACTTCAGTTACGCGCCGTGTGCTGCGAGCTGACCCAGGCGCTGCACCGCGACCGAAACGGTCGGGTAGTCCAGGGTCTTCTGCTCGGCCAGTTCGGCCAGCATCGACAGGGTGAAGCGCAGGCTGTTGTCGTCGCGGCCGATCCACGCCGACACCTTGGCCTCGGCACTGCTGCCCTTGGTCGCCAGCACCTGGCCGGCCAGGTTGCGGTGGTGGTGGGCCAGCTCGTCGCGCAGCACGCCACGGGCCACGGCATGCCAGCGGCCGTTGACCTCCAGCGCGTCGATCTGCTCGAACAGCCACGGCAGCTGCAGGGCATCGCCCAGGCGGAAGTGGATCTTGGACACGTCCACCGGCTTCAGCTTGCGGGTACGGGCCAGTTCGATGATGTCGAACGCCGGCTCCAGGAAGTGCAGTTCCGCCAGCTGCTGTGCCAGTGCCGACGGCAGGCCCTTCTCCTTCCACTCAGCCACCAGGGCTTCGTAGGTCGGACGCTGCGAATCAGGCAGCACGCCCGACGCGACGCGGATGTCGTTGAACGGCCCCTGGTAGCGGTTCACCGCCTCGGTGATGCCCGGCATCGGGCCCGGACGCGACAGCAGCCAACGCACGAACGAACGCTGCAGCTTCCAGATCACTTCCAGTGCGTCGATCTGCACCGATTCGGGCAGCTTGCCGTCCAGCGCATCGATCTGCGCCCACAGCGCGCGGGCATCCAGCGTTTCGCGGCTGATGGTGTAGGCCTTGGCAACCTCGGCAATGGAACGGCCGGTGTCTTCCTGCATGCGCATCAGGAAGGTGGCACCCATGCGGTTGATGGTCTGGTTGGTCACGGCCGTGGCGATGATTTCGCGCTTCAGGCGGTGACGCTCCATCGCGTCGGCGTACTTCTTCTGCAGCGGGGTCGGGAAGTAGCGCTGCAGTTCCTTGGACAGGTACGGGTCTTCGGGAATATCCGAGTCCAGCAGCTGGGCGAACGCCACCAGCTTGGAATAGGACAGCAGCACCGACAGTTCCGGACGGGTCAGGCCCTGGCCACGTGCCTTGCGCTGGGACAGCTCGGCATCGGACGGCAGGAACTCGATCTGGCGATCCAGCAGGCCCTGCTGTTCCAGCGTGCGGATGAAGTGCTGCTTGGAACCCAGGCGCTTGACGGCCATCCGCTCCATCAGGCTCAGCGCCTGGTTCTGGCGGTAGTTGTCGTTCAGCACCAGATCGGCCACTTCGTCGGTCATCGACGCCAGCAGCTTGTTGCGCTGTTCAACGGTCAGCTTCTTGGCCCGCACCACATCGTTGAGCAGGATCTTGATGTTGACTTCGTGGTCGGAGGTATCCACACCGGCCGAGTTGTCGATGAAGTCGGTGTTGAGCAGCACGCCGGCCTGGGCGGCTTCGATGCGGCCCAGCTGGGTCATGCCCAGGTTGCCGCCCTCGCCCACCACCTTGCAGCGCAGCTCGCCACCGTTCACGCGCAGCGCGTTGTTGGCGCGGTCGCCGACGTCGCTGTGCTGTTCGCTGGCAGCCTTCACGTAGGTACCGATGCCGCCGTTCCACAGCAGGTCCACCGGTGCCTTCAGGATCGCGCTCATCAGATCGTTCGGCGACAGCGCCTTGACGTTCTCGTCCAGGCCCAGTGCTTCTCGCACCTGCGGGGTGATCTCGATCGACTTCAGGCTGCGCGGATAGATGCCGCCGCCCTTGCTGATCAGCTTGGCATCGTAGTCGGCCCAGCTGGAACGCGGCACGGTGAACATGCGCTCGCGCTCGACGAACGAGGTGGCCGCATCCGGGTTCGGGTCCAGGAAGATGTGGCGGTGGTCGAACGCGGCCAGCAGGCGGATGTGGCGCGACAGCAGCATGCCGTTGCCGAACACGTCGCCGGACATGTCGCCGACGCCGACGGTGGTGAAGTCCTGGGTCTGGCTGTCACGGCCCAGCGCACGGAAGTGGCGCTTGACCGATTCCCACGCACCGCGCGCGGTGATGCCCATGCCCTTGTGGTCGTAACCGACCGAACCACCGGAGGCGAACGCATCGCCCATCCAGAAGCCGTGGGCGATGGCCAGGCCGTTGGCGATGTCACTGAAGGTCGCCGTGCCCTTGTCGGCCGCCACCACCAGGTACGGGTCGTCCATGTCGTGGCGCACAACGTCCACCGGCGGCACGATCTTGTTGTTGACGATGTTGTCGGTGATGTCCAGCAGGCCCTGGATGAACAGCTTGTAGCAGGCCACGCCGTTGGCGAAGATCGCATCGCGATCACCGTTCACCGGCGGCATCTTGGCGAAGAAGCCGCCCTTGGCGCCGACCGGCACGATCACGGTGTTCTTCACCATCTGCGCCTTGACCAGGCCCAGCACCTCGGTACGGAAGTCTTCGCGACGATCCGACCAGCGCAGGCCGCCACGGGCCACGGCGCCGAAGCGCAGGTGGGTGCCTTCCACGCGCGGGCCGTACACGAAGATTTCGCGATACGGGCGCGGCTTGGGCAGGTCCGGCACCAGTGCCGAATCGAACTTGAAGCTGATGACATGGCCGTGCTGGCCGTTGGCATCGGTCTGGTAGTAGCTGGTGCGCAGGGTCGCGTCGATCACGCCCATGAACGAGCGCAGGATGCGGTCCTCGTCCAGGCTGGACACGCGGTCCATCAGCTTGAGCAGCGCATCGCGCGCGGCCTGCATCTGCGCATCGCGGTCACCCTTGCGGGCGTCGACCACGGTCTTGAGCACCTTCAGGGTGGCCTCGTCGCCGGCGGCCAGCACATCGAAGTGGGCCTTCAGATGGGCCTGGCCCGCGGCGATGTCGTCCTTGCTCTCGTGGCCGGTGGCCGGATCGAAGCGGGCTTCGAACAGCTCCACCAGCAGGCGCGCCAGCAGCGGGTAGCGGGCGAAAGTGCCCTCCACATAGGCCTGCGAGAACGGCACGCCGGTCTGCAGCAGGTACTTGCAGTAGCCACGCAGCATGGCGACCTGGCGCCAGTGCAGGCCGGCGGCCAGTACCAGGCGGTTGAAGCCATCGTTCTCGGCATCGCCGTGCCAGACGCGGGCGAAGGTCTCGCCGAAGGCTTCATCCACGCGCGCGGCATCGATGGCGCCGGCGGTCGATTCGACTTCGAAGTCCTGCACGTACACCGGCGCGTTGTCCACCGACAGGCGGTACGGGCGCTCGGCGATCACGCGCAGGCCCATGTTCTCCATCATCGGCAGCGCGTCCGACAGCGGAATGTCGTCCAGCTGGCGGTACAGCTTCAGGCGCAGGCCATCGCCGCTTTCGCGCGGCACGGCCTGCAGGCTCAGGCGCAGGTCGTCCGGGCCGGTCAGCGCATCGAGCTGGCTGACATCGTTGGCGGCAACGGCGGTGCTGTTGTCTTCGATGTAGCCGGCCGGCAGTGCCTTGCCGATGCGTGCGGCAATGCGCAGGCCTTCGGTTTCGCCATGGCGCGACACCAGCGCTTCACGCAGGTCGTCCTGCCAGTTGCGCAGCACCTGGGCCAGCTTCTGTTCCAGTTCGGCGGTATCGACGTCCAGCATTTCGCCCGGCTTGGGGCGCACGATCAGGTGCACCTGGGCCAGCGGCGATTCGCCCAGCACCACCGAGCTGTCCACGTACTCACCGTGCAGCGCTTCCTTCAGCATGGCCTCGATGCGCAGGCGCACGTCGGTGTTGAAGCGCTCGCGCGGCAGGTAGACCAGTGCGGAAATGAAACGGCTGTACTTGTCGCGGCGCAGGAACAGGCGGCTGCGCACGCGTTCCTGCAGGCCCAGCACGCCCATGGCGGTGCGCAGCAGTTCGTCCTCGCTGGACTGGAACAGCTCTTCGCGCGGCAGGGTTTCCAGGATGTGGCGCAGGGCCTTGCCGCTGTGGCTGGCCGGGGCCAGGCCGGACTGCTTCATCACGTGTTCGTGGCGCTGGCGCACCAGCGGGATTTCCCACGGGCGGCGGTTGTAGGCGCTGGAGGTGAACAGGCCCAGGAAGCGCTGTTCGCCGATGATCTTGCCCTTGGCGTCGAATTCCAGCACGCCGATGTAGTCCATGTAGCCGGCGCGGTGCACGCGCGAACGGGCATTGGTCTTGGTCAGGATCAGCGCGTCCTTCAGCCCGGACGTGGTGTTCAGGCCCTGCGCGGCCAGCGTCTTGACCGGGCGCGCAGCGGACTTGTCCTTGCCGCGCATCAGGCCCAGGCCGGTGTCGTTCAGCGGTGCCAGCACTTCTTCCTTGCCCTGCTTCTCAACGCGGTATTCGCGGTAGCCGAAGAAGGTGAAGTGGTTGTCGGCGGCCCAGCGCAGGAATTCCTGTGCTTCGGCGCGCGAGGTGTCGTCCACCGGCAGGGTGCGGCTGCCGAGGTCGTCGGCCAGGGCAAGGGCCTTGTCCTTCATCGGCTGCCAGTCGCGCACGATGGCGCGCACTTCGTCCAGCGCCTTGTTGATGGCCTGCTCGATGGCGGCCATGGCATCGGCCGGCTGGCGGTCGATCTCCAGCAGCATCACCGATTCGGCGTCGCCCTCGCCCACCTTGGCCAGCTTGCCGGCCTTGTCGCGGGTGAAGCGCAGCACCGGGTGGCCCAGCACATGCACGCCCACGCCCTGTTCGGCCAGGGTCATGGTGACGGTATCGACGAGGAACGGCATATCGTCATTGACGATCTGCAGCACCGTGTGCGGCGATTCCCAGCCGTTGGCCTTGGTGGTCGGATTGAACACGCGCACATTGGCCTTGCCGGCCTTGCGGGCACGGGCGAATTCCAGCGTGTCGGCGGCCAGCGCGGCCCACTCGTCAGCGCTGTGGTGCGGGAACTCGTCCGACTCCATGCGCTTGTAGAAATCCGCGGCGAATGCCACTGCCTCGGCCTGCGCGGCAGAGGGGTAACGCTTGCGCAAGGCCGTGTACACCGGCTCCAGGGAGAAACCAGCGGTCACTGCGACCTCCGACTCAGCTGGCTTGGTCTTGTTTTTCACGGTCTTGGCTGCGGTTTTTTGCGGTTTCATGGCAGAGCGATGCGCTTGCTCAGTTGGGAAAATGAAATTGTAGACCTATCCCGCGTAAAGGCCTTGCTGCAGGACGGAATAACCAGATTCGGGTTTGCTGCGGTTTAGACGCCTATTCAGTTCGCACCGGTATGGCGCGCACGGGCGTTGCGCCGCTGCCGACAGGATCGGCAAAGCGTGTTACGGAAAACCACGCGGCAGGCGACAGGCAGGACTATCGGCACGATTCCACAATCCTGAACTGGACGGTATAGTCCACCGCGTGAACCCCACTACCCTCCCCGTTGCCGTGGACGCGCGCGATGAGCGCGTGTTCGATGCCGTGCGCGAACTGCTGGGCCGCCAGGGCATGCAGATGAGCATGGACGCGGTGGCCCAGCAGGCCGGCTGTTCCAAACAGACGCTCTATTCGCGCTACGGCAACAAGCAGGACCTGCTGCGCCGGGTCGTGCAGCGGCACGTGGGCGATGCCAGCGGCATCCTGCTGCGTGCACTCCGCAGTGACGACCTGCGTGCCAGCCTGTTGCAGTTCGCCACCGACTTCCTGGAGCACTTCAACCAGCCCCACGTGGGCCAGGCCTGCCGACTGATTGCCGCCGATGCATCCCAGTTCCCCGAAGAGGCGCGTACGCTGTACCGGGAAGGCGCCGGGGCGCTGACACTTCATCTTGCTGAATGGATTGAAACCGTTTGCAGGCGTGGCCTGCTCCGGCATGACGACCCGCACTACATGGCCGAACTGCTGCTGAGCATGATCGCCGGTCAGGATTTCGACAAACAACGCTTCCATACCCCCCATCGCGATGACGCGCGTGCGCGCAGGCGCTGGGCCGAGTTCTCCGTTGACGGTTTCCTGCGCGCGTTCGCGCCGGAACCGGCAGCGGTCCCGTCTACAAACCAACACCGGAGTTTCTCCTGATGACCGCCCCACTCCGCACCCTTGCCTTGACGTGCGCCGTCGCTGTCGCCCTGGCGGCCTGCAAGAAGCCGGAACAGCAGACGCCCCCGCCGCCGGAAGTGGGCGTGATCGATGCCAAGCCGCAGACCCTGCCGCTGCAGCGTGAACTGGTCGGCCGCCTGTCGCCCTACCGCAGTGCCGACGTGCGCGCCCGCGTGCCCGGCGTGCTGCTCAAGCGCGTCTACCAGGAAGGCAGCCAGGTCAAGCAGGGCCAGACCCTGTTCCTGATCGATCCGGCCCCGCTGCGCGCCGAACTGAATGCTTCCGAGGCCCAGCTGGCCTCGGCCCGCGCCACCTATGCCAACGCCAAGGTCGCCGCCGACCGCGCCCGTTCGCTGGCCCCGCAGCAGTACGTGTCCAAGTCCGACCTGGACGCGGCCCAGGCCACCGAGCGCACCGCGCTGGCCGCGGTGAAGCAGGCCGAGGCGGCCGTGTCGTCCTCGCGCATCAGCCTGGGCTATGCCGAAGTGACCGCGCCGATCAGCGGCGTGGCCAACAAGCAGCAGGTGACCGAAGGCGCGCTGGTCGGCCAGGGCGATGTGACCCTGCTGACCACCGTGGACCAGCTGGACCCGCTGTACGTGAACTTCTCGCTGAGCGTGGACGAACTGAGCCTGCTGCGCGCGCAGCAGGCCAAGGGCGCGCTGGCGCTGTCCGGCGATGGCAAGGCCACCGTGGCGGTGAAGCTGTCCGACGGCACCACCTACGGCGAACAGGGCACCCTGGACTTCTCGTCCACCACCGTGGACCCGACCACCGGTGCGGTGTCCCTGCGTGCGGTGCTGCCGAACCCGCAGCAGATCCTGCTGCCGGGCGCCTTCGTCAGCTTCCAGGCCAACCTGGGTGACCGCAACAACGCCTACCTGGTTCCGCAGCAGGCCCTGCAGCGCGACACCATGGGCGGCTTCGTGATGGTGGTCGGCGCCGACGGCAAGGTGGTGCGCAAGAACGTGAAGACCGACGGTGCCCAGGGCGGCAACTGGCTGGTCAGCGACGGCCTGGCCGCCGGTGACAAGGTGATCGTGGCCGGCGTGCAGAAGGTCAAGGAAGGGGCGCCGGCCACGGCCAAGCCCTGGACCCCGGGCCAGGACGCCAATGCCAGCGCCAAGCCGGCCGCCGCCGGTGCCGCACCGGCCGCCGACAAGGCCCCGGCCGAAGCGGCCGACCAGGCCGAACCGGCTGCCACCGAATCGAACAAGCAGTAACGGGACCCTTCCGTCATGCCTAAATTTTTCATCGAACATCCGGTCTTCGCCTGGGTGGTGGCGATCCTGATCTCGCTCAGCGGCGTGATCGCGATCCTCAACCTTGGCGTGGAGTCCTACCCCAACATCGCCCCACCGCAGGTGACCGTGTCGGCCACCTACCCGGGCGCCAGCGCGGACACGACGGAAAAATCGGTCACCCAGGTGATCGAGCAGCAGCTGACCGGTATCGATCACCTGCTGTATTTCAGCTCGTCGTCCTCGTCCAACGGCCGTGCGCAGATCACCCTGACCTTTGAAACCGGTACCGACCCGGACATCGCCCAGGTGCAGGTGCAGAACAAGGTGTCGCTGGCCACGCCGCGCCTGCCCACCGAAGTGACCCAGCAGGGCGTGGTGGTGGCCAAGGCCAACGCCGGCTTCCTGATGGTGGTGGGCCTGCGTTCGGAAACCCCGTCGATCACCCGTGATGCGCTGAACGACATCGTCGGCTCGCGCGTGCTCGACCAGGTCTCGCGTATCCCCGGCGTCGGCAGCACCCAGCAGTTCGGTTCCGAGTACGCCATGAACATCTGGCTGAACCCGGAAAAGATGCAGGGCTACGGCCTGTCGGCCAGCCAGGTGCTGGCGGCGGTGCGCGCCCAGAACGTGCAGTTCGCTGCCGGTTCGCTGGGTTCGGACCCCTCGCCCGATGGCCACTTCACCGCCACGGTCTCGGCCGAAGGCCGCTTCAGCTCGCCCGAAGAGTTCGAGAACATCATCCTGCGCGCCAACGCCGACGGCTCGCGCGTGCTGCTGAAGGACATCGCCCGTATCGGCTTCGGTGCCAACAACTACGGCTTCGACACCCAGTACAACGGTGCCCCCACCGGCGCCTTCGCCATCCAGCTGCTGCCGGGCGCAAACGCCCTGAACGTGGCCGATGCGGTGCGCGCCAAGATGGACGAACTGCAGCCCAGCTTCCCGGCGGGCGTGAGCTGGTTCTCGCCGTACGACAGCACCACCTTCGTCAAGATCTCCATCGAGGAAGTGGTCAAGACGCTGTTTGAAGCGGTGTTGCTGGTGTTCCTGGTGATGCTGATCTTCCTGCAGAACTTCCGCGCCACCATCATCCCCACCCTGGTCATTCCGGTGGCCCTGCTGGGTACCTTCCTGGGCATGTGGATGATCGGCTTCACGATCAACCAGCTGACCCTGTTCGCGATGGTGCTGGCGATCGGCATCGTGGTCGATGACGCGATCGTGGTGATCGAGAACGTCGAGCGCATCATGACCGAGGAGGGCCTGGCGCCCAAGCCGGCCACCCAGAAAGCGATGACCCAGATCACCGGCGCGGTGGTGGCCATCACCGTCGTGCTGGCGGCAGTGTTCATCCCCTCGGCGCTGCAGGGCGGCGCGGCCGGTGAGATCTACAAGCAGTTCGCACTGACCATCGCCATTTCGATGGGCTTCTCGGCGTTCCTGGCGCTGGGCTTCACCCCGGCCCTGTGTGCCACCTTCCTGAAGCCGACCCACAACGACCACCCGAACATCGTCTACCGCACCTTCAACAAGTACTACGACAAGATCAGCCACACCTACGTCGGCCACATCACCTCGGCGGTGAAGCATGCGCCGCGCTGGATGATCCTGGCCGTGGTGCTGACCGCGCTGTGCGGCTTCCTGTTCACCCGCATGCCGGGCAGCTTCCTGCCTGAAGAAGACCAGGGCTACGCACTGGCCATCGTGCAGCTGCCGCCGGGTTCGCCGAAGAGCCAGACCAACGAAGTCTTCGCCCAGATGCGCGGCATCCTGGAAAAGCAGGAAGGCTATGAAGGCCTGATGCAGATCGCCGGCTTCAGCTTCGTCGGTTCCGGCGAAAACGTGGGCATGGGCTTCATCCGCCTCAAGCCATGGGACGAGCGCAAGGTCACCGTTCCGGAGTTCATCCAGAACATGAACGGCGCGTTCTACGGCATCAAGGAAGCGCAGATCTTCGTGGTCAACCTGCCCACCGTGCAGGGTCTGGGCCAGTTCGGCGGCTTCGACATGTGGCTGCAGGACCGTGGCGGCCAGGGCTACGAACAGCTGACCCAGGCGCGCAACATGCTGCTGGGCAAGGCCGCGCAGGAAACCGACAAGCTGGCCGGCGTGCGCCCCAACGGCCTGGAAAACGCCCCGCAGCTGCAGCTGCACGTGGACCGCGTGCAGGCGCAGTCGATGGGCATGTCGGTGTCGGACGTGTACAGCACGGTGCAGCTGATGCTGGCCCCGGTGTACGTGAACGACTTCTTCTACCAGGGCCGCATCAAGCGCGTGACCATGCAGGCCGACGCGCCGTACCGTACCGGCCAGGAATCGCTGAAGAGCTTCTACAGCCCGTCCAGCCTGACCACCAATGCCGACGGTACCAGCGCGATGATCCCGCTGAGCACCGTGGTCAGTTCCGAGTGGGTGTCGGCACCGCCGTCGCTGAGCCGCTACAACGGCTATTCGGCCATCAACATCGTCGGCTCGCAGGCACCGGGCAAGAGCTCGGGTGAAGCGATGACGGCGATGGAAGACATCGTCAACAACGACCTGCCGGCCGGCTATGGTTACGACTGGTCAGGCATGTCCTACCAGGAAATCCTGGCGGGCAACGCAGCCACCCTGCTGCTGGTGCTGTCGGTGGTGGTGGTGTTCCTCTGCCTGGCCGCGCTGTATGAAAGCTGGTCGATTCCGGTGGCGGTGCTGCTGGTGGTTCCGCTGGGCGTGCTGGGTGCCATCGGTCTGTCGATGATGCGTGGCCTGCCCAACGACATCTTCTTCAAGATCGGCATGATCACCGTGATTGGCCTGGCCGCGAAGAACGCGATCCTGATCGTGGAATTCGCGGTGGAGCAGCGGGCAGCGGGCAAGACCCTGCGCGATGCCACGATTGAAGCGGCCCGCCTGCGTTTCCGCCCGATCCTGATGACCTCGTTCGCCTTCATCATGGGCGTGATCCCGATGGCCATCTCCACCGGTGCCGGCGCCAACTCGCGCCACGCCATCGGTACCGGCGTGATCGGCGGCATGCTGTTTGCCACCCTGTTGGGTCTGCTGATGATCCCGGTGTTCTTCGTGGTGGTGCGCCGCATGCTGGGCGACAAGCTCGACGAGCCGTCCAAGGAGTTCATGGAACGCCAGCGCGACGCCGAATCGGCACACCGTCCGGATCGTTGATCCGGCAGTAGAGTGAAATGAAAAGGCCCCGGAGCGATCCGGGGCCTTTTTGTTGGCGACTACCGGGATGGGTGCCAACCAAGGTTGGCACCTACCGGGTGCAGGCGCTTGGGGTAGGTGCCAGCCTTGGTTGGCACCCACCATGTGCGGGCGCTTCGGGTAGGTGCCAACCTTGGTTGGCACTCGCCGCGCTTCAGCGCAGCAACGCGATCGCGCCGCACAACAACACGATCAGCAGCGCCACCCACTGCATCGGCACGAAGAAGAAATGATGCGGCGCGGCCTCACCCTTCTGCCGCGGCGCGCGGTTCAACCACAGCCCCAGCAGCACGTTCAGCGCAGCACCCAGGCCCGCGCCCAGCAGCACCTGCTGCAGCGGAATATTGCCCTTCGGGCCTTCGTGCGGGAAGAAATACGCCAGCAACAGGATCGCTGCAATCGGCGTCACCAGGGTCACAAACCCCCAACCGCGATAGATCATTCAACGTCTCCACAACGAAAAGCGGATCGCATTTGACCATGGCGGCGCGCGTTGTGTCGCAATTGTCGGGACTGACTGCGGCTGCCAGCGCCTTGTGCTGGGTATCGCGCTGCATCTGCGGCCTTCCATTGCGTCAATCGCGACTCAAACCTACGCATGCGATCCGACATTCCGCAGATGGGATCCGGCTCCCGGTTCGCTCGCGCGCAGAACGCTATCCAGAGCATTCCTTCAACGGAATGACCGAACCATGCACCCATCACTCTCTTCTGCCAGACGTCTTGTCGCGGCCTGGCTTCTACTTACGGCCGGCCTGGCCCCGCATCTGGATGCCCGCGCCGGAGGCGTCGTGCCCTGCGTCAACTGTGCAGACCCTCGCGCCGCGGCGCTGCAGTCGGGCACCGGGCTTACCGTCGTCGTCGATCCGCAGCAACAGCGACTGAGCGCCTATAACGTGGAATACGACCGCGAACTTCAGCGATACCGCGCGCTGCCCACGCCGGCCCCGGCCGAGGTCACGCGCATGTTCAACCGAATTCTTGGCCTGCCAAACGCGCATCTCGGCCCCGGCACCCAGTTCGTGCCGCAGGCATTCGGGCGCGGCGCCGTGGTGCCCGTGCATCCGGACGATCCGCAGATGGCCAACGGCATCACCTTTCCTGACGCCATGAAAGCGCTCAACGCGTACGACGTAGTGCAGTCAGCGACCTACCGCAGCCAACTGGAGCTGGCCATCGGCCGGGCCTTCAGCGGCGCTGACAGCCAGCAACCCGCCTGGAATTCACTCGCGACGACCATTTCATCCATTGTCCTGAGCTGGGTGAGCAAGCTGTTCGGCGTCGACACGGTCACCTATGTCATCACCTGGCGGGACGGCTCGCAGACCCGATTGGTCATCTCACCAGACGCCGTGGACAAGGCCCGGTACGTGACCGGTGAAAGCGTGGATGCCCAGGGCAACCGCATTCCCGATGGCGCCGCATCCAATACAGAAACCGGCGAAGGGTATGTGGGCAACTACCACTTCAACAATGATGACGACTACCAGCGCTGGCTGGACTCGGCGCACCTGTACGGGGTGCAGATCGAGGTCAACCCGGGTGCGGCACCCTCCGGCCCGATCTGCCGATGGGATGGCAGGCAGCTGCACTGCCAGGTGCCGCGCTAGCCTGCGCCTGGCCTTGCGGTAGGCGCCAACCTTGGTTGGCGCTCGTAGATGCGTGCCAACCAAGGTTGGCACCGACCGAGGGGGCTCCCATGCGCCGCCATTGCAGCGGCGCAGCCCACCGGAGTCTTCTCGTTGGTGCCAGAGCGGCGGGAGCCCGGTAGTCGCCAACCTTGGTTGGCGCCCTGGATGCGTGCCAACCAAGGTTGGCACGCATCCAGGGCCGGCCCCCATGCGGCTCAGCGCAGCCCGGTCTCGTTGCGGGCGATCACCAGGCGTTGGATTTCCGAGGTGCCTTCGTAGATCTCGGTGATCTTGGCATCACGGAAGTAGCGCTCCAGCGGCATTTCCTTGGAATAGCCCATGCCGCCGTGGATCTGCACCGCCTGGTGGGTGATCCACATCGCCGCTTCCGAGGCGGTCAGCTTGGCGATGGCCGCCTCGTTGCTGAAGCGCTTGCCCTCGCCCTTCACCCACGCCGCGCGCAGGGTCAGCAGCAGCGCTGCGTCCAGCTTGCACTTCATGTCGGCAATCTTGGCCTGGGTCATCTGGAAGGTGCCGATGGCCGCGCCGAAGGCCTTGCGGTCCTTCACGTATTCGATCGTGGCTTCATACGCAGCACGGGCAATGCCGATCGCCTGCGAGGCAATGCCGATACGGCCGGCGTCGAGCACGCCCATGGCGATCTTGAAGCCCTCGCCTTCCTGGCCGAGCACTTCATCGGGCTGCGCCACGTAATCATTGAACTCGATCTCGCAGGTGGCCGACGCACGGATGCCCAGCTTGGGCTCGGTCTTGCCGCGGCCGAAGCCGGCCTTGTCGGTGTCCACCAGGAAGGCGGTAATGCCACGCGCGCCCTTGTCCGGCTCGCTCATCGCGAACAGCACGATGTACTTGGCCACCGGGCCGGAGGTGATCCAGCTCTTCTTGCCGTTGATCACGTAGGTGCCGTCGGCCTGCTTCACCGCGCGGCAGCGCATGGCGGTGGCATCAGAACCGGACTGCGGCTCGGTCAGCGCGAAGGCGCCGATGGCCTCGCCCTCGGCGATGGCGCGCACGTACTTCTGCTTCTGCGCCTCGCTGCCGTGGGTCAGGATGCCGTTGCAGAACAGCGAATTGTTCACCGACATGATGGTCGAATGCGCGGCATCGCCGGCGGCCACTTCCACCATCGCCAGCACGTAGGCGATCGGGTCCATGCCCGCGCCGCCGTACTCGGTCGGCACTTCGATGCCCATCAGGCCGTTTTCGCCCAGCAGGCGGATGTTCTCAAGGGGGAACTCGCCGGTGCGGTCATGGTGCTCCGCGCTGGGGGCGATCTTTTCCTGCGCGATGCGCCGCGCCACGTCCTGCAGCATCAACTGCTCTTCGGTAAAGCTGAAATCCACAACACCCTCCCAGGTACATGATGACGGGGGCCGCAACAGGCGCCCCCGGATGTGCCGATTGTAACTGCGGGCGGGCATCGGCGGCTGACTCGCCGCACGCACCGGCTTGACCATGGCAGCACCCGTCGGCGAATATATCTCTATATCGCGATAGGTAGATATTTATGGATCTGGAAGACTGGTCGACCCGCCTGAAGGTGTTCGCCGACGCCACCCGCGTGCGCCTGCTGGCGCTGCTGGAGCAGGAGGAGCTGACCGTGGCCGAGTTGTCGGCCATCACCCGGCTGGCGCAGCCGCGGGTGTCCACCCATCTGGCGCGGCTGAAGGAAGCCGGCCTGGTGCGCGACCGCCGCTCGGGCGTGTCGGCCTACTACCGCTTCGACGAGGCCCAGCTGGACCCGGCGCAGCGTGCATTGTGGCATGCCCTGAGCAATGGAAGCGATGATCCGCTGCTGCGCCAGGATGCTGAACGCGTGGCCGCCGTGCTGGCCCACCGCGCCGCCGACCAGAACTGGGCCGACAGCGTGGCCGGCGACATGGAACGCCACTATTCCCCGGGCCGCACCTGGGAAGCGCTGGCGCGCACCGCGCTGCCGCTGCTGGAAACCGGCGACGTGCTGGACATCGCCTCCGGCGATGGCGTGCTGGCCGAGCTGGTGGCCCCGCATGCCAAGCGCTACATCTGCATCGACACCAGCGCGCGCGTGGTCGCCGCGGCCAGCGAGCGCCTGCGCCGCCTGCCCAACGTGGAAGTACGCGAAGGCGACATGCATGCCCTGCCCTTCAAGGACCGCAGCTTCGACCTGGTGGTGCTGATGCACGCGCTGACCTATGCCAGCAAGCCGGCACAGGCCGTGACCGAGGCGGCGCGCGTGCTGCGCCCGGGCGGACGGCTGCTGCTGTGCAGCCTGGCCCGCCACGAACACAAGGCAGCAGTGGAAGCCTATGGTCACGTCAACCTCGGTTTCAGCGACAAGGAACTGCGCAAGTTCGTGGACAAGGCCGGACTGCAGGTATCGAGCCTGGAAACAGTCACGCGCGAAAAGCGCCCGCCGCACTTTGAAGTCATCTCGCTGATCGCCAACAAGCCCTGAGGTCGCCGTGTCCAGCCTGCCGTGGTTGCATCCCGAACGTACCAACGCCCTGCTCGACGCATTGCGCACGCGCATCCTGATCATCGATGGTGCGATGGGCACGATGATCCAGCGCCACGGCCTGCAGGAAGCGGACTACCGCGGCGAACGCTTCGCCGATGGCTACGACCACAGCCACGGCCCCGGCTGCGACCATGGCACGCCCGAAGGGCATGACCTGAAGGGCAACAACGATCTGCTGTTGTTGACCCGCCCGCAGGTCATCGCCGACATCCACACCGCCTATCTGCAGGCCGGTGCGGATCTGGTGGAAACCAACACGTTCAACGCCACCTCGGTCAGCCAGGCCGATTACCACCTGGAACACCTGGTGTACGAACTGAACAAGGCCGGTGCCGCCGTGGCGCGCGCCTGCTGCGATGCGGTGCAGGCCACCACCCCGGACAAGCCGCGCTTCGTGATCGGCGTACTGGGCCCGACCAGCCGCACCGCCTCGATCAGCCCCGACGTGAACGATCCCGGCTTCCGCAACACCAGCTTCGACGCCCTGCGCGATACCTATCGCGAAGCCATTGACGGCCTGATCGATGGCGGCGCGGACACCCTGATGGTCGAAACCATCTTCGACACGCTGAATGCCAAGGCCGCCCTGTACGCCATCGAAGAGGCCTTCGATGCGCGTGGTGCGCGCCTGCCCATCATGATCTCCGGCACGATTACCGATGCCTCCGGGCGCACCCTGTCCGGGCAGACCGCCGAAGCCTTCCACGCCTCGCTGGCGCATTCGCGGCCGCTGTCGATCGGCCTGAACTGCGCGCTGGGCGCCGACGCGATGCGTCCGCATGTGGAAACCCTGGCCCAGGTCGCCCCCTGTCACGTCAGCGCGCACCCCAACGCCGGCCTGCCCAATGCCTTCGGCGAATACGATGAAACGCCCGAGGAAATGGCCGCCACGCTGCGCAGCTTTGCCGAAGATGGGCTGTTGAACCTGGTCGGCGGTTGCTGCGGCTCCACCCCGGACCATATCCGTGCCATTGCCCAGGCCGTGGCCGGGCTGCCACCGCGCGCGGTGCCCGGCGCACAGGAGCAGCAGGCCGCATGAGCACAACGCCCTACACCCGCCTGTCCGGCCTGGAGCCGCTGGTCATCACCCCGGACCTGTTGTTCGTCAACGTGGGCGAACGTACCAACGTCACCGGCAGCGCGCAGTTCCGCAAGCTCATCAAGGAAGGCCGCTACGAAGAAGCGGTGGACGTGGCCCGGCAGCAGGTGGCCAGCGGTGCGCAGATCCTCGATGTGAACATGGACGAAGGCCTGATCGATTCGGAAGCGGCGATGACCCGCTACCTGAACCTGATCATGTCCGAGCCGGACATCGCGCGCATTCCGGTGATGGTCGATTCGTCGAAGTGGAGCGTGATCGAAGCCGGCCTGAAGTGCCTGCAGGGCAAGAGCGTGGTCAACTCGATCTCGCTGAAGGAAGGCGAAGCCCTGTTCCGCGAGCACGCGCGCAAGGTGCTGCGCTACGGCGCCGCCGCGGTGGTGATGGCCTTCGACGAAACCGGCCAGGCTGACACCTGCGCACGCAAGGTGGAGATCTGCACCCGCGCCTACCGCATCCTGGTCGAAGAGATCGGCTTCCCGCCGCAGGACATCATCTTCGACCCGAACATCTTCGCCGTGGCCACCGGCATCGAAGAGCACGACAACTATGCGGTGGACTTCATCGAAGCCACCCGCATCATCAAGCAGACCCTGCCGCACTGCCATGTCTCCGGCGGCGTCTCCAACGTGTCGTTCTCGTTCCGTGGCAACGAGACGGTGCGCCAGGCCATCCATTCGGTCTTCCTGTACCACGCCATTGCCGCCGGCATGGACATGGGCATCGTCAACGCGGGCGCCATGCCGATCTACGACGAGCTGGAACCGGACCTGCGCGAGCGCGTGGAGGATGTGATCCTCAACCGCCGCAGCGACGCCACCGAGCGCCTGCTGGAAATCGCCGAGCGCTACAAGGGCAAGAAGGGCGCGGCCAAGACCGAGGACCTGACCTGGCGCGAAAAACCCGTGGCACAGCGCCTGGCGCATGCGCTGGTGCACGGCTTGGACGCCTGGGTGGAGGAAGACACCGAGCTGGCGCGGCAGGGCTCCAGCCGCCCGCTGGACGTGATCGAGGGCCCGCTGATGGATGGCATGAACATCGTCGGCGACCTGTTCGGGGCCGGCAAGATGTTCCTGCCGCAGGTGGTCAAATCCGCGCGCGTGATGAAGAAAGCGGTGGCCTACCTGCTGCCGTACATCGAGGCCGAAAAGGCACGCAGCGGCGATACCGCCAAGAGCAACGGCCGCATCATCATGGCCACGGTGAAGGGCGATGTGCATGACATCGGCAAGAACATCGTCGGCGTGGTCCTGGCCTGCAACAACTTCGAAGTGATCGACCTGGGCGTGATGGTGCCGGCGCAGAAGATTCTCGACGCCGCGCGCGAGCACAATGCCGATCTGGTCGGCCTGTCCGGCCTGATCACCCCGTCGCTGGAGGAGATGAGCCAGGTCGCCCGCGAAATGCAGCGGCAGGGCTTCGACCTGCCCTTGCTGATCGGCGGCGCTACCACCTCGCGCGCGCATACCGCGCTGAAGATCGACCCGCATTACCACGCCCCCACCGTGTGGGTGAAGGATGCCTCGCGCGCGGTGGGCGTGGCGCAGTCACTGATCTCGCGCGAGCTGCGCGATGCCTTCGTGGCCGCCAACGAAGCGGACTATGCCGAGATCCGTGCCCGCCATCGCAACCGCGGTGACGCCAAGCGCCTGGTCAGCCTGGAACATGCACGCGGGCAGAAGTTCCGGGGCGACTGGGACAACTACACACCCCCTGCGCCGAAGCAGCCCGGCCTGCATGTATTCGAAGACTACCCGTTGGCCGAACTGGTCGACTACATCGACTGGACGCCGTTCTTCCAGGCCTGGGAACTGGCCGGCAAATTCCCGGCGATCCTGACCGACGAGATCGTCGGCCCCCAGGCCAGCGATCTGTACCGCGATGCGCGGGCCATGCTGGCGCGCATCGTGGACGAGCAGTGGCTGACCGCCAAGGCGGTGTTCGGCCTGTGGCCGGCCAACAGCGTGGGCGACGATGTCCGCGTGCAGCACCCCGCCGGTGAGACCACCCTGCACTTCCTGCGCCAGCAGGTGGACAAGCCGGCCGAGCGCCCCGATTTCTGCCTGGCCGATTTCATCGCCCCCGCCGACAGCGGCAAACAGGACTGGATCGGCGCATTCGCAGTCACCGCCGGCATCGGCATCGATGCACACGTGGCCCGCTTCGAGGCCGACCACGATGACTACAACGCGATCCTGCTGAAGGCGCTGGCCGACCGCTTCGCTGAAGCGCTGGCCGAACGCCTGCACCAGCGGGTGCGCACCGGGTTCTGGGGCTACGACCATGCCGAGACGCTCGACAACGACGCGCTGATCGACGAGCAGTACCGCGGCATCCGCCCCGCCCCGGGCTACCCGGCCTGCCCCGAGCACAGCGAGAAGCGCCGGCTGTTCGATCTGCTGCAGGCCGAAACCCACGCCAGCATGGAACTGACCGAAAGCTTCGCTATGCTGCCCACCGCTGCCGTGTCGGGCTATTACTTCAGCCACCCGCAGAGTCAGTACTTCGTGGTCGGCCGCCTGAGCCGTGAACAGGTGACCGACTACGCGCGGCGCAAGGGCGTGGAGCGTGCACAGGCCGAGCGCTGGCTGGCGTCGAACCTGGATTACGACCCCGAATAGACCCGGCGCACACGCCTGCGGGCGGCCCATCGGTTACCCTCGGGCTTCCCCCTGACCGGAGTTGCCGATGCGACCGACCCGCCTGTGGGCGCTGCTGCTTGCCGCCACCGCCGCCGTTCCTGCCGCCGCGCAGCCGATCCTGCTGGAAAATGCCCGGGTATTCGACGGCCGCCGCGACCTGGGCATTACCCCGGTCCTGATCGACGGCGAGCGCATCGTGCATGTCGGCACGCCGCTGCCGGCCGCCGCCACCGCAGCCCGGCGCATCGACTACCAGGGCAAGACCCTGCTGCCCGGCCTGGTCAGCAACCACGCGCACGTGGGCAACACCGAAGGGCTGCAGCACGGTGATCGCTATTACACCCGCGACAACGTGGTGCGCGACCTGCGCCAGTTCCAGCGCTACGGCATCACCACCGTCACCGCGCTGGGCATGAACGGCCCGGCCTTCTTCGATATCCGCAAGGAAGTGAACGCCTCGCCCGCGCTGGGCGCGCAGCTGTACGGCGCTGGCGCCGGCATCGGTGCCTTCGCCGGTGCACCGCCGGCGGCCGCGATGGGCCTGGCCCACGACCCGGTGGCGCGGCCACGCAATGCCGAAGAAGCCCGCGCCGCCGTCGCCACGCAGCAGGCCGACGGCGTGGACGTGATCAAGCTCTGGGTGGATTCGCTGGGCGGCAAGTTCCCGATGATGGCGCCGGAGATCTACCGCGCCGCCATTGCCGAGGCCCACGCGCGCGGCCTGAAGGTGGCCGCGCACATCCACGACCTTGACCAGGCGCGCGACCTGGTGAATGCACGCGTGGACATCATCGCCCACGGTATCCGCGATCGCGCGGTGGACCCGATGCTGGCGCGGAAAATGCACGACCAGGGCACCTGGTACATCGCCACGGTGAACATCGACGAAGCCAACTACTGGTATGCGGAAAACCCGCAGGCACTGCAGCAGCCGTTCCTGCGCGATGCCCTGCCCGCTGCGGTGCGCGCGCGCTGGCAGCAGCCGCAGTGGCAGCGCGAGCAGCTGGCCGGGGCCAACATTCCCGGTGCGCGCGCAGCGGTGGCGATGAACCTGGAAAACCTGCGCCGACTGAGCGCGGCCAAGGTGAAGTTCGGTTTCGGCACCGATGCCGGGGCGATGCCGCAGCGGGTGATTGGATTTGCCGAACACCGCGAACTGAAGCTGCTGACCGAGGCCGGCTTCAGCCCGGCCCAGGCCCTGCAGACCGCCACCGCCGACGCCGCCACGCTGCTGGGCATGGACGATCGCGGCCGCATTGCCGCCGGCAAGCGTGCCGACCTGCTGGTGCTCGATGCCGATCCCCTGGCCGACATCGGCAATACACAGCACATCCACGCCGTGTGGCAGGCCGGGCAAGCGGTCGAGCGCTGATGGCCGATGGCCCGTGTGCCGGGCACGGCCCGGCGCTAGGGCTGCAGCACCCGCTGCAGGGACGGCAGCAGCACGCGGTTGCCATGACCGCTCAGATGGTCGCCGTCGAAGAACAACGGTCGGCCATCACGCTGCGCCGCGCACGTCGTAGCCGTGCAGAGGTCGGGCAAGGGATCCCACAGCACTGCGCCTGGCAGGCCATCGACCACCTGCTGCAGACTGCCCAGCATCGGTGCGCGCAGCGCTTCCATGTCCGCCCGCGCAATATCCAGCCCGTTGCGGCAGACGGCATTGCCTGCATTGAAGCGGTCGGAACACCGGTACGGCGGTGCCGGCAGCACCGGCTTGGGCGCTTCGATCACGATACGCACGCCGCGCTGGGCCAGCGGCAGCCACTGCGCAATGGCCTCGGCCACCTCGGCGTTGCGGCCGGCGGCGGCCTGCGCACTGCGCTCGCCCGCCAACTGCGCCTGCGCGTCGAACAGCACGTACTGGTCGGACAGGCGCGGTACCCGCAGCGACACCAGCACCACCACATCACCCGGCTGCGCACGCGCGGCGATGTCCGCGCGCACGGCCGCATCATGCTCGGCACAGCCCGCACCGGCACCCCGCCACTGCTGCAGGCTGATCTGCGGGCAGCCACCGCGGCCGTACAGCGACACCGTCGAACCGGTCTCCAGCGCCAGCCGCTGCAGCAGCTCGCGGTAGGCCATGGCATGCGAATCGCCGGCCAGGAACACCTGCGCCGGCCCCTGCACGGCCCCTGCGCGCGGGCAATCGCCGCGGGCGAAGGTGCGCGCGCTGCCACCGGGGTAGCGGTGCTTGCTCACCTGCAGCGCGCACCCGGGGTAATCAGCCGCCACGCTCTTGCCGTCGGGGTACCAGTCCGCCGGATGGCGACTGACCGTGCTCAGTGACAGCAGGGGCGACTGCCAGTACAGCAACGCCTGCAGGCCACCGGCCAGCAGCAGGGTCAGCACGCCGGCGGCCACCCAGCGCCCGGGTGCAAGATGCTGCCACCTGGGGCCACGGAAGGGCTGCTCGATCCAGCGCCACGAGATCCATGCCAGCAGCGCCACCAGCGCACTGGCCGCGGCCATCTGCAGGGCGGTTTCCAGGCCCACGGTCCAGCGCATCAGCACGAACACCGGCCAATGCCACAGGTACAGCGAATAGGACAGCAGGCCGATCCGCCGCATCGGCGCACTGGCCAACAGCCGCGCGATCCATGCCTGCGGGTGCTGGTGCAGGGCCAGCAGCAGGCCGGCGGTGGCAAGCGCCGGCAGCACGCCGTCCGGCCACGGCGAGCGCCCGGCGCGCGCCGTCCACAGCGCCCACCCCAGTGCGCCCAGCGACAGCAGGGCCAACGCTGACCACGCCCAGCGCCAACGGACCACCGGTGCAGCACTGCCAGGCTCACCACGATCGGCCACATGCAGCAGCTGGAACAGCAGAACGCCCACGCCCAGCTGCCACAAGCGGGTGCTGGTGGCATAGAACGCCCAGGCCGGCGGCGCATCACGCAACCCCAGCAGGGCCGCATGCAGCAACGAGCCCACGCTTACCGCGGCGAACAGCGCAAGGCTCAGCCAACGGCCGCGCGGGCCGCGGGCCCAGGCCAGGAACAGCAGCGGGAACAGCAGGTAGAACTGCTCTTCCACGCCCAGCGACCACGTGTGCGTATAGGGATTGAACTCGGCCTTGGGCGCGAAGTAGTCGTTGCCAACGGCCGCCAGCACCCAGTTGCTCAGCCCGAAGAAGGCCATCAACCCGGTCTTGTCGGATGCTTCGCTCAGCCACGAATCGGGAATGAACAACACGCTGGCCACGGCCGTCGCCAGCAGGCAGGCCACCAGCGCAGGCGCGATGCGGCGTACCCGGCGCGCATAGAAGCGCAGCATCGAGGCGCGCCAGGACAGGGCCGGCAGGCGATGCACCGACGCACTGACCACGAAGCCGGAGATGACGAAGAACACGTCCACCCCGGTGAAGCCACCCGGCAGCCAGGCCGGATCGAGGTGGAACACGATGACGGCCAGCACGGCAATCGCGCGCAGGCCGTCAATGTGCGGCACGTAGCCGCGGCTTGGATCAGTGGACATCCGTCTCCCCCTGCCGCTGCTGCCGCAGGGGGCGCCACGGCGGTCGTGCGTTACCAGACCAGGTCGTCGGGCACCTGGTACTGCGGATCGGCGTACGGGTCTTCCTCGGCCGGCGCGTTCGGGTCGACCTTCAGCGCCACCGACGCGGCGAACACCGCCTCGGACTGCGCCAGCACTTCGGCGGTCACCAGCAGGTAGCGGCCATTGAGCTGGACCACGCCCAGTTCACCGGCATTGAGCGCGGTCAGCTGTTCGGGGGTGACGTAGATGCGCTTGATCTTGCCGCCATACGGGAAATGGCGGGCGATGTCGGCCGCCTCGGCATTCAGGCTCTTGTCCTTCAGCAGCTCTTCCAGCTTGGCCTTGGCCTCGCGGCGCACGCGCGCTTCTTCCTGCTTCAGGCGTTCGCTTTCAATGCGTTCCTGCTTTTCTTTCTGCGCGCGGATGGCATAGGCCTTGGCCAGGTCCATTTCCTCGGCAGAACGCGGCTTGCGCGGGCCCTGCGCGCCCGGCCCACGGGACTGCCCGGGCTTGCCTGCGCCAGCGTGGCCGTGGCCACCACGGCGCTCACCGGGCTTGTGCTCGCCCTTGCCTGCGCCCTGCGGCTTTCCATTGCCATTGCCGCCCTTGCCCTGCGGGCGGCCATCACGGCGGGGGGCATCGTTCTTGCGCTCGGGCTTGGGCGCCGGCTTGAAGCCCAGGCCCATCAGCTGGTCGCGGAGGGTATCGCTCATAGGAATGCAGATCAGTAGTGCGGCGGCGGCGGTTCGCTCGCCGGATCAGAAGAATTCAGTGCGTTGCGCACCTTGCCCAGGTCTTCCAGCAGCACGCGCAGCACATCGGCGTTGCGCGTGCCCTGCATGCGGGCGTCGGCCAGTGCATCGCTCAGTTCGGCCAGCGCGTGTTCCTGGAAGGACACGCGCATTTCCAGTTCGACCAGGCGCGCTTCCAGCGCCTGTTCGCGTTCGGTGGGCAGCTCAGACATGCAGCGAACGCCCCCGACCAATGCCGTAGTACGCCACGCCAGCGGCTTCCACCTCGGCCGGGTCGTACAGATTGCGACCGTCGAACACCACCGCATCCTTCAGCCGCTCGCGCAGCATCTGGAAATCGGGGCTGCGGAACTGCTTCCACTCGGTCACCACCACCAGTGCATCGGCGCCTTCCAGCGCTTCGCTGGCATTGGCGCAGAACACCAGGTCGTCACGTTCACCGAAGATGCGCTGCGATTCGTGCATCGCTTCCGGATCGTAGGCACGCACCGTGGCACCGCCTTCCCACAGCTGCGCCAGCAGGCGGCGGCTGGAGGCTTCGCGCATGTCGTCGGTGTTGGGCTTGAAGGCCAGGCCCCACACGGCAAAGGTCTTGCCGCGCACACCTTCGTCCTCGCCCTTGTCGTAGTGGCGCTGGATGAGCGCGAACAAGTGCCCCTTCTGGGCATCGTTCACCGCTTCGACCGCGTTCAACAGCTTCGGCTCCAGGCCGTACTGCTGGGCGGTGCGCGCCAGCGCCTGCACGTCCTTGGGGAAGCACGAGCCGCCGTAGCCGGCACCGGGATAGATGAAGTGCCAGCCGATACGCGGGTCCGAACCGATGCCCTGGCGGACCTGTTCGACGTCGGCACCCACGCGTTCGGCGATGTTGGCGATTTCGTTCATGAACGAAATCTTGGTCGCCAGCATCGCGTTGGCCGCGTACTTGGTCAGCTCGGCCGAACGCACGTCCATTTCCACCACGCGATCGTGGTTGCGGTTGAACGGTGCGTACAAGCGGCGCATCACCGCCACCGAGTCGGCGCTGCTGGCACCGATGATGATGCGGTCCGGGCGCATGCAGTCGGCCACCGCATCGCCTTCCTTCAGGAATTCGGGGTTGGACACCACATCGAAGGCGATGTCCGCACCGCGCGCCGCCAGCTCTTCGGCAATGGCCGCGCGCACCTTGTCGGCGGTGCCCACCGGCACCGTCGACTTGTTCACCACCACCGTCGGCACCGCCATGTGGCGGCCGATGGTGCGGGCCACGGCCAGCACGTACTGCAGATCGGCACTGCCGTCTTCGTCGGGGGGCGTACCCACCGCGATGAAGACCACCTGGCCGTGGCCGATGGCGCTGGCGCCATCGGTGGTGAAGGACAGCCGCAGCGCGGCATGGTTGGCCTTCACCATCGGCTCAAGGCCGGGTTCGTAGATCGGGATGATGCCCTGGTTGAGCCCATCCACCTTGGCCTGGTCGATGTCGACACAGACCACCTGGTGGCCTACGTCGGCCAGGCAAGTGCCGGTCACCAGACCGACGTACCCGGTACCGAAAATCGCAACGCGCATATCCGTGCTGGCTCCGTGGTCGCTTACGGCAGGACGCCCAGCAGCTCGACGTCGAAGGTCAGGGTGGCGTTCGGGCCGATCGGGCCGCCCGGGGTACCGTTCTCACCGTAGGCCAGTTCGCCCGGGATCCAGAAGCGGTACTTCGAGCCCACCGGCATCAGCGCCACGCCTTCGGTCCAGCCCTTGATGACCTGGTCCAGACCGAATTCGGCCGGGCCACGGCCCGCGGAGCTGTCGAAGACGGTGCCGTCCAGCAGCTTGCCTTCGTAGTTCACGCGCACCTTGCTGCTCGGCAGCGGACGCTCGCCGCTACCCGGGCGGATCACCTGGTACTGCAGGCCCGACGGGGTGGTCACCACGCCCGGCTGGGTCTTGTTCTTGGCCAGGAAGGCGTTGCCTTCGCTGCGGTTGGTCTGCGCGGCCTGCGCGGCCTTGGCCTGCATCTCGGCCTGCTTGGCACCCATGAACGACTGGATGGTGGCGGTTGCGTCGGCTTCGGTCATCTTCGCCTGGCCCTTGGTCAGGCCGGTGCTGATCGCGTCAAACAGCGAGGCGGTATCGATATCGTCCTTCAGCTGCGCCAGCGACGGACCGATGGAGTACGAACCGATCATCTGCGCGACCTTCACGCGGTCCACCTTCGGCGGCTGCGAGCCCGGCGCAACGCCCGGCACCTGCTGGCCGTTGCGGGCCATCACTACCTGGCGCAGGGCGGCATCGGTGGCCTTGGCCTGGTCCTGGGTGATCTGCGGCTGCAGGCCTTCGAACGAACGCTCCACGGCGGTGCGCAGGGCGGCCACGTCGATTTCATCGGCGATCGGCGCGAACGACTTGGCCACATCCAGACCGATGGCGTAGCCGAGCTTCTGCTTGGGGGAATTCAAGGTTGCGGTCTCCTTGGCGGCCGCCGCTGCGGCCGGTTGTTGCGACAGGGCGACACCAGAGGTACCCATCGCCAGAATCAGAACCGACGCCGCGGCGCCGCGCATTCCCATCTTCATTCGCTGCATTCCTGGAAGTGTCTGGGCGCCGACGTCGGCGCGAAAAGAACCATTGTCGCACGCATGCCGGAGATGTCGAGGCATGCGTGCCGGTGATCAACGCGGTGCCGGTGCGGCCAGCGCCTTGCTGATGGCCGCGCCCAGCTGCGGATCATCCGGGGTGACCTTGCTGGCGAACTGGGCGATGACCTTGCCGTCGCGGCCGATCAGGTATTTGTGGAAGTTCCAGCCCGGTGCCACGCCGGTGGCGGCGGTCAGGCGCTGATACAGCGGCGTGGCCTGTTCGCCCACCACGTGCACCTTCTCGAACATGGGGAACTTCACCCCATAGGTGAGCGTGCAGAAATCCTGGATCTGCTTCTCATCGCCCGGTTCCTGCCCCTTGAAGTCGTTGGACGGGAAACCCAACACGGCGAAACCGCGGCTGGCGTACTGCTTCTGCAGCGCTTCCAGCCCTTCGTACTGGGGGGTGTAGCCGCACTTGCTGGCCGTATTGACCACCAGCAGCACCTGGCCCTGGTAGCGCTTGAGCAGGTTCACCTGCTGCTTGCCGGCCAGCGGCCGGTAATTCACGTCCAGCAGGTCGGCGGCCACGGCGCTGGCGGAACCCGCCAGGCCCAGCGCCAGCACAGCCAGCAGGGACAGGCCGCGCAGGCGGCGCGGAGCAGTGAGAAACACAGGCATGCGGGACATTCCACGGTAGCTGCAACAGGGGCCCGGCCCTTGCAGACCGGGGATCGGCCGAACTATAGCACCGGCCTGCCAGCGCACTGTCGCGGCCGCCGGGCATGCACTTTGCCCGCCGTGGCGGCACGCGCGGGGCCCGATTGGCGCGCCCTTGCTGGACACGCCGTACACATGTATGAATGCCAGGCCCGTGTCCAGGACGGCGTTCGCCGATGCCATTGCAATGAAATCAACAGCTTGGATTTGCAACCGCGCCCGTTCATGGCCCCTGCCATCAGTTGGGGCGCGTCGGGGGTTGCACATAGGCGTGCCGGTGTTATAGTTGCATACAACACCAGTCACCTGAGACAGGGGGAACCATGAACATCCGGATGCGTCGCAGCCATACCGCTCCCGCGGTCACCGCTGTTTCAACCCTGTTCGTGCTGACGTGGCTGCTGCTGCCGGCACCGCCGGCAGAATCCTCCCCCTCCCCCGATTCCACGCAGGACGCGATCTCCAGCCCGGCAGGGACCGCCGAACCCTCCCCCCCGCGTCGGCTGCACAGCTCCCTGTCCATGCCGTATTTCTCGTTCGCACAGCCGCTGACCCCACGGAGCTGACCATGAGCGACATCCAGTGGAGCGACGGCGCTCCCATCTACCGCCAGCTGAAGGAGCGCGTGATTGCCATGATGCTCGACGGCATCCTGAAGCCGGGCGATGCCCTGCCCTCGGTCCGCCAGGTGGCGGCCGACTATCAACTGAACCCCATCACCGTTTCGCGCGCTTACCAGGAACTGGCCGATGAAGGCCTGGTGGAAAAGCGCCGCGGCTTGGGCATGTTCATGACCGAGCAGGCGGCCACGCAGCTGCGCAGCAGCGAGCGCGACCGCTTCCTCAACGAAGAATGGCCGGCGGTCCTGGAGCGCATCCAGCGCCTGGGCCTGAGCCTGAACGAATTGCTGCCCCAGGGGAAATCCTCATGAATGCCAGTGTCGTGAACGTTGAATCCAGCCCAGCGGTGATTACCGCCAAGGGTCTGCGCAAGGCTTACAAGAACACCCTCGCCCTCGACAACACCACCTTCGACATCCCCGCCGGGCGCATCGTCGGCCTGATCGGCCCCAATGGCGCCGGCAAGACCACCGCGCTGAAGGCCATCCTGGGCCTGACCTCGGTGGAGGGCGAGCTGAGCGTGCTCGGCCGTGACCCGCGCCTGCACCGCGACGAGCTGATGAAGGAGATCTGCTTCATCGCCGACGTGGCGGTGCTGCCGCGCTGGCTGCGCGTGCGCGAGGCCATCGACTTCGTCGCCGGCGTGCATCCGCGCTTCGACCGCGCCCGCTGCGAACGCTTCCTGGCCAACACCAAACTGCAGCCCAAGCAGCGCGTGCGCGAGCTGTCCAAGGGCATGATCGTGCAGCTGCACCTGGCCCTGGTGATGGCCATCGACGCCCGCATCCTGGTGCTGGACGAGCCGACCCTGGGCCTGGACATCCTGTACCGCAAGGAGTTCTACCAGCGCCTGCTGGAAGACTACTTCGACGAGCAGAAGACCATCATCGTCACCACCCACCAGGTGGAAGAGATCGAGCACATCCTCAGCGATGTGATGTTCATCCGTGACGGCCGCATCGTGCTCAGCGCCGAAATGGACGAAGTGGGCGAGCGTTATACCGAACTGCTGGTCGGCGCCGAACAGCTGGAAACCGCGCGCGCCCTCAAGCCGATCGACGAGCGCAGCCAGGCCTTCGGCAAGACCGTGCTGCTGTATGACGGCGTGCCGCGCAGCCAGCTTTCCACCCTGGGCGAAACCCGCACTGCGGGCCTGGCCGATCTGTTCGTTGCTGTCATGAAGGGGACCTACGCATGAATGCCGTCAATCATCCGGTCAGCCCCGCAGGCACGCTGCGCTGGCTGCTCAAGCGCGAATACTGGGAAAACCGCGGTGGTTTCCTGTACGCCCCGGTTATCGCCGGCATTGTTTCGTTGCTGATGAGCGGCATCGGCATCGGCCTGGGCCTGTTCGCCCTGCATCGTGCCGCGCGCGATGGCGGCCTGCACATCGACGGCGAGGACGTGAACATCAACGGCCTGGATCTGGGCCTGTTGACCCGCCAGATCAGCGCAAAGGACATGGCGGACCTGGGCAACGGCCTGGACCTGACCCTCATCCTCAGCTCGACCTGGCCCTTCCTGGTACTGGCCTTCGTGGTGTTCTTCTACTGCCTGGGTGCGCTGTACGACGATCGCCGCGACCGCAGCATCCTGTTCTGGAAGTCGCTGCCGCTGTCCGATACCCAGACCGTCCTGTCCAAGGTGCTCAGCGCACTGGTCGTGGCCCCGCTGGTAGCCACGCTGGCTGCCATCGCCACCATGTTCGGCTTCCTGCTGATCATCAGCCTGGTCGCGTTGACCCATGGCGGCAGCCCGACCACCCTGATCTGGGGGCCGGCCAGCCCGCTCACCCTGTCCGCCGGCCTGCTCGCGGCCATCCCCGTCTACGCGTTGTGGGCGCTGCCCACTGCCGGCTGGCTGCTGCTCTGCTCGGCCTGGGCCAAGAGCAAGCCGTTCCTGTGGGCAGTGATGCTGCCCCTGTTCGCCGGCATCATCGTCAGCACCACCAAGGTGATGCACCTGTTCGACATGAGCACCGGCTGGTTCTGGCAGCACATCGTCGGCCGCCTGCTGCTGGGCACCGTTCCAGGCGTGGATCTGCTGTATCGCCTTGGCGCCAGCGACGAACACAAGAGCCTGGATACGATCGTCTCGTTGATGAACCCTGCCCAGCAGTTGAAGTCGCTGGCGATGCCCGATCTATGGATCGGCGCGGCGTTCGGCGTGGCCTTCATCTTCATCGCCATCCGCCTGCGCAGGCGCGCTGGCGAAATCTGACGCTCCCCTCTACCACTACTGGAGGCACCCATATGCGTACCCTGCTTGCCTGCTCTGCGTTGTTGCTGTTGCCGCTGTCGGCGCTGGCTGCCGATGCCCCGAACTGCAAGCATTCGGCGCCACGCGCGCTGAAGCTGGAAACGGCCGGGGTGAAAGCGGTGGTGTTCGAAGTGAACCAGCATGACCTGAAGGTCGTCGCCCGCAGTGGTGGCGGCCAGCTGGAAGGACGCGCCTGCGCCTCCACTGCCGACTGGCTGGACCAGCTGGTGCTGGACCAGCAGCGGGTGGGCGACAAGCTGGTGGTCAGCCTGCGCCGCGACGGCCGCTCGGCGCTGTCGCTGGGCAACAGCTACGCCTGGCTGGACATCGGCGGCAGCGTGCCGGACAACCTGCCGCTGCAGTTCAAGATCGGCTCCGGCGATGGCAGCGTTGAGAACGCACAGTCGCTGAGCATGGACGTGGGCTCCGGCGATGGCCGTGCCCGCGGCACCCGCGGCAGCGTGCATGCCGCCGTCGGTTCGGGCGACCTGGACATCGACGGCGCCGGCTCGCTGGAGCTGCTGTCGCTGGGCTCGGGCGAAGTGAAGGCGCGCAACATCCGTGGCGATGCCCGCACCGGCACCGTCGGCTCGGGCGATCTGGACCTGTTCGACGTGGGCGGCAGCGTGCGTCTGGAAACCGTGGGCTCGGGCGATATCGATTTCCAGCGGGTCAAGGGCGATGTCGAGGTGGGCGTGGTCGGCTCCGGCGATGTGGAGATCAGCGAGGTGGGCGGCAACGTCCGCGTGCGCAGCCACGGCTCGGGCGACATCACCGTCAACGGCGCCCGCGGCAGCCTGACCGTGCAGCACAGCGGCAGTGGCGATGTGCGCCACCGCGATATCGGCGGCAGCGTCACCCTGCCGCGCGGCAAGTAATTCCACCTCATTCAACGGAAGGGAACTGTCATGAACCTGCTGCGCCTGCTGCCCGCTACCCTGCTGTGCCTGCCGCTGATGGCCTGCGGCGGCACGTCCCCATCGTCCACCACCGACAGCGCCGGCAAGACCGTGGCCGAGGCCAGCAGCACGGTGGGCAAGGAGATCAAGGACGCCACCGACAAGGCGCGCCGCGAGATCGCCCAGGGCAACATCAAGATTTCCGGCAAGGGCCAGGCCCGTGCCGAGATCACCCCGGACGGCCGCCTGCTGATCGGCGGCACCGAGTCGCCGACCAATGAAGCGCAGCGGCGCCAGCTGCAGGAATACCGCGGCCACATCGCCGGCATCGCCAGCGATGGCATGGACATCGGCATGGCCGGTGCGCGGCTGGGCGTCAATGCCGCCGGCGAAGCCCTGAAGGGCGTCTTCAGCGGTGACAGCGAGGGCATCGAAAAGCGCATCAACGATGAGGCGGCCAAGATCGAAGCCCAGGCCAAGCAGCTGTGCAACCGCCTGCCGGCGATGCTGGCCAGCCAGCAGGCGCTGGCACGCGACCTGCCGGCTTTCCAGCCCTACGCCACCATGGACCAGAGCGACGTGGACGACTGCGGCAAGGACAACGTGGTCGTGCGCGCGCCCTGAGACATTTCGTCGCACCCGGCCGGCAACGCCCCTGCGTTGCCGGCCGCCGCGGCTGGGCGGGATTACACTAAGCACCCCGTTTGCCCCGATCGACCGCCATGAAGAAGCTGTTTCTGCTGCTGACCGCCCTGCTCTGCCTGGGCCTGGCCGGCTGCGACCAGGAGTACCGCAACCACCGCGCCGAACGCGGCAAGCCGAAGATTTCGGTCAGCCAGACCATGGTGACCGTGCGCCGCCAGCCCGCGCCGAACATCATCATCCTGGCCGACGGCACGATGAAGATGGACGAGATCCAGATTCCGCTGGACGACACCCAGCGGCAGATGCTGCAGACCATGTTCGGCAAGCTGCAGGTGCTGCGCCAGAACACCCTGGTGGCTGCCCCGGCCGACCCCAACATGCAGCCGGTGAAGATCCAGCCGCCGGAAGGGCTGGAGGTCATCCCCGCCGACCTGGTGCAGACCATCCCCGAATTCAAGGATTACACCGACACCTTCGGCAACATCGTCGCCGACCGTCGCTGAAACGAAAAACGCCGCCCCAGGGCGGCGTTTCCGTATACGTACGCAACCGGACGATCAACCGCCGGCGCCACCACCACCGGCCTGGATGCCACCGGCGGTCAGCGCGGTCGGATCCAGCAGGCGGCGCAGCTCGGCCTCGGCCAGCCCGCTGTCTTCCAGCGCCACATCCAGCACCGGGCGCTGTTCCTTGTAGGCGCGCTTGGCAATTGCCGCGGCCTTCTCATAGCCGATGATCGGGTTCAGCGCCGTCACCAGGATCGGGTTGCGGGCCAGCGCTTCGGCCACGCGGTCCTGGCGCACCTTCAGGCCGTCGATGGCACGGTCGGCCAGCAGGGTGGACACATTGGCCAGCAGGCCGATGCCATCGAGCAGGTTCACTGCGATCAGCGGCAGGGTCACGTTCAACTGGAAGTTGCCGGTCTGCCCGGCCACGGTGATCGCGGTGTGGTGGCCGATCACCTGCGCGCAGGCCATCACGGTCGCTTCGGGAATGACCGGATTCACCTTGCCCGGCATGATCGAGCTGCCCGGCTGCAGCGCCGGCAGTTCGATCTCGCCCAGGCCGGCCAACGGGCCGGCATTCATCCAGCGCAGATCGTTGGCGATCTTGATCAGGGCCACCGCCAGCGCATTGAGCTGACCGGACAGTTCCACCGCATCGTCCTGCGCGGCCAGCCCCTCGAACTTGTTGTCGGCGCTGTCGAACTTCGCCCCGGTCTGCTGCTTCAACGCCTTGGCCACCTGCGCGCCGAAGCGCGGATCGGCATTGATGCCGGTGCCGATGGCGGTACCGCCCAGCGGCAGGCGGCGCAGGCGCTTGAGGCTGTCGTCGATGCGCGCCTGGGCCGATGCCAGCTGCGCCGACCACGCGCCGAACTCCTGCTCGAAGGTCAGCGGCATGGCATCCATCAGATGGGTGCGGCCGGTCTTGACCACCTTGCGCAGGCTGCGGCCCTTGCGATCGATCACCTTGCGCAGGTGCGCCAGCGCCGGCAGCAGGTGCTCCTGCGCGGCCAGCACGGCCGAAACCCGCAGCGCGGTGGGAATCACATCGTTGGAGCTCTGGCCCTGGTTGACGTGGTCATTGGGGTGCACGCTGGCCTTGCCGGCCTTGCCGCCGCGATTGGCCAGGGTGGCGATGACCTCGTTGGCGTTCATGTTCGAGGACGTGCCCGAACCGGTCTGGTAGACGTCGATCGGGAAATGCGCGTCCCAGTCACCACGGGCCACCTCGGCCGCGGCCGACTGGATGGCCTTGGCCACGCCCTTGGGCAGATGGCCCAGCTCGGCATTGACGCCGGCGGCGGCGCCCTTCACCAGGCCCAGGGCACGGATGAAGCCGCGCGGCATGCGCTGGCCCGACACCGGGAAGTTCTGCACCGCGCGCTGGGTCTGCGCGCCCCACAGGGCGTCGGCAGGTACCTGCAGTTCACCCATGCTGTCATGTTCAACACGGAACCCGGCGGTTCCACCCTTGCTTGCAGCTTTGCTCATTGCATCAACTCCGCACTACTTCTGTTGGGGAAAGGGAAGCGGCGGCTGGCAGGGTGTCGCTTCCCGGGCTGGCGGCTGCGGTAACGATACTCTCTTGTCCGAAGCATGGGATGACGAGGACGGGCCAGATCGTTCCGTCCGCAGGGCCGTTTACACGGGTAGCGCCGGGCCGTGCCCGGCGAGCGCGCAGCGCGGCCGCCATCCGCCGGGCATGGCCCGGCGCGACCGAGCATGCAAAGGCCCCGCGTCGTAGAATATGGCCCCCGCCGCCTGCCCCAGCCCTGCCGACATGTCCGATTCCGCCCTGCTCGCCCTGTCCCCGCTCGATGGCCGTTATGCCGGCAAGGTCGACGCCCTGCGTCCGATCTTCTCCGAATATGGCCTGATCAAGGCCCGTATCGTGGTCGAGGTGGAATGGCTGCTGGCGCTGGCCGCCGAGCCGGGCATCGTCGAACTGGCGCCGTTTTCCGAGGGCGCCATCGCCCGCCTGCGCGCCCTGGCCGCTGGCTTCAGCCCGGCCCAGGCCGCGCGCGTGAAGGAAATCGAGCGCACCACCAACCACGACGTCAAGGCCGTCGAGTACTTCATCAAGGAACAGCTGAAGGACGACGCCGAACTGGCCCCGGCGCTGGAATTCGTGCATTTCGCCTGCACCAGCGAAGACATCAACAACCTCAGCTACGGCCTGATGCTGGAACAGGCCCGCCGCGAAGTGCTGCTGCCGACCCTGGACGGCATTGCCACCACGCTGCGCACCCTGGCCCACGCCCAGGCCGGCCAGCCGATGTTGTCGCGCACCCATGGCCAGACCGCTTCGCCCACCACCCTGGGCAAGGAACTGGCCAACGTGGTCGCCCGCCTGGAGCGCCAGCGCCGGCAGATCGCCGCGGTGGAACTGACCGGCAAGATCAACGGTGCGGTGGGCAACTACAACGCGCACGTGGCCAGCTACCCGGACGTGGACTGGCCGGCGTTCGCCGAGCGCTTCGTCACCGGCCTGGGCCTGGTGTTCAACCCGTACACCACCCAGATCGAGCCGCACGACAACGTGGCCGAGATCGGCGATGCCGCGCGTCGCGCCAACATCATCCTGATCGACCTGGCCCGTGACATCTGGGGCTACATCTCGCTGGGCTACTTCAAGCAGCGCCTGAAGGAAGGCGAAGTGGGCTCGTCGACCATGCCGCACAAGGTCAACCCGATCGATTTCGAGAATGCCGAAGGCAACTTCGGCATTGCCAACGCGCTGTTCGAACACTTCAGCGCCAAGCTGCCGATCAGCCGCTGGCAGCGTGACCTGACCGATTCCACCGTGCTGCGCGCACTGGGCACCGCGTTCGGCCACAGCCAGGTGGCGCTGGATTCGCTGGCCAAGGGCCTGGGCAAGCTGGAAGTGAACCCGCAGCGCCTGGATGCCGATCTGGATGCGGCGTGGGAAGTGCTGGCCGAGGCCGTGCAGACGGTGATGCGCCGCCACGGCCTGCCCAACCCGTACGAGCAGCTGAAGGCGCTGACCCGTGGCCAGGGCATCACGGCCGAGTCGATGCGTACGTTCGTGCAGGGTCTGGAGCTGCCGGCCGATGCCAAGCAGCGCCTGCTGGAGATGACCCCGGGCAGCTACACCGGCCTGGCCGAGTCGCTGGCGAAGAAGATCTAAGGGTTTCCTTTGCGGCGGCGGGCGCGGGCGCTGCCTGCGGCAGGCAACTGCAACTGCAACTGCGATCCGGGCTCTGGGTTGCTTCGAGCTGGGTGGGGCGGGTTGGGTTCGCGGGACACGCCGTGAATCCATCCATGGAGGCTCGTAGGCGCCATCCATGGCGCCTGCGGTCCCGCGAACCCAACCCGCCCCACCCCTGACAGTTTCCCGGTGACGGATGGGTAGATCCACGCCATGCGTGGATGACGTTGTCGGGACGGAATTTGAAAGAGGGACGCGGCTTCGCCGCGTCCCTCTTTGTTTTGGGCGCCCGCACATTCCCGACAATGGTAGATCCACGCCATGCGTGGATGACGTTGCGGGGAGAAAGCTCCATCCACGCATGGCGTGGATCTACTGGCGTGGCGGGCCGCGCAGGAAACTGTCAGGGGCCGGGCGGGTGGGCTGCGCGCGGCCAAGCCCCCATGGACGGGTTAACGGCGTCCCCCGCGCAGCCCACCCGCCCGGCCAAGCGCGGCTTTTGCCGGTGAATCCAGACCCCGCCACGAGGGGCTTCGCCGTTGGCCGGAACCCCGCGACAAACCATCGCACGTGCGCAATCCCAGCGAACGGCGGACAATGGAGACCTTGGCGGCCCGCCGCGCCGCCCCTCCCGCATTCCGCTGCAAGGATTCCCCCATGGCCGCCCGCAAGTCCTCCGCTCCGCTCATTGAAGTCACCGCCCGCCCCGGCAAGCCGCTGGGCATGGCCCCGGCCACCTTCCTGCGCGACTTCTGGCAGAAGCGCCCGCTGCTGATCCGCAATGCCTTCGCCGATTTCCAGACCCCGGTGCAGCCGGAAGACCTGGCCGGGCTGGCCTGCGAAGAAGGCGTGCTGGCGCGCCTGATCCAGCATGACAAGGCCCAGGACAGCTGGCGCGTGCGCAGCGGCCCGTTCCAGGAAGACGTGTTCCCCGCCCTGCCCGACCACGACTGGACCCTGCTGGTGCAGGACGTGGACAAGTGGGACAAGGACGTGCGCGCGCTGATCGAGCACTTCAGCTTCCTGCCGCGCTGGCGCATGGACGATGTGATGATCAGCTTCGCCGCCACCGGCGGCTCGGTCGGCGCCCATGTCGACCAGTACGACGTGTTCCTGCTGCAGGCCCACGGCCACCGCCGCTGGCAGATCGATGCCAGCGAATCGATCAAGGGCAAGCGCCCGCCGCTGGGCTTCCGCCCGGATGTGGAACTGAAGCTGCTGCAGGTGTTCAAGCCCACCCACGACTGGGTGCTGGCGCCGGGTGACATGCTGTACCTGCCGCCGAACGTGCCGCACCACGGCGTGGCCGAAGACCCCTGCCTGACGTTCTCCTTCGGCATGCGCGCGCCGTCCTCGGCCGAGCTGATCAGCGACTACCTGGACACCCTGATCGCCGATGCCGACGAGAACATCCGCTACCAGGATGCCGACCTGAAGGTGCCGGCCGACCCGAACGAAATCGATACGGTGGCGATGGCCCGGGTGATCACCGCGCTCAACGCCATCCGCATGAATGACCCGGACAAGCTGGGCGACTGGTTCGGCCGCTTCATCACCACCTACCGCGCCGCCGGCGAAGTGATGGCCCACCAGGCCGCGCCGGCGCCGGAAGAAGTGGTGCAGGCGCTGGCCTCGGGCCTGCTGCTGCAGCGCCACCCCTGGGCGCGCCTGGCCTGGCGCCGGGCCAAGCGCGGCGCCAGCCTGTATGTCAGCGGCCAGGATTTCGCCCTGCCGGTGAAGGACGCGCAGCGCCTGGCCGGCGCCGAACAGCTCGATGCCGCCGCCTATCGCGGGCTGTCGGACAAGGGCCGCGCGGTGCTGCAGCAGCTGCTGGTCGGCGGCGTGTTCCAGCTGATCGACCCGAACGAGGTCTACGCCGACGAGGATGAAGACGAGGAAGCCGGCGACCACGACGTGCTGGGCGAAGTGGTGGAAGGCCACGACCAGGTGGCCGAACTGGACGACGAGGTCGTGTCCGACGATGTCCACACCGTGACCGTGCACGACGACGGGATCGAGGTCATTGTCAACTTCGATGACCACGACGAAGACGACAGCGACGACGGTCGCGCCTGAGCCATGGCCATGATCCGGGTCCAGCAGGTCAGCCACGCCGATGCCCACGTTGCCATCCACGACGTGCGGCAGCGGGTGTTCGTGCAGGAACAGGGCATTGCCGCCGAACTGGAGCGCGACGCGCTGGACCCGGTCAGTGCCCATGTGCTGGCCCTGGATGCCGATGGCCAGCCCGTCGGCACCGGGCGCCTGGCCCCGGATGGCCGCATCGGCCGCATGGCCGTGCTGGCCAGCCACCGCAACCAGGGCGTTGGCGAGGCCCTGCTGGAGGCGCTGGTGGACGCCGGTCGCCGTCTGGGCCTGGCCGACCTGCACCTGCACGCGCAGCTGCCGGCGCGTGACTTCTACGCGCGCCAGGGATTCCTGCCCGAAGGCGAGGTATTCGAGGAAGCCGGGATCGGCCACCAGCAGATGCGCCGGCGGCTGGGCGTGGCCAGCGCCATCGACAGCCGCGCCGAGGCGGTGGCCATCACCACCGCCATCATCCACCGCGCCCGCCGCCAGCTCTGGCTGCACAGCCGCCAGCTGGACCCCGGGCTGCTGGATGCGCCGCCGGTGCAGGCGGCCCTGCGCCGCTTCGCCACGGCCCGCCATGACAAGCAGCTGCGGGTGATCGTGCACGACGCTGCCGCGATTGCCAGTGCCGGGGCACCGCTGCTGGCGCTGTACCAGCGCCTGCCCAGCGTGATCCAGTTCCGCGAAGTGAGCGATCCGGTCGACCGCGCACTGGCCTCGGCCTGCCTGGTCAACGACGCGGGCGACTTCTACTTTCGTCTTATCGGCCACCGCCTCGACGGCGAGGCAGCGATCGCCCTGCCTGCACGTTCACAGCCGTTCGAGCAGCAATTGCAGCGCGTCTGGGACCGTTCGCGCGAATGCAGCGAACTGCGCGCCCTGGGCATCTGACACGGCCGACGCGGACAAACCTGTCTGGCACCGACACCGCGACGCGCGCAATGCCGCCGTTGCTGCCCCATCCCGTGCGGATGGGGGTACAATTTGGCTGTTTGAACGCGCCCGTGCAGGGCTATTCATTTTCCTGCAGGGTCCTTCTGAAGCCATACCCCACAAAGCGAATCAACACCCTCCATCGTGGACAATCAACTGAAGCAGTTTGCGCAATCTTCGCAACTCGCCGGCGGCAACGCCTCCTATGTCGAGGACCTGTACGAGCAGTACCTGGTCTCCCCGGATAGTGTCGATCCCAAATGGAAGACCTACTTCGACGGCTTCAAGGGCCGCGAAGCAGGCGACATTCCGCACTCGGCCGTCATCTCCCACATTGCGGACGCGGCCAAGGATGCGCTGAAAGCCGGCACCGGCAGCGGTGCGGGCGACGAGCGTGAGCGCAATGTCGGTCGTCTGATCACCGCCTACCGTTCGCGCGGCCACCTCGATGCCCGCCTGGACCCGCTGGGCCTGACCAAGCCGGTCAACACCCCGGACCTGGGCCTGCCCTTCCACAGCCTGTCCGATGGCGATCTGAACAGCGAGTTCAGCACCGGCGGCGTGGGCGGCCAGCCGCGCATGAAGCTGCGCGACCTGCTGGCACGCCTGAAGGCGACCTACACCGGCTCGATCGGTGCGGAGTTCATGCACATCTCCGAGGTCGAGCAGCGCCAGTGGATCTACAAGAAGCTGGAACTGGCCGGTGGCAACTATCAGCTGGACGCTGACACCCAGCGCCGCACCCTGGAGCGCCTGACCGCTGCCGAAGGCCTGGAACGCTACCTGCACACCAAGTACGTCGGCCAGAAGCGCTTCTCGCTGGAAGGCGGCGACTCGCTGATCCCGATGATGGACACCATCATCCGCAGCGCCGGCAAGGATGGCGTCAAGGACGTGGTGGTCGGCATGGCCCACCGTGGCCGCCTGAACGTGCTGGTCAACACCCTGGGCAAGAACCCGCGCAAGCTGTTCGACGAATTCGAAGGCAAGTTCGAGCACGACGAACACGCCTCGGCCGGCGACGTGAAGTACCACATGGGCTTCTCGGCCGACGTGGCCACCGAAGGCGGCCCGGTGCACCTGGCGCTGGCGTTCAACCCGTCGCACCTGGAAATCGCTGACCCGGTCGTGGCCGGTTCCGTGCGTTCGCGCCAGGAGCGCCGCAAGGACACCGCGCGCAAGCAGGTCATGCCGATCCTGATCCACGGCGACGCGGCCTTCTCCGGCCAGGGCGTGGTCATGGAGCTGTTCCAGATGTCGCAGGCCCGCGGCTTCGCCGTTGGCGGCACCGTGCACATCGTGGTCAACAACCAGGTCGGTTTCACCACCTCCAACCCGCAGGACACGCGCTCCACGCGCTATGCCACCGACGTGGCGAAGATGATCGCCGCCCCGGTGCTGCACGTGAACGGCGATGACCCGGAAGCGGTGGTGTTCGCTGCACAGCTGGCCTTCGAGTTCCGCCAGAAGTTCGCCAAGGACGTGGTCATCGACCTGATGTGCTACCGCCGTTGGGGCCACAACGAGGCCGACGAACCGGCGATCACCCAGCCGCTGATGTACCAGGTGATCCGCAAGCACCCGACCACCCGCGAGATGTACGCCGAGCAGCTGGAAAAGGCAGGCGTGATCGCCGCCGGCGCCGGCAAGGCGATGGTCGATGCATACCGCGACAAGCTGGACGGCGGCGAAGTGACCACCGAGCTGGCCAAGGTCGAGAAGACCCCGCCGACCAGCCCGCTGTTCGTCGATTGGCCCAAGCTGCTGGAAGGCAAGCTGTCCGATCCGATCTCGACCAAGGTCGACAAGGCCAAGCTGCTGGAGCTGGCCAAGCTGATCAACACCGTGCCCGAAGAAGTACAGCTGCACTCGCGCGTGGCCAAGGTGTACGACGACCGCCGCAAGATGGCCGCCGGCGAGATCCCGGGTGACTGGGGCTTTGCCGAGAACCTGGCCTACGCCACCCTGCTGGACGAGGGCAATGCCCTGCGCCTGGTCGGCCAGGACGTGGGCCGCGGCACCTTCACCCACCGCCACGCGATCCTGCACGACCAGGCCACCGACAACTACTACCTGCCGCTGCGGCAGCTGGTGGATTCGCCGGAAAAGGCCACCGTCATCGATTCGCTGCTGAGCGAAGAAGCGGTGATGGCCTACGAATACGGCTTCTCCACCACCGACCCCAACACCCTGTGCATCTGGGAAGGCCAGTTCGGTGACTTCGCCAACGGCGCGCAGGTGGTCATCGACCAGTTCATCGCCGCCGGTGAAGCCAAGTGGGGCCGCATTTCCGGCCTGACCCTGCTGCTGCCGCACGGCTACGAAGGTCAGGGCCCGGAACACAGCTCGGCGCGCCTGGAGCGCTTCCTGCAGCTGTGCGCACTGGAAAACATGCTGGTCGTGGTGCCGTCCACCCCGGCCCAGGCCTTCCACATGCTGCGCCGCCAGCTGCACCTGACCACCCGCAAGCCGCTGGTGGTGATGTCGCCCAAGTCGCTGCTGCGCCACAAGCTGGCCGTGTCGACCCTGGACGAACTGGCCAATGGCGAGTTCCAGCACCTGATCGGCGACGCCAACGCAGACGCCAAGAAGGTCAAGCGCGTGGTGCTGTGCTCGGGCAAGGTCTACTACGACCTGCTGGAAGACCAGACCAAGCGCGGCCAGGACGACGTGGCCATCATCCGCGTGGAACAGCTGTACCCGTTCCCGCGCGCGCTGCTGGCCGCCGAGCTGAAGAAGTACGGCAACGCCACCGACGTGGTGTGGACGCAGGAAGAACCGCAGAACCAGGGCGCGTGGTACCAGATCCGCCACCACCTGCAGTTCTGCCTGGCCGATGGCCAGAACCTGCACTACGCCGGTCGCGCGCGTTCGGCTTCGCCGGCTGCCGGCCACATGGCTGACCACGTGCGTGAACAGCAGCAGCTGGTCGCCGACGCACTGGTCAACCCGTTCAACGACCAGGTCGCTGAATAACTCCTCCCCCTATTTAGAAGACAAACCAGGAAGCTCCCGCAATGGCCACCGAAGTCAAAGCCCCGGTACTGCCCGAATCCGTCGCCGACGGCACCATCGCCACCTGGCACAAGAAGGTGGGCGACGCCGTCAAGCGCGACGAAAACCTGCTTGACCTGGAAACCGACAAGGTCGTCCTGGAAGTGCCGTCGCCGGTCGATGGCGTGATCAAGGAAATCAAGTTCAAGGAAGGCGACACCGTCACCTCCAGCCAGGTCGTGGCGATCATCGAAGAAGGCGCCGTGGCTGCTGCCCCGGCCCCGGCCGCTGAAGCCGCTCCGGCTGCCGCCGCTGCCCCGGCTGCTGCCGCTCCGGCCGCCGCTGCTGCACCGGCCCCGGCTGCCAAGTCGGCTGCCGACAGCCTGCCCCCGGGCGCCCGCTTCACCGCCATCACCGAAGGCGTGAACCCGGCCGACGTGGACGGCACCGGCCGTCGCGGCGCGGTCACCAAGGAAGACATCGTCAACTTCGCCCGCAACGGCGGCGCCGGCAAGGCCGGTGGCGCACGTCCGGAAGAACGCGTGCCGATGACCCGCATCCGCAAGCGCATTGCCGAACGCCTGATGGAGTCGAAGAACTCCACCGCCATGCTGACCACCTTCAACGAAGTCGACCTGTCCAAGGTGTCGGCTGCGCGCAAGGAACTGCAGGACGAGTTCGTCAAGACCCACGGCATCAAGCTGGGCTTCATGAGCTTCTTCGTGAAGGCCGCTGCCAACGCCCTGCAGCGCTTCCCGCTGGTCAACGCCTCCATCGACGGCGACGACATCATCTACCACGGCTACTCGGACATCTCGATTGCCGTGTCGACCGAAAAGGGTCTGGTGACCCCGGTGCTGCGCAACGTCGAGCGCATGTCCTTCGCCGACATCGAAAAGACCATTGCCGACTACGCCAAGAAGGCGCGTGACGGCAAGCTGGGCCTGGACGAACTGCAGGGCGGCACCTTCACCGTGACCAACGGCGGCACCTTCGGTTCGCTGCTGTCGACCCCGATCATCAACCCGCCGCAGAGCGCCATCCTGGGCATGCACGCCATCAAGGAGCGTCCGATCGCCCAGAACGGCCAGGTCGTAATCGCGCCGATGATGTACCTGGCGCTGTCCTACGACCACCGCATCATCGATGGCAAGGACTCGGTGCAGTTCCTGGTGGACATCAAGAACCAGCTGGAAAACCCGGGCCGCATGCTGTTCGGCCTGTAAGAGACCTCCCGCCCCTCCGCGTCCGCGCGGAGGGGTTCTGGTATAGCAACAAGGAATAATTCAATGGCTGAACAATTCGACGTCGTCGTCATCGGTGCCGGCCCGGCCGGTTACCACGCGGCCATCCGCGCCGCACAGCTGGGCCTGAAGACCGCCTGCATCGACGCAGCGCTGGGCAAGGACGGCAAGCCGGCCCTGGGTGGCACCTGCCTGCGCGTGGGCTGCATCCCGTCCAAGGCGCTGCTGGATTCCTCGCGCCAGTTCTGGAACATGGGCCACATCTTTGGCGACCACGGCATCAGCTTCAAGGACGCCAAGATCGACGTCGAAGCGATGGTTGGCCGCAAGGACAAGATCGTCAAGCAGTTCACCGGCGGCATCGGCATGCTGTTCAAGGCCAACAAGGTCGCCGCCTATTACGGCTTCGGCGAACTGCAGCCGGGCAACGTGGTCAAGGTCACCCAGCATGACGGTTCCATCGTCGAGCTGAAGGGCACCAACGTGATCATCGCCGCCGGTTCGGATTCGATCGAACTGCCGTTCGCCAAGTTCGACGGCGAGACCATCGTCGACAACGTCGGCGGCCTGGACTTCACCGAAGTGCCGAACCGCCTGGCCGTGATCGGCGCCGGCGTGATCGGCCTGGAACTGGGCAGCGTGTGGAAGCGCCTGGGCGCTGAAGTCACCATCCTGGAAGCACTGCCGGAGTTCCTGGCCGTGGCCGACGCCGAAGTGGCCAAGACCGCTGCCAAGGAATTCAAGAAGCAGGGCCTGGATATCCGCCTGGGTGCCAAGGTCTCCAAGACCGAGATCACCGGCAAGGGCAAGAAGAAGGAAGTCGTTGTCACCTATACCGACAGCGAAGGCGAAAAGACCCTGACCGTGGACAAGCTGCTGGTGGCCGTTGGCCGTCGCGCCGCCACCAAGGGCCTGCTGGCCGAAAGCACCGGCGTGAAGATCAACGACCGTGGCCAGATCGAAGTCGACGCGCACTGCCACACCGGCGTTGACGGCGTGTGGGCGGTCGGTGACTGCGTGCGCGGCCCGATGCTGGCGCACAAGGGCTTCGAGGAAGGCATCGCGGTGGCTGAGCTGATCGCTGGCCTGCCGGGCCACGTCAACTTCGACACCATTCCGTGGGTCATCTACACCGAGCCGGAACTGGCCTGGGTTGGCAAGACCGAAGCCCAGCTGAAGGCCGAAGGCATTCCGTACAAGGCCGGCAGCTTCCCGTTCGCCGCCAACGGCCGTGCCGTGGCGATGATCGAGCCGGCGGGCTTCGTGAAGATCCTGGCCCATGCCGAAACTGATCGCATCCTCGGCATGCACCTGGTCGGCGCCAACGTGTCCGAGCTGGTGCACGAAGGCGTGCTGACCATGGAGTTCAGCGGTTCGGCCGATGATCTGGCCCGCATCTGCCACGCCCACCCGTCGCTGTCGGAAGTGATCCACGACGCGGCCATGGCGGTCAGCAAGCGCGCCATCCACAAGGCGAACTGATCGTTCGTCTTCGGGGTGGGTGCCGACTGTTGGTCGGCACTGAACTGCAAACGAAAAACCCCGCTTCGGCGGGGTTTTTTGTTGTCCGTTTTCGTTCAGAGCCGGGCATGGGCTCGGCGCTACACCTTTCCAGCCGGCTTCTTTGGCGGATCTTCGCAGACCTTGTGCTGCACCAGCGTCTCGCCGACCTTCCATTCCTTCGTGACCCGGCAGCGTTCCTTGGCCTCGGGCTTCTTCGACGGCGTGGCCGCCGCGGCGTTGGCTTCATCGGCGGCAGCCACCTGCTGCCGCTCCAGCCAGGCCGAGGTGGGTGCCGGCGGCGGCGGTTCGGCCAGGGCCGGGCCTGCCAGCAGGGCCAGGCCGAGCATCAGCCGCGCCCTCATGCCGCCACCGCCCGGCCACCCAGCAGCCGTGCCGGCAGCATGAACAGCGCACGCAGGAAGGCAAGCAGCGCCGAGAAGGTGATGCCGACCAGGCGGAACGGCAGGCTCAGCAGCCAGACCACTGGCCACAGCAGCAGGGCCAGGATCGCCAACGGCCAGCACAGCACGAACAGCAGGCACCACACGCCCAGCGCGAACAGCGTCTTCATGACAGGTCTCCCTTGCAGCGGCACCCTGCCGCCTGGGATCACCTTGGCGCCCTGCCCGCCCGCCCGCAAACGGTTTGCGACGAAACCGGGCTGGGGCTGACGAAACCGCGGGAAGCGGCCGGGCATTGCCCGGCGCTACGGTAACGCCCGCAGGCGTTATTCGAACGAACCCACCGAATCGTGGGACAGGTTGTCGAAACGGGTGTATTCGCCGAAGAACTTCAGCTTGCACGAACCGGTGGGACCACCACGGTGCTTGCCGATGATGATTTCGGCCAGGCCCTTGTCCGGGGAATTTTCCTTGTTGTAGTAATCGTCGCGGTAGATGAACACGATCATGTCCGCGTCCTGCTCGATTGCGCCCGATTCGCGAAGGTCGGCCATCACCGGGCGCTTGTCGGTACGCGTTTCCAGCGAGCGGTTCAGCTGCGAAAGCGCGATCACCGGCACGTTCAGTTCCTTGGCCAGGCCCTTCAGCGAACGCGAGATTTCCGAGATTTCGGTCGCGCGGTTTTCGCTGTTGCCCGGCACGCTCATCAGCTGCAGGTAGTCGATCACGATCAGGCCCAGGTCGTGCTCGCGCTTCAGGCGGCGGCACTTGGAACGCAGGATCTCCGGCGACACGCCCGGCGTATCGTCGATGAAGATCTTGGTTTCCTTCAGCATCTTGATCGCGCTGGTGACCCGGCTCCAGTCCTCGTCTTCCAGCTGGCCGGTACGCAGGCGCGAGGCGTTGATGCGGCCGTTGGAGGAGATCAGGCGCATCGCCAGCTGCGATGCCGACATTTCCATCGAAAACACCGCCACGCCCTTCTTCGACTTGATCGCCGCATACTCGGCGATGTTCAGCGCGAAGGTGGTCTTGCCCATTGCCGGGCGCGCGGCCAGGATGATCAGATCGGTCGGCTGCAGGCCGGCGGTCATCGCATCGAAGTCGGTGTAGCCGGTGGGCAGGCCGGTGATGTTGCCGCCGTTCTCGAAGCGGTTGCGCAGCTCTTCGAAGGCGTCCTTCAGTGCGCCGGGCATCGCCACGAAATCGGTACGGCCGCGCGCGCCCTGTTCGGCAATGGCGAACACGCTCTTTTCCGCCGATGCCAGCAGTTCACTGCTGTCGCGCCCTTCGGGCTGGAAACCGTCGTTGACGATGTCCGTGCCGACCTGGATCAGCTGCCGCAGCACCGCCTTGTCGCGCACGATCTCGGCATAGGCCACGATGTTGGCCGCCGACGGCGTGGTGCTGGCCAGCTCGATCAGGTAAGCGCCATCGCCCACCAGCTCCATCCTGCCCTGCGACTCGAACCACTCGCCCAGGGTGACCGCATCGAACGGACGCTCGCGCTCGGACAGCTCGCGGATCGCCCGGTAGATCATCTGGTGATCGCGACGATAGAAGTCAGTTTCGTTCAGCTGGTCGTTGACCCGGTCGTAGGCTTCCGGGGCCAGCATCAGGCCGCCCAGCACCGCCTGTTCGGCTTCCACCGAATGCGGGGGCACGCGCAGCTGGTCGATGCGCGAATCGTCACGATCACGATCAAAGCCATCGCCGCGGTCTTTGCGGTTGGAACGGAAGCCGGGACGGGCGGACATGCTGCGGTGTTTCCTGCGAAAGTGGCCGGGGCCAGTGTAGGCATGCACCCACACCGGCGGCCATGGACAACTCTGTGGATAAGCCGTGGACGAACGGGGGATGGCTGCCGCGGCACAGCGCGGTTGCACAGCCTGAGACGGTCATTATCGCAGATCGGGAAACGGGGGTCAGAGCCCGCCGCTTCGCGACGGGATCCGAACCCGGCAGCAGAGGGCTCTGACCCCGATGGCAACCTCAGTCGCCCTTGGCATGCACCGCAATCAACTGCAGGAAGCGGTCCACATAGCCCTGCAGGAACTTCTGCGTGCCCTCGTTGTGGATCGTGCCATCGGCGCCGATCAGCTCATCCTTGAGGTGGATGAACGCTTCGGGCTGGCCGAGCACGTGCATGTCCAGGAAGGCCAGGCTGTTGCGCAGGTGCTGCTGGGCCACGGCCGTGCCGATCTGGCCGATGGAGGCACCGATCACCGCCGCCGGCTTGCCGCCGAACGCGCTGTCGCCATACGGCCGCGAGCCGATGTCGATGGCGTTCTTCAGCACGCCCGGCACCGAGCGGTTGTATTCGGGGGTGACGAACAGCACCGCGTCGGCGCCGCGCACCTCATCCTTCAGACGGGTGCCCTGGGCCGGGTAGCTGCCATCGAAATCCTGGTTGTACAGCGGCAGATCGTCGATGCGCACGTACTGGAACCGCGCGCGCTCGCCGGCCAGCTTCTGCAGGGCCAGGGCCAGCCGGCGGTTGCACGATTCCTTGCGCAGGCTGCCAACGAACACGGCGATGGTGGGTACAGGCATGGCGGCACACTCCTGACGGGGAAAGGACCAGCCTAGCGGCCGGCCCGATGTGCCCCGGTGAAGATCAGCCGCGGGTGACGCCTGCGCGCACCTGCCGCCAATGGTCCTGCCAGGCCTGGAACATCAGCACGTTCCACAGATGGGTATGCCACTTGCGCTGGCCGCCCAGGAACTGCTGCCACAGCGGCTGCACCGCCGCCGCCGACAGTACGCCCTCGCGCTCCAGCCGCGCCGGCTGCAGCAGATCGTCGGCCCACGGGCGCAGGTCGCCCTTCAGCCAGTCGCTCACCGGTGCGCCAAAGCCGCGCTTCGGTCGATGCACCATGTTCTGCGGCACGTAGCGGCCGAGCACGCGCTTGAGCAGCACCTTGCTGGTGTCCTGGCTGCGCTTGAACGCCAGCGGCAGCGACCAGGCAAATTCGGCCACCCGCCAATCCAGCAGCGGTGCCCGCGCCTCCAGGCTGACCCCCATCGAGGTGCGGTCCACCTTGCACAGCAGGTCATCGGGCAGGTAGGACACGAAATCGGCCAGCATCATCGCGTCGGCCGGGGTGCCGGCCCCGTGCAGCGGGTCGGCCAGGTCGTAGAAGCTGCCCGCCTCGCGTGCACCGATCACCGCCGCCGCCGGGTCGCGCCAGCGCGAAATGCGGTTGCGGTACACATCGCCGATACCGCGCGCGCCGGTTTCGGCCAGCAGCGCGGCCAGCCCGCCGGTGCGCGAGGCCTCGCCCTGCTGGTGCGCACGCGCGCCCATCCAGCGCCGCAGCGGCGCCGGCACGCGCCCCAGCATCTGCCAGTTGCGCAGCGCGCGCACGTAGCGCATGTAGCCAAAGAACAGTTCGTCGCCACCGTCGCCAGACAGCGCCACGGTCACGCCCTGCCGCGCCAGCCGCGCGACCAGTGCGGTCGGCACCTGCGAGGCATCGGCGAAGGGTTCATCGAACATGGCCGGCAACTGCGGCACCACCGCCAGCGCATCGGCACCGCTCACATAAAGTTCGGTGTGGTCGCAGCCCAGGTGGGTGGCCAGTTCCCGCGCCAGCGGCGCCTCGTCGTGGTGCGAACCGGTAAAGCCGATGCTGAAGCTGTGCACCGGCGTGGCGCTCTGCGCCTGCATCAGCGCGGCCACCAGCGAGGAGTCGGTACCACCGGACAGGAACACGCCCACCGGCACGTCGGCCACCATGCGCAGCGATACCGCATCGCGCAGCAGGCCGTCGAGCTGTTCTTCGGCCTCCTCAATGCTGCCCTGGAACGGTGCGGCCAGCGCCGACTGCATGCGCGCACGCGCATCCCAGTACGGCCGCTGCGCCTGCTCGGGACGGTGTGCGCCCGCACCGGCGGCCACCGTGGCCGCATCCAGCCGCAGCACCCGGCCGGGCATCAGCTTGAAGCAGCGCTGGTGGATGCTGTGCGGGGCGGGAATGTAATCCAGGCGCAGCAGCAGGGTCAGCGCATCGCGGTCGATCTCGTTGTCGAAATCCGGGTGCTGCCACAGCGCCTTCAGTTCCGAACCGAACACCAGGGTGTCGCCGGCCCAGCCGTAGTACAGCGGTTTCTTGCCCACCCGGTCGCGGGCCAGCCACAGGCACTGCTGCTGGCGGTCCCACAGGGCGATGGCGAACATGCCGTTGGCGCGCTGCAGGGTGTCTTCCACGCCCCATTGCAACACCGCCGCCAGCAGCACTTCGGTATCAGAATGGCCGCGGAAGCTGTGGCCCAGCGGTTCCAGCTCGGCACGCAGCTCGGCGAAGTTGTAGACCTCGCCGTTGTAGGCCATCACGTAACGGCCATCGCTGGACGCCATCGGCTGATGCCCCAGCGGCGACAGGTCGAGGATGCTCAACCGCCGGTGGGCCAGGGCAATGCCAGCCGCCGCGTCCACCCAGGTGCCACCGTCATCGGGCCCACGGTGGTGCAGCGCCTGGCCCATGGCCAGCGCCTGCGCCTGCAGCCGCTCGGCCGGGGCCTGCGCCGCCGGCAACAACATTCCCGCCAATCCACACATGCATCAGGTTTCCTGCGCCAGGTCCAGGGCGGCGCCAACCACTGCATTGTCGCTTGGAAGCCCGAACATTGCTGCCCCCGCCAGCGGCGTATAGGTATCGGCACCGCAGACCCGGCGCAGTGGCAGGTGGCCCAGCCCGGCCTCGACCAGGGCGGTCACCACGCCCTCGCCCACCCCGCCGCTGTGACGGCCCTCGTCCAGCACCAGCACCCGCCGTGCGTCGGCGGCCTGGGCGGCAATGAACGCCGCCGGCAGCGGCACCAGCCAGCGCAGGTCGAGCACGCGCACCTGCCAGCCCAGCTGCTGCTCGATACTGCGTGCCGCGCGCAGGGCCATCGGCACGCCGTTGCCATAGGTGATCACCAGCAGGTCCTGCGCCTCGGGCGCATAGATGCGCCCTTCGTCGGGCACCAGTGCCTGCCCCGGCGGCGGATAGTCGAACAGCCACTGGCCATCGCCTGCTGCGTGCAGGTCCTTGGTCATGTACAGCGCGATCGGCTCCAGGAACACCGACACCCGCCCATCCACCCGCGCCAGCGCAGCCAGCGTGCGCAGCATCATCACCGCATCGTCGCCGCGCGAGGGGCAGCCGACCACCAGCCCGGGAATATCGCGCAGGGCGGTAATGGAGTTGTCGTTGTGGAAGTGGCCGCCGAAGCCCTTCTGGTAGCCCAGGCCGGCCACCCGCACCAGCATCGGGTTGCGGAACTGGTCGTTGGAGAAGAACTGCAGCGAGCAGGCCTCGCCGCGCAGCTGGTCGATGGCGTTGTGCAGGTAAGCCAGGTACTGGATTTCCGGTATCGGCAGCAGGCCCAGGTTGGCCAGGCCCTGGGCCATGCCCAGGATCATGGTTTCATCCAGCAGGGTGTTGAACACCCGGCGTGGACCGAAGCGGCGCAGCAGGTCGCGGGTGACGGTGTAGACCCCGCCTTTCTGTGCCACGTCTTCGCCGAACAGCACCGCCTGCGGGTACTTGCCCAGCAGCTCCTGCAGGGCCTGGTTGATCTGCACCGCCAGATGCCGTGGCGGCTGCACCTCGGGCAGATGATCGGCGCCGCCGTACATCGATTCACGCAGCGCCGGCGCCAGCACCCGCTCCGCTTCGGCCTGCACCGCGGCCGGCGAGTACGGCGCCAGCGGCGCCAGCACTTCGTCCAGCGACTGCAGCTTCGGCCGTGCATCGGCCTGATGGGCCGCCGTCAGGCAGCGTGCGCGCAGGTCTTCGTAGGCCTGCTCGATCTGCGCGGCCGTCATCCAACCCGATTCCAGCGCAATCTGCGCCGAGCGCAGCAGCGGGTCCTGCGCCTCGGCCGCGCACAGGTCGGCCAGCGCGCGCCATTCCACCTCGAAGTCGGTGCCGGCGTGGCCCATCAGCCGCGTGGTGCGCAGGTGCAGGAAGGTGGGCCGCCGCGTGCGCCGGCAGTGCTCCACCGCGGCCTGCACCTGGCTGTGGCCGGCGGCCAGGTCCAGACCATCGGCAAAGAAGTAATCCAGGCCCGGCTGGCGGCTGAAACGTTCGGCGATCCAGCCTTCGGGCGTCTTCACCGAAATGCCCAGGCCGTTGTCTTCGCAGACGAACAGCACCGGCACCGGCAGCTTCTGGTAGGCGGCCCACATGGCGGTGTTGAACGCGGTCTGCGCGGTGGCATGGTTGGCCGAGGCATCGCCGAAGGAACACAGCACCAGACTGTCGGCCGGAATCGGCAGTGGCTGCCCCAGGCGCTTGCCGCTCTCGATGGCCAGGGCGGTGCCGACCGCCTTGGGCAGGTGCGAGGCAATGGTGGACGTCTGCGGCAGCACCCACAGCGGGCGGCTGCCCCAGACCTTGTGCCGCCCCCCGCTGGCCGGGTCTTCGGCGCTGGCGGCAAAGGACAGCGCCGCATCACGCAGCGGGTCCAGCCCGGGCACGTGCCGCGAACGCTCGATCATGAACGCCCCGGACCGGTAGTGCAGGAAGGCCGGATCGGTGTGCCGGCACGCCCGCGCCAGCAACGCGTTGCCTTCATGCCCGGACGAACCGATGGTGTAGAAGACCTTGTTCTGTACCCGCAGCACGCGGGCCATCAGGTCCAGCTGGCGGCTGGCCAGCTGTGATTCGAACAGCTCGCCGAACGCGGCGGCGCCCAGGCCGCTGCCGGGCAGGATCGGCGCATCCGGTGCCGGGCGCTGTCGCGCCACCCCATCCCATCCACGCACCGCTTCAAGGAAATTGACGTCGCACACCTCGGCGCGGTTCAGCGCGCGCATGCGTGCGGGAATCGGATCTGGAACGACTGCAAACATCGAACACCCTCCGTGTCGTTGCTGCATTCCGCCGGGCATGGCCCGGCGCTACCTACCCGCGTGCATCCAGGCGTGCCTGCACCTCGGCGGTGACCGCCGGCATGGGCACGAAGCGCGGTTGTTCGCGCACCCGCTGCAGCCAGCCGCGTACTTCCGGGAACGGCTGCAGGCTGATGCCACCGTCTTCGGCCACATGCGTGTAGGCAAACAGCGCGATATCGGCAATGCCGTAATGGCTGCCGGTGAACCACATCGCCTGCCGCAGGTGCTGTTCCATCACCGCCAGCGCGTGCTGCGCACGCTCGTGCAGGCGCGGCAGCTCGGCCCGGCGCGGCGAATCCTGCTCGGTCCAGCCGCGGATGAAGCGCGCCACCGCGATGCAGGGCTCATGGGTGTACTGCTCGAAGAACATCCAGCTCAGCGCCTGCGCGCGCTCCCAGCCATCGGCCGGCAGGTACGGGGTGCCTTCGGCCAGCCAGAACAGGATCGCATTGGATTCGGTCAGCACGCGGCCGTCATCGCGCACGATCAACGGCACTTTGGCATTGGGATTGAGCGCCAGGAATTCAGGCGTGTGGGTCTGGCCATGCGCACTGTCCACTTCCACCCAGCGGTAGCGGCTGCCCACCTGTTCCAGCAGCAGCCGCACCTTGTGGCAGTTGCCGGACACCGACATGCCATGCACCGTCAACGGAACGCGTTCTTCCACCATTGCCTGCTCCAGCGAAACCCGGCCGACGGCCGGCTGGGTGCAGTCTGGCAACTGCCGGCAGCGCTGCCAAGCGCGGATGCAGCATCGCCGCGCAGGCCGTCACACAATCAGCGCGGGCGCTGCTGCCACTGCGCGCGCGACTGCCCCCAGATCTGCAGCGGCGCGCCCTGGTAGGGCGGCGGCAACTGGCCCATGCGCAGCAGCTGGCTGCCCAGCTTGCGCGCCACGGCCCTGGATTTTTCGTTGTCCTCGGCAATGGTATGGATCACTTCCTGCCAGTCCTGCGTAGCGAAGGCCCAATCGATGGCCGCCACCGCCGCTTCCGGCGCATAGCCCTGGCCCCAACTGGCGCGGCGGATGCTCCAGCCCACCTCCGGGCCGGGCCAGCCCAGCGGCTGCCAGGGGCCCATGCGGCCGACCCACTCACCGCTGGCTTTTTCGATCACGCTGAACATCGAGTACCCGAACAACTGCCAGGCACCGGCCAGGCTGCAGAAACTGCGCCAGGCCACCGACGGTGGCTGCACCCCGCCCAGGCTGCGCATCGTTTCTTCATCGGCACAGAACGCCAGGTAAGGTTCCAGGTCCTGCGCCTGCGGCGGACGCAGGATCAGCCGCTCGGTTTCGATGCGCAGATCGAAGATGCTCATTCCGGTTCCTCTGCCAGACCATGGCCGGACATCATCGTCGATACCGGCCCGGAATCCAGACCCGCAAACGAAACAGGCCGGCAGATGCCGGCCTGTCCGATTCCCATTGCGCTGCGTGCGTTACTGGCGGTTGGCCGCCGTATCGCCCGCTGCCGCGGTCTGGGTGACCAGCTGGCCGTCGACCACCGGCAGGCGATCGCTGGCCGGCTTGTTGTCCAGGCGCACGGTCTTTTCGGCACCGTCGTAGCGGTAGGTCACGTTGTACCCCTTCACCACGTCGTTGGTGCCCATGGCGATGCGGTTGCCCGGCTTGCTGGCCATGCGCATGGTGCCGGTGGTGCCGTCTTCGTTGCGGTAGGTCACGTTGTAGCCGGTCACGCGGCTGGATTCGGAGGTGGCCGTTTCGGTGTGGCACTGGCGCTCGGTGCGGTTCACCACGCGGCCGCCCACGTGGCGCTTGTCCACCTGGTTGCCGATGAAGCCACCGGCCACGGCACCGGCAGCGGTAGCGGCCTTCTTGCCGTTGCCGCCACCGACCTGGTTGCCCAGCAGGCCACCAACCACGGCGCCGACCACGGTGCCACCGACGTTGCCATCACGCTCGGGCAGGCGCTCCTGCACAACAACGTCCTGGCAGACTTCGTGCGGGGTCTGGGTGGTGGAGGTCTCGCGCACCGCATCGGTACCGATGACCGTGGCGTAGGCCTTCTGCTTTTCAGTGATCGGATCGACCTTCAGCACATCGGCGTATTCCAGCCCGCGCGGCGCGCTCGGGTCGAGCGTATCGGTGCGCGCACCGTCATCGGCGGTGCTGCCGTCGGCCAGGCGGGATTCGGCCGAGGGCTGGGCCGAACCGGCCACATCGGCCGACGAGCCACTCTTCATGAAGGCGGCGGTAGCGATACCACCGACCAGCAGTGCGCCTGCTGCGACCAGGACCGTTGTAGTTGTGCTTTTCATGACCTGCTCCCTGCGGACGATCCGCAACGTTCTTGGGACAGATTGCAGCATGGTCCGCCTGAACGGAATCTCCACATTTCCTGCTCACGGCCGTAACCCATTCAGCATCTGGAAATGCTGTGCCCGTGGTAGCGTTTGCACATTCCCCGCATGGACTTCCACCATGGCCAACCCGATGCTGCTGCCGGTTCTGCAATGGGCACGCCGGCTGCGCTACCCCACCCTGTTCAAGCTGACCGCCGGTCTGTTTGCCATCACCTTCTTCATCCCGGACCCGATTCCGTTCGTGGATGAGCTGCTGCTGGGCCTGGGCACGCTGCTGCTGGCCAACTGGAAGCAGCGCGGCGCGGCCGTGCCACCGCCGTTGCAGCAGGGTTGAGCGTGCTGATCGACAGCCATTGCCACCTGGATGCCAGCGAATTCGACCCCGACCGCGATGCGGTGATCGCCCGCGCCCAGGCGGCCGGGGTGCAGGCCCAGGTGGTGCCGGCGGTTACTGCGGCCAGCTGGCCGAAGCTGCGACAGGTCTGCCAGCAGGCGCCGGGGCTGTACCCGGCGTACGGCCTGCACCCGATGTTCCTGGCCGAGCACCGGCCAGAGCATCTGCAGCAGCTGCGCGACTGGATCGAGCGCGAGCGCCCATGTGCCATCGGCGAATGCGGCCTGGATTTCTTCGTGGGCGATCTGGATATGCAGGCCCAGCAGGACTATTTCCTGGGCCAGTTGCAGCTGGCGCGGGAATTCGACCTGCCGGTGATCGTGCACGCGCGCAAGGCAGTGGATGCGGTGATCGCCGCGATACGCCGCATCGGCGGGCTGCGCGGGGTGGTGCACAGCTATTCCGGCAGCCCCGAACAGGCCGTGCAGCTGCACAAGCAGGGCTTTCTGCTGGGCCTGGGCGGGCCGCTGACCCATGAGCGCGCCCAGCGCCTGCACCGTCTGGTGCGCGACATGCCGCTGGAACAGCTGCTGCTGGAAACCGATGCACCCGACCAGCCCGATGCCGGCATTCGCGGCCAGCGCAACGAGCCGGCGCGGCTGGCAGTGATTGCCCGCCACGTGGCCGCGCTGCGCGGGATAGCGGTAGAGGCGGTGGCCCAGGCGACCGCCGACAACGCCCGGCGGCTGTTCAATCTGCCCGCAGTCTGACGCGTCGCCGGGCATGGCCCGGCGCTACCGGTCCTACGCGGCGTCCGCTTCGGCTTTCACCTTCTTCGGCTCCAGCAGCATCTCCAGCGCCTTGCCCACTGCTGCGAAGGCGAAGGCTCCGGTGATGTGCGTGGCCGCACCCAGGCCGGCACCGCAATCCAGCTTCAGCGCCGCATCGGCACCCAGGTTCGGGCGCAGGCCACAGACGCTGCCATCGGCCTGCGGGTACTTCACGTTTTCCAGCGAATACACCGCCGGCACACCGAAGTAGCGCTTGGCGTTCTTGGGGAAGTTGAACTCGCTGCGCAGCTTCTTGCGGATCAGCGCCAGCATGGCGTCATGTTCGGTGCGCGAGACATCGCGGATGCGCACCAGGGTGGGATCGGTGCGGCCACCGGCTGCGCCCACGGTCAACAGCGGCAGCTTGCGGCGGCGGCACCAGGCAATGGTTTCCACCTTCACCCGGAAGCTGTCGCAGGCGTCGATGACCAGATCGAAGCTGCGGTCCAGCAGTTCGGCCATGTTGCCGGTGGTCAGGAACGCCTCCACCGCATCCACCTGGATCTGCGGATTGATGGCACGGCAGCGCTCGGCCATCGCCACCGACTTGTTGCGCCCGTAGTTGCCTTCCATGGCGGGCAACTGGCGGTTGGTGTTGGACACGCAGATATCGTCGGCATCGATCAGGGTCAGGTGCCCCACCGCCGAACGCGCCAGCGCTTCGACCACCCACGAGCCGACGCCGCCCATGCCCACCACCGCCACGCGGCTGCCCTGCAGGCGCTCGAGCGCACCCACGCCATACAGCCGTTCAATGCCGGCGAAGCGTTCTTTGACCTGTTCGTTCATGCGGCTATTTTAACGTGCAGGCGGCGGTCGCCACAGCGCGCCGCAACCGAACCCACCGTTGCATGCCCGGAGTGCCCGCATGACTGCCAGCCCCTCCCCCGGCCAGACCACGGCCTACCGCTATCTGTTCGTGCTGGCCCTTGGCCTGCTGATCGGTCTGGTGGCCACGGTGATGGTGGGCCGTGCCCTGCAGGCCCGTCGCGATCCGTTTCCCGACAGCCTGATGCAGGTGATGCAGCGGCAGTCGCAACTGCTGCAGCAGGCCCAGCAGCAGAACCGCTGCAGCCTGGCCGACAGCGTGCCGCGCCTGCAGGCGTTGCGCCTGCTGTCCAACGACCTGGACCTGGCCTTCCCGCAACTGCAGCACGACCGCCGCTTCCAGGCCCATGCCAGTGCCTACCGGGGCAGGCTCAACGACGCGCTGGCCGCGCCGCCCGCCGACTGCACGGCACTGGCAACACTGGTGCAGGCCGTGCAGGACGATTGCCGCGCCTGCCACCAGGATTTCCGCTGATTCATCTTCCAGCCGGAATGCGCTGTCGCGGTTGGCACCTTGTTCACGTGTGAAAGCGGACGATTCCAGCCACCCTGCTGCATGACGCAGTACCACCCGCACCCGCCTTCACGGCCAGGAGACGCCCCATGAAGATCCAGCTCATCGCTGCCGCCACCATCGCCACCCTCGCGCTGGCCGGCTGCGCCACCTCGCCCGGCTACGGCGGCGGTGGTTACAACAATGGCTACAACAACGGCGGCTACGGCAACAACTCCGGCTACAACCAGGGCCGTTGCGCGGACTGCGGCATCGTGACCCGCATCAACACCGTGGCCTCGGGCCGCACCGCACCGGCCGCCACCGGCGCCATCCTGGGCGGCCTGGTCGGCGCCGTTGCCGGCCATGAGATTTCCGACCACACCGGCGGCAGCCGCGGCAACAAGAACATCGCTGCCGCCGCAGGCGCGGTGGGTGGCGCGCTGGCCGGCAACCAGATCCAGAAGAACGTGACCAGCGATACCTACGACATCACCGTGCGCATGGATGATGGCCGCACCGTGGTGGTGAACCAGCGCGACCTGGCCGGTATCCGCGAAAACACCTACGTGCGCGTGGTCAACGGCCGGGTGATCCTGCGCTGACCTGCCCCGGGCCACTGGCAAAGAAAAAGGCCCGCTTGCGCGGGCCTTTTTCGTTCAACGCGATGCGCTCCGGTCAGACCGGCTGCACGGCATCGGCCTGCAGGCCCTTCTGGCCCTGCACGACGGTGAAGGTGACCTTCTGGCCTTCCTTCAGGCTCTTGAAGCCCTGGGTCTGGATGGCACGGAAGTGCACGAACACATCTTCGCCGTTTTCACGGCTGATGAAGCCGAAGCCCTTTGCATCGTTGAACCACTTGACGGTACCGCTCTCGCGATCAGACATCTCACTCACTCCCTGGTGACTCTCTCTTGTTGTTGGATACGCCTGGTTGGGCGGCTGACAAGCAAGGGGGAAGCGAGGTGCAACGATGCAGCGGATCGGTGAGATCTTGCTTCATCAGGCCACGATCCACGGTGACCTTGCCAAGCTCAGCGACTGCAACTTAACCCGACCAAAACGAAAAAGCAACTGGCAAAATCTTTCACTGTCAACCCCAAAAAGCCAACCATACGGAACAGCATGGACCTCTCATTCATCTTGTATCTGCTAGCGGTCATTTCTGTCCTGGTCGGCCTGGCCGGCATCGTGCTGCCGGCCCTTCCGGGGGTGCCGCTGGTGTTCCTGGGCCTGCTGCTGGCGGCCTGGGCTGACGGTTTCGCGCATGTGGGCTGGCCCACGCTGGTGATCCTGGCCGTATTGACCGTGCTGTCGCTGCTGGTCGACGTGTTGGCCACGGTGGTGGGTGCGCAACGGGTCGGCGCCAGCCGCAAGGCGCTGTGGGGCACCTTCGTGGGCAGCATCGTGGGCCTGTTCTTCATGCCCATCGGCCTGTTCGCCGGGCCGCTGGTGGGCGCCCTGCTGGGCGAGTACTGGCACAGCCGCGAGCTGGGCCGCTCCACCAAGGTGGGCCTGGCCACCTGGCTGGGCATCCTGCTGGGGCTGGCACTGAAGCTGGCGCTGGTCATCGCCATGCTGGGGCTGTTCGCCTTTGCGTGGTTCTTCTGACGCCCCCGTCTTCACACCCCACGCACGCCGGTGCCGGGCATAAACCGAAGGGGCTGGCCGCAGGTGCGGGCAGCCGCCACACTGTGCATCCACCGTATTCATTTTGAAGGGCCTGCTGCAATGACCCTCCCCGCTCTGCTCCCCCGCCTTGCTCCGCTGGCGCTGGCCCTGGCCGCCGCACCCGTGGCCGCGCAGGAGATCGTGCCGACCGCCACCACCACACCGGCCGGTTGCGCGGCCATCGACACCGACGCCGCCCGCCTGGCCTGCTACGACCGGCTGTTCGGCCGCAGTGCCGAGGCCACCGCCGCCGCCGATGCGGCCGCCCAGCAGGCCGCACAGACGCTGCGCGAACAACGCCGCGCCGCACGCCTGAGCCAGGGTGAAGAGAACCTGCGCGCCCGCGTGGGTGACATCTTCCGCCCTGCCCCGGATGACAGCGCGCTGGCCAACGCCGGCCGTGGCTCGCTGCTGGACAGCCGCTGGGAACTGGCCGAAGACTCCAAGCTGGGCCCGTTCCAGCTGCGCGCCTATAAGCCGGTGTACCTGCTGCCCGCGTTCTGGACCAGCGACAAGAACCAGATGCCGCAGTCGCCGAACCCGGCCAACAGCGTGACCACGCCGCAGGTGCTGGACAGCACCGAGCTGAAGTTCCAGATCAGCTTCAAGACCAAGATCGCCGAGAACCTGTTCGGCGACAACGGTGATATCTGGGCCGGCTATACCCAGAGCTCGCGCTGGCAGGCCTACAACGCCGAGAATTCCCGCCCCTTCCGCGAAACGAACTACGAGCCGGAAGTGATGATGGTGTTCCGCAATGGCTATTCGATCGGCGGCTGGCGCGGGCGCATGACCGGCATCAGCCTGAACCACCAGTCCAACGGCCGCGCCGACCCGCTGTCGCGCAGCTGGAACCGGGTGATGCTCAACATCGGCCTGGACCGCGAAAACTGGGCGCTGGTACTGCGGCCCTGGTACCGCATTCCGGAAACACGCAGCGACGACAACAACCCGGACATCGAAGACTACATGGGCCGTGGCGATGCCACGCTGATCTGGAACCGCAACGGCCACGAGGTCTCGCTGATGGCACGCCATTCGCTGCGCACCGGCGACCGCTCGCACGGCGCGCTGCAGCTCGATTACGGCTTCCCGATCAGCAACCTGCTGCGCGGCCACGTGCAGATCTTCGACGGCTACGGCGAAAGCCTGATCGACTACAACCACAAGGCCACCTACGTGGGCGTTGGCGTGTCGCTGCTGGAGTGGTTCTGATGACCGTGACGATCTGGCACAACCCGGCGTGCAGCAATTCGCGCGGGGCCCTGGCCTTGATCCGCGAGGCCGGCATCGAACCGGTGGTGGTGGATTACCTGGGCACCCCGCCTGACATCGCGACCCTGCGTGCGGTGCTGGCCGAATCCGGCCTGAGCGCCGCTGAGCTGGTGCGCAGCAAGGAGGCGCAGTTCGCCGAACTGGGCCTGGCCGATGCGGATGACGCCGCGCTGTTGGCCGCGATGGCCGAACACCCGCGCCTGATCAATCGGCCGGTGGTGCGCACGCCCAAGGGCACGCGGCTGTGCCGACCGCCGGAAACCGTGCTGGAGCTGTTGTAAGCCACCCGCCTTGGTAGAGTCGACTGTCAGTCGACTGCTGTTCGCCCAGGCCACGAAAATCCCGCGCTACGCGCGGCCACCCGCCCCGGTAGAGCCGAGCCATGCTCGGCTGGCCCTGCGCTTGGCCCTGGGGTCAGAGCCCCTTCGGGGATCTGACCCCGGGACCGCCACCGGTCGATCAAACCCGCTCGGTAGAGTCGACTGTCAGTCGACTGCCCTTCGCGCAGGCCACGAAAACCCCGCGCTGCGCGCGATAGTCGACTGACAGTCGACTCTACCCCGTCGTGTCGCGGGCGATCATGGCCCGCCAACGAAAAACGGCGCCCTGCGACGCCGTTCTCCGTGGTTCCGTTGCGGATTACTCGACCACCACCGGAATCTTGCCGATGCGGGCCTGCCATTCGCGCGGGCCGGTCTTGTGCACCGATTCGCCGGTGGAATCGACTGCCACGGTCACCGGCATGTCCTGCACGGTGAATTCGTAGATCGCTTCCATGCCCAGATCGGCGAAACCGACCACCTTGGCCGCCTTGATCGCCTTGGACACCAGGTAGGCCGAACCACCGACGGCCATCAGGTAGGCCGACTTGTGCTTCTTGATTGCCTCGATGGCGGCCGGGCCGCGCTCGGCCTTGCCGACCATGCCCAGCAGGCCGGTCTGCGCCAGCACCTGCTCGGTGAACTTGTCCATGCGGGTGGCGGTGGTCGGGCCGGCCGGGCCCACCACTTCGTCGCGCACCGGATCGACCGGGCCCACGTAGTAGATGAAGCGACCCTTCAGGTCGACCGGCAGTTCCTCACCCTTGTTGAGCATGTCGACCATGCGCTTGTGCGCGGCGTCGCGGCCGGTCAGCAGCTTGCCGTTGAGCAGCAGGGTCTGGCCCGGCTTCCAGTTGGCCACGTCTTCGGGGGTGATCGTGTCCAGGTCCACGCGGGTGCCCTTGGACGCGTCGTAGGTCAGCTTCGGCCAGTCTTCCAGCGACGGCGGGTCCAGCATCACCGGGCCGCTGCCATCCAGGGTGAAGTGCGCATGGCGGGTGGCCGCGCAGTTCGGGATCATCGCCACCGGCAGGTTGGCCGCGTGGGTCGGGTAATCGTTGATCTTGATGTCCAGCACGGTGGTCAGGCCGCCCAGGCCCTGCGCGCCGATGCCCAGCGCATTGACCTTTTCGTACAGTCCCAGGCGCAGCTCTTCGATGCGGTTGGATGCACCACGGGCCTGCAGCTCGGTGATGTCGATCGGCTCCATCAGCGCTTCCTTGGCCAGCAGCATTGCCTTTTCGGCGGTGCCGCCAATGCCGATGCCGAGCATGCCCGGCGGGCACCAGCCAGCGCCCATGGTCGGCACGGTCTTCAGCACCCAGTCGACGATGGAGTCGGACGGGTTGAGCATGGCGAACTTGGTCTTGGCTTCCGAACCACCGCCCTTGGCGGCCACGATCACATCGACCGTGTTGCCCGGCACCACCTTCACGTTCACCACGCCCGGGGTGTTGTCGTTGGTGTTGATGCGCTTGCCGGCCGGATCGGCCAGCACCGAGGCGCGCAGCTTGTTGTCCGGGTGCAGATAGGCGCGGCGCACGCCTTCATTGGCCATGTCTTCCACGCCCATGGTGGCGTCGTCCCAACGCACGTCCATGCCGATTTCCAGGAACACGGTGACGATGCCGGTGTCCTGGCAGATCGGACGGTGGCCTTCGGCGCACATCCGCGAATTGATCAGGATCTGGGCCATCGCTTCCTTCGCGGCCGGCGACTCTTCGCGCTCGTAGGCAGCGGCGAGGTTCTTGATGTAGTCGACCGGGTGGTAGTACGAGATGTACTGCAGCGCGTCGGCGATGGACTGGATGAGGTCTTCCTGCTTGATCGATGTCACGGCTTGCTCGCTTGCTCAAGGCTGGCGGGGGTAATCCGCCCATTTTACCCCCTCCGCCGACTGCGCGTAGATTCGCAGGGGCCAGATCCCTTTCCGGCGGAAAGGGCTCTGACCCCGCCCCCCTTGTCACGCCCCCGCCCTCTCTGGCGTCCTTGCCAACATGAACGCTGAATCGACCTTCCAGACCCACCGCCCGCGCCTGATGGCGCTGGCCTACCGCCTGCTGGGCAGCCGCGCCGACGCCGAGGATGTCGTCCAGGACGCCTGGCTGCGCTGGTCCGGCGCCGACCCGGCCAGCGTGCGCGATGCCGAGGCGTGGCTGGTGACCGCGACCACGCGACTGGGCCTGGACCGCCTGCGCGCGGCCCGGCGCGAGCGCGCGCACTACGTGGGCCCGTGGCTGGCCGAACCGCTGGCGATCAGCCTGGAACCCGACCCGGCCCCTGGCCCGGCGCAACGCCACGCGCTGGCCGACGATGTGTCGGTGGCCTTCCTGACCCTGCTGGAACAGTTGGGACCGGAAGAGCGCGCCGCGTTCCTGCTGAAGGAAGTGTTCGACCACGACTATGCCGAGATCGCCGAGCTGATCGGCCACAGCCAGGCCAACTGCCGCCAGCTGGTGCATCGGGCCCGGCAGCGTCTGCAGGCCGGGCGCCCGCGCTTCAACGCCGATGCCAGCCAGCACCGCGAACTGCTGGCGCGCTTCATGCACGCCACCCAGCAGGGCGACAGCCAGGCCGTGCAGGCCCTGCTGCATGCCAACGCGCGCCTGGTCTCCGATGGCGGCGGCGTGGTGACCGCCGCGATCCGGCCGCTGCTGGGCGCCGAGCGCATCGGTCGGCTGTTCTGGGCCATTGCCCAGCGCGGCCTGGGCCACACCGCGCAGCTGGGCTATGTGAACGGCGAACCGGCGATCCTGCGCTTCGATGGCCAGCGCCTGCATTCGGTCACCACGGTGCAGGTGGTGGACGGGCGCATCGCCGAGGTCTACAGCGTGCTGAATCCGGAAAAATTGCCGGCGGTTGTCACGGCGGCGGACGCGGCGGCGTCCTGGTAGTGAAAGGCGGCCATCGTGGCCGCCGTGGAGCCGAACATGTCCGACCACGCCTCTCCCCGCGTTCCCTACACCCGCCTGGCCGCCGAGGCCTTCAAGGGCCTGCTGGCCACCAGCAAGGCGGTGCATGACAGCTCGATCGACCCGACGTTGATGGAACTGGTGTTCCTGCGCGTGTCCCAGCTCAATGGCTGTGGTTACTGCATGGACATGCACGGCACTGCGCTGCGCAAGGGCGGCATCGAGCCACGCAAGCTGGACACCCTGCCCGCGTGGCACGAAAGCCGCTTCTTCGATGCCCGCGAACGCGCTGCGCTGGGCTGGGCCGAGGCGCTGACCCGGCTGACCGATGGCGCACCGTCGCAGGTCGCGTTCGATGCGCTGGCCCCGCACTTCGATGAGAAGGGCATCAGCGACCTGAGCATGGGCATTGCGGTGATCAATGCCTGGAACCGGCTGGGCGCCGGCCTGCTGCCGCCGCTGCCGTAAGGGGGGTTGCCTGGCCGGGCTGCGCCCGGCACCCGCAGAGGCAACGGCCAGAGCAAGAGCAACGTCAACAGCTGGGGCTCTGTGGGATGGCGGGGCGGGTCAGGTCGCAGGGGACGCTGCACGTACGTCCATGTAAGCTCGGTCGCCGCATCCATGCGGCTCACGCCCCTGCGACCTGGCCCGCCCCGCCGTCGACAGATGTCCCGCTGCTGTTGGTAGGTGTCGACCTTGGTCGACACGATGGGTCCACCTCATGCGTGGATGTGCGGGCTCAGATGGGGTCGGATCCCCTCGCATGGCGAAGGGCTCTGACCCCGAGGTGCGGTGGCGGGGTCAGAGCCCTTTGCGCTGCAAAGGGATCTGACCCCATCTGACCCCATCTGCACGCCGTGCGCGCGCACAATGGCGGCATGCCTGCTGCCAACGAAAAGAAACCCAGCCTGCGCCAGCGCTTCAAGGCCATGCGCAACCTGCCGCCGTTCCTGCGCCAGGTATGGCAGACCAGCCCGGCATTGACCCTGGCCAGCCTTGGCCTGCGCATCATCCGCGCCCTGCTGCCGGTGGCGATGCTGTACGTGGGCAAGCTGATCATCGATCGTGGATGTGAGAGCTCAGATGGGGTCGGATCCCTTCGCATGGCGAAGGGCTCTGACCCCGAGGTGCGGTGGCGGGGTCAGAGCCCTTTGCGCTGCAAAGGGATCTGACCCCATCTGACCCCATCTGCACGCCGTGCGCGCGCACAATGGCGGCATGCCTGCTGCCAACGAAAAGAAACCCAGCCTGCGCCAGCGCTTCAAGGCCATGCGCAACCTGCCGCCGTTCCTGCGCCAGGTATGGCAGACCAGCCCGGCATTGACCCTGGCCAGCCTTGGCCTGCGCATCATCCGCGCCCTGCTGCCGGTGGCGATGCTGTACGTGGGCAAGCTGATCATCGATACCGCCCTGCACCTGAGCCAGCACGGTGCCGGCTTCCCGCCGTTGAACGAAGCGCTGTCCAGCGGCCTGTTGAACCCGCTGCTGGGATTGCTGGCGCTGGAATTCGGCCTGGCCATCGCCTCGGACCTGCTGGGGCGGCTGGTCAGCTACGCCGACGCGCTGCTGTCGGAACTGTTCGCCAACGCCACCAGCGTGCGCTTGATGGAACATGCTGCCACGCTGGACCTGGAAGACTTCGAAGACCCCGACCTGCAGGACAAACTGGACCGCGCCCGGCGCCAGACCATGGGCCGGATGAACCTGATGAGCCAGTTGTTCGGCCAGGTGCAGGATGCGATCACCGTGGTCAGCCTGGCCGTGGGCCTGCTGGTCTACGCGCCGTGGCTGATCGTGCTGCTGGCGCTGGCCCTGGTGCCCGCCTTCATCGGTGAATCGCACTTCAACGCGGCCGGCTACAGCCTCAACTTCCTGTGGACGCCTGAGCGCCGCCAGCTGGACTACCTGCGCCAGCTCGGCGCCAGCGTGGAAACGGCCAAGGAAGTAAAGATCTTCAACCTGCACCGTTTCCTGGTGGAGCGCTACCGACGGCTGTCGGCGGCGCTGTTCCTGGCCAACCGTTCGCTGGCGCGGCGCCGCGCGTTCTGGGGCACGCTGCTGGCGGCGCTGGGCACGCTGGGCTACTACACCGCCTACGCCTACATCGCCTGGCGCACCGTGCGCGGGGATTTCAGCATCGGTGACCTGACCTTCCTGGCCGGCAGTTTCCTGCGCCTGCGCCAGCTGCTGGAAGGACTGCTGATCGGGTTCTCGCAGGTGGCCAGCCAGGCGCTGTACCTGGACGATCTGTATTCGTTCTTCCAGATCCAGCCGGAAATCCATTCGCACGACAACGCCGTGGCCGTGCCGCGCCCGATCCAGCAGGGATTCGTGTTCGAGAACGTGGGCTTCCGCTACCCCGATGCCGAGCAGTGGGCCGTACGCCACCTGGACTTCCAGCTGCACGCCGGCGAAGTACTGGCCCTGGTGGGCGAGAACGGCGCCGGCAAGACCACCCTGGTGAAGCTGCTGGCACGCCTGTACGAGCCGGATGAAGGCCGCATCCTGCTGGACGGGCGCGACCTGCGCGACTACGACCTGGACGACCTGCGCGCCAACCTGGGCGTGATCTTCCAGGATTTCGTGCGCTACAACCTGACCGCCGCCGAGAACATCGGCGTGGGCCAGGTGGAGGCCATGGCCGACCAGGCGCGCATTGCAGATGCGGCACGCCGCGGCATGGCCGAAGAGGTGATCGATGCCCTGCCCGGTGGCTACGAACAGCTGATCGGGCGGCGCTTCAAGCAGGGCGTGGACCTGTCCGGGGGGCAGTGGCAGAAGATCGCCATCGCCCGCGCATGGATGCGCGATGCGCAGGTGATGATCCTGGACGAGCCCACCGCGGCACTGGATGCCCGCGCCGAGTTCGAAGTGTTCCAGCGCTTCCGCGAGCTGGCCGAGCAGCGCACCGCGGTGCTTATTTCGCACCGTTTCTCTTCGGTGCGCATGGCCGATCGCATCCTGGTGCTGGCCGAAGGTCGGCTGGAGGCCAGCGGCACCCACGCCGAACTGATGGCCCAGGGCGGGCGCTATGCCGAGCTGTTCGAACTGCAGGCGGCGGGCTATCGCTGAACCGTGCCGGCGGCCTGAGAACGCCTCTCGTTCCGGCCAATGAGAACTTCTCTCATTTGGGGTAGAATGGAGGGGACGAAACCATGCCCCGACTACCCCCATGTCTTCTGCTTTCGGCGCCGAAACGGTGCTTGAGGTCCGCCACTGGACCGACGCCTACTTCAGCTTCACCCTGACCCGCGACAGCGGTTTCCGTTTCGAGAACGGCCAGTTCGTGATGATCGGCCTGGAAACCGAGGCGCGGCCGCTGCTGCGCGCCTATTCCATCGCCAGCGCGAACTGGGAAGAGCATCTGGAGTTCTTCAGCATCAAGGTGCAGGACGGCCCGCTGACCTCACGCCTGCAGCACATCAAGCCGGGCGACAAGGTGCTGGTTGGCAAGAAGCCCACCGGCACCCTGCTGATCAGCGACCTGCACCCGGGCAAGAACCTGTACCTGCTGGGCACCGGCACCGGCATGGCGCCGTGGCTGTCAGTCATCAAGGACCCGGAAACCTACGAGCGCTTCGACAAGGTGATCCTGTGCCACGGCGTGCGCTACGAAAAGGACCTGGCCTACCGCGATTACTTCGAAAAGGAACTGCGTGAGCACGAGTTCCTGGGCGAAATGATCGGCGACAAGCTGCTGTACTACCCGGCCGTGACCCGCGAACCGTTCGCCAACCAGGGCCGCCTGACCTCGCTGATGGAAAGCGGCGAGATGCAGCGCACCCTGGGCCTGCCGGAACTGAACCCGGAAAACGACCGCGCGATGATCTGCGGCAGCCCGCAGATGCTGGCCGACCTGCGCGCAGTGCTCGATGCACGCGGCTTCCAGGTCTCGCCGCGCATCGGCCAGCCGGGCCACTACGTGTTCGAGCGCGCGTTCGTCGAAAAGTAAGTCCTGCCCTGCCCTGCCCCTTGCGTGGACGCTGCCTTCCCGGCATCGTCTGCGCTGCACGGGCCGTCGGTCCGAACAGGGGCTCAAGGATGACGAACAAGCGGTTCCCGCAGTCGGTGCGGGCGTGGGTATGTGCGGCCGCGCTTGCGGTCATGGCCGTTCCGGCCCTGGCCGCATCGCCCGCCCCCGGTGAGGTGCCGCCACAGGCGCTGGGCAACGACCGCCAGGGCAAGCCGGTCAACCTGGCCGACCAACGCGGCAAGGTGGTCATCGTGACCTTCTGGGCGTCCTGGTGCGGGCCCTGCCGCAAGGAACTGCCGATCCTGGCGCACCTGCAGAAGGTCGTCGGCGAAGACGCGATGAAGGTCTACGCGATCAACTGGGGCGAGCCGCGCAACGACGTCAACCGGCTGGTGCGCCACCGCGACTGGCCGAAGCTGGACTACCTGCACGATCCGCGTGGCGCCTTGGCCGAGCAGTACGGCATCGCCGCGGTGCCACACATGTTCATCATCGGTCGCGATGGACAGGTCGCCCATGCCCATCGCGGCTACAGCGAAGCGAGCCTGCCGGGCATCCTCGAGGAAATCATCGCTGCGCTGCCCGAAGACGTGCGCAATCGCCCATCGCAGGCGGGCGCGGCAGCCAACTGAGCGGCGGCAAGCGCGCGCAACGCCGGGCATGACCCGGCGCTACCCCGGGGCGTGGGCGGTTACAGCAGCGCTTCGATGGCCCCACGCAGCTGCTCGGGCTTGGTGGTGGGCGCGAAGCGGTCCACCACGTTGCCCTGCCGATCGACCAGGAACTTGCTGAAGTTCCACTTGATGCGCGCGCTGCCCAGCAGCCCGCGCTTCTGCTGCGACAGCCACGCCCACAGCGGGTCGGCTCCTTCGCCATTGACCTCGATCTTCTGCGACAGCGGGAAGCTGACCGGGTAATCCAGCGAGCAGAACTGGCGGATCTGCGCTGCATCGCCCGGCTCCTGCGCGCCGAACTGGTTGCAGGGGAAGCCGACCACCACCAGACCCCGCTCGCGGTAGTCCTGCCACAGCTGCTCCAGCCCGGTGTACTGCGGGGTGAAGCCGCAGCGGCTGGCCACGTTCACCAGCAGCAGCGGGCGACCGGCGTACTGGGCCAGGGCCTGCGGCTGGCCGTCCAGGTCTACGAAGGTGAAGTCGAAGGCGGTGGCCATGGCAGCGTTCCGGGCGGGAAACCCCCATGGTAATCGCAGCGGGCCACCCCGCGCGGGCGGCGTCCATGCCTTTCGACACAAGTGCCCAGCCCGCTGCGCAGGTTACGCTCGGGCCCTTGTCTGTCTTACCGGAGTTACGCCTTGACCACCCGCCTTGCCCTTGCCGTGGCCATGACCCTCGGCCTTGCCCTGCCCGCCTATTCGGCCAGCGCTGCCACCCCGGCGGCTGCCGCCAACGCCCAGCAGGCCAACCCGTTCTTCGCCGACAGCCCGCTGCCGCTGCACTTCCCGCAGTTCGACAAGATCAAGGACAGCGACTTCGCCCCGGCCTTCGACGCCGGCATGGCGCAGCAACTGAAGGAAGTGGAGGCGATTGCCAACAACAAGGCCAAGCCGACCTTCGACAACACCATCATCGCCCTGGAAAAGAGCGGTGACGTGCTGGACCGTGCGACCACCGTGTTCTTCAGCCTGGTCGGCGCCGACACCAACGACGCACGCAAGAAGCTGCAGGCCGACTACTCGGCGAAGTTCGCCGCACACAGCGATGCGATCGCCCTGAACGGCAAGCTGTTCGCGCGCATCCAGGCGCTGTATGACACCCGCACCCAGCTGGGCCTGGATGCCGAAGGCGTGCGCCTGGTCGAGAAGTACTACGACAACTACGTGCGCGCCGGCGCCAAGCTGTCCGAGGCCGACAAGGCCACGCTGAAGAAGATGAATGCCGAGCTGGCCAACCTGGGCACCAAGTTCAGCCAGAACGTGCAGTCGGAAGTGAATGCTTCGGCGATCACGGTCAACGACGTGAAGGAACTGGACGGGCTGTCGCAGGAACAGATCGCCGCCGCTGCCGAAGCCGCCAAGGCCCGTGGCCTGGACGGCAAGTACGTGATCACCCTGCTCAACACCACCGGCCAGCCGCCGCTGACCAACCTGGCCAACCGTGCACTGCGCCAGAAGATCTACGAAGCGTCGATCAGCCGTGGCAGCCGTGGCGGTGAGTTCGACAACACCGCGCTGGTCTCGCGCATCATGCAGCTGCGTGCCGACAAGGCCAAGCTGATGGGCTTTGCCAACTTCGCCGCCTACAACCTGACCAACCAGACCGCCAAGACCCCCGAAGCGGTCAACGCCATGCTGGGCAAGCTGGCCCCGGCCGCGGTGGCCAACGCCAAGCGCGAAGCCGCCGACCTGCAGGCGATGATCGACAAGGAACAGAAGGCCGCCGGCAAGCCGACCTTCGCTCTGGAACCGTGGGACTGGGCGTTCTACAGCGAGAAGGTGCGCCAGGCCAAGTACAACTTCGACGAGTCGCAGCTGAAGCCGTACTTCGAAATGAAGAACGTGCTGGAAAACGGCGTGTTCTTCGCCGCCAACCAGGAATTTGGCCTGACCTTCAAGCAGCGCACCGACCTGCCGGTCTACCACGATGACGTGACCGTCTACGACGTGTTCGATGCCGATGGCAGCCAGCTGGCGATCTTCATCTTCGACCCGTACGCGCGCGCTTCCAAGCGTGGCGGTGCGTGGATGAACTCCTACGTTTCGCAGTCCGAGCTGACCGGCTTCAAGCCGGTGGTGGCCAACCACCTGAACATCCCCAAGCCGCCGGCCGGCCAGCCGACGCTGCTGACCTGGGATGAAGTGACCACCACCTTCCACGAGTTCGGCCACGCCCTGCACGGCATGTTCTCCAACGTGAAGTACCCGTACTTCTCGGGCACCGCGGTGCCGCGTGACTTCGTCGAGTTCCCCTCGCAGGTGAACGAGATGTGGTCGGACAACCCGGCCATCCTGAAGAACTACGCCAAGCACTACCAGAACGGTTCGGCCATGCCGCAGGCGCTGCTGGACAAGGTGCTGGCCGCGGCCAAGTTCAACCAGGGCTTTGCCACCACCGAATACCTGGGTGCGGCCATGCTGGACCAGCGCTGGCACCAGATCGGCGCTGACCAGGTGCCGGCGGCCAAGGACGTGATGGCCTTCGAACGTGCGGCCCTGGAAAAGGACGGCATCTACTACGCGCCGGTGCCGCCGCGCTACAAGACCCCGTACTTCAGCCACATCATGGGTGGCTACTCGGCCGGCTACTACGCCTACATCTGGTCGGAAGTGCTGGACGCCAACACCCAGAAGTGGTTCCGCGACAACGGCGGCCTGAGCCGCAAGAATGGCGACCACTTCCGCGCCACCCTGCTGTCCAAGGGCGGCAGCGTGGATGCCATGCAGCTGTTCCGCGATTTCGCCGGCCACGAGCCGCAGATCGAACCGCTGCTGGAAAAGCGTGGCCTGACCGGCGCCGGCAACTGATCGCCCGCCTGGTAGCGTGAAACGAAAACCGCCCGGGAAACCGGGCGGTTTTTTTGTTGGCCGGGGTCAGATCCCTTTCCGCAGGAAAGGGCTCTGACCCTATGCCTCGACCCCATGCCCGCCCTCAACGCGGCGCGACGTATCCACCCGGCACGCCCTCGGGCGACAGCACCAGCTGCCACAGCTGCGCATGGCGGCAGCGGAAGCTGGCCATCGAACCGGCCAGGTAGAACCGCCACATGCGGCGGAAGCGCTCGTCGTAGCGCTGCGCGTCCAGGGTCGGCCAGGCCGCTTCGACATTCCGCCGCCACGCCTGCAGCGTCAGGTCGTAGTCGGTGCCGAAGTTGTGCCAGTCCTCCAGCACGAACTGCCCTTCGAACGCGCGGCTGATCTGCACCGCCGAGGGCAGCATCGAGTTGGGAAAGATGTAGCGGGCGATCCACGGGTCGGTGCGGTGGCGGGAAACGTTGCTGCCGATGGTGTGCAGCAGCAGCAGGCCACGTGGCGACAGGCAGCGCCGTGCCACCTCGAAGAAACTGCCGTAATTCTTGTCGCCCACGTGTTCGAACATGCCGATCGAGAAAATCGCATCGAACGGTTCGTCCAGTTCGCGGTAATCCTGCAGGCGGATCTCGATCGGCAACCCGGCACAGCGCTCACGGGCGAACGCAGCCTGCTCCTGGGAAATGGTCACGCCCACACCGCTGACGCCGTAGCGCTCGGCAGCGTACTTCAATGCTTCGCCCCAGCCGCAGCCGATGTCCAGCACCCGCTGGCCCGGGCGCAGGCCCAGCTTGCGGCAGACCAGATCCAGCTTGGCCTCCTGCGCCGCATCCAGGTCCACCGCGTTGCGCCAGTAGCCACAGCTGTAGACCATGTACTGGCCCAGCATGGCCTGGTAGAGATCGTTGCCCAGGTCGTAATGGCGCCGGCCCACCTCGTAGCTGCCCTGCCCGGCCTGCAGGTTGAACAGGCGCGCTTTCAAGGCATCGGCCACTTCGCGCCAGCCGTGCACGCGCTCATCCAGGTGCGCCTGCATCAGCTGCACCAGGAATTCATCCAGCACGTTGGCGTCCCACCAGCCATCCATGTAGCTTTCGCCCAGGCCGAGCGAGCCCTGGCCCATGACCCGCGCGAAGAAGCGCGGGTCATGTACCTGGATGTCCTGTGGCTGGGTGCCGCCAATGCGGACCCCGGCTTCGTGGAGCAGGCCGGTCACCCGCTCCTGCAACCCTGTATCCACGACACCTCCTGCTGGGCGGTCAACCGCGGGCGAACAGCTCCACGTAGTCCTTGGCCACGTGCGGCAGCAGCACGGCGGCCGGCACATCAGCGGTCTGCGTGCCATCCGAATACGGCCCCACCTGGTAGGGCGGGAACACGAACCGCAGGGCGGTGATCTGGCCCTTATCATCGGTCAGCGGCTGGAACTGGCTGAAGTTGTCGGCCTGCGGGCCGGTGCCCTCGGCAATCATGCGCGAGGCATTGCGCAGCGATTCCTGCAGTTCGGCCGGTTCCATGTCTTCGCCGCTCAGGCGCGTGGCCACGCGCTCGCGCAGCTGGTCGGCGACGAAATCACTGACCGCCTTCCAGCCCTTGCTGTCGGCCACCAGCTTGTCGGCGCTCAGCATCTGCTGCTGCGGCGGCAGCCAGACGAAGCGTGCCACCAGCGGTTCGCCGTGGGCGCCACCGGTGTAGCGACTGCCATCGGCACTGACCACCACCAGCTGCGGGGTTTCCAGCACTTTCTCGAAGCTCAGCGACAGCTCGTAAGGCATGGTCGGCTTGTCGTTGCCCAGGCCATCGAGCGCCTGCTGCAGATCGCTGCGTGCCGAGGTCGCGTAGTCCTGCAGCGCGCGGGCCAGGCCCGGGTAGCGGTCGATGCCGGCCGGGTAACTGATTCCCACCACCTCGCGTTCGTTGTTCTCGATCACATCGCGCAGGTCCAGCGGCGCTTCAGCGGCAGGCGCCTGCACCGTGGCCGGCGCGCTGGCATCCGCGCTGGGTGCGCTGTCGGTGGCCGGTGCCGCATCGTCGCCGCGCTGGCAACCGGCCAGCAGCAGCACGCCCATTGCCCCGGCCAGCACGCTTGCGCGCAACGGCCGGTTGTTTCCGTTCTTCATCGGGATCCCCTGTTCATGTTCGTACATCATCGCCCGCGGTGGCTGAAGCGTGGCCCGCCGGCATCACCCCACCAGCAGGTCGTGGAACTCCTCGTGCCGCTGCAGGAATGCCTCGGCATAGGCGCAGGCCGGCACCACTTTGTACTTGTGCTCCCGGGCGAAGCGTAGCGCCACCCGCGTCAACTCGCCGGCAACACCGCGGCCGGCAATCGGCTCGGGCACTTCGGTGTGGGTGATCACCATGCGCTTGCGCTTGAGCTGGTAGTCCAGCACCGCCACGTGCCCGCGTACGCGGGCGGTGAAACGGTGGTTGGCCTGGTCATGCGCGACCTCATAGGCCAGACCGGGGGGTGTGACCGAAGCCATGGGACTGTCTCCTGCGGCGACTGCGTGGATGGTGCGCAGCCGGGCGCCATGATCGCGTGAAGCCTGAACAGGGGCAAGGACTGCCGGGCTGCGTCAGTTTGTGCCCCTCAAGCTGCAGCGCGGGCGGCCGCTAACCCCTTCGCAGGGGTACGGCCGCGCTGGCACGGCCCTTGCGAAAGATGTCCCCGTACTCTGCCGTGGAGGCCCGTCATGCACCCCAACCCGTCCCCATCCGATACCGACCGCGCCCTGCTGGAAGGCCTCCTGCAGCTGGCTGTGGAAGGGCAGACCGAAGAGCAGGACTTCCAGCGCATCGGCGAGGAAGTGTATTCGCGGCTGCTGGATACCTACGGCCAGGCCAGCCAGGCCTGAAACCGGGTAGACCGGGGTCGGATCCAGCGGATCCGACCCCAGGCACGCTTCAGCCGCCCAGGCTGAAGGTGGGGTTGGACAGCTCGCGCAGGAAGTGGCTGAAGATGGCCGGCTGCATGGCCAGCATGAAGATGATGCCGAACGCTGCGCCCGCCAGATGCGCGCTGTGGTTGATGCGATCGCCGCCGCGCTTGTCCATCCAGATGCTGTAGCCGACGTAGAACGCGGCATACACGATCGCCGGCGCGGGAATGAAGAACACCAGGATGATCTTCCAGGGGTTCAGCAGGATGTAGGCGAACAGCACCGCCGACACCGCACCGGACGCGCCCAGGCTGAGGTAGTTCGGATTCTTCTGGTTCTTCAGGTAGCTGGGCAGGATCGACACCAGCAGCGCCCCCAGGTAGAACGCGGGATAGGTCAGGAAGCTGCCGGTCAGCTGCACCATCACGCTCTCGATGTATCCCCCGAAGAAGAACAGGGTGAACATGTTGAAGATCAGGTGCGGCCAGTCGGCATGGATGAAGCCGTAGGTGACCAGGCGGTCGTACTGGCGGTGGCGGTCCACCGCCGGCGGCCACAGGATCAGGCGGTCAGCCAGCTTGCGGTTGTTGAACGCCATCCAGGACAGCACGGCGGTGATGGCGATCAACAGGAGATTGACGGGGGTCATGTCAGGTCAGGCTCAGGCGCTGCGGTAGTTGTCGACCATACGATAGCGTCGTGCATACCAACCGAAGGCGAACGCCGCAATGAAGGCGAAGCCGGCGAAGAAGAACATCAGGAACGCCGCCTCGCTCAGGCCCGTGCTGGCGATCTTGTGGGTCACCGCCTCGTTGCGCACCGCCGCGTTGGACAGCAGCACCCACAGGTTGCCGATGGTGGTGGTCAGGTTCCAGAAGCTCATCACCACGCCCTTCATGGCCTGCGGCGCCTGGCTGTAGGCGAACTCCAGGCCGGTGGCCGAGACCAGCACTTCACCGAAGGTCAGCAGCGCATACGGCAGCATCTGCCAGAAGATCGACATGGCATTGCCACCGTCCATCACCACCTGGATGCCGCCCACCACGATCCAGGCCAGGCCGCTGAAGGCGATACCGGCGGTCATGCGGCGCAGCGCGGTCGGTTCGAAGCCGAAGCGGCGCAGCGCCGGGTACAGCACCAGGTTGTTGAACGGGATCAGGATCATCACCAGCAGCGGGTTCAGTGCCTGCATCTGCGAGGCGGTGAACCAGCTCGGCATCTGCATCTGCTGGCCCTGCAGCACCCAGGTGGAGGCCTTCTGGTCGAACAGCGAGAAGAACGGCGTGGTCAGGGCGAAGATGACCAGCACGCGCAGCACGGCGCGCACGCCTTCCACGGCTTCGGCCGGATGCTGCGCGCGGGCGCGGTCCAGCTGCAGCCAGGTGCCGCCGCCGATGCCGGCCAGGATGGCCACCAGCGCCAGGCACAGGCAGATCACGATGCCCAGCGAACCGACCAGGCCGAACGAGGCAGCGGCCAGCACCAGACCGGCAACGGCCATCACCAGGCCCGGACGGCCCCGGCCGGCCACGCGCGCGGTCAGCGCGGTGCGCACCACGTTGGCGAACGAATGCGGATCCTTCGGCGGCAGCGGCACCAGCACGTAGCGCTTGCGGCCCAGCCAGAACACGAAGGTGGCGATGAACATCAGGATGCCGGGAATACCGAAGGCCCACTGCGGGCCCCAGTTCTTCAGCACCAGCGGGATCAGCAGCGAGGCGAACAGCGAGCCGAAGTTGATGATCCAGTAGAAGGCGTCGAAGACGATCTTGGCCAGGTGCTTGTTGCTCTGGTCGAACTGGTCGCCCATGAACGAGGCCACCAGCGGCTTGATGCCACCGGCGCCCAGCGCGATCAGGCCCAGGCCCAGGAAGAAGCCTTCGCGGCTGTTCTCGAACAGCGCCAGGCACAGGTGGCCGGCGCAGTAGACCAGGCTGAACCACAGGATGGTGTGGTACTTGCCGAAGAACTTGTCGGCCAGCCAGCCACCGAGCAGCGGGAAGAAGTACACGCCGATCATGAAGCTGTGCATGATGTCCTTGGCTTCACCGGCGCGGCCTTCTGCAGTGAGTTCCTGCAGCAGCAGCGAGGTGATCAGGAACTGCACCAGGATGTTGCGCATCCCGTAGAAACTGAACCGTTCGCAGGCCTCATTGCCGATGATGTACGGAATCTGGCGCGGCATCTTTCCCTGGCCGGCGATGGGGGCGACTGCGTCGTGGCTCATCCTGTAAGGCATTCCTGCAAAGCGAAAGGGTGAAGGTTACCGGAACCTGCGCCCGCGAAGCACGCTGCAGGGCTGCATGACAGCGCCGCCAATCCATGGCAGGCGCACCACACCGTGCCGGAAGTCACGGCACCTGCACGGCGAAAGCGTAAACTTATCGTTATGCGCCCCCTCGCCCCCGCCCGCTTCCTGCTCGGCAGCCTTGCGCTGCTGCTGGTCCTGCCTGCCCTGGCGCGCCCGCAGCTGCCGCCGGCGCCCGGCGCGGCCAGCGACGTGCGGCAGCTGACGGTGGCGGCGCTGGAACTGCCCAGCCGCGACGACGCGCAGTGGAAGCAGCGGCGCGAACAGGTGCTGCAACTGCTGACCGAGCTGCAGCCCGATGTCATTTCCGTGCAGCAGGTGCTGCAGGAACAGGGCCGCAACCCGGCGTGCTGGCTGGCCAGCCGCCTTCGTTACAGCTGCGACTTCGTCACCGCCGACCCGCCGAGCCAGCCGCTGCGCCACGGCAACGCCATGCTGACCCGGCTGCCGGTGAGCGAAGACGGGGTGACCCTGCTGCATCCGCCGGGCACCTTCAGTGCGGCGGGCATGCTGCGGCTGCGGCTGGGCGAGGCGCTGTTGAATGTCTATGTGGCACGCCTGCGCCCGGAAGCGGACGAGGCCAGCGCGCGCCAGCACCAGACCAGCGATCTTATGGCCTGGATCGGCGCCACCGCCGAAGGGCTGCCCAGCCTGATTGCCGGCGACTTCGCCGCGCCCACCACCGAACTGGTACGCAGCACGCCGGGCTTCCAGCCGGCCCGGCGCAATCCCGGCGGACGCCCGGACACGGCGGCCGCCAATGGTGGCGGTGCCAGCGGGCACGGCTTGGACGTGCTGTTCCAGGTCAAACATTTCGGCGGCATCCGCCAGCAGGCCATCGACCTGCCGGCCGCAGGGGAAGCACCCGGCGTGCGGCTGGGGGTGATGGCCACGCTGCGCCTGCAGGGTGTGCCCGCGTCCAGCGAATGATCGCCTCGTCCTGCCGGCCGGGCATGCCGATGCGCCGCGCCGACGCCCGGTAGCGCCGGGCCATGCCCGGCGGATGCCATCGCACGCAAACAAAAAGGCCGGGGTTTGCCCCGGCCTCTTCGTTTCATTCCAGTGCCGCGATCAGGCGATCGCTTCCTGGTAACGACGCTCGACTTCGTTCCAGTCGATCACGTTGAAGAACGCGCCGATGTATTCCGGACGGCGGTTCTGGTACTTCAGGTAGTACGCGTGTTCCCACACGTCCAGGCCCAGGATCGGCGTGTTGCCTTCCATCAGCGGGCTGTCCTGGTTGCCGGTGCTTTCAACCACGACCTTCTTGTCCGGGGTGACGCTCAGCCAGGCCCAGCCGCTGCCGAAGCGGGTCAGCGCCGCCTTGGTGAAGGCATCCTTGAACTTGTCGAAGCCGCCCAGGTCCTTGTCGATGGCCTTGGCCACGTCGCCCACCGGGTTGCCACCGGCGTTGGGGGCCATCACGGTCCAGAACAGCGAGTGGTTGGCATGGCCACCACCGTTGTTGCGCACCGGACCCTGCAGGTTTTCCGGCAGCGACTTCAGCTTCTTCACCAGTTCGTCCACCGGCAGGTCGGCGTACTCGGTGCCTTCCAGCGCTGCGTTGACGTTGTTGATGTAGGTCTGGTGGTGCTTGGTGTGATGGATTTCCATCGTCGCCGCATCGATATGCGGTTCCAGAGCGTCGTAGGCGTAGGACAGCTTGGGCAGGGTGTAGGCCATGATGCATCTCCTGATAGCGAGGGCACCCGGCGGTGTCGCCGGGCAGTGCGCGTTGAATGATGGGGACAGACGCGCAGATTACCAAGGGGGATGTAAAGGAAATTGCGTCCTGCCCGTGAGCCCTCCGGCAATTGTTACGCAGCGGTGACGCTGTCGCTGTCCTCATGCGCGATGCAGCGCGCAGGCGCTACAGTGCCTGCACCTTCCCTGCCCCGCCCACCCATGCGCAACCCCCGGCTGCTGATCACCGCCATCGCCCTGCTGTTGCTGGGCCTGCTGGCCAACCATTTCCTGCAGCGGCCGGCGCCGCCACAGTTCGCGCCCAGCCTTGCCGGCCAACCGGCCGTGGCGGCACCGAAGGCCAGCGCCCGCAACGACGCCCTGCCCGCCTTCCTGCCGGCCGAGGCGCGGCAGACCATCGCCCTCATCCAGCGCGGCGGCCCGTTCCCGCACCGCCAGGATGGCAGCACCTTCGGCAACCGCGAACAGCGGCTGCCGCCGCGTGACCGTGGCTATTACCGCGAATACACCGTCGACACTCCGGGCGCCCGCAACCGCGGTGCGCGCCGCATCGTTACCGGCGGCGACCCGGCCCAGGCCTGGTACTACACCGACGACCACTACGAATCGTTCCGCAGTTTCACCGTACCCGCTTCCGGAGACCGCCCATGAGCCACGATGATTTCGGCCTCGGCCTGCACGACATCAACAATGCTGGCGTCTATGCCATCGACACCGGCGACATCGCCGCACTGTCGGCTGCCATGCGCGATGCACAATTGAAGGTGATCCGCATCGACCTGCAGGGCGTGGCCGACAAGCGCACGCTGCTGGCGCGACTGTCGGCGCAGCTCGACTTCCCCGCCGGTTTCGGTGGCAACTGGGATGCCCTTTCAGACAACCTGCGCGACCTGCAGTGGCTGCCGGCGCCGGGCTATGCGCTGTTCCTGGCCGACGTGGATACCCTGCGCGCGGAAGCGGGCAAGGACTTCGATACGCTGCTGGACGTGATGGATGAAGCCTGCCGCGACTGGGTCGGGCGTGATGTGCCGTTCTGGGTGTTTCTGTCGCAGAGCGAGTGAGGACCAGGCCGCGTCGGCGGTTCATCCACGCATGGCGTGGATCTACTTCTGCATTGGTAGAGGCCGACCTTGGTCGGCGCTCGCGCCAACGGCGCGGGGATAAGGAAACATGCGTGGACAACGGGAGCCGCTAGCGGCTCCCATTGTCTTCCTGTAGCTCTTTCTTGAACGGAATGTCCGGCGGCGGTCGCGCGATGGCCGGCTGGTCCTGCATGTTCGGGTCGCTCAGGCCGCAGCCACCACCGGCCTGCAGGATCGAGATCACGCAGGAAATCTTCGTGCTGGTGCCAGGCAATGGAATCTCCATGGCCTTGATGCCCTTGCGCACCCATTCGGCCAGCAGTGATTCCTGCGGCACCCAGTACTTGTCGAACGAGGTGGGCGTGTAGTCGTACGGCGGGCGCTTGAGCCAGGTGCCGGACTGGGCGATGCGTTCCTTGCTCCAACCATCATTGGCCCCGCCCGGGGCGCCGCGCTCGGCCGCGCCCGCGCCCTCCTGGCCGGGCACGCGCACGCTGCCGTCGGCGTTGAACAAGCCCTCGCCCTGGCCACTGCGGCTGGCCTGGCTGCTGCCCTGCGTGGCACCGTCACGGTTGCGGCTGGATGCACCCCAATCGTCGCCGCGCGCCGGCGTGGCCCAGTTGCCCGGTGTCGGCGCCGGCCGCGCACCGGCCTGTGCCGGTTTCGCTGCAGCAGCGGGCGCAGCATTGGCCGCCGTGCTGGCCGCGCTCTGCGCCGCCGCGCTCTGGGCCGAGGCTGCCGCGGCCTGCGCAGCACCACTACCGGTGGCCGACGACGGCGCGGCAGCCGGTGCCGGGGCGACCGCACGCTCGCGCACCTGCACGTCACGGCCCTGTGGCGCACGCACGGTCGGCTCGCGGCCGGCCACGGTCGCCATGCGCACCTGCGGATCAACCACCGCCTGCACTTCGCGTTCGCGCACCTGCACTTCGCGCTGCGGCATCGACACCGGCACGTCCACGCTGCGCATCGGCTGCGGCGACAGCACGGGTGCATCCACCACGGCCACTTCGCGCTCGCGCACCTGGATATCGCGCGGTGCAGGCGTCTGCACCACCACCTGCGTCGGTGCCACGGGCGCCGGGGTGGCCGGCGCCTGCAGCAGCGGCACGCTGCGCTCGGTCACGCTGGGGGTGACACTGCGCGGCACCACGCTCACCTCGGTGCGCGGCACCGTCACTGGTGGCACCACGAAATCGGACGTGACCTCAGCAACCTCGGTGGCCTGCACCGGTGAGGGCGGCGGCGCGGTCTCCACCGCAGGCGCCGGCTCGGCCACTGGCGGGGCACTCGTCGCAGCCGCTGCGGCGGGCGCTGCAGGTGCGGGCGGAACGGGCTGCGGTTGCGGCTGCGGTGCGGTGGCAGCACCGCCGGGCGCACCGCTGGCAGCGCTGGAACCGGCCGGCGCTGCGGCAGCGGCGGCTTCGGCACCGGCCTGGTCGCCACCACCTTCCTGCGCGCCGGCACCGATGAATTCAATCTGCACCCGCTCGCCTTCGGCGCCGTCCGCATCGGGCTCGGTGGTGCGGATCACTGCCACCCACAGCAGCAGCAGGAAGAACAGCAGGTGCAGCAAGGCGCTGAGCACGGCCGAGGTCCAGCGCATCCAGCGCTGGTCACGCGGCGCCGGCTCCCAGTCCTGCCAGAACAGGCGGCGCGCCGCATTCCACGGCGACAGTGCGGGCAGTCGTCCCGGACGCCCCGGCAACGGCCGCGGCAGCAGCACCGCAATCACATCGCGGGCATGGAACAGGCGAGGCAGGGGTTTCAGCGAGCGCAGCCAGATCGCCCAGCCATACGGCAGGCGGGTGTGCTTTTCGAGAATGAGACGCTGCTGCTGGCGTGCCAGCAGCACATCGACAAGTTGCTCAGCCCTGGGCAGAGGCACGCGGTGCCGGTCAGGCGGCGTTGCCGCGGGGAATGTACGGCGCGTGGCCGCTGTCGTGGTCGGTGGCGTCACGCACCGCCGTCACGCCCGGCACCCGGCCCATCAGGGTCTTTTCAATGCCCTGCTTCAGGGTGACATCGGCCATGCCGCAGCCCTGGCAGCCGCCACCGAAGCGCAGCAGCACCACGCCGTCGGCCGAGACTTCCTGCACGGCCACCTTGCCACCGTGCGAGGCCAGCTGCGGGTTCACCTCGTTTTCCACCACCCAATGCACGCGCTCCACCAGCGAAGCCGCTTCGCCGGGCGCTTCGCCCTTGATGCGCGGCGCCTTGATGGTCAGCTGCTGGGTACCGGCGGTGCCGGGCACGATGTCGATTTCCGCGCCATCGAGCCAGCCGACGCTGGTGGCGTCGACGTACAGGGTGAAGCCGTCGCAATCCACGGCCCATTCGTCGCCCAGCAGATCGGTCGGCTCGGCGAACTCCAGGCGCGCATCGGCGCGTGGGGTGCCGGGATCGACGGCGCTCAGGCGCACGCCCATGCCGGGCACGCCCTCACGTTCGATCAGCTTGCGGAAATGGGTCTGGGCAGTGTCGGAGATCTGGATCATCAGGCTATTCTAGCCAAGTCAGCGTCGGCCGCTCATTCGATTTATACACTGTCCGGCGCATTGTTCAGTCAACACGAGGTGGAGGAACCCATGTCCGACCTGATTCCGCTGGCACAGGCGCACTGCGTGCCGCGAAAGGGCAGCGACCACAAGCTGGGCGAAGCCCGCCTGGCCGAGCTGCTGCCGCAGGTGCCGGGCTGGGAGCTGGCCGAGGCCGGCCAGGCCCTGCTGCGCACCTTCCGCTTCAAGAACTACTACGAAACCATGGCCTTCGTGAACGCGCTGGCCTGGATCGCCCACCACGAGGACCACCACCCGGACCTGGGCGTGCACTACGACCGCGCCGTCGTGCGCTATTCCACCCACGACGTGGGCGGCCTGAGCGAGAACGACTTCATCTGCGCGGCCAAGACTTCGGCCCTGACGGAGCAAAAGTGATGAATGTGCGACTGCTGACCCTATCCCTGTTGGCTGCCACCGGCCTGGCCGGCTGCGGTGGCGCAGAACCGCCGGCGGCGCCGGCCGCGCCGCCCACCGAGGTGGCCGCGGTGAAGACACCGCCGCCGCAGTACCCGCTGGAACTGGCCTGCCTGGGCGTGGGCGGCACCAGCACCTTCAAGGTAGTGATCGGCACCGACGGCAAGCCCAGCGACGTGGCCCTGCTGACCGGCGCGGGCAACCCGCAGCTGGACGAACTGGCCCGCACCGCCGTGCAGGGCTGGCAGTTCAAGGCCGCCACCCGCAATGGGGCGGCGGTGCCGGCCACGATCCAGGTGCCGGTCAGCTTCAACCCGCCGCAGCCCAAGCCCGACCAGTGCTTTGCCATTGAAGAGCGCGCCCGCCGCGGCGGCTGATCGCGCTGACTGCGACGAGGCCAGCCGACGCCCGCCTCGCCCCTGCCGCCCCGGCCCGTGCCGGGGCGGTCGACTGACCCCCTGGAACGCGTCGGCACATGCTGCAGATCCCCCCTGAAAACATCTGGATGGCGCTGGCCGTCACCCTGGCGGCCGGCCTGGCCACGGCCATCGGCAGCCTGCTGGTGCTGTTCTCGCGCCGGCCCAACCCGCGCCTGCTGGCCTTCGGCCTGGCCTTCGCTGGCGGCGCGATGGTCTATGTCTCGCTGTCGGAAATCCTGAACAAGGCCATCGACTCGTTCTCGCTGGCCTACGGCGAGCGCAGCGGCTTCACCTACGGCACGGCAGCCTTCCTGCTGGGCATGCTGGCGATCGTGGTCATCGACCACCTGATTCCCAACCCGCACGAGACGCTGGACAAGCAGGACCCCGCGTTCCGCGACAACAACAAGGCGTACATCAAGCGGGTTGGCCTGCTGACCGCCATCGCCATCACCGCGCACAATTTCCCGGAAGGTCTGGCCACCTTCTTCGCCACCCTGGAAAGCCCATCGGTGGGCATGCCGCTGGCCTTTGCCATCGCCATCCACAACATTCCCGAAGGCATCGCGATCGCCGTGCCGGTGTACTTCGCCACGCAGAACAAGCTGCACGCCTTCGCCGCCAGCCTGCTGTCAGGCCTGGCCGAGCCGGTGGGCGCGGTACTCGGCTATGTGCTGCTGAAGGGCGCGCTGTCGCATGCCACGTTCGGCTGGGTATTCGGCCTGATTGCCGGGGTGATGGTGTTCCTGGCGCTGGACGAGCTGCTGCCGGCGGCCAAGCGCTATGCCAAGGGCCACGAGACCGTGTACGGGCTGGTGGCCGGCATGGGCACGCTGGCGATCAGCCTGGTGCTGTTCAAGTGGTGACGGCCCCCGCACGGCGCATCCACGCATGCCGTGGATCTACCGCCACGGCCCCGTAGCGTCGAGCTTGCTCGACTGGCGTTCCGCGCGACGTCAGCGCAGGCGGTCCAGCGCTTCCACCAGTTCTTCGGCCAGCGGCGCGTTCAGCACGTACGGGGTTTTGCCCGCGTCCAGCGCAAACTCCAGCGAGGCCGCGTGCAGGAACAGGCGCTTCAGCCCGATCTGCTCACGAAGCCGCTTGTTGACGGCAGGATCGCCGTATTTGTCGTCACCGGCCACCGGGTGCCCCAGGTGCTGGGCATGCACGCGGATCTGGTGGGTACGGCCGGTTTCGATGCGCACCTCGCAGTAGGAGTGCCCACCGCGCCGTTCCAGCACGCGGAAGTGGCTGATCGATTCCTTGCCGATCGCGTTCACCTGCACATGGCGCTCGCCGCCCTGGCGCAGGCCCACGTGCAGCGGGGCGTCCACGGTCATCACGCCGTCGGGCATGCGCCCGGCCAGCAGGGTCAGGTAGCGCTTGCGAATGCCGGCACCGTGGTCTTCACGCAGCAGGGCCTGCAGTTCGCTCAGCGCCGAACGCTTCTTGGCCACGATCAGCAGGCCCGAGGTGTCGCGATCCAACCGGTGGACCAGCTCCAGGGTCTGCCCCGGGCGCAGCGCACGCAGGGTTTCGATGGCGCCGAAGCTGATGCCGCTGCCGCCGTGGCTGGCCACGCCGGTGGGCTTGTTCAGGGCCAGCAGGCGCGCGTCCTCGAACACGATCGCCTGCTCCAGCCGGTGCATGAACGCCTCGGGCGGGCCGGCCTTGTCTCCTTCTTCAGTGAGACGAACCGGCGGCACACGCACCTCGTCGCCCGCCTCCAGCTTGCGTTCGGCCTTGGCGCGGCCGCCATTCACACGCACCTGGCCGCTGCGCACCAGCTTGTAGACAAGGCTGCGCGGGGCGCCCTTCAGCTGGCCCAGCAGGAAGTTGTCCAGCCGCTGGCCGGCGCGGTCCTCGGGAACGGTGATCATGCGCACGGAAGGCTTGTCGCCGGCCGGCTTGGTGGGGTCTGATGCAGTCATCGGGCTGTTTATTCTGTTACACTCGGGGGGCGAGATAAGGGATTGATTTCGTTGGAAGTTACTCAGGGCCAGAAGCCCAGCTTCCGACGAATCCGGCACAGTGCGCGACCACCGCCCGCGGGGCGGCCATGTTAGCGGCTCACCGGCCTTCCCGGCCATCGCCGGATGCCTGACACGCAACCGAGCTGAACATGTCCCGCGTGGCGCTCCAGCCTGGCTGACAGCTGCCTGCGGCCCTGCAACACCCCAAAACCCATAAGAGTGAAGCGCTCCCGCGGCCTGCCGTGGTGTCGTAGCGCTGGAAACCGAAGCTGCCCTCCCCGCGCATGCGCGAATGGGCGGCGAGCCGTATCCAGAGGCGAAACCCCATGGCGTTCCGCGCGGTAGCCGCTTGCGAGGAACGCAAGAATGAAGCGAATGCTGATCAACGCCACGCAGGCCGAAGAGCTGCGTGTTGCCATCGTCGATGGCCAGTCGTTGTATGACATCGATATCGAGCAGCCGTCCAAGGAACAGAAGAAGTCCAACATCTACAAGGGCCGGATCTTCCGCATCGAGCCCTCGCTGGAAGCGGCCTTCGTCGAATACGGCGGCGGCCGCCATGGCTTCCTGCCGCTGAAGGAAATCTCCCGCGACTACTTCCAGGCCGGCGTCGACCACAACAAGGCCGGCATCCGCGAGCTGCTGAAGGAAGGCCAGGAAGTGGTCGTGCAGGTCGACAAGGAAGAGCGTGGCAACAAGGGCGCCGCCCTGACCACGTTCATCTCCCTGGCCGGCCGCTACATGGTGCTGATGCCGAATTCGCCCAGCGCCGGCGGCGTTTCCCGTCGCATCGAGGGCGAAGACCGGGCCGCGTTGAAGGACGCCCTGGACAAGCTGAACATCCCCGACGACATGGGCGTGATCATCCGCACCGCCGGCGTCGGCCGCGATGCCGAAGAGCTGCAGTGGGACCTGGACTACCTGCTGAGCGTCTGGCGCGCCATTGCCGAAGCCGCCCTGAGCAAGCCGGCCCCGTTCCTGATCTACCAGGAATCGCGCCTGATCGTGCGCGCCCTGCGTGACTACCTGCGCGCCGACATCGGCGAGATCCTGGTGGACACCGAGGAGATGTACGAGCACGCCAAGGAGTTCATGCAGCAGGTGATGCCGCAGACCCTGCGCAAGCTCAAGCACTACAAGGACGACATCCCGCTGTTCAACCGCTTCCAGATCGAATCGCAGATCGAAGGTGCCTACGAGCGCAACGTGCGCCTGCCGTCGGGCGGCTCGATCGTGGTCGACCAGACCGAAGCGCTGACCGCCGTGGACGTGAACTCCTCGCGCGCCACCAAGGGCAGCGACATCGAAGACACCGCCTTCCAGACCAACCTGGAAGCGGCCGAGGAAGTGGCCCGCCAGCTGCGCCTGCGCGACCTGGGCGGCCTGGTGGTGATCGACTTCATCGACATGGCCTCCAACAAGCACCAGCGCGAAGTCGAGAACCGCCTGGCCAACGCGCTGAAGTACGACCGTGCGCGCGTGCAGGTCGGCCGCATCTCGCGCTTCGGCCTGCTGGAAATGAGCCGGCAGCGCCTGCGCCCGAGCCTGGGCGAATCCAGCCAGATCGTCTGCCCGCGCTGCGATGGCCATGGCCGCATGCGCAGCGTCGAGTCGCTGTCGCTGTCGATCATCCGCGTTGCCGAAGAGCATGCGATGAAGGAAAACACCGGGCAGGTGCTGGTCCAGGCCCCGGTGGAGATCGCCAATTACCTGCTGAACGAGAAGCGCAGCGCGCTGCGCGAGATCGAACGCCGCCACGAAGCGCCGATCGTGATCGTTGCCGACGAGCAGCTGCACACCCCGCACTACACCGTTACCCGTCTGCGCGAGAACGAGCTGGGTGAAGAGAGCAACAAGCCCAGCTACCAGCGCGGCACCCCGCGCAAGCTGCCGGTGCATGCCCTGACCAAGGGCCAGCTGAACATCCCGCCGCCGGCGGTCACCCAGGTCAAGCACACTGCGCCGGCCCCGGTGCGTGCCGAAGCCGAACCGGCCGCTGCGCCGGCACCGGCCCCGGTGGCTGCGGCTGCCCCGGCCGCTGCCAGCGGCGGCGTGGTCGGTTGGCTGAAGCGCATCTTTGGTGGCGAGCCGGCCCCGGCCGCCGCGCCGGCCCCGGCCGCGCGCCAGCCGCAGCACGACGGCGGCCAGCGCAAGGACCGTAACAAGGATCGCAACAAGGACCGTAACAAGGACCGCCGCGACGAGAACCGTGGCAACGGCGGCAACGGCAATGCGCAGAAGGATGGCGGCAACCGCAAGGACCGCAACGAACAGCGCAAGGACGGCCGCAACAACAACGGCAACGCGCAGCAGCAGCCGCAGCAGGGCAAGCAGCAGAAGGACGCTGCCCAGCCGCAGCAGCCGCAGCACAACAAGCCGCGCAACGAGCAGCAGGGCCAGAACCCCAACCAGGGCCAGGGCCAGGGCCAGCAGCAGCAGCCGAAGCTGAAGCAGCCGCGCCAGCCGCGTCCACAGGATGGCGAGAAGCCGACCGACAAGCCGCAGCGCAACGCCGCCGAAGAGGCCGTGGAAGCCGTGCCGGCCGCCGCGGTTGCCGCCACTGCCGTGGCCGCCAACGTGGTCACCGCGCAGGAAGCCACCGCACCGGTGGCGACCCCGGCTGCCGCTCCGGCAGCGCAGGTCGCGGCCCCCGCTGACACGACCCCGACCCCGACCTCGGCCGTTGAGGCCGAAGGCGTGGTTGCCGGCGATGAAGACGCTGCGGCCGATGCGGCCAACGGCGAGCAGGCTGGCGAAGGCGCAACCCGCCGTCGCCGCGGCCGTCGCGGTGGCCGTCGTCGTCGTCGCGGTGGCGCCGAGAACGCCAACGGCACCGACGCGCTGGGCGATGACCAGGACGAAGGTGACGAAGGCGAAGACCAGGACGTGGTCGAACCGAACCGCGACAGCAGCGCGCCCGCTGCGGTCGCTGCCCAGCAGCCGGCGCGTTCGCAGCCCGAGTTCGATTTCGACGACGAAATCGAGCCGGCCAGCGTAGAGGCCGAAAAGCCCGCGCGTGCACCGGCCGCTGTTGCCGCTGCCGCACCGGTGGCTGCGGTCAGCAGCGCCGTGCTGGAAGCGGTTGCCGAAGTGCAGTCCGTGGACGTGCCGGTGGCCCGCGAAGCCGCCCCGCGGCCGGAACAGCCGAAGCCGACCCCGGTGCAGACCAGCATGCTGGATGCCATCGATGCGGCCACCCCGGTGCAGCCGGTTGCCGCCGCGCCCGTGGCCGAGGTGAAGCCGGCCGTGGTCGAGGCCGCTCCGGTGGTGGAAGCCGCTCCGGTCGTGACCGACGCCGCCCCGGTGGTCGAGGCCAAGCCGGTCGCCGTGGAGGCTGCTCCGGTCGCCGCACCGGCAGTCGAAGCCGCGCCGGTCGTGCACGTTGAGACGGTGGCCGAGCAGCCGATGGCCGAGCAGTCGGTCGCCCCGGCCGTGGTGGAAGCCGCGCCGGTTGAAGCTGCCGCGCCGGTGGCCGAAGCCGTGGTGACGCCGTCGATTGACCCGGTGGCCGATGGCCACGCCGATTCGGCCAGCCAGGCTGCCGAGGCCCCGGCGTCGGACGAAGACGAAGAAGCCGCCAAGCGCACGCCGCCGGCGAACTGATCGTTCTTTGATCACGTGAAAGCGAAACGGCGGGGATCGATGATCCCCGCCGTTTTTGTTTGTCGGCCCGTACGGCCGTGGTGGATGCCAACCTTGGTTGGCACTTTGATTCACCGCACGCGGATGCGTCCGTGCTTGCTTGGTAGGTGCCAACCTTGGTTGGCACTTTGCTTCACCGCACGCGGATACGTCCGCGCCGACCAAGGTCGGCACCTACCAGAGCGCCTTTGATTCACCGCACGCGGATGCGTCCGTGCCGACCAAGGTCGGCACCTACCAGAGCGCCTTTGATTCACCGCACGCGGATGCGTCCGTGCCGACCAAGGTCGGCACCTACCAGAGCGCCTTTGCTTCACCGCACGCGGATGCTTCCGTGCCGACCAAGGTCGGCACCTACCAGAGCGCCTTTGCTTCACCGCGCGCAGGTGCGTCCGCGCTTGCTTGGTAGGTGCCAACCTTGGTTGGCACTTTGATTCATCGCACGCGGATACGTCCGTGCCAACCAAGGTTGGCACCTACCAGAGCATGAAGCCGCGTGGTGTCAGCGGGCCGGGGCGAACTGCAGGCGGGTCCACACGCCGTAGTGGTCCGACGCCCAGCGACCGCTGTCGTCGGGCTGGTCGAACAGGATCCTGGCTTCGCGCGCCACCATCCGGTCCTGCTGGAAGAAGATGTGGTCGATGCGCGAGGGCGCCTGGTAATAGTGCCGGTTCAAGGTACTGACCGCCGCCAGGTCGGTGTTCACGTGCACACTGCCGTAGCTGTCACCGTAGTGGCTGCGCAGTTCGCTCAGGTCGCCGGCATCCACCAGCGCGTTGAAGTCGCCGGCGATCACCACCGGCGCACCGGCCGAGGTTTCGGTGATGAAGCGCAGCAGGTCTTCCACCTGGCTGCGGCGGATGCCCTGGCCGCGCTCGTCACTACGCTCGTTCAGATGCGTGGCATAGACGTTCACCGGCTGCCCGTCCACGTCGATGCGCAGGTGGGCCACGGTGCGGTAGTCATCCAGCGGCTGCAGCAGGTGCTCGCCGTGGGCCAGGATCGGGCGCCGGGTCAGCAGCGCGTTGCCATAGCGCTTGGGCGCACCCACCGGATCGGTGGATACGAAGACGTACTTGTAACCGAGCTGGCTGGCCAGCCACTGGGCCTGGTTGCGCACGTTGCGGCGCTGGATCACTTCCTGCAGGGCAATGGCATCGGGCTGCAGGCGCTTGAGCTCGGCCACGATCGTGCGCCGCCGGGTTGGCCAGTCTTCGCGGTCATGGTGCAGGTTGAAGGTGACCATGCCCATGCCGGGCGCGGTCGATGCCTGCGCAACGGCAGGCTCACCTGCCTGCTGCGCCACCGCCAACGCGGGCCATGCCAGTGCCATCGCCAGCCCCAAGGCGCGCAGTGCCACGCGCGCCCTCCCCTGCTTCAACGCCATGTTTACTGCCCCTTGCGTTCGGCGCGGCGCACCGCACTTGGCACTTCAATTTCCACCCGCGCTGGCAGCGCGTGCACGTGCAGCTCGTTGTCCACCCATTCGGCCGGCTCGCCATTGACCGTGGCCGCGCCGGGTTCGCCGCTGTAGGGCCACGGCAGCACCACGCCCCCCACCGGCGGCAGCAGGCCCGGCTGCACTTCCAGCACCAGCTGCTTGTCGTTGCGCTGCAGGCAGTAGTTCAGCTGCCCCTGTGGGGTGCGCAGGCCCTGCACGGCAATGCCCTCGCCCTGGAACCAGGCCGTGGGAATACCTGCAGCCAGCACCAGCGCGTCATCCACATCGCGGTTGTAGGCGAACATGTCCAGCGCCGAGCGCACGAAGTCCGAGGCCACCCAGGCATGCGGCAGGTCGCCCACGAAGAACGGCGTGCGCGGCGTGCGCGAGACCACTTCGGCCCACTGGTTCCAGGCCTGCGGCGCGCGGTCCTTGAAGAAGAACTGGCTGGCCTGCCAGGCGCGGTCACGCCAGCCCAGGCGCACGAACGCGGCCACGTTGCGCCACTCGTACGGGGTGTAATCCTTCCATTCGCGCTTGCCGTCGCGGCGCGCCACGAATTCGTTCCAGTAGCGCTCGAACGTGCGGTCCAGCGCGGGCTGCGGCAGGCGCCCCTGCTCACCACCGGGCGCCAGGGCGATGGTGGTGGAGGTGGCATCGAAGTCCCCCAGCTCGGCCGAACCGGGCAGGAAGTCGATGCGGTGCTGCTGCATGGCCGACTGCAGCGATGCCTGCAGGTCATCACGGAACTGGTCGCGCGATTCGCTGATCTGCATCGCTTCGACCTTGCCCAGCTGCGCAGCGATGATCGCCGCGTCCTTGTAACCGCGCAGCGCCCAGAAGTTGTCCCAGTACGAGTGCATCGGCTTGGCCGAATAGCCTTCGTGGCTGATCGAGGCCGGCATCATCCCGTAGAACGCGGGATTGCGCGCACGGTTCTCTTCGGTGCGCTCGCTGGCGCGCAGCTGTTCCATGTACTGGTAGGCGCCCTGCACATGCGGCCACATCAGTTCCAGGAAGGTGCCGTCGCCGGTGTAGCGCCAGTACTCGGCGATGTTGTAGATCAGTTCGCCATGGCTGTCGTTCTCCGGCACCGGGTCGCTGCCGCGCGCATCCACGCAGCACGGCACCTTGCCGTTCTCGAACTGGAAGGGCGCGTACCAGTTCACGTAGTCACGCACCGCATCGCTGCGGCCCATGCGCAGCAGACCCTCGGAAATCATCGCGCCATCGCGGATCCAGCTGCGCGCATACGAACGCGTGCCCGGCTGCAGGCGCGGCCCCACGCGGGAAATCAGCATATGTGCGACGGCGGTGCGCAGGGTTTCCACCAGCGGCTGGCCGGCGGCCGGCACCTGCAGCGACACCACGCCCAGCTTCTGCCGCCACTGCGCGGCCACCTGCTGCTGCGCCTTGGCCACGTCCAGCGCCTGCGGCGCCCAGCTGCCGGTCTGCGGCAGCACCACCGCCACTTCGCGACTCTGCCCCGGCTCCAGCTTGATGGTGTACAGCAAGGCGCCGGAGGCCAGCCCGGTGCTGTCCTTCACCGCCGTGGTGCCGGGCAGCTTGCCGCTGGCCAGGTGCATCGCGTCCAACTTGCCGTCGAACGTGGTGGCAAAGCGCGCATCGGGCGCCTGCAGCGGATAGACCCGCGGCTCGCCATTGATGCGCACCAGCTGCTCGCCCACGTCCAGGCTGTCGATGCGGCTGAAGCCGCCGGTGGTGTTCAGGAACTGGGTCGGCGGGTTCACCTGCCACGGCCGGATCGCCAGCGCCAGGGTGTATTCGTGCGCCACCTTGTCGGGGTTGCTCAAGCGGTAGCGGCCGATCAGCTGCGCGCGCTCGGGCGTGCCCTGCACGAAACCGGTCACCGACAGCCCGGCCTTTTCATGCACCCAATCGACGTTGGCGATGGGCAGGTAGCGGTCCTGCAGCGATTGGGTGATGGCCACGTTGGACCAGTCCAGCAGCTTTCCATCCAGGCGGACGAACGGCTCGATGCTGAAGCTGCCCTTGGCCGGCTCCAGCGCGCCGTCTTCGCTGATCAGCGCCTGTTCCTGGCCACCATCCAGGCCCAGCAGGGTCCAGTACGGCTGCTCGCCCACGAACGCACGCGGCAGTGCGCCGCGCGGCAGGTCCGCCGCCACCGATGACAGGAAGGCGTTGGGCGTGGCCGCGAAGGCCAGCGGCTTCAGCGCGATGTCACGGATGCCATAGCGCCAGTTCGGGCCGCCCTGCAGGTCGAAACGCACATAGCGCGCGTCGGTGTCGGGCAGCGCCAGCCAATCACGGCCACCGCCACCATTGGTCACCTCACGCACGGTGCGCCAGTCGCGGCCATCCTGCGAGGTGCGCACGGTGTAGCGGGTGGCTTCCAGACTGGGCAGCCAGTCGATCACCGCCCCGCCGATCTCGCGGGTGTCGTGCAGATCCAGGCTGATGGTCTGCTGCTTGACCCCGCCGCTGATCCAGAAGGTATCGCTCTTGCCGTCGATCATGCGGTCCTGCAGCGCAGGCGCGGTGTCGGCAATCACCGCCGGGTGCAGCGGCGAGGTGTCCTGCGCCGGCAGGCCCTGCAGGGTCAGCTTGTCGAAGCAGACCGTGCCGCGCCCGCCCACCTTGCTGTAGATGGTGAACTCGACTGCGGCACTGCGCGCCATCTCCTTGTCCGGCGATGGCCCCCAGGCCTTGTCGATCTGGCGCCGGCGGTACTCCACCGGCGTCCAGGCCTTGGGGAAGCTGTAACCGGGGCGGTTGACCCACCACACGTTGTCACCGCTGGCGTCGATCAGCTTGAACTGCAGGTCGTTGCCCGGCGAATCGCCGCGCAGCTGGAAGCCGAAGCGGTAATTGACCGGGTATTCGATGTTCAGCGCACGGCGCAGGCCCACATAGCCGGAGACCTTGTGGAAGTCGTAATCCAGGCACAGCGCGCGGCCACCGCCCGGTGCGGTGACCGGGCGCAGCGAACCACTGACCTGGTCGGACAGCACCAGCTTCCATGCGCCGATGTCGTCGAAGTCATCCAGCACCTTCGGCGCGGGCAGCGCCGGTGGTGCGGCGATCGCCAGGGAAGACCACAGCAGGCCCAATCCAACGGCGATCGCACGCTTCATCCCTTAACACTCCCCAGCAACAGACCTTGGATGTAGTACCGCTGCAGCACCAGGAACAGCGCCAGCACCGGAACCACGGTGACCACCGCGCCGGCCATCATCATTTCCACGTCCATGATGTGTTCGCGCGAGAGGGTGGCCAGTGCCACCGGCAAAGTGTAGTGCTCCTGGTCGGTCAACACGATCAACGGCCACATGAAATCGTTCCATGCGCCCATGAAGGTGAAGATCGCCAGGGTGACCAGCACCGGCTTGAGCATCGGCAGCACGATCTGGAAGAAGATGCGCAGCTCCCCTGCCCCGTCGATGCGCGCCGCTTCCAGCAGCTCATCGGGAATGGAGCGGGCGTACTGGCGCACCAGGAAGATGCCGAACACGCTGGCCAGGGCCGGCACGATCACGCCGCCGAAGCTGTTGACCAGGCCCAGCTGCTTCATCAGCAGGAACAGCGGCAGCATGGCCACCTGCGCCGGGATGACCAGCGCGGCCATCAGCACTTGGAACAGGCGCTCGCGGCCGACGAAGTTCAGCTTGGCGAAGGCGTAGCCGGCCATGGTGTTGAGCAGCAGCGAGCCCAGGGTGATGGCCAGCGACACCAGCAGGCTGTTGGCGAAGTTGCCGCCCATGCCGGTGCGCGCGAACAACTCCAGGTAGTTGCGCGTGGTGACGTGCGAGGGCAGCAACGGCGGCGGGAAATGGGTGGCCTCGCCCTGCGGCATGAACGAGACCGAGACCATCCACAGCAGCGGTGCCAGGCTGACCAGGGCCAGCACCAGCAACGCACCATTGACCATCCACGGGTGCCAGCGCGACTGGCCGATTTCACGACTCATACCAACTGCCTCTTGCGGCCGAAACGCAGCATCACGGTGGTCACCGCCAGGATGATCAGGAACAGCAGGAACGCCACCGCGGAGGCGCGACCCAGGTTCCACCACTTGAAGCCTTCCTCGAACATGAAATACAGCACGCTGACGGTGCTCTGCAGTGGGTCGCCGCGGGTCATCACGTAGGGTTCGGCGAACAGCTGGAAGTAGCCGGACACGGTAATGACCCCGACCACCAGCAGCACCGGGCCGAGCATCGGCAGGGTGATGTGCAGGAACTGCTTCCAGCGCGAGGCACCATCGATGCGCGCGGCCTCGTACAGGTCATGCGGAATGGCCTGCAGGCCGGCCAGGAAGATCACCATGTTGTAGCCGAAGTTCTTCCACACGGCGAACAGCATGATGGTGGGCATGGCCCAGTTCGGGTCACCCAGCCAGTCGATCGGGCTGATGCCGATGTGGCCCAGGCCGTAGTTCACCAGACCGTAGCTGGTGTGGAACAGGTAGCGCCAGATCACCGCCACCGCCACCAGGGTGGTCACCACCGGGGCGAACAGTGCGGTACGGAACAGCGCCTTGAAGCGCGCCGCCGGTGCGTTCAGCAGCATCGCCGCGCCCAGCGACACGCCGATCGACAGCGGTACGCCGATCAGCACGAAGTAGGTGGTGTTCCACAGCGACTTCCAGAACATCGGGGTCTGCAGCAGATCGATGTAGTTGCCCAGGCCGACGAACCGCAGGTTGCTGCTGTCGGACAGGGCATACAGATCGAAGTCGGTCACGCTCAGCGCCAGCGCCGAGGCCACCGGCAGGCCGAAGAACAGGCCCAGCACGATCAGCGAGGGGCCGGCGAAGATCCAGCCGGCAAGCGAAGTACGTTTCATTGCGGGCTCCCGGCCGCTGCGGCCGGCGCATCGGCAGGTGCCTGCGCACCGCCGCCCTGCAGGCGTTGTTGTTCATGCATCCAGCGGCGCTTGGCCAGCACCTTGTCCACGCGCTGGTCCAGCTCTTCCACGGCCTTGTCCTGCGGCAGGCCACCGCGCACCACCTTTTCGGTGACGATGCGCATTTCCTGCACGATGCGCTCCCACTCCAGCACCTTCGGCGTGGGCTTGACCCGCTCCAGCTGGTCACGGAAGGCCGCAGCCAGTGGATCACCAGCCAGCGAGGGTGCGGTCCAGGTGCTGCGACGCGGCGGCAGGTCACCGATGATGGAATGGAAGCGGGCCTGGATTTCCGGCCGCGACAGGAACTCGATCAGCTTCCACGAGGCTTCCTTCTGCTGCGACTTGCGGAAGATCACCAGGCTGGTGCCACCGGCGATGCCGGCGCCCGGACCATCCGGACCCGGCAGCGCAGCGGTGCCCCACTGCCCTTCCAGTTCCTTGGGCTGCAGCTTCTTGAACTCGCGGATGTTCCAGGGCCCGGAGATGTAGAAGACGTTGAAGCCGCGGAAGAATTCATCCCAGACGTTGGAGATCTGGGTTTCGGACATCTTCGGCGCCCAGCCCTGCTCGAACATGTTCGAGTAGAAGGCCAGGGTGCGGCGGAAGCCGGGGCTGGCGAAGTTGCCGCGGGTGTCATCGTCGCGCAGCAGCGGGTCGGGCTGCTGCAGCGCCAGCGACAGCTGCTGCTCGAATTCGTTGATCGGCATCAGCACCGCGTAGCGGTTCGGGCCCTGCATCTTCTTGATCGCGGCCATCTGCTGGTCCCACTCGGCCCAGGTGCGCGGCGGGTGGTCGAAACCGGCCTTGGCCAGCAGGTCCTTGCGGTAGTAGATCAGGCGCGTATCGACGTACCACGGCACGCCCACCAGCTCGCCGTGGATCACGTTGGTATCCCAGATGCCCTGGAAATAGTCCTGCGGATCGACCACGGTGGAGCGCTGCACGAACGGCTGCAGCGGGGTCAGCGCATCCAGTTCGGCGAACTCGGGCACCCAGGTGTTGCCGAGCTGGCAGACATCGGGCAGGCCATCGGCGGCGAAGGCGGTCAGCAGCTTTTCATGCGCGGCCGTCCACGGAATGTTCTGCACATCCACCTTGATGCCGGGGTTTTCGGCTTCGAACTCGTGGATCAGCTCGCTGACCACTTCCGCTTCACGGCCCATGGCCCAGAAGCGCACGGTGGTGGTGCCCGGCTCGGTGCGGGCGCAGCCGGCAACGGCCAGCGCGGCCAGCAGCGGCAGCGCCCAGCGGCGCAGGCGATGGGTCCAGGGTTGCACCGGCTTACTTCCCCTGTCCAGTGTTGCGGTTGGCATTGTTCTTCTGTTCCTGCGCGGCGGCCGCGCGCGATTCTGCGATACCTACCGCGCGCGCCGCCGCGGCCTTCTCATCCTTCTGCAGCTGCAGCGGCTGGAACTCGCCTTCCGGTGCCAGCCAGCCACCACTGAATCCTGCCCGTTCCAGACCCTTGCGGATGTACGGGTTTTTCTTCATTACTTCCCAGACGAAATCATCGCGGTAGTTGGCGATCATGGTCAGGATCGGGCCCTGGTCGATGGCGATGTAATCGCTGGCGACCCAGCCGCGGTCGGGCACCAGGCGCCCGGTCTTGATCGGAATGTCGTAGTTGAAGCTGGGGTTGAACGAATCCAGGAACCCGTAGCTGGAATAGATGTAGTCGCCGTAGCGCTTGTGCATCTCCACCGTGGCCGGGATCACTTCCTCGGGCGCGAACACGATCGAGGACACCGCCGCGGTCGGGGCGATGGTGCCGTCGTCGAAGTTCTCGCGCAGGCCTGCGCCGCGCGAGGAGTAATGGCGGAACTGGCGCTGCTCGCCGCGGTATTCCTGGGTGGTGTTCTGCGGGCCATCGCTGGCGGTCAGGCCCCAGACGTTCTCGCCGTAATCCTTCCAGTTCATCGGGTTGGCGATGGCGTACTCACGCTGGGCCAGCGCCGCCGAACGGCTGTTGAGGAAGTAAGTGCTGCCGCGTTCGCGCATGTACGCGTCCTGGATATCGCGGAAATCGATCCAGACGTGGCTGTACTGGTGGCCGAACAGCGGCCCGAAGGACAGGTATTCCTGGCCCTGGTAGACGCCCCAGTCGTTGTCGTAGGTGCGGGTCCACACGGTCCACGCATCCGGGCTGACCGGGTGGCTGGGCGAGCCCAGGGCGAGGATGTAGACCATCATCGCTTCGTTGTAGCCCATCCAGTCGTGGTCGATGAAGCCGCTTTCGGGGAACCAGCCCATTGAAATGAGCGGTGCGCGCTGCTGCAGCCACGGCCAGTCGACCTGCTTGTACAGGCTGTCGGCAATCTGCCGAATCTCTTTTTCGCGCGGGTCGTCGCCGTCGTAGTACGACTGGGCAAACAGCACGCCCATCATCAGCAGCGCGGTATCCACCGAGGACAGTTCCACCCAGCTGTCGTAGCGACGGCCTTCCTGCATGTCCAGGAAGTGGTAGTAGAAGCCCTTGTAACCGGCCTTGCCGGTGCGCTGCGGGCCCATCGGCACGTCGCGGAAGAACTTCAGCGTGGTCAGGGTGCGGTCGATGGCCTGGTTGCGGCTGACCCAGCCGTTCTCGATGCCGATCGGGTAGGCAGTCAGCGCGAAGCCCACCGAGGCGATGCTGGCGAACGGACGCGACGGATAGCGGTCGGGGGTCAGGCCGTTCAGTTCATTGGTGGTATCCCAGAAGAACTGGAAGGTGCGGCGCTCGATATCGTCGAACAGCGGCGGCAGTTCCGGCTTCATCGGCCGTGGCGGTGCGTCGGCCTCGACCAGGATCACCTGCGGCTTGGGCTTGGCAGGTGCTTCCTGCTGGGCCGGTTTGCAGGCGGCGATGGCCAGGGTCATCGCAGCGGCGGTCAACAGGTGGCGTGCCTGCATGGCGCGGTTCCTCCGGTGGGCTGTTCGATGGAAGAGCATAACGTCCAAACACCTGAAATCGTTTACAGCACGGACTCTTAAAAAACCACGAAAAACGTGGCCCGGGTGTCGGCGTCATTGCCCATGCCAGTGCACCGTGCAGTCGCGGTGCACTGGCATGGGCAATGGACCGGCCATCACGGCCGGCCATTGCACAACCGGTACCGCCGGCGAACCGGCGGTACCAAGCGCGATCATCAGAAGCGGAAGCCCACTTCGGCCTTGATCTGGCGCGGCGTACCGATGATGTCACCGGTCTCGTTGTAGCTGGCTTCCAGCTTGCCGTTGCTCTTGATGTAGTTGTAGCTGGAGAAGTTGTCGAAGTTGAACACGTTGATGATGTCCAGGCGAGCGTACAGCTCGGTATCACCCGGCATCTTGAACGTCTTCGTCGCCTGCAGGTCGACCGAGCGGTAGCCGAACACCTTGCCACCGATCAGGAACTTGCCATTGGCGTTGGGCACGGCGGCCTGCGGGGTCGGCAGGGTGTAGCCGCTGGCCTGCGGGATGCCGTACCAGTCGTTGACGGCGGTCGGGGTGGCCAGGGTGATCTTGCCACCGAAGGTGATGCCCCAGAAGCCCGCGTACGAACCGGTCACCACCAGGCGGTGGCGCGGCGCGCCGTTGGAACGGATGGTCGGGTAATCGCCGATCAGGCCGCGGTCGAACGCGTACTTCTCGTTGATGTCGCGGTTGTGGCGCGCGGTCGTCCAGGTGTAGGCGATCGAGGTGCCCCAGCCGCTTTCCTTGGTGAACGGCTTCTGCGCCGACAGCAGCACCTGGGTCGCACGGGTCTTGATGCCCTGCTGGCCGATGATCAGGCTGCCGAAGCCCGGCACGTTGCAGCTCCAGGCCTGGCTCAGGCCCGGGTCGGTGCCGCCGCACAGGCGCGGGTCATCGAAGAACTGGCCGGTCGGGTAACGGTTGCCCAGGGTGAAGGCGAAGCCGTCGTAGCTCAGGGTACGGGCGATGGTGGCGTCGGTCAGCCAGTCACCGATCTGGTTGCTCATGCCCAGGCTGAACTGATCCGAGTACGGGGCCTTCAGCTTGTTGTTCAGCAGGTCCACTTCCAGACCGGCATTGCTGGTGGCGCCTACCAGGGCCTGCAGGTTGCCGATGCCGTTGAGCAGGTTCGGGTTCCAGTCGTAGCAGGCGGCCTGGCCGTTGATGCAGGTGCCGGTGGCCGGGTTGCGGAAGTAGATGGTCGGCTGCGGCAGGGCCAGCTTGGTGGTTTCCAGCTGCAGGTTGTCGAACAGGTCGCGGTCGTAGGAACGGCCGGCACCACCGTGGATCACGTGCTGCTCGTCGGCGTTGATGTCATACGAGAAGCCCAGGCGCGGCTGCCAGGCATCCTTGAACGCCTTGCGGTTGTGGCCGTTGCTGATGTAATCGCTGATGTCCAGGCCGCCCAGCGCCAGCGAATCGGCGTAGGTCTGGCCGGCGGCAGCGCGCGGGTCCTGCGAGTAGATGGCGTCCACCACCTGCTGCGGGGTCACGAAGTCCAGGTAGGCCGGGTTCTTTTCGTAATCCCAGCGCAGGCCCAGGTTGATCTGCAGGTGGTCGTTGACCTGCCAGTCGTCCTGGATGAACAGACCCAGCTGCTTGGCCTTGGAACGCACTTCACCGGACACGCCCGACACGCCGGTGACCGGCTTGACGAACTGCGCCTTGTACGGGATGTCCGACGGGAAGTCCGGATCGCCCAGGGTGTAGGTGAAGGTCGGGTTGATCTGCGCCGCGTCAGAGGCGTACAGATCGATTTCCTTGTACTTCGCACCCATCTTGATGGTGTGGTCGCCCGCCCACTGGATGCCGTCCAGGGTCAGGTTGTCTTCGATCGACCAGCCCTTCTGGCCCTTCACCTGCGAATCCAGTGCCGAAGCGCCGCCGACCTTGACGATGGTGCGGTCTTCGGTGCCGTCCGGTGCGGTGTAGGTGATGCCGTTGGCCAGGGTCAGCGGGGTCGGGTTGTTGAACGAATCTTCATGGGTGACCATCAATTCGTTGTAGTAACGCTCACCGCTGTGGTTCCAGCGCAGGGCATAGCGGCGGTCGGTGTTGACCACTTCACGGCCGGCTTCCGGCGAGGTCTGGCCACTGAACTGCTGCTGGGTTTCGTCGCGGTCCTGGAAGGTCAGCTCGATGCGATCGTTGTCGGTCGGCTCGAAGTCGACCTTGGCGAAGATCAGGTCCTGCTGGAACGGCTGGCTGGCCGGGCCGAGGCCGGCAGCGCCGTCAGCCGGCAGCAGACCCACGCTGCTGGTCACCGCACCGTCCGGCGCGATGGTGACCGGCAGGTCGAAGCGCTTGGCTTCGTAGGTCACGAAGAAGTGGGCCTTGTCCTTGACGATCGGGCCGCCCAGGGCGAAGCCGTATTCCTTCTCGGCCGAGACCATCTTGTCCTGGCCGGCCTGGCGCTCGGCCGGGGTCTTGGCGCGCATGTCTTCGTCGGTGTAGCGGTAGAACGCCTCACCCTTGAATTCATTGGTACCGGACTTGGTGGCGGCGGTCACCGCGGCGCTGGACACCTGGCCGTACTCGGCCTTGTAGTTGCCGCTGATGACCTTGTATTCGCCGATGGCCAGCTGCGGGAACGGGTTGCCGGCGCTGCCGGACTGGCCGGCCACGCCGCCGCCCTTCACGTAGCTCTTCTGGCCCACGCCGTCGATGTAGACGTTGGTGCCGTCGGCATTGGTGGCACCGCCACGCAGCGAGGTGTTGCCCTTGGCATCACGGGTGAAGATCATGCCCGGCACGGCGTCGGCGAACTCCAGGAAGTTGCGCGACACCTGCGGGGTGGTCTGGATCTGCTGCAGGCTGACGGTCTTGCCGACTTCGGAGGTGCGCACTTCCTGCAGCAGGGTCGGCGCGACCACGTTCACGGTGTCCAGGTTGGTGGCCGCCGAGGTGCCGCCGCCGGTGGCGGCCGCTTCGCTGAAGTTCAGCGTGGCGGTGGAGGCCACGGTGACGGTGACCTTCTGGGTCTGGCCGTTGGCCACCACGTCATAGGTGCCCGGGTCCAGGCCCATCAGCGAGTAGCTGCCGTCGGCACGCACGGTGCCACGGCGCACCGAACCGGTGGCCACGTTGGTGGCGGTCACTTCCGCGCCGGCCTGGGCGCCGGACACCTGGCCACGCAGGCTGGCGTTGGCCGACTGGGCCATCACGTTCGGGGCGGCGGCCAGCATCAGGCAGCTGACCAGGGCGGTGCTCAGCAGCCGGCGTGCCGGCGTGCGGATGGTGGAATGCATCATCAACTCAATCTCCGGGTGGTGGTAACCGCTTGCGCGGTTCCTGCGATCAGTCAAAAGAAAAGGAAAGCCTCCGGCTTCAACGGCCGGATGGCGAGGTGGTGGAATCTCGAACGATCAGGCGGGGTACCAGCGTCTGCTTGTCCCCTGCCCCTTCCGTGGTAGTGCCGTCCATCAACTGCAACAGGCGCGTCATGGCCCGATCGCCCAACTCGGCGATACTGACCTGCATGGTGGTCAACGATGGGTGTACGAACCGCGCCAGCGGAATGTCATCGAAACCCGCCAGGGCGACATCGGTGGGCACGTGGACACCTGCCTGCGCGAACGCGTACAGACATCCCAGGGCCATCATGTCGTTGGCGGCGAACACGGCATCGGGCAGCGCACCGGCTGCCAGCAACTCCTGACCGGCGCGATGGCCGGAAGCTTCGTCGAAATCACCGGGCAGCTCGATGCCTTCGGCGCCATTGCCAGCAGCCGCCAGCGCGTCACGGAAGCCGCGCAGGCGCTCGCGCGCGTCGAAGTTGAGGTCCGGGCCTGAAATGAAAGCGATGCGGCGGTGGCCGGCATCGAGCAGGTGGCGGGTCATGGCCATCGCCCCTGCGTGGTCGTCGATGCTCAACACCGGGTGGTCCTGCGTGGGCAGGTAGGTGTTGATCAGCACGGTGGGCAGCGACTGCGGCAGGTTGTCGGTCAGGAACCCCGGGCTTTCCGCATACGGGGACAGCACCAGCAGGCCATCGACGCGGCCGCGCATGGCGCGCAGCGCAGCGCCCTGCTGTTCCTGGTCGCCGTGGTAGCTGGACACCAGCAGGTGCTGGCGGCGGCTGCGGGCCACTCCGTCGATGCCACGCATCAGTTCGGAGAAGAATTCACCGTACAGATCGGGCAGCACCACGCCCACCGTATTGGTACGGCGGCTGCTGAGGCTGCGCGCGGCAGCATGTGGGGTGTAGCGCAGCCGCGCGGCCACTTCCAGCACAAGCTGGCGGACCGGTTCGGCAACGTTCTCATGCCCGTTGAGCGCGCGGGAAACCGTGGCCACGGAGACCCGGGCTTCGCGTGCGACATCTTTGATTGTTATGGCTGCCTTGTTCACGAAGCCGCCCTCCACGGCTTGGACCTACCAGCTTGGCGCGGAATGTAAGCGTTTCCATCTGCGCTTGTAAACTGTCCGTTAGGCGAATGTCCCATTCCGGACACAAAAAGTTGTCCCGGGCAGGCCCGCACGGTGACCTGCAAAGACAGTATCTGGGTCATGTTCAGCCCTGTTCTGACGGGGTATGTGCACGGATGGACAGCGCATGGATGTCGGTGTCCATCAGGCTGCCCAGCGCAGCGTAGACCGCGCGGTGGCGCGCAAGTGGGGCCATGCCGGCGAAGCGTTCGCTGACCACGTGCACGTTGAAATGGCCGCGCCCATCGCGCGCGCCGGCATGGCCGGCATGGCGACGACTGTCGTCTTCGATCTCCAGCACGCTGGGGGCCAACGCTTGTTGCAGTGCATCACGAATCTGTTCGATGCGCCCCGCGTTCATGGCAGCACCTTGCGGAACGGACGCACCTGGGTGCGCACGTACACGCCCGCGGCCACGTACGGGTCGGCTTCGGCCCATTCCTGTGCCTGCGCCAGCGAGTCGAATGCGGCGATGACCACCGAGCCGCTGAAGCCGGCCGGACCCGGGTCTTCGCTGTCGATGGCCGGGCATGGACCGGCCAGCAGCAGGCGCCCCTGGTCGTTCAGCGCCTGCAGGCGCGCCAGGTGCTGCGGACGTACCTGCAGCCGCTGGGCCAGCACGTCCTGGTCGTCATAGCCTTCAATCACGTACCACATGGGGTGGTTCCTCGTTCATGTTGCGGTGCGCCGATTCTAGCCAATGCCGGCCTGTTGCCTGCCGTTGCTGGACACTGGCGCGGCAAAGCCTTACCCTAGGGTCAATTGCACGTGGCTGGATGCAGCAGCCCGTCGGTTTCCGCGGCTTCCGCAGCCCCCGACGATCGCCCCGCCGCTTCCTGACGGGCCACGTAGACGACCTCCCCGTAGTCTTGTCGCTGCCGCTGTTGTGCAGCGCGTGCTGCTGTTTCATATGTGTGGAATCGCGCCGAGACAGGCGTGCCTGGTGCCCCCGTGGCCGTGGCGTTGGCCCGGCATGACGGGTACCGCGACTGGTCCGTTGCAATGCTGACGTCCATTAGATGACTTCCGAACTCGCGCTCGACGCGAACCCGCCAACCCGGCCGCCCGCCCCCCAGCAGCAGGAAATGCCGCTGGCCGTGGTGCATGGGCAACCGGTCCTGCAGATTCCGCAGGACCTGTACATCCCGCCGGACGCGCTGGAAGTCATCCTGGATGCCTTCGAAGGGCCGCTGGACCTGCTGCTGTACCTGATCCGCCGGCAGAACCTGGACGTGCTGGACATTCCCGTGGCCGAGATCACCCGGCAGTACGTGGAATACATCACGGTGATGCGCGAGCTGCGTTTCGAGCTGGCCGCCGAGTACCTGGTGATGGCCGCGATCCTGGCCGAAGTGAAGTCGCGCATGCTGCTGCCGCGCCCGGTCAGCGAGGATGGCGACGAAGCCGACCCGCGCGCCGAGCTGGTGCGCCGGCTGCAGGAGTACGAACGCTTCAAGCAGGCGGCGGAGGATATCGACGCCCTGCCCCGGCAGGACCGCGACACCACGGTGGCGCATGCGTTCATGCCGGAACGGGCGACGGTGAAGCTGCCGCCGCCGGTGGACCTGAAGGAAATGCTGCTGGCCCTGCACGACGTGCTCAAGCGCGCCGAGCTGTTCACTGGCCATGCGATCAAGCGCGAGGCACTGAGCGTGCGCCAGCGCATGGGCGAGATCCTGGGCCGCATGGAAGATGGCCGGTTCTACCGGTTTGAAAGTCTGTTCACCGCTGAGGAAGGCAAGCTGGGCGTGCTGGTCACCTTCCTGGCCATGCTGGAACTGGCCAAGGAACAGCTGCTGGACATCGTGCAGGAAGAACCGCTGGCGGCGATCTACGTGAAGTCGCTGGCGGCCGGCAACACCAACGCCCCGCTGCAGTTCAGCAGCGAGTTCGACGACAACGACGCCGCCAACGAGAACGAGTGAGCGCTGCCTGCCGATGGACCAACCGCTGATCAACCGTATTGTCGAAGGTGCCCTGCTGGCGTCCAGCCAGCCGCTCACCCTGGCCCAGCTGAAAGACCTGTTCCCGGAAGACGAGCCGGCGCCGCCGGGCAGCATCGAGCGCGCCCTGCAACAGCTGCGCGAGGCCTGCGCCGGCCGCGGCGTGGAACTGCTGGAGGTGGCCTCCGGCTTCCGCTACCAGGTGACCGCCGAAGTGCATGGCTGGATCAGCCGGCTGTGGACCGAACGCAAGACCCGTTACACCCGCGCCACCCTGGAAACGCTGGCGCTGATTGCCTACCGGCAGCCGATCACCCGCGGCGAGATCGAGCAGGTGCGCGGCGTGGCCGTCAGCAGCAACATCATCCAGGCGCTGGAAGAGCGCGAGTGGATCCGCGTGGTCGGCCACCGCGACGTACCCGGCAAGCCGGCGCTGTTTGGCACCACCAAGGGTTTCCTGGACTACTTCGGGCTGAAGCGGCTGGACGAACTGCCGCCACTGTCCGAACTGAAGGACCTGGGCGAACTGGAACCGCAGCTGGCGCTGGACCGTGACGGCCCGGCCGCCGCAGGCGCCGCCGGCCCGGACATCAGTGCCGACCCTGACGGCGCTGCCAACGATGACACCCGCCTGGACGCAGGCTCAGGCAACACCCCCGATTCCGCCGGCGCAGCCCCTGCACCGGCCAGTGACGAGCAAGCACCTTCGCCCTTCGATGCTGGGCACCCCGATTCCGCGCCGGGCGAGCGCGCGGTTCCCGTGAACGAACGCGAAGACAACGCCGTCGCGATGACGACCGTGGCTGTTGACCAAGCCGATTCCGAACCAGAGGCCGACCTCGAAACCGTCGGCCGGAGCAAATCTGATGAGTGACACCCCCCGTAACAAGCTGTCGCTGAAGCGCGAAGCCACCTCCGAACAGTTCAAGCTGGAAGAGCGCCTGCACAAGGTGCTGGCCCAGGCCGGCCTGGGTTCGCGCCGCGCGCTGGAACAGCGCATCGCCGAAGGCCTGGTCAAGGTGAACGGCGAAGTCGCGCAGACCGGCATGTCGGTCAAGAGCGGCGACAAGATCGAGCTGGACGGCCGTGGCTTCGTCGCCACCGCGCTGGCCGAGCCATCGCGCGTGCTGGTCTACAACAAGCCGGAAGGCGAAGTGACCACCCGCGAAGATCCCGAAGGCCGCCCGACCGTGTTCGAAGCGCTGCCGCCGCTGAAGGGCGCGCGCTGGATCGCGATCGGCCGCCTGGACATCAACACCACCGGCCTGCTGCTGGCCACCACCGACGGTGAACTGGCCAATGCCATGATGCACCCGTCGTTCGAGGTCGAGCGCGAGTACGTGGTGCGCGTGCGTGCACCGGAAGGCGAAGAAAAGGTCAGCGACGCGATCGTCGACCGCCTGGCCCGTGGCGTGGCGCTGGAAGACGGCCCGGCCAAGTTCGACGAGATCGAACGCATCGGCGGCACCGACTCGCACGACTGGTTCCGCGTGGTGGTGAAGGAAGGCCGCAACCGCGAAGTGCGCCGCCTGTGGGAATCGCAGGGCTGCCAGGTCAGCCGCCTCAAGCGCACCCGCTACGGCAAGGTGTCGCTGCCGCGCGAACTGGCCCGTGGCCAGACCGTGGAACTGCCCAGCGCCCAGGTGGAAGCCCTGCGCGCGCAGCTGAAGCTGGAAGAAGGCGCGCCGTCGGCGCTAACCCTGCAGCCGGTGATCGGCCAGCGCCGCGCCGCCAAGACCACCGTGCGCGTGCGCGAAGGTGGCCGCGGCAATGCCTACGTCAATGGCCACAGCACGGCCGATGAAGGCCGCGAACTGCGCCGCTTCGACAACGTGCGCGAAGACCGTGGCCGTGGCCGTGGCGGCAAGGGCGGCGGCTTCAAGGGCGGCCTGACCGTCAGCGGTGAAGCGGCGGCCAAGCAGTCGCAGAAGCCGTTCAAGCAGCGCGCGCCGAAGAACGATCGCTCGCTGCCGGAAGGCAACCCGGCTGCGTTCCGCACCTGGTACGTGCCCGATGGCGTGAGCACCGGCCCGAGCGGCCACCGCAATGCCGGCCCCGGCGCGCGTGGCCCGGGTGCCCGTGGTCCGGGCGCAGGCGGCCAGGGCCGTCCGTACGGCAAGCCGAAGGCCCCGGGTGCGGGTGCCGGCGGCGGCCAGGGCCGTGGTGGCTTCGGCGGCGAAGGTCGCGGCAATGCCGGCGGCCAGGGCCGTGGCGGCTTCGGCGGTGAAGGCCGTGGTGGCGCCGGTGGCGGCCAGGGTCGTCCGGCCGGCGCGGGCAACCGCTCGCAGGGCCAGGGCAACAAGCACCCGTACGGCCATCCGGGCAATGCCCCGAGCTTCCCGTCCGACCATGCCACTCCGGGCTTCAACCCGTATGGCAGCCCGAAGCCGGCGCACGGCGCCCGTCCGGGCGGTCGCGGTCCGGGTGGTCCCGGTGGCAACCGTGGCCCGGGCGGCAACCGTGGTCCCGGCGGTCCGGGTGGCAACCGCGGCCCGGGTGGCCCCGGCGGCAACCGTGGCCCGGGCGGCCCGCGCCGCAGCGGCCCGCGCGGCGGCTGATCGCGGTCCTCGCTGAAATGAAAAACCCCGGCTTCGGCCGGGGTTTTTTGTTGGCGTGCAGGTCGCGAGGGCGCCTGATCGTTGCGCGGATTTTCTCTAGGAATTGTTTGAAAACAGGCCATTTGTGCCATAGGTCGCCGCATTTGGTGCGCCCGCTGCCTATCGTCAAGCCTCACTCACATGACAAGGCAACACCCATGACCGGCATCACCCCCGACCAGGCCCGCGCCAACGCCGACCTCGCTGGCCGCACCACCGGCGAATTCATCCAGGACATCGATCATTCCATCGACGCCAACTCGCGCAAGGGCGAACGCCGCATCGTGGTGGCCCTGCCGCGCGGCCAGGCCCGCGAAGGCCAGGCCGAAGCGGTACTGGCGCATTACCAGGACCGCGGCTACGTGGTCGAACAGCTCAGCGTGACCGGCCACGCCTGGCACCTGCAGATCGGCTGGTAAGGCTCAGCGGCGGCTGATGGTGAACGCCGCACCATCCACGCCCAGGTCCCAGCCCTTGCCGGTGCCGGACAGGGCCAGCGAGATGTCGCCCTTGGTCATCACCTGGGCGTTGCTGGATTTCACCGCACCGGCATGGGCACCGACCGAGGCATAGGTGCCCAGCAGCTCACCCACGCTGCTGGCGCCGGTGAAACTGCCACGGCCATCGGTGATCTTCGACTTGCCCACGGTCAGGCCACCGCCCTTGAGCTGGATGCGCACCGGCATGCTGGCGCCGTTGCTGCAGCGGACCGTACCGGTGCCCGAGGCGGTCTTGTAGATCAGCGACCAGCCGGACAGGTTGTAGCGCAACTGGCAATCCAGGTTGCCGCCGGCCTGCGCGGCCGGGGCCAGGGCGCTGGCGGCAAGGGCCAGCAGCAGGGCAAGGGACTTCTTCATCGGCAGCACTTCCACTTCATTCGGACTGCCGGCGAATCTAGCAGCGCGCGCGTGCACGATGGATGCAGGCGCGCGCGTGGGTGCGGCAAGCGTTCAGCCGCCGCACCGGGCGCTCAGGCGCGTTCGTCCAGATGGAAGGCGTCGGCATCGAGCATGGCCGGGAAGCGCGCGCGGTGCGCGGCCAAGGCCTCGGCCGAGATGGTGGTGGTGACCACCTGCTCGCGCTCGCGGATCTCCACCTGCGGCTGGCCCAGGAAATCGATCACCGCACTGTCGCCGGCGTAGTGCAGCTGGTTGCCGTCCACGCCGATGCGGTTGACCGCCGCCACGAAGCACAGGTTCTCGATGGCGCGTGCGCGCAGCAGGGTCTTCCACGCATAGGCACGTGCCGAGGGCCAGTTGGCCACGAAGATCTGCAGGTCGAAATCCATCTGCCCTGCCCGCTCCACGTTGTAGCGGTTGCGGCAGAACACAGGGAAGCGCAGGTCGTAGCAGACCTGCGGGTTGATCCGCCAGCCCTTCCATTCCACGCTCAGGCGGTCGCGGCCGGCGGCATAGCGTTCGTGCTCGCCGCCATAACGGAACAGGTGGCGCTTGTCGTAGTACTGCAGTTCGCCATCAGGCGTGGCAAACAGCAGGCGGTTGTACACGCCCTCGCCTTCGCGCAGCTGCACGCTGCCGATCACCGCGGCATCCAGCGCACGTGCCTGCTCGCGCAGCCAGGCCACCGTCGGGCCGTCCATGCCCTCGGCCTGGGCGATGGCATCGTTGGAAAACCCACTGGTGAAGGTCTCCGGCAGGATCACCAGGTCGGTGCGGCCAGCCAGCGGCGCCAGCAGCACGCCGTAGTAATCGCGGTTGCCCGCCGGGTCATGCCAGCGGGTGTCGCCCTGGACGAGGGAAATGCGCAGGTCCTGCATGGTCGTGTTCCCTCAGAGCAGGCGCAGGCGTTCGATCGCCGCGTCCAGGGTGGCTTCGTTCTTGGCAAAGCACAGGCGCACCAGGCGCTGGCCCACCGGCGCGGTTTCGTAGAACGGCGACAGCGGAATGGCGGTCACGCCCTTTTCAATCGTCAGCCACTTCACGAATTCGTGGTCGGGCAGATCGCTGATGTCCGAATAGTCCACCAGCTGGAAGTAGCCGCCCGGCACCGGCAGCGGCTTCAGGCGCGTACCGGCCAGCTGTTCGCGGAAACGATCGCGCTTGGCCTGGTAGAACGCGCCCAGTTCCAGGTGGTGTTCCGGCTCGTCGCGGATCATCGCGGCAAACCCATACTGGGCCGGGCCGAAGCTGGTGAAGGTGTTGTACTGGTGCACCTTGCGGAATTCGGCGGTCAGCAGCGGCGGCGCCACCGCGTAGCCGATCTTCCAGCCGGTGCAGTGGTAGGTCTTGCCAAAGCTGGAGATGACGAAGGTGCGCTCGCGCAGTTCCGGGTAACGCAGCGCCGATTCGTGGCGGCGGCCGTCGTAGATGATGTGCTCGTACACCTCATCGGAAATCAGGTAGATCTGCGTACCGCGCAGCAGGTCGGCCAGCGCCTGCATGTCGGCCTCGTCCAGCATCGCGCCGGACGGGTTGTGCGGGGTGTTGACCATCAGCATGCGGGTGCGCGGAGTGATGGCCGCGCGCACGCGGTCCCAGTCCACGGCGAAGGTCTGCGGGTCCAGCGGCACGTGCACGGCGGTGGCGCCGGCCAGCTCGATGGCCGGTTCGTAGCAGTCGTAGGCCGGGTCCAGCACGATCACTTCCTCGCCGGCACGCACCACGGCGTGGATGGCGTTGAAGATGGCCTCGGTGGCACCGCTGGTCACGGTGATCTCGGTGTCCGGGTCGATGGCGGCGCCGTACAGGTCCAGCGACTTCTGCGCGATGGCCTGGCGCAGCGGCGCCACGCCGGTCATCGGCGGGTACTGGTTCAGGCCGGCCGCCATCGCCTTGCTGGTCTCGTCGATCAGCCGCTGCGGTGCGGAGAAGTCCGGGAAGCCCTGGCCCAGGTTGACCGCGCCGTGTTCGGCGGCGAGCTGGGACATGACCGTGAAGATGGTGGTGCCGACCTTGGGCAGCTTGGTGTTCGGTTGCATCGGCCTGGAATATGGGAGAACAAGGCCCGGAAGTGTACGAAATCCGCGCCCTGCCTGCGGAACCGGGCTGTTCTTTGCATATTCCACGCCGCCAGCGGCCCGGGTCCGGCGCTACCGGGGCCGCATTCACCGCTACAATTGCCGCCGCACCCCGGCATGAAGATCCCTGCCCCTTGAACACCCCTGCATTGCTGGCCGCCAGCGGCCTGAGCTTCTCCCGCAATGATGAGCCCGTGTTCGGCCCGCTGGACTTCCATGTGGACGCCGGCGAGGCGCTGCTGGTGCAGGGCGGCAACGGCGCCGGCAAGACCACCCTGCTGCGCGTGCTGGCCGGCCTGGCCCGGCCGGGCGCCGGCCAGGTGCGCATCGACGGCAAGCAGGCCAGCACGGCCGAGCGCGCGCGCTACGTGGCCTACCTGAGCCACCTGCCCGCACTGAAGCCGGACCTGGACACGCTGGAAAACCTGCACTTCCTGTGCGGCCTGCATGGGCGGCGTGCGCGGCAGATGCCGGGCAATGCGTTGGCCATCGTCGGCCTGGCCGGTTACGAAGACACCCTGGTGCGGCACCTGTCGGCCGGGCAGAAACGGCGGCTGGCACTGGCCCGCATCTGGCTGTCACCGGCCCCGCTGTGGCTGCTGGACGAGCCCTACGCCAACCTGGATCTGGACGGCATCAACCTGGTCAACCGGATGATTTCCGCGCACCTGCGCAGCGGCGGTGCCGCCCTGGTCACCACCCATGGCGCCTATGCCGCACCGCCGGTACGCACGCGCCTGCTGCAACTGCAGCCGGATCTTGCCCAGGGAGAAGCCGCATGATCGCGCCGGGCACCGAACCGGGTCTGTGGCAGACCGCGCGTGCCCTGGTGGCGCGCGACATGCGCCTGCTGTGGCGCCGCCGTGGCGATGCCCTGCAGCCGCTGCTGTTCGCGCTGCTGGTGGTGGTGCTGTTCGCCCTGGCCCAGGGCCGCGATCCGCAGCCGCTGGCCGCTACGGCCGGTGCCGTGCTGTGGCTGGCGGTTCTGCTGGCCGGGCAACTGGCGCTGGACTCGCTGTTCCGTTCCGATGCCGAAGACGGCTCGCTGGAACAATGGCTGCTGGCCCCGGTGCCGTTGGCCTGGCTGGTGCTGGTGCGGGTGCTGGTGCACTGGGCCACCACGGCACTGCCGCTGATCGTGGTCAGCCCGTTGCTGGCGGAAATGCTGCATCTGCCACATGACCAACTGCCGATGTTGCTGGCATCGTTGCTGCTGGGAACACCCGTGTTGAGCCTGATCGGCGGTGTGGTGGCAGCACTGACCGTCGGCATCCGGCGCTCTGGTATTCTCGTGGCGTTGCTGTCGTTGCCGCTGTATGTACCGGTGCTGGTGTTCGGTGCAGGCAGTCTGGCGGCAGCCGGCCGTGGGCAGGATCCAGTCGGTGCGCTGCTGATGCTTGGCGCGGGGCTGGTGGTCGCCCTGGTGCTGGCACCGCTGGCTACGGCCGCGGCCATCCGTATTTCTCTGAGTTGAACGAGCTGAGAGCCAATCCATCCCTGCTGGATAGCCGCCACGCATGAATCCGATCGTCCGCTGGTTCCACCAACTCGGTTCACCTCCGACCTTCGATCGTTTCGCCGCGCGCTGGTCCCGCGTGTTCTACGCCGCAGCGGTACCGGTGCTGCTGATCGGCCTGTGGCAGGGGCTGTTCGTGGCGCCGCCGGAACAGAACCAGCACGATGCCTTCCGCATCATCTACATCCACGTGCCCAGTGCCTGGATGAGCCTGTTCGTGTTCGCGCTGATGGCGGCCTATTCCGCCATCGCACTGATCTGGCGGATCAAGATCTGCGAAATCCTGGCCATGGCCTGTGCGCCGATGGGCGCCGGCTTCACCCTGATCACCCTGCTGACCGGCAGCATCTGGGGAAAAGGCACCTGGGGCACCTGGTGGGACTGGGACCCGCGCATGACCAGTGAGCTGATCCTGCTGTTCCTGTACCTGGGCGTGATCGGGCTGTACCACGCCATTGAGGACCGCCGCAGCGCCGCGCGCGCCGCCGGGCTGCTGGCGATCATCGGCGTGGGCCTGCTGCCGGTCATCCGTTATTCGGTGGACTGGTGGGGGGCACTGCACCAGCGCCAGTCGATCAATGTGTTCGGCGAAAACGCGGTACGCCCGGAACTGATTGCGCCGCTGTGGTGGATGGTGGTGGCCACCAAACTGTGGTTCGTCGGCTCGCTGCTGGCCAAGGCGCGCGCCGACAACATCGCCCGCGAGGCCGGCAAGGCCTGGATCGGCGAACGCTTCGGCACGCCAGCGGCAGCCCGCCACACGGAGCCACGGCCATGACCCACCTGCCCTATCTGATCGCAGCGTTCTCGGTGTTCCTGCTCGTGCTGGGCTGCGATGCGCTGGGTTCCTGGCTGCGCCTGCGCCACGCCCGGCAACAGGCACAGCGCCGCCAGCAGCGGTTGCAGGCGCGCAGCAATGGCCCGGCAGCGGCGCCGCTGGCCACCGAGCTCAGCCGATGACGCCGGTGCAGCGACGCCGCATGGTCTGGGTAATGCTGCTGCTGTTGGCATCCGGGCTGGCGACCACCCTGGTGGCCTTCGCTCTGCAGCGCAATATCGCCTATCTCTACACCCCGTCTGAAGTGCTGCGCGGGGATGTCGACGCGCAGTCGCGCTTCCGCCTGGGCGGCATGGTGGTGAAGGGTTCCTTCGATCGCCCCAGTGGTTCGCTGCAGGCGCATTTCGTGGTGACCGATGGCGATGCCACGCTGCCGGTCAGCACCGATCGCATCCTGCCGGACATGTTCCGCGAGGGCACCGCCGTGGTCGCCAGCGGCCGCCTGCAGGATGGGGTGTTCGTGGCCGACGAAGTGCTGGCCAAGCACGATGAGAATTACGTGCCCAAGGAAGTGGCCGACAAGATGGGCGATGCCCATCGCAAGCACGACGTGCCGGTAACGGCGCCCGAGGTGCGCTGAGTGCTGCCGGAGCTGGGTCAGATCCTGCTGTTGTGTGCGTTGCTGGCGGCGCTGCTGCAGGCCGGCCTGCCGCTGGCCGGCGCCCAGCGCGGCAACAGCGCCTGGATGGCCACCGCACGCCCGGCCGCCTTCGCCCAGCTGCTGCTGGTGGCCGCTGCCTTCGCGGTGCTGACGGCGGCCTTCGTGCAGCAGGATTTTTCGGTGCGCTACGTGGCCGAGAATTCCAATTCGCTGCTGCCGCTGATCTATCGCTATTCGGCGGTGTGGGGTGCGCACGAGGGTTCGCTGCTGATGTGGGCACTGGTGCTGGCGCTGTGGACCGGTGCGGTGGCGCTGTTCTCGCGGCAGCTGCCGGCGCCGGTGCAGGCCCGCGTGCTGGCGGTGATGGGCGTGGTCAGCGTCGGCTTCCTGGCCTTCCTGATCTTCACCTCCAACCCGTTCCTGCGCCTGAATCCGGCGCCGCTGGAAGGTCGCGACCTGAATCCGCTGCTGCAGGATCCGGGGCTGATCATCCACCCGCCGATGCTGTACCTGGGCTACGTCGGGTTTTCGGTGCCCTTCGCCTTCGCCGTGGCCGCGCTGCTGGAGGGCCGCGTGGATGCACGCTGGCAGCGCTGGACGCGGCCCTGGACCAACGTGGCCTGGGGCTTCTTGACGCTGGGCATCGCGCTGGGCAGCTGGTGGGCCTACTACGAGCTGGGCTGGGGCGGCTGGTGGTTCTGGGACCCGGTGGAGAACGCCAGTTTCATGCCCTGGCTGGTCGGCGCCGCACTGATCCATTCGCAGGCCGTCACTGAAAAGCGCGGCACCTTCGGCAGCTGGACCCTGCTGCTGGCCATCGCCGCCTTCGCGCTGTCCCTGCTGGGCACCTTCCTGGTGCGCTCGGGCGTGCTGACCAGCGTGCATTCGTTCGCCGCCGACCCGTCACGTGGCCTGTTCATCCTGATCTTCCTGTCGCTGCTGGTCGGTGGCAGCCTGGTGCTGTACGCGCTGCGTGCCGGCCGTCTGGGCATGGACAGCGATGATCCACGCCGTGGCTTCACCGCCACTTCGCGCGAGACCCTGCTGCTGGGCAACAACCTGCTGCTGGCCACGGCCTGCGCCATGGTGCTGCTGGGCACCCTGTACCCGCTGCTGGCCGATGCCTTGTCGCTGGGCAAGATTTCGGTCGGCCCACCGTACTTCGGCAGTCTGTTCCTGCTGCTGATGGCACCGCTGGTGCTGCTGCTGCCGTTCGGGCCGCTGGTGAAGTGGCAACGCGACCAGGCCTCGCGCGCCCTGGCCCTGCTGGCACCGTGGATGGGGCTGGCGATCGTGCTGGGTGCGCTGGCGTGGTGGCAGGCGCCGCAGAATGGCTGGAAGGCAGGGCTGGGCGTTGCGGCCGCGGCCTGGGTCGGCCTGGGCACCGCGCGCTTCGTCTGGCAGCGGCTGCGCGGCAATGGCCGCTTCACCGCCGAAATGCTCGGCATGATCGTGGCCCATGGCGGCATGGCGGTGTTCCTGGCCGGGGCGCTGCTGGTGGAAGCACTGAACGTGCAGCGCGAAGTGGCGCTGGCGCCGGGGCAGCAACTGGTCGTTGGCCGCTACGAAGTCCGCTTCGAAGGCGTGGACCACCGCGAAGGCCCCAATTTCGTGGCCGACCGTGGCCACCTGCGGGTGTTCCGCAACGGCCGCGAGCAGGCCCTGCTGCACCCGGAAAAACGCCAGTACGCCAGCGGCGGCCAGGTGATGACCGAGGCCGGCATCGATGCACGCCTGAACGGCGATGTCTACGTGGCATTGGGCGAGCCGCTGGGCAACAATGCGTGGGCGGTACGGGTGCACATCAAACCGTTCGTGCGCTGGATCTGGCTGGGCGCACTGCTGATGGCACTGGGCGGATTCATCACCGCCGCCGACCGCCGTTTCCGTCGTCCGTAGGAGTTTTCATGTCGTCGTCCCCTGCCCCGCGTCCGTCGCGCCCGCTGCCCCCCATCGCCATCGTCATCGGCGTGCTGTTCTTCTTCGGCCTGCTGGGGTTGATGGTGTACGGGGTGATGAAGTCGGGGGATCCGCAGCGCGACGTGCTGCCTTCGGCGCTGATCGACAAGCCGGCCCCCGCCTTCGCGCTGCCGGTGCTGCACGACCCGAGCATGACCGTGCGCAGTGAGGAACTGCGCGGTGCGCCCTACCTGCTGAACGTGTGGGGCAGCTGGTGCGCGGCCTGCCGCGAGGAACACCCGGTGCTGACCCGCTTCGCCGAAAGCAAGCGCGTGCGCGTGATCGGCTACAACTGGAAGGACGAGCCCACCGATGCGCTGCACTGGCTGGAGACGCTGGGCAACCCGTTCATGGTGGTGCTCAGTGACATGGAAGGCCGTACCGCGATCGACTGGGGCGTTACCGCTGCGCCGGAAACCTTCCTGGTCGATGGCAGTGGCATCGTGCGCTGGAAGTACAGCGGCGCGATGACCCAGCAGGTGGTGGACGAAAAGCTGATTCCCGCGCTGCAGAAGATCGAAAAGGCCCAAGGCCATGCCGATACCGGCCTGCACGGCAATCCGTAACGCGCTGCTGGCGCTGCTGCTGTGCGCGGTGCTGCCCGCATTGGCGCAGCAGCCGCTGCACGACCCACGGCCGCTCGCCTTCCGCAGCGCGGCCGAAGAAGCCCGCTTCCACGACCTGGCAGCGCAGCTGCGCTGCGTCCAGTGCCAGAACCAGTCGCTGGCCGATTCCAACGCACAGATCGCTCAGGACCTGCGCCGTGAAGTGCTGCAGTTGATGCAGCAGGGCCACGACGATGCACAGATCAAACAATTCCTGGTCGCCCGCTACGGCGAATTCGTGCTGTACCAGCCGCCGCTGCAGCCGGGCACCTGGCTGCTGTGGGGCGGGCCGTTGCTGATCCTTGGCGGCGGTGCCCTGCTGGTGCTGGGCATCGTGCGCCGGCGCGGCCGCACAGTGGCACCGGCAGCGGCCGACCGCAACGCCGATGAAGGAGATGGCTGGTGAGCTACACACTGCCCGTGCTGGCCGGCCTGGTGGCCGCGGTGATGGCCGCGCTGGTGCTGTGGCCGCTGCGTCGGCAGGGACGCCGCGGTTACGTACTGGGCGTGTTCGCGCTGGGCGTGGCCGGTGCCTGCCTGTACCTGCTGGTGGGCGACCCGCGCGCCGCACAGGTGCAGCCGGCACCGTCGGTGGCGACCCTGCGCGAGGGTGTAACGGCGCTGCAGCAGGCCCTGCAGCGCGATCCGCAGCGTGCCGATGGCTGGGCACTGCTGGGCCGTTCACAGACCGAACTGGGCGATGCACAGGCGGCGGCCGATGCCTTTGCACGTGCCGCAGCATTGGCTCCGGACGATGTCGGCGTGCTGGTGGAAGCGGCGCAGGCGCGCGCGCAGGCCGATGCCGGCAAGCAGTTCGATGACACCGCCATGGCGTGGTTGCAGCAGGCGCGGCGGGTGGCACCGCAGGCCGAGCGGGCCAGCTGGCTGCTGGGCATTGCCCTGCGCCAGCGCGGCCGCAATGCCGAAGCGGCCGAAATCTGGAGCAGCGTGCTGCCGCAGTTGGAACCGGGCGCCGCGCAGGCCCTGCAGGCGCAGATTGCGATTGCCCGCGAAGCCGCGGGACAGTCAGTCGATCCTTCCACCAGGGCGGCACCGGCGTTGCTGCAGGTGCAGGTGCAGCTGCCCGACGCGGTGAAGCACGGCGACTGGCCGGCCAGTGCGCAGGTGTTCGTGCTGGCCCGCGCCGTGGGCGGCCCGCCGATGCCGGTGGCGGCGCGCAAGCTGCCGCTGACCGCCTTCCCGGCCACGGTCGGTCTGGGCGACGCTGACAGCCCGATGCCGACCGCACCGCTGTCGGCGCACCGCGAGGTGGAGGTGCTGGCGCGCATTTCACGCAGCGGCAGCGCCAACCGTGGCGAAGGCGACCTGCAGAGCGAGGCGGTGCGGGTAACGCTGCCGCATGACGGCGTGGTGGAACTGCGGTTCCCGTAGATCGCGCACCGCTGCGCTCGCCCATTCAACATCACGCTATCCGCTGCCTGGCGAAGGGCACAGCGCCGTCGAGGGTCGTCCCTCCAGCGTCGTGCGCACCAGATCATCTACCTCGCGCCAAGGCTTGATGGAGCGGGCCAGATAGGTGTACTCCACGCCCACCCGCCCCTTCCTGTACCTCACAACGCAGCTCCGGGACGCACCGTACGCACCCGGCTCGCTGTCACACTTGCCCTGGAAGGGAAACTCTCCCGGGCGGTATGCCTGCGATGGCGCGGCCATGAAGTGGAATCCGTAGTTCATTCGGAGGGTCGGATCGCCACGCAGTACGATAAGTCCCTCAGCGGGACGCTCCGTCCGCGAGAGCCACTCCCGCTTCGAAAAATCCTCCCAGATCGGTGCAGGCGGCGGATCGCACCTCAGGTAAATCTTGATCGGTGATTCCGCCACTGGATCCAGGCAGCTTGCATAGAACGGGTCCAAGCTGGCGAGCAACAACCTCACCCCGACGTCCCGCTCCGCGGAAGGACCCAGGGAAAGCTTCAAACCGCGGATATCGGAAGGTGCCGCGCCCCTCTGGACCAGCGGCATCACCTCGCCGCAGAACGACAGTACGCCGTCCTTGAAGCTTGGCTGGTCAGCCGGCTTCAACCGCACTGATGCACGCGCCTTACCAGGCGCCACCTGGCCCTCAGGTTCGGGCTTGCACCCCACCAGCAGTACCGCACCAACCCACAGGGCTGCCATTGTCCAATGTTTCATCGCACTCTCCATCAGCGCACTACCTCACACCGTTGAAGGGGCATCGAGGCGTCGAGGGCCGTCCCTCCAGCGTCGTGCGCACCAGATCATCCACCTCGCGCCAAGGCTTGATGGAGCGGGTCAGATAGCTGTAGCCCACGCCCACCCGCCCTTTTCGATAGTTCACCACGCAGCGTTCTGATTCGCGGTCCACACCCGGCTCGCTGTAACACTTGCCTTGGAAGGGGAACTCGCCAGGACGGTACGCCTGAGATGGCGCCGCCATGAAGTAGAAGCCGTAGTTCATCCGGCGGGTCGGATCGCCACTCAGTACTACAAGCCCCTCTGCTGGGCGCTCTGTGCGCGATAGCCAGTCCCGCTTTGCGAAGTCCTCCCAGACCGGTGCGGCCGACGGGTCACATCTCAGGTAAACCTCGATCGGTGATTCCACCGCTGGATGCAGGCAGCTCGCCCGGAACGGATCCAGGCTGGTGATCGTCAATTCCACCCCGACGGCTTTGTCGGTCAGAGGACGCACGGAAAGTTTCAAACCGCGGGTATAGGGAGGTGCCGCGCCCCGCTCGACCACCGGAATCACCTCCCCACAGAACGACAGTACGCCGTCCTTGAAACTTGGCTGGTCAGCCGGGTTCAACCCTGCTGCAGATGCGTGCTTCGTCCTGCCGGGATCCGGCTTCGTCCTGCCGGGATCCGGGTCAGGGAGCCCGGGCCTGCATCCCACCAACAGCATCGAGCAGAGCCATATCGCTGGTGTTGTCCATGATTTCATTGCTCTTACCTCTTTCCTATCTTTTACTTACATCGCCGGGCCACACCACACGAGAACCCGGCCCCCTCGTTGCTCCACTCAATGTGCAGCCAGGAGCACGGGCGCGGAGAAAGGGCCGGGGAGGTACTGCGAGGCACCCGCGCCCGTGGCAGCCGTTCCCGCATGCGCAAGGGCGGACACCAGCAGATCCACCTCGTTTCGCGATGCAGCCGCCGCCCCCGCCGCGAGCGCTTCCACATCATCGACGCTCAACCAGCGGTCAAAGCCGATGCTGATGCCGTCCAGACGGCGTTGCGAATCGGCATACCAGCCTTCCACCGTGATTTGATCCTGACCGTCCCCGATCACCACATCCAGGTTGTCACCGGTCCTGCGGAACAGCACTGTTTCGTTGTCGAACAGATGCAACTCCAGCTCGTCCCTGCCCCTGCTGTCGAGATTGTCGATCACGTCCTGCCCGTGACCGACAGCGAACACGTACCGGTCGTCGCCTTCGCCACCGACCAGTCGATCATTCCCGGATCCGCCCAGCAGTTCGTCGCTCCCCTCACCTCCCAGCAACAAATCGTTGCCATCGTTGCCAACCAGCCGGTCATCACCACCCAGACCAGACAAGGTGTTGTCGCCAGCGTTGCCACGCAGCTCATTGGACTGCGCATTGCCGGCACCATGCAGGGCATCACCGATGAGCGCCAGGGACTCCACATGGTCGGTCAGGGTGTAATCAATGGAGGCCATCACAGTGTCACCGCTGCGCCATGCACGCGCGTCAGGTACCAGCACTGTCTCCAGGCTGCGCGCTACAGCGAAGCGCGACAAGACTGAAACTCCGTCATCACCGTCCTCGATCACTACGTCGCCGGAACTATCCACGTAGTACAGATCAGAGCCGCCACCGCCTCGCATGATGTCGTCACCCGCGCCGCCGATCAGCGTGTCTTCACCCAAGCTGCCGAACAGAAGATCATTGCCATCGCCACCGTCGATCCGGTCACCTTCCCAGCTGTCTTCGCCCTCCGCGGTGGCGTACAGCGTATCGCCACCCGCGCTGCCAATGAGGACGTTGGACAGTCGATTGCCGCGGCCCACCAAGCCTTCGCGCTCGAGTACCAGCTGGTGCAACTGCTCACCCAGGGTGTAGTCGACGCTGGCACGCACCGTATTGGTCTCATCGTCGCCAAAGCCGCGCGGGCCTGACTCGACCACCATATCTCCGACATTGTCGACGACGTAGGTATCGCTGCCGGATCCGCCATACATGGTGTCGGCCCCCTCCCCACCATCCAGCAGGTCATCACGGTCGCCGCCGTGAAGCACATCGTTGCCTGCGAGGCCGCGAATGACGTCCTTGCCATCACTGCCCGCCAGGACATCATCACCGGCGGTGCCGACAAGGATCTGATCGCCAGCCACCACACGCTGGGCAATTTCAACAGATGACCAACGGGTGCCGTCGACGAAAAGGAACGTTTCGATGGTGTTCCGGCCGGCGAAGTATCCGGCCATCTCCACCTTATCACCGTCCGGGAGCCGCACCACCAGGTCATCACCAAAACGCAGCAGCGTGACATCGGTCGTGGTGACCCCCTGGGTGAAACGCAGCGTATCCTGCCCCCCCTCATCGCCGATGCGGAGGCTGCCATACCCGCGCCCAAGCACGTAGGTGTCGTCCAGCCGCCCCCCGTTCATCAATACATGTTCCAATCGTCCGGACGCACTGCGACCAACCTTGCCCGGATCGATGTAGTACGTCGTTTCGCCACCGCCCAGGAAGTTGTGTCCGCTCCCCTTCGACCCGATCAGATAGGCGGTCCCATCGCCTTCGTGGGCGTATCGCGTGCCCTCGTAGACAAGGGAGATGGCCGGCACGTCAGGCCCAAGGCCGGCGTCGATGGCAGCGCGATCCCAGCGGCTTCCATCCGCGAACCGAATCGAACCGATCGGGCTGCCTCCCACGTTCTCGCTGTCGCCAAACTGGTTGAGTACCACCAGACGATCTTCGGTACCCTTCAGCGTGAGCACCAGCGCATTGCCGGAACGCGCCAGCAAGACCTGCGACGCCTCTACATCTGCCCCCAACTCAATCACATCCAGGTCGTCGGCTTCGCGGATCCCATTGACAATGAAGTCAAAGCCGGAACCAAAACCGAACCGATAGACGTCGCTGCCTGCCTCGCCGGACAACAGGTCACTCCCAGCACCGCCCTCGATAATGTCATTGCCTGCCCCACCGAATACGATGTCATTGCCGGCGTCACCGGACAACGTATCATCGTGTTCCAGCGCGCGGATTTCATCATTGCCGGCGCCCCCTTCAATGACGTTTCCCGGCGCGGTCCGGAATAGGATGTTGTCGTCATAGTCGGTGCCCTGTGAGGCCATCCGATGCAGGTCTGCAGACGTCCATACGGTTCCGTCTGCGAACTCGACCACATCCACGCGGTCGGAAATGCTCCCCTTAGGCGTGTCGAAGTAGTGGGAGATGATGACCCGGTCACCACTCACGCGGTTGATCAGGTGAAGTTCGTCGCTATCCGCGCTCTCTCGCACCACAGCGTACTCGGAGGCATTGATGGTCGCATCAAAGACGACCCGGTCGGTGTCTATGTTGAACTGATGTTCGGTGATCGTATCGACGCCGTGGCCGCGGCTGAAAAGATACGTGTCGTCATTACCGCCACCCCAGAGGATATCGTTGCCAGTCCCGCCGATGATGGTGTCGCGACCCCAGCCTCCGAAGATGTAGTCGTTGCCCACATCGCCCTGGATCCAGTCGTTGCCACCGCTGCCGTACAGGGAGTCATCGCCCTCTCCGCCGAAGAGTCTGTCATCGCCCGAGCTGGGATGCTCCTGACTGCTGATGGTGACGCGGGTATCACCGTAGCAGATCGTGAAGCAGCACCTCATCTCCAGCTATGCGGGCAATGATGAACGCGGCCCCGTCCTCGCCCAAGGCGAGTGCTGGCAGGTTGGCGCTGCTGAGGCGTGCAAGCGGCGTTGCGGCCACGCGCGCCTTCAACCCCAGGCGGCGCGCCATCAGCACCAGCGTTGTTTCATCGAGCGGCTTGCGCCCCAGTCCAGCATCGTGACTCAACTGATCCGCACTGGCGGCAATCCCATGGAACTGGGCCAGCAGCACCAGTCCCTGCAATGCGAGGGCTGGCTGATCAGCCAGCGGCTCGCCCTCCGGCACCGACGGTGCGAAGCTCCCCTTTGTCATCACTTCCCTGTACGCAGCGCGTGCGGCCCCTAGAACGGCGGCGAGAATGGGATTGCCTCTGGTCAACTGTCAACGGGGAAAAACGACTGGCATCAACGTTCATCCGGCCGCCGGCCAGCGGCCGGCACCAGCCTTGCCTGTCCCAATAGAAGCCAGCGTGTCGCCTGCTGCACAGGCGGCCCCGCTAGAATGTGCGCATGACCGAATTCATTCCGCCCGGCACCCGCTTCCATGCCCTGCCCTCGCCGTTCCCGTTCAAGCGCGGTGGCGCTCTGCACGGCGCCTGCGTGGCCTACGAGACCTGGGGCACGCTGGCCGCTGATGGCCGCAACGCGATCCTGATCGTCACCGGGCTGTCGCCCGATGCCCACGCGGCGGCCAATGACGACAACCCGGCCCCGGGCTGGTGGGAAGCGATGGTCGGCGCGGGCAAGCCGATCGACACCGACCGCTGGTTCGTGGTCTGCGTGAACTCGCTGGGCAGCTGCAAGGGCTCCACCGGCCCGGCCTCGCTGAACCCGGCCACTGGCGAGCCCTATCGCCTCGACTTCCCGGAACTGTCGGTGGAAGACGGTGCGCGCGCAGCCATCGAGGTCGTGCAAGCGCTGGGCATCGAACAGCTGGCCTGCGTGATCGGCAATTCCATGGGCGGCATGACCGCGCTGGCGGTGCTGATGCTGCAGCCGGGCATCGCCCGCAGCCACATCAACATCTCTGGCAGTGCGCAGGCGCTGCCGTTCTCCATCGCCATCCGTTCACTGCAGCGCGAAGCCATCCGCCTGGACCCGCAGTGGAACGGCGGCCGCTACGACGATGCGCACTACCCCGAATCGGGCATGCGCATGGCGCGCAAGCTCGGGGTGATCACCTATCGTTCGGCGCTGGAATGGGATGGCCGCTTCGGACGCGTGCGACTGGATTCGGACCAGACCGACGACGATCCGTTCGGCCTGGAATTCCAGGTGGAAAGCTATCTGGAAGGCCACGCACGGCGCTTCGTGCGCTTCTTCGATCCGAACTGCTACCTGTACCTTAGCCGTTCGATGGACTGGTTCGACCTGGCCGAGTATGCCGACGGTGACGTGCTGGCCGGGCTGGCGAAGATCCGTGTCGAAAAGGCGCTGGCCATCGGCGCCAACACCGACATCCTGTTCCCGGTGCAGCAGCAGCAACAGGTGGCCGACGGCCTGCGTGCCGGTGGCGCCGACGCGCGCTTCATCGGCCTGGACTCGCCGCAGGGGCACGATGCGTTCCTGGTCGACTTCGAGCGTTTCGGTCCCGCCGTACGCGATTTCCTCGCTGGTCTGTAAGTGGCTTGGCGGCGCAACCTGGCCGTGGCCGCGTTCGGCGCCTTGATCGCCCTGGCCATCAGTGGCGTGCTGCCCGCATGGGCAGCCGGCTGGTGTGCGCTGGCCAGTGCGGTGTCCTTCGGTCTGTATGGCCACGACAAGCGCGCGGCACAGCGCAGACAGTGGCGCATTCCCGAACGCACCCTGCAGCTGCTGGCCTTTGCCGGCGGCTGGCCGGGCGCGCTGCTGGGCCAGTCCGTGTTCCGCCACAAGCACCGCAAGGCGGAATTCCAGTGGGTGTTCTGGCTGTGCGTGCTGGCCAACGTGGCCTCGATCGCGGTGATGCTGCGCGAGTTTTCGCGGTAGCCGTTCGAACGACGCGGCACGACGCCAGTAGATCCACGCCATGCGTGGATGTGCCGATCGGCACGCCATCACGCAAACGGCCGCCGGGCATGGCCCGGCGCTACCAGGCGGCGCGACACCAGTAGATCCACGCCATGCGTGGATGTGCCGGTCGGCACGCCATCACGCAAACGGCCGCCGGGCATGGCTCAGCGCTACCAGGCGGCACGACACCCGTAGATCCACGCAATGCGTGGATGTGCCGGTCGGCACGCCATCACGCAAACGGCCGCCGGGCATGGCCCGGCGCTACCAGGCG
>NZ_CP025998.1:2849421-3349626 GCF_003086855.1 Stenotrophomonas sp. YAU14A_MKIMI4_1
AGGGGGGGGCGACACCGGTAGATCCACGCCATGCGTGGATGTGCCGGTCGGCACGCCATCACGCAAACGGCCGCCGGGCATGGCTCAGCGCTACCAGGCGGCACGACACCCGTAGATCCACGCAATGCGTGGATGTGCCGGTCGGCACGCCATCACGCAAACGGCCGCCGGGCATGGCCCGGCGCTACCACCGCGATTACGTTTCCCGCTCCAGCACACCGTCACGCAATCGGTACTGCGCATCCACCACGCCGTCCGGCAGGTCGTCGTGGGTGATCATCAGCAGGCTGCGGCCGTCCAGCAGCGCCGGCAGGTCGCGCAACAACGCGTGCGCGGTGTCCACGTCCAGCCCTTCGGTGGGTTCGTCCAGCACCAGGATGGGCGCATTGCGCAGCAGCGCGCGGGCCAGCGCAAGGCGACGGGCCTGCCCGGCCGACATCGTCGCGCCGTTCTCCCCCACCCAGGTCTGCAGGCCGCTGTTGCGCTCGGCCCACTCACCCAGCCGCACCCGCCGCAGCACGGCCCACAGTGTGGCATCGCTGGCTTCCGGGTCGCCCAGGCGCAGGTTGTCGGCCACGCTGCCGGCAAAGACCGGCGCGTTCTGCGGCAGCCAGGCCAGTTGCCGGTGCCAATCGGCCTGTGCGAACGTGCGCAGGTCCTGGCCGCCATAGCTCAGGCGCCCCTGCTGCGGGTCCCACAGGCGCAGCAGCAGGCTGGACAGGGTGGTCTTGCCGCACCCACTGTCACCACGGATCGCGATGCGTTCGCCCGGCGCCAGATGCAGCTGCAGCCCGCACAGCACCGGCCGCGCCGCGCCCGGCCACTGGAAATGCACGTCTTCCCACTGCACCGCCGATGCCTGCGGCACCGGCTGCGGCGAGTGCGGCTCGTCCACGGCGGCGGGCTGCTCGACGACGGCCTGCAGGCGATCGGCCGCAATACGGCCAGACTGCAGCGATTGCCAGGCCAGGCCCATGCCGGCCCACAGCTCGATCAGCGCCACGGTCAGGAACACCAGGCCTGCGGCCATTTCCGCAGCAATACGCTGCTGTTCGGCCGCGTGCAGGGCCAGCGCCAACATGCTGACCAGGCCCAGCCCGGCCACCGCGCCGTGCAGGGTGGACGCTGCAATCAGGCGCCAGCGCCGGCGCCGATCGCGCGCCGCCAGTTGCTTGGCCGCAACGCGCACCTTCAACTGCCACGCGGTACCCGCATGCAGGGCCGCCAGGTCACCCGCGCCTTCCAGCCCTTCGAACGCAGCGGTGCGCAACGCGGCGCGATGCGCAGCACGGTCGGCTTCTTCGGCATCGCGCCCGCGCACGCCCAGCCACGGCACGCCGAAGCCGATCAGCACTGCCAGCACGGCCAGCAGCACGGCCGCCGCCGGCAGGATCAGCGCTGCCGATGCAATGGCCACCAGTGACAGCGCAGCGAGCGCGAACAGCGGCCCGAGCGCGCGCACCAGCAGTCCATCGACCTCGCCGATGTCACCCAGCAGGCGTGCCAGCAGTTCACCGGTACGGGTGGCCCCCAGCCGCGCCGGTGCCAGCGGCAGCGCGCGGCGGAAGAACCACACGCGCAGGTCGCGGGCGATGCGCAGGGTGGCATCGTGGCCCACCAGTTTTTCGAAATAGCGCGAGACGATGCGGGCCATGGTCAGCCCGCGGATGCCGGCCGACGGCGAGAAGAAATTGAAGCCCTGCGCCAAGCCTGCGGCACCGGCCAGCGCCGCGGCGGTCAGGAAGCCACCGGACAGCCCCAGCAACGCGGTGCCGGCCAGCATCGTGATCCACAGCAGCAGCACGGTCAGCAGCAGCCGCGGACGGTGGCGCATGAATACCGCGCGCAGCGAATCGGGCGAGCGGCTCATGCGTGCACCGCCTGCGCCGGGTCCACCAGGCGGCCTTCAGGCAGCAGCAGGCAGCGATCGGCCCAGGCGATCACCGCCGGGCTGTGGGTGGCCACCACCACGGCGCGGCCACGCGCATAGGCGGCCAGGCTGCGCAGCAGTGCGGCCTCGGTGTCGGCATCCAGGAACGCAGTGGGCTCGTCCAGCAGCAGCACCTGCGGATCGCGCAGCAGCAACCGCGCCAGGCCGATGCGCCGTGCTTCGCCACCGGACAAGCCGAAGCCGCGCTCACCGATCATCGTATCCAGGCCCTGCGGCAGGCGCTGGGCGAACTGCAGCACCTGTGCCGCCTCGGCCACCGCGCGCAACCGTGCATCGCTGGCACCGGGATCGGCCAGGAGCAGGTTATCGGCAATCGAGCCATGGAACAGGTACGGGCGCTGGCTGGCGTAGGCCACCTGCACGCCGGGGCGCACCAGCACGCGGCCTTCGCGCGGCGGCAGCCAGCCCGCCAGTGCCTCCAGCAGCGTGCTCTTGCCCGAACCACTGGGGCCAACCAGGGCCAGGCGCTGGCCGGGTTCCAGGCGTACATCCAGCCCACTCAGCACATCCTGCGGCGCGCCCAGCGGGCGCAGCACCAGGCCCTGCGCCTGCAGCGGCGGCAACGCGGCCTCGGCCGGTTCGGGCGCGCGCGTGGCCATGCCTTCGTCCGGCAACGCCGTTTCTTCCGGCAATGCGTGCAGCAGGCGTTCCACTTCGGCGGCAGCGGCCAGCGCATTGGCACGGTCGTGATAGTGGGCTGCCAGCCGCCGCAGCGGCGCGTAGAACTCCGGCGCCAGCAGCAGGCAGAACAGACCCGCACCCAGGGTGGGCACGCTGGCATGCAATGACATCAGGCCCAGGTAGCTCAGGCCCAGGTAGAGCGCCACCATCGCCACGCTGACCGAGGCGAAGAATTCCAGCACGGTGGACGACAGAAAGGCGATGCGCAGTACCTTCATCGTGCGCACCCGCACGCCTTCGGCCGCCGCTTCCACACCGGCCAGTTCGGCATCGCCGCGGCCGTACAGGCGCAGCAGGCCCAGCCCCTTGATGCGATCGGCGAAGTGCCCGCTCATGCGCGCCAGTTCACCCAGCTGCGCACGCCCTGCGGCTTCAGCACCCCAGCCGACCAGCATCATGAAGAACGGCACCAGCGGCGCGGTGAACAGCAGGATCAGCGCCACCACCCAGTCCACCCAGGCCACCGCCGCCAGGATCAGCAGCGGCACCACCACCACTTCGGTGCGTACCGGCAGGAAACCGCTGTAATAGTTCTCAATCGCATCACCGTGATGCAGCATCAATTCACCCAGCTCGCCGGTGCGACGCTGCCGCAGCCACAGCGGGCCCTGCCCCAGCAGGCGTGCGAACACGCGCTCGCGCAGGGCCAGGCGCGCGGCATCGGCCACGTCGCCTGCGGCGGCCTGGCTGGCGCCGGCCAGTGTGGTGCGCAGCAGCAGGATGACCACCAGCCCGGCCAGCACCGGCAGCCCCGACGCCAGCGGCGCACGCTGCACCAGCACGTGCTGCACCAGCCAGGCGATGGCCGCGGCCTGGCCGATCAGCAACGCGCCGGACAGGCCCAGGCACAGCCCCGCCAGACGCTGGCGGCCACGCGCCGCGCGTGCCAGATCGGCCAGCCAGGCCGTACGGGTACGCCGCTGCAGGGCCGATTCGGCGTGCGGGTCGGTGTCAACAGCGGAAGATTCGGCAGCGCTCAAGGGGGTCACGGGCAACAGGGCATGGCCGGCATTGTAGGCACACACAGGCACCCTCCCCTGCGGCCAGCGGTCGCAGTCTTCATCCGGTTTGGCATACGATCCCTGTGCAGAGCCATTCATACATTGATCTGGATCAAGGCTGTTTGAAGTAGTCGGTCACATCATCCACCCCGTAGACCACCCTTCCCGCCACCTGCAACGGCACTATCCAACGAGGTAGCCAGGCCATGATTGATCAGACAGTCGTAGAACTGTCGCGGCTGCAATTCGCTTTGACCGCGATGTACCACTTCCTATTCGTACCGCTCACCCTTGGCCTGTCTTTCATGGTGGCCATCATGGAAAGCGTATACGTGATGACCCGCAAGCAGGTCTGGCGCCAGATGACCCTGTTCTGGGGCGCCCTGTTCGGCATCAACTTCGCCATCGGCGTGGCCACCGGCCTGGTGATGGAATTCCAGTTCGGCATGAACTGGTCGTACTACAGCCACTACGTGGGCGATATCTTCGGTGCGCCGCTGGCCATCGAAGGCCTGATGGCGTTCTTCCTGGAAGCCACCTTCATCGGCCTGTTCTTCTTCGGCTGGAAGCGGCTGAGCCCGGTCAAGCACCTGACGGTGACCTGGCTGATGGCGCTGGGCACCAATCTGTCGGCCGTGTGGATCCTGATCGCCAACGGCTGGATGCAGAACCCGACCGGCGCGGTGTTCAACCCGGAAACGATGCGCATGGAAGTGGTGGATTTCGCCGCCGTGCTGCTGAACCCGGTGGCCCAGGCCAAGTTCGTGCACACCGTCAGCGCCGGCTACGTGACCGGTGCGATCTTCGTGATGTCGATCAGCGCCCTGTACCTGCTGCGCAACAAGCACCGCGACATGGCCCGCCGCTCGTTCGCGGTGGCCGCTGCTTTCGGCCTGCTGTCGTCGCTGTCGGTGGTGGTGCTGGGTGACGAAAGTGGTTACGCCGCCAGCGAACACCAGAAGATGAAGCTGGCCGCCATTGAAGCGATGTGGGAAACCGAGCGTGCGCCGGCCGACTTCACCGCCTTCGGCATTCCCAACCAGACCACCCAGCAGAACGACTATGCGATCAAGATCCCGTACCTGATGGGCCTGATCGCCACCCGTTCCACCAACCAGCCGATCCCGGGCATCCTGGAACTGGTGGAGCGCGCCGAACACCGCATCCGCGGCGGCCAGCTGGCCTACGGTGCGCTGGAACGCATCCGTGCCAACAAGGACGATGTGGAAGCGCGCGAGATGTTCGACCGCCACTGGCAGGACCTGGGCCACGGCCTGCTGCTGAAGCGTTACCGCGAGGACATCCTCAACGCCACGCCGGAAGAAATCTCCAAGGCCGCGCTGGATACCGTGCCGCGTGTGGCACCGTTGTTCTGGACCTTCCGCGTGATGGCCGGCCTGGGCTTCTACCTGATCGCCTTCTTCGCCCTGGCGTTCTACTTCTCCTGCCGCAACAACTTCCAGGACAAGCGCTGGTTCCTGAAGCTGGCGGTGTGGTCGCTGCCGGTGCCGTGGATTGCGATCGAGTGCGGTTGGTTCGTGGCCGAATACGGTCGCCAGCCGTGGGCGGTGGATGGCGTGCTGCCCACCTTCTATGCCGCGTCGGGCCTGGCCCTGCATGAAATCCTGACCACGCTGGCCATCTTCACCGCGCTGTACACGGTGCTGCTGGTGATCGAGGTGAAGCTGATGCTGAAGGCGATCCGCAAGGGCCCGGACGAGATCCTGCCGACGCTGCAGGCCGACATCCGCCCCGCATCCCCCAATGCCGCAATGCCGGCCCCCGGCCAGGTCTGAGGCAGGAGAACGCACATGGAATTTCTTGGATTGGATTACACCACGCTGCGCGTGATCTGGTGGTTGCTGCTGGGCATCCTGCTGATCGGCTGGGCGGTGATGGACGGCTTCGACCTGGGCGTGGGCACCCTGCTGCCCTTCGTGGCCAAGACCGATGAAGAGCGCCGACTGGTGATCAACACCGTCGGCCCGGTGTGGGAAGGCAACCAGGTGTGGCTGGTGCTGGGTGGCGGCGCGATCTTCGCCGCGTGGCCGCCGCTGTATGCGGTCAGCTTCTCCGGCTTCTACCTGGCGGTGTTTGCCATGCTGTTCGGGCTGATCCTGCGCCCGGTCGGCTTCAAGTATCGCAGCAAGCTGCCCAGCAAGCGCTGGCGCGACAACTGGGACCGGGTGCTGTTCGTCGGTGGCCTGCTGCCGGGCCTGATCGCCGGTGTGGCCGTGGGCAACGTGCTGCTGGGCGTGCCGTTCCACTTCGATGACAGCATGCGCATCTTCTACACCGGCTCGTTCTTCGGCCTGCTGACCCCGTTCGCCCTGGTGGCCGGCCTGGTGAGCGTGGCGATGCTGGTGTCGCACGGCGCAGCCATGCTGGTGATCAAGACCGATGGCCCGGTGGCCGATCGTGCCGCCCGCTACGGCAGCGTGGCGGCGATCATCAGCTTCGTGCTGTTCGCCGCAGCCGGTGCCTGGGTGGCCTTCGGCCTGCCCGGCTACCAGATCACCTCGCAGGTGGTGACCGACGGCCCGACCAACCCGCTGCTGAAGACAGCGGCCATCGGTACGGCCGCCGGCGGTTGGCTGCGCAACTACAGCAGCATGCCGCTCACGATCGTGTTCCCGGTGCTGGGCCTGCTGGGTGCACTGGGCAGCGCGGCGCTGCTGCGGGCCCGTCGCGGCGGTCTGGCATTCATCGCCTCGGGCGCGTCGATTGCCGGCATCATCCTCACCGTGGGCTTTGCCATCTTCCCGTTCCTGCTGCCGTCTTCCAGCCAGCCCGGTTCCAGCCTGACCGTCTGGGACAGCTCGTCCAGCCACCTGACGCTGGGCATCATGCTGGTGGCCACGGCGATCTTCCTGCCGATCATCCTGGCCTACACCACCTGGGTGTACCGCGTACTGAAGGGCAAGACGACCACCGAAGAGATGGACGAGAACCCGAACGCGTATTGATTTGAAGGTGTGCCGACCAACGGTCGGCACCCACCCACAAGCAAGGTGTGCCGACCCACGGTCGGCACCTTCACCGAACGAAGGAGAAACGAACATGTGGTATTTCGCCTGGATTCTCGGCACCGGCCTGGCCTCCACCGTGGCCATCCTCAACGGCATGTGGTTCGAATCGCGCGAGCAGAACCGGCTCGAACAGGAAAACCGTCGCTGAGTTGTAAAAAAGCCTTGCCGCCTTGGCCTTCACACGGTATCTTAGGCGGCTCCTTCGGGGTGTAGCTCAGTCTGGTAGAGCGCTACGTTCGGGACGTAGAGGTCGCAGGTTCGAATCCTGTCTCCCCGACCACTTTTGTGGTCGCATTGAAGCCTGGTGAAGTTGTCCAGGCTTTTTTGTTCCCTGAAGTGACACTGCCCTGGCAGTGTGAAGGAAACGGCTTTCACCCCTTGCCGCCATCGGGGTGAACAGCTAGAATAGGCGGCTCCCTTCGGGGTGTAGCTCAGTCTGGTAGAGCGCTACGTTCGGGACGTAGAGGTCGCAGGTTCGAATCCTGTCTCCCCGACCACTTCGGTGGTCAGCAAGAAGCCTGGAAGACGACAGTCCTCCGGGTTTTTTTGTATCTGAAATCGGCGCCCCGCCCACGTGGCGGCCGCAATGCCGCGGCCACGTACAATGGCCCCCTGCCCCCACCTGTCGCACCGGCCCGGTCTGGTGCCGCCGCTGCACGCCCATGTTCCCGCGTGCGCCACCTGCAAGGATTCCGCATGACCACTGCCTCCCACGACTCGCCCTCACTGCTGCACGGGCGGCTGCTCGCCTTCGCCGCCATCCTGCTGGCGGCAGTGAACCTGCGCACCGCTGTCACCTCCATCACCCCGCTGCTGGACGTGCTGGGCCAGCATTTCGGCTTCGGCACCACCATGACCGGCGTGCTGGGCATGCTGCCGACCGCCTCGTTCGCCCTGTTCGGCGTGGCCACCCCGGCCCTGGCCCGGCGCCTGGGGTTGGAACGCACCACCCTGCTGGCCATGACCCTGGCCATGGCCGGCCTGCTGCTGCGCTCCAGCGCCGGCAACGTCGGCACCCTGCTGCTGGGCTCGGTGATGGCCCTGGCCGGCATGGGCATCGGCAACGTAGTGGTACCGCCGCTGGTGAAGCGCTACTTCGCCAACAAGGTGGGCACCATGAGCACGCTGTACATCAGCATGCTGCAGCTGGGCACCATGCTGCCGGCGCTGCTGGCGGTGCCGGTCGCGCAGGCGGCCGGTTGGCGCGTGTCGCTGGGCATGTGGGCGCTGCTGGCCCTGGCCGCCGCCCTGCCGTGGCTGATGCTGGCCCGCCGCGCGCCGCACGCGCAGCTGGCGGCCAACGATCCCAGCGCCCAGCCGCATGGCAAGGTCTGGCGCACGTCGCTGGGCTGGAGCATGTCGCTGATGTTCGGCATGACCTCGCTGATGACCTATTCGATGTTCACCTGGCTGCCGCGCATCGTGGTGGAAGCCGGCGCCACGCCGGCCTTCGGCGGGGTGATGGTGGCCGTGTTCTCGGCGCTGGGGCTGCTGCCGTCGCTGATCATCCCGTCGCTGGCGGTGCGCCTGCAGAACCCGTTCCCGCTGGTGCTGATCGGCTTCTTCTCGTTCGTGATCGCCTTTGCCGGCCTGCTGCTGGCGCCGATGAAGGCGCCCCTGCTGTGGGCCGCCCTGCTGGGCGTGGGCCCGTCCACCTTCCCGCTGGCACTGACCCTGATCAACCTGCGCACGCGCACCGCCACCGGCTCGGCGGCGCTGTCCGGCTTCATGCAGGGCGTGGGTTACAGCTTCAGCTGCCTGGGGCCGTTCCTGGTCGGCTGGCTGCACACGGTCAGCAACGGCTGGGGCCTGCCGTTCGGCTTCCTGTTCGGTTGTGCCACGGTGATGCTGTGCGCGTCCTGGGTGGCGTGCAAGCCGCGCCGCCTGGAAGATCTGTGGTGATCCGGGCCACCTTCCCCCGCGCGTCTACACACCGCTTCGGCGCGAACTGACGTAGCGTGTCCAAAGCTGACGCGGGGCGCTTCCAGGCCCATTGGCCGGGGCGCGCCCACCGTGCCTGCGCACCGCGCCGCTGCGGCGGCCGGTTCAACGTGATTTCGCAGTCCAAGCCTTTGGCGGAAGGGACGGTGCGACGGAAATGGCCTGTATCCGGTGGCGCTTGCGTGTAGAGGGAACAGCGAGGCTCTGGCCTCCTTGGGGCGTGTCGGCTAAAGTTGGCATGTGATGTGCGTCACACTTTTTGCACATCGTCTAAGAATGGATGCTGAAGGGGGAATTCATGGTTGTTCATCGACCGCTGGCGCTCTGCGTCGGCCTGGCCTGCGCCGCTCTGGCGTCCGGGGCCCACGCGGCGCCGCCGCCCACCCAGGCCACCCGTGCCGATCGGCTGGCTGAAATCGGCCATTACCGTGACCAGGCCCACTGGGTTGATGCGCTGGCCGCCATCGAGCGCGCGCAGCAGGTCGAACCCAACGATGACCTGCTGTACAAGCTGCAGGTGCTCACCTTGGGCGACATCGGCAATGCGCACCGCGCCTGGCGCCTGTACCAGGCACGGCCGCAGTTGTTCGATGCCGACCAGAAGGCCCGGCTGGAAGCGAACTACGTAGCCAAGCTGGTTAACTGGAGCCTGGCCTACGGCCAGACCGAAGATTCGCGCCTGGACGAGGCCGAGGATGCGCTGGCTGAAATGGAGCAGTACGTGCAGCGCGACGGCACGCCGCTGGCGCAGGCCCCCCTGCGCATCCGCATGGACCGGCTGATCCTGCTCAACCGCCTGTCACGGCACGCACAGGTGCGCGATGAAGCACGCGCCCTGCAGGCCGAAGGCCATGCCCTGCCCGACTATGTGCTGCCGGCGGTGGGCGATTCGATGATGGCCACCCAGCACCCCGACGAAGCCATTCCGCTGCTGGAAGCGGCGGTGAAGAACGATCCGTCGCGCTTCCAGTCGCGCTCTGAATTGGCCTACGCCTACCTGGAAACCGAGCAGGCAGAAAAAGCCATCGGCTACCTGCAGGCGTGGCAGAAGGACGAACCGGCCTGGCGCTGGGGCGGCGGCAAGAGCCCGTACGCCAACTGGGCGCGCTACGAGGCCGACGTGAACCTGGCGATGATCCGCGCCTACAGCGGCGACCTGCCCACCGCGCAGCGCGAACTGGAAGCCCTGGTGGACGTAGGCCCGGGCAACGGCGGCCTGCAGACCGCGCTGGGCAGCGTGTACCAGATGCGCGGCTGGCCGCGGCGTTCGCTGGAACGCCACCAGATGGCCTACACGCTGGACCCGCGCGACGTCTCGCCGCGCCTGGGCATGCACGAAGCCTACGTGCAGCTGCAGCGCGACGATCTGGCGCGGCCGCTGCACGACGATCTGCTGGAACGCTACCCCAACCAGCCCTCGGTGCTGCGCATGGACCGCGACTGGCGCGCACACCGCGGCTGGCAGCTGCAGGCCACCGTTGAAGGCGGCCGCAGCTCGGGCGGCGGCGGCACCTCGCCGCTGGGCAACGACGACCTGCATTACGGCATGGAAGTGGCCACGCCCATCCTGGACGACCGCTGGCGGCTGTTCGCCTTCGCCGACCGCCGCTCGGTCACCTTCCAGGACCAGAAGATCAACCCGCTGTGGATGGGTGCCGGCGTGCGCTACCGCTTCGGCCACGCAGACGCCGAAGCCGCCGTGCTTCGTCCCAACGACAGCATCGGCGACACCGGTCTGCGCGGTGGCTTCGGCTGGCAGTTCAATGATCAGTGGCATGCCGGCGTCACTGCCGCGCGCAACGATCCGGAAGCCTCGATGCAGGCCCGCGTCTCGGGCATCACCGCCGACAGCGTGGCCGTGGCCGTGGACTACACGCGCAACGAGCGCACCCACTGGAGCCTGGGTGGCAGCCACTTCCGCTACGACGACGGCAACCGCCGCGACACCCTGACCAGCGCCATCGAACAGCGCCTGCTGACCCGCCCGCGCCTGCTGATCGATGGCCTGGGCAGCGTCTACACCAGCCGTGGCAGCCAGGACGACGCACCGTACTTCAATCCCTCGCGCGACCGCTCGGTGGAAATCGGCCTGCGCATCGACCAGCAGTTGTGGCGCCACTACGAACGCCACTTCCGCCACCGCCTGACGGTGTCGCTGGGCGACTACTGGCAGGAAGGCTATGGCAGCGCACTGATTCCCAGCGTGGCCTACCGCCACGAATGGCAGTTCAGCCAGGGGCGCATCCTGGAATACGGGGTGAGCTGGTCGCGGCCGGTCTACGACGGCCAACGTGAACGTCATATCGGCTTCGATGCCGCGCTGCGCTGGGGAGAGTGAGATGGAACGGATGCTTCGCTACCTGATGACCACCGTGCTGCTGGGCCTGCTGGCCCTGGCACTGCCGGCCGGCGCCCAGCAGCCCACCGAGCTGGATGCCAGCGACAACGGCCTGCTGATCCTGAGCTACCACGACATCCGCGATGACGTGCGCGAAAAGGCCGACGCCGACGCCTACGCGGTCAGCACGCAGAACTTCGCCGCACACCTGGACTGGCTGTCGGCGCATGGCTACCACCCGATCTCGCTGTCGCAGCTGATCAAGGCCTCGCGCGGGGAAGCCACGCTGCCGCCGCGGCCGGTGCTGCTGACCTTCGATGACGGCCTGCGCAGCGTCTACACGCGCGTGTACCCCCTGCTGCGTGCCTACAACTACCCGGCGCTGGTGGCGGTGATCACCGATTACGTGGACATGGCACCGGGCCGCACCATCGACTACGGCTACCGCCCGTTCGGCCATGACGATTTCCTGACCTGGGCACAGCTGCGCGAGATGCAGTCCAGCGGGCTGATCGAACTGGCCAGCCACACCGACAACCTGCACCACGGCGTGCAGTCCAACCCGCAGGGCAACCAGACCCCGGCGGTGATCACCCGTGTGTACGACCCGAAGGCGCAGCGCTACGAAACCGCGCAGGAGTACGAACAGCGCCTGCGCGCCGACCTGGGCCGCAGCGTGCAGCTGATCAGGAAAGAGCTGGGGGTGACGCCGAAGGCGATCGTCTGGCCGTACGCCGCCTACAACCAGCTGAGCAACGATATTGCCGAGCAGCTGGGCATGCCGGTGTCGTTCGACCTGGAAGGCCGCAGCACGCCGGTGACCCGCGACCTGCACGGCCTGGCACGCCTGCTGGTGACCAACAACCCGAACACGGCCTCGCTGGCCTTTGAACTGCGCCGCAATGTCGGCCTGGACGGCACCCGCGCGCTGCAGATCGACATGGATTCGGTGTACGACGCCAACCCTGCGCAGCAGGCGCGCAACCTGGATGCGCTGATCGAGCGGGTGAAGAAGGTCGGCCCGACCCACGTCTACCTGCAGGCCTTCGCCGATCCGGACGGCAACAACACCGCCGATGCACTGTACTTCCCCAACCGCCACCTGCCGATGCGTGCGGACCTGTTCAACCGCGTGGCCTGGCAGCTGAAGACCCGCGCCGGGGTGAAGGTGTATGCGTGGCTGCCGGTGCTGGGCTACGAACTGCCCGACGCCGCGCAGCGCAGCGCGCTGGGCATCGCCAGCCCCGAACACGATGGCATGTACCGGTTGGACTTCACCAAGCCGCAGGCGCGGCAGATCATCAAGGACATCTACGAAGACCTGGCCATCAATTCGTACTTCGAAGGCCTGCTGTTCCATGACGATGCCTACGTGCGCGACACCGAACTGGCGCAGCTGCCGCAGGAAGGCCCCGATGGCGGCCGCACCCAGGCACTGATCGACTTCACCCTGGAACTGCGTGACAGCGCGCAGCGCTGGCGGCCGAAGCTGGGCACGGTGCGCAACCTGTACGCCCAGCCGGTGCTGGAACCGCAGAGCGCCACCTGGTTCGCCCAGCGCCTGGACCTGTTCAACAAGGCCTACGACCGCACCGCGCTGATGGCCATGCCGTGGATGGAAGGCAGCCGCCACCCCGAGCGTTGGCTGGACCGCCTGGTCACCGCCGTGCGCGCGCACGACCCGGACCTGAAGCACACCATGTTCGAGCTGCAGACCGTGGACTGGCGCACGCAGACGCCGATCAGCGGCCAGCGCCTGCGCGCCCAGGTGCGCCGCCTGCAGGCACAGGGTGTACGCCACTTCGCGTGGTACCCGGACGATTTCATTGCCGACAAGCCGTCGACCGTGGACGCGCGCGCCGCGATGTCTGCGCGCAACTTCCCGTACCCGGAGAAGTGACATGGACATGAGCCCCTGGCTGTATGCCCTGTTCCAGTTCGCCTTCTTCTACCCGATGGTGATGGCGTTCTTCTGGATGTCCGGTGGCCTGTACTACTTCTTCCGCCGCGAGCGGAAGTCGCGGCCGCGCAACGATCCGCCACCGATGGCCGAATACCCGTTCGCCACGCTGCTGATTCCCTGCCACAACGAATCGGACAACCTGGACGACACCATCGGCGCGGCGCTGGCCCAGCGCTACCCGGATTTCGAGGTGATCGCCATCAACGATGGCAGCCGCGATGACACCGGCGCGCGCCTGGACGCACTGGCCGCACAGCACCCGCGCCTGCGCGTGGTGCACCTGGACCGCAACCTGGGCAAGGCCAATGCACTGCGCATGGGCGCCCTGGCCGCGCGTTCGGAATACCTGGTGTGCATCGATGGCGATGCGATGCTGGAAGAGTTCGCGATGCACTGGATGGTCTGGCACCTGACCAGCGGCCCACGCGTGGGCGCGGTGACCGGCAACCCGCGCATCCGCAACCGCTCCACCCTGCTGGGTCGCCTGCAGGTGGCCGAGTTCTCCTCGATCATCGGCATGATCAAGCGCGCCCAGCGCGTGTACGGGCGCATCTTCACCGTGTCCGGGGTGATCGCCGCGTTCCGCCGTACCGCCCTGCACCGCATCGGCTACTGGGCCGACGACATGGTGACCGAGGACATCGACATCAGCTGGCGCCTGCAGCTGGACCACTGGGACATCCGTTACGAGCCCAACGCGCTGTGCTTCATCCTGATGCCCGAAACCCTGAAGGGTCTGTGGCGGCAGCGCCTGCGCTGGGCCCAGGGTGGCGTGGAGGTGCTGCTGCGGCATGGCACTTCGCTGTTCAGCTGGCGCAAGCGGCGGATGTGGGGGGTATTGCTGGAGTACATCCTGAGCGTGTTCTGGGCGTACACCATGTTGCTGATCGTGGTGCTGTGGGCGCTGGGCAAGTTCGTTCCGCTGCCGGCTCCGCTGTACATCGATACGCTGCTGCCGCAATGGCACGGCGTGATCCTGGCGCTGGTCTGTCTGCTGCAGTTCGCCAGCAGCCTGATCATCGACCGTCGTTACGAAACACACATTGGACGCAACTACTTCTGGGTCATCTGGTACCCGATGGCGTACTGGTTGATCAGCCTGTTCACCACTCTGGTGGCGTTGCCGAAGACGCTGTTCAAGCGCCGCGGCAAGCGCGCCACCTGGGTCAGCCCTGACCGGGGGATCCGATGAGCACCGTACGTGGCACCACCACCAAGAAACCGTCCAACCGCTTCGATTCGCGGTTGATCCAGAAGCCTCGCCAGCAGCCGCGCCTGCAGCGCACGGCCTGGGGCTTCGTCACCCTGGCCTTCTGGGGCTTCTACTTCTACCTGTGGGCACCACTGGTCACGCTGATCTCGTGGCTGCTGGGCGGGCAGATGGCGTTCGTGCAGTTGTACCAGCACAAGCAGCATCTGGATCCGTTCGTGATGATCGCGCTGCCGATCATCCTGGTGTGCTGCGCGCTGCTGCTGATCGCCTGGGCCGAGTACAACCGCTACCGTTTCGCCGGCAAGGAGCGGCGCGCGCCGCGGGTGGATTCGAGCCGGGCGGAGATCGCCCATTCGCTGGGCGCCAGCGATGCACTGGCCGATCTGCTGGTGAATGCCAAGGCGGTGACGCTGCACATGGATGACAACGCACGCCCGGTCGGCCTGACGCGGCAGCCGCTTTTGTAAGGGGTGTTTTTTTGGCAGGGCTTGCAGCCCTGCACCTGCTTCAAGCAAGAGCAACGTCAACAGCTGGGTATCCGTGGGTGGCGGGGCGGTGTGGGTGGGCAGGACACGCCGCAAGTACGTCCGTGTAGGCTCGTAGGCGCCATCCATGGCGCCTGCGGTCCTGCCCACCCACACCGCCCCACCTCTGACAGATTCCCGCGGCTGCTGGTAGGTGTCGACCTTGGTCGACACAGTAGATCCACGCCATGCGTGGATGAACTTCCATCGAAATCGAATATTCAATCCGGGGTCAGAGCCCGTTGCGCAGCAACGGGATCCGACCCCGCTGCCGTTCTGACACAGCACGCCGACGGTAGGTGTCGACCTTGGTCGACACAGTAGATCCACGCCATGCGTGGATGAACTTCCATGAAAATCGAATATTGAATCCAGGGTCGGAGCCCGGTGCGCAGCAACGGGATCCGACCCCTTGCCGTTCCGGCAGCGCTTGCCAACGGTAGGTGTCGACCTTGGTCGACACATCTGTCAGGTATCGAATGAATCATCCACGCATGGCGTGGATCTACTGACGGATGCCGAAACAATTCCGGGGTCAGAGCCCGTTGCGCAGCAACGGGATCCGACCCCGCTACCGTTCTGACACAGCACGCCGACGGTAGGTGTCGACCTTGGTCGACACAGTAGATCCACGCCATGCGTGGATGCATTTCCTCGGGGTCAGAGCCCGTTGCGCAGCAACGGGATCCGACCCCGCTGCCGTTCCGACAGATCGCGGGACACTGTCAGAGGCGGGGCGGTGTCGGAATGCGGGGTGTCAGCCGCATGGATGCGGCTGACAAGCCTACAGGGGTGAGGGCGCTTTGCTTGCGAAGCACTGCTTCGCAAGCGCCCGAACGCACAGCCGCCAGCGGCTGGGCCGGGCCCCGGAGGGGGACTTGCGGCGTCCCCGCATTCCGACACCGCCCCGCCATCCCACGGACATCCCGCTTCTGACGTTGACGTTGACGTGCAGCAGGTGCAGGGCCGCAGGCCCTGCCGCAAAGCCCCCTACCGGGTCTGCCCTTCGCCGCGCACTACGAACTGTTCCACGGTCAGCGCTTCCAGGCCCATCGGCCCATACGCGTGCAGGCGCGTGGTGGAAATGCCGATCTCGCTGCCCAGCCCCAGCTGCCCACCGTCGGAGAAACGCGAGGACGCGTTGACCATTACCACCGCCGAACGCAGCGCGTTGACGAAGCGCTCGGCATTGCCGGCGTCTTCGGTCGCAATCACTTCGGTATGGTCGGAGGTATACGTGCGGATGTGGGCGATTGCCGCATCCAGGTCATCGACCACGCCCACTGCCAGCACCAGATCGAGGAATTCGGCAGCGAAATCCTCGTCGGTAGCGGCCGTGCTGCCCGGAAGCAACGACTGCGCGCGCGCGTCGGCACGCAGCTCCACCCCGCGCTCGCCCAGCGCCTGCGCCGCACGCGGCAGGAATGCCTCGGCCACGTCGCGGTGCACCAGCAGCGTTTCCAGCGAATTGCAGGCCGCCGGGCGGCTGCACTTGCCATCCACCAGCAGCGCAACGGCCTTGTCCAGATCGGCGCTGGCATCCACGAACAGATGGCAGACACCCTTGTAGTGCTTGATGACCGGGACCCGCGCGTGCTCGGCAACGAAGCGGATCAGGCCTTCACCGCCACGCGGAATGGCCAGGTCGATCAGCTCGTGCAGCTGCAGCAGTTCCAGCATGGCCTCGCGGCGCAGATCGGTCAGCACGGTCACCGCCGCCGGCGGTACGCCGTTGGCCTTCAGCGCACCGGCCAGGGCCTGGGCGATGGCAGTGTTGGAATGGATGGCCTCGGAACCACCGCGCAGGATCACCCCGTTGCCGGCCTTCAGGCACAGCGCGGCGGCCTCTGCGGTCACGTTCGGGCGTGCCTCGTAGATCATCGCGATCACGCCCAGCGGCACGCGCACCTTCTGCACGCGGATGCCATTGGGGCGCACATCGTCGCGGGTTACCTGCCCGACCGGATCGGGCAGCGCAGCCACGTCGCGCACCGCTTCGGCCATGCCGAACAACCGCGCCGGGTCCAACGCCAGGCGGTCCAGCATCGCCGTACCCACGCCTTTTTCCCGCGCTGCTGCCAGATCGCGTGCGTTGCCGGCCAGGATCAGGCCAGCGTTCACTTCCAGAGCCTGAGCCATGGACAGCAGCAGCGCACGGCGCGCCGCAGTGTCCAGCCCGGCAACCACCGTGGCCGCATCACGGCAGGCCCGCGCCTGCGCTTCGATTTCACTCATGGGGATGTCCTGCAGTTCGTTCATGGCAGCACCAGATCGTCGCGATGCACGACCGTGCCACCGTAGTTGTAGCCGAGCACGGCCTGGATGTCGCGCGTGTGGCGGCCGGCGATGCGGCGCACATCGTCGGCGGCGTACTGGCTGACCCCGCGCGCCACGCAGACCCGCCCCGCCTCGCTGTTCCAGCACACCTGCACCATGTCACCGCGACGGAACGCGCCGTCGGCGCCGGTAATGCCGCCGGGCAACAGCGAGGCGCCCTTCTCGCGCATGGCCTGCGCAGCACCGGCATCGACCAGGATCGCGCCCTCGGCCAGCGGCGCATGCCGCAGCCAATGCTTGCGCGCCGCTTCACGGCTGCGTGCGGCGTGGATGCGCGTGCCAAACAGCCGATCGCGGGTCAGCGCGCGCACCACGTCACCGCTGCGACCGTTGAACAGATAGGTTTCAATGCCGAGCCGGCCGGCCTTGGCAGCGGCTTCCAGCTTGGTCCGCATGCCACCGGTACCGGCACGCGAGCCGGCACCGCCGGCCATGGCCAGCACGGCATCGCTCAGCTCGGCCACGTCGTGCAGCGGCCGCGCGTAGGCCACCGTGCGCGGGTCGGCGCTGTACAGCCCGTCGATGTCGGTGGCGATGAACAGCGCATCGGCATCGACCAGCGCGGCCACCGTGGCGGCCAGGTTGTCGTTGTCACCGAGCTTGAGTTCGTCCACCGAAACGGTGTCGTTCTCGTTCACCACCGGCAATGCACCCAGCCGCAGCAGCTCGTTCAGCGTTGCGCGCGCATTGAGGTAGCGGCGGCGGTTGCGCAGGTCGTCGTGGGTCAGCAGTACCTGCGCCACCGGCCGCTCGAAGAAGCGCTGCCACAAACCGATCAGCTGCGCCTGGCCCAGTGCGGCCAGCGCCTGGCGGGCGGCCATGGCGGCGCCGGGTTCATCCACGCGCGGCAGGATCGCCCGCCCCGCCGCGACAGCGCCGGAGGAGACGATCACTACTTCGCGGCCGGCCAGCACATGGGCCGACACGAACTGGGCCAGGCCCAGCGCATGGCGCGGCGACAGCCCGCCACCATCGGCGGCCAGCAGACTGCTGCCCACCTTCAGCACCGCACGCCGCCACGGCGGCAGCGCTTGTTCGGGGAACGGCGAGGCGACGTGGGCGGCGGGGTGTGTCATCAGCGGGGTCTCAGCGGGTACGCCATTCGTGCACGGTCAACTGCGAGGCCTGCATCGTCACCAGCGGATCGGTGGCGACGATGGCCTGGGCCTGCGCCAGGCTGTCCACGTTGCACAGCACGTAGGCGCCGCCGCTGCCATCGGTGAAGCCACCGGTCAGCTGCAACTGGCCCTGCTCGCGCAGCGCGTCCAGGAAATCCAGGTGCGGCTGCACCGCGGCCTGGGTGAACGTCGGCAGGCGCAGGGCCATGACCAGGTAGTGGGTGTTCATTGCAGGGGCTCCAGAGGTGCAGGTTCGCGATCACCGTGGCTGTGCGGCGCAGACACCACCAGGAAGCGCACATCGGCGGCCGAGGCGTTGCGCATCTGGTGCGCCGCGCCGGGCGGCACGTGCAGGCCATCGCCGGCCTGCAGGCAGTGCACTACGCCGTCCAGCTCCAGTTGCGCCTCGCCTTCCAGCACGCGGAAGAACTGCCGCGAGCGCTGGTGGCGGTGCCGGGCTTCAGCGCTGCCCGGCGGCATGCGCTCTTCGATCACGCTCAGGTCCGGCACGTCCAGCAGGTGCCAGCCATCGCAGCTGCCACCCCAGGTGTAGTGCCGCGCGCTGGCGGTGCTGACCGCGCTCATCAGGCCAGCGCCAGCCAGCGCGCGCGCAGTTCGTCCAGGCGCAGGTCGGCGGCCGAACCGGGCGACACGCGCGCGGCCAGGCTGCCTTCCGGGGTACGCCCCTGCCCTGCACTGTCGGCGCCGGCAGCGGCGGCCTTGTAGGCCTCGCGGAACGGCACGCCGGCCACGGCCGCTTCCACCGCAACGTCGGTGGCATACATGCCCGAATCGATGGCTGCGCGCAGCTTGTCGTCGCGCCACTCCAGGTTGGCCAGCAGCGCCGGCAGCAGTTCCAGCGCGGCCAGGCCGCGACCGAAGCCGTGGAAGATGGCGCCCTTGGACGACTGCAGGTCGCGGTGGTAGCCCGACGGCAGCGACAGCAGCTGCTCGATCTCGGTACGCGCCGCGGCCACGCTGGCGTGGGTGGCGCGCATCAATTCGATCACGTCCGGGTTGCGCTTGTTCGGCATGATCGAACTGCCGGTGGTGTACTGCGCCGGCAGTGCGACGAAACCGAATTCGGCACTGGTGAACAGGGAAAGATCCCAGGCGATGCGACGCAGGTCCAGCGTGGCGCCACCCAGCGCTTCCAGCGCGGCCAGTTCGAACTTGCCACGCGACAGCTGTGCGTAGATCGGCGACACCTGCATGCGCGCAAAGCCCAGCGCAGCGGTGGTGTGTTCGCGGTCCAGCGGCAGGTTCACGCCATAGCCGGCGGCGGTGCCCAGCGGGTTGGCATCCACCAGAGCGTGGGTGTCGCGCGCGCGCACCGCGTTGTCGATGAAGGCTTCGGCCCAACCGGCCCACCACATGCCCGCCGAAGACACCACGGCACGCTGGATGTGGGTGTAGCCGGGAATCGGCAGGTCCTTCTCGGCCTGCGCGCGGTCCAGCGCCACCTTGGCCACTTCGGCGCTCAGATGGGCCACGCGCTGCAGCTTTTCCTTCAGCCACAGGCGGGTGGCCACCAGGATCTGGTCATTGCGGCTGCGCCCGGTGTGGATCTTGCGCCCGGCATCGCCCAGGCGTTCGGTCAGGCGCGCTTCGATGGCCGAATGCCCGTCTTCGTACTGGGTGTCCAGCACGAAACGGCCAGCGCGGAAGTCCTGCGCCAGCAGGTCCAGTTCACGCAGCAGGCCGGCCAGTTCGTCGGCACTGAGGATGCCGATGTGCTGCAGGCCTTCGGCGTGCGCGGCGCTGGCGGCGATATCGTGCAGGAAGAACTCACGGTCGAGGATCACGTCATCGCCGGCGAGGAAGGTCTGGATCTGTGCGTCTACCGCGACGCCCGGCTTCTGCCAAAGAAGGTCTGCCATGGGGGGGCTCCGTAATACGTGTTCAGTGCGGGATCGACGTCAGTTCGTCGATGCCCAGCGCAAGGTTGAGGTTCTGCATGGCCTGGGTGGCCGCACCCTTCAGCAGGTTGTCCAGGGTGGCCACCACCACCACCCGCTTGCCACCGGGTGCCAGGGTGAAACCACCGATCTGGGCGCCGTGGCGGCCGGCAATGCGGCTGACCCACGGTGCTTCGTCCACCACCTCCACCAGCGGTTCGCCGGCGTAGGCCTGCTGGAAACGCGCGACGATCTGCTCGCGGGTCTGCACCTGGTTCAACCACAGGTTCGCGGTCAGGGTGATGCCACGGAAGTGCGGCGCCACGTGCGGCATGAACTCCACGGCCACGCCCAGCTGCACCGACACCTCGCGCTCGTGCACGTGGTTGGTCAGCGCGTACGGCATCAGGTTGTCGGCCAGCAGCTCGACGTTGTTCTTGTCCGACGGCGTGGTGCCGGCGCCGGAGTAGCCGGACACACCGAAGCACTGCGGCGGGCCGGCCAGCAGGTCCAGCAGCGGGTGCACGGCCAGCTGCATCGCGGTGGCGTAGCAGCCCGGGTTGCTGATGTGCTTCTGGCCGCTGTAACGGCTGCGGGTGAGCTCGGGCAGGCCGTAGTACCAGCCGTTGTCGAAGCGGTAATCGGCCGACAGATCGACGATCACCGTGTCAGGCCTGGCGGCGTCCAGCGCGGCCACGAACGGGGCGGCCAGGCCATTGGGCAGGGCCAGGATCACCGCATCCACGCCCTTGGCGGCCACGGCATCGGCATCCAGGTTTTCGTACTGCAGGTCGCCCTGCACTTCCGGATGGTGGTCGGCCAGGCGCTGGCCGGCACGCTCGCGCGAAGACACGAAGGCCAGCTTCAAGCGCGGGTGGGCGGCCACCAGCTTGATCAGCTCGGCGCCGGTATGGCCACGGGCACCGACAATGCCCAGGGTGAAAGTCGAATCGTTCATGCGTGTTGGTCCAGGCGGTGCTGCAGGTGGCGCTTCACGCCCTGCCATTCCGCGTCGATGATGGAAAAGATGACAGTGTCACGCGGCGTGCCGTCGGCATGCCGCTTGTGGTTGCGCAGCACGCCGTCCTGCTTGGCACCCAGGCGGGCGATGGCGGCGCGCGAGGCATGGTTGAACCAGCTGGTTTCCAGCACCACGCTGATGCAGCCCATCACCTCGAAGGCGTGCTGCAGCAACAGCAGCTTGGCCTCGGTGTTCACCCCGGTGCGCTGCACGCGCGGTGCATACCAGGTGTACCCCAGGCTGAGTCTGGGAACGTCCGCTTCCAGCCCATAGAAGCGGGTGCTGCCGACGATGGCGCCGGCCGCATCACGGATCACGAACGGCAGCACCTTGCCTTCGGCCTGTGCATCCAGCGCGGCCTGCACGTAGTGCCCTGCCTGCCGCGGCGAAGGCACCTGGGTGTACCAGAGCTGGTCCAGGCCGCTGCCTTCCAAAGCCGCGGCCAGGCCAGGCACGTGCGCACACTGCAACGGTTCCAGCAGTACGTGCTGGCCGCGCAGGGTGGGAACGCTGTTCCAGGCATCGGCAGGCATCATGGCTCAGCCCTGCAGGCTCGGCGTGCGCTGGGCGCAGTGGTCGACATAGGTCTTGATGCGGTCGATGCCATCGGCGCCGAACCAGAACACCTTCCACTGGTCCTGCTTGTAGCAGCCATCGGATTCGGCGTAATAGAAGTGGTTGATCGGGTTGCCATGGCGCGAGCGCCAGAACAGCTGCGGGGTTTCGTCCAGCATCACGTTCCACACCGCCCGACCCAGGCCCTCGCCCTGCGCATCGTCCAGCACCGCGAACTTGTCCAGGTACACGCCCTCGGCCTCGTCGGTGAGGATGACCGCGGTGCGGTAGTTCTCGCTCACGTATGCGCGCAGCAGGCGGGTCTTCTGGAAGTAATCGGGCACCAGGGTGCGGCCGAAGCTGGATTCGATCAGCCCCTTCAGCCGCGGCAGGTCCAGCTCGCTCCATTCGGTGGCGCGCAGCACTTTTTCGCCCTTGCGCACCAGCGTGCCCGAACCCTTGTGGGTGAACAGTTCCTTGGCCAGGTCGGCCGGACGGGTGATCGACACCGACGATTCCAGCGGCAGGCGATCCAGCAGGTCCTTGATCTGTTCGATCTTCACCTTCATGCCGCCGTGGATCCACGGCTGCGCGATCAAGTGGTCGTACTCGGTGGACAGGTTGATCGAATCGATCACCGTGCCCTGCTCGTCCAGCAGGCCGCCGGTGCCGGTCAGGAAAATGATCTTGTAGGGCTGCAGTTCCTGCACCAGCTCGTTGGCGGCGAAGTCGGCGTTGACGTTCAGGATTTGCCCACCGGCGGTTTCACCCAGGCTGGTGATGACCGGAATGGAGCCGGCGCGCAGGCTGGCTTCGATCGGCGCCAGGTTCACCTTCTTCACTTCGCCCACCAGACCGTAGGTGTCCAGGTCCAGGTACTCGGCTTCGAACACGCCGCCGGTAATGGACGTGGCACGCGCACCGTTCTGCTGCAGCGCTTCGACCAGGCGCAGGTTGGACTGCTGGAACACCCGGCGCACGATGGCCAGGGCTTCCGGCGAGGTCACGCGCAGGCCGTTGACGGTCTGCTTCTCGATGCCGGCCGCGGACAGTTCCGCATCCAGCTGCGGGCCGGCGCCGTGCAGCACGATCGGGGTCAGGCCCACTTCCTGCAGGAAGGACAGCGAGGAGGTCAGCGCTTCAAGGTCGTCGCGCAGCACGGCACCGCCAACCTTCACCACAGCGAAGCGCTTGGCATCCAGCTGCGAAAAGCGCTTGAGGTACTGGCTGATCTCCTTCGCGCTGGCCATGCTGGAAAGCAGGCGCACGATGGTCTGGCGGGTCTGGCGGTGGGGCTGGAGGGCAGGAGACATTTCGGTTTCGTCGGAAAGGAGGAATCAGGCGCCGGCGGCGATGATGCGGTGCACGGCGTCGGTATAGCGCTGCAGCTGGTCCAGCGTCACGAACTCATCGGCGGTATGCGCCTGGGCGATGTCGCCCGGGCCGAACACCAGCGTGGTGTAGCCACCGGCGGAGAACAGCGAGGCTTCGGTCCAGAAATCCACTGCGTTGCCGATCGGCAGGTCCAGCGCATCGGCCACGTCGCGCGCCAGCAGGCGGCGGTGCTCGGCTTCGGCAATGTCACCGGCCGGCAGGCTGGGGCCACGGAAGGTTTCGGTGAACACCGCCGCTTCCGGCTCGGCGAAACCGGCGAAGGTGGCCAGCAGCGCATCGATGTCCATCGACGGCAGCGGGCGGAAACCGAAGCGCACCTCGGCGGCGGGCGCGATCATGTTGGCCTTGATGCCCCCTTCCACGCGGCCGATGTTGAAGCGCAGGCCGGTCAGGCCGCCGAAGCGCGCCGAGGCCAGCGATTCCACGTGGTCCAGCGCGCGGTTGCCCCAGCGCATGGCCTGGTGCAGCGCACTGGCGGCGGCATCCTGCTTGCCCGAGGCATGGCCGGCGCGGCCGGAGAACTGCATCAGCACCGAGCTGATGCCACGGTGCGCCAGCACCGCCTCGCTCATGGTCGGTTCGGCCACCAGCACCGCCTCGTAAGGCAGGCCACGGGCCAGGAACGCGGCGATGCAGCGCGGATCGTTGGCTTCTTCGTCACTGGAGAACAGGAACGCCGCATCGCCATCGCTGGCGTTGGCCGCGGCCACCAGTGCCGCCGCCGCGCCCTTGATATCGCACACGCCAAGGCCGACCACGCGGTCGTCCAGGCGGCGCATCACGTGCGGATCGGCAGTCCAGTGCGGCGAATCGGGCACGGTATCCAGGTGCACGTTGAACAGGTACTTCGGCGTACCGCGCACCGCGTACAGGCTGACCGCACCGGCACCGTGGTCGATCACCTCGACGTTGAAGCCGGGCAGATGGTCGCGCAGGTAATCGAAGATGCCGCCGGTGGTGATGGCACGCGGCGGGTTGCGGGTGTCGAAGGACACCAGGGCCTGCAGGTGGTCGAGCGTCTGTTCAAGCATGAATCAACAGTTCCTGTGGAATTCCGCCGGGCATGGCCCGGCGCTACCGAATCGCGTCTGGTGCCGCGCGCCCTTCGCAGTGAAGGGCGCACGTGCGCATCGATCGCGGCTTAGCCGCGGTTGACCTGCGCATACAGGGTCGAGCTCATGCCAAAGAGCTTGATGAAGCCTTCGGCCTCTTCCACGCCCCAGTCGGCCGACTGCGCGTAGGTGGCACCCTTGGTGTTGAGCAGGTGCGGCGACTTCACCGCCACCGCGTCGACGCGGCCGCCACGGGTTTCCAGCACCACTTCGCCGTTCACCTTGGCCTGCGAGGACTTCAGGAACGCTTCGATGTCGGTCTTCAGCGGGTCGTGGTAGAAGCCTTCGTACACCAGCTCCACCCACTTGCGCGCCACGTCCGGCTTGAAGCGGTTCTGCTGCTTGGTCAGCACCGCATCTTCCAGCGCGCGGTGCGCGGCCAGCAGCGAAACCAGGCCCGGTGCTTCGAACACGATGCGGCCCTTCAGGCCGATCACGGTGTCACCGGTGTAGACGCCACGGCCGACCCCATAGGGGGCGAACAGCTTGTTCAGCTGGGCCAGGATCTGGTCGCCCGGCAGGGCCTTGCCGTTCAGTTCAACGGCTTCGCCTTCCACGAACTTCAGGGTGACGGTCAGCGCCTGTTCCGGCCACTCGCTGCGCGGCGAGCACCAGCCGCGGGCGCCTTCGCCCGGTGCTTCCCAACGGTCGATCTCGCCGCCGGACATGGTCACGCCCAGCAGGTTCTCGTTGATGGTGTAGGCCTGCTGCTTGGCGCGCACGCCGAAGCCGCGCTCTTCCAGGTACTTCTGCTCATAGGCGCGGGTCTGGGTGTGTTCTTTCTGGATCTCGCGGATCGGCGCGATGATCTGGTAGTCACCCAGGGCCTTCACGGCCAGGTCGAAGCGGACCTGGTCGTTGCCCATGCCGGTGCAGCCGTGGGCGATGATGTTGGTGCCCAGTTCGGCGGCACGCTTCAGCGCGGCATCGACGATCAGGTAGCGGTCGGACACCAGCAGCGGGTACTGGCCCTGATAGCCTTCGCCGGCCCACACGAACGGCTTGACGAAGCCTTCCCAGATGGCCGGGCCACCGTTGACGGTCACGTGGCTGGTGACGCCCAGTTCGGCGGCGCGCTTTTCGATGAAATCGCGCTCTTCATCATCCACGCCGCCGGTATCGGCGAACACGGTGTGCACGTTGTAGCCGCGCTCCTGCAGGTAGGGCACGCAGAAGCTGGTATCCAGGCCGCCGGAGAAGGCGAGAACGACGTCTTTGTTGCTCATGGGGAGGGTATGTCCTGGTAGCGCCGGGCCGTGCCCGGCGGAAATGATTGAATCGGAAAAAAATCAGCGCCCGGCAACGGCGGCCATGATCGCCTTCTGCACGTGCAGGCGGTTCTCGGCTTCGTTGATGGCGATGCACTGCGGCGAATCCATCACGCCGTCGGTGGCCTTCACGTTGCGGCGCAGCGGCAGGCAGTGGCTGAACACACCGTTGTTGGTCAGCGCCATCTTGCGTTCGTCGACGATGAAGTGCTTGTACTGGTCGCGGATCGGCTTTTCCGGCTCCCAGTTGCCGAAGAACGGCAGCGCGCCCCAGCTCTTGGCGTACACTACGTCGGCACCGGCGTAGGCGCTGTCGATGTCATGGCTGATCTTCAGCGAACCGCCGCTCTCGGCCACGTTCTGCTCGGCCCAGCCCATGTAGCGGTCGTCCAGGATGTAATCGGCGGTCGGGCACAGCAGGGTCACGTCCATGCCCATGCGGGTGGCGATGGTCAGCGCCGAATTGGCCACCGCGGTGTTCAGCGGCTTGGGGTGGTAGGTCCAGGTCAGCACGTACTTCTTGCCACGCAGGTCCTGCGTACCGAAGTGTTCCTGCAGGGCCATGATGTGGGCCAGCTCCTGGCACGGGTGGGTGATGGTCTCCATGTTGATGACCGGCACCGGGGAGTACTTGGCGAAGCTGTTGAGGACGATGTCCTGGCGGTCGTAGGCCCAGTCCACGAACTTGGGGAACGCGCGCACGGCGATGATGTCGCAGTAACGGCCCAGCACCTTGGCCACTTCGGCGATGTGCTCTTCGGTATCGCCATCCATCACCGTGCCGAGGTTGAACTCGATCGGCCACGCATCCTTGCCCGGCTGCAGCACCACCGCGTGGGCACCGAGCTGGAAGGCGCCCAGTTCGAAGCTGGTACGGGTGCGCATGGACGGGTTGAAGAACACCAGCGCGATCGACTTGCCCTTGAGCTGGTCGCCGATCTTGTTGCGCTTGAACAGCTCGGCCTGGGTCAGCAGGGCGTCAAGCTCGCTGCGGCTCCAGTCCTGGGTGTTCAGGAAGTGCTTGGGGGACATCATCTTTCCTTGCGTGGCGGCGCCGGGCTGCGGCGCGGTGGAAGGGAAAACCGGCAAACAGGGTGGTGCGAAATGGTTGCAGATGAAGCTTTCAGGACGCGGAAACGAAAAAACCCAGCCGGCGGGCTGGGTTTTTTTCGGACGAACAGCAGAAAGCTCCGGTTACCCAGCGGAAATGTGGGGTTCCGGTCGACGGGCACGCGACGTCATGCCAGTGGCCTGGCGGGCGGCGCTGCTGTCGTGCTGGAAGTCGGTGAGCTTCATGGCCGAACATCTTTGCATGGGCGGGGGGCCTGCGCAAGGGGCAGGCGTCGCAGAATCAGGGGGAAGCGCCAGCGGTCTGGTCGGCACCCACCCACGGGGTGATCGACACCCGGATCTTCAGCCGGTTGCCGGGGTCTTCCGGCAGCCGCGAGCGGTACTTGGTGCCCTTATAGACGTAATCCACGTCGTAGGCGATGGGGCGGCGGAATTCACGGCCCACCGGCACGATGCGGCAGTCGCGGGTCAGCATGGGGCCATTGTTGGCCGGGGCCGGGGCCGGATTCTCGGCGGCCACCTCCTGGGCGGCCTCCTCGTCGCTGCGCTTGAACATCGAGCGCACCGAATCCCAGAAGCGGCCGATCCTGCCCTTGTCCTCCACCGGCTCCTCGCCGGTCACGTTCACCGGGGCCAGGGTGCGGGTGGACACCGGCTCGCAGTGCTCTTCGGTGCGGGTGGCGCGCAGGGTCTGGAACACCGGCTCGACGTTCAGCACCTGGGCGTAGTCGAACTTCACGTTCTCCACGATCACCACCCGGTTGCGCGGCTCGGCCTCCTGGGCCCGGACCACGAACGGCGCCGCCGACAGGCAGGCCAGGGTCAGCAACGCGGTGGTTTTCATTGGCGACGGAAGGAAGGACACGGCAATAGTGTAGGCAGTGACGACCGCAAGGGGCTGAACATTACCCGTCCGCGCCGCTCCTGCCCACCCCACCCCACCCGCCAGTGGGCTCCGGCGCCCCCAAAGGGCCCCGACACGTTCTAAAATCACAGGCTTGTCCCCCACCCCGATCCCCATGACCCTGCGCCTGCACAACAACCTGACTCGCCAGCTCGAACCGTTCACCCCGATCGATCCGGCCTGTCCGACCCTGTATGTGTGCGGCCCCACGGTCTACAACTACGTGCATATCGGCAACGCCCGTGGCCCGGTGGTGTTTGGGGTGCTGGCCGACCTGCTGCGGCGCCGCTTCGGCGCGCTGCGCTACGCCCGCAACATCACCGACGTGGACGACAAGATCAACACCGCCGCGCGCGAGCAGGGCGTGCCGATCAGCACCATCACCGACAAGTTCGCCGCCGCCTACCGTGAAGACATGGCCGCGCTGGGCGTGGTGCCGCCGGACATCGAGCCGGAAGTAACCGCGCACATGCCGCAGATCATCACCATGATCGAGCAGCTGATCGACAACGGCCATGCCTACGCCGCCGAGGGCCACGTGCTGTTCGCAGTGGCCAGCTTCGATGGCTACGGCAAGCTTTCGCGCCGCGACCCGGAAGAAATGCTGGCCGGCGCCCGCGTGGAAGTGGCCCCGTACAAGCGCGACGCCGGCGATTTCGTGCTGTGGAAGCCGTCCAGCGACGACCTGCCCGGCTGGGAATCGCCGTGGGGCCGCGGCCGCCCGGGCTGGCACATCGAATGCTCGGCGATGGCCGCCGCCCACCTGGGCGAGACCATCGACATCCACGCCGGCGGCGTGGACCTGCAGTTCCCGCACCACGAGAACGAGATCGCGCAGAGCGAATGCGCGCACGGTGGCAAGGTCTTCGCCCGCTTCTGGCTGCACAACGGCATGCTCAACTTCGGCGGCGCCAAGATGAGCAAGTCGCTGGGCAACATCGAGCGCGTGCACGACCTGGTACGCCAGCACCCGCCCGAAGCGCTGCGCCTGGCCCTGCTGTCGGCCCATTACCGGCAGCCGCTGGACTGGTCCGATGCACTCATCGAACAGTCCGCGCGCACCCTGGACCGCCTGTACGGCACCCTGCGCGACCTGGTGGACGTGGATGCTGCGGCCGTCATTCCGGCGTCGGTGGAAGCCACCCTGGACGATGACCTGAACACCCCACAGGCGCTGGCCGAGGTCGCCCGCATTGCCGGCGAGGCCCGCCGTGCCACCGACCCGACCGAGCGCGCGCGCCTGAAGAGCGAGCTGCTCGGCGCCGGCCTGGCGCTGGGCCTGCTGCAGGCCGACCCGGCGCAGTGGTTCGGCACCGCCGCCAGCGAAGGCGACGACGATGCGCGCATCCAGGGCCTGATCGACGAACGTGCCGCGGCCAAGCAGGCCCGCGATTTCGCCCGCTCCGACGCCATCCGCGACCAGCTGGCCGCCGAGGGCATCGTGCTGGAAGACACCCCGCAGGGCGTGCGCTGGGTGCGCAAGCGCGCCTGACCGCCCTGCCCCGTGGCCGGCGCCCCCGGCCACGCCCCCACTGCAGAGACCGTTGTGACCGACTCCCCGTTCCCGCTTGAACCCACCGCCGCCGAGGCGCAGAGCGCCATTGCCGAAGAATTCGCCTTCTTTGGCGACTGGTCCGAACGCTACCAGTACCTGATCGATCTGGGCCGCAAGCTGCCGACCTTCCCGGAAGAGTGGAAGACCGAAGAGCACCGCCTGCTGGGCTGCCAGTCGATGGTGTGGATCGTGCCGGAAGGCAACGCGCAGTCGCTGCGCTTCCACGCCATCAGCGATTCGGCCATCGTCTCGGGCCTGATCTTCCTGGCCCTGCGCGTGTACTCGGGCCGCTCGGCCCAGGAAATCCTGGCCACCGAACCCAGCTACATCCAGGACATCGGCCTGGCCCGCCACCTCTCGCCCACCCGCAGTAATGGCGTGGCCGCGATGCTGGCCTTCATCCGCGAGACCGCGCAGGCCCAGCTGCAGCGCGAACAGCCGTGAACGCCGCCGCCACTGGAGAGGAAGGCGCGCTGGCCCTGCTGGGCCGGCCCGGCTTTGCCAAGCTGCTGGCCTACCGCATCTTCGCCATGCTGTCCTACCAGGTGGTGGCCGTCACCGTCGGCTGGCACATCTACGAAGTCACCCGCAATCCGTTCTCGCTGGGCCTGGTCGGCCTGGCCGAGGTGCTGCCGTTCTTCTGCGTGGCGCCGTTTGCCGGCTACCTGGTGGACCACCTGCCGCGGCGCCGGCTGGGCATGGTTGCCTGCGCCGGGCTGGTGGCCACGGCCATCGTGCTGACCTGCGTGGCAAAGGGCTGGCTGCCGTTCCACGGGGTCTGGCCGATCTATGCGGCCATCGCCCTGACCGGCATGGTGCGTGCCTTCCTGTCACCCATCTACAACGCCCTGTTCGCCCGCGTGCTGGCCCGTGAGCAGTTCGCGCGCGGCGCCGGGCTGGGCAGCGTGGTGTTCCAGTCGGGCATGGTGGTGGGCCCGGCGCTGGGCGGCATCCTGGTTGGCTGGGGCGGCAAGGGGCTCTCCTACGCGGTGGCCACCGGCTTCGCGCTGGTCGCGCTGGGCTGCCTGGCCACGCTGAAAGTGAGCGAACCGGTGCATGACGGCCCGGCCGCGCCGATCTTCAAGAGCATCGCCGAAGGTGCGCGCTTCGTGGTCGGCAACCGCATCATGGTCGGCGCGATGGCGCTGGACATGTTCTCGGTGCTGCTGGGCGGCGTGGTGGCGATGCTGCCGGCCTTCCTGCAGGAGATCCTGCACCATGGCCCGGAAGGGCTGGGCATCCTGCGCGCGGCGCCGGCGTTGGGTTCGATTGCGGTGGGCCTGTGGCTGGCCCGCCACCCGCTGCAGAAGAACGCCGGGCGCGTGCTGCTGTTCGCCGTGGCCGGGTTCGGCCTGTGCGTGGTCAGCTTCGGCCTGTCCCAGCACTTCTGGCTGTCGGCGCTGATCCTGCTGTTCTACGGGGCGTTCGATGGCGTGTCTGTGGTGGTGCGCTCGACCATCCTGCAGCTGGCCACGCCCGAGGAAATGCGCGGGCGGGTGTCTTCCATCAATGGCATCTTCATCAGCTCGTCCAACGAACTGGGCGCGTTCTACGCCGGCACGATGGCCAAGCTGCTGGGCCTGGTGCCAGCGGTGGTGCTGGGCGGCTGCGCGGTGCTGGGCGTGGCCGGCATCACCGCCTGGAAGAACCCGACGCTGCGGAAGTTGAATCTGCGCGACCTGCAATAACGTCCGCGGCGGCGCCCGGCAGATCCACGCCATGCGTGGATGAATGTTTCCGGATCCGGCGACCACCCAACAAAAAACCCGGCCAAGGCCGGGTTTTTCGCATGACCCCACAATGCTCTGGAATCAGTCGCCCTGCTGCTTCTGCAGGTGCTCCCAACGCTCCTGGGCGTCGATGGTGCGCTCGGCGGTCAGGCGCGCTTCCAGGCGCTCCAGGCCGATTTCTTCACCAGTGTCCACGCAGTAGCCGTAGTCACCTGCTTCCAGGCGCTTGAGGGTGCTGTCGATCTTGCCGATCAGCTTGCGGTAGCGGTCACGGGTACGCAGTTCCAGCGAGTTCTCGGTCTCGCGGGTCGCACGCTCGGCTTCGTCGCCGATGTCACGCACTTCCTCACGCAGGTTTTCGATGGTCTGCTTGGACTCTTCCACCAGGTCACCACGCCAGTTCTGCAGGCGCTGACGGAAGTATTCCTGCTGCAGCGAGCTCATGTATTCCTCTTCCGAGGACGGCTTGTAGCCAGCCGGCAGGATCGGGCGGCCAGTGGCCTCGTCGGTCTTGTATTCGATGACCTTGTACTTGCTGCGCGGGGCCGGCGCCGCCGAACGGGCGGTCACAGCCACGGCAACCTTGCCGACGGGGCGCGACACGGTCTTCGGAGCGGTATCAGGATTCACGGCGGATTTCACGGCGGTCTTGGCAGGCGATTTCGAAACGGGCACGGGATTCTTGGATTGCGGGGCCTTCGAAGCAACCGGGGCGGCGGCCGCAGCCGGCTTGGGGGCCGGAGGGGCAGCAACCACGGGGGCGGTCTTGGCCGGGACAGGCTTGGCCGGAGCAGGCTTTGCGGCAGGCTTCGGTGCGGACTTCACTACGGGGGCCGGGGCCGGCTTTGCAGCCGGCTTGGCAACATTCTTTGCGGCCTTCTTTACAACGGCAGGTGCGGGCGCCGGTTTAGCGGCAGCCGCTTTCTTCGCGGCGGGCTTGGCAGCGCCCTTGCTGGTCACCGGCTTCGGTGCCGGCTTGGGCGCGGCCTTCCTGGCAACCGGTTTGGGCGCCGGCTTGGCGGCAGCCTTCTTCACCGGAGCAGCCTTGGCAGCGGTCTTCTTCGCCACCGGGGCCTTCTTCGCCGCGGCCGCAGGCTTGGCCTTCACCGGCGCTGCCTTCTTGGCCACGGCGGGTTTGGCGGCCTTGGCCGGGGTCTTCTTTGCGGTGGCCTTCCTGGCCGCCGGTTGCGATGACGCCGCCTTCGCTGCCGGCTTGCTGGCCGACTTCGGGGCAACGGGCTTGGCCGCCAACTTCTTCACAACAGGCTTGGCGGTTTTCTTGGCGGCCTTGACGGCCTTCTTTGCAGTTTTTTTAGCAGCCACGAAACGCTCTTCCTTGGATTCCCCGGGGCCCGGGAAAGCGGGCCTTTATAGCCTACCCGACCGGCAGCAGCAACCTTGGGGGCCTGCTCCATTCAGTCCTGGAGCCAGCGGGCCCAACGTGGCGGTCCGAACAACCTGGCCGCCCTGCGCGGTGCGGAACCTGGCCGGCACCTGCAAGGGTGCCAGCACCGGTCGCAGGCCATCGGCGACATGCGACCAACGGCCCATCCTGCACAAATGCGGCCTTCATGCCAACTGGCATAAGATGACTGGGTGATCTCGCGCCTGCTCATCGCCCTGCTGCGCTTCTACAAGCGCTTCATCAGCCCCCTGCTGGGGCCGCGCTGCCGTTTCGTGCCCAGTTGTTCTGAATACGCGATGGAGGCCATCGGCCGCCACGGCCCGCTGCGCGGCAGCTGGCTGGCCGCGCGCCGGCTGGGCCGCTGCCATCCCTTCCATCCCGGCGGCTTCGATCCAGTGCCCGAGTCTTCCCACGCCCCTTCTTGCCGTTGCACAGGAAAACACTGACATGTCCTCCACCCTCATCACCAATGCCCGCATGGTCAACGAAGGCCGCACCTTCGACGGCGACCTGCGCATCGAGAACGGCCGCATCGCGCAGATCGGCAGCGGGCTGGCCCCGCGCGACGGCGAACAGGTGGTGGACGCGGCGGGGCGGTGGCTGCTGCCCGGCATGATCGACGACCAGGTGCATTTCCGCGAACCGGGCCTGACCCACAAGGGCGACATCGCCAGCGAATCGGCGGCGGCCGTGGCCGGCGGCCTGACCAGCTTCATGGACATGCCCAACACCAACCCGCCCACGCTGGATTCGACCATCCTGGAGGCCAAGTACGAACTGGCCCGCGGCCGCGCCTGGGCCAACTATGGTTTCTACCACGGCGCCAGCAATGACAATCTGGAAGCGATCCGCGCACTGGACCCGAAGAAGGCGCCGGGCGTGAAGGTGTTCATGGGCGCGTCCACCGGCAACATGCTGGTGGACGACCCGGACACGCTGGATGCGATCTTCCGCGAATGCCCGACCCCGATCATCACGCACTGCGAAGACACGCCGATGATCGATGCCAACCTGAAGGCATTCCAGGAAAAGTACGGCGATGCGCTGACCCCGGACATGCACCCGGACATCCGCTCGCGCGAGGCCTGCATCAAATCGACCCGCCTGGCCATGTCGCTGGCACGCAAGCACGGCACCCGCCTGCACGTGCTGCACATTTCCACCGCCGACGAACTGGCGCTGTTCGAGAAGGGCCCGCTGATCCGCGCCGACGGCAGCCGCAAGCAGATCACCGCCGAAACCTGCGTGCACTTCCTGCACTTCGCGCGCCCGGATTACGCGACCAAGGGCAACCTGATCAAGTGCAACCCGGCCATCAAGGAAGTGTCCGACCGCGAGGCGATCACCGCCGCGCTGGCTGACGATGTGCTGGACGTGCTGGCCACCGACCACGCCCCGCATACCTGGGAAGAGAAGCAGAAGCCCTATGCGCAGGCGCCGTCGGGCCTGCCGCTGGTGCAGTACGCCCTGGTGGCCGCGCTGGAGCGCGTGCACGAAGGCAAGCTGACCCGCGAGCAGGTGGTGCAGAAGTTCGCCCACGCCCCGGCGCAGCTGTTCGACGTGGAAGAGCGCGGCTTCCTGCGCGAAGGCTACTTCGCCGACCTGGTGCTGGTGGAAGACGTGCCGTTCACCGTCAAGCGCGAGGACGTGCTGTCCAAGTGCGGCTGGTCGCCGTTCGAAGGCACCACCTTCCGCTCGCGCGTGGCCTCGACCTGGGTGAACGGCCAGCTGGTGTGGGACGGCAGCAAACTGGTGGGCGAACCGGCCGGCCAGCGCATGACCTACGACCGATGATGCGTCCGGCACTTCTGTTGGGGGCGCTGCTGTTGGCCGCGCCCCTGCTCAACGCACCGCCGGCACAGGCGCAGGATGGCATCGGCAGCCTGATCGACAGCCGCGTGGTGTTCCCGCCCAGCGCTTCGCAGGGTGCCATGGTGATCGGCAAGGTGCCGGCTGGCAGCCGCGTGCGCTACGCCGGCCGCGACCTGCGCGTGAGCAACTACGGCAGCGTGGTGTTCGGCATCGGCCGCGACGAGAAAGGCCCACTGCAGGTGCAGGTGCAGCGCCCGGATGGCGGCAGCGAGACGGCCACGATTTCGGTGACCCCGCGCGACTGGCCGACCGAGCGCGTGAACGGCGTGCCGCCGAAGACGGTCAATCCGCCACCGGCGATTGCCGAGCGCATCAAGCGCGAACAGGCGCAGGTGACCGCAGCGCGCGCCCGCGATGACAACCGCACCGATTTCACCCAGACCTTCATCTGGCCGGTGCAGGGCCGCATCAGCGGCCGCTTCGGCAATGCGCGCGTGTACAACGGCCAGCCCGGTGCAGGCCATTCCGGCATGGATATCGCGGTACCCACCGGCACCCCGGTGAAGGCACCGGCCGCCGGCGTGGTCACCTTCGCCGGCCCGGATCTGTACCTGACCGGCGGCACGTTGCTGATCGACCATGGCTACGGCATCAGCTCGAACTTCCTGCACCTGTCACGCATCGACGTGAAGGTGGGCGATCGTGTCGAGCAGGGCCAGGTGATTGCCGCCGTCGGCGCTACTGGCCGCGCCACCGGCCCGCACCTGCACTGGGGCATGAACTGGTTCGATACCCGCATCGACCCGCTGCTGGTGCTGGAACGCAAATAGCGCGCGCGGACCGGGCATTCATCCACGCATGGCGTGGATCTACCGCAATGTGATTTGGTAGGTGCCGACCTTGGTCGGCACGATCCCGCAGCGCGCGCGGACCGGGCATTCATCCACGCATGGCGTGGATCTACCGCAATGCGCCTTGGTAGGTGCCGGCCTTGGTCGGCACGATCTCGCAGCGCGCGCGGACCGGGCATTCATCCACGCATGGCGTGGATCTACCGCAATGTGCCTTGGTAGGTGCCGGCCTTGGTCGGCACGATCCCGCAGCGCGCGCGGACCGGGCATTCATCCACGCATGGCGTGGATCTACTGCAATGCGATTTGGTAGGTGCCGACCTTGGTCGGCACAATCCAGCAGCGCGCGCGAACCGGGCATTCATCCACGCATGGCGTGGATCTACCGCCATGCGATTCGGCACGATCCCGTAGAGCGTGCGGACCACGGTCCGCACCCACCAGCAGCGATCAGCCGCGTGCGGCCCACCACACGCGCAGCAGCGTGCGTACCGGGGTGGCTTCAATCGGCTTGCCTGCGGCCTGCGCGGCCACGCGGGCGCGGGCCAGGCTGGACCAGATACGGCGCGGGCGCGGGCCTGGCACACGGGTGCCCCACCCCTTCAGCAGATGCTGCGCCCAGCGCTGGCTGGCCGTGCTGGCGTCCTCGTCCAGCAGGCTGCGCGGCACACCGGCCACGCCAGCGTCCTGCAGGCGCTGGGCCAGGGTCTGCAGCTGCACGGCACGGCCAGCGCCCTTGCGCGGGGTGTCGTTGAACAGCACGGCCTCCACCGCCGCCACTGCTTCAGCGTACTGGGCCAGCGCGCGCTCGGCGCCGGCGGCGTCCAGCGCGACCGTGCGTGCCTCGACCAGGTCCGGCAGGGCCTCGGCCAACTGTGCCCACGGCGCGCGCACCGGCTCCAGCAGGCGCCCCAGCGGATGGCGCGAGCGCTGCCCGGCCCAGCTGCGCAGCTCTTCGCCCCACCACGCCAGCTTGGCGTCGGCCGGCAGCGGGTCGCCACTGGTGTTGAGCATGTCATCGAATTCCTGCAGCAGCGCGAACCACGCCACGGCCAGGTCACGTTGTGGCTCGGCCACGAACGGTGCGGCCACCGACCATTCCGGCCAGCGGCTGCGCCACTTGTCGAGGAAGCTTTCCAGCGCGGTACTGCTCACTACATTGTTCCTTACGGCTGGACCGGGGCTGCCGGCCGGGTCGGCCACAGACTGGCCAGTTGCAGAAGTTCGGCGTTTTCCACCAGCACGTCGGCCTGCCAAGCCAGCGGATCGTCGCTGTGCAGGCGGTAGCCCCACAGCGCCGCCACCGACGGCATGGCTGCCGCACGCGCGGCGAGGATGTCGCGCTCGTCGTCGCCCACGTACACGCAGTCTTCGGCGGCAACGCCCATGGCGTGCGCGGCATGCAGCAGCGGCAGCGGGTGCGGCTTGCGTTCGGCCAGCGTATCGCCACCCACCAGCACCGCGCAGCGCTGCTGCCAGCCCTGCTGCGGCAGGACCAGGCGCGCCAGGTATTCCGGCTTGTTGGTGACGATGCCCCACACCGTGCCCGCCGCATCCAGCGCGGCCAGCATGCCGGCCACGCCGTCGAACAGCACCGCGTGCCGGCCGATCAGCGCCTCATAGCGCTGCAGGAACTCGGGAATCAATGCGTCGCGCGCGGCGTCGTCCAGATCCGGGAAGGCGGCGCCGACCATGGCGCGCGACCCCTTGGACACCACCGGGCGTAGCTGCGCCGGGTCTACCGGCGCACGGCCGCGTTCGGCCAGCATCGCATCGCAGGTGGCGACGAAGTCCGGCGCACTGTCCAGCAGCGTGCCGTCCAGGTCGAACAGCACCGCGCGCGGGAACGACGCGCTGCTCATTCAGGCTTGACCGCGTAGGCCAGGTAGTTGATGTCGGTGCGGCTGCTCAGCCGGGCATGGTTGCGCCACGGCTCGTAGGCCATGCCACTCACATCCACCAGCTGCACATCCGCCTCGCGCAGCCAGCGGGCCAGCTCGGCCGGCTTGATGAATTCCTGGTAGTGGTGGGTGCCCTTGGGCAGCAGCCGTGCCACGTACTCGGCGCCGACAATGGCCACCGCAAACGCGGCGGCCGTGCGGTTGATGGTGGACAGGAACAGGTGGCCGCCCGGCTTCAGCAGACGCTTGCAGGCTTCGATGATCGCCCCCGGGTCCGGCACGTGCTCAAGCATTTCCATGCAGGTGACCACATCGAAGCTGCCGGGCTGTTCGGCGGCCAGGTCCTCGGCGGCCTGCACCCGGTAATCCACCTTCGCGCCACTTTCCAGCGCGTGCAGGCGGGCCACCTTCACCAGTTCCGGGGCCAGGTCGATGGCCGTCACGTCAGCGCCGGCCTGGGCCAGCGCCTCGCTCAGCAGGCCGCCACCGCAGCCGATGTCCAGCACGCGCGCACCGCGCAGCGGCACGCGGTCGGTCACGTACTTCAGGCGCACCGGATTGAGCGCGTGCAGCGGCTTCTGCGGGCCGTCAGCGTCCCACCAGCGGTTGGCGAGCGCGGCGAACTTGTCCAGCTCGGCCTGATCGAAATTGGAGGATGCGTGCGGGGCGTTCATGGGAAATCCTTGCGGCGCCGTCGGTCAGGCGCGGATATGGCGGATGCGCTCGCGCCACTGGCGCGCATTGGCGATGATGCCGGGCAGGTCCATGCCGACCAGCTCGCGCTGCACCAGCTTGGGCTTGCCGGCAATCCAGACGTCGCTGACCTGCTGGCGGCCGGTGGCGTACACCAGCTGCGACAGCACGTTGTGCAGCGGCTGGGTTTCCAGCGCGGACAGGTCGACGCAGACCAGGTCGGCCTGCTTGCCGACTTCGATCGAACCGATGCGCTCGCCGAAGCCCAGCGCGCGTGCGCCGCCCAGGGTCGAGGCGCGCAGCGTGGTGGCCGCGTCCAGCGCGGTGGCATCGTCGGCCACGGCCTTGGCCAGGATGGCCGCGGTGCGGTTCTCGCTGAACATGTCCAGGTCGTTGTTGCTGGCACAGCCGTCGGTGCCGATCGCCAGGTTCACCCCGGCGCGCTGCAGGGCGCAGGCCGGGCAGAAGCCCGACGCCAGCTTCAGGTTCGATTCCGGGCAGTGCACCACGCTGACGCCACGTTCGGCGCACAGGTGGATTTCGGCATCGGTCAGCTGGGTCATGTGCACCGCGATCAGGCGGTCGTTGACCAGGCCCAGGCGATCCAGCCGCGCCAGCGGACGCTGGCCGTGCAGCTTGATCGAATCGGTGATTTCCTGCGCGGTTTCATGGGTGTGCAGGTGCACCTGCATGTCCAACTGGTCGGACAGCATGCGCACGCGCTCGAAATTGGCGTCGTTCACCGTGTACGGCGCATGCGGCGCGAACGCGGTGCCGATCAGCGGGTCGCTGCGCCACTGGTCGTGCAGTTCACCGGCCTTGGCGAAGTATTCGTCATCGGTCTTGGCCCAGGCGGTGGGGAAATCGATGATGACCGCACCCACCAGCGCGCGGAAACCGTGCTTCTTGTAGACCGCGGCCTGCACGTCACCGAAGAAATAGTTTTCGTTGGCACAGGTGGTGCCGCCGCGCAGCATCTCGGCAATGGCCAGGGTGGTGCCGTCGGCCACGAATTCGGGCCCGATCACCGCCGCTTCCACCGGCCAGATGTGCTGCTGCAGCCAGGTCATCAACGGCAGATCGTCGGCCACGCCACGCAGCAGGGTCATCGGATTGTGCGTGTGCGCGTTCACCAGCCCCGGCATCAGCGCCGCGTCGGGACGGCTGACCACCTGCGCAGCACGGAAGCGCGCGCGGGCCTCGGCACGCGGCAGGATGGCAACGATTTCGCTGCCACGCACGGCCACGGCATGGTCTTCCAGCACCACCGCATGCGGCTCGATCGGAACGACATAACCGGCTTCGATGAGCAGGTCGCAGGCTTCGGGGAGGTGCGGGCTATCGCTCATGCGGGCTCACTTGGCTATTGGGGAACGTGATGGCAGGGGCGCGCCTGGCGGGAGGCGGTAGCGCCGGGCCGTGCCCGGCGGCTGTCCGCTGCGGCGCCATGGGCGCCAGCAACGGGTCCGGGCGGTGCCCGGAAAGCCGAGCGCGGGCTCGGCTCTACAGGTAATCCGGCTGCGCCGTATTACTTCACGCGCGAGGAGTATTCGCCCGAGCGGGTATCAACCTTGATGATTTCATCCTGGTTGACGAACAGCGGCACGCGCACCACGGCACCGGTTTCCAGGGTGGCCGGCTTGCCGCCGCCGCCCGAGGTGTCACCACGCACGCCCGGATCGGTTTCGGTGATCTTCAGTTCAACGAAGTTCGGCGGCTGCACGAAGATCGGCGCGCCGTTGAACAGGGTCACGATGCAGGCTTCTTCGCCCTTCAGCCACTTTTCGGCGCCGCCCATGCCGGCCTTGTCGGCCTGCACCTGCTCGAAGGTTTCCGGGTCCATGAAGTGCCAGTACTCGCCATCGCTGTACATGTAGTTCATGTCGGTGTCGACAACGTCGGCCACTTCCAGGTCGTCGGTCGCCTTCATGGTCAGTTCCACCACGCGGCCCGAACGGATGAAGCGGTACTTCACGCGGGTGAAGGCCTGGCCCTTGCCCGGCTTCACATACTCGGTATCCGTGATGACCGCCGGTTCGTTGTTGACCAGGATCTTCATCCCGTTCTTGACGTCATTCATGCCCACAGTGGCCATGCTCAAGCTCCTCAAATGGCAAAACCGCCGCGGGTGCGGCGAGCCGGATAGAATGGAAAGCCCACCGGAACCCCGGTGGGCAACTGATTTATGCCCCCATGATAACCGCAGGCCCCCTCTCCATGCAGCTTTCCGCCTTCCCCCGGCCCCAGTCTCCGGGCGCGCCCGCACGCTGGCAGCAGCTCTGGCGGCAGGCACTGCGTGACCCGCAGCAGCTGCTGGCCCAGCTGGGCCTGGACCCGGCGGCGCTGGGGGTTTCCGAAGCGGCCATGGCGCAGTTCGCGCTGCGCGTGCCGCAGGGGTTCGTCGCCCGCATGCGCCACGGCGATGCCAGCGACCCGCTGCTGCGCCAGGTGCTGCCGATCGATGCGGAAATGCAGGTGGTCCCCGGGTTCAGCTTCGATGCCGTGGGCGATGGCGCGGCCAGGAAGGCCACCGGGGTCATCCAGAAGTACCGTGGCCGTGCCCTGCTGGTGGCCACCGGCAGCTGCGCGATCAACTGCCGCTATTGCTTCCGCCGGCACTTCGACTACGGCGCGGAAAACGCGGCCAAGGGCGGCTGGCAGGAGGCGGTGCAGGCCATTGCCGACGATGCGGACATCGACGAGGTGATCCTGTCCGGCGGCGATCCGCTGTCGCTGGCCACCCACAAGCTGGTGGAACTGACCGACGCGCTGCGGCGGATTCCGCATGTGCGCCGCCTGCGCATCCACACCCGCCTGCCCATCGTGCTGCCCGAGCGCGTGGACGATGAACTGCTGGCCTGGCTGGGCAGCCTGCCCTGGCCGCTGGCGATTGTGGTTCACGCCAACCATGCCAACGAGTTCGATGCCAGCGTCGACGGCGCCATGGCGCGCCTGCGCGGCACCGGCGCGCAGCTGCTGAACCAGGCCGTGCTGCTGCGCGGGGTGAACGACAGCGTGCAGGCCCTGCAGGACCTGAGCGAACGCAGCTTCGCCGCTGGCGTGCTGCCGTACTACCTGCACCAGCTGGACCGGGTGGAAGGCGTGGCCCACTTCGAAGTGGACGATGCGCAGGCCAAGGCGCTGGTGGCCGGCCTGACCGCGCGGCTGTCCGGTTACCTGGTGCCGAAGCTGGTGCGCGAACTGCCCGGCGACCCAAGCAAGCGCCCGGTGTAACCCGGCATCCACGCATGGCGTGGATCTACTGGTTACGCCTCACGCCCGCCCCGGTAGATCCACGCCATGCGTGGATAGGCGTTTACAACCCCGATTCGATCATCCGCACCACTTCGGTGGCGGTCACCGGGTGGCTCAAGCGGTAGCCCTGGCCCAGGTCGCAGCCGCGCTGGGCCAGCAGCTCGAACTGCGCTTCCTGCTCGATGCCTTCGGCCACCACGGTGATGCCCAGTGCATGGGCCATGGCGATGATCGCCGTGGTCAGGGCCAGGTCATCCGGGTCGCGCTGCATGTCGGCCACGAAGCTCTTGTCGATCTTCACCCCGTCCACCGGCACCTGGCGCAGATGGCTGAGACCGGAGAAGCCGGTACCGAAATCGTCCAGCCACACCTTCACGCCGGTGCGGTGCAGCTTGTCCAGCAACTGCGCGGCAACCATTTCATCGCCGATCACCGCCGTTTCGGTCAGCTCCAGGTGCAGGCGTGATGCCGGCAGGCCGGATTCGTGCAGGCACTGCGCCACCAGGGCGGGCAGTTCGCCGCCGCGCAGCTGCCGCGGCGACACGTTCACCGATACGAACAGTTCATCGCCGGCCGCCCCGCGTGGCCACTGCGAGGCCTCCATGCAGGCGGCGCGCAGCACCTTCGGCCCGATGATCTCGATCAGCCCGCTCTGTTCGGCCACTTCAATGAACACCGACGGCGGAATGGTGCCCAGCGTGGGGTGCTGCCAGCGCAGCAGCACTTCCACGCCCACCAGGCGGCGGTCGCGCATGCGGAAGATAGGCTGGTAGGCCAGGCGCAGCTCGCCGCGCTCCCAGGCGCCGCGCAGTTCCTGTTCCATGTGCACGCGGCGTTCGACCGCGTGGTCCATGGCCCGGCTGTAGTAACGGAAGCAGTTCTTGCCGGCCATCTTGGCCTGGTACATGGCGATGTCGCCGTTCTTCAACAGCGTGGTGGCATCGGCGGCATCGTCGGGGAACAGGGTCACACCGATGGAGGTGCCCAGGAACAGCTCGCGCCCCTGCACCACCAGCGGCTTGCCCAGCTCGCGCACCAGCACTTCGGCCAGCAGGCGGGCATTGGCCGCCACATCACCGTCGCCGACCAGGATCACGAACTCGTCGCCACCGAACCGCGCCAGCAAGGCTTCGTCACCGCCGGCTTCGGCCACCGCGCTGGAAATGCGCTGGGCGAACTGCAGCAGCGCCTCGTCACCGGCCTCATGGCCCAGGGTGTCGTTCACCCGCTTGAAGTCATCGATGTCGGCAAACAGCAGCCCCAGGCGATGCCCGGACGCGCGCGCCGCCATCAGGCGGTGGTCCAGCGCTTCGCGGAAGGCCAGCCGATTGGTCAGCCCGGTCAGCGCATCGGTATAGGCCATGTGCCGCACTTCGCGGTCATGGCGGGCAATCGCATCGCGCATGCGGGCGAAACCACGCACCAGCTCACCCACCTCGTCGTCGCGGGTGTTCTCGGCCAGCGGCGCCTGGTAATCGCCGGCTTCGATACGGCGTGCCGCTGCAGCCAGCTCGCGGATGGGCGTGACCAGCGTGCGCTGCACGTACATGATCACCACGACCCCGATCACCACCAGCAGGCCCAGCATCAGCAGCAGCCAGCCCAGGTGGCGGCTGCCAACCTGCTGCAGGCGCTGGCCCAGGGTCGCGTTGGCGGCCACTTCGCGCTCATGCACCTCGTCCAGCGCCATGCCCACACGCACGCCGCCGATGCGCTGCTTGCCCACGGTGATCGGCATGGCGTTGTCCAGCACGGTGGGCGACTGCTGCACCACCAGGGTCTGTGCCTTCACCGCGCCACGCGCCAGCGGGTCGTCCATTTCGCGGCCGAAGCCGGCCACGTCCAGCGAGCCGTCGTGCACCAGGCGCCCGCGCTCGTCGAACACCAGCACATAGCGCACCACCGGCTGCCGCGCCGTACCGCGCACCAGCGCACCAACCTGGTCCAGGTCGTTGTAATACAGCGGGTTGGCCAATGAATCGGACAGTTCACGCGCCAGTGCCTCGCCGCGGCTGCGCACGCTGCGATCGAACAGCTCGTGGATCACCCCGCCGCTGAGGCTCTTCACCTCGCTCTGCATCGATGCCTGGCGCCCCAGCAGCACGGCCAGGATCGCGATCACCACCAGCATTGCTCCGCCCATGGCGAGCAGGAATCGGGCCTGCATCCCGGAGCCGAGCCATTTCATTCAACTTCCATCCGCACGCGCGTCAACCCTTGTTTCAATTCATCCAGCCGCTGCTGCGCATGCGCATCGACGCGGTGGAACCCGGAAGTACCAAAAAAACGCTGCAATGCCACCTGCGCACGTGGATCGGAGGCGGCCTGCAGCAGCACCTGCTGCAGGCGCTCGCGCACCCGCGGGTCCAGGTCGCCACGCACCACCTCCACCGCGCGCGGGTAAGGCTCGGTGCGCAGCAGTACGCGGAAGTCGCGGCGGAACGCTGCCGGCACCCGCGCCTCATCCTCCCAGTCCACGCTGCTGACCGCACCGCCGTCGGCCAGCCCCTTGTGCACGAAGGTGGCGACGTTCAGTTCGCTGCGGGCAAACACATAGCCCACCGCGTCCGGGCCGGGCACATCCCAGTTGCCGGCCAGGATCTGCGGCGTCACCCCGCGCTCAAGCAGGGTCATCACCGGCACCAGGTAGGCGCTGGTGGACGCGGTGTTCTGCAGGGCCAGGCGATGCCCGCGCAGGTCTTCCACACGCTGCAGCGCACTGTCGCGGCGCACGAAGAACACCGTGTGGTACTCGCGCACGCCGCTGCGCTCGGTCAGCAGCAGCGGTTGCGCACCGCTGCGCAGGCCCAGCGCTACCGCGGTCCCGGCCGTTTCCGTGACCCAGTCGACCCGGCCGCGGCGCAGATAGCTGGCCATCTGCTGCGGATCGCGCGCCATCAGGATCCGTCCTTCGCGGATGCCCACGTCGTGCATGCGGGCCACCACATAGTCCAGCAACGGTTGCAGCTGTTCGTAATGCGCCTTCGGGTTGTCGCTGATCCGCCCCAGCACCAGCACCGGGTCGGGCGCCGGCGCAGCATGCGCCATCCCGGCCAGCAGCACCCAGGCCAGGCTCAGCAGTCCCCCCTGCATTGCCTTCCGCAGACCCGACAGCACGATTCATCCCCCAGGTAATCGCGACAGACTACCTGAAAAAATGAGAACTTCGTCAGCCCCGCGCATCCTTCGGCTGCGCCAGCCGGGCCATGCGCTGGGCGTCGGCCAGGATGCCGCGCAGCAGGCGCACTTCCTGCTCGCTGGGCTCGGCGCGCAGGAACAGGCGGCGCAGCTTGCGCATGGCCGATTCGGGCGCCCGCCCCTTGTGGAAATCGATCTCATCCAGGGTCTGCCCCAACTGGCCGAAGAAGCTCTCCAGCTGTTCATGGCTGGCCGCCTGTTCGCGCAGGCCTTCTTCAGCCTGTACCACCGGCTGCTGGCCCAGCAGGCGCATGCGCGTTTCATAGGCCAGCACCTGCACCGCTGCGGCCAGATTGAGCGAACTGAACGCCGGGTCGGACGGAATATGCACGGCGGCGTGGCACAGCTGCAGCTCTTCGTTGGTCAGGCCGGTGCGCTCGCGGCCGAACACCAGCGCCACCTCGGCGCCCTGCCCGGCCTTGTCCACCGCACGGGCGGCGGCATCGACCGGCAGGAACTCTTCCAGCTGCACCCGGCGCGCGCGGGCCGTGCAGCCCAGCACCAGGGTGCAGTCGGCAACGGCCTCGGCCAGGGTGGACACCACGGGCGCGTCACCCAGCACGTCTTCGGCACCGGCCGAGCGGCGGAAGGCCTCCTCGTCCAGCGGCTTTTCGGGGGCGACCAGCACCAGCCGGGCCAGGCCCATGGTCTTCAGGGCGCGCGCGGCGGCCCCCATGTTGCCGGGGTGCTGGGTGCCAACAAGGACGAAACGGATGCGGGTGGCGGCGGGAAACTGGGACATGAACAGGGAAAAGGTCGAGCTGGACGAAGACCAATGGTAAACTGTGCGGCCGGCCACTGCGCCGGACCCGCTCTTTTCCCCCGCCAGCCCTTCTCTTCTGCCTTTCCGGGAGCCCACGCCATGCAGAAACCCGCCGTCACCGTCATGGTCAAGGCCGCCCGCCTCGCCGGCAACGTCCTGTTGCGCAACATCAACAAGCTCGAGGCGCTGAATGTGGTGCAGAAGGGCCGCATGGACTACGCCAGCGAAGTCGATGCCGATGCGGAAAAGGTGATCGTCAAGGAACTCAAGCGCGCCTACCCCGACTACGGCATCTTCGGTGAAGAAGGTGGCGTGCAGGGCGAGCGTCGCCAGATGTGGGTCATCGACCCGCTCGACGGCACCAGCAACTACCTGCGCGGCGTGCCGCACTACTGCGTGTCCATCGCCTTGGTGGAGAACGGCGAACCGACCGACGCGGTGATCTTCGACCCGCTGCGCAATGAACTGTTCACTGCCAGCCGCGGTGCAGGCGCCGTGCTCAACGACCGCCGCATCCGCGTGGCCGACCGCAAGGACCTGGAAGGCACCATGATCCACACCGGCTTCGCGCCGCGTGAGCGCAGCCGCGCCAGCGCACAGCTGAAGGCGTTGGACGCACTGCTGGTGCATGCCGAAGACGTGCGCCGCACCGGTTCGGCCGCGCTGGACCTGGCCTACGTGGCCTGCGGCCGCGCCGATGCCTACTTCGAAGCCGGCGTGAAGGCCTGGGACGTGGCCGCTGGCCTGCTGCTGGTGCGCGAAGCCGGCGGCAAGGTGTGCGACTTCAAGGGCGCCACCCTGGGCCGCATGGACAACCGCGGCCCGGACACCCACCAGATCGTAGCCGGCAACCTGAAGGTGGCCGAGGCCCTGCAGAAGGTGCTGGTGAACACCGCCTACGCCGCCGAGTTCGACGCGAAGTTCTGAGCGTCCACGTAACGCGATTCACTGAAACGGCACCTGCGAAGGTGCCGTTTTCGTTTGTGTAGGCGGCGATGTGTCATGGATCTACACGCTGCCAGGTACGGGCGGCTGTGGCTCTTGACCTTGACGTGGGTCCGCCTTGTAGCGAGCCGAGCACCGCAGGGGAACCAGGGGCGAAGAGGCGCGGGTGTCTGAGCGCAGCGAGTTCCGCGCCGTCCCCTGGGTCACCGAGGAGCGCAGGGAACCGTCGTGCGCAGCACGGCGGCTCGCGGATGGCGGCGTGTTTCTTTGGTTACTTTCTTGATGGCGCACATCCATGTGCGCCACCCTGCGGGCCGGCTGCGCCGTTCCGCGCTGCTCCTGCAGCACGGTGCACGAGCAAAGAAAGTGACACCTCTCCGCAGGCGCGGAAATGATCCGCCGGACATGACCCGGCACTACCGACGCATACATTGCCGCAAACAAAAACGCCCGGCGCGGGGCCAGGCGTTCCTGCACTATCTTGAAAGCCGAGGCTTACGCCACCGTCGAAGCCCGCAGCGCGGCAATGCGCTCTTCCAGCGGCGGGTGGCTCATGAACAGCTTCTTGGCGGTCGAGCCGGCAATGCCGAAGGCGGCGATCTGGCTGGGCAGCGTGCTCTGGCCATGGTTCAGCTGCAGGCGTTCCAGCGCGGCAATCATCTTCTGGCGACCGGCCAGCGATGCACCACCAGCGTCGGCACGGAATTCGCGATGGCGCGAGAACCACATCGAGATCATGGTGGCGAACAGGCCAAACACCATCTCCAGCACGAACACGATGATGTAGTACGCAAAGCCACGGCCGCCGCCTTCGCGGTTGCCCGACAGCGCGCTGTCGATCACACCACCCACCACGCGGGCCAGCACGATCACGAAGGTGTTCAGCACGCCCTGCAGCAGCGCCATGGTGATCATGTCACCGTTGGCCACGTGGGCGATCTCGTGGCCCAGCACGGCCTCGGCCTCGTCTTCGCTCATGTTGTGCAGCAGACCGGTGGACACCGCCACCAGCGCGTTGTTGCGGTTGGCACCGGTGGCGAACGCATTGATTTCCGGGCCGTCATACACGGCCACTTCCGGCATGCCGATGCCGGCGGCCTTGGCCTGGCGTTCAACGGTGGCCAGCAGCCAGCGCTCGGTCGGGTTGCGCGGCTCGGTGATCACCACCGCGCCGGTGGAACGCTTGGCCATCCACTTGGACAGCAGCAGCGAAATGAAGGAGCCGCCGAAGCCGAAGATCGCGGCCATCACCAGCAGGCCGCTCATCTGGCTGGGATTGACCCCCAGCAGCGACATCACGATGCTGGCCAGGATAAGCACGGCAAAGTTCGTGGCTAGAAAGAGTGCGATGCGGGTGAACATGGGAAATTCCGGCTCGGAAGGGGTCGATATCTGCCAATTTGCGGTGCAGTCAGCTTGAATTCAAGCGCCAACCTGACCGACGATTCAGCCAGCATGACCTCCCCCATTCCCTGCGGCCGCTTTGCGCCCTCGCCCACCGGCCTGCTGCACCCCGGTTCCCTGCTTGCCGCCTTCGGTAGTTGGCTGCTCGCGCGCCACGCCGGCGGCCTCTGGCGGCTGCGCATTGAAGACGTGGATCCGCCGCGCACCGTGCCAGGTGCCGCGCAGGCGCAGCTACGCACCCTGGCCGATTTCGGCCTGGCCCACGATGGCCCGGTGCTCTGGCAGAGCGAGCGCAACGCTGTCTACCAGGCCGCGCTGGATGTGCTGCTGGCCAGCGACCTGGCCTTCGTCTGCCACTGCAGCCGCAGCGATCTGGCAGCCAGCGGCGGCATCCACCACCGCTGCGTGGCCCGCACGCCGCGACCGGACCCGGCCGTCCGCTTCCGGGTGCCGCCGGGCAGCGTGGTCCGCTTCATCGACGGCCTGCGCGGCCCGCAGCAGCAGGACGTACACGCCGAGGTTGGCGATTTCGTGCTGCGCCGCGCCGACGGCTGCTGGGCCTACCAGCTGGCGGTGGTGGTGGACGATGCCGCACAGGGCGTGACCGAGGTGGTGCGCGGCGCCGACCTGCTCGATTCCACCGCCCGCCAGATCCTGTTGCAGCAGGCCCTGGGCCTGGCCGTGCCGCGCTACTGGCACCTGCCGCTGCTGCTGGATTCACCGGGCCACAAGCTGTCCAAATCGCTGGCGGCCCTGCCGGTGGACAGCGCGCGGCCGCTGCCAGTGCTGCGCCAGCTGTGGGCACTGCTGGGGCAGCCGCCGGCGGCGCTGGACGACTGCGCAGACCTGCACACGCTGCTGCAGGCCGCCCGGCACGCCTTCGATCCGGCGCGCCTGCCACGGCAGGACATCCTGCTGGCCGACGGCGCACTTTCCGCGCCGATGTTGCAGAATCCCCTTTCCCCCACCTGAAACCCGGACAGCATTCCATGACATCTCGCGTCGCACTGGTCACCGGCGGAACCGGCGGCATCGGTACCGCCATCTGCCAACGCCTGGCCGACCAGGGCCACCGGGTCGCCACCAACTACCGTGACGAAGCCAAGGCCCGCGCCTGGCAGCAGGCCATGACCGCGTGCGGCTACAACGTGTCGATCTTCCCCGGCGATGTCTCCGACCCGGCCAGCGCCGAGGCCATGGTGCGCGCGGTGGAAGCCGAACTGGGCCCGGTCGAGATCCTGGTCAACAACGCCGGCATCACCCGCGACACCACCTTCCATCGCATGCGCGCCGAGCAGTGGCACGATGTGATCAACACCAACCTCAATTCGGTGTTCAACGTCACCCGCCCGGTGATCGAAGGCATGCGCCGCCGCGGCTGGGGCCGGGTCATCCAGATCAGTTCGATCAACGGCCTGAAGGGCCAGTATGGCCAGGCCAACTACGCCGCGGCCAAGGCCGGCATGCACGGCTTCACCATCTCGCTGGCACGCGAGAACGCCGGCTTCGGCATCACCGTCAACACCATTTCTCCGGGCTACGTGGCCACCGACATGGTGATGGCCGTGCCCGAAGAGGTGCGCGCCAAGATCATTGCCGACATTCCCACCGGGCGCCTGGGCAAGCCGGAAGAAATCGCCTATGGCGTGTCGTTCCTGGTAGCCGACGAGGCGGCCTGGATCACCGGCAGCAACCTGGACATCAACGGCGGCCACCACATGGGCTGGTAAGCCGCGCAACCCGGGCGACCGCGCCGCTCCGGAGCGGTCGCTGCGCGCTCATGCTGCGCAGCACGCAAACCCTTGCTGCGCAACATGATCGGCGTGCAAAGCCAAGCCCGGCGGGGGCTGGGGCGGTTGCCAAGGCTTGTGCACTGCGCCATGCTGCACATCTACTGTGACGAGTACCGCTTCATGGCTGCGACCCGCATCATCAAGAAGTATCCGAATCGTCGTCTGTACGACACCGAGATTTCCAGCTACATCACCATCGAAGACGTGCGCCAGCTGATCCTGGATGGCGAGGATTTCGAGGTCCGCGACGCCAAGAGCAGCGACGACCTGACCCGCTCGGTGCTGCTGCAGATCATTGCCGACCAGGAACAGGACGGCGAACCGATGCTGTCCACCCAGCTGCTGAGCCAGCTGATCCGCTTCTATGGCGATTCGCTGCAGGGCTTCATGGGCAACTACCTGGAACGCAGCATGCAGGTCTTCCTGGACCAGCAGCAGCAGTTCCGCCAGCAGATGGGCAACCTGCTGGGGCAGACCCCGTGGGCGATGATGAACCAGCTGACCGAACGCAACCTGGAGCTGTGGCAGGAGTTCCAGCGCAACATGGGCGCCGGCTTCGGCGGCCCGCGCCCGGGCGGCACCGGTACCGGTACCGGCAGCAAGCCGAACGAGGGCGGTGCCAGCACCGGCACCGGCGGCAAGACCCGGCGCTGAGTCCGGCCATCGGCTGCAACGAAAACGGCGCGCCCCTGGCGCGCCGTTTTTTGTTGCAGCCGTCGTTGCCGCGGCATCCACGCGTGGCGTGGATCTACCGCTTGCACCCCGTGCACACGCGCTCGACCTTGTAGCCCTTGGCCTTCAGCTTTTCCACCACGCCATCGCTGCCCAGCAGGTGCAGCCCGCCCACCACCACCAGGGTGCCACCCTGCCCGGCCTGCAGGTACGGCACCAGCTTGGGCACCCAGGCGTCGTTGCGGCCGGTGTTGATGCGCTGGTAGAGCTGCGGGTACTGCTGGCGCATCTCCACGGCCATCTTGTTCCACAGCAGGCGCTCATCGCCACGGCGCCAGGCATCGTGCAGCTGGCGCGCCTGCGCATCACCCTTGGCCACCTCGTCCAGCGCCTCGGCCAGCATCTGCCGCTGTTCGGTGGCGCTCATGCCGTCCAGCATGCTGATCTGGGTATCGATGTCTTCCAGGCCCGCGGTCCTGCGCCCGGTCTTCTGCGCGCGCTCCATGAAATGGCGGTCCAGGCCCAGCGCCGGGTCCAGGCCCATCTTCTGCATCTGCCCGACCGAAATGGTCAGGCCCACGAACCAGGCCTTCATGCCCTGCAACTGCGCCAGCGGCAGATTGTTGCTGGCCGCAAACGCCTGCAGCTTCTGCCAGGTCGCCTCGTCCAGGTCACGCTTGAGCTCGCTGCCGTCGGTGCGGGTGGCGGCCTGCACCATGCGGCTGGCCAGCTGCGGCGATTGCATGTCTTCCGGTGACAGTTCGAACACCACGCGCTGCGAGGCGTCGAAGGCCTTCTCGACATCGGCCGACAACGGATAGTCCTGCGCAGTGAGCAGGTGGAACGAGCCGAGCAGGTACAGCCGCGCATCACCGGCGCCGGTCACCTTCCACAGCAGCGGCACCGGCGGCTTGCTGGCGCCGCTCTCGGCAGGCGCACCGCGCGCGGCCGCCAGGGGCGCAACGGCACAGGCCAGCAACAGTGCAGCATTTCGCAACAGGGTTCTGATCGACATGGTCAGCCCTCTCCCGGGGGCAGGTGGTAGGCCTTCTCGCCCGCATCCACGCGCAGGTCCATCCGGTTTTCCGGCGGCGACAGCGGACAGGTCGCGAAGGCGGTGAAGGCACAGGGCGGGTTGTAGGCGTGGTTGAAGTCCAGGGTCAGGCTGCCGTCCGCGGCGGGCGCGGCGGTATCCAGGTAGCGGCCGGCCGGATAGCTGCCATGGCCGCTGGTGCGGTCGGCGAAGATCAGGAACAGCGGCTGGCCCGGTTCACCGATCGCTTCCAGGCGCCATTGCCGTCCGTCACGCTCGAACTCCACCGCCCCTGCATTGGGCATCTCGGTGGTCAGGCCGGTGATATCGACGATGGGCAGGGTCTTGCCGGCCGGGTGGGCGATGAACCGCGCCGGTACCTGCCACTGGGTACCGCCCGGCCAGTACTGCAGGCCGGCGAAATCGCGCCGGGCCACCGCATCGGCGTGCTTCACCCGCAGCGCGTCACGCGGGCCACGGCGGATCAGGCTCAACTGGCCCTTGCCGCCATCGAAGGCCAGCAACGTGGGCTGCGCGTCCTTGTCGGTGTCCATGCGGATGCGGCCCCGCACCGGCTGACCCTCATGGGTCACGTCGGTGCCGGCTTCGGGGGTGAACCACCATTGGCTGCCTTCGCGGCGTAGCAGGCCCAGCTTGGCCGGGCCCACCGCCAGGCGGATGCCACTGGTGGCACCGCTGCCGATGAAATGCGACTTGTTCTGCAGCCAGTGCAGGCCCACCAGCGCGGTCCAGCCATCGGGCCGCACCAGATCCTGGTAGCGCTGCACCCGCCACTGCTGCTGTTGCGCGGCAAAGGCCGGATCTTCGGCCTGAACCGGCGCCGGCGCGGGGGCCGGACTGCAGGCTGCCAGCGCCAGGGCGACCAGCAGGCCGCCCGCTCCCCAGTAACGCATCGATGCTCCCCTCCAGGTAGCGCGGCTCAGCGGCCGCGCAGGAACCAGCGGTCGATCTCCGCCAGCGAAAAACGGGCCCAGGTCGGCCGGCCGTGGTTGCACTGGCCGGATCGCTCGGTGATCTCCATGTCGCGCAGCAGCGCGTTCATTTCCGGCACGGTCAGGCGCCGGTTGGCGCGCACCGCGCCGTGGCAGGCCATGGTCGACAGCAGTTCGTCACGCGCACTGGCAATGCGCCGGCTCTGGCCGTGCTCACGCAGATCGGTCAGCACGTCGCGCAGCAGGCCCTCCGGCTCGGCATTGGCCAGCAGTGCCGGAATGCTGCGCACATGCAGCGCGCCCGGGCCGGCACGGGTCACTTCAAACCCCAGCGCGGCCAGCGTTTCCGCTTCGGTTTCAGCGGTATCGGCCTCGCGCTCGCCCACGGCCAGGGTAATCGGCACCAGCAACGGCTGCGACTGCAGGCCGATGCCGTCGTGCGCATTCTTCAGCCGTTCGTAGCCGATGCGCTCGTGGGCGGCATGCATGTCCACCACGATCAGGCCTTCGGCGTTCTCGGCCAGGATGTAGATGCCGTGCAACTGGGCGATGGCGTAGCCCAGCGGCGGCACGCCGGCATCGGCACTGGTTACCGGCAGGCCGTTCTCGCTGGGCATGGGCGGCAGCGCGCCGCTGCGCTCGCCCGCACCGGGTGCGGCATACAGCGCGGCGTAGGCGGCTGGCGCATCGGCCACCTGCAGGCCCAGCGGCTGCTGCGGGCGCCAGCCGGAGAAACCACCACCGCCACCGCCCGAACCGGGCGCGGGGCCGCGCACCAGGCCAAAGCCCGACGCCCCGGCACTGGACAGCACCGGCCCACCCGCGGGGTCTACGGGGTGGGCCGCACCGGCACCGATCTCCTGCGCGGACACGCCGGCGCGGGTATCGGCCAGCGCGTCTTTCAGCGTGCGGTAGACGAAATCGTGCACCAGCCGCGAATCACGGAAGCGCACCTCGTGCTTGGCCGGATGCACGTTCACGTCCACCCGGGTCGGGTCCAGTTCCAGGAACAGCACATACGCCGGCTGGCGGCCGTGATACAGCACATCGCCGTAGGCCATCTTCACCGCATGCGCCACGCTGCGGTCGCGCACCGAACGGCCGTTCACGTACAGATACTGCTGGTCGGCGCTGGCCCGCGAATAATGCGGCTGCGCGATCCAGCCGTGCAGTCGCAGGCCGGCACCGCTGTGGTCCACGCGCACCGCCTGGGTGGCGAAATCCTCGCCCAGGGTTTCCGCCAACCGCGTATCGGAGTACAGATCACCCGGCTTGTAGCGCCGCGATGCCTTGCCGTTGTGGGACACGCGCAGCTCGACATCGGGCCGTGCCAGCGCCAGCGAACGCAGCCATTCTTCGATATGGCCCAGTTCGGTGCGCTCGGCGCGCAGGAACTTGCGTCGTGCCGGCACGTTGTAGAACAGTTCGCGCACTTCCACCGTGGTGCCCGGCGCATGCGCGCGCGGGGTCACTTCACCGATCTTGCCGCCTTCGATCTGCAGCGCCGAACCATGTTCGTCATGCGCGCGGCGCGAGGCCAGGGTGAAGCGGCTGACCGAGGCGATGGACGGCAGTGCTTCGCCGCGGAAGCCCAGCGTGGCCACCGATTCCAGATCGTCCAGATCGGCGATCTTGCTGGTGGCGTGCCGCGATACCGCCAGCGGCAACTGTTCCGGCGCGATGCCGCTGCCGTTGTCGCGGATGCGGATCAGGCGCACGCCGCCCTCTTCCAGATCGATGTCGACGCGGCTGGCGCCGGCATCGATGGCGTTCTCGACAAGTTCCTTCACGACCGACGCAGGGCGTTCGACCACTTCGCCGGCGGCGATCTGGTTGATCAGGATTTCCGGCAACGGCCGGATCGGGCGCGGATGAGCATCAGACTTCATCCAGCGATGATAACGGAGGCACACGTCCGCCGGGCACGGCCCGGCGCTACCGGTCGCGCAAACCGCGGGTTACTTGCTGCCGCCGGCCATGGTGGCGGCGGCGTCGATCTCGGCCTGGGCGCGGGCGGCGTACAGCGTGCCCGGCGGCGGCTGGCGGCTGAAGAAGGTGTGCACGCCATCCAGCACGGCGCCGGCAACCTTGCGCTGGTACGCCGGGTCGGTCAGGCGGCGCTCTTCGTCCGGGTTGGAGATGAAGGCCGTTTCCACCAGCATGGCCGGCATGTCCGAGGTACGCAGCACCGCGAAGTTGGCCCGCTCGATGTTCGGCTTGTGGTTGTTGCCGATGCGCTTCAGGCCGCCCAGCACGTGCCCGGCCGCGTCTTCGGATGCCTTCATGTAGCCACTCTGGGCCAGGTCCAGCAGCACGTTGGCCAGGGTGCCTTCGGTCTGCTGCAGGCGCACGCCGCCGACAAGGTCGGCCGCGTTTTCCTTGTCTGCCAGCCAGCGCGCACGCTGCGAGGACGCGCCCTTGGTGGACAGCACGTACACCGACGAACCGGTGGCCGAGCGGTTTTCCGCGGCGTCGGCGTGGATCGAAATGAAGATGTCGGCCTTGTTCGCACGCGCCTTCTGCGCACGCATCGGCAGCGGGATGAAGACGTCGCTGTCGCGGGTCAGGAAGGCCTTCAGGCCCGGCGTTGCGTTGACCTGGCGCGCCAGTTCACGCGCAACCGCCAGAGTCACGTCCTTTTCGCGCTTGCCGGTGGGGCCGATCGCGCCCGGATCCTGGCCACCGTGCCCCGGGTCGATCGCCACCACCAGCTGGCGCATGCCGGGCTGCATGCGGATACGCGAGGCATCGCTGGGCATGGCCGGGCGCGGCGCCTCGGTGGGAGCTGCAGGTGTCGGCGCCGGTGCGGCCGGCGTGCTGACCACGGCGCGGGTCGGCTGCCCGGCCAGAATGGCAGCCGGGGAACCGGCAGCCGGCGAACTGGCGGCCACGGTGCCCGCTGCAGCAACCTGTGCCGGCGTGGTGGTGGGTGCGGGCGCCGGTGCCACCGGAGCCGCCCCACTGGCGCTGGCCTGCTGCTGCACCTGCGCGGTCAGCAGCGCAGTAGCGCGGGCGGCATCACCGCGGGTCTGCGCGTTCTGCGCCGCCGGCGTGGGCGCGGGCGCCGGGCTGGCAACAGGGGCCTGCGCGGCCGGCGCACTGGCAACCGGTGCCGCGCCGTCACCCGGCCACTCGATCACCAGCTTGGATTCATTGCCTTCGCGCTGCATCTGCGGGCGGAACGGCGCGACCGATTCGGCCAGATCGAAGACCACGCGGAAGGTGCCGGGCACCGGCTGGCCGGTACGCACAGCCGTAACCACGCCCTGCGCCGCCGGCATCTTCAGGTTGCGCACCGCGCTGGAGTCGGGGAAATCGACCACCAGCCGGTTGGGCGAGGACAGCGACAGGGTCTTGTAGCCGCCACTGCCAACCAGCGCGATCTCGGCGCGGGTGCCGGTCGAACCGGTGTTCAGCACCACCTGGCGAACCTCGCCCGCCCACGCAGCCGCGCTCGTCAGACCCAGTCCGACGGCGGCACAGATGGCGATGAGACGGTTCCCCAGGCGCATGGCTCAGGATTCAATCACCGCGCTGAACGGAATGCAACACCTTTTTCCTTAATAATCCGTAACCTGCCGATGTTTGTTCTCGTCAGGCGACAGAAATGGCCTGCAAGTCGCCCCCATCGGGAAGCCGATCCAGCCACTCCCGGCCTGCGTCGCTGACGCCGGTGAGACGGACGCGCCGGCCATGGCCTTCGATTTCCAGCGCCACCACCAGGTCAGTCGGCGGCAGCGCACCAGCGCCGCGCTCGGGCCATTCCACCAGCCACAGCACCGCACTGCCCTCGTCCAATCCCAGGAAATCCAGCTCGCCGGCCTGGCCGATGCGATACAGGTCCAGGTGCCAGGCCTCGCCACCGCTGGCCAGCGGATAGCGCTCGACCAGGGTGTAGGTCGGGCTGCGGATGGCCCCCTGCACGCCCAGTGCACGCAGCAGCGCGCGAGCGGTGGTGGATTTGCCCGCCCCCAGGTCGCCACGTAGTTCAACCACCGCCTGCGGCGGACGGGTCGCGGCCAGCCACTGGCCCAGCAGGTCGGTGGCCTCGGGATCGGCCAGGAAGAATTCAGTCATCGGGGGTGTTCCGGGTTGGCCAGCCGCCGCAGGGGCGCCAGCAGATCAGTAGGAAGCAGGCCGCGCGCACCATCGGCCGCCGCGGCATCGCCGGCCAGGGCATGCAGGAGCGCACCGGCCGCCGCCGCGTCGAAGGCGCACAGCCCCTGCGCGCGCAGGCTGGCAATGATGCCGGTCAGCAGGTCGCCCATGCCACCCACGGCCATGCCGGGGTTGCCCGCGGCGATCAGGCGCGGCGTCTGCCCCGGCGCAGCAACAATGCTGCCGGCGCCCTTCAGCACCACCACGGCGTGATAACGCTGCGCCAGGGCCTGCGCACTGCCGGCACGGTCGACCTGGATGGCCGCGGTAGTGGTCTCCAGCAGGCGGGCTGCCTCGCCGGGGTGCGGGGTCAGGATGGCGTCGGCAATGCTGTGCGGGTCCTGGGCCAGCAGGTTCAGGGCATCAGCGTCGATCACCAGCGGCTTGCCGCCGGCCGTTACCCGCGCAAACAGCGCGCGCGCCCAGTCGTCCTGGCCCAGGCCCGGACCGATCGCCACCACGCCGGCCCGGCCCAGCAGCGCCGGCAGCGCGTCACCGTCTTCCAGCGCATGGGCCATGGCTTCGGGCAGGCGGGCCAGCAACGGGCCCACGTGATCGCGACGGGTGCCGATGCTCAACAAGCCCGCACCCGCGCGCAGGGCGGCTTCGGCGGCCAGGGCGATGGCGCCGCCACTGCCATGGTTGCCGCCCACGCACAGGACGTGGCCCGATTCCCCCTTGTGTGTGTTGGCCCGCCGCGGCGGCAGCAGCGCCGCCAGGCGATCACCCGTCCAACATTCAGCGGCCGCTTCCACGCCCTGCCAGGCCGCCTTGGGCAACTGCAGCGCCGCCAGGGCGTGTTCGCCCACATGCTCCAGTGCGCTGCCGGTATACAGACCGCGGTGCGGCACGATGAACTGCAGCGTCAGCGCGGCATGCACCGCGACACCGGGCACGCTGCCACGGTCGGCGTCCACGCCGCTGGGCACATCCAGTGCCAGCACCGGTGAGCCCTGCGCGTTCAACGCGTCGATCAGCGCCTTGGCCACGCCTTCCGGCGCACGGTCAAAGCCCAGGCCGAACAGGGCATCGACCCAGATATCGGCGTCAGGCAACGTTCCGTTGAACTCGGCCATGGCGCCCCCGACGGACTTGAAATCTGATGCGGCGCGGCGAGCCAGCGGGGTGCCCGGCGGTCTGCCCGGCTGGGTCAGCACGCTCACCCGGCGCCCGGCCAGCTGCGCATGGCGGGCCAGCACCAAGCCATCGCCGCCATTGTTGCCACTGCCCACCACCACGCCCACATGCAGCGCCTGCGGCCAGTGCCGCAACAGGCGCTGCCAGGCGGCCAGCCCGGCCTGGGCCATCAGCTCCCAGCCGCCATCGCCGGCGAGCGCCGACGCCTGCGCATCGAGCGCACGCGCGGCAGCGGAATCGAACAGATCGGCAAGGTTGGCCATGCGGAGATTTTATACTGGTGCGCATGTCCCCTGCCCCTGCCCCCCTCGATCCGGCCCTGGCCGTGCAGCGCATCCGCGATCTGGCGCGCGCGCACGGCTTCCAGCGCTGCGGCATTGCCGGCATCGAGCTGGGCGAGGATGAAGCGCACCTGGCCGATTGGCTGGGCCAGGGCCTGTACGGCACCATGGACTGGATGGCCCGCCACGGCACGCTGCGCGCCCGCCCCGCTGAACTGCTGCCCGGCACCGTGCGGGTGATTTCGGTGGGCATGGATTACAGCCACAAGGACGACACCGAAGCCTGGGCGACCCTGGCCGACCCCGGCCGCGCCTACGTGGCGCGCTACGCGCTGGGCCGCGATTACCACAAGCTGATGCGCAACCGGCTGCAGAAGCTGGCCACCCAGATCAACGATGAAGTGGCGCCGCTGGGCTACCGCGTCTTCGTCGATTCCGCACCGGTGCTGGAACGTGCGCTGGCGCGCAACGCCGGGCTGGGCTGGATCGGCAAGCACACCTGTCTGATCGATCGCCATGGCGGCTCGTGGTTCTTCATCGGCGAAATCTACATCGACATTCCGCTGCCGATCGACGCAGCGGCCACGGCGCACTGCGGTACCTGCACGCGCTGCATCGACGTGTGCCCCACCCAGGCCATCACCGCGCCGCATCGACTGGATGCACGTCGCTGCATTTCCTACCTGACCATCGAGCACGACGGCGCCATTCCCGAAGGCATGCGGCCGCTGATCGGCAACCGCATCTATGGCTGCGATGACTGCCAGCTGGTCTGCCCCTGGAACAAGTTCGCCAAGCGCACCGACGAAGCCGATTTCCGCGCGCGCAACAACCTGGATACCGCGCGCCTGGACCAGCTGTTCGCGTGGGACGAAGCGGAGTTCCTGCGCCGTACCGAGGGCAGCCCGATCCGCCGCAGCGGCCATGAACGCTGGCTGCGCAATATTGCCGTGGCGCTGGGCAATGCGCCGGCATCGGCCGAGGCACTGGCCGCACTGCATACCCGCGCCAACGATCCCTCGCCCGTGGTGCGCGAGCACGTGCAGTGGGCCCTGGCCCAGCACGGCGCAGCCTGACGTGCGATCCTGAGCCCCCGTTCCACCCGCCACGCGCCGCATCCATGCAATCTCGCAACAACGACATCCTCACCCCCAGCCAGCTCAACACGCTGGCCCGCGATCTGCTGGAAGGCAGCTTCCCGGCCATCTGGGTGGAGGCAGAACTGGGCAGCGTGGCCCGTCCCGCCTCCGGGCACCTGTACTTCACCCTGAAGGATGCACGCGCGCAGCTGCGGGCTGCCATGTTCCGGATGAAGGCGCAGTACCTGAAGTTCGTGCCACGCGAGGGCATGCGCGTGCTGGTACGCGGCAAGGTGACGCTGTATGACGCGCGCGGTGAGTACCAGATGGTGCTCGACCATATGGAAGAGGCCGGCGAAGGCGCCCTGCGCCGCGCGTTCGAGGAACTGAAGGCACGGCTGCAGGCCGAGGGGCTGTTCGACCCCGCGCGCAAGCGGCCCATGCCTGCGCACGTGCAACGCCTGGCGGTGATCACCTCACCCACCGGTGCCGCCGTGCGCGACGTGCTGAGTGTGCTGGCGCGGCGCTTCCCGCTGCTGGAAGTGGATCTGCTGCCGACCCTGGTACAGGGCAGCAGTGCTGCCGCGCAGATCACCCGGTTGCTGCAGGCCGCCGATGCCAGCGGCCGCTACGATGTGATCCTGCTGACCCGTGGTGGTGGTTCACTGGAAGACCTGTGGGCCTTCAACGACGAGGCGCTGGCCCGCGCGATCGCTGCCAGCGGCACGCCGGTGGTCTCGGCCGTCGGCCACGAGACCGACTTCAGCCTCAGCGATTTCGCCGCCGATCTGCGCGCACCCACCCCGTCGGTGGCCGCCGAGCTGCTGGTGCCGGACCAGCGCGAACTGGCCCTGCGCCTGCGCCGCAGCGCGGCGCGCATGGTGCAGCTGCAACGGCATACGATGCAGCAGGCGATGCAGCGCGCCGACCGTGCGCTGTTGCGTCTGAACGCGCAGAGCCCGCAGGCGCGACTGAACCTGCTGCGTCGCCGCCAGGTAGACCTGGGCCGACGCCTGCATGCCGCGTTCAACCAACAGCAGGAGCGTCGTGCGGCGCGCCTGCGCCATGCCGCGGCCGTGCTGCGCGCGCACCACCCGCAGCGCCAGCTGGACGAGATGCAGCGGCGCCTGGTCGTATTGCGCGGTCGTCCGCAGGCCGCATTGCAGCGGCTGCTGGAACGCGATGCCCTGCGCCTACGCGGGCTGGCCCGATCACTGGAGGCGGTCAGTCCGCTGGCCACCGTGGCGCGCGGCTACAGCATCCTGACCCGTGCTGACGATGGCGCACTGGTGCGGCACATCGACCAGGTGCAGCCGGGCGATGCCCTGCAGGCCCGCGTGGGCGACGGCGTGATCGACGTACAGGTCAAGTGAGGGGTTGTCCGGCAGGGCTGCGCCCTGCACCTGCCGAGGCAAGAGCAACAGCCGAAGCAACAGCAACAGCAACAGCAACAGCAACAGCGTGCATTGCGCGGGATGGCGGGGCGGTGTCGGATTGCGGGGACGCCGCAAGTACGTCCGTGTAGGCTTGGCAGCCGCATCCATGCGGCTGACACCCCGCAATCCGACACCGCCCCACCTCTGACAGATTCCCGCGATCTGTCGGAATGGCATGGGGTCGGATCCCGTTGCGTAGCAACGGGCTCTGACCCCAGAATTCTTTTGGATATCTGACAGATTCATCCACGCATGGCGTGGATCTACTGTGTCGACCAAGGTCGACACCTACCAGAGCAGAACACCGTGTCAAAGGCGGCTGTGGGTAGGTGTCGACCTTGGTCGACACGTCTGTCAGATGTCGAATGATTCATCCACGCATGGCGTGGATCTACTGTGTCGACCAAGGTCGACACCTACCAGAGCAGAACGCCGTGTCGAAGGCGGCTGTGTGTAGGTGTCGACCTTGGTCGACACGTCTGTCAGATGTCGAATGAATCATCCACGCGTGGCGTGGATCTACTGTGTCGACCTTGGTCGACACCTACCAGAGCAGAACACCACCCCGCCATCCCCAGGAAACCCGCCTTTGACGTTGCCGTTGCCCTGGCTTCCAGCAGGTGCAGGGCTGCAAGCCCTGCCGCCCCCCTACCGGGCCTGCTCGCAGAATTTCTGCCGATACTCGAGGGCCTTCGGCATCAGCGCCTGCAGGTTCTGGATGCGGGTGCCGGGATTGGGATGGGTCGAGGAGAACTCCGGCGGCGACTGGCCACCACTGGCCTGCCCCATGCGCTGCCACAGCGGAATCGCCTCGCGCGGGTCGAAGCACGCCGCCGCCGCCAGCATCAGCCCCACTTCATCGGCCTGCGTTTCGTGGCTGCGCGCGTACGGCAAGAGATAGCCATAGCCCATCGCCGACATCATCATCTGTTGCTGCTGCGCATCCATGCCGCTGGCCGCACCGGCCATCTGCCCGATCTGGGTCAGCTTCTGCTGGGCCATGCGCTGTGCACCATGGCGCAGCAGCGCATGGGCGATCTCGTGCCCCATCACCACCGCCATGGCATCGGTCGTGCGCGCCACCGGTACCAGCCCGGTGTACACGGCCATCTTGCCGCCGGGCAGACAGAAGGCGTTGGCCTGGTCACTGGGAATGACGTTCACTTCCCACTCGAAATCGCGGGAGAAGTGCCCCGGCTGCAACCCATGTTCCTGCGCCAGCGCGGTTTCCACAACGTCCACCTTGGCGATCAGGCGCTGGGCGATGGCGCGGATATCGCGCGAGATCTGCGCGTTGGGGTCCAGCGGACGCTCCTGCGCCAGGATCTGCTGGTAGGCCTGCAAGCCCAACGCACGTTCTTCGCTGGCATCCAGGCTGCTGTCGATCAGCACCTTCTCGCCGGTGTACGGGTCCACGGTGCGGTTGGAAAACCAGTAGTACGCTGCATAGCCGGCAGCCAGCAGCAGTACCCACCAGCGGATGTTGCCGAACAGGCCGCGCCGTGGCGAGCCCTGTTGCGGCGAGCGGGAGAAGGGATCGTTGCGCATCGGCAGGTCTTCCGGCGGACCCCGCCGGCCGGCGGGCACGCTGCAATCTTAGTGCCACGCCGCCTGCGCGGGGTGAAACAGGCGCATCAGATGCCGCGCACCAGGCGGAAGCCGATGCGGGCGTTGGTGGTGTCCGAATCCTGGGATTGCCGCCACGCCGCACGGGTCTGCTCGGGCGCGTTGGCCCAGTTGCCGCCACGGATCACCCGCGCACGGCAGCCCGGGTTATACCAAGCCACGCCATCGGACGGCGCGCGGCGATAGCTGGAATGCCAGCAATCGGCCACCCATTCGCTCAGGTTGCCGCCCATGTCGTGCAGGCCGAAGGCATTGGCCTGGAAGCTACCCACCAGCGCCGGCCCCCACCAGCCATCGCCATAGCCCACGAAGGCGTTGTGCCAGTGCCGGCCCGACGGGGAAACATCCTGACTGCCGGTGTAGTTGCCACTGCCGGCAGGCGGCAGCCCAGCATCCCCCCAAGGGTAGCGGCCACTGCCGCCGGCCCGCAGGGCGTACTCGAACTCGGCTTCGCTGGGCAGGCGGTAGGCGCGGCCGGTCTGCTCGGACAGCCAGGTGGCGTAGTTTTCCGCATCGCGCACGCTCACGTGCATCACCGGCGAATTGCCCATCGCGCGACTGCCATCGTAGTCCGAGCGCCAGTCCACGCCGCTGCGGCGGATGAAGTTGCCGCTGCGCTCGTCGTACACCACCGAGTGGCCGCGACGGGTCGCACGCGGGCGCGCGTTGGTGGCCTTCACGAAACGCTCGAAATCGGCGACGGTCACTTCAGTGATCGCCATGGCAAAGCCGCGTTCAAACCGCACGTAGTGTGACGGCCGCTCGGCGTCGCTGGCGCCCGGCTCGGTGTCACCGGCGCCCATCTGGAAGCCGCCATGCGGCACCACGATCATCTGCGGCCCGCGCCCGCCATCCCGCAGGGGGTCGCTGAACACCTGTCCGGGGCGGAAACTGCCGTAGTGGGTGGCCAGGTCGATGCGTTCGCGCAACTGCGCCACCACGGCATCGCCCGGCAAGGCGATGCGCAAGGCCTCGGCCAGCTTTTCGCGGGCCGGCTTCAGGCCCTGCGGCGTTTCCAGGTCGCGCAGCCCGCCGTCACGCAACTGCACCAGGGTCGCGGCGCGGATCTGCTCGATGCGCTCGAAGGCATCGGCGATGGTCGGCGACGAATCCCGCACCTTGCTGGCTTCGGCCAGCCAGGCCCCGGCGGAAGCAAAATCACGGCTGCGCGCGGCGTCTTCGGCACGCCGGATCAGCGCGCTTTCGGCGGCGGCCAGGCCCTGTCGGGCACGGCGGTTGTTGGCATCCAGCGCCAGCGCCTCGCGGAAGGCCGGAATGGCCCCGTCACCGTCCTCGCCCACCCGACCGGCGCGCAGATCCTCCTCGCCCGAGCGGTTGTAGGCCACCACGCGCTGGGCGGTCTCCACCCGGCTCTGCAGCGCGCGCACCTTCGGGTCGTTGGGTGCCAGGGTCAGCAGCACCAGCGCCTGCCGCCCTGCCTCGGCCAGTGCCTCGCGCTGCTGCAGCGGCCGCGCCAGCAGGGCGTCGGCCTGCTGCTGCAGGCGCTGCCGAGCACGCTGCAGGCCGGCGCGGGCCGCGCGGTCGTCCGGGGCTTCTTCCTGCACCGCCAGCCACAGCGGAATGGCCGCCTCGCCGTCCTCGTACAGCCGCCCGTCGCTGAACGCCTGCTCGGCGGCACGGCGCAGCTGAGCCAGCGTTCGCCCCTGCCGATCCACCCGTGCCGGGGTCCAGCGCTGCACGTCCTCGCTGGCATCCTCGCCGGCAATGGTCACCGTGCCCGTCGCCGCCGCCGCAGCCGTGTCGTCCACCTTGGGCCGCGGCCGTTCCGGTTCGCCGGCCGACGGGCTTGCAGGTGGCGACGGCGTACACGCGGCCAGGGCCACGCCCAGGGCGGTACACAGCGCAATCGGCAGGGCAAAACGCAAACGGAGGCTCCTTCGGTACGGGTGCGCACCGACGTTAGGCTATTCTCCCCTGCCTGAGCAAACCCGAGTAGCAGGCCCCCACCCGTGGCAATCTGGATCACCACCCCCGCCGAGCTGGACGCCTACCGCCAGCAGCGCCCGGCCCGTATCGGCCTGGACACCGAATTCATCCGCGAACGCACCTTCTGGCCGCAGCTGGCCCTGGTGCAGATGGCCGTGGGCAACGACATCCTGTTGATCGATCCGCTGATTCCCGGCATGCCCGAAGCGCTGGCGCCGTGGCTGACCGATGAATCGATCATCAAGGTCATGCACAGCGCCAGCGAAGACCTGGTGGCCTTCAAGTGGACCTGCGGCGTGCTGCCCCGCCCCTTGTTCGACACCCAGATCGGCGCGGCGCTGGCCGGTATCGGCGGTGGCATGGGCTACCAGAAGCTGGTGCAGGAGATCACCGGGGTAACCCTGGCCAAGGGTGAAACGCGCTCGGACTGGATGCGCCGCCCTCTGTCTGAATCGCAGTTGCAGTATGCCGCTGACGATGTCGAGCATCTGTTTGCCCTGCACGATGCGATCGAAGCCAAGCTGCAGGCGCTGGGCCGCCGCCAGTGGCTGCAGGACGATGCCGAACGCCTGCTGGCCAACGTTGCCAACGATGAAGACCGTTGGCCGCACCTGGGCATGCGCGCGGCACAGTTCCTCGATGCGGCCGCGCAGCGCCGCCTGCTGCGTCTGCTGCGCTGGCGCGACGTACAGGCCCGCAGCAGCGACCGCCCGCGCAGCTGGATCCTGGACAACGAACTGGCCGCCACCCTGGCACGCACGCCGCCTGCCGACCTGGCCGCGCTGGGCAAGCTGTTCGAGCAGTTCCCGAAAGCGCCGCGCAAGCTCACCGCCGCCGTCTGGCAGGCGCTGGAAACGCCGCTGCCCGATGAGGCCGAAGCACCGCTGGCCGTGCAGGCCACCGACGCGGACAAGAAGACCATCAAGAAGCTGCAGGATGCGGTGGCCGAACGCAGCCGCGAGCTGGGTCTGGCCGATGGCGTGCTGGCCTCGCGCAAGCACCTGGAAAGTTATCTGGAACGTCGCCAGTGGCCGGCTGCGCTGGCCGGCTGGCGCCAGCAGGAACTGGAAGCCCGCCTGCAGGCCCTGCTGCCTGCATGACACGCCGCCGCGCCTGACCGGCGCGGCACACCGCATCACACGTAGCCGGCCGCCTTCAGGCGCGCCCAGCGCTGCGCACCAATCGCCTTGCGCATCGCCGGCAGCGGGTCCACCGCGCCGGTGTTGTCGGCCACCGCCACCACGAAGTCGTCGGTGGTGTGCAGCACGGCGCGCTGTTCCGGCGCATCCAGCCACGCCGCCACCCGCGTGAGCAAGCGCATTGCCGAGGTGGTACTGCCACGCAGCTCCATCAACCGGCCATGGCGCTTGCACGCGTCCAGCAGGGCCGGATCGTCGAACCAGCACTCATCCTCGTCGCGCTGGCCGGCACGCATCTCGTCCGGTGCCCACAGGTAGTAGGCAACGTCCTCACCGCGTTCAAGCACCGCCTGCCGGTAGGACTGGCGCCCCCAGGTGATGAACGGTGGCCAGGCCGAACTGAAATCGCCATCGGTGAAGCACAGCAGCAGGCAATACAGCGGCTCGTCGCGAGGAATCAGCGGCAACTGCGTGGCGATGGCCTGCATCAGCCGGGGCTCCACATCGGCAGCGGCGGCGGCCAGGGTTTCGCCGCGGCGCGGGCGCTGGTACTGCAGCCGCTGGCTGCCGGTGGGTGTGCCGTCCTCATGCAGATACTGCAGTTCGATGCGGTCCAGGACGCCGGCCTCATCGTAGCTGTAGACATCCTGGCACCACCAGGTCGGGCGCCCGTCCTCCCAGTTGCGCACCACCACGCGCAGCAGCACTTCGCCGTCCCAGTGGTAGGCGCTGTCATGGCCGCGATGGCCAACGGTCAGCTCAGTGTTCTGCAGGCGCCCGCGGGGTTCATGCCACGCGCGGGCCGAGGCAATGCGCCCACCGCGGTAGAAGCTCAGGCTGTGCCGCTGCTCGTTGCCATGCAGCCACACGGTGGTACTCGCCCCGTTGTCGGCCACAGCAATCACGATGCGGTCCTGCGCGTCGAACCCATGGTGCACGTGCGCATCCGGGTCCGCCTTGGCATCGTCCAGCCAGCGACTGCGGCGCACGCCATACTTTTCGGCCATGAACGGCGCGTCGTGCGCCATGTCACCGCTGGCCCAACGCCAGCGCACTACCTGGGCCCGGCATTGTTCAATCAGGGTCTCGGCGGCGCGAGCATCGGCGTACTGCTGGTACAGCGTCTGGATCATGGTCGAGGTCCGTTCAACACAGCGCGGCAGCCTAGCATGCAGCGGCGGCTTGCCAGGCCTTCCCAACGAAAAACGGCGCTCCGAAGAGCGCCGTTCTCGTTAACCGATCAAGCAGGCCTTACCAGTTCATGTTCAACGAAACACCCACGGTGCGCGGTTCGTTGTAGACCGCGGCCATGTAGTTTTCGATCACACCCTTCAGGTTCTTTTCGTTGGTGATGTTGCGCGCGAACAGCGCCACTTCGTAGGCACCGTAGTTGCCGGAGTAACCCAGCTTCAGGCCACCTTCGAAATCACCCTTGGAGTTGAACTCCTGGCTGTCATACAGCACGAAGCTGGTGTAGCCCTGCTTGTTCCAGTCGGTGGACACGAACATCGTGCCCGCGTCGCTGACCGGCATGTCGTAACGCGCGGCGAAGTTGATGTTGTACTTCGGCGCGTTCGGCAGCGGGTTGCCATCGATCTGGGCGAAGGTGTTGGCGCCGACCTTGATGGTCGGGTCGTTCACCGTGCACACCACCTGGCCGTTCAGGCCGCAGACCTGCGCATACACGCGCTTGTCCTGGATCTCGCTGTGCAGCAGGCTGACACCGGCGCTCAGGGTCAGGTTCGGAACCGGGCGCAGTTCCATGTCCGCTTCGAAGCCGTAGGCCTTGGCCTTGTCGGCGTTGAACAACAGGCCGTTGCCGTCCGAATCGTTGCCGTTGAGCTGGATGTCGTTGACCGTGTAGGTGAACGCGGTGGCATTCAGGCGCAGGCGGTTGTCCCACAGGCTGCTCTTCACGCCGGCTTCCCAGGACAGGATGGTCTCCGAGTCGGCGGTGGTGAAATCAGCGTTGAACACGGCCGAACGGCCCTGGATGGTCGGGCCGCGGAAGCCACGTGCAACCTTGGCGTAGACGCTCACGTTCGGGTTGAACTGGTACATCGCGCTGACGTCCCAGCTCGGGGTGGTGTCGGACATCTTCACATCCGTACGGCCCTTGTAGGTCACCACGCCGGCGGCGGTGTCGGCGGTCTTCAGCAGGCGCGTGTGCTTCTCGTCGCGGGTCTGGCGCAGGCCGGCGGTCACGCTGAACTTGTCGGTGAAGGCGTAGCTGAGCTGGCCGAAACCGGCCCACGAGGTGTTCTTGTTGCGCAGGCGCACCCAGTTGTTCGGGTTGCGCGCCGCGCCCTGCAGGAACCAGCCGCGCTGGTAGAAATCGGTGGTATCGCTGCCGTTGAAGTAGAACGCACCGGCCTGCCACTGCAGGGCGCTGTCATCGTGGCTGGCCAGGCGGAATTCCTGGGTCCACTGGTCCAGGTCACGGATCTGCCCCATCGACTGACCGTAGCCATTGGCCACGCCATTGAACGGGAAGTCCGCCGCGGCGCCACCGTCGGTATCGCCACGGCTGTAGCCGGAGGTGGTTTCGTAGGCGGTGATGGAGGTGAAATCGACCGCGCCGAAATCGTAGATCGCCTTCACCGAACCGCCGTAGGTCTTGTAGGCCTGCGGGTTGTTGTCGGCTTCGTCGTAGGCCACCTTGTCGCGCGGCACGTCGGTCTGGTTCGAGCCCTTGGTCAGCGCACCGCGCAGGAACAGGGTCGAGGTGCCGTCGTAATCGCGGGCGTGGGCCGAAGCCAGGATCGAGAACTGGTCGCTGGGCTTGAGCAGCAGCTGCGCACGCACGTTGCGGTCATCGAAGCCGCCCATGGCGTTCTTCTTCGGGCTGACCGTGCCGTCGGCGCTGGGGCCACGGTAGGTGTTGTCCACGTAATCATCGCGGTGCTGGTACAGCGCCGACACGCGGAACGAGGCGATGTCATTGATCGGGCCACCGAAGCCGCCATCGACCGACACGCTGTTGTAGGTGGCGTAGCTGGCGCTGACCCGGCCGGTGTACTCATCGGTCGGCTTAAGGGTGTCGAACTTGACGATGCCGGCGGTGGTGTTGCGGCCGAACAGCGAGCCCTGCGGGCCGCGCAGCACTTCCACCTGGTCCACGTCGTAGACCGGGTTGGACTTCAGCACCACGTGTTCCAGCACCACGTCGTCCTGGATGATCGACACCGGCTGCGAGGCACCCAGGTAGAAATCGATGTTGCCCAGGCCGCGGATATAGAAGCGCGGGAAGATGCGGCCAGTGGTGGTTTCCGCATACAGGCTGGGCACGCGGCCGGACAGCGCCAGCAGGGTGTCATCGCCGCCAGCGGTGAAATCACGCATGCGCTCGCCCTGCACCACGCCCACCGACACCGGCACTTCCTGCAGGTTCTGCTCGCGGTGTTCGGCGGTCACGGTGATCGTGTCCAGGCCGGTCGGGGTCGGTGCGCTGTCCTGCGCGGCGGCGCCGAAGCTGGCGGCCAGGGCCAGGCCGGCACAGGCCAGGGCCAGCGGGTGGCGGCGGAAGGAAAGCGAGGAAGACGACATGCCCGTCGAACGACGGGAAGCGATATGGGAAGGCATCGAAAGCTCTTGGGAGACGTCCGGGCGGCCTGCGCAAGCCGGGCGGTAGAGGGGGAACCACTGCGCAAGCGCCCATTATCGCCCGAATTGTTACGATTTCGTTGCGCATCCCGTCGCAGTCCGCGTCCCGCCCGCTGCGGCAAAGTGCACCGATGGAAGGCGGCAGCCTGCGCCACCGCCTTCCGGCCCCACCTTCCCTTACGCCGTGGCCAGTGTCGGGCGCCGCTGCAGCACGAAACGGCCGGCGGCGTCCTGCAACGCGTGGGCCTGTTCGCTCATGGAACGGGCCGAAGCGGACGCCTCTTCCACCAGCGCGGCGTTCTGCTGGGTCACGCCATCCATCTGCACGATGCTCTGGTTGACCAGTTCGATGCCCGCCGCCTGTTCCTGGCAGGCATGGGCGATCTCGCCCACCAGCCCGCCCAGTTCGGTCACCGAGGCAACCACGTTCTGGATGGTGCGCCCGGCATCGCCGGCCAGTACGTTGCCTTCGGCCACGCGGGCCACCGATTCTTCGATCAGCCCCTTGATCTCCGCCGCCGCCAGCGTCGAGCGCTGTGCCAGTGCGCGCACCTCGCTGGCGACCACCGCGAAGCCGCGGCCGTCCTCACCGGCGCGTGCCGCTTCGACGGCGGCATTCAGGGCCAGGATGTTGGTCTGGAAGGCGATGCCATCGATCACCGTGATGATCTCGGCGATGCGCCGCGAGGCCGCATCGATCTGGCCCATCGTCGCTTCCATCGCGGCCATGGCCGCGCCCCCGCGCCCGGCCACCTGCGCCGCCTCGGTCGCCAGGCGGTCCGCGCGGCGTGCGTGGTCGGCGTTCTGCCGCACGGCCGAGGTCATTTCCTCGATCGAGGCGGCAGACTCTTCCAGGTTGGCAGCCTGCTGTTCGGTACGGCGGGACAGATCATCGTTGCCGGCAGCGATTTCCGCAGCGGCCGTGCTGACCGCAGCGGCGGCCTGCTGGATGCGGCCGACGATGCCGGCCAGGGCGCCCACCGTTGCATTGGCATCCTCGCGCATGCGCGCGAACACCCCCTGCGACTGCCCGTCGATGCGGTGCCGCAGGTCACCTTCGGCCAGGTTGCGCAGCAGGCCCGACAGCGCCAGCAGGTTGTCATCGGCAGTAGCCATCACGCTGTTCAGGCCCTGCACCATCTGCTGGAAGTCATTGGCGAAGGCCTGCGCATCGCCGCGCACGGTGAAATCACCGCTCGCCGCCGCCGCAACCAGGCGCTTGATCTCGCCGTTGATGCCCTGCAGCTTGCCGCGCACGCCGTTCAGCGCCTGCGTGATCGCCGCCTGTTCGCCGGGCAGTACGTCCATGGTCTGCTGCAGATCGCCTTCGGCGTAGCGCTGGACCAGGGCCACCATGCGCTGCTGGGTCTGCAGGTGCGCCGCCACCAGCGCGTTGGTGCCGGCCACCATGGCGCGGAACTCACCCTCGAAGGCCTGCTCGTCGATCCGGTGGCTGACCGCGCCCGCCGCATGGCGTTCGCTCATGGTGGCCTGCGCCTGCAGGATCTCGCGCAGCTTGGCGCGCATCTGCTGCAACGACCCCAGCAGACGACCGACCTCGTCATCGCGGCCGCTGTCGATTTCGCGGTCCAGGCGCCCGCTGGCCACATCGCGGGCGACCTGCGCCGCTGCGGCCAGCGGACGACCCAGCAGGCGCCGCACCACCAGCACGATCAGCACGACCACGGTGGTCAGCGCCAGCACGGAAATCAGCGCGATGCGCAGCATCAGGCCATTCAGCACCTGTGCCAGCACCGATTCCGGCTCCAGGCCGATCACCAGCCATTGCCAGGCGCCGTAGCGCTGCGCCGCCGCGAACCAGGCCTGCTCGGCGCCACCATCGGCCGGGCGCAGATGCAGACGCGCCTGCGTGCTGCGGCCATCCAGCAGCGCCCGCAAAGCCGGCAGATCCGCCGCGGCAACGCGTTCCTGCAGCAGGCCACCTTCGCCATCGGCGGCGGCCAGCACGCGGCCATGGTCCTTGCCCTGGCGCGTGTCGACCACGATGAAGCGGCCCTCGCGGCCCAGCGTCGCCTCGCGCAGGCGCGTCTTCAGCGCGGCCAGGCCCTGCGAGTAGTCCTGCCCGACGAACGCGATGCCAGCCACGCTGCCATCGGCCGCCGGGATCGGCATGTAGTGGGTCATGTAATCGGTGCCGAACAGGTGTGCCGGCCCCGTGTAGCCCTGCCCCGCGCGCACCCGCGCATAGGCCGGGTTGGCGTGGTCCAGCACGGTGCCCAGCGCGCGTTCGCCCTGCGCGTTGCGCAACGAAGTCGCCACGCGGACGAAGTCTTCGCCGTCACGCACGAACACGGTGGCAACACCGCCGGTCGCCTCGGCGAAGCGATCAACCTCGGTCGATGCCGGGCCGATCACCTGCGTGCCCAGGCGCAGGGACGGCGCACTGCGGCCGGCCACGTCGATGGGCGCGGTGGCATCGGCCAGCGCCTCGCCCTGCGGCAGCATCGCGCGGAAGGTACCGGCGATGCGCTGGGTGCTTTCGCCCAGGCTGCGGTCATACAGCTGCACCGAATCGCGCATCAGCACCGTGCTGGTATCCAGGCCTGCAACCACGCGCTGCTGGTAGCTGTCCGCGGTATCGCGGTAGATCAGGATCGCCAGCGCGGCGAAGGCCACGGTGGTGATCGCCACCATCAGCAGCGCCAGGCGGGTTGCGATGGTCAGGGTCCGCTTCGGCGGCGAGGCGGAGAATCGGGATGCAGCCGGGGTCATCATCAGGGGGAATATCCGTGGAAGGGAGCGCGCGAGGCGCACCCTCTTAACGGCACCGTTCTGGTCCTCTTTACGCCACCCGGCTTAGCCGCTTCAGGTTATTGACAGCGCCAAGCCCTTGATTCACAAACCCCGTTCAGCTTCATTGGGGCCCGACACGGCCAGCACGGTACGCGGTCCGCGCAGGCCGTCTGCGCCCAGCATGGTCACCGCCAGCAGATGGTCCAGGCGGATGCGCTGCTCGCCGTCATCGGCGTCCAGCAGCAGGAATTCCTCTTTGCCAGGCGTGCTCAGTGTGGTCCGCGCGCGGGCCACGAAGGTGCGGCCATCGGTCAGTTCCACCTGCAGCAGGGCGCGGTGCAGGCAGGCGATTTCCAGTACGTCGTGCAGGTCGCACGCGATGGGACGGTAGTCGGTCATGGGGCGTCTTCCGGCAGTCAAGGCGCCCAGCCTGCCACGACTGCCGCCCACGCGGCTTGGCAAGCCCCCGGCGGCGGCGCTACACTGGCTTCGCCGTGGGGCCATAGCTCAGCTGGGAGAGCGCGTCGTTCGCAATGACGAGGTCAGGAGTTCGATCCTCCTTGGCTCCACCATTTTCAGAGAAGCCCGCAGATCCCAGTGATCTGCGGGCTTTTTCTTTGGGCACGGACTGCCGGGACCGATAGGATGAGGGTACCCGCGGCGCGGAGCGCCACATGCAGGAAGGGGTCCCATGGACCATGCCTCGCTATCCGATCCACATCTGATCCCGCTTTCAACCCTCATTCCCGGCTGGAAGGGTCAATACATTCCCAGCTACGTCGCTGACGTCACTCATGGGCTGGGTCTTGAACAGGTGCGGCTGCAGGGAAGTCAGTTGCTCGTCGTTCTGCGCCTTCGCGAACTGTCTTACGACGGCATCCGGGAGAAGATCAGGATCGTGTCCGGGCACCGGGAACTGAAAGACGCCGCGCGCGTGGCCAAGGACGCGGCACTCCGCTGGCTTGCACAGCGCAGCAGCGAGGTGCGCCCCTACGGTTGCTGGCGCCCGATGCAAGATCAGCAATCATGGCCATCAGCAGCTACGCTGTGGGAGAGCGTCCCTCTCTCCTCCTATCTGGCAGGCCCCTGGGACGGTACGGGGTACTGCGCGATCGAGGTCGCGGCCGCCATCCTGCCGACCGCACCCGCCGATCCCATCAATCCTGCGCTGATCCAACAGATCGACATGCACGAACTCGCGGACTGGTTCGCAGACGTGGGCCGCGCCGCGCAGACGACGCCGTCCGCGTGACCCTGGCTGACTGAGCCTCGACCTGCCGATTTCCGGCTCAACCCGGCTCCTGGCCCCCATCCTTGCGTTGTGGTCGCCGCGTGTTCTCGTCATGCACCTTCTGGTCCTGCTGGCCAGGGCGGCGCTTGGCTACGTCGTCCTGGTGCTGGTCCTGGCGGCTTTCCTGGGCACCGGCATCCTTTTCGGCGGGCGAAGGCGTGCGGGGAGTAGTCATGGCGGGCTCCGCACCGGCACCGTGCCGGGCTTGCACGACCACCCTAGCGGCGCGGCCGTGAGTCCGTGGTCGCGCTGCCGCGAGCGGCGCGTGCATACCCTGGTATGAGCGGCGGAAACCAAGGCGCAATGGGCAGCCCGGCGCTACCGGCCGACGATGGCGCTGCCGATGCAGACCCCACCGCGCGCCATCCCATCCCGCCAGGAGCCCGCCATGTCCTCCCTGCCCCGCCCCGAACCTGCGCACGCCCCGCTGCCGCCGGGAACGTCCGCCCCCGACTTCCGCCTGCCCGCCACGCCCGACCAGACCGTCACCCTGGCAGAGCTGCGTGGCCGCCCGGTCATCCTTGCCTTCTACCCCGCCGACTGGAGCCCGGTCTGCGGCGACCAGATGGCCCTGTACAACCAGTTGCTGCCCGAGTTCCAGCGACAGGGCGCGCAGTTGATCGGTATCTCCGTCGATGGCGTCTGGTGCCACGCCGCGTTCGCCGAACAGCGCCACCTGCATTTTCCGCTGCTGGCTGATTTCGAACCCAAGGGCGCCGTCGCCCGGCAGTTTGGTGCCTATCGCGAGCACGATGGGGTCTGCGAACGCGCGCTGTTCGTGATCGATGCGCAGGGCATCGTGCGCTGGAGCTACCTGTCGCCACTGGGCATCAATCCCGGTGCCGATGGCATTCTGGATGCCTTGTCACGCCTGCCGCGCACGGCGGCAGCGGAGGTGACCCCATGAGCCGCCTGCACGTTCCCGTCAGTGCCAGCGACCATGCCAGTGGCCCGGCCGATGCGGCGGTCACCCTGGTCGAATATGGCGACTACCAGTGCCCGTACTGCGGCCAGGCCTACCCCATCGTGAAGGCCCTGCAGCAGGCATTGGGCGATTCGTTGCGGCTGGTGTTCCGCAACTTCCCGCTCAGCGAAATGCACCCGGATGCCTTGAATGCCGCGCGCCTGGCCGAAGCCGCGGCCGACGCCGGACACTTCTGGAGCGCCCATGACCTGCTGTACGAACGCCAGGGTGCGCTGGCGCCGCACGACCTGCAGCGCTATGGCGAACTGCTGCAGTTGCCGCCGGAACGCGTGCGCGCCGCATTGGCCGGCGCCGACGATGCACGCATCGAGGCCGACTTCATGGGCGGCGTGCGCAGCGGCGTGAATGGCACGCCCTGTTTCTTCATCAACGGCGTGCGCCACGATGACAGCTGGGACTACGACACCCTGCTGCTGGCGCTGCAGCGCGCGATGTGATTCTGCAACAACTGCCCAACCGCCGCGTGCAGGCGCCTACGGCTCAGGCCTGCACGCACTCGCGTACCGCGAACGGGTGTCCGCAGGCACTGCATTCGGAATGACCGAAGGCCAGTTCCAGCAGCTGTTCGGCGCGGATATCGCCATCGCCGCGCACCTGCTGCAGCAGCCACTCCTCGGCCACGCCCACCGGTTCACCGGGCAGCAGCGCAGACGTCGCCGACGGGGCACCGAATACCGGATCCTCATGGCAGACATACGGGCTTTCAACATCCAGCGTGCAGTACAGGTCGGCCGAACAGGCCACGCACTCACCCACGAGCTCGCCCTCGGCAAGCCGGTCCAGGTGCTGCGACCAGGCTTTTTCACCACTCAGCCCCAGCCACGCCTGGCGCAGCCAGCCACGCTGGCCATGCCCATCCCCGGACAGCGGCACCGCCTCCCTGCCACTGCCCTGCAGGCGCTTGAGCACCTTGCTGCGCAGCGCCTGGATGACATCGCCGTGCGGCGCCAGGCCCGGGTCGCCCACGTCCGAGCCGGCAACGATCGCACCGGCCAGCAGCAGCGCGTCATCACCGTCGCTGCGCCCGGTCTGCCGCGCGATTGACAGCAGCACCGGCAGCGCGGCGTGGCTGGCAGGGTAGACCGTGCCCTGGTGGCATAGATGCGACCAGATGTCGTTCCAGTCCTGCTGGTGCTGCGGGTCCATCAGTGCGGCCAGCAGTGCACCCGCTTCAGAGGCGTCGCCATAGGCACACTGCAGCGCGCCCCAATCGATGGCATGAACGTCGGCGGTCCTCGGCATGTCCTTCGCTGGTCGATGTGGTACGCGGCCCAGCATGCCCGATCATCGGGCCGATTGGACAGCGCGCTTGTAGCTGCAACCTACGCGCGGCCACAATCGGCACATCCACCGACGCACAAGGAAGCGCCATGAATCGCCCCGCCCTGTTGGCCTCACTGCTGGTCCCACTGGTGCTGGCGACCGGCTGCGCCCATCGCCTGGCTGCCGCGCCACCGCCGGTGCCCGGCTACATCGGCAACTACGAAGCCGTGCGTGCCGCGCAGGACGATCCAGCGCGCGGCATTTCCGGCACCTTCGCCATGAGCGTGCAGGCCGTCGGCAGCGACGATGGCCGCATCTACCTCAACAGCGAACGCGACTACCGGCACCCGCTGAACATCACTCTCAGCATGGATGCCGCGCTGCGCCCCGCACTGGAAGAAGCGCTGGGCCTGAAGCTGGACTACCTGCAGAACCGCCGCCTGCTGGTGGGCGGCACCGCGCGCCGGGTCCGCATCGACTTCATCAATGCCAGCGGCCAGCCCAGCGGCAAGTACTACTACCAGACGCAGATCAGCGTCAGCGATCCACGACAGGTGCGTTTCTCACCGTGAGTACGCCTGGCAGCGCACCGCGGGCGCTTGATTTCGACGCCGCCGACGGCAGCATCGGCCTGGGTGAGCTGCCGCTGAGGATCGGGCCGACGCTCACGCTGGCACAGGCATGCGCGGGTTTTGCCGCGCTGCTGCAGCACAGCCGCGACCTCGGCAACGGCTACCAGTGGCTGCACCTGCACGCCCTTCAGCTGCAGGGCGTGCCGGCGGCAGTCGCCCTGTGCTTCCACGGGCAGGCGCTGTCGATGCTGTCCATCGGCGTGCAGCTGCCCGGCGCGCCGATGGAAGACGGCTGGCCCACCCAGGCCGCCATCGATGCCGAAGTCGCGTTCATGCGCCGCGCCTTGGCCAAAGCACTGGGACGCCCGCTCAACGCCGGTCGCGCCCGTTTCGACTGGGGCGAGGCCTGGGCGGTGTTCGACCCGAAGGGCTTCATGGCCAGCAGTGGGTTGTCCTACCGCTAGTGCACCGCCCTGCCCGGCCGAATCGCCTTGGCAGGCTCAATCAAGCTTCACCACCCGCTTGCCGAAGCTGCGCCCCTGCAGCGGGCGGAAGCCCGCATCCCCCGCCCACCGGCGGCCTGCATTCCGCCGCGCACGCAGGATCAAGCACTTGCGCGCGCGCAGACGGCAATGTGAAGGTTTTTTGCCAAAACGCTTGCCGAATGCGGTCTACCTCCGTAACATGCGCGTCCTCGGCAGCGACCTCGCTGCAACGAAACAAGTGGCCGAGTAGCTCAGTTGGTAGAGCAGGGGATTGAAAATCCCCGTGTCGGCGGTTCGATTCCGTCCTCGGCCACCACTTTCGAAGGCCTGCAGAAATGCAGGTCTTTTTTTTCCAGATACAGGGCCGAGTAGCTCAGTTGGTAGAGCAGGGGATTGAAAATCCCCGTGTCGGCGGTTCGATTCCGTCCTCGGCCACCATGTATGAAGACCTGCAGAAATGCAGGTCTTTTTTTTTGCCCGCGCGCGGTTGACGAAACATTTACACCGCCGTGCATCGCGCCGCCTACGCTCGGGGTTCCCTGCCGGAGCCCGCCGATGCACCTGCGCCCTGCCCTGCTTGCCTGCCTGTTGCTTATTACTACGCCCGCTGCCCTTGCGGCCGAACCGGTGCGCGCGGTCGATGCGCTGGATATCGATCGCTATGCCGGCCAGTGGCACGAAATCGCCCACCTGCCGGTGTCGTTCCAGAAGAAGTGCGTGGCCGACATCACCGCCACCTACGGCCTGCGCCAGGATGGCCGCATCAGCGTGCGCAACCGCTGCCGCACCGGCGAAGGCGACTACCTGCAGGCCGATGGCGTTGCACGCCCGGTGGCCGGCCAGCCCGGGCAGCTGGAAGTGCGTTTCGCTCCGGACTGGTTGAGCTGGGTGCCGCTGGTCTGGGCCGATTACTGGGTGATCGCCCTGGACCCGGACTACCAGTGGGCCGTGGTCGGTGAACCGGACCGCAAGTACCTGTGGATCCTGTCGCGCGAACCGCGCATGGACCGCGCCCTGTTCGAGCAGTTGAAGGCGCGGGCCGAGCAGATGGGCTACGACCTGGCGCCGCTGCGGATGATGGCGCCCCTGGTTGAGACCGCATCGCCCTGAGCGTGGCGGTGACCGCAGCGCGCCATCTTCACGCGCTACCCTTGTGAAGGTCGCCAGCGGCGATCCATTCAACCATACGCCGTAGTATGCTTACTCCACGCACTGCTCCCAGAGGACCTGCGCCCATGCTCCACCGCTTCCGTATCGCCTTGATCATCCTGTGCACCCTGGCCCTGGCTGCTTGCAGCGATGGCATCGTCAAGCGTGTTTCGGAACCGGCGGCCAGCCTGCAGCAGTTGACCGTGCGCGCCGACGGCGGCTGGACCGTGGCCCTGCGCCTGCAGAACTTCAGCTCCATGCCCATGACCTTCGATGACGTGGCCCTGGCACTGACCGTCGGCGACACCGAGGCGGGCACCCTGCAGGCCCGCCCGGCCATTTCCATCGGCGGGGTGTCGGCCGATGTGGTCACCCTTGAATTCACCCCCAGCGCGGCCGCGCGCCTGGTGGTGGCCGACGCGCTGGCCGGCAACCGCACCCTGGCCTATGGCCTGAAGGGCACGGTCGCGGCCACGCCCGAAGACAAGAAGCAGCGCAGTTTCGATATTTCCGGCCGCAGCACCCTGAACCAGGCGCCCGGCCTGCCCGGCGTGCTGCGCTGAATCCTTTCCTGCCGCGGCGCCCGTCGCCGCTCCCCGTTCCCTGATCGAGACGTACCCGATGAGCAGCTATACCGCACCGCTTTCCGACCTCCGTTTCGCCCTGCACGACGTGCTCAAGGTGGAACCGCTGTTCGCCCGCCTGGGCTTCACCGACGCCACCGCCGACGTGGTCGATGCGGTGCTGGAAGAAGCCGGCCGTTTCAGTGCCAGCGTGCTGGCGCCGCTGAACAGCGTGGGCGATGAGATCGGCTGCGTGCTCGACCAGGCCAGCGGCGAAGTGACCACCCCGCCCGGCTTCAAGCAGGCTTATGACCAGTTCGTGGACGGCGGCTGGACCGGCCTGACCGCTTCGCCGGAACTGGGCGGCCAGGGCCTGCCGCACACCCTGGGCGTGCCGCTGAATGAAATGATCAACGCCGCCAACCTGGCCTGGGGCAACTTCCCGCTGCTCTCCCACGGCGCCATCGAAGCGCTGAAGCAGCACGGCGAAGCGTGGCAGCACGACGCCTTCCTGAAGCCGCTGATCGAAGGCCGCTGGACCGGCACCATGTGCCTGACCGAACCGCACTGCGGCACCGACCTGGGCCTGCTGAAGACCAAGGCCGAGCCGAACGACGACGGCAGCTACGCGATCACCGGCACCAAGATCTTCATCACCGCCGGCGAACATGACTTGACCGAAAATATCGTGCATCTGGTGCTGGCCAAGCTGCCCGACGCACCGGCCGGCGCCAAGGGCATCTCGCTGTTCGTCACCCCCAAGTTCAAGGTCGACCGCGACGGCAATGTCGGCGAGCGCAACGCACTGCGCTGCGGCTCGATCGAGCACAAGATGGGCATCAAGGGTTCGGTCACCTGCGTGATGAACTTCGATGGTGCACAGGGCTATCTGGTGGGCCAGCCGCACAAGGGCCTGCAGGCCATGTTCACCATGATGAACACTGCGCGCCTGGGCGTTGGCCTGCAGGGCATCGGCCTGTCCGAGCGCGCCTACCAGAACGCGCTGAAGTACAGCCGCGAGCGCCTGCAGTCGCGCGCCCTGAGCGGGGCGAAGTTCCCGGAAAAGGCCGCCGATCCGATCCTGGTGCACCCGGACGTGCGGCGCATGCTGCTGACCATCAAGTCGCTGGTGGAAGGCAGCCGCCTGCTGGCCCTGCATGCCGCCACCCTGATCGACGTGGCACACAGCGCCGACGATGCCGCCGAGCGCGAGCGCGCTGACACCCTGGTCAGCTTCCTCACCCCCATCTCGAAGGCCTGCCAGACCGAATGGGGCATCGAGAACACCTACAACGCGCTGCAGTGCTTCGGTGGCCACGGCTACATCCGCGAACACGGCATGGAGCAGCTGGCGCGCGACGCCCGCATCACCACGCTGTATGAGGGCACCACCGGCATCCAGGCGCTGGACCTGATCGGCCGCAAGACCGCCTCCAGCCAGGGCGCCGGCCTGAAGCTGATGCTGGCCGAGATCGAAGCCTTCGCCAAGGAATACGAAGGCAACGAGGCCCTGGCCGAGTTCATCGGCCCGCTGCGCGCCAAGGCCGCCGAATGGGGCAAGCTGACGATGGACGTACTGCAGCGCGCGGCCGGCAACCCGGACGAACTGGGCGCGGCCAGCTACGACTACCTGTTCTATTCCGGCTACGTGGTGCTGGCCTACTGGTGGGCACGCAGCGTGGCCGCCGCCGATGCCAGCGCACAGGGCGCCGCCTTCGCCCAGGGCAAGCGCGAAACCGCGCGCTTCTACTTCGCCCGCGTGCTGCCGCGCACCCTCAGCCACGCCGCCGCCATCCAGGCCGGCGCCGCCCCGCTGATGGCCATGGACGACGAACGCTTCGGCGCCTGAGCCGGAGCCCCGGGGTCGGATCCCATTCCCTACGGGAATGGGCTCTGACCCCGACCGCGCCCCGCGGCGATTGGAACGGGGGTCAGAGCCTTTTCCTGCGGAAAAGGATCCGACCCCCACCCGGCAGCCCCCGACCCTCTGTCTGGAGGAAAGCCCCCCTTTGTTAAGGGGGGCGCGCCAACGGCGCGGGGGATAGGAGGAATGCGCGGACCTGGATGTTGACAATTTGTGTAACGCCCAACGGGCGATACCCAAATTGCAATGATTCAGGTATAAGCTGTTTTCCCGATGGAGACAGACACTACACGCTTGGGTCTGATCGATACCGGAGCCTCGTTTTCTGCTCCGGGCGCCGAAGCATCGCCCAACGCAGCTACCCTGCACCGCCCCGGAACGGTCCGGCTGCTGTCCCTGGACGCCCACGGCCGTGTACTGGACTGGATCACCTGGCAGGACGCAGCCTGTCTCTACGCCCGCGACGCCGTGGCCTGGACCCTGGGCGATCCCTGCCTGCATATCCACGGTGGCACCAACCGGCTCAGCGGCACGCAGAGCGGCATGGACCTGCACCCGATCATCGCCGCACGTGGCCACGCCCGTTCGCGCGCCATCGACCCCACGCCGAACCTGACCAACCCGGCCCTGTTCGCCCGCGATGCACACCTGTGCCTGTACTGCGGCCAGCAGTTCAACCGTCCCACGCTTACCCGCGACCACGTCATTCCGCTGTCCAAGGGCGGTCTGGACTGCTGGGAAAACGTAGTCACCGCCTGCTTCCACTGCAATTCGCGCAAGAGCGACCGCACCCCGCAGCAGGCCGGCATGCCCTTGCTGGCAGTACCGTACCGGCCCAGCTGGATCGAGCACCTGATCCTGTCCAACCGCAACATCCTGGCCGACCAGATGGCCTTCCTGAAGGCACAGTTGCCCAAGCGTTCCAAGCTCAGCACCTGAACACCGCCACCGGCAGCCGTCACTGTCCTGTCACGGATAGCGGCGTTTGCTTGCCCCACCCCCGATTGAGGGCGAAAATGGCCGTTCAGAACAAGTGCGAACACGATGATCGACTCTGCCCGCTATCCCCGCCTCGCGCGCATCCGCACCCCGGATGACCTGCGCACGTTCGACGAATCCGAGATGCGCGCGGTCGCCGATGAACTGCGCGCCTACCTGATCGAATCGGTGGGCAAGAGCGGTGGCCACTTCGCCGCCGGCCTGGGCGTGATCGAACTCACCGTGGCGCTGCATTACTTGTACAAGACCCCGCACGACCAGCTGGTCTGGGACGTGGGCCACCAGACCTACCCGCACAAGATCCTCACCGGCCGCCGCGACGAGATCCACACCGTCAAGCAGAAGGACGGCGTCGCGCCGTTCCCCAAGCGCGAGGAAAGCGAGTACGACACCTTCGGGGTCGGCCATTCGTCCACCTCCATTTCTGCGGCGCTGGGCATGGCCATCGCGCGCCAGGCCGCCGGCGATGAACGCCAGGTGGTGGCGGTGATCGGCGATGGCGCCATGACCGCCGGCATGGCCTTCGAAGCGCTGATGCACGCCGGTGGCATGGACCCCGAACCGAACCTGCTGGTGATCCTCAACGACAACAACATGTCGATTTCCGAGGCTGTCGGCGGGCTGACCAAGATGCTCGGCCGCGCCACCGGCAGCCGCACGCTGAACGCACTGCGCGAAGGCGGCAAGAAGATCCTGGGCGACAAGAAGAACAATCCCGCGCGCTTCGTCAAGCGCTGGGAAGAACACTGGAAGGGCATGTTCGTGCCCTCCACGATGTTCGAGGAAATGGGCTTCCACTACACCGGCCCGATCGACGGCCACGACATGCCGGCCCTGCTGTCCACGCTGAAGACGCTGCGCGCCTCCAAGGGGCCGAAGCTGCTGCACGTGATGACCACCAAGGGCAAGGGCTACGAGCCCGCCGAAGGCGACCAGATCGGCTATCACGCCGTGGGGCCGTTCGATCCGGACAAGGGCCTGGTGGCCAAGGCCGGCGCCAAGAAGCCGACCTACACCGATGTGTTCAGCGACTGGCTGTGCGATGCCGCCGCCGCCGAACCGCGCCTGTACGGCATCACCCCGGCCATGCGCGAGGGCTCGGGCCTGGTGCGCTTCAGCAAGGAATACCCGCAGCGCTACTTCGACGTGGCCATCGCCGAGCAGCACGCGGTCACCCTGGCCGCCGGCATGGCCACCCAGGGCGGCAAGCCGGTCGTGGCGATCTATTCCACGTTCCTGCAGCGCGCCTACGACCAGCTGGTGCACGACGTGGCCATCCAGGACCTGGACGTGCTGTTCGCCATCGACCGCGCCGGCGTGGTCGGCCCGGACGGTGCCACCCATGCCGGCAACCTGGACCTGAGCTTCCTGCGCTGCGTGCCGAACATGGTGGTGATGGCACCGTCTGACGAGGCCGAATGCCGGCAGATGCTCAGCACCGGCCTGCAGCACCCGGGCCCGGCCGCGGTGCGCTACCCGCGTGGCAGCGGCACCGGCGTTGCCGCCGGCACCGATCTGTCCACCTTGCCGATCGGCAAGGGCGAGCTGCGCGTGCAGGGCAGCCGCATCGCGCTGCTCGCCTTCGGCAGCACGGTTCCGGCCGCCGAGCAGGTGGGCCGCGAACTGGGCCTGAGCGTGGTCAACATGCGCTTCATCAAGCCGCTGGACCGCGAGCTGGTGCTGGCCATGGCCGCCCAGCACGACGGCCTGGTGACGATTGAGGACAACGTGGTGGCCGGCGGCGCCGGCTCGGCCGTGGGCGAGCTGCTGAATGCAGAAGACGTGCTGCGCCCGATCCTGCACCTGGGCCTGCCCGATGCCTTCCAGCACCATGCCAGCCGCGAAGACCTGCTGGCCGAGGCCGGGATCGACGCGGCCGGCATTCGCGCGGCGGTGCTCAAGCGCTGGCCGCAGTTGGCCAATGGCGCGGCGCCGTTGAGCGCGGCCAGCTGAGTAGATCCACGCCATGCGTGGATAAGGGGTAGGATTCCTTTCCGCAGGAAAGGGCTCTGACCCCAACCTCGACGCCCCGGTAGACCCACGCCATGCGTGGATGGCCGCCCTCAGCCGTAGCTGATCGCCTCGACAAATGCGCCGCTGGCTTCCACGCGCACGGCGGCGCGCTGGCCGGTGTCGGTGAAATGCAGGCGGGCCAGGGTTTCGGCGAAATCAAAGGCGCGTACGCCATCACGGAACCCGATCGGTTCGGGCCTGTCCGGGTGCAGCACGCGCCACTGGCGCTGCTCGCATTGCAGTCGGATCAACATGCGTTGCTCACTCCTTGGAACAGCGTATGAAACCGCGACGGAGGCGGGCCCTTCCTGGGCCGGGCAGCGACGCGGACCGGGGCGTCCATGACGCCCCGGTTGCCGACAATACGATGAAAAAACTGTGATCGCTATCAGATTTTTCTGATTCGCTCGCGATCCGGCACGCGCGTCAGTTCACCTGGAACTGCGCCCGGCAGCCATCGCTCACCCAGACCCCGCGACGGTCCCAGCCCCAGCTGCGGCCTTCAATGCAGGCGCTGCGCGATTCCTGCCGCACCAGGCGCACGCCGCGGCGCACCCGCGCATCGCAGTACTGCTGGCGATGATCGTTGGAATGGCAGGCAATCACCTGGCCGCCGCCGTTACCACCGCCCCAGCCATGGCCGCCGCCCCATCCACCGCGGGATTCACCGACGAACTCGGCACGGCAGCCGCGGGTCACCCACACGCCCGACCGCGACTGGCCCCAGGTATCACCTTCCACGCAGGGCGAGCCGGACAGCTGGCGGATCAAGCGCGCCCGCCCGTCCAGACGGCATTCGTTGCTGCGGCCCTTCACCGACTCGCAGCGCACGATGCCACTGCTGCCGCGATCGTCGTAACGCTCGTCGTAGCCATAGCGCTGGGCCTGCGCCGTGCCGGCCAGCGCCAGCAGGGGCAGCAGAGCGCCCAGCGTCCAACCACGCAGTTCCTTGCCCATCCACCTTTCTCCACCTGAATACGATGGAGCCAAGCATCGGGGATTCGGCCCGGCGCGCACAGAGGGGGAAACGGCAGCGGTTCTTGATGCGTTCAAACAACCGAACGCGACCTGACCGCCCGCTGGCCCGCTCAGTGCCCGAAGCGCAGGGCGTCGACCGCGCTGCCCAGCGCGGCCACCCGCACCGTGCTGCTCTGGCCGGTCCGGTGGTGGTGCTCGCTGGCGTGGGCGGCGGCCGTGTCGAAGGCGACTGCGCCGCTGTCGAAGGCCTGCACTTCCTGCGAGCGGGGATCGATGAACGACCAGCGCTGGGCGTGGCATTGGACGGTGATGACCATCTCGAGCTCCTGCAGTTGGAAAATCCAGGTCGGGGAACCCCGACCGGTGCTATGGGGGATACGGTAGCCAGCGGTTCCGGGGACGCCTATCAGATTTGTCCGAAAAATCCGTACGCAAAGCGCGGGATGGCGGCCCCGTCACATCCCTGAGGACGTTTAGTGAAGAAAATTCGTGACCCTTGTCACGAAGTCGCAGTCGTTTCACACTATCCTCACCAACGGGGGCCCCTTCCACATGCGCACCTTGCTTTCCACCCAGCGTTCCACGCTGCTGAAGTTCTATTTCGTTGCCTGCTACGTCGTGCTGATTGAAGAACTGCTGCGCGCTTCGTTGACATAAGCGCTTGCCGATTGGCTTGAAAGCGCCTGAAAATGACGCTTTCAAGCCTAGGGCCATCACCATGCGTCTCGCCTTGCTGATCCCAGCGCTGTGCGCGCTGCTGGTGGCCTGTGCGCCGCCATCGACCACCCCGGCCGAAAACACCGCCGCGCCGCCGGCACCCGCGCGGGTAGGTGGCGATCGCGACGAGCACGGCTGCATCGGCTCGGCCGGCTACCAGTGGTGCGCGCGCAGCCAGCGCTGCGAACGCCCGTGGGAACTGGCCCAGGCACAGGGTCTGGCCAACACGGCCGAGGCCATCGATGCCTGGTGTGCCGCGCCGCCGCGCCCGGCCCGCCCCTGACAGCAGCCCCCACGAGATTCCCGATGACCGAATTGTCCCCCCTGCCCGCCTTGGCCCCGGGCCGCTACCGCCACTTCAAGGGCGGCCTGTACCAGGTCGTGGATATCGTGCGCAGCAGCGAAACCCTGGAACCGATGGTGCTGTACCGCGCGCTGTACGGCGAAGGCGGACTGTGGGTGCGGCCCTACCCGATGTTCGTCGAGCAGGTGCCCGGCGCCGACGGCCCGCAGCCGCGCTTCGCCCGCATCGGCGACTGATCGCCGCGACCTCACGCGCTGCGCACGGGCGCGCCGCGCATGCTGCAGGCGACTTCCTGCCGGATCGCCCTGCCCATGCGCCGCCTGCTGATTCCGTGCCTGTGGCTGCTGGCCACGCCGGCACTGGCCGACGAACTGCCGGCCTTTGATCGTCCCGGCCTGGGCTTCGGCACCGATACGGTGCCGCGCGGCGCGCTGGCACTGGAAGTCGGCCTGCCCACCTGGCAACGCGACCGCGACCGCGACGGCGTGCGCACCCGCTCGCTGGCGGGCGACGTACTGTTGCGCACCGGGCTTTCAGAGCACCTGGAACTGCAGGTGTCGACCACCCCATGGCAGCACCAGAGCGTACGCAGCGCAGACCTGCCGGCGCAGCGCCAGCACGGCAGCGGCGATACCCAGCTTGCGCTGAAGTGGGCCGGCCCAGGCAGCACCGAGCGCACCGCGTGGGCGCTGCTGGCCAGTGCCGTGGTGGCACGTGGCGATGCCGATTTCAGCGAAGGGCGCCAGTACGCGCTCGCGCTCAGCGTGGAACAGGCGCTGGGCGAACGCTGGACCGCCGCGCTGTATGCCAGCCACCAGCGCGGCGACGGCGAGCGCAGCACCACCTGGTCGCCCAGCCTGTCGCTGGCGGCCACTGACCGCCTGAGTCTGTTTGTCGAAGCCGGCCTGACCCACAGCCCGGGCGCACCGGACCAGCGCGTGGCCGGTGCGGGGATCACCTGGATGCTGCGCCCGCGCGTGCAGCTGGACGCCTCCTTCGACGCCGGCCTGGATGCCGACAGCCCGGATCTGCAGGTGGGCACCGGTCTGGCGGTCTACTTCGACTGACCCGCACGGCGGTGCGGCGATGCCGCGCGGTATCATGCATACCGTCCAGTCGGTTTCTTCCGTATGTCCGCCCCTTCTCCCCGTATCCGCCGCAACGCGCCGGACAGCGTGCGCCAGGCGCTGCTGCTGTGCACCGCCCGCCTGATCGCCCAGCACGGCTTGGCTGCGCTGACCGTGCAGGACGTGGCCGATGCCGCCGGTGTCAGCAAGGGCGCGCTGTTCCACCACTTCGCCAACAAGCAGGCCTTGATCGACGCTGCCCTGGCCGCACTCACCGACGACTTCGAAGTGCACGTACGTTTCCTGCTCGAGCAGGATGACATCGCCTATGGCCGCTTCAGCCGCGCCTATGTGCGCGCCTGCTTCGACCACCTGCTGCAGCAGGAACAGGCCAACGATATCGGCCTGAGCCTGGCCCATCTGCTTGAACCGGCCCTGTTGGCGCACTGGCGTGGATGGATGCGGCGCCTGTTGGCCGAATTCCCCGCCGAGGCGTGCGACGCACGTCTGTACGCCGCACGCTGCGTGGCCGATGGCTACTGGGCCACGGCTTACGGGCAACCGCTCGGCGAGGAAGAGCGCCGCAGTGCCCTGGCCATGGCGCAGGAAGCACTGAAGCTGTGCCGCTCGCCGTCGGACACCCTGCCGGCGGCAGCCTAGGCGACCTTCTTGGCCACCTTCATGCCCAGCACGAACAGGATCACGGCGATGATGATGCCGGCCCAGAACAGGAACTTGGCGATCCCCACGGCCGCACCGGCGATGCCGCCGAAGCCCAGCACGCCGGCAATCAGGCCGATGATGGCGAAAATGATGGCCCACTTGATCATGTCAAACCTTTCCCCTGCGGGGCGTTCATTGGTGTGATCAGGCTAGGCAAACGCCGATGCCAGGTACGTGAACAGGCCGCACCTGCAGCGTGAAATCGCCGCGGCTCAGCGCGGCCGGAAGCGCAGCAGGGCCACGGCGAACGCCAGGAACACGGTGCCCACCAGGCGTTCGAACCAGCGCTGCGCGAACGGCCTGGCCAGCCAGCGGCGCAGGCCATGGCCACCGGCGGCGTACATCACATACCAAAACAGTTCGCAGCCAGCGAAGGTGGCCACCAGCACCGCGTACTGCATGCCCTGCGCACGTGCCGGATCGATGAACTGCGGCAGGAATGCTGCGGCGAACAGCAGCAGCTTGGGATTGCTCAGGCCCACCAGCAGGCCGCCGCGGAACACCGCCGCGTGGCCGTGCACCAGCGCCGGCAGCGGCGCGTCGCCAGTGCTTTCGGCACTCACCTGCAGGCTGTCACGCCAGGCCTTGATGCCCAGCCAGGCCAGGTAGGCCACGCCCAGGTAACGCAGTACGTCGAACACCAGCGGCGATGAGCGCAGTACCGCACTCAGGCCTGCTGCCGACGCGGCCAGCACCAGCAGCATGGCCAACAGGCAACCGGCCATGGCCGGCACGCTGCGGCGGAAGCCCAGCCCGACACTGCGGCCGAGGATGTGCAGCATGTTCGGACCGGGTGTGCCACACAGCACGAATACGGTGGCCAGGAACCACCACCAGGTTTGCAGTGCCATTGCTGTTCTCGACGCGGGAAGCCCACCAGCTTAAGGGTTGGCGCCGCGCGGCAGTACGTACAGCCCGGGGCGTGATCGACGGTTACAGAAGGCAGCCGGCAGGCGAGGGCCGGTCTGTGCTGCAATGCGGCTTCCAGCACGGAGACACGCATGAAGACCTTGGGCCTGATTGGCGGCATGAGCTGGGAAAGCTCGGCGCAGTACTACCGCCTCATCAACGAGGATGTCCGCCAGCGGCTGGGCGGCGCGCACTCGGCGCAGCTGCTGCTGTGGTCGGTGGATTTTGCCCACATCAAACAGCTGCAGCACGACGGCGACTGGGACGCGCTGGGCGCGGAGATGATCGACGCCGCCCGCCGGCTGCAGGCAGGTGGGGCCGACCTGCTGGTGGTCTGCACCAACACCATGCACAAGCTGGCCCCACAACTGGAAGCGGCCTGCCCGCTGCCGCTGCTGCATATCGCCGATCCGACCGCCAACGCCATCCTACGCGCCGACCTGCGCACGGTCGGCCTGCTCGGCACCGCCTTCACCATGGAAGAAGACTTCTACCGCAAGCGGCTGAGCGAGCGCTTCGGGTTGCAGGTGCTGGTGCCGGACGCCGACGACCGCCGCGACGTGCACGACATCATCTACCGCGAGCTGATTGCCGGCGTGGTGAGTGAAGCCTCGCGGCAGCGCTATGTGGACGTGATCGCACGCCTGGTGGCGCGCGGCGCAGAAGCCATCATCCTGGGATGCACCGAGATCATGCTGCTGGTACGGGAACAGGACAGCCCGGTACCGCTGTTCGATACCACCACCCTGCACGCCCGTGCCGCGGTGGACGCCGCGCTGGCCGACGCTTTGTAGCGTCGAGCGAGCTCGACGCTACGGCGCCTGGATTTCCAGCGCCGTTTCCAGCCAGTCCATCACGGCGGGCGAATCGCACAGGAAGAACAGCGCATCGCCGCTGCGCGCTTCGGTCAACAACCGGTACACGCTGATGGCCACGCCGGACTGGCTGGCAATGAACACTTCGCCACTGCGCGGGCCCTCCACCTGCCGTGACAGGTGCTGCAGGGCCCGGCGCGCGGCCACGGTGTCGGCTGGCTCTGCCTCGCGGCTCAGCTCGACGCCGCGCAGGCCCCAGGACACGAACACGCGTTTGCCCTTGAACGTGGTGTCCAGGACCTGCACGCCGGCCGTGCCTTCGCCGGCCGAGCGATGAATGACGATACTGCTGATCAACGCAACCCCCTGTGGTCGTCGTGGTCCGCACACCGCCTGCACGCCACTACGCCGCAACCCGGGGCTGGAAGCTCCAGCCCGCTGGCGCGGCGAAGAACGCGAAGGAATACCGATGCGATCGGATGTGCGGATGATGATACGGGAAGTACCCGAGCGTATGGGTCTGCACGCTGAACGGCAGGCGGTTACGCGCGTTGGCCTGTCCGCTCGGCCAGGCACGCGCCCACGCGCGTTTCCAGCAGCGCCATCAATGCCGGCTCCATGCAGGCGTAATCGTCAGGAATGTCCAGGCAGTGCAGCGGCGTGTGCAGCAGCAGACGCGCGAACTGCGCGTGCAGGCGATGCTGGTGCTTGGCTTCCATCACGAAGATCACATCGGCCCAGCGCAGATCCTGCACGCTGATGGGCCGCCGTGCATGCGGGCTGGTGCCGGCCGAGCGCGCGTTGAAGCCCGGCCGCCGTCGCCAGATGGCTTCGGCGGTGGGGCTGCGCAACTGGTTGCGGCTGCAGACGAAGAGCAGGTTGATCATGGCTGCTCCAGCTGCTGGCGCACGCTCTGGATGGGATAGACGAAGCCCAGTTGCCGTGCACGCGCAAGCTTTGCGCTGCGCAGGTACATCAGCTTCCAGTTCTTTTCGGGCTTGATCAGCGCCACGCGCGTTGCGCGATCGCCGCCATGCAGGCGCGCCGTGGCACGACGCCAGGCGCGGTTTCGGGGGTGGTACATGCAGTGTTCTCGTAAGGACCGGGGTCAGCAGCCGCGGTGATACGAGTGGCGCGCAGCATACACCGGCGCAACAAAAAAGCCCACGCTGTGATGCGCGGGCTTTTCGGTTCATTGCAGTAATGGTCGGGACGGCCGGATTCGAACCGACGACCCTCTGCCCCCCAGGCATCGTTACTGACCAGCGCATCCCGCTGATCCGTAAGGACTTTCGGCCTGGCAGCCACTACCCAAAACTGACGATTTGGGTTGAACGGAATCAATCACTTACGCTCGGATAGGGTGTAGCCAGCCTGACCAAAAAAATCACGCAAGCCCCTGCTTCTACTCTATTGCCGATGCAAGGTGGCATGCAGCGCCCCCTCCATCTGCAGTAGCGTGAGCACCCAGCGCTGACTGCGGACGGTGCCGTTCACTTGACCTCCCCGACCCTTACTCACCGGGTGGAAACGGATTTGCAATCCTACGCATATCCTTGCTTTTCAGTGACTTAGATTGCATTGGCACCCGATCAGCCACCCGATGGGAAAGCAGTTCACCTTCGCGAAGGTTCCTAGCCTGTCCGCTAGTTAGTATTTGTACTAACATCCGCGGCGTCGCGGCGGGTGAGACCCGCCAATCTCAGAGTACGCGCCATGCAGTCCCTTCCCTACCCCAACACCCTTGCCCTGGCTCTCGGTCCGGCGATGATCGACGGCCCCGTGCAGTTCGTGCCAATGGCCGCAGTACGCGCGCGGCTGGGCTTCCCGTCGCCGGCCGACGACTTCATGGATGAAGCGATCGATCTGCACCGCCTGCTGGTGCGCAACCCGGCCGCCACGTTCTTGTACCGGGCCGATGGCTGGTCCATGAGCGGCGTCGGCATCAGTGATGGGGACATCCTGGTGGTGGACCGTTCAGTCACGCCGCTGGCCGGTGATCTGGTTATTGCCATCTGGGATGGCAACCAGCCCACCTGCAAGGTGCTGCAGCTGTTCGAGAGTCACATGGAGCTGCATTCGGCCAACCCAGACTTCCCGCCCATCGTCCTGGAACAGCCCACCGAGGTCGAGGTATTCGCCGTTGTGGGCGTGGTCCGCCAGATGAAGCGCCGAGGCCCCTATGTTCGGGCTCGTTGACGGGAACAACTTCTACGCCAGTTGCGAGCGCGTGTTTCAGCCGACGCTGCGCGGCGTGCCGCTCGTAGTGCTGAGCAACAACGATGGCTGCGCAATCGCGCGCTCGGCCGAAGCCAAGGCCCTGGGCATCAAGATGGGCCAGCCGGCCCATGAGCTAAAGCACCTGGTGCGTCGCCATGGCCTGCAGATGCGTTCGGCCAACTTCGGCCTTTACGGCGACATGAGCGCCCGCGTAGTGACCATCCTGCGAGAAGCCGCGCCCCGGGTGGAGGTCTACAGCATCGATGAAAGCTTCATCGATCTAGAGGGCGTGCGAGACCGCGAGCGGTTCGCCCGGGATCTGCGGCAGCGCGTGCACAGATGGACCGGCATACCCAATTGCATCGGCATCGGGCCGACGAAGACGCTGGCTAAGCTGGCCAACAAGGTGGCCAAGAGCGCCAACGGCGTGATCGACCTCGGGGATGCGGCCTACAGGGCCTCGGTGCTGCGGACCTTCCCCATTGGTGATCTGTGGGGCGTTGGCCGCCGATTGGCACCACGACTGGAAGCCATGGGCATCAGCACCGCGGCCGCTCTGCGTGACTCGCCGGCGGACGACATCTTGGCCACCTTCGGGGTGACGCTCGCGCGCACCCAGCGCGAGCTGCAGGGGCACCCCTGCATGGAGCTGGAAGAGGTGGAGCCCGACCGGCAGCAGATCATGGTGAGCCGGTCCTTTGCGGATCGGGTGGAAGACCATGACGCGGTTGCTCAAGCAATCGCTACTTTCGCCGTCATGGCCTGCGAGAAGCTACGCGCCCGCGGCCTTGTCACCGCGGGGGTATGGGTGTTCGCGCATTCCGACACGTTCCGTCCGGAGCTGCGGCAGCACAACGCCACCCGGTCTGTAAGCCTACCGGCCTCGACCGCTGACACGATGGTGGTGCTGGGTGTCGTCCGCCGGCTGCTGCGCGGCCTGCTGCGGGAGGGCATCGGGTACAAGAAGGCGGGTGTGGCGCTGCTCGACCTAGCCCGGCCGGAAGAGCTGCAGGCGGATCTGTTCGGACCTGCGGTGGTCGGCAACGAACGGTTGATGGGCACCATGGACCGGATCAACCAGAAGTTTGGGCGGGGCACTGCGGGACTAGGTGCGTCAGGCTGGCAGGCTCGGCCTGCCTGGGGCATGCGGCAGCACATGCTCTCGCCCAACTACACGACGTCGATTAGTGCAATCCCACCGGCCCGCTGTTGATTTGAGGCAGCCATGCTCCGAGACGCATTTGACCCGCCCCCGGGCATGCACCCAGAGGCGTGGTCGTCAGCCGGTGAAGCTGGACACCATTTAGTGATGAACGGCACTGCGGGATATTTTGTCCCAATCGTACTGCTTTAAACGTACCCATGCCTTCTTTATATGCTCAGGCTTCATCAGCTCTGCCTTACGTGCATTCCAGCCATGGACCAAACGAACAGCCGCATCGGCGGAATCAATTGCCGTCGCATCGTGCATCATAACCCAATGGACAGAGCCTAAAAGCTCGAGCCCGTACGGATCTTCATAACCATCTATCAATACGGCCACGCGCTCCATATTTGCCTGAGTAGCGAAGTGATCCGCAAGGTACTCCAATGCTTGATCTTCTGCGTCACCCAAAAAAGCAATCGGCTTAGTCGGGTTGTCCTGGCCGTCGCCATAACCACTGAGATAGTGGCCTTCGATTCGATTTAGGACATGCCGGAGATTCGGCGAATAGGGACCGAATTTCCCTTGATCGTACCGAAGTTTCAAGGGCTCTCCAGCTTCCTGCAAGAAGTACATCAACTTATGAACTTCTAGCAGGCTGATGATCGGGTCAAGCATCGCGCTTTTGTACTTAGACATAAGCGCAACAACTGCAGCAGCCCCGGGTGTCAGCTTCGGCTTTGCAGTCCGATTCGGCATTTCAGCCGCGTCCGGTGCCCCTGTAGGGGCATACAGCTCAACACGCAGCGATTCGAGCGGACTTAGAACCTCACGAATCATTGGTTCGACATCGGACCAAAGCAAGCCACCGTGCCCGCAACCAAGAGGCGGGATTGCAATAGACTGGATTCCCAGCTTTTGCACGATCTCGGCAAGGGCTACCAGCCCGGATCGAATGTCCTTCAACTTACTCTTGGACTTCCAATGGCCCTTCGTTGGGAAGTTGATTACCCACTTCGGACCGCCTCCCAAGGAGCCCAATTCGACAACATGCATCTTGCCGATCTCTACAAGACCTGCTTTGCAGTCAACTCGATAGTCCTCGTACACACGCGGATAGGCGCGCTTAAATTGCAGCGCAATACCTTTACCCATAACACCTTCGGTGTTAACGGTATTAACTAATGCATCAACATCTGCCTTTAACAGATTACCGTGCGCTATATTGATCATCAGTAGTACCACTCGCGTTTTACAATGACTTGGGGACGGTGAGAAGCTGAGACACTGTCAAGTGTCGCCTCCACCTGCGCAGCCACATTGGCGTCGTAACAACCGATGTGACTGATCGCCGACCATGGTACGAAGTCCTTTACCAAAAATTCCGCACATTTCTGGTGTTGCTGGCCTGACCAATATGTGGCATTGATCGCATTCCAGTTCAGCTGATCCAATGCTGCCACATCGCTGAAGAAGGAAGTGTGCGAAGCACTGGCGTTGCCATCGCTAATCGCCCATTGCCTGCCAATCGCGATCAGCGCATCTGTGTTTGTAACGAGGTGCACAATCGTGTTCTGGCACCCGGCAGGCCTGCCCACGTTACCATTGTTGACCGTGTACAGCATGACGGATCGGTAACAGTAGTAGAAGGGAACGAACTCGCCAACGAAGGGTCGATCAGCGAAACAATCAACTTGCGCGACCGTCAACCGGCGTTCCTTGATGTGAGAATAGCCGATAACGGTGACTGATGCGCCCTGCATCCGGGCGTCGGATAGCAGACCGCCAGTGCTCAAGATGGACGGTAGGTTGCTTACGTCCGTGATGTGGTACGCCGGCCTAGCTGCCATCTCCTAGCTCCATGCTCTCTTAAGAGTCATATCTTAACAAAAGCCATCAGTGGTGGATTTCGATGCGAGGGGTACACCTGTTCAGTCTCTGGGACCCGATTCCCTGCCCGTCCCGCGCTCAGACGCCGTGATCAACCGGCCTCGACGGCGACAGTTCCCAGCTGGTGCCGACGCGGCGCGGCTCATACGCCCCCAGGTTGAGCTGCCGTAGGCCCCGGGTCCGGCAGGGCCAGAGTGCGCCGGCCTGCCGCCGGCCGCCATCGGGCAACCGCGCGACACCGGGTCGGCATGCCCCTACACGCGCCGGGCACGGTCGGCAGGGCTACCCTCCGGCCATGTGCGGAAGATTCGTCCAGCTCCCCGTCGTCGACTATGGCCAGCCCGGCATGGCTGACCTCGCCCCCGGCTTGGCCAGCATCGAACCGAGCTACAACCTGGCCCCGACCCAGCGGGCCTCGATCATCCTCGACCGCGGCGAAGGCCGGCAGGTCACCCGGCTGGCCTGGGGCCTGCTGCCATTCTGGGCCAAGGCCAAGGGCCTTCAGGGTAAGACCATCAACGCCCGAATCGAGACAGTGGCCACCAAACCGGCCTTCCGCACTGCGTTTAAGAAGCGCCGGTGTTTGATCCCCATGGCCGGGTACTACGAGTGGTCGGAGAGCCCGGAGGACGGGAAGAAGGATCCTTGGTTCATCCACGCATCCGGGACACTGCTGGCGGCCGGCCTATGGGAGGACACCAGCCCGCTACTGCCGGAGGGAAACCTGGGAACCTTCACGATCATCACTGGCGACAGCAGCGGCGTGTCGGCCGACATCCACGACCGCATGCCGGTATGGCTTCAGGTCGGCCAGATCGATGACTGGATCGCAGCCAGCGCAGACGACGCCATGGCGATGCTGCTTGCGAGCGAGACGCCCGCCATGGAGGCGTACCGCGTCAGCCGTGCGGTCAACACCCCTCGCAACAACACCGAGGGGCTGCTGGAACCTGTCGCCTAAGCCTTAAAGCAGGGCCGCCTGCCTATCGTCCCAGCTCTTGATGATCAGCTCACCGAACTTACGCCCCCGGCCCTGCCCGCCACCAATGGTGTAGTCGAGCTGCAGCGGCACCAGATCGAAGCCGCCGAACACCTCCCGGATCTGCGGGTGGTCGTTGATCGACACGACGATCCGGCCAGCAGCACTGCGCATCAGCTCTGCCATCGTCTCGTACTCGCTGAATGGGAAGTCCACCCCGTAGCCCTCAGTTTCCCAATAGGGCGGGTCCAGATAGAACAGCGTGCCGGGCCGGTCATAGCGCCGCACGCAGTCCTGCCACGGCAGGCACTCGATGATGGTGTTGGCCAGGCGCAGATGCACCGCGCTGAGCTCTTCCTCGATCCGCAGCAGGTTGAGCCGCGGACCTCCCGTGGTCACCACGCCGAACGTCTGCCCCTGCACCTTCCCACCGAAGGCCAGCTTCTGCAGGTAGTAGAAACGGGCAGCCCGCTGGATATCGGTCAGGGTCTCAGGACGCTCCATCTGCGCCCACTCGAACATCTGCCGCGACACCAGCGACCAGCGGAACATGCGCACGAATTCGTCCAGATGGTGCCTGACGCAGCGATACAGCCCGACCAGCTCGCCATTGATGTCGTTGAGTACTTCTGTCGACGCCGGGTATGGGCGCATGAGCAGGGAGGCGGCGCCGCCGGCGAATGCCTCCACATAGCAATCGTGCTCTGGGAAGTGGGGATAGAGGTGCTTCAGGAGCCGGCGCTTGCCGCCCGGCCAGGAAATGATAGGTTTGGTCATGAGATCTCAGGTTTTGCGATGGGTGGGGTCGACAATCCCTGTCGCTCTCGAGGGCGACAGGGACGCGGCCAATGCCAGGTGCTGAGATCACCTGTGTTGCGGCACTGCCCGGGTGCTTGCCGGCGCCCGGGCAGTGCCCTGTTTCGTTAGACAGTCAGTTCGTACAACGGGAGGTTGGGCGCGGCCTCGACCAGCCGACCGCCGCGAACCCATGCGTTGTAGGGAATCGCCTGCGACAGCTGACCGAAAGCCCGCATCTGCACGCCGTCATAGGTGGTAAGGGTGCAGGTGCCATCACTGTTGTGCGCGGTGACAGTAGCCAGCAGCCGCGGGCTCCCGCCGACCAGGTCCCCGAATTGGTCCCACAGGTCAGTCCGCATCGGTGTAGTGCCTCTCCAGGGTGGCGGTTTGTTCGATCACAACGGCCTGCGCTTCGACCGCGACCTCGATTCGCAGGGATTCGCACTGTGCGTGCCAGGTGCCGTCCTCGCTCACCACCTCGACCAGATCCAGCGGGAGCAGTAGCCCGACTTCACCGGCCTTGAGCGGCTGCGCGAACAGCGGCACCGTCAGGTCGACGGCAGCCTGCTCGCCGCGATCGCACAGAATGTTCCGGCCCCGCTCCGCGCCGGCAGCCGGCACAGTGATCAGTGGGTTGCTTACCTGCTGGGCGTAGAGCCGCCCTTCCTCACCGGCCTTGCGGACCCTGCAGGTGGCGCCCTTGCCGGCCAGCTCGCCCGTCACCACGACGGCGTCGTACAGCGGCGCGCTGCGCATCTGCAGGCTTTCCGTAAGCACGATATCCTCCTGCAGCACGTGGTCCGGCTGGGAGGTGCGCCAGTCCCACGGACTGATCGGGTACGCCGCGCGCACGCTCAGCGCCAAGGTGGCAGGGTCGGATTGCACCACGCCGCCGCTGGCTTCGGCCAAGGCGCTGATCGCGTCCAGCGGCGTGTTGGCGTCGTAGAACCACGCTCCGCCCGGCACCAGCCAGTCGACGGTGTCGTACTGGCTGACAAATCCCGTGTCGGCCAGCTCCTCAGCCACCAATTGCGCCATGCTGCGCTCTTGTGTAGTGGCCTTGACTCTGGCCGGCGCATACGGCGCGGCGAGCAGCGCGGTGCGGGAGCGGCCACTCAGGCGCACCCCACCTCCGTTGAACTCCCTCTGCTTCTGAAAGCTCTCGATGATGCCCGTCCACAGGTAGCCATTGAGGTTGATTTCGAACTGCCGAGGCCCTGCTGCGGTTGGCTTAAGGAGTTCCAACTGCCTCGGGTCGGCCAGCTCGATATCGAAGGTCCAACCCCACGCGCTGCGGCTGGAACTGAGCGATAGCCTGGCCACTTCAATAGGGGTTCGGTCCGGCAGCCGGACGAAGGAAACGGCGTTGATCACGACATAGGTCCTGCGTTGGGGGCGCACCACGTAGCACGCGGACACGCCAAGATTCAGGGGCGCGAGCCCAGAAGCACCTGTAACCGGGCAGCCAAGATTCAGACCAACCTGGCCGCCCGAAGGGAAAGGATTCTCCGGGTCGGGATCAGGCCCGGGACCGGGAGCCGGGCGTGTGCCCCACGCCGGCCTGCCCGCGGATCCCCAAGGCAACCTTGCATGACCCCTGGTCGCCGAAGGGCTGCGCCACGCAAGCCCGATCATTGCGCCCTCCCTCCCCTTCCACCCGAGCCAAGAAAGCAGTCGTGAAGATCGAGTCGTACCGAGCGCCCTCCACTGAAGTGACGTAACACATCTGGCTGACTGCAGAAGCCCGTTCCAAATGGCCACGTAAGTGGGCGCCAGCAGTCCCTGCTGCCCCCACCGCAACTCGGACGAATACTCCACAGCGCAAATTGCGGCCCTCCATCCGCTCGAGATCTCCCTCCTGGCAATGCCGGCAGCACCCCAAGAGATCGGCGCTGTGTATGCCTGGCGCTTCCCCACCCCCCAACCGGAATAGGCCTCGACCGCCAGCGTCTCGCTACTTCCCCACGCCAACTGGCTAACCAACCTGCGGCAGTCCGATTGCCTCCATGCCAGCTGAGCTTGTTGACGAATGCCCCGGATCACCGGCTCAACTGGCTGGTCGTCCCACTCGACGCCAAGATTCAATGGCAGATATGCGCCAGACCCAGCGTGAAGAGGCCCCAGGTTCAGTGAAGCAAAATCACCCGGCACAGCCATCAAGGCACCATGGGAGCAGGACGCACCCAGTCTTGGATTGCAGCATTGACCCGACCCGCCTCATCCAAGCCAAGAACGACGTACTCAACATCGGCAATTCGCTCAACTCGCCACGTGCCATCAGGCTTACTACGCACGTCGGCGACAAGTGCCATCGTCCGCCGCTCCAACACGCGCACTCTAACCACTGATGGCTGGTTGAGTACCCGGGCTCGACCGTCCGGACTGCTCGGATCATTAGGGTCAGCAGGCATTTCTCCCCCCAGGAAGTAAGCCCCCCTGAATATGACCGCCCTGGAAATCTTCATGGTTCGATCTTGGGCCCGCATCGGTCACCACTCCCCAGTCATATCTATCAGCAACTGACCAGCAGTCGTGTTCGTCGACAACGGCGCGGCAGAGTTCAAGACGTTGAACGATTTGACGTAGAAGACCTTACCGGGAAACGCATCTAGGTCACCAATCATCTCGCCACTTACAAAGGGCCGGGCGTGGAGCGGCGAATAGGCACCAGGCAGGTATCCGCGCGCCAAGTAAGCCAACTCCTTCATCAATGGTCGCTCGAACAGTGCCCCACCAGATATTGGGTCCGGGAAAGGCGCACCAATTGACCCAATTGCTACACCACCGGTTCCATGACTCGGTGTCGCCAAATGCAGCGGAACCGATCCCGGAAGATTGGTATACGGACGTAGCACGTAGCAACTGGTGGTTGCAGGCATTGCTGCGCCAAGAATGCTCGATGTGTACAACAATCCATCGACCACGGACTGAGAAGGGGTGGCCATCGAGTTCCCCCCCACCATGAAATTGGACTTATCCCCTGGAACAAATGATTCAATGTCGCCAGCAAAGAACGGGAGCGCCGGAATCGCAGAGTAAGGATTGGAAGCGGGGATGTTGTAGTAGTTCACGAACAGGTACATCGACTGATCTGTGGCGATGATCTCCCACGGTCGCGAGTTACCGTTGTTCTCGCTGGATTTCAGCATGAGAATTCCGTTGCTACTCTGCGCAGTGGTCGGAGCAGCACCGGTCCCAGCATCGATGTCGCTCATCGTTTCATATGCGCGCGCGTACGCGTACCCAGGCGTCGCGGCAGGCTCTTCGACGCGGAGGTAGCCGCCCGAGCCATCCACGTGATTGTTCCGGTAGACACGCTTATTGGTGCCGCTAAAGGAACGAACCCAGCCTGCGCCACGCTTGAGATCAGAGCCTTGGCCATATCCGTTAACGAGGACAGCATCCAACAGCGCCACGAGGCTTCCAGCCACACCGCTCAACTGCGGTGCCCCCGGATCAGTGGAACGATAAATGCGAGGCAGCGACGCCATTATGCAGCTCCTTCGATATTTCCGATAACCTGGATACGAGTTGAATCTTTAGCCAGTTCAGGCGTGCCAGGCAGCGTCGTGCGGATCATCCAAACCGGGGCCAATCCCCCCACGGTGTTGAAGCGAACAACATTGTTGGTGGACCAACCACCACCCCATCCCTCCTTCCGCATCCGGAAATAGGGCTGCCCAGTGCGCGGATTCACTGGAACCAGATCAGATGTCGTGTTCCCTGAGGCGATTACACCGACCGTCTCACCAATCAACTCGAACTGCGTCGCGGACGTAAATCGCACAGCCCAGCGCTCCGTAATCGCATCCGCATTGGTCACCACCAATGGATAGTCGGTGTCGTTGTAGGTGCCTGGCGCCACGCTTCCAGACGGCACGTCCGCCCACACGTTTGTCCAGGCCGCCTGATCGAACAGGCTCACCACCCGCGCCTGCAGATCCAGCGATCCATTCGCCTCACCCAGACGCAGCCCGGTGCTGATCATCGCCTCGCCTGCCGGGTAGTCGTGGGTCAAGCCGGTGTTGATCTCGATCTCGCCGGTGATCTGCGGCTGCACCACCAGACGGCGGTCCTCGACACGCTCGCTGATCGTGATGGGCAGCGTGTAGGCAGCCAGGTTCAGCGGATCGCTGAACCTGAGCGTTCCAACGTCCAGGTCAGCCACGAACCATGCGGCATCCACCGGCGCGCCCACTGCGTCACGAACCTCGATAGCAGCCACCCGCCCCCGTCCAAACGAGACCGCCTGATTGGCCTGCGGTGAAGCCACCACGTGCTTTGCGGTGTGGTGAATCAGAACTGTCTGCCCGGGCTTGAAGGCTGGGGCACGGCCATCGCTGGGCAATCGAACGGACGACAGGCCGATCACTACCTCTGAAAGAGGAATGGAGCGGTAGACAACCGCGCCCATGTAGATGGAACCCGCCAGCACCAGCGTCGGGCGCCAGACGCGGTCGCCCTCCACCAGGTCGGGGTCAAACCAAGGCTGCCCCTCGTTGCCGGCCACCGGCACCAACTGGCCGAACTGGACCTTGGCGACACCGCTCTCCCAGTCCACGGTCCCGCGCATCTGCGCGCCCGAGATCACCCCGTTGATGTCAGCCGTGGCGGTGATCAGCTCCCCATCCAGTCGATTGGCACGCAGGGTGAACATCCCGGGCCGCAGCGGCGAGCCGGGGGCGCGGAAGAACGCATTGGCCACACCCGGGTCCGCAATGCGCGTCAGCAGCGACTGAACCTGCACACTGCTGGCTCCGCCGGCCAGCCACTGAACCAGGTTGACCACCCCGGAGGTGTAGTCGATGGTGCCGGCGTAGATGCCTGCACCGGTCAGCGGGTCCACCGAATGGTAGATACCGCCACTGCGGTCCACGTACGTCCGCCCCCGGAATGTGAAGCGGACACTCCCCGGCACGATGCTGTCGCTGATCGTGGGGGTCAACTGGAGTAGAACGGGCGGCAGCGGGAAGGTTTCCTCGGCCGGCTGCGAGGTCGCCCCTGCAAGCATCCAGCCCACCGAGACGATGGTCCCGGCGGAGAACTGGGCCAGGACATCGAACCGGTCATATCCCACCACTTTCAGCCTGCCCGACCGGATCTCGTACTTCGGGTAGGACACCTGGTGGACCATGAACTTGCCAGCCTGCAGCGTGACGGCTGCAGTGTTGTAGTTGATGGAACCCAGAACCGCAGTCGACGCCGCGTCACCTACCGACACCGCCACGATGTTGCCGTTACCGTCATCCTTGGCAAGCACGCGCATGGGCTGGGGGGCAGACGTCAGATCGTACGCGTCACGCATCACGCTGATGACCCAGTCCAGCACCAGCGAGCCGGGCCGCACAGGGCCTTCCGGCAGAACAAACGAGACCACGCCATTGCCATCCGGTACCGGCTGCGGCGCTGCGTTCAGTGGCTGGCCCCAATCGTAGATCACTGCACCTTGGCTATCTGCATCCGGCAGCGTCTGCAGCCGCAGCGTGCATTCGCCGGTAGCGTAGGAGATCGTGCCGCGCACCTGTCCGGCAACAAGCAGACCGCCCACACCGTTGTCGACCACCACCACGTCGCTACCTGCGATGCGCAAGGTTATGCGAACGCTGCCAGGCACCGCCGCGCCCTGCCCCAGCAAGAAGTGCAGCGCAGGCGCCTGAATGCTGGCATCGCCCGTGCGCGCCTCGGCGATGATGGACGTACCCCAGGCCTTGATCACGCTGCTGCCCAGATCCGGCAGCGCGCCGGTGGTCAGCACCAGCGCACCTGACGCGTAATTGATGGTTCCGCTGCCCTGCCCCGGCTTGCCCACCAGCTGACCACGGCCGTTGTCGGTGAGTCGATACCAGCGCCCGAGCGCGCGGTAATCCACCACCACGGTGCCAGGAGCCGGCAGCGGCTCAAGCTGGGACAGCCAGACCATGCCCTGGTTGTTCTGGGTCACCGTGGTTTCGTCGGTGAAACCCTGCATCGGAATGGTTCCGGCTGGGGTGGCGGTAATGCTCACGCTGGTGCCGCCCACGCCGGTCGCGTGCGAGATCGACACCACGCCTGCCTGGTAGTCAACGGTGCCGCTCCACGGGGTAACGGCAACCGAAGCCAGGCCACCGGAACCGTCGTCGCTCAGCTCCACGCTGCCAACCAGCACCTTCACACTGCCCACGGCCATACCCGTGCCGAAGAACCGTGTGACGGGAACGCCGGCGGTGAACGAGCTGTTGAAGCTCAGGCCCAGGCTATTAGCGGGCCCCGAGGGGATATGGCTCAGCGTGCCCATGCCGGCCAGCACGTCGCTCACCGGGGTCTCAGCCGTAGAGGTAGGAACGATGGGCACGTAGGGAGAGTCGATCTGCACGGACAGGTCACCCGGCTTTCCGGCCGCTGTGAGCCGCTTCACACTGTGGTAGCTGGTGGCATCGACCACGTTGGTTTCGTACACGCGGGTAGCAGGCTTGGTGGCCGAGTATCGGATCACCTCTTGACCGTAGAAGTTCAGCAGCAAGGCGTTGACCAGCTCCACCACCAGTACGTCGCGCTCGAAGGCGCCCTGGTCATCGGTGAAGGTGCGTGTGGTCCTCGACAGCACGCTCTTCACCCGCACGTACTGCTCGCCCGGATCTTTGCCCGACGATGCCAGGGTGAGCAGACTCAGGTTGTCGTTGATGTCCGGACTGGGGGCATCTTTGGTCGTGTAGACCTGAATGGTCATCTGGCCGATGAACTGATCGCCCAGCAGGATGAAGCGCGACTCGGTGCCGCGGGTGATGTAGCTCTCGACGCGGTTCTTCGCGTCCAGGCGCACGTCACTGTACGAACCGGTGGCGAACATGGTCACCGTCACGCGCGGGTCTGCAGGCGGATCGATCAGCACGGCGATCGCATCCTTCAGCACGTCCGGGCCCGGCGTATCCACATGCACGAACATCTTGCGCAGCGTGGAGCGGCCCGTGGTCCGCTCTTCATCGCCGATGTCCGGGAACAGGTTGTTCATCGCGCCGTCGACAATCTCGGCTTGGACCATACGGCCGCCGCCATCGGGGTTGTCGGTGAGGCGCTGCGACTGCCGCATTTTGATGTCAGTTGCGAGGATCGTCATTGTTTAAACCGTCATAAGGCGAAGGGTGACAGAGAAGTGGTCCTGGTCGATGGCAGGCGCCGCGAACCGCAGCGGGTCAGCCTCAATGGCCGCGCCCTCGCTGCGACGCCAGCGCACCTGGAACGTTCGCTCGCCGCCGTTGTGGGCAGGAAGGACCAGCTCCAAAGGGGCAATCTGCAAGGTGGATTCGCTGTCCTGCAGGGCGCGCAGAATTGGCAGTGAGACCACACCAACATAGGCAGCACCGTCGCGCGTACTCTGCAGCGTGATCGGCCGCCCGGCCTGGCGCTTGGACTCCTGCACGATCAGCGCACCGGTGAGGCTGTTTCGTACCTGCTGACCGATCTGCCAGCCGGTGAATTCGTCGGTCCACTGCAGATCGGCGGGAAGGTCGATGCCGGCGAGCGTGATGCGCGTCATCCCTGCCTCCCGCGTACGGACACCGCGCGGCTTTGCTGAACCTTGCGCAGCACCGCTGGCGCGACCAACCCGACGATGCGCTCAGCGAACTGCCTTTCTTCAGCAGTGGCCGCAGCCATGACTTCCTTGCTCGGGGTCCGCCAGTCGATCACCAGCACTTCCTCTTTGCTCGATCCCCCGCCTATGCGCGCCCGATCGGCTTGGGCCTGTGCTTCGGCTTCGGCTTGGACGGCCTTGAGGCGGTCCTGAGCAGCCTTCAGCGCGGCCGCGTCAGCCTCGGCGCGCTGCCGGGCGATACCTGCCTGCAGCTGCGCAACCTCGTTCAGTTCCGACTCGCCCACGAAATCGAACTGGCGCTGTAGGCCGGCCTTCGCAGACTCCAGGAACTTGTCCTGAGCACTGCCAGCCTCTTCCAGTTCTTTCTTCAGGCCCGCCAGCTGCTTTCGTTGGGCGGTCAACTTGTTCAGCGCATTGGCAAAATTCTGCAACGGGTTGGTGTTCCCCAGGTTGGTCATCGCGTGCTTGGCGGCCTCGGAGATCTCGCCGATGCTGAAGGCCATGGACTGGGCTGCCTTTCCAGCCTTTTCGAACTGCCCACCGGTCTGCTCGGCCCGGTCCCCGAGGTTGGCCACTTCACCGGTGGCTTCCGACACGCCCTGGGTCATCTGGATGATGGCGGCGCGTCCGGCCATCGCGCCGCCCTCAACCTGCCCCATGGCTACCTGGCCGGCGTTACCCATGCCCTTGAAGTTCTGCCCGGTCTGCAGGATCTGGCCTTGCACCTGAAGCTGGGACTGGACCTGGGCCTGGCGCCACTGGTCGCTATCGGCCACCGCCGCCTGCGCAGCATCCGAATAGGCGCGGAAGGCCCGCCGCACATCTTCAATGCTGGCCTTGCCCTGGGAGGCGCCACGCTGGATGGACTCAAACGCCGCCTTGGCCGAATCCCGGGCCGCGTTCAGCGATTCCTGCGACTGGATACCGAGCTTGGCGAAGTCGTCCGCCAGAGGGTTCAAGGCCGTCTGGATATCGCGCAGGCGCATGTTCAGCGCAGCGGCAGCACGCTCCGCCGCATCAAACCCGATCTTGCCCTGCTTGCCCGCCGCCTCCAGCAGCGAGCCCAGTGTGCGGGCTTCATCCAGCGTCGCCACCTTGCCCAGCGCCGCCTTGAATGCGGTCTCGATCTGCGTGCCCGTGGCCACCGCACTTTCAGCAACGGCGCCAAACGCGGCGATTGCATCGCTACCGGACTCCGTAAAGCGGAACCCCATCCGGTCAGCAGAGACGCCCAGCTTCTCCAGGGCGGCCAGCAGGGTGGTATCCAGAACCGCTGCAGCATCTACCGCTGCGTTCGGGAGGGCCTCGAATGCCGATTGGGCTGAGGCCTGGAACCTTGCCAGTTCTTCACCGGACAGCTTCCGCAGCGCCTCCAGCAGCCCTTCGCGCACGTTCTTTTCTGCCGCACCGCCTTGCGTGGCGACATACCCCAGCGCCGCGCCAACAGCCTCCAAGCTCGCTGCATCGGCGAAGTTCAGCCCAGCGAACAGCTTGCCGATGGACTCGGTGGCCAGCTTGGCATTGCCTTCGATACCTTCCAGCTGGCCGACCACCAGCTGCGCCGCCCCACTGATCCCGGTCTTCAGCGAGTCTGCAGCGGTACGGGCGCCGCTGCTGAGCGCAGCGAAGCCAGTGGATACGTCCAGTAGGCGCTGGGTCACCTGGCCCAACTGCTGCAGCTGCTCTGCCGTCGCCGTACCGGCCTTCTGCTGCATCAGCAGGAAGCCCTCCTGCGCAGTCAGGTACTGCTCGAGACCGGAGAGACGCTTCTCATAGGCCTGGCGCTCTGCCTCTCCCATTCGCGCGACCTCATCCGAGGTCTTGATGACCACGTCACGGTAGGCAATGAAGGAAACAGCCTGCTGCCGGAGCTGCAGCGCAGAGTCACGCACCTGGTTGATGTAGGCGCGCTGCGCCTCGCCCGCCCGCTTCAATGCAGGGTCATGCTGCTTCCAGATGTCCTGCGCGACGGTCTTGAGCGCATCGAGCCCACCCACTGCAGCTTCCAAGCCCAGCACCGCCACCGTGATGGGGACCACCCTAGGCAAGCCGCGCAACAGCGCCCCAAACCTACCCAGGCCTCGGCTGCCACTGGCAACGGCCGCATTGTTTGCGAGTTGCGCGTTGGTCGTAGCAATCAGCGAAGCACGCCAAGCGTTCAGCTGCATCAGCGCACCGACGATCTTGAACTGGGCATACGCTGCTGCCATCAGCCCGATGACCCTGGCGTGGTCAACAACCCACTGCGTCGAGCCCTTCACCGCCTCGGCCATGGTGACGATGGCCTGGGCGGTCTGTTTGGCCCAGCGCGACAGACTGCCGTCGGCGGCCAGTCGATCAAGCGTGGTCAGCAGGGTCGTGAGCTGTTCCTTGAAGTAGGTCAGCACGCCCTGGTCGGCGACTTCCTGCTTCCAGTCCTTGAACCGGTCGGTTGCGGTCTTCCACAGGCCGGCGATTGTGCCAACCTTGGCCGCAGCTGCCGCGCCGCCGTATGACTCTGCCAGCAGATCCAGAATGATGGACTGGGCCTGGGCAACTTGACCGGTGGCTTCCAGGCTCTTGATCAGCGCCTTTTGGCTGTCATCCAGCGTAAAACCTTGCTTGCTCAGGCTTTCCATCGCCTTGGACGGCGTCTGCAGAGCCTTGCCCACGGTCTCGGCCGACTGTTCCAGCGACATGCCCAGCCGTTGGGCCTGGTCGATGGTGATCTGCATCGCTGCCGGGAACTGCTCGCCTACGATGTTCGTGTAGGACAGAAGGCGCACCTGCGCCGCGCTGATCTGGCCATCATCGAACAGCCCGCTCTGCAGCTGCTGACGCATGGTCGCAAGGCTCTGCGCCGTGAATTCGCTGGTGCGGCCAGTGGCGTGCAGGGCTGCCTCCAACTGCGCGAGCTCCTGCTCCGCGTCGCTGCCCTCCTTCACGATGGCCTTGATGCCATCCACTACCCGATTCAGGCCGACAAACGCGATCGCGCCAGCGGCCACCGCCCTGAGCCTGCCGAACCAACTGACCGTGCTCTCTGTAGCCGTGGCCAGATCGCCACTGCCGGCGGCCGCTTCAGCGGCACGCTCACGGTAATCGGCCAGCGACTTCGCGGCGGCCTTGCTGGTGTTTGCCTGCTTACGGAAGGCGGCCTCGCCTTCAGCGATCTGCTGCTTGCGGCGGGCACCAGCTTCAGCCTCGGCCGCAGCGGCTCGAGCCTGCTCGGTCAGCGCTGCCGCACTGCGTGTGGCTTCGACACGGAGGCGCTGCTGGTGGTCGGCCAGATTGGCGGTGTTGACGCCCAAGGATGACAGTTCGTCATCCGCCTTGGCAACGGCATCCCACTGCTCGGTAAGCGCCTTCTGCAGGCGCTCCCCTTCTTTGCGCAGCTCGCGCTGGGCAGCCAACACCTCGCGCGAGGGCTTCTCCATCTCGCCGATGCTGAGGCTGAGGGACAGCGCGGCCTGCTGGTTGGCGCCGAACTGCTGCTCCAGCTCGGCCAGGTCAGCCATCATGCTTTCGAACGCGTCAGCCTTCGAAGCGGCGGCGTTCAACCCGGTAAGCGAGTCCAGAAGCTTGGATGCCTTGCCGGCCGTCTCGACCGATACATCGCCCAGGTCGCCGAACGCAGCGCGCAGTTCGTCCACGCCCTCACGGCCTTGGGTTTCAATGACCACCCGAATTGCTTCTTCCAGCCGATCAGCCATTGGAGCTTCCATTGATGCGCCACTGGCGGCGCAGTTCAGTCACATAGGTGGTGTGCAATCGGTCCATCAGCCGGCGCCGCGCGGCAAGCGCACGGCTGTTGCCGTCAGCGCCGGACAGCATTTCGAAGGGGCTGGGCCCGCGAAGGATGCGAACCGGGCCGCGGCCATATCGCATCTGCTGCGCCCGATCCCAGCTACGTACGCGAATTGCCCTGCGGCCCTTGATCGTCGCGATGAAGGCGCCGTCGTATGTCTTTGCCTCGCCCAGGCCAATACTTGCGGTGGCCCCTTTCGATCTACGCCCTGCCCAACGACCGCCGAACTCGATTAGCGAGATCTGCCGGGTGCTGGCCCAGATCGCCAGGAAGTCATCCTTGCCCCGCTTCCCCGTGCTGTAACCGCGCGTTCCCGTCTCAACCCGGTATTTGCCACGAAGGGCCGATGCACGGATGTTGTAGGAGGCGCGGACCTCCTGCGTGGTGGCCGGCCCGGCACGGCGCTGCAGCCCGACGAATGCCCGCTGCACAGACAGGTCGTAGCGGTTCAGGACCTCGCCAGCCAGATCAGTCAGGCCGTGGAAACCCTTCGCCCGCCGGCCACTGACGTAGTACTTGAGCAGGTTGTTGGCGCGATTGGATGCCACTTAGCCCTTCCTGATTCATGCCGGGAGGGCGCCGCACAGGCGCCCTCCCCTTGCCGAGGTCACTAGCCCGCTCAGCCCGCCGACTGCGCCGCGATCTTGAAGGTGTAGAGATCGGTCTCGCCGGACTGGAAGATCACCGGCCCGGTCAGGGTCACCTGGATGGGCTCATCGCTGAACCAGTCCACGTCGCCATCCACGGTCAGGTCGACGTTCGGGATCGTCAGCAAGCCTTCGTCACCACTGATGCGGTCCTGCATGTCGCCCAGGATCTGGAAGGACTTGCTGGGCGTGGTGCCGCCGCTGATGGCGGTTTCGAGGTAGGCGTCGTAGGTGTAGGTGGCCACCACGGTGTTGCCGGCCTGCAGAGCGCCGCCGGCTTTCGGAATCAGAAGTCCGTGCACCGGATCGAGGGTGTAGTCGGTGCCTTCCACCAGGTCGACGGCACCCTTCTTGAAGACCGGCGCGGTGTCGGCCAGCAGGAAGTTGTGCGGCAGCTTGACCGGGGTGTCCACGCTATCCACGGTCACAGACACGTCGGTGGCGGTACCGGCGGCGACCTGGGTGGCCACCAGGGTGCCGTACAGCATGCGGGCCAGGATCGCGGGCGGCACTTCCAGTGCGGTGATGGACACGCTGGTAACGCCGGGATTGGAATCTTTGTGGATGATCTGCTGGTAGCGCGCATCACGCCGCTTGCTCTTGATCTCCACCGAGTCGCCGGCTTCATAGCTGAACGTCAGCGACGATTGTTCCAGCGGTTGGTTGCCGAACTTGTCGGCCGGCTCGGGGATGACGGGAATGCGAGCGCCGTTGGCGCCGTGCTCCCAGAAACGCAGATCGCCTGCGAACTTGCGGACTTTGGGCTGTGGCATGGTGGTGTTGCTCCTACGGGTTGGGGACGGGCTCGAAGGTCTCGGTCAGACCAGCCCGCGCGGTGATCTGAGCGACGACGGCGGAATGCCCTGCGTCGTCTTCCAGGGTTGCCATCTGGGTTGTCAGCACTTCAAACGCGGTGACGCCCTTCGGCAGCAGCTTCTGGTTGAAGGTCAGTGCGCGGATCAGATCGTGGCGGGCACGATGCACCAGCAGCCGCGGGTTCACCTGGCCACCTCCCCGCGGCACCTCGAATTCGATGGTGATCGCCGCATCGGAGCTCGCTTGGGCATTGCCACCGCCGCTACGAGAGAGCTGCTGAACCGAGATAACGGTGGCGGGTTGCGACTGGTCTTCGCTCACTTCGTCATCGTCAATGATGATCAAGCCAGCGCCGATATCGGTCAGGAAGTCAGCTGCGGTGCGAATCTTCCGCACACGATCACGCAGGAACTCCACCAGTTGCCAGGACAGAGGCTCCTTCACATCAGCCACGGCTCACCAGCCACCGGCTACGCGAGCCGTCGTCACTAAGCTTCTTGGCATTGATGAACACCTCAACGCCAGCACCACGCCCGGCAACGCCTACCTCCAACCGATCTCCCTGCTCCGGCTCAACATCCGCGCGCAGGTAGGAAATCTCGACACGCCCGGCAACAAACTGACGGAGCTCGCCGATGGTCTCCACGTCACGGTCGATGTAGATCCGGACGCCAGCGGTCACCACGTCATCCTTCTTCGCCGTGTGCGTACCAGTGGACGCCATCCCTGCTAAGGCGAAGGCCGCATGAAGCGATGCGTCCAGCTCGCGCAGGAACTCGACTTCGATCACTTCGCACCTCCCGAACAGAGCAGCGCGTATGCCTGCAACCCTCTCACCTGGGCGTCACACTGGGCGGCGGCGCCAACAGCTCGGCCCGCACTTTCGATTCGGTCGTCGGCTCCACCATCAGGCTGGCTGGCGGCAGCGGCGGCCGCGGACAGCTCTGCGGTGGCGAGGGACGCTTGCCAACGCTGGTGCAGGCGCTGGTTGCCAGCGCGAAGATCAGCGACCAGACGATCAGTCGATTTCTGTGCATCGTTTTTTTCCTTTTCGAACTTGGCAGCCAGGTTGTTCGCAGCCGCGGCGCTCTTGCGCTCTTCCTTCAGGGTCAGGGCGGCGGCGTCCGCCTTAGCCAGAGCGGCATCACGCTCACCCTGCATGGCGTCACGGCTGGACGCAGCCTGATCGGCATCGCGGTGAGCGATAGAGACCGATCCACGCTGCCAGACGATGACGCCCAGAAGCAGCAGGATGGCGACGGTCAGGGCGCGGATCATGCGGACACCGCCGGATCTTCGGGCGGGATGACAGCACCAAGCCCACGTAGCGTGGATTCAAGCTGGCGGACGCGCATACGCAGCGCGCTGGCCTCTTCCTGTGCCCTGAGGCGCATCTGCATCTCTGCCTGCAGCCGTTCGTCCTGAAGCGAAACCCTCTGCTCCAACGTTCCGATGCGTTCGGAGAGGCCCTTGATGAGCTCGACATTCGCGTCGGTCTCAGTGCGGTCCTTCCTGCGCGATAGGAACGCCGTCCACGTCTCGCGAAACAGCCACAGCGCAACCACGCTGCCCGCAGCCCACCAGGGTGCCGTGGCGGTGACGCCGCCGCCGACCATCAGGTCAGAGCCTCTGCAACGCCGGCGGCGATCACATCCGCGCGCCAGTACAAGCCGCCGTTCTCGTGCTTGGCGATGGCAGTCGCCAGACGGGTGAGGGTGACCACATTGTCCAGTCGAATGACTTCTGAAGGCGCAACGCCAACCGCCGCGGCGACCTGCTGGACATACGCACCGGTGTTGTTCTCAACCGGCGGCGCCCAGCGGCCGATGATTTCCTTCACCGTGCGCAGGCCGTGCTTGCGCTGATAGGTGAGCAGGGTCTTCGCCAGTGCGCGGAACCCGGCCTGCGGGGTCAGGAACACGCAGAAGCGCTGTTCGCGGGCGATGGCCGCGGCAGACCGATCCTCCCCCTGCCACGGCGTGCCGGTGCGGTCGATGTTGCCAGGATTGTTGTTGCGTACGCCGCGCGGCGTGCTGGTGGTGCCCATGCGATCCCCCGTTGTCGCTGAAGAAGAACCGGCACCGCTCACGCCACCCGGGCGTCTGTGAGCGGTGCCGGCCGTGACTTACGCCGACTTCACCGAACCGGAGCCCGGGGTCAGCTTGGCGAGCACGGTTGCAGTGCCGCTGCCAGCGACAGCGATAGCCACCGCGCAGTTCTCCAGGTCGCCAGCATCGGCGCCGGCCACGATCAGCTGCCCGCCCTGGGCATCCCAGGTCAGGCCCGCGCCTGCAGCAATGTTGGCGCTGGCGAGCTTCGGCAGTTCGAACACACCTTCGATCTGGGCGCTCCCCTTGCTGCCGGCGGGGATATCCACCAGCGCGACGGCCAACAGCTGGCCGACGATGGATGCCTGGCCGCTGACCAGAGCGGAGGCCGCGACGATATCGATCACCGCACCCGGAAACTTGTAGTTCTTCGCCATGACGATGGTCCTCAGTTGGCGTCTTGCATGAATGAAGTAGGAGCCCGGGGCTGCGGCACAAATGCCGCAGCCAGGTAGGCGGTTACTCGCCCGGGTTGTAGGCTGCGCCGCGCCAGCCCACCGCACCCACGCCGTACTTGTGGACGACCTTCCAGCTGAGGCCATCAGTGCGGAAGTTGGTCTCCTGCTCCAGCACCGGCGTCTGCACGCCGTTGAGGAACGCGACTTCGATCACCGGCTCCACGTTCGGATCGGCGAAGCCGTACCAGCCCTTGCCGGTGCCAAGTCGCGGAGAGGTGATGATGTCGCTGAAAGTTGCGCGCGACGTGTTGTTGACCTGGAACTTGCCGGTCACGTCCGGGTCGTATTCGCTGTTGTTCACCAGGGTCGCGCGGCCATGCATGGCCACCGTGCCCAGGAAGCGCGACAGCGAGATGTCCAGGTAGTCGTTGCCACCCGGGTCCATCTGCAGCGCCATCAGCTGGCGCATGGCGTCGAAGGAATCGACCGAGACCGGAGCGCCAGCGGTGATGTTGCCGTGCTCGGCGTGGAACAGAGTGTTGCCGTCCTTCATGACCGGGCCCAGACCGCCGTTCTGCTTCAGAACGTCGTAGACATCCTTTTCAATCGTGCGGCCTGCGGCCTGGCCCAACGCCGTGGTGATGCGCACGAAAGCGCCGAGGTCATCGTTCACCAGCACTTCCGGGGTGATCTGCAGGATGCGGCCCTTGCGGGCGCCCTTGATGGTCTCGGCCTCGCCATCCCCCAGCACGCCGTTCTCATACTCGCCGGCTTCATTGACGGGCTTCAGGTCGGAGAACGAGGACAGGTGGTAGCGGCTGTGCGGACGGTAGTCGGACAGCGTGCCGGTCGCGCAGAAGCGGGTCCAGGTGAACTGCTGCAGGTTGTAGGCGCCAACCAGCACGCGGTGCAGCACGTTCTCCAGCAACACCGGGAAGTCGCTGGTGGTCTGCACCGCCAGAACGCGGCGAGCCATCTGTTCACGGTCCATGCCACGGGTGTTCACGCCGGCCTGGATCAGGGAGCGCTCGGCCAGCGCCATCAGCGTGGTGTGCGTGTAAGGGTTCCCGTTGCGGGCAGTCTCAGCCTCAGCACCAGTCAGCACGCCGGCACGGGCGAGCAGCGCATTGACTTGGGCGCGGCGCTGGTTGTCTTCCTCCGGCACCACGTCAGTGATGGTGGAGCTGAAGTTGCCAGCCAGCGGCTGCCCGCCGGCCGCCAGCCGCGCCAGCAGCTTGCCGCGAGCGACGTCCTCGGTGATCGCTGCATCGGCCAGGCACTCGGCCTCCAGCGCCTGGACGCCGCTGACCTCACGGAACCCTGCGAAGACGGTACGGATGGCGGTGTTGCGAGCCGAGATGGCCGCCATCACCTGCTCGACCGTCGCGCCCGCGGCCAGCGGGGCAGCAGCAACAGGAGCTGCTGCGACCGGCGGAACCGGACTGGCGGGTGCGGCCGGCGCCGGGGCGGCGGGGGCCGGTGCAGCCGGAGCGGTGCCCGCCTGCGCCATGATCAGTTGGCACTGCTGTTTCATGCTGGTTTCCTCAAGGTGGGCCACAACGGCCCGCTGGTGAACCTCGCGGAGCGAGGCAAAGGCTGAAGCGGTGGTGGTTGCCTGGATGTGCTTGCGCAGCTGGGCATGCACGGCGCCCTCGGTCCCGGAGATCGCACTCACATAGGACAGCAGAGCTGCTGCCGCGACGGAGTCCTCAGGCTCGGGCTGCGCGTCGGGAATGACTTCGCTGATCAGGCCCAGCGCCAGCGCCTCGGCTGCGGTAAGCCAGTGGTCCTTGCGATCGGTCAGCATCGTCTCGATGTCAGCCGGGTTCTTGGCGCGCCTCGAGTACGTCACCAGCATCTGGCGCCCATACACGTCGATCTGATCGGCCCGCTCACGCAGGTCGCCAGCGAAGCCCCAGCCACCGCCCTGCGGACCGTGCAGCATCAGCATCGTGTTCTCGTGCATACGACGGGAGCTGCCAGCCATGGCGATCAGGCTGGCGATGCTGGCGGCAACACCGTCCACGGTCACGTTGATCGTCGCCGGGTGCTGTTTCAGCGCGTTGTAGATGGCAAGTCCGTCGGTGACCACGCCGCCATCCGAGTTGATGCGAACGTTGATCACGCTCACAGTGGTGCCGGCCAGCTGTTCCACCACGCTGGCAGCAGTGACACCTTCGCCCCAGAAGTAGTCGCCGATTGGGCCGTAGATCAGCAGATCAGCCTCACCGCCACTGGTGGTGTTCAGCGCGAGGACCGATTTGCCCTTCGCCTCTGGCTGCATCGCCTCGATGTCAGCGGAGTCAAAGGCGAAGGTTGCGGCAAGTACGGCGCTGGCCAGCAGTGAATTCTTGCCTATGATCAGATGGTTCATTGCGTATCCTCGAAAGTGTTCGGCAGAGTGGTGCCGTCCGGCCGGGCTTGCGTAACGCCCGCATCGCTTACCTGGCCCGGATCACTGTCCAGAATGATTCCCAGGTCTCTGGCCCATTTGCGTTCGTTGCGGATCTCTTCCAGCGTGTCGTACATGCGCCCACCGCGCTCGCTGATGACCGACGTGAGCGAGCGAATTCCGGCGCGGATCATCATGCGAAGGCCGGTCGCTTCATGGACCGGGTTGATCCACGGCATCACCGGCGGCATGTACATCGCATCGGTAATCGTGGTCAGCGAGACGCCACTCGGAACAACCAGATCGCCAGAAGCAATTGCAGCCCGGATGAGGCGCTCGTAGATCGGCCGAACGATCTGCGAGATCACCTCATAGGCCAGAACACCGTATGCGCCGTACTGCTCAACCAGCTCCTGCCGCTGCGCGGAATAGGTGCCGTTGTAGTTCTTCGACAGCGACGAGAACGACACCCGCATGCCGCCGGCCACAGCACGCAGCTGCCCGTTGCGGTAGGTCTCCAGATTTGGGTTGGGGCGATTGGTGTCGACTGTGCCGACGCTCTCACCTTTCACCAGGTCGTCGAACACCATGCCCGGTTGGAACCGCATAGTCCTGCGTTCCGGCAACGTGTCGTTCTCGCCGTAGCTCTGCGCATCACCCTTGATGATGAAGGCAGCCATGCTGGCCGCGATCTTGGCGGCGACGCGCTCGGATTCCTCGTAGTCCTTCAGGTCATCCAAGCGGGTCAGGACTGACGCCAGCAGACTGACACCGCGTACCTGGCCGATGCGATCGACCATCTTGGCGTGGTGAACAAAGTCAGCGCTCACGCGCTTCACTTCCGGCATGACCGCGTTCGGGTCGCCGGGATGCTGTTTGTACAGGTGATACGCGATGGGGCGATTCCAGGCGTTTCGCTCCACGCCCTGCAGGATGTTCCGGCCGGGATCATTCAGATCCATCGGCAGAAGATCAGGCTCCATCATCTCGATGCTGTAGGGAACGACGGTGCCATGGTCGAGATACGGCACCGGCCCGATCAGATCCTGGTACAGCACCTCTCCGTCGCGGAACAGCGTCCGGGTCATCAGGCGCTGTGCCGCGCCGAAGTCATGGCACCAGGTGACCTCCGGCCGCTTCCAGAAGTCCCGCAGCAACGGCGTGATCTGATCGACCAGCGATTCCACGATGTTCCCGTTTACGTCGCGCGGCTGCGGCTCGATGCCGATGCCATCGCGACCGATCACGTTCTGGACCATCTGGTTGAAGCCGTTAACCACGATGTCGTGGTTACGGTCAAGGTGCCGCGCTTGGGTGCGGATGCGGGTCGCACCGCTGGCCACCGCCGTGTTGCCGGATCCAAATTCACGCGCGGCCTCACGCAGGCGACTGGGCGTGGCACCGTCGTAGGCGCTGCTGTAGGCCGCAATGCGCGCACGCGCCATTGCGCGCTTCGCGCCCCAGCTGGGCGCTACGGCAGCAATCGCACGGTCAAGGCGGTTCACTCACGCCCCCGGAAGTCTGCAAGCGCCACAGATACGCGGCTACCGCCTCGCGCCTGCATGCTCACCTTGGCCTCCCATTCGCGGCGGCCTGCGCGGATCTCCGCCAGATCCGCGCGATTCAACTGCCGCTCGCCCATGCGGAACGACTGTCCCTGCAGTACCGCAACTTCGGCGGCCAGGTACATTTCCAGCATGGTTTGAGCGGGCGTCGGCATGGAACTAGTTTGGAGACGGAGCCGTCTCAACCGTTACCAGCGAAGTGAGACGATCACCGCGCAGCGCCTCGCAGAATCAGTCACTTACAAGCCGGCCGTCTCAATCTTTGCCAGAACGTGAGACGGCCTTCGGATTCGTCAGCCGACTCTGGACGGCTTCGGCAGTCCACCCGGGAACATTCGATACAACGCGGCTCGCGATACACCGTGCCGGCGGCAGACCAGTCGCCAGTCCTGGCCTTCAGCCAGCTCCGCGCGAATCACCTCTACGCGTGAGCACGGCTTGTCCTGCCCGGCGGCCTTGGGGATGTGCAGGCGCTCACCACCGTACTCGGTCTGCAGAACGGTCATCACCGCCGTCGCGTAGGGCATGGCGTGTTCCTCGTTCAAACCTGTCTGCTCCACAATCCCCCGCACCACCAGCCGACGCAGCTGCTCAGCCGCGTCAATGTCACGCGAGTTGCTCATAGGCGGCTGCTCCATCCGCTCGACCCGAAGTCGTCGCGCGACGTTTCACGGGAATCGTACGCTACTCGCACGGGCGCCGGCGTGGGCTTCCGCTCGACCTGAGCGGACGGCAATGCATGCACGGCTGCCACTGTCGTCGCCGCGGTAACGTCCGCAGCAGGCGGAAGACTGAACAGATCGTTCTCAGGCTGCACTTGTTCCTCCAACTGATCCCACCACTTCGCCTTCTTTGGTCCCCACAGATCGAGCCGTTCCTCCAGCCATATCTCGTAGGTCAGGCAGTCTTTAACCTCGATCCGCTTGCGCGTTGCAGTCCACCTGGACTCGGACCCGCCCTTCATCCGGCGCGTCGCACGGATCTCGCCCGCCAGCTGCTTGAACCACTCCGGCGAGAGCTGATTGGAGAGATGCACGTAGCCAGGGCCCGGGGTGGCGACGTCCAGCCTCGACTGGAACCTGTCCTTCGCGAGGTTCGTACCCACGTGCCAGAGCACTGGCCCATGCTTCTCGATGCGGCCGTTGAAGCGATAGCTCACACGGCTGTTGCCATTGTCGATGGACCGTTCCTGGCCGCTGGCACCCTTGACGGCGTGCACGCGCAGCGCCTTCAGCTTGTGTGCGAAGGCATACACGGCGTCGGCATGGTGACCGCCCGAATCGATCGCGGTGGCATAGATCCGCTGCGCCCGGCCGCAGGCATGGCTGTACTCCTGCTCGCGCAGAAATGCCTCCGCCTCGTTCCAGACCTCCATCTGCGCTGGGTTACCGAAGAACACGCGGTGGTCGATGGTCCACATCTGTCCACCCCGCCCCACGCCCCATACGCCGGCCTCTAGCCGATTGTCCTGAGTATCCATGCCACACAGGAGCAGCAAACAGTCCCGCGGCATCGTCTTCAGCGGGAATGGTTCTGCCCTGTTCGCCAGCTCATCGGCATCGGTCCGCTCGACCTCACCCTCCCAGGTCTCGCCCCGAGTCGTGTTGGTCCACGCCTTCAATTTGCTGTCGTCACCTTCCTGGTGCTTGGCGTACGCCTCCAAGAACTCACGGACAATCTGCGGCCAGGCAACAGCCGGGCTGTACGCGGTCCAGATGTGAAGGGCCACATGCCGAGGGGCCGGGACCACTTGGCCATCCGGGGTAGTGAATCGTCCATCGGCGCGGAGCCAGATGTCACCGCGCGAGTTAACCCACTCTCCCTGCTCAGCGGCCAGCAGGTACTCAGCCTGCGTCATCGGGTAGGTGCAGTGCGGACAGAGGTGGTACACGTGAACGACGCCGCCATCCGCGTCGCGCTCGAATTTGAATCCGTGAGCTTCGTCCTTGCCGCCCCAGGTCAGCGCATGGAAGGCATCGCACTGCGGGCAGCGCACCTGGTAGGTGAATCGCTCATCCGCCTGGGAGTAGCGGGTGTCCACCAGGCTGAACCCCTTAAGCTTCGGGGTGCTTCCGGCCACCAGCTTGGGGAAGGTCGCGCCTTCCAGACGCTTGGCCGCCAGCGAGTCGGGCGCCCCCTCCTTCTCGATGTCGTTGTCGAAGGCATCAAGCTCATCGAGCAATGCGACATCCACGGAGATACGACGGTAGTTCTTCGCCGCCTTGCCGCCGCGCACGCGCAGCAACGAGCCGATGAACTTCTTCTGCTGCAGCGTGTTGTCTTTGTGCCGGGCTAGGTAGGCCGGAAATACAGCGCGCATGCATTCCACATCGCGCAGCATCGGCTCCAACTCTGACTTCACGAAATCGTCCGAGTCGTCGTCGGTGGGCTGCCAGATGCACTGGTTACGACGGCGGTGCTCTGCGTTGTAGCCAAGGAAGGCGAGCAGGATCTTGGTGTAGCCGACACGCGCCGACTTCTTCACCGAGACCTCAGCCACGTCATCGTTGCTGATCACCGCCATCATGCCTCGCTGGAACGGCCATGGAGTCCACTTCTGCTCGACGTAGCTCGATTCGGCGGAGAGATAGAAGTGCTCCCGAGCCCAGGTTTCCAGCGTGATCGGCTCTTGAACCGCCCAGGATGCGAGCCCGCGTTGGAGATGGCGCTCCACGGCCTGCAGCTGGCTCGCATCGATTCCACGAAGGAGCGTCATTCGCCTTGATCCTCGGCATCCACCGGCGTCACTGTGGCCGCGTCCTCATCTGCGTCATCATCGGCATCCACGTCAGCCAGGCGCATAGACGCGGCCAGATTCCGCGCCTTGGCGACGATCTGAGCCACGACCTCGACATCTGCTGCCTTCAACTGCGGAAGCCGGCGGCGCAGCGTGCCCGGGATCGTCTCAAGGATGCGACCCGCTCGCGCGCCAACCTTCGACAGCACCTGCTCCATGAGGTGCGCTGGCGCCAGCTCGCCCCGGGTCACAGCGTTTTGCATCGCCAAGCGGTCAGCCTGCTCACGCGCCAGCCGGGCCCGTTCGGCGGTCAGATCCTTACCCGCCTCGCCGCCTCGGCCCGCAGCCACCTCTCGCAGGTGGTCGCAGTAGGCAAGCAGCCACTCATCGCCGGCAGCACCATCTGCCAGTACGCCACGACGCACCAGGTCGCTGACAGCCTGCTGGGAAATGCCCACCAGGTCCCCGAAGGCACCCTGTTTCATCGGGCTGCTCAGATCAGAAACCACTACAACCCCCTTGGAAATGCTTCATGACTAGGCACAAATTGCGCGACCGAATACCCGTGGAATCTGAAGCTGGGGAGGACCCATCGACCTGCCCCCATCCCCCTGCCCCACCCGGCCTACCCACCACCCGATGATTCGCGTGGAACATGGTGGCCGTCCTGACCGTCCCGACCATCACAGCGAGGTCTGGACGCTCGGAACCCCTGGCGCTTCTAGGCTGTCCACACTGTCCATACCGTCCACACCTATTTATTTGGTTTGAGCAATTGAAAAGCTGGCTGATGTGTCGGTGCATTTACGCGCGCGAGGAAAGGTGTGGACGGTCGGGACAGCGCTGTCGCAGTAGGCGGCAGGTCTGGTCAGTGGTCTGGACGGGTGTGGACGAAGCCCGGTAGGTCTGGTCAGAAGTCAGGTCCACTACTGGCCTCCTGCACGGACCGCTGCGCTGACGCCAGCCAGTCATCAATCGTGAGGCCAGGCCTGAACCACCGCGGCTCTCGACCACCATCGGGCCAGCGCCTGCGCTGCTGCTCCCAGCCCAGCGTCTTCATGATGGCCGCCACCCGCATCTGCTCGGGCTTCCCGTGCTTTCCGGGGTCCAGTCCGATTGCGTACGTCAGCAGGTTGTCCGTGGTTGCCCAGTCGATCTGCGTCGCCATCGCCAAGCGTATCGGGTACTTGCTCGACTCCATCCGAACGTCGAGCCACTGCTCAACCCGCCCCTCCCAGCTGTCACCCACGTACCTGCTGGCCTGCTCTTCCTTCGCGTCAGCCGGCAGCTCCCACCACTCGAACCCAGCGTCGAACATGGTCACAGCCTCGGCCCACAGCTGGTCGCGCAGTGTCGCGATCTGTGCGATCTGCACGTCCCCGTCCGTTCGCACGGGGAGGAAGCGCCGGCCACCGGTAGGGTCGCGCAGGTACTGGTGCTCGTTTGTGGTGCCGGCGAACACGCACTCGCGGCGGTAGGACCGGGGCACACGCTCATACGGTGCGCGGAACTTGTCCACGCGCCTGGTGATGGCGGTCTTTACGCTGGTCACGTCCGCCTTCGAGAACGAGTCCATCTCGCCGATCTCGACACCCCACGCTCCTTGGATGACCTGGTAGAAGTCTTTGCTACTGGGGGATTCGCTGGTCTCGACAAACCATTCGCTGCCAAAGATCGCGCGCAGGGCGCTGGACTTCCGCTTACCCTGCTCACCTTCCAGCACCAGCATGAAGTCCACCTGCGCGCCCACGCTGGGCTGCTTGGTATCCACCCACAGGATGCGAGCCACGGCACTCACCATGAAGCACTGCGCTGCGCGCAGGCTATAGGCATTGTCCGCCGCGCCGAACAGCTCGACGAGCATTCGCTCGATGCGGGGCACCCCATCCCATTCCAAGGCGCGGAGATAGTCCTTGATTGGATGGCGGCGGTGCCGGCGTGCGACGGCGATGACCGCCTTCAACACCAGGTCATCGCTGCACTTCATCCAGTACCGGTCCGGGTGCTGCAGCCAGGCCGCCAGCTCGTAGGCATCAGAGTCGATGAACTCGTCCCGGCTGCCGCCCGTCCACGGCGGATCTCTGTGCAGCTTCACCTGATTGCTGGAATCGTTGAGCCACCACAGCCCCTTCAACCGATCATCGTTCTCCATGATCAGGATCAGGTTGTGCAGCGTCCCCTCGACGTTGCCGTCTCGATTCTTGGTGAGGTTCGACTTCCAGGCATCGGGATCTACCCCGCCATCGCCTGGCGGTGGCGCGCCGCCACCATCGATCACCGTCATCCTGCGCCTTGTCCCCACGCTCATTCCCGCATTGCCTTTTCGTAGCCCCGCGCTAGGCGCAGGTATTCTCTTGCCCGCTCCCGGCGCAAGCGCCTGGAGTGCTCATGTGGGTTTTCCAGTGCCGCCTCCGCCGCGAGCCGGTAGGCGCGGGCAAGCTTGGCGTTGGAGTGCAGCAGACGTTCTTCCAGCCTCCTGTCACGTGCCATTGGAAGCCACCACATCCAGTTCAATCACTCGGTTTGCCGCCCAGGCCGCAAGCTGTCGCGGTGACCAGCCATCGCGCTCCAGAGCATCTGCGATGTCCCATCCATTGGGCTGGCCCGTCACATCCACAAAGCGGATCGACTTGGCGCCTGCACGCTTCAGCAGCTGGGCAATTCCTGGCTTGAACTGCTCAGCGTCATTCCTCCACCCCAGCATTGCCTGCCGCCCGGGATTGTCGGCGTCAGGCCAGAGAACACAGTCCCGGCCAGCCAGAGGCGACCAGTCCGCTTTCGTGACGGCCTTGCCGCCCCCTGACCAACTGATCGCCGCGTATCCAGGGAACGCACGCGCCGCCACGTCCCGACACTTCTCTCCTTCCGCAATCAGCACCGGCGCTTCGGGCTTCGCGGCCAAGGCATCCAACCCATACAGCGGCCGCATACCAGGGAAGCTCTCAAGGCACCATTGCTTCTGGCCGTCGGGTCCGACGCACCAGGTCACCTGTGGTGTCCACTTCTTCAGCTTGCGGCTGTCACGGTCAACGAACTCACAGCGCAGCACGTAGCCAAGGATCTGTCCCTCCGCATTGCGGTAGGGAAACACCCTGGCTGGCTTCATTCGACGAAGCTTGTCGCGCTTGGCGTTCCAGATCGGCACCGTCCAGCCGCTGTCGGTCAGCAAAGCCGGCGCGTCATCCGGCACGGGCAGGATGGGCACCCACTTAACCCGCAACGACTCTTGGCTGGGACGCTTCTCTCGCTCAGCTGCAGCACCCAGCTGCCCGCCGGTGAGCTGAGAGCAGGCCTCAAGGAAGCCAACCTGCAGGTGCTGCACCAGGAAACCGATCACATCACCATGCGCGCCACAGCCAAAGCAGTGGTAGAAGCCCTTGACCTCATTGACCGTAAAGCTCGCCGATGACTCATCGTGGAAGGGGCACAGCCCGCTGTACTCGCCCCGCCCCGCAGGCCTGAGCTTGACGTAGCGACCGACCACTTCAGCGATGTCCGCAGACTGGCGAATTGCATCGGTGTCCACGTGGCTGTTTGCCATCAGCGACGCCTCCCGGCGGCGGCTTCGCGCCGCTCGATCATCAGCCACTGCACCCGCAGGTACTCAGCGATTAGCTGCCGACAGCCAACGCCGCCCGAACACACACCAGATGCCTGGCAGGCTTCTGGGATCTGCTCGATCTGCGCGCGCCACTGCTCCCGCGGCTGACGTGCGATCAGCAGGGCTTGGTCCAGACATCGATTCACACCCAACGGATACCTCCTTCATCGAGCTGGCGCTGGGCGCTGTCTCTACGTTCGGTTTCTTGGCGGATGCGCTCGCGCTCTGCCAATGCTTCTTCACCTACCAACCCGGGCACCGCATCGGTCAGCGCCAGGGCGGCCAGTTCCATTGCTTGCCGCGCAGATGCGCTGGCTATGCCACGCCGTCGATATCGGGATCGATGGGCGTGGTGGGTTGCCACGTCAGTCCTCCATCCCACGCTGACCAGCGGCACGGCAGGCGTTGCGCTCGAGTCGGTAGCAGAGCCTGCGCACGTCGCGCGAGAGGTCCTGGATTCGATCCGCCTCGGGGACGGTCAAGCGCTGGTCGGCGATTGCGTCGATACCCGCACCGGCCAGCGCGCCTGTCAGCTTATGCAGCTCCAGCAGCTTCGCCTGGATCGCGGCCAGCTCATTGGGCCAGCCACCCTCGGGCGGCGGTGGGACGTAGTCCACCATCAGGTCATACTGGCCTGCGAGCGAGCACACCCAGTCGGTGGCACTCTCCTGCGTGACCACGAACTGCTGGAGGTAGTCGGTCAGGATCTCGGCCATCTCCATGGAGATAGACTCACCATCGACGCCCCGCAGCTTCTTGCGCAGAGTTTCGGCCGAGATCGACTTGCCCCGGCGCTTGCTGATGTGTGCGGCGGCGTCCTGCAGGCCACCGGGGGCGCGGGCCACTGCGTTGTGCAGCGCGTCCCGCCAGTACAGGTCAGAGCGGCGGCAAGTCATGCTTCCCCCTGAAATGCGCTACCAATCATCGTGGGAAGGCCGGTAGCGGCCGGCGCAACATTGGCCCCATGGCAGAGATCATCAGCTTCCCGCAGCGCATGCGTTTCACCGCGATCCGAACCTACGACGCTGAATCCGGCATCGGTGGCGTAGTCGCGGTCCTCTTCGCCCCGGCGCGCCAGGCTCATGAATGTAGGCCGATTCATGCTGTCTCAGCCGGCCAGATGTCAGGGCGGATTGCAGCTAGAGCCAAAGGCTCGCACCCAAGCTCGCCGCCGATCTCGACCGACGCCAGCTGAATCTTTCTCGCCAGGATCGGACTCGGCTTCTTGTTCCTCCATCCGGTCGCGCACTGCCACAGGTATCCCTCGGAACTGCCGGTCAAGGCAGCGAGGCGCCGCTTACGTTCGGGGTCCGAAATGAAGGTGAGTAGGTCCATAGGGCCAGTATTTAGCCCGGAGCTAAACCGCAATGTCAAGCCCTCAGCGCAACTACATGGTTTAGCTACTAGCTACGCTTCCGTTATGGACGCCATTACCGCCAGACATCTCAACCTCCAAGCCCTGGTCGCCACGCTCAAGCCCCAGCTGGGCACCCAAAAGGCGATCGCCATACATCTGGATATGGCGCCCTCTTATCTGAACCAGCTGCTGAGCGGAAAGAAGCTAGGCGACGATGTCGCGCGAAAGATTGAACGCGCTGCAGGGTTGTCCCATGGGTGGTTGGATCAGCTCAGGTCAGAAGACGCTTCTGTGGACGTTGGTTCTCAGGATCTGCGAATCGACCCTGAGATCATCGCCTCCGCGATCAGGCTCGTCAGGCTCACATTCGCCAACCTTGGGATCGATGACTTCAGCAATGAAGAGGACGGTACTCCCCTGGCTTATGCCTACGAGTACTTGTACAGCCGAGGCGAGGCAACGGTGACTCCTGACAACCTGATTGATTTCAGCAAGGCGCTTGCGCAAAGGCTCAGGGAGAAGGATGGCGAATCAGAAGAAGGAGCCCCCAGCCGCGGGGACACTCGAAGCATTGGCACAGGTGATCGCTCAGCGCGTCGCAAGGCGTGATGGGCAGAAACCCAAGCTGCGCGTGGTCTCACCGCCCAAACCTTCAAGTATCGACAACGTAACGCGGGACAGCATTCTCCGCCGCATACGCTGGCTTCGAGATCACTACAACCTTGGCTGCTTGATCGACCAAGCAACGTTCAACACGCCTGGCATCGACTGCCTTGAGAACGATGAGCTGGTGCAACTGCATCGTGAAATGGAGGCTGCCAGGGAATGCTGTATGGAAGGCGTCCCCTTAGACGAAGCGGGCTTCATCAGAGACGTTTCCATTCAGGACGTTTGAAGTAACAAGTGGGCGCACACTGCGCCCACTTCATTCACTTGCCGCCGGCTGAGTACTTCTCCCGCGTGGCGCGCTCGCGCTCAGTGCGAGCATCACCACAGCGCCTTCTGGCATCTGCCATCCGGCTGTCGGCCGAAATCCTGTCCGCCATCTGGGCCTGCTGCAGGCTCGCTATCTGAGAACGTATTCCGGAAGCATACGTAGCGCCTGCCAAGTTGTTCGTTGCGCCAGCAAGCTGCCTGTTCAAGAACGCAATTTGGCGTGACAAGTCTTGACTGCGCGCGTTAACCGGACCGTAGATGCGGCCTTGCTCAGAGGAAAGACAGTTCCGTTCGGCGATGCCAGCATCTGCCAGCTCAGTCGTCTGGTAGACGGCAGCGCGATTGGCCGCTTCGCCCGCACTCTCAGTTGACGCACGGTTGGAGCGCAGCTTCAGTGGGGTCGCGCCTGCGGAACACGGGTCTTGCGAGTAAACCGTCTCGCCGTTCGCCCCCTTGCACTTGAAGACCTCAGCCGAAGCCCCAGCCGACACCGCAAGCCCAACCAGTACCACCATCACCTTGCCGAACATTCCGGCCTCCCTGGCCCCCTGTATGCCTGGGAATTATCACGGGTGCGCTGCGCCTTTTCAGCCCCTTAGACCAAATTTAGCTGATGGCTATTGCATTGAGAATTTAGCTGTGGGATAAATTGCTCCGCCGGCACCCCACCGGCGGGCGACCAGCGGGTCGCCAAGCGGCCCGGACCTCCCCTCCCTGCCGCTGCCGCTCCCCACGGCTAATGACCCGCTGGCGCCCTCTCTCAAACAGGAGCGCGCCATGTCTCATCGCCACGCCGATCCGAGCCCCACCCTGCTGCCGCAACTGGCCGTAAAAGCCCTGCTGGCGCTGGCGGCCCGCGATCACAGCACCGCCCGGACCCTGTGGACCCGCAGCAAGGGCGAGCACAGCCGCAACCAGCTGCGCCGCTCGCGCCGCATGGGCGTTGCGAGCCTGCGCTTGGAAGCGTGCTCTCGGGATATGTCGGCCGAGGTGCGGGCATGAGCCGGCGAATCCGGGCGGCTTGGCTGGCCGTAGCGTTGTTGGCAGCAGCTGTGGTGCCGCTGCGCATCGCTGAAATCTACGGCGCACATGCCGAGCGCGATGCTGGAAAAGCTCGCTGGGCAGCCAGTAGTTCGGTGAGGGGCTGACCTTGCGCCAGACCTCCCGTCCGCTGCCTGCATCGGTTCCCTCCTGTGGCCACAGCCATCGCCCCCAGATTGTCACCACGAGCGGCGCGCCAACCGGGCATCGCCTGGGCACTGCCTGCCCGGACCTGGTGCACATCGAGTGCCACCGCTGCGGCATGGCCACCCGGCCGGTTCCGTGCGACCGCGCCGCACTGGCCGAGCTGCGCTGGACCGACAGCACCTTGGCCCACTACCGCATCCCGATCTCCCACCTCGCCCGCCACCGCGGCGAAGTGCTGGCCGAACTCGCCTCAACCACCCCTTCCACCTCCATCGCAGCCTGACCAGGAGACCCGCCATGGCCGCCGCACTCAAGCCGAAAGAACGCGCCGCGCTGCTGGCAGCGCATTCCGCTTCGGACCACGCACTGCATCGCACCCGCGCGGGCTTCGCGCCCAACAACCGCCCGGACAAGGTGTTCACCCGCCGCGTCATGAACTGGTTGGATGAGCGAGTCCTGGTGCGCTTCGACGACCCGGAGCTTCCCCGCACGGCCACATTGACCGCCGCCGGCCTTGCCGTTGCCGAGGCAGAGATTGCCAAGGCCCGTGATCTGGCGCTCTCCGCATGAGCGCCACAGCAACCCTTCCGGTCGAACAACAGTTCGCCACAGGCCACCAGGGCGAATCGCTGGTGCTGATGGTGTGCCAGGGCTGGATCTGGGCCGGGCTCTACACCGCCGCGCCGCGCGAATCGCTCACGAAGCTCGCCGCCAGCGCCAGCCGGAGCGTGGGGGTATCGCACAACTCGCTGCGCCTGGGCGGCACGACCTTCCCCCTCAACCGTCTGGCCGCTCAGGCCGCACACCGCTGGCTCGACCGGCAGGGAGTGCGCGTCCGGTCGATCTCCCCCAACCACCGCGCTACGCGCAGCACGAAAGGAATCCAAGCATGAGCCGCTCTGTCGTGATCTATGGGCCGCAACGCTGCGGCAAAACCGCCAACGCGCAGGAGCTGCGCGAATACTTCGGCATGAGGAACGTGCTGGACGATTGGGACGGACACACCGCCTACCCCTTGGACGACACGCTGGTGCTGACCAACAACGCTGATGCGGTGGCGCATCAGTCATCGCGGGTGCTGCACCTGGGCAGCGCAATGCGCCAGATGGTTGCTGGAGCGCGCGCATGAGCACTTCCCCTCAGCGCATCGGCCGCGCCGACCTGGTGCGGAAAGCGCTCGCGCAGTTCCCGAACGGAGCGACGATCCAGCAGCTGAAGGTCATCGGCCGCATCAACGCGTCAAGCCATGCTCTCAGCCACACGTTGACCGGTTTGGCACGCAGCGGCCACGCCATCTGCGCTCGCTCCGGCCGCACCGGCATCTGGCGCCTCGCCCCTCACGTTCAACACGCGATCGCCCCGCTGCGCGCGGCCGAGCCAGGGGAGCAGCGGACGTTTCGTGCCCTGGTCACGGCGCTTTCCGAAAACGGGCGCGCGAGTGATGCGTCGACCACCGTGCGGCACAAGGACTACGAACGCGAACAGCTGGCCGCGGATCTCGCCGCTTTCCACGCCAAAGGTGGGGTTATCGAGGAGCTGGGTACCACGCCGCTGCGCCCCACGCTGAGCCGCCATGCCGCCAACCACAGCGGATACATGGACCGCTTGCCCGGCCAAGGCGCGGAGTGATGTCGATGAGCGCCCCTTCCACAGATCGCACCACCGACGCAGCCACGGCCCGGAAAATCCTGTATGCGCAGGGTCCTGTCCATCGTGCATTCGGCCAATCTCGCGCTGCATACCACGTGCTGTGCAGACGCTCGCTTCAGTCGATGCCCGAGGACTGGCAAAAGCGTTTCGTCAGCCTCATTGGTGAGGCAAGAGCCTACCTGCCGGCCAGTGCTTTTCCTGAGTACCAGGTGATTCGCATCGACGACGGGAGGTACGTGGCAGACCCACACCGACGCTATCGAAGCGCCGGCCCGATGCCCCCTCTCCCGGCTGCCGCCATGGCAGAGAACCAGACGGAACCGCTTGCGGGCGCGTTCGTCAACACCGACACCGACTACTAGCAGGCACACCCATGACCGTGACCCAACAGACGAATCAGCTCCCCATCGCCTACGCGTGCCCTGTGCTGCGGGATGCCGTCCGCACACTGGAAGCAATCGCCGTTGAGGCGGTTTGGCTCCCCAATGCTGCAAAGGCCGTCCCTCTGGCACAGGCCTCCACCGCATTGCTCGACCTGTATGCCCGACTGCCCCGTGTGCAGGATCTGCGCATGTTCGAGGCACCCGTTGCCGCCTGGTACGCCTCGCTCCGAAGCAGCTTCCAGGAAGGCGACACGCCGCTCTGCGATATCACCAAGGCCCGGCTGGCGCAGGCCGCGCAGCTGCTGCAGCTGGTGCGCGGCCAGAACGGCACCGGCATCGATCCGGCAGACCCTTGGCGAGGGCTGTATGAACCAGCCCGGCTGCCGGCGCGAGACAGCCACGGCGAAATCCTGTGCCACCCGGACGTGCCCGCGTGGGCGGACGGTCGCGAGGCGTCGCTGCGGCCACTGTTTTATGCCCAAGGATTCGAACTGTTCGTGGTGGAGGCCGAATTCGAGGACGAATCCCTCGGCGCCGGCGTGTACGCCAGCACCCAGCAGATGCTCGACTGGAACCCGGAAGCCCCGGGCGCCGACTGGCGCTTGGTATGGCTGGGCGAAACGGAGGATGGCCTGGCTGCGTGGTTCGTGCGGCCCTTGGCTATCGCCGCCCTCGAAGCGATGGGGGAACAGGAATGAATACCTCAATGGCAGACGGCGCACACGACCGCCTTGTAGCACAAGTCGGCGAGGCCCTGTTCGATCAACCGGGGATGACCCTCACCGAGATTGCCAACCAACTGCGCGAGATGCGCGGCATCGGGCCGGCACTTCTCCTGCATGGCGAGGACCAAGAGCATGGCTGACGGCTCCCGCTCTTTCAACTTCCCCGCCCCGCAGCGCTCCCGCCTGCGCCCAGGCGAAATCGTGGTTGACCTGTTCGCCGGCGGCGGCGGCGCCAGCGAGGGGCTTAAGCAGGCCCTGGGCATCGATCCCGCTCTGGCCTACAACCACGACGAACTGGCCATCGGCATGCATGCCGCGAACCACCCGCTCACCAAGCACCATCGCGAGGATATCTGGCATGCCGACCCGCGCGTCGATGTGGCCGGCCGCCCCATCGGCTGGTTCCATGCCTCCCCGGACTGCACGCATTTCAGTCAGGCCAAGGGCGGCCAGCCGCGCAGCCGGAAGACCCGCGCCCTATCGTGGGTGGTGTTGAAGTGGGTTGGCCAACTGATGCGCGCTGATCGCCTGCATGGCACCAACACCGCGCCGCGCATCATCTCCATGGAGAACGTCTGGCAGATCCTCACCTGGGGTCCGCTGGTGGCGAAACGCTGCAAGGCCACCGGCCGCGTCATCAAGATGGACGGCGCCGTTGCAGAGCGCGGCGAGCAGGTGCCGGTCGAGAACCAGCAGCTGGTGCCGGACAAGCGCCACAGCGGTCGCACCTGGCAGCAGTTCGTGGCCGCGCTGTGTGCGCTGGGGTATGCCGTCGAATGGCGCAAGCTGGTGGCCAGCGACTACGGCGCCGGCACCAGCCGCGAGCGCCTGTTCCTGCTCGCCCGCCGCGACGGTGAGGCCATCGTGTGGCCGGAGGCCAGCCACGGCCCGGCGCCGGGCCAGACGCCGCGCGTCACCGCCGCCGACTGCCTGGATTTCTCCATCCCCTGCCCGTCCATCTTCACCCGTGCCCGGCCGCTGGCCGACGCCACCATGCGCCGCATCGCCAAGGGCGTCATGCGCCACGTCATCGACTCGGCCGATCCCTTCATTGTGCCGGTGACCCACCAGGGCGCTGACCGCGTCCACGGCGTGCGCGATCCGTTGCGCACCATCACCGCAGCTAACCGCGGCGAGCTGATGCTGGCTGCGCCAGAACTGGCGCCGTTCCTCACCGAGCACGCCAATGCCAGCCGCCAGCGAACGATGGCGGCCGACGAGCCGCTGCCCACGGTCTGCGCCGGGGTGAAGGGTGGCCACTTCTCCGTGGTAGCGCCGACGCTGGTGCAGACCGGGTACGGCGAGCGCGAGGGACAGGCTCCGCGTGCGCTCGACCTGCAGCAGCCGCTGGGCACGGTGGTTGCCGGAGGCGTGAAGCATGCTGTGGCAGCAGCCCACCTAGTGAAGTTCCGTGCCGACAGCATCGGTACGCCAGCCACCGAGCCGGTGCCGACCATCACCTCTGGTGCTGGTGCAGCGCGTCCGGCCGGCGCCGCGCACGCTCTTGGTGTGGCCGCGGCCTCTCTGGTCACCCTGCGGCGGAACATGGTCGGCGCGGACGTGCGCACGCCGCTGACCACCGTTGCTGCTCAGGCCGAACACCACGCTGTCTCTAGCGCCTTCATGGTTCAGGCGGCACACGGCGAAGGCAAGCCAGGCGGCGTCCAGCGCTGGGGCAACGGCAGCAAGGATGCGCGCGCTCCCGTTGGCACGGTCACCGCCAGCGGCAATGGCGGGCACGCCATCGCCGAGGCCGAACTGGCCCAGCTTTCGCCCGATCAGGAGGCAGGCGCCCTACGCGTGGCAGCCTTCCTGGTGAAGTACTACGGCAGCGGCATCGCGGTCGATCTGCACGATCCGGTGGACACCATCACTACCAAGGACCGTCTGGCGCTGGTCACCGTCCACATCCACGGTGTGCCGCACGTGATCGTGGATATCGGCCTGCGCATGCTCAAGCCGCACGAGCTGTACCGCGCTCAGGGCTTCCCGGTCGGCTACATCATCGATCGCACTGCCAACGGGACGCCGCTCAGCACCAGCGCCGCAGTGCGTATGGTGGGCAACAGCGTCAGCCCTCCGCCGCTGCGCGCATTGGCTGAGGCCAATCTGGATCGTGTTCCAGCTGACATTGCGGTGGCCGCGTAATGAACGCCGCTCAGGCCAAGCACACAGCTCTGACCCAACTCGCCTGTTCGCGTGACCTCTCCCAATTAATCCGCGAATCCTTAGCCACTCACCGAAAGAGGACAACATGCAACTGATGACAGCCGAGCGGTGGCTTGAACGCTACTTCGAAGAAGGTAGCCGCCCATCTATGCAGGTGTTGCAGCGACTGCTGCGCGAGGGCAAGCTGCCCGGCCGCAAGGTTGGCGGCACCTGGTTCATTGATGAACACGAATGGCTCGCGTGCGGTGATGAGCTGGTAGAGCGTGTGCTGAAAGCTGCGTGAGCGCAGAGCGATCTAGTCAGGCGTTCTGCAATCGATGGCTGCACGGAAAGCCTCGTTCAACCTTTCGTACTGGCGCTTGCTTTCCAACTGAGCACGAGCGTTCGCGTCAGCCAAGTCAATGTGCTTCTGGGCATCAAGCGATGCACCAATCGTCATTCCAACCATAAGCACTAAGCCCGACACAACGCCTGCCACACCGCCCCACACAGGGACAGCCCATGGGCGCTGCGTGAGCTTTTCCACGAGAGTCATTGCCTGGAACATCGGGAGAAGTAGAGCAAGCCCGACAACGACAATTTTAGCCACACGGTCCCAACCGTGAAGGAGGTTGCCTACATCCTCACCAAAAATCCATTTTCCAACAGCAAACGAAAGACCCAACCCTACGATCACGCCGGTCATTTCGCTCAGCGTTTCAGCTTTGATCTGTGGCATTCCAGTCCTTGGGTAGTGAGTTTTTGTCTGAGAAACCGTGCCACAAGAAACCATCCGTTGGTCAAGTAACCACTTCCTATGACGCCCAGAGCACGAAGTAAATCACGCGAGAATTGGCCAAGCAATCTATACCCCAACCGGGGCGGATTCAAATACCGGCACCCGGTCACGAAGAAAGAAACGTGGATGGGGACCGACCAGGCCCGCGCGTTCGCCGCAGCGAAGAAGCTAAACGCCCTGCTGACGCCGACCGACGACCTGGTGGCCCGGGTCATATCGCCCAGCGAGACGGTGTCAGATGCGATTGTCGTGTTCCGCCGCGATGACGTGCCCGGCAGGAAGTGGGCGCCGAAGACGGCCGAGGTCTACGAAAGCGTGATTCGACGCATCGAGGCCGGGCTGGGTTCGAAGGCAGTGGCCGACGTGACGGTGAAGGTGTGCGCCACCTTCATCCGCGAGGTGACCGAATCCGACCGCGCGCGCCAGCAGTTCCGGCTGGTGCTGGGCTGGATCCTTGCCTGCGCCGTGGAGGAAGGCTGGATAGACACCAACCCCGCGCTGGCGACTCGCCGGTTCCAGCACGAACGTAAGCGCGTGCGCCTGACGCTGGACGTGTACCGGGCCATATGGGACCAGGCCGCGCCCTGGCTGCGCAACGCTATGGACTTGTCGCTGGTGACGCTGCTGCGGCGCGAGGACGTGGTGACGGTAAAGTTCGCCGACGTGCGCGACGGCCACCTGTGGGTGGTGCCATCGAAAACCGAGGGCTCGACGAACGTTCGCCTACAGATCGCCGTGGCTGGCCCACTGCTCGACCTGCTGGCCAGGTGCCGCGATGACGTGGTATCGCCGTTCGTAATCCATCGCCTGCCGGAGAAGGCCAGGCCCAGCGACATGCGGGCGAAGGATCGTGCACACCACACACAGGTGCTGCCTGAGCAGCTGTCGCGCGCGTTCGCGAAGGCCCGCGATGCCGCCGGCGTTGGCGGTGACTCTCCGCCCACCTTCCACGAAATCCGGAGCCTGGGCGGCGCGTTGCTGCGCGACGCAGGATGGAGCACGGAACGGATTCAAGCGCTGATGGGCCACGGCAATGCGTCGATGACCGAGCACTATTTGGGTGGCCACGAAGCACCATGGCAGCCGGTCACCACAGGCATTGCGCTGCCCCGATAGGGTGGCAACAGGGTGGTAATAGGGTGCACAACGAAAAAGGGCCTGCACCGTATGGCGCAAGCCCTTGTTCTATTTCAGCATTTGGTCGGGACGGCCGGATTCGAACCGACGACCCTCTGCCCCCCAGGCAGATGCGCTACCAGGCTGCGCTACGCCCCGACTGATGCTGCAATGTGCCCGCCTGTGTGGCGGGCCGTGAAGTATAGCGGATTACTTGGAAAAAAGGTTCAGCGTCGCAGCAGTTGCAGCACTTCTTCCAGTTCCATCCGCACCTGCTTGATGATCTGGTTGCTCAGCGCCGATTCCTCGCGCGCATCCGGACCGTCCAGGCGCAGGCGCGCGCCGCCGATGGTGTAACCCTGTTCGTACAGCAGGCTGCGGATCTGCCGCACCATCAGCACGTCGTGGCGCTGGTAGTAGCGGCGGTTGCCACGGCGCTTGGCCGGCTCAAGGCTGGGGAATTCGGTTTCCCAGTAGCGCAGCACGTGCGGCTTGACGTCGCACAGCTCGCTTACTTCACCAATGGTGAAGTAGCGCTTGGCCGGGATCGGCGGAAGTTCGCGGTTACTGCCCGGATCCAGCATAAGCTTCCACCCTCTCCTTGAGCTTCTGGCCCGGACGGAAGGTGACCACCGTACGGGCGGAAATGGGAATTTCCTCGCCGGTCTTGGGGTTGCGACCCGGGCGCTGGCTCTTGCGCCGCAGATCGAAATTACCGAAGCCCGACAGCTTCACCTGACGTCCCTGTTCCAATGCTTCACGCAGCACATCGAAAAACGCGTCGACGAATTCCTTGGCTTCCCGCTTGTTCAGACCGACTTCGTCGAACAACTTTTCCGCCATCTCCGCCTTGGTCAATGCCATTGCCTGCTACCCCCGAGTGCTGCCCGCTCAGCCGCGGATCCGGGCGTGATGTTCACGCTCGATGGCAGTGACCGCCTCGGCCACCACCGCTTCCACGTCGCGGTCCGTCAGAGTGCGCGACTTGTCCTGCAAAATCAAGCCCATAGCGAGACTCTTGAACCCCGGCTCGACCCCCTGCCCGACGTAACGGTCGAACAGGTTCAGCTCGCGCAGCAGCGGCCCGGCGGCCTGGCGGATGGTGGCAGCCAGGTCGCTCCAGGCCACCTGTTCAGGCACCAGGAACGCCAGGTCGCGGCGCACCGCCGGGAACCGCGACAGCTCGCCGGCCCGCGGCAGTGCACGGGCACTGAGCGGCTCCAGGTCCAGCTCGAACGCATAGACATCCACTTCGATGTCCATGGCCTTGGCCAGGCGCGGGTGGATCTGGCCGATCCAGCCGATCGCCACGCCGTCGCGATGGATCTCGGCCGAACGGGCCGGATGGCCGAACGGGCGCTGTGACGGACGGAATTCGAGCACCGCGCCGCTGGCGGCCGCCAGCGATTCCAGGTCGCCCTTCAGATCATGGAAGTCGACCTTGCGGGTCGGCAGGCCCCACTGCACGGCCTGCGCATCGCCACACACGGCGGCGGCCACGCGCGGGGTTTCCAGCGGGGCCGGCTGGCCTTCGCCGGTCTGCTGGGCGAACACCCGGCCGACTTCGAACAGGCGGACGCGACCCAGCTGGCGGGCGGCATTGCGGCCCAGGGTGGCGACCAGGCCCGGCAGCAGCGCCGGGCGCATCACCGCCAGCTCGGCCGACAGCGGGTTGGCCAGCGGCACCAGGCTCTCGCGCAGCTGCCACTGGGTCAGCAGGGCATCGTCGACGAAGGCGAAATTCAGGGTTTCCTGCAGGTCGCGGGCGATCAGCTGGCGGCGCACGCTCAGCACGTCCAGCTGGGTCTCGGTCGGCATGGCCACGCGTGCAGCACCGCCCGGCAGGGTGGTCGGAATCTGCTCGTAACCGTGGATACGGGCCAGTTCCTCGATCAGGTCTTCTTCGATGGCGATGTCGAAGCGGCGGCTCGGCGCGGTCACCTGCCAGCCTTCGCCGGCCGCGGTCACGCCCATGCCCAGCGCGCGCAGGATGCGCTCGACTTCGGCGTCTTCAATGGTGATGCCCAGCACGCGGGTGATGCGTGCGCGGCGCAGGGTGATCGTTGCCGCCTGCGGCAGGTCCGCCTGGTTGACTGCCTCGGTGACCGGTGCCGGGGTACCGCCGGCCAGATCCAGCACCAGACGGGTGGCGTACTCGATGGCGGTGCGCGGCAGTGCCGGGTCCACGCCACGTTCGAAACGGTGACCGGCATCGGTGTGCAGGCCCAGCTTGCGGCCGCGGCCCATGATGGCGGCCGGGGCGAAGTGCGCGGCCTCCAGGAACACCGCGGTGGTGTCGTCGGTCACGCGGGTGTCGAAGCCGCCCATCAGGCCGGCCAGGCCGACCGCGCGGTCAGCATCGGTCACCACCAGGAAGCTGTCGTCCAGCACCGCATCGCGGCCATCGAGCAGCTTGATCGTTTCATTGGCGCGCGAACGGCGCACGCCGATGCTGCCCTGCAGGGTGCCCAGGTCGTAGGCATGCATCGGCTGGCCCAGTTCCAGCATCACGTACTGGGTGATGTCGACCAGCAGCGACACCGGGCGCACGCCACTGCGGCGCAGGCGCTCGGCCATCCACAGCGGGGTCTTGGCGGCGGCATTCACGCCTTCGATCACGCGGCCCAGGTAGCGCGGCGCTTCAGCGCCGGCAGCAAGGGTGATGGCGAGTTCGCGGCTGCCAACCGGGGCAATCGCCTCGGCGGCGAACGCCAGCACTTCGCTGCGGGTGGCGGCGGCCACGTCGTAGGCGATGCCGCGCACGCTGAAGCAGTCGGCGCGGTTGGGGGTCAGCTTGATCTCGATGCTGGCGTCCGGCAGGCCCAGGTACTCGACCAGGGTCTGGCCGACCGGCGCGTCATCGGGCAGTTCCAGCAGGCCCGAGGCATCGTTGTCCAGGCCCAGTTCCTTGGCCGAGCACAGCATGCCGTTGGATTCCACGCCGCGCAGCTTGGCCGGCTTGATCTTCAGGTCACCGATCTGCGCGCCGACCATCGCCAGCGGCGCAACCAGGCCCGGGCGCGCGTTGGGCGCACCGCAGACGATCTGCAGCAGCTCGCCCTGCCCCGCATCGACCTTGCACACCTGCAGGCGATCGGCTTCGGGATGGCGCACGGCCTCGACGATGCGTGCCACGACCACGTGCTGCAGACCGTTGCCGAGCGCGGTCACCTCTTCCACTTCCAGACCGATGGCGGTCAGCACCGCGCTCAGTTCATCGCGCGAGGCGGAGGTCGGGACGTGGCTGCGCAGCCAGTTTTCGGAGAATTTCATGGTGTCACCCTGTTGGGCCCGGCGCATGCGCCTGGGCCTGCGAATTTAGGAGCAGTCGATTCAGGAACAGTCGAGCAAGCTCGACTCTACGGGCCGGCGCTTACGCGAACTGTTTCAGGAACCGCACGTCGTTTTCGAAGAACGCGCGCAGATCGTTCACGCCATAGCGCAGCATCGCAAAGCGCTCCACGCCCAGACCGAAGGCGAAGCCGGTGTAGCGTTCCGGATCGATGCCCACGTTGCGCAGCACGTTCGGGTGCACCATGCCGCAGCCCAGCACTTCCAGCCAGCGGGTGCTGCCGTCGGGCTGCTGCCAGGCGATATCCACTTCCGCGCCCGGTTCCACGAACGGGAAGTAGCTGGGGCGGAAACGCATTTCGAAATCGCGCTCGAAGAACGCGCGCACGAACTCGGCCAGCGTGCCCTTCAGGTCGGCGAAGTTCGAATGCTCGTCCACCAGCAGGCCTTCCACCTGGTGGAACATCGGCGAATGGGTCTGGTCGCTGTCGCTGCGGTACACCTTGCCGGCGGCGATCATGCGCAGCGGCGGCTGGTGCTGGCCCATGTAACGCACCTGCACACCGGAGGTATGCGTGCGCAGCAGGCGGCCGTCACCGAAGTAGAAGGTGTCGTGCATGGCGCGCGCCGGATGGTGCGGCGGGAAGTTCAGCGCTTCGAAGTTGTGCCAGTCGTCCTCGATTTCCGGCCCTTCGGACAGCTCGTAGCCCAGCCGGCCGAAAATGCCGGTGATGCGCTCCAGGGTGCGGGTGATCGGGTGCAGGCCGGCACGGTCGCCGTTGCGGCCCGGCAGGGTGATGTCGATGGCTTCGGCGGCCAGGCGCGCATCCAGTGCGGCGTTCTCCAGCACGGCCTTGCGCTCGCCCAGCGCGCTGGACAGCGCGTCACGGGCCTGGTTGATGGCTTCACCGGCGGCCTTGCGCTCTTCGGCCGGCAGGGTGCCCAGCTGCTTCAGCTGCGCAGTGATGCTGCCACTCTTGCCGAGCAGGGCCACGCGCAGCTGTTCCAGCACGTCGGGGCTCTGTGCGGCGGCCACGTCGGCCAGCGCCTGGGTGGTGAGGGATTGGATGTCGCTCATGGGGGGCCGGAACTCCAGTCGGTCTGCCATCGCGATGCGCGAAGGGCCGACCCCTGTCGCCACCGCCGGTCCCCGCAACGCGCGCCTGCGGCATTGCCGGAACCCAAAAAAGAATGGGGAAGGACTTGCGCCCTTCCCCATGCATTGCCTCTACCTGACACCGTTCACCGTGAACGGAAACGGCATCGGGAAGGACTTATGCCGCCAGTGCGCCCTTGGCCTTTTCGGCCAGCGCAGCAAAACCGGCTGCGTCGTGCACGGCGATATCAGCCAGGACCTTGCGGTCCAGGGTGATGCCGGCCTTCAGCAGGCCGTTCATGAAGCGGCTGTAGCTCAGGCCGTTGATGCGGGCAGCCGCATTGATACGGGTGATCCACAGCGAACGGAAGTTGCGCTTCTTCTGCTTACGGCCGATGTAGGCGTACTGCTGTGCCTTGATGACGGCCTGCTTGGCAACGCGGAAGACCTTGCGACGGGCGTTGTAATAGCCCTTGGCCAGATCCAGAATTTTCTTGTGGCGGCGACGCGCCTGTACGCCACGCTTAACTCGTGCCATTTTTCAGTTCCTCAGAGGTAAGGGAGCATACGATCCAGACGGCCGGCGTCTTCTGCACGGACGTGGTTCGTCTGACGCAGGTTACGCTTACGCTTGGTCGCTTTCTTCGTGAGGATGTGGCTACGGTTGGCGTGGCCGCACTTGTACTTGCCCGAGGCGGTCTTGCGGAAACGCTTGGCCGCTGCCCGGTTGGTCTTGATCTTGGGCATTGCAATGTCCTTGATGGGGGTGACCCTGGTTTCTGACTGATCTGGCGGTGGCCATTGCCACTCTTTCCGTCCTGCCATGATCGGCGTACGACCCGTCCTGGGTGGGTCGAGCCGGGCATGATACAGGCAAATCCGCCCCGCCACCAGCCCTTTCAACCGTTTCCGTACCTTGCCGCAAAAGCAAAGGGGCGCCCGCGGCGCCCCTTTACCCTGAACCGTTCAGCCAGGCGCCCCGAAGGGCGGCCTGCCAGGCCTCAGGTCTTCTTCTTCGGCGCGATCATCATCACCATCTGGCGCCCTTCCAGACGCGGACGGCTTTCGATGACGATGTCCTCGCCCAGATCGGCCTCGATGCGGTTGGCCATTTCACGACCCAGTTCCTGGTGGCTCATTTCACGGCCACGGAAACGGATGTTGACCTTGATCTTGTCACCGTCTTCAAGGAAACCACGCATCTTGCGCAGCTTGATCTGGTAGTCGCCCTCGTCCGTGACCGGACGGAACTTCACTTCCTTGATCTCGACCTGCTTGGTCTTCTTCTTGGCCTCGCTGGCCTTCTTCTGCGCTTCGAACTTGAACTTGCCGAAGTCCATGATCTTGCAGACCGGCGGATCGGCCTGCGGCTGGATTTCGACCAGGTCCAGGCCTTCATCTTCGGCCATGGACAGCGCTTCGTCGCGCGACAACACGCCGATCATTTCTCCGTCACTGCCGATCACGCGGACGCGCGGCACACGGATTTCCTGATTCCTGCGGTTCTGTTTGTTGTCAGGGGTGCTGATATTACGTTCTCCCAAGGGTATCGAACCGGCCCGGGTGCCTATGCCCCCGGACCGGACCTTTGCTTACGCGCCCTCGGCCTGCAGCCGTTCGATGAAGGCCTGCAGACTCATGCTGCCCAGGTCTTCGCCAGAACGCGTACGCACCGCCACAGCCCCATTTTCCTTCTCGCGGTCACCGATGACCAGCAGGTAAGGCACGCGCTGCAACGTATGCTCGCGGATTTTATAGCCGATCTTCTCGTTACGCAAATCCGAGCTGACGCGGAAGCCTTGCTCCGCAAGGGTTTGGGTCACGCCCGTGACGTATTCAGCTTGGGCATCGGTGATATTGGCCACCACTACCTGGGTCGGCGCCAGCCAGGCCGGGAACTGGCCGGCGTGGTGCTCGATCAGGATGCCCAGGAAGCGCTCCATCGAACCGACGATGGCCCGGTGCAGCATGACCGGGTGCTTCTTCTGGCTGTTCTCGTCCACGTACTCGGCACCCAGGCGGCCGGGCATCATGAAATCGACCTGCATGGTGCCCAGCTGCCAGGTGCGGCCGATGGCGTCCTTCAGGTGGTACTCGATCTTCGGGCCGTAGAAGGCACCCTCGCCCGGCAGCTCCTGCCATTCCACGCCACAGCTGGACAGCGCCGAGCGCAGCGCGCCTTCGGCCTTGTCCCAGGTGGCGTCGTCGCCCAGGCGCGATTCCGGACGCAGCGCGATCTTGATCTGGATCTCGTCGAAGCCGAAGTGCTGGTACACCGCCAGCGCCTGCTGGTGGAACGCGGTCACTTCCGATTCGATCTGGCTTTCGGTGCAGAACACGTGGCCGTCGTCCTGGGTGAAACCACGCACGCGCAGGATGCCGTGCAGCGCGCCGGACGGCTCGTTGCGGTGGCAGGAACCGAATTCACCGTAGCGGATCGGCAGGTCGCGGTAGCTGTGCAGGCCCTGGTTGAACACCTGCACGTGGCCCGGGCAGTTCATCGGCTTGACCGCGTAGGTGCGCTTCTCCGATTCGGTGAAGAACATGTTGTCCTGGTAGTTGTCCCAGTGGCCGGACTTCTTCCACAGGCTCACGTCCAGGATCTGCGGGCAGCGCACTTCGCCGTAGCCGCTGCTGCGGTAGACCTTGCGCATGTACTGCTCGACCACCTGCCACAGTGCCCAGCCCTTGGGGTGCCAGAACACCAGGCCCGGCGCTTCTTCCTGCAGGTGGAACAGGTCCTGCTGCTTGCCGATGCGGCGGTGGTCGCGCATTTCGGCTTCTTCGATGCGCTTGATGTAGGCCTCGAGCTGCTTCTTGTCGGCCCAGGCAGTGCCGTAGATGCGCTGCAGCTGTTCGTTCTGCGCATCGCCGCGCCAGTACGCGCCGGAAATGCGGGTCAGCTTGAAGGCCTTCAGGAAGCGCGTGTTCGGCACGTGCGGGCCGCGGCACATGTCCACGTATTCCTGGTGGTAGTACATGCCCATGGCCTGGATGTCGTCGGACATGTCCTCGATCAGGCGCAGCTTGTAGTCCTCGCCACGCGCCTTGAAGATCTCGATCACTTCCGCGCGCGGGGTCATCTTCTTGATGACGTCGTAATCCTGGGCGATCAGCTCACCCATGCGCTTTTCGATGGCGGCCATGTCTTCCGGCGTGAACGGGCGCTCGGAATAGATGTCGTAGTAGAAACCTTCGGCAATGACCGGGCCGATCACCATCTTCACGTCCGGGTACAGCTGCTTGACCGCGTGGCCGACCAGATGGGCGCAGGAGTGGCGGATGATTTCCACGCCCTCCTCGTCCTTGGCGGTGATGATGCGCAGGCTGGCGTCCTTGGCGATCACGTCGCTGGCATCGACCAGCACGCCATCGACCGAACCGGCGATGGTGGCCTTGGCCAGGCCGGCGCCAATCGACTGGGCGACGTCCATGACGCTGACGGGGTTTTCGAATTCGCGGCGGCTGCCGTCGGGAAGGGTGATGTTGATCATCGATAGGGCTTCGTGCGGGGCCCGCGCTGCGGGCTGGAATGCAGTCCCGGGCGGACGCCCGGGCAATAAAAAAGCGCCACGAGGGCGCCTGGAACAGGGCCTTCGGGGGCAGATCAGCGATGGGCGGTGGTAGTGCTCATGTCGCACGCTCGGCCGGCGCATGGGCGCGGGCCACCTTGTTCCAGAGGGTCAGGCACTGATCTTAAACCAGCGCACGACAAAGCCCAAGCGCCTGCGCGCTGGACTGAATGGGACCTGCTGGCGGGGTGAAATAGCAATGATTACCATGTGCGGTCGGCGCAGCCGATGCCCGCCCGCCCCGCTTGCCCAGGACCCCGTGATGCGCCACCCGCCTCGACCGGCCGTCGCCGGCCCCGCCAGTGTCCCGCAGCTGTCGGTCCCGCGCCAGCACGGGAGCCGCCGATGATCACCGTGGCTCTGTCCAGCCTGGGCTTCTGCAGCCTGGGCCTGCTGGCGTCGATGTTCTCTGCCGTGGCCTTCTACGCCGCCTCGCCGCACTGCCGCTGGCCGCGCCTGCGCCGCGCCGGGCGACTGGGCCGGCAGATCGGCCTGGTGGCGGCCGCTGCCGCGCTGTGGCTGTGGATGGCCGAACTGGGCTTCGCCACCGGACTGGTGGTAATGCTGTGCGCGTGGATGCTGACCGCCCTGCTGCTGCCGGCGCTGGCCGCCTGGCACCGGCCCGGCGTGGAGCCGCGCTGATGTGGATGCGCGCCTTCGCTGGACTGCTGGCCGGATTCCTGCTGGCCGCCGCGGCCACCGGCCTGTTGACCTGGCTGCCGCCCGGGCCGTGGACCAGTGCGCTGGTTCCAGGCCTGATCGCCTTCGTGCCCCTGTGGATGCTGGCGGCGTTGTGGGCCTTCAGCTTCCGCTCGCCCACCCGCGCCTGGCTGGTCCTGTCGGCGTGCGCCGCCGCCGGCTTCCTTGCCCTGTGGCTGCTGCGCCTGACCGGCGCGGTGCAGTGAGACTTCCCGCATGAAATTCAGTTCGCAGACCCTGCGCACCTTCACCACGCTGCATACCTGGGTCGGCCTGGTGGCCGGCTTCGGCCTGTTCGTGGCCTTCTACGCTGGCGCGCTGACCCTGTTCCACCACGATCTGCCGCTGTGGCAGACACCGGGCGCCGCCTCGGCCCTGCCGGCCGGGCTGGACGATGCGCAGTACCTGCTCGATGACGTGCTGGCCCAGCACGCCGAGGCCCGACGCCATGTCGGCATGACCTTCCCCGGTGACGACCACCCGCGGCCGCTGGCCTATTGGCAGGCCGGCGATGGCAGCTGGCGCTATGCCTGGCCGGGCCACACCGGCGGCAGCGCCACGCCGCCACAGACCGGCCTGGCCGAGCTGGTGAACGAGCTGCATTACAGCCTGGGCCTGCCGGTGGCCGGCCTGTACGTGATGGGCATCGTCAGCCTGCTGTACGGCATGGCCCTGCTCAGCGGCCTGGTCATCCACCTGCCCAAGCTGCTGGGCGATCTGTTCGCGCTGCGGCCGGGCCGCAACCTGAAGCAGATGTGGCAGGACGCGCACAACGTGATCGGCGTGCTCAGCCTGCCCTTCCATCTGATGTTCGCGGTGACCGGCGCCCTGCTGTGCCTGGTGTTCATCCAGATTGCGCTGCTCAATCCGCTGATCTACGACGGCAAGGCGCTGCAGGCGGTGCCTGCGGCCATGGATACGGCGCCGGTGCGCGAGGCCAGCGGCGTGCCGGCCGCGCCGGGCAGCCTGCGCCTGCTGCATGCGCGCGCCGTGGAAGCGGCACGCGCACAGGGCGTGACCGATTTCGAACCGGCGTACCTGAAGCTGGCCAACGGTGGCGACAGCCGGGCCACCATCGAGATCACCGGCGAATCCAGCGGCACCCTGGGCCCGCTGGGTTCGGTCGCGCTGGACGTGGCCAGCGGCGAGGTCCTGGCCACCCAGCTGCCGGGGCGTCGCGATGCCAACCACGCCACGCTGAGCGCGGCCTATGCCCTGCACTTCGGCGAATTCGGCAACGGCGTGGTGGTCTGGCTGTACTTCCTGCTGGGGCTGGGCGGCGCGTTCCTGTTCTATTCGGGCAACCTGCTGTGGATCGAATCGCGGCGCAAGCGGCGCCAGGTCGAGCAGCCGCGTTCGGGGGTGAACATGGCGCGGGCGACGGTGGGCGTGTGCATCGGCCTGTGCGTGGCGATCTCGGTCGCCTTCATCACCGCGCTGGTGCTGGAACGGGTGGCCCCGGCCAGCGTGGACCACGGTATCCGCTGGGCCTGCTTCGGCACGTGGGCGGCGTGCGCACTGTGGGCGGCACTGCGTCGCCCGGCACAGGCCGCGCGTGAACTGCTGTGGGCCGCGGCGATCAGCACGGCGCTGGTGCCGGTGGCCCATGGCGCGCTCAACGGCGATTGGCTGTGGCTGGCCGCCGGGCGCGGTCACTGGCCGCTGTTCTGGATCGACGTGGTGGCCCTGGCCATGGCCGCCGGCTTTGCGCGGCTGGCAGTGGCCAGCCAACGCCGCGCCCGCAGCGGCGACCCCAACAGCGTCTGGGCGAATGGATGAAACCGTCGGGCATGGCCCGGCGCGCCACGCCTCGCCCCGGTAGCGTCGAGCTTGCTCGACTGCTGTTGCATTCGATACACATCGCGCCAAGAGCAGTCGAGCAAGCTCGACTCTACAAAGGCGGGTTTGTGGCCCACACGCATTACACGGCATATCGGGTCCGGGGCGCGGCCCGGCGCTACCGGTCATCCGGCGTCGGGATAACGACTGACTTCGATCAGGTTGCCGTCCGGATCGCGGAAGTACACCGACTCGATCGGCCCCAGCGCGCCGGTCCGTGCAACCGGCCCCTCCTCCACGACAACGGCCTGTGACTGCAGGTGGGCCAGTACATCGGCCGTTGCCACGCGCGTGACCAGGCACAGGTCGGCACTGCCCGGCATGGGTTGTGCGGCGTGTGGCTGCAGTGGCGCACTGGCAGGGTGGAGATTGATCTTCTGCTGGCCGAACTGCAGCGCGGTACGACCGGCACCGAAGCGCACGACGTCCATGCCCAGCACGCGCTGGTAGAAATCGCAGCTGTGCTCGATATCGGCAACGGTAATGACCAGATGGTCGAGGCGGTCGATGGTGATCATGCCCGCAGCTTAGCGCGACGGCCGCAGGTCCGATGTGCGCGGTTGGGCCGCTGGCCTTGCGCCATTCTGCCGGGCATGGCCCGGCGCGCTACGGCTCGCCCCGGTAGAGTCGAGCTTGCTCGACTGCTGTTGCATTCGATACACATCGCGCCAAGAGCAGTCGAGCAAGCTCGACTCTACAAAGGCGCGTTCGTGGCCCAGAAGCATCAGACGGCACGCCGGGTCTGAGGGCGCGTCCATTCGCTGCCGGGGCGGCTCAATCGCCGACGCGGGCCTTCTGCCACGGCGATGCCCCGGTAGAGTCGAGCTTGCTCGACTGCTGTTGCATTCGATACACATCGCGCCAAGAGCAGTCGAGCAAGCTCGACTTTACAAAGGCGCGTTCGTGGCCCAGAAGCATCAGACGGCACGCCGGGTCCGAGAGCGCGATCACCACAAGCGCCGGCTCAATCGCCGACGCGGGCCTTCTGCCACGGCGATGCCCCGGTAGAGTCGAGATCCTATGTTCGTGGTCAAGTCTGCTGGAAGCAGGCTTCACCCACTTTCAGCATGCTCGGGTCGAAATCCCGGCCGCTCTTGAAGACGCCCCACGCGATTCTGGCCAGCTTTCTGATGCCGATCGCTCGACTCGTCTGTCGGCTCGACTCCGCAGATGCTTGCTTGACGGTCCCTCCACCCTGGCTCCTACATACCTCGTAGGAGCCGGCGGGAACATACAAGCTTGCTCGACTGCTGTTGCATTCGATACACATCGCGCCAAGAGCAGTCGAGCAAGCTCGACTCTACAAAGGCGCGTTCGTGGCCCAGAAGCATCAGACGGCACGCCGGGTCCGAGGGCGGGTCCATTCGCTGCCGGGGCGGCTCAATCGCCGACGCGGGCCTTCTGCCACGGCGCCAGCATGGCATTGAGCAGGCTGGCCTGTTCGTCGTCGCCGGTCAGCTCCCACATGAACACGCCGGCCAGGCCCTGCGCACGCGCGAACTGCGCGCGCAGGCCGATCGAACGCGGGTCTTCGTAGCTGATGAACACCTTCTGTTCGGCGTTGTACAACCAGGGGCTCTGTGCCTGCGGCTGCCAGTGCTTCGCCCACCCGGGCTGGTCCAGATAACGCGCCTTGATCACCCGCCAGTCGCCGGCATCGGCCGGTGCGCTATAGGTCTGGTACAGGCCGTCGGCGGCATCGCCGGTGACCTTGAAGCCGCGACCATAGAACGGCACGCCCAGCACCAGCTTGTGCGCCGGCACGCCGTGTTCGCGGTAGTACTGCACCGCGCCGGCCACGTTGTTCCAGCGCCGCAGTTCCGGTGCCAGCGGGTCGGCCGGCACTTCATGCAACGGCGCATTGAAGGTGGACACCGCCGAGAAGCCGGTGCCCATGTCATAGCTCATCAGGTTGATGAAATCGAACACCGCGGCCAACGCCGGCAGGTCATAGCTCGCCGCCGGGTCGTAGGGCCCATCGGTCTGCAGGCGACCGGCGGCCAGCGCCGCGGTCAGCAGCATCGGCTGCCCCGCCTTGCGGCCGCGCGCATCCAGCGCCACGCGGAAGGCCTGCGCCAGCAGGGTCAGATTGGCGCGATCCTGCGGGCGATGGGCCAGCTCCTTCGGTCCACCGCTGACCGGGAATTCCCAGTCGATGTCCACGCCATCGAAGCTGCCTGCATGGCGTTCGAAGAACAGCGCCATGCATGAATCGACCAGGCGCTTGCGGCTGGCCGCGGTCAGCGCCGCGTCGGAGAACCCGCCCGCGCCCCAGCCGCCGATCGAGATCAGCGTGCGCAGGTGCGGGTGGGCTTTCTTCAGCTCGGCCAGTGCGGCGAAGTTCTGCGGCGCTTCCGCGCCGACCGTGCAGCGCCCGTCCTCGATGGTGGAGAACGCGTAGAACAGGTGGGTCAGGCGCTCGGCCGGAATGCGCGACACCGGGTAGCGCTCGGCCGAGCCTCCCGGGTAATACGCACCGAGAATGGGCGGCTGTGCCGGTGCGGCCCGTGCAACCGTGGGCAGTGCGCCGGCAATCAGCACGGCAAGGACGGCGACGGACTGGCGGAACATGGAATCTCCCGGATCAATGACGCAGCCACGTTAGCAAACGCTTGGCACTGCAGCGCGGATGTCCGGTGATGTCGTCCGCTGAACATGCGCGGGTTGCCGCGAGCAGCCAGAGGCGGGGCCGGCCCGCGCAGAAAACCGGTCACTGCAGGACAGCATGCGACCCGCCTGCGCTATGGTGGCGCTGGAATTTCAACGGCACATGGACATGACCGCAGACCACCCCACAGACGGCGAACTGCTGGACGACAAAACCCTGGAGAAGCTGCAGGCACTGGAAGCGCGTGCCTATGCAGCGTTCGACGACGGCGACCTGCGCGATGCAGCCAGCCTGTTCGGCGAACTCGTCGAACAGACGCCCGAGATTTCCCATCTGCACTACATGCGCGGATTGGCCCACAAATACCTGCGTGACTGGCACGCGTCGCTGCGCGACAACCTGCAGTCGGAACAACGGCGCGATGCGTTTGACGAAGCCACTGCGTGGAATGCCGCTATTGCCGCGACCGGCGCCGGCGACTGGGTTGAAGCACGCCGGCAGTGGAACCGCTGTGGCATCACCCTGCCGGAAGGCGAAGGCCCGATCGAAGGCAACTTCGGCGTGGCCTGCGTACGCCTGGCGCCCTGGTCGGACGCCGAAGTGGTGTACCTGACGCGCATCGATCCGGTGCGGGCACGCATCGACAACGTTCCACTGCCCGAAAGCGGCTTCCGCTTCGGCGACATCGTGCTGCATGACGGCGCATCGACCGGCCATCGCACCTACGGCGGACAGGACGTGCCGGTGTTCAACGCCATGCAGCGCCTGCAGCGGTCGGACATGGCGACCTTCACCGTGTTCGTGCACTGCGATTCAGCCGATGACATCGCTGCCCTGGAGGCGATGACGCTGCCTGGCATCGGCATGGTCGAGGACTGGACTGCCAACATCCGTCGGTTGTGCCGCCGCTGCAGTTACGGCACCCCGCACCAGCACGACAGCGAGGCAACGCCAGCTGATGACGGCACCTGGAAGCGCGAGCGCGATCTGGGCGTCGCCGCGCAGGGTCGGGCTGCGGTGGAGAAGCTGCTAGCAACGTGGACGGCGGCGGGGCCGGGGCGCGTGCTGGAGGCCATCGAACAGCGCGAGCAGTCGCTGAGTGATCCCGCGCCGGGCCAGGTCTGGTGGCTGGGGGAGGACGCGTAGCGTCGAGCTTGCTCGACTGCTGTCGGCGCAATCTCAAGGGCAGTCGAGCAAGCTCTACGCTACCTGCAGAGGCCCGCCACACCGGGCTTTCAGAATTCTTCAGCCGGATTTCCAGCACTTCAGACGGCACGCTGGCCGAATCAGGGCTCCCTTCAACGGAGCCTTGCCGATGCGCACGATCACCCTTCTCGTCCTGCTGCTGTGCACCACCCTGCCCTGCACCGCAGCCCCCTTGGATACGGCGCGCCTGAAGGCGCTGGAACAGGCCATCGCCAGCGATGAGCTCAAGCAGGTGCGCAGCGTGCTGCTGCAGGTCGAAGGCAAGGTGGTCTACGAGGGCTACTTCAACGGTGCCGACGCGCAGACCCTGCATGACGTGCGTTCGGCCAGCAAGAGCGTGACCGCACTGCTGGTCGGCGCGGCCATCGGCCAGCACCGGCTTCCGGGCGTGCAGGCCCGCGTGTACGACTACTTCCCGGCCTACACCGCCAGCCACAGCGTTGACCCCCGCCTGCGCGCCACCACCGTGCAGGACCTGCTGACCATGAGCAGCCTGTGGGAATGCGACGACGAGAATCCGTTCTCGGCCGGCAACGAGGAACGCATGTACGTGGGCGAACGCTGGCTGGACTTTGCCCTGGGCCTGCCGGTGAAAGGCTTCGCGCCGTGGATGCAGCGCCCGCAGGACAGCCCGCACGGCCGCGCGTTCGCCTACTGCACCGCCAATTCCTTCGTGCTGGGCGCGGTGCTTGAACAAGCCACCGGGCAGCCGCTGGCCGACTTCGCCGCCACCGCGCTGGAGCGCCCGCTGGGCATCACCGAGCGCCACTGGAACCGTTCGCCGGAAGGCATCGGCATGGGCGGCGGCGGGACCCGCTACCGCAGCCGCGATCTGGCCCGGCTTGGGCAGCTGGTGCTCGACCGGGGCCGCTGGCAGGGCCAGCAGCTGGTTCCGCAGGACTACATCGAGGCGATGGTGCAGGCGCAGGCGACCACCTCCGATGGCAGCGATTACGGCTACCAGTGGTGGGGCCTGAAACTGGACGCGCAGGGTGCACCGCGCACGGTGTGGGCGATGTCCGGCAACGGCGGTAACTACGTGTTCGTGCTGCCCGAGCAACGCGCGGTGGCGGTCGTCACGACCCAAGCGTTCAACCGCAGCTTCGCCCACCCGCAATCGCGGCGCATCCTTACCGAGTTCCTGCTGCCGGCGCTGCACTGAGGCTGGCCAGGTCATCTGGCCGCCAGGCGGCGGCCAGTACCTGCGCGCGCTGGCGGGCGATGTCGGTTTCCAGGCGCTGCAGCAGTGCCGGCCAGCCGGGTGCGCCGCGCAGGGGCACGAACAGCGGCGTGGTACGCAGCCAGGCCACGTCGCGGAAACCGTCGTCGACGGCCTGCTGTAGTGCCGCCACGGCGTGGTCCGTCTGGCCCAGGGCCTGCAGCAGCAGCGCCCGCTCGATGGCGGCATCGGGCCAGCCATCCCCTGCCCCTGCCTGGTCACCCAGTTGCTGCAGGCGCTGGCTGATCCATGCCGCCTGCGCCGGTTGCGCGCCATGCAGGGCCGCCAGGGTCTGGCCGAGCGACTGCTGCGGCCGCAGTTGCCGGCCCAGCTCGAAGGCCTGGGCCGCTGCTGCGGGGTCACCGGCCAACAGCGCCAGTTCCCCCTGCAGGCGGCGCAGCTGCGGGTGCGGCGTGCCACGTGCCAGGGCTTCGTCCAGCGCCTGCCGCGCCTGCTGCGGTGCGCCGGCCAGGTACAGGCTGCGCGGCCAGGCGATGTTCGAAAAGACATTGTCCGGGTACAGCTGGAAGTTGCGCGCGTGACGCTGCCCCGCCGCCTGGGTGAAGCCGAGCAGTTCCAGTTCGCGCGCGACCTGTACGTCACGGAAGCGCACGCGTTCGGGCGCCTTCAACGACAGGTTCTGGCGCAGTGCGGTGGCCAGCTCGCCGCGCTCCTGCTGCAGGTAGGCCAGCGACGCGCGGCTGCGTTCGTCGCCAGGGTCCAGCTCGATGGCGTGGCGGTAGCCGGCCATGGCCTGGCGCATGTCACCCAGGCAATCCTGCGCGTAGCCCCAGAGTGCATGCGTGGCGGCCTCGCGCGGCGCGCGCCGGCGCTCCTGCTCGGCCAATGCCAGCGCCTCCCTCATCTGCGCAGGGCTGCCATTGAACAGGCAGCCCTGCGCCGACAGCGCGCGTGACAGGCCGCGCCGGGCCGGTGTGGATTCCGGATCGGCCTGCAGGGCCTGCCGGTACAGACTGATCGCCCGTTCGTTGTTGCTGGCCTGGCCGATGCCGGCGTAATAGTCGGCGCGCTGCAGCAGCGACTGCGCGGCGCCTTGCGGCGCAGGCCGTGACCAGAACAACAGTCCGACAGCGACCGCCAGCAACGCGGCCATCGAGGCGAACAGCGCGGCCCAGCGGCGCCAGCGGGCGCGCGGCGTGGGGGCCTGGACCGGCAGCGGCGGCGCACACAGCTGGTAGCCGCGCGCGCGCACCGAGCGGATGTAACGGGGATTGCGGCCGTCGTCACCGAGCGCCTGGCGGAGCAGCTTCACCCGCTGGCTGATCGCGTCTTCGCCCACCACGGCCGGCGCCCATACCTGGGCGGCCAAGGTGTCGAAATCCACGACGTCGGTGCCATGGGCCAGCAGCACGTCCAACAGGGTCCAGCTCAGGCCGCTGACGGGCAGTACCTCGCCGTCACGACTGACCCGTTGCGACGGGCGATCGATCTCCAGGTCGAGCAGGCGCAGGCTGTCCATGGCCGCAGCATAGCGGCAAGAACGGGGCGGAGCGCAGACAAAGAAAAAGCGGGCCGAAGCCCGCTTTTTCATGATTGCGATGCCAGCGGTGGGGTGTCAACCAAGGTTGACACCTACCTGGGTGGCGGCGGTGGGGTGTCAACCACGGTTGACACCTACCGTCATCGACCGGAGGTCGATTACTCGGCGCTGGCGCCTTCGCCTTCTTCCACGGCCTTCATCGACAGGCGGATACGGCCCTGCTTGTCGACTTCCAGCACCTTGACCTTGACCACGTCGCCTTCCTTCAGCACGTCGCCGACCTTCTCGACGCGATCGCTGGAGATCTGCGACACGTGGACCAGACCGTCCTTGCCCGGCAGGATCGTGACGAACGCACCGAAGTCCATGATCTTGGCGACCTTGCCTTCGTAGATGCGGCCCGGCTCGACGTCCGAGGTGATCTGCTCGATGCGGGCCTTGGCGGCCTGGGCAGCGATGGCATTGACCGAGGCGATGACGATGGTGCCGTCGTCCTGGATGTCGATCTGGGTGCCGGTTTCCTTGGTGATGGCCTGGATGGTCGAACCACCCTTGCCGATCACTTCGCGGATCTTGTCCGGGTGGATCTTGATGGTCAGCAGACGCGGCGCGTAGTCCGACAGCTCTTCGCGCGGAGCGGTCAGGCCGTGGGCCATTTCGCCCAGGATGTGCAGACGGCCAGCCTTGGCCTGCTGCAGCGCCTGCTTCATGATCTCTTCGGTGATGCCTTCGATCTTGATGTCCATCTGCAGGGCGGAGATGCCCTCAGCGGTACCGGCCACCTTGAAGTCCATGTCGCCCAGGTGATCTTCGTCACCCAGGATGTCGGACAGGACGACGAAGCGATCGCCTTCCTTGACCAGACCCATGGCGATACCGGCCACCGGGGCCTTCACCGGCACGCCGGCGTCCATCAGGGCCAGCGACGAGCCGCAGACCGAGGCCATCGACGAGGAACCGTTCGACTCGGTGATTTCCGAGACGACGCGGATGGTGTACGGGAAGGCTTCCAGCGACGGCATGACAGCCAGCACGCCGCGCTTGGCCAGGCGACCGTGGCCGATTTCACGGCGCTTCGGGCCCATCATGCGGCCGCACTCACCCACCGAGAACGGAGGGAAGTTGTAGTGGAACAGGAAGTTTTCCTTGTACTCACCGGCAACGGCGTCGATGACCTGGCCGTCACGGGCGGTGCCCAGGGTGATGGTCACGATGGCCTGGGTTTCGCCGCGGGTGAACAGCGAGGAACCGTGGGTACGCGGCAGCACGCCGGTCTTCACGGCGATCGGGCGGACGGTGTCCAGCGCACGGCCGTCGATGCGGACCTTGGTGTCCAACACCGAGTCACGCATGGTGCGGTATTCCAGCTCGCCGAATTCCTTCGACAGCTCGGCCGGGTTCCAGCCCTCGGCGGCCACGCGGCCAGCCAGGCTTTCGACCACGTCCTTCTTGATCGCCGAGATGGCGTCGCGGCGCTGCAGCTTGTCGCGCACCTGGAAGGCTTCGCCCAGGCGCGGGCCGATGGCTTCCTTCAGGGCGCCGATCAGCACGTCGTTCTTGGCCGGGGCTTCCCAGGTCGACGGCTTGGTGCCGGCTTCGACGGTCAGCTCGTTGATCGCGTTGATGACCTTCTGCATTTCGCGGTGACCGAAGGTCACGGCGCCCAGCATCACTTCTTCGGACAGCAGCGCGGCTTCGGATTCAACCATCAGCACGGCGTTGGAGGTACCGGCGACGACCAGTTCCAGCTGCGAGTCAGCCAGTTCGCTGACGGTCGGGTTCAGGATGTACTCGCCGTTCTTGTAGCCGACCTTGGCAGCGCCGATCGGACCCATGAACGGGGTGCCGGCCAGAGCCAGGGCAGCCGAGGCGCCGATCAGGGCCGGGATGTCGCCGTCCACGTCCGGGTTCAGCGACATGACCGTGGCGATGATCTGCACTTCGTTCTTGTAGTCTTCCGGGAACAGCGGGCGGATCGGACGGTCGATCAGGCGCGAGATCAGGGTTTCCTTCTCGGTCGCACGGCCTTCACGCTTGAAGAAACCACCCGGGATACGGCCGCCGGCGTAGAACTTTTCCTGATAATCGACGGTCAGCGGGAAGAAGTCCTGGCCTTCGCGCGCGCTCTTGGCGGCGACGGCGGTGACCAGCAGTACGGTGTCGTCCATCTTGACGATGACGGCGCCGCTTGCCTGGCGGGCGACTTCGCCGGTCTCAAGCGTGACGGTGTGCTTGCCGTACTGGAAGGTTTTGGTGATTTTTGCCACGGAGGGTGTCCTTGGGGATGCTGTCTGCGAATTGGACCGTCGGCGACCCTTGCCGCCTGCGGGTGGCCGGATCGTTCCGGCCTGAATCGGGGATTGCGGTGCTACAAAACAAAACCGCGGCGCATCGCTGCGCCGCGGGGGATTCGTTGCTTAGCGACGCAGGCCAAGCTTTTCAATCAGGGCCTTGTAACGCTCGACGTCCTTCTTCTTCAGGTAGTCGAGCAGGCTGCGACGGCGGTTGACCATCTGCAGCAGGCCGCGGCGGCTGTGGTGGTCCTTCTTGTGGGTCTTGAAGTGGCCGGTCAGCAGCTCGATGCGGGCGGTCAGCAGGGCGACCTGCACTTCCGGGGAGCCGGTGTCAGCCGAGCTGCGCTTGTTGTCTTCAATGACCTTCTGGGTGTCGATCGACATTTCTTTTTTCTCTGTGATGCGTGGCCGGCAGGAACGCGCTTCGCGCACCGCCAGGCTCGCCGTGGACTACGAGGATGAAACCTGCCGGAGCAGGCTGCCGGAAAACGGCCGCGAAATTGTAACGGTCGGGGCCCGGCGGAACAAGGACCGGGGCTGAATGCGCCCCGCCCCGGTTACAGGTTGAAGCGGCGCTGCGGCGCCAGCAGGCCACCGGCATCCACCTGTCCCAGGCCCTGCGGGGTGCCATCGGGCCCGTATACGGCCACCAGCCCCGGGGGCCAGGCGGCATCGCGCTGGCGCTGCCCGACACAGAAGCGGTGGGCCTGTTCGGCATCCAGTTCGACCCGGGGGTACTCGGCCAGGCCGGCCGCCAGCGGCAGCAGCAGCGCCTCCATGCCGGCCTCGTCGCCGGCCTCGACCATGGCGCGCAGCTGGTCCAGGGTCACCATCACCGGATCACGGAACGGTTCGACCCAGAGCCGGCGCAGCGCGCTGATATGCGCGCCGCAGCCCAAGGCCTCGCCCAGGTCACGGGCCAGGCTGCGGATGTAGGTGCCCGAGCCGCAGGTCACGCGCAGGCGCAGGCGCTCGGGCTGCTGCTCGAGCACCTCGATGGCATGCACCTGGACCTCACGCTCCGGGGCTTCGATGGCCTCGCCGCGGCGGGCCTTCACATACAGCGGCTCGCCGCCCTGCTTCAGCGCCGAATAGATCGGTGCGCGCTGGCGGATGCTGCCGGTCAACGGGGCCAGCGCGGCCTGCAGGGCGTCGGCGCTGATGGCCGGCACCGGGCGCTGCAGCAGCACCTGGCCTTCGGCGTCATCAGTGTCGGTGGTCTGGCCGAGCACGACCTCGGCGTCATAGGCCTTGGCAGAGCCCAGCAGCAGGCCAGCGATCTTGGTCGCTTCGCCAAAGCACAGCGGCAGCAGGCCGGTGGCCAGCGGGTCCAGGCTGCCGGTGTGGCCACCCTTCTCGGCACGGAACAGGCGGCGCGCCACCTGCAGGGCGGCGTTGGAGCTCATGCCGGTCGACTTGTCGAGCAGCAGGATGCCATCCAGACGGCGGAACTGAATTCGGGTCATGACGTTGATGTCGGCGGACGCCGCCGGTAGCGCCGGGCCATGCCCGGCGTGCGCGCAATGCGCGGTTATTCTTCGTCGCTCTTGCGACGCTTCTCTGCGGCCAGCGTATCGGGCAGGTCGCGCAGGATGTTGTCGATGTGCTCACCACGATCGACCGAGTCGTCGTAGTGGAAATGCAGCTCAGGCACGTGGCGCAGCTTCATCGCCCGGGCCAGGTCCATGCGCAGGCGATAGCCCAGCTCGCGCAGGCCCTTCACTGCTTCGGCCGAACGTTCCGGCATCAGCGCGGTGACGAACACCTTGGCATGGGCCATGTCGCGGGTGATTTCCACGTCGGACACGCTCACCGAGGGCAACCCATGCTCGCGCACGGCGTTGTGCACCAGGGTGCCGAGTTCACGGCGCAGCTGGGCGGAGACACGGTCGGTTCGATGGAAGGTTTTGGGCACGCGGTCAGGCTCTTGATTTGAATGTGACCCGACCAAGGTCGGGCACTACCAGGGATGGTAACCCGACCAAGGTCGGGCCCCACCGGGTTGGCGGACCGGTCCGTGAAGACCGGCCACCTTGCAGCATTACAGGGTGCGCGGCACTTCGATACGCTCGAAGCACTCGATCTGGTCACCCGGCTTCACGTCGTTGTAGGCCTTCACCGCGATACCGCATTCGGTACCGTTGCGGACTTCCTCGACGTTTTCCTTGAAGCGGCGCAGCGATTCCAGCTCGCCTTCGAAGATGACCACGCTGTCGCGCAGCACGCGGATCGGCTTGTTGCGCTTGACCACGCCCTCGATGACCATCGAGCCGGCAACGGCGCCCAGCTTGGAGCTGCGGAACACGTCGCGGACTTCGGCGATACCGATGATCTCTTCGCGGATTTCCACGCCCAGCAGACCGGAGGCCACCTGCTTCACCTGGTCGATCACGTCATAGATGATCGAGAAGTAACGCAGATCCACGCCGTTGGATTCGATGATGCGACGGGCCGAAGCATCTGCACGCACGTTGAAGCCGATGACGGTGGCCTTCGAAGCGGCCGCCGAGTTGGCGTCCGATTCGGTGATGCCGCCCACGCCGGAGTGGATCACGTTGATGCGGATGTCTTCGTTGGACAGCGCGACCAGTGCCTGGCTCAGCGCCTGCACCGAACCCTGCACGTCGGCCTTGATGACCAGGTTGAGGACCTGCTGGCCCTCGCCCTTGCCCAGGGTCGCCATGATGTCTTCCATGCGGCTGCCAGCGGTGGCCACCAGGCGCGATTCACGGCGCTTGGTCTCACGCTGCTGGGCAACGTCCTTGGCCAGGCGCTCGTCCTCGACCACCACGAAGTCATCACCGGCTTCCGGCACGCCGGACAGGCCCAGGACCTGCACCGGGATGGACGGGCCAGCGAATTCCGGCTGCTTGCCGGTTTCGTCGAACAGCGCACGCACGCGGCCGTACTGGATGCCGCACACCAGGTAATCGCCCTTCTTCAGGCGGCCCTGCTGCACCAGCACGGTAGCGACCGGGCCACGGCCCTTGTCCAGCGACGATTCGATCACCACGCCCGAGGCGCGGCCTTCGTCGACGGCCTTCAGTTCCAGCAGTTCGGCCTGCACCGACACGGCGTCCAGCAGGTCGTCGATGCCCAGGCCGGTCTTGGCCGAGATCTCCACCATCTGGATGTCACCGCCGAACTCTTCGGCCACGACCTGCTCGGACAGCAGCTCGTTCTTGACGCGCATCGGGTCGGCGCCGGACTTGTCGATCTTGTTGATCGCCACGATCAGCGGCACACCGGCCGAGCGGGCGTGCTGGATCGCTTCCTTGGTCTGCGGCATGACGCCGTCGTCGGCCGCCACCACCAGCACCACGATGTCGGTCAGCTTGGCACCGCGGGCACGCATCGAGGTGAACGCGGCGTGGCCCGGGGTATCCAGGAAGCTGATGACGCCCTTGGGCGTATCAACGTGGTACGCACCGATGTGCTGGGTGATGCCGCCGGCTTCGCCGTGGGCAACCTTGGTACGACGGATGTAATCCAGCAGCGAGGTCTTGCCGTGGTCGACGTGGCCCATGATGGTGACCACCGGCGGACGCTGCACGGCTTCGCCCTGGTTTTCACCGGTCGAGGCCAGCAGTGCGTCTTCGGCGTCGTTGTCATTGGCACGGATCGCCTTGTGGCCGAGTTCTTCGGTCACCAGCGCCGCGGTGTCGTGGTCGATGGACTGGGTGATGGTGGCCATCACGCCCATCTTGAACAGCGCCTTCACCACCTCGCCGCCCTTCAGCGCGAGCTTCTGCGCCAGGTCGGCCACAGTGATGGTCTCGCCGATCGCCACTTCACGCACGACCGGTGCGGTCGGGCGTTCGAAGGCGTGCGGACCGGCGTTGTTGCCGCCACGCGACATGTCACGACGGCCGCCGCTCTGGTTGCGACCACCCGGACGACCCCGGTTGTTGCTGTTGTTGCTGTTGCCACGGCGGGCACGATCAGCCGCCGACAGATGCATCTGGCCGGCAAAGCGATCGCCCGGGCCACGCTCGTTGCGCGGCGCGCTGCGGTTGTTGCGGTCGTCGCTGCGCGGCGGCGGCGGCGCACTGCGCGGCGCAGCCGGAGCGGCGGCCGGCGTGCGCGGCGGACGCGGCGCGGTTTCATCGATCGGCGCGCGCTTGGGCTTGGTGGCGGCAGCCGCCTCGGCAGCCTTGGCGGCAGCCGCGGCTTCTTCGGCAGCCTTCTTTTCGGCCTCTGCGCGTTCCTTGGCCGCAATCTCTTCCTCACGGGCACGGACGATGGCTTCGTCGCGCAGACGATCCTTCTCGGCCAGGGCCTGCTGTTCGGCAAGGTTGCGGGCACGCGACTCTTCCAGCTTGCGCAGGATGTCGGCGCGCTCTTCGTCCGGCGTCATCGGGCGAGCACCATCCTTGACGTAGGTACGCTTCTGGCGCACCTCGACATTCACGGTCGTCTTGCTGCGACCGGAATTGACCGTCACTTCCTGCTGTTTCCGGCGGTTGAGGGTGATCTTCTTTGCAGACTGATCGGTCTCTTCCGGGGCCTGCTCGGGCTTGCCGTGCGAACGACGAAGGAAGCCCAGGAGCTTCACCTTCTCGGTGCTGGTCACGACCTGGTCGGGACCGCTGAACTTCATGCCGGCACCGGCCAGCTGTTCCAGCAGTTTCTCGACCGGTGTGTTGACCAGTTCGGCAAGCTTGCGGATGGTGGTTTGCTGCGACATTCGGATCCTATGATCTTGTGGGCGCCCCCCCGCAGATGGAGGTGGCGCGGATTCTACGCCCTGATCGGCTCAGGGCCCTGTTCATTGCCGGCTCATTCGCCGCGTTCCAGTCGGGCGATCTCCTCGGCACGCGCGGCCAGGATCAGCGCCGCGGCGCGCTCCTGGTCCAGCCCTTCAATGCCGAAGTCCATGACCTCGTCGGCGGCCAGGTCGGAAAGCTCCTCGCTGGTACGCACGCCGTGGCCGGCCAGCGCATACGCGGTGGCTTCGTCCATGCCCTTCAGGGACAGCAGGTCCTGCGCCGGCTGGCCGTCTTCAAGGCCTTCTTCGACTGCCAGGGCCTCATTGAGCAGCGCATCGCGGGCACGAGCGCGCAGCTCTTCGACGATGTCTTCGTCGAAACCTTCCACGGCCAGCAGTTCGCCGACCGGGACATAAGCAATTTCTTCGACCGTGCCAAAGCCTTCGGTCACCAGGATGCCGGCGATTTCCTCGTCCACTTCCAGCTTGTCCATGAACAGCTGGCGGGCCGACGCCTGCTCGGCTTCCGACTTGGCGGTGACCTGGTCCTGGGTCATCACGTTCAGCTGCCAACCGGTCAGGCGGCTGGCCAGGCGCACGTTCTGGCCACCCTTGCCGATGGCCTGGGCCAGACGGTCTTCGGCCACGGCCAGGTCCATCGAGTGCTTGTCTTCATCGACGATGATCGACTGCACTTCGGCCGGCGCCATGGCGTTGATGACGAAGTTGGCCGGGCTCTCGTTCCACAGCACGATGTCCACGCGCTCGCCATTGAGCTCGTTGGACACGGCCTGCACGCGCGAACCGCGCATGCCGATGCAGGCACCGATCGGATCGGTACGGGTATCGTGGGCCAGCACGGCGATCTTGGCGCGGTCGCCCGGATCGCGGGCACAGGCCTTGATTTCCACCAGGCCCTGGCCGACTTCCGGCACTTCCAGCTTGAACAGCTCGATCATGAATTCCGGTGCGGCGCGGCTGATGAACAGCTGCGGGCCGCGGGGCTCCGAACGCACTTCGGCCAGGTAACCGCGCACGCGGTCGCCGGCGCGCAGCACGTCGCGCGGAATGCCCTTGTCCTTCGGAATGAAGCCTTCGGCGTTGCCGCCCAGGTCCACGTAGATGTTGCCGCGCTCGGCGCGCTTGACCACACCGGTGATCAGCTCACCCACGCGGTCCTTCCACGCATCGACCACCTGCTGGCGCTCGGCTTCGCGCACGCGCTGCACGATCACCTGCTTGGCAGCCTGGGCGGCGATGCGGCCGAAATCGGGGTTTTCGATCTGCTCTTCGATGTAGTCGCCGACGTCCACGCCTTCGGCTTCGTCGACGGCGTCCATCAGGCGGATCTGCCGGTCCGGCGATTCCATGACCACGTCATCGGCCACCACTTCCCAGCGGCGGTAGGTTTCGTAGCTGCCATCCTTGTGGTCGATGACCACGCGGGTCAGCACTTCCTCGTCGGGATAGCGCTTCTTCGCTGCCGAGGCCAGGGCGGCCTCGATGGCATCGAAGATCACTTCACGCGGCACGCCCTTTTCGTTGGCGACCGCGTCCACTACCAGCAACAGTTCCTTGCTCATTGGCTCACTCCGCGCGCGGCTTCTTTGCCGCCGGCTCGTTGGAAGAAGAATTCTTGTCCGTCTTCGGACGCTTCGGCGCCGGGCCGGTCGGCTTGCTCGGGGCCAGGCCCAGGGCAACCCAGTCCGGCATGATCCGGGCCTTGTCGATGTTGTCGGCCGAGACCACCACTTCCGCCTTGTCGACGATGAAGGTGATGGTGTCTGCGGCCTCGTCGGTCGCCTCGATGCGGCCCTGCAGGCGACGACGGTTGTCCTGCGGCAGCTTCAGCACGACCTTGGCCATTTCGCCCAGGTGACGGCCGAACTGTTCCAGGTTGAACAGCGGGCGATCAACGCCCGGCGAAGATACTTCCAGCGTGTAGTTGCCGCTGATCGGGTCTTCCACGTCCATCTGTGCGGACACTTCGCGGCTGACGCGCTCGCAGTCGTCCACGTTGATGATGCGCTCGGGCTGCTCAGCCAGCGGCACGTCGATGTAAAGACGCAGGGTTGCACCGCCGGGGGCCGGCAGATATTCAACGCCCAGCAGCTCCAGGCCCAGCGACACAACGGTCGGGGCGAGCAGATTCGCGATGTCGGTTGCCTTGTCGCTCACAGCCTGCCTTGATCTCTTGGTTGGGTGCCGGCCACGGCCGGCGGGGAAACATGACGCCCCGGAAACGACAAAGGGCCCGCAGGGCCCCTTTTCCGGAAAGACTCCGGTGACTGGATTCCGGTTGCAGCACCGTGTGTCAGCGAGCTGCGGCCCTCCTTCCGGGTCCGGACTCCCGATGGGAGACCGCCTTCAGGGGTAATGCTAGGCCGCTGATGATAGCGGTTGCACCGCGCTGGTGCAAGGTTCGGGCCAGGGGTCAGATCCCTTTTCCTCTGGAAAAGGGATCTGACCCCAACCCAGCGAAAACGACGCAGACCACCAAAGAAAAACGCCTTCGAAGCAGGACTTCGAAGGCGATCTCTTTACTTGGTAGCGGGGGCAGGATTTGAACCTGCGACCTTCGGGTTATGAGCCCGACGAGCTGCCAGACTGCTCCACCCCGCATCAGAAGCGGAATTATGAGCGATGACTTCAAAACATGCAAGCCTTCCCTCATTCATCAAACCGGTTGGCGCCGATATGAAGTTGGTAGCGGGGGCAGGATTTGAACCTGCGACCTTCGGGTTATGAGCCCGACGAGCTGCCAGACTGCTCCACCCCGCACCGGAAGTGTTTGAACTGCTGCCCTGCTCTTTCGAGGAGGGCTACCGCAACGATGTTCTGGCTGAACCGCTGCAGTGACAACTCAGGCTGCGCATATTACACGAATCGCGCAGCTTTGTGTCAACTTTTATGCAAGATGCGCAAAAGCCTTCTGGCACCACAGCATGATCGGGTTCCAAGACAGGCCCAGCGCCAGCAGTGCCAGGGCGTTCACGCCCAGCACCACGCCCAGCACGCGGTCGTTGCTGCGCGGCATGGCCTCGCCCACCGGCTCATCGAAGTACATGACCTTGATGACACGCAGGTAGTAGAAGCAGCCCACCACGGCGCACAGCACGCCCAGGATGGCCAGCCACAGCAGGCCGCCGTTGATGGCAGCGCCGAGCACGGCCAGCTTGGTCCAGAAGCCCAGGAACGGCGGAATACCGGCCAGCGACGCCATGATGCACAGCACCAGGCCGGCCATCCACGGGTTGCGGGCGTTCAGGCCCTTGAAGTCTTCGATGTTCTCGGCTTCAAAGCCCGCACGCGACAGCGCGATGATCGCGCCGAAGGCGGCGGTGGACATGATGGCGTAGGCCAGTGCGTAGAACAGCGCGGCGGCATAGCCCTGCGCACCGCCACCGGCAATACCCATCAGCAGGAAGCCGATGTGCGAGACGGTGGAGAAGGCCAGCATGCGCTTCAGGTTGCTCTGCGCGATTGCCATCAGGTTGCCCAGCACCAGCGACACCGCGGCCAGGCCGCCGATCAGCATCTGCAGCTCGGTGGACAGCGGGCCCACGCCCATTTCCAACAGGCGGTAGGCCATGCCGAACGCGGCCAGCTTCGGTGCCGAGCTGATGAACAGCGCGATCGGGGCCGGGGCACCCTGGTACACGTCGGGCAGCCACATGTGGAACGGCGCGGCACCGAGCTTGAAGGCGACGCCGGCGATCATGAACACCGCACCGGTGATCAGCAGCACGCGCTCTTCCGAGTGCGGGATGGCGTCACGGATGACATCCAGGTGCAGGCTGCCGGTGGCGCCGTAGATCAGCGACATGCCGTACAGCAGCAGGCCAGAGGCCAGCGAACCGAGGACGATGTACTTCATCGCCGCTTCCGAGGCCAGGCCGTTGTCGCGGTTGCTGGCCACCAGGGCGTAGGAGCACAGGGCCAGCAGTTCCAGGCCCAGGTAGACCATCAGCAGGCTGCCGGCCGAGACCAGGATCATCATGCCGGCGGTGCCGAACAGGATCAGCACCGGGATTTCGCCCTGGAACAGGTTGCGGTCACGCAGGTAGCGCCAGCCGTAGACCAGGGTCAGGCCGCTGAGCAGCACGATGCCGGTCTTCATGACGTCGGCCGCCGTGTCGCGCACGAACATGCCGTGGAAGACCTCGCCCTGCCCGCCCACGCCGGTAGCCAGCATGAACAGCACCACGGCCAGCGCCGCGAGCGAGAACAGATGGGTGACGATCTTGTTCCGGTTGCTGACGAACAGGTCGAGGATCATCAGGGCGAAGGCGCTGCCGATCAGCACCAGCTCGGGGGCGAGCGGTGGCAGGTCGGCGGCGGTCAATGGCAGCAGCGGCGAGGTGGTCATCATCAAATCCTGGAATTACAGCAGCTTGCTGGATGCGATCTGCATGGCCAGCTTGGCGATCGAGGGCTCCATCAGGTCGGTCAGCGGCTTGGGGTAGATGCCCAGAGCCAGCACGCCGACGGCGAACACGCCCAGCACCAGCCATTCGCGGCCGTTGATGTCCTTCAGTTCGGCCACGTGGCTGTTGGCCACTTCACCGAAGAAGATGCGCTTGTACAGCCACAGGGTGTAAGCCGCACCGATGATCAGGGTGGTGGCCGCGCCCAGGGCAATCCACGGGTTCCGCTGGAAGGCCGACAGGATGACCATGAATTCACCGACGAAACCGCTGGTGCCCGGCAGGCCTGCATTGGCCATGAAGAACAGCATGGCGAAGGTGGCGAACCAGGGCATGACATTCACCACGCCGCCGTAATCGGCGATGCGGCGGCTGTGCATGCGGTCGTACAGCACGCCCACGCAGGAGAACATCGCGCCGGACACGAAGCCGTGCGAGATCATCTGCACCATCGCACCCTGCAGGCCCAGGCGGGCGGCATCGGCGTTGCCGGCCTCACGCACCAGCCACAGGGCAATGAAGGTGCCCAGGGTGACAAAACCCATGTGCGCGATCGACGAATAGGCGATCAGCTTCTTCATGTCGTCCTGCACCAGGGCGACCAGGCCGACGTAGATCACTGCGATCAGGGACAGGGCGATGACCAGCCAGGCCCACTCGTTGGACGCGTCCGGCACGATCGGCAGGTTGAAGCGCAGGAAGCCGTAGCCACCGATCTTCAGGGCGATGGCGGCCAGGATGACCGAACCGGCGGTCGGCGCTTCCACGTGCGCGTCCGGCAGCCAGGTGTGCACCGGGAACATCGGCACCTTCACCGCGAAGGCGATCAGGAAGGCGAAGAAGATCCACGTCTGCTCGGTGGCCGACAGCTGCAGCGCGTACAGGTCGGCCAGCTGGAAGCTGCCGCCCTTCATGTACAGGTAGATCAGCGCCACCAGCATCAGCACCGAGCCGAGGAAGGTGTACAGGAAGAACTTCAGCGCTGCGTAGATGCGGCGCGGGCCGCCCCAGACACCGATGATCAGGAACATCGGGATCAGCATCGCTTCGAAGAACACGTAGAACAGCATCGCGTCGGTGGCAGCGAAGATGCCGACGGTGACGCCTTCCAGGATCAGGAAGGCCGCCACGTACTGGTTCACGCGCTTGTTGATCGCGCTCCAGGCACCGATCAGGGCGAGCACGCTGACCAGCGTGGTCAGCAGGATCAGCGCCACGGCGATGCCGTCCACGCCCAGGTTGTAGCCGATGTTGTACGCCGGGATCCACGCGTGGGTCTCGACGAACTGCAGGGCATCGATGCCCGGATCGTAGCCGGCCAGCAGCGGCAGGCTTGCCGCGAAGGTCAGCAGCGCGACGCCCAGCGACGCCCAGCGGGCGGTCTGCGCATCACGGATCGCAAGAATCAGGGCACCGCCGATGATCGGCAGCCAGATGAGGACACTGAGTAGGGGCCAGTTCGACACGTCTTCTTATTCCGTACAGGTCATCAACGCAGGTAATGCATCAGCACGCCCAGCAGGGCAATCAGGCCGATGATCATCGCGAAGGCGTAGTGATAGAGGAAACCGGATTGGGTACGACGCAGCACGCCGGCTGCGACGTCCACAACACGTGCCGAGAGATTGACCACGCCATCGACGATGTTGCTGTCGATCCAGCGCGACACCTTGCCAAGCTTGACGCTGCCGCCGGCAAAGCCATCGATCCACAGCTTGTCGAAGCCGTACTTGTTTTCCAGCACCGACACCAGCGGGGCGAAGGTCTTGCGTGCCTTGCCCGACAGGTCCGGCTTCCACAGGTAGAACAGCGCGGCCAGCAGGAAGCCCGCCAGGGTCAGCCAGAACGGCGGCAGCATCATGCCGTGCAGCGCGAACGCCACCGGGCCATGGAACTCTTCACCCAGGAAGGCCACGGTGTTCTTGGCCGGATCGTAGAAATCGACGATGCCGGTGAAGAACGTGTTGACCTGGCCCTTGATGGCCGCGTGCGCGTGGTGGCCGGCCCAGTCGGTGCCATGCAGCATCGGACCGATGCTGAAGAAACCGATGGCGATGGACGGAATGGCCAGCAGGATCAGCGGCAGGGTCACCACCCACGGGGTTTCGTGCGGCTCATGCGGACCGTGGCCATGGCCGTGGTCGTCATGGGCATCGCCGTGGTGCGCATCAGCATGATGGGCATCGGCCGCGTGGTGATCGTCATGGCCGTGGCCATGGTCGTCGTGGTGCGCGTCACGGAAGCGCTCCGGACCGTGGAAGGTCAGGAACAGCAGGCGGAAGCTGTAGAAGCTGGTGACCAGCACGCCACCCAGCACTGCCCAGTAACCGTAGGTGGCCACCCAGGTGTGCTGCATGTGGGCGTGGATCTCGGCCGCCTCGATGATGGTGTCCTTCGAGTAGAAGCCGGAGAAGAACGGCGTACCGACCAGGGCCAGCGTACCGATCCACATGGTGATGAAGGTGATCGGCATGTACTTGCGCAGGCCGCCCATCTTGCGCATGTCCTGCTCGTGGTGCATGGCGATGATGACAGAACCGGCACCCAGGAACAGCAGCGCCTTGAAGAAGGCGTGGGTCATCAGGTGGAACACGGCGGCCGAATAAGCCGACACGCCCAGTGCCACGGTCATGTAGCCCAGCTGCGACAGGGTCGAGTACGCGACCACGCGCTTGATGTCGTTCTGCACGATACCGATCAGGCCGGTGAAGAAGGCCGTGGTGGCACCGATGAACAGGATGAAGTTCAGCGCGGTCTGCGACAGCTCGAACAGCGGCGACATGCGGGTGACCATGAAGATACCCGCGGTGACCATGGTCGCGGCGTGGATCAGTGCCGAGATCGGGGTCGGGCCTTCCATCGAATCGGGCAGCCACACGTGCAGCGGAACCTGGGCCGACTTGCCCATGGCACCGATGAACAGGCTGATGCAGATGACGGTGGCGATCGACCAGACCACCGGCGCGCTCAGCAGCTGCATGCCGAACAGGGTGCCGTCCCAGATCTGCATCTTGGCTTCAGGGCTGGCCAGCACGCCGGCCTGCGAGAACACCTGCGAATAGTCCAGGGTGCCGAACACCCACAGCACGCCGGCGATACCCAGCAGGAAGCCGAAGTCACCGACGCGGTTGACCAGGAACGCCTTCATGTTGGCGAAGATCGCGGTCGGGCGCTTGAACCAGAAACCGATCAGCAGGTACGACACCAGGCCAACCGCTTCCCAGCCGAAGAACAGCTGCAGGAAGTTGTTGCTCATCACCAGGGTGAGCATCGAGAAGGTGAACAGCGAGATGTAGCTGAAGAAGCGCTGGTAGCCCGGGTCTTCTTCCATGTAGCCGATGGTGTAGATGTGCACCAGCAGCGACACGAAGGTGACCACCACCATCATCATGGCGGTGAGCTTGTCCACCATGAAACCGACGTGGGCCGAGTACTGGCCGACTTCGAAGAAGGTGTACAGGTTCTGGTTGAACGGCTGCGCGCCCCCCCACAGCAGCTGGTACAGCGTGTACATCGACAGGGCGCAGCTGATGGCCACGCCGAGGATGGTGACGGTCTGCGCGCCGAAGCGCTTGACCTGGCGACCGAACAGGCCGGCGATGATGCTGCCGAACAGCGGTGCAAGCACCACTGCGATCAACAGACTCTTGGAGAGAGTGATTTCCATCTGTGGATCAGCCCTTCAACGAATCGACTTCGCCGACATTGATCGTGCGGCGGGTACGGAACAGGGTCACCAGGATCGCCAGGCCGATGGCGGCCTCGGCAGCGGCGACGGTCAGGATGAAGAACACGAACAGCTGGCCGGACGGATCACCCAGCTGGCGGGAGAACGCAACGAAGTTCACGTTCACCGACAGCAGCATCAGTTCGATCGACATCAGCAGCACGATGACGTTCTTCCGGTTCAGGAAGATGCCGGCCAGGCTGATGGCGAACAGCACCGCGCCCAGCGCAAGCATGTGGCCAAGGGTAATCACGGCTGGGTCTCCTCGCCGGCGGCCGGCTTGCTGTTGCTGTGCACGACCGGCTGCTCTGCGCCCATCTTGACCATGCGCAGGCGGTTGCCGGCCTTGACCATGGTCTGGTCGCCCGGGTTCTGGCTCTTCACGCCGGTACGGCGGCGCAGGGTCAGCATGACGGCGGCCACCACGGCCACGGTCAGGATGACGGCGGCGAACTCGAACGGCAGCAGGTATTCGGTGAACAGCGTGCGTGCCAGCCAGGTGATGTTGGAGCTGTCAGCCGCCAGCGCGGCGGCGTTGTCGGCCGGGAAGGCGTTGACCGCCCTGCCCTTCACGCCGATCAGGATGAGCATCTGCACCAGCATGGCCACGGCAACCACCAGGCCCACCGGCAGGTAACGCACCCAGCCTTCGCGCATCTTGGTGGGGTCGATGTCCAGCATCATCACCACGAACAGGAACAGCACCATCACCGCACCCACGTAGACCAGCACCAGCGCCACGCCGAGGAATTCGGCGCCCACCAGCAGCCACACGCAGGCAATGGAGAAGAAGGTCAACACCAGGCAGAGCACGGCGTGAACCGGGTTGCGCACGCTGATCACCGCACCGGCCGAAACCGTTGCCGCGATGGCGAACACCCAGAAAGCGATATTTACCCAATCCATCTCTCGACCTCAGCGGTAAGCGGCATCGGCGGCACGACGCTCGGCGATCTCGGTTTCGAGACGGTCGCCCAGGGCCAGCAGCTGCGGCTTGGTAACGATGTTTTCGCCACGCTTCTCGAAGTGGTACTCGAGGATGTGGGTTTCGACGATCGAGTCCACCGGGCAGCTTTCTTCGCAGAAGCCGCAGAAGATGCACTTGAACAGATCGATGTCGTAGCGGGTGGTACGGCGGGTGCCGTCTTCGCGCTTGGCCGAGTCGATGGTGATGGCCAGCGCCGGGCAGACCGCCTCACACAGCTTGCAGGCGATGCAGCGCTCTTCGCCGTTGGGGTAACGGCGCAGCGCGTGCAGGCCACGGAAGCGCGGCGACTGCGGGAACTTCTCCATCGGGTACATCATCGTGTACTTCGGCTTGAAGCTGTACTTCAGCGTCAGCCAAAGACCGGCCAGCAGTTCGAGCAGCAGCAGGCTCTTGAAGTAATGGGTAATCCTGTTCATCACTTAGACGCCCTTTTGAATCACGCCGAAGAACACCATGACGGCGGTAACCGCGATCCACAGAATGGCCAGCGGAATGAAGACCTTCCAGCCCAGGCGCATGATCTGGTCATAGCGGAAGCGCGGGAAGCTGGCACGGAACCAGATGTAGGCACTGGCGAAGAAGAACACCTTGACGAACAGCCACGGTGCACCGCCCTTCCAGATCCAGTCGACCAGCGGCGAGATGTTGCCCAGGTCGACCCAGCCCTGGATCGGGCTCAGCCAGCCGCCGAGGAAGAAGATCGAGATCAGGAAGCTGATCAGGATCATGTTCGCGTATTCGGCCAGGAAGAACAGCGCGAAGGCGCCGCCGGAGTACTCGACCATGTGGCCGGCCACGATTTCCGATTCGCCTTCCACCACGTCGAACGGCGCGCGGTTGGTTTCAGCCACGCCCGACACCCAGTAGATGACGAACAGCGGGAACAGCGGCAGCAGGAACCAGTCGAAGAAGCCGGAGCTGCCGGCCTGCGCCATCACGATGTTGCTCAGGTTCAGGCTGCCCGCCGCGATCATCACGCCGACCAGGGCGAAGCCCATGGCGATTTCGTAGCTGATCATCTGCGCCGAGGCGCGCATGGCACCCAGGAAGGCGTACTTCGAGTTGGACGCCCAACCGGCCAGGATGATGCCGTAGATGCCCAGCGAGGTCATCGCCAGCAGGTACAGCAGGCCGGCATTGGCGTTGGACAGCACGATCTGCGAATCGAAGGGCACCACCGACCAGGCCGCGAAAGCCGGGGCCAGGGTGATCAGCGGCGCCAGCAGGAAGATCGCCTTGTTGGCGCTGCTCGGCTGCAGCACTTCCTTGAACAGCAGCTTGAAGACGTCGGCGAAGGCCTGGAAGATGCCCATGCCCACGTACATCGGGCCGTGGCGGACGTGCATCCAGCCGATCAGCTTGCGTTCCCAGACCACGTAGAAGGCCACCGAGACGATCACCGGCACGGCGATCACCAGGATCTTCAGGATGATCCAGATCAGCGCGCCGATGTCACCCAGGGCAAGCAGCCACTGGTGCAGCGGGTCGACCGCGTTCAACAGCAATTCGTTCATGCAGCCACCACCGATACGCGAGCGGCACCCAGCGGCGCGGTCGCGCCGTGGCCCGATTCAATCCAGACCGAACCCGCAGCGACGCGGGCGTCGACCACCACCGGCAGGGTGCCCTTGCCGGCATCGGTGCCGACCTTGGCCATCTGCCCTTCCTGCAGCTGCAGGCGCGCGGCATCTTCAGCGTTCAGCACGATGCGCGGGGCGTTGTTCAGCGGGTGCGACTGCAGCGCCGGCGCGCGGCGGACCACCGCATCGGTGCGGTAGATCGCAGCGGTCGAAGCCACTTCCAGGCCTTCGCCGGCAACGGCCGGCTGGGCCGAAGCGGCCACGGCGACCGACACCGGGGCCAGGCTGGCGCGCAGGCCGGCCAGGTCGGTGAAGTCGAAACCGGCCAGGGCCATGTCACCGCCCAGCGCACGCAGCACGCGCCAGCCTTCACGGGCCTCGCCCGGCAGCTTGCCGCCGGCACGGGCCGACTGCTCGCGACCATCGAGGTTGGTCAGGGTGGCGTCGATTTCCGGCAGCGCGCCGATCGGCAGGATGACGTCGGCAACGTCGCGGGTGGAAACACAGGCGAACTGGCTGAAAGCCACCACCTTGGCACCGACCAGCGCCTTGCGCGCGGCCGGGGCGTCGGCAAAGTCCAGGCCCGGTTCCAGGCCGTACACCACGTAAGCCTGGCGCGGCTGCGCCAGCATGGCGGCCACGTCCTTGCCGGCCGGCAGCACGCCGGCGCGGGTCAGGCCCACGGCATTGGCGCCCTGCGGGATGCGGCACAGCTTGGCGCCGGTGGCGGCAGCGAAATCACGCGCAGCGGCGCGGATCGCGGCGGCCTGCGGGTGGTTTTCGGCGATGCCACCGACGATCAGCACGGTGTTGCTACCGCCCTGCACTGCCGAACGCAGCTCGGGGTCGGCCAGCGCCTCGACGAACTTCGACGGGGCCACGATCTGCTTGCCGGCGATGCCGAAGGCGAAATCGAAATCAACCGGGTTGATGACGTGGATCTTCGCGCCCTTGGTGGTCTGCGCCTTGCGCAGGCGGGCGTGCAGCAGCGGCAGTTCGTGGCGGATGTTGCTGCCCAGAACGACGATGCGGTCGGCGCCTTCGATCTCGGCCAGCGGCAGGCCGAAGACTTCGGCGGTGGCGGCGTCGGAGAAGTCGCGGTTGTTGATGCGGTGGTCGATGTTGTTCGAGCCCAGGCCCTTGGCCAGGCGGGCCAGCAGCGCGCCTTCCTCGTTGGAGGTGGACGGATGCACCAGCACGCCCAGGTGGTCACCCTGGTGGGCCTTGAGGATCTCGGCAGCCGCGGCCAGGCCTTCAGCCCAGCTCACTTCCTTCCACTCGCCATTGACCTTGCGCAGCGGCTTGACCGCACGGTCTTCGCTGTACAGGCCCTGGTGCGAATAGCGGTCGCGGTCGGACAGCCAGCACTCGTTCACCGCTTCGTTGTCGCGCGGCACGGTGCGCAGCACTTCGCCGCGACGCACGTGCAGGAACAGGTTCGAACCCATCGCGTCGTGGTAGCCCAGCGATTCGCGCGCGGTCAGTTCCCACGGGCGGGCGCGGAACTGGAACACCTTGTTGGTCAGCGCGCCAACCGGGCAGACGTCAACCACGTTGCCGGACAGCTCGGTGGTCAGCGGCTTGCCGTCGTAGGTACCGATCTGCAGGTTCTCGCCGCGGTACATGCCGCCCAGTTCATAGGTGCCTGCCACGTCGGCGGTGAAGCGCACGCAGCGGGTGCACTGGATGCAGCGGGTCATTTCGGTGGCGACCAGCGGACCCATGTCCTCGTCGGGCACCACGCGCTTGCGCTCGTTGAAGCGGCTGACCGAACGGCCATAGCCCAGCGAAACGTCCTGCAGCTCGCATTCGCCGCCCTGGTCGCAGATCGGGCAGTCCAGCGGGTGGTTGATGAGCAGGAACTCCATCACCGAACGCTGGAACTTGAGCGCCTTCTCACTGCGGGTGGCGACCTTCATGCCGTCCATCACCGGGGTGGCGCAGGCCGGCGCCGGCTTCGGCGACTTCTCCACGTCCACCAGGCACATGCGGCAGTTGGCGGCGATCGGCAGCTTCTCGTGGTAGCAGAAGCGCGGAATGGAGATGCCGGCCTTGTCGGCGGCCTGGATGATCATCGAGCCCTTGGGCACGACCAGCGACTTGCCATCGATCTCGATGGTGACGTGATCGGGTGGGACGCTCGGATTTACGGGTTGCGCGCTCATGCAGCGGCTGCCTCCACCTTCTTGCCGTCAACCATCGAATGACCGTTGACGATGTAGTACTCGAACTCGTCCCAGAACTGGCGCAGGAAGCCCTGGATGGGCCATGCAGCCGCTTCGCCGAACGCACAGATGGTGTGGCCTTCGATCTGGCCGGCCACTGCCTTCAGCTGGTGCAGGTCTTCCATCGTGGCCTTGCCGGCGACGATGCGCTCCAGCACGCGGTGCATCCAGCCGGTACCTTCGCGGCACGGGGTGCACTGGCCACAGGATTCCTTGTGGAAGAACTGGCTGATGCGGCAGGCGAACTTGACGCAGCACACGCTGTCATCCAGCACCACGACGGCGCCCGAACCCAGGCCGGAGCCCAGCGCACGGATGGTGTCGTAGTCCATCGGCAGGCCCTTCAGCTCGGCCGCGGTCAGCACCGGCATGGACACGCCGCCCGGAATCGCGCCCTTCAGGGTGCGGCCCGGACGCAGGCCACCGGCCATTTCCAGCAGGTCGTCGAAGGTGGTGCCCAGCGGCACTTCGAAATTGCCGCCGTTCTGCACGCAACCGGACACCGAGAAGCACTTCGGGCCGCCGTTGCCGGTCAGACTCAGCCCCTTGAACCACTCCGGGCCGTTGCGGATGATCGCCGGCACCGAGCCGTAGGTTTCGGTGTTGTTGATGGTGGACGGCTTGCCGTACAGGCCGAAGTTCGCCGGGAACGGCGGCTTGTAGCGCGGCTGGCCCTTCTTGCCTTCCAGCGATTCCATCAGCGCGGTTTCTTCGCCGCAGATGTAGGCGCCGGCGCCCAGGGCACCGTAGATGTCGATGTCCACGCCCGAGCCCATCACGTTCTTGCCCAGCCAGCCATTTGCATAGGCGTCGGCCAGGGCCTGTTCGAAGTGCTCGAACGGCTCGTGGTGGAACTCACCGCGCAGGTAGTTGTAACCCACGGTCGAGCCGGTGGCGTAGCAAGCGATCGCCATGCCTTCCACCACCGAATGCGGGTTGTAGCGCAGGATGTCGCGGTCCTTGCAGGTGCCCGGCTCGGATTCGTCCGAATTGCAGAGGATGTACTTCTGCATGTTGCCCTTGGGCATGAAGGACCACTTCAGGCCGGTCGGGAAGCCAGCGCCACCGCGGCCGCGCAGGCCGGAGGCCTTGACCATCTCGATGACCTGCTCCGGCGGGATCTTCTCTTCGAGGATCTTGCGCAGGGCGGCGTAGCCACCGGTCTTCAGGTAGCTTTCGTACGACCACGGGGTGTCGTAATGCAGGGTGGTGTAGACCACCTGGTGCGGCAGCGGCGCGGGGCCGACCGGACCCTTGGATTCGTGGTGATGTGCCATGCCCTTACTCCAGCCCGTCCAGCAGCTCGTCGACCTTTTCCAGGGTCAGACGCTCATGGTAGTGACCGTTGATGACCATCATCGGTGCGCCACCGCAGCCCGCCAGGCACTCTTCCTCGCGCTTGAGGTAGACGCGGCCGTCCGGGGTGGACTGGCCGTGCTTGATGCCCAGCTTCTTCTCGCAATGGCGCACGATGTCTTCGGCGCCATTGAGCCAGCAGCTGATGTTGGTGCAGATGGCCACGTTGTTGCGGCCCACCTTCTCGGTCTCGAACATCGAGTAGAAGCTGGCCACTTCGTAGGCCCACACCGGCGGCAGGTCCAGGTACTTGGCCACGCCGGCGATCAGCTCGTCGGTCAGCCAGCCCTCGTTCTGCTCCTGGGCCGCATGCAGGCCCTGCAGCACGGCAGAGCGCTTGCGGTCCGGCGGGAACTTGGACAGCCAGTGATCGATGTGAGCGCGGGTCTTGTCGCTCAGCACCACCATCGGGTCGACGTCGCGCGCCGCCTCGAAATTACCTGTCGCCTTCATCGGCCGACCTCAGCGAAATGCATAACGTGAAATTCCAGAGACTGCGGCGCCGGCTTGCGCCGGCTGCCTGCAGCGGGCGTTGGCGTGGCGGACGGCATTACCGGTCAACCTCGCCGAACACCAGATCGTAGGTACCGATCATGGCCACCACGTCGGCCAGCATGTGGCCGCGCACGATCGAATCGATCGAGGACAGGTGGGCGAAGCCGGGGGCACGCAGGTGCACGCGGAAGGGCTTGTTGGCGCCGTCGGAGACCAGGTAGCAGCCGAACTCACCCTTCGGGGCTTCCACCGCCGAATAGGTTTCACCGGCCGGCACGCAATAGCCTTCGCTGAACAGCTTGAAGTGGTGGATCAGCGCTTCCATGTCGTCCTTCATGTCCTCGCGCTTGGGCGGAGCGACCTTGAAGTTCTTCACCATCACCGGGCCCGGGTTGGCCTTCAGCCACGCCACGCACTGCTTGATGATGCGGTTGGATTCGCGCATTTCGGCAACGCGGACCAGGTAACGGTCGTAGCAGTCGCCTTCCTTGCCCAGCGGGATGTCGAAATCGACGGCATCGTACTTGGCGTACGGACGCTTCTTGCGCAGATCCCAGGCAACGCCCGAGCCGCGCAGCATCACGCCGGTCATGCCCCACTGGTGGGCCAGTTCCGGGCTGACCACGCCGATGCCGACCGTACGCTGCTTCCAGATACGGTTGTCGGTCAGCAGGGTTTCGTATTCGTCAACGCGACCCGGGAACTCGTTGGTGAAGTTCTCCAGGAAGTCCAGCAGCGAGCCTTCACGCGAAGCATTGAGCTGCTTCAGCGCCTTGCCCTTGTGCCAGCGCGATTCCTTGTACTTGGGCATGTGGTCCGGCAGGTCGCGGTAAACACCGCCCGGACGGTAGTACGCCGCGTGCATGCGCGCGCCGGAGACCGCTTCGTAGCAGTCCATCAGCTCTTCGCGCTCGCGGAAGGCGTACAGCATGACCGCCATGGCGCCCAGATCGAGCGCGTTGGAGCCCAGCCACATCAGGTGGTTCAGGATGCGGGTGATTTCGTCGTACATGGTGCGGATGTACTGCGCGCGCTCGGGCGCTTCGATACCCATCAGGGTTTCGATCGCGCGCACGTAGGCGTGCTCGTTGCACATCATCGACACGTAATCCAGGCGATCCATGTAGCCGATCGACTGGTTGAACGGCTTGGACTCGGCCAGCTTTTCGGTACCACGGTGCAGCAGGCCCACGTGGGGGTCGGCACGCATGATGGTTTCGCCGTCCATTTCCAGGATCAGGCGCAGCACACCGTGGGCGGCCGGATGCTGCGGGCCGAAGTTCATGGTGTAGTTGCGGATTTCCTGCCGGCTTTCGGCGGGGTTGCTGGCGAAGGCTTCGCCAGCCTGGTGTACGTGGCTCACTTCACTGCCTCCTGCGCGCGCTCACCTTCTGCGGTCTGCAGACGGGCGTCGTCGCGGATCACGCGCGGCACGCCGACGCGCGGCTCCACCGAGGTGACCGGTTCGTAGATCACGCGCTTCTTTTCTTCGTCGTAGCGGACTTCGACGTTGCCGATCAGCGGGAAGTCCTTGCGGAACGGATGGCCGACGAAACCGTAGTCGGTCAGGATCCGGCGCAGGTCCGGGTGACCTTCGAAGATCACGCCGTACAGGTCGAACGCTTCGCGCTCGAACCAGTTCAGGCCCGGCCAGATGCCGGTCAGCGAGGACACCACCGGCAGTGCTTCGTCAGGGGCGAAGCAGCGCAGGTGCAACATCAGGTTGTGCTGGTACGAGCGCAGCTGGGCGACCACGGCGAAACGCTGGGTCGGCATGTGCTGCGGGCGGGCGCCATCGGCACCGTTTTCTTCGCTGGGGAACTCGCCCCAGGCGAAGCGGCCCTGCGCCTTGCCTTCCACGCCACGACTGAAGCCCTGCGAGGAAACGTCGGCGGTGTCCCATTCGTCCGAGCCGTAGCCCAGGTAATCGACGCCGCACAGGTCCACGGCCTGCTCGAAACCAAACTCGTCACGCAGCGCCAGGGCAGTGGCGTGCCACTGAGCCGCAGGCACCTCCAGCGTCACTTCGCCGCGGGGTTCGACCACGATGACCTTCGCACCAGCGAAACGTGCGGAGAGTCGGTCGATGAAGGATGCTTGCTCTGCCATGGGGGCTTGGCGCGCTCTTGTCAGGTGAAAAGGGTCAGCGGGCGATGGTCTGTGTACGCCAGATCTTCTTCTGCAGCTGCAGGATCCCGTACACCAGCGCCTCGGCGGTCGGCGGGCAGCCCGGGACATAGACGTCCACCGGCACCACGCGATCACAGCCGCGCACGACAGAATAGGAGTAATGGTAGTAGCCGCCGCCATTGGCGCAGCTGCCCATCGAGATGACCCACTTCGGGTCCGGCATCTGGTCGTAGACCTTGCGCAGCGCCGGGGCCATCTTGTTGACCAGGGTGCCGGCCACGATCATCACGTCGGACTGACGCGGCGACGGACGGAACACCACGCCGTAGCGGTCAAGGTCCAGACGCGCCGCACCGGCGTGCATCATTTCCACCGCACAGCAGGCCAGACCGAAGGTCATGGGCCACATGGAGCCGGTGCGCGCCCAGTTCAGCAGGGCATCGACACTGGTGGTGACAAAGCCCTTTTCCAGCAGGGGGTTGTCGCCTTCCGGCCGCAGGATGTCATCCACCCGCCCTTCCGGGACCGGGTTGTTCATGAGGCCATCGAGAGTCTGAATCACTCCCATTCCAGCGCTCCCTTCTTCCAGACGTAAATGAAACCGAGGAACAGCATGCCGACGAACAGGCCCATGGTGACGAGCGAACGGGCGCCCAGTTCCATGAAGACCTGGGTCCACGGCACGATGAAGATGATTTCCAGGTCGAAGACGATGAACTGGATCGCGATCAGGTAGTAGCGCACGTCGAACTTCATGCGCGCGTCTTCGAAGGCCTCGAAGCCGCATTCGTACGGCGACAGCTTTTCCAGATCGGGGCGGCGGGGGCCGAGGAATCGACCAATCAGCATCAGCGTGATGCCGATACCGGTGGCGACGATCAGAAACAGCAGAGACGGCAAATATTCGGCCAGCACAGCGATTCTCTCTTGCCTCTGCCGCCGCGCCTGCAGGCGCTTTGGCATGGGGGAGTGGACGGGAAACGGCTGGTGCATTGCGCACCAGGAGAACCCGCTTTACTTACAAATGGTGCCCAAGAGGGGACTCGAACCCCTACGACCTAAGTCGCTACCACCTCAAGGTAGTGCGTCTACCAATTCCGCCACCTGGGCAAACGATCACATCAGACCAACATCCCGATGCGCCGCGTATTGTAACCGGCTTCAGTCTTTCTGGGAGCCTTCGGACGGCTTTTCTTCACCAGAAGTGGAAGTTTCCGCCTGAGCCGGCACAGTGGCGGCCGGAACCGGTGCCGCCGGGACCTCCGCAGCCTTCGGCGCGGCCGGCAGTTCACCCGCCGGGACGGCCGGGGCGCTGGCCGCCGGGGCGGACATCAGGCCCAGGTCCTGGTCGGCCGCCGGACGGGTGCCATGGCCGGCGTACCAGGCCATGAACAGGCTGATGCCGAAGAACACCACGGCCAGCCACTTGGTGGACTTGGACAGGAAGTTGGACGCGCCGCGCGCGCCGAACACAGTCCCCGAGGCGCCGGCACCAAAGCCCGAGCCCGCCGCCGCGCCCGAGCCACGCTGCATCAGGATCAGCGCGATCATGGCTACGGCCACCAGCACGTAGACGACATTGAGGATCAACATCAGCATTGGAAACCCGCCCTCGGACTGTTATGCCGACGCTGAGCCGGCTGTCTTGACTAAATGTGTGCCGCCGCCTGCGCGATGGCCAGGAAATCCGCGGCCACCAGCGAGGCGCCGCCGACCAGCCCACCATCGACATCCGGCTGCGCGAACAGTTCCCCGGCATTGTCGGGCTTCACGCTACCGCCGTAAAGAATGGGCAGTGAATCGGCGATTCTAGCATCCATGCGCGCGACTTCGCCACGAATGAAGGCGTGCACCTGCTGGGCCTGTTCCTTGCTGGCGGTCTTGCCGGTACCGATGGCCCAGACCGGCTCGTAGGCCACTACGGCATTGGCAAACCCCTCGGCGCCGACGCGCTCGAGCACCGGTGCCAGCTGGCTGGCGATGACCGCCTCGGTCTGCCCGGCTTCGCGCTGCTCCAGGGTTTCACCCACGCACAGCACCGGCACCAGGCCGGCGTGCAGGGCTGCGGCGAACTTGCGGGCGACCAGCTCGCTGCTTTCCTGGTGGTACTGGCGGCGCTCGGAGTGGCCGACCAGGCCGTAGCGGGCGCCGACCTCGTGCAGCATGGCTGCACAGACTTCGCCGGTGTAGGCGCCCTTTTCATTGCTGCTGACATCCTGGGCCCCGAACACCAGGCCGGTCTCGCCGAAGTCCTCGACCAGTTCGCCCAGGTACGGCAGCGGCGGCAGGATGACCACATCCACCCCGGCCTTGGGCAGCCCGGCGGCCACCTGGCCGAGCAGCTCGGTGGCGAATTGACGGCTGCCGTGCAGCTTCCAGTTTCCGGCGACGATCTTGCGGCGCATGGCGGTGGCTCCTGTATGAACTCAGCCGCCCATGATACCCGCTATGGCAAAAATCCGTTTCCGTGTAAGCGGTTACATGGATTTTCAGCCAACGGCGCAGCCCCTCGTGGCGGGGTTGGTCGCGAACGGCCCGGTGGGTTTTATTGGGTTGGCCGGGCGGGTGGGCCGCGCAGGGGACGCTGCAAGTACGTCCATGTAAGCTCGTAGGCGCCATCCATGGCGCCTGCGCCCCTGCGCACCCCACCCGCCCGGCCCCTGACACATTGCGGCGGTTCCGCCCGCCACGGAAAGAAAAAAGAAGAGCAGGAGCAAGAGCAGAAGCGGCATTCCGGGTGGGTTCCGGGGTCAGATCCCTTTTCCGCAGGAAAAGGGATCTGACCCCTACCCCGCTCGCCCCCTCACAGATTTCATCCACGCATGGCGTGGATCTACCGGAAGCGGGGTTTGCCCACCGTCACCGGGAAACTGTCAGGGGGGGCGGCGGTGTGGCTGGGTTCCGGGGTCAGATCCCTTTTCCTGCGGAAAAGGGATCTGACCCCTCCCCGTTCGCCCCCTCACAGATTTCATCCACGCATGGCGTGGATCTACCGGAAACGGGGTTTGCCCATCGTCACCGGGAAACTGTCGGGGGTGGGGCGGTGTGGGTGGGCAGGACCGCAGGCGCCATGGATGGCGCCTACGAGCCTACAGGGACGTACTTGCGGCGTGTCCTGCCCACCCACACCGCCCCACCCGACCAGCAGAAAACCAGAGCCGCTCTGGCTCTGGCTCTGGCTCTGGCCTCTGCGGGTGCAGGGTGCAACCCTGCAAAGAAAAAGGCCGCCTTTCGGCGGCCTTTTCATTATTTCAGCTTGATCTCGCGCAGGCGCTCTTCCAGGAAGCCGTGGGCGGTGATCGGCTCCGGGTAGCGGCTGGGGTTTTCCGGGGTGATGCACGAGGGCAGCACGTCGATCAGGAAATCCGGGTTCGGGTGCAGGAAGAACGGCACCGAGTAGCGCGGCTGGCGGGCCAGCTCGCCCGGGGGGTTCACCACGCGGTGGATGGTGGACGGGTACACGTGGTTGGTCAGGCGCTGCAGCATGTCGCCGATGTTGACCACGATGGTGTCAGCGTCCGAAGTGAACGGCACCCACTCGCCATCATGCGACTGCACTTCCAGGCCCGCGGCACTGGCACCAACCAGCAGGGTGATGAAGTTGATGTCGCCATGGGCGCCGGCACGCACGTTCGGAATGTCGTCGGTGGTGATCGGCGGGTAATGGATCGGGCGCAGGATCGAATTGCCGAAGTTGGTCTTGTCGGCGAAGAAGTCCTCCGGCAGGCCAATGTGCAGGGCCAGCGCCGACAGCACGCGCGAACCCAGGTTGTCCAGCGCCTGGTACAGGCCGTAGCCGCGCTCGCGGAAGCCCTCGACCTCGGTCGGCCACAAGTTCGGCGCCATCACATCACGGTACTTGGAGTCATCGGCGATCTCGCGACCGATGTGCCAGAACTCCTTCAGGTCGAAGTGCTTGGAGCCCTTGGCGGTTTCCACGCCGAACGGGGTGTAGCCGCGGGCGCCGCCGCTGCCAGCCACGTGGTACTTGCGCTTGACCTCGTCCGGCAGGGCGAAGAAGGCCTTGAAGACATCGTAGGCCGCGTCGATGTCGGCCTGCGGGATGCCGTGGTTACGGATGCCCGCGAATCCCCATTGGCGGTAGGCCGCGCCCAGCTCGGCCACGAAGGCCTCGCGGTCGCTGTCGAAACGGGTGATGTCGAGGGTCGGGATCTGGCTCACAGCGGTTCCTGGCTTGTCGTGGGTCTGTTCGGCCCGACAGCTGTCTGTGGGCCACCTGAACATTGTGACAGATCGGCCCAATTCCCACACCGATACATTGAAACAAACCGATACAATGCGCCGCCCTTCGCGTCTTGACGCCCTCGTCACACGCGCCCTCCCTCGTTCGCCCAACCCGTCGCCGCCATGGATGCTGCTTCCTTCAACACTCCCGCCCCGGGCGCCGAACGCCGCTGGCAGCGGCTGGCCTGGTGGTCGTTGTTCATTGCCGGCAATGCCGTGCTGGCGGCGCTGATCGCACTGGGCAACATTCCCGTGCGCGACAACCCCGGCGGCGCACTGGGCCTGACCTACCTGTCGGTTGCCCTGCCCGGCCACCTGCTGGCGCTGGGCGCGCTGGCCGGCCTGCTGCCATTGGCGCTGGGCCTGTGGCCGCGGCGCGCGCGCGTTCTGACGGTTTCGGCCATCGTGATGCAGGGCCTGTGGCTGTGCCTGTTGCTGGTGGATGCCAAGGTCTTCGCCCTGTACCGCTTCCACCTCAATGCCATGGTCGCCAACATGGTGTTCGGCGGCGCCCTGCACGACCAGGTGAGCCTGTCCTGGAAGACCTGGCTGCAGGCGATCGCGATGATCAGCGCCCTGTTCGGCGCGCAGGCCCTGCTGGCCTGGGCCTGCTGGAAGCTGCTGCCGGCGGCGCGACTGCGGCGCCGGGTGCTGCAGGCCTGGGCGCTGGTGGCGCTGTTGATGGCCGGCGGCCAGGTGGCCACGGCCTACTACGACGCGCTGGGCGAACGTGCGGTCATCAGCCAGTGGAACTACCTGCCCTGGGCCCAGCCGATCACCGCCAAGAGCTTCATGCGCCGGCTGGGCGTGGTCAGCCAGCCGCAGGCCGGCCTGCCCGACCCGCGCCATGCGCAGCTGAACTACCCGTTGCAGCCGCTGCGCTGCCAGAGCCACCAGCGCCCGAACGTGCTGATGGTGGTGCTGGAATCGCTGCGCAAGGACGCACTGACGCCGCAGTTCATGCCCAATACGGCTGCGCTGGCGCAGTCTTCGCGCGTGTACCAACAGCACTTCAGCACCGGCAATGCCACCCGCTACGGGCTGTTCGGCCTGATGTACGGGCTGCCCGGCGGCTACTGGCCGACCATGCTGGCCGAGCAGCGCGGGTCGCAGCTGTTCAAGGTGCTGCAGCAGCAGGGTTACGACCTGCACCTGTACGGCAGTGCGCCGCTGTACAGCCCCGAATTCGACCGCACCGTGTTTTCCGATGTGCGCAGCCAGCTGCACCAGGGCCCGCGCGATCGCGATTCGGCCGGGCGTGACCGCGCCATCGTCGAATCGCTGCAGCAGGACATCGTGGCCAGCCAGGCGGGCAAACGCCCGTGGTTCGGCTTTGTCTTCCTCGATTCCACCCATGCGCCGTACCACATGCCGGCCGACTACCCGGCGGTCGCCCAGCCCATGGCCGAGGACATCGACTTCCTGAAGTTCGGCCCGGACCACGACCCGACCCCCGAATTGAACCGCTACCACACCGCGGTGCACTACGCCGACAGCCTGGTCGGACGGCTGCTGGAAACGCTGCGTGCGCAGGGGCTGGACGAGGACACCATCGTGCTGGTCACCGGTGACCACGCCGAAGAGTTCAACGACCTGGGCCTGAACTACTGGGGCCACAACGGCAACTTCTCCGACTACCAGCTGCAGGTGCCGTTCGTGCTGCACTGGCCCGGGCAGGCGGCCGCGCAGGACGCCCGCACCAGCTCGCACGAAGACTGGGTACCGACGCTGATGCGCCACGGCCTGGGCTGCGAGAACGCACTGGCCGACTACAGCACCGGCCAGGACCTGCTGGCCGAACCGCAGGGCGCCCGTTCGCTGGTGGTGGAAAGCTGGTCGCAGCGCGCGGTGCGCCACGGCGATGCGATCCACGTGTTCGACAAGTTCGGCAACGCCACCACGCTGGATCGCCGCTACCACCCCTTGCCGCAGCAGGCGCCGGACCCGGCCAGCCTGCGCGCGGCCTGGGAAGCGCTGACCCGCTTCCGCAATCGTTGAACCACAGGACGGCTTCAACCATGACTCGCCCGCTGCGCATCCTGCACACCGAGGCCGCCACCGGAATGGGCGGCCAGGAGATCTACATTTTCCGCCACATGCAGGCCATGCGTGCGCGCGGCCACGAGGTGGCACTGCTGTGCCAGCCCGGGGCGCGCCTGGCCGGGCTGGCCCGCGATGCGGGATTCACCGTACATACCCTGCGCATGGGCGGTCTGGCGCGCCTGCTGCGCGGCATCTGGTCAGTCGCACGCCTGGTGCGTCGTGAACGCTACGACGTGGTCAACACCACCAGCCGTCGCGATGCCTTGATCGCCGCCGCCGGCGCACGCCTGGGCGGCACGCCGCTGGTGGTGCGCTCGCGCCACCTGATGAGCCCGGTCAATTCATTGCTGACCTACACCGGGCTGCCGCACCGGGTGCTGACCGTCAGCAGTTTCGTCAAGCAGCTGCTGGCCGAGCGCGGCGTTCCGGCGGCCAGCATCGGCATCGTGCCGCCGATTGCGGTGCCGCCGCAGTGGAGCGACATCCGCAAGCCCGACCCGTGGCAGTGCCTGCAGGACGTACGCGCCGAGGTGCGCGGCGAACTGGGCTTCAGCGCCGACGATATCGTGGTGGGCTGCGTGGCCGTGCTGCGCGAACCCAAGGGCCATGCCGACCTGCTGCAGGCCATCGCACCGCTGTGCCAGGCCAACCGCAACCTGCACCTGGTGGTGGTGGGCGATGGCGAACCGGTGATGGCCCGCCTGCAGGCCCTGCGCGATGCACTGGGCCTGCAGCAGCAGGTCCACCTGCTGGGCTACCGCGATGGTGCCTGCCGGCTGATGGCCGGCTTCGACATCTTCGCTCTGGCCTCGCACAAGGAAGCGGCGGGCACCGTGTTCCTGGAAGCGGCGTTCGTGGGCGTGCCGATCGTCGCCACGCGCGTGGGGGGTGTTCCGGAAATGGTGGTCGATGGCAGCAACGCGCTGCTGACCCGGCTGGGCGACCGCGCAGCATTGACTGCCGCGCTGCGCCTGCTGGTGGACGACCCCGAACGCCGCCGCCTGATGGGCCGTGCCGGCTGGGACTGGATGCGCAGCGCGCACCGGTTCACCCCTGCCGGCCACGGCGAAACCACCGAATACTATTATCACCAGTGGCTGAAGGAGCTGGGACATGGCTGACGCACGAACCGTACCGGTGCTGATGCACCATCACGTAAGCCCGTCGCCGGGCATGATCACCGTGTCGCCGGAAAACTTCGAGAGCCAGATCGCCTGGCTGGCGCGCGAAGGCTGGACGTCGCTGACGCTGGACCAGTACGCCGGCTTCCTGGCCGGCAAGCCGGTGCCCCGCAAATCGATCGTGATCACCTTCGATGACGGTTACCTGGACAACTGGGTGTATGCGCACCCGATCCTGCAGAAGTACGGCATGCACGCGGTGGTGTTCGTGGTGACCGGCTGGATGGGCGAAGGCCCGGTGCGCGCGCATGCTGGTGTGGCCGACGCCGTGCTGCCGCCGACGCCGGACCACCGTGGCTGCGAGACGGCGATCTTCCAGGACAACCGCTGCGACGATGTGATGATGCGCTGGAGCGAAGCACGCGCCGCCATCGAGGCCGGCACCTTCGAGGTGCACTGCCATACCCACACCCATACCCGCTGGCTGCAGCGGCAGGACCTGGACCGCGCGCAGCGCCGCGATGGCATCGACCAGGACCTGGCGCGGGCGCGGCAGGTGCTGCAGGCGCAGCTGGGCGAAGTGTCCGACACCCTGTGCTGGCCGTATGGCGATTTCGACCAGGACCATATCGAGGTCGCCCGCGCACACGGGTTCCGCTACCTGCACACCACCCATCCGTTCGGCCGCAACGTGGTCGGTGGCGATCCGGAACGCATCTATCGCTTCGCGATCCGCAACCGCCCGGCCAGCTGGCTGCGCAAGCGCATCGCGCAGAGCTACCACCCGCTGCTGGGGCCGCTGTTCAACGGCTTCAAGGCACGCCAGAAGAAGATGGTGCCCGGGCCCTAGGCATTGCCCGCGATCGTGCGCGGTGGAAACGAAAACGCCCCGGTATCCCGGGGCGTTCCGCATTGTGCAGGCTGAGCCGAAGGTCAGGCGGTTGCAGCGGACTTCACCGCGGCCGACAGCCGGTCCAGGGTGTCCTGCATCAGGGTGGCGTCGTCGGCTTCCACGGTGACGCGCACCACCGGCTCGGTGCCGGAGGGACGCAGGAACGCACGGCCCCGGCCACTGACGGCCTGCTGTGCTTGCACCAGTGCCGACTGCACGCTGTCGGCCTGCACGGTGGCCTTGGCCGAGACATCGCCCAGGCGCACGTTGACGGTCTTCTGCGGCACCTTCGACAGCGGCTGCAGCGCCTGACGCAGGGTCTGCCCGCTGCGCTTGAGCGCCACCAGCACCTGCAGCGCACTGACGATGCCATCGCCGGTGGTGGCGCGGTCCAGGCACAGCAGGTGGCCGGAGGCTTCGCCGCCGAGCACGCCATTGCCTTCGATCAGCGCCTGGTGCACGTAGCGGTCGCCCACGTTGCTGCGCTGGAACGGAATCTGCAGCTCGGCCAGCGCCTTTTCCAGGCCGTAGTTGCTCATCAGGGTGCCGACCACCGGACCACGCAGGCGGCCTTCGGCCTGCCACGCGCGCGCCAGGATGTAGAGCAGGTCGTCACCGTCGACCGGGGTACCCTGGTCGTCGGCCATCAGGACACGATCGCCGTCGCCGTCGAAGGCAATGCCCAGGTCGGCGCCGGTCTCGCGCACCTTGGCGGCAAGGTTGTCGATGTGGGTCGAGCCCACGCCGTCGTTGATGTTCACGCCGTTGGGTTCGGCACCGATGCCGATGACATCGGCACCCAGTTCGCGGAACAGCAGCGGCGCGATCTGGTAGGTAGCGCCGTGTGCGCAGTCCAGCACCAGGCGCACGCCACGCAGATCGAACGAGCGCGGCACGCTGGCCTTGCAGAACTCGATGTAGCGGCCCACCGCTTCACGGGCACGCGAGGCCTTGCCCAGCTGCTCCGATTCGGCGGTGGTGAACGGCACGTCCAGCGCTGCTTCCAGCGCCAGTTCGGTGGCGTCATCAAGCTTCTCGCCCTGGGCGGAGAAGAACTTGATGCCGTTGTCGTAGTGCGGGTTGTGCGAGGCACTGATGACGATGCCGGCATCCACGCCCAGGGTACGGGTAAGGAAGGCCACGGCCGGCGTGGGCATCGGGCCCAGCAGCTGCACGTCGGCACCGGCGGCGACCAGGCCTGCTTCCAGCGCGGCTTCGAACATGTAGCCGGAAATGCGGGTGTCCTTGCCGATCACCACGATCGGACGACGCCCATGCGCGCCGCGCTGGGCCACCAGCACGCGGCCCAGGGCATTGCCCAGGCGCAGCACGAAATCGGCCGAAATCGGGCTCTGGCCGACGCGCCCGCGGATGCCGTCGGTACCGAAGTACTTGCGGCCTCCCATCAAGCCACCTCCGGCCGCGGCTGACGGCCGAGCATGGCCAGCAGGTCGGCCAGGCGGTCACGCATTTCGCGGCGGTCGCAGATCTGGTCGATGGCGCCGTGCTCGAGCAGGAACTCCGAACGCTGGAAGCCTTCGGGCAGCTTTTCGCGCACGGTCTGTTCGATCACGCGCGGGCCGGCGAAGCCGATCAGGGCCTGCGGTTCGGCGATGTTGATGTCGCCCAGCATTGCAAACGAGGCCGACACGCCACCGGTGGTCGGGTGGGTCAGCACCGAGATGTACGGCAGGCCAGCCTCGCGCAGCTTGCCCAGCGCGGCCGAGGTCTTGGCCATCTGCATCAGCGAGAACAGGCCTTCCTGCATGCGCGCGCCGCCACTGGCGGAGAAGCACACGTAGGGGGCGCCGATTTCCAGCGCGGTTTCGGCGGCCAGCGCGAAGCGCTCACCCACCACCGAGCCCATCGAACCACCCATGAAGGCGAAATCGAACGAGGACGCCACCAGCGGACGGCCCTTGAGCAGGCCGCGCATGGCGATCAGCGCGTCGTACTCGCCGGTGTTCTTCTGCGCGATCTTGATGCGCTCGCTGTACTTCTTCTGGTCCTTGAACTTCAGCAGGTCGGTCGGCCCCAGGCGCGCCGCGATCTCGGTGGTGCTGTCGGCGTCAAACAGCGCGGCCAGGCGCGCGCGCGCGCGGATCGCCATGTGGTGGCCGCACTTCGGGCAGACCTCCAGGTTTTCTTCCAGCTCGGGGCGGTACAGCGCGCTGCCGCAGCTGCTGCACTTTTCCCACAGGCCCTCGGGGACGCTGCGCTTCTTGCTGGGGGTGTTGTCGGTGCGGATGCCGGACGGCATCAACTTGCTGAGCCAACTCATGCGGGAGGACACTTCCGTTCAGGGCGGCCCGAAGGCCGCAAAGGCCGACAGTCTAGCGCCGCTCCCCCTGCCCGTGCACCCCCGCGTGGCTGCCGGGGGTTCGGGAAAAAACCATGCTGTGACGTACGTTTAGCGCGGCAACGCCGTGCGCGCAGCACCGGGCCATGCTGTCAGGCGTCCAGGGCCTGCCGCAGCGGGGCCAGGAACGCATGCGCCTGCTGCGCCGCCTGTTCCGGCGAGGCGGCATCGGCCAACGCTGCCACCAGCGCACTGCCGACCACCACGCCGTCGGCCTGCACGGCCATGGCCGCGGCACTGGCGGCATCCTTGATGCCGAAGCCGGCCACCACCGGCACCGTCGCCCCGGCGCGCAGGGCCTGCAGGCGCACACTTGCTGCCTGGCTGTCCAGGCGCTCGGAGGCACCGGTGACACCGGCGAAGCTGACGTAGTACAGATAGCCGCGTGCCAGCGACAGCAGGGTCTGCGCGCGCGCATCGCTGGTGGTGGGCGAGGCCAGCAGCACCAGCGCCAACCCGGCCGCATCGAAGGCCTGCTTCGCCTCGCCGGCCTCTTCCGGCGGCAGGTCGACCAGCAGCACGCCATCCACGCCGGCCTGCACGGCCGCCTGCGCGAACGCCGCGTAACCGTGGATCTCCACCGGGTTCAGGTAGCCCATCAGCACCACCGGCGTCTGCGTGTCACGCTGGCGGAACTCGGCCACTGCCTGCAGTACGTAACGGCTGCCTGCGCCACGCGCCAGCGCGCGTTCCGAGCTGCGCTGGATGGTCGGGCCGTCGGCCATCGGGTCGGAGAACGGCACGCCCAGCTCGATCACATCGGCACCGGCCTCGACCAGCGCATGCATGACCGGCACGGTGGCTTCCAGCGACGGGTCACCGGCGGTAATGAAGGGAATGAGTGCCTTGCGGCCGGCGGCACGCAGGCGGGCAAAGCAGGCATCGATACGTTCAACGGACATTTCAGCTACATCCTTCAATCAATTCAACGGCGCCACTGGCGCCCCAGTACATCCTCGATACCACGCCATCGACGATCTCCACGCGGATCGCCAGGTCCGACCCCGGGTCCTGCCAGAGCAGGCTTTCGCCGGCTTCCGCATCGGCCCCGTAAGGCTGGGCGCTGGTGCCGGCGGGCAGCCGCTGCAGGGCCTGCGCACGGGGCATGTCCAGGTGCAGCCCGAACGGGCCGGGCTGCAGCACGACCTGGCCGGAATCATCGATGGGCGCCAGGTCGAAGCGCACCACATCGTCGTCCTGCACCAGCATCGACACCCCTTCGGGCAACAGACCACGCTCGTAGTACTCGCAGCGCCCCTGGGTGGCTTCGTGCAGGCCGGCGGAGTGCCATTCGCTCTCCCCCTGCAGCTCGCTGAAGCGCTGGCCGACCAGCACATCACCGGCATGGTCCAACGCGACCGACACCACCGCAGGTGCTTCGTCTGCGGCCGGCGCGGCAATGGGCGCAGGAGCGGGGGCGTCATCGATGGGGCGATGCGCCAGGTCGTCATCGTTGCTGGCCGGGTGCTGCGCGGCGGCGATCGCCGCCGGGGTGGCCGCTGCCGGCGCCAGCACCGGCGGCTCGGGTGGCGCGCAGCCGCCCAGGCCGACGGCCAGCGCCAGCACGCCGCCATGGCGCAGCACGCCGTTCACAGCACCAGACCCTCGCGCGCCGCAATGGTGTGCACATCCTTGTCGCCACGACCGGACAGATTGCACAGCACGATCTGGTCGCGCGGGCGCTCGCGCGCCAGCTTGATCGCCTGCGCCAGCGCATGGCTGGATTCCAGTGCCGGCAGGATGCCCTCGGTGTGCGCCAGCAGGTGGAACGCCTGCAGCGCTTCTTCATCGGTGATGCCCAGATAGCGCGCGCGGCCACTGTCGGCCAGGAACGCGTGCTCCGGACCGACGCCGGGGTAATCCAGGCCGGCCGACACCGAATGGGTTTCGATGATCTGGCCATCATCGTCGCACAGCACATAGGTGCGGTTGCCGTGCAGCACGCCCGGGCGGCCGGCAGCGATGGACGCGGCGTGGCGGCCGGTATGGATGCCGTCGCCGGCGGCTTCGGCACCGACGATCTCGACCTGGCGATCGTTGAGGAACGCATGGAACAGGCCGATGGCATTGCTGCCGCCGCCCACGCAGGCGGTGATCGCGTCCGGCAGGCGGCCGTATTCGGCCAGCATCTGCTCGCGCGCCTCGCGGCCGACGATGGCGTTGAAGTCACGCACCATGCGCGGGTACGGATCGGGGCCGGCCACGGTGCCGATGATGTAGAAGGTGTCCTGCACGTTGGTCACCCAGTCGCGCATGGCTTCGTTGAGTGCATCCTTCAGCGTGGCCGAACCGGAGGTGACCGGCACCACGGTGGCGCCCAGCAGCTTCATGCGGTAGACGTTGATCTTCTGCCGCTCGATGTCGGTGGCACCCATGTAGACCACGCATTCCAGGCCCAGGCGCGCGGCGACGGTGGCACTGGCCACGCCGTGCTGGCCGGCACCGGTCTCGGCAATGATGCGCTTCTTGCCCATGCGCGCGGCCAGCAGCGCCTGGCCGATGGTGTTGTTGATCTTGTGCGCGCCGGTGTGGTTCAGGTCTTCGCGCTTGAGCAGGATCTGCGCACCGCCGACGTGGTCGCTCAGGCGCTGGGCGTGGTAGATCGGGCTGGGCCGGCCCACGTAATGGGCCAGATCGCGGTCGTAGGCACGCTGGAATTCCGGGTCCTGGCGGGCCTGGTCGTAGGCCTGGGCCAGTTCCTGCAGCGGGCCGACCAGGGTTTCGGCAACGAAGCTGCCGCCGTAGCGGCCGAAGTGGCCCTGGGCATCCGGGAAGGCGTGGTAGTCGGCAATGGGGGAGGCAGACATGGAAGCGACCGCTGGTTCGAGACAGGTGGATACTCTAGCGCACGGATCCTGACCGGAATATCGATATTATCTGGCGTGTACTGTCAGGAAATCTCACATGAGCACCTCCCTGCTGCCGCCGCTCAACGCCCTGCGCGCCTTCGAAGCCACCGCCCGCCTGGGCGGGGTGGGCCGCGCTGCGCAGGCCCTGCATGTGACCCATGGTGCGGTGAGCCGGCAGTTGAAACTGCTGGAAGACCACCTGGGTCTGGCGCTGTTCCAGCGCTCCGGGCGCGGCCTGCGCCTGACCGAGGCCGGTCAGCGCCTGCAGGCGGCGTGCGGCGAGGCATTTGCCGGCATCGAACGCTGCGTGCGCGAACTGCGCCGGCCCGCCGCCTCCCCTGCCCTGGTACTCGGCTGCAGCGGCAGCGTGCTGGCGCGCTGGATGATTCCGCGGCTGCCCGCGCTGCAGGCGGCGCTGCCCGGGGTGAACCTGCAATGGTCGGCACTGGATGGAGCCTTCACCGAGGCGCAGGCGGCACTGGACGCGGTGCTGCTGCTGGCCGAAGGGCCCTGGCCGCGCGGCTGGCAGGTACGCGAACTGGCGCCGGAACGGGTGGGTGTGGTGGTGGCGCCTTCGCACCCGGCCGCGCAGCGCCTGCGCCATGCCGCGCCGTCGGCCCTGCTGCTCGAACGCGTGCTGCACACCCATTCGCGCCCGCAGGCGTGGCCGGGCTGGGCGCGGTCACATGGGCTGGATGCGGACCAGTTGCAGTTCGGCACCGGCTTCGAACATCTGTATTACCTGCTGGAAGCAGCGGTGGCTGGGCTGGGCCCGGCGATCGCGCCGGAACCGCTGGTAGCCGAAGACCTGGCCGCCGGGCGACTGATTGCCCCGTGGGGGTTCTCAGCAACCGGCGGGTTCTGGGTGCTGGCCTGGCCGGACGGTCCAGTTGACCCGCGCGTGGAAGCGCTGGCCGAGTGGGCCATGCAGCAACTGTAGAGTCGAGCTTGCTCGACTGCCTTGGCCGTAGAGTCGAGCTTGCTCGACTGCTCCAGATCGTAGAGTCGAGCTTGCTCGACTGCTCCAGATCGTAGAGTCGAGATCCTATGTTCGTGGTCAAGTCTGCTGGAAGCAGGCTTCACCCACTTTCAGCATGCTCGGGTCGAAATCCCGGCCGCTCTTGAAGACGCCCCACGCGATTCTGGCCAGCTTTCTGGGCGGGATGGGGATCGCTCGACTCGTCTGTCGGCTCGACTCCGCAGATGCTTGCTTGACGGTCCCTCCACCCTGGCTCCTACATACCTCGTAGGAGCCGGCGGGAACATACAAGCTTGCTCGACTGCTCCAGATCGTAGAGTCGAGCTTGCTCGACTGCTCCAGATCGTAGAGTCGAGCTTGCTCGACTGGAGCGAAGGCAGAGCCAAGGCAGTCGAGCATGCTCGACTGCTCCCGATCGTAGAGTCGAGCTTGCTCGACTGGAGCGAAGGCAGAGCCAAGGCAGTCGAGCAAGCTCGACTCTACGGCCAAGGCAGTCGAACGAGTTCGACGGTAGGGCGCGGCCGCAGTCGAACGAGGTCGACGGTAGAGCGCGACGGCAGTCGAGCGGGCTCGACGTCAGGGCGCGGTCGGCGCGGCCAGGCGCTGCTGCAGGTCTTCGCGCAGGCGCGACAGTTCCACTTCGGCCTGCTGGCGCTGCTGCATGCCTTCGCGATGGATGCTGCGCACTTCTTCCACGGTGGCGATCAACTGGTCGTGTACGTGGCGCAGGGTGGCCACATCGATCACGCCACGCTGGTTGCTGCGCGCGGCATCCACCGAGGCCTGGCGCAGCAGGTCGGCATTGCGGCGCATCAGCTCGTTGGTGGCATCGTCGATCGAGGTGGCCAGTTCCGCGGCGTTCTTCTGTTCGCCCAGCGAGAGCTGGATCGCGAACTGGCGCTTCCACGACGGGATGGTGATCTCGCGCACCGTGTTGAACTTCTCGATCAGCTGCAGCGCGTTGGCCTGGATCAGGCGGATCATCGGCAGCGACTGGTCGGCGGCATGCTGCATCAGCAGCAGGTCGGACACGCGCTTTTCGATCAGGCGGATCGCGTTGTCGATCTCGCTCTGGCGGATGCGCTGCTGCGGGTCGTCAGTGCCCTGCCCGGCCAGCTGTTCGGCCTGCAGCTCGGCCAGCCGCTGCTTGCCGGCGGCGGCGTACAGGCCCAACGCATGGCGTTCTTCGCGCACGATGTCGTGCATGCGGTCAAACTCGCCCACGCGCTTGCCCATCAGCGTCTGCTGCGCGCCGACATCGCCCAGCAGCTGTTCAATCTGCGCATTGGTGTCGCTGAACTTCTGCACCAGCTCGCCCTTGGACGCACGCAGGCGGTCGATCAGGCCGCCGATGATCGGCACCTTTGATCGCTGGGCGAAGCCATCCAGCTTCAGGCTGCGCGCGATGCGCACGACTTCGCCCAGTTTCTCGCCACTGGCATCCAGATCGCGGTTGCGCACCTGGTCCAGCAGCTGGCTGGAGAACGCCGCGGTGCGGGTGGCGGCTTCACGACCGAACACCTGCAGGTTGCCGGGGCGCAGGTCGTCCAGTTCCTGGCGGATCTGCGCGATGCGCGGCAGGTCGTCCGCCACCAGGCCCAGGGCCTGCAGCGTGCTTTCATCGATCGTGGCGGGGGTGGCGGCGCTCGGCACGAGGCCGCCGTTGATGTGGCTGTCCTGGGTCATCGGGCAGTCTCCTTGCAGATGGGTAAGCGGCAGCGGCGGCCGGCTCAGCGCAGTCTAGCCTGAGCGGCGGCCACTTCGTGGTCGATCTGGGCCTGCAGGTCGGCGGCCTGTGCGGCCTGCACGGCACGGGCCTGGGCCTGGCCGGCCAGTGCGGCCTGCCGCCAGGCCGGCAGCAGGGTGTCGTGGATGTGGGCAAATCGCTGCAGCAGCGCCTGGTCCTGCTCGTTCAACAGTTGCCATTGCCCTGCATCCAGCGCGCGCAGGGCCGACAGGCGCTGCAGGTGGTCCACGCGCGCGGCCAGCCCGGCCTGCGCGTGTGCGGGCAGCGTCGCCAGCAATGGCTGCGCGGCATCGGCCCAGTGCTGCAGTGCCTGTGCAGCGGTCTGGGCGTGGGCGATGGCGGCCTGGCGCTGCTGCAGGTGCCCCTGCAGGCGCTGCGCCTGTTCGCGCGCCTGCAGCACCAGCACCCCCAATTGCGACTGCAGTGCCTGCGCCTGCGCCTGGCGGGTGACGTCGCGGCCCAGCAACCTGCCCCACCAGCTTTCCTGGCGTCGCAGCCGCGCCGGATCGGCGCCCTGTACCGCCAGTGCGATGCGCGCCAGCGCCTGCACCAGGCCGTGTGCATCACCGACGGCGAGTATCGGCTCGCCGGCCTGCAGCGCACGCAGCAGCGGCGCGCCATAGTCGGCCAGCGCCGTGGCATCGGCGCTGGCCGGCAACTGCGGCGTGGGCAGGGGCTGGCTCACGGCAGCGGCGGTGGCCGCGGCGTATCGTCGGCACCGCTTTCCGGTGGCAGCGATTCACCATAGAAGTGGCGCATCAGGGCTTCGTCCAACGCGCGTTCTTCCGGCGTGGACGCGCGGCGTACGCGCGGGCGCCGGCGCAGGTCGGCCACCGGTTCGGCCTGCACCTGCTGCCGCGCCCAGCCGGCAAAGGCCGCCAGGGTCTGCGACAGCTGCACCTGCTGTTCCTGCGAGGACACCAGTACCTGCAGCAGCGGTGCCAGACCGGCCTGCAGGTCTTCGGCCAGCGGTGCGGCCTGCACCACGGCCGGCGCGGCCGTTGGCGCGTTGGTTGGCGCAGGCGCGGGGCGCGCCTCGGCCAAGCGGTGCAGCGCCTCCAGCAATGCTGGCCACGGTGCCGGATCGGCGGGCGCCGCCGGGGCCTGCGCGGGCGCTGGCGGCGGCAGCTGCAGCGCGCTGGCGATGTCGGCCAACTGCGCCACCACCCGCCCACCCACATCCCCTTCGTCGGCGCCCATGGCCTTGTTGCGCAGGAAATCGCGCTTGATCTGCGCCCAGCGCTGCGCCTGCGCGTCATCCAGCACGCCACGCAGTTCGGCCAGCTTCAACAGGTTCTCTTCGGCACCGGTGGTCAGCAGCTGCGCCTCGCCCAGGTAGTGGTCGGAAACCAGCTGCTGCAGCTCGTCCTCGTTCATCACCGGCGAAATCTTCTCGGCCAGCTTGTTCATGTTGCGGTAGCTGCCCTGCAGCCGGAACGGCGGCTCGGTGCGGTAGCGGTCATCCTGCGCGGCACTGGCGATGTACTGCTGGTTGACCCGGTAGACCACGTCGCGCACCCGCAGCATGCGCTGCAGGGTGGCGGTGATCTCGTTCACCTCGGCCCCGCTGTAGGCATGGCTGAGACCGTTGGTGGACACGTCCTTGCCCATCGCCCGATCAACCAGCAGGTACAGATCGGCCATGTCGCGGGTGGCCAGCGGCGCCAGCACCGGGTTGGAGGTGAGGCTGTTCTCGATGTAGCTCAGGGTGAACGCCGCTTCCATGCCACCCAGCACATCGCCCAGGTTGTAGATGTCGGCGCGGTTGGCCAGCATGTCCGGAATCTTGAACACTTCGCCGGACTCGGTGTACGGGTTGCCTGCCATCACCACGCAGAACTTCTTGCCGCGCATGTCATAGGTGCGCGTCCTGCCACGCCACACGCCTTCGATGCGGCGCGTGCCGTCGCACAGTGAAATGAACTTCTGCAGGAACTCGGGATGGGTGTGCTGGATGTCATCGACATACAGCATGGTGTTGTTGCCCATTTCCAGCGCCAGGTTCAGCTTTTCCAGCTCCTGCCGCGAGGTGGCATCGGGCGCCTGCTGCGGATCCAGCGAGCGCACCTCATGGCCCAGCGCCGGCCCGTTGATCTTCATGAAGACCAGTCCCAGACGGTGCGCCACGTATTCCATCAACGTGGTCTTGCCGTAGCCGGGGGGCGAAATCATCATCAGCAGGCCCATCAGGTCGCTGCGCTTGTTCTCGCCCACCGTGCCCATCTGCTTGGCCAGGTTGTCGCCGATCACGCCCAGGTAGACGTCGTTGATGAGCTTGTTGCGCACGAACGAGGACAGCGGCCGCGGCTTGAACTCAGACAGGCGCAGGGTGTCGCGTTCGCGGGTGATGATGCCCTGGCGCACGCTCTGGTAGGCGTGGAAGGACGGCACGAAGCGCTGCAGGTGGTGCTGCAGGCGCGACTGGAAATCGTCCAGGGTCAGCACCAGGGTGCCGCCGTGGATGCGCGGATGCTCGCCCAGCAGCCCCTTCACTTCGGCGCGCAGGATGGCCTCGCTGGCACGCGTGCGCAGTTGCCGCTGTACCAGCAGCAGTGCCGCGGCTTCGTCGACATAACCGGCATGGGCGGCCTGCGCCGGCAGCCCGGCCAAGGCACGCAGCCACTGCCCGGCCAGTGCCCAGCGCGTAGCCAGCGGGTCCTGGCTGCGCTGCAGCGCGCGCTCGAACGCATCGCGCTGGCCGGCCTGCTCCAACTGTTGGGACAGCGCGTCCAGCAGGGCCTGGGCGTGGCGGCTGATGCTGAACACCGGCTCGCCATTGTGCAGCTCATCGGCCAGGTAGGCCGCGGCATCGGCGGCCATGTCGGCGTCGAACGCAAGGCCGTGTGCCTGTGCGTGGTCATGCAGCGCCTGCGCGATTTCCGCGCGCAGCGCCAGCCGCCCTTCGTCCGAACCGAACAGACGGGCAATGGTGTCGGCGCCGGCCTGGCGGCTGGGCCACTGCGCCACGGCATCCTCGCGCTGCTGCGCGGCCCAGAACAACAAGGCCAGCGCGCGCACGCGCGGCGCATGCCGCAGCGGCCCGGCGGCCTGCTGCAGCGGCAGCAGCGCACGCAGGATCAGCGCGGCGTCGTGGTCGTGGATGCCGCGTTCGTAGCCTTCGCGGTAGCGCGGCGCTGCGAACGCGCGCACACGCTGGTCCAGCGCATCCGGTTCGGCGGCATCGTGCAGCAGCTGCGGCAGATCCAGGCCGTCGCGCCCTTCTTCGGCGGCACGCAGCAGGCAACCGGCCAGATATTCGCCGCGGTAGATCGCGTCGGATTCCGAATCCAGGGTGACCGGCCAGAACGGCTTCAGCGCGTCCAGTTCCGGGTCGTGCAGGGTTTCCAGGAAGTCGGTGCCGGTGAGATGGATGGCCAGGGTGTCGCCGCGCGGCAGCAGGGTCAGGTCCAATGCCTGGGTGTTCACGCTGAAGCGATGGCGCGGCCCAAGTCGCACCACATTGCCGCCGGCTTCGTACAGATCGCTGCGGTCACGCAACTGGCGCACGGCCTGGTCGCGCACGCCCTTCAGGCGCGCCTCGATATCGTCGGCCTTCACATTGTCGCGCAGCGCACGCAGGCGCTCGGCCAGTTCGCGCAGCTTGAGGATCAGCGGGTCGCCGGCGAAGAAGGCATTCAGTTCGTCGGCGCTGGCGAAGCGTTCGGTGCGCTTGGCCAGGCCGTCGAGGATGCGGTTGGCCGCATCGAGCACCGAGCGCGCCTTGCGCTGGCGGTCATCCAGCAGCGCCTGTTTGTGCGTGTCGAAGGCTTCCACCAGCTCTTCGCGCTTGCTGAGGATGTCGCCGAGGAACTGCTCGTGCTCGCCGAACTGGCTTTCCAGTTCTTCCAGCTGCACCAGCAGGCGCGACAGCTGGTCGTCGGCCTTTTCCGGATCGCTGGCCATGGCCAGCGCACTGGTGATCGATTGCGAGAACAGGGCGAACTGCGCGGCGAACTGCGCCACCGATTCGGCGCTGCCCAGGGTCTTCCTGCGCTGTTCGGCACGCGCGCGGGCCTGGTTCAGGCGGCCATACAGGGTGGAAATGGCTTCCACCACGCGCGTGCGTGCGGTGGCGTCGTCCACCTTCAGGCCCGCCATCAGCTGCGACAGCATGTCCAGGTCGGCCGCCATGTCACGCAGCCCTTGCAACTGTTCGTCCAGCTGGCGCGCACTGGCGGCCTGCTGGGCCGCTTCATCCAGCGCCTGCAGGCGCGCGGCCAGCGGTGCCAGGGCCGCATCGCCGGCAAGGAAGCTGCCGGTAGCCGCACCCACCCGCTCGTGGGCCTGCACCAGTTCGGCGCCCATCGCTTCGATGCGGTCGGTATCGATGTAGCGCAGTTCACGCAGGGTCAGCAGGCGGCCGCGCAGCGCGGTGATCGCGTTCAGCGCCTCAACGAAGGCCTGCACCTCGTTCCAGTTCTCCGGCTGCAGGCGGCCCAGCAGCGCCTTGTAGGCGGCTTCCGCCTCGGCCATGGCCTGCGCCGACTGCTGGCGGATCGACTGTACTTTCTCGTATTCGTCCAGCACCGACTCGCCGGTGGCACTGATCTGCCGCAGCAGGGCCTCGGCGCCGTCGCAGGCCTCGTCACCCAGCCAGTGGTGGGCGTCGAACAGGCGGCGGGTATCGGCCACCAGGCGTTGGTAGCGCTGCACCGACACGTCCTGGCCGTCGATCTCGCGGGCCAGGTTGAACAGGTTGGAGATGCCACGCACCAGTTCGGCGTTGCCGATGCGGCCCATGAAGGTGTTGCCCGGCGGCCGGCTGGCAGCGAATTCGTCACTGCTGAAGGGCGTCTGCCAGACCTGCATTGGATGGATGCGGGTGGGTTCGGTGCCTTCGGCGTTGAACAGCACCATGCGCCCATCCTGCATGAACGCGTAGCCGTGGCCGAACACCGGGTTCTGCAGCACGCGCTGGATGGTGTTGTACACGAACAGGGCCGAGCGGCCGCCTTCGCGCTCGTAGAAGATGTACAGCACGTCCTCGCCGTTGGGCGAACGGATGCTGCGCTTGAACTGCATGCCGGCCATGGAGGCATCGAAGGCCTTGTGCTCGCCGCCCTGCAGGTAATAGCCGCCGGGGAAGATCACGCCGTGGTCTTCGGGCAGCTGCACGCAGGCCTGCACGATGGCATCGTTGCGCACGATGGCGCCGGTGAGCGTGTTGTAGATCAGGCCGCGCCAGACCGTTTCGCGGTACGGCAGCACCTTCAGCAGCAGCAGCGAGCCGACCCGGGCGAACTCGAACTGCGCATCGTCCAGCGACTGGGTGCTGTCTTCCACCGGCTCGCTGTAGATGCCCTGCCCGGTCTCGGTGTTGTTTTCCACCTTGATGGTGAGGTCGCCACCGGTGGTTTCCACGAACAGGGTGTCGAGGATGTTCAGGTGCGAATGGCGGCCGTTCACCGCCAGGTCGCGGGTGGCCTTGGTCCATTCGAAATCGAACGGCGGCGGCAGGGCGATGTCACGCTCGCCGCGCGCATCGAGGTAGGTCAGTTCGCCATCGCGCGACAGCGCCCAGCGGAACACGCGCACATCGCTGCTGCGTTCGCCGATCTGGAACGAGGCCAGCAGCTTGTCGCCCACCACGATCAGCTGCAGCAGGCGCGCGTGCTTGTAGTAGGCATAGAGTTCGTTGAAGTCGTGCACGAAGCCGGGCTGGTCGAGGAAGCTGCCCTTCAGCTCCAGCGCAGCCACGTCGTAGCCATCGGGACCCTGCACCAGGCGGTACAGACCGAACACATCCTCGATGCGGGTCTGGGTCTTCAGCCCGATGAACACGTTGTAGCCGAACAGCAGGCGATCGGGGCCGACCTGCACGATGTCGCGGCCGACGCAGTTGTTCTCGCTGCGGATGCGGAAGCGACCGACCACCTCCAGGCGGCTGTCGCCGAACTCGGCCAGGCGCTGGCGGTTCAGGGTGTCGGCCAGGGCCTGCAGACGCTGGCCCTGTTCCACCAGGCGGCGGCGCAGCACTTCGTAGGCACCGCCCTGGGCCACGGCCTGGTCGACGGTGTCGGCCGCCGCCGCGGTGGCGCTGTCGGCGGTTGAATTCGTTTCGGACATCAGCAGGCTTCCCGCTCACGGATGGACGGCCGCTGCGGCGGCCATCGTGGACGTGCGGTGGCCAGGACGGCCACCGCACGGTGCATCAACGGGCGCTGTCGACCAAGGTGGCCGACACGGTCGGCACCGCGTCGGCGTCCTCGGCGATCTGCCGCGCTGCCGGTTCGGCCACGGCCACGCCCAGGTAGCGCTGCATCAGCTCCTGCACGATCGGGCTCTTGCCGGCGAAGCCTTCGATCGACTTGCCCAGCGAGACCGCCTTGACCAGGTTCTCGAACATGCCGCCGTCGCCGCCGACCAGATCGATGTCGGCGTTGCGCAGGGCGCTGGCGATGACGTTGGCGTTCTCGCGCGAGACTTCCTTGCCTGCCTCGATCGACGCCAACGCCTGCTTCAGGCTGTTGTCCAGCATCATGCGGAACTCTTCGTGGCCACGTGCCTGGTCGCTGAGCGAAGCGATGGCCTCGAACTTGCGCACCAGGCCTTCGGCCTCGGCCAGCAGCTTCTTCTGCACCACGCCGGCTTCGGCATTGCCCAGCGATTCGGTGGCGGTGGCACGGGCCAGGCCCATCTTCTCTTCGCCCTGCGCCTGTGCCTGCAGCGTCTCGGCCAGCACGCGTGCTTCGTTGCTGCCCTGCTTCAGGGTGGCATCGGCCTTGGCCTCGATCACGCGGGCCTCGGCAATGCCGACCTTCTCGATGGCCAGCGCCGAGGCTTCTCGCACCTGCGCTTCGGCCAGGCCCGGCGCGGCCTGTTCGGCGCGGAACGCATCGGCCAGCAGGCGCTTGGCCTCGGCCTGCTTGCCGGCTGCTTCGTGCTCGGCCTGGGCCAGGGTGGTCAGTTCCACCGCGCGGTGCTTGGAGGCGGTTTCGCGCGCCTGCGCTTCCTTCACTTCGCGCACCAGCGCTTCCTGCGCCTTGGCTTCGGCTTCCAGGATCAGCACCTGCTTCTGGCGGTCGGCTTCGGAGACTTCGCGCACTTCCTTGATGCGTTCTTCTTCCTGGGCCACGGTCTTGTCGATGGAGATGCGTTCGCGGGTGATGTTGGCCACGTCCATCTTGCCCTGCTCGACCACCTTGTCACGCTCCACGCCCTGCAGCTGCACTTCGCGGTCGGTGGTGACCTGCTCCAGCTGGCGGGCGCGCTCCACGCGCTCGGCTTCGATGGCCACCGCGCGCTGGCGGTTCTGCTCGGCCACTTCCACTTCGCGCAGGCGGTTCTGGTCGCGGATCTCGATCAGCTGCTGTGCTTCGATACGCGCGTTCTCGGACAGCTGGCGCTGCTCTTCCTGCACCTTGGCCGTCTCGGCTTCCTCGCGTGCACGGATGGTTTCGATCTCGCGCTTCTGCCGCGCCTCGGCCTCGGCCTGCTGGCGTTCCAGGGCCAGCAGTGCTTCGCGCGCTTCCACGTTCTTCTTGGTGATGGCGAGCTTTTCGTTCTGCTCCAGCTCGTTGGTCACCACGTTCTGCGCGGCGGTCAGCTCGGTGATCTTGCGGATGCCCTGCGCGTCGAGGATGTTGAACTGGTCCAGCAGCGCCTTCGGCGTCTGCTCCAGATAATCGATGGCCACGTCTTCCAGCACATAGCCGTTCAGATCGTTGCCGATCACCGCGATGATCTCGTCGCGGAATTCCTGGCGCTTTTCGAACAGTTCGGTGAAGTCGAACTTCTTGCCCACCGTCTTCAGCGCCTCGGAGAACTTGGCATTGAACAGTTCGTCCACGGCGTGCTTGTCCGAGGCACGGTCGGCGCCGATGGCCTTGGCCACGCGCAGCACATCGGCCTGGGTCTCGTTCACCCGCAGGTAGAAGGCCACGGCGATGTCGGCGCGCATGTTGTCGCGGCAGATCAGGCCTTCCTTGCCACGGCGGTCGATCTGCAGGGTGATCAGGCTGATGCGCATCAGTTCGGCGCGGTACAACACCGGAATGATGAGCGCGCCGGTGAAGTGCACCTTGGGCGTGGAGCTCATGTCGTTGACGATCAGGGCCACGCCCTGGTCAACCTTGCGGTAGAACGCCTTGAACAGACCCGCCAGGCCAAGCAGGCCCACCACGACGGTGATCAGGATGATCAGGAACGGGGCCGCGCCACTGAAACTCATGGGTGATTCTCCTTGTTGCCCGGAAGCAGGTTGTCCTGGAAATCGAGGGCGACCGCATCGGCGCGGACCACCCGGTAGTAATGCTGTTCGGCCACGTGCTCGACCAGCACGATGCGCTCGCCACGCTGCAGTTCGATGTCGCTGCGCACCTGCAGGACCAGCCCGGCACCGCCGTCATCGACGGTGGCGTGGCCGTTGCGTGCGTCCACCCTGGGCGAGGCCACCACGCCGATGCGGCCCAGCAGCGAGGCCTGCGGCACCGGCCGCAGGCGCAGCAGGAAGCGGCGGATCGGGCGCAGCAGCAGGGCGGTGAGTGGCACCGCCGGCAGCGGTGCCAGCAGGGCGAAGCCGGTGCCGATGGACCAGCGCAGCAGGTCCGGCAGCGGCAGCAGCAGATAGAGATGGACGAAATAGGTCAGTACCCAGCCGAACAGGGCAAGCAGGGTGACCACCACCATGACCGGCACCCCGCCCAGGCCGAAGCGCTGCAGCAGGGCCGACAGGCCATGCAGATCGGTGCCACCGTCGAGCGCGCCATCGGCGCCGAGATCGCCAAACCCGTCATCGACCAGGCCAAAGGCGGCAAGCCCCCAATACACCAGCGCCACCGACAGCACCACGCTGTACGGCAGGGTCGGGTAACCAAACACTACGGTCAGGAACTCCTGCATCGCTTGCCTTCCAGGGCTGTGGGCGCGATACGCCCGTTCGGACACCGCCGGTGGCGGCCCCGTCGATCCCCGCCGCGGCCCTCATGGCCGCAGCGTTCCCTTTTATCCTATGTGAAGAGGACGTGCAGGGACAAATGTGAAGACGCGGGGCAGCGGCCATTGCGGCCGCCCCCGCCCCGTGGCGGTCAATCCAGCACGGTGCAGTCGGCGCTGCGGACTTCTTCCACGAAGGTACGCATCTTGTAGCCGTCCTTGATGCCCGGCTCGACTTCGATGCCGCTGGATACGTCCACGCCCCAGGGCAGGGTCGCCAGCACGGCTTCCTTCACGTTCTCCGGGGTCAGGCCGCCGGCCAGCAGGAACGGACGGTGCAGGCCGGTGGGGATGCGCGCCCAGTCGAAGGCCACGCCGGTGCCGCCGCCGCCACCGGGCGCATGGCTGTCGAACAGGAAGCCGGCCGCACTGGGGTAACGCAGTTGCAGCGTGCGAGCGTTGACCTCCTCACGACCGCCCATGGCAATGGCCTTCAGATAGGGCATGTTGAAGCTGCGGCAGAAGCTTTCGTCTTCCTCGCCGTGGAACTGCAGCAGGGTCGGTCGCACCGTGCGCAGCACCTCGCGCACCTCTTCCTTGCTGTTGTTGCGGAACAAGGCCACCACATCGACCATCGGCGCGATCGCCTGGCGCATCGCCCGGGCTTCGGCCGGGGCCACGCGGCGGCTGCTTTCTCGGGCGAAGATGAACCCCACCGCATCGACGCCCAGTTCACCGGCCAGGCGCACGTCGCCGGCGCGGGTCATGCCACAGAACTTGATGCGGGTGCGGTAGTACGAGCGGCTCATAGAGTGACCTCGGCGGGCAGGTGCCAGTTGTCGGGGTACAGTGGCCCCAGGAACACCAGTCCCTGCGGGGGAGCGGTGGGCCCGGCCACGGTGCGGTCGCGTCCGGCCAGCAGTTCGGCGATCCATTCCACTGGTTTTTCGCCGCTGCCGACCAGGATCAGCGAACCGACGATATTGCGAACCATGTGATGAAGGAATGCATTGCCCTGCACCGCTACCTCGATCACCTCGCCCTGGCGGCTGACCTGCAGCGACTGCAGCTCGCGCCGCGCATGCAGGGCCTGGCACTGCACCGAACGGAAGGCGCTGAAGTCGTTCTCGCCCAGCAGGGCCTGGCCGGCCAGGTGCATCAGGCCAGCATCCAGCGCGCGCCGCTCCCAGCTCAGGGTCTGCCGTTCCAGCGCGGGGCGCACCTCGCGGTTCAGCAGGCGGTAGCGGTAACGCCGTGCCCGCGCTGAAAAGCGGGCGTGGAAATCGTCGGCCACCGGTACGCACCAGCGCACCGCAATGGACCGAGGCAGACGGGTGGTGGTGCCCAGCATCCACGCGCGCGGATCGCGCACGACATCGGTGTCGAAATGGACGACCTGGCACTGGCCGTGTACGCCGGCGTCGGTACGCCCGGCACAGACCACCTGCAGCGGCGCATCGGCAACCGATGACAGGGCCTGTTCCAGGCTGGCCTGCACGCTGGGACCGCCTTCGCCCAGGTTCTGCCAGCCCCTGAAATCGCTGCCGTCATATTCGACGCCAAGCGCGTAACGCATGTGCTACCTCGATCTTGCCTTGGGGGGTGCGGTCAGGCCGGATCGCGCTCGGACCAGACCGCCAGTTCGTTGCCACCCGGTTCGATGAACTGGAAGCGGCTGCCACCCGGGAACGAGAACACCTCGCGCACGATGCGGCCACCGGCCTGCTGGACCGCGCTCTGCACCGGCAGCAACTGGTCGGCGTAGAGCACCAGCAGCGGCGCGCCGGTGCTGGCCTGCTGCGGCGTTGCGCGGAAGAAGCCGCCCTGCAGGCGGCCATCATCGAACGCGGTGTAATCACTGCCGTAATCGACGAACGACCAGCCGAATACCGCTTCGAAGAACGCACGGCTGGCGGCGGGATCGCTGGAGGCGAATTCAACGTAGTCGATGCGGCGTTCGCGGGTCATGGCAGTGTCCGTCATGGGGAATCAATCCAAGCGTGCCAGCAGTTCACGTGCCTGCGCCTGGCAGTGCACGTCGCCCTGCTCGGCCACTTCCTGCAACAGGGTGCGCGCGGTCTGCGCATCGCCCAGGTCCAGATAGGCGATGGCCAGTTCCAGCCGCTCCTGGCCGGGGCGCGGCGCCCAGTCGTGTGGATCGGGCTGCGCGGCAACCGGCACTTCCTCCACGTCATCAGCGGCGTCGGACGCTGCGACGGCGGGGTCTTCGTGCGGCTCGGCCGGCAGGTCGAACACGCCGCGGAACTGCGGCTGCTGCTCGGCATGCAGGGCGTAGTCGGGTACGCCCACGGCCTGGGTTTCCGCAGGGACCGCATCGAGCCGCGCGGCCTCAGCTTGTGCTTCCGGTTCCGGTTCCGGCTCCAGCGCATCCCATTGCGGCGGCGTGGCCACGGCCGCCGGCAGTTCGCTTTCGGTGTCCTCAAGCGGCGTGGTCGCGTCGGACGCGTCGGCCTGCGCGGAGACGGTGTCCTCTGCGTCCTGGTGGGTGTCGGCCGCGGTGGCCCATTCCGGCATCGCCGGCTCCTGGCGGGCATCGCCGGACGCCGGGGACGCCCACGCCGACTGCTCGGCCAGGGTGTCCAGCGCTGCACCGGCCGGTACCGCTGCGGCCAGGGCGGCCGCATCGCTCTCGTCGCGCAGTGGCGGCAGGGGCGAAGGCTTGCGCCGGCGCATCAGCCAGGCCGCACCTGCAATGAGCAGCAGCAACGGCAGCCCCAGCCAGTACCACGGGGTGCCTGCACTGGTTGCGCCCGCCGGCTGTTCCAGGCGTTGCTGCGCAGCGGCCAGGTCGTTGTCCTTCAGGGCGATCAGCGACTGCTGCTGGTCCTTCAGCTTTTCCAGTTCGGCCACGCGCTGCTTCAACTCGCCGATCTCGGCATCGCGCGTGGCGATGTCTTCCTTGGCCTGTCGCAGTTGTTCATTGCCCAGCATGTCACCCTCGCTGCCGGCAGCGGTGCCGGTCGTTGTGCCCGCGTGGGCGGCATCGGCCGCCAGCGCTGGAGCAATCTCAAGACGCGCCCCGGTGGCGGGGGCCGGTGCAGCCGATGCGGTAGTGGCGACCGCCGCCGGCGCGCCGGCCGGCTGCGGCACGGTGCGTGCCTGCCGCCACTGCGCCGCGTGTTCGCGCAGCATGGCCGCCGCTTCGGCCGCATCGACGGCGGCCAGCGCGGCCTGGTCCGGCACCCGCAGCACCGCGCCCTGCTTGAGCAGGTTGGCGTTGCCGCGGATGAAGGCTTCGGGGTTGGCGCGCAGCAGGGCGATCATCGCCCGGTCACGGCTGACCTGGTTGCCACGCGCGACCGCGTCGGCAATCTGCGAAAGGGTCTGCCCGTGCTGCACGGTCACGCTGCCATTGGCGGCCGGCGCTGCGGCGCGCGGTGCCGCCGTCGCAGTTGCACGCGTGGGCGCCTTGGCGGGTGTCAACGGCGCAGACGGCGCAGCGGCAGGCGGCGTGGGTGCCGGGGCGTCGCGGACGATGGTGTCCGGCAACATGCCGGCCGGCGCCACGATTTCCGGTTCGGCCACGGCCAGGGCACTGGCCGGCGCATCCACCAGGGCCGAGTATTCGCGCACCAGGCGCCCCTGGCCCCAGTCGGCTTCGATCAGGAAACTCAGCGACGGGGTCTCGACCGGGGTCTGCGAGGTCACCCGCACCACTGCCCTGCCCTGCGCATTGGTGGTCAGTTCGAACTGCAGTTCACTGACCAGCCCGGTCGGCCGTTGCAGGCCCACGCGTTCGAAGGTGACCGGCGAGGCCAGCGCCACCCGCAGGTTTTCCAGTTCGGAGGGATCGGCCGATACGACGGGGATCTCGGCCAGCAAGGGCTGGCCGGGGCGCGACAGCACGCGGATGTCGCCCAGACCCAGGGCCATGGCCGAACTGCTCGCCAGGGCCAGCAGTGCTGCGGAAAGATAGGTGAGCGGGCGGCGCGCGCCCTTGGCCCGTTTATTCATGGGCGACACTATAAAGCGTGCGGACCAAGGTCCGCACCCACCGATTGAGGCGGGCCGCACCCACCGGATGGGACGGGCCGCACCCACCGGATGGGACGATACGCGCCCATCGGGTGGGGCGATACGCGCCCATCGGGTGGCGGCGATGCCCCGTAGAGTCGAGCTTGCTCGACTGCCTTGAACGCAGGCGAGCAGAAGCAGTCGAGCAAGCTCGACTCTACGAAGGGCAGAAGCAGCCGGGCATGGCCCGGCTCTACAGGACAGCAGGTGTCAGCGCTGTTCGGCGGCGACCAGCTCGGCCAGCTGCACGGCGTTCAGGGCGGCGCCCTTGCGCACGTTGTCCGACACGATCCACAGGTTCAGGCCGCGCGGGTGCGACAGGTCTTCGCGGATGCGGCCGACGTACACCGCGTCGGTGCCCGAGGCATGGGTGACCGGGGTCGGATAGCCGCCGGCTTCATGGCGGTCCACCACTTCCACGCCCGGCGCCTGTTCCAGCAGCGCACGCGCTTCGGCCACGGTGACCTTGTCGCGGGTTTCGATCGCCACCGATTCGGAATGACCGTAGAACACCGGCACGCGCACGGCGGTCGGGTTCACCAGGATGCTGTCGTCGCCGAGGATCTTGCGGGTTTCCCAGACCAGCTTCATTTCTTCCTTGGTGAAGCCGTTGTCCTGGAAATCGTCGATGTGCGGGATCAGGTTGAAGGCGATCTGCACCGGGAAGCGCTGCGGATCGATGTCCTGGAAGCTGAGCAGCTGGCCGGTCTGCTTGCCCAGCTCTTCCATCGCCGAACGGCCACCGCCGGACACCGACTGGTAGGTGGACACGTTGATGCGCTCGATGCCGTACTTGCGGTGCAGCGGCGCCAGCGCCACCAGCATCTGCATGGTCGAGCAGTTCGGGTTGGCGATGATGCCGCGCGGACGGTTGCCGATCTGGTCCGGGTTGACCTCGGACACCACCAGCGGCACGTCGTCGTCGTAACGGAAGGCCGAGGAGTTGTCGATCACCACGGCACCGGCCGCGGCGAACTTCGGTGCATATTCCTTGGACACGCTGCCGCCAGCCGAGAACAGGGCGATTTCAACGCCGCTGGGATCGAAGGTAGCCAGGTCCTGGATCTTGATCTTCTGGCCTTCGTATTCGACTTCGCCACCGGCCGAGCGCTCGGAGGCGAGCAGGCTCAGGGTGCCGACGGGGAAGCCACGCTCGGCCAGGATGGACAGCATGGTCTCGCCGACCGCACCGGTGGCGCCGACGATGGCGACGTGGAAGCTGCGTTGTGCATTGCTCATGGGGGAACTCTCACGAAAAACGGGAAGGGGAAAACTCACGCACGACAGCTGGGTTCGGGGAACCTCCTCGGACGGGGCGCGTGGAGGTTCCCTATCGTTTCCCGCTTTTTTTACCCAGCACGGCACGCGCGGCCAGGGCCGCGTCGGCATTGATCGCGCTCGGCATGGCAGCCGGGCTGCCCGACAGGCCCAGGCCGGCCAGCAGGTTGTCCACCGCCAGCTGCACCATGGCCGTGCGCGTGGCCAGCGAGGCGCTGCCGATATGCGGGGTCAGCACCACGTTGCGCAGCGCCAGCAGTTCCGGGCGCACCTTCGGCTCGCCCTCATAGACATCCAGGCCGGCGGCGGCCAGGCGGCCGTTGGCCAGGGCATCGACCAGGGCCAGTTCATCGACGATGCCGCCGCGGGCGATGTTCACCAGGGTGGCCGAGGGCTTCATCTTCGCCAGCGCGGCGGCGTCGATGATGTGGTGCGAGGCCGGGGTGTACGGCAGTACGGTGACCAGGTGGTCGGACTGCGCCAGCAGCGTGTCCAGGTCCACGTAGGTCGCACCCAGTGCCGCCTCGGTGTCGGCCGGCAGGCGCGAACGGTTGTGGTACAGCACCTTCATGCCGAAACCATGCGCGCCACGGCGGGCAATGCCCTGGCCGATGCGGCCCATGCCGAGGATGCCCAGGGTGCTGCCATGGATATCGGCACCGAGCATGGTCTGGAACGACCACTGCCCCCACTTGCCCTCGCGCAGCCAGCGCTCGGATTCGGTGATGCGACGCGCGGCGGCCATCAGCAGGGCAAAGCCCATGTCGGCCGTGGTTTCGGTCAGCACATCGGGGGTATTGCTGGCCAGGATGCCGGCCGCGCTGAGCGCGTCCACGTCCAGGTTGTTGTAGCCCACGCCGACGTTGGCGATCACCTGCAGCTGCGCGGCATCGGCCAGCTGGGCCGCGCCGATGCGCTCGTTGAGGGTGATGATGGCGCCGTCGACCGAGGCCAGTTGTTCGGCGATCTGCTGCGGCGACCAGGCGGTGACGGTTTCGGTGGCGAGCAGCTGCACGCGATCGCGCAGCGGCGCGATGGCCGCGTCGATCAGCGGCTGGCTCACCCATACCGTCGGCCGCGTATCAGCCATCGATCTGCCCGGGAATGCGCGGGGTGATGGTACCGACGTCGCCACACTGGGCGCGGTGGCGCAGCGCCTGGTCCATCAGCACCAGGGCCATCATGGCCTCGGCGATGGGGGTGGCGCGGATGCCGACGCAAGGATCGTGACGGCCGGTGGTGACCACTTCCACGACGTTGCCTTCGGTATCCAGTGACGGACCCGGCAGGCGCAGGCTGGACGTAGGCTTCAGCACGATGGAGGCGACCACCGGCTGGCCGGTGGAAATGCCGCCGAGGATGCCGCCGGCATGGTTGCTGGCAAAGCCCTGCGGGGTCAGCAGATCGCGGTGTTCGGTACCCTTCTGCGCGGCGCTGGCGAAACCGTCGCCGATCTCCACGCCCTTGACCGCGTTGATGCTCATCAGCGCGGCGGCCAGGTCGCCATCGAGCTTGCCGTAGATGGGTTCACCCCAGCCCGGCGGCACGTTGTCGGCCACCACGTCCACGCGCGCACCGACCGAATCACCGGACTTGCGCAGCGCATCCATGTACGCCTCCAGCTGCGGCACCTGTTCGGCGTGCGGCCAGAAGAACGGGTTGTCTTCCACCGCCGACCAGTCGAAACCGGCCGGACGGATCTCGCCCAACTGCGACAGGTAGCCCCGCACGGTCACCCCGAAGCGCTCGGCCAGCCACTTCTTGGCGACCACGCCGGCAGCCACGCGCATGGTGGTTTCGCGCGCAGAGGAACGGCCACCACCGCGCGGATCGCGGATGCCGTACTTGTGCCAATAGCTGTAATCGGCATGGCCCGGACGGAACTGCTGGCCGATGTTGGCGTAATCCTTGCTGCGCTGGTCGGTGTTGCGGATCAGCAGCGCAATAGGGGTACCGGTGGTCAGGCCCTGGTACACGCCGGACAGGATCTCGACCTCATCGGCCTCGCGCCGCGCCGAGGTGTGCCGGCTCTTGCCGGTGGCACGGCGCTGCAGGTCGTGGGCGAATTCGGCCGCATCCAGCGCCAGCCCCGGCGGACAGCCATCGATCACGCAGCCGATGGCCGGCCCGTGCGATTCGCCGAACGTGGTGACGGTGAACAGCTTGCCGAACGAATTGGAGCTCACGGGCGCTGCGCCGCCAGTTCGGTGATGCGGGCGCTGTGGGCGATCAGTTCACGGCATTCGACCGCGAAGATACCCATCTGGCCGACCTTGAATTCGATCCAGGCGAAGTCGACTTCCGGCAGCAGCTTGATCAGGTGCTGTTCGGACTCGCCCACTTCGCAGATCAGCAGGCCGTCTTCGCTCAGGTGCAGCGGCGCGTCGCGCAGGATCTTCAGCACCAGGTCGAGACCATCGTCGCCGGCGCGCAGGCCCATTTCCGGCTCGTAGGAGTATTCCTGCGGCAGGGCATCGGTCTCGTCGTTGGTGACGTAGGGCGGGTTGGTGACGATCAGGTCGTAGTGGCGACCGGTCAGGCCGTTGAACAGGTCCGACTTCAGCAGGGTGACGTTGTGCGCCTGCAGGCGCTCCTTGTTCTCTTCGGCCAGCGACAGGGCGTCATCGCTCAGGTCCACGCCATCCACTTCCCAGTTCGGGTAGTAGTGGCCCATGGCAATGGCGATGCAGCCCGAGCCGGTGCACAGGTCCAGGGCGCGGCTGACATCGCGGCCGGCCAGCCACGGTTCGAAGCCGCACTCGATCAGCTCGGCGATGGGCGAGCGCGGCACCAGGGCGCGCTTGTCGCTCTTGAAGCTGAGCCCGGCAAACCAGGCCTCGCCGGTCAGGTAGGCGGCGGGGATGCGTTCGTCGATGCGGCGCTGGAACAGCTCCAGCACGCGCAGCTTTTCTTCCTGCAGCAGGCGCGCCTGGCCGTAGGCCGGGCCCAGGTCGTGCGGCAGGTGCAGGCTGTGCAGCACCAGCTGGGTGGCCTCGTCCAGGGCGTTGTCGTAGCTGTGCCCGAAGGTCAGGCCCGCGGCGTTGAAACGGCTGGTGCCGTAGCGGATCAGGTCGATGATCGTGTGGAGTTCGGCGGCCGTTTCAGCGGTCATGGCGGTACTGCGGGCAAAGTGGCCCACGATTATAGGGCTTGCGGCCTGCGCCGGCATCCGTTGCGACGGAAACGATCCGGCCACAGCCGGTATGATGGGGCCCACTTCGCGCGGGAGCCCCCATGTTCAATCGCAACGTCGGCATCATCCTGCTGATCGCCCTGGCCGCGGGCCTGGGCCTGCTGGCCGCGCAGCAGGTGTTCGCGCCGAAGCCGGCGGCCAACCAGCCGGCCACCGAGGCGATCACCCTGTACCCGCAGGCGCGCCCCCTGCCCGACTTCAACCTGGCCCAGTCCGACGGCACCCGCCTGATTCCGGGCGAGCTGAAGGGCCACTGGACACTGGTGTTCCTGGGGTTCACGTTCTGCCCGGACGTGTGCCCGACCACCCTGGCCGAGCTGGCCGGCGCGCAGAACCAGTGGGAGAATCTGCCGGACACGCTGCGCCCGCGCGTGCTGTTCGTCTCGGTTGACCCGGACCGTGACAACGCCACCCGCCTGGGCGAGTACGTGCACGGGTTCCACAAGGACACCCTGGCCGCCAGCGCCGACATTCCCTCACTGGAGCGATTTGCCACCTCGCTGGGCTTCGTGTTCCAGAAGGTGCCGGGCAAGCACTTCGACGAAAACCCCGAGGATTACACCGTCGAGCATTCGGCCAGCCTGGCCGTGCTTGACCCGCAGGGCCGCCTTGCCGGCCTGGTGCGCCCCCCGTTCAACGCGCCGGCCATTGCCCGCGACCTGCAGAAGCTGACCGAGAAATCCGCCCCATGAGCCTGACCACCGCCCTGACGTATGCCCTGCCCCACCGCCTGCTGTCTTCGATGGCGCGCTCGCTGGCGTACTCGGACGATCCGCGCGTATCACGCTGGTTGATCGACACAGTCACCCGCAAGTTCGACGTCAACCTGGACGAAGCGGCCAACCCCGACCCGCGCAGCTACGCCACCTTCAACCAGTTCTTCACCCGTGCACTGAAGCCGGGCGCGCGCGTGGCCGATGCCGATCCGCGCCGCCTGCTGATGCCCGCCGACGGCCGCATCAGCCAGCTGGGGAAGATCGAGGCCGGCCGCATTTTCCAGGCCAAGGGCCAGTCGTTCACCGCCGCCGAACTGCTGGGCAGCGCTGAAGATGCCAAGCCGTACAACGAAGGTCTGTTCGCCACGGTGTACCTGTCGCCGCGCGACTACCACCGCGTGCACATGCCCTGGACCGGCACCCTGCGCGAAACCGTGCACGTGCCGGGCCGACTGTTCAGCGTGGGCCCGGCGGCGGTGAACGGCGTGCCGCGCCTGTTTGCCCGCAACGAGCGCCTGGTCTGCCATTTCGACACCAGCTTCGGCCCGATGGTGAGCGTGATGGTCGGCGCACTGCTGGTGTCGGGCGTGGAAACGGTCTGGAGTGGTGAAGAGATTCCCGCCTACGGCGACCGCATCACCCGCAAGGATTACCGCGGCCAGGGCATCGTGCTGGAGCGCTTCGCCGAGATGGCGCGCTTCAACTACGGTTCGACGGTGATCGTGCTGCTGCCGCCGGGCGTGGCCGAGTTCGCCCCGCAGCTGGGCGCGGAAAGCCCGGTGCAGCTGGGCCAGGCGCTGGCAACGCTGCGCTGAGGGTGGTGGGCGGCGGAATCCCGGGCATTCCCGGAATGCCGGGAATGCCGTCGTAGAGTCGAGCTTGCTCGACTGACGCCATGCCAAGGCAGTCGAGCAAGCTCGACTCTACAAAACCCGAGCAGTCGAGCTTGCTCGACGCTACTGGAGGGTCGGGGCCGGGCCGACGTCCACGCCGTCGTAGTCTTCAACGCCCAGCTGGCTGGCCAGTGCGGCCAGCTCCTGGTTGCGCAGGTCCAGCGAGGCTTCGTCGTGCACCTCGACGCGCTCGACGTGCAGCACGTGGAAGGGCGCATCGCCCTCTTCCGGCTCCTGCTCGAACTGGTCCACCACCGTGTAGCCCTGCTCCTGCAGGCTGGCTGCCAGCGCCTGCAGGCGCTCGGGGGTGGAATGCACGAAGTAGTAACCCCACAGCAGGGGCACGCTGAGATCCCAGTCGGTGTTCTCACGCAGGTTCTCGAACAGGTCGCGGGTGGCTTGCAGGTCCATGCGGTGGGGTCTCCGGGCAGTTACTTGTCGCAGCCCTGCAGCTTCAGGGTCTGGCCCTGGCGCAGGCTGTAGGAAGGGGCCTTCAGGCCATTGGCGCGGGCCAGCACCGGCACGTCGCACTGGAACTTGGCCGCAATGCGGCCCAGGGTGTCACCCTTGCCGACCTTGTAGCTGCGTGCCGGCTTGGCGCGCGGCGCGGGGGCCGGACGCGGTGCGGCCACCGGCGCGCTCGGGGTCGTGGCCACCGGGCTGGCCGCGTTCGGATCGGCCACCGGCACGAGCCCACCCACCGCGACGCTGCCGGTGTAGGTGGTCGCGCTGGGGCGCACGATGGCCGCGTTCAGATCGGCGGTGATCAGCGTGCGCGCCAGGTCCGCGCGCGGGCCGCTGACGCAGTTGCGCTGGTAAAGGCTGGCGATGCGCGTGGTGGCATTGATGAGGGTGCCGGCCGGAATCCAGCCGTCGGCCTCGTAGCGCGGGTTGAGGTTGCGCAGCGCGCGCATGTAGCCATCGCGAGTGCCGTGGCTGCCCAGGCAGATGGTCAGTTCATAGATGGTGGTCGAACGGGCCAGGCGCACCGTGGCCGGCTGCGCGTTGATCTTCGGGAATTCCACGCCGTACTGCTGCGGGTGCAGGTAGATCCATGCCGCGGCGATCACCATCGGCACGTAATCCTTGGTTTCACCGGGGAACTGGTTGTACACGCGGTCCACCCAGAAGCTCTGCCCCGGGTTTTCGCGGGCCACGCGTGCGGCGCGGCCTTCACCGCCGTTGTAACCGGCCAGCGACAGCTCAACGCTGTTGTTCAGTTCACGCATGCGCTCGTTGATGTACGTCGCGCTGGCTTCAGCCGCGCTGCGTGCATCGAAGCGGGTATCGAAGCCGGTGCCATCCGGGCCCAGGCCGAAGCGGCGGCCGGTGGCCGGCATGAACTGCATCAACCCGGCCGCACCGGCACGCGAAGATGCATGCACGCGGCCATTGGATTCCTTGGCCATGATGCCGAACAGCAGGGCCTCGGGCAGGCCACGCTTTTCCCATTCCGGCCACATCACCGCGCGCAGGTTCTGGTAGTTTTCGTAGGTGGTCATCAGCGCCGGCCGCATGTCGGTCAGCCAGCGGCGGATGCCGGCCTGCACGGCCGGGTTGTACTCGACCATGTTGTCGAAGGCATGGCGCTTGTCGTTCAGCAGGGCGGCCGCGCGCGCCGCCTCGGGCACATCGGCAGCCAACGGGCCGACGTGGTCCGGGTCGGCCTCCAGGCGGTCGCCGGCGTCGGCGGTGGCGTCATCATCGCTGGCGGCGTCGGCATCGCGCTTCAGCAGGCGCTTGTAGGTGGCCAGCATGCTGCCCATCTGGCAGCCCTTCTGCTTCACGCATTCGCTGATGACATCTTCCATGTCCTCCAGCGCGGCATCGGCCTCGTTGCTGCCCTTGGGATCGGCATTGGCCACCAGCAGCAGGGCGTCGCCATAGCGCTTCTCGGCCGCGGCCATGCGCTGCTGCAGCGCGTCCACTTTCACCTTGTCCCGCGCCGACACCCGCTGCGCATGGGCGTCGGGCGCCAGGGAAACCAGGCCAACCAGGGCCAGCAGCGGCCAGGTGCGGGAAATCAGGACAGGAACGGGCATTGGTGGCACTGTGTGCGAAACAGGCAGGCAGAGTAGCGGTGCCGCCAAGGTCCGGGCAACCCGGCCGGCGACCGGCTGCCGCCGCCGGTTAACATTGACCGCATTCACCACAAGGGCTGGACCATGGATCCGATTCTGCTGGGAAAAGGCATGACCGACGATGTGGCCGTTACCCTGCTGCCGAAACTGGGCAACCGCCACGGCCTGGTGGCCGGCGCCACCGGCACCGGCAAGACGGTGACCCTGATGACCCTGGCCGAGGGCTTCTCACGGCGCGGGGTGCCGGTGTTCCTGGCCGATGTGAAGGGCGATGTCTCCGGCCTGGCGGTGCCCGGCACGGGCAGCGAGAGCCTGCTGCAGCGCGCCGCGCAGATCGGCGTGGCCGACTACGCCCCGGAAGGCAGTCCCACCGTGTTATGGGACCTGTACGGCAAGCTGGGACACCCGGTACGCACCACCGTCAGCGAAATGGGCCCGACACTGCTGGCGCGCATCCTGGAATTGAACGACACCCAGTCCGGCGTGCTGGACATCGTGTTCAAGCTGGCCGACGACCGCGGCCTGCTGCTGCTGGACATGGACGACCTGCGCGCCCTGCTGGGCCTGGTGGCCGAAGAGCGGAAGGACATTTCCACCGAGTACGGCCTGGTCAGCGCGCAGTCGATCGCCGCCATCCAGCGCGCGCTGCTGCGCCTGGCCCAGGACGGCGGCGAAGGCTTCTTCGGTGAGCCGGCGCTGGAGCTGGCCGACATCATGCGGGTCAATCACGACGGGCGCGGCGTGATCGGCATCCTCGCCGCCGACCAGCTGGTACTCAAGCCCAAGCTGTATTCCACTTTCCTGCTGTGGCTGCTGTCCGAGCTGTTCGAACAGCTGCCCGAAGTGGGCGACCTGGAAAAGCCCAAGCTGGTCTTCATCTTCGACGAGGCGCACCTGCTGTTCGACGACGCGCCGGCCTCGCTGGTGCAGCGCATCGAACAGGTGGTGCGGCTGATCCGCTCCAAGGGCGTGGGCGTGTACTTCTGCTCGCAGTTCCCCGACGACGTGCCGGCCAACATCCTGGGCCAGCTGGGCAACCGCGTGCAGCACGCGCTGCGCGCGTTCACCCCGCGCGACCAGAAGGCGGTGAAGACCGCCGCCGAGACCTTCGTGCCGAACCCGAAGCTGGACGTGGCCAAGGCGCTGGGCCAGCTCGGCACCGGCGAGGCGCTGGTGTCCACGCTGCAGGACAAGGGCGTGCCGATGCCGGTGCAGCAGACCATGATCGCCCCGCCGCGCTGCCGCATGGGGCCGGTGACCGAGGCCGAACGCGCGCAGGTGCGCGCCGGCAGCCCGGTGGGCACCCGCTACGACACGGCAGTGAACCGCGAATCGGCCGCCGAGCTGCTGGCCCAGCGCGCGCAGAAGGCGGTGGAGAAGGTCGAGGCCCCGGCCGCACGCAGCCGCGAACAGGACGAGGCGCAGGAAGGCGGCTTCGGCCAGGCGATCAAGGATGCGATCTTCGGCACCAAGCGCCGCCAGGGCATGATTGAAACCATGGCCAAGCAGACCACCCGCACCGTGGGCACCAAGCTGGGCAACCAGATCGTGCGCGGGCTGCTGGGCGGCATTTTCGGCGGCAAGCGCTGAGCTTCAGCTGCTGGGGTCAGAGCCCTTCCTGCGGAAGGGATCTGACCCCGTGGCCGGATCCCTCCCGCCAGGGAGGGCTCCGACCCCATTCCTTACTCCTGAAAAGAATCCGTACTGCATGTCCCGTTGGCGTCCCCCCGCAGAAAAAAGCACTGCCCTGATCACCGCCGCCGGCCATGCGCGGTTGAAAGCCGAACTGGATGAGCTGTGGCGCGTGCGCCGCCCCGAGGTGGTGAAGGCGCTGGCCGCGGCCGCGGCCGAGGGTGATCGTTCCGAGAACGCCGAATACACCTACCGCAAGAAGCAGCTGGGCGAGATCGACCGCCGGGTGCGCTATCTGACCAAGCGCCTGGACGCACTGCGCGTGGTGGACACCACCCCGACCGACCCGCAGGCGGTGTTCTTCGGCGCCTGGGTGGAGCTGGAAAACGTGGACAGCGGGCAGACCAGCCGTTATCGCATCGTCGGCCCGGACGAGACCGATGCCGGACTGGGCTGGATCAGCATTGATTCGCCGCTGGCGCGGGCGTTGCTGAAGAAGCGCATCGACGATGAGTTTTCGGTGGAGCTGCCCGGCGGGCAGTTCACGTTTGCGGTGATCGGGGTGGAATACCCGCCCCGGTAGAGTCGACTGTCAGTCGACTAGCGCGCAGCGCGGGGCTTTCGCAGATTGCAGGAAAAGCAACGACAGTAGATCCACGCCATGCGTGGATGCAGATTGCAGGAAAAACAGTCGACTGACAGTCGACTCTACCCGGCGATGTGCAGCGGCGGTGGGTACTGGCGCCCTGCGCGCAGCGGGCGGAAGTAATCGACATCGGCGTAGAAGGCGGCGTCCTGCACGCCGTGCCAGCCGGGAATGCCGGCCAGCGGCAGCGGTCGCAGCTGCAATGGATCAGTCAGCGCCTGGCCGTGTTCGATTGCCTGCACCACCGCTTCGATGCAGGCGCTGTCTTCATCGCCACGCACCACCACGCACTTGCCCACCAGTCGCCGCCCGGGCAGCAGTGCCTGCTCCATCAACGCATGGCCAAACACGATCGCCACCGCGATAGCGCCCGCCTTCCAGGGTGCGGGCGCGAACAGTGCCGACCAGTCATGCGCGTCCCACGCAGCAAGCAGCGCAGGGTCGCGCACCCGCACCACCACGCCGGTTTCATCGAACTGGGTCAGCGCGGCCTGCGCGCGGTTGCGCTGGCCGGGCGCCATCGCGGCGATGTGCCGGCACTGCTGGCGATTGAGTGCCCGCTTCAACGGCCGCTGGCTGGCCCAGACCAGGGCGTTGAACAGGTCATGCCAGTTCTGCGCACGGGTGGCGAGGCGGCCTTGGGCAATGCGGGTTTCGTAGTGCAGGCCATCGGCCAGCAGCGCGGCGTCCTGTTCCACCAGCTGCAGGCCCGGCACGACCAGGCGCGCATCCAGCGCAGGCACGCCGGGCCAACCAGGTGCGGCCAGCAGGTCAGCGAAAGCCGCCAAGCCGGCATACAGAGGATGCTGGAAGACCGCTGCGGTCACCGCCGCACGCGGCGGCGGCACGAAGCGTCGATGGCCGGCGTCGGCGGCCATCGCTGTTGTCACAGAACCTTGAGGTCGAACGCCGGGCGCGTGCTCGGCGGCAGCGCATCGCCGTACAGATCGTGGTCGTCGCTTTCGGTGATCTCCACGTCGACGAATTCGCCCACGCGCAGCGCCACCTGGTCGGCGTTCTGGATATGCACCAGGCCGTCGATTTCCGGCGCATCGGCGCGCGAACGGGCCACGGCGATATCGCCCTCGATGGCATCGACCAGGCACTGCTGCACGGTGCCGATCTTGGCTTCCAGGCGCGAAGCGGAAATCTGCGCCTGCTTTTCCATGAAGCGCGCCAGGCGCTCCTGTTTCACTTCTTCCGGCACCGGGTCCGGCAGAGCGTTGGCCGTGGCACCTTCCACCGGCGAATAGGCGAAGGCACCCACGCGGTCCAGCTGCGCCTCGTCCAGGAACGAGAGCAGCTCTTCGAACTCGGCCTCGGTCTCGCCGGGGAAACCGACGATGAAGGTCGAACGCACGGTGATGTCCGGGGCGATGCGGCGCCAGTTCTGCACGCGCTCCAGGGTCTTTTCGACCGCACCGGGGCGCTTCATCAGGCGCAGGATGCGCGGGCTGGCGTGCTGGAACGGGATGTCCAGGTACGGCAGGATGCGGTTCTCGGCCATCAGCGGCACCACCTCGTCCACGTGCGGGTACGGGTAGACGTAGTGCATGCGCACCCAGGCATCGAGCTCGGACAGGCCTTCGCACAGCGCCTTCAGGCGGGTCTGGTAGGCCTTGTCGCGCCACATCTTTTCGGCGTACTTCACGTCCACGCCGTAGGCCGAGGTGTCCTGCGAAACCACCAGCAGTTCCTTCACCCCGCCGCGCACCAGCCGCTCGGCTTCGCGCAGCACGTCATCCACCGGGCGCGAGACCAGTTTGCCGCGCATCGAGGGAATGATGCAGAAGCTGCAGTGGTGGTTGCAGCCTTCGGAAATCTTCAGATAGGCGTAGTGGCGCGGGGTCAGCTTGATGCCGTAGTCGGGCACCAGGTCCACGAACGGGTCGTGCTTGGGCGGCAGCGCTTCATGCACCGCTTCCATCACGCTCTGGTAGTCCTGCGGGCCAGAGACCGCCAGCACGTTCGGGTAGGCCTCGCGGATCTGTTCCGGGCGCTTGCCCAGGCAGCCGGTGACGATCACCTTGCCGTTCTGGTTCATGGCCTCGCCGATCGCATCCAGCGATTCGGTCACCGCCGAATCGATGAAGCCGCAGGTGTTGACCACCACCACGTCGGCCGAATCGTAGGACGGGACGATGTCGTAGCCTTCCGAGCGGAGCTGGGTGAGGATGCGCTCGGAATCGACAAGGGCCTTCGGGCAGCCAAGGCTGACGAAGCCGACTTTGGGGTTCAGCTGGGACATGGAAATCGCGGGACTCTGGGGGCCTGGGCCCCTGCCGGCATGGCAGGGGGACCTGGGGGCCGGGGCCTGAAAGGGCGCCAGTATACCGGGGTTGGCGCCTGCGCCTGAACGGCCAGCCGCCTGATCGGGCACAGCCGCTGACGCGCCGCTAACCCGGCCAGCACCGACAATGCAGGCCTGTCCCCTGCAACGAGGTTCCCGACGATGTCCGAATGGATCACCCTGGATACGCACCACGGCCCGGTTCGCGCCTGGCAGGCCCTGCCCGACGGCAAGCCCCGCGCCGGCCTGGTGGTGGTGCAGGAGATCTTCGGCGCCAACCCGCATATCCGCAGCGTGGCCGAACGCTTCGCCGCCGAGGGCTATGCGGTGCTGGCGCCGTCGTTCTTCGATCTGGTCGATGGCGCCGAGGCCGACACCGATGCCCTGCCCTACACCGCCGAAGGCGTGAAGGACGGGCTGGAACGGGTGAACACCCTGGGCATGGAAAAGGCCCTGGAAGTGGTGCGCGCCGCTGCCACCCGGCTGGCCCCCTACGGCAAGGTCGGCACCGTCGGCTACTGCTGGGGCGGCAGCGTGGCCCTGCTGGCGGCCATGCGCCTGGGCCTGCCCTCGGTGAGCTACTACGGCGGCCGCAACGTGCACTATCTGGACGAAACGCCCAAGGCCCCGGTGATCTTCCACTTCGGCGCGCAGGACAAGAGCATTCCGCCGGAGGCGGTGCAGGCCCACCGCGAAAAGCTGCCGCAGATGCCCACTTACGTCTATCCGGCCGACCACGCCTTCAACCGCGACGTCGGACATGCGTATGATCCAGACAGCGCCACCCTGGCGCTGCAACGCACCCTGGACTTCTTCACGGAGCATCTTGGATGAGCGAGTTCGAACTGGATACACGCCTGGCCACCGACAGCGTGCTGGTCGCCGAAGGCCCGTTGTCGCAAGTGCGGTTGATGAACGATGAACGCTTCCCCTGGTTGGTGCTGGTACCGCGCCTGGCCGGGGTGACCGAGTGGATCGAGCTGGACGGCGAGCAGCAGGACAAGCTGCGCACCGAACTCAACCGCGCCTGCAAGGCCCTGAAGGGCTCGGACGGGGTGGAGAAGATCAACATCGGCGCGCTGGGCAACATCGTGCGCCAGCTGCATTTCCATGTGATCGGCCGCCACGACGGTGATCCGGCCTGGCCTGGCCCGGTCTGGGGCAGCGGCCCGGCCCACCGCTACGACCCGGCGGCACTGGACCAGCATGTCGCCTACTGGAAGGAACGGCTAGGATATCCGGCCTACTCCTGAGACAGTGCCGACCCGATGCGATTCAACCTCGTCGCCGCCATCCTGCTGATCCTGATCGGCCTGTTCATGCTTGCCAGCAACCTGGGCTGGACGCATCTGAACCTGTCCAAGCTGCTGCTGACCTGGTGGCCGGTGGCACTGGTGGGCGTGGGCATCGCCATGCTGTTCGGGCGCGGCAAGTAAGGTAGCGCCGGGCCATGCCCGGCGAATGAACCACGCGGCCCATACGAAAACGCCGGGCATGGCCCGGCGCTACCGATATCTTGATCAGGTACGCGGCAGGGTCACGCCGGTCTGGCCCTGGTACTTGCCACCACGGTCCTTGTAGGACGTCTCGCAGACGTCATCGGCAGCGGCCTGGAAGAACAGCATCTGCGCCACGCCTTCGTTGGCATAGATGCGCGCCGGCAGCGGCGTGGTGTTGCTGAATTCCAGGGTCACGTGCCCTTCCCATTCCGGCTCCAGCGGGGTCACGTTGACGATGATGCCGCAGCGCGCGTAGGTGCTCTTGCCCAGGCACACCACCAGGGTGTCGCGCGGAATGCGGAAGTACTCGACGGTGCGCGCCAGCGCGAAGCTGTTGGGCGGAATGATGCACTCATCGCCAACGATGTCCACGAAGCTGCCCGGGTCGAAGTGCTTGGGATCGACGATGGTGGAGTTGATGTTGGTGAACACCTTGAACTCGCGCGAGCAGCGCACGTCGTAGCCGTAGCTGGACGTACCGTAGCTGACGATGCGCTCGCCGTTGGCCTGCTTCACCTGCCCGGCCTCGAAGGGCTCGATCATGCCGTGCTGCTCGGACATGCGGCGGATCCAACGGTCACTCTTGATGCTCATGCTTTGTCCTGGTTGATCGAGAAATTCGGGACGCCACCCGAGGCGGCGATTCTACAGCCCGCCTCCGCATGGCGGCCACGGCGGGCGCGCGCCGCGAACGACGCTTAACAAGTGATACTTATTCTCCCATATATTTTCACTTAGCACGAATATGTCGTGTTCGCCAGTACCGCAAGGCCATTCGATACATTTCGTTGCAAATTGAAATCACCTGTATTTTCAACGTGTTGCACAGGTATTTCCGGACCCTGGCGTGCTGCACTGCCGCAGCAATGTTGCGTGAAGAAGACGTGCTCGTTACGTTTCCATTCAGCCTGAACAAGCCGTTCAGGCAACTCAACGCGGTATTCGTCCCCGCTCTCCAGCCAAGGAACACGATGACTGTGAACAACAAACGGCGCAGCCTGAAGCGCACCGCCCTGGCGGTAATGCTCAGCGCACTGGCCGGCACCAGCTACGCACAGAGCACCTCCGGCGACATCATCGGCAGCGTCACCGCAGCCGACAAGGTGCAGGTGAAAAGCCTGTCCTCCGGCGCCACCCGCGAAGTGAACGTCAGCGCCGATGGGCGCTTCCGCGTCTCACAGCTGCCCACCGGCACCTACGAGGTCACCACGGTCAGCAACGGCACGCCCACCGCCACCACCCGCGTGACCGTGGTTGCCGGCCAGTCGTCGGTCACCACTTTCGCCAGCACCAACGGCAGTGCGGCCACCTCGCTGGATACGGTGAACGTGCGCGCCCTGGGCGCGGCCAACACCATCGACCTGGGCAGCGTTGAATCGCGCACCACGTTCACCGCCGACAAGCTCAACTCGCTGCCGGTGGCGCGTGACATCACCAGCATCTCGCTGCTCACCCCCGGCACCGTCGCGGCCAGTGGCTACTTCGGTCCGGCCTCGTTCGGCGGCGCCTCGGCGGCGGAAAACAGCTACTACGTCAACGGCTTCAACGTCACCAATCTGTACGACAGCCTGTCGTTCTCCGAGGTGCCGTACCAGGCCATCGACCAGCTGGACGTGCAGACCGGCGGCTACGGCGCGCAGTACGGCTTCTCCACCGGCGGCGTGACCAGCGTCAACGTCAAGCGCGGCACCAACGAGTGGAAGGGCGGCTTCAGCTGGACCGGCGCACCGGATTCGCTGCGCGAGAACGAGCCGGACACCTACTACAACGACGGCTCGATCTTCCGCTCCTACGATCGCAACAGCAGCAGTTCCAACGTCTACAGCGTGTGGGCCGGTGGCCCGCTGATCGAAGACAAGCTGTTCGTGTTCGCCATGGGCCAGTTCAGCAATTCCAAGACCGGCAGCTACAGCAACCGCGGCTCGCAGTACACGACCAACGGCCGACCGCCCACCGCCGCAGCGTTGTCCACCACCGCCTACGACTACGAGTCCAAGACCCCGTACTGGCTGTTGAAGCTGGACTGGTACCTGAACGAAAGCAACCACCTGGAATACACCGGCTTCGACAACAGCCGCCGCTACAACTACGACTACTACAACGCCGCCTACGACGATGCCAGCAGCGGCGGCGAGCCGGCCAAGACCAGCTACCTGGGCGAACTGGTGGGCAAGACCGGCGGCCAGACCGACGTGTTCAAGTGGACCAGCTACCTGACCGACAACCTGACCGCCTCGGTCCAGTACGGGCAGATGCGCAACCGCAGTTCGGAGCACACGATCAGCCCCGATGGCGTGATGGGCACCTACAACGGTGACATCAACAGCCCCGAAGGCAGCTGCCCCTACGTACTGGACTACCGTACCGAGACCGGCGGCACCGGCCGTCGCATCGGCTGCGCCGTGGCCAGCACGGTTGGCATCTTCGGTGGCAGCAACGAACGCAAGGGCACCCGCCTGGACTTCGACTGGCAGCTGGGCGACCACAAGATCGGCTTCGGTTACAGCGACGAGAAGTGGACCTCGGTGCAGGGCACCTCGTACTCGGGCGGCGCGTTGTGGTACCTGGAAGACGACTACGCCGAGCGGGTGAACTTCCGCAACGGTGGTTCGATCAAGATCAAGCAGCAGTCGTGGTACCTGCAGGACAACTGGCAGATCACGCCGAACTTCATGCTGTACGCGGGCATCCGCAACGATTCGTTCGACAACAAGAACTCCGACGGCATTTCCTTCGTCAAGCAGGATGACATCTGGCAGCCGCGTGCCGGCTTCTCGTGGGACATCCTGGGCGATGGCCGCAGCAAGCTCTTTGCCTCGGTCGGCCGCTACTCGCTGCCCATCGCGGCCAACGTGGCACTGCGCGCGGCCAGCGCGTCCTACTACCTGGACGAATACTTCACCTATAGCGGCATCAACCCGAATGGCTCGCCGATCATCACCGGCAGCTACGAGGACGGCGCCTACGACGCGGTGATCAATGGCGAAAGCGGTGCGACCCCGGATCCGCGTGCGGTGGCCTCGCGCGGCCTGAAGCCGTACACCCAGGATGAAGTGATCCTGGGCTACCAGCAGCAGATCAGCTCGTCGATCGATTTCCTGAACGACTGGACCGTGGGCATCAAGGCCACCTACCGTCGTATCAACAACGTGATCGATGACACCTGCGATTCGCGTTCGCTGTACAACGCGGCGGTGGCGGCGGGCTACGACCTGTCCAACTGGTCCGATCCTTGGACCGTGCCCGAAGGCCTGCCGGGCTGCTGGATCTACAACCCGGGCAGCGATCTGAACGTCACCCTGGACGTGGACGGCGACGGCAACGCAGACGACATCACGGTGCCGGGTGCAACCCTGGGCCCGAAGGCCAAGCGCAGCTACAAGGCGGTGACCCTCAGCGCCGACAAGCAGACCGAGCGCTGGTACGCCAGCCTGTCCTATACCTGGTCGAAGCTGGAAGGCAACTACGAGGGCCTGGTCAAGAGCACCAACGGCCAGGACGACACCGGCACGACCTCGGACTTCGACTTCGCCGAGATCATGTACGGCGCCAACGGCTATCTGTTCAACGACCATCGCCACAGCTTCAAGCTGTACGGCGGCTTCAAGTTCACCGATGAGTGGTCGGTGGGCGTGAACGTGCTGGCCCAGTCCGGCGCGCCCAAGAGCTGCCTGGGCGGCGGCTGGGGCAGCTTCGACACCGAGTACGGCTATAACGGCGTATTCCACACCTGCGAACAGGGCACCGACGAGATCGCCAAGGTCGGCAGCGCGGGCCGCACGCCGTGGCAGTTCACCGTCAGCCCGAACATCACCTACACGCCCAACTGGCTGGAAGGCCTGAGCATGCAGGTGTCGGTGCTCAATGCATTCAACAACATCAAGCCGGTGCAGGTGTACGAAACCAAGTACGGTCGCCCGAGCTCGGCACCGACCATCCGTACCTACTACAACTACAACACCCCGAAGTACTTCAACGACCCGCGCTACGTGCGCTTCCAGGTGCAGTACGACTGGTAAGCCGTATCCCAGGCGTTGAACCTACGGAACCGCCGGCCTTGCGCCGGCGGTTCTTTTTCTGCGCGAAGACCTGCAGGTTTACAGCAGCGAAGACAGGATCGGAATGGAACCGCGCGGGCGCTTGCCCACTTCCTCGATCAGCCGCTGCGCGGCCTGGCGGTAGGCCTGGGCGGTGGCCGAATCGGGCTGTGCGGCGGTGATCGGCGTACCGGCATCGCCCTGTTCGCGGATATCGATCTGCAACGGTAGCGAGCCCAGCAGCGGCACGCCGTACTGCGCGGCCATGCGCTCGCCGCCGCCTTCACCGAACAGGTGCTCCACATGCCCACAGTTGCTGCAGGTGTGCACGGCCATGTTCTCGACCACGCCCAGCACCGGCACCTCGACCTTCTCGAACATCTTCAGTGCCTTCTTCGCATCCAGCGTGGCGATGTCCTGCGGGGTGGTGACGATCACCGCACCGGCCAGCGGAATCTTCTGCACCAGGGTCAGCTGGATGTCGCCGGTGCCCGGCGGCAGGTCGATCAGCAGGTAATCCAGGTCATCCCACAGCGTGTCTTCGAACAGCTGGGTGAGCGCTGCAGTGGCACGCGGCGCGCGCATGATCAGCGGCGTCTCGTCTTCCACCAGGTAGCCGATGGACATGGTGTCCACGCCGAACGCGCGCATCGGTTCGATGCTCTTGTTGTCCGGGCTTTCCGGGCGACCGGACAGGCCCAGCATGGCCGGCACGCTGGGGCCATAGATATCGGCATCGAGCACGCCCACGCGTGCGCCCAGCTGCTGCAGCGCCACGGCCAGGTTCACCGAGGTGGTGGACTTGCCCACCCCGCCCTTGCCAGAGCCCACCGCGATCACGTTGCGGATGCGCGCATGCGGGGTCAGGCCCTTCTGGACCTGGCTGGCATGGGGACGGCGGGTCGGACTGTTCACTGCGGACTCCGAAGAGATCTGAATTGAGAGCCAGCCATCATACAAGCTGGGCCGGACCCGGCTCCCTGGCGGCGGCGACCGCACGCTTGGCTACATACGCAAGCCATTGAACAATAAGCCTTTTATTGAAGCCGCAACACAGTATTGCGCACCGCAACAAACTGACACACTTCCAAATAATCCGCTTAGTCATTGATTGATAAAACGTTTTCAAGACGCCGCTGCCGAACAGCTGTGACAGGCACGTGTGGAGCTTGTTAAAGCCGTGTTACGGTCCAGATGAATGGAATGCAACTGAACACACCTTAAAGCCGTCATGGATGACACCGCCTTGATCTGTTTCGATGGGGATCCTTCATGCACAGCCACCGCAATGCGTTTTCGCGTCACCCACTGACTCTCGCCCTGATCGGCACCCTGCTGGCCAGCGGCGCCGCCGCGGCGCAGGACGGCGCCACCACCCAGCTGGACCGCGTGACGGTTACCGGCTCGCTGATTCCGCAGACCGAGATCGAGAACCACACCCCGGTCCTGACGGTCACTGCCGAAGACATCCAGACCCGCGGCTTCACCAGCGTGGCCGATGTGCTGCAGCAGTCCTCGCTGTCCACCGGCGGCCTGCAGGGCGGCCAGACCTCGGCCTCGTTCACCCAGGGCGCTGAAGCGGCTGGCATGTTCGGCCTCAGCCCGGGCTACACCAAGTACCTGATCAACGGCCGCCCGATGCTTTCGTATCCGGCGCTGTACAACGGCAGCGATACGTTCAACAACATCAGCGGCATCCCGATCGACATCGTCGAGCGCATCGAGATCCTGCCGGGCGGCCAGTCCTCGCTGTACGGTTCGGACGCCATCGCCGGCGTGGTCAACATCATCCTGAAGGAGCGCATGGACGGCGGCACGGTGAGCGTGCGCGGCGGTGCCTACAGCGAAGGCGGCGGCAACAGCTTCCGCTTCAGCGCGGCGCGCGGCTTCAATTCCAAGGATGACCGCTTCAACGCGCTGGTGAACGTGCAGTACGAAAAGACCAGCCCGATCTGGGGTTACCAGCGTGACCTGACCAAGGTCAACAACCCCGACGGTTACAGCCCGCAGTACGTGTCCAACGATTTCCTGGTGCTGCTGCCGGCCAACGGCAACCGCTACGCGATGATGGACCCGGACCTGTGCGCCGACGTGGCGGGCCAGTTCGGTGGCACCACCGTGCTGGGCACCCGCCCCACCGGCCAGGCCTGCGGCTCGGTCTACGGCACCGGCTACAAGACCATCAAGAACGGCAAGGAAAGCGGGCAGATCTACAGCTCGGCCACCTTCGATGTGACTGACAACTTCCAGCTGTTCGGCGACGCGCTGTACAGCCTGGAAGAAGTGAAGTACGCCACCGGCTCGAATTACACCTGGTGGGGCACGTCCTCCGGCTGGGGTCGCTTCTACGACCAGGACAGCGGCCAGTACATGAACCTGCAGCGCGTGTTCGCGCCGGAGGACATCGGCGGCGCCGGCTACCGCGACATCATGAACACCGACCGCAACAAGGCCTACCAGGTCACCCTGGGCGGCCGTGGCACGGCGGGCAACTGGGATTACAGCGCCAGCTTCACCCGTGGCGAGTACAAGTTGACCGAGCGCAACTTCGTGCGCTGGGCCGACCCGATCAACGACTACTTCGAAAACCGTGTGCTGGGTCCGGTGCTGGGCACCACCAGCACGGGCTACAACATCTACAGCCCGGACTGGGATGCGTTCTACTCGCCGCTGCCGTCGGGTGATTTCCAGAGTTTCACCGGCTACACCTACAGCCAGAGCCGCACCTGGCAGAACCTGCTGCGCGCGCAGGTCACCAACGGCTCGCTGTTCAGCCTGCCCGGCGGTGATGCCGGCTTCGCGGTGGTGGTGGAAGGCGGCAGCGAAGGTTGGGATTACACCCCCGATGCCCGCCTGGTCGATGGCAGCGTGTGGGGCACCACGGCGGTGTCCGGCGCCGGCCACCGCAGCAACTACGCGGTGACCAGCGAACTGCGCCTGCCGCTGCTCGACTCGCTCACCGTGACCGGCTCTGGCCGCTATGACGCCTTCAAGATCGGTGGCAACACCATCGACAAGGCCACCTACAGCGTGGGCCTGGAATTCCGTCCGATCGAAAGCCTGCTGTTCCGCGGCAAGTACGGCACCGCCTTCCGCGCGCCGACCCTGTCCGACGCCTTCCAGGGCGAGAGCGGCTACTACGCCAACGGTTCGACCGACTACTACCGCTGCGGCCAGCTGGGCTTCAACCCGGTTGACACCACCGGCTGCCCGTACGACAGCGTGTCGGTGTTCGGCACCCAGTCCGGCAACCCGGACCTGGAACCGATCACCGCCGACGTCTGGAACGCGGGCGTGGTCTGGGCACCGATCAACAACCTGTCGGTGTCGCTGGACTACTACAACTGGAAGATCGAGAACGAGGTCAACACCCTCAGCTCCGACCAGTTGCTGCTGGCTGAGTACTACTGCCGCAACGGCCAGACCAACAACACCTCGGCCAGCTGCCAGAACGTGAGCGACTGGATCACCCGCGATGCCTCGGGCGTACTGGACGAGATCTACACGCCGAAGATGAACGTCGCCCGTCAGAACCTGCAGGCACTGACGGCCAGCTTCAAGTACGTGCAGGACGTGGGTCGCTTCGGCTCGCTGCAGTTCTCGGGCAACTACACCAACATGCTCAAGCGCGAACTGCAGCCGCAGCCGGGCGACGAGTACCTGGACCTGCTGCGTGACCCGTACGCGATGTGGGTCTACGATTCCTACGCCAAGGTGCGCGCCGATGGCTCGATCGCCTGGGCCAAGGACAAGTGGACCACCACCCTGTATGCCAACTACATCGGCAAGACGCCGAACTACATGGCCTACGCGGGCAACGGCTACGACTACGTGCACAGCTCGGGCTACAAGGCCGGCAAGTGGGGTTCGTACACCACCTACAACCTGAGCGTGAACTACCGCGCGATGGACAACCTGACCCTGTCGCTGATGGTCAACAACGTGTTCAACAAGCTGCCTGACAACCAGCGCTTCAGCTACGCCGGCACCAGCGGCCAGCCGTACAACAACTACCTGTACAGCGCCTACGGGCGTGCGATCTACGTGCAGGCCAAGTACGACTTCGGCGCGAAGTAAGCCACACCCACAACGCGTTGACTGGAGACCCCGCCTCGGCGGGGTCTTTTTTTTGCCTGACGCCAGGGCCATCGGAGCGCAGGACCGGTTGTGCTGCGCATTGTTAAGCGAAGACCCCCATTCATCTAAAACTCAGGCCGCCAGAAGTTGCAAAGGAAACTGAGACTAAGACGCTGTATTTGTTGCAGTTTTGTGTATCGAACCGACTGATTTAGCAAACTCTTGTGACACAACCGTACATTTCCCGTTAAGACCGTGTTAGGTTCCGGTGACGTCAGGATGACGCATGAACATTTGCAGAACGTCGGCAGGGAAGTCCGGCGTTTCACACTTCTTAGGGGGATTCACTTGATGACGCACCATCGCTTGCCCGGTCGCCACCCGCTGACCAATGCACTGCTGGCCGGCCTGATGTTCGCCGCCGCCGCACCCGTCCTGGCACAGGAAGCCGCCCCGGGTGCCAACCCGGTTGATCTGGATCGCATCAGCGTGACCGGCTCGCGTATCGCGCGCACCGGCTTCGTCACCCCCTCTCCGGTGACGGCCATCACTGCCGAAGAAATCCGCACCACCGGCGCGCTGAACATCGGCGACCTGATGAACAAGATGCCGCAGTTGACCCCGAGCTACTCGCTGGGCAACTCCACGCGCTTCATCGGCACCGCCGGCCTGGGCCTGATGGACCTGCGTGGCATGGGCCCGTCGCGCACCCTGGTGCTGGTCAATGGCCGCCGCCATGTTGGCGCCAGCCCGGGCTCGACCTCGGTCGACGTCAACACCATTCCGGTGGAATGGATCGAGCGCGTGGAAGTCATCACCGGTGGCGCCTCGGCCGTGTACGGCGCCGACGCCGTGGCCGGCGTGGTCAACTTCATCATGAAGAAGTCGTTCGACGGCTACGAATTCCGTGGCCAGACCGGCAAGGCTGACGAAGGCAGCTTCGACCGCCGCTTCGCCAGCTTCTCCGCTGGCAAGCCGTTTGCCGATGGCCGTGGTAACGCCGCCATCGCAATGGAATACAGCGACCAGGGCCGCTTTGGCCGTGGTGATCGTGAAATCGGCCGCCGCTACCAGGTCTCGGTACCGAACCCGAACTTCGATCCGAGCCAGCCGCCGAGCGAGCGCAATCCGCAGACGGTCCTGGCCAGCCCGGGTGGTAACCATTCCACGTCCTACGGCGGCACCATGGACCTGGGCCAGATCACCATCTCGCCCACCGGCACCCGCTCGATCGCCTTCAACCGCAACAGCCGCTACCTGTTCAACGATGACGGCACGTTCCGCCGCAACCGTTACGACGGCACCATCGTCAGCACCAGCAGCTGCGTGGACTGCGACTTCGCCGACCTGAACGCCGTGGCCGACCTGCAGCCGTCGTTCGACCGTTTCAGCTTCAACACCATCGTCAACTTCGATCTGAATGACGATCACCGCTTCTTCTTCGAAGGCAAGTACACCAAGACCGAGTCGGAGTTCTATGGCCAGCCGGCCTTCGACACCGGCCTGCGCATCCGTCGCGACAACGCCTACATCTCCAACGAGCTGGGCGCCGTGCTCGATGCGCGCACCGTGCGCGTGCAGAACCGCGATGGAACCAGCACCGTGCGTGCCGTTTCGCGCGACCCGAATGCCGCCGAAAGCAACCTGGTCATGAACCGTTTCAACGTCGACGCAGGTCGTCGCGGTGAACAGATCGAGCGCCAGACCAGCCGCGTGGTGTTCGGCCTGGAAGGCAACCTGGGCGAGGACTGGACCTACGAGACCTCGGCCAACTTCGGCCAGACCACCATCGACCGCATCAACGTGAACAACCGCATCAACGAGCGTTGGCATGCGGGCATGGACGTGACCCGTGATGCCAGCGGCAACCTCGTCTGCCGCGCATCGCTGGACCCGAATGCGATCAACCCGAACACCGGGCAGCGCTACAACCAGGCCCTGATCGCTGGCTGCGTGCCGTTCAGCGTGTTCGGCAACGGTGCGATCTCGCAGGAAGCAGCTGATTGGTTCAACACCCGTTCGCTGAACCAGTCCAAGCTGAAGCAGCAGGTGTTCAGTGCCTCGGTGGCCAACAACTCGCTGTTCTCGCTGCCGGCCGGTGACGTCGGCTTCGCCGGCGGCGTCGAGTACCGCAAGGAACAGAGCCAGGAAAACACCGACGCGCTGTCCGCGCTGGGCCTGACCTTCCTCAACGCCATCCCCAGCCGTGGTGGTGAGTACAGCGTGCGCGAAGTGTTCGCTGAAACCTCGATCCCGCTGCTGGCTGACATCCCGCTGATCCGCCGCCTGAACCTGGACCTGGCCGGCCGTTGGTCGGACTACACCTCGGTGGGCGACACCAAGACCTGGAACGTCGGCCTGGACTGGGAAGTGCTGACCTCGCTGCGTATCCGCGGTACCTACGCCAGCGCGGTGCGCGCACCGAGCATCGGTGAGCTGTACAACCCGCAGTCGCAGAACTTCGCCGCCATCTCCGATCCCTGCAACACGCTGTCGACCAACGCCAACCGTCCGGCGACCGCCAAGGATCCGAGCCTGCGTGCCGCCAACTGCGCCGCGCTGGGCATTCCGAACAACTGGGTGGACACCTACAGCGCGAACCGCCCGGGCGTGAGCGGTGGTAACCCGAACCTGAAGCCGGAAGAAGCCAAGACCCTGTCGCTGGGCTTTGTCTGGCAGCCGGAATTCCTGCCGGGCTTCGGCATGTCGATGGACTACTGGCGCATCACCCTGACCGACGCGATCGGTTCGGTCAGTGCCCAGACCCTGGCCACCCGCTGCGTGGATTCGCCGGGGGGCGTGCAGAACAACCCGTTCTGCGATGCGATCAAGCGCGCACCGGTCGGTGGCTACACCTCGCCCACCGGCACCCCGTTCCCGGAGTACAGCATCTACAACTGGACCGCTATTTCCGAGAACCTGGCCAAGTCGCGTCGCGTCGGCGTCGATCTGGAAATGGACTACCGCTTCGATCTGCTGGGTGGCTTCACCACCCTGCGCCTGGTCGGTACCCGTCTGATCCAGTCGCGTGAATGGGCGTTCCAGTCGTTCCCGGACGAGTTCACCGAATACGTGACCTACTACACCGATCCGCGCTGGCGCGGTCAGTTCAGCACCACCTACAAGCGTGGTGACTGGCGCGCGTCGTGGGACATGACCTACGTTGACGGCAACCTGCGCGTGACCCCGGACAGCTACAACTCCAACCCGGGTTCGCAGAGCCCGATCCGCAACCCGTCGTACCTGTACCACAACATGCAGGTTGGCTATAAGTTCCCGGGCTCGGGCATCGACGTCTACCTGGGCGTGGACAACGTGTTCGACAAGGATCCGCCGGTCAACTACTTCGGTGCTGACGCCGGTGCTGCGCTGTACGACAGCATTGGTCGCTACATGTACCTGGGCGTGACCTACAAGTTCTGATAGCGCTTCAGGCAGTACCCGGAAAGGGCGGCGCAAGCCGCCCTTTCCTTTTCCGTATCTGGCGGTCCGGCCAACGGCTGGGGGGTTTGCAATCGGCCATGACCTTCGACACCCTTGCAGGCCGGGCCGCAGGCGTATTGTTCGGCCCACGGCCGTCCATGCGGCCTTTCCCTGACTCACTCGGCCTGGAGGCCATTCAAGTGACCCGTACTCCCAAGATCGTGCTGCTGACCCTGGCCGTTTCGGCCGCGCTGGTCGGCTGCGGCAAGACTGATACCCCGGCAAAGGACGCCACCGCCTCCACGCCGGCCGCCACCGAAGCCGCCACCGCCTACAAGCTGGACGAGAGCAAGCTGCCGGCCTACAACGCCTTCCAGCCCGGTGACCTGGACGCCAGCAAGGACGCCTGCACCGCCTTCGGCGACTACGTGAACAGCAAGTGGCTGGCCGCCAACGAAATTCCGGGCGACCGCACCAGCTGGGGCGCCTTCACCATCCTGGACGAGCGTTCGGTGGCCGTGCAGCACCAGCTGGTCGAGCAGGTGGCGCAGGTGAAGAACCCGGACCACATTGAGAAGGTGGTCGGTGACCTGTGGGCCACCGGCATGGACGAGGCCAAGATCAACGCCCAGGGCATCGAGCCGCTGAAGGCCGACCTGGCCGCCATCGATGGCCTGCAGGACAAGGCCGCCATCGCCGACTACCTGCGCAGCAGCGCGGCCAAGGGCGAGAACGTGCTGTTCGGCTTCGGCGCCGAAGCCGACTTCAAGAACTCGGCCATGAACATGGCCTACGCCAGCCAGGGCGGCCTGGGCCTGCCCGATACCACCTACTACACCGACGCCAAGAACGCCGACAAGCTGAAGGCCTACCAGGCCCACGTGGCCAAGGTGCTGGAACTGTCCGGCGTGGCTGCGGCCGATGCGGCCAAGCAGGCCGAGGACGTGGTGAAGTTCGAAACCCGCCTGGCCAAGGCCTCCAAGTCGAGCGAAGAACTGTCGCGCGACGTGTCCCTGTTCTACCACCCGGTCACCCTGGCCGAGGCCGACGCGCTGACCCCGAACTTCAGCTGGACCGAGTTCTTCAAGTCGCAGAACGTCGCCGCGCCGGAGAAGTTCTCGCTGGCCATCCCGACCTTCCACCAGGAAGTGAGCAAGGCCCTGGCCGATACCGATCCGTCGATCTGGCGCGCCTACCTGCGCTTCCACACCGTGGATGGCGCCTCGCCGTACCTGTCCGAAGCCTTCGTGCAGGAAAGCTACAACTTCTACGGCAAGACCCTGAACGGCCAGAAGGAACAGAAGCCGCGCTGGAAGCGCGTGCTGGGCACCATTGAAAGCGACGCCGGCGAAGCCTTCGGCCAGCTGTACGTGAAGGTGGCCTTCTCGCCGGAAGCCAAGGCGAAGATGGAAGACCTGGTGAAGAACCTGGCCGCCTCGCTGAAGGACCGCATCCAGGGCCTGTCCTGGATGAGCGATGAAACCAAGGCCAAGGCCATCGCCAAGTGGGAAACCTTCACCCCGAAGATCGGCTACCCGGACAAGTGGCGCGACTGGTCGGGCCTGCAGACCAACCGTGACAGCTACCTGGGCAACGTGCGCGCGGCCACCGCGTTCAACTACCAGTACAACCTGTCCAAGATCGGCAAGCCGGTGGACAAGACCGAGTGGGGCATGACCCCGCAGACGGTCAACGCCTACTACAACCCGCTGCAGAACGAGATCGTGTTCCCGGCCGCCATCCTGCAGCCGCCGTTCTTCGACCCGAAGGCCGACGACGCCCTGAACTACGGCGGCATCGGCGCGGTCATCGGCCACGAAATGACCCACGGTTACGACGACCAGGGCAGCCGCTTCGGGCCGACCGGCAACTTCGAGAACTGGTGGACCGAAGGCGATTCGAAGAACTTCGCGGGCCTGACCGGCAAGCTGGTCAAGCAGTTCGACCAGTACAAGGTGGACGGCCAGGCGGTGAACGGCAAGCTGACCCTGGGCGAGAACATCGCCGACCTGGGCGGCCTGGCCACGGCCTACGACGCCCTGCAGAAGGCCAGCGCCGGCAAGGAAGACCCGAAGGTCGATGGCTTCAGCCGCGACCAGCGCTTCTTCTTCAACTGGGCCACCGTGTGGCGCACCAAGTACACCCCGGAAAACGCCAAGGTCCGCCTGGCCACCGACCCGCACGCCCCGGCGCAGTTCCGCGCCATGGGTGCGCCGTCGAACCTGCCGACCTTCGCCGCAGCGTTCCAGTGCAAGGCCGGTTCGCCGATGGCCCGCAGCGGCGACCAGCAGGTGGTGATCTGGTAAGCCACGGCTGAGGCTGCGGTAGACCTGCAAAGGCCCGGGACGTCCCGGGCCTTTGTTTTTCCGGGGGTCGGATCCCTTGCAGGCAACGCTATCCACGCATGGCGTGGATCTACTGCCGCGGGGTCGGATCCCTTGCGCGCAGCGCGAGGGCTCCGACCCCATGCACGCAAACCCCATCCACGCATGGCGTGGATCTACTGCCGGGGTCGGATCCCTTGCGCGCAGCGCGAGGGCTCCGACCCCATGCGGGCAAACGCAGCACCGCGTGACGCGTGCATGCCGTGCCCATACCATGACCCCCGGTAGCGCCGGGCCATGCCCGGCGGACACCGCGTGACGCGTGCATGCCGTGCCCATGCACGGCTTGCTATAGTTCGCCCGCCCTCAATCCATCACGGATTCGTTCTACATGCCCAACTTCCGTCCGCTTGCCGTCGCCCTGGGCATCAGCCTGGCGACCCTGGTCCCGACCCACGATGCATTCGCCGCCAAGAAGAAGGCCGCGCGCGCGCCTGCCGTGAGCGCCCAGTGCAGCGATTTCTACGACGCCACCAACGCCGGCTGGCTGAAGGCCAACCCGGCCCCGCAGACCGGTGCTGCGACCGCGCTGGGCCAGCTGGTCGACCGCAGCCGCCAGCAGCAGCGTGACCTGCTGGAAGCCTCGATGAAGGCGCCGCAGGGCAACGTGCAGAAGCTGCTGGGCGACTTCTGGGCCAGCGGCCTGGACGAAGCCGCCGTGGAAGCGGACGGCTCGAACCCGATCGCCCCGCTGCTGACCCGCATCAATGCCATCAAGAAGGCCAAGGATGTACCGGCCTCGATCGCCGCGCTGCACCAGGTCGGTATCCCGGTGGCCTTCAACTTCGGCCCGGACGTGGACCTGAAGGCGCTGGACCGCCACATCGGCTACTTCATGCAGGGCGGCATGGGCCTGCCCGATCCGGCGTTCTACACCCGCACCGACGCCGACACCGTGGCCCTGATGGGCCGCTACCGCAACTACGTGAAGCAGATCCTGGCCCTGACCGGCACCCCGGCCGCCAAGCTGGATGCCGAAGCGCAGTCGGTCATCGCGCTGGAAACCGAACTGGCGCGCAACGCGCAGTCGCTGGCCGGCATCAACAACCCGTTCAACAACTACGCGCCGATCTCCACCAAGGATCTGAACAGCCGCTACCGCAACCTGCAGCTGGATGCCTTCCTGAAGGCGCAGGGTGTGAACGACGACCTGGTCTCGCTGGCCGACCCGCAGCTGTTCAAGCAGCTCGACGGCATGGTCACCAAGCTCAAGCCGGACCAGTGGAAGGCCTACCTGCGCTGGCGCGTGGGTGATTCGATGGCGCCGTACCTGTCCAAGGCCTACCGCGATGCGGAATTCGAATTCCGCGGCCGCGTGCTGCGCGGTGAAACCCTGCCGCCGCAGCGCTGGGAAAGCGTGCTGGACGCCATCAACGTGGCCGCCGGCCCGATGGTCGGCCGCGAATATGCCGCGCGTTACCTGTCGGCCGAAGACCGCCGCCAGGCGGCGTGGATTGTCGACAAGGTGCGTGAAGTGCAGATCGAGGCGGTGAAGAACAGCACCTGGATGAGCGCCGAGGCCAAGACCGAAGCGCAGGCCAAGCTGGCCGCGCTGAAGATCGAGATCGGCACCCCGCTGCGCGACCTGGACTACAGCGTGCAGCCGATGGGCCGTGGCTCGTTCGGCGGCAACATGCTGATCGCCTCGACCTGGCGCCACCGCGAAGAAATGAAGCGCATCGGCAAGGGCAACGCCGACCGCCGCTGGGACGTGCTGCCGCAGCAGCCGTCGCTGGCCTACGATCTGGCGCAGAACCGCCTGATCGTCACCGCCGCCATCCTGCAGGGCCCGGTGTTCAACGCCAAGGCCGACGCCGCCGACAAGTTCGGCAGCTTCGGCGGCCTGGTCGGCCACGAGCTGAACCGCGCCATCGATGCCAAGGGCGCGCTGGTGGATGCCAAGGGCGAACTGCGCAGCTGGTGGACGCCCGCTGACAAGACCGCCTGGACCCTGCTGGGCAGCCGCGTGGCCGCGCAGTACGGCGCCTATGAATTCCCCGGCGTGAAGGGTGCCAAGGTGAACGGCACGCTGACCCAGGAAGAAAACCTGGCCGACATCGCCGGCCTGGAACTGGCCTGGGCCGCCTACACCGCGCAAGAACCGAAGGCCAAGCCGGCCCAGCAGCAGGGCTTCTTCCGCGCCTGGGCCGCGCTGTGGCCGCAGCAGCTGTCGCCGAACGAAGCCGCGCGCCGCCTGACCGCCGACATCCGTGCACCGGGCCGCTGGCGCACCAACGGGCCGCTGTCGAACCTGCCGGCCTTCGGCGCGACCTTCAGCTGCAAGGCCGGCCAGCCGATGCAGCGCACCGACGCCGAACAGATCAAGGTCTGGCGTTGAAGGCAGCGGTGATGCAGTAACGGAAAAGGCGCCTTCGGGCGCCTTTTCCGCATGTGCCGAAGGGAGATCCACGCCATGCGTGGATGCCCGTCAACCCGGCTGCAACGTGCCCCGGTAATGCACGATGCGCCCCACCCCCGGCGCGCCGATCTCCACGTCGAACACGAAACGTCCATCCGCCTCGTACTCGAAGCTCTGGTCACCGGGCAGCAGTGCGCGCGGCAGCGGGATGCCCAGCACCGACCAGCTGCGCGGCACCAGCTGCAGCCGTCCGCCGTCCACCACCAGCGCCAAGGCGACCGCCACGGCACCGAAGCGCTCGACCAGCAGCGCCTCGTCACGCCCCTTGCCTTCGGTCTGCAGCGAAGAGAAGCGCTGCCCGTTGAAGGTGCGCGACCAACGCTCGCCGCCCGCTTCGGGGCTGAACTGCACGGTCACCGGCACGTTCGCAGCGGCGGCGGGGAAACCGAAGATGCTGCCCAGCACACGCGACAGCACGCCGCGCCCGCGCTCGACCTGAGCCTGCCCCACCCAGCGCTGCGCCGCACCCGGTGCATGCAGCGCCTGCACGGTGGCCGGCAATCGCGCATACGCATCGCCCAGCACGCGCTGGTACAGGCTGGCGCCGGGCATGTCGCGGCGGAACCCGGTGTGGATGGTGCGGCCGACAAACAGCTGTTCGTAGTCGGACAGTTCCAACGCGTGGGTGGCCGCGCGCGCGCCCGGTGCCGGCCGCTCACCGGCCAGCTGCTTGCGGATCACCGCTTCGATCGCCATCGACGGAATGTAGGGACCATCATCGGCTTCGGCCAGCAGGTGCCAGCTCTGTTCCATCGGCGCGCCGTTGCAGGTGCCCTGCGCACGCACGATCATGCCGCCGCGGTGTTCGCCGAACTTCATCAGGTTCAGCACGGTGTAGAACAGGCGCGAACACGGCTCCAGCGACGGCAGCTTGAAGCGCCAGCGCGCCTTCGCCAGCAGGTTCAGCACCCGGTGCAGCACTTCCGGCACCGGGCCGGCGCCCATCCAGATATCGGTCATGGTCGGGTGTTCGGGCGGCAGCACCTGCAGGTCCGGCACGTCCACCAGCGAAAAATGCAGGTTGCGCAGCGGCAGGCGCCCCGGCACCGCGACGGTGAAACGGCGGCTCTCGGCCAGACCAACGCCGTGGCCATCGCGGCCCTGCCGGCGCAATTTCACCGGCGAACCGGCATAGCCCACCACCGCGCGCATCACGTTCAGGCCGATGCCTGCGAACGGCGACGGCGCGATACCACCTTCCACCCGCACAATGTCCATGCGCGTGGCCATCTGCCGCAGCACCGCAGCGGTCAGCACCGGGAAACTGCTGACCCCGGACAGCACGTACACACCGGCCGCCCGGGCCTGTGCATCGTAGGCGGACACACCGAACACGAAGTCGGCGGCATCGGCGAAATCCAGGTAATCGATGCCGGCGGCGATGCACGCTTCCACCGCGCTGTAGCGGTGTTCGCCGTAATCCTGGAAGGGGCCGGAGGCATCGACCACCAGGTCGGGGCGCTCGGCCTGCAGTACCGGGGCCAGTTGCCGCCGGTCCACCTGCAGCGGGCGTACCCGCGGCTGCCCCTGGTGGGCCGCGCAGAACGCCTGCGCCGCCGCCAGGTTACGGCCGGCAATCAACAGCTCCAACTGCGCAAGATCGGCCAGCAACCGCACCAAGCGCCCACCGAACACACCATACCCACCCAGAACCAGGATCTTCACGCGCCTTCCCTGTCGTGTCGTCGCGCCATGGTAGCGCGCTGCCTGCCGCTCCTGCAGCGCAGCACGATCCGGTGTTAACGGGCGCCGTGCTATCGCTGCGCCACCGTCCGCTGCGGAGCCCGACCATGGCCCACAAGAACACCATCTGCGTGTGGTACGACAAGGACGCCCTGGCGGCGGCCACCTTCTATGCCCAGACCTTTGCCGACAGCGCGGTGACCGCCGTGCATGCCGCACCCAGTGACTACCCCGACGGCCGCGAGGGCGATGTGCTGATGGTGGAATTCACCGTGTACGGCATTCCCTGCGTGGGCCTCAATGGCGGCCCGGCGTTCAAGCACAGCGAAGCGTTCTCGTTCCAGATCCAGACCGAGGACCAGGCCGAAACCGACCGGCTGTGGAACGCCATCGTCGGCAACGGCGGCCAGGAAAGCGAATGTGGCTGGTGCAAGGACCGCTGGGGCGTGTCCTGGCAGATCAGCCCGCGCGTGTTGATGGACGCGGTGACCAGCAGCGACAAGGCGCTGGCGCGACGCGCGTTCAACGCCATGATGCCGATGAAGAAGATCGACATCGCCACCATCGAAGCGGCCATCGCGCAGGCATGAACCACTGGGACGCGATCATCGTCGGTGGCGGCCACAATGGCCTGGTCTGCGCCGCCTATCTGGCCCGCGCCGGGCACAAGGTGCTGGTGCTGGAACGACGCGCGGTGCTGGGTGGGGCCGCCGTTACCGAAGAATTCCACCCGGGTTTCCGTAACTCGGTGGCCTCGTACACGGTATCGCTGCTGCAGCCGAAGGTGATCGACGACCTGCAGCTGCACCAGCACGGGCTGCGCATCGTTGCGCGGCCGGTGAACAACTTCCTGCCGCTGGCCGATGGCCGCTATCTGCTGGCAGCACCGGGCCGCACCCAGGCCGAGGTGGCGAAGTTTTCCGCGCGCGATGCGCAGGCCCTGCCCGCCTATGAAGCCCGCCTGGAAATCTTCGCCGACGTGCTGCGCGCCTGGGCACTGCGCGCGCCGCCCGACCTGGGCGTGGACGCCGGCTGGCGTGCGCTGCCGGCCCTGTGGCAGATGGGCCGGCTGGGCCGCGAGCTGGCGGCGCTGGACCGGGCGCTGCGGCAGGAACTGCTGGACCTGTTCACCCTGTCGGCCGCCGAGTACCTGGACCGCTGGTTCGAGAGCGAACCGATCAAGGCGCTGTTCGGCTTCGACGGCATCGTCGGCAATTACGCCAGCCCGTATACGCCGGGTAGCGCCTACGTGCTGCTGCACCACGTGTTCGGCCAGTGCAACGGGGTGAAGGGCGCCTGGGGCCACGCGATCGGTGGCATGGGTGCGATCAGCCAGGCCATTGCCGCGGCCGCACGCGAGGCCGGCGCCGAACTGCGGGTCGATGCCGGCGTGCGCCACCTGCAGGTCGAACACGGGCGCGTGGTCGGCGTGGTGCTGGCCGACGGCAGCAGCGAGCGCGCCCATGCGGTGGTGGCCAACGTCAACCCGAAACTGCTGTACGAACAGTTGCTGGAACCGCAGCAGGTACCGTCGCCCACGCGCGAGCGCATGGCGCAGTGGCGCTGTGGCTCGGGCACCTTCCGCATGAACGTGGCGCTGTCTGCGCTGCCCGACTTCCGTGCCCTGCCCGGTCCCGGCCCACACCTGAGCGCGGGCATCATCCTGGCCCCCAGCCTGGACTACATGGATCGCGCGTGGCTGGATGCGCGCCGCGATGGTTGGTCGCGCGAACCGATCGTGGAGATGCTGATTCCCAGCACCCTGGATGATTCGCTGGCGCCGCCGGGGCAGCACGTGGCCAGCCTGTTCTGCCAGCACGTCGCGCCGGTGCTGCCAGGCGGCATGCACTGGGATGATCACCGTGACACCGTGGCCGATCTGATGATCGCCACCGTCGATCGCCATGCACCGGGGTTCGCAGCCAGCGTGCTCGGCCGGCAGGTGCTGTCGCCCCTGGATCTGGAGCGCACGTTCGGGCTGATCGGCGGCGACATCTTCCATGGCGCACTCAGCGCCAACCAGCTGTTTTCAGCGCGGCCGATGGTGGGCCAGGCCGGTTATCGCGGCGCCCTGCCCGGTCTGTATCTGTGTGGGTCGGGCACCCATCCCGGTGGCGGCGTGACTGGTGCACCGGGGCACAATGCTGCGCAGGTGGTGTTGCAGGATCTGTGAGGTGGCCGCATTGGTAGGTGCCAACCTTGGTTGGCACGCCTTTGCGTGTACCAACCAAGGTTGGCACCTACCGGACGTTTCGTGCCGACCAACGGTCGGCACCTACCCGCGTCAAATGATCCGGTTGAATGTGTGCCGACCAACGGTCGGCACCTACCCGCGTGAAGTGAGGCGCTTCAATGTGTGCCGACCAACGGTCGGCACCTACCCGCGTCAAATGATCCGGTTAAATGTGTGCCGACCAACGGTCGGCACCTACCCGCGTGAAGCAAGGCGCGGCGCGCCTTACTTCACGCTGCGCAGGTGGTTCGGGCGCTTTGGCGGGCCGGGCGGGCGGCGCTTGTTGAAGGGCGGTTGGCCGCGCCAGTAGCGGATCAGCAGCCAGCCGAACAGCATGCCGCCCAGGTGTGCGAAGTGGGCCACGCCCGGCTGCCAGCCGGTCATGCCCAGCACCAGTTCACCCACGCCGAACAGGATCACGAAGGTGCGTGCCTTCATCGGAATGGGCGGGAACAGCAGCATCACCCGCTGGTTCGGGAACAGCATGCCGTAGGCCAGCAGCAGGCCGAACACACCGCCGGATGCGCCCAGCACCGGTGCCGGGTTTTCCAGCAGCGAGCCGACCAGCAACTGGCACAGGCCGGCGCCCACCACGCACACCAGGTAATAGATCAGGAACCGCTTCTCGCCCCAGGTCTGTTCCAGCGGCGCGCCGAACATGAAGACGGCCAGCATGTTGAAGAACAGGTGTCCGAAGCTGCCGTGCAGGAAACCATAGGTCAGCAGCTGCCAGGGCTGGAAATTGCCACCTGGCGAAAACGCATCGAAGCCCTGCTGCAGCGGTTGCAGCATGAACGGGGCAAAGGTCTGCATGCCGAGCAGGAACGGCTGCTGCAGCAGGAACAGGATCGCGTTGGCGATCAGCAGGGCCTTGGTAACGGTGGGCAGTCGCGGGAACATGGGATGACCGGCATGGAACGAACTCCATCATAGCCGGTGCAGGGTGTGGGTTTGACGACGCCGCCGCCGTGCCGGTTCAGCCGGCGGCGATGATCAGGCCGGGCCCCACAGCGCCGCGTCCAAGGCGGCGGCCGGGTCGATCGCCGGCATGCGCACGCGGCCGTTGGTGACTACCACGCCTTCGGCACGCAGGCGCTGCGCCTGCTCGCGCCAGCCCGCCGAGCCTTCGGCCATGGCGATGCGACCATCCGAACGCAGCACGCGGTGCCAGGGCAGGCTGGGATCGTCGTTCTGGCCCAGCACGCGGGCGGTCAGGCGGGCACGACCGGGCAGACCGGCACGCATGGCGACCTGACCGTAGCCCATCACCTGGCCCGGCGGAATCGCATGGATCACCTGCAGGATGCGCGCGCGCGCCTGCTCCGGGGTCAGCGCCGCAGGCGCGTCACCAGCAGCACGCCGAGCAGGACCAGCACGGTGCCGGCGATCTGCGCCGGCCCCATCGGTTCTTCGAGCAGCCATAGGCTCATCACGATGGTGGAAACAGGGCCCAGCATACCCACCTGCGCGGCCAGCGACGAACCCACGCGCTGCACCGCCAGCATGATCGCCAGCACCGGCAGCACCGTGCACACCGTGGCATTGACCAGCGACAACCACTGCACCGGCGCCGGTGCCTGCCACAGCAGCGGCAGCGGGTGGGTTACCGTGAAATGCAGCAGCACCAGCACGCTGGCCACGCAGCTGGCATAGGCGGTCAGCCGCACCGCGCCCACGCGCGCCACCACCTGCCCGCTGCCGAACAGGTACAGCGCATAGCTGAGCGCACTGCCCAGCACCAGCAGGCTACCGATGATGATCTGCCCGCCCTCGCGCTGCAGGTCATGGCCGAAGGCCAGCAGCACGCCCAGGTAGCTGAGCACCAGCGCGGCGATCTGCCAGCGCCCCGGCCGCTGCCGTGCCAGCAGCACGTTGATCAGCAGCACCATGGTCGGGTTCAAGTACAGGATCAGCCGTTCCAGGGTCACGCTGATGTACTGCAGCCCCTGGAAATCGAGCAGGCTGGACAGGTAGTAGCCGGTGAAGCCGAGCCACAACACGCGCGCACGGTCCGCCCAGGACAGCGGTTCGGCGCGGCGTGCGCTCCACAGCGCCATCAGCACGAACAGCGGCAGCGCCATCAGCATGCGCAGGGCCAGCAGCGTGGTCGCATCCACGCCATGGCGCAGGCCCAGCTTGACGATGATCGCCTTGCCCGATGCCGCAACGGCACCTATCGCGGCCAGCCCGATGCCGCCCAGCGCGATGCGGGGCGAAGCGGTGGCGATGCGCGAAGACGGGCTGGACATGGGAACGGCAACAGGCCGCGCGGGGCGGCCAAGGGCAATCGTGGGGCACCCATTGTCGCACGCGCGGCGGGCCGCCGACGGTAGAGTCGAGCTTGCTCGACTATGCGCGATCCATCAGTCGAGCAAGGTTGATCAGTCGAGCAAGCTCGACTCTACGACGTTACCGCATCAACACCACTTCTTCCGACGAGGTGGGATGGATCGCCACGGTGGCGTCGAACTGTGCCTTGGTCGCCCCCATCTTCACCGCCACCGCAAAGCCCTGCAGGATCTCATCGGCGGCCTCACCCAGCAGATGGATGCCGACCACGCGTTCTTCCGGGCCCGCGCATACCATCTTGAACAGGCTGCGCTGGGTGCCGTTGGCCAGCGCCTGCAGCATCGGCCGGAACCGGCTGTGGTAGACCGTTACCTGATCGAAGCATTCGCGCGCCTGCTGTTCACTCATTCCGACCGCGCCCAGCGGCGGGTGCGAGAACACCACGCTGGGCACGGTTTCGTAATCCATCTTCGATTCCGGCTTGCCACCGAACAGGCGGTCCATCAAGCGCCGCGCTGCAGCCACTGCCACCGGGGTCAGGCCGACCTTGCCGGCAATATCGCCCACCGCGTGCACGCTCGGCACCGCCGTGGTCTGCCATTCGTCGACCTGCACCTGGCGGTGCTCACCGATGCCGATGCCCAGCGCTTCCAGGCCCAGATCCGCACTGTTGCCGCGGCGGCCGGTAGCGAAGAACACCGCATCGAAGGCGCAGTCCAGCGCCCCCTGCGCGCCCACCACGCGCACCTGCTGGCCGTCGCGCTGCAGTGCCTTCAGGTCGAATTCGAAGCAGATGCGCACGCCCTGCTGGCGCAGGTTTTCGGCCAGCTGCTCGGTCAGTTCGTGGTCGAACCGGTCCAGCAGGCGCTGCCCGCGCACCAGCAGGCTGACCCGACTGCCCAGTGCCTGCAGCAGGCCGGCCAGTTCCACGGCGATGTAGCCACCACCGACGATCGCCACCTCGGCCGGCGCCGCGCGCAGATCGAAGAAATCATCCGATACCAGGCCCAGCTCGGCGCCGGGCACGTCGGGCCGCTGCGGGTGCGCGCCGGTGGCGATCAGGATGTGCTGGGCGCTGTAGCGCACGCCATCGGTGCAGGCCACGGTGTGCGCATCCAACAGGTGGCCGCGCGCAGGAATGCGCACCACGCCGGTCTCGTCCAGGCGCGCGTGGTAGCTCTTGTGGATGTTGGTGATGTAGGCCTGACGGTGGATCACCAGCTCCTTCCAGGACAGCGCAGGACGCGCCGGCACATCGAAACCCATTGCGTGCGCCAGGCCGATACGCTCGGCCAGATCGGCCGCCAGCCACATCGCTTTCTTCGGCACGCAGCCGATGTTCACGCAGGTACCGCCCAGCTCGCCCGGTTCCAGCAGCGCCACCCGCTTGCCGTACTGCGCGGCGCGGATCGCGCCGGCCAAGCCGGCAGAACCACCGCCCAGCACGATCAGGTCATAGTCGAAGGGCGCAGTAGTCATGGCAATCGCTCGCAGTCTGGGGAAACAACAACATCATCGGGGTACGCCACGCGCACGCGGCCAGCATGCCACGGCAGGCCGGCAGCCCCGCGTGAGTGATACGGCACGTCAGTCGGCCGCGCGGGCCTGGCGCATGACCGGCCACTGCCGATAGGTCATCGCCCGCCACAGCCATTCCACCGGCCCGAAGCGGAAACGACGCAGCCACACGTGGCTGATCGCCACCTGCGCCGCGAACAGCGCCAGCGCCAGCAGCAGCTGCCAGGCGCGCGGCACCTGCTCGAACGCCCCCAGCCCATAGTGGTAGAACAGCAGCGTGCACAGCAGCGACTGCAGCAGGTAATGGGTCAGCGCCATGCGCCCCACCGCGGCCAGGCCGCGCAGGGCCACGCGCCAGCGCACGATCCACGCCAGATAGCCCAGGCACATCGGCACCGCGCCTATCGCCACCAGGGCCATGGCGGCGGTGGTGGGCAGATCGTAGGCACCGGGCTGCAGGTAGGGCTTCCAGTACGTGCCGGCCAGCGTCAGCAGCAGGCCCAGCGGCAGTGCGACCCAGCGCAGCAGTGCGTACAGGCACGCAAAACGTTCCGGTGCGGCCAGTGCACCGCTGCTGGCGAACCAGCTGCCGAGCAGGAACATGCCCAGTACCTGCGGCCCGGAAATGATCATGCCGCCCAGCGCCACGCCGAACTCGTGCAGGCGCTGGCCATTGGCCTGCAGCCAGCTGCCCTGCCCGTACACCAGGCGTTGCTGGTCGATGCTCTGCTGGGCGTCGGCCAGCATCTTCTGCACGTCCTGCGGGGTGGCCATCGACACGATGGCACCCACCAGCAGCATCAGCAGCACGCCGCCCAGATAGACCGTGGCCCCCATCCAGGGCAGCCAGCTGCGCGGGGCTTCACGACAGGCCAGCAGCGGCAGCGACGCCAGCGCATACAGCACCAGGATGTCGCCGGACCAGACCAGCAGCGCATGGCACAGCCCGATCAGCAGCAGGCCCGCGCTGCGGCGCAGGTAGAACGGGGCGAAATCACGGCCGGCCGCTTCGGCGCGCTGGGCCATGACCGCGAAGCCGGCACCGAACAGCAGCGAGAACAGGGTGAAGAATTTGCCCTGCACGAACACGTAGACGAAGGCATCGGCCCAGTAATCGATGCCCTGCCAGTGCGTGTCGATGCCGGTGAAGGCCAGCTCCAGCGGGCCGGCGAAGGCCTCGATGTTCATCAGCAGGATGCCCAGCAGGGCCACCCCGCGCAGCACATCCAGCACGGCGATGCGTTCGCCGGAGGTAACCGGCTGCAGGGGAGGAAGTGCGGCGTTCACGGAACATCCGGTGGACAGGTCCGTCATTATGCCGCTGCCGGGCGCACTGCGGGCCTGCCCGCAGCCCGGCCCGGAAACACAACGGCCCGCCGAAGCGGGCCGTTGCGGGCATCACGATCGCGCAGCGATCAGTGCTGGTGACCGCCGTCGCCGTGCACGTGGCCGTGTTCGATCTCTTCCTTGCCGGCTTCGCGCACTTCGACGATTTCCACGTCGAAATGCAGGTCCTTGCCGGCCATCGGATGATTCAGGTCAACGTCGACCACGCTCATGCCGACCTTCTGCACGGTGACCGCGCGCGGGCCGAAGTTGGTCTGCAGCACGACCTGCTGGCCCGGGGCCAGCTTGGCATTGCCGAAGTGCTTCTTCGGCACGCGCTGGGACAGGCCCTCGCGGCGTTCGCCGTAGGCGTCTGCAGCGGTCACGTCGACGCTGAAGGTCGCACCGGCTTCCTGGTCCATCATGGCGTTTTCCAGGCCCGGGATGATGTTGCCGTGGCCGATCAGGATTGCCAGCGGCTCGCCGCGGTCCTTGGACGACTCGATCGGCGCCTGGCCGACTTCGGAAACGGTGTAGTGGAAGCGGACAACGCGGTCTTTTTCGATCTTCATGCGCAACTCTGTCTGGATCTGCCGGAGGCAGGCGGGTTGGGGCGGGTTGTCGCCCGGCGGGGACGCCGCCATCATGACGGCCAATCCAAGGTGGCGCATTATCCGGAGATCATGCACATCACGCCAGTTTCGTCCGGCCCGCGCCGGCTCTTCGCGCCCGCCCTGCTGCTGGCCCTGCCCTTGTTGCTGTCCGCCTGCGGCGGCGGCAAGGCCACCCGCCCCGCCCCGCCGCCACCCTCGGCGCACTGGCCGGCGACCACGCCGGACAACCCCGAGGCCGCCAATTCGGTGCTGATGCGCGCGATCAGTCTGGTCGGCACGCCCTACCGCTATGGCGGCAACACCCCCGATTCGGGCTTCGACTGCAGCGGCCTGGTCACCTATGTGTACCGGGAAATGGTCGACCTGAAGCTGCCGCGCACCTCGCGCGACCTGGCCGCCGTACAGGGCCCGAAGATCGACCCGCAGCGCCTGGCCACTGGCGATCTGGTGTTCTTCGGCAGTCGCGGCAACGTGACCCACGTGGGCATCTACGTCGGTGAAGGCCGATTCGTGCACGCGCCCAGCACCGGCGGCACGGTGCGCCTGGATTCGCTCAGCGGCGCCTATTGGAAAGACCACTACACAGGAGCGAAACGCGTCCTTCGCTAAACTGAACAGGCGGTATGTTCAAAACTGTGACGCGCATCACTATGAAAATAACGTTTTTATAACGGAATTTTTAACTTATCGCGGCTTTTACAGGGCATGATGCCCCATCGTTTTTTTTCTGTGACCGACGCGTGACGACTGACGACCTGCAAGGCCAAGGCCAGACCGCCGTTCCTTCACATCGTGTCCGCCCGCTGCTGCTGGGCCTGGCACTCTGCCTCTCCAGCCTTCCGGCCTGGGCGCAGACCGCTCCGAACCGTTCCGACGCACCGGCACCGGCTTCCGTGGAAGCCACCGCCAAGCCGGCCGCCAAGGCCGAACCGGCCGCCCAGCGCAGCCGCGCCGATGCCGCCGCCAGCGCCACCCTGGCCGCCCTGCTGCCGCACCTGGCCGCGAACGACACCATTCCGCTGATGGACCGCTCGGCCATGGTTGCCGGCGACCTCAGCCGCCTGCTTGCCAACTACGACACCAGCAGCGCCGCCAATGGCAGCGTCGTGGTCGGCAGCGAAGCCGACAACGGCAAGGTGCAGTCGCTGCTGCGCCGCGCGATGACCCTGCTGGGCACCCCGTACCGCTGGGGCGGCAGCAACCCGGACAGCGGCTTCGACTGCAGCGGTCTGGTGGGCTACGTGTTCCGTTCGGCACTGGGCATCGAACTGCCGCGCGTCTCGCGCGAAATGGCCCACGACAACAACGCCCAGCTGATCAACGACCGCGCCTCGCTGGCCGCCGGCGATCTGGTGTTCTTCGGCCGCAAGGGCCGGGTCGACCATGTCGGCATCTACGTGGGCGAAGGTCGCTTCCTGCACGCCCCGAGCACCGGCAAGGACGTGCGCGTGGACACCCTGCTCAGCGGCTACTGGGGAAACAAGTTCATGCAGGCGCGCCGGGTCGATCTCTGACCGCCGCCCGCCTCGTCACCGTCTGAACGACCAAGCCGCTGCCCTGCAGCGGCTTTTTCGTTGTTGCGCCGCTGGCCGCTGGCCGCCGCCCCGTGCGTTGGTGCTTGATGTCACGGTCCGTTGGGCCGCGGCCGGCCGCCAGCCCGCGGCCTGCGTAACCCGGCGTGGGGCGGCATGCCGGGATACCCAGCCAGACCCCGCCCGCGCTGTCTGCGTGCCGGGGGAAAGGAATGGCAGCAAGCCTGGAAGTTCCATCACGTTGCGTGATCTGGTTCGGACAGCCGCAGGCATCCGAGCGTGGCGCGCTGGCCGCCGCCGGCTGGCAGCTGCGCTGCGTGGCGCCCGGGCCGGCGATGGCGGTCGGCCTGCGCGGTCGCGACCATCTGGTGGCGGTGATCGACCTGCGCCACCTCGATCTGGACGCGCTGCAGGCGCTGCTGCCCTGGGTGCAGCAGCACCAGCACCTGCCCTGGCTGGCGGTGCTGCCGGCGGACGTGCACAGCCCTCCCCCTGCCTGGACCGACGTACTGCTGGCCTGCCAGAACCAGTTCACCCTGCCGCTGGAACTGGGCGCGATGGTGTCCACCATGCAGCGCCAGGCCGACGGTGACACGACCGACCCGGCGCGCGCCTGCGATGGCGGCGGCCTGCCCGCCCTGATCGGTGACAGCCCGCGCGTGCTGGCGGTACGCGCGGCCCTGCACAAGTTCGCGCCGGTGGATCTGCCGGTCCTGGTCACCGGCGAAACCGGCACCGGCAAGGAACTGGCCGCGCAGGCCCTGCATGCGCTGTCTGGCCGGGCCGGCAAGCCCTTCCTGGCGGTGAACTGCGGCGCCATTCCCGCCAACCTGGTGCAGTCGGAGCTGTTCGGCCATGAGCGCGGCGCGTTCACCGGCGCCGCTCAGCGCCGCATCGGCCTGTTCGAATCGGCCCATGGCGGCACCGTGTTCCTGGACGAGGTGGGCGACCTGCCCGGCGATGCGCAGACCAGCCTGCTGCGCGTGCTGCAGGAAGGCACGCTCGAACGCGTGGGCAGCAACCAGCCGCTGCGGGTGGATGTGCGCGTGCTGGCCGCCACCCATGTCGAACTGGAGCAGGCGGTGGCCCAGGGCCGCTTCCGCCGCGACCTGTATTACCGCCTGAACGTGCTGCGCCTGCCGATGCCCCCGCTGCGCGAGCGTGGCAGCGACGTGCTGCTGCTGGCCGATCACTTCCTGCGCGGCTTCCGCCAGCGCCATCCCGGCCGCGCGCGGGGGTTCGACACCGGCGCCCGACAAGCAATGCGTGGTTTCGGCTGGCCCGGCAATGTGCGCGAGCTGCTGAACCGGGTGCAGCGCGCGGCCATCGTGGCCGAGGGCGAACTGATCACCGCCGCCGACCTCGAACTTGCCGACGACGCACTGCCCGAACCCCGTGCACTGCTGCAGGATGCCCGTGGCCAGGTGGAACGCGATCTGCTGCTGCAGGCATTGCGCCAGCACGGCTACAACGTCTCCGCCTGCGCCCGGCACATGCAGGTATCGCGCGTGACCGTCTACCGGCTGTGCCGCAAGCACCGCCTGGAACTGCCCCCGGAGCGCTGATGCCCGGCTGCCGTTGCCGTTGCCGTTGCCGTTGACGGTGATTTGGATCCGCCTTGAAGCGAGCCCAGGAGCGCAGGGTACCGGCGCGCAGCGCCGGCTCGCCGACGGCGGTGTGTTTCTTTGGTTGCTTTCTTGATGGCGCACATCCATGTGCGCCACCCTACGGGCCGGCTGCGCCGTTCCGCGCTGCTCCTGCAGCACGGTGCACAAGCAAAGAAAGTGACACCCCTCCGCGGTCGCGGAAACGAAACGCCGGGCATGGCCCGGCGCTACCGAGATGCCCGGCTGCCGTTGCCGTTGACGTTGACGTTGATTTGGATCCGCCTTGAAGCGAGCCGAGCACCGCAGGTCCGGCGAGGGCGAAGAGGCGCCGGTGTCTGAGCGCAGCGAGTTCGGCGCCGTCCCTCGACGGGCCGAGGAGCACAGGGTACCGGCGCGCAGCGCCGGCTCGCCGACGGCGGTGTGTTTCTTTGGTTACTTTCTTTGCACAAGCAAAGAAAGTGACACCCCTCCGCGGTCGCGGAAACGAAACGCCGGGCATGGCCCGGCGCTACCGAGATGCCCGGCTGCCGTTGCCGTTGCCGTTGACGTTGCCGTTGACGTTGCCGTTGACGTTGACGTTGATTTGTATCCGCCTTGAAGCGAGCCGAGCACCGCAGGTCCGGCGAGGGCGAAGAGGCGCCGGTGTCTGAGCGCAGCGAGTTCGGCGCCGTCCCTCGACGGGCCGAGGAGCGCAGGGTACCGGCGCGCAGCGCCGGCTCGCCGACGGCGGTGTGTTTCTTTGGTTACTTTCTTGATGGCGCACATCCATGTGCGCCACCCTACGGGCCGGCTGCGCCGTTCCGCGCTGCTCCTGCAGCACGGTGCACAAGCAAAGAAAGTGACACCCCTCCGCGGTCGCGGAAAACAGCAGCCGGGCGTGGCCCGGCTCTACCATGCGTGAGCGCCACCACAACAAGAAACGCCGGGCATGGCCCGGCGCTACCGATGCATGGCGTCAGCCCTTCGCTACAGCATGTACGGCACCTTGAACGCCAGGGTGAAGTCCGGCGCGTCGGGGGTCAGGCCGATACCCAGCAGGGTGACCAGCGTGGTGTTCTGGTTCAGCGCATAGGTCACGCCCAGGTTCAGCGATGCGGCATTGGCATCACTGCCGATCACCTTCACCCATTGCCCGCCCTTGAATCGTGTCGAGGCGCGCGCGGTGATCTTGTCGCTGAAGGAAATGCTCAGGCTGGTGCGCTCGTTGAAGGCAAATGCCACACCCGCGCCGAAGTACACCGATCCGCCCAGCTTCACGTCACCCGGGTTGGTGGTGTCCGGGTTGCTGTCGATGTCGCTGAAACCACGCGGGAACGAATGGATGTAACCGGCATTGGCGAACAGGATCGCCGGGTCGGCGGTCTTGACCATCGACACACCCAGGTTGGCCTGCCACACGCCATTGCCGGTGGGTTGTTCGCGCGGCACCGCAAAGCGGATATAGTCATCGTCGTCGCGCTCGATCACCTTCCAGTCCAGCCCGTAGGGGGCACGCCCAGTCGGCGCGGTCACCCCGCCGGTCAGCACGGTTTCCGGCCGCCAGCCGCGTTCACCGAACAACCGGTAGTTCGCGCTCACGCTCACATCGCCCAGGCCATTGCCGTTGGTCTCTTCCTGCGCGATCGCAGCGGCGGCACCGCCGGCACCGCCCTTCTGGTACACCGTGCGCCGGGCCAGGTAGGGCACATCGGCGTTCAGGGTCAGGTTCGGGCTCACGCCCCAGCGCGCGGCCAGGTTGTAGGTGAGCGAATCGGATTCGACGTTCTCGATGGCGATGTTGCCCAGGAAGATTGCATCCAGCGCCAGGAAGCCATTGAGGGTGAGCTGCTTCCTGTCGTAGCGGGCATAGGTGAGGCTGTTTTCCAGGGTGAACCTGCGCGAGAACAGCGCCGCCTGCTGCTGCTTCACATCGTCCACGCTGCGTCGCGCTTCCTGCTTGGCCTGCTGCGCTTCGGCGGCGGTGCTGGCATAGCCCTCGCTGCTGGGCGGTACTGCGGCTGCGGCCGCCGGGGCCAGTGGCGCCGCCGGTGTGGATGCCGCGCCGGCACGACCGTTCAGGCGGGCCTGCATGGCCTGCACCTGCATGTCCAGTTCGCGCAGGCGCCGTACCTCCTGCGCGTAGTTGGCTTTCAGTTGTTCCAGTTGGCCGATCAGTGCCTGCACGTCGGCCGTATCGTTGGCCGCCGGCTGCTGGGCGAAGGCGTTGGCCGCCAGCGCCGCCAGCGCCAGCGGGGTAAGCCGCAAATAGGTATGCATGTCAGTGACCTGCGTTGAACGTTCGTCCCCCTTGACCGGACCGGTTTACTGGCCCGGGCCCATGCCGCGGTTCAGCGCGATTGCCTGGGCCACGTTCTGGCTCAACGGCAGGTTGCCGGCCACGGAATTGCGTACCAGCTCCAGCTGCAGCCGGTTGCTGGCGTTCTGGCCGTCGCCACTCAGGGCAATGCCCTGGCCGACGCTGCCATTGCGGATCCACTGCTGCACCATGCCCTGGCCATCGACCTGCAACAGCAGGCGTGCCTGGTTGCCGTCCAGCACCGCACTGGCGCTGGCGCCACCCTGCTGCACCTGGGCGATGCGCGTGCCGTCGTCACTGCCGGCCACGGGCACGGCGCCATCACGGATGGTGAGCGAGGTGACATTGCGCGCGGTGTTGCCATCGCCCGCCACCTGCACGCTCTGCACCAGGCCACTGGCATTGGCCAGGCCGGTACTGTCGATGCTGCGGCCACTGGTATCGGGCAGCGGTGCATCGGCGGCGGTGACCTGCACGCTGGGCTGGAAGGTCAGCTTGGGCGTGCTTCCCTGGCGGAAATCCATGCCCAGGGTGAGCGCACCCTGCACCGCGCCGCCGTCATTGCCCTTCCACTGCGAAATCATGGTGACGCCGAACCAGGCCACGTTGTTGCCGCCCACGGTGTAGCGGCCACGCATCAGGTTCAGCTCCGGATCGGGGATTTCCTTCAGGCCGCGCCCCGGTGCACCGTCTGCCGCCCAGGCGGGCAACGCAGGAAGTACCAGCAGCGCAGCAATCAGTACTCGTTGGTAGAACATGATCGTGCCTCCTTCAGAACAGGTCGGCATGGCTGAAGCCGAAGTCGACCAGCTCGGCATCGGTGATCGGTCCCTGCCGCGCATACAGCGCGCGTGCACTGGGCCGTTCGCTCGGTTGCAGCAGGACCGTATTGCGATCGAAGTCGCTGCCGATGACGACGAAAACGGCGCGCGACGGCCAGGCTTCCAGGAACTCCGGCAGCGGCAGCGCACGGTTGCCCAGGATCGGGTCGGCCACTTCCACCACGCCGCCCCGCACCTGCTTGAGCACCACGAAGTGGCGGAAGCCGCGCACATCCATCAGCACCAGCCCCGGCACCCGCAGGGTGCGCAGGCGCGTTTCATCAATGCGGTAGCCGCGGCCGCGCATGCCCAGCGATTCGACATAGCGCTTGATGTCCAGCAGCGAGAAACCGCGCTCCTTGACCAGTTGTGGATCGGAAACCCCCATCATTCCCTCGATCACCGTGGCTTCGGTGGTATCCAGGTGGTAGGCGTAGCGCAGGATCGTGGCCAGCGCGGCAGCCCCACAGCTGTAGTCGGTGTGTTGCCGCACCAGGTTGCGGTAGCGCCGCTCCTGCATGCTTTCCACCTTCTGCTGCATCAGCGCACCGTTGGGCAGCACGCCGCTGAAGGCGACGTCCCCCGCCCAGGCACCGGCGCTGCCCAGCAGCAGCAGGCAGGTCAGAACACGCAACCACCAACGGGAACCGGCCATGGTGCTCTCCACGGAAAGGAAGGAGCCCCTGCCCCAAGGGGGAGGAGGGACAGGGGCTCCCGGGGAACCCGGCCATTGGCGGACGGCCGGGCTTGTTGCGCTCAACGCAGGTCAGCTGCGAAAGCGGTCACGCGCGGTGTTACTCGCCGCCACCGGTACCGCCGCCACCGCCGGTGCTGGGCTGGGCCACGGCCAGGGCCAGGCTGTTGGCCTGCAGGTTGCCGGTGCCGGACGCCACGTTCACGCCGATGTTGCCCGACGCCCCGGAGAAGGCACTGCCGGACAGCGCCGAGGTGTTGGTGGCGTTGACGTTCACCCAACGGGTCGTGGTGACGGTGCCGCTCAGGCTGGCGTACAGGTCGGCAATGCCCAGTTCGACGAACTGGCTGGTGCCGCTTTCACGCGTGTCGAAGCCCAGGCCACCCACGCCCTGACGGTACGGGTTCATCGTTGCGTTCTGGATCTCGTTGTCCAGATCGATGTGCCCGGTGCTGTTGCCGTCCGGATGCGGCAGGTCGCCATCCCAGCTGTCGAGGTAGTAGTTCGCCATCTGGTAAGCGTTGCCACGGCCGCTGTAGGTGCCGGCGCCGTAGGCCAGGGTCAGGCCGCCCACGCCACCGCTCATGCCCACTTCCACGGTGTCGGTGTAGGACTGCACATAGCCAGCGTTGGATACCGCGTTGCCGCTGGACACCTGGTTGGAGCTGATGCTGGACTGGGCCATGGCACTGGTGGCCACCGAAGCAGCGAGCGCGTTCTTCTGCTCGTTGTTGTTGCCCGAAGCGATGTTCACGCCAATGTTGCCCGACGCACCACCGAAGGCATTGCCACCGAGGCTGGCGGCGTTGGTCACGCCCGAGTTCATGGTGGTGTTGTTGAAGCCGGCCTGGTTGACGAAGACTTCCGCATCGGCCATGCCGAAGCTGAAGGATGCGTCGGCCGCCGACAGCGAGGCCGCGTTGTCCTGCGCGTTGTTGTCACCGGCCACCACGTTGAAGCCGAGGTTGCCCGACGCACCGGCGCCGACGTCATCGGCAATGGACGCGCTGTTGGTGACCAGGCTGTTGGAGCCCAGGTTGTTGCTGATCGACTGGCGGTTGTCGATGACCGCGATGGCGGCCGAATCCAGGTCGATCGTGCCGGTCACTTCCGGGTCACCCGAGAAGCTGATGTCCGAGCTCAGGCGCAGGTCCTTTTCCAGGTTCACGTCGACGCCGTGGTTGTTCTTTTCCTTGCGCTCGTCGGCCTGGATGTTGCTGTTCTTCTGTACCTGCTCGTTCACCGTGCGGTTGCGGGTGATGTTGGAGCTGTCGGTGTTGCTGCGTACCGTGGTACTGGTACGGGTCCAGTTGCGGACCTCGTTGTCGGTGTGGTTGTGGGTGTCGTTGCGGGTTTCGGTCACGACATGGTTGTGGTTGATGTTGGCGTTGGCGTTCTGGTTGTCCCAGCCGTTGGCCGCAGCCGCAGTGGAGGCCGTGGCAATCGCCATCGCAAGCACGGTCCTTTTCAGGTTCGCGTTCATGGTGCCCTCTCTCTCATCAGGTGATACATCGGGTGGTTGTTGCTCACGGGTTGCCCTGCACGGCCATGGTCAGCACGTTGGCCGTGTCATTGCGCGCTCCCGCGATCTGATTGAGTTGCAGGACACCGTCGAAGCCCCGCAGTGCCGTCGAAGCGACGCCGACACTGCGGATACCCGCCGCAACACCGTCACCGGTGTCGCCCTGCCCCCCTGCTGACGCGATATCCGCTGCGGCCAATGCCGCGTCATCGGATTCGCGTATCCCTTGCCGGGCCAGCGTCGCGCTGACGACGTTGAGCGTCGTGTTGGCGATGCCGCTGGCCTGGTTGATCGATGCGATACCACTGGCGCCGGCCAATGCTTCCCCGGCGATATGTGCGCTGGCCTGCAACGGTGCCGACAGCACCACGTTGCCGCCGCGCTGCTGGCGTGCGGCCACGGCCACGTTGGCCTGGTCGCCGCTGGCCATGCCCTGCAGATTGGCCTGGATGTTCAGATCGCCCGCGGCCTGGTTCACCGCGATGGCGCCGCTGGCCCCGGCCAGGGCGCGGCCGTCGATGCGGGCGATATCCAGGTAGGCCAGCATGCCGCTGTAGTCGTCGGCCAGCGCGGTGGCCGGCAGCAGCACCACCACCAGCAGCAGGCCCCGCGTGCGACGCATCATTTGCCACCGCCCGGCGCCGGTGCGCCCAGCGGGAACTGCGACAGCGCGCCGCGCACCGTATCGCCGATGCCGCGGGTGGTGTTGCCCACCGCACCCAGCGGGCCGCTCATCGCCCCACTCAGGTTGCTGCCGCTCATCATGCTGTCGCCGGAACGCCCGAGCGTGCCCCCCAGCGCCTGGTGGGTCACCCGTTCCACCGTGGTGCCACCGGGCGCGGCCAGCTGCTGGGTCTGCCCAGCGCCCAGCCCGGCGTAGTCATCGTCGCTGAGTTCATCCATGCCACCGTGCGCGCCGCTGCTGCCGAGTGCACCGGCGATCTCGCGCTGTGGCTTGGGGTCGGCGATCAACGCCACGCCGGGCGGGGCCATGCGGTAGGCCGGGCGCGTGGACACATCGCGCAGCAGCACGATTTCGCCAGGCTGCGCCTTGACGCCCTGGCGCGCACCGGAAGCGGCGGCGGCCAGCGGGCAGGCCAGGGCCAGCAGCAGTGCCATCTGCCGGACCGGGCTACCAATGAGGATGCTGCTGCCGTCCATGCCGCTCTCCCGTTGCGTATGCGCAGGGAGGGAGCAGTTTCCGTGCCAACTTCCGCAGGCCCGTTGCACAAGGCCTGCGCGTGCCCGCAAGGGCGCCGGTTGATGCCGCGGTGTTACAGCCGCGTTGGGATTTCGTTGGGCTTAACGCGCGCGAAACGCAGGATTCACGGGCTGCGCGGGGGCTGTATCAGTCCTGTTACAGGGGCTGATACAGCCCGTTGCAGCCCCGCTTCAGCTGCGCGGCGGGGTCGGGTCGGGATCGTCGATACCGACATTCGTGCTGGGGTTGTCGTAGACGCTCTGGTCCAGCAGCCCGGTTTCCTTGGCCACCAGCACCGGCACCAGCATCTGCCCCGTCACATTCGTCATCGTGCGCATCATGTCCAGGATGCGATCGATGGCATACAGGTAGCCGATGGTTTCCAGCGGCAGGTTGGCCGCGCTCAGCACCACGGTGGCCATGATCACCGCGGTACCCGGAACGCCGGCGGTACCGAAGCTGCCCAGCACCGAAGCGATCAGCACCACCACGTACTGTTCCGGGGTAAGCGGCACGCCGCTGTACTGGGCAATGAACACCGCGCACAGCGCCGGGTAGATCGCACCGCAGCCGTCCATCTTGATGCTGGCGCCCAGCGGAACGGCGAACGAGCCGTAGTCCTTGTTCACCCCCAGGTTGTGGGTGATCGAGCGCAGCGCCACCGGCATCGCCGCGAAGCTGGACGAACTGACGAAGGCCACCTGCATGCCCGGCGCCGCGCCGCGGAAGAACTTCAGCGGGTTCAGGCCGTGCGACAGCAGCAGCGCGCTGTAGACCACCACGATGTGCAGCGCGCAGGCCACGTACAGGGCCAGCACGAAATGGCCCAGCGGCAGCAGCTTCTCGAAGCCGTAGCTGCCGACCAGGCCGGCGATCAGGCCGAACGTACCGATCGGGGTGACTTCCAGCACGAAGCGGGTCACCTGGATCATGATGTCGCTCATCTGCCCGACCAGCTTGCGCGCCTCGGTCACCTTCTCGCCCAGCTTGACGATGGCAAAGCCCACCAGGCCGGCGAAGAAGATGACCGGCAGGATCGAACCGCGACCGGCCGCCAGCACGGTCTCGCCGGCCGCGTTGACCTTGGTGCCGATGCCCGACAACGCGTAGAACACGTTGGACGGCACCACGTCCAGCAGCACCTGCACCACGCTGGGCACTTCGCGCGGCACGTAGTTGCTGGCCATCGACAGTTGCAGGCCACCGGCACCGGGCTGCAGCACCGTGCCCACGCCCAGGCCCACGCACACGGCCAAAGCCGCGGTGATCACGAACCACAGGAAGGTGCGGCCACTGAGCGCGGCGACCGATTTCTGGCCATGCAGCGACGAGATCGCGTTGATGACCGCGAAGAACACCAGCGGCACCGCGATCATCTTGATCAGGGTGACGTACAGTTCGCCGAGCGGGCCGAACCACGTTTCCGCGGCCGGGCCCAGCGCCCAGCCGGCCAGCGCGCCGAGCACGAAGCCACCGACCACGCGCTGCCAGAATGGAATCCGCAGCCAGGCAGAGACCAGCTTCATAGGCAATCCAGAGGGGAAGGAAGGGATGGTTCCACGATAGCCCAAGCCCGCCGCGGGAACGACCGCCGCACCGGCAAATCAGTGTGTCATCGGCGTGCCTTGCTGGGCCGGGCATAATGAACGTCCCGTTACAGTTTGTGAGATCCCAGCGTCCATGCGTCGTTCCGTCTCCCTGTTGGCCGCCTGCGCCACCACCCTGCTGCTGGGCGCCTGCGCCAGCACCGCCCCCGCCAATGCCCCGGCCGGCCTGAAGGTCGCCGTCGATCCGGTCGCCCATCCGGCCGGCGAAACCCCGCAGTGGTGGTACCGCAGTGGCGCCGCACAGGCCGCAGCCAACGGCGCGATGGCCGGCAAGGCCAAGAACGTCATCCTGTTCCTGGGCGATGGCATGAGCCTGACCACCGTGGCCGCCGCGCGCATCTATGAAGGCCAGCGCAAGGGCAGCGCCGGCGAAGAGAACCTGCTGTCCTGGGAGCGCTTCCCGGCCACGGCGTTCAGCAAGACCTACAACACCGATTCGCAGACGCCGGATTCGGCCGGCACCATGACCGCCATCACCACCGGCGTGAAGACCCACATGGGCGCCATCGGCGTCAGCGCTGGCAGCCGCACCGACTGCGCCGACAGCCTGTCCAAGGGCCTGCTGACCTGGCTGCAGCTGGCCGACAGCGCCGGCCTGGCCACCGGCATCGTTTCAACCGCGCGCCTGACCCACGCCACCCCGGCCGCCACCTATGCCCATTCGCCCGAGCGCAACTGGGAAAACGACACCGACCTGACCGAGGAAGCCAAGGCCGCCGGCTGCCAGGACATCGCCCAGCAGTTGCTGTCCACCTCGCGCTATGGGCGCGGTCCGCTGGTCGCCCTGGGCGGCGGTCGTGGCGAGTTCACCACCGTGGAAGAGCGCGACCCCGAGTATGACGACAAGGTCGGCCAGCGCCTGGACGGCCGCAGCCTGGTGCAGGAATGGCAGCAGGCGCATCCGCAGGGTGCGTACGTGTGGAACAGCAAGCAGCTGGCCGCCGCCGCCAACGCCCCCGCCCTGCTCGGTCTGTTCGAGCCGGACCACATGCGTTACGAGTATGAACGCCCGCAGGATCCGTCCGGCGAGCCGAGCCTGGCCGAACTGACCGCCGCGGCGATCAAGAACCTGGCCCAGCACAAGGAAGGCTACGTGCTGATGATCGAAGGCGCGCGCATCGACCATGCCAACCACAGTGGCAACGCCTACCGCGCGCTGACCGAAACCGTTGCGTTGTCCGATGCCGTGCGCGTGGCCAACGAACTGACCTCGGCCGATGACACGCTGATCATCGTCACCGCCGACCACTCGCACACCCTCAACTTCGTCGGCTATCCGGCGCGTGGCAACCCGATCCTGGGCAAGGTGAAGGACAAGGGCGGCGAAGACGGTGCCGGCAAGCTGGACAACGCCCTGGACGGCAATGGCCAGCCCTACACCACGCTGAGCTACGCCAACGGCCCCGGCCACACCGGCGCCACCAACCAGCAGCCGGCCGGACCGAAGCGCTACCCGCACAACCCCAGCACATTCGAGCAGGCCAAGGGCCGCCCCGACCTGCACGCGGTGGACACCGAGCACCCCGATTACATGCAGGAAGCGCTGGTGCCGATGAAGTCCGAATCGCACGGCGGCGAAGACGTGGGCATCTGGGCCCGTGGCCCGGGCAGCCAGGCGATCCGCGGCACGCTGGAGCAGAACGCGATCTACCACATGATCGTGCAGGCGGCCCCTGCGCTGCGCGCACGCCTGTGCCAGGCCGGCACCTGCGATGCGCAGGGCGTGCCGGTGCAGCTGCCGGCGCCGAACGCCTTCGAGCGCAAGGCCGAGGCCAAGTGAGGCCGCAGCCAGCCCATGCCGTTTGGGCCGGTCGCCGCGTTGCGCGGTGGCTGGCCCTGCTGGGCGTGCTGGCCAGTGCCGGTGCGCAGGCACAGCCGCCTGCGTGCCAACTGCTGACTGAAAGCGAAGGGCTGGTGGCACTGCCCGGCTGCACCGTGGCCAAAGGTCAGCCGCGGCTGGACGCCACTGCGCTGGCCGCCCTGCCTTACGACGCGCAGGGGCTGGCGGTAGTTCATGCCGGCGGCAGTTTCCATTACGTGGAGCGCACTGGTCGCAGCCTGGCGGTCATCACCTGGGACAACGGCCCGGACACGCTGCAGGAAGGTCTGCTGCGTGGCCGCGTGGGTGAGCGCATCGGTTACTTCGACGTAACGTTGCGGCAAGTGATCGAACCGACCTTCGATTTTGCCTGGCCGTTCCAGGACGGCGTGGCCGAAGTCTGCAACGGCTGCCGGCGCGGCACGCCCGCTGCTGACGGGCACACCCCGATGGAAGGCGGCGACTGGTTCCGCATCGACCGCAGCGGCCGTCGGCTGAAGTAGGGTTTTCGGCAGGGCTGCGCCCTGCACCTGCTCAATGCAACGTCAACGTCAACGTCAACGTCAAAAGCGGCATTCCGTGGGATGGCGGGGCGGTGTCGGATTGCGGGGACGCCGCAAGTACGTCCGTGTAGGCTTGGCAGCCGCATCCATGCGGCTGACACCCCGCAATCCGACACCGCCCCACCTCTGACAGATTCCCGCGACCCGTCGGAATGGCATGGGGTCGGATCCCGTTGCTGCGCAACGGGCTCTGACCCCAGAATTTCTTTGGATATCTGACAGATTCATCCACGCATGGCGTGGATCTACTGTGTCGACCGAGGTCGACACCTACCAGAGCAGAACGCTGTTCCGACAGATGGCATGGGGTCGGATCCCGTTGCTGCGCAACGGGCTCTGACCCCAGAATTCTTTTGGATATCTGACAGATTCATCCACGCATGGCGTGGATCTACTGTGTCGACCAAGGTCGACACCCACCAGAGCATGGCATGGGGTCGGATCCCGTTGCTGCGCAACGGGCTCTGACCCCAGAATTCTTTTGGATATCTGACAATTTCATCCACGCATGGCGTGGATCTACTGTGTCGACCCAGGTCGACACCTACCAGAGCAGAACGCTGTTCCGACAGATGGCATGGGGTCGGATCCCGTTGCTGCGCAACGGGCTCTGACCCCACATTCTTCGATATCTGACAATTTCATCCACGCATGGCGTGGATCTACTGTGTCGACCAAGGTCGACACCTACCAGAGCGGAACGCCGTTCCGGAAGATCGCGGAAAACTGTCGAAGGCGGGGTGGGTCCGGTTGCGGGGGTGTCCGCGGCATGGATGCCGCGGCCAAGCCTCCACGGACGGATTCACGGCGTCCCCCGCAACCGGACCCACCCCGCCATCCCACGGAAACCCGGCTTTTGACGTTGACGTTGACGTTGACGTTGCATTGAGCAGGTGCAGGGCGCAGCCCTGCCAGCCCCCCACCCTATACTTGCCGCCGTGAGCCACTTCCCTGCCCCTGTCCCGTTGGATGCACCGCTGCTGGTCGGTTACAGCGGCGGGCTGGATTCGACCGTGCTGCTGCATTGGCTGTGGCGCTGCGCGCAGGCCAGCGCCACGCCGCTGCGCGCGGTGCACGTCCACCACGGCCTGCAGGCCGATGCCGATGCCTGGGTCAGGCACTGCCAGCAGCACTGCGATGCCCTGGGCATCGACCTGGCTGTGCATCGCGTACAGGTCGCTACGGCCGACGGCCTGGGGCTGGAAGGTGCCGCGCGCCAGGCCCGGCGCGCCGCCTTCGGCGCCGAACTGCGGCCGGGCGAAAACCTCGCCCTGGCCCACCATCAGGATGATCAGGCCGAAACGTTTCTGCTGCGCGCACTGCGCGGCTCCGGCATCGATGGCCTGGCGGCGATCGCGGCCGACAGCTTTTTGCACGGCCACCGCCTGTGGCGGCCCCTGCTGCACACCGCGCGCAGCGCGCTGCACGACTACGCGCAGCAGCATGCCCTGCGCTGGATCGAAGACCCCAGCAACGACCACGACCACGCCGACCGTAATTTCCTGCGCCTGCAGGTGCTGCCGCTGCTGCGCCAACGCTGGCCGCACGCAGCCGCGGCGCTGGCCGGCAGCGCCGACCACTGCGCGCAGACCCGCGTGATGCTGGACGAAGAAGATGCCGAACTGATCGCGCACCTGGAAGTGGCACCGCGCGTGCTGTCGCTGGAGCTGCTGCGCCAGGTGTCGCCTGCGCGCGGCGCACGCGTGCTGCGTGCCTGGGTGCGCGCGCACGGCGCCGCACCGCTGCCGGCCACGGTGCTGCAGCAGCTGCAGCAGGAACTGCTGGCAGCGCCCAGTGATCGGCAGGCGCAGGTGCGCTGGCAGGACCACGCGATCCAGCAATGGCGAGGACATGCCTATCTGCTGCCGGCCGTGCTGCCCACGCTGCCGACCGACTGGCAGGTCACCTGGGATGGCCGCGCGCCGCTGCTGCTGCCCGACGGCGGGCAACTGCGCCTGATGGGCTGCGAGGCCTTTTCCCAGCCACTGCAGGTACGCGCACGGCAGGGCGGCGAGCGCATCCTGCTGCCCGGCCGCACCCATTCACACGCGCTGAAGGACTGCCTGCAGCGTGAGCACCTGGCGCCCTGGCGGCGCGCGCAGCTGCCGTTGCTGTTCGACGGCGAGCAGTTGCTGGCCGCCGCCGACGTGGTGGTTTCCGCCCCCCTGCAGGCGTGGCTGCAGGCCCACGACGCGCAGTTGCAGTGGCGCCCCGGCGGCTGGTGAATTGACCCCCGCGCGGCTGCCGTCCACACTTGTCGCATGGCCAAGAAGTCCCCCGAAAACGTCTCCCCGGTCGCCCAGTTCGAGCAGTCGCTCGAATCGCTGGAACAGCTGGTGGAGCAGATGGAAACCGGCGAGCTCAGTCTGGAAGCCTCGCTCAGTGCTTACGAACGTGGCGTGGGTCTGTACCGCCAGTGCCAGCAGGCGCTGGAGCAGGCCGAACTGCGCGTACGCCTGCTCAGCGATCCGGCCCAGCCAGACACCGCCGAACCGTTCGACCCGCCCAGCCATGACGGTTGAGGCGCTGTTCGCGCACTGGCGCGACCGTATTGAAAGCCAGCTTGACGCCGCCCTGCCCTCGCCGGCCGATGCGCCGCAGCGTCTGCACCAAGCCATGCGCTATTCGGTGCTGGGCGGCGGCAAGCGCATGCGCCCGCTGCTGGTCTACGCCAGTGGCCGCCTGTTCGGCGCGCCGCTGGAGCAACTGGATGCGGCCGCGATGGCCGTGGAGCTGATCCACGCCTATTCGCTGGTACACGATGACCTGCCGGCGATGGACGATGACGCCCTGCGCCGCGGCAAGCCGACCACGCACATCGCATTCGACGAAGCTACCGCGATCCTGGCCGGCGATGCCCTGCAGACCCGCGCCTTCGGCCTGCTGGCCGATGCCGCGCTGCCGGCCAGCCTGCGCGTGGCCTGCCTGCAGACCCTGGCCCACGCCTCCGGCGCGGCCGGCATGTGCGGCGGCCAGGCATTGGATATCGACGCCACTGGCCAGCAGCAGTCGCTGGCCGCGCTCACCCGCATGCACGCGCTGAAGACCGGTGCGCTGATCCGCGCGGCGGTACGCATGGGCGCGCTGTGTGGCCAGGCACCGGCGCCGGTGCTGGCGCAGCTGGACGGCTTCGCCGATGCGCTGGGCCTGGCCTTCCAGGTGCGCGATGACATCCTTGATGTCGAGGCCAGTTCCGAGCAGTTGGGCAAGACCGCCGGCAAGGACCAGGCCCAGGACAAGAGCACCTTCCCGGCGCTGCTGGGCATGGACGGGGCCAAGGCGCACCTGCGCGACCTGGCCGCGCGCATGCAGGCGGCACTGGCCGGTTACCACGAAGAAGCCGACGCGCTGCGTGCGCTGGCCACGCTGGCGGTGGAACGCGATCATTGATCGCGCTGTACGCTCGCCGGGCGTGGCCCGGCGCTACCTTCGCGCCCCAAATGGAAACGCCCGGCATTGCCGGGCGCTTCTTTGTGCGCGATGGATCGTTGCAGCTTACTTGATCAGGCGCAGCGCGAACGGGTAGCGGTACAGCTCGCCGTTATTGGCCTTGACCGCAGCGATGATGCTGAAGACCAGGCTGAGCAGGCCGACGATCGGGGCCAGGATGGCGCCGATGATCACGAAGGTCAGGATGATGCAGATGAACATCGCGATGGCGATGGTGATCTGGAAGTTCAGCGCTTCCTTGGCCTGGTCGGTGACGAAGGACTTGCCTGCGTCGTCCTTGTTGATCAGCCAGATGATCAGGGCACCGATGAAACCGGTGAAGATGCCCAGCAGGTGCGCGGCCAGCGCCATGGTGCGCTGGTCGGACGGCGCGTTGCCGGCCGCCGGGACGTTATCGAAATCGCTCACGACAAAACTCCTTTTTTTTGGGTGGTCATGCGCGACCAGCTGCGGGCCGGTCGCGTCAGGCGCGCATAGCTTACGCCATCAACGCCATCAATCATTACCGGCGATCGTCATCCGCCCCACCAGGATCGAGCCGGTGCGGATGTGCGAGCGCGGGTCGACATCGCTGCCCACCGCTTCGATGCTGGCGAACATGTCGCGCAGGTTGCCGGCAATGGTGATGCCATCGACCGGGAACTGGATCTCGCCGTTCTCGACCCGGAAGCCACCGGCACCGCGCGAGTAGTCACCGGTCACCCCGTTCACCCCCTGCCCCATCAGTTCGGTCACCAGCAGGCCATTGCCCATCTGCCGGGCGATCTCGTGCAGGGAGCCGGCATTGGCGGCCAGCTGCAGGTTGTGCACGCCGCCGGCATTGGCGGTGGTCTGCAGGCCCAGCTTGCGCGCCGAATAGCTGCCCAGCACGTAGCGCTGCAGCACGCCGTCGGTCACCAGGGCCGAGGCGCGGGTGGCCACGCCATCGCCATCGAAGGCGGCCGAACGCAGGCCGCGACGCAGGTGCGGCAGCTCTTCGATCTGCATCCACTCGGGGAACAGGCGCTGGCCCACGCTGTCCAGCAGGAAGCTGGCCTGGCGGTACAGGGCACCACCGGACACGGCCGAGAGCAGGTGGCCGACCAGGCTGCGCGCCACTTCCGGGGCAAACAGCACCGGCAGGCTGCCGGTGGGCAGCGAGCGCGGCTGCAGCCGGGCCACGGTGCGCTCGGCAGCGCGACGGCCCACGTGGGCCGGGTCTTCCAGATCTTCGCGGGCCAGCGCGCCGGTGTACCAGCCGTCCCGCTGCATGCCATCGCCGGTGCCGGCAATCAGCGCGCAGCCGATCGAATGGTGGGTGCCGCGCTCGCGACCGATGAAGCCATGCGAGTTGGCGTACACCGACACGCTCTGCATGCTCGACACCGAGGCGCCGTCGGAATTGCGGATCTGCGCATCGGCCTGGCGGCCGGCGGCCTCGCAGGCCAGGGCCAGGTCCACCGCCTGGTCAGCCTGCAGCGCCCACGGGTGCCAGCTGTCCAGATCGGGGAAATCGCGGGCCATCAGCGCCGCGTCGGCCAGGCCGGCGGCCGGGTCGTCCTCGGTATGGCGGGCGATGGCGCAGGCCTGCTCGACCGTGGCCTGCAGGCTCGCTTCGTTCAGGTCGGCGGTGCTGGCACTGCCCTTGCGCTGACCGAAGTAAACGGTCACGGCAATGCCGCGGTCGCGGGTGGACTGCACGGTCTCCACCTCGCCAAGGCGGACATTGACCTCCAGCCCGCGGTCCTCGCTGCAGCTCACCTCGGTCTGGCTGGCGCCCAGCGCGCGGGCGCGGTCGATCAGCTGCTGGGATAGGTCGGCCAGCCGTTCCAGCCGGGCCAGGCTGTCGTCGCCGGTGGCGACTTCAGGGGCGATCACGTTCAATGCTTTATCCTGTACAGGTTGGGCCCGGCATCACGCCGGGCGACTTTTTTTGAGATCAGGTAGGAACGATGCGCGGACGCGACGAAGAAACCGGTGAATTCCACGACAAGAGCCGCAGCCAGAACCGGCGCGATGCACTTGACGTGCTGGCCCTGGGCGAGAAGCTGGTGTCGCTGACCCCGGCCCAGCTGGCGCGCCTGCCGATCCCGGAGGACCTGCTGCCGCACATCGCCGAGTGCAAGCGCATTACTGCCCACATCGCCCACAAGCGACAGCTGGCGTTCCTGGCCAAGCACATGCGTCGCGAGGACGAGGCCACGCTGGACGCGATCCGCGATGCGCTGGACGCCAACAGTGAAACCGGCCGCCGCGAAGTGGCGATGATGCACCGCGCCGAAGACTGGCGCGAGCGCCTGCTGGCCGAGGGCGACAAGGCGCTGGCCGCCCTGCTGGACGACTACCCGCAGGCCGACCGCCAGCAGCTGCGCACGCTGGTGCGCAACGCCCAGGCCGAAAAGGCCAAGAACAAGCCGCCGCGCGCCTACCGCGAGATTTTCCAGGTGCTGCGCGCGCTGATGCTGCCGGCGGCGCTGGGCCTGAAGGCCGCGGCCGACGAGGCCGACGACGTCGGCACCGACGAAGCCGACGAGGACTGAGTCCCCGCCGGTCCGGGCATGGGCGCTGGCCATCGCCGCGCTCAGGCCTGGGTACCGCCCACGGTCAGGCCGTCGATCAGCAGCGAGGGCTGGCCGACACCGACCGGCACGCTCTGGCCATCCTTGCCACAGATGCCCACGCCCTCGTCCAGGGCCAGGTCGTTGCCGACCATGCGCACCTTCTGCATGGTTTCCGGGCCGTTGCCGATCAGCGTGGCACCCTTCACCGGTGCGGTGATGCGGCCATCTTCGATCAGGTAGGCCTCGGTGGCCGAGAAGACGTACTTGCCGCTGGTGATGTCCACCTGGCCGCCGCCGAAGTTGACCGCATACAGGCCCTTCTTCACCGAACGGATCATTTCCTGCGGGTCGTGCTGGCCTGCACGCATGTAGGTGTTGGTCATGCGCGGCATGGTCAGGTGCGCGAACGATTCGCGGCGACCGTTGCCAGTCGGGGCCATGCCCATCAGGCGCGCGTTCAGCGCATCCTGCATGTAGCCCACCAGGATGCCGTCCTCGATCAGCGTGGTGCACTGGCTGGGGTGGCCTTCGTCGTCGATGTTCAGCGAACCGCGGCGCCCGTCCAGGGTACCGTCGTCAACGATGGTCACGCCCGGCGCGGCCACGCGTTCGCCGATGCGGCCGGCATACACGCTGGTGCCCTTGCGGTTGAAATCACCTTCCAGGCCATGGCCCACCGCCTCGTGCAGCAGCACGCCGGGCCAGCCCGGGCCCAGCACCACCGGCATCACTCCGGCTGGGGCCGGCACCGCTTCCAGGTTCACCAGCGCCTGGCGCAGCGCTTCGCGGGCGAAGGCTTCGGGGCGGCCATCGGCGAACAGTTCGGCGTAGCCATAGCGGCCGCCGCCACCGGCATAACCGGATTCGCGGCGACCGTTCTGTTCCACGATCACCTGCACGTTCAGGCGCACCAGCGGGCGCACGTCGGCGCCCAGCACGCCGTCGGTGCGGGCCACCAGCACGGTGTCCACGCCGCCGGACAGGCTGACCATCACCTGCTTCACCCGCGGGTCGGCCGCGCGCAGGTAGCCATCCAGGCGCTTGAGCACGTCCACCTTGGCTTCATTGCCCAGGCTGTCGATCGGGTCCAGCGTGGGGTACAGCGCGCGGGCGTTGCCGCGCAGCAGCGAACGGCCCTGCTGTGCGCCGCCCTCGCGGGAAATCGCGCGCGCCGACTGTGCCGCGGTCAGCAGTGCATCGGCATGGATATCGTCGGAATAGGCGAAGCCGGTCTTTTCCCCGGCAATGGCGCGCACGCCCACGCCCTGTTCGATGGAATGGGCGCCGTCCTTGACGATGCCGTCTTCCACGCTCCAGCTCTCGCGCCGGGCGTGCTGGAAGTACAGGTCGCCGAAGTCCACGCCGGGGCCGAGCAGCTGGCCGAAGGCGCGCTCCAGGCCAGCGGTATCCAGGCCGCCGGGGCGCAGCAGGCGGTCGTGGGCAAGGGTCAGGGCAGTATCAGTCATGGTCTCGATCTGGGGGTGCTGGCGTGGCCAGGCAAGGCCACGCGATGAACAGGGGCGCCGCGCTCAGCGCGGGCGCGGCAGGTCGGTCACGGTCGGCGGCGGAACCGGCACGGGCACCGGGGCCGGCGCGGGGCTGCGGTCACGGTTGCGCTCGATCACTTCCACCTTGGGCTCCTTCCACGGCCCGGTCACCCGGTAGGTGCGCGCGCCGATCTCACCCAGTGGCTTGGACAATACCGCATTGGTGGCCGCGCCCAGGGCGGCGCCCACCGGGCCACCGGCCACCGCGCCGACCACGGTCAGCAGGTTGCCGGCGCGCGGGTTCACATCAATGGTCTGGTCGAACTGCTGCTGGCGCAGGTCGGTCTGGCCGCGGATGGTGATGTTCGCTGCGGGGCCTTCGATCAGCACCTTGTCGGTGCGCGCCATGCCGTTGCCGAACTGCATGCCGCCCTCGATCTGATTGAAGGCAAAGCCCTTGGAGAAGAAATCACGGAAGTCGAACATCAGCCGGCGCGGCAGCTGGGCCACGCTCAGCAGGCCCAGCACGCGGCCGGCCCCCGGGTCCAGTTCCAGCAGCTGGCCGTTGCGTGCATGGATGTCCAGCTGCCCCTGCAGGTTGCCCAGCTGGAAGTCGGACGGGCCGCCGGCCCACGAGGCCTGCAGCTGGGCCTGGCCGGAGCCGCCCCGCAACTGGCCGGCGTAATCGAAGTTCTGCAGCAGACCACCCAGATCCTCACTGCGCACCTGGGCGTTCAGTTCGGTACGGGCGCCGGCGCTCTTGCCCAGCCAGCGGCCGGTGATGTCGATTTCCTGGTCCGGCGCGCGGAAGCGCAGCTCGTCCACGCTCAGACCCTGCGCCAGCGGGCGGGTGCGCAGCACCGCCTGGCCCAGCACCACCTTGCCGAACTTCAGGTCGGCGATGTCCAGCGCGAACGGCGGCAGCTTGGCCGGGTCCATGTCGTCGGCACCGGCCTGCACGTTCGCGGCGGGTGGCGTTGCCGCGCCGGCGGCGGCAGGCGGGGATTGCCAGTACACACGGTCCAGCGTGCCGCTGATGGTGCCACCGTCGGCATTGGGCACGCTCAGGCGGCCGGCCAGCGATGGGCCGTCCATGCGCACATCCAGCGCCTGCGGCCCGGGGTGCAGCTGCAGCCGGGTCTGCGCGAACACACCGCCGATCAGCATCAGCTGGCCCACCTGCACATCCACCGTGCGCAGCGGCATGGGGTCGCCATCGCCGCCCGCACCACGGGCCAGGCCGATCCATTCCAGCGCGTCCAGGGTGGGGCTGCGGCCATTGATGGTCAGCCCGCTGGGCGGCGGCTCGCGGTCCACCTGGCTGCTGCCCAGGGTGACCTGCACACCGGTCTGGTTGTTGTGGCTGCGCGCAGCCAGCGCCAGCCGGTCGCCAAAGGCCACATCAATGCGTCCGGCCCCCATCGGCAGCTGTGCGGCCACGGTGGTGGCCAGCGGCTCGGCGGCCGGTTTGTCCAACGGTGCCGGCAGATCCAGGCGGGTGCCCACCAGGTCCGAACGCAGGCGCAGCTCGCTGGGCGGGGCGGCACTGCCGGGGGCGACCTTCGGCAGGTTGACCGCGATCGTCCACGGCGAGGTGCCGTTGATGTAAGGCTTCAGCCAGGCCATTTCCGGCGCGCGGTCGATCAGCACGCCCGCATCCAGGCTGGCCGACAACTCCGATTCGAAGGCCAGCCGCGCATCGCGCACGAAGCCACCGGCGCGCAGGCTCAGCGTGCCGTCCTGGCCCAGGTGGCGCACCGCCAGTGATTCGGCGGCGAACCCGGCGTTGCTGTAGCGGGCCTGGCCGTGCATGCCATCGAATGCCACATCGAAGCGCTTGTCGGCCAGCTTCACCCCGGCCAGATCCACCGTGCCCTGCAGGTGGCCACCGCCTTCGTCATGGTGCAGGGGCTGCAGCAGATCGAAGTGGACGTTGGCCGGGCCGCTGGCACTCAGGTTGTCCAGGGTGTCGCCGTATTCCTTGTGCAGGCCGCTCTGGCGCAGCATGGCAAGCAGCGCGCCCGCTTCGCTGCGGCTGTCGGCGCGCACGTACAGCGGCTGCTGGCCGAAATCGGGAATGCCGGCTTCAAAGTGCTGCACCGCCACCCCGGCCAGGTCGCCACGGCCCTGGATATGGAAACCCGGCCCGATGAAGGCGACATCGGCATCCACCTGGCCCATCAACGGCCAGTCGTGCTGGAAGCGGATCTGCCCGTTGCTGATGTGGCCGGTGGCCTCGAAACGGCCATCGTTGTTGTCGAACGGCCAGTCATCCAGGTCACCACTGACCAGACCGATACCGCCCCGCACCTGCCCGCCGGCCAGGGCCATGTCCAGCCAGTCGGTGGCGCCCTTGCTCATCTTGGAATGGATCCAGAAGCGCTTGGCGGCGGTCATCGGCACATCGTCCAGCTTCGCCGCCAGCTGCATCCACGGCCGCGTGCCGTCGCCCTGGAACCACAGCCCGCCACGCACGTCGGCCGCGTAATCGGTGCCCTGCACGCGCAGGGCCGGGGTGCCGATGCGCCAACCACCGGCTTCATCGCGCCAGCCGACCACCTGCCCGGCCAGGTGCAGGTCGTGGCGCACGCCAAAACCGCTGGGCCAATCGAACTGCAGTTGCCGCTGCGGCTGCAGCTGCAGGCTGAAGCCATTGGCATCGCCTTCGAAACGCCCGCCCAGGCCGCGCAGGCCCGGCGCGCCGGCCACGCTGGCAAAGCCCAGCGACTGCAGCTCGCCCTGCGCCCACAGCGGGCCATCGCGTTCACCCCGCACCTGCAGCGCGGCCACGTCCAGCTGTGGCCGGGCCAGGTACAGCCAACGGCGCAGGCCCGGGTCCAGCCGGTCGCTCAGGGCCAGCGCGCGCACGGCCGTGCCGGCCTGCACCGCACCGCTGCTGATCTGCAGCTGCCGGCCCAGGCGCACCTGCAGGCCATCGAGTTGTTGGGCGCCGTCTTCGCCCTGCAGGCGCAGCTTCGGCACCTGCAGCACCCAGCCATCGGCCTGGCGTTGCCAGCGCAGCCGTGCCTGCAGGCGCTGCAGCTGCACCTGCGGGTGCGCCACGCCCGGCATCGATGCGCCTTCAATACGCAGCCCACGCAGGTCCGAATCGGTGGTGACCGCCACCGGCGCGAAATCGCGCAGGGTCAGCCACAGGTTCAACTCGCCCTTGCCTTCGCGCAGGCGCACGCCGGCACCGGCCAGCAGCGGCGCCCAGGCCTGGAAGTCCACCGGGTCGGCCCCCAGCCACGCCTGGCCGTTGCCTTTGCGCCGGTCCAGTTCCAGCACCGCCGTCAGCGGCAAGGCCTCGGGCTGGGCCCAGGCACGCACGCCCACCTGCAGCCGATCGCCCTGCACGCGCAGGCGCAGATCGATGCGCGGCAGCGTGGCGTCGATGCCCAGCGCGGGCGCATGCACGGCCAGTTGTCCGCCAATCACCTGCAACTCGCCCAGGCGGCGCAGCGCATCCAACGGATCGCCCGCACCACTCGACTGCGGCAGGCCACGCACGCTCCAGCGGCCGTCAGCGGCCTGCTGCAGGTCCAGCGACAGCCCGCGCAGGCGCAGTTCGGTCAACGAGCGCCCCGGCAGCAACCCGCTGTACATCGATACCAATACTTCGGCTTCGCCAATGGCCAACCCCTGCCCGGCGCCGATACGCAGCCCCTGCAACTGCAGCAGCGGACCGCGCCGGGTCCAGGCGGTCTGCAGGCGCTCGAAGCGCACCGGCTGGCCGGCCCGCGCACTCAGCCACGCGGCGATCTGCTGCGGGTGGCGCTCGGCCAGCGGCAACAGCTGGCTGAGCGTGCCCACCAGCAGGGCAAGCACGACCAGGCCTACCGCGCACGCGGCGATCAGATGACGGCGGATCCTTCGCAGTCGCAGGCGCGGCGGCGCGCTCATCGGCCAGCGCCGGACCGCAGCCGGCGTGGATCAGAGCAGAACCACATCGAACTGCTCCTGCAGGTACTGCTCGTCCGCCTGGAAACGGATGCTCTTGCCGAGGAACTCCTCCAGCTCGGCCACGGCGGCCGATTCCTCTTCGGTGATGCGTGCCACCACCTTGGTCGAGGCGATCACCAGCAGGCGCGCGGCATCGAACTGACGCACCGCACGGGTGATCTCGCGGAAGATTTCGTAGGTCACCGTTTCGGTGGTCTTGATGCTGCCGCGACCACTGCACTGCGGGCAGGTTTCCGACAGCTGGCGCTCCAGGCTTTCCACGGTGCGCTTGCGGGTCATCTCCACCAAGCCCAGCGGCGAGAAATCGTAGACGGTGGTCTTGGCATGGTCGCGGGCCAGCGCCTTTTCCAGCGTGCGCAGCACCTGGCGGCGGTGCTCGGCATCGTCCATGTCGATGAAATCGATGATGATGATGCCGCCCAGGTTACGCAGTCGCAGCTGTCTGGCCACCGCCTGCGCGGCCTCCAGGTTGGTGCGGAACACGGTTTCTTCCAGGTTGCGCTGGCCCAGGAACGAACCGGTGTTCACATCGATGGTGGTCATCGCCTCGGTCTGGTCGATCACCAGGTAGCCGCCGGATTTCAGCGGCACCTGCTTGTCCAGCGCGCGGCCGATCTCGTCTTCCACCCCGAACATGTCGAAGATGGGGCGGTCACCGCTGTACAGCTCGATCTTCTCGGCCAGCACCGGCATGTACTTGGCCACGAACGCCTGCAGCTGGGCGAAGGTTTCCTTGGAATCGACCTTCACCTTGTCCACGTCCTTGCGGATCAGGTCGCGCACCGAACGCAGCGGCAGGCTCAGGTCTTCATAGATGTTGCTGCACGAGGGCGCCTCGCGGCCACGGCGCTCGACCACGTTCCAGACCCGCGACAGATAGGCGATGTCCTCGGCAATGGCTTCGGCCGGCTGGCCTTCGGCATTGGTGCGCACGATGTAGCCGTAGCCACCGTGCTGCGCCGACAGTTCGGTCACCAGCGCCTTCAGCCGCGCACGCTCGCCTTCGTCTTCGATGCGCGCCGAAACGCCCACCACCTTCGACTGCGGCAGCAGCACCATGTAGCGCGAGGGAATGCTGATCTGCGTGGTCAGGCGCGCGCCCTTGGTGCCGATCGGGTCCTTCACCACCTGCACCACGATGTCCTGGCCGTCGCGCAGCAGTTCCACGATCGGTACGCTGGACGGCGGCGGCAGGGTGGTGTTCTCGGTATCGGCACTGGCCACCGGGGCCGGCCGCACCACGTCGTTGGCGTGCAGGAACGCGGCGCGCTCCAGCCCCACTTCCACGAACGCGGCCTGCATGCCGGGCATCACCCGCTGCACCTTGCCCTTGTAGATGTTGCCGACCACACCCCGGCGCCAGCCGCGCTCGATGTGCAGTTCCTGCAGCATGCCATTTTCGATCACCGCGACCCGGGTTTCGCGCGGGGTCACATTGACCAGGATTTCCTCAGACATCGGCAGCCTCCCTGGCGGCATGGGCAGTGGGGGCCGGCACGCCGCAGCGGGCCAGCAGGCGGTCAGTGTGCAGCAACGGCAGCCCCATCACGCCGGAATAGCTGCCTGACAGGTGTTCGATCCATCGCTCGGCGCCGCCCTGGATGGCATAGGCGCCGGCCTTGTCCAGCGGTTCGCCGGTGGCCACGTAGGCGGCGATGTCGGCCGCGGCGATCGGCGCGAAGGTGACCTCGGAGACCACCAGCTCGGTCTCCAGGCCCTGCGCGTGCACGACCACCACGGCGGTCATCACCTGGTGGGTGCGCCCGGCCAGGCGCGCCAGCATGGCGCAGGCCTCGGCCGCATCGGCCGGCTTGCCGAACACCTGGCCGTCCAGCACCACCTCGGTATCCGAGCCCAGCACCCGCGCCTGTGGGTCGGTGGCCAGCACCCGGGCCAAGCCGGCGCGCGCCTTGTCGGCGGCCACCCGGCATACATACTGTTCGGCACTTTCCTGCGGCGCACGCTGCTCGGGCACCTCCAGGTCCAGGGCCTGGAAGGGGCGTTCGAGTCGGGCCAGCAATTGGTTGCGTCGGGGCGAGCGGGAAGCGAGATAGAGCATCGGCACAGCATAACCTGAGGCCGCCACCTGAATCGTCGGCAACCCCGCCTTGAACGGCTTCAACCCCGAACGGACTCACAGCGCGTTCATCGCTACGACACCACCCTCACCGGCACACCAAGGAGATCCCATGCGCCGCACCGCCACTCCGCTGCTGCTTGCCCTGTCCCTCGCTCTTGGAGCTTCGATGACCGCCCATGCTGCCCCGCCGCCGCCGCCCGCGGTCGCCGCCGCCGAAGGCACCCTGCTGAACATCTCGGCCAACGCCGAAGCCACCCGCGTGCCGGACGTGGCCACCCTGTCGGCCGGCGTGGTCACCCAGGCCGCCGACGGCAACAGCGCCATGCGCCAGAACGCCCAGCAGATGGACAAGGTGCTGGCCGCGATCAAGGCTGCCGGCATTGCCGAGCGCGACGTGCAGACCAGCGGCGTCAGCCTGAACCCGCAGTACCGCTACGCCGACAACGAAGCGCCGAAGATCACCGGCTACCAGGCCAGCAACACGGTCAGCCTGAAGGTGCGTGACATCGCCAAGCTGGGCAAGGTGCTTGATGCCCTGGCCGCGCAGGGCGCCAACCAGATCAACGGCCCGCAGTTCGAGATCGACCAGCCCGAGCCGGTCTACGACGAAGCCCGCCTGGCCGCGCTGAAGAAGGCCCAGGCCCGTGCCCAGACCTATGCGAAGTCGCTGGGCCTGCAGGTGCGTCGCATCGTCAGCATTTCCGAGAACAGCAATGGCGGCTTCCGCCCGATGCCGATGATGCGCGCGATGGCCGCCGGCGCCGCGATGGACAAGGCCACCCCGGTGGCACCGGGCGAATCGACCGTGTCGGTGAACCTGGACGTCGTGTTCGAGCTGGGGCGGTAACCGCCGCCTGGCATGGCCCGGCGCTACCTGCCGAAGCACACGACCCACCGGTAGCGCGGGGCCATGCCCCGCGAGCGCAGCGGCACCGCAACCGCCGCCGGGCATGGCCCGGCGCTACCTGACGAAGCACACGACCCACCGGTAGCGCGGGGCCATGCCCCGCGAGCGCAGCCGCACCGCAACCGCCGCCGGGCATGGCCCGGCGCTACCTGACGAAGCACACGACCCACCGGTAGCGCGGGGCCATGCCCCGCGAGCGCAGCGGCACCGCAACCGCCGCCGGGCATAGCCCGGCGCTACCTGGCGAAACACACGACCCACCGGTAGCGCGGGGCCACGCCCCGCGAGCGCAGCTTCATGAAGCCCAGCCCAACGGCGTCGCACCTGACTCTAGGCAGTGGCCGGTGGCTGGAGCTAATGATGAACTGCCAGCCGCGTGCGGCAACCCCGATGGCGGCCCTGGTGCGTTGAGGACTTCAACACTGGCATGGAGGTGGACCATGGTTCGTACGTATCCCGCTGCATCCCTGCACTTCGACCCCGCCCGCATTGCCGCCTGGAGCGCGGCCATTGCCCTGCACCTGCTCGCGCTGTTGCTGCTGCTGATCCCGGCAACCTACCAGGCCATCAGCGCCCTGCCCCGCGACGACACCACGGTGCGTTTCATCCCCAAGGAAGACCCCAAGCCGCTTGAGCCCACCCCGCTGCCGCCCAAGCCGGAAGTGGTGAAGCTGGTGCCGAAATCGCAGCCGGTACCGACCGTGACCCCGCCCCTGCCGGCGCCCACCGCCACACTGGACGAGGCCCAGGGCATCATCCTGCCGGCGGCCGCCGAGGTGGCGGTGGAAGCGCCGCCCACGCTGCAGCCGGGCGCACCGGTCACCGGCGCCCAGTTGCAGTACCGCAGCGCGCCGCCGCCGAGCTATCCGGTGCCGGCCCTGCGCAACCACGAACAGGGCACGGTGCTGCTGCGGGTGGAAGTGGACCCGAATGGGCAGCCGGTGAACGTCAGCATTGAACGCAGCAGTGGCTCGCGCAGCCTGGACCAGGCCGCCCGCCAGCAGGTGCTGCGCCACTGGCGCTTCGTCCCAGCCGAGCGTGATGGCCAGGCGGTGTCCGCCATCGGCATGGTGCCGGTGCAGTTCAGCCTGCCCGACTGAGCCATGGACCGGCCCGGCGACCTGCCGGGCCGGCTCCAACGCGGGCTGCGCCACAACCCGGCCATGACCCTCCAATTCTTCAGTCGCGATCACATTTCTGTTACGAATTCAGTAAAACTTCACAACGCCGTCACCTGACAGAAACCTAGATTGACGCGTCCCGGGGCACACCGGTGACAGCCCTCGATGCTCGAGTTTTCCAGTCAGGAGAGAAGCTGTGAAACACCCGATCCAACGGCCCGCCAGCCGCCGCCAAAACCACCTGGCATTTTCCATTACCCACATCCTCACCGGCGGCGCTCTGCTGCTGGCCGGCGCCGTGGTCTCCCCTGCCTTCGCACAGGACCAGGCCACCAACCTCGACCGGATCACCGTGACCGGTTCGAACATTCCCCGCACCAACACCGAAACGCCCTCGCCGGTGCAGGTGGTGACCCGCCAGGAAATCGACCGCAGTGGCAAGACCACCGTGGCCGAATACCTGCAGACGCTCACCTCCGACGGTGCAGGTTCCATTCCCAAGACCTTCGGCAACGGCTTTGCCGGCGGTGGCGCCGGCATCTCGCTGCGCGGCCTGGGCGCCGGCTCCACGCTGGTGCTGTTGAACGGCCGCCGCATGGCCACCTACGGCCTGGCCGATGACGGCCAGAAGGTGTTCACCGACCTCAGCACCATTCCGCTTGACGCCGTCGAGCGCGTGGAAGTGCTGAAGGACGGCGCCTCGGCCATCTACGGTTCCGATGCGATCGCCGGCGTGGTCAACATCATCCTGCGCAGCGACTTCCAGGGTGCGATCCTGCGCGGTTCCTACGGCGTATCCGGCGATGGCGACGGCGATGCCAAGAAGGCCACGCTGACCGCCGGTACCGGTGACCTGTCCAGCGACGGCTGGAATGCGTTCTTCAGCCTGGACGTCGGCAAGACCGACGCGATCAAGATCAGCGACCGCAAGAACCGCAAGTGGATCGGCACCGGTGACATCCGTCGCTGGGGATACGACGCCGCCGATGCGCAGTTCCTTGGCGGCGCCTACCTGTCCGGCGGCACCGCCGGTGGCGTGGGCCCGAACGGTTCGGTGTTCGATGACCGCAACGTGGACGATGAAAACCCGGCCTTCCTGGTCGCACTCCCGGGCTGCGCCGACCTGACCACCATTCCCGGCCAGAGCGATGCCACCGCACAGGCGCAGGGCTGCCTGTGGAATCCGGCCCAGCTGTACCGCGACCTGAGCCCGGAAGAGAAGTACGTGAACGTGTTCGGCCGCGCCAGCTTTGCCTTCGGCGAAGGCGGCGAGGTGTACACCGAGATCGGCTACTCGAAGAAGGAAACGATCTTCAGCAACACGCCGTCCGGTGTTTCCGGCGGCTGGGGCTACCCCGGCGGCCCGGTCAACGCCAGCAGCGGCGACGGTGCCGTGGTGCTCAGCCCGACCCATCCGGACAACCCGATTCCGGGCCAGGCGTCGCGCCTGCGCTATTCGGCCTGGGATGTCGGCCCGCGCGTCACCAACAACACCAACGAGTTCAACCGCTTCCTGGTGGGCGTGAAGGGCAACTGGGGCGACTGGAGCTACGACACCGCCTACCTGCATTCGGGCACCGACCTGGTCAACAAGCGCACCGGCTTCCTGCGCTACAGCGCCGTGCAGTGCGCGCTGGGTGACCCGGCCTGCGCCGGCGGCGTGTGGCGCATCGGCGACAACGCCGGCCTGAATTCGCAGGCGCTGTACGACTACATCTCGCCCACCATCAGTGCCCGCGCCAAGTCCAGCCTGGACATGTTCGACTTCACCGTCTCGCGCAGCCTGATGGATCTGAAGGGCGGCCCGCTCGGCCTGGCCATGGGTACCGAATGGCGCAAGACCAGCAACAGCCTGACCCCGCAGACCTACACCGACCAGGGTGACATCATCGGCCTGGGCTACTCGGCCTATGACGGTACCCAGAACGTGTACGCCGGCTACGTCGAACTGTCCGCGCCGGTGCTGGAGCAGTTGGAACTGTCGGCCGCACTGCGTTACGACAAGTACGAAAGCGGTGAAGGCAAGGCCACCCCGAAGCTGGGCGTGAAGTTCACCCCGGCCGACTGGATCGCCCTGCGCGCCAGCTACGCCGAAGGCTTCCGTGCGCCGAACCCGGCCGAAAACGGCGACGGTGGCCTGGCCGCCTTCTCCAATGCCCGCGATCCGGTGCGCTGCGCCATCGACCCGGACAACGAGTGCACCGCGCGTTCGGTGGCCATCATCACCCGCCCCAATTCCGGCCTGAAGCCGGAAGAGTCGAAGAGCTACTCGGTGGGTATCGTGCTGCAGCCGACCTCCAGCACCTCGCTGACGGTTGATGCCTGGGAAATCAAGCGCACCAACGAAATCGCCCAGGGCAGCACCGCCGACGCCATCGCCGCCGGCAACGTCCTGCGCGACAGCAACAACATCGGCGGCGTGGCCAACAGCGGCACCATCCTGGCGGTCAACACGCAGTACGTGAATGCCAACTCGTCGCGTGTGCGCGGTATCGATACCGATATCCGCCAGACCTTCGACCTGGGTCCGGGCCAGCTGGAAATGGACCTGCAGTGGAGCCATCTGCTGAAGTTCGAGCGCACCGAGGGTGACACCACCGTCGATTACGTGGGCACGCACGGCAACTGCGACGTGACCAACTGCATCGGCACCCCGCAGGACCGCATCAACTTCGGCACCACCTGGAAGCAGGGGCCGTGGAGCGTGAGCGGCGTGGTGAACTACATCGACAGCATGGAAAACAAGGATCGCCGCGGTGGCGACTACCTGGCCTTCTATGAAGACGGCTCGCCGGTGGAGAAGATCTCTTCGTTCACCACCTTCGATCTGTCCGGTCGCTGGAACATCACCGATGCGTTTGAACTGAACGCTTCGGTGCAGAACGTGTTCGACCGCATCGCCCCGCTCGACCCGTCCACCTACGGCGCGGTCAACTACAACCCGCTGCACTTCAGCGGTGCCATTGGTCGTTACTTCACCGTCGGCGCCAAGTACACCTTCAACTGATCCACGAAGGTCAACCGCACTGCAGAGGCCCGGGCATGTCCCGGGCCTTTGCTTTTTCACCACATGCGCGCGGCCATGATGAAGGCCTACCGCGCGAGGCACGACCGCATGCCGTCTTCCACGCAACGCCTGGGCCTGGCCGCGCTGACCGCGCTTGTCGTCGGTTCGATGGTCGGCGCCGGCATTTTCTCGCTGCCACAGAACGTGGCCCGCAGCGCCGGGCCGGCCGCAGCGCTGATCGGCTGGGCCCTGAGCGGCGCCGGCATGTTGATGCTGGCCTTCGTGTTCCAGGCGCTGGCCAACCGCCGGCCCGATCTGGACACCGGCATCTACGCCTATGCGCGCGAGGGCTTCGGCAACTACATCGGCTTTTCCGCCGCGTGGGGCTACTGGGTGGCCTCGGTGCTGGGCAATGCCAGCTTCTTCGTGCTCATCTTCAGCGGCCTGGGCCACTTCCTGCCGGTGTTCGGCGAGGGCAACACCCCCGTGGCCTTCGCCGCCTCTTCGCTGCTGCTGTGGACGGTGCACCTGCTGGTGCTGCGGGGCCTGCGCACCGCCGCCATCATCAACGGCCTGGTGACCGTGGCCAAGCTGGTCCCGATCGCCTTGTTCCTGGTGCTGGCCGCCGGGGCGTTCCGCATGGACGTGTTCCGCGCCGACTTCTTCGGCACACCTGCGCTGGGCGACCTGGGCGCGCAGCTGCGCGGCATGATGCTGGTGACGGTGTGGGTGTTCATCGGCATCGAAGGGGCCAGCATCTATTCGCGGCGGGCGGCCCGCCGCGCCGACGTCGGCCGCGCCACCGTGATCGGTTTCGTCGGGGTGTGGCTGCTGCTGGTGCTGGTCAGCCTGCTGTCGATGGGGGTGCTGTCGCAGGCCGAGCTGGCCGGCCTGCCCAATCCCTCGATGGCATATGTGCTGCGCGCCATCGTCGGCGAATGGGGCGCTACCGTGATCATCATCGGCTCGATCATTTCCGTGCTCGGCGCGCTGCTGGCCTGGGTGCTGCTGTGCGGTGAAGTGCTGTATGCCGCCGCCGGCGATGGCACCATGCCTGCCTTCCTGGGCCGCGAGAACGCGCGCGGCGTACCGGCCAATGCGCTATGGATGAGCAACGGCCTGATCCAGCTGTTCCTGCTGCTGGTGCTGTTCAATTCGGGCAGCTACACCAGCCTGGTGCTGCTGGCCGCATCGATGAGCCTGGTGCCGTATTTCCTGTCGGCGGCCTTCTCCGTGCAGCTGGCCTGGCGTGGCCAGGCCTATGCCGGCGAAACCGGAGTCCGCTGGCGCGACTTCGGCGTTGCGCTGCTGGCCAGCGCCTACGCGTTGTGGCTGGTCTATGCCGGCGGCGTGGACAACCTGCTGCTGTCGGTGCTGCTGTATGTGCCCGGCGTGGTGCTATTCGCGCTGACGCGGCGCCAGCATGGGCAGGCCGTGTTCACCCGCTGGGAAGCGGTATTGTTCGGCGCGATCGTGGTGGTAGCGATCGCCACCCTGGTCGCATTCTGGCGCGGCGCACTGACGTTGTAGAGTCGAGCTTGCTCGACTGGCTCTTTCATCGTGCACACAACAGTCGAGCAAGCTCGACTCTACGAAGTGCAGCCATCACGCACAAAAAAAAACCTGCATCTCGCGATGCAGGTTTTCAAAGGTGGCGCCCGAAGTTGGACTCGAACCAACGACCCCCTGATTAACAGTCAAGTGCTCTAACCGGCTGAGCTATTCGGGCAGACGACTAGTATAACCACTCTTCACGCGCGATGGTAGGGGTGATTGGCAATCATTGCCGCAGCCCGATACAACTGCTCGGCCACCACCAGCCGTACCAGCATGTGCGGCAGGGTCAGCGGGCCGATCGACCATTTCTCGTCGGCCAGCGCGGACACTTCCGACGAATGCCCTTCCGGGCCGCCGATCAGGAAAGCCAGGTCCCTGCCCTGCCCGCGCCAGTGCTCCAGGCGCTGCGCCAGCTGCTCTGAACTGAGCTGGCGACCGGGCACATCCAACGCCACCACGTAGGCGTTCTTCGGCAATGCCGCGATCACCCGCTTGCCTTCGTCTTCAGTGGCACGGCGCGCATCGCGGCCCTTGCCACGCAGGCCGGGTTCGATTTCCACCAGTTCAAACGGCAACCAGTGCGAGAGCCGCTTCTGGTATTCGGCAAACCCTTGCGCCACCCAGCTGGGGGCACGTTCGCCGGTGGCGATCAGACGGGCTTTCATCAAACAGTCCTCCACAAACGTCGACGGCGCCATCGGCGCCGTCGAAGGGGTGCGTCAACGCGCGGCTCAGGCCACTTCGTCGTCGCTGGTCGGCGGCTGGTCGCCCACGGTCCACAGGCGCTCCAGCGCGTAGAACTCGCGCACGCGCGGCAGCATTACGTGCACGATCACGTCGCCCAGGTCCACCAGCACCCATTCGGCTTCGCGCTCGCCTTCCACGCCCAGCGGCATCACGTCGATCTTCTTGGCGAAGCGCACGACTTCATCGGCGATCGACTTCACGTGGCGGGTGGAGGTACCGGAGACGATGACCAGGTAGTCGGCGACGCTGGACTTGCCACGCACGTCGATCTCGACCGGGTCCTTGGCCTTCAGGTCTTCGGTGGCTTGGCGGACGCTGGCCAGCAGTTCCGGCACCGAAGGCGGCGGGCTGGGCAGTTCGACCTTGATGGTCTGGGGCTGGGTCTGGTTGCTCAAAACGGATCGACTCGATAAACGTGGGGGCGATTATACGGGCAAGGCGCGCCCGCGGCATTCACGGGGTGGCCGGCCGGTACAGGCCGTGGTCGACCACGTAATCGGCCACCGCCGGCGGCAGCAGGGCCCGCCACGGGCCGGTCGCGGCAATCTGCGCACGCACCGCGCTGGCCGATTCCGAGCGCAACGGGTGGTGCAGGCGCAATACCCGCCCGCCGGGGCTGGCGAACAGGGCCTGCTCGTTGTCGGCCCAGCGGCCATCCAGGGCCTGGCCCAGGGCGCCATCCACCGAATCCTGCAGCGGGCTGCCCGGGCGCTCGGCAACGATGAAGTGGGCCAGGTCGAACAGGGCCTGCCACTCGTGCCAGGCCGGCAGGGCCAGCAGGCTGTCGGCGCCGACCAGCCAGGCCAGCGGCCGGCTCGGCCCCAGCTCGGCGCGCAGTTCGCGCAGGGTGTCTACGGTGTAGGAAGGGCGACCCGGGAAGCGCTTGGCCCGTTCCAGCTCGCGCCGGTCCAGCAGCAGGCCCGGCTCGTCGCCGATGGCCAGCGACAGCATGCGACAGCGCTGCTCGGCGGTGGCCCCAGGCGGCGCGCGGTGCGGCGGGTCGGCCGCCGGCAGCAGCCGCACCGCCACCTGCAGTTCATCGCGGGCGGCGCGGGCGATTGCCAGATGGCCCAGGTGCACCGGATCGAAGGTGCCCCCGTAATAGATGCGCAGGCTCATGGCTCAGGCCCGGGCCAGCAGGCGCACGGCGCGGGCCTCGGCCACCGCCACCAGCAACCGCTCCAGCGCCAGCCAGGCATCGCCGTCGGCGCGCCCCTTGGCAATGCGATCCACCAGGCCGGCTTCGGCCACGAAACGTTCCCAGCGCTTGCCTTCCGGGTGGCGCTGCAACGCGCGCTTGTAGGGCGCCTGGCGCGATTCCCAGATACCGCGCGACTTCATTTCCGCGGCCAGATTGCCGCCGCGCGCCTGCACCCGGGCCAGGCCGGCACCGGCCAGCAGTTCGCGAATGACCATCGGCATCAGCGCGGCCACCGCCTCGCCTTCACCGCGCAGCCCGGCCAGCATGCGCAACACTGCCTGCGGCTGCCCGGAGAACGTGGCTTCCAGCAGACGGAACACGTCGTAGCGGGCGGCGTCGGCCACCAGCGATTCCATCCGTTCCACGTCCAGCGGCTGGCCGTCGGCCAGCAGTGCCAGCTTGTCGATCTCCTGCGCGGCCGCCAGCAGGTTGCCTTCCACGCGTTCGGCCAGGCGCTGCACCGCGGCGGGATCGGCGCGCAGGCCCTTGCCACGCAGGCGGCGCTCGATCCAGTCGGGCAGTTCGTGCGGCTTGATCGCCCAGGCCACCGACAGCACGCCGACGCGGTTCACCGCTTCGGCCCACTTGCCCTGGTGGGCCTTGCTCCATTCATTGGCGGTGATCAGCAGTACGACGTCCGGCGCCGGGTTGGCGCAGAACTGGCTGATCACTTCGGCGCCGTCCTTGCCCGGCTTGCCGCTGGGCAGGCGCACTTCCACCAGGCGGCGGGCGCTGAACAGGCTGGGCGCATTGAAGCTGGCGTCGAGCTGGTTCCAGTCGAAGTCGCGGCCATCGGCATCGAACACTTCACGTTCGCCAATGCCGGCGGCGCGCGCGCGTGCGCGCACGGCATCGGCCGCTTCCAGCACACGCAGGGTTTCCGGCCCGGCGATCAGGTACACCGGCGCCAGCGCGGTATCACCGCCCTGGCTGGCCAACTGCTCCGGACGCAGTTCCATCGCTGCGCCGGCTCAGCGCTCGACCGGCGGTGCCGGCGTGGGCTGCACGTCCTGGGCCGCGGCCGGCTTGGGCGCTGCCAGGCTGCCGCCACGTTCCAGTTCGGCGCGCACCACGCTGTCGATGCGGCGGATGATGGACGCCGACATTTCCCGGCGCAGTTCATCGGCCAGGATCTCGCGTTCGGTGGTGGTACCGGTGGCGTCGGTCGGCGGCGACACGTAATCGCGCGACAGCTCGATCACCTGCTGCGGCACCAGTTCGCTGCCGTCTTCGCGGCGGAAGATGAAGATGACCGCATAGCGCAGGCTGTATTCCTGGGCACGGCCCTGTGCATCGATGGCGATGGGCAGATCGCCCCAGCGCTCGGACAACACCTGCAGCTGGGTGCTCGGCCCGGTGCTTTCGTCGTCGGCCAGCTTGGCCCCGGACGCCAGCAGGCTGCGGTTGAGCAGCTTGACCAGTTCGCTGTAAGGCGCGGTGGAGACCACCTTCACCGGTGCCGTATCGGTGGGCAGCATCAGCTTGTTGCGCAGATGGAAACCACAGCCGGCAAGGCCGAGGGCAAGGACGAGGGCAAGCAGGATTCGGGTCATGGGAACAGTCTGGCGGAGCCGGGCGATCACGGCAACAGACAGCCTGCCCGATCACGCGTGAACGCAGGGCCATCGGCCGCTGACGCCGGCGTGGGGAACACGCACCGGCCGCCACACGGGCGGCCGGTGCCGGACACATCAGGCAGCGACGATGTTCACGATCTTGCCGGGCACGATGATGATCTTGCGCACCGTCAGGCCTTCCATGAACTTGGCCGCGTTCGGCTCGGCCTGTGCCAGCGTTTCGATATGGTCGCGCGCGGCATCGGCGGCAACCTCGATGGTGCCGCGCAGCTTGCCGTTCACCTGCACCGCCAGGGTGACCGCATCGCGCACCAGCGCAGTGCTGTCGGCCTGCGGGAACGCCTGGTCTTCCAGCAGCGTTTCGCCGTGGCCCAGCACCTGCCACAGGGCATGGCTGGCGTGCGGGGTGATCGGGTTCAGCAGCAGCACCACGGCCTGCAGGGCCTCCTGGCGCACCGCACGGCCCTGCGCGCTGGCATCGTCGAACTTGGCCAGTGCGTTCATCAGCTCCATCACCGCCGCGATGGCGGTGTTGAAGCTGTGGCGGCGGCCGTAGTCGTCACCGACCTTGCCGATGGTTTCGTGGGTCTTGCGGCGCAGCGCCTTCTGGTTGGCATCCAGCGCAGCCACGTCCAGGGCCGGTGCCACGCCTTCTTCGGCGTGCTTGTGCACCTGGGTCCACAGGCGGCGCAGGAAGCGGGCCATGCCGTCCACGCCGGCCTCGTTCCACTCCAGCGACTGTTCCGGCGGCGCGGCGAACATCGAGAACAGGCGCACGGTGTCGGCGCCGTACTTGCCAACCATGGCCTGCGGGTCCACCCCGTTGTTCTTTGACTTGGACATCTTTTCGGTGCCACCCACCACCACCGGCTGGCCGTCGGCCACCAGGGTGGCGCCGGTGATGCGGCCGCGCTCGTCGCGCTGCACGTCCACGTCGGCCGGGTTGATCCAGTCCTTCGAGCCGTCCGGGTTCGGGCGGTAGTAGGTTTCGGCGATCACCATGCCCTGGCACAGCAGATTGCGCGCCGGTTCGTTGCTGTCCACCATGCGCGCGTCGCGCAGCAGCTTGTGGTAGAAGCGGAAGTACATCAGGTGCAGGATCGCGTGCTCGATGCCGCCGATGTACTGGTCCACCGGCAGCCAGTAGTTGCCGCGCTTGTCCACCGCATCACGCGCACCCGGCGAGGTGTAGCGGGCGTAGTACCAGCTCGATTCCATGAAGGTATCGAAGGTGTCGGTTTCGCGCTCGGCCGCGCCGCCGCAGTCCGGGCAGGTGGTCTTGCGCCATTCCGGGTCGGTCTTGATCGGCGAACCGGTACCCGAGAACGCCACGTCTTCCGGCAGCACCACCGGCAGCTGCTCTTCCGGCACCGGCACCGCGCCACACTTGTCGCAGTAGATCACCGGAATCGGGCAGCCCCAGTAACGCTGGCGGCTGACGCCCCAGTCGCGCAGGCGGTAGTTCACCCGGCGCTGGCCCTGGGCCTTGCGCTCGAACCGTTCGGCCAGGGCTTCAAAGGCGCCCTGGAAATCAAGGCCGTCGAATTCGGCCGAGTTGACCAGTTCGGTCTGCCGGCTCTTGTCGCTGTACCAGTCCTGCCAGCGGGTGGCGTCCCAGGTGCGCTCGTCGTCGTTGCGCGCATCCTTCAGCGCGATGACCTGCACGATCGGCAGGCCGTACTTGTTGGCCACCTCGTTGTCGCGCTGGTCGTGGCCGGGAACGGCCATCACCGCGCCGGTGCCGTAGCCCATCAGCACGAAATTGGCCACCCACACCGGCACCTGTTCGCCGGTGACCGGATGGATCGCGCGCAAGCCGGTGTCCATGCCGCGCTTTTCCTGGGTTTCCAGCTCGGCCTCGGTCACCCCACCCTGCTTCAGCTCGGCCAGCAGCGCGGCCAGCGCCGGGTTGCTCCTGGCCGCATGCAGGGCCAGCGGGTGTTCGGCGGCGATCGACACGAAGGTCACGCCCATCACGGTGTCCGGACGGGTGGTGAACACGCGCAGCGGGTCCAGCGCGCTGCCATCGGCATCGCGCACGTCGAACTGGATTTCCAGGCCTTCGGAACGGCCGATCCAGTTGCGCTGCATGGTCTTGACCGATTCCGGCCAGCCGTCCAGTTCATCCAGGCCGTCCAGCAGTTCCTGGGCGTAATCGGTGATGCGCAGGAACCACTGCGGGATCTCGCGCTTTTCCACCAGCGCGCCCGAACGCCAGCCGCGGCCGTCGATCACCTGCTCGTTGGCCAGCACGGTCTGGTCCACCGGGTCCCAGTTCACCACCGAGTTGCGGCGGTAGGCCAGGCCCTTGCGCATCAGGCGGGTGAACATGCGCTGCTCGTGGACGTAGTAGTCCGGGCGGCAGGTGGCGAACTCGCGCGACCAGTCGATGGCATAGCCCAGCGATTTCAGCTGGCTGCGCATGTGGTCGATGTTCTTGTAGGTCCACGCCGCCGGCGCGGTCTTGTTCTTGATGGCCGCGTTTTCCGCCGGCAGGCCGAACGCGTCCCAGCCCATCGGCTGCAGCACGTTGTGGCCGGTCATGCGCTTGTAGCGGCTGATCACGTCGCCAATGGTGTAGTTGCGCACGTGGCCCATGTGCAGCGCACCGGACGGGTACGGAAGCATCGACAGGCAGTAGTACTTCGGCTTGTCCGAGGTCTCGCTGACCTCGAAGGCACGGGTGGCGTCCCAGTATTGCTGGGCGGCGGATTCAACCTGCTGCGGGTCGTAGGCGATGGGTTCAGCGCTGGTCATGGAACACGCGGATGCGGCGGCAAAGCGGTACAGCGTACCGCAGTGCGGCAAACGTCTCCAATCCCGCTCATCGGGGGCAGTCTCAGCGCCCCCGCGACAGGGGCAGCGCCAGCGCCAGCCAGACCGCCCAGCAGGCAAACGCCAGGCGCTGCGCGAATGGCGCCGGCAGTACCCCCTGCAGGCCGAAAGCGGCCACCGCCGCGGCAATGCCGACCACCAGCGCCAGCACGCCCGGCGCCCGTGCGCCGGGGTCGCGCAGGCGGCTGGCGCCCAGCATGCAGGCGCCGGCCACGAACCCCAGCACCCAGACCATCCAGGCGCTGGCGTGCAACTGGCTGGCGCCGCCATGCAGATCGTCCAGGTCCAGCGGCAGCACGCCCATGGCCGCGAAGGCCAGACCGGCCAGCAGCAGCATCTGGCTGCCCACCCGGCCCGCCCAGCCTTCGGTGGCCGGCAGTCGCCGGCGCAGGCGCTCGGCCACCACCATCGCCAGCATGCCCGGCGCCACGAAGCCCAGCAGGTTGAACGCCCAGGCATGCGGCACCCCGTGCGCGCCAAGCAGGGCAACCGGGTGCACCGCCTGCGCATAGCCGCCCAGGCCCGCACCGAAGCCGACCACCGCGGCAATGAACAGCAGTGCGGCGCACAGCCCCAGCCAACGATCAATCCGGACCCACGACATGGTGCCTACCCGTACGACAGAAGAAGCGCCCATTGTCGCGGCCGGCACGCGGGGCGCCAAGCCGCGACGTGAGGAAAGGGTTGAGACCGTCATCGATCGACACCATAGAATCGGTCTCCTGTTGCCGAACGATGTGCCCCCATGACCGAGACGACCTACGTATTCGACGCCACGACCGCGACCTTCGAGGCCGAAGTCCTGCAGAAGTCGCTGCAGACGCCGGTGCTGGTCGACTTCTGGGCGACCTGGTGCGGCCCGTGCAAGACCCTGGGGCCGATGTTGGAAAAGCTGGCCGCCGAGTACAACGGCGCCTTCGAGCTGGCCAAGGTGGACGTGGATGCCGAGCAGCAGATCGCTGCGGCCTTCCAGATCCGCTCGGTGCCCACCGTGTTCCTGGTCAAGGGCGGCCAGCTGGTGGACGGCTTCCCCGGTGCCATTCCGGAAGGCCAGCTGCGCGAATTCCTGGCCCAGCACGGCATCGTGCCGGCCGACGTTGGCGATACCAGCAGCGAAGAAGAGGCACCGCTGGACCCGCAGGGTCAGGTGGACGTGCTGCGCGCGCAGATCGCCGCCGAGCCGGACAAGGACGAACTGAAGCTGGACCTGGCGCTGGCCCTGCTGCAGATCGGCGGGGTGGACGAAGCAGGCAAGCTGATCGACGCCCTGCCGGCCAACCTGGCCACCGATGACCGCGCCGTGCGTGGCCGCGCCCGCCTGGCCTTCGCCACCGCACTGAAGGATGCGCCGGCCGCCGATGCGCTGGACGCGCGCATTGCCGCCGACGGCAAGGACCTGCAGGCGCGCCATCTGCGCGGCGTGCAGCTGCTGCTGGGCGGCCACGATGAAGCCGCGCTGGAACAGTTCCTGGAAATGCTGCGCATCGACCGCGGCTATGACGACAACCTGCCGCGCCGCACGCTGATCGACGCCTTCAACGTCATCGCCGACGAAGACCTGGTGGGCCGCTACCGTCGCAAGATGGCGTCGCTGCTGTTCTGAGGCCGCTGTTTTCGTTCAGGATTCGGTCGTCACACCGGGCGATAATGTGATGCCGGCCGCACTTTTGCGCGACCGGCATCCATTCCGGGGGGAATAAGTCAGGGCCATGGGGTCTGCACGCTGGCCCCCGCATTGCCGGGACTGCATGCCGTGACCGTTGGGATCTCGTCTGTCGTTGTGCGCGTGTTCGCCACGCTGCTTGCCGCCGCCACCCTGCTGCCCGCCAGCGCAGCCGCGCAGGATTGGACCTACCGGGTGCGCCCCGGTGACACCCTGTGGGATCTGGGCGGGGCGTACCTGAAACCCAGCGTGCCCTGGCAGCAGTTGCAGCAGCACAACCGCATCGACAACCCCTACCGCCTGCCCCCGGGCCAGCCGTTGCGCTTCCCGATCGGCTGGCTGCGCGTGGAACCGGCGCCGGCGCGGGTACTGGCCGTGCGCGGCCCGGTGCAGCTGGCCGCCGGCACTGGCGCCGCCACCCGCGCACTGCAGGCCGGTGAGAACCTGCATATCGGTGATGTGGTGCAGACCGGCGCCGATGCCAGCCTGACCCTGGAATTTGCCGATGCCTCGCGCCTGCAGCTGCGCGAGCATTCGCGGCTGCGGCTGGACCAGCTCAGCCGCTACGGCCGTACCGGCATGGTCGACACCCGCATGCGCCTGCAGCAGGGCCGTGCCAGCAACCGCGTCACCCCCGCACGCGGCCCGGCCTCGCGCTACATCATCGATGCACCCACCGCGACCAGCAGCGTGCGCGGCACCGTGTTCCGGGTCAGCGCTGGCCAGGCCGGGCAGCCGGCCGCCACCGAAGTGCTGGAAGGCAAGGTGCAGGTCGGCAATCGACGCGGCCAGCAACTGGTGCACCCCGGCCAGGCCAGTATGGCGCCAGATCTGGATGCGGCGCCGATGGCGGCGTCGGCACTGCTGCCCGCCCCGTCCTTGGCTGTAGATACGTTGCAGCGCCCCGGCCTGCCGCTGCAGCTGCACTGGCAACCGGTGGACGGCGCCGACCACTACCGCATTGAAGTGGTGCAGGCGGCGATGGCCGAGATTCTGCTGTTCGCCACGACCACGACCGACCCGCGGCTGACCATTGCCGCGCTGCCGCCCGGCCAACACCGCCTGCTGTTGCGCGCGGTCGACGCGCAGGGCGTGGAAGGCCTGGACGCCAGCGCCGATTTCAGCCTGGACGACCAGCCGCCACCGCCGCTGACGGTCGCACCGCTGCACGGACAGGACGTCAACAGCGACCGCCCGCGATTCCGCTGGACCCGGGCCCCGGGCGCGCAGGCCAGCGTGCTGCAGATCGCCAGCGAACCGCAGTTCCTGTCGCCCCTGCAGGAGCAGGCCACCACCGGCACCGATCTGCGCCTGCGCCAGCCGTTGCCGCCGGGCCAGTATTTCTGGCGCGTGGCCTCGCGCGACGGCCAGGGCCGGCAAGGGCCGTACGGGGACGCGCTGCCCCTGCAGCTGACCGACCTGCCGGTGGACCCGGCCCTGCAGCCGCCGGAAGCGGACGGCAAGGCGCTGACCCTGCGCTGGCAACCGGGCAGCGCGGGCCAGACCTACCGCGTGCAGGTTTCCCGCAACGGTGCATTCGAGGCACCATGGCTGGACCAGACCGTCGAGCAGCCCCAGGTGAGTTTCAAGCGCCCTTGGCACGGCACCCTGCACGTGCGCGTGCAGTACATTGATGATGACGGCCACGCCGGCCCGTTCTCGCCCGCGCAGCAGGTCAGCCTGCCGTGCCGGCTGTGCTACGGCGCCGGCGGTGGTGCCGCCCTGCTCTGGCTGCTGCTGTGAGGCGCTCGCCGCTGCCCTGGTCGCGGCGGTTGATGCTGGCCGTGCTGGCCTTCGTGGCCACCGCCGTGGCCAGCCACGGGCAGTGGCTGTGGCGGCAGGATGAAGCGGCCTACGACCTGATGGTCGGCGACTGGACCTACCGCCCCGACCCCAGCGTGCTGGTGGTGGCCATCGACGAAGACAGTCTGGCGCGCATCGGCCAGTGGCCGTGGCCGCGTTCGGTGCACGCACGCCTGTTGGACCGCCTGACCGATGCCGGTGCCGAACGCGTGGCGCTGGACCTGATGCTGACCGAGCCCGACCGGCGCGACAGCCGCCAGGATGCCGAGTTGGCCGCCGCCATCCGCCGCAATGGACGCGTGGTGCTGCCGGTGCTGGCGGCGCCCGCCGCCGGCGATCGCATGGCCGAAGAGCTGCTGCCCATCCCGCTCATTGCCGACAGCGCTGCGGCGCTGGGCCATAGCGATGTGGAAGTGGATGGAGACGGCGTGGCCCGCGGGGTTTACCTGCATGCGGGCATCGGCCAACCGCATTGGCCGGCGCTGGGGCTGGCCCTGGCCGACCTGCCGGTGCACGCCGCGCGCGGGCTGCCCGACCCCGATCCGGCGCTGGAATCGCCGTACCAGTGGCGCCGCGATGACTACGTGCGCGTGCGCTACGCCGGCCCGCCGGAGCAGTTGCCGCAGGTGTCCTATGCCGATGTACTGGATGGCCAGGTGGATGCCGCCCTGCTGCGCGACCGCCGCATCGTGGTCGGCATGACCGCCAGTGGCATTGCCCCGCGGCTGCTGACCCCGACCACGCGCGAGTACTGGATGAGCGGCAGCGAATACCAGGCCAACATCGCCTCGATGCTGCTGCAGGGCAAGCAGATCCAGGTAGTTCCGCCGCTGCTGCAGGACCTGGTGGCCGGTCTGCTGGCCGCGCTGTGCGTGTTGCTGCTGGGCCTGCGCCTGCCCTGGCTGGCCGCCCTGTGTTCGCTGCCGATGGGCCTGGCCACCAGCTGGCTGCTGTTGCGCACGGCCAGCCTGTGGTGGGCCCCGGCCGCAGCCACCTTCGGCATCTTGATGGTGCTGCTGGTATGGGCGGTCTGGCGCATTTCTGCCTGGCACCGCCAGGCCAACCGCGACGCGCTGACCGGGCTGGGCAACCGCCTGCGCTTCGAACAATCGCTTCAACAGGAATGCGACGCCGCACGGCGCAGTGGCAAACCGCTGAGCCTGGTGCTGATCGACGTGGACCATTTCAAGCGGCACAACGACCGCCATGGCCACCAGCTGGGCGACCGCGTGCTGCGCGACGTGGCCGCGCTGATCGCCGCCCATGCGCGACGCCCGCGCGACATGGCCGCGCGTTACGGCGGCGACGAATTCGCGATGGTGCTGCCGGACACGCCAACCAGCGGCGCGCGCCAGGTGATCGAAGACCTGATTGCCGACGTACGCGCCCTGCCCGCGCCGGCAGCAGGCGACGACAGCCGCATCACCCTCACCATCGGCGTCTATACGCGGGTACCGGACAGCCAGCTGCACCCGCACCATTTCGTCGAAGGCGCCGACGCCGCCCTGTACCGCGCCAAGGCCAACGGCCGCGACGGCTACGCCATGGACGGCGCCTGACCCCAATCCCGCCCGATACTCGTAGCGTCGAGCTTGCTCGACTGCCCCTCGCGCGATCCCCGTAGAGTCGAGCTTGCTCGACTGCTCTTTGCGCCATCCCCGTAGAGTCGAGCTTGCTCGACTGCTCTGCGCGCGATGTCGGCGAAAAGCAGTCGAGCAAGCTCGACTCTACCGACGGAAGAATCAGAGCTGCCTGACAGCAATACCCCCCGGCGCCCACCATTCTGGGACATGCCCAGCCCAGCGCTCCTGCGCCATCGCCGCTCAGCCATCGGTCACTTCTATGTCATCACCAGCGTGACGGCAGATCGCTACTGCCTGTTTCGCGACCCCGCTCGCGCCGCCCTGCTGGAAGACGCCTTCCGCCGCAGCGACCAGCAGCGGCTGACACGCTCCTGTGCCTGGGTGGTCATGCCCGACCATTTCCATTGGGTCATGCAACTGCGTGAGGGCTCATTGGGGCGATGCGTGCAGGCTTTGAAATCGCAGTCGGCCATTGCCATCAATGCTGCGCTGGGCGGCCATGCGTCGGTGTGGCAGCGGGGGTACTACGACCATTGGATTCGTGACGAGCGCGATGTCCGCCAGCAGGCCCTGTACGTGATCGCCAATCCCGTGCGGGCAGGATTGGCGCAACGGTTGGGGGAATATCCCCATGCATGGTGTCGCTGGCCGCTTTCGTAGGGTCGAGCTTGCTCGACTGTCTTTTGCCGACAGGGGCCGTCGAGCAAGCTCGACGCTACCAAAGCGGGATCAAAAGCCGTCGAGCAAGCTCGACGCTACCAAAGCGGGATCAAATGCAAAGCCGTGGAGCGGGCGCGATGCCACGAAAGCAGGAGGACGCTCGGCAGACGGCCATCCCGCGCGACCCGACAAGGCCCCGGGGTTCAACATACGGTAGCGAATGGTTAGACTCAAGACCTCGCCCCCTGCCCCGCACCTGCATGAAAGCCAGCACCTTCCGTCTCGGCATCAACCTGTGGCCGCCGTTCCTGTTCACCGGCATCCATGTCACCCGCATCACCGCCGACTACCGGCAGATCGACGTCGAGCTGCGCATGCGCCCGTGGAACCGCAACTACGTGGGCACCCACTTCGGCGGCAGCCTGTTCGCCATGACCGACCCGTTCTGGATGCTGGGCCTGCTGCATACGCTGGGCCGCGACTACTACGTCTGGGACCGCGCCGGTGCCATCGAATTCCTCAAGCCCGGTCGCGGCACCGTGCGCACTCACTTCCACATCGATGACGCGGTGCTGGACGAACTGCGCGCCGAGGCGGCCGGCGGCGAGAAAGTGCTGCGCTGGTTCAGCAACGACGTGGTCGATGCATCGGGCGAGGTCGTCGCGCGCGTGCGCAAGCAGGTCTACGTGCGCCTGAAGCCGCAGGCACGCGGCGGCTGAAACGGCAACACCACGCCGGCAGCTACAGCGGCACCGACAGCATGGTCGTCAGCTGGTCGGTCGCGTCGCGCTGGCGGCGCGGCACCTGCAGGTGGCGGCCATCGGCCGACAGCGTGGGCACCCGGCTGGGCGAACGCCATTGCGCCGGCAGCCGCGCCAGCGCCTGTGCCGAGGCATCGGGCTGCTGCCGCAGCCATCGCTGGGCCCCCAGCAGGCGCACGAGCGCCGCGCTGTCCTGGCTGCGCGCGGCGTAATCCTGGTACACCGGCCCGCTGATGCTGGCCAGCGTGCAGCCGATCCAATTGGCCACGCAGCGGACGTCCCACGGCTGTTCCCAGCTGCGCTGCGCCGGCGCGTCCTCAGCCAGCCTGCGTTCGGCAGCAGCACCGCAGGCCCAGGCGAAATTCTGCGCGATGCGCGCGCGGGTCTGGCTGCGGTCCAGCATCAGCACATTGGTGCCCTGCCGCAGCGATGCATCGATGGCCTGTTCGCTCAGTGCGAACTCGCCCTGCATCGCGCGGCACAGGCTCTGTTCCTCGCTCGCCAGGGGTTGAAGTGCCGTTTCGCAGACCGCTGGCAGCACGTGGTCGGCCGGCAGTTCCACCAGCATGTCGGCCAGCAACTGTGCGTTCGCCTGCACGCTTGCGGCGCCGATCATGCTGTCCAGCAGCGTGCCACCACGTTGCATCAGGCGCCTGCCCAGCTGCAGGGAACGGCAACTGCCGGCCAGCGCTGCCGCCGTATCGCCCTGCACGAAGGCCAGCGCATGTGCGCTGGTGCCCTCCATCAGCAGCTGATAGCGCGGCACCGGCATCATCAGCGGGTCACCCAGCCCCTGGAACGGGGAATCGAAACGATCGAAGTCGGCCAGCTGTTGCTGCCGGCCATGCAGACCAGCATGGCCGGCATGGCCGTCGATGAAGCGCTGCGGATCTGCGCGCACGCGCGCCAGGCAATCCGGTACGCGCGACCCACAGGTAACTCCCACCTGCGCCTTCACCTGCGGCTGGGTGCCTTCCAACAGGGAATCGGTCATGCCCGGCTCCCGCCCGGCCCGCCACCGCGCTACGTCCTTCAGCAAGGCCTGCTCGCGCTGCGCAGCATCCAGATCGTCGAACGGCAGCGTCCACAGCAGGGCAAAGCCGTTGCGCCCGGGCAGGGGCTGCACATCTTCCAGCAGGCGCACCTGCGCGCGCTGCTCGGCCGACAGCGGCCAGAACCGCGCCGCCAGCCACACCGCCACCACCAGCCCCAGCAGGGCCAGCAGGCTCCAACCGATTCCGCGCAGAATCCTCAACACAGCATCCCTGCCCTGTAGCCCGCCGTCGTGATCGGGCAGCGTAATCGACAGGCTGCGACCGCTACAATGCGCGCATGTCGCTCGAAGCCCCCGCCCTGGTTCCCCGCCCCTCCCTGCAGCGCCTGTTCCTGACCGGCCTGCTGACCCTGTTGCCGATCTGGCTGACCTGGGTCGTGGTGAAGTTCGTGTTCGTGCTGCTGTCGGGCATTTCCAGCCCGCTGGTGGTGCCGCTGTCCGAACAGATCGCCACCAACTTTCCGCACTACCTGGGCTGGGTACGCGCCGAATGGATTCAGAACACCATCGCCCTGCTGGCCACCCTGCTGGTGATCCTGGCGGTGGGCGTGGCCAGCCGGCGCGTGGTCGGCCAGCGCCTGCTGCGCTGGGTGGGCGCGGTGATCAAGCGCATTCCGCTGGCCAGCATCATCTACGACAGTGCCAAGAAGCTGCTGGACATGCTGCAGACCGAACCGGGCAGCACCCAGCGCGTGGTGCTGATCGACTTCCCGCACCGTGACATGAAATCGGTCGGCCTGGTCACCCGTGTCATCAAGGAACAGGGCAGCGACCGCGAACTGGCCGCGGTATACGTGCCGACCACGCCGAACCCGACCTCGGGCTATCTGGAAATCGTGCCGGTGGAACTGCTGACCCCGACCGACTGGACCGTGGACCAGGCGATGAGCTTCATCATCTCCGGCGGTGCCGTGGCCCCGGCCAGCGTGCCGTTCACCCGTGCCGGCGAACGCGCCGAGTGAGCGAGCCGGCGCAGCCCACCCCGCATGCACGGCCGCTGCAGGACCGCGCGGTCCTGCTGTTCATCGTGCTGGCCACGTTCTTCTGCGGCAACGCGGTGCTGGCCGAACTGATCGGGGTGAAGATCTTCGCGCTGGAAGACACGCTGGGCATCAACCCGCTGAACTGGAACCTGTTCGGCCAGACCGGCTCGCTCAGTTTCACCGCCGGTACGCTGCTGTGGCCGGTGGTGTTCATCATGACCGACACCATCAACGAGTTCTTCGGCAAGCGCGGCGTGCGCTTCATCTCGTGGCTGGCGGTGGTGCTGATCGCCTACGGCTTCCTGTTTGCCTTTGCCGCCATCTCGCTGGCCCCGGCCAGCTGGTGGGTCACCTCGATGAACGCCCACGGCGTGCCGGACTACCAGGCCGCCTTCGCGGCGGTGTTCGGCCAGGGCATGTGGACCATTGCTGGTTCGCTGGTGGCCTTCCTGGTTGGCCAGCTGATCGACGTGGCCGTGTTCCACCGCATCCGCCGGGCCACCGGCGAACGCCATGTGTGGCTGCGCGCCACCGGCTCCACGGCGGTGTCGCAGCTGGTGGACAGCTTCGTGGTCATCTGGATCGCCTTCGTGCTGGGCCCGCAGCATTGGCCCACGTCGTTGTTCCTGGCGGTCAGCAGCGTCAACTACGTCTACAAGATGGGCTTTGCGATTGCCCTCATTCCCCTGCTGTACCTGATGCGCCGCGCCATTACCCGCTACCTGGGGCCGCAACGCGCGGCCGATCTGCGTGCCGCCGCCGCGGCTGACTGAATACCCAGCGCCGGCAAACTGACTGCGGCTGCACGCTGGCCGTACGCGCGCGGATCGTGCAAGCTCCACGGTCTGTGTTCCACGGAAGCTCCTGATGCCGTATTCCCCCCGCGTCCTGGCCGCCGCCATCGCTGCGTTGTTCCTGTTCAGTGCCGTACCGTCGGCCGAAGCAGCGAAGAAGAAGGCCAGCCGCCCCGCCGCCGCGCAGAGTCGCCAGGCCGCCAAACCCAAGGCCAAGCCGCGCGCCGCCCCACGCCGCGCTGCGCCGCGCCCCACCGCCCCGGCCCGCGCCGTGCCGCGCGCCGTGCAGCTGGAGCGCCTGTACGACGAATACTGGGATGCCTCGATGCGGTTGAACCCGCTGCAGGCCACTTTCCAGGGCGAAACCCGCTACAACGACCAGCTGCCCAACATCCTGTCGGCCGCCTGGCGCCAGCAATCGCACGATTTCACCGTGGAATGGCTGGGCAAAGTTGAAAAGGTCGGCAGTGACGGCCTGCAGGGCCAGGACCTGCTCAGCTACCAGATCTTCGTGCGCGACGCGCGCGCCACGCTGGACGCAGAACGCTACCCCAGCTGGATGATGCCGATCAGCCAGTACTACAACATCGGCAGCATCATGGCGATCCTCGGTGCCGGTGCCGGCGCCCAGCCCTTCAACACCGTGCAGGACTACGACACCTGGTCGCGCCGTTCGCTGGGCATTCCCCCGCTGTTCGACCAGGCCATCGACAACATGCGCCAGGGCATGAAGGCCGGCGTGGTGCAGCCGCGCGACCTGATGGAAAAGGTGCTGCCGCAGCTGGATGCAGTGATCAAGCCGACCGCCGAGGAAAGCATCTTCTGGTCGCCCATCCGCACCATGCCCGACAGCATTGCCGCCGAAGACAAGGCGCGCATCAGCGCCGAGTACAAGCGCATGATCGAACTGCGCATCATGCCGGCCTACCGCGCACTGCGTGGTTTCATCGCCACCGAATACCTGCCGGCCACCCGCGAAAGCACCGGCCTGGGCGCGCTGCCCGATGGCCAGGCCTGGTACGCCAACCTGATCGTGCAGACCACCGCCAGCGACCAGACCGCCGCGCAGCTGCATGCGCTGGGCGAACAGCGCGTGCAGGAGCTGCAGGCGCAGATCGCCGCGGTGATGAAGGAAAACAAACTGCGTGGTTCGCAGGCCAAGCTGCTGAAGAGCATGCGCAATGATCGCCAGTTCCAGTACGTGAACGCCGACGACCTGCTGAACCGCTACCGCCAGGTGCAGCAGCAGGTGTCCACGCGCCTGCCGCAGGTGCTGGATACGCTGCCCAAGGCCGGGCTGGAGATCCGCCCGGTCGATCCGGAACGCGCCCTGGCTGCCGCCGCAGCGGCCTACCAGCCTTCGCCGGCCGGACAGCCGGGCGTGCTGTACGTGAACACCCGCGACCTGCCCAGCCGCAAGCGCTGGAGCGTGCCGGTGCAGTACCTGCATGAAGCCATTCCCGGCCACCACGTGCAGCTGGGCCTGCAGCAGGAACTGGCCAAGCTGCCGCGCTTCCGCCGCCAGGGTGGCGATGTGGCCTTCATTGAAGGCTGGGGCCTGTATGCGGAAACCCTGGGCGTTGAGCTGGGCGCCTACAACGATCCCTACGACCGTATCGGCTACCTGTACTCGCGCCTGCTGCGCGCCACCCGCGTGGTGGCCGACACCGGCGTGCACGCGCAGGGCTGGAGCAAGCAGCAGGCGGTCAGCTATCTGCAGAAGAATGCAGACATGAGCGCCGACGATGCCAGCGCCGAAGTGGAGCGGATCATGGCCCAGCCCGGCCAGGCCCTGTCCAACGTGGCCGGCCTGACCACCATCGTCGCCCTGCGCGACAAGGCCCGCGCGCAGCAGGGCGCTGCGTTCGACCTGCGCCGCTTCCATGCCGAACTGCTGAAGGACGGCTCGATGCCGCTGGATGTCCTGGGTCGCAAGATGGACCGTTGGATGGCCCAGCCCGCCGCAGCGGCCACGCCATGAGCGAGGCCGGCGCCCTGCTGGGCATCCACCATGCGGCGCTGATCTGCAGCGACTACGCGCGTTCGAAGGAGTTCTACGTGCGCGTGCTGGGCCTGCGCGTGCTGGCGGAAAACCACCGTCCCGCACGCGACTCGTGGAAGTTGGACCTGGCCCTGCCCGACGGTGGACAGCTGGAACTGTTCTCGTTCCCCGCACCGCCACCGCGGCCCAGCCGGCCCGAAGCACAGGGCCTGCGCCATCTGGCCTTCCGGGTGGCCGCACTGGAACCGTTCATCCAGCGCCTGGCCGACCACGGCGTGGCCTGCGAACCGATCCGCGTGGACGAATACACCGGCGCCCGCTTCACCTTCTTCGCCGACCCCGACGGCCTGCCGCTGGAACTGTACGAAGTCGTCTGAGCCGGGGTCGGATCCCTTTCCACAGGAAAGGGCTCTGACCCCATCCACGCGCTCCCCAATGGGGTCAGAGCCCGTTGCACAGCAACGGGATCCGACCCCCTGTCGTTCCGACAGACCGCGGGAAACTGTCAGAGGCGGGGCGGTGTGGGCTTGCAGGACCGCAGGCGCCATGGGCCCGAGGCATGCCTCGGGCGGGTTGGGCAGGACGCCCAACCCCGGTCTTGCCGTGCGCGCAGGACAGCGCGCACGAGCAAGGCGCCTACGAGCCCCCATGGACGGGTTTACGGCGTGTCCTGCAAGCCCACACCGCCCCGCCATTCCACGGAATGCCGCCCTTGCTTCGGCTTCGGCAGGTGCAGGGCGCAGCCCAGCTCTGACCCCATCCACGCGATGCCCGGTGGGGTCAGAGCCCGTTGCGCAGCAACGGGATCCGACCCCGTGTCGACCAAGGTCGATACCTACCCTTCGGCTTTGGCCTCTGCGGGTGCGGGGCGCAGCCCTGCAAAGCATCCCCCTTCCCCATACCCACCCGAATGGGTATACAGTCGCCCTGTACCGGCATCGTGCCGGAATGAACCCTGGGAGGGGACCATGCGCAAGACCTTCAAGACCCTGCTGCTGGCACTGCCGCTGTGCCTGGCCGCGCTCTCGGCGCAGGCCGCCGACAGTGCCGCCGGCCGCTGGAAGACCATCGACGACAAGACCGGCAAGGTGAAGTCGATCGTCGAGATCACCCAGGCCGCCAACGGCACGCTGTCTGGCAAGGTGGTCGACATCCTGCATTCGGACAAGGGCCCGAACCCGGTCTGCGATGGCTGCGAAGGCGCCAACAAGAACAAGCCGGTGAAGGGCATGACCATCCTGTGGAACCTGTCGCAGGACAAGGGCAGCCACAGCAAGTGGTCCGGCGGCACCATCCTGGACCCGGCCAACGGCAAGACCTACAAGTCCAAGATCGAACTGCAGCCCGGCGGCGGCAAGCTGGACGTGTCCGGCTGCATCGCATTCATCTGCCGCGCGCAGACCTGGGTGCGCGAGTAACCCGCCCCACCCCGCGCAGCACCCCGTGACCCGGCCCCGGCCGGGTCACGACGTTGCGGGCGTGCGATAATCTGCGGTTCCCCTCGGCTGCACCCCGCGACCATGACCCGTACCGCGCTCGTCACCACCGCCCTGCCCTACGCCAACGGCCCGCTGCACCTGGGCCATCTGGTCGGCTACATCCAGGCTGACATCTGGGTGCGCGCGCGGCGAATGAGCGGCGGCACCGCCTGGTTCGTCTGCGCCGACGACACCCATGGCACGCCGATCATGCTGGCCGCCGAAAAGGCCGGGGTCACCCCGGAAACCTTCATCGCCAACATCCAGGCCAGCCACGAACGTGACTTCGCCGCCTTCGGCGTGGCCTTCGACCACTACGATTCGACCAACTCGGCGGCCAACAAGGCGCTGACCGAACAGTTCTACCTGAAGCTGGAAGCGGCCGGCCACATCAGCCGTCGCTCGGTGGCGCAGTTCTACGACCCGGCCAAGGGCATGTTCCTGCCCGACCGCTACGTGAAGGGCATCTGCCCCAACTGCGGCAGCGCCGACCAGTACGGCGACAACTGCGAAGTGTGCGGCGCCACCTACGCGCCCACCGACCTGAAGGAACCGCGTTCGGTCATTTCCGGGGCCACCCCGGAGATGCGCGATTCGGAACACTTCTTCTTCGAGGTCGGCCACTTCGATGCGTTCCTGCGCGAATGGCTGGCCGGCGACGTCGCCCTGCCGGGCGTGAAGGCCAAGCTGGGTGAGTGGCTGAACGCCGAAGGCGGCCTGCGCGCGTGGGACATCTCGCGCGATGCGCCGTACTTCGGTTTCCAGATTCCCGGCCAGCCGGGCAAATACTTCTACGTCTGGCTGGATGCGCCGATCGGCTACCTGTCCAGCTTCCAGACCCTGTGCGGCAAGCTGGGCGAAGACTTCGACGCGCACCTGCGCGCCGGCACCAGCACCGAACTGCACCACTTCATCGGCAAGGACATCGTCAACTTCCACGGCCTGTTCTGGCCGGCCGTGCTGCATGGCACCGGCCACCGCGCGCCCACCCGCCTGCACGTGAACGGTTACCTGACCGTGGACGGCGCCAAGATGAGCAAGTCGCGCGGTACCTTTGTGATGGCGCGTACCTTCCTGGACGCCGGCCTGGAACCGGAAGCGCTGCGCTACTACTACGCGGCCAAGACCAGCGGCGGCGTGGACGACCTGGACCTGAACCTGGGCGACTTCATCGCCCGCGTCAACGCCGATCTGGTTGGCAAGTTCGTCAACCTGGCCAGCCGCTGCGCCGGCTTCATCAGCAAGCGCTTCGACGGCCTGCTGGCCACCCAGCTGCCCGACGCGGCGCAGTACCAGCGTTTCGTCGATGGCCTGGCACCGATCCGCGAAGCCTACGAGCGCAACGACCCGGCCGCGGCCATCCGCCTGACCATGGCCCTGGCCGACGAAGCCAACCGCTACATCGACGATGTGAAGCCCTGGGTGATCGCCAAGCAGGAAGGCGCCGATGCGCAGCTGCAGGCGGTCTGCAGCCAGGGCCTGAACCTGTTCCGCGTGCTGGTGACTGCGCTGAAGCCGGTGCTGCCGACCACCGCCGCCCAGGCCGAAGCGTTCCTGGCCGCACCGGTCAACGACTGGACCGCGCTGGCACAGCCGCTGCTGGGCCACCGCATTGCCGAGTACACCCCGCTGTTCACCCGTATCGACCCGAAGAAGATTGACGCCATGATCGACGCCTCCAAGGACACCCTGCAGCCGGCCGCCGCTGCCGCCCCCGCCGCCAAGCCCGAGGCCGCCAAGCCGGCCGCCCCGGCCCCGGCCAAGGACGAAGCCAACAGCGCCGACGCGCCGGCCTACATCGGCATCGACGATTTCGCCAAGCTCGACCTGCGCATCGGCAAGGTGCTGGTGTGCGAATTCGTGGAAGGCTCGGACAAGCTGCTGCGCTTCGAGCTGGACGCCGGCGACCTGGGCAAGCGCCAGATCTTCTCCGGCATCCGCGCCAGCTACGGCGAACCGGAAGCGCTGGTCGGCCGCAGCGTGGTGTTCATTGCCAACCTGGCCCCGCGCAAGATGCGCTTCGGCCTGAGCGAAGGCATGATCCTGTCGGCCGGTTTCGACGGCGGCGCGCTGGCACTGCTGGACGCCGACAGCGGCGCGCAGCCGGGCATGCCGGTCCGCTGAGGCACCCCGGGCGCGGCCCGCGCCGCGCCCGATCCGCACACCGCCACGGAAGGCACCGCCATGGGAGAGAGCAGGATGGAGCTGGCGCTGTTCGATTTCGACCACACCATCACCACCTGCGATACCTATGGCCGCTTCGTGCGCCGCGTGGCCACGCCCGAACAGCTGGCGCGTGCGTGGTGGAAGGTGGGCCCATGGTTGCTGGCCTACCGCCTGCGCATCATTTCCGCCGAACGCATCCGCGCGCGGGTGACCCGCCTGACCTTCAGCGAACGCCACGCCGATGACATCGCCACGCTGGCCGCCGGCTTCGCCCGCGAGGTGCTGCCCGAGGTGATGCGGCCGGAAATGCTGGAACAGATCCGCTGGCACAAGGAACAGCAGCACACCGTGGTGGTGGTGTCCGGTTCGCTGGATCTGTACCTGCGGCCGTGGTGCGAACAGTGGGGCCTGCAGTTGATCTGCAACCGGCTGGAAAGCCAGGACGGCCGTTTGACCGGGCGCTACGCCGACGGCGACTGTGGCCCGCGCAAGGTCGAACACATCCGCCGCCGCTTCGACCTGTCACGCTATGTGCGCATCCACGCCTACGGCGACAGCTACGAAGACCGCCCCATGCTGGCCCTCGCCCACGAGCGCTGGTACCGCGGCAAGCCCCTGAAATAACCAACGCGCAGCCTTCGCCACGCATGAGCCTGATCCCGCCCCTGACCGAACGCCTGGACCGCCTGCTGCCGCAGACCCAATGTGGCCAATGCGGCTTTGATGGCTGCCGCCCGTACGCGCAGGCCATGGCCCGTGGCGACGCCGGCGTGGACCGCTGCCCGCCTGGCGGCGATGCCGGGGCGCGCGCACTGGCACAGGTGCTGGGCGTAGCTGCCGTGCCGTTCGACCGCACGCGCGGCGCGCACAAGCCACCGCAGGTGGCGGTGATCGTGGAAGCGGACTGCATCGGCTGCACCAAATGCATCCAGGCCTGCCCGGTGGATGCCATCGTCGGCGGCGCCAAGTACATGCACACCGTCATTGCCGACCTGTGCACCGGCTGCGAGCTGTGCATTCCGCCGTGCCCGGTGGACTGCATCGATCTGCAGCTTTTGTAAGGGGTCAGAGCCCTTTTCTGCGAAAAGGGATCCGACCCCGCAGCGCAGAAGGGGTCAGATCCCTTTTCGTAGAAAAGGGCTCTGACCCCATTCCGCGAAGCTAGTCGCAATCGACCCACACCGCCGCGCCCCACGTCCGCGCAAGCACGACACCTGTCGCAGATTGCCCGCTCGGTCGAGGCGCTTGCGGCGCAGCGGCATGGCAACCATCAACCCGATGCAACACTGCCGCAAGCGTCCTGCTGCGAAGTGGAATGCAACGATTCTGATGGGCATTCGGCAGCAGCACGGCTATAGATGGCGTGCCACTGATAACGAGTGGCCGGGTCTCGAAAACCCGTTTGTCGAACGTTGTTTGCGCTTGCCAGTCGGCGTCACCTTGCGTGGCGCCGGCTGGCAATCCGTCTGCCAACCATGGCGGGCGGAGCGTGGGGGTCTTCGTGCCCACCGGACTGTTCGACACCGGTTTTCGAGCCACGTCTCCGTCCGCCACCCTTACGTGGCGGCTACCGAATGCCTTGCACGGAGCACTGCCATGAAGACACCCGACATTTCCCACCTGCACGCGCGCACCGCGCCCGCCCCTGCCGATGCGGCAGACACCTGCAACCCCAACACCCTGGCGGCGACCCTGCGCGCCATCGGCCACGGCAGCGCCGCCGATGGCCAACCCTGGCCCGAGCACGCCCAACAACCGGGCCGGCAACGCGCCCTGGCCGACGCCGACTGCGCCCTGGCCGGGCTGCGCGTGGTGCAGGAAATCATGCTGGCCGCCGAACGCACCCGCCAGAACGGCGACGTGCAGGAACACGTCGGCGACCGTGTGATGGAAGGCCTGATGCTGGCCTCTATCGGCCTGTGCGCGCAGGTCAGTGCGCAGCTGCAGCCACGCTAGTTGAAGGGGTCAGAGCCCTTTCCTGCGGAAAGGGATCTGACCCCAGCAGGATTACGGCACAGACGGGGTCAGATCCCTTTTCGCAGAAAAGGGCTCTGACCCTGAACAGCGTTACGGCACGGCCGCCGTGATCACGATCTCGACCTTCCACTCGGCGTGCGCCAGCTTGGCCTCGAACGTGGCGCGGGCCGGGGTTGCGCCTTCAACCACCCACTCATCCCACGCCTTGTTCATGCCGTCGAAATCGGCGATGTCGGCCAGGAACACTTCCGCACGCAGCACGTGCTGGCGGTCGCTGGCCACCAGCGCCAGCAGCTTGTCGATCTCGGCCAGCACCTGCCGGGTCTGCCCGGTGATGTCCTGGCTGGTGTCTTCCGGAATCTGGCCGGAAAGGTAGGCGACCTTGTTGTGCACGGTCATTTCGGACATACGCGGTCCGACGTCGTAACGCTCCATCATGGGCGTGGCTCCTGCGGGTGGACAGACCTGCATTCTCACCCACCCGGCGTGCGAAGTGTGTGCCCGGCGCGGCCACTGCATCCGGCCAGCCTGCGCACAGTCCGGCGCTGGTCAAACGGCGGCGACAGGCGCACGATGCGCCACGCTGCGTTGACACCGCCCTCGCCCCCACTGACGCACCCTTGCGCCGATGACCGCCCCCACCGATTCCACGCCCTCCGCCGCTTCCACCTGGAAACGCGTCGCCACCATCGTCATCCCGCTGCTGATCCTGGCCCTGGCCCTGCATGGGCTGGCCAACGAGTTCGACGAGAACGGCTACCGCGCCATCCGCCACGCGTTCCAGAACCTCAGCCTGGGCCAGATCGCGCTGACCGTGCTGCTGGGCCTGGCCAGCTATGCCTGCCTGATCGGCTTCGATGCCATCGGCCTGCGCCGCAGCGGCATCCGCGTGCATCCGGCCCGCATCGGCATCACCGCCTTCCTGGCCCACACCCTGGGCCAGACCGTGGGCTTTGCCGCACTGACCGGCGGCGCGGTGCGGCTGCGCGGCTACCGCAGCGCCGGCCTGGACCTGGCGCAGATCGGCCAAGTGGTGCTGATGAGCACGCTGGGCTTCGTGTTCGGTGCGTGGCTGCTGATGGGCCTGGCCCTGTGCATGGAACCGGCCGCGGCAGCGCTGGCCCTGCCGCTGGACCCGACCGCCGTGCGCGTGGTCGGCATCGTCGCCTTGGCGGCCTACGCGCTGACCGTGCTGCTGGTCGGCCGCCATGGCCGTACCTTCCAGATATTCGGCCATGGCCTGTGGCTGCCCGACCGCCGCACCATGCTGGGGGTGACCGCACTGAGCGTGGTGGAACTGGTGCTGGCCAGTGCCGCCTTCTACGTGCTGCTGCCCGACTCCACCCCCACCGGCCTGCCCGGCTTCGTCGGCCTGTATCTGGTGGCAGTGCTGGCCGGGCTGGTGTCCACGGTGCCGGCCGGTTTGGGCGTGTTCGAATGGAGCCTGCTGAAGCTGCTGCCGCAGGTGGCCCCGGCCGCCGTGCTGGCCGCCGCGCTGATCTACCGCGTGACCTATTACGTGCTGCCGCTGCTGCTGGCCACCCTGCTGGCCCTCGCGCCGGCGTTGCGCCAGCCGTTCAAGGCCGGCGCCGGTGCCACCCGTGCCGGCTGGCATGCCCTGCGCCCGTGGCTGCCGCAGATCATCGCGCTGGCCGCCTTCAGCGTGGGCGCGGCGCTGGTGATCGACGGCACCCTGCCCACGCCGCGCCGGCACCTGCTGAACGCCTCGCTGCCGATCCTGGAAACCTCGCACCTGATCGGCAGCCTGACCGGCGTGGCCCTGCTGCTGATCGGCCAGGGCCTGGCCCGGCGCAGCCATGCGGCCTGGATGCTGGCCATGGCGATCTGCGTGATCACCCCACTGCCGATCTGGCTGCGCGGTGGCCAGCCGCTGATCGCACTCTCTGCGCTGCTGGTGGCGATGGCTCTGTGGGCGGCGCGCCGCGAGTTCTACCGCCAGGGCGCACTGCTGGACGAGGCCTGGTCGTGGCCGTGGCTGCGCAACCTGGGCCTGGTGCTGGTGGCGGTCACCTGGCTGCTGTTCTTCACCTACAGCCACGTGGAATACCAGAACGAGCTGTGGTGGCAGTTCGCGTTGTCCGGCAATGCACCGCGCGCCCTGCGTGCGCTGCTGGTAGTGGCGATCGCGCTGGTGATCTTCGGCCTGGCACGACTGCTGCACAGCACCCGCACGCCGCTGCCGGCGGCCGACGATGCCACCCTGCAGGCACTGGCCCCGGTGCTGGCTGGCGCCACCGACACCCAGGCCTGCCTGGTGCTGACCGCCGACAAGGCGGTGCTGCGCGACGAAGCCCAGCAGGGCTTCGTGATGATGCAGCGCTACGGCGGTTCGTTGATCGCGATGGGCGACCCGGTCGGCCCGCCCGAGGTGGCCCGCGCCTTGATCTGGCGCTTCCGCGAAGAAGCCGACCGGCTGGGCCTGCGCCCGGTGTTCTACCAGGTGGGTGAGGCCTATTGGCAGACCTATCTGGACCTGGGCCTGGGCTTGGTGAAGCTGGGCGAAGAAGCAATGGTGCCGCTGCATGATTTCGGCCTGGAAGGGCGCGAGCGTGCCGACCTGCGCCAGGCCTGGAACCGTGGCAAGCGCGGCGGCCTCAGCTTCCGGGTGGCGCCGGTGGAGGAAATCCCTGCCCTGCTGCCGCGCCTGCAGGCCATTTCCAACACCTGGCTGGAAGACAAGGCCGGCGATGAGAAGGGCTTCTCGCTGGGCAGTTTCGACCCGGCCTATCTGGCGCGCTTCCCGATCGCCCTGGTCGAAGCCGAAGGCCAGATCGTGGCCTTCGCCAACCTGTGGCAGGCACCGGCGGGTGCTGAGCTGTCGGTGGACCTGATGCGCCATGTGAACGAGGCGCCGAAGGGCACGATGGATTTCCTGTTCATCGAGCTGTTCCTGTGGGGCCGTGCACAAGGCTATGCGCGCTTCTCGCTGGGCATGGCGCCGCTGTCCGGGCTGGCCCAGCACCGTCTGGCCGGGCGCTGGAACCGGCTGGCCGGGCTGCTGGCGCGGCACGGCGAGCGCTTCTATGGGTTCAGCGGCCTGCGCCGCTTCAAGTCGAAGTTCGCCCCGCAGTGGCGGCCGCGTTATCTGGCCGCGCCGGGTGGCATGCACCTGCCGGCGGCGCTGCTCGATGCCACCCGGTTGATTTCGCTGGACCCGCGGCGCGGGTGACCGTGCAGGTTTTGCGCCGGGCCATGCCCGGCGAACGCCAGAGGCTTTACGCGCCGCCCTTCAAAATCACCTCGGCCACGCGATCGTAATCGCCGCCGAAATGGTGGTCGCCCGGCAGCTTCACTTTCTGCACGCCATCGTTGGCGGGCAGGTCCGGGCACAGCGCATCGGCATCTTTTTCGCCGAACACGCACAGCGTTTTCGCTGCCGGCAGCCGTGCGATTTCAGGCGCGATCGGCAGGCCATCGCCACCGCCGCCCAGCCAGTTGCTGACGTGGAATTCGAAATCGGCCTTGCGCCCCACCGACAGCAGGGCGATGCGCTGCACGCGCGCGCGGGTTGCGGCGTCCAGCTGGTTGATGCTGGCCGGCAGCACGTCGGCGCCCTGCGAGAAACCGATCAGCATCACCTTGTCGCGGTGCCACTGCTGCCGGTAGTGCTCGATGATCTTCTGCAGATCCGCGGCGAACCCCTGCGGGGTGCGCGCGGTCCAGAAGTAGCGCAGCGAATCCAGGCCGACCACCGACACGCCGTGCTCGGCCAGCGACTCGGCCACGTTCTTGTCCAGGCCCGCCCAGCCGCCGTCGCCGGAAACGAACACCGCCAGGGTGTCCCCGTCACCGCGCGCGGGCACTTCCACCACCGGCAGGCCCTTCAGCGCATCGGGCGGCGGCGCCAGGCTCACCCCGGCCTGCGCACCCATCACCCGTGCCGCCGCCACCAGCCCTGGCGTGGCATCGCCGGCGGTAGTGCGCTTGAAGCCACGGGCCATGGCCACCTGCTGCACGAAGGCATCGGCATGGCCGGCCTTGCAGCCCGCGCCGCCATCGGCGTTCAACCACGGCAGATTCAACTCGGCCGGTTGCAGGCGGCCGTGCTTCACCCCGTCGCCGCAGACCATGCGCTCGTGGCTGTGGTCGGGGCAGAAACCGCTGGTCAGCAGGCCGGCGAACACCTGGGTATCGGCCTGTGCGGCCAGGCTGTAGGCCAGCTCGGCGCCTTCACCATCACCACCGACCAACGGCAGGTGGTAGCCGGGCAGATGCAGGTAGGCCTGCACCCAGCGCGAGAAGTTCTCCACGTCGCCCGCGCCGAAGGCGCAGCTGCTGTTGCCCTCGCGCTTGAGCACACCGCGCAGGTGGTCCACGTCGACCGACGCCACCAGCGCACCATCGGCGCGCAGGGCCTCGATCGGCGCGGCGGCGGCCGGCGCGGCAGACGGTTGGTGGAACCAGATCACCACGCGCTTGGGCGCACCGCCCGGTGAATGCACCGGCACCTGCTCAAAGCGGCCGTGGCTGACCTGCTGCACATCGGCGGCTGCCGATCCCGCCGCCAGCGCCAACACCAGTCCCATCGCCCTGCACAGCCCTGCACGCGTCATGTCACATCCCCGTTGGAATGCGCACACGATACGCTGCCGGCGCGTGCACGGCATGTACCGGCGTGGGCGGTTCAGCCGGCGCTGGCGATGCGTGCGCGGCGGTACAGCGACACCGCCAGGTGCAGCAGCCAACCGACGATGACCGCGATCACGATCTTCTGCCCCAGCCCGCGCGGTGGGCCATCGCGCCACAGCACGTGCATCCACAGCAGCACAAACGCCAGCCACGCCCACGCCCATAGCAGCGCCGCACTGCGTTGCCAGCCCGGTTCGCGGCGCAGGTACCAGGCCTGCAGCAGCATGGCCACGCTGGCACACAGGAACGCGGTGTTGGCGGCCAGCCCATGCACCAGCGGCGCGATCAGCGGCGCCAGCTGCGGCAGCCAGCTGTCACCGATCGCCACGGTGGCCAGGCCCAGCGCCGCCACGGTGAACAGCAAGGGGGCGGCGGCACTGCGGCGCGGCCCGCGGCTGCCGCGGTACAGGGCAATGCCCAGCAGCGCGATGGCCAGCGCCAGCAGGCAGTACGCGCTGCGCAGGGCCAGCCCCCACGGGCCATGCAGGTACAGGCTCAGCGTTGCCCGCACCCAGTCCAGGTCGGCGCGCGCGAACTGCGTCCACAGTGCGGTTGCCACGAACAGCAGCAGCGCCACCAGGGCCAACAGCGCTGCGGGACGGGCCCGGCTCACGGCGCCTCCTGCGGGTGCCGTGCCTGCCATTCGGCCAGGGCCTTGCGGTAACGCTGCAGTTCTTCCGAATACAGGTCCAGCACGCACAACGGGCAGCCGCTGCCGCAGCACTCGTTGGGGCCGGGTTCTTCCGGCGGCAGCGGGCGCGGGTCGGGATCGGGCACGGGATCGGTCACAGGCAGATCAGACAGGACAGGAAACACCGCGCCAGTGTAACGGCCCCGCTCAGCGTTCCAGGTGCCGGCGCAGGTTGGCCCGCGCCGCAGCGTCCAGACGCGCATGGAAGAAATCGCTCAGGAAGATGCGCGGCGCACGCAACAGCCCCTGCAGGAAGCGACGGCGACCGGCACGGTACAGGAAGCCGGGCACGACACCCCGGTACTCTTCGGCCACGCCACGGTCGTAGGCATCGAACACCTCGGCCGGGGCGCCCAGGATGGCCATGTCGCAGTCCAGGAACAGCGCGGCCTCGGCGTCCACCTCATCGGGCCCCAGCGCACCGTGGCGTGCGGTCAGCAGGATCAGCTGTTCCACCCGCGCGGCATCCACCTGCGCAAAAGCAGGCACATCGGCAATGGCCTGCACGGCCAACTGCGCCGAACGGGCCTCGTTGTCCTTGCGCCCGGCCTGGTACACCGCATCGTGGTACAGCACGGCCAGGTAGACCTCGGCCGGCTGCTGCCAGCCCGGGCCGTCGGCCACCTGCTGGCAGTGCTGCAGCACCGCGCGCACGTGGCCGAAGTGGTGGTAGGCGCGCGGTGGCGTGGCATAGGCCGCTTCAAGCGCCTGCCACTGCGCCGGCGCCAGCGGAACGGGGGCGAAGTCCATGTAACGATGATCCCGCCGACGCGCGGCCAGAGCAAGCTGGTCAGTTTTTCACCACGCACTCACAACGCTTGCCCGGCAAGCGCTGGCGGCGGTTGTCCACAGCTTTGTGAAGCGCTGGTCCACATCCTCTGTGGATCAACGCTTGTGCCGACGGACGGTGTGCGCCCGGTCGGGGCCCCCGATCTACACTGCCGGCAGGCGGAAGCGTCCGCCGTCGTGCAGGAACTGCTCATGCACCTGCTTGCCGCTTGCAGCCTGGCCGTGCTGCTGGGAATCGCTCCGTCCCTGGCGGCGCAGGGCCAGGCCGCGCCCACCGCCCCCGCCCCGGCGCCTGCGCTGGCCACCCTGGAGACAACATCCACGCCGGTGCCCACGCCCGAGCAGGTGCTGGCCATCCCCGCGCCGCTGCGGCAGATGCTGCAGCAGCAGGTGATCAACCGTTCGCGCTCGCGCGACCAGCGCGCGCAGGCCCTGGTCGACATGATCTTTTCGCAGCGCGGCCTGGACCTGCAGTACGACGCCAACGCCACCTACACCCTTGCCGAAATCTGGCAGCAACGCCGGGCCAACTGCCTGGCCTTCACCCTGCTGTTCGTGACCCTGGCGCGCGAGGCCGGCATCCAGGCACGCGTGCAGCAGGTGGACCGGGTGGTGTCCTGGTACCAGGACCAGGACCAGGGCGTGGTCTACAGCGTGGGCCACGTGAACGCGTCCATCGTGGTGGACGGGCGCAGCGGCACGGTCGATCTGGACCGCAACGTGCTCTACGACCGCCGCGGCCCGCAACCGATCAGCACCGCGCGGGCGCTGGCCCACTTCTACAACAACCGCGGCGCCGAACGCATGGCCAGCAACGATGGCGCCGGCGCGCAGGCGTTCTTCGCGGCGGCGCTGCAGCAGGACCCGGGATTCGCCTCCACCTGGAACAACGTCGGTGTGCTGGCCAGCCGCCGTGGCGACCTGGTCGCCGCGCGCATGGCCCTGGAAACCGCGCTGCGGCTCAAGCCCCGGCATGACGCCGCGCTGGCCAACGCCAGTGCGCTGTACGAGCGCATGGGCATGACCGCGCAGGCGCACGCCCTGCAGCAGGTGCTGCACGAGGTGCAGCGCGAAGATCCGTTCGTGCAGTACATGCTGGGGGCGCAGGCCGAGCGCAGTGGCAACCTGGCCGAGGCGATCCGTTACTACCGGCGTGCCGTGCGCCTGTACGACAGTGCGCACCAGTTCCATTTCGGGCTGGCCCGCGCCTACTTCCGCAGCGGGCAGGTACAGCGGGCCGACCGCGAACTGCTGCGTGCCCAGCAACTGGGCGGGGCGCCCGAGCAGGCGCGTTACCAGGCCAAGCTGGACAGCCTGGCCCGCTGGCGCGCGCAGCAGCAGGCGCGGCGCTGAAGCGCGTCAGGCCTTTTTCAGGAAGCAGGTCTTCAGCACCAGCCCCTTGATCTTGTCCGAATTGCCTTCGATGTGTTCGGCATCGTCCTCGACCAGGCGGATGTTGCGGATCACCGTGCCCTGCTTCAGTGGAATGGAAGACCCCTTCACCTTCAGGTCCTTGATCACGGTGACCGTATCGCCGCTCTGCAGCGTGTTGCCGTTGCTGTCACGCACCACCAGCCCCGCACCACTGGCCTCTTCGGCGGTCCACTCGAAGCCGCAGTCGGCGCAGATCCACAGCGCGCCATCGGCATAGGTGTTTTCCAGGGTGCACTGCGGGCAAGCGGGAGCGGACGACATCAGCAAGTACCTCAAAATGAATCAACAGCCGCCATTGTAACCGGCACGCCTGTGCTCCGATTTTTGTCGCGCGCGCGGCGCTTTGATTGATCTCGCTGGGGCGGGGGGGGTGGGCTCTGCTTTTTGCTGCCGCGGCGCAGGGAACTGTCACGGCGGCGTGGGGAGGGGCGGACGGGACCGTAGGCGCCAAGGGCCCGAGGCATGCCTCGGGCGGGTTGGGCAGGACGCCCAACCCCGGTCTTGCCGTGTGCGCAGGACAGCGCACGCGTGCAAGGCGCCTACGAGCTACATGGACGTATTTACCGCGTGTCCCGGCCGCCCCTCCCCGCGCCGCCCGAGCGGAGCAGGCAGGCGCTGAAACCCAACCGAAGCCGACTGAAACTTGCAGGACGCGCCGAACTGCAGCAGAGTGCGCGGCCCCCGCCTGTCCCCCGGATTTCCCATGCGCCTCGGCATCGACTTTGGTACCAGCAACTCCGCCGCCGCGATCGTCCGCGATGGCCAGCTGCTGCCGATCCGCTTCGGCGACGCCGAACAGTTCCGCACCAGCGTCTACTTCCCCGGCGTGGTGCCCGACCCGGACGATTTCCAGCTCGATGCCGGGCAGGAACACCAGCTGCAGCAGATGATCGACAGCGCCGCCCGCGCGGCCCGTGCTGCCGGCCAGGAACGCACGCCGCAGGCCCTGCGCCGCGAAGCCCTGCGTGCCCTGCGCCGCGAATGGATGGAAGCCCGCGCCGGACAGGAACGCAGCGCCAGCGACCTGCTGCAGAACGCGGTCTACGGCGACGAGGCGCTGGAAGCCTATTTCGAGGAACACGAAGGCAACCTGGTGCAGAGCCCGAAGTCGATGCTGGGCTACAACCTGCACCCGCGCGCGAAGCAGACCATCACCGGTATCGCCGCACACATCCTGGAACATATCCGCCTGACCGCCAGCGCCCAGCTGGGCCAGCCGCTGCGCGCCGCCCTGCTTGGCCGCCCGGTGCAGTTCCGCAGCTCCATCGGCGATGCCGGCAACGCACAGGCGCTGGACATCCTGCGCGAGGCCGCCAGCCAGGCCGGCTTCGACCAGATCGATTTCCTGGAAGAACCCGCTGCCGCCGCCATGCATTACCACGCCGAAAGCCGCGAGCGGCACCAGGCCGTGATCGTCGATATCGGCGGCGGCACCACCGACATCGCCCACGCCGAGGTGGGCGGCGACGCCGCACCGCGCATCCACCGCGCCTGGGGCATCGCCCGCGGCGGTACCGATATCGACCTGGCACTGAGCCTGTCCAGCTACATGCCGCTGTTCGGCCGCGGCATCACCCGCGTGCCCGCCCACCACTACGTGGAAGCGGCCACGGTGCAGGACATGACCCGCCAGCGCGAGTTCCGCCTGCACAAGTACGACCACGTGGACTCGCCCTGGGGCGACCGCCTGCAGGCACTGCAGGACACCGGCAACACCGCCCGCCTGTACCGCGACGTGGAACGCGCCAAGATCGCCCTGAGCAGCAGCCCGCAGCACCGCAGCACGCTGGACTACATTGCCCGCGACCTGCATGCCGACACCAGCGCCGAAGGCCTGACCGCTGCCGCGCACGGCTACCTGGAACAGATCCGGGCCCTGCTGGCGCAGGTCCGTAGCGATATCGGCGGCGATCCGGACGCGGTGTTCCTGACCGGCGGCATGTCCCGCGCCGGCTACCTGCGCCAGGCCGCGGCCGACGCCTTCCCCGGTGCCCGCATGGTGCATGGCGAGCCCTCGCTGGGCGTGGTGCAGGGCCTGGCGCTGGCGGCAGCCAGCCGGGATTAACAAAACGTTACGCGAACTTTGCTACCCTCGGTAGGCTTGATAGGGCTCTACCTTCCGCCGGCTGCGCCGGTGTGTGTCCCCGGGTAGGGCCCGGCCCGCGCAGCGGGCCTTGCGGCCATGCCTTCTGGCTCGTTCATGGTCCGCGTACTACCCGAGCCGCCATCGAGACCCGCTTTGGGCACCCGCCTGGCCCCTGTGGCCGCACAACCTGAAGAAGCACCTGCACCCATCGACTGCCGCCGTTGTGATGCGGTCTGTTGCCGGTTGCCCGTGCTGCTGCAGGCTGACGACGAGGTGCCCCGCCAGTATACCTCGCGCGACAGGCACGGCCGTGCCGTGATGGCGCGCAATGATGAAGGCTGGTGCGCGGCGATCGATCCCTATCACCTGCGCTGCACGATCTATTCGCAGCGCCCGGCGATCTGCCGCCAGTTTGCGATGGGCGGCGATGACTGCCGCCGCGAGCGGCAGGACTACCTGCGCCAGGCCGATGCCTGGGCGCTTTCCTCCCCTTCCACCTGACAGGAGCAACCATGCCCCGCAAGGCAAAGACCCCCGCGAAGGCTACCAACAGCATCCGCAGCGAACGCAAGGGCGCGGCCGCCAGCACCACGGTCAGCAGCGATTCGATTGCGTCCGATCTGGCCGCGTTCCGCAAGAGCGGTGGCAAGATCGAAGTACTGGGCACCACCTGGGCGCTGAAGAAAGCCAGCTGACCCACCCTGACCGCGGCGGCGCTGCCGCCGCGGCCTGCCGGGCCGGCTCAGCGGTCCAGACGGACCTGCACGCTGCCCGAGTGCGACTGCACGCGGATATCCCCATCACCACTGCCCAACCGGGTGTCCAGATGGCTGCCCGGGCCGTAGCGTGGGCGTTCCACGCTGCCCGCATCGCTGTTGATCGCGCCGCTGAAGCTGTTCACTGACAGCTGTGCCGACACGGTTCGCGGCAGCCGCAGGCTGACCGACGCACTCACCGACTCCACGGTGATACGGCCGCCCGGCGCCAGGGCAGACGCCGACAGGTCGATGCCGCCGGACACCGTTTCCACGGCCAAACGCTGGATGCGGCCGGCATCCACCCCGACCCTGCCCGACACGGTCTGCGCACCGATGTCGCCGGCCACGCCGCCACCGGCCTGGATCTGCCCGCTGACCGTGTTCACGTCCAGGCGCGACGTCTGCAGCCGTGCAGTCACATTACCGCTGACCGAATTGAGCTTGCTGTCGGCGCTGCGCCCGGCCGCACTCAGGTTGCCGCTCACCGTGTCGGCCTGCAGCCTGCGCACATCGATGCCACTGATGTCCTGGTCGGCACTGACCGTGCTGAGCAGCAGCTCGGACGAGCGCGGAACGTTCAACACCAGGGTGGCACCACCATTGTTGCTGCGCCGTGGGTATTCCACTTCCCAGCGCACGCGGTTGGCGCTTTTTTCCTGGCGCAGCTGCAGGCCGTCGCTGAGGCTGCCGGTCAGCTGCACATCGTTGCGGTCCCAGCCGCGCACCGTGACCTTGCCGGCCACGTTGCTCAGTTCAATACGGCCACCACTGGCCAGGGCGTGGCGTTCGTCCACGCGGGTGTCGGCCAGCGCCAACGTTGGCAACAGCAGCAGCGCAGCAGACAGGGGAAGCAAGGCTCGCATCGGGAATCTCCTCAGGTTGTCAGTCCGGCCGCGGCCTGTGCCGCCTGCCGGGTCAGTTCCAGCCGCAGCGCGTAGGTGCGCCGCAGTTGTGCCAATAGATGAGCAGCGCGCGGGTCCTGCGCCATGGCGGCGCGGATCTGCACCACGCTGCGGTCCAGTTCCTGCAGCGCCGGCTGCCATTCCGGCGCACGCGCTGCCGGCAACGACGCCACCGCCTGCTGGTACTGCGCGGCCATGGCATTGGCCTGCAGCTGCAGCCCGCCGGGTGCCGGCGCCTGCACGGCGTCATGCCGCCACGGGGCCACCGCGAACAGCGCCAGGCCTGCGGCCAGCGCCGCGCCCAGCGGCAGCCAGGCGCGACGCAGCGGACGGCGTCGCAGCGCCACTATGACGGTCGGCGCGGTGGTCGCCTGCACAGCCTCGCGTGGCGGCAACCGTGCCGACAGCCGCGCCCAGCCATCGGCAGGCGGAATGCGCTGCTGCGGCAGGTCGCGCAGCCGCGCCAGCAGGTCGTGATCGGGGTCGGATGTGGTCATGTCATGTCTCCCAGCCGCGCACGCAGCAGGCCGCGCGCGCGATGCAACTGTGCCTTGGAACTGCCGACGGCCATCTGCAGTTGTTCGGCGATTTCGTGGTGTTTCCAGCCTTCGATATCGTGCAGCACCAGCACCGCACGGGCCCGCGGTGGCAGTGTTGCCAATGCCCGTTCCAGATCACGCTCGGTGCCGGCGCAGCGGTCATGCACGGCCAGCTCCTGCAGGCCGCCTTCCATGTCGTCCAGGCTGTGGTGGTCCTGCCCGCCAGCGCGCACGCGCAGTTCCATCAGCGCGGCATTCACCCCCAGCCGGTGCAGCCAGGTGGCCAGGCTGCTTTCAAAGCGGAAACCCGGCAATGCCTTCCAGGCCTGCAGGAAGGCTTCCTGCAACGCGTCTTCGGCCCGCGCCTGCTGCCCGCCGCACAGCCGCCACAGCACGGCGAACAGGCGCGGCGCGTGGCTGCGGTACAAGCACTCATAGGCCACGGTGTCGCCGGCCGCAGCCGCCCGGATCAACGCGGGCTCATCGGGCGCATCAGCGGCGGCAGGTGGCGGTGGCATGGTGGTGTCGAGCATAGCGCTTGGATGCAGCGCCCCAGCAAAAGGTTTAGACGGCCCGCGGCCGCTTCGGCATGCAACCTTTTCGGCCGCCGCTGCATCCATGCCTGCATCCCCCCCGCGTGGCCGCAGGCCCGGAGACCCCATGTCCGCCACCCACTGTGCTGCGCTGCTGGCCATCGCAATCTGCATGGCGCAGCAGGGCCTGGGCCTGTCGCTGCAGTGGCACGGCGAGGCCCACGGCGCATGCCTGCAGCGGCACCGCCAGGCACTGGTCTGCGTGCAGTGGCCGCCTGCAGTCGAAACGCCACCGCGCGCCGGGTAACATCGGGCGTTGTTCTCCGCTACCCGCTGTCGCCCCATGATGTTGTCACTGAAGGATCACCTGCCGGCCTGGACCCACCCGTGGCTGCACGACATCGGCGTCGGCCTGCAGATCCTGGCCACGCTGCTGGCCGCCTGGTTGCTGCGATTGCTGGCGCGGCGTCTGATCCGGCGCTTTTCCGAGCACTACACCCTGCCGCAGGAAATGGCGATGGGTGCGCGGCGGATCAGCAGCTTCGTGGTGTATTTCAGCGCCCTGCTGTACATCCTCAGCCTGCTGGGTGCATCGCCTTCGGTGCTGTGGACCGCGTTCACCGGCTTTGCGGCGGTGGGTGCAGTGGCCTTCTTCGCGGCCTGGAGCGTGCTGTCCAACATCTTCTGCACGTTGCTGATCTTCACCACCCGCCCGTTCCGCCTGCACGATTACATCGAAGTGCTGGAGAACGGCGAGAAGCCCGGCCTTAAGGGTCGGGTGATCGACGTGAACCTGATCTACACCACGCTGCAGGAAACCGGCGATGGCCACCAGGGCACGGTGCTGCAGCTGCCCAACAACCTGTTCTTCCAGCGCACGGTGCGCCGCTGGCGCGACCCGTCGCAGGCCCCCGGCGGCATCCAGGGCGACGGCTGAGGGGGTTTTCTCTGCAGGGCTTGCAGCCCTGCACCTGCTACGAGCAACGGCAACGGCAACGGCAACGGCAAAAGCTTGCATTCCGTGGGATGGCGGGGTGGGTCCGGTTGCGGGGGGCGCTGCAAGTACGTCCATGTAAGCTTGGCCGCGGCATCCATGCCGCGGACACCCCCGCAACCGGACCCACCCCGCCTTCGACAGTTTCCCGCGATCTTTTGGATCGGCGTTCTGCTCTGGTGGGTGTCGACCTTGGTCGACACGCGTGAATTCATTCGGTATCTGACAGATGTGTCGACCAAGGTCGACACCTACCAACAGCCGCGTATGCCGCGATGGCCAGTAGAGCCACGCCATGCGTGGATGCGTTTCGAATTCCATTCGAAATTTTCGATTCCCACAGAGATCAATCCACGCATGGCGTGGATCTACTGTGTCGACCAAGGTCGACACCTACCAACCGCCGCGCATGTGCCGCGATGGCTAGTAGAGCCACGCCATGCGTGGATGCATTTCGAATTCAATCCGAAATTTTCGATTCCCACAGGGATCAATCCACGCATGGCGTGGATCTACTGTGTCGACCAAGGTCGACAGCTACCAACAGCCGCGCATGCCGCGATGGCCAGTAGATCCACGCCATGCGTGAATGCGTTTCGAATTCAATTCGAAATTTTCGATTCCCACAGGGATCAATCCACGCATGGCGTGGATCTACTGTGTCGACCAAGGTCGACACCTACCAACCGCCGCGCATGTGCCGCGATGGCAAGTAGAGCCACGCCATGCGTGGATGCGTTTCGAATTCAATCCGAAATTTTCGATTCCCACAGAGATCCATCCACGCATGGCGTGGATCCCCCGCCGATCGCGGGAATCTGTCAGAGGTGGGGCGGTGTCGGATTGCGGGGTGTCAGCCGCATGGATGCGGCTGCCAAGCCTACACGGACGTACTTGCGGCGTCCCCGCAATCCGACACCGCCCCGCCATCCCACGGAATGCCGCTTTTGACGTTGACGTTGACGTTGCATTGAGCAGGTGCAGGGCGCAGCCCTGCAAAAACCCCTTTCACCGAAGCTGGCTGTCCTTGCTGCCGCGGCGGTTGTAACCGGCGTGTGCCTGTTCTTCATCGTCCAGCGCCTGCTGGCACGCCACGCACAGGCGAACACCGGGCACGGCCTGGCGCCGCGCCAGCGGAATCGGCGCGTCGCATTCTTCACAGTGTTCCAGACCCGGCCCCTGGCGCAGCTGGCGCCGCGCACGGGCAATGGCATCGTCAACGGTGGCGTCGATCTGGTCCTGAACCGCGCCGTCGCCCGCCCAACCGGTGGCCATCACTCACCTCCGCAACTGTCAGGTATTCCCCTGATATGGGGACCTTGCCCGTAACTGCAATCGGCAGCACCGGGCCCTGCCCGGCGTGCTGGCGGCCGGTTCAGCCGCGCCTTACCAGACCAGGTCGTCCGGCACCTGGAACTGGGCGTAGTAGGCGTCGTCCTCGGCGTTGCCGGTGGAAATCTCGGCGGTCGAGCCGGGCTGGCCGTGGTCGACGATGATCGCCTCGGGCGCACGCTCGCGCACCTTCTCGGCGGCCGCACGCGGCAGCAGGGCGTAGCCTTCGCCGTGGGCGACGATGACCAGCACGCCCACCGACAGCGCCTTGCGCAGCTTGGGGTCGATCAGCAGCGTGCGGATCGCCGCGCCATCGCTGAAGCGGTACTCGTCATCACCCTTGTGCGGCACCGCGTGGGCCGTGATGATCTGCTTGGCCTGCGCCTTCTGTTCAGCCTGGCGGGCCTGGGCATTGCGCTCGGCCGCCAGCGCGCGGTCGCGTTCGACCTTCTCGGCGCGCGCGCGTTCAGCTTCGCGCTGCACCTCGGCCGAGGCCGATTCCGCCTTGCCCTGCCGCGCCTTGGCCTGTTCACGCGCGGCAGCACTGGCCTGCGACTTCTTGGCCAGGCCGGCCTTGAGCAATTGTTCCTGCAGCGCGTTGGGCTTTGCCATGGTCGGACGGTACCGCGTGTAATCTTGGAAGCCCCATTCTACCGACGCCCCGCCGCCCCTGCATGGCTGTCCTGAAGTACCTCACCGGTTACCCCGAGCCCCTGGTGGCCCAGGTCAGCGAACTGCTGGCCCAGGGCAAGCTCGGCCCCTGGCTGCAGCAGCGCTACCCCGATCCGCACGAGGTGCGCAGCGACCGCCAGTTGTACGACTATACCCAGGAACTGAAGGACCGCTACCTGCGCAAGTCGGTGCCGCTCAACAAGGTCCGCTACGACAACACCCTGGAAGTGATCAAGCACGCGCTGGGCACGCATACCGCCATTTCCCGCGTGCATGGCGGTCGCCTCAAGGCCAGTCGCGAGATCCGCATCGCCACCGTGTTCCGCCAGGCGCCGGCCGCGTTCCTGCGCATGATCGTCGTGCATGAACTGGCGCACCTGAAGGAAGCCGACCACAACAAGGCCTTCTACCAGCTGTGCCAGCACATGGAACCGGATTACCTGCAGCTGGAGTTCGATACCCGCCTGTACCTGACCGAGCTGGCCAACCGCAGCCAGCGCTGATCGGCCGCAGCAGCTACACTGCGCGCCCCCTGACCGACCTGCCCGCCATGGAACCGATCCGCCTCGACAAACGCCTGTCCGTCCTGCTCGGCATCCCGCGCGGGGAAGCGCGGCGCTATGTGGAAGGTGGCTGGGTGACCGTGAACGGCAAAGTGGTGGAACAGCCGCAGCGCCCGGTGGATGAGGACGCGGTGATCGTGGTGGCCGAACAGGCCAGCGATGAAAAGGCCGAACGGGTGAGCATGCTGCTGCACAAGCCGGCGGGCATGGCGGCCGAGGCATTGTGCGCACTGGTCAGCAGCGCGACGCGCAGCGAACTGGATGCCAGCGGCACCCGCGCCCTGCAGCGCCACTTCCACGGCCTGCAACTGGCCGCCGCACTGCCGGCCGCCGACAGCGGTCTGGTGGTGGTCAGCCAGGACCCGGCCACGCTGGCCCACCTGCAGCGCAACCTGGGCCGCACCGAGCAGGAATACCTGGTGGACGTGGCCGAAGGCGGCCCCGAACGTGGCCCGTGGCTGATGGCGCGCCTGCAGCAGGAAGCCGGCGGGCCCAAGGTCAGCTGGCAGAGCGAGCAACGCCTGCGGTTTGCCGGCAAGGGCCTGACCGCCAAAGGCCTGCGCGTGGCGGTGACTGCTGCCGGGCTGCAGGTGACGGCGGTGCGCCGGCTGCGCATCGGCCGCGTGGCGCTGGGGCCGCTGGTGCCGGGGCAGTGGCGCTACCTGGGCAGCGACGAGCGGTTCTGACCCCACAAAGCGCCATCCACGCATAGCGTGACCGTGCCCAGAACGCCATCCACGCATGGCGTGGATCTACTAGCCACGGGGTCGGATCCCTTGCCGCAGGCAAGGGCGCTGACCCCACAAAGCGCCATCCACGCATGGCGTGACCGTGCCCAGAACGCCATCCACGCAGGGCGTGACCGCGCCCAGAACGCCATCCACGCAGGGCGTGGATCCACTAGCATGGTGGCATGAGACTGCTGCGTATCGTCGCCATCATCGTTGCTGCGCTGGTGCTGCTGGTGTTGTCGGGCCTGCTGCTGGCCGACCATCTCACCCCCAGCGCGCGCGGGCCCGCATCGCAGGTGCTGCCACTTCAGCCGGCGCAGACCGCGATCGATCGCCAGCTGGCGCCGCTGCTGGCCGCCCACCCCGGTCAATCCGGCGTGGCCTTCCTCAGCGATGGACTGGATGCCTTCGCCGCGCGCGCGGTCATCACCGAACAGGCCGGCCGCAGCCTGGACCTGCAGTACTACATCTGGCACGACGACCGGGTGGGCCACCTGATGGCCAAGGCGCTGCACGACGCCGCCGTGCGCGGCGTGCGCGTGCGCCTGCTGCTGGATGACATGAATGCCAAGGACAAGGACGCGCTGATGCTGGCGCTCGATGCGCACCCGAACATCGAGATCCGCCTGTACAACCCGTTCCGCAACCGCAGCGGCATCGCCCGTACGCTGGAACTGGTGCAACGCGCCTTCAGCGTGAACCACCGCATGCACAACAAGAGCTGGATCGCCGATGGCCGCGTGGCAATCGTCGGCGGCCGCAACATCGGCGAGGAATACTTCAGCGCGCGCGACGATGTGAACTTCCAGGACCTGGACCTGGTCGTGGCCGGCCCCGCGGTGCAGCAGGCCAGCGCCATCTTCGATGCGTACTGGAACAGCGACGCCGCCGTTCCGATCAGCGCGCTGGCGCACTACAGCCAGGCGCAGCTGCGCGTTCTACTGCAGCAGTCCGACCGCGATGCGCTGCATGACAGCAGCCGTCCCTACCTGCAGCGCGTGGCCAGCTCGCGAGCGCTGCGCCAGCCCGGCCCCGAGCCCCTGCACTGGAGCGCCCAGGTGCGCATCCTGTCCGACCCGCCGATGAAACACCGCGACGATGCACGCGACGGCTGGCTGGTGACCGCGCTGGCCGCGCAGTTGCAGTCCGCCCAGCACGGCGCGCTGCTGGTCTCGCCCTACTTCGTGCCCGGTGCCGAAGGCCTGCAGGGTCTTTCGGCCATGGCCGCACGCGGTGTGCAGGTGGGCGTGGTGACCAACTCGCTGGCCGCCAACGATGTGGCCGCGGTGCACGGCGGCTACATGGGCTACCGGGTGCCGCTGCTGCAGGCCGGCGTGCAGCTGTACGAACTGAAGGCACACGGCGAACCGGGCGACAGCAGCCTGTTCGGCAGCAGCGGCGCCAGCCTGCATAGCAAGGCCTTCGTCGTCGATGACCGCCGCGGCTTCGTCGGCTCGTTCAATCTCGACCCGCGCTCGGCCTACCTCAATACGGAAATGGGCGTGCTGTTCGACGATCCCGTGCTGGGCGCGCGCCTGCGCCAGGAATACCTGCGGCTGGCCGACCCGCAGCACAGCTGGTGGCTGGCGCTGGGCGCTGGCAACGAGCTGCGCTGGCTGGAACGGCAGCCGCCGCCGCACTGGGTGGGGCGCGAGCCCGGCAGTTCGCTGGGCAAGCGCTGGACCGCGCGGGTGATCAGCTGGCTGCCGGTGGAATCGCAGCTGTAGCGCTTACGGTACGGGCGTCTCACCGTCCTCGGCGCCGGCTTCCTCCAGCGTTTCCACCGCGCGCCCGTGCAGCCGTCGCCAGATCCAGCGCAGCGCGTGGGGCGGTGCCGAAGGCAGCTGTTCCAGCAGGGCCTGCATGCGTACCTGGCTGCCATGGCCATGCCGGCACAGCAGGCTGGCCGCGGCCGCCGCGCTGCCCAGGCGAAGGCTGTCTGCCAGCGGCCCCTGCGCATCGGCGGCCAGCGCCTGGTGCACCGGTTCGGGCAGGTCCCAGGCGGCGGCCACGCGTTGCGCCAGCGGCAAGGACCAGCGCTGCAGCAGGTCCAGTGCCAGCGCCGCATCCACCGTGCTGCCGCGGCCCTGCGCTTCCTGCAGCACCTGCCGCATCACCAGCGCCGCCCCCAGCCCCTGCACCAGCCCCAGCCACTGCGCGGCGAACGCATCGCCGAAGGTGACCGTGCGGGCGTGGTCGGCTGCGGCGCGCGAGGCCAGCAGCGCGTGTTCCCAGATGATCGTGCTGAACTGCGGGAAGACATCGCACTGCACCTGCATGACCGGCTGTACCAGCACGGCACTGATGATCTGCCGCACCCCTTCGGTACCGACCAGTGTGACCGCGCGCTGCAGGCTTTCCACCGGCCGCTCGTGCACCTTGTAGGCCGGGCTGTTGGCAATGCGCAGCAGGTTGCCGGTCAGTACCGGGTCCTGGCCAATGATGGCGGCCATCACCCGCGCCGACGCGGCATCGTCGTTGACGGTCTGGATCAGCTGCGGCAGCAGTTGCGGGCGGCGCGGCAGCTGCCGGGTGGCCCAGTCGCGGTCCTGCAGGGCGCGGTCCACCGCCTCGGCCAGCGGCGAGCTGCCCTCGCCCGCCGGTTCGCCCACCAGATGCGGGGACAGCGCCAGCGCATGCAGGCTGCGCTGCAGGTGCGCGGCGACATCGTCGGCGGCCAGCGGCTCGCCCTGCAGGGGACCGGCGGCCGGGCGGACATGCGATTCGGCCCGGCGCACCGGTGTGGTCGCGCGCCTGCCCGCCAGCCACGCCGTCATGGCCTGCCACCAGACCGGCCTCACCGGCGCCCGCCGTGTTGTTGCACTGCTGCTGCCACTGCCTGCACCCGCGCCTTCTTCACATTCGGCGACCTGCCGTCGTCGCAGCATCGGCCGCGCTTTCATCTTCTTTAATGCCGCCGCCCCGGCCGTGCACGGCATCGGCCGGGCGAATGGACTAGAATGGCGCCGCGCGACCCGTCCCCCAGCCATGACGACGTCGCTTTTTTTGTTTTGGGACCCTACCGTTCATTGGCAGTTCGCTGCAGTTCGCCGCTGATCGCGCCATCGGAGACGCCATGCTATTCGAAACCCTCGCCACCACCGGTCATGAGCAGGTGGTGTTCTGCCACAGCCAGGATGCCGGCCTGAAGGCGATCATCGCCATTCACAACACCACCCTGGGCCCGGCCCTGGGCGGCGTGCGCATGCGCCCCTACGCCAGCACCGACGAGGCCTTGAACGACGTGCTGCGGCTCAGCCGCACCATGACCTACAAGAACGCCCTGGCTGGCCTGAACGTGGGCGGCGGCAAGGCGGTGATCATCGGCGACCCGAAGGTGGACAAGACCGAGGTGCTGTTCCGCGCGTTCGGCCGCTACGTCGACTCCCTGGGCGGCCGCTACATCACCGCCGAAGATGTCGGCACCGATGTGAACGACATGGAGAACATCTACCTGGAAAGCCAGTTCGTGACCGGCGTGCACCAGGTCCATGGCGGTTCCGGCGACCCGGCCCCGTTCACCGCCTATGGCGCGCTGCAGGCGCTGATGGCAGCGCTGCGCTTCAAGTTCGGGCACGAAGAAGTGGGCAAGACCAGCATTGCCGTGCAGGGCCTGGGCCACATCGGCATGGAACTGGTGAAGCTGCTGCGCGACCGCGGCGCCAAGCTCTACGTGACCGACCTGGACAGCGCGCTGGTGGATCGTGCGGTCAGCGATTTCGGCGCCGAAGCGGTCAAGCCCGACGAGATCCACGAAGTGAACGCCGACGTGTTCGCCCCGTGTGCGCTGGAAGGGGCGATCAACGCCGACACCCTGCCGCGGATCAAGGCGAAGATCATCTGCGGCACCGCCAACAACCAGCTGTCCAGCCTGGACATCGGCGATGAGCTGCATGCCCGCGGCATCCTGTACGCACCGGATTACGCGGTGAACGCCGGCGGCGTGATGAATGTGTCGCTGGAGATCGACGGCTACAACCGCGAGCGGGCGATGCGCCTGATCCGCAGCATCTACCACAACCTGACGCGCATCTTCGAACTGTCGCAGCGCGAGAACATCGCGCCGCAGCGCGCGGCCGACCGCATTGCCGAGGCGCGCATCCAGTCCATCGGCAAGCTGAAGATGCCGCTGGGCCGCAGCACCCCACGCCTGGGCAACCTGCGCGGCGGTTGATCGGCGCTGGCCACGCCCGGCAGCCTGCCGGGCGTGGTCACGCAATGCCGCGTCGCCGCGTCAGAACGCGGCGCTGTAGCGCAGTGCGACCTGGCTCAGTTCGCCGCGCGGGCCGAAGCGCTGGTCGTAGCCGAAGCTGAGGCGGCTGTTGCGGCTCAGCCACGATTCCACCGACAGACCCAGCAGGCCACCGGAACGCATCGGCTGCAGCCCGGCCATCGGCGCCCAGGCATCGATGCCGACGAAGCTGGCCTGCGCATCCATGCCTTGGCTGGACAACTGCTGCTGCCATTCGGCGTAGCTACGCAGCGCCCAGTTGCGCCACTGGCGCTCTGCGCGCACGCCGGCCAGTGCCTGGCTGCGGCTGCTGGCATCGCCTGCGCTGCGCAGGCCGAAGCCCAGGCCCCCCTGTTCGCTGAAGCGATCGCTGTCCACGCGGGTGTAGTCGGCGCCCAGGTACGGGGTCAGCGAAGCACCAGCCCAGCCGAAGCGATAACCGGCCTCCACGCTGGCCGTGCTGAAGTTGCCGCCGTAGCGGGCGTTGACCCCGTACTGGCCGGCACCCAACAGCAGCTGGCGATCGATCTCGCGGTTGAACTGGCCGGCACCCACCTGGCCCAGCGCATACGCACCACCGGCATTCCAGCCGGCGTACAGCTGCGCCTGCGACTGCCGGTCGCGGCCGCGATCGCTGCCCCAGGCCCGGTTGCCGAAGCTGCGCGTTTCACCGAAGGCAAAGCCGAGCACGCCGTTGCTGCCCAGTGCGGTGTCCTGGCCCATCATCCAGCCATGGGTGTCGGCGCCGCTGGCCGAGAAGCTGCCCTGGCCGGCCTCGCCCAGCGCGTTCTGCCAGGCACCGGCCAGGCGCGGTGCGCCCTGCACCTGGCCGAAGCGCGCGGACAGCGCGCGGCGGCCCAGATCGATGCTGTCGAAGGTGGCCGCCGTAGCCAGCGCATGCGCCTTGCCGGACAGGCTGTCCAGGCTCTGCTGCAGCGCCAGGTTGCCCTGCACGCCCTGCAGCGCGCCCGCGCCCTGGGCGAACACGCCGGTGACGTCGGTCCCATCGTCGAGTGCTTCGAACGCGCGTTCCACGCGCGAGGCCGAGGCCTGGGTACTGGCGCCCAGGCCGGCCGCCGATGCCGCGCTGACCACGTTGACCCGGTCGATGTTCAGGGTGACGTCGTTGCTGCCATAGCTGAGCCATGCATCCAGCAGGCTGCCCGCGTTGAGGCTGTTGCTGACCCCGTTGAACGTGCCGCTGACGCCCTGCCCGGCCTGCAGCACGGTCTGGGTGCGGCCGGCAGCCGGCACGTAGCCGCTGACGACACTGGACACGTGCACGTCGCCGCCCTGCAGGGTGGCCCTGCCGGTGATGGCAAGTGGACTGGAACCCAGCGAGATCATCAACCGCGCGCCGTCGCGGTGCAGGTAGTTGCCTTCGATGGTGGCGCTGCTGTTGGCATCGCGCACGATCACCATCGCCGCGTTGTCCACGTTGCCCTTGACCCGGGTGGTGCCGGTCATGAACTGCAGCGCGGCCGCGTTGGGGCTTGCCGCTTGCGCGGTGATCACCACGTTGGAAGTGATGGACGCGCCGTCGCGCAGCGCCAGCGTGCCGCGTTCGATGCGGGTGTCGCCGGTGTAGGTGTTGGTACCGGAAAGGCCCAGCGAACCTTCGCCCTGTTTGACCAGGCCGCCGCTGCCGGTGATGTTGTTGCTCCAGACCGAATTCAGGCCCAGCTGCGAGACGTTGACGGTGGTATTGCCCCAGTCGAAGCGGGCCGGGCCGTTCACGGCCTTGCCGACATTCAGCAGGCCGTAGCCGTAGATGGCGTCCACGCCTGGCGCGCCGATGTCGGTGGCCGTGCCCAGCAGGGTCTGCCGCACCAGGTCGTTGTCGAAGTACGGGAAGCGTTCCCAGACCAGCGCGGCCGCGCCTGATACCAGCGGCGCGGCGAACGACGTGCCGTAATTCCACTGGTAGCCGTTGCCATTGCGCTCGGGAAACACCGCGCTGCCCGGTGCGGTCAGACAGTAGCGCGCCGCATCGCCACAGGCGTTGGCCCAGCTGGTGCGTTCGCCGGGCTTGTTGGGATCGATGGCGGTGGCCACCAGCCAGCCCTTTTCCAGATCGGCCGCCGGCAACGAACCGCCCACGCCGCGCTGGCTGGGCAGTGCCGCCACGCTGCTGGGCTGGTCGCGGCCCTCGTTGCCCGAGGCGAACACCACCAGGCCGCCGTTGCTCATGATGAAGGGGCGGTACTCGGCCGCCACCTGCGCGGTGGTGGCCAGATCGGTCCAGTACAACCCGCCCCAGGAGTTGTTCATCACCTTCACGCCGTAGCTGATCAGGTCCTGGTGGATGCCGGCCACGCCCAGCGGGCCGCTGAAGGAGTTGCCCTGACCACTGCCGTCATCGGTGGGCGACGTGTCGGAAATGATCCGCGCCGAGACAATCTGCGCCCCTGGCGCGATGCCGCCGGGCCAGACGCCCACGGTTGCACCGGCGGCCAGGCTGGCCACCGCGGTGCCGTGGCCGACCACGTCGTCCACGTTCAGGTTGTTGCGCGCCGGATCGACGTAGTTGAGGTTGGCCACCACGCGGCCATTGAGCGCTGCGGTGTCGCGCTTCACGCCGGAATCGACGATGCCGATGCGCACGCCCTTGCCGGTCAGGCCAGCCGACTGCGCGGCCAGGGCATTGGTCTGCACCAGGTGTGCGTTCACCGCCGGCTCGGTCGGCTTGGCCGGCGTGGGCGTGGTGGGCGGCGGGGTTACCGGCGGCGTGGTGGGGGGCGGGTCGATGCGTACATTGCTGCCGCCACCGCCACCGCCACATGCACTCAGCGCGGCGACCAGCGCCGAAGCCAGAACCGACCTGCCCATCGTCTTACGTTCCATCGTTTCCTTCCCATGAACGTTGGCCTGCCGCAACCCCTTGCAGGCATCCAGTGCTGCCAGCGGCAGCTACCGCCGACCCTCTATACTGGGTCGACCCCCACGCAGTCTGCCGGGAAATGGCGCCGCTTCCAACGCCCGCCGTCTCCTTTCCGAACATTGCTCACGCATCAACGAGATTGCCATGTCCAACATCGTCATCGCCGCCGCCAAGCGCACCGCCATTGGCTCCTTCCTGGGCCAGTTCAACGGCGTGCCCACCCCGACCCTCGGCGCGGCCGCCATCGCCGCCGCCCTTGAGCAGTCCGGGGTACCGGCCAGCGACGTTTCCGAAGTCCTGATGGGCTGCGTGCTGTCGGCCAACCTGGGCCAGGCCCCGGCCCGCCAGGCCGCCATCGCCGCCGGCATTCCGCTGTCGGCCGGCGCGACCACCCTGAACAAGGTCTGCGGCTCGGGCATGAAGACCATCATGCTGGGCCACGACCTGATCAAGGCCGGTTCGGCCAAGGTGGTGGTGGCCGGCGGCATGGAATCGATGTCCAACGCCCCGCACATGCTGCCCAACTCGCGCACCGGCAACCGCTTCGGCAACTTCCAGGCGGTGGACCACATGGCCCACGACGGCCTGGTCAATGCCTACGACGGCAAGGCCATGGGTGAATTCGCCGAATGCGCGGTGGACAAGTACCAGTTCACCCGCGAGGAACAGGACGCCTATTCCATCGAATCGGTGCGCCGTGCGCAGGCCGCGCAGGCCAATGGCGCATTCGCCGATGAAATCGTCTCGGTGAAGGTGGCCACCCGCAAGGGTGAGGTCGAGTTCGCCAGCGACGAGCAGCCCGGCCGTTCGGACATCGCCAAGATCCCGACCCTGCGCCCGGCGTTCAAGAAGGATGGCAGCGTGACCGCCGCCAGTTCCTCCAGCATTTCCGACGGCGCCGCTGCCGTGGTCCTGCTGGCCGAAGAGGATGCGGCCGCGCGCGGCATCACCCCGCTGGCGCGCATCGTCGGCCACGCCACCCATTCGCAGGAGCCGGAGTGGTTCACCACCGCGCCGATCGGCGCGATCCACGCCCTGCTGGCGAAGACCGGATGGACCCTGGACCAGGTCGACCTGTTCGAAGTGAACGAAGCCTTTGCCGTGGTGGCCATGGCGCCGATGCGTGAACTGGGCATCAGCCACGACAAGCTCAACGTGAATGGCGGCGCCTGCGCACTGGGCCATCCGATCGGCGCCTCGGGCGCACGTCTGGTGGTCACCCTGGTCAACGCATTGCGCACGCGCGGCGGCAAGCGCGGCATCGCTACCCTGTGCATCGGTGGCGGCGAAGCGACGGCAATCGCCATCGAGTTGATCTGAAAGGAATTAACGGCGATTTCGCAAAAATGAATGCGGGAGCGCTTGACACCCAATCTTGGCTTGTCATCATGTTGTCGGCGCGCAGTTGCGCGTTGCCTAATCTAACGACGAGGATTCACACAATGAGCATCAACAAGCTGCTGGTCGCTATGTCCCTGGCCCTGGCCCTGGCCGCCTGCTCGAAGCAGGAAGCTGCCCAGGACGCCGCTGCTTCGGCCAACGAAGCCGCCACCGAAGCCCAGGCTGCTGCCGACCAGGCCGCCGCTGCCGGCGCCCAGACCGCCGACGCTGCCCAGCAGGCCGCTGACACCGCCGCCACCGCTGCCGACGCTTCGACCGACGCTGCTGCCCAGGCTGGCGCTGCTGCCACCGACGCTGCTGCCGGCGCTGCTGCCGACGCTGCCAAGGCCGGTGAAGCCACCGCCGAGCAGGCCAAGGACGCTGCTGAAGAAGCCAAGAAGTAATAACTTCTTTCTTCACGCTGTTCTGGAAAAGCCGCTGGTTCGCCAGCGGCTTTTTCTTTGCCTGAATGCCGCTGTTGGCCTCGCGACCGGGCCTTCACAGGGGCCTGAATAGGCTGGCGTCCCCATCCATCGCTGTACCGGAGACCGCCATGAAGATCCGCACGCTGACCACTTCCCTGCTGGCCGCCTCGCTGGTGCTGGCCCTGGCCGCCTGCAAGGGCCCGGAAGCCGAACAGGCCCGCCAGGATGCCGCGCAGGCCGCCGACAGCGCGGGCGCCGCCGCACGTGATGCAGTGGACCAGGCCGCCGCGGCCACCCGCGAGGCCGCTGACAAGACCGCCGCGGCGTCCGAGCAGGCCGCCGCCGATACCCAGCAGGCGCTGGACAAGGCCGCCGATGCGACCGCCACCGCCGCCGACCAGGCCAAGGCTGCGGCCACCGATGCGGCCGCGCATGCCAGCGATGCCACCGCCGATGCCGCGCAGAAGGTGGCCGACAAGGCCCGCGATGTCGCAGATGACGCGAAGGCCAACGCGGCCCACGAAGAAGCCAAGCACTGATGCTTCCTCTGTCGCCGGGCCTTTTGGCCCGGCGACGTTACGGCAGGGCGCGCGCCAGCATCTCGCCCAGTTCCAGCCCCGGCGGCAACGTCCCCAGCGCCAGGCCATGCTCGCCCTGCAAGCGGCTGCGGATGAAGGCGTCGGCCATGGGGCTCTCCGCCCGCAACAGCACGGCGGCCTGCAGCAGCAGTGCCGTGCGCTCGCAGAAGGCGCGTGCCTGCCCCTCATCGAACCCGGGTGATTCTTCCCAGCGCTGCAGCGCCTGCGAGTAGCGCAGGTCGGCATCGGCCGCCGCCTGCAGTTCCTGTTGCAGGGCGGCCATTGTTTCCGGCTCACGCGACAGCGCGCGCAGCACGTCCAGGCACTGGATGTTGCCACTGCCTTCCCAGATCGAATTCAACGGCGCCTGCCGGTACAGGCGCGGCAGCATCGACTCTTCCACGTAGCCAGCGCCGCCCAGGCATTCCTGCGCCTCGTTGACGAAGGCCGGGGCGCGCTTGCACAGCCAGTACTTGCCCAGCGCCGTGCCCACCCGCGCCAGCGCGGCTTCTGCCGGATCGATGGCGGCGCGATCCACCGCGCGGGCGATGCGCATGGCCAGCACCGTGGCCGCCTCGGATTCCAGCGCCAGATCAGCCAGCACGTTGGTCATCAGCGCATGGTCCACCAGCGGCTTGCCGAACGCGCGCCGGTGCCGTGCATGGTGCAGCGCCTGGGCCAGGGCCATGCGCATTTCCGCCGCCGCGCCCAGCATGCAGTCCAGCCGGGTCATCATCACCATGCCGATGATGGTGGCCACCCCGCGCCCCTCCTCGCCCACGCGCCAGGCCTGTGCACCGCAGAACTCCACTTCGCTGGACGCGTTGGCCCAGTCGCCCAGCTTGTCCTTCAAGCGCATCAGCCGGAACGCATTGCGGTCACCATCGGCCAGGCGGCGTGGCATCAGCAGGCAGGTCAGCCCACCGGGGGCCTGCGCCAGCACCAGGAAGCCATCGCTCATCGGCGCGGAGAAGAACCACTTGTGCCCCGACAAGCGATAACGCTCGCCGTCGATCGGCTCGGCGTGGGTGCTGTTGGCACGCACGTCCGAGCCACCCTGCTTTTCGGTCATGCCCATGCCCAGGGTGATGCCGGCCTTGTCGGCCACCGGCACATCGCGCGAATCGTAGACCGGAGCGGCCGCCTTGCGTGCCCACTCGGCCAGGTGCGGCTGCGAGTGCAGCACCGCCACGGCAGCGTGGGTCATGGTGAGCGGGCAACTGGTGCCCGCTTCGGCCTGGTGATGCAGGTAGCTCAGCGCCGCGCGCGCCACGTGTGCGCCCGGTTGCGGTTCGTGCCAGGACAGCCCCGCCACGCCGTGCTGCTTGGCCGTGCCCATCAGCTGGTGGTACGCCGGATGGAACTCCACCAGATCGATGCGGTGCCCCTGCGCATCGTGCGTGCGCAGGCGCGGCCGGTCGCGGTTGGCATCGAACCCCAGGCGGTACAGCTCATCGCCGGCCAGTGCGCCATACACCGCCAGGCGCGGCGCGAAGGCACCGCCGCCCTCACGCTGCACTGCCTCGGCCAGCGCGACATCGTCGGTCCATAACTGCCGCCCGGCGAACGGTGGTGGCTGGTTCAGCACCACGTGCGTTTCGTAGGGAACGTTGCTGCTGAAGCCCGGTCCGTTCATCCATTGCTTCCCGTTGCGGAAAAGGAGCCCCTCGATTGTGCCGCATCGTCCGGCCAGCGCCCGTTCAGCGCGGTTCTCACCGCCTGCACGAGCGCCGCGCCAGAGTGGCCACATGAGCGACAACGAAGATCTGGTGGTATTGCGGCCAGAAGGCCTGTACTGCGCCGCCGGCGATTTCCACATCGATCCGTGGCGGCCGGTGCCGCGCGCGGTCATCACCCATGGCCATGGCGACCACGCGCGCCCGGGCATGGGCGAATACCACTGCAGCACCGGCAGCGTGCCGATCCTGCGCTGGCGCTTGGGCGATGTGCCGCTGCACGCGCATGCCGAAGGCACGCCCTTTTCGCTGGGCCGGGTGCAGGTATCGCTGCACCCGGCGGGGCATGTGCTGGGCTCGACCCAGGTGCGCATCGACGATGGGCGCCAGGTCTGGGTGGCCTCGGGCGATTACAAGCGCCAGCACGATCCCACCTGCACGCCGTTCGAGGTCGTGCCCTGCGATACCTTCATCAGCGAAGCCACCTTCGCCCTGCCGATCTACCGCTGGCCGCACACCGCCGATGTGGCCGCCGACATCGTCGCCTGGCGCCGCGAATGCGCCGCGCGCGGGGAAGCGGCGGTGCTGCTGTGCTACGCACTGGGCAAGGCCCAGCGCGTGCTGGCCGAACTGCTGCCGCTGGACGACCAGCCGGCCTGGCTGCACGGCGCCATCGCCAATGGCGTGGCGGTCTACCGCCAGGCCGGGGTGGACATGCTGGACACGGTGACCGTGGCCGAACAGGGGCGTACCCCGGATGCCGCCGGGCAGCTGATCCTGGCCCCGCCGTCGGCGGCAGGCACGCCGTGGCTGCGCTGCTTCGGCCGTCACCAGTTGGCGTTCGCGTCGGGCTGGATGCAGCTGCGCGGCAACCGGCGCCGGCGCAATGTTGACCGCGGCTTCGTCATTTCCGACCACGCCGACTGGCCGGCGCTGCTGCAGACCATCGAACAGACCGGCGCGCGGCGCATCATCGCCACCCACGGCAACACCGATGCGTTGATCCCCTTCCTGCGCGAGCGCGGCGTGGCCGCCGAGGCCTTCCGCACCGATTTCGGGGCCGAGGAATGAAGGCCTTCGCCGCGCTCTACCAGCGCCTGGACCGCAGCACCGCAACACTGGACAAGCGGGCCGCGCTGGTCGACTACTTCCGCACGGCACGTCCACGCGATGCAGCATGGGCGCTGTACCTGCTGAGCGGTGGCAAGGTGGGCGGCGCGCGCCGCAAGGTGGCCGCCAGTGGTGAGCTGCGCCGCTGGATCACCGAGGCGTCCGGGCTTCCGGCCTGGCTGGTGGAAGACAGCTATGCGCAGGTGGGCGACCTGGCCGAAACGTTGACCCTGCTGCTGGATGACCCGGCAACGCCCGCCCCCGAACGGGCCCTGGCCGACTGGATCGAACAGCATCTGCTGGCGGTGGCCAACCAGGACGAGACGGTACGCCACGCCGCCGTGCTGCAGGGCTGGCAGCAACTGCCCGCCGCCGAACGCCTGGTGTTCAACAAGCTGCTGACCGGCGCCCTGCGCGTGGGCGTATCGCAGCGACTCGTGCAGCAGGCGCTGGCCGAATGGTCGGGGCTGGACATCGCCCGCATTGCCCAGCGCATGCTGGGTGAGTGGGTGCCCTCGCCCGCCGCGCTGGCGCAGCTGCTGTCGCCAGACGAACTGCCGACCGACCGCCAGCAGCCCTACCCGTTCTTCCTGGCCTCGCCGCTGGAAGGCGCACCGGCCGAGCGGCTGGGCGCGCTGGATGACTGGTTGCTGGAATGGAAGTGGGACGGCATCCGCCTGCAGCTGCTGCGCCGGAATGGCGAGGTGGCCCTGTGGTCGCGCGGCGAAGAGCGGCTGGATGGTCGCTTCCCCGAAATCGAACAGGCCGCCGCCGGACTGCCCGATGGCTGCGTGATCGACGGCGAGCTGCTGGCCTGGGACAGCGCCGATGACCTGCCGCGCGCCTTCACTGCCCTGCAGACCCGCATCCAGCGCCGCAAACCCGGTGCCGCCACCCTGCGCAACACGCCGGTGCGCGTGCTGGCCTACGACCTGCTGGAACGCGATGGCCAGGATCTTCGCGAGCTGCCGCTGCACGAACGCCGCGCGCAGCTGGCGCAGCTGCTCGATGCACTGGCCGATCCTCGCCTGCAGCTCTCGCCACCGGTGCTCGCCGAGGACTGGGCCGAGGCCGCGCGCCTGCGTGACGGTGCCCGCGAACGCGGCGTTGAAGGGCTGATGATCAAGCGCCGCGATTCGGTCTACCAGGCCGGGCGCCGCCGCGGCGACTGGTGGAAGTGGAAGATCGAGCCGCTCACCATCGATGCGGTGCTGCTGTACGCGCAGGCCGGCCATGGGCGGCGCAGCACCCTGTACACCGACTACACCTTCGGGGTGTGGGACGGTGACGCGCTGGTACCGGTGGCCAAGGCCTATTCGGGCCTGGACGACAAGGAGATCCTGGCGCTGGACCGCTGGATCCGCGCGCACACCCGCGAGCGCTTTGGCCCGGTGCGCAGCGTCGACGCCGTTCAGGTATTCGAGCTGGGATTCGAAGCGGTGAACCGCAGCAGCCGGCACAAGTCGGGCATCGCGGTGCGCTTCCCGCGCATCCTGCGCTGGCGCCACGACAAGCCCGCCGGCGAGGCCGACCAGCTGCACACCCTGCAGGCGCTGGCGCGATGACCCGTACGCAGGCCCTGCAGCGCCTGCAGGCGTGGTTCGCCGCGCGCGGCTGGCGCCCGCTGCCGTTCCAGCGCGCGATGTGGCGGCACTACCTGGCGGGCGAATCGGGCCTGCTGCACACGCCCACCGGCAGCGGCAAGACCTTGGCGATGTTCGGCGGGCCCCTGCTGCAGGCCTTGATCGATCCGCCGCCGGCGCCGGCGCGGGCCAGCGCGGTGCGTCCGCTGCAGGTGCTGTGGGTCACCCCGCTGCGGGCACTGGCCAGCGATACCGCACGCGCGCTGCAGACGGTCATCGATGGCATTGGCCTGGGCTGGAAGGTCGGCCTGCGCAGTGGCGATGCCAGCAACCGCGAGCGGCGCCAGGCGCGCGAGGGACGCGTGGATGTGCTGGTGACCACGCCGGAATCGCTGGCGCTGTTGTTGAGCTATCCCGATACGCTGCCGCGCATGCAGCACCTGCGCTGCGTGGTGGTGGATGAGTGGCATGAACTGCTGGGCAGCAAGCGTGGCGTGCTGCTGCAGCTGAACCTGGCACGGTTGCGCGATGCCAGCCCCCGCCTGCAGCTGTGGGGGCTGTCGGCCACGCTGGGCAACCTGCAGCAGGCGCGGCAGGTGCTGCTGCCCGACCAGCCCGACGCGCCGCTGGTGGAAGGCGCGCGGCAGCGACCGGTGCAGGTGCAGACCCTGCTGCCGCCGGTCGGCGAACGGTTTCCGTGGGCCGGCCACCTGGGCCTGGTGCAGTTGCCGCGGGTCCTGCAGGCGATCCAGGGCGCACGCAGCACCCTGCTGTTCACCAACACCCGCGCGCAGGCCGAACTGTGGCACCAGGCGCTGGCCGCGGTGTGGCCGGAAGACGCCGACAGCCTGGCCCTGCACCACGGCTCGCTGGACCCGACCCTGCGCCAGCAGGTGGAAGACGGCCTGCGTGCAGGCAGCCTGCGCTGCGTGGTGGCCACCTCCAGCCTGGACCTGGGCGTGGATTTCCCGGAGGTGGACCAGGTCCTGCAGCTGGGCAGCCCCAAGGGCGTGGCGCGCCTGCGCCAGCGCGCCGGCCGCGCACGCCATCGCCCCGGCGCCAGCGGCCGCATCACCTGCATTCCCAGCCATGCACTGGAGGTGGCCGAATTCGCGGCAGCACGCAACGCGCTGCGCGAGGGCGTGGTGGAAGCACGCCGTCCACGGGTCCTGTCGCTGGACGTGCTGGCCCAGCACGCAGTGAGCTGCGCGCTGGCCGGCGGCTTCCAGGCCGATGCACTGCTGGCCCAGGTACGGCGCACCCACGCCTTTGCCGATCTGACCGATGCGCAGTGGCAGGCCGTGCTGGACTTCATCGTGCAGGGCGGCCGCGCGCTGTCGCAGTATCCGGATTTCCACAAGGTGCAGATCGATGACAGCGGCATCTACCGGGTGCCCGATCGCCGCCAGGCCCTGCGCCACCGCCTGTCGATCGGCACCATCAGCAGCGATGGCAGCGTGCGCGTGCAGTTCCTGCGCGGCGGCGGCCTGGGTTCGGTGGAAGAACAGTTCGCAGGGCGCCTGCGCCCGGGCGACCGCTTCCAGTTCGCCGGGCGCCTGCTGGAGCTGGTGCAGCTGCGTGACATGACCGCCTATGTGCGGGTGGCGCGTGGGCGCGGCGACGGCAGCGTGCCGCGCTGGCAGGGCGGCCAGCTGCCCTTGTCGATGCCACTGGGGCAGGCGTTGCTCGCGGTGCTCTACGGAAGTGATGACAGTGCCGAATCAACGTGGCTGGCGCCGCTGCTGGCGCTGCAGGCACGCGTGTCCGCGCGGCCCTCGCCGGCGCAGCTGCTGGTGGAGGACGTGCGCCGCCGCGAGGGCCAGTTCGTGTTCGTCTACCCGTTCGCCGGGCGCCACGTGCATGAAGCACTGGCCGCGCTGCTGTCACTGCGCTGCACGCGGCTGCAGCGCAACAGCATTGGCTATGCGGTGAACGATCATGGCCTGGTGCTGGCACCGGCACAGCCGATCACCCTGGATGCGCAGGCGTGGCATGCGTTGTTCACCGGCGACGGGCTGCTGGACGATCTGCGCGCGGCCGTGAACCTGGGCGAGCTGGCACGCCGCCAGTTCCGTGGCATCGCGCGCGTGGCCGGACTGCTGGTGCCCAGCCTGCCCGGCGGCATGCCGCGCTCGCTGCGCCAGTTGCAGGCCTCTGCGGGCCTGCTGCATGACGTGCTGCGCCAGCATGACCCCGAGCACATGCTGCTGGCCCTGGCCGAGCAGGAAGTGCTGCAGGATGCATTGGATCTGCCCGGGCTGCAGCAGGCGCTGGCACGCATTGGCAGGCAGACGGTGGCGCTGCAGCAGCCGGCCTCACTCACGCCGCTGGGTTTTCCGCTGTGGGCCGAGCGCCTGCGCGGCCAGTTCAGCAACGAAGACTGGCGTACCCGCGTGCAACGCGCCGCGCAACAGCTGGAACGCCGCCATGACCACTGAGCTGGCCATGCAGCTGGGCGGGCAGACGCTGCGCCTGCTCGGCGCGCGTGCACTGCTGTGGCCGGCCCGGCAGGCCCTGCTGATTGCCGACCTGCACCTGGGCAAGGCCGATGTGTTCCGCCGCGCCGGCATCGCCTTGCCCGCCGGCGGCACCCAGGGCGACCTGCAACGGCTGCAGGCACTTGTGCAGCAGCACGCGTGCCGCGAGCTGTGGATCCTGGGCGATGTGCTGCATGGCCCGCTGCACCGCACGGCGTGGCTGGCGCAATGGCTGGCCTGGCGCGAACAGCAAGCGGGCCTGGACGTGCATGTGATCCGAGGCAACCACGACCGCCAGCTTGCCGCAGCGGCGCTGCGCGTGCAGCTGCACGATCAGGTGCGACTGGGGGATATCGTGCTGCGCCACGAACCACAGCCCGAAGCCGGCGCCTGGGTGATTGCCGGCCACCTGCATCCGCAGATCGCCCTGCCGGCGCTGCGCCGGCGCTTTCCCGCGTTCTGGCTGCGCCCGGGAATCACCGTGCTGCCCGCGTTTTCCGCGTTCACCGCGGGCGTAGTGATACCGCCCGCGCGCGACGAACAGCGCATTGCCTGCGTGGAAGGCAGCCTGGTGCCGGTACCGCCCCGCCAGGCTTAGGCCGGGCGGGCCAGCATGTCGGGCATCAATCGAAACGTGGGCTCGCTGTTGCCGACGTGGCGCGGCAGCGCACGCACCGCCGCCAGCATTTCCTGCGCACAGGTGCGGATGTAGCCATGGTGTTCGGCGCCCGCGTGGCTGATCAGGCTACCCACGTGGAATTCAAAGACATCCTCCAGCACGTCGGGCTGGTCTTCGTGCAGCATCTGCAGCAGACCGCGCAGTTTGCAGATTTCCGATTCCAGCTCGTGGACCGCGAACAACATGGCATCCTCCTTCGAACGTGCGGCGCATCCGGGCCGCAGCAGGCCGCGACGGCGCGTCCGCCCGGGCCATGCGCGAAGTTCGATCACGGAGTGTTCGATCACGGAAAGGAAAACGGGCGACGCGGCGTGCGCGTGCACAGCTGTTCTCGCACAACCGGGGTGAGATGTTCGTTAGTTCAGGTGACGGGCACGTTCACGGCAGCGCTGATCGCACTGCTGCTGGCGGCCGCACGCGGCGCTTCGGCCAGCGCGGCAATGAAGCCCGGATCCAGCGGCAGTGCGCCGAACCAGCCGTGCTGGGTACCGCTGAGCACGCGCAGCATGTGCCCGCGCCCGCCCGGCATGCGCCCCATCGGGCCAAGCAGGACGTCGCGCGCATGCGCCCATAGATCGCCATTGGACTGGAACAGCGGCGTCAACCAGCGGCTCCAGCGCTGGTACACCGCCACATGCGCACGCCGCTGTGCCTGGTAGGCCTGCAGCGCCGCTTCGCCACGGTGGCTGCGCAGCGCATCGCGCAGCGCCAGTGCATCGATCAGGGCCATGTTCACGCCCTGCCCCAGCTGCGGGCTCATCGAGTGTGCGGCATCACCGGCCAGCACCAGGCGGCCATGGTGCCAGCGCTTCATCACCGCATCGCGGTACACCGCGCGTGCCAGCTGGCCGGCATCGACCAGGTGCGCGAAGCGCGCGCTGGCCTGCGGCCACAGGGCATGCAGTTCCTGCAGCCAGGGCGCCATGCCGTCCCGCTGCCAGCGCTCGAAATCATCACGCGGCAGGCTCCAGAAGAAGCTCAGGCGCGGCGTGGCATCACCGGGGCGGGTGCCCACCGGCAGCAGGCCGATCATCTTGCGCGCCGCCACGTAGCGTTGCCGCAGCTCCTGCATGTGCGGCCAGTCTTCGGCCGGCAGCAGGCACCACAGCGCACCCCACGGGTAGACGCGGTCCAGCGCGGTGCCGCCCTCAACACTGCCGCGCAGGGTGGATGCCGCGCCATCGGCGGCCACCACCAGGTCGAACGGGCCGTGCCAGCGCCCCTGCGCATCGCGTACGCGCCCCTGTGCGCTGTCCACCGCCTCGATGGCGGTGCCCACGTGCAGGTGGCCGGCGCCTTCGCGCGCATCTTCCAGCAACGAGAACAGCGCGCCGCGCTGCATGCCCAGCCCGTGCAGGCGTGCATCCAGACCGGCATAGCCCATGTCCATCACCGCGCGTTCGCAGGGCGTATCGCCGTACAGGCGGTGCACCGGCGCGGCGTGCGCACGCACGGCGTCGAGCAGGCCCATCTGCCACAGCACCTGCAGGCCGCTGGGCTGCAGCAGGAAGCCGGCCCCTACCGGGCCGGGCGTGGGCACACGTTCGAAGATCTCCACCTCGTGGCCATCACGGGTGAGCAGGATGGCCAATGCCTGGCCAGCGGTGCCGTAGCCGATCACGGCAATGCGCAGTCGTTCCGTCATGCCTGCATTGTGCCCGAGGCGGATTGCCAATGGCGAAGGGAACCCGCAACGGCATCCACGCATGGCGTGGATCTACTGGCCGACGCCGGAGCGCCCGCCGTTGCCCTGCGCAAAAAAAAACCCCGCCGTAGCGGGGTTTTCAACGCACTGTCGAGTGGATCACTCGGCCGGCGTAATGTTCGAAGCCTGGGCACCCTTCGGGCCCTGGGTCACGTCATAGGTGACACGCTGGCCTTCCTGCAGGCTGCGGAAGCCCTTGGAGTTGATGGCGGAGAAGTGCGCGAACACGTCGGCGCTGCCATCCTCCGGCGAGATGAAGCCAAATCCCTTGGCGTCGTTGAACCACTTGACGGTACCGTTCGGCATGTTAATGCGAGACCTTTGCAATGAATGGGTGGTGTACGCTGAACCCGCGTACCGGCTGAGTATGCAAAGCTTGCCCGAGGATGACAATCACCCCCGCGCCAATTCGCCTACCAGTTCCGGAAGTCCGTTGCTGGCGGCCTGCACGTTTGCCAGCACTTCGGCCATGGTGATCTCCTCGCCGTCGCCACAGCCGGCGGCCCAGTTGGCCACGATCGCCAGGCAGGCGTAATCCAGCCCCAGCTCCCGTGCCAGCGCGGCTTCAGGCATGCCGGTCATGCCCACCAGATCGCAGCCATCGCGGCGCATGCGGGCGATTTCAGCAATGGTTTCCAGGCGCGGGCCCTGGGTGGCGCCGTAGCAGCCGCCGTCGTGCACCTTCACCCCGGTCACTTTCGCCGCCGCCAGGATCTTGCTGCGCAGCATCGGCGTGTACGGATGACCGAAATCAACGTGGACCACGTCGGTGCCGTCTTCTTCGCAGATCGTGCTGATACGACCCCACGTGTAATCGATTACCTGGTCCGGACAGGCCAGCACGCGCGGACCGAAGTCGTCGCCGATGCCGCCCACCGTGTTCAGCGCCAGCACGCGCTGCGCGCCGATCTGCTGCAGCGCGGCCAGGTTGGCGCGGTAGTTGATCTTGTGCGGCGGCAGCGAATGGCCCTCACCGTGGCGGGCCAGGAAGGCCACGCGGTGGCCCAGCAGGGTGCCGACGCGCACCGGGCCCGACGGACGGCCGAAGCGGGTCTCGACCTCGTGGGTCTGCACATCGTCCAGCTTGGCCAGGTTGTAGACACCGGTACCGCCGATCACGGCCAGGGCAATCTGTTGCATGGGAATCACTCCAGAAAAAGACGAACGCCGGCACCCGAAGGCGCCGGCGACAGGGTGGGACCGGCCGCGGACGGCCGCGCCGTCACTCCTTCATGGCATAGATGGCCGGCACGCAGCGCAGGGTCTCGTTCACATCCATGCCGAAGCCGAACACGTAACGGTCCGGCAGCTCGATGCCGGCGTAATCGGCGGTGACGTCCGGCAGGCCGCGATCGTGCTTCTTCACAGTCATCGCGGCGATGCGCACGTCGGTGGCGCCCTGTTCCAGGCACCAGGTGCGCACGCCCTGCAGGGTGTAGCCCTCGTCCAGGATGTCGTCCACCAGCAGCACGCGGCGGCCGAACAGCGAGGTGGCCGGCTTGTGCTTCCAGACCAGGTCGCCGCCGGTGGTTTCACCCCGGTAGCGGGTGGCGTGCAGGTAATCGAACTGCACATCCTGGCCCCGCGCGCCCAGCTCCAGCGCCAGCTGGCCAGCGAACGGCAGTGCGCCGTGCATGATGGACAGGAACAGCGGCACCTCGCCCTTGTAGTCGCGCGCGATGGCGTCGGCGATGCTGGCAATGGCCTTGTCGATGGTGGGGCGGTCGACCAGCAGGTCAGCCTGGGCCAGGGCCTGGGAAATGGTGAGGTTCGGCATCAGACGGTTCTTCCAAGGGTTTGCAGCAGATGGGATTGGGTGGTGCCATGGCGGGCATCGGCCAGCAGGCCGTCCCAGCCAAGTGCGCCGCGGCCAAGCAGGCCCAGCAGCGCGGCGGTATTCAGTGAACGGCCCTGCACGGCATGCAGGGCTTCATCGACCAGCTCGGGGTGGCAGACCAGCACCACGTCGCAGCCGGCATCGAGGTGGGCATGCACGCGCGCCGGCACGCCACCGGCGCTGTGCGAAGCGGCCATGCCGATGTCATCGGAGAACACCACGCCGCGGAAGCCCAGTTCACCGCGCAGGATGTCCTGGATCCAGCGCGGCGAATAGCCGGCCGGCTCGGGCGCCACCTGCGGGTAGATCACGTGGGCCATCATCACCGCATCGGCACCGGCGGCAATGCCGGCGCCGAACGGCACCAGGTCCTGCGCGCGCAGTTCGTCCAGCGCGCGCGGGTCGATGGCGGTATCGACGTGGGTATCTTCCAGCACGGTGCCGTGGCCGGGGAAATGCTTGAGCGTGGCGGCCATGCCCACCGCATGCATGCCGCGCACATAGGCGGCAGTGAAAGCGGCGACCACCTGCGGGTCTTCACTGAAGGCGCGATTGCCGATGGCGCGGTTGCCACGGGCCAGATCCACCACCGGGGCGAAGCTGAGGTCCAGGCCGCTGGCGCGCACTTCACTGGCCATCAGCCAGGCGTGCTGTTCGGCCAGCGCCAGCGCCTGCTGCGGATCGCGCGCGTACAGGGCGCCGATGTCCTGCAGCGGCGGCAGTTCGCTGTAACCTTCGCGGAAGCGCTGCACGCGGCCGCCTTCCTGGTCCACGCAGAGCAACTGCGGGCGCGGTGCGGCGGCGCGGATGGCGGCGGTCAGATCGGTCACCTGCTGGCGCGAGGCGAAGTTGCGCTTGAACAGCACCACCCCGGCCACGGCATCGTGCTGCAGCCAGTCGCGTTCCTGGGCGGTCAGTTCAGTACCGGCAACGCCGATCAGCAGCATGGGTCGATCTCCACAACAGGCGCCCGCATGGCGCAGTGCCGCATTGTCGCAGAACCGGCCGATGGACGCAGTGTTCGGCTGAACACGGGAACGGGGTCAGAGCCCCTGCGGGGATCCGACCCCTGGGTCGGATCCCCGCAGGGGCTCTGGCACAGGGGTCGGATCCCCGCAGGGGCTCTGACCCCGCGCCTACTACACGGCGCAGCCGTCCGGGCCACAGGCCTCGTCGGCAGCGGCGGCCGACGGTGCACCCTGCTCGGCGGCAATCTGGCGCAGCGCCTGGGCGAAGGCTTCCGGCGGCTGCGCGCCGGAAATCGCCCAGCGCCCGTCGATCACGAAGGTGGGCACCGAGGAAATGCCCAGCGCCTGTGCGTCGGCCAGCTTGGCCTGCACCTGGGCCAGGCCGCGGTCGGACGCCAGCATCTGTTCGATCTCGGCGGCGGCCAGCCCGCCGGCCGCACCGGCCTTCACCAGCACGGCCGGGTCGGCCAGGTTCTGGCCATGCTCGAAGTGGGCGCGGAACAGCGCTTCGCCCACCGCGTCCTGCACGCCGTGTTCGCCGGCCAGCCACAGCAGGCGGTGCGCAGGCAGCGTGGTCACCCGCACCTGGCCCTGGCCGAAGTCCATCGGCAGGCCCTCGGCCTGCGCGGTGGACTGGGTCTGGCCCAGGATCTGTTCGGTGCGCTCGGCCCCGCCGAACTTGCGCGCATAGGCCTGGCGCAGCGGAACCGGCGTGGCATCAGCGTCCGGGTCCAGCTGGAACGGCTGCCAATGGATATCCAGGGCGGGCGCATCGGCGCCCAGCAACTGCACGCCCTGCTGGAAACGATGCTTGCCGATCCAGCACCAGGGGCAGACCACGTCGGAATAGATGTCGATTCTCATACCCCCAAGGTGGGGGCCGCCCGCCGCGGCAAAAGGGGGCGCTACCGGCCGATCAGCGCCTCACCACTGTGAATAGGGATGACTGGCCAGCGCGACGTTGTAATAGCGCGCGTCGTCGGTCACTTCCGCGCCCACCCAGTCCGGCAGGTCGATGGCCTGGTCGGCGCTGTCCAGTTCCACCTCGGCCACCACCAGGCCGGCGTTGTCGCCCAGGAACTCGTCCACTTCCCAGGTCAGCCCTGCGTGTTCGACCAGATGGCGGCGCTTGTCGATCAACCCGCCCACGCACAGCGCCAGCAGGTCGCGGGCATCGTCCACGGGAATGGGGTAATCGAACTCCTGGCGGGTGTGCCCCAGGGTGCGCGACTTCAGGTTCAGCGCAGCCTGTTCGCCTTCGATGCGCACGCGCACCGAGGCGTTCTGGGTGCCGCGATCCAGTGCGCCCATGTCGTTGATATAGCCCTGCGCCATCGGAATGACCCGATGCGCGGCGGTACGCCAACCGTCGCCGGTCACCAGAAACTTGCGTTCGATTTCAATGCCCATGGGCGAAGTATGCGGCCGCCAGCAGCGACCTGCCTACCCGGCGCGCGCCCGCCGCACTACACTGCGCCGCCCTGCAAGGATCGCTGAACCATGACACTGTCCCTTTCCCTTTCCACGCTGCGCCCGCTGGCGCTGGCCCTGCTGCTGCCCGCGGGCGCATGCCTGGCCCAGGCCCCTGCCCTGCCCACCCTGCAGCAGGCGCAGGACGCGATGGATCTGGCGATTGCCGAACAGATCGCCGCGCGCCCGCGCAGTGACAGCAGCAGCCTGGTCGCGATGGCGTTCCGGCCCACGCTGGAATCGCTGAGCAGCTGCGCGGTGGGCAGCACCCCGGACACTGCCACGTGCATCGTGGTGGGCAGCGCCGGCATGAAATCGGGTGCGCGCCTGCTGCACCTGGCCTGGGTGGATGGCCAGTGGACCCTGCCCGATCCGCGCCGCCTGCCGACGCCCGCGCCCAGTCGCGAGGAAGTACAACCGCTGCTGCGCGCGCATCTGGCGACCGTGGCGGCGCGTGAGAGCGATGCCGAGGAGCGCGCGCGCTTCATGCTGGCCGTGCGCGACGCGCAGGTGCTGGAGGTTGCCGACTGCGAAGTGCCCGACGAGCGCGCCGTCTTCGAATGCGCGGTCACCGCCCAGGTGGGCGATGAGCAAGGCACCGAAACGCTGGCGTTCATCCGCGAGGATGGCCAGTGGCGCAGCGCGCCGGCGCCCCGATAGCCGACGCGACGCCACGTGTGGCGGCGGGCACCAGGGTCACCCCGGTGCCCGCGCGGCGTCAGCGCTTTTCGAAGACCGCGATGCTTTCCACGTGCGCGGTGTGCGGGAACATGTCCATGGCACCGGCACTGACCAGGGTGAAGCCCTGTTCGTTGACCAGGTAGCCGGCATCGCGCGCCAGCGAACCGGGGTGGCAGCTGACGTAGACGATGCGCTTGAACTGCTTCAGCGGCAGCTGCTGCAGCACTTCGATCGCGCCCGAGCGCGGCGGGTCCAGCAGCAGCTTGTCGAAGCCCTGGCGCATCCACGGGGTGGCGCGCTGGTCCTGGGTCAGGTCGGCGCTGAAGAACTGTGCGTTGGCCAGGCCGTTGCGCTCGGCGTTTTCGCGGGCGCGCGCGACCAGGCCGGCATCGCCTTCCACGCCCACCACTTCGCGCACCTTGCGTGCCAGCGGCAGGGTGAAATTGCCCAGGCCGCAGAACAGGTCGAGCACGCGCTCATCGGAGCCCGGCTCCAGCAATTCCAGCGCACGGGCGATCATCGCCTCGTTCAGCTTGGCGTTGACCTGGATGAAATCCAGCGGGCGGAAGGCCAGTTCCACGTCCCACGGCGCCAGCCGGAACGACAGCGGCACGCCCTGCCCGTCCAGCGGGTGCACGGTGTCCAGGCCGCCCGGCTGCAGGTAGATGGCAAACCCGTGCTGCTGGCCGAACGCGGCCCAGGCGGCGCGGTCGGCATCGCTGAGCGGCTGCAGGTGGCGCACGGTCAGGGCAATGGCATTGTCGCCGCCGATGAACTCGATCTGCGGAATGTCGCGCTTGCCATCCAGGCCTTCAATGAAGGTGGACAGGTCCTGGACCTTGGTGCCGATTTCCGGGATCACGGTCAGGCACTGGCTCAGGTCGGCCACGAAACGCGGATCCTGTTCGCGGAAACCGACCAGGGTCTTGTCCTTCTTTTCCACCCGGCGGACCGAGAAGCGGCCCTTGCGGCGGTAGCCCCAGCTGTCCCCGACCAGCGGCGGCAGCACGGTGCCCGGGGTGACGTGGCCGATGCGCTCCAGGTTGTCCATCAGCACGCGCTGCTTGGCCACGATCTGCTGGCTTTCGTCCAGGTGCTGCAGCACGCAGCCGGCACAGGTGCCGAAGTGCGGGCACTTGGGGGTGACGCGCTGCGGCGAGGCCTGCAGCACTTCCACCGTGCGCGCCTCGTCGAAGTGGCGGCTGCGGGCGGTCTGTTCGGCCATCACCACTTCGCCCGGCAGGGCGCCGCTGATGAAGGTGACCTTGCCGCCTTCGCCTTCACGGCGGGCGACGCCACGACCGTCATGGCTGAGGTCGAGGATTTCGGTCTGGAACGGGGTACGGTCGATGCGGGAACGGGATCGGGCCACGTGGCGACAGGCTGCGGGCAAAAAAGGGCGCACATTGTCGCAGATCCTGGCCGGGCGGGCCGATGGCCGCTTGCACACGCCGCCGCCGTGCATGATGATTGTCCACAGCTGACATGGAGGCAGCCCTATGCAGATGACCCCGCGGACCAGCCGGCCCCGCTTCCTGCTTGTCGAGGACGACATTATCAGCCGCGGTTTTTTCAAAGCGGCGTTGGAAACGTTACCAGCCGATGTGGACACTGCTGACTCACTTGCCAGCGCGCTTGCCCGTGGCGAGCCGGGCACGCATGACCTGTGGCTGATCGACGTGAACCTGCCCGACGGCAATGGCGCCCAGCTGTTGCAGGCGCTGCGCCAGTCGCATCCGGACACCCCGGCATTGGCCCATACCGCCGACGGCGATGCCTCCATTCATGCCAGCCTGCGTGAAGCAGGCTTCAGCGACACCCTGGTGAAGCCGCTGGGCCGTGATCAACTGCTGAAGGCAGTGCGCCGGGCGCTGGTGAACAGCCCGGGCGCTGCGCCGCTGCCGCCGGCCGCGGTTGAGCTGGCCGTGGAAGACTGGGATGAGACGGCGGCCCTGGCGGCACTGAACGGCCAACGCAACCACCTGATTGCCCTGCGTGAGCTGTTCCTGGCCGAGCTGCCGGGGGTCCGCGATGCGGTCGAACAGGCGGTGGACCAGCACGACGAGCGCCAGCTGCGCAGCCAGCTGCATCGGCTACAGGCCAGTTGTGGCTTCGTGGGGGCGGCCCGGCTGGGCCGTGCCGTGCGCCAGCTGCACCACGCGCCCGACTCCGGGCAGGCCCAGGCGGGCTTCCGCGCCGCCGTGGCTTCCCTGCTGCACTGAGGGCGTGGGGGGCGGCAGGGCTTGCAGCCCTGCACCTGCCGAATCAACGTCAACGGCCGAAGCAACAGCGGGCTATCCGTGGGATGGCGGGGCGGTGTGGGTGGCCAGGACACGCCGCAAGTACGTCCCTGTAGGCTCGTAGGCGCCATCCATGGCGCCTGCGGTCCTGCCCACCCACACCGCCCCGCCTTCGACAGTTTTCCGCGATCTGTCGGAACGGCACGGGGTCGGATCCCGTTGCTGCGCAACGGGCTCCGACCCCAGAAACAATTCGGTATCTGACAGAGCGTGTCGACCAAGGTCGACACCTACCAGAGCAAGATGCGGTTCCGACAGATCGCGCGGGACTGTCACCGGTTCCCAGCGGCCAGTAGATCCACGCCATGCGTGGATGAATCTCAATCGGAATCGAAAGTTTCGAAGTGCGTTCGCAAAGCATCCACGCATGGCGTGGATCTACCGTGTCGACCAAGGTCGACACCTACCAGAGCAAGATGCGGTGCCGACAGATCGCGGGGACTGTCACGGGGTCCCGGCGGCCAGTAGATCCACGCCATGCGTGGATGAATCTCAATCGGAATCAGAAATTTCGAAGCGCGTTCGAAAAGCATCCACGCATGGCGTGGATCTACTGTGTCGACCAAGGTCGACACCTACCAGGCCAATATGCCGTTCCGACAGATCGCGGAAAACTGTCGAAGGCGGGGTAGGTCCGGTTGAGGGGGCGTGAGCCGCATGGATGCGGCGACCGAGCTTACAGGGACGTACTTGCAGCGTCCCCCTCAACCGGACCCACCCCGCCATTCCACGGATAGCCAGCTTTTGACGTTGACGGTAGCAGGTGCAGGGCTGCAAGCCCTGCCGACAAACCGCTCAGCGGCGGGGGGACAGCTGCTCCAGCAGCTCCCAGGATTTCAGGCCGCGTGCGCCCAGGTGATGGGCCAGCACCCGCCGCATCGGCAGCCGCAGGCTGGCCAGGTCGGCCGCATCGGGTTCTTCGTCGGCGCCCAGCGCCAGCAGCGCCGAACCGGTGGCCGCGGCACTGCGCTCGCCGTCACGCACGCTCAACAGCCGCTGCGGACCCTCCTGCGGGTCCAGCGCATAACGCGCCGCCGGATCAATCGGCTGGCCGTCGCTGGCCGTTTCCAGATCGAAGCCCAGGCCCAGTGCCGCCAGCAGCTCGCGCTCGAAACGGCGCAGGGTCCAGGCCAGGCCGGCGCCCACCGCCAGTCGCGCGCGCGCTTCGCCGTAGGCCAGATAGAGATCAGGCAGCGGGTCCTGGCGCGGGGCCAGGCGCAGGGTCAGTTCACTCAGGTAGAAACCGGCCAGCATGGCCTGCCCCACCAGCCGCGGCGCTGCATCCAGGGCCTCGGCACCGCGCAACTGCGCCAGCTCACCGCGCTGCTGCGCGCTGAAGCGGATCCATTGCAGGGGCTGCAGGGCGGCGCGCAGCACCTGCCCTTTCGCGGTGGAGACCCCGCGCGCCAGCACGCCGATACGGCCATGCTGCGCGCTCAGCACCTCCACCAGCAGGCTGGTCTCGCGGTAGGCCCGTGCGTGCAGCACGAACCCGGTGTCGTCCTCGATCAGCATCGAAGCGACCGCAACGGCTTATTCGTAGCCGAAGGCCTTCAGTGCGGCCTCGTCGTCGGACCAGCCTTCACGCACGCGCACCCAGGTTTCCAGGAACACCTTGGCCCCGAACAGACGCTCCATCTGCAGGCGCGACTTGGCCCCGATCTCCTTCAGGCGGGCGCCGCCCTTGCCGATCACGATGGCCTTCTGGCCCTCGCGCTCGACCCAGATGACCGCGCCGATGCGCAGCAGGTTGCCGTCTTCGGTGAAGCGCTCGATTTCCACCGTGGTGGCGTACGGCAGTTCTTCGCCAAGCTGGCGCATCAGCTGCTCGCGTACCAGTTCGCCGGCCAGGAAACGCTGGCTGCGGTCGGTGATCTCATCCTCCCCGAACATCGGCGGGGCTTCCGGCAGCAGCTTCAGCACGTCGCGCACCAGCGCTTCCAGGCCGTTGCGCTTCTGCGCGGAAATGGGATGCACGGCGGCGAAATCGCGGCCGTTGGTGACTTCCTGCAGGAACGGCAGCAGCGCGCCCTTGTCCTTCAGGCGGTCGATCTTGTTGACCACCAGCACCACCGGCACGCCGGCGTCGCGCAGCACGTTGAAGGCCAGGCTGTCCTCTTCGTCCCAGCGACCGGCTTCGATCACCAGCAGGCCGGCGTCCACGCCTTCCAGCGAGCCGCGGGCAGCGCGGTTCATCACCCGGTTCATCGCCCGCTTCTGCACCTTGTGCAGCCCCGGGGTGTCGACCAGCACCAGCTGGCCTTCGGGATAGGTGGCGATGCCCAGCAGGCGATGGCGCGTGGTCTGCGGGCGGTTGGAGACGATGCTGACCTTGGCGCCGACCAGCGCGTTGGTCAGGGTCGACTTGCCCACGTTCGGGCGGCCGATGACGGCCACACTGCCGCAATGATGGGGAATCTGTTCGCTCACTTGGAATCCAGTTGTTCAAGGACGGCCGCAGCCGCCTGTTGTTCGGCAATCCGCCGCGAGGAGCCTTCGCCCTCGATGCTGGCGGCGGGGTCGGCTACGTTGCAGCGTACCCGGAAGTGCTTGGCGTGGTCGTCACCGGATTCTGACACCAGTTCGTACTGCGGCAACGCCTTCTGTCGGGCCTGCAGCCATTCCTGCAGGCGGGTCTTGGGGTCCTTTTCCGGGCGCCCGGTGGCCGGCAGCGCCTCCATGGAGGCACTGAACCAGGGCAGCACCACCGTGCGGCAGGCCTCGAAGCCCCCATCCAGGTAGATCGCGGCCACCACCGCTTCCACGGCGTCGGCCAGGATCGAGTCGCGGCGGTGCCCGCCGGACTTCATTTCGCCGGCGCCCAGGATCAGGCGCTCGCCCAGCTGCAGGGTGCGCGCGATCACCGCCAGCGCCTCTTCCCGCACCAGCGCGGCGCGGGCGCGGGTCAGCGCGCCCTCGTCGGCCTTGGGCCAGCGGTGGTACAGGGCCTCGGCCACCATCTGGTTGACGATGCTGTCGCCCAGGAATTCCAGGCGCTCGTTATGCGGCGCACCGGCACTGCGATGGGTCAGCGCCTGCTTCAGCAGGGCCGGATCGCGGAAGCTGTGACCGATCAGGTCACCACGTTGGAAAGGTTTATTCGGCACCGCTACGGGTCAGGTCCTGGGTCGATTCAAACTTGCCAACCACGTCCAGGTTGCCGACCAGCGGGCGGCGCACTTCGTAGTTGACGGTAAGGGTCCAGCCGCCATCGCGTCGGGCGAACTTGACGTTGGCCGGCTTCACGTTGTCCGAGTAGTTGATGTACAGCCGCTTGAAGAACAGGTCCTGGATCTGCGCCGGCGCCATGGTGCCCACGTTGGGCTCGGCCGCCAGGCTCTTCATGGCCGAACGCACCGAGTAGTACTCCTGGTACATCGGGAACAGCTTCATGCCGATGTACAGGAAGAACCCGACCACGGCCAGTACGACCAGGAACGAGGTCAAAGTCATGCCGCGCTGCGTGTTCATCGTCTTCATGGCGTTTCTCCCCAGATACGCGAATGGATGTGAAGTCAGTTTCAGTTGATGCCCGAACCGATACGCGACGGTTCGAAGCCGTCCTTGCAGAACCAGCCCGAGCAGTTCAGCCAGATCAGGAAGGCCTTGCCGCGCAGGTTTTCTTCCGGCAGCAGGCCCCAGAACCGGCCGTCGTCGCTGTTGTCGCGATTGTCGCCCATCACCAGATATTTACCAGCCGGCACGGTCCACTGGCCCTGGCCGCGCGGGAAATCGGTCTCCAGCACGGTATGGGTCCGGCCCGGCAGGTGCTCGACCAGCAGGTTGGCGCCTTCGCCCTGGCCACGGTGGCCGGCGTAGATGCCCTTGTTGTCATACTTCAGCGCTTCGCCGTTGAGGGTGACGCTGTCGCCGTCGAAGGACACCGTATCGCCCGGCACGCCGATCACGCGCTTGATGAAGTTCTCGCCCTTGGCCGGGTCGTTGTCGCTGTGGCCGGGGAAGTGGAACACCACCACGTCGCCGCGCGAGGGCTCGCCCACCGGCACGAACTTGGTGTTGCTGATCGGCAGGCGCAGGCCGTAGGAGAACTTGTTGACCAGGATGAAATCGCCGATCAGCAGGTTGGGCATCATCGAGCTGGACGGAATCTTGTACGGCTCGGCAATGAAACTGCGCACCACCAGCACGATGGCCAGCACCGGGAAGAAGGCGCGAGAGTAATCCACCAGCACCGGCTCGGTGTCGAGCAGGCCGGCGCGCTGGGCACGGCGCTTGGCGAAGTACAGCTTTTCGGCAAGCAGGATCAGGCCCGAGGCCAGGGTCAGTACGACCAGGAGGATCTCAAACAGTTTCATTCAGGGTCCTTTGCAACGTCACCGGACGAACGGCCCCGAAGGGCCGCTGCGGGCTTACTTGTTGTCCATCTGCAGCACGGCCAGGAAGGCTTCCTGCGGAATTTCCACGCGGCCGACCTGCTTCATGCGCTTCTTGCCTTCCTTCTGCTTTTCCAGAAGCTTCTTCTTGCGCGAAACGTCGCCACCATAGCACTTGGCCAGCACGTTCTTGCGCATGGCCTTGACCGTGGTGCGGGCGATGATCTGCGAGCCGACGGCGGCCTGGATGGCCACGTCGAACTGCTGGCGCGGGATCAGGTCCTTCATCTTCTCGCACAGCTCGCGGCCGCGGCGGTCGGCATGGCTGCGGTGCACGATCAGCGACAGGGCGTCGACCTTGTCACCGTTGATCAGCACGTCCACGCGCACGAACGGGCCGGCATCGAAGCGCACGAAGTGGTAGTCCAGCGAGGCATAGCCACGGCTGACCGACTTCAGCTTGTCGAAGAAGTCCAGCACCACTTCGGCCATCGGCAGCTCGTAGCTGATCTGCACCTGGCTGCCCAGGTAGTTGATGCCGATCTGGCTGCCGCGCTTTTCTTCGCACAGTTTGATGATGTTGCCGATGTACTCCTCGGGCGTGAGCACGTTGGCGCGGATGATCGGCTCGCGGATCTCTTCCACATGGTTCACCGGCGGCAGCTTGGCCGGGTTGTCCATGTTGATGATGGTGCCGTCGGTCTTCAGGACCTCGTAGACCACCGTCGGCGCGGTGCTGATCAGGTCCAGGTTGTATTCGCGCTCCAGGCGCTCCTGCACGATTTCCATGTGCAGCATGCCCAGGAAGCCGCAGCGGAAACCGAAGCCCATGGCTTCGGAACTTTCCGGCTCGAAGCGCAGCGCGGCGTCGTTCAGGCGCAGCTTGTCCAGCGCTTCGCGCAGGTCCGGGTAGTCCTCGGCATCGACCGGGAACAGGCCGGCGAACACGCGCGGCTGCATTTCCTGGAAGCCCGGCAGCGGCTTGGGCGCCGGATCGGCGGCCAGGGTGAGGGTGTCGCCCACCGGTGCGCCGTGCACGTCCTTGATGCTGGCGGTGACCCAGCCCACTTCACCGGCACGCAGCGCCGGCAGCACTTTCCGCTTCGGCGTGAAGACGCCGACGTTGTCGACCTGGTGGGTACGGCCGGTGGACATGACCTGCAGCTTGTCGCCGGCCTTGATCTGGCCCTGCATGACGCGCACCAGCGAGACCACGCCCAGGTAGTTGTCGAACCAGGAATCGATGATCAGCGCCTGCAGCTTGTCGGTGTCGCGCGGCTGCGGTGCCGGAATGCGGTGCACGATGGCTTCCAGCACGTCCTGCACGTTCAGGCCGGTCTTGGCACTGACCGGCACGGCGTCGGCGGCGTCGATGCCGATCACGGCCTCGATCTCGGCCTTGGCGCGTTCGATATCGGCGGTGGGCAGGTCGATCTTGTTGATGACCGGCACCACTTCCAGGCCCTGCTCGACGGCGGTGTAGCAGTTGGCCACCGACTGCGCTTCCACGCCCTGGGCGGCATCGACCACCAGCAGCGCGCCTTCGCAAGCGGCCAGCGAACGGCTGACTTCATAGGAGAAGTCGACGTGGCCGGGGGTGTCGATGAAGTTCAGGTGGTAGGTCTGCCCATCCTTGGCCAGGTACGGCAGCGACACCGACTGGGCCTTGATGGTGATGCCACGCTCGCGCTCGATCGGGTTGGAGTCGAGCACCTGCGCTTCCATCTCGCGGGCCTGCAGGCCGCCACAGAGCTGGATGATGCGATCGGCCAGCGTGGACTTGCCGTGGTCGACGTGGGCAATGATGGAGAAGTTGCGGATGTTCCGCATCGAATCAGAAGACATAGGTGGCGGCGGCGCGCGGCGTCGTCAGGGTAACGGTGGATTATCGCATGCCCGGGGCCAGCCCGCTTGGGCGCGCTCGCGGGGCGGCTGGAAATGGCCGAAGCCCCGCCAGAGCGGGGCTTCGGGGGAATGCCAGGGCCGCCAGGGGAGGCCGTGAAGGCCTTACTGGCCGGCCTTGACCGCCACGAAGGCGCTGTTGCCGCTGTTGGCACGCACCAGCAGCAGGACCACGTCGCCCTTCTTGTAGCCGGACAGCGCGCGGTTGAGCGCGTCGACACGACCCACCGGGGTATTGCCGACACGCAGGATGACCATGCCCGGCGCCAGGCCGGCATCGCGGGCACTTTCACCCTTGACCCCGGTAATGCGCACGCCCTCGCCCGCATCCAGGCCGAGCTGCTTGCGCTGCGGGGCGGTCAGCTCGGTCACGTCCAGGCCCAGCAGGGCGTTGGCACCGGTCTGCGGGGGCGCATCCGCGTCGGCGGTGGACGTACCACGGCCGTCGGCCTGGCCGTCTTCGGTCAGCGCGGTCAGGGTGGCGCTGAGCTCACGCGGCTTGCCGTCGCGGTAGACCACCAGGGTCACCTTGCTGCCCGGCGCCATGGCACCGATCAGCGGCGGCAGATCGGACCAGGTGTTGACCGCGCGGCCATTGACCGAGCGGATCACGTCACCCAGTTGCACACCGGCCTTGGCCGCGGCGCTGCCCGGCACGATCTGGTTGACCAGGGCGCCACGGCTGTCGGGCAGGCCCAGGCCCTGCGCCTTGAGCGAATCGACCTGCTCGACCACCGCACCCAGCTGGCCACGGGTGACCTTGCCACTCTTCTTGATCTGCTCGACCGCGCTCATCGCCAGGTCGATCGGGATCGCGAAGCTGATGCCCATGTAGCCGCCCGAGGCGGAGAAGATCTGCGAATTGATGCCGACTACTTCACCGCGAGTGTTCAGCAGCGGGCCACCGGAATTGCCCTGGTTGATCGCCACGTCGGTCTGGATGAAGGGCACGTAGCGCTGGTCCGGGCCACCGGTGCTGCGGCCGAGCGCGCTGACGATGCCCGCGGTGACCGAGTGGTCCAGGCCGAACGGCGAACCGATCGCGACCACCCACTGGCCCGGCTTCAGGGTATTGGAATCGCCCAGACGCACGGTCGGCAGGTTCTTGCCTTCGATCTTCAGCAGGGCCACGTCGTACTGCTGGTCGCTGCCGACCACCTTGGCGGTGAACTCGCGGCTGTCACCCAGCTTGACCTTCACATCGCTGGCATCGGCCACCACGTGGTAGTTGGTCAGCACATAGCCGTCGGGCGAGATGATGAAGCCCGAGCCCATTCCACGGCCCTTGATGCTGGGCCCGCTGTCGCCCCCACCCTGCCCCGGCATCGGGAAGTCGGGGCCGAAGAAGCGGCGGAAGAATTCGGGCATCTCGTCGTCGCCGGGGCCCATGCCGCCGCGCGCCTGGCGGTTCTGGCGCACGATGGTGGTATCGACGTTGACCACGCCCGGGCCGACCTGTTCGACCAGGTTGGTGAAATCAGGCAGGCCACTGACCAGCGGCTGCGCCGGTGCGCGAGGGGCGGCGGCCGCTGCGGCCGGCTGCGCCGGGGCGGCCGGTGACGGCGCCTGCGCGCAGGCCATCAACGGCAGGGTCATCACCAGCAGGCCCATGGCATGGGTACGGAATCGGGCAGTCATCGGACGGCAACCTCCGGATCGGATGGAAAAAGGGAGAGGCGCCCCGCCGGCGGCGGGGCGTGGACCGGCGCGCTCCAGGTCAGTCGCGCGGGCGGGGCGGCGTCGGCAGATCGTCCTGCAGGCGCGGCTCGAAGGGATAGAACGCGGCGCCAGCGGACGCGGCCGGGAGGCTGGCGTTGAGGGCGCTGCCGCCGGCCGGGGCCAGGCTGGACTTCGGCCAGGGCCGTGCCTGCAGGCTGCCGACATCGCCGAAGGGCAGATGGCGCGTGTTGGCGGCGGGCACCGACGGCGCCAGCGGCACCGCAGCCGTGGCAACGGCGCGCTGCGGCGCCTCGTCACGCTGGGCCACGCGCGCGGCCTGCTGGCTGCGGGTGGCACTGGCGCGGCGGGCATCCTGGCGGCGGCTGGCGGCCATGGCCACCGCCGGCACAGCGGCCACGGCCATCGCGGCGCTGTCCACCGACGCTTCGGTTACCGGCGCGGCAGCCGGCGCCAGTTCGGCCTGGCTGGCCACCACCTGCGGGGCCGGCGCTTCGCCGGGTGCGGGGGTCTGCAGCTTTTCGCCGCCCATGAACAGGGCCACGGCCGCCACCGAGGCTGCCAGTGCGGCACCGCCGCCCCAGGCACGCCAGCCAGTGCGACGCACCTGCCGGCGCGGTTCAGCCACCGGCGCGGGTTCGGCGGCAATCGCCGCGGCCACGCGTTCACTGAAACCGGCCGGGGCCAGCAGCGAGGCCTGGCCACGCATCACATCGCCCAGCAGCTGCCAGCGTTCCTGGCAGCCGGCCAGTTCCGGATCATGTTCCATGCGGCGCAGCAGGAAGCGCGCCTCGTCGGCGCCCAGCTCGCCATCGACCAGGGCCGACAGCTGTTCGCGGTGGCGCTGGTCCAGGCGTTGCCCGGCCGGGGATTGATGGTTCTGCGATTCGTTCAACGGGTTACTGGTCATACGCGGCTCTTCTCGCGGGTGGCGCTGCCGATGTCCAGCAGCGGCCGGAGTTCAGTGTCGATCGCCTCGCGCGCCCGGAAGATCCGCGAACGCACGGTGCCGATCGGGCACCCCATCTTCTGCGCGATTTCCTCGTAGCTCAGGCCTTCCACCTCGCGCAGGGTGATCGCCGACCGGAGTTCTTCCGGCAGCGCGTTGACGGCCTTCATCACCGTCTGTTCCAGTTCCTGGCGCATCAACTCGCGTTCGGGCGTGTCGGTGTCGCGCAGACGGGTGCCGCTGTCGAACTGCTCGGCATCACCGATGTCGATGTCATCGGTGGGCGGGCGTCGATTGTGTGAAGCCAGGTAGTTTTTGGCAGTGTTCACGGCGATCCGATGCAACCAGGTTGAGAACTGGGCGTCGCCGCGGAAGCTTCCAATGGCGCGATAGGCGCGCATGAAAGTGTCCTGGGCCACGTCCTGACATTCGCTCCAGTCGGCGATGTAGCGACCGACAAGGGCCACCACGCGATGCTGGTACTTGCGCACCAGGACATCGAACGCGGCGCTCTCGCCGTGCTGCACGCGCCGGACCAGTTCCAGATCCAGCTCCTGTGGTGTTTCAACCTCGGCCATGAGGGGCCGCACTCCTGTCAGCCCAACCGACGTCGGGCAATGAGACTGCCAATCCCGGGAAAAGTTCAGTCGCCGATCACCCGGCGCCGCACCAGCTTTTAACCACCGTTCCGCTAGCGTCCGGTTCCACGGCCATGGATCCGGGGTCGCCTACCCCTCCTATTGGGATTTGACGCGGGGGAAACAACCTCTGGATCATAGCCGCTTCTCCATACACAACCGGATGGAACGTCCATGCTCTCAGGCTTCGATGGGCTCCGCTTCAGCCACTGGCACCCCGAAATCCGTGAAGACGGCGTGGTGGTCCTTACCCTGGATCGTCAGGACACCAGCGTCAACGCGATGTCGCAGGACGTGCTGCTGGAACTGGGCGACCTGCTCGAACGCATCGCCCTGGACCCGCCCAAGGGCGTGGTGATCCAGTCGGCGAAGAAGGCCGGCTTCATTGCCGGTGCCGACCTGAAGGAGTTCCAGGAGTTCGACCGCCGCGGCACCGTGAACGATGCCATCCGCCGCGGCCAGTCCACCTACCAGAAGCTGGCCGAGCTGCCCTGCCCCACCGTGGCGGCCATCCATGGCCACTGCCTGGGCGGCGGTACCGAACTGGCGCTGGCCTGCCGCTACCGTGTGGCCTCCAATGACAGCAGCACCCGCATCGGTCTGCCGGAAACCCAGCTGGGCATCTTCCCGGGCTGGGGCGGCAGCGCGCGACTGCCGCACCTGGTGGGTGCGCCGGCGGCGATGGACCTGATGCTGACCGGGCGCACCCTGTCGGCCTCGGCAGCGCGTGGCATCGGCCTGGTCGACAAGGTGGTGGCACCGGCCGTGGTGCTCGATACCGCCGTGGCGCTGGCCCTGTCCGGCACTACCCGGCCGTTCAAGCAGCGCGCGACCGCATGGGCGACCAATACCTGGTTGGCGCGCACGCTGCTGGCACCGCAGATGGTCAAGCAGGTGGCGCGCAAGGCGAAGAAGGACCAGTACCCGGCGCCGTACGCACTGATCAGCACCTGGCAGCGCAGCGGCGGCAAGCCGATCCAGGCACGCCTGGATGCCGAGCGCCGCGCGGTGGTGAAGCTGGCCAGCACGCCGACCGCGCGCAACCTGATCCGCATCTTCTTCCTGACCGAGCGCCTGAAGGGCCTGGGCAGCGGTGATTCCGGCATCCGCCACGTGCACGTGGTCGGCGCCGGCGTGATGGGCGGCGACATTGCTGCCTGGGCCGCCTACAAGGGCTTCGAGGTGACCCTGCAGGACCGCGAGCAGCGCTTCATCGACCCGGCCATGGAGCGCGCGCAGGCGCTGTTTGCCAAGAAGGTGCGCGACGAGAGCAAGCGCCCGGCGGTGGCCGCGCGACTGCGTGCCGACCTGGAGGGCAACGGCGTGGCCGAAGCCGATCTGGTGATCGAGGCCATCATCGAGAACCCCGAGGCCAAGCGTGCGCTGTACCAGACGCTGGAACCGAAGATGAAGCTGGACGCCCTGCTGACCACCAACACCTCGTCGATTCCGCTGGTGGAGCTGCGCGACCACATCCAGCGCCCGGCGCAGTTTGCCGGCCTGCACTACTTCAACCCGGTGGCGCAGATGCCGCTGGTGGAAATCATCCACCACGACGGCATGGCAGCGGAAACCGAGCGCCGCCTGGCCGCGTTCTGCAAGGCGCTGGGCAAGTTCCCGGTGCCGGTGGCCGGCAGCCCGGGCTTCCTGGTCAACCGCGTGCTGTTCCCGTACATGCTGGAAGCGGCCACCGCCTATGCCGAAGGCATTCCGGGCCCGGTGATCGACAAGGCCGCGGTGAAGTTCGGCATGCCGATGGGGCCGATCGAGCTGATCGATACCGTGGGCCTGGACGTGGCTGCCGGCGTGGGCCGTGAACTGGCCCCGTTCCTGGGCCTGCAGATTCCGGCGGCGCTGCAGACGGTAGAACCGGACAAGCGCGGCAAGAAGGACGGCCAGGGCATCTACACCTGGGAAAACGGCAAGCCGAAGAAGCCGGACGTGGCCAGCAACTACCAGGCCCCGACCGATCTGGAAGACCGCCTGATCCTGCCGCTGTTGAACGAGGCGGTAGCCTGCCTGCACGAAGGCGTGGTGGCCGATGCGGACCTGCTGGATGCGGGTGTGATCTTCGGCACCGGTTTCGCCCCGTTCCGTGGCGGCCCGATCCAGCACATCCGCGCGGTGGGTGCCGATGCGATCGTCGAGCGGCTGAAGGCGCTGCAGCAGCGCCACGGCGACCGCTTCGCCCCGCGCCCGGGCTGGGACAACCCCGCCCTGCGCGAACCGGTGGTGTGAGTTGGTAGGCCGGGCCTGCGGCCCGGCACCCGCAGAGGCAACAGCAACAGCCGGCTCTGGCTTTTCTGTTTGCTGGGCGGGGCGGTGTGCGCTGGCAGGACACGCCGTAAACCCGTCCATGAAGTGACCCCCTGAAGTTGGACAGGTGGGGGATCAGGCGGCCAGCGCGGCCTGCTCCCGGTACTGTACGGGGCTCAAGCCCTTTAGTTTCAAGCGGATACGATTCTCGTTGTAGTACCGGACAACGGCCTTGACCGATGTGGAGGTGTTACAGGCCTCTTCGGCGACCTGCAATTTGAAACAAACCTCATATCTATTCATGCAAACCTCGGGGTCGGATTAGGTGTCCAACTCCCGGGGGTCACTTCACCATGGGGGCTCGTAGGCGCCTTGCTCGTGTGCGCAATCCTGCGCACACGGCAAGACCGGGGTTGGGCGTCCTGCCCAACCCGCCCGAGGCATGCCTCGGGCCCATGGCGCCTGCGGTCCTGCCAGCCCACACCGCCCCACCCCTGACAGTTTCCCGGTGACGGTGGGTAAACAGCCACTTCATTTGGGATCACTACGAACTGGTGGGTGGCTAACCTGGTGGCCACCAGGAGCGAAGCGACCGGCGTTTGATTTTGATTTTCTTTTTTCTTTTCCGTGGCTGGACGCCCCGGGAAACCGTCAGGGGCCGGGCGGGTGGGTTGCGCAGGGGCGTGAGCCGCATGGATGCGGCGACCGAGCTTACATGGACGTACTTGCAGCGTCCCCTGCGCAACCCACCCGCCCGGCCACCCACGGAATGCGCGCACCCCGCCCAGCCACGAGGGGCTGCGCCGTTGGCGGGAACCCCGTCGAGCAAGCTCGACGCTACGGAACAGGCTGTTACCCGCATGGGGCATGTCGCCGTCACCACGGCGTGCCATGCTGGCACCCTTGATTCCTGCCAGCGAGAACGCCCGCATGACCACCATCATCGCCCCGCGCGTGCACGACATCGGCGGCCTGGAAGTGCGCCGCGCCGTGCCCACGCTGCAGGCCCGCAGCATCGGTTCGTTCGTGTTCGTCGACCAGATGGGCCCGGCCATCATGCACCCCGGCACCGCCATCGACGTGCGCCCGCACCCGCATATCGGACTGGCCACGGTGACCTACCTGTGGTCCGGCGCCATCGGCCACCGCGATACGCTGGGCTCGGACCAGGTGATCCGCCCCGGCGATGTGAACTGGATGACCGCCGGCCGCGGCATCGCCCATTCCGAGCGCACGCCGCCGCCGGATCGCGGCCACGACAACCCGATCCATGGCATGCAGACCTGGGTGGCGCTGCCGAAGTCGCATGAGGAAATCGAACCGGCGTTCTACCACCACGCTGCGGCCACCCTGCCCGAGCAGCGCCGCAACGGCGTCTGGCTGCGGGTGATCGCCGGCCGCGCCTACGGCGAGGAATCGCCGGTGAAGGTCTTCGCCGATACCCTGAACGTGGCCATCGACCTGGACCCCGATGCCGAGATCGACATCGACAATGGCCACCGCGAACGAGCGCTGTACATCCTGGAAGGCCAGGCCCAGCTGGATGGCGTGGACATTCCCGCCCAGCACCTGGTCATCCCCGAAGCCGGCGCCATCGGCCGCCTGCGCGCAAAGACGCCGGTGAAGGCCATGCTGTTCGGCGGCGAACCGCTGGATGGGCCGCGCCACCTGTGGTGGAACTTCGTGTCCAGTTCCAAGGAACGCATCGAACAGGCCAAGCACGATTGGGAAGCCGGTCGCTTCGGCACGATCCCGGGTGACGACAAGGAATTCATTCCGTTGCCGCAGTATTGACGGCAGTCGAGCGAGCTCGGCGCCAAGGCCAGTGATGGTTACATCTGCAACCGCAATTTGTGCGATCGCTCACGTTCCGTTAAGGTCGGCTTGACCTCCCGTGCACGTGCCGGGAACGTCGGCATCCGGGGATGGGATGCCCGCGCCGCCGGTGCCATCGGCGGGGACTCTAGGCCACACCACCTTGGGGGAATGCATGAAGTTCGTGCCTGTTCTGTTGTCGAGCCTGTTGTTTGCCGCGGCCAACGCCGCCGCACAGGCGCCGGTTGACTGTCCTACGCTGCCAGCCAGCAGTGGCCTGCAATGGCAGCAGCAGGTGCAGAGCGATTTCCTGATCTGCCGCGCCAGCACCGCCGACGGCCGCGAAGTGCTGAGCCTGATGCTGAGCCAACGCGATCCCAACATTCCGCTCAGCCGCTCGCTGCGCGAGGAAAAGGGCAGCTTCGGCGGTGAATCGATGTACTGGTACAAGCCCGACCTGGGCGGCCAGCAGCCGCCCGGCTATGCCGAGCGCCGCATCAGCGTGGTCAAGCTGGACAAGGGCCGCTACGCGCAGATCGCCCTGTACCCGGGCAGCACCCAGGAAATGGGCAGCCTGCAGCAGCTGGCGCAGGGCATGAGCCTGAACCCCACTGCCGTGGCCGACGGCCGCTGAATGAACGCGGGGATGACTGCCTGGCAGCCTCCCCGCCGTCCCGCCCGACCCATCGCCAGCGCCGGGCCCTGCCCGGCGAACGGCGTTGCGTGGGCAGCGCGGGAAAAAACGCCGGGCGGGGCCCGGCGCTACCGCTCAGAAGCGGCCTTCCTGGAAATCGACGAAGGCCTGCATCAGTTCCTGCCGGGTGTTCATCACGAACGGCCCGTGGCGCATGACCGGCTCGCGCAGCGGACGGCCCGCCACCAGGATCAACCGCGCGCCCTCGGCGCCGGCCGACACGTGCAGCTGCTCGCCACCGCCCAGCACGGCCAGTTCCTGCCGCGCCACATCGCGCGCCGCATCCTGCTCGCCCACGGTCAGCGCACCTTCGAACACGTAGGCGAAGGCGTTGTGGCCTTCCGGCAGCGTGTACGTCCAGGCGCGATCAGGCGCCAGGGTGATATCCAGATAGACCGGATCGGTGGCCGGCTGCGCGATCGGCCCTGCGGTGCCATCGACCGTACCGGCGATCACCTTCACCTGCACGCCGTCGGCCGGCTGTACCACCGGAATGCGCTCGGGCGCGAACTCCTGGTACTTCGGCTCGGTCATCTTGTCCCGCGCCGGCAGGTTCACCCACAGCTGGAAGCCACGCATCTGCCCGCTTTCCTGCTCGGGCATCTCCGAATGCACCAGGCCGCGGCCGGCGGTCATCCACTGCACGCTGCCCGGGGTCAGCAGGCCTTCGTTGCCGTGGTTGTCGCGGTGCCGCATGCGCCCGTCCAGCATGTAGGTGACGGTCTCGAAGCCCCGGTGCGGGTGCTCCGGGAAGCCGGCGATGTAGTCCTCGGCGCGGTCGGTGCCGAATTCATCCAACAGCAGGAAGGGGTCCAGATCCGGCAGCGAGGGGCCACCGATGACCCGGGTCAGGCGCACGCCGGCGCCGTCGGACGTGGGCATGCCACGGATCGTGCGCAGCACGCGCATCGGCTCGGGAAGACTCATGGCAACTCCTGTGGGATGGATGCCCATGAAGATGGACGCTGCAGCGCGGCAGGCCAATGGATGGCGCCGCAACCGATTGTTCCATTGCTGGTGTTTGCCGCGCGTCATGTCCGCCGCGCGGCATCGCCTGCGTTGTGTTCGACCAAAGTACTACCGAAGAAGGCTCCCGTGGACATTGACCCTGCCAAGGGCACGCGGGACTCTTTCACTGTCTTTCCGGGAGAGAGCACCTCATGAAAGGGTTTTCCAAACTGGGCTGGGCCGCACTGGCCCTGCTCGGCGCGTTCTGTCTGGGCACCGTCGCCCTGCGCCGCGGCGAACACATCAACGCACTGTGGATCGTGGTGGCCGCGGTATCGCTGTATCTGGTCGCCTATCGCTACTACAGCCTGTTCATCGCCAACAAGGTGATGCAGCTCGATCCGACCCGGGCCACCCCGGCGGTGATCAACAACGACGGTCTGGACTACGTACCGACCAACAAACACGTGCTGTTCGGCCACCACTTCGCCGCCATTGCCGGCGCCGGCCCGCTGGTGGGCCCGGTGCTGGCCGCGCAGATGGGCTACCTGCCCGGCCTGCTGTGGCTGGTGGTGGGCGTGGTGCTGGCCGGCGCAGTGCAGGACTTCATGGTCCTGTTCCTGTCCAGCCGCCGCAACGGCCGCTCGCTGGGTGACCTGGTGCGCGAGGAAATGGGCCAGGTGCCCGGCACCATCGCCCTGTTCGGAGCCTTCCTGATCATGATCATCATCCTGGCGGTGCTGGCCATGGTGGTGGTGAAGGCGCTGGCGGAAAGCCCGTGGGGCATGTTCACGGTGATCGCCACGATGCCCATCGCGATCCTGATGGGCGTGTACATGCGCTACATCCGGCCGGGCAAGATCGGTGAGATTTCCGTGGTGGGCCTGATCCTGCTGCTGGCCGCGATCTGGTTCGGCGGCAAGGTGGCGGCCGACCCGGTCTGGGGCCCGGCCTTCACCTTCACCGGTACCCAGATCACCTGGATGCTGATCGGCTATGGCTTCGTCGCATCGGTGCTGCCGGTGTGGCTGCTGCTGGCCCCGCGCGATTACCTGTCGACCTTCCTGAAGATCGGCACGATCATCGCCCTGGCCATCGGTATCGTGGTGGTGATGCCGGAACTGAAGATGCCGGCACTGACCCAGTTCGCCGCCAGCGGTGACGGCCCGGTGTGGAAGGGCGGCATGTTCCCGTTCCTGTTCATCACCATCGCCTGCGGCGCGGTGTCCGGTTTCCATGCGCTGATTTCCTCGGGCACCACGCCCAAGCTGCTGGCCAATGAAGCGCACATGCGCTACATCGGCTACGGCGGCATGCTGATGGAATCGTTCGTGGCGGTGATGGCGCTGGTGGCAGCCTCGATCATCGATCCGGGCATCTACTTCGCCATGAACAGCCCTGCAGCGGTGATCGGTGCCGACGCCGTTTCGGCCGCGCACTACATCACCAACACCTGGGGCTTCACCATCACCCCGGAACAGTTGAATGCCACGGCGGCGGCGATCGGTGAACCGACCATCCTGCACCGCGCCGGTGGTGCGCCCACGCTGGCGGTGGGCATCGCGCAGATCCTGCACGAGGCCATTCCCAGCAGCAGCGACGCCATGATGGCGTTCTGGTACCACTTCGCGATCCTGTTCGAAGCGCTGTTCATCCTGACCGCCGTGGATGCCGGTACCCGTGCCGGCCGCTTCATGCTGCAGGACCTGCTGGGCAACTTCGTGCCGGCCCTGAAGAAGACCGAATCGTGGACGGCCAACATCATCGGCACGGCCGGCTGCGTGGCGCTGTGGGGCTACCTGCTGTACACCGGCGTGGTCGATCCGTTCGGTGGCATCCAGACGCTGTGGCCGCTGTTCGGCATTTCCAACCAGATGCTGGCCGGTATCGCGCTGATGCTGGGCACGGTGGTGCTGTTCAAGATGAAGCGTGACCGCTACGCGTGGGTGACCGCCGTGCCGGCCGTGTGGCTGCTGATCTGCACCACGTATGCGGGCTTCATCAAGATCTTCGACAGCAACCCGGCGCAGGGTTTCCTGGCACAGGCGCACAAGTACCAGGCCGCCATTGCCAGTGACACCATCACCGCACCGGCCAAGACCGTGGCGCAGATGCAGCAGATCGTGGTCAATGCCTACGTCAACACCGGCCTGACCGCGCTGTTCCTGCTGGTGGTGGCCTCGGTGCTGGTGTATGCGATCAAGACCATCCTGGCCGCCCGTCGCAACCCGCAGCGGACCGACCGCGAGACCCCGTACGTGGCGCTGAAGCCGCACGAAATGGTGGATCTGTAATGAGTACCCAACTGGTTCCGGTAGGCCAGTACCAGGCGCACCGCCGCATCTGGCGGCGCCTGGTGCAGACCGCGCGGCTGTGCTGTGGCATTCCTGATTACGACAACTACGTCCGGCACATGCTGGAAAAGCATCCGGATCAGGAGCCGATGGACTACAAGACGTTCTTCCGCGAGCGACAGGAAGCGCGATACGGCGGCCGCAACGGCGGGCGCTGCTGCTGAGGTGCTGTATGGGTGCCGGGCTTGCAGCCCGGCGCCCGCAGAAGCCAGAGCAACTGCCACTGCGACTGCAAGAGCGTCGGCTCTGGGTTTCTGTTTGTTTGGCGGGGCGGTGTCGGATTGCGGGGACGCCGCAAGTACGTCCGTGTAGGCTTGGCCGCCGCATCCATGCGGCGGACACCCCGCAATCCGACACCGCCCCACCTTCGACAGATTGCCGGTGACGGCGGGACACACGCGGGGTCAGATCCGTTTCCCGAAGGGAACGGATCTGACCCCATTTTGTTTGTCGATATCTGACAGAAGTGCCGACCAACGGTCGGCACCCACCTACAGCCGCGCGACCGAGCCTCCATGGACGGATTCACGGCGTCTCCTGTAACCGGCCCCACCCCCCCCATCCCGCGGAATGCCCGCTGTTGCTGTTGCTTCAGTCGAGCATGGCTCGACTCTACAGCGGGTGCAGGGCTGCAAGCCCTGCTGGCCTAGTCCACCAGGGTGATGGGCGTGAGGGTGACCTTGGCGTTGTTCGCCGCGCCCATGCGGTCGGTGTAGCCCTGCCCGCGCTGCAGCAGGTAGAAGCTGTCCAGGTAATCGATATCGTTGGCAAACCACGAGGTCGGCATGGCCTTGAGGATCGCCCCGGCGATATCGGCAATCACCGCGTACTCGGGAGCGAACGCGCCCAGCGCCGTCTTCACCCCGGTGGCCAGGGCGACCAGCAGCTCCTGGTAGTTGGTATCGCCATCGTCTTCAAACAGCTGCACGTTGGCCGCGTTGAAGCGGTAGTTGCCCCAGATCACCAACGGCTGCTGGGGCGTGTAGTCTGTCTGGTCATGGTCCAGCCACGGCATGTCCACCGTCATCATTTCCGGTTCGGTGGCGTCGACCTGCAGGCCTGACACGACCGCGAACACTTCGGCCGCGCCCAGCGCCCACGGCTCCTGGTCGTCATTCAGACGAATACGGTCCAGGCGGGTGATGTCCAGCGAGGCGCTGGCACCGTCGGCCGACAGGGTGATGCGTTCGGGTGACTGCAGCCCGCGCGCGCGCAGGCCCGCGTTGACCAGAGCCATGCCTTCCTTCACTGCACGGCGGGTATCCACGTCCACGATCAGCACGGGCACGTCCGGCGCCTGCCGGGCATCGAGCAGGTGCGCGCGGCCCTGTGCGTCGTACGCGGTCAGCGTGGTCCAGTCGCGGTCGTTGCCGCGTGGCAGGCTGGCCACCCACAACCGCTCCGGCGCGACCGCAGCCAGCGAGGCACCTGCAGGCACGAACGCCCGCAGCTGCAGCAGCCCCGTCCCCTGCTGGGCCAGACCCTTGCGCTGGCGCACCTGCTGGTCCTGCGTGGCCAGCAGCGTGCTGGCGCGGGTGCGTGCCTGCGGATCGAAGCGGGCCATCACCTGCTGCAGGGCGACTCCCTGCTCCGGCCCCGACTGCAGGGCAGCGCGCGCACTGGCGGCAAACCCCGGCTGGGCCAGCAACGCGGCAACCTCGCGCGCGCTGCTTTCGGTGATCGCCTGTACGTCAGCGCGCTGCGGTGTCAAAGGCGCCTGCGCGAAGGCGCTGCCAGCGGCAAGCACCAGGGTCAGTACTGCCGCACGAAACATCCGTTCTTTCGTCATGGTCATACCTGGGCAGAGGCTGGCGGCTGCCAGCGGAAGTGCCCACGGTACGGAGCGCACCGGATCGGTTCCGGTATGCACCGCACAGTTCGTGCGGTTGCCGGGGAATGCGTCAGGCGCGGCCTGCGCATTCCCCCGGCCGGTTACGCGCCCGCCATCGCCTTCAGGATCAAGCCGGTGACGTAGGCCAGGCCGGTGCCGGTGGCATAGCCCACCGTTCCCAACAGCACGCCCACCGGCGCCAGCGACGGATGGAACGCAGCGGCCACCACCGGCGCCGATGCGGCCGCGCCAATATTGCCCATCGAGCCGACACCGAAGAAGAACAGCGGTGCGCGCACCAGGCGTGCCACGATCCACAGCACCAGCACGTGGGTGGCCATCCAGATCAGGCCCAGGACGAACAGCCAGGGGCGATCCAGCAGCGACAGCAGGTCCATCTGCATGCCGATGCAGGCAATCAGGAAGTACAGGAACACGGTGCCCAGGCGCGATGCACCAGCCGATTCCAGGCGCCGTGCGCGGGTGAAGCTCAGGCCCAGGCCGAAGGCGGTGGACAGCAGCACCACCCACACGAACTGGCTGTCCAGGCTGAACTGGCTGGACCAGCCGACGTTGGCCTTGAACCAGGCGGCCAGCTGCGCGGCAATGGCATGTGCCAGCCCCACCCCGCCCAGCGCCACGCCGACGATCACCATCAGGTCGGTGAGGGTGGGAATGCGCGAGTTCTGCGCTTCATAGGCACTGATACGCGCCTTCATCTCATCGATGGCGCGGGTATCAGCACCGCTGCGGGTGTCGATCTGCTGCGCACGGTTGGCCAGGAACAGCAGGATGGCCATCCACAGGCTGGCGCAGGCCACATCGACCACGGCGAACTGGCCGAAGGTGGTGGCGTCGGTGCCGAAGATCTCGCGCATGGCCACCATGTTGGCGCCGCCACCGATCCAGCTGCCCGCCAGCGCGGCCATTCCCGCCCAGGTATCGCCGGCCACGGTTTCCGGATGGATAAACTTCATCACCTGGAAGGACACGATGGCACCGAGCATGATGCCTGCCGTACCGGCGCAGAACACCAGGATCAGCTTCGGGCCGAGCTTGGCGATGCCTTTCAGGTCGATCGACAGCGTCAGCAGCACCAGCGCTGCCGGCAGCAGCACGTCACGGGCGATCGGGTTGTACAGGGCGGTGTTGTGGCCATCGATCAGCCCAACGGTGTTGTAGATGGCCGGAATGAAGTAGCACAGCAGCAGGGCCGGCACCCAGGCGAAGATCTTCTTCAGCAGCGGGGTGGGGCCACTGGCGGCCCAGAAGATCAGGGCCAGGGTGGCAGCAATCAGGCCAAGGCCTACGATATCGCTGGTGATCAGCGCGGTAGCGGGTTCGGTCGGCATGGGATCCTCTGTCGATCGAAAGGGCGTGGAAAAAAGAAGTGCCGCATCGGTGCGGCACGGCCCGAGGTTAACATCCTCTTCACGCAGGGTCATGCTGCAGTGCCGGCCACCCTGCCCTTCCACAACGGAGCCTGTGCCATGCAACTGGGTGCTTTTTCAGTCAGCCTGTCGGTGAAGGACCTGGCTGCCTCGCGGTCGTTCTACGAGGCACTGGGATTTTCGGTGACCGGCGGCGATGCCAGCCAGAACTGGCTGGTGCTGCGCAACGACGGCATCGTGATCGGGCTGTTCCAGGGCATGTTCGAAGGCAACCTGCTGACCTTCAACCCGGGTTGGGACCAGCACAAGCAGGAACTGGCCGACTTCCAGGACGTGCGCGAGCTGCAGGCGGCCATTGAAGGCAAAGGGATCAAACTGGCCGTGCGCACCGACCCGGATGGACAGGGAACGGGCTATGTGCAGCTGGCCGACCCGGATGGCAACGTGATCCTGATCGACCAGCACGTGCCGCGGCCGAGAACGCGGTAATCCGCGCCGGTTGGCGGCGGCCGGGCGGCAATCCGCTTTGGTAGGCGTCGACCTTGGTCGACGCACAGCGTGCCAACCAAGGTTGGCACCTACCGGGGACTGGCGTGCCAACCAAGGTTGGCACCTACCGGGGACTGGCGTGCCAACCAAGGTTGGCACCTACCAGGGACCGACGTGCCAACCGGGGTTGGCACCTGCCAGGCGTTCTGATCAGGCCGGCCGCGATGCGGCGAAGTCGAGCGTGACCCGGGTGCCGCGTGGTTCACAGGGCTGGAACTGCAGCGTCCAGCCCAGGTGCTCGCAGAGACGGGCAATCAGTTCCAGGCCGATGCCACCGCGGTCGGCGCGCTCACCGCGGGCCAGGCGCGCATGGATCGCGGCGATTTCTTCCGGGCTCATGCCGTGCCCCGGGTCCTGCAGGGTCAGCACGGCCTGCGCGTCCAGGCTCAGCGCGATGTGGCCGCGCCCGCTGTTCTCGATGGCGTTGCGCAGCAGGTTGCCGATGGCCGCCTGCACCACCGCCAGCGGCGCAACGATATCCACCGCCGCCGCCTGGATGCCGATGCTCAGGTCCTTGTCGCCCAGCAGGTGGCGATGGTCGTCGACGATCTCCGGCAGCAACTGGTCCAGCGCGATGCGCTCGGCACGCGAGCTCAACCGCGCCGGGTCGCGCGCCAGCACCAGCAGCAGTTCGATCAGCTCTTCCACGCCCTGCGCGGTGCGCAGCACCCGCTGCATCTGCTGGCGCGCGCGCTCGGGCAGGCCGGGCTGCTCCAGTGCCAGTTCGGCCGCGCCGGTCACGACCGCAATCGGCGTGCGCAGTTCATGGCTGGCCGTGCTGATGAACACCCGTTCGCGCTCGACGAACTGTTCATTGCGGTCCAGGTAATCGTTCAAGGCATCGGCGATGGTGTGCAGCTCGGAGCTGCCACGCGGATCCACCTCGATGCGCTGGCCCTGCTCGCCGGGGCGCAGCGCGCCGATGTTGCGCGCCAGCAGGCTCAACGGCCGCACCATGCGCTCCATGCCGAAGGAGGCCATCATCACGGTGACGAAGATCATGATGATGCCGGCCAGCATCACCCAGCGTGTTGCGAACTGTTCCAGGTCGTGGAAATCGGTGATGTCCAGCGCCAGCGCCACGCGGCCCAGGGTGGGCGTATCGCGCACCATGACGGCCGTTTCGCGGTCGTCGATCAGCACACCGTCATGCAGCCCAGGATGCAGCGTGCGCACGCTCTCAGGCAGGTCGGGCTGGCCGAACCGGTACAGGCTGAGCGTGTCCGAATCCTGCCAGTGATAGTCCGGCTCATGCCGGGTGTGTTCCAGGATGCTGTCCAGTTCGGAATTGAGCAGCGCACGCCAGGCGGCATGTTCGGCATGCTCGTGCACGTAGTTGCCGACGCTGAACACCGCCAGCGACAGCAGCGCCAGGTAGCCCAGCAGCCACCACACCACGCGCCGGTACAGCGGGCCGGGCTTACGCGCGCGGGGCATTGCTGTCGTCCTCTGCCGCCGGGCTCGCAGCCAGGCGATAGCCCACCCGCGGCAGGGTGTGGATCAGCTTGTCGGCGAAGGGACCGTCCACGCTGCGGCGCAGCTCATACACGTGCGAGCGCAGCAGGTCCCCATCGGGCGGTTCATCGCCCCACAGGGCGAATTCCAGTTGCTGCCGGGTTACCGCACCGGGGCTGGCGCGCATCAGCACTTCCAGCAGCTTGCGGCACGCCGGATACAGGTGCAGTGCCTGTCCGCCACGCTGCGCTTCCAGGGTGGCCAGGTCCAGCACCAGATCGGCCACCTGCAGGCGCTTGCGCGGATTGCGGCCCTGGGCCCGCAGCAGCAGCGCCTCCAGCCGCACCTCCAGTTCCGGCAGGGCGAAGGGCTTGGTCAGGTAGTCGTCGGCGCCAGCGCGGAAGCCGGCGATCTTGTCGGGCAGTTCATCACGGGCGGTCAGCATGATGACCGGCACTTCCGAACCGTGCTCGCTGCGCAGGCGGCGCAGCACTTCCGGACCCTCCATGCGCGGCAGCATCCAGTCCAGGATGACCGCATCGTAGGGATGGCTGCCGGCCAGGTGCAGCCCGGTGATGCCATCGGGGGCCACATCCAGCACGTGCCCGCGCGACTCGAAGTAGTCGAACAGATTGGCCACCAGCTGACGGTTGTCTTCGATCACCAACAGGCGCATGCGTAGCGGATCCACGGGAACTGGCCCCATGGTAGCCGTGCCCGTGTCGGAAAGCGGTCGGGATGGCGCCCTTCCGACAGGTTTCCCACGCCGCCAAGCGCAGCCTGTGGCTTTTGCCCCGGAGCCTGCCGTGCCCGACGCCCTGCCCCGCCGTTGGCTGCACCCCCTGCTGTGGCTGCTGGTTGCCGTTGCCCTTGCGGCTGGTTTGGGGCTGCGCCAGGCGCAGCCGCCGGATGAACCGCGCTTCGTACTGGCGGCCCGCAGCATGGTCGAAAGCGGGCAGTGGCTGCTGCCCCATCGCGGGGTCGAACTGTATGCGGAAAAACCCCCGGTGTTCATGTGGTTGCAGGCGGCCGCGCACCAGCTGGTGGGAAGCTGGCAGTGGTCGTTCCTGCTGCCGTCGCTGCTGGCGGCGCTGCTGACGTTGTGGCTGGTGGCGGACCTGGCCCGGCGGTTGTGGTCGCCCCGGCATGCGCTGTACGCGGTGGCCGCGCTGTTCTGCACTCTGCAGTTCGGCCTGATGGCCAAGCGTGCGCAGATCGACATGGTACTGGTGGCCATGACCACGCTCGCCCTGTGGGGCCTGCTGCGCCATCTGTGCGAACGCCGCAACCTGCCTGCGTTGTGGCTGGCCGGTGCCGCCGCCGGCGTCGGCACGGTGACCAAGGGCGTGGGCTTCCTGCCGCTGCTGATCGTGCTCCCCTGGCTTGGCTGGCGGCTGCACCGGCGCCACTTGGGACGGGCCGTGGACGGCCCGCACCCGGCCACCCTGCTGTGGTTGCTGCCGGCCTTCCTGCTGGGCACGGCCGTCTGGCTGGCGCCGCTGGGCTGGGCCCTGCTGCATGAGCCCAGCACCGCATTGCAGTCGTATGCGCATGAGCTTCTCTTCAAACAGACCGGCACGCGATACGCCAACGCGTGGCACCACCGGCAACCGGTCTGGTACTACCTGCAGGTGATGGCCACGCTGTGGCTGCCCGGCAGCCTGCTGTTGCCCTGGCTGCTGCGGCCGTGGTGGCGACGCCTGCGCCGCGGCGACCTGCGCCATTGGCTGCTGTTGGGATGGGCGGTGCTGGTCCTGGTGTTCTTCAGCGCCAGCCCCGGCAAGCGTGAGGTCTATGTGCTTCCCATGCTGCCAGCGCTGGCGCTGGCGGTTGCGCCACTGCTGCCGGGCCTGCTGCGCCTGGTGTGGGTGCGGCGTTACCTGTTCGGCTACAGCGCCGCGCTGATGCTGTGCACCGGTACGCTGGGCGTGCTGCTGATGAGCGACAGCGCATGGGCGCAGGCACAACTGGCACGACGGGCGATGCCCGAGACGTTGCTGCCGGTGCTGGGACAAGGGCTGTTGAGCTTCGCCATCGCCGTGGCAACGCTGGCCGTGTGGCTGCGGGTGCGCCGCGCAGGTCTGTTGGTGCTGCTCAGCCATGGCCTGCTGTGGCTGCTGTACGGCGGCCTGCTGATTCCGGCGCTGGATCCCTTCGCCTCGGCTTCGGCGGTGATGCAACGGGTTGGCCAGCGGATCGGGCCCGATGCCGAACTGGCGATGGTTGCCTGGCGGGAGCAGAACCTGTTGCAGGCCGATCGGCCGGTGCAGGAGTTCGGCTTCAAGCGCCCTTGGGACGAGCAGTGGCACTACGCGGGGCCGTGGCTGGCGCAAGCCCCGCACACACGCTGGGTACTGGTGCTGGACCAGGCCATGAGCCCCTGCGTGGACCGCGCGCAGGTGGTCGATATTGGCGTGGCCAACCGCAATCACTGGTTGCTGCTGCCAGGTACGGCCTGGAACGTGGATTGCCATGCGGCAACGGTCGGGATGTCGCAGGAGGAAGACTGAACGGATCACGGCCGGCGCCGGCAGATTAACCGGTCGGCAACACCGGTCCGACCCTTCTCCGACACGTTGCTGACCAGCATGGCCGCGATTCCCGCCACGGCACCGGCCCGCATGCCCGCACATCCTCTTGCCCCCGCACTCGCGATTGCCCCATCACGGCTGGGCTCGCGCTTCGCGCTGACCCATCTGTGGCTGCCGTTGGCCATTGGCATTCCAGCGTTCGCCCTGCTGATGGGCTTCGGCGGGGACCAGTGGCTGGCCGATCACCTGTACCAACTGCAGGGCGGGCATTGGGCCCTGCAGGAAGCCTGGCTGACCCGCGTGGCGGTGCACCAGGGCGGCAAGTGGCTGAGCACCCTGGCCGCGCTGGTCGCCATCCTGCTGTGCTTCCACCACTGGCGCCGCGGGCGTGACCGCACGCTGCGCTGTGCGCTGTTGTACGTGGTGGCCGCCGTCGCACTGGGCACCGGGCTGGTATCGCTGCTGAAGGCGCTGGTGCCGATGGACTGCCCGTGGGACCTGCTGCGCTACGGCGGCCACGATGCCTTCGTGGGTCTGTTCAGTCACCGCCCGCAGGGCATGCCGGCGCGTGCCTGCTTCCCCGCCGGCCACGCCAGTGCCGGTTATGCATGGCTGTGCCTGTACTTCTTCGCCCTGCTCTGGCGCCCCAGCTGGCGCTGGGTGGGGCTGGGCATCGGCCTGGCCGCCGGGCTGGTGTTCGGCATCAGCCAGCAGCTGCGCGGTGCGCACTTCCTCTCGCACGATGTCGCCACCGCGCTGCTGTGCTGGCTGCTCTCGCTCGGGCTTTTCCTGGGCGTGCAGCGCTGGCTGGCGCGCCCGCGCCGGCAGGAGGCACAGGCATGAACGCATCGGTTGAACGCTCGCCGCGCCTTCCCGCGCTGGCATCGCTGCTGCAGTGGCGGCCGCTGCTGTCCACCGAAGCGCTGATCGCGCTGGCCTGCCTGTTCTTCGCCGTCGCAGGCAACGGGCTGTTCTGGCACAGCGCGATGGCCAGCCACCCCGGCAGCCTGCGCTATGCACTTTCGCTGCTGCTGTTGCTCCTGGGCGCGCATGGCGTGCTGCTGGGGCTGCTTGTGTGGCGCTGGAACGCCAAGGTGATGGTCAGCCTGCTGTTGCTGGTCACCGCGCTCGCCGCGCACTACATGGGGCGCTACCACATCTATCTGGATGCGGACATGCTGCGCAACGTACTGGCCACGGACCCGAAGGAAAGCCGTGAGCTGATGACCGCTTCGCTGCTGTGGCCGCTGCTGTGGCTGGCGGCGGTGCCGATGCTGCTGCTGTGGCGCGTGCAGCTGCGCAGCCGAAGCTGGACCCGCACGCTGCTGTGGCGCGCGGGCTTCCTGCTGCTGGCAGCGGCAACCGCGCTGGGCGGTGCATTGTTGTCGTTCCAGGATGTGTCGGCACTGATGCGCAACCAGCGCGAAGTGCGCTACCTGGCCACGCCGGCGAACGTGATGTTGGGCCTGCCGCGCGCACTGCGCAGCGACAACCCGGTGCAGCGCGCGCCGAAGCTGCCGATCGGCACCGACGCCATGGCGACGCCACGCGCGCCGACCAGCAAGCCGCGGTTGCTGGTGATCGTGATGGGAGAAACGCTGCGTGCGCAGGACTGGGGCCTCAACGGCGGCCGCAACACCACGCCCGAACTGGCCCAGGCGCCGGTGATCAATTTTCCCGACATGCATTCGTGCGGCACCAGCACCGAAGTCTCGCTGCCGTGCATGTACTCGCCCTGGGGCCGGCACGACTACGACGAGAAGAAGATCCGCGCGCACCAGTCGCTGCTGCACGTACTGAACCGCGCCGGCATCACCCCGTTGTGGCGTGACAACCAATCGGGCTGCAAGGGCGTATGCGAAGGTCTGCAGTTCCAGTCGCTGGCCGATGCGACCACGCCGGGGCTGTGCGCGGATGGCCGCTGCATGGATGAAATCCTGCTGCAGGACCTGGCCACGCAGGTGCGCGCAAAGCCCGGCGACCGGGTGGTGGTGCTGCACCAGCTCGGCAACCATGGGCCAGCGTATTTCGAGCGCTACCCTGCCGCGTTCCGCCGCTTCACCCCGACCTGCGACACCCGTGACATCGGCCAGTGCAGCCGCGAACAGATCACCAACAGCTACGACAATGCGGTGCTCTACACCGATCATTTCCTGGCCCGGACGATCGGCACGCTGCAGGGGCTGGATGACTACGACACGGCGATGATCTACCTGTCCGACCATGGTGAATCACTGGGCGAAAAGGGCTTGTTCCTGCATGGCGTGCCCTACGCGATCGCGCCGGCCGAGCAGACCCGGGTGCCAATGACGATGTGGTTCTCGCCGGGCTTCGCCCGCAGCCGTGGATTGGATCTGCAGTGCGTGCGCAAGCGCGCGGTGGCATACACCGACCATGACAATCTGTTCCCCTCGGTGCTGGGGCTGATGCAGGTGAAGACCGCACTGTACGAACGCGACCGCGACGTATTCGCCAACTGCGCGCGGTAGGGGTATTTGTGGCAGGGCTTGCAGCCCTGCACCTGCCGAATCAACGTCAACGTCAACGTCAAAAGCGGGGTATCCGTGGGGTGGCGGGGCGGTGTCGGATTGCGGGGACGCCGCAAGTACGTCCGTGTAGGCTTGGCCGCGGCACCCATGCCGCGGACACCCCGCAATCCGACACCGCCCCACCTCTGACAGTTAGCCGGTGGTCAGTAGATCCACGCCATGCGTGGATGAAATCTGTCGGATATCCAAATAAATCTGGGGTCAGAGCCCGTTGCGCAGCAACGGGATCCGACCCAGTCATTCCGACAGAACGCAGGAAACTGTCGAAGGTGGGGTGGGTCCGGTCGAGGGGGCGTGAGCGCCATGGATGGCGCGACCGAGCCTACATGGATGTATTTACGGCGTCCCCCTCGACCGGACCCACCCCGCCACCCCACGGATACCCAGCTTTTGACGTTGCCGTTGCCTTTGCCGTTGCCGTTGCCGTTGCATTGAGCGGGTGCAGGGCGCAGCCCTGCCGGACATTTGCCACTTGCGGTGGCTGCGGCCGCCCACTAGCCTTCGGCCGTCGTTCACCACCCAAGGACTACCCGTGAAACACCGCCATCTGCTGCTGGCCTCGGCAATCGCCGCCGCCACGCTGGCCCTGGTTGCCTGCAAGAAGGAAGCTACCCCCGGTTCTGAAGCCGCCGCCCCCAGCGCGCCGGCCGGGGAAACCGCCGACCAGTTCGTTGCCCGCATCAACGCTGAATACAAGGCCGCCTACCCCGAGATGACCTCGGCGCAGTGGCTGTCGTCCACCTACATCAACAGCGATTCCGAACGCATCGCCGCCAAGGCCAACGAACGCTCGCTGACCCAGCTCAACAGCTGGATCGAACAGGCCGCCAAGTTCGAAGGCCAGCCGATGAGCGAAGACAGCAAGCGCGCCATCCACCTGCTGAAGCTGATGTCGTCGATGCCGGCACCGCGCGATGCCGCCAAGCTGGCCCAGCTGACCCAGATCGCCACCCGCATGGAAGGCAGCTACGGCGCCGGCAAGTACTGCACCGACGCCAACGATCCGGCCTCCTGCCGCCAGCTGGGCGACCTGGAACAGGTGCTGTCGCGCAGCCGCGACTATGACAAGCAACTGGACGCCTGGCAGGGCTGGCACAGCACCACCAAAGGCATGCGCGGCGACTACCAGCAGTTCGTCAGCCTGGTGAACGAAGGCGCCAAGGGCATGGGCTTCAGCGATGCCGGGCAGATGTGGCGCAGCGGCTACGACATGCCGCCTGAGCAGATCGGGCCGGAAACCGACCGCCTGTGGGAACAGGTCAAGCCGATGTACGAGCAGCTGCACTGCTACACCCGCGGCAAGCTGGACAAGACCTATGGCAAGGACAAGGCCGAAGTGGGCAACGGCCTGATCGCCGCGCACCTGCTGGGCAACATGTGGCAGCAGGACTGGTCGAACCTGTGGGACCAGCTGGAACCCTACCCCGGTGCCGGCAGCCTGGACATCACCGCCGCGCTGGAAAAGCAGTACCAGACCAACCTGAGCGCGGCGCTGGACAAGGCCGGCAAGGACGCCGATGTGACGGCGCGCTACAAGGCACAGCGTGAAGCCGAGCTGCGCACCGCACGGCAGATGACCGAACGCGCCCAGGACTTCTACGTCTCGCTGGGCATGCCTTCGCTGCCGCAGTCGTACTGGGACAAGACCCAGTTCATCAAGCCCGACGACCGCGACGTGGTCTGCCACGCCAGCGCCTGGGACATGAACATGGAAGGCGATGTGCGCACCAAGATGTGCATCAAGCCCAACGAAGAGAACTTCACCACCATCTACCACGAGCTGGGCCACATCTATTACGATCTGGCCTACAACCCGCTGCCGCCGCTGTTCCAGGGCGGTGCCAATGATGGCTTCCACGAAGCGATCGGCGACACCATCGTGCTGGCGATGACGCCCAAGTACCTCAGCTCGATCGGCCTGGTCGATGCCCCGACCGAAAGCCGCGAAGCGGTGATCAACAACCAGATGCGCATGGCGCTGTCGGGCGTTTCGTTCCTGCCGTTCGGCCTGATGATCGACCGCTGGCGCTGGGGCGTGTTCGACGGTTCGATCACCGCGGACAACTACAACAAGGCCTGGTGGGACCTGAAGGCCAAGTACCAGGGCGTGGCCCCGGCCAGCGCGCGCGGTGAGGAGTTCTTCGATCCGGGCGCCAAGTACCACGTGCCGGGCAACACCCCGTACACCCGCTACTTCCTGGCCCGCATCCTGCAGTTCCAGTTCTACAAGGGCCTGTGCGATGCGGCCGGCTACAAGGGCCCGCTGCATGAGTGCACCTTCTACGGCAACAAGGAAGCCGGGCAGAAGTACTGGGCGATGCTGAGCAAGGGTGCCAGCCAGCCGTGGCAGGCCACGCTGAAGGAGCTGACCGGCAGCGACAAGCTCGATGCCGGCCCGATGATCGAGTACTTCACCCCGGTCAACGAGTGGCTGAAGCAGCAGAACGAAGGCCAGATGTGCGGCTGGCAGGCCAGCGCGGCGCCGGCGAAGTAAAACGGAAAGGGGCGGATCCGCGAGGATCCGCCCCTTTCATTCTCGCCGGGCATGGCCCGGCGCTACCGCAATGCACGATCAGCTGCCCTTCTTCGCCGCCATCACCGCGGCCAGCTCGGCCTTGAACTCGTCGAAGGTCTGCCCCTTCTCCTGCACTTCGGCCTGCGCCGCATCGCGCAGCGCATCGGAATAGATCAGGCGCACCGGCGTGCCATTGCGCTCGTGCAGCTCACCGGCCTGCATGATCATGGCCAGCACGTGCGCGGCGCTGTGGGTCTGGCCGGCAATGCGGCCATCCATGCCCAGCACCCATTCGCCATCGCGGCGGACCACGCCGGCCAGCAGGGCACGCTGCGGATCGCGTAGTTCGGCATGCGGTTCGACCGGCGAAGCGGTGGCCGCCGCCTTGTTGGCAGCCTGCTTTTCCTGGCGGCGACGCTGGTCGCGGCGGATCTTGGACGTGGTGGACATGGGGGTCGTATCGCACAGCAAGGGGGCGCAAGAATAACCCAGCCCGGCCGCCGCGCCGCTTCACGCCAGCGGCGGCTGCTCCTGGACAGGTGCCTGCAGGGTGCGCTGGCGCAGGTGTTCCCAGTACCAGAACACGAAGCCGGCGGCGAAGAAACCGGCCTGGCCCAGCGCCAGGTGCAGGGGGCTGGCACTGAGCAGCGGCGAGACCACGCCGGCCACCACGGTGCTGATCATCAGCTGCACGAAGGCCTGCAGCGACGAGGCCAGGCCGCGCTGGTGCGGGTACATATCCAGCACCGCCAGGGCCAGGATCGGGAAGATCAGCGCCATGCCGGTGCCGCCCAGGAAGATCGGCAGCACCGCCCAGGGCAGCGCCAGCTGCGGCGCCAGCGCCACGTAACCGATGTTCAGCAGCGCCGACAGCGCGCACAGGGTGAAACCGATGCTGATCTGGCGGGTCGGCAGGGTACGCCCGGCCATGCGCCCGGACAGGAACGAGCCCAGGGTCATGCCGCCGATGGTGGGGATGAACAACCAGGCAAAGCCACCTTCGCCCAGGTGCAGGTGCTGCATCACGAACACCGGCGCCGAGGCGATGTACAGGAAGATGCCGCCGAAGTTGATGCTGCCGGCCAGCGCCAGGCGCAGGAAGCGCGGGTTGAAGCCGATGCGCACGTAGTCGCGCAGCAGGCCGCGCGGGGACAGCGGTACGCGGGCGTCCACGGGGTGGGTTTCGGGCAGGAAACGCGCCGTGGCCACCAGCAGCAGCAGCGAGAACACCACCAGGAACCAGAAGATCAGCGGCCAGCCGGCGCCGCTGAGCAGGATCCAGCCGCCGATGATCGGTGCGATGGCCGGGGCGATGCCGAACAGCATGGACACCTGGCTCATCAGCCGCTGCGCGTCATGGCCGTGGTACAGATCGCGGATGACCGCGCGGCCGACGATCATGCCCACACCGGCCGACAGGCCCTGCACGGCGCGGAACACCAGAAGCGTGCTCAGATCGGTGGACAGCGCGCAGCCCACCGAGGCGCCGACGAACACCACCAGGCCGCCCAGGATCACCCGCTTGCGCCCCCAGGCGTCGGACAGCGGGCCGTGGGCCAGGCTCATCAGGCCGTAGAACAGCAGGTACACGCTGATGGTCTGCTGCACCGCCACTTCATCCACGGCCAGGCGCTGGGCCAGCTGCGGGAAGGCCGGGAAGATGGTGTCGATGGAGAACGGCCCGAACATGGCCAGGCCGGCCAGCAGCAGAGCCATGCGACGGGTGGAAGGTGCAACAGCGGCGGTCATCGGCGGGCGTCCGGCAGGGCCGTGCGCAGCATGCACGGCAGGCGCCGCTTCCCCGTGGCAGGGACGGCGCCAGATGAATACGAGAGTCCGACCATGATAGGCGCCCGGGCCTGCCGGCGCCATGGATGAACGCGGCCGGTCACGGTCAGGGCCATCCTCCATTCAGCCCCGTCAACGCGGCCGCGACCCACTGCGCCAGCCCGGCAACCGGCTATAATCGGCGGGCAACACGGTGGGAGAAGCGGAACACCGCTGCCGAAGGCGCAACGCCCGTAATCGCTCAGGCCCGATACCACCCGTAACACAACTCTGGAGAGACCGGTTCGATCCGGCGCCGAAGGGGCACGAAGCTGCGGTTTTCCGCGCTTCTAAACTCTCAGGCAAAAGGACAGAGGGGCGCCCCGCAGACCGCCGACCGGCGGCTTGTGCCCGTGCGTGTGCCCTTCCCTGACGGATCCTTCGCCATGTCCCAGAACACCCCCTCCCTGCGTGAGCTCGAGCACCACAGCGCGTTCGTTGAACGCCACATCGGCCCCAACGACGCCGAGATCGCGCAGATGCTCGACGTGGTCGGCCACGCCACGCTGGATGCGATGACCGATGCCATCGTGCCGGCGAAGATCAAGTCGCCCGCGCCGCTGGCCCTGCCCGAATCGATCACCGAAGTGCAGGCACTGGCCAAGATCCGTGCGATCGCCGACAAGAACACCGTGCTGCGCAGCTTCATCGGCCAGGGCTACTACGGCACCCACACGCCGAACGTGATCCTGCGCAACATCCTGGAAAACCCGGCCTGGTACACCGCCTACACCCCCTACCAGGCGGAAATCTCGCAGGGCCGCATGGAAGCGCTGATCAACTTCCAGACCCTGTGCGCCGACCTGACCGGCATGGAGATCGCCAACGCCTCGCTGCTGGACGAAGCCACCGCCGCCGCTGAAGCGATGACCCTGGCCAAGCGTTCGGCCAAGTCGAAGTCGGACACCTTCTTCGTGCACGACGCCGTGCACCCGCAGACCCTGGAACTGCTGCGCACGCGCGCCGAGCCGATGGGCATCGTGCTGCGCGTGGGCACCCCGGCCGAAGCACTGGAAGCCGAAGCCTTCGGCCTGCTGCTGCAGTACCCGGACACCTTCGGCCAGGTGGGCGACTACAAGGCGCTGGTCGATGCCGTGCACGCGCGTGGCGGCCTGGTGGCCGTGGCCACCGACCTGCTGGCGCTGACCCTGCTGGCCGCCCCGGGCGAATGGGGCGCGGACATCGTGGTCGGCAACAGCCAGCGCTTTGGCGTGCCGTTCGGCTTCGGTGGCCCGCATGCGGCCTTCATGGCCTGCCGCGATGCCTACAAGCGCTCGATGCCGGGCCGCCTGATCGGCGTGTCCATCGATGCGCAGGGCAACCCGGCCTACCGCCTGACCCTGCAGACCCGCGAGCAGCACATCCGCCGCGAGAAGGCCACCTCCAACATCTGCACCGCGCAGGTGCTGCTGGCGGTGATGGCGTCCATGTACGCCGTCTACCACGGCCCGGATGGCCTGACCCGCATCGCCCGCCGCACCCACCGCCTGGCCTCGATCCTGGCCGCGGCGCTGCGCAACGCCGGCGTGCAGGTCGGTGGCGACTTCTTCGACACCCTGCACATCACCGGCGTGCACGCCGATGAGATCCACGCCAAGGCACGTGCCGCCGGCTACAACCTGCGCGCGATCGACAGCGATTCGGTGGGCATCAGCCTGGACGAGACCACCACCCGCGCCGACATCGTGGCCCTGGCCGCCGTGTTCGGTGCCGGCCTGGATGTGGAAGCGCTGGACGCCAGCACCGCCGACGCGCTGCCGGCCGGCCTGCTGCGCCAGTCCGCGTTCCTGACCCACCCGGTGTTCAACACCCACCACAGCGAGCACGAACTGCTGCGCTACCTGCGTTCGCTGGCCGACAAGGACCTGGCGATGGACCGCACGATGATCCCGCTGGGCTCGTGCACCATGAAGCTCAACGCCACCGCCGAAATGATCCCGGTCACCTGGCCGGAGTTCTCGCAGATCCACCCGCTGGTGCCGGCCGACCAGGCGCTGGGCTACAAGGAACTGATCGAATCGCTGGAAGCCATGCTGGTGGAATGCACCGGCTACGATGCGGTCAGCCTGCAGCCGAACTCCGGCGCGCAGGGTGAGTACGCCGGCCTGCTCGCCATTCGCGCCTACCACCGCTCGCGCGGCGAAGGCCACCGCGACATCTGCCTGATTCCGGATTCGGCGCACGGCACCAACCCGGCCTCGGCGCAGATGTGCGGCATGAAGGTCGTGGTCACCAAGACCGATGCCAACGGCAACGTCGATGTTGAAGACATCCGCGTCAATGCCGAAAAGTACAGCGACCGCCTGGCCGCGATCATGATCACCTACCCGTCCACGCACGGCGTGTTCGAAGAGGAAGTGGTCGAGATCTGCGAGATCATCCACCAGCACGGCGGCCAGGTGTACACCGACGGCGCCAACATGAACGCCCTGGTGGGCGTGGCCAAGCCGGGCAAGTGGGGTTCGGACGTGTCCCACCTGAACCTGCACAAGACCTTCTGCATTCCGCACGGCGGCGGTGGCCCGGGCGTGGGCCCGTGCGCGGTGAAGGAACACCTGGCCCCGTTCCTGCCGGGCAAGCTGGGTGACAACGGCCCGGTCGGCATGGTCAGCGCGGCCAGCTTCGGCAGCGCCTCGATCCTGCCGATCAGCTGGATGTACATCGCCATGATGGGCACCGAAGGCCTGCGCAAGGCCACCCAGGTGGCGCAGCTCAACGCCAACTACATCGCCAAGCGCCTGGCCCCGCACTTCAAGACCCTGTACACCGGCCGCAACGGCCTGGTGGCACACGAGTGCATCCTGGACGTGCGCCCGCTGGAGAAGACCAGCGGCGTGGGCGCCGAAGACGTGGCCAAGCGCCTGATCGACTTCGGCTTCCATGCCCCCACCCTGAGCTTCCCGGTGGCCGGCACGCTGATGGTCGAACCGACCGAAAGCGAATCGCTGCACGAGCTGGACCGCTTCATCGACGCGATGATCCAGATCCGCGAGGAAATCCGTGCGATCGAAGACGGCCGCCTGGACCGCGAGGACAACCCGCTGAAGAACGCCCCGCACACCGCCACTGCGGTGACGGCCAGCGAGTGGACCCACGCTTACCCGCGCGAACTGGCAGCTTTCCCGCTGCCCAGCCTGAAGCTGCAGAAGTACTGGCCGCCGGTGGCACGCGTGGACAACGTGTACGGCGACAAGAACGTGATGTGCGCCTGCATCCCGGTCGATGCCTACAAGGACGACGAAGTCGAAGCATGATCGACAAACGGCCCGCGCAAGCGGGCCGTTTTCGTTTGCATCCACGCATGGCGTGGATCTACTGCCGGCATCCTGGAGTAGATCCACGCCATGCGTGGATGCCGTGGACTCACGGGCCCGGCATCTGCCCCAGGCTCAACTGCCACGACACGCCGAAGCGGTGCTGCACGTAGAGTCGAGCTTGCTCGACTGCTTCACCGCGAACGGCCCGCGCAAGCGGGCCGTTTGTTGAAGGGCGTGTGGACCAAGGTCCACACCCACAAGGATCGGTCCACACCCACAATAATCCGATCACGGGTCCGGCATCTGCCCCAGGCTCAACTGCCACGACACGCCGAAGCGGTCCTGCACCCAGCCATAGCGGTTGCTGAAATCGTAATCGCCCACCGGCATCAGCCAGTGCCCGCCCTCGCCCAGCACCCGCGCCGCACGCTCGAACTGCTCGGCGCCGGAACATTCCACGAACAGCGAAATCGACGGGCTGAAGGTGAAATCGTGCACGTCCAGGCTGTCGAAGCACAGGTAGTGGGTGCCACCCAGCAGGAAGATCGCCTGCCGCACCTGCCCCGGCACGCCCGCGCCGGCGCCTTCCGGGTGGCGCTGCAGGGCCAGCAGGCGGAAATCGGCGAAGGCTTCGGCGTACAGCGCCAGGGCGGCCTCGGCCTGGCCGGTGAACATCAGGAAAGGACGGCTGCGCAGCATGCGGTGCTCCTGTTCGACGGGTCGCTCAGGACCCAGGCAATCAGGATCGCACCGCAGATGTAGGCAGCATGTATCGGTCGCGCCGGGCCACGCCCGGCGGCTTCGATCCAATGGCGGCGGTCAGGCCTCGCGCAGGCGCCGTGCGATCGCGCTGCCGGCCGCGATGGTCGCCGTCAGCGCCACCATGGACAGGAACTGCAGACGGGTCTGCGCTTCGCTGAGCAGCAGGCCGAAGATCAGCGCCAGGATGGCCAGCGCGCACACCGTCAGCCACGGGAAACCGGCCATGCGGAACGGCAGGCGCGTGCCCAGGCGGTCGGCACGGCGGCGCAGCACCAGCTGCGAGACCAGCGACAGCGTCCATACCAGCAGGCAGGTGGAGCCGACGATATTCAGCAGCACCGGCAGCACCTTGTCCGGGAACAGCAGTTCCATGATGGTCGCTGCAAAGCCGAACAGCACGCTGGCCAGCACGGCGATCACCGGCACCTGGCGCGGGTCGGTCCAACCCAGCACGGCCGGCGCTTCGCGGCGCTGGGCCAGCGAGAAGATCATGCGCGAGGCGCCGTACAGGTTGGCATTGAGCGCCGACAGCAGGGCAATAACCGCGATCAGGGTGATGGCCGTGGCCGCGCCCGGAATGTTGGCGACCTGCAGCACGGCGGCAAACGGCGATTTCAGCGACTCGCTGTTCCACGGCACCACCGCGATGATGACGCTGAGCGAACCGATGTAGAACACCAGGATGCGCCAGGCCACGGTACGGATCGCGCGGGCGATGCTGCGCTCGGGGTCTTCGGTTTCCGCGGCGGCCACCGCCACGATCTCGGTGCCGCCAAAGGCGAACACCACCACCAGCAGGGCCGCACCGATACCGGCCAGGCCCTTGGGCGCGAAGCCCCCGTGCTGGGTGAAGTTGCTCAGCCCCGGCGAGGTGACCTGCGGCAGCCAGCCCATCAGCAGGGCGATGCCGATGGCGATGAAGGCCAGGATCGCGGCGACTTTCAGGATGGCGAACCAGAACTCGAACTCGCCGAAGTTCTTCACCCCCAACAGGTTGATGGCGGTGAAGAACAGCATGAAGGCCAGCGCAGCCATTGGTACCGGTACCGCCGGCCAGACGGTGGCCAGCAGCCCGGCCGCGCCCACCGCCTCGGCAGCGATCACGATCACCAGCTGCACCCACCACAGCCAGCCCACGGTGGCACCGGCAGTGGCACCCATGGCATCGGCGGCATACACCGAGAACGCACCGCTGGTCGGCTTGGCCGCGGCCATCTCGCCCAGGGCGTTCATCACGATGATCACCAGCGCGCCGGCCACCAGGTAGGACACCAGTACCGCCGGCCCGGCCGCCTGCACGCCCACACCGGAGCCCAGGAACAGCCCGGCGCCGATCGCGCTGCCCAGGCCCATCATGATCAGCTGGCGCGGCTTGAGCGAATGGCCCAGGCGCGAGGACGAAGCGGTCGAAGAAGGGTTGGCGGGCATCGGCAGGGCTGGCGGCGGCTACAGGGGCGACACCTTACATTGTCCCCCACCCGGCGGGATAGGCACAGTGCAGCAGGGCACTCAGGCCGGCAGCGGTTCGCCGATGCGGGCCCGGTAGGCGCGCGGCGAAAAGCCGGTTTCCGCCTTGAATTTACGGGTGAACGCGCTCTGGTCACTGAACCCACAGGCCTGGCCGATGCAGGCAATGCTGTCCTGGCCGTGCAGCAGGTGCATGGCCATCTGGATGCGCAGGCGGGTCAGCACCTGCTGCGGGGTCATCTGGAACACCTTGCGGAAGCTGCGCTCGAGCTTGGACAGCGAGAAGCCGGTGATGTCCAGCAGGGTCTGCATGCGCACGTTTTCGGCGTAGTGCGCGTTCAGATGCGCCAGCGCCAGCCGCAGCTGTTCGTACTGCGCGCCCAGGCTGTCCTTCTGCCCCAGGTCGCGGGAGATGCCGATCAGGCCCTGGATCTGCCCCTCCACCAGCAGCGGCCGCTTGCAGGTCAGGCACCAGCCCGGCTCGCGGTTGGCGAACAGGTGCAGTTCCATCAGGTTCTCGATCACTTCACCGCCCAGCACGCGCGCGTCCTGGTCCACGTAGTCGGCGCTCAGGCCGGTGGGATAGATCTCGGCGGCAGTGCGCCCGATCACGTCCTTGCGCGCACGCAGCCCCAGCCGCCGCAGCATGGTCTGGTTGACGTGGGTATAGCGCCCCTGCCGGTCCTTCATGAAGAACAGCACGTCCGGAATGGCGTCGAACAGGGCTTCGATGTCGGTGGGCTCGACTCGCATGCGGCAAGCATACCCGAGCCGGCTTTTGCCCGTACGTTCACCCGCGGCGGACCGTGGGTTAACGGACAGGGCGCGACTGTCATGCCCTGCCCCCTCGTACCCCGGAGACACCCTGATGGCCGCCAGCAAGCCCACCGGCAAGCGCGCAACCGCCCCGTCGCAGAAGACCCAGAACCCGCCGCGCGGCGAGGGTGACGAACTGCACCTGCAGGCCGGTGGCACGCACCCGGCCATGACCACCGCCCAGGGTATCGCGGTGGCCGACAACCAGAATTCGCTGCGCCAGGGGCCGCGCGGCCCCACCCTGCTGGAGGATTTCATCCTCCGCGAGAAGATCACCCACTTCGACCATGAGCGCATTCCCGAACGCATCGTGCATGCGCGCGGCACTGCGGCCCATGGCTATTTCCAGTTGACCACGTCGCTGGGCAAGTACACCCGCGCCCGCGTGCTCACCGAGGTGGGCACGAAGACGCCGGTGTTCACCCGCTTCTCCACCGTGGCCGGCGGTGCCGGCTCGGTCGATACCCCACGCGATGTGCGCGGCTTCGCGGTGAAGTTCTACACGCCGGAAGGCAACTGGGACCTGGTCGGCAACAACATCCCGGTGTTCTTCATTCAGGACGCGATGAAATTCCCCGACCTGGTGCACGCGGTGAAAATGGAGCCGGACCGCGGCTACCCGCAGGCCGGCAGCGCGCACGATACGTTCTGGGATTTCATTTCGCTGATGCCCGAATCGATGCACATGATCATGTGGGCGATGAGCGATCGCGCCATTCCGCGGTCGCTGCGCATGATCGAAGGCTTCGGCGTGCACAGCTTCCGCCTGTTGAACGAGGCCGGCGATTCCACCTTCGTCAAGTTCCACTGGCGGCCGAAACTGGGCATCCAGTCCACCGTCTGGGACGAAGCGGTGAAGCTGCAGGCCGCCGACAATGACTTCCACCGTCGCGACCTGTTCGAGGCCATCCAACGCGGCGACTTCCCCGAATGGGAACTGGCCGTGCAGCTGTTCAGTGAGGAAGACGCCGAGTCGTTCCCGTTCGACCACCTGGACCCGACCAAGATCATTCCCGAATCGCTGGTGCCGCTGCAGGTGATCGGCAGGATGGTGCTGGACCGCTGGCCGGACAACTTCTTTGCCGAAACCGAACAGGTGGCCTTCTGCCCGGCCAATGTGCCGCCGGGCATCGACTTCAGCAACGACCCGCTGCTGCAGGGCCGGTTGTTCTCGTACCTGGATACGCAGCTGACCCGGCTGGGCGGCCCGAACTTCCATCAGATTCCGGTCAATGCGCCCAAGTGCCCCTTCGCCAACCACCAGCGCGATGGGCACATGCAGATGCAGGTGCCGAAGGGGCGCGTGGCGTATGACCCCAGTTCGCTGGAAGACAACAGCCCGCGCGAGACGCAGGCCGGTTTCCGCAGCCACGCCACGGCCGACGACGGACGCAAAGGGCGCACCCGTGCGGAGAGCTTCGCCGACCACTACAGCCAGGCGCGGGCGTTCTTCCGCAGCCTGGAAAAGCCAGAGCAGGCACACCTCGCCTCGTCCCTGGTGTTTGAACTGTCGAAGGTGGAAACGCTGAAGGTGCGCGTGCGCACCGTCAGCCACCTGCGCAACATCGATGAGTCGCTGGCCAAACGCGTGGCCGACGGACTGGCGCTGGCAGACCTGCCCGAACCTGCGCCGACCGCAACACCGGCACGCGACATGCCCGCCGTGCCCGAAGTGCGCATCATCGGCCGTACCAAGGACACGCTGCAGGGGCGCTGCATCGGCATCCTGTTCGACGAAGGCTCGGACGCGGGGTTGATCGCCAGCCTGCGCAAGGCCGCACAGAAGGCCGGCGCCGAGGTGAAGCTGGTCGCGCCGAAGGTAGGCGGTGCGCGCCTGAGCGACGGCAAGGTGCAGGCCGCCGACGGCCAGTTGGCCGGCACGCCGTCGGTGCTGTTCGATGCGGTGGCGGTGGTGCTCAGCGCAGACGCGGCCAAGGGGCTGGTCAAGGAAGCGGCCGCCGTGGAGTTCGTCAGCCATGCCTGGGCCCATCTGAAGGCGATCGCCAGCGATGCCGGTGGCCAGGCGCTGTTGAAGGCCGCGCGCGTGGGCAACGATGCCGGCATCGTCGAGGCCGAGAACGCCAAGGGTTTCCTGGCTGCCGCGGCCACCCGCCAATGGGCGCGCGAACCCAAGCTGCGCCTGCTGGCCTGAATCTTCCTTCCCGGAGAAACGACATGTCCCAGGGTGACAAATCCGCGTACACCGACAAGCAGAAGCGCCAGGCCGCGCACATCGAAGAAAGCGAACGCGAGCGGGGCGCCAGCAAGAGCACGGCCGAGCGTATTGCCTGGGCCACCGTGAACAAGCAGGACGGCGGTGGCAAGCGCAGTGGCAGTGGGCGCAAGGACCACCGCTAGCGAACGGCGCGTCAGCCCGGCAGGGCCTTCACCCAACTGGACACCACGGTGGCGGCCGCGTCGGTGCGCGCCTGCAGCAGCAGGTGTGGCCCTTCCAGGGTGACATGCCGGGCGTCCGGCAGCAGCGCCTGCAGTTCGGCCACGCTGGGCGGCCACAGCAGGCGATCCTGGCGGGCCTGCAGGCACAACGTGGGCACCGCGATGCGCGGCAGTGCCTGGCGCGCATCCACGCGCAGGGTGGCGGCAGCACGCTGGCGCAGCGTGGCTGCTGGCACCTGGGCCAGCGCCAGGCGCAGCTCACGCACGGTCTGCCGGCTGCGCCAGCGCCCCAACAAGAGCCGCGACAGCAGCAGCAACGGTGGCATCGGCCACGCCGGCAGTGGCCAGGCGGGCGCGAGCAACGCTGCACCGGCAGCCGGAACCGGCAACGGCCGGCGCGCGAAGGTGGTGCACAGTGCCAGTCCGCGCAGCGCGGGTGGCGCCTCGGCCGCCAACTGCATGGCCAACGGGCCGGCGAAGGATTCACCCAGCAGCACGAACGGCTGGCTGGGCAGCTGCGGGCGCAGCAGCTGCAGCAGGCTGGCGTAGTCCTGCGGGCCGTTGCTGGGCAGGGCCAGCGCGCGGGTGGGCACACCGTGCGCGCGGACGGCGGCCAGGAACGCGATCGACAGGTGGCCGGTGCCATCCAGCCCCGGCAGCATCACCAGGCAGGGCGGCACCGGGCCGGTCAACGTGGCGCCCCCGGCGCGGGTGCGGCCGGCGCCGGCGTGCGCACCGCCACCGGCAGCGCCTGCAGCTTGCGCACGGCGGCGATCGGAATCGCTTCGGCGCGCCGCTGCTGTGGCCACCAGACGAACAGGAAGGCGCTGCTGGAACCGAGCAGGCGTGCGGTGCCCGGCAACGGTGCTGCATCGCCATTGAGCTGCAGTTGCACGACTTCGCCGCGCCCGTGGTTGCGGATCTGCTCGCCGCGCACCATCACATAGTTCGCTGCGCCGACGGCCATGAACCCGGCCACACCCAAGGTCATCGCGGTGAGGGCGCGCAGCCCCACTCCATCCCAGCTGGTCAGCACCGAGCGCGACAGCACCACCCGCCACAGCATGCTGCGCTGGCGCAGCGTCTGCAGCTTGGCCGCGTTGCGCGCGCGCAGGGTGTCGGGCCAGCTGACCAGCAGCACCAGCAACACGCCCAGCAGCAGCAACAGCACGTAGGCGGGGTCGCGCATGCCGGCCACCAGGAAGTCGCTGGGCTGCATGTAATCCAGAATCGACAGTTCAAAGCCCTGGTAGAACCAGAAACTGCACCACAGGCCCAGCAGTGACACCAGCAGATAGGCCACGGTGAACAGCAGCGCCGGTTCGCGGCGCATGCGCCGCAGGGCCCGCATCACCAGGGAATCATCGTCGCCACGGGTCAGCGGCAGCATCGACCAGTCGGTCGGTGGTTCCCGCGCGGCAACGGCCACGACCTCGATATCCTGCAGCCGCGGCACATCGCCATAGGCCGGTTCCGGTTCCCTGCTGTCCATGCGCGATCCCCCTTTGCCCCCGAGCATCGCCGAAAACGGCGCCCGGCGGTAGAGTCGAGCTTGCTCGACTGCCTGCGTGGGTAGATCAAGAGCAGTCGAGCAAGCTCGACTCTACGTTCTTGACCGCCGCAGTCCCGGTAGCGTCGAGCAAGCTCGACCCTACCGGGGGCGGCCGGTCAGGCCGCGCGCGCCACCGCGGGGCGGGCTGCACCGCCCTGCTCCAACTGGAACACCGCCACCGACGTGGCCAGCGCCTCGGCCTGCTCTTCCAGCGCGCGGCTGGCTGCGGTGGCTTCTTCCACCAGCGCCGCGTTCTGCTGGGTCACCTGGTCCATCTGCACCACCACCTGGTTGACCTGCTCGATACCGGCCGCCTGTTCCTTGCTGGCCGCGGCAATATCGCTCATCAGCTGGTTGGTGCGTGCGCTGGCCTGGGCCAGGCGGGCAATGGCGGCCTGCGACTCCACCGTCACGTCCAGGCCGCTGCGTACCTTGGCCGCCGAATCGTCGATCAGCTCCTTGATCTCCTTGGCGGCCACGCCGGCACGCTGGGCCAGGGTGCGCACTTCACTGGCCACCACGGCAAAGCCACGCCCCTGCTCGCCGGCACGCGCTGCTTCCACGGCGGCGTTCAGCGCCAGGATATTGGTCTGGAACGCGATGCCGTCGATGGTGGCGGAGATTTCCGAAATGCGTGCCGAGGACTGGTCGATCTCACCCATCACCGTTGCCATCTGCGCCATGGCCTGCTCGGTGGCACGCACCGCGGCACCGGCCGCATGGGCTTCGCTGTCGGCCTGGCGGGCCAGCTCGGCATTCTGGCGCACGGTCGAGGTCAGCTCTTCCATCGAAGCCGCTGCTTCTTCCAGATTCGCTGCCTGCTGTTCGGTACGGCGCGACAGGTCACTGTTGCCGGCGGCCAGTTCCTGCGCCGCGTTGTTGATGCTGCCGGCGGCATCCTGGATGCCGCGCACGATGCCGGTCAGCTGTGCGGTGGTGGTGTTGGCATCGTCGCGCATGCGCGCGAACACGCCCTGGTACTGGCCGTCCATGCGCGCGGTCAGATCGCCCTGGGCAATGGCCTGCAGCACGTCGGACACGTCGGAAATGCTGGACTGCGAGCTGGCCATCATCGCGTTCAGATGCTCGACCATGGCCTGGTACTGGAACTGGAACGCGGCGGCATCGCCACGCACGCTGAAATCGCCGGCGCCCGCTGCACGGGCCAGACCATCGATCTGCGCACTGATGGCCATCAGGCTCTGCTTCACCGCGGCCAGGGTGCGGGTGAATTCGCCCTTCTCGCCCGGGTACTGCGGCAGGTCGCGGCTGAGATCGCCAATCGCGTAGCGCTGCATGACCTCGGCCATCAGCAGTTCCACCTGCACGTGCGATTCCACCAGCGTGTTGGTGGCCTGCACCATGCGGCCGAAGTCGCCGGGGAAGGCGCTTGCGTCCATGCGGTAACGGATCGCGCCGGCCTCGTGCTGCTCGGCCATCTGCAGCTGCGCGCCGATGGCGGCCTGTACGCTCTGCCGCACGCTGGCCATGGCCTCGCCCAGCTGGGTCAGCTCATCGCGGCCACCCAGGCGGAATTCCTGGTCCAGTTCGCCCTTGGACAGGCGCTGGGCCAACTGCACGGCACGCGCCAGCGGCGCGGTCATGCTGCGACCGATCATCACCGAGGCCGCAATGCCGACCAGCAGCGCAACGCCGCCCAGCACCAACAACTGCAGCAGGCTGCGCTCGCCCAGGCGGATGGCTTCGGCGGCCGCTTCGCGGCTTTCCTTTTCCTCGTAGGCCACGCCATCGGCCAGGGCCTGGTTCCAGCCATTGGCTGCTTCCTGCACCGGGCCCAGGGTCAGGGCCACCGCGCCGGGGAAATCGCCCTGCGACATCAGCTCGCTGGTCTGCTTGTTGAGGGGCCGTGCGATGGCGCGCTTTGCCGCGATGGCCTCGCCAATCGCCTTGCCGTCGGCATCACCGGGCAGCGCCTGGTAGCGGGTCCAGCTGGTTTCGTAGCGCTTGACCAGGTCGGCAATGCGCTGCTCGTCGGCCTCGCGGGCGTCGCCCTGGCGGATCAGCATCTCGCGGCGCACGACCATCATCTGGTTGTTGGCGTCCAGCATTTCCGACAGCAGCCGCACCTTGGCCACGCTTACGTCCACAACCTGCTGCATGGCGTGCTTCTGCACGGCAGTGGCGGTGGCACCGGTAGCGACCACGGCCGCGACCAGCAGCAACAGCAGGCCAAAGCCAAGGCCAAGACGCCAGGCAACCCTGACGTTCCTCAAGTAGTTCATCGATGCATCCAAAGACGTGGGGGGGTCCGACCTTATCGGCCTGCCCTCACGCCGCCTTGACGCACGCAGTGTGAACGCTTCCGGTGCCGTTCACGTTGTGCAGCCGACTCACCTCAGCCAGCGCTGGGCTGCAGCGGGCAGGCACTGGCCAAGCGGCTGGACAGGTCATCGCGCAGCGCACTCAGGGCATGGATGCGCGCATCGATATCGGCCAGCTTCTGCTGCAGGGCGATGGCCAGCAGTGCGCCGGCGTCCTCCTGCTGCCACAGGGCGGGCAGGCGCTGGCCGATCTCGGCCAGGGTGAAGCCCAGTTGCTGTGCGGTGCGGATGTAGTGCACCAGCATCGCCGTTTCCGGCGGGTAGTCGCGGTAGCCGTTGCCCAGCCGGCGGGCGCCGATCAGGCCCTGCTTCTCGTAGAAGCGCAGTGCTTCGCGGGACAGCCCGCAGGCCTGGGCCAATTCGCCGATGCGCATGGATGCTCCAACAAAGCTTGACCCTGAAGTTTACTTCAGGCCTGACAGTGGGCGCTCTTTCAGCGAACGAGTGCTCCATGCAGCTCCCCTCCTATCTGCGTATCGTCCGTGCCAGCGCCGCCTACGACCTGCTGGTCACCCTGCCCTTCGCCCTGCCCTGGGGCTTCGCCGCCGTGCACGCGGCCATGGCCGCGCTGGCCGCCGCGTGGTCGCTGCCCGGCACGGTGCCGGCGCTGGACCCCCTGCACATGTTGCTGGCCAACCTGCTTGGATCGGTCGTGGTGGTGTGGTCACTGGCGCGCTGGTGGGCGCCCAGCGTGCTGATGGGACGCCTGGATGCCGTTGCCCGCGGCTTGTTTGCTGTCTGGCAGGTGTACGCCGTGGTACACGGGGCCAGCAGCATCGTGCTGCTGTTCACCGCGGCCGAAGTGGCGTTCGGCGTACTGCAGCTGCAACGGATTGCGCGGCCTGCGGTCGAGAAGGCAGACACGCCCTGACCGTCCCGCTTCACAGACCCAAGGCGGCGCGTTCACGCAGGCTGGCCGCGGGGCACAGGCATGGTGCATGCGTACCCCGCAGGAGCTTTCCATGCTTTCACCCCGTGTAGCCGTCCTTGCGCTTTCGCTGTTGGCCAGCCCTGTGTTCGCGCAGGCGCCGCCCGCCGGCCTGCCCGCCCCCATTGCCGAGCAGGCCGGCCCGGACACCGCACTGCGATCGCCGCTGCACGCACAGGTACTGCTGGACCGCGCCAATTTTTCGCCCGGCCAGATCGATGGCGAAGTGGGCAGCAACCAGCGCCGCGCGGTGTCGGGCTTCCAGGCCGCGCACGGGCTGACAGTGACCGGTGAACTGGACGATGCCACCTGGAAGGCGCTGCAGGCCGATGCCACCGCGCCACTGGCCAGCTACACGCTGACGGAAGAAGACGTGGCCGGGCCGTTCCAGCCGGTACCGAAGACACCTGCTGCGCAGGCCAAGCTGAAAGCCCTGGGCTACGCCAGCGTGGAAGAAGCGCTGGGCGAGCGCTTCCACGCCTCACCCGAGCTGCTGAAAGCGCTGAACCCCGGCGTGGACCTGGGCAAGGCCGGCAGTCGCATCCAGGTACCCAACATCGCCCCAGCGCCGCTGGCAAAAGCGGCCAAGGTGCTGATCGACAAATCCGATTCCACCCTGCAGCTGCTGGATGCGCAGGGCAAGGTGATCGCGCAGGTGCCGGTGTCCTCCGGCAGCGAGCACGATCCGCTGCCGATCGGCGAATGGAAGATCCTCGGCGTGTTCCGCGACCCGCCGTTCCACTACAACCCGAAGCTGTTCTGGGATGCCCGCAAGGGCGACAAGAAGGCGACGCTGCCGCCGGGCCCGAACAATCCGGTTGGCCGGGTCTGGATCGATCTGTCCAAGCCGCATTACGGCCTGCACGGCACCCCCGAACCCGGCCACGTGGGCAAGACCGAATCGCATGGCTGCGTGCGCATGACCAACTGGGATGCGCTGCGCGTGGCCGATGCGGTGGACGAATCGGTGCCCGTGGTGATGCAGGAGTGATGCCATGCGGCTGTCGCAGCTGATCGTGCTGGGAGTGGTGCTCGGTCTGGGGCTGGGCTGGTGGCTGCGGCGTGAGGCTGGGCCTGCACCTGCGTCGACGCCAGCGCAGGCCGTGGTGCAGGCCGCGCCCGCGGTGTTGGCTGAGCCCGAGCCGGCCACTGCGCCGGCGCCCTCGCCTGCCGTGGCGCCAACCGCTGGCGCCGCCGCTGCGCAACCGATCGGCCTGCTGCTGCCGGTGCAGGGCGTGCAGCGCGCGCAGTTGCGTGACACCTTCACCGATGCGCGCAGCGAAGGACGCGTGCACGATGCCATCGACATCATGGCGCCGGCCGGCACGCCGGTACTGGCGGTGGCCGACGGTACAGTGGAAAAGCTGTTCGACAGCGAGCGCGGTGGCTTGACCGTCTACCAGTTCGAACCCAGCGGGCAATGGTGCTACTACTACGCGCACCTGCAGCGCTACGCCGACGGCCTGGCGGAAAAACAGGCGATCAAGCGCGGCGATGTGATCGGTTATGTGGGCAGCACCGGCAATGCCAGCGCCGATGCCCCACACCTGCATTTCGAGGTGCATGTGCTGGGGCCGGAGAAGCAGTGGTGGAAGGGTGAATCGATCAACCCGTATCCATTGTTCTAAATCCCAGAAGCAACCCGCACCGCCTCGCACGCGGCAATCAGGTCTTCGACCAGGCGACCACTGACATCCAGCTCGCCCTCGTACTCGGCCAGGTTGCGCTGCTGGTGGCACTTGTCCAGTACGCGCCAGACCTCCGGGCCAACGCCCAAGGTGTGCTTCAGTGACTGGAACACGATGTAGCGGTTGCTTGGCCGGTAGCCCTGCCCGCGCAGTGCCGCCAGGCTCAGCGCGTGGGCCGCGTTGTAGGCCAGGTCGAAGCGGCTTTCCAGCGAAAGCGTGGCGTTGCGTGCATCGCGCAGGCGCGCCAGGCCGGAACGCTGCAGTCCCTCGATCTCGCGCGCATCCGGCGGCTCCAGCGAAAGCGGCTTACCCGGCCCCACCAGGTTCTGCAAAGGCGAGGTCATCCTTTCCTCCAATCACCCACAGCTTGGGTTGTTCCAGCACCCGCTGCAGGAAGGCATTGCCTTTGCGCAGGCGCTCGCTCAGTTCGTCGTGCGTGTACAGCGTCGGGTTCACGGGCCGCCCGAGGCGGGCCTCCAGCGGGTCCAGCGCGGCCATCAGTTCAGCATAGCCCAAGGTATTGGACACCAGCAGCAGATCGATGTCGCTGTGCGCGGTGTCGCTGCGCTTGGCCACCGATCCGTACACGAATGCACAGGTGATCTGGTCCTGCAGTGGCTGCAATGCATCGCGCAGCGGACCGGCCAGGCCCACGGTCTTGTGCACCAGCGACACCAGTTCGGCGTAGATGGGCGACTGCGCGTTGGCCCGGTAGCGCTTCTGGTTGCCCACCTTGCGTTGGTTCACCAGACCGCTGGCGACCAGCTTGGCCACTTCGCGCTGCACGGCGCCCGAGCCGGCGCCACTGCCGCTGATCAGTTCGGAAATGCTGAAATCGCTGCGGTCCTGACCGAACAGCAGGGCCAGCACCCGTTGCTGGGTCTGGGTGAACAGCGCGTCGGCCAACCCGATGGGGCCGGATGAAGAGGCAGTGGCGGCGGATATACCCATATTGGGCATTATTGTGCCCATATTGGGTATTTGGCAAGTGCCTCGCCAGGCATGGCCCGGCGCTACCGGGCGGATACGCGGCGGCGCCAGCGGCGCAGGGCGATGCTGGCGATCGCCAGCCCGGCGCCGACGATCAGCAGGCCCAAGGCCAGCGGCTGCCAGAAGAAGAATGGCCATAACCACACGTAATCCAGATCGGTCAGCTTCAGCACGTCCATTGGCGGCAACAACTCCACCGAAGCCGCACGTCCAGCCAGCGCCGGCTCGACATCCAGCACGGTCACCCGCAACCAGGAACGGCCGCGCGGCAGCGCATCGCCGCGGCCGTAACCGAAGTACGCGTCAAACAGTCCCCCGCCCGCGATGGTTTCCAGCCGGCGCACGACGTCCGTGGTCGGAGGGCCGGCACGTACGCTGGTGCGGAACTGCGCCTGCTGTGTGGGGGTTTCCACGCTGAACCGCACCGTGGGGTCCAGCGCCGGATCCGCTGCCTCGGGCAGATAGCGCAGGCGCAGCCGCAGGCGATCATCAATGAAGCGGTAGACCGTCACCTGTGCAGACGCGCCCGGCTGCAAGCGCAGCGGCACCGTCTGCGTGCGCGACGCGAGATGGTTGGCGACCGCGCCCAGCAGCAGCACAACGCAGGCCAGCCCCCACAGGCTCCACAACACCCACAGGGTGACCCGCGCGACCGTCTCGCCCTTCACCGTTGTCCTCGTCATTGCGCTACGTCCCTGCAGGCATGGCCCACACAGTAACGAAAAAGCCCCGCTTGCGCGGGGCTTCTCCTTGCAACGACGCCGGGCATGGCCCGGCGCTACCGGTCAATCGCTCAGGCGAACGGGTCCTGCAGCACCATGGTGTGGTCGCGGTCCGGGCCGGTGGAGACGATGCTGATCGGGCAGCCGGCCAGCTCTTCCAGCGAACGCAGGTAGGCGCGTGCGGCCGGCGGCAGGTCGTCCCAGTTGGTGATGCCGTGGGTGTTCTCGCTCCAGCCCGGGAACTCCAGGTACACCGGGGTGCAGTCTTCCCAGCCCTGCGCGTCCAGCGGCGCGTACTCGGTACGCTTGCCGTTGTATTCGTAGGCAATGCAGACCTTCAGCTTTTCCATGCCGTCCAGCACGTCCAGCTTGGTGATGCACAGGCCGCTGATGCCGTTGATGGCCACGGCGCGCTTCAGCGCCACAATGTCCATCCAGCCGCAGCGACGCGGGCGACCGGTGGAGGCACCGTATTCGGCGCCGCGGTCACGGATGCCCTGGCCGATTTCATCGTCCAGCTCGGTCGGGAACGGGCCGCCGCCGACGCGGGTGGCGTAGGCCTTGGCGATGCCCAGCACGTAGTCGATCGAATCGGCGCCCACGCCGGTACCGGCCAGCGCACCGCCGACGGTGGTGTTGGAGCTGGTGACGTACGGGTAGGTGCCGTGGTCGATGTCCAGCAGGGCGCCCTGCGCGCCTTCGAACAGTACGCGCTTACCCTGCTTGCGCAGGTCATGCAGGATGCCGGCCACGTCGGACTTCATCGGCTGCACGTATTCGCCGAAGGCCAGCGCTTCGTCGTAGGTCTTCTGGAAATCGACCGCTTCGGTGCCCAGGTACTTGGTCAGCACGAAGTTGTGGTAATCCAGCGCGGTGCGCAGCAGTTCTTCCAGCTGCTTGGGGTAATGCAGGTCGGCGATGCGGATGCCGCGACGCGCCACCTTGTCTTCGTAGGCCGGACCGATGCCGCGACCGGTGGTGCCGATCGCCTTGCCACCGGCAGCGCGCTCGCGCGCCTGGTCCAGGGCGATGTGGTACGGCATGATCAGCGGCGCGGCCGGGGAGATCTTCAGGCGCGAACGCACTTCCACGCCGGAGGTTTCCAGCTCGGCGATTTCCTTCTGCAGTGCGGCCGGCGAGATCACCACGCCGTTGCCGATCAGGCACAGCGCATCGTCACGCAGGATGCCCGACGGAATCAGGTGCAGGACGGTCTTCTTGCCGTTGATGACCAGCGTGTGGCCGGCGTTGTGGCCGCCCTGGAAGCGCACGACGGCGCCGATTTCCTCAGTAAGCAGATCGACGATCTTGCCCTTGCCTTCATCGCCCCACTGGGCACCCAACACTACGACAGACTGACCCATGACGGGCTCCTCGATTTTGTTGCGGCCATCGGGGCCGCGGACGGTTGACCCATGGCGGGGCTGGCCAGCGCGTGGGTGGCGGCTCCAAACGGGGAGCGGCCGGCGATGGATGGCCCAGACACGGAAAAAGCCGAACGGGGAGGCCCGTCCGGCTTTTGTGCATTATCCGGGTTTCCGGGGTCCGCTGCCACCCTTCCGACGGACGGCTTCACCGGCCGGTCAGCCGACTGGATGGGGTCGGATCCCTTTCCGCAGGAAAGGGCTCTGACCCCGGCCCGCCACTAGTGCCGGGCCCACCACAGCAGGCTCAGGCCGGCCAGCAGCACCAGCCCGCCGAAGCTGCGCAGGGCCGGGCTGGGCAGGTCCAGCAGGCGCTCGGCCATGCGCTTCCAGGCCAGCGGCGCGGCAAACAACAGCAGCCCTTCCAGCACCGCCACCAGGCAGAGGGCGGCGAACAGGTCTTTCATGGGGGGAACTCCGGAAAAAGCACGGGGCCCGGCAGTTGGCCGGGCCCCGTGGGTGATGCGTGAAACTCAGCGGTCGTTCTTCAGGTACTGCAGGAACGGGTCATTCTTGTCCAGCACGATCACGCCGTTACCGTCGGTCATGGAGCCACGGTAGGCCTCCAGGCTGCGGTAGAACGCGTAGAACGACGGGTCGGCAGCGCCGGCCTGGCCGTAGATGCGTGCGGCATCGGCATCGCCTTCACCGCGCAGGCGCTGGGCATCACGCTCGGCCTCGGCGATCAGCACGGTGCTGTCGCGGTCAGCCTGGGCGCGGATGGTCAGCGACTGCTCTTCGCCCTCGGCGCGCAGCTTGGCCGCTTCCTGCTTGCGCTGGGCGCGCATGCGCTCGTACACGTCGTTGATCACCTGGCTGTCGGTCGGCAGGTCCACCTGCTTGATGCGCAGGTCGATCATCTGCATGCCCAGCCCGGCCACCGCTTCGTTGATGCCCTTGAGCTGTTCGGCGATCAGTTCGCTGCGGTCACCGGAGACCAGCTGCTGCAGGGTGCGCGAGTTGATCTGGTTGCGCAGCGAATCGGTGATGATCGGTGCCAGGCGGGCATTGGCCACGCGCGGGTCGCCACCGGTGGCACGGAAGTAGTCGCCCACGTTGGAGATGTAGCCGATGGCGAAGAAGTCGACGCTGACGTCCTTCTGCTCGGCGGTGAAGTAACGTGCCGGGGCGGTGTCCAGCACCTGGAAGCGGCGATCGAACACACGCACCGTTTCCACCACCGGCAGTTTGAAGTGCAGGCCCGGCTTGATGTCCGAACGGACCACCTTGCCCAGGTTCAGCACCATCGCCGTCTGGTCTTCACGCACCACATAGACCGAGCCCAGCAGGCCCAGCAGGGCCGCTACGGCGACCGCAATCCACATCGAACTTCTCATCGGCTGCCCTCCTCACGGCCACTGGGTCGCCCGGTCGGGCGGCCGACCGGCCGGCCCGGGTCACGGGAAGCTTCCACCGCCGTGGCGCCCGGCAGCGACGGCATCACCACCTCCGGGTTCACCACCGGGGCCGGCGCCGAGGCGCTGGGGCGGGTATCGCCGGTCATCGGCACGTAGATCAGCTGGCGGCCATCGCCACCGATCACCTTGCGGTTCTCGCTCAGCACCTGCTGCACGGTTTCCAGCCACAGGCGCTTGCGGGTCACCTCGGGCGAGTTCTTGTACTGGGCCTGCAACAGGCTGAAGCGCTGCGCGTCACCCTCGGCCTTGGACACCACGGCCTGCTTGTAGCCTTCGGCGGTGGTACGGGCACGCGAGGCCTGGCCACGCGCTTCGGGCACCACCTTGGCGGCGTAGGCCTGGGCCTCGTTGATCAGGCGTTCCTTGACCTGCTGGGCGCCGTTGACCTCGTCGAAGGCCGGCTTGACCTCTTCCGGCGGACGGGCGTCCTGCAGGGTCAGGCCGGTCACGGTCAGGCCGGTCTTGAACGCCTTCAGCAGCGCCTGCAGGCGTTCTTCGGCGGCCACGGCCAGCGGACCACGGTTGTTCAGCACGGCATTGAGGTCGGCACGGCCGACTTCCTCACGCACCGCGCTCTGCGCCGACTGCTCCAGCACCTGGTTGGCATCGACCGTACCGAACAGGTACTGCTGCGGGTCGTCGATGCGGTACTGCACGTTCAACGAGACATTGACGATGTTCTCGTCGCGGGTCAGCACCGGCACCTGGATCGAGAAGGTCTTGATCTCGGTGGCGTTGACCTTGGTGACCGATTCGATCGGCCACGGCAGCTTGAAGTTCGGGCCAGGGGTCAGGATGCGCGAGAACTGGCCGAAGCGCAGCACCACGCCGCGCTGCTGTTCGCCGATCAGCTGGAAGCTGGAGAACAGCACCAGCAGCACCACCGCCGCCGCCACCCAACGCAGGATGCCCCCGTCGAACAGATCCTTCAGCGGCCCGGGCAGACCGCCCCAGCCACCGCCATTGCCACCGCCGCGCGACCGGAACGGCCCACGTCGATTGTCCTCGGGGCCTTGTCCGCCCTTGTTGCCGCCGGGTGTATTCCAGGCCATGCACGCTCCATCAAGATATGGGCTGCGACGCGGGCCCTTCCCGCAACGCCAGCCGTGAACCATCTCCGATCATACAAGATGGGGCGGACCGGCAGGATTGAAAGGGTGATGACGCGGTAAGGTTGTGTTTTCCTCGAAGTCAGGCAGCGCCGATGGCCCCCACCACCCCGTTCACCGCCTTCCGGATCGAAAACGACAGCGCCGGCTACCGCAGCGGCCTGACCCGGCTGGGCGTGGACGACCTCAACCCCGGCCAGGTGCTGATCCGCGCCCACTGGTCATCAGTGAACTACAAGGACGCCCTGGCCGGCACCGGCAAGGGCCGGATCCTGCGGCGCTTCCCGCTGGTGGGGGGCATCGACGTGGCCGGCACCGTGGTGGCTTCCAGCGACCCGGCCTGGCGCGAGGGCGATGCGGTGCTGGCCACCGGCTGCGGCCTGAGCGAGACCCGCGACGGCGGCTACAGCCAGTACGTGCGCCTGGAATCGAGCGCGGTGATCGCCCAGCCCAGCGGCCTGACCCCGCGCGAGGCCATGGTACTGGGCACCGCCGGCTTCACCGCCGCGCTGGCGCTGCTGCGCCTGCAGGACAACCGGCAGACGCCGGCCCACGGCCCGCTGGCGGTTACCGGCGCCAGTGGCGGGGTGGGCGCGCTGGCCGTGGATATTTTCAGCCGCGCCGGCTACAGCGTGCATGCCATCAGCGGCAAGCCCGAACAGGCAGGGTTCCTGCGCGGGATCGGCGCGGCCGAAGTACTGCCGCGCGAGGCCTTGGCCGATACCGCCCCGCTGCAGTCGGCCCGCTTCGGCGGCGGTCTGGACAATGCCGGCGGCCCGATGCTGGCCAGCCTGCTGGCGCAGACCGTGCCCTACGGCAGCGTGGTCAGCGCCGGCCTGGCGGCCAGCCCTTCTTTGGAAATGACGGTCATGCCGTACATCCTCCGCGGCGTGTCGCTGCTGGGGGTGTCCTCGGCCAGCGCCCCGCGCGATCTGCGCGAAGCGGTGTGGGCCCAGCTGGGCGGCGCGTGGAAGCCGCAGCACCTGGACCGCATCTGCACCGCTGAAGTGGGCCTGGACGAACTGCCCGGCGTGTTCGAACGCATGCTGGCCGGCGGGTCGCTGGGGCGCACGGTAGTGCGGATCGACTGAGCGTTGCAGGCAGGCGACGGACGGCAGGGCGCGGCCCTCCCGCCATCACGTTGCCCGCACTACACTGCGGGCAACACATGGGGAACAACATGGCACGCATTCTGATCGTCGACGATTCACCGTCGCAGCTGTTGGGGATACAGCGCATCGTCGAGAAGCTCGGGCACCAGATCCTGACCGCCACCGATGGCGCGGCCGGCGTGGAAACCGCCAAGGCCGAGCTGCCTGACCTGGTGCTGATGGATGTGGTGATGCCCAACCTCAATGGCTTCCAGGCCACCCGCACGCTGGCCCGCGACGAGGCCACCCGGCATATTCCCGTGATCCTGGTCACCACCAAGGACCAGGACACCGACCGCATGTGGGGCATGCGCCAGGGCGCCAAGGCCTACATCACCAAGCCGTTCTCGGAAGACGAACTGTCCGAAGTGCTGGAGCGCGTTTTCGCCGGCCAGGGCTGAACCATTGCGGTAGGTGCCAACCTTGGTTGGCACGCCGCCTTGGTAGGTGCCAACCTTGGTTGGCACGCCGCCTTGGTAGGTGCCAACCTTGGTTGGCACATTGTGCGGACCAAGGTCCGCACCTACCAAAATCGATCTCAGATCGTTTCGCCGAAGGCCTTGGCCAGGTTGCGGTACGCCTTCTTCTGCGCATCGTCGGTCGCGGCCGGGGCCACGATCTCCAGCTCCACGATCTGGTCGCCGTCGGGGTTGCCCGGCAGCCCGCGACCGCGCAGGCGCAGCTTGCGACCGGCATCTGAATCGGCCGGGATCTTCAGCTCCACGCTACCGCCCAGGGTGGGCACGCTGATGCTGGTGCCCAGCGCCGCCTGCCAGGGCGTCACCTGCAGGGTGTAGAGGATGTTGCGCCCGTCCACCTCGAACTGCGGATGCGCGGCATATTCCACTTCCAGCAACAGGTTGCCGCCGTGGTTGCCCTGCCCGGCCAGGCGGATCACCTGCCCCGGCCGGATACCCTTGGGCACGCGCACATCCAGCTGCCGGCCATTGACGGTGATGCGCAGGCTGTCGCCCTTGTAGGCCGCTTCCAGCGGTACCGACAGCTTGGCCCGGGTATCGCGGTTGGGCGCGTGGCCCTGGCTGCTGAAGCCCGGGCCGGCCCCCGGCCCCTGGCCGCCGCGCTGGCGTGCGAACAGGCTTTCGAAGAAATCGCTGAAGCCGCCGCCGGCACCACCGCCGCCGCCGAACACTTCCTCGAAGTTGAAGCCGCCGCCGCCGTAGTTGGGCGGAACGTTGAACTCTTCGCCCGGGCGGTAGCCCTGCGCACGCAACTGATCATAGGCCGCGCGCTTTTCGGGGTCGCGCAGCGCCTCGTAGGCCTCGTTCACCGCCTTGAACTTGTCTTCCGCCCCGGCCTCCTTGCTGACGTCCGGGTGGTACTTGCGTGCCAGGCGGCGATAGGCGGTCTTGATTTCCGCATCGCCCGCGCTCGGCTCCACCCCCAGGGTGGCGTAGTAATCCTTGAATTCCATCCAGCTACCTCGATCTGCTTCGGCCGCGCCGGTGGCGCCGCCCCGGGTTCATTCTACGCGCCGGCGATGCTACGCCGCGCACCGTGCGGCCCTGGTGAGGCCGACTGATCCTGCGCAATGCAGCCGCCCTGCCGGTGCGGCAGGCTGAGGCTGGCGGCCCCCGCCGCAACGTTCCAAGATGGGGCGTGCACGCCGGGTTTCCAATGTCTTGACGCGTTCATCCCACCCACCCTTCTAGCCTGCCCCCGCAAGGAGTTCCCATGACCATCCACGTCGGCGACCGCATTCCGGAAGTCACCCTCAAGCGCATCCGCGAAGGCGTCGAGACCCTCGATACCCACGCCCTGTTCGACGGCCGCAAGGTCGTGCTGTTCGCCGTGCCCGGTGCCTTCACCCCCACCTGTTCGGCGCGCCACCTGCCCGGCTACGTGGAGGCGTTCGATGCCTTCCGCCAGCGCGGCATCGAGGTCTACTGCATGGCGGTCAACGATCCGTTCGTGATGAAGGCCTGGGCGGCCGACCAGCACGTGCCCGACGGCCTGCTGATGCTGTCCGACGGCAATGGCGGACTGACCCGCGCCCTGGGCCTGGAGCTGGATGCCAGTGCCTCGGGCATGGGCATCCGTGCGCGCCGCTTCGCCCTGTACGCCGACGACGGCGTGGTGCAGGCGCTGTGGATCGAGGAACCCGGTCAATTCGAAGTGTCTTCGGCGCAGTACGTGCTGGAGCACCTGCCCACCTAGCCCCACACCAGAGGAAACGGCCAGCCATGTCCACCAAGCCAGCCAAGACCAGCAAGCCCAGTGCCACCGTCACCGCCATCAGCGACCGCAAGGCGCTGCGCGAACGGGCGCGCCGCAACATCGAAGACGGTGCCATCACCGACAGCTACAGCGCCGACCGCAAGGCGGTCATCAAGCTGCTCAACGATGCATTGGCCACCGAATATGTGTGCGTGCTGCGTTATTACCGCCACTACTTCATGGCCAAGGGCATGCTGGCCGATGCGGTGAAGGCCGAATTCCTGGAGCACGCCCAGCAGGAACAGGCCCATGCCGGCAAGCTGGCCGAGCGCATCGTGCAGCTGGGCGGTGAACCCGACCTCAACCCGGACACGTTCTCGGCGCGCTCGCATGCCGAGTACAAGGAAGGCAGCGACCTGCGCGACATGGTGCGGGAAAACCTGGTGGCCGAGCGCATCGCAATCGACAGTTACCGCGAGATGATCAACTTCGTCGGCGACCGCGACACCACCACCAAGCGCATCCTGGAAGAGATCCTGGCGCAGGAAGAAGAACACGCCGATGAGTTCGCCGATCTGCTGGATGGCTGGATCGGGAAATAGCGGCCCGGCGCACGCCTTGGTAGCTGCCCACCTTGGTGGGCAGTTGTTCCGACGTATGCCAACCAAGGTTGGCACCTACCGTAGCTGCCCACCTTGGTGGGCAGTTGTTCAGTCGCGTGCCAACCAAGGTTGGCACCTACCAAAGCAGGGAGCAGCGTCAACGGATGACGTTGAACCGCACCTGGGTCCAGGCGCCGTCGGACGCCAGCGCGGTCAAGGTATGCGCGCCGGGCTCGGCAAATTCGCGCTGCATCAGCTGTGCGCCCTGCGTCTGCGCGATCCAGCGGCCATCCAGCAGCCAGTCCACGCGCTGTTCGCTGCCCAGTGCGCGCAGCTGCAGGCGCACGCCATGTTCGGCATTGGGCGCACGCGCCAGTGCGGCGCCGTCGTTCAGTCCATCGATGTGCAGGGCCACGCTGGCCTCGCGGCCATCGTCGCGACAATCCGGGGAGAGCGCGGGCAACTGCGAGGCCTCGCGCGTGGCCTTGGCCAGCCATGGTGACAGCAACGCAGGCCAGCGCGCGATCTCGCCCGGCACTTCCACATGCGGCGCGCTGCAATCGGCAGACAGGCGCAAGCCGCTGCGCGCGTCGGCCACGTAGCGCTGCCGCCCCGGTTGCCAGCGCCGCGCGTCGCGCTCGGGGAAGGTCAGCGGCGCCGCACCGTCCAGCAGGAAGGCTGGCATGCGCCGCTGGCACAGCGACGCCGGCAGCCCCACGGCGCGCTCACCGGTGGGCCAGCACACGTCCGCTTCGCTGACACTGGCCGGCATCGGCGCGGCCGCCGAATCACCGCGCTGGCGCGGCAGGCTGTCCACCACTTCGAACATCAGCGGCAAGGCGGTCACCGCACCGTACTGGCCGGGCAGCGGCGTGCCGTCGGGCCGCCCCACCCACACGCCCACGGTGTAGTGGCGGGTGCTGCCGATCGCCCAGGCATCGCGGAAACCGTAACTGGTGCCGGTCTTCCACGCCACGCGCGGGCGCCCACCGATATCGAAGGTGCCCACGCCATAGCCTGGCCGTGGATTGGATTCGAGCATCTCGCGCACGATCCACGCCGCGCCCGGCGAGACCAGTCGGCGCTCCACCATCGGCTCGTCGGCGGTATAGCGCACGCGACCGGCAATGCCATTGCGATTCAAGGCGGCGAACGCGCCCACCAGGTCTTCCAGACGCGCGCCGGTGCCGCCGAGAATCAACGACAGATTGGGTTGCGCGCCCGGCGGGAAGCGCAGCTGGATGCCGGCGTGGGACAGGCGGGCGGCGAAGCGCGCGGCCCCCACCCGCTGCAGCAGGTCCACCGAAGGCACGTTCAGCGACAGGCGCAGCGCGGTGGCCGCACCTACCGGGCCATTGAAGGCCATGTCGAAATTGCCGGGTCGGTAACTGCCAAAGCTCTGCGGTGCATCCACCAGCAGGCTTTCCGAATGGATCAGCCCATCGTCCAGCGCCATGCCATACAGGAAGGGCTTGAGGGTGGAACCGGGCGAGCGCCAGGCCTGCACCATGTCCACGTGGCCCAGCCGCTGCCGATCACCGAAGGACAGCGTGCCCACGTAGGCGCGCGCCTGCAGGGTCTGGTTGTCCACCACCAGCAGCGCGGCGGAGGTGCGCTCGGGCAGGCCCGAAAAATAGCTGGCCACGCGCTCTTCCAGGGTGCGCTGCAGGCCGATGTCGATGCCACTTTCAATGCGCGCCTGGCCGGGATAGGTGGCGCGCAGCCGCTGCGCCAGCAGGGCCGCATGCATGGGGGGCCGCAGCGAGCGCGCCACCACGTTTTCGATGCGCGCATCCGACACCTCGTCGGCCGACCACACGCGCTGCTGGGCCATGCGCGCCAGCACCTTGTCACGTGCTTTCTGCGCCGCTTCCGGGTGCCGGTCCGGGCGCAGGCGGCTTGGTGCCTGCGGCAGCACCGCCAACAGGGCGGCCTCGGCATGCGAAAGCTGCGCCGCCGACTTGCCCAGGTACGCCCAGCTGGCCGCCTCCACGCCTTCGATGGTGCCGCCGTAGGGTGCCCGTTCCAGGTACAAGGCCAGGATCTGCGCCTTGGACAGGTGCACTTCCAGCTGCACCGCGCGCAGCATCTGTTTCAGCTTGCCCCACGGCGTACGCGAGTGCGGGTCGAGGATGCGCGCCACCTGCATGGTCAGGGTGGAACCGCCGGAGACGATGTGGCCGCCGCGCAGCAGCTGGCCACCGGCGCGCAGGATCGCCAGCGGATTGATGCCGGGGTGCTTCCAGAACCAGCGGTCTTCGTAGGTCAACAGGGCCTGCAGGTACAGCGGCGACACGCTGTCCACCGTGGCCGGGTAGCGCCACACGCCTTCGGCATCGGCGAAGGCCCGCAGCGGACTGCCATCGGCGGCCACCACCAGCGTGCTGGTGTCGCGCTGTTTCGGCAGCGGCGGTGGGAATGCCCAATCCAGCACCAGCAGCAACGCCAGTGCGGCAGCGGTACCCCAGCGCAGCCAGGGCCATAGCGGTTGCAGCTGGGGGCGCAGGGCCGCCAGCCGCGTTCTGATCGATCGCTTCATGGTGTGCGGTCAGCAGGACGGGCCGCGCCATCGCGGCCCGTCCGCGCAATCACGGCTGCACCACCGTGATCGTGGTCGGGTTGCTGCGACCAACGCCACGCAGCTGCGGGCGGTACATGTCTTCCACCAGCGGCGGCGGCACCGTGTAGGTACCCGGGGTGACCGCGCGCACCAGATAGAAGACGTTCGCCTTGCTGCCACGGGACAGCTTCAGCGCCGCCACGTAGCGGTCGTCGCGGAACTCCTCGTGCTTGGTATCGGCCGCTTCGCCACGGTCGCTGATGGTGATGCCATCGACCACCACGTCGGCCCACTGCTTGGCATCGCCCAGGTTGAAGTTCTCGATTTCCAGGCCGGCCGGCAACAGGTCGGTCAGCAGTGCATCGGGCATGGTGGTATCGGCGGTGACGGTGACGCGCACGATCAGTGCCTCGCCTTCCTTCAGCGGGCGCGGCGTCCACGGCTTGCCATCGGTGCCGTAGTAGCTGCGCTCCACGCCCAGCACGCTGTTGTCCGGTGCCGGTGCCGTGCGCGGAATGCCGGCCACGTCGATGCTGGCGAACATCGGCGGCTGCCCCTGCGGGCTGAAGCGCACGCCGCTGGCCAGTTCGCCAGCGCTGAAGTTGCGGCCGAACAGCTTGCGCTCGCCAATCGCTTCGGTGTTGCCACCGATCACCAGTTCACCGGCGACCAGCGCCTTCTGGTTGGCCGACAGCGCCTTGCCCAGGCGCGCGATGGCGACCTGTTCCTGGGTGCTCAGCCACATCCAACCGGCATTGCGGCGCGCATCCAGGCCACGGCCCAGATCAACGGCGCGGGCATCCCAGGCCGGCTTGGCCAGCTTGTTTTCATGGGTCAGCGCGATCATCAGCGCGTCGTCACGGATGGCACTGCCGTAGTCGCCGAAGTACGACGGCCGTTCGCTGCTGGACTTGGCGAACGCCGCGGCCAGGGCCGCCTGGCCACGCTTGGCATCGCCCTGCAGCGACAGCGCCACGCCCAGGTGGACCAGCGACAGGCCACCGACCGCCTTGCTGCGCTCGTTGTCGTACAGCGTGCGCAGGGTGCCCAGCGGGGCACGGTTGACCCGCGCCAGCACGTAGCCCGAATAGGCCTGATTGGCAAACTTCAGCTTTTCGCGTTCGTCCTGGCCATAGAACTGGTTGCCCCCGGACAGCAGGTCCTCGCTCAGCCGGTTCAGCGCCTTCTGCAGCACGTTGTCCGGCACGGCGAAGCCGGCGTCCTTGGCATCGAGCAGGAACTCGGTGATGTACGGGGTCAGCCACGGGTTCACGTAGCCATCGTCACCCCACATGGAGAAGTTGCCGTTGGCCACCTGCATCGATGCCAGTCGGCCGAACGCGCCTTCCATGCGCTCGCGACGGGTCTTGGCATCCAGGCCATCGGCCCCCAGCATCGACGAGGTGGCCTGGTCCAGAATCAACGCGGCGTAGCCCTTGCTGGTGGTCTGTTCGGCGCAGCCATACGGATAGTTCAACGCGCCCTGCAGCGCACTGGCGAACGGAATGGGCGGCAGCGGGCTGACCAGCAGACGCGCGTTCACCGATTCGGCCATCAGCCCCTCGGTCAGGCTGCCATCCAGGCTGACCGCGGCCAGCGGATCGAGCGTGCGCACCTGCGAACGCAACACCTGCGGCCACGCCGCACGCACCGGCAGTTCATAGCGGCGGTCGGCCTTGAAGCCGTTGCCGTCCACCCGCACCCGCACCTTGGCCACGCTGTGCCCTTCGCGCGCCGACAGCGGGAAGCTGAGCGTGCTCTTGGCATCGGCATTCAACTGCACGCTGCGCGTGCCTTCGGCCAGCGAAAGCGGACCTTCGGTTTCCACCCGCACGTTGAACGCGCCCGGCTTGCCGGTGAAGTTCTGCACGTCCAGAGTGACCGTGCTGCGGTCGCCCGGGGCGAGCACGCGCGGCATGCTGGCTTCGGCCAGGATCGGTGCGCGCACCACGGTTTCCACATCGCGCTTGCCGTACTGGTCGTCGCTGTAGACCACCGCCGACACGCGCAGGGTGCCGTTGAAATCGGGCACCTTCAGGCGGATGCGGGCGATACCCTTGGCATCCAGTTGCACCGGGCCGGAGAACAGGTCCACGGTCTGCACGCGTGCGGTCGGCCGCTTGGCCTGCGGCAGTGCCTGCAGGCCCATGTCGCCGCCGAACTTCAGCTTGCCACTGCCGCCGTCGAAGCTTTCGATCACCCGGCTATAGATGTCGTAGGCATCGATGCCCAGGCGGCGCTGGGCGAAGAAGTGCGCACCGGCGTCGGGCACCGGGAAGCGGGTGATGTTGAGGATGCCCACGTCGACGGCCGAGACCGTGACATGCGCGGTCTTGCCGGCCAGCTGCGGTGCGCTGACGGTGACCGGCAGCTCCTGCTCCGGACGCATCTGCTTGGGCGCCACCAGGCCCACGGCCACGGTGCGGCCCTTGCGGTCCATCGGCACGTGCACCACGCCCACCGCGCGCGCCGGGGTGATCTTGCTGGGCGCGGTACCGCCACGGAATACCAGCGCGGTGATGTAGACGTCGTGGCGTTCCCAGTCGGCCGTGACCGGAATCTTGAAGGTGGCGCCCGGCTTGGCGTCGATCTCCTGCACGTACAGCATGCGATCGGATTCGACCATCAGCAGGCCCTTGCCGGCGTGCGGCGGGGTGACCGTCACCTGCAGGGTGTCACCGGCCTTGTAACCGGTCTTGTCCAGGCCCAGCTTGACCTTGTCCGGGCGGGCGTCCAGGCCGCGGTTGTCATCGCCCCAGCTCCAGCCGGCGCGGAACGGATAGCGACTGGTCAGGCCGGTGGACGGATCGAACACGTCCACCCGGTACTCGCCCCACTCCACCGGGAAATCGAAGGCCACCGCGCTGCTGCCGGCATCGACGGTGCGCGTTTCCTTGTTCTCGAAGCGGCGGGTGAAATCGTAGTCCCAACGGTTGTCGTTGAAGGTCCAGTGGTAGTCGCGCAGCTCGCGCACCAGGGTCACCTTCAGGCCCTTGGCCGGCTTCGGCGTACCCGCCGCATCCACACGCAGCAGCTCGAAGCGCGCATTGCCATTGGAATCGGCGCCATCATCGGGGTTGAACAGCGGGCGCACGCCGACCAGTGCATCGGCCGGCCACATCACCCGCTTCAGGGTGCGGGTGACCGTGCGGCCACCGGTCTCGTACAGGCTGCCCGACAGCACCACGGCAATCGGCGCCTTGGCCTTGGCCGCCTCTTCGGGCAGTGCAACGTCCTGGCGCAGCTGGCCGTTGGCCGGCAGCGTGGTATCGATCACGTCCTTGGCATCACGCGGCAGCTGCAGGGTCGGGTCGCCGAAGAAGTAGCCCGGCAGGCCCTCCACCGGCTTCTGCTCGGCGGCCACGGCCATGCGCGCGGTGAAGCGGTTGCCATCGGCCGGCGCACCATACAGATAGGCGCCGTTGGCCTGCAGGCGCAGTTCCTCGCCCGGCTTCAGCGTCTTCTGCGCGCTGTCCAGGTCCAGCTTCATGCGCTCGGGCAGGAACTCCTCGATGCGCAGGGTCATGCCCTGGATCGCTTCCTTGCTGGCCGGGTCGGTACGGAACTCGACCTGCCAGCGCCCGGTCGGCGCCTCGGCGGGAATGGTCTGTTCGAAGTTGATGTAGCCCTGCTCGCCCGGCTGCAGGCGGGTTTCGCGGAAGGTCTTGCCGTCGGGCTGCTTCAGGCGCAGGAACACCGGCTGCGGCTTCACCGGCTTGCCGTCGTTGTCGCGCAGCAGCGCCGACAGGCGCACGGTTTCCCCCGGGCGGTACAGATCGCGCCCGGACCAGGCGTAGACATCGAACCAGGCGTTGTCACGGCCGGCCACGGCGAACTCGCTCAGGTCCAGCGCGGGCTGGTTGAACGGCAGGAAGCTGGTGTCCTTGCCACTGCTGGCCACCAGCACATGGGCCGCATCCAGGGTGTAGTTCAGCAGGGCGTTGCCATTGCCGTCGGTGCTGCCCTTCAGCACCACTTCGCCCTTGGCGTCCAGCACGCGCAGGTCCACGCTCTTCAGCGCGGCGCCATCCTTCAACGAGGCGGTGTGGACGAACAGCTTGTCCTTGTAGGCGCGGGTATGCAGGCCGATGTCGCTGACCGAGAAGAACGCGGTGTCGAATTCGCCTTCGTAATCACCGGTGCGCTTGAGCAGGGCGAAGTACAGGCCCGGTTCCTGCAGCTCCTTGATGTCCTGGGTTGGCAGATACGTCAGAACGCGCTCGTTCTGCTTGCCGCCCAGGATGAAGCGGTTGACGTAGACCGGCTCGGCCAGCTTGTTGATCGGGCTGCGCTCGTAATCGCTGCTCAGTTCCCAGCTGCCGCGACGACCGCCGCGCTGGTACTGGCTGAAGAACGTGGGCAGGTCCTTTTCGCGCACGCGCAGGAATTCGACGTCCACTTCCGGCACGTTCACCGACACCACCGGCAGGCCGCGGCTTTCCTTGGCCGGCAGCACGCTGCCCTGCGAGGCGAACCCGGCCACCGGCTTCAGTTCCCCACTGAACACCTTCTGCTTCAGTTCCTTGCCCAGGCGATTGCCATCGGCGGCCAGCAGGTCCGGGGACACGACCAGGCTGTATTCCTTGCCGGCCTCCACGAACGGGTAGCGCAGGGTCAGGCCGTCATCGGACAGGGTCCAGCTGCTGTCTTCGGTGCCGACCTTCTCTTCGAAGCGCACCAGCTTGTCGAAATCCTGGGTGCCGACCAGCGGGCGCGAGAACTCCAGTGCCAGCGACAGGCCGTCATTCTTCTGGTCCGGATAGGCGCGCAGCAGGGTGAAGTCCTTCACCTGCTCGGCCTGGGTGGTGATCGCTTCACCACTGGCCTTGGGCAGCTGCCCACTGTCGTTGCGGCAACCGGCCAGGCCCAGCAACAGGCCTCCTGCCAGAACAGCCGCCGCCCAACCCCACCGCTTCCGCCGTGCCGGACCGCTCATGTCGTCACTCCTTGATCGAGGCGGCCATTATAGGGCCGCCGCGTCAAGGTGTTGACGGCGGGTGGCCGGTAGTCGCCAACCTTGGTTGGCGCTGGGCCCCACGCACGCGCTGGCGCGCGCCTGCCCACCAAGGTGGGCAGCTACCAGGCCCCGTGCAGCTACCGGCCTTATTCGGCCGGCACCCGCACCTTGCCTTCCATCAGCACCCGGGCGCTGCGACTCATGATCGCCTTGGTCACCGTCCACTGGCCGCCCACCTGCCCGGCCTGGGCGCCGACCCGCAGGGTGCCGGAGGGATGGCCGAAGGTGACTGCCTCACGCTGGCCGCCACCGGCCGCGCGGTTGACCAGGGTGCCCGGAATCGCCGCGGCGGTGCCAATGGCCACTGCCGCGGTACCCATCATCGCGTGGTGCAGCTTGCCCATCGACAGCGCGCGCGCATGCAGATCGATGGCCGAGGCCGGGATGGCTTTGCCGCTGGACGACACGTAATCCTGTGCCGGCGCCACGAAGGCCACCTTCGGCGTGTGCTGGCGGGTCGCCGCGTCTTCCAGCTTCGAAATCAGGCCCATGCGCAATGCGCCGTGGGCGCGGATAGTCTCGAACTTCTGCAGGGCCGCCTTGTCTTCGTTGATGGCCGGCTGCAGTTCGGTGCCGGTGTAGCCCAGGTCGGCGGCGTTGAGGAAGATGGTCGGGATGCCGGCGGTGATCATCGTCACCTCGAAGCTCCCCACACCCGGCACGTCCAGGGTGTCCACCAGGTTGCCGGTGGGGAACATCGCCCCGGCATCGCCGTCATCGGACGGATCAATGAACTCCAGCTGGATCTCGGCCGCCGGGAAGGTCACGCCATCCAGCTCGAAATCACCGGTTTCCTGCACTTCGCCGTTGCACATCGGCACGTGGGCGATGATGGTCTTGCCGATGTTGGCCTGCCAGATGCGCACCGTGCACAGGCCGTCGCGCGGCACACGGGCCGGGTCGACCAGGCCATTGGCAATGGCGAACGGGCCCACCGCCGTGCTCAGGTTGCCGCAGTTGCCGCTCCAGTCGACGAAGGCGGTATCGATGGAGACCTGGCCATACAGGTAATCCACGTCGTGATCCGGCACCGAGGCGGCGGAAATGATCACGCACTTGCTGGTGCTCGACGTTGCCCCGCCCATGCCATCGGTGTGCTTGCCATACGGATCGGGCGAACCGATCACCCGCATCAGCAGCGCATCACGGGCGGGGCCCGGCACCTGCGCCGCTTCGGGCAGGTCCTGCAGGCGGAAGAACACGCCCTTGCTGGTGCCACCGCGCATGTAGGTGGCGGGAATACGGAGTTGCGGGAGGAAGGTCATCGTCGGATCCAAGCGTTTGAACGTCAGGAGATGTCTTGCATCAGCCCATCAAGGCCACGGTCAACACACCACACGCGTATGACGTGCACGCGCGCAGGCTGGTCAATGTAGTAAACGAGATAGCGTTCAAAGGAGGAAACCGGCATGAAACGCAACGTGCCAGGCAACTGCGCGGCGGGTTCGGCGTGTCTGCTGGAGCCCGAAGCTGGAAACAAGGCAATGCGCTGCAGGGTGGCCTGCAACTCGGCCAGGAAACGCGTGCCTAGTGCGACTCCTCCCTGCCGCGCGAACCACAGCGCAGCATCGGCCGCGTCGGTCTCTGCCCTCGGCCTCCAGTCAATCGCCTTCACGCTCCATCCTTTCGGTCAGTTCGCGACGCATCCGCTCGAACGTGTCAGCCGTCACCGGCGTGGCAGGCCCTGAGGCCAAGCCCTCGGCGATCAACTGTCGAAGCAATGCTTCCGCCTTGCTGCGCTGGCGCTGGCGGATCAGGTCGCGCACGTAGTCGGAGGTGCTGGAGTAACCGCCTTCGCGTACTTCCTCGTCCACGAACTGCTTGAGCGGATCGGTCAGCGAAATGTTCATGGTGGCCATCAGACTCTCCTTTGGCAGTTTTTGCCAAGTCAGTGTGCGCCCCACCCTGGTGTCGGACAAGCCCGCCCCCGACCGGCGGGGGCAGGCATTCAGCCCGGCCTCACGCCACCTTGGCGCCTTCCAGGAAGTCCTGTGCGAAGCGCTGCAGCACGCCACCGGCCTCGTAGATCGCCACTTCCTCGTCGCTGTCCAGGCGGCACGTAACCGGCACCACCACGTCCTGGCCGTCGCGGCGGTGGATGACCAGGGTCAGGTCGGCGCGCGGGGTGCGCTCGCCCACCACGTCGAAGGTCTCGGTGCCGTCGATGCCCAGGGTCAGGCGGGTGGTGCCCGGCTTGAACTCCAGCGGCAGCACGCCCATGCCGATCAGGTTGGTACGGTGAATCCGCTCGAAGCCCTCGGCCACGATCGCTTCCACGCCGGCCAGGCGCACGCCCTTGGCGGCCCAGTCACGCGAGCTGCCCTGGCCGTAGTCGGCACCGGCGATGATGATCAGCGGCTGCTTGCGGTCCATGTAGGTTTCAATGGCCTCCCACATGCGCATCACCTTGCCTTCCGGCTCCACCCGCGCCAGCGAACCCTGCTTCACGCTGCCGTCGTCGTTGCGCACCATTTCGTTGAACAGCTTCGGGTTGGCGAAGGTGGCGCGCTGTGCGGTCAGATGGTCGCCACGGTGGGTGGCGTAGGAATTGAAGTCCTCTTCCGGCAGGCCCATCTTCGCCAGGTATTCGCCGGCGGCGCTGGAGGCCAGGATCGCATTGGACGGCGACAGGTGGTCGGTGGTGATGTTGTCCGGCAGCACAGCCAGCGCGCGCATGCCCGCCAGCGTGCGCTCACCAGCCAGCGCGCCCTCCCAGTACGGCGGGCGGCGGATGTAGGTGCTCTGCGGGCGCCAGTCGTACAGCGGGCTGACCGCCGCGCCATGCTCCACGCGCACGTTGAACATCGGGTTGTAGACCTTGCGGAACTGCTCGGGCTTCACCGAGGCCTTCACCACGGCATCGATCTCGGCATCGCTCGGCCAGATGTCCTTCAGGCGGACTTCGTTGCCTTCGGCATCCACGCCCAGCACATCCTTTTCGATATCGAAGCGCACGGTGCCGGCGATGGCGTAGGCGATCACCAGCGGTGGCGAGGCCAGGAAGGCCTGCTTGGCATACGGGTGGATGCGGCCATCGAAGTTGCGGTTGCCCGACAGCACAGCGGTCGCGTACAGGTCGCGATCGATGATTTCCTGCTGGATCTTCGGGTCCAGCGCGCCACTCATGCCGTTGCAGGTGGTGCAGGCGAAGGCCACGATGCCGAAGCCCAGCTGTTCCAGGTCGGGCAGCAGGCCGGATTCTTCCAGGTACAGCTGCACCGCCTTCGACCCCGGTGCCAGCGACGACTTCACCCACGGCTTGCGCTGCAGGCCGCGTGCATTGGCGTTGCGCGCCAGCAGCGCCGCGGCGATCACGTTGCGCGGGTTGGAGGTATTGGTGCAGCTGGTGATGGCCGCGATGATCACCGCGCCATCGGGCATCAGGCCCTGCGCCTGTTCGCCACGGCCCGCCGCCAGCTTGGCTTCATCGGCGATGCCGCGCTCGGCCAGCTCGGCGGTGGCCACACGCTTGTGCGGGTTGCTCGGCCCGGCCATGTTGCGCACCACGCTGGACAGGTCGAAACGCAGCACGCGCTCGTACTGGGCAGTGACCAGGTCGTCGGCCCACAGGCCGGTGGTGCGCGCGTAATTCTCCACCAGCGCTACCTGCGACTCCTCGCGACCGGTCAGGCGCAGGTAGTCGGTGGTCTGCGCATCGATGTAGAACATCGCCGCGGTGGCACCATACTCGGGGCACATGTTGGAAATGGTGGCGCGGTCACCGATGGTCAGTGCCGCAGCGCCTTCGCCATAGAATTCAAGCCAGGCGCCGACCACGCGTTCCTTGCGCAGGAACTCGGTCAGTGCCAGCACCACGTCGGTAGCGGTGATGCCCGGCTGCGGCTTGCCGGTCAGTTCCACGCCGATGATGTCCGGCAGGCGCATCCACGAGGCGCGGCCCAGCATCACGTTCTCCGCTTCCAGGCCGCCTACGCCAATGGCGATCACGCCCAGCGCGTCCACGTGCGGGGTGTGGCTGTCGGTGCCCACGCAGGTATCGGGGAAGGCCACGCCGTCCTGCACATAGACCACCGGCGACATCTTCTCCAGGTTGATCTGGTGCATGATGCCATTGCCCGGCGGAATCACGTCCACGTTCTGGAACGCCAGCTTGGTCCAGTCGATGAAGTGGAAGCGGTCTTCGTTGCGGCGGTCTTCGATGGCGCGGTTCTTCTCGAACGCCTGCGGATCGAACCCACCACACTCCACCGCCAGCGAGTGATCGACGATCAGCTGCACCGGCACCACCGGATTCACCTTGGCCGGATCGCCGCCCTTGTCGGCGATCGCATCGCGCAGGCCGGCCAGATCGACCAGGGCGGTCTGCCCCAGGATGTCATGGCAGACCACGCGCGCCGGGAACCACGGGAAATCCAGATCGCGGCGGCGTTCGATCAGCTGCTTCAGCGAATCGACCAGGGTGGCCGGCTCGCAGCGGCGCACCAGGTTTTCAGCCAGCACACGCGAGGTGTACGGCAGCGTGGCGTAGGCGCCGGGCTGGATGGCATCGACGGCGGCGCGCGCGTCGAAATAGTCCAGCGTGCTGCCGGGAAGGTTCTTGCGGTAGTCGGTATTCATGGGCTGGCGGAATGCTTGGGGCGGGCCGGGTGCCGGCGATGCGGCGGCGAAATCACCCGGCCGGCAACGGGCCGGCCGGGTGCAGACAGCAGGTGGATCAGGCGCGCTTGTCGATGGCGACGAACTCGCGGTCTTCCGGGCCGATGTAGTTGGCACTCGGGCGGATGATCTTGCCGTCGATGCGCTGTTCGACGATGTGCGCGCTCCAGCCGGCGGTGCGGGCGATCACGAACAGGGGGGTGAACATGGCCGTCGGCACGCCCATCATGTGGTAGCTGACCGCGCTGAACCAGTCCAGGTTCGGGAACATCTTCTTGATGTCCCACATCACCGATTCCAGGCGCTCGGCGATGTCGTACATCTTCATGCTGGACTGCTCTTCGGACAGCTCGCGGGCCACGTCCTTGATGACCTTGTTGCGCGGGTCGGACACGGTGTAGACCGGGTGGCCGAAACCGATCACCACTTCCTTGCGCTCGACGCGGGCCTTGATGTCTTCCTCGGCTTCATCCGGGCTGTCGTAGCGCTTCTGCACTTCGAAGGCCACTTCATTGGCGCCGCCATGCTTGGGGCCGCGCAGCGCGCCGATGCCACCGCAGATCGCGCTGTACATGTCGCTGCCGGTACCGGCGATGACACGGCAGGTGAAGGTGGAGGCGTTGAACTCGTGCTCGGCGTACAGGATCAGCGAGGTGTGCATCGCACGCACCCACGAATCCTGCGGCTTCTCGCCGTGCAGCAGGTGCAGGAAGTGGCCACCGATGGAGTCGTCGTCGGTTTCCACGTCGATGGCGCGGCCGTTGTGGCTCCAGTGGTACCAGTACAGCAGCATCGAGCCCAGGCAGGCCATCAGCTTGTCGGCGATGTCACGCGCGCCCGGATGGTTGTGGTCATCCTTTTCCGGCGCCACGCAGCCAAGCACCGATACACCGGTGCGCATCACGTCCATCGGGTGGGCCGACGGCGGCAGTTCTTCCAGCGCGGCCTTCACCGCGGCCGGAATGCCGCGCAGCGACTTCAGCTTGGCCTTGTACGAGACCAGTTCGGCGCGGGTCGGCAGCTTGCCGTGCACCAGCAGGTAGGCGATTTCCTCGAACTCGCTGGTGTTGGCCAGGTCCAGGATGTCATAGCCGCGGTAGTGCAGGTCGTTGCCACTGCGGCCCACGCTGCACAGCGCGGTGTTGCCGGCGGCGGTGCCGGACAGGGCGACGGACTTCTTCGGCTTGAAGGTCGGGGTTGCGGTCGTATCGTTCATGTTTTCCCTCCGAAAACTGATGGTGCAGGGTACTGCTTATTTCTTGGCGGCGAACAGGGCGTCGAGCTGCTGTTCGAAGGCGTGGTAACCGATGCGGTCATACAGCTCTTCACGGGTCTGCATGGCGTCGACCACGTTGCGCTGGTGGCCATCGCGGCGCACCGACTCATAGACGTTCTCGGCAGCCTTGTTGGCGGCACGGAAGGCCGACAGCGGGAACAGCTGGATGGCCACGCCGGCCGAGGCCAGTTCGTCGCGGCTGAACAGCGGGGTGGCCCCGAATTCAGTGATGTTGGCCAGCACCGGCACCTTCACCGCATCGACGAAGCGGCGGTAGGTGTCCAAGTCGTAGGCGGCCTCGGCGAAGATGCCGTCGGCGCCGGCCTCGACGCAGGCGATGGCGCGTTCGATGGCCTTGTCCACGCCGTCCACCTGGATGGCGTCGGTACGCGCGATCAGGAAGAAATCCGGATCGGTCTTGGCATCGGCGGCGGCCTTCACCCGGTCGACCATTTCACCCTGCGAGACGATTTCCTTGCCCGGGCGGTGGCCGCAGCGCTTGGCACCGACCTGGTCTTCGATATGGCAGGCGGCCGCACCAGCCTTGATCAACGACTTCACCGTGCGCGCGATGTTGAAGGCGCTCGGGCCGAAGCCGGTATCGATATCCACCATCAGCGGCAGGTCGCAGACATCGGTGATGCGGCGCACGTCGATCAGCACGTCTTCCAGGGTATTGATGCCCAGGTCCGGCAGGCCCAGCGAGCCGGCGGCCACGCCGCCGCCGGACAGGTAGATGGCGCGGAAGCCGGCGCGCTTGGCCAGCAGCGCATGGTTGGCGTTGATCGCGCCGATCACCTGCAGCGGCGATTCGGCAGCCAGGGCCTGGCGGAAGCGGGCACCGGCGGAAGCAGGGGTGGAAGCAGTCATGCGGCAGTCCAGTAGATAAGTCGAGGGTACAGGCGCAAACACCGTGCCAAGGTGCAAGCCATTGATTTCAAACGGGTGACTGCGGCCGCAAGATGAAACATATGAAACATTGAAACGGGGGTATCATGAAACATCCACCGTGACGGCCGCGCCATGTACCTGCCCCGCTCGCCCCTGCCCCCTGTCGATGCCGACCGCCCGGTGATCTGGACCGTCAGCGTTTCGCGCCTGACCGGCCTGCTCGGCGATGTCATTCCCGAATTCGACCGCCGCGCGCGCATCGAACAGATCAACCTCGGCTTCGAGGAGGCGGTGGAGGTGATCGGCCAGCGCCTGCGCCGCGAGCATTGCGACGTGGTCATTGCCGGTGGCTCGAACGCGGCCTGGCTGCGCGGCCGCCTGGATCTGCCGCTGGTGCCGATCCAGGCCAACGGCTTCGACCTGATGGAAGCGCTGGCGCGGGCGCGGCGCATCGCCAGCCGCATCGGGCTGGTCACCCACGCCAGCGACGTGCCGGTGTTCAGCAACTTCCAGCACAGCTTCGGGCTGGACATCGAGCACCGCCGCTTCGTCACCCGCGAGGACGCGCGCGACTGCATCGCCGATCTGCGCGCCAACGGCATCGAGGTGATCGTGGGCACCGGCATGGCCATCGACCACGCCGAACAGATGGGCCTGCCCGGCGTGCTGCTGTACTCGGCCGACTCGGTGCGGCAGGCCTTCGAGCATGCGCTGGAACTGACCCAGGCCCTGGCCCGTTCCGGTGGCGCCCGCCCCGCGCCGCGCCGGCGTGCAACGGCGCGCAGCGAGGCGCACGAGCTGCTGGGTGACAGCGATGCGATGGCACAGGTACGTGCACAGATTGCGCTGTATGCGCCCCACGACAGCACCGTACTGGTGACCGGCGAGACCGGCACCGGCAAGGAACTGGTGGCGCGCCAGCTGCACGCCGCCAGCGGCCGCCGCGGTCGTTTCGTAGCACTGAACTGCGGAGCCATCAGCGAATCACTGCTGGAGTCGGAACTGTTCGGTTACAGCGATGGTGCGTTCACCGGCGCACGCCGGGGCGGCCGCGTGGGCCTGGTGGAAGCGGCCGATGGTGGCACCTTGTTCCTGGATGAAATCGGGGAACTGCCGCTGCCCCTGCAGACGCGGCTGCTGCGGGTGCTGGAAGAACGCGAAGTGCTGCGCGTGGGCGCCACCGAGCCCACCTCGGTTGACCTGCGCGTGGTGGCCGCCACCCTGCAGTCGCTGGAACAGCGCGCGGCCGCAGGCAGCTTCCGTCGTGATCTCTATTACCGCCTGGCCGCACTGCGCATTGCCCTGCCCCCCCTGCGCGCGCGCCGCAGCGATGTGCCACTGCTGGTCCAGCACTTCTTCCGCCAGTTGCGCGGCATCGATGCGCCGTTGGCCGAGGACGCCATGACCGTGCTTACCACCGCCGGCTGGCCCGGCAACGTGCGCGAGCTTCGCAACCTGGTGGATCGCCTGCGCATCCACTGGCAGCCGGGCGAAGGGCTGATCGACGCTACGCGCCTGCTGCAGCTGGCGCCGGAGCTGGTGCACGAAGGCATACCGGCGCTGCCACTGGAAAGCAACGGCAAGCGCCCGCCCCGCGCCCAGCTGGAAGGCCTGCTGCAGGAACACCGCAACGACCGCGAAGGCCTGGCCCAGGCACTGGGTGTATCGCGCACCACGCTGTGGCGCTGGCTGCGCGCAGAGGGTTTGTAGAGTCGAGCTTGCTCGACTTATCGAAGACCCGAGACGCTCCTTTGCCGTCCCCACCGCGCTTCGACGGCCAACCGGCCACTGCCGGCCGAGGCAATCCACAACAGCAACATACCCAACGCAACTTCGCTCAGATAGAAGAACCAGCTCAACCAATCCAGCACGCCCATCCCCGCCGGAATCCGTGCAATGCCATCGGTCAGCGCCGCCACCGCGCATATCGCCGCGAGCATCAGGGCCGAGGGGCGGCTCAGAACCCCCAGTACCAGCAGACCGCCAGCAATCCATTCACCTGTGCCCAGCACTGGCGCACTGAACACCGGAAACGGAATACCTGCCTCGACCAGCGTATGCACCATACGCTCGCGCCCCTCGTCGGTGAACACCTTGTTCCAGCCGGACACGCTGAACATCACCCCCGCCACGATGCGTGCTGAAAGCAGCAGCAGACCTTCAATACCACCGCGCGGGGACGGCACGGCAAACAGACAGCGCCAGGACGGCATGGCAACTCCGGAGCAGGGAACATCATCCCGAGTGTGCCGAGTCGCGGCCATCTCGGAGATGAAGCTGGCCGGTCCATTGGCGACATCTTGTTCCCTGCAGAACCGCAGAGGTGCGAGAGGAACCGAATGATCAATGCTGTACCCGTTCCCAGAGGATTCCGCATTCGCGCCTGTGCACGACGGAGACCCACCAGCACTCCCGCACGACTGTATATGCTCGAAAATTCTGCTCGTTGATGGAAGCTGCGGCCAGCGCATGCTCGCGGATGGAACGAACTGCCAAATGGCTCACACCAGACTGCACCGGCACGCGATATCAATCAGAACCATGACGTTCAAGAAATCACTCCGCCAATCCCGATGAAAGGACGTCATATCCACGCACACCCTGACAATCGATAAGGAAATCCAGTGAAAACCTCATCCGGATCACGCAACATCCTGACTGCAACCGTCACCCTGCTTGCAGCATCTGCGATATTCAATCTGAACGCAGCGACTCAGGACAGGGACATGGTTTCTGAGAAGTACGCAGACACTTACAGGACGTCCACCGAAGAGGCGACACAACGACTCGCCGCGTCGAGAGACGCCGGTCGACTGCAGCAACGCATCGCGACGGAAAACCCGGAAACGTTCGCAGGCCTCTACATCGAGCACTCGCCCGAATTCCAAATCGTCGTGCTGTTCACCAAAGTTCCAGAGCGAAATCTAGCCAGGTATACGCAGAGCAGATTGTATTCCGCGAGAGTCGCGCCACGCTCCCTTGAAACGCTACGGGCGGCACAAGAAAAAATGGGCGAACAGCTGTCGAAATCGGGGGTGCGTTTCGAAAGCGGAATCGACATCAGAATGTCGGAAGTCCAGCTCCGGGTATTGGATGGCAGAAGAGCGAGAGAGGTGCTGGCAAACCTCCTTGCTGCAACAGACTTCATCAGGATCCATGAAACAACGGGATTACCCCAACCAACGGCACTGATTGGCGGAACCAAGGTAAGCGGCCCCAGAAATCACTGCACCATGGGAGTCAACGTCGTAGAGCACGACACGCGGGAACTGGGGATCGTAACGGCCGGGAATCGCGACAACAATCTGACGTACTCGAACCCCACCCTACAGCCGGTCACGGCCCTCTTGGCAGATAGGACGGGCTCGTAGAGTCGAGCTTGCTCGACTGCCCAGGCAGTCGAACAAGCTCGACTCTACAAAGGCGGCCCCGCCCCCTGTCCGGTTGCGCACGCAACCTGCGTAGGGCTATCGGCATAGGGGGGAAGCCTGATGAGCCACGCCGTACCGGGTCCGCGCCAGTTCCGCATCCGCGTCCATATCACCGCGCTGACCATGACCTGCATGGCCCTGGTCGCCGCACTGCTGATCGGCTGGGGCGTGATTGCCACCTACCAGCGCCTGGGCGCGGATGCCCGGCAGCGCGCCCTGCGCGATACCACCCTGCTGGCCGAACAGTTGCGCCTGCAGTTTGCCCCGGCACAGGTGGCGCTGGGCCAGATCGGCGCCGGCCAGCTGCCCGCCCTGGCCGACGAACGCAGCCGCCTGGACCATGCCGCGCCGCTGCTGGCCGCACTGCGCGCGGCGCCGGTGGCAGCCTCGGTGTACGTGGCCTACCCCAATGGCGATCTGCTGCTGGCCCGATCACTGGCGGTGCCGGCCGTGCGCGAAAGCGTGGCGGCGCCCAGTACTGCCGACATGCTGCTGCAGACGCTCAGCCAACAGGTCGACGGCACGCGCGTGGCACGCTTCCACTTCCTGGATGCGCAAGGCCAGCCGCTGCCGACACGCCCATGGCCCAGCCATGACTTCGATCCGCGCCAGCGCAGCTGGTACCAGCAGGCGTGGCAGCGCCCGGGCAGCGTGCATGTCTCGGTGCCGTATCGCTTTGCCACCACCGGCCGCATGGGCGTCACGCTCAGTGAACGCGCCACCACCGCCGACGCCGTGGTCGGCGTAGATGTGGCACTGGACGATCTGGCCCAGGTGCTGGCCACGCTGCGGGCAACACCGGGTACCGAGCTGGCCCTGCTGCACGGCAACGGCGAGATCGTTGCCAGCACGTTGGCCGCGCCAGCAGGCCACACCCCGCTGGCGCAGGCCCAGGCACGCGCCACGCACAGCGGCCTGCCCGTGCAGTTCAACACCGCAGGTCGCACCTGGATCGGGTTGCGCTCGCGACTGCAGACCGGGCACGGGCAGACGTTCGATCTGCTGGAAGCGCTGCCCATGGACGAGCTGGCGGCCGACGCGCGCCACCGTGCCGCGCAGACGCTGGGCCTGGCGCTGTTGCTGACCCTGCTGCTGTTGCCGCTGGGCTGGCTGGCCGGGCGTGCCCTGGGCCGCAGTCTGGTCGGCCTGCGCGAACGCAGCCTGCGTATTGCCCGCTTCGATTTCACCGGCGCGCCCCTGCCTGCCAGCCGCGTGCGCGAGGTGAGCGAGCTGTCTCAGGCCATCCAGCATATGGGCGGCACGATCGCCGCTTTCCTGGACCTGACCGAATGCCTGGCCACCGAGCCGCAGATGGAGCGCATGCTGCAGCGGGTGCTGGAGCAGATGGTCAAGGCCACCCAATCGCGCGCGGCGGCGGTCTATCTTCCAGACGCACCCACCAGTGCCCTGCATCGCGCGGCCCAGGTGGGCACGCTGCACACGCCCTTGCCTGCGCACATCGCGTGGCCGACCGACGACGTGCACGACCACCCGCCGGCCGGACAACTGCGGCTGCCGCTGCGCGGCCGGCAGGGCAACCTGCAGGGACTACTGGTCCTGGAACACCCCACCGATGCCGCCCACGACGACGCCGCTTTCCTGCAGTTCACCCAGCGCCTGTCGGGCATGCTGGCGGTGGCCATCGAGACCCGCCAGTTGTCCGAGGCGCAACGGCTGTTGTTCGAGGCACTCATCCGCCTGCTGGCCGATGCGATCGATGCCAAGAGCCCCTACACCGGCGCCCACTGCGAGCGCGTGCCACAGATGGCCATCGAGCTGGCCGAGCACCTGCACCAGGCCGATGATGGGCGCTACGCCGCGTTCCGCATGAGCGAGGGCGAGCGTGAAGCGTTCCGGCTTGGCGCCTGGCTGCACGACTGCGGCAAGGTCATCAGCCCCGAGCACATCGTGGACAAGGCGACCAAGCTGGAGGTCATCCGCAACCGCATCCACGAGGTGCGCCTGCGCTTCGAGATCCTGTGGCGCGATGCGGAACTTTCCGCCGCACGTGGCGAAACCACTGCAGCCCAGCTCGCCAGCCGAAAGCAGCAGCTGCAGGATGATTTCGCATTCGTGGCCGGCTGCAACCTGGGCGGCGAGTTCATGGCCGACGAAGCCATCGCGCGCTTGCAGGCCATCGGCCAGCAACCCTGGCAGCGCCACTTCGACGACCGCCTGGGCCTGTCGGCCGCCGAGCTTCGCCATCTGCAAACCCAGCGCCCGCAGGCTCCGCCCCTGCCGGCTGCAGCCACCCTGCTGCAGGACCTGCCCGAGCACCGCGTGCCGTGGGGCAGTGAGCGCCCGGCGGTGGAAGCAGGCGACCCGCGCAACACGCTGGGTTTCAACATGGAACTGCCCCCGTGCCAGCAGAACATCGGCGAGCTGTACAACCTGGGCATCCGCCGCGGCACGCTCACCGACGAAGACCGCTTCCGCATCAACAACCACATTGTGCAGACCTACGTGATGCTGAAGGCCCTGCCCTGGCCGCCGGGCCTGGAACAGGTGCCGGAGCTGGCCGCCACCCATCATGAGCGGCTGGACGGCAAGGGTTATCCGCGGCGCCTGCCCGGCGACCAGCTGGGGTTGCTGGACCGGGTGATGGCACTGTGCGACGTGTTCGAGGCACTCACCGCCGCTGACCGCCCTTACAAGCCGGCCAAGCCGCTCAGCGAAACGCTGCGCATCATGGCCCTGATGTGCAACGAGCAGCATCTGGATGCGGAACTGTTCCGCTACTTCCTGCGCAGCCGGCTGTGGGATGTATTTGCCGAGCGTTTCATGACGGCAGCACAGCGCGACCGTGTGGACTTGGAGGCGCTGGAGGGACTGCTGACAGCCCCGCGGTAGGTGTCGACCTGGGTCGACACAACAGAACGCCAACCAAGGTTGGCCACTACCAGAACAGCGTCGTCCCAGCGTCGCTCACGGGTACAGCAGCCGCTTGCTCCAGCGCCCTTCGGCACCCACTTCGTAGCACCAGCGCTCGTGCAGGCGGAACTGCGCGCCGTACCAGAACTCGATGCGGTCGGGCACCACGCGCAGGCCGCTCCAGCCATCCGGGCGCGGCACGTCCTGGCCTTCGAAGCGTGCCTCCACCTCGGCCACGCGCGCATCGAATTCCTCGCGGCTGGCCAACGTCCTGGACTGCAGTGACGCCCAGGCGCCGATCTGGCTCATGCGTGGGCGGCTGGCGAAATAGGCATCGGCCTCGGCATCGGCCACCGGCTCCACGCGCCCTTCAATGCGCACCTGGATGCCGGCCTCGCGCAGGCTGCGCCACAGCAACAGCAGCGCCGCCTGCGGGTTGGCCTGCAGCTCGCGGCCCTTGTGGCTGTCCAGATGCGTATAGAACACGAAGCCGCGCTCATCGAAGGCCTTCAGCAGCACGGTGCGCGCCGACGGGCGGCCCTGCGCATCGGCGGTGGCCACGGTCATCGCATTGGGCTCGACCTCACGGCTCTGCTTGGCCTCCTCGAACAGAGCGGCAAAGGTGGACAGGGCTTCGGCGTAAAGGTCGCTCATGGTTCGCTTCTTCTCACTCGGATTGGGCTATTGTGGCGGCATGGTTGCTGCTGCGTACATGCCCGTGGTGAAAGGATTCCCCGAAACGCTTGCCGAGCAGGCGCTGGATGACGCGCTGGCCAGTACTGCCACGGTGCCAGTATTGGCCATCAGTGGCGTGCAGGGGAGCGGCAAATCGACGCTGGCCGCACAGGTGGTGGCGCGCGCCCGGTCACGCGGCCTGAACGCGGCGGCCCTGTCCATCGACGATGTCTACCTGACCCGCGCGCAGCGCCAGCGCCTGGCCCGCCAGGTGCATCCGCTGCTGATCACCCGCGGCCCGCCCGGCACCCACGACCTGCCGCTGGCGCACGCAGTGCTCGATGCGGTGGCCGCGCGCCAGCCGCTGGCGCTGCCGCGCTTCGACAAGCTGGCCGATGAGCGCCTGCCCGAAGCGCAGTGGTCGGCGCTGGACGCACCGCTGGACCTGCTGGTGTTCGAAGGCTGGTTCCTGGGCACGCCCGCGCAGACCGAAGCCGAGCTGGACCGCCCCTTGAACGCGCTGGAGCAGGAGGCCGACCCCGACGGGCGCTGGCGGCGCTGGTGCAACCAGGCCCTGGCCGACCACTACCCCGCGCTGTGGCAGCGCTGTGACCGCCTGTGGTTCCTGCAGCCGCCGGATTTCTCGGTGGTTCCGCGCTGGCGCTGGCAGCAGGAGCAGAACCTGCAGGCGGCGCAGCCCGGTCGCCATGGCATGACCCGCCCGCAGCTGGAGCGCTTCGTGCAGTACTACGAGCGGGTCAGCCGCCAGGCGCTGCGCGCCCTGCCCGCGCTGGCCGACCACGTGGTGCAGCTGGACGGGCAACGGCAGGTGCAGGCCGTGCGCTGACAGCGCCGCGCGGATGCTTCCAACCGCAACCATCGTGCCGGGCCCGGGGCGTGAAGGTGTTAGCATCACAGGGCATGAATCCTGCTCCGAACCTGATCCTGATCGGCCCGATGGGCGCCGGCAAAACCTGCATCGGCCGCCGCCTGGCCGAACGCTTCACGCTGCACTTCGTGGACGTGGACCAGGCCATCGTCGATACCGCCGGCGCCAGCATTCCGACCATTTTCGAGCACTCCGGCGAAGCCGGCTTCCGCGCCCATGAACGCCAGGCCCTGGCCCAGGTACTGGCTGGCCAGGGCCAGCTGGTATCCACCGGCGGCGGCGCCGTGCTGGACCCGGACAACCGCGCCCTGATCGCCCAGCGCGGCTTCGTGGTGCACCTGCATGTGAGCGTGGCGGCCCAGCTGGAACGGCTGGCCCGCGACAAGGGGCGCCCGCTGCTGCAGCGCCCGGACCGTGAACAGGTACTGCACGACCTGGCCGCCGTGCGCGACCCGCTGTACCACGCGCTGGCCGACATCACGCTTGACACCGACCCGTACACCGCCGCCGATGCGACCGCCCAGCTTGTCGTCAAGCTGGCCGCGCAATGGCAGCGCCAGGACCTGAACGCATGACCACCCCTTCCCTGCTGCAGGTTGCCGTTGCCGGCGACCGTCCCTACACCATCACCATCGGCGCCGGCGCCCAGGCCGACGGCGCTGCGCTGGCCTCGCACGTGCGCGGCCGCCACGTGCTGCTGCTCAGCGACAGCGAGGTGGCCCCGCTGTACCTGGCTGCCCTGCGCGAGGCCCTGCTGGCCGCGCGCCCGGACCTGATCGTGGGCGAACACGTGCTGGCCGCCGGCGAAGCATCCAAGACCCTGGCCGAATTCGGCCGCGCCATCGAAGCACTGGCCGCGCTGGGTGCCACCCGCGATGCCTGCGTGTTTGCCCTGGGCGGCGGCGTGGTCGGCGACCTGGCCGGCTTCGCCGCGGCCTGCTGGATGCGGGGCGTGGACTGCGTGCAGCTGCCCACCACCCTGCTGGCGATGGTCGATTCGTCGGTGGGCGGCAAGACCGCGGTGGATATTCCGGCCGGCAAGAACCTGGTCGGCGCCTTCCACCCGCCGCGCGCAGTGATTGCCGATACCCGCGTGCTGGCCACGCTGCCGCCGCGCGAACTGCGCGCGGGCCTGGCCGAAGTGGTGAAGTACGGTGCGCTGGGCGATGCGGTGTTCTTTGAATGGCTTCAGCAGCACGCCGAGGCGCTGGTGGCCGGTGAGCAGGGCGTGCTGGCCGAGGCCATCGCACGCAGCTGCCGGCACAAGGCCGCCATCGTCGAACGCGACCCCTTCGAGAAGGGCGAGCGTGCGCTGTTGAACCTGGGCCACACCTTCGGCCACGCCATCGAGACCGAGCAGGGCTACTCGGCGCCCGGCCGCGACGCCCTGAACCACGGTGAGGCGGTGGCAGTGGGCATGGTGCTGGCCGCGCGGCTTTCCGCCGACCTGGGCCTGGCCGACGATGCCGACCGCGTGCGCCTGCAGGCGCTGCTGGAACGGCTGGGGCTTCCGGTGGCCATTCCCGCCGGGCTGGACCCGCAGGCCCTGCTGGGCCGCATGCGGCTGGACAAGAAGAACGTGGCCGGCCGCCTGCGTCTGGTGCTGTGGCGGGGCATGGGCCGCGCCGAAGTGGTGCCGGACGTGGATGAAGCGGCGGTGCTGAAGGTGCTGGGCGCGGGCTGAGCGGGTCCATGTTCACCGGGCATGGCCCGGCGCTGCCCAGCGGGCGTTGCGGCAGGGCTCACCCCTGCCCCGCTACAATCGGCCCATGCATGTCTACCTGCAACATCCCGATGCCGGTGCGCAGGCACCGCGTTTCCTGCGCCTGACCCTGCTGCCGGACCTGTTCGGCGGCTGGGAACTGCTGCGTGAGAGCGGCCGCGTCGGTGCGCGCTCGCAGCTGCGGCGCGAGCTGTTCCTGCAGGCCGATGAAGCCCGCCATGCCTTCGACAAGGCCCGCGATGCCGAACTGCATCGCGGCTTCCAGATTCTTTCGCACGGCGATTGAGCCGCTGCCCCTCTTCGCCCAAGGAATGCCCATCGTGACCAGCCCCCTTCGCAACGATCGCCTGCTGCGCGCCCTTCGCCGTGAACCGGTGGACTGCACCCCCGTCTGGCTGATGCGCCAGGCCGGCCGCTACCTGCCGGAATACCGCGCGACCCGGGCCAAGGCCGGCAGCTTCCTGGGCATGGCCAAGAACCCGGAAATCGCCTGCGAAGTGACCCTGCAGCCGCTGCGCCGCTTCCCGCTGGATGCGGCCATCCTGTTCTCGGACATCCTGACCATTCCCGATGCGATGGGCCTGGAGCTGTACTTCGTCGAGGGCGAAGGCCCGAAGTTCCGCCATCCGGTGCGTGACGAGGCCGCCATTGCCAAGCTGGCCGTGCCGGACATGGAACAGGACCTGGGCTACGTGATGGATGCGGTGCGCCTGATCCGCCGCGAACTGGACGGCCAGGTGCCGCTGATCGGCTTCTCCGGCAGCCCGTGGACGTTGGCCTGTTACATGGTGGAAGGCGGCGGCAGCAAGGATTTCGCGCGCATCAAGGCGATGGCGCTGAACCACCCGCAGGCCCTGCACCGCCTGCTGGAGGTGACCACCGAGGCGGTGATCGCCTACCTGGGCGCGCAGCGTGCCGCCGGTGCGCAGGCCCTGCAGGTGTTCGACACCTGGGGCGGCGTGCTTTCGCCGGCCATGTACCGCGAATTCTCGCTGCGCTACCTGCAGCGCATTGCCGAAGGCCTGGAGCGCGGCGAAGGCAGCGAGCGCACGCCGCTGATCCTGTTCGGCAAGGGCACCGGCCTGCATCTGGAGGCGCTGTCGCAGACCGGTGCCGATGCACTGGGGCTGGACTGGACGCTGGACCTGGACGAGGCCCTGCGCCGCACCGGCGGCCGGGTTGCCCTGCAGGGCAACCTGGACCCGACCACGCTGTACGCCTCGCCCGATGCGATCGCTGCCGCGGCCGCGCGCGTGCTGGACACCTACGCCGCCGGCAACGGCGGTTCGCGCGAGGGCCACGTGTTCAACCTGGGCCATGGCATGTCGCCGGACATGGATCCGGCGCACGTGCAGGTGCTGGTGGACGCGGTACACAGCCACAGCCGCCGCTGATCGTGTCAAATACGTCACGGTGCGACGTTTATCGCGCCGTGACTTCACATGGGCGATCATGGCCGCCCCGCTCCACCGGCTCCCCACGCCATGTCCGACCCGTCTGTGCCGGCTTCGCCGTCCGACTACGCCCGTTTCCGTCCCCTGCTGTGGCTGGTTTCACTGGCCATCTTCATGCAGATGCTGGACTCGACCATCGTCAACACCGCGCTGCCGGCCATGGCCGCCAGCCTGGGCGAAAGCCCGCTGCAGATGCAGTCGGTGGTGTTCAGCTACGCGCTGGCGGTGGCCACGTTCATTCCGGCCTCCGGCTGGATCGCCGACCGTTACGGCACGCGCCGCACCTTCCTGGTGGCGATCATCCTGTTCACCCTGGGCTCGCTGGCCTGCGCGCTGGCCCAGCACCTGCATCAACTGGTCGGTGCCCGCGTACTGCAGGGCATCGGCGGCGCCATGCTGCTGCCGGTGGGCCGCCTGGCGGTGATGCGCTCGGTGCCGCGCGAGGATTTCCTGCGCGCGATGAGCTTCATCGCCATTCCCGCGCTGATCGGCCCGCTGATCGGCCCGACCCTGGGCGGTTGGCTGGTGGAAATCGCCTCGTGGCACTGGGTGTTCCTGATCAATCTTCCCATCGGTGTGATCGGCTTCATCGCCGCCATGAAGATCATGCCCGATCACTACGCCAGCCACCGCGTGCGCTTCGACCTGCGCGGCTACATCATGCTGGCCTTCGCCATGGTGGTGCTGTCGCTGGCACTGGATGGCATTTCCGGACTGGGCACGCCGCACGCACTGGTGATGCTGATGACCGTGGCCGGCCTGGCGGCGCTGGTGGGCTACTGGCTGCACGCGGCCAATTCCACTGCGCCGCTGTTCTCACTGGCGCTGTTCCGCGTACCCAGCTACCGCATCGGCATCCTCGGCAATCTGTTTTCGCGCATCGGCAGCAGCGCCATGCCGATGCTGATTCCGCTGCTGCTGCAGGTAGGCCTGGGGCTGGGCCCGATGCACGCCGGCCTGATGATGGTGCCGGTGGCCGCCGCGGGCATGGTGTCGAAGAAGCTGGCGGTGAAGCTGGTGGAGCAGTACGGCTACCGTCGCGTGCTGATGGTGAACACCGTGCTGGTGGGCCTGGCGATGGCCAGCTTCATCCTGATGACGCCGGGCCAGCACCTGGGTTGGCGCCTGTTGCAGCTGGCGTTCTTCGGCGCGGTCAATTCGCTGCAGTTCACCGTGATGAACACCGTGACCCTGCGCGACCTGGACCGCGAGTTCGCCAGTTCCGGCAACAGCCTGCTGTCGATGGTGATGATGCTGGCAGCCGGTTTCGGTGCGGCGGCGGCAGGCAGTCTGCTGGCAGCGTTCGGCACGCACCTGGAAGGCCATGGCGCCACCGCGGCGCTGCATGCCACCTTCATCTGCGTGGGTGCGATCACCCTCACCTCGACGATGATCTTCTGGCAGCTGCCCGACACCAAGCCCGAACCGCGCCAGGTCGAATCGGTCGCGGAGTAGTGTTTTCGGCAGGGCTTGCAGCCCTGCACCTGCTTGGAGCAACAGCGACGGCAACGGCAAGAGCTGGGTATCCGTGGGATGGCGGGGTGGTGTGGGCTTGCAGTACACGCCGTAAATCCATCCATGGAGGCTCGTAGGCGCCTTGCTCGTGTGCGCAATCCTGCGCACACGGCAAGACCGGGGTTGGGCGTCCTGCCCAACCCGCCCGAGGCATGCCTCGGGCCCATGGCGCCTGCGGTACTGCAAGCCCACACCACCCCGCCTCTGACAATTTCCTGCGATTTGTCGGATGGCACGGGGTCGGATCCCGTTGCTTCGCAACGGGCTCTGACCCCAGAGAAAATTCGCTATCTGACAGATTGTGTCGACCAAGGTCGACACCTACCAACAGCAGTGAATCTGTCAGACAACGAAATAGATTCGGGGTCAGAGCCCGTTGCGTAGCAACGGGATCCGACCCCGTGCCGTTCCGACAGATTGCTGGAAACTGTCGAAGGCGGGGTGGGTCCGGTTGCGGGGGCGTGAGCGCCATGGATGGCGCGACCGAGGCTACAAGGACGTACTTGCGCCGTCCCCCGCAAGCGGACCCACCTCGCCTCCCCACGGATAGCCAGCTTTTGACGTTGCTTCAGTCGAGCATGGCTCGACCCTACGGCAGGTGCAGGGCTGCAAGCCCTGCCAGCACGCCCTAGCGCCCCAGCACGCGGGCGATGGCTTCCACCAGCAGCTCACCGGTCACGGGTTTGCGCAGGAAGCCTTCAATGCCGGCCGCTTCCACCTGCTGCTGCAGATCCGGATCGGTGCGTGCGGTCACCGCCAGCAGCGGCAGGGTGTAACCGTGGTTGCGCAGGTGCTGGGCCAGTTCGAAACCACTCAGGCCGGGCAGGTCCAGGTCCAGCAGGCCCACATCGAATTCGCCCGCGCTGATCTCGCGCAATGCCGCCAGCGCATGCTCGGCATGCACCACCTCGTGCCCGCGCGCGGTCAGCAGGCCCGTCACCACGTCCGCCACGGTGCCATCGTCCTCCACCAGCAGCACGCGCAGCGCCGGCAGTGGGCTGGCCGTGCCATCACCCTGCAGACCGGCAGCGGGGTCACTGCCCTCCTCCAGGGCCAGTGGCAACGGCAGCCAGACCGCGAACGCGGTTCCCGTTCCCAGCTGGCTCTCCACCCGGATGCGGCCCTGCATGGCCAGCGCCAGTTCGCGGCAGATCGCCAGGCCCAACCCGCTGCCGCCGTACTGGGCGGCGGTGCGTGCGCCATCGGCCTGTTCGAAACGCCGGAACAGACGCTGCTGCTGCTCCTGGCTGATGCCCGGACCGGTATCGCGCACGTCGAAGTACAGGCCATCATCGTCGCAGCGCGCGTGCAGGGTAATGCCGCCGCGCGAGGTGAACTTCACCGCGTTGGACAACAGGTTCAACAGAATCTGACGCACGCGCATGGCATCGCCGGTGGCCTGCAACCCTGGCGGCAGGGCGTTGTCCAGGCTGAAGCGCAGGCCCTTCTGTGCGGCCAGCGGCCCCATCAGCGCCGCCAGGTCCTGCAACAGGGCGTTCAATGCGAACGGACGCGACTGCAGTTCCAATCGCCCCGATTCAATCCGCGCCAGGTCCAGCGCGTCGTTCACCAGGTGCAGCAGGTGCTCGCCGGCGTGCCGGATGGATTGGGTATAGCCGCGCTGCTGCGGGTCCAGCGGCGATGACAGCAGCAGTTCGCTCATGCCCAGCACACCGGTCATCGGAGTGCGGATCTCATGGCCCAGGTTGGCCAGGAAGCGGGTCTTGGCCGCCGATGCCTGCTCGGCCAGCTCCTGCTTGTGCAGCGCCAGCTGGTAGGCGTGGCGGCGCTGCAGGCGGCGCCGGTACAGCCAGGCGAACCAGCTGGTCAGCAGCAGCGCGATCGAGGCCAGCACCAGCAGCCCGGACAGGCTGCGCCACCATGGCGGCTGCACATGGAATTCCAGGCTCTGCACCCGCGACCAGACATGGTCGGCCGAGCGCGCCTGCACTTCCAGGCGATAGCTGCCCGGCGGCAGGCGCGAGAACAGACGCTCACCGGCCGGGCCCACTTCCACCCAGTCCGGATCGTAGCCAGCCAAGCGGTAGCGGTAGGTATTGGAGGCCGAATCGGCGAAGGACAGCAGGCGCGCCACGATGCGCAGGTCGCGGTCACCGTCGGCAATCTGCAGTGGCGTGTCGTGGGTCAGGTCCAGCACCTGTTCGTTGCGGCGCACCTCCACCCGCTCGATCACCAGCGGCGCGCGGCGCGTGGACGGGCGTACCTGTTCGGGGTCATACACCACCACGCCTGCCGGGGTGCCTGCCACCATGCGCCCGGACGCGGTGCTGATCAGCGTATGTTCGCGGAACTCCTGGCTGGGCAGGCCGTCGTGTACGCCATACAGGCGCACGCTTTGCCCGTCGGCGCCTACGCGCACCAGACCGCGGGCGCTGCTGGCCCAGACCACGCCCTGCGCGTCGACCACCACGCCGGTGGCGGAGATGGCCGGATAGCCCTGCTCGGCGCCGATCACCGCCTGCCGCTCCAGCCTCCCCTGGCGCCAATGGTAGCGGGCCAGTCGACCATCTTCGGACAGCCAGACCTGGCCATCGTGGCCCACATGCATGGCGTAGACCGCCGACGCAGGCGCGCCGGGCACGGGCTGGAAGCGGCCGGTCTCGGGCAGCCATTGCAGCAGACCGCGGCTGCTGGCCAGCCAGATGTGGTCCTGCGGGCCGCATTCCACGTCCAGGTTCAACTGCCCCAGCTGCAGGCCATCGCGACCACTTTCCAGTTCGCGCCGTACATGGCCATCCAGATCGCGCTGCTGCAGCCCCGACGGCAGCATCAGCCACAGGCTGTCGCCATCGCAGGTCATCATCGCCTCGACCGTGCCCTCCATGGGCGCGTCGGTGGCCGCATCACGTCCCCAGCGGCGCAGTTCGCGGGTGCGCGGGTCATAACGCATCACCGCATCGCTGGACCCGATCCAGACCTGGCCACGTCGATCCTCGCGTACCGAGGTCAGCCAATGCATGCCATTGACGAAGGTGCGGTGCTGCTCGATCTGCCCGGTCAACGGGTCGAACCGGTCCAGCGCGCCATGGCTGCCCACCGTCCACACTCCGCCATTGCTGGACGGACTGGTGCCCAGCACGAAGGCATTGCGCAGCGACGCAGGGTCGTCTTCCAGCCGCGAAAACACCGAGAACTGCCACCAGCGCGGCAGCAGGTGCCACAGGCCGGCATTGGTACTGGCCAGCCAGATGCCGCCTTCGCGGTCTTCATACGCGCCGGTCCAGTTCGGCCGTACCCGGCCGCGGGCAATGGCGCTGTACAGCGGCACGTTCTGGAACTTGCCATCCACGCCCCGGCCCAGGCCACTGCGGGTGTCCAGCCAGTGCCCGCCCTGTTCGTCGCGCAGCATCATGCCCAGTACCTGGTCGCCGGCCGGCAGCGCCCATGGCGGTGCATCGAAGCGGCCGTCGGGCCGCCGCACGATGGCGCCGGCCAGCGTACTGATCCACAGACTGCCATCAGGTTCGGTACTGAGCCCGTTGATCATCGACCCGGGAATCACATCGCTGCCGATCCGCTCGAAGTCGGTGCCGGTCCAGCGCGCCACGCCGTGCTTGGTGCCCACCCACAGGCTGCCGTCGGCCAGCGTGGCCAGGTACGGCACGGAAACGGCCGGCACGCTGCGCGGGTTGTTCGCTTCGGGCAGGAAGCGCTGCAGCCGTTCATTGCGATCCAGCCGGTACAGTCCGCCTTCATGGGTGCCGAACCAGATCGCGCCATCGGGCGTGGTCGCCAGGCTCCACACCGTGTTGCTGCCCATCAGCGGCTGGCTGCTGCGGTCGTAGAAGCGCAGTTGCCGGCGATCGGCCGACATGCGCACCAGCCCGGCGTTCTCGGTACCGATCCACAGTTCATTGTGGGCGTCGACCAGCACGCTCCAGATACGGTTGTCGCGCAGGCCATCCTCGGAGCGCCAGATCCGATAGTTGCGGCCGTCATAGCGTGCCAGGCCATCGTTGGTGGCGATCCACAGATAACCGTAGCGATCTTCGGCCATGCGATTGACTGTGTTCGATGGCAGACCATCGAACACCGTCACCTGGCGGGGCGTGGGTGCCACCGGCTGGGCCAGCGCGGGCACCAGGGCGAACAGGATCAGCAGCAGCGTCGCCGCCCGCAGATACGCCACCGATTGCCTCCTCACGCGTCCATGGATGGTGCCCGCAGGGCGGGCGTCGGCATGGTAAACCGAAAGGCGCGCAATTCACGCCATTAAGCTGCGCAACTACGCCGTGATCTGACGTTTGTTGCGTGCATGGGCGATGGCCGACACCAGCAGATCGCCGGTCACCGGCTTGCGCAGGAAGCCATCGAAACCGGCGGCCAGCACCTGTGTTTCGGCATAGGCGTCCGAACGCGCCGTGACTGCCACCAGTGGCAATTCGTAGCCCATCGCGCGCAGCTGACGCGCAATGGCGGTGCCATCCAGGGCCGGCAGGTCCAGATCCAGCAACCCCACATCGAAGCCGCCGGTGGCGATTTCGGCCAGCGCGCCCAGGCCATGCAGCACATGCACGACCTGGTGACCACGTGCGCGCAGCAAGCCGGCAATCACCTCGGCCACGGTCGTGTCGTCTTCCACCAGCAGGATGCGCAACGCCGGCAGCACCGGAACGACGGCAACGGATTCGCCGGCCGGTGGCGACGCCTGCGGCGCCCACGGCAACGGCAGGCGGACGCGGAAGCGTGCACCGCGCCCCAACTGGCTGTCCACGTCGATGCGACCGCCCATCGCCACCGCCAGCTCCTGGCAGATGGCCAGGCCCAGCCCACTGCCGCCATAGCGCGACGCCGTGCGCGGCCCATCGGCCTGTTCGAAGCGGTGGAACAGACGCTGCTGCTGCTCGGTGCTGATGCCGGGCCCGGTGTCGCTTACTTCGAACACCAGCACGCCACCCTCGTCCTGCAGCTGCACGCCGAGCGCGACGTGGCCGCGCTCGGTGAACTTGATCGCATTGCCCAGCAGGTTCAGCAGGATCTGCCGCACCCGCATTTCATCGCCACTCACACTCACCGGCCCGGGCAGGCGGTCTTCGCGCAGGAAGCCGAGTTGGCGCTGGTGGGCCATCGGCTGCATCAGGGCCTGCACCTGGTCCAGCAGTCCGGTCAGATCGAACGGGCGGATATCCAGCTCAAGGCGGCCGGCTTCGATGCGGGCCAGGTCCAAGGCGTCGTTCACCAGCCGCAGCAGATGGCTGCCGGCCTGCTGGATGGACCCGGCATAACTGCGCTGCACCGGGTCCAGTTCGGTGGCCAGCAGCAGTTCGCTCATGCCCAGCACACCGGTCATCGGCGTGCGCACTTCATGGCCCAGGGTGGCCAGGAAGCGGCTCTTGGCCTGCGACGCCTGCTCGGCCAGCTGCTGCTTGTGCACGGTCAACTGCCATTGCTGCCGCCGCCGCAGCCGGCGCCGGATCGACCAGACAAGGGCCAACAGCAGCAGCGAGCCCAGCATCACGTAGCCGAAGATGGCCATGCCGCTTCGCCACCACGGCGGCAGCACCTTCACCTGCAGCTGTTGCGAGGGGCTCCATGCACCACTGCTGCTGGCCGCCTGCACTTCGATCAGGTACGGCCCGGGTGGCAGCCGCGACAATGTGCGCTGGCCGTCGCTGCCCTGCTCCACCCAGTTCTGGTCGTAACCACCCACGCGGAAGCGGTAGCGGTTGCCCTGCGGGTTCGCGTACGACAGCAGTCGCGCATCGATCTGCAGGTCACGGTCATCCGGGCCCAACAGCAGCTCGCCGCCTGTCGGCAGCGGTTGCCACCCGCGCGCATCGTCGCGGCGCACGCGCACCTGCGCGATCACCAGCTGCGATGCGGGCAGCGCGACGTCAGCCGCGTTCGGGTCGAAACCGACCATGCCGGTCTGGGTGACGGCCAGCACACGACCGTCGGCCCCTACCGCCGGCGGCCGCCCGGTGAATTCGGCATCGGGCAGGCCGTCGCGTTCGTTGATCTGCTGCAGGCGCCACTGTTTGGGGTCCCAGCGCAGCAGGCCGCGTGGCGAGGTGGCCCACACGCGCCCATCCTCGGCCAGGGCCAGGCCGCCCATGCTGACCGGCGGCATGCCGTGGCTGGCGTCGATGCGCTGGATCAGGCGCAGGGTCAGCCCGTCCCACTGATAGCGCTCGAACGCGCCCTGCCGGGCCAGCCACAGCTGCTGCGGATCGACCCACACCAGATCGTAGATGGCGCCGCTGGATACCCCCGGCACGGCTTCGAAACGGTCGGCCTGCTCGCGCCACAGCCCCATTTCGCCCATGGCCCAGACCCGGCCGCGCGCATCGAAGCGGATCTGTTCGATCGGCACATCCGAGGCGCCGTGCAGGGCCGACAGCGGAACGGTGCGCAGCAGGCGGCCGTCAGCGGCGCGCTGCTGCATCCCCAGGTTCATCACCGAAATCCACACCGACCCGTCCGGCGCCTGCCGCATCAGATCGATGCGCTGGCGCAGGTCCGCGCCGCCGCCGATCGGCAGGTTGCGCAGTGCGCCGCTGGCCGGGTCGTACACGCTCAGGCGCCCGGCGCGCCCCAGCCACAGGCGCCCCTGCGGGCGCGGCAGCACCGACCAGACCGCGCCGCTGCCCAGTTCCTTGTCGCTGGCCAGCAGGCTCAAGGTGCCCTGCGCATCGATGCGGTAGACGCCATGGGCCGAGCCCACGTAGTAGTTGTTGCCATCACTGGCGGCGCTCAGCAGGTACTGGCTGTCCAACGGCTTGCCGTCCAGCTGGTACCAGGTGGAAAAGCGCCGCCAGTCGGGGGGCAGATAAGCCAGTCCCTGAGTCAGCAGGCCCACCCAGAGCCCGCCTTCGTGGTCCTGCAGCATGTCCAGCACGCCGCTGTGACCGGTCAGGAAACCACTGCCGCGGTCGCCCTGCAGGCGCCACAGCGCATCGGCATCACCGCGCAGCAGGCCATCTGCGGTACCGGCCCAGTAGCCGCCCTGGCGATCCGGGATGACCAGGGCCGCGCGCAGGGCCGGGCTGTCAGGCCACGCCGGCCGGCTGACCGCGTCGTTGGCGTCCACACGGTAGAGCCCATCGTTCTGGCTGCCGATCCAGACCGCGCCATCGGTATCGCGGCTGAGCCGCAGCACGCTCACGTGGCCCAACGCGCCCGCCGCGATGGCCTTGAAGCGGGTGCCATCCCAGCGCGCCACGCCCGCTTCGGTGCCGATCCACAGCCGCCCCTGCGCATCCACCAGGCTGCTGTAGATGGTGTCGCTGGGCAGGCCGGAAGGATCGGACGCATCGTGGCGGAACACCTGCAGCTGGCCATCCTCGGCCAGCCGGCAGACACCGTGGGTGCTGGTGCCGATCCACAATGCGTCGCCGGCATAGGCCAGGGTCCAGAACTGCCCCTGGCACTGCGCATCAATGCCATCGAAGGTACGGAAGCGATCACGGTCGGCATCCAGGCGGGCCAGGCCCTTGCCGTTGATGCCAAGCCAGACGCGGTCGCGCGGATCGATCAACAGGGTTTCGATTTCGTTGCCCGGCAACGACCCGGTCTGTTCGGGGTCATGCTGCCAGACCCGCAGGGCGCTGCCGTCGTAACGGGCCAAGCCGCCGTCGGTGGCCGCCCAGATGTGTCCCTGGCGGTCTTCAGCCAGTGCCAACACCATGCGCGAGGGCAAGCCTTCGGCCGCACCGAAGCGGCGCAGTCGCGGCGTTTCCCCTGCCATCTCCTGTGGTGTGGCCGCCGCCGCGAGCGACACCACCAGTGCCAGTGCGGCCAAGCCACGGCACCACCTGTGCCAACCGGTCTTCATCCTGAACCCCCTGTCCTGGCCCCGATTGTCACACAGCACCGGCGGCACTGCTGCAACAGCCTGTTTCCAGCCGCATTGCCACCACGAACTGTTGCAGCCGTGCACACGTCCAGAGCGCGGTGCTGTGCGTATGATCGAGGCCTCTTCCAACCGAGTACGTGCCCGATGCGTTTACGCCTGGCCCTGCTGCCCCTGCTGCTTGTGGTTGCACCGGCCTGGGCCGCACCCGACGTCTGGCGCATCGACCCGGTGCACACCCGCGTGCTGTTCGCCATCGATCACGCCGGCTACTCGCAGGCACTGGGCACCATTTCCGGCAGCCAGGGCAGCGTGCAGTTCGATGGCGACAGCTGGCGCGATGCCACGCTGGAGGTCGACATTCCCGTGGCGCGGCTTGACCTGGGTGATGCCAAGTGGAACCAGGCCACCCTGGCCAGCAGCCTGCTGGATGGCGAACGCTTCCCCAGTGCGCGCTTCGTATCGACCCGGGTGGAACCGATCGATCCCACCCATGCGCGCGTGGTCGGCACCCTGACCCTGCGCGGGGTCAGCCAGGAAGTGGTGCTGGATGTGACCCTCAACGCGGTCAAGCGCTACCCGCTGCCGCCGTTCCGCCGCACCGCCGGCTTCTCGGCCACCACCACGCTCAGCCGCCGCGCCTTCGGCATCACCGCCTGGCCGGGCGTGATCGGCGACAGCGTACAGATCAGAATCGAAGCCGAAGCGGCGCTGGACCGCAGCGCGCGCCCGGGAACTCCTGACCCCGACAGCCACTCCGACAGCCCGACGGCCCCGAAGGACACGCCATGACCGCCAAGAACACGCCCGCTGCCTGGGGCAGCGTCAGCCAGACCCTGCACTGGTTGATCGCCCTGCTGATCCTCGCCTTGGGCATCGTCGGCCTGACCATGGGCGAACTGCCGAAGACACCGAAGTATTTCTGGGTCTACACCGCGCACAAATCCATCGGCATCACCGTGCTGGCCCTGGTGCTGCTGCGCCTGGTCTGGCGCCTGTACGCCGGCGCGCCCAAGCCGGTGCCGGGCACGCCCAGCTGGCAGGAGCGCATCGCCAGCGCCACCCACGTGCTGCTGTATGTACTGATGTTCGCCATTCCGCTGTCGGGCTGGCTGTACGACTCGGCCAGCGGCCTGCGCCCGTTCCGCTGGTTCGGCCTGGTGGATGTGCCCAAGCTGAGCGGGCCCGATCCGCAGGTGGTGGCCGTCTCCCACGCCCTGCACGAATATGGCTTCTGGCTGTTGATCGCGGTGGTGCTGGCCCATGCCGGCGCTGCCTTCTACCACCACCTGTTCCAGCGTGATGCCACCTTGTCGCGGATGCTGCCGCGTGGCTGGCTCGCCACCCCACAGAAGGACTGACCGATGACCCTGAAACTGACCACCCCGGCCGCCGTGGCCGCTGCCCTGGCCGGCCTGCTGGCCACTGCCCCGGTGCTGGCCGCCGATTACACCCAGGCCGCCGGCGCCGGCTCCATCCTGGTGTTTGCCAGCAAGTACGACGGTGAAGTGTTCACCGGCACCTTCCCGGGGTTCAGCACCAAGCTCAGCTTCGACCCGGCCAATCCGGCCGCAGGCTCGCTGGACGTGACCATTCCGCTGGCCGGGGCCAAGAGTGGCAACAGCGACCGTGATTCCACTCTGCAGGGCGCGGACTTCTTCGACGTCGGCAAGTTCGCCACCGCCCACTTCACCGCCAAGGGTTTCCGTGCAGTGGGCAACGACCAGTTCGCCGCCGACGGTACGCTGGAGCTGCGCGGGGTGAGCAAGCCGGTCACGTTCACTTTCAGCTGGAAGCCGGGCACCCAGCCGGTGCTGACCGGCAAGGCCACCGTGAAGCGCCTGGACTTCGGCGTGGGTGGCGGCGACTGGGCCGATACCAAGACCATCCCGGACGAGACCGCGATCAGCACCATCGTCAAGTTCGACGCGAAATAATGTGGGACCGCCGCCGGGCATGGCCCGGCGCTACCGTGGAACGGAGACACAGGGTAGCGCCGGGCCATGCCCGGCGGATTCAACCTGCGGCCAGCCAGGCCTGCACGGTCACGGCATCGAACGGCCAATCCAGTTCGCGGCCGCTGGCCTCATGCCGCAGCACCGGCACCCGCGTGCCGTAGCGGCTTTCCAGCGCCGGCTGGTCATCCAGGAACACCGAATCGAACTCCGGCGCCCGTGCCTTGGCCAGTTCGGCCAGGGCCAGGTCACACAGGTGGCAATCGTCTCGCTGGAACAGGGTCAGCACGGTTCAGGCTCCGCCGGCGGAAATGCTGCGCCGCAGGCATGGCCCTGCAGCACGAACGGCTAGAATAGCGGCCTCTTCCGGTACCCGCAGTACGGCAACCATGGCTGTCAGCACGTTCGACGTTTTCAAGATCGGCATTGGCCCGAGCTCCTCCCACACCGTCGGGCCGATGAAGGCCGCCGAACGCTTCATCCACCGCTGGCTGCTGGACCCGGGCCGCCTGCACGAAGTGGCGCGCATCCGCGCCGACGTCTACGGCTCGCTGGCCCTGACCGGGCGCGGCCACGGCACCGACAAGGCGATCCTGCTGGGCCTGGAAGGCCAGCGCCCGAACCTGATCGACCCGGACATCATTCCCGCCACGCTGGAACGCATCCGCAGCAGCAAGCGCATCCTGCTGATGGGCCAGCACGAGATCGCCTTCGACGAGAAGCGCGACCTGGGCATGAACAAGCGGCAGAAGCTGCCCTACCACACCAACGGCATGCGCTTCACCGCCTACAACGCCGACGATGAAGTGATCGCCACCCGCGACTATTACTCGGTGGGCGGCGGCTTCGTGGTCAACCAGGACGATGCCGCCGACGACCGCATCGTGCCCGACGAAACGCCGCTGCCCTACCCGTTCAAGAGCGGCGACGAACTGCTGGCGCAGACCGCGCGCAGCGGCCTGAGCATTGCCCAGCTGATGTTCGAGAACGAGAAGTGCTGGCGCAGCGAAGAGGAGATCCGCGAGAAGCTGCGCGAGATCTGGAGTGCGATGCAGTCGTGCGTGGCGCGCGGCATCCGCGAGGAAGGCGTGCTGCCCGGCGGCCTGAAGGTGGGCCGCCGCGCGCCGGCGCTGTACCGCGAGCTGTCCTCCAAGCCCGAGGCCGCCATGCGCGACCCGCTGACCACGCTGGACTGGGTGAACCTGTACGCGCTGGCGGTGAACGAGGAGAACGCTGCCGGTGGCCGCGTGGTGACCGCGCCGACCAACGGCGCCGCCGGCGTGCTGCCTGCCGTGCTGCATTATTTCGACCGCTTCTGCCCGGGCGCGAACGAACAGCGCGTGTTCGATTTCCTGCTTACTTCCGCAGCGATCGGCATTCTGTACAAGGAAAACGCCTCGATTTCCGGTGCCGAAGTGGGCTGCCAGGGCGAGGTGGGCGTTGCGTGTTCGATGGCCGCCGGCGGCCTGGTCGCTGCGCTGGGCGGCAACCCCAGCCAGATCGAGAACGCCGCTGAAATCGGCATGGAACACAACCTGGGCCTGACCTGCGACCCGATTGGCGGGCTGGTGCAGATTCCGTGCATTGAACGCAACGCCATGGGTGCGGTGAAGGCGATCAATGCCTCGCGCATGGCCATGCGTGGCGACGGCAAGCACAAGGTGTCGCTGGACAAGGTGATCAAGACCATGCGGGATACCGGCCGCGACATGCAGGACAAGTACAAGGAAACCAGCCGCGGTGGCCTGGCGGTGAATGTGATCGAATGCTGATCGCGTGTGTGGGGGTGGGGGCGCGCGCTGCGCGCGATAGTCGAGCAAGCTCGACTCTACCGGCAGGCTGCGTGAACCCGCGCTGCGCGCGATAGTCGAGCAAGCTCGACTCTACCGGAGGCGGCGGCGGCGGCAACGTTTTGCGGTTAGGCTCGGGGTTCCCTGCCACGGAGAACCCCATGCGTCTGGTCGCTGCCGCCCTGCTTTCCTGCCTGCCCCTGTCCGCGCTGGCCGCGCCGCCCCCGACCTACGGTGCGCGGCTGGAGGGCTTCGACTACGGCTACCCGGTGAAGACCTTCAGCCTGGAATCGCAGCAGCAACCGCTGGAGATGGCCTACCTGGACGTCGCGCCGAAGAAGTCTCCCATCGGCGTGGTCGTGCTGCTGCATGGCAAGAACTTCTGCGCCGCCACCTGGAAGGAAACCATCAAGCCGCTGGTGGCCGCCGGCTACCGGGTCATTGCCCCCGACCAGGTCGGCTTCTGCAAATCCAGCAAGCCCGAGCGCTACCAGTATTCGTTCGGGCAGCTGGCAGCCAACACCCACGCCCTGCTGCAGCACCTGCAACTGGGCGACCTGCCGGTACACCTGGTCGGCCATTCGATGGGCGGCATGCTGGGCGTGCGCTATGCGCTTACCTATCCGCAGGACCTGCGCAGCCTGTCGCTGGTCAACCCGATCGGGCTGGAAGACTGGAAGGCGCTGGGCGTGCCGTGGCGCAGCGTGGATGCGTGGTACGCCGGTGAAATGAACATCAGCTACGACAGCATCCGCCGATACCAGCTGGACGTCTATTACGACGGCAAATGGAAACCGGCCTACGAAACCTGGGCACGCATGCAGTCGGGCATGTACGCCGGCCCGGGCAAGCAGGCGGTGGCCTGGAGCCAGGCGCTGACCTCGGACATGGTGTTCAACCAACCGGTGGTCTACGAACTGAAGAACCTGCAGGTGCCCACCACGCTGTTCATCGGGCAGAAGGACCGCACCGCCATCGGCCGCGACCAGGCACCGGCGGAACTGAAAGCGACGCTGGGCAATTACCCCGCACTGGGCAAGGCGGCGGCCGCCGCCATTCCCGGGGCAACGCTGGTGGAATTCGCCGCGCTGGGGCATTCGCCGCAGGTGCAGGACCCGAAGCAGTTCAATGCCGCGTTGCTGAAGGCGTTGAAGACGCGTTGATGGCGCTCCGCCGGGCATGGCCCGGCGCTACCCTTGCAAGATCGGGGTAGCGCCGGGCCATGCCCGGCGATGCGTCAGCCCACGATGCGCAGCACATCATCCAACAAGGCGGCCGCCGTCACTTCGGCACCGGCCCCGGGCCCCTGGATCAGCAGGGGCTGCTGGCGGTAACGATCACTGTGGATGGCCACGCGGTTGTCGGTGCCAGCGCCCTGTGCCAGCGGATGATCGGCGGCCAGCTCGCGCAGGCCCACCTGTGCGCCCTGCGCATCCACGCGACCGACGAAGCGCAGCACGCGGCCCTGCGCGTGCGCCTGCTGCCAACGCGCCTGCAGCGGCGCATCCAACTGTTCCAGTGCAGCCAGTGCCTGTTCCAGCGGCAACGCGGCCAGCGCTTCAGGCACCAGCGATTCCACCTGCACCTGTGCGGCGTCCAGCGCCAGACCGCTGCTGCGCGCCAGGATCAGCAGCTTTCGCCGCACATCCTCACCGGACAGATCCACCCGCGGGTCCGGCTCGGTGTAGCCGGCCGCCAGCGCTTCGCGTACGGCGGCCGAGAACGGCGATTGGCCGTCGTAGCGATGGAACAGCCAGGCAAGTGACCCGGACAGCACGCCCTCGATGGCATGGATGTGGTCACCGCCGGCCACCAGCGCGCGCAGGCTGCTGAGCAGCGGCAGGCCGGCACCGACCGTGGCGCTGTCGCCGTAGCGCGCACCGCTGTCGGCGCAGCTGTGGGCGATGGCCTGCGCACGCGCCAGCTGTGCACCCCGGCCCAGCTTGTTGGCGGTGACCACGTGCACGCCACGCGCCAGCCACTGCACATGGCGTGCGGCCACCTCTTCGCTGGCCGTTGCATCCACCACCACGTCGCCGCGTTCCAGGCCTTCGGTACCGGCCCAGCGCGGCGCGCCCTGGCCGTCGCGCGGGGCACGCCGCGCCAGTTCCAGCGGCACCGCCAGATCGCGATCGATGGCCAGCGCGGTGCGCGAATTGGCCAGCCACTGCACGCCCGGCAGTGTCAGCCCGCGCGCCTGCAGGGCCTGGTAGCGCTGCACGAAGGCCGTGCCCACCGTGCCGGTACCCAGCAGTGCCAACCGGCCCGTGGCAACGGCGGAAACTTCAGCGGCCAATGCGCTCATGCATCCACCACCTGTTTGCGGCGTGCGGCATGGTCGATCGCCGCTTCGGCGCGCTGCAGCGCCGCGTCCAGGTCGGCCAGCAGGTCCCGTTCGGCCTCGATGCCGACCGACAGACGCAGCAAGCCCTCGCTGATCCCAGCCGCGGCACGGGCTTCGGCGGTCATCGCCGCATGGGTCATGGTGGCCGGGTGCGCGACCAGGCTTTCGACACCGCCCAGCGATTCGGCCAGGGTGAAACAGCGCAGGCCATCAACGAAGGCGCGTACCGCCGCGTGCGGATCGTCGCCTTCGCAGTCGGCCAGTTCGAAGGATAGCATCGCGCCGAAGCCACTCTGCTGGCGCGCGGCGATGGCATGGCCGGGATGATCGGCCAGGCCCGGGTAGTAGACCCGCGCCACCGCCGGGTGTGCATCCAGCAGCGCGACGATGGACGCGGTGTTTTCCTGGTGTACGCGCAGGCGCGCATCCAGCGTGCGCAGGCCGCGCAGGGTCAGGAACGCGTCAAACGGCGAACCGGTCAGGCCCAGCGCATTGCCCCACCACACCAGCTGTTCATGCACGGCCGGATCGCGCGCGATCACCGCGCCACCCACCACATCGCTGTGGCCATTGATGTACTTGGTGGTGGAATGCAGCACCAGATCGGCGCCGAAGGCCAGCGGCTGCTGCAGTGCCGGCGACAGGAAGGTGTTGTCCACCACCACCAGTGCGCCAGCCTTGTGCGCGGCTTCGATCACGAAGCGCAGGTCGGTGATGCGCAGCAGCGGGTTGGACGGCGTTTCCACCAGCACCAGCTTCGGCTGGGTGGCCAGGGCCTGGGCCAGCGCGCGCGGATCGGTCAGGTCAGCGGTGACCAGTTCGAAGTGGCCCTTCTTGGCCAGCGCGTTGAACAGGCGCCAGCTGCCGCCGTAGGCATCGTGCGGCACCACCAGCGTATCGCCAGGTTGCAGCAGCGCGTTCAACACCAGGTTGATGGCGCCCATGCCCGTGGCGGTGACCACGCCACCCACGCCGCCTTCCAGTTCGGCCAGGGCTTCGCCCAGCAGATCGCGGGTGGGGTTGCCGCTGCGGGTGTAGTCGTACTGGCGCTTGTTGCCGAAGCCTTCGAAGCTGAAGTTCGAGGACAGCACGATCGGCGGGGTGACCGCACCGTGGGCGGTGTCGCGGTCGATGCCGGCGCGGACCGCGGCAGTGGTGCGGCTACAGGACGGCTCGGTGGCGTGCAGGCTCATGCGGTCTCTCCAGAAGTGCGGAAGGCGGTAGCGAGGATCGCGTCGATGCGATCGGTTTCTTTCAGGAAGGCATCGTGGCCATAGGGCGAGCGCAGCACGCGCAGGCTGCCGCGCGGGCCCAGGCCCTCGACCAGGCCGACCAGGTCGGCCAGCGGCACCAGGCGGTCGCCTTCCACGGCCACCACCACGGTGGGCGGCAGGATGGCGGCGGGGTCCACCCGATGCAGGTCGATCGATTCGGACAGGCGCAGGTACGCGGTCACCGGCGTGCGCGCCACGTACTGCGCACCGGCCGCGTCCAGATAGTCTTCGGCCGCGACCCGCACGCGCCCGTTGACCACTTCCGGCGCCGCGTCGAAGCGCTCGCCAAACTCTTCCGGGGTGCGGTAGCTGAGCATCGCGAACTGACGGGCCAGGGCCAGGCCGTGGTCTTCGCCACACTGCAGCTGGCCCAGCGCAACGGCACGGCGCTGCAGCGCGCGCCAGGCGGCGGCATAGGGATGCGGGCGGTGCGCACCGCTGGCCAGCACCAGCTGGCGCACCCGCGCACGGTGGCGCACGGCGAACTGCTGGCCCACCAGCGCGCCATAGGAATAACCGACGAAGGCCTTCAGCGTGCGCACACCCAGGTGGTCGAGCAGCAGGGCCAGGGCGTCGGCCTGGTCGGCCGTGTCGATCGGCACATCCAGTGCGCCGTCGGCGCCGATGAAATCGAAGGCCAGCACCCGCAGCTGCTGCGGGTCCAGCGCGCGCCCGGCGCCGACCAGGCCTTCGGCCCAGCCCTTTTCGCTGAACTGAGGGTTGCTGGCCACATGGCGGTGGGCGGAAATGCCACCGGCCAGCACCACTACCGGCGCAGTGGCCGGGCCGACCCACTCGTAGCGCAGGCGCACCGGGCACGGGCCGGCGTGGCGCATCGACAGCACCGCGGCGAACTCGCCGCGCTCGGCGTGCACGCGGTCATCGACCGGCACGCTGACGGGGGCAAAGGATTCGGGGCGAAGCACGGTGCTGGGGGCGAAGCTCATGGCGGGATCCAGTTGGGAATCGGCCATCGAGCCTTCGCGGGGCTCGCGTTCAAGATGCACCGGCGGTGCACGCTCGAACCATCTTTCGGTGGACGCCACGGTCCCCGCAGGATTTGGCACCTACGCCGGCATTTGCATGCCTGCGGGCTGCCCCGGCTTCAAAGGGCCTGTCCCTCTGCCGGTCTCGATGGTGGAACCACGATGCCAGCGGATTCCGGGCGTGTCAATCCCTTCATGCGGATAAAGCGATGAATGAATCCCCAGCGACGAACCGGGAAGCAGTACCGTCACCGCTGTTCAGGATCAGCTACAGTCCCGCCGCCCCTCTCCCGCTGGAACCGCCGATGCCACGCCCGGCCCTGTGCTGCCTGATGTTTGCCCTGCTGGGCGCTCCCATCGCCGACGCCAGCGATTGGCGGCAAGGCTGGGGACTGGTGCCGGCGGGCCCGACCCGCGCAGCACCCGCGGCGGCGCCCTCGGCCGCACCGCTGGCACAGTTGCGCCTGCAGCCCGTGGGCGAGCAATGGCAGGCACGCATCGACAATCCGCTGGCCGGTCCGCTGCAGATCGAACTGCGCGCCGCGCCCGGCCAAGCCATCGAAGGGCTGCCCGTGCAGTCGCTGGTGCAGGGCGGCGGCACCCTGGTGGTCGGCCATCTGCCGGCCCCGGCCGATGGGCGCGCCCTGGAAGTGCGCATGAACGCGGTGCCCGGCGCGCCAACGGCGCAGGCCGAGGACGTGGCCTATCGCCTGCCCTTCGAAGCCACGCACCTGCGCGTGGACCAGGCGCCCAATGGCCGCTTCAGCCACCAGGACGAAGAGAACCGCGATGCGGTGGATTTCGCCCTGGCCGAAGGCACCCTGGTCATGGCCGCGCGCGAGGGCACGGTGATGCAGGTGCAGGACGGCTTCCAGGCCAATGGCCAGGACCGCCAGCGCGATGGCGCCCGGGCCAACTTCATCCGTGTGCTGCACAGCGACGGCAGCATGGGGCTGTACGCGCACCTGCAGGCCGGCGGCATGCGGGTGCGGCCCGGCCAGGCGGTGCAGGCCGGGCAGCCGCTCGGCTTGTCGGGCAACAGCGGCTTCAGCACTGCCCCGCACCTGCACTTCGTGGTCCAGGTGAACCGCGGCATGGGCCTGCGCTCGGTGCCGGTGCGCATTTTCACCGCGCAGGGGCAGCTGCAGTTCGCCCGTGACAGCAGCGCCGAAGGCAGTGCCGGGCGCTGACCGGCCCCGGCCGGTATAATCGGCCGCTTATCTCTTTGAAAAGCGCCCCGGGCGGGCGCCACTGCCATGTCCGAAGTCGCCACCGAAGCGTCGCGCCGCCGCACCTTCGCCATCATTTCCCACCCTGACGCCGGCAAGACCACGCTGACCGAAAAGCTGCTGCTGTTCGGGGGCGCGATCCAGATGGCCGGCTCGGTGAAGGGCCGCAAGGCCGCCCGCCATGCCACCTCCGACTGGATGGCACTGGAAAAGGAACGCGGCATCTCCGTTACGTCGTCGGTGATGCAGTTCCCCTACGAGGGCAAGATCGTCAACCTGCTCGACACCCCCGGCCACGCCGACTTCGGCGAGGACACCTACCGCGTGCTGACCGCGGTGGACTCGGCGCTGATGGTGATCGACGTGGCCAAGGGCGTGGAAGAGCGCACCATCAAGCTGATGGAAGTGTGCCGCCTGCGCGACACCCCCATCATGACCTTCATCAACAAGCTCGACCGCGAGGGCAAGGACCCGATCGAGCTGCTGGATGAAGTGGAAACCGTGCTGGGCATCCAGTGCGCCCCGGTCACCTGGCCGATCGGCATGGGCCAGCGCCTGAAGGGCGTGGTGCACCTGCTGACCGGCGAAGTGCATCTGTACGAACCGGGCCGCAACTTCACCCGCCAGGATTCGACCATCTTCCCGTCCATCGATGCGCCGGGCCTGGCCGAGAAGATCGGCGCGCAGATGCTGGCCGAGCTGCGCGACGAACTGGAACTGGTGCAGGGCGCCAGCCACCCGTTCGACCTGGACGCCTACCGCGCCGGCAAGCAGACCCCGGTGTTCTTCGGTTCGGGCGTGAACAACTTCGGCGTGCAGCCGCTGCTGGACTTCTTCGTCGAACACGCCCCTGCCCCGCAGGCGCGCGCCACCACCGGCCGCGAGATCGCCCCGCAGGAAAACAAGCTGACCGGCTTCGTGTTCAAGATCCAGGCCAACATGGACCCGCAGCACCGCGACCGCGTGGCCTTCATGCGCATCTGCTCGGGCCGTTTCAACGCCGGCATGAAGACCTTCCACGTGCGCACCGGCAAGGAGATGAAGCTGGCCAACGCGCTGACCTTCATGGCCAGTGACCGTGAAATCGCCGCCGAAGCCTGGCCGGGCGATGTGATCGGCATCCACAACCACGGCACCATTTCCATCGGCGATACCTTCACCGAAGGCGAAGCGGTCACCTTCACCGGTATTCCGAACTTCGCCCCGGAACTGTTCCGCCGCGCGCGCCTGCGCGATCCGCTCAAGCTGAAGCAGCTGCAGAAGGGCCTGGCCCAGCTGTCCGAAGAAGGCGCGACCCAGTTCTTCCGCCCGCTGACCAGCAACGACCTGATCCTGGGCGCGGTGGGTGTGCTGCAGTTCGACGTGGCCGCCTACCGCCTGAAGGATGAGTACGGCGTGGAAGCGACCTTCGAGCCGGTCAGCGTGACCACCGCACGCTGGGTCACCTGCAGCAACGAAAAGAAGCTGGAGGAGTTCCGCGAGAAGAACGCGCTGAACCTGGCCCTGGATGCGGCCGGCCAGCTGGTCTATCTGGCCCCGACCCGGGTGAACCTGCAGCTGGCGCAGGAACGCGCGCCGGACGTGCGCTTCTCGGCCACCCGCGAAGCCGCCCACACCGTCTCGGTGGCCTGACCGGCCGGGGTCGGATCCCTTTCCGCCAGGAAAGGGCTCCGACCCCGGCGGCACCTCCGTTCATCCACGCATGGCGTGGATCTACTGTGGAGACGTGATCGTCCGTTCATCCACGCCATGCGTGGATGGGCGCCGATTCCCCCACCATACGGTGGCGGGGGTGCAAGCAACCGCCATCGCGGCGATGATAGGGGGGCTGCGGGTCCCCCTCCCCGCGAACCACCTCATCGCCATGTCCACCACGACTGTTGCTTCCATCCGCGAAGAAATCGCCAGCGCCCTGACCCACGGGCTCGGCGCCGTATTCGCGTTGGCCGCCGGCGCCGTACTGATCACCCTGGCCGCCATCTACGGCGACGGCTGGCAGCTGGCCAGCGCCATCGTGTTCGGTATCGCCCTGCTGCTGCTGTACACCGCCTCCACGCTGTACCACGCCATCCAGCACCCCACGGCCAAGGGCCGCCTGAAGGTGTTCGACCACTGCGCGATCTACGTGCTGATCGCCGGCACGTATACCCCGTTCACCCTGATCGGCCTGCGCGGTCCCTGGGGCTGGGGGTTGTTCACGGCCATCTGGGCGCTGGCGCTGGGCGGGGTGGTGTTCAAGCTGTTCTACACCGGCCGCTTCAAGGCGCTGTCCACCGCCATCTACATCGCCATGGGCTGGCTGGTGATCGTGGCGATCAAGCCGATGTGGGCCTCCATCGACGGCAGCACCCTGGCCTGGCTGTTCGGTGGCGGCCTGTCGTACACCCTGGGCACCTACTTCTACCACCGCGAATCGATTCCCTATTCGCATGCGATCTGGCACCTGTTCGTGATCGGCGGCAGTGTCTGCCACTTCGTGGCCGTCACCAGGCAGGTGCTGTAGCCCAGCTGCACCGCGCTCCTGTGCACACCACGCACATGAGCGCTTCGCGCCCCGTCCACTCCGGTAGGGCAACGATGGCAGTGTGAATGCTGCCCCTTCCCCTGCGACGCCGCGCGCTTCGCGCTGGCGCCTCCGCCGCCCCGGCCGCCGGGGCCAGCGTTGGCTGGCCGCCCTGGTCTTCGTGCTGGCCGCGATCCTGGTCCTCATCGCCCTGTGGGACTGGAACTGGTTCAAGGGCCCGGTGGAGCGTGCCGTGCAGGCCCGTACCGGGCGCGCCCTGCATATCGGCAACCTGGACGTGGACCTGGGGCGCGTCACCACCGTGCGCGCGGACACGATCTCGTTCGCCAATGCGACCTGGGCCAAACAGCCGAACATGGCCAGCGCCGACCGGGTGGAGATCGACGTGCGGGTCTGGCCGCTGCTGCGCGGCAGCGTGCAGCTGCCCGAGGTGCGCCTGACCCGCCCCGACGTGCTGCTGCAGACCGCGCCGCGTGAAGGCGAGGCCGGCAACTGGGATTTCCTCGGCGACAGCAGCGGTGGCACCACGCCGCAACTGAAACGCCTGTTCATCGACGACGGACGCCTGCAGTTTTCCGATGCGCGCGGCCGCACCGATATCCGCCTGAACGTGCGCAGTGGCCAGCCGCGCCAGGGCGACGCCGCGCCGCCCCTGCGGGTGGCCGGCAAGGGCCGCTGGCAGGGCAATGCATTCACCCTCAGCGGCGGCACCGAATCGCCCCTGCAACTGACCGACAGCGCCCATCCGTTCCGCATCCACCTGGACGGCCGTGCCGGCGGCACCCATGCCGTGGCCAGCGGCACGCTGACCAATCCCTTCGCACTGCAGCTGTTCGACCTGCAGTTCGCCCTCAGTGGCCAGGACCTGGCCGACCTCTACCCGCTGCTGGGCATCGCCATTCCCCCATCGCCGCCGTATGCCCTGAACGGCCGCCTTAAGCGCGACCACAACGTGTGGCGCTACGAGCGCTTCACCGGCAAGGTCGGCGACAGCGACCTGGGCGGCAACCTGCAGTTCGAAGTGGGCCGTGACCGGCCACGCCTGACCGCCACGCTGGAATCGCGCCGACTGGATTTCGATGATCTGGCCGGCTTCGTCGGCGCTCCGCCCAGGACCGGCAGCGGCGAGACCGCCAATGCCGAGCAGAAAGCCGAAGCAGCGCAGGTGGCGGCCAGCAGCCGTGTGCTGCCGGACACGCCGTACAACCTGGGCAAGCTGCGCGCGATGGACGCCGACGTGCGCTGGAAAGCGCACCGCATCAATGCGCCCTCGCTGCCGCTGGACGACATGGACGCGCACCTGCTGCTGGACGACGGCGTGCTGCGCCTGGATCCCCTGAATTTCGGTGTGGCCGGTGGTGATATCCGCAGCACGATCCGCATGGATGCGCGGCAGCCGCAGATTGCCACCACGCTGAAGGCCAGCGTTCGCGGCGTACAGCTGGGGCAGCTGTTCCCCGATGCGAAGCTGGCCGAGCAGGCCAAGGGCGGCATCAGCGGACAGATCGACCTGAGCGGTCGCGGCAATTCGATCGCCGCGATGCTGGGTGGCAGCAGCGGCGACGTGGGCGTGGCGATGGGCCGCGGCCACGTGGGCAACCTGGTGATGGAGCTGGCCGGGCTGGACATCACCGAATCGGTGAAGTTCCTGTTCACCGGTGACCGGCAGATTCCCCTGCGCTGCGCCTTCGCCGATTTCGGCGTGCGCGATGGCGTGATGACCAGCCGCGCACTGGCGGTGGACACCACCGACACCATCGTCATTGGCGAGGGAACGGTGAACCTGCGCGACGAATCGCTGGACCTGCTGCTGCGGCCACGGCCGAAGGACAAGAGCATCCTGGTACTGCGCTCGCCACTGCGCATCGGCGGCACCTTCAAGGACCCCTCGTTCCGCCCGGACTTCAAGGCGCTGGGCCTGCGCGGCGCAGTTGCCCTGGCGCTGGGCAGCATCGCCCCGCCGGCCGCGCTGCTGGCAACGATCGAGACCGGCCCGGGCAAGGACGCCAACTGCGGTGGGCAGTATGCGAAGTAAGAGCGGTTGTTCGCGGCGCCTCTATGGATCTTGGTTTGAGTGGGGCGGGTGGGCCAGTCAGGACACGCCGTAAAACCCATCCATGGGGGCTCGTAGGCGCCATCCATGGCGCCTGCGGTCCTGCCTGGCCCACCCGCCCCACTCTCGACAGTTTCCTGCGCGCGGAACGAGAGCGGAAATTCAAGATCAAGATCAAGAGCTGTGCCAACCAAGGTTGGCACCTACCAGAAGCGGTTGGTCGGCGGAAGCGGATGGTCGGCAGCAGCGGTTGGTCGGCGGAAGCGGTTGGTCGGCGGAAGCGGAGGACGGCAGAAGCGGTTGGTCGGCACTGAAATGCACCGCGCTCGCAGGAATGTGTCCTGAGGCGGAGGGCATGGCCGTGCAGGACCGTAGGCGCCAAGGACGGCGCCTACGAGCTACATGGACGTATTTACCGCGCGTCCTGCACGGCCATGCCCTCCGCCTCCCCACGCATCAGGAAGGCGCTGCTCTTGCGCTCTGGCTCTGGCTCTGGCTCTGGCTTCAAAGGCCGGGCCGGCGGGCTGCAAGCCCGCCAGCGAAAAACTACCCGGCCACGATGTACTGCTGCAGATGATCCAGCTCGCGCCGCTGCGCATCGATCACCGACTTCACCAGATCGCCGATGGAAATCACCCCCAGCACCTGCCCGCCTTCCACCACCGGCAGATGGCGGATGCGGTAATCGGTCACCAGCTGCAGGCAATGCTCCACCTGCTCACCCGGCGCCACGGTCACCACCTGCGCGGTCATGATTTCCGCCACCGCGGTATCGCGCGAGGAGCGGTCGCGCAGCACGATCTTGCGTGCGTAGTCGCGCTCGGAAAGGATGCCGACCAGGCGCGGGCCGTCCATCACCAGCACCGCACCGATGCCCTTTTCGGCCATCAGCCGGATCGCATCGATCACCGCGGCGCCAGGGGCCACCGCGTGCACTTCAGGGGACTTGCCGTCCAACAGTTGCCGTACCGACGTCATCTGCCTGCCCTCCCAGGGTGGGTTGCAGGGCCGATTCTGCCACGCCCGGTGCCAACCACGCGTCAACCAGGTACAGCGGCCGCTGCTTGGACTCTTCATACAGCCGGCCCAGGTACTCGCCGATCAGCCCCAGGGCGATCAACTGCACCCCGCCCAGGAACAGGATCACCGCCATCATCGTCGGCCAGCCAGCCACACGGTCGCCGTACATCGCCGCCTTCACGATCACCCACAGGCCGAACACGAAGGCCACTGCCGCCGTCGCCAGCCCCAGATAGGTGGCCGCGCGCAGCGGCACCGTGGAGAAACTGGTGATGCCTTCCAGCGCGAAGTTCCACAGACGCCAGAGGCCGAACTTGCTGGTACCGGCCATCCGCGCGTGGCGGTGGTAGGGCACCGCCACCCGGCGGAACCCAACCCAGCTGAAAAGCCCCTTCATGAACCGATGGCGTTCGCGCAGCTCGCGCAGCGCCTGCAGCGCGCGTGGCGACAGCAGGCGGAAATCCCCGGTATCGGCCGGAATCGGCGTAGGCGACAGGCGGCCGATCACCCGATAGAACAATGCGGCGGTGGTGCGCTTGCTCCAGCTTTCGCCATCGCGCACCAGGCGGGTGCCATAGACGTTGTCGAAGCCTTCGCGCCAGCGCGCGACGAACTGCGGCACCAGTTCCGGCGGGTCCTGCCCGTCGGCGTCCAGGATCATCGCCGCGCCTTCGCGCACCTGATCCAGGCCGGCGGTCAGGGCAGCTTCCTTGCCGAAGTTGCGCGACAGGCGCAGTGCCGAAATCCGGGGGTCCACGGCGGCCAGGCTACTGATCACCGCCCAGGTCTCATCGCTGCTTCCGTCGTCCACGTACAGCACGTGACCGTCGATGTCGGCCAGGCCATCCAGCACCGCGCACAGGCGCGGATGCAGCTGCGGCAGCGCCAGCGCTTCGTTGTGGGCGGCGATGACGAATGTCAGGCGTTCACGATTCATGCCCGGATTGTACGTTGCAGGCGCACCTGCGGCCCACCGCGCCAACGCTCCGGGCAAGGTGGATACCAGGCCGGGTTGCAGCGCGATGCGCCGCTGCCCTATTCCTGTAGGTACCCCGACCCGCCCAGCTGCCGGGCCTGGCGCTGGATCCATGCGGCACGCCGCTGCACGTACGGGCCCGGCTTGGCCGCGTTGTAACGGCGCGGCGCCGGCAGCACTGCCGCCAGGCGCGCACTCTCGGCCGGGCTGAGGCGCGCGGCATCCTTGCGCCAGAAGGTCTGCGCCGCCGCCTGCGCGCCGTAGACGCCGTCGCCGAACTCGGCAATGTTGGCGTACATCTCCAGAATGCGCTGCTTGGGCCAGAACGCTTCGATCAGCACCGTGTACCAGACCTCCAGGCCCTTGCGCACCCAGCTGCGGCCCTGCCACAGGAACAGGTTCTTGGCCACCTGCTGGCTGATCGTGCTGGCGCCACGCAGGCGCCCACCACGCGCGTTGTGGTCACGCGCCTTCTCGATGGCCTGCAGGTCGAAGCCATTGTGGTCGGGGAAGCGCTGGTCTTCGGCGGCCACCAGCGAAATGGGCAGGCTGGGGGCCATCTCGTCCAGGTCACGCCACTGGTAATGCAACCGGTAGGACCAGTCAGCCTGGCCCAGGGCTTCGCCATAGCGCCACAGCATCACCGTGGACAGCGGCGGATCGATGAACCGCAGCACCAGCACCTGCAGGCAGCTGAACGCCACGAACAGCACCGGCAGCCACAGCAGCTGCCGCCAGCGCCAGCGCCGACGCTGCGCGACCGGGGCGGCCGCCACCTTGTCCTGCTCTCCCCCTGCCCCCATTACTGGTGCATCCTTCTTCTGTCCGGTTGTCGGCGCATTATCCGGCAACCGCCCCTGTTTCCGCGCGATGTGAGCCGATGACCGCCCAATCCGATTCCCTGATCCGTTTCCTGCTGCCCGACGCCGGCGTCCGCGGTGTCCACGTGCACCTGCACGCCACCTGGCAGAAGATCCTGTCCCACGCGGTCTACCCGGACAACGCCGCCGAACTGCTGGGCCAGGCCAGCGTCGCCTCGGCCTTGTTTACCGGCCACACCAAGGTCGATGGGCGTCTGTCGATCCAGCTGCGCAGCAATACCGCCCTGCGCGCCCTGTTCGCCGAATGCACCGCCGCCGGCACCCTGCGCGGCATCGCCCAGCTGGCCGACGGCGGCGACGCGCCGCGTGACCTGTCCACCCTGGGCGAGGGCGCGCTGCTGGCCATCACCATCGAGAACCCGGGCCTGGACCCGCGCGAACCGCAGCGTTACCAGAGCCTGGTTGGCCTGAGCGCGGCCGAGCTGGACGAAGCCTTCGAGGACTACTTCCAGCAGTCCGAACAGCTGCCGACCCGCCTGCTGCTGGCCGCCGACCGTAATGGCGCCAGCGGCCTGCTGCTGCAGAAGCTGCCCGGCGACGAGGGCGACGATGATGGCTGGGTGCGCACCAGTGCGCTGTTCGAGACCCTGGGCAAGGCCGAGCTGCTGGCGACCCCGGCCGAAGACCTGCTGCACCGCCTGTTCCACGAGGAAAAACCGGTGCTGGTGGGCGACAAGCCGCTGTCCTTCGCCTGCTCCTGCTCGCGCGAGCGGGTCGCGGCCATGCTCGAATCGCTGGGTGAAGAAGAAGCCCGCGCGGCCGCCGAGGACACCGGCGCGGTGGAAGTGCGATGCGAATTCTGCGGACAGGAGTATCACTTTCCGTTGACGGAGTTCGGCATACTGTTCCACGGTGCCGAGGGGAATGCACCGGCACCTGAACGGCTTCAGTAAAACAGACAGGTCTTGTGTTCTGGGGAGGATCAAGGCTTGTTAAGAATTCATAAACACCCTAGGATCGAGTTCCCGCCCCAGCGGGAACTTTCGTCGTCCGCCCCTGTCTGAACTGGTCCGATGCGTACCTTCCTGCGTCTACCGCTGGCCCTGCTGATCGCCCTTGGCGCGATCACGGGCGCGCATGCGCAGAGCAAGGACACCCGCACCGTCATTCCGGTCTGGAACAAGGGCAGCGGCAAGGTCGAAGCCCTGCTGTACCTGGAACCCACCGGCGAACAGGCCGCGGGCGCTCGCTGGCACTTCGGCCGCAACTCGCTGGATGCCGCCTTCGGTCTGTCCTCGGGCGACTCGCTGGGCCTGCTGTGCAACAGCAGCAGTGGCACCAGCATCAGCGGTCTGGCCAGCCATTGCATGCTGGCCAGCCTGGGCGATGAAGATGACGCGATCGGTGCCAACAACCGCCGCTTCACCGGCACCGCCGCACTCAACCGTGGCAGCAACCGCCTGGGCATCACCGCCGGTACCGGCCGTGAAACCCTGCCGGCATGGCTGGCCTCGCCGAACAAGACCCCTGCCCTGCGCGCCGAGCAGAACGATCTGACCGTGTTCGCCCAGCGCAACATCGGCCGCGAGGGCTTCGTCTCCATTGCCGGCACCTATGCCAAGGCCCGCCTTGTGCCGCTGGCCGACGCCGCACCGGCCATCGTCGACCGCTGGGACAGCAAGAGCCTGAGCCTGGGTGCCGGCTACGGCAATTTCAGCGGCAGCATCATCGGCCGCGTGGTCGATGTACCCGGCAAGCCGGGCAAGTGGGAAGGCCTGGGCATCGGCCTGACCTGGCGCACCCCGTGGTCGGGCCAGCTGACCGTCGGCGCGGAAAACGTCATCAGCCGCGGCAAGAATCCGTTCTCCCCGCGCAACGAAAGCAACGACGACGGCACCGTGCCGTACGTGCGCTACGAGCAGGATCTCTGATTCCACTCCTGGCCGGTAATCCGGCCATGTCACGACAAGGGCGCCTCGGGGCGCCCTTTTCTGTTTCCGCTCGCATCGTGTCGCGCCTCTGCCGGGCACAGCGGTTACACAACGACACGTCGCGACATGCATCAATTGAAACTTTTTACGCCCCCACCGCCTGTCATAAACCGTCAGCGGTTGCGCAGTTAAACTTCAACCCATTGAAATAAAAAGACTTTCCTTGAATTCCGAGGAAAGTGAGACATGAATTAACACACCTTTAATTTTCCAACGAGGCTCGTTACTATCGGTTCAGCCTTGCGTTTTTGGGGCCCCTATTGGGTCCCGTCGCCAGGCACTACCCCAGCCAAGATTTCCTTGGAGAGAGAGAGCCAATGAATTTCAAGTCCAACAAGCTGCGCGATGCCGTTGTCATCGCGCTGGTCGCCGGTGCTTCCACCGCGACCGCCCATGCGCAGGAAGCCACCAGCGGCGCCACCAACCTGGATCGCATCCAGGTCACCGGTTCGCGCATCCGTTCGGTCGACGTTGAAACCGCCCAGCCGATCTTCACCGTGTCCTCCGAGGACATCAAGAAGTCGGGCCTGGTCAGCGTCGGCGACATCCTGCAGAACCTGTCGGTTGCCGGTACGCAGAACTTCAGCAAGGCCGCCGTGCTGACGTCCAACCCGGAACAGGGTGGCCAGTACGTCAACCTGTACAACCTCAACGAAAACCGCACCCTGGTGCTGGTCAACGGCAAGCGCTGGACCACCAGCCTGGCCGGTTACACCGACCTGTCGACCATCCCGAGCGCGCTGATCGAGCGCATCGAAGTGCTGAAGGACGGCGCCTCGGCCATCTACGGCTCCGACGCCGTGGCCGGTGTAGTCAACATCATCATGCGTTCGAACTTTGAAGGCGCTGAGTTCTCCGGCCTGATCGGCCAGAACGGCCGCGGCGATGGCCAGAAGCAGTCGTACTCGTTCACCGCCGGCACCACCGGTGAGAACAGCTCGATCATCTTCGGCGCCAGCTACACCAAGGAAGATCCGGTGTGGGCCAAGGACCGCGAGCTGACCCGCTACACCTACGGTCCGCGCCACATCGGTGCCGGCCTGAGCGCCACCGGTCCGTGGGGTCGTTTCACCGATCCGCGCGCCGCCGGTACCCCGGGTGCGGGCAACTACCTGGACGAAGACGGCAACATCGTCTCCGCTGCCGACGGCAACTGGACGCCGAACATGTACGTGCTGAACCACACCGGCACCTACGACGGCGTGGGCGTTGGCGCGGCTTCCAACAGCCTGGGCAACTACCACGTTGGCGTCACCGCCAATGACCGCTTCAATTCCAGCCAGCAGATGATGCTGCAGCAGGAATCGGAAACGAAGTCGATCTTCACCTCGGTGTCCTACGACTTCAATCCGAACATCAGCTTCAAGTCGACCGTGATGTACTCCGAGCGTGACTCGGTCCGCCAGGTTGCCGGCTACCCGCTGAGCACCGGTGCACAGCCGACCTACCCGGTGTCGATCAGCGCCGACAGCTACTACAACCCGTTCGGCAACCAGGCCAATCCGGGTGCCGGCCTGGCGCTGGACAACTGGTTCCGCCGCACGATTGAAATCCCGCGTATTTCGCAGAACAACGTGAAGTCGTACCACTTCGACGGCGCGCTGGAAGGTGCCTTCGACGTCGGCGACCACGGCTGGAACTGGGACGTGGGCATGAACTACAACAAGTTCGATGTCACCCAGATCGGCACCGGCAACGTCAACCTGCTGGCACTGGAAAAGGCCCTGGGCCCGTCGTTCCTGAACTCGCAGGGCGTCGTGCAGTGCGGTACCGCTGCCAACCCGATCGCGCTGGGCACCAGCCTGGCCGCTGGCCAGTGCACCCCGTTCAACATCCTGGGCGGCCCGTCGGCCTCCACTGCTGATGCCCTGCAGTACATCAACACCATCAGCCAGGCCACCCAGCAGAGCGTCAGCAAGCAGTACTTCGCCAACATCACCGGCGGCCTGTTCAACATGCCGGGCGACGCGGGCGAGTTCGCTTTCGCGGCCGGTATCGAACACCGTACCGTTGATGGCTACGACTATCCGGACCAGCTGTCCGCTGCCGGCTACACCACCGATCTGGCTGCCGGCGCAACCCGCGGCAAGTACAAGACCGACGAAGTGTATCTGGAGCTGATGATTCCGGTGCTGAAGGACGTGCCGGGTGCGAAGGAGCTGTCGTTCGACATCGCCAGCCGCTACTCCGATTACGACCGCTTCGGCGACACCACCAACAGCAAGTTCAGCCTGACCTGGAAGCCGGTTGAAGACCTGCTGGTCCGCGCGACCTATGGCAAGGGCTTCCGCGCCCCGACCCTGGACGACACCTTCGGTGGCGGCTCGCAGACCTTCGACTACTTCACCGATCCGTGCGATGCCCTGCTGGGTATCCGTACCGGCAACGCCACGGCCGCGGCACGCTGCAACGCCGAAGGGCTGGGCGCCAACTTCCGCCAGCAGGACAGCGCCGGCGCACCGGTCGAAGCCCGCGAAAGCCAGAGCATCGCGCCGTTCCAGGCCGGTGTGGGTAACGCCGAGCTGGAACCGGAATACAGCAAGACCCGCACCGTGGGCTTCGTGTTCAGCCCGCGCTGGGTGCAGGGCCTGGACTTCTCGCTGGACTGGTACAAGATCACCATCAACAACGTGATCACCGCCGTGTCGGCCACCTACGTCCTGCAGCAGTGCTACAACGGTGTGGATTCGTTCTGTAACTACACCCGCGACGCTGCATCGGGCCAGGTCGTGGCACTGAGCCGCGGTAACGCCAACCTGGGTGTGCTGGAAACCGAAGGCTACAACTTCGGCGCCAACTACCGCCTGCCGGAAATGAGCATCGGCCAGTTCTCGGTGCACCTGGACGCCAACTACCTGTCGGCCTACCGTTCCAAGAGCGATTCCACTGCCGATTGGGACAACTACGCCGGCTACTGGAACTTCCCGCGCGTGCGCGGCACCCTGGGCGTGAACTGGGCCAAGGGTGACCTGTCGGCGCAGTGGAACCTGCGCTACTACGGCGGCTACCGTGACTTCTGCTTCGACGGTTCGGCCGAAGAGTGCAACGACCCGACCTACCTGACCCCGAACGGCGGCTGGGGCGGCGGTGAAGGCGCCAACAAGAAGGGCTCGATCTCGTACCAGGACGTGTCGGTCAGCTGGGCGGCGCCGTGGAACGGCACCGTCACCGTCGGCGCGCGCAACATCTGGAACAAGACCCCGCCGCAGAGCTACTCGCAGACCAACAACAGCTCCGGTTCGATCGACCCGATGCTGGACTTCGACCGCTACGTGTTCATGCAGTACACGCAGCGCTTCTGATCGAGGCCTGTTCGTAGCGTAAAACACCAGGACGGGGCCCTTCGGGGCCCCGTTTCTGTTTCTGCGCCTCTTCGCTTCCGTTTTGCGCACGAACGCCCGCGCAATGAAAAAGGCCGCAGCAGTGCTGCGGCCTTTTGGCGTTGCGTTCGTCGCTGGTGCTGATCAACCGTTCGGAATCAGCGTCTCGATCAGGTGTTCGACATAGGCTTCAAAATCTTCGCGTGCCTGCTTGGGCTGCTGCAGCTGCAACGACAACTGCAGGAAACCGACATAGGCCGCATACGCCAGCCGCGCACGGTGGCGGGCATCGGTGGAGCTCAGCCCGGCCTGGCGGAACGAAGCGACCAGGTAATCCAGGCGACGCTGCGAAACGCGGTCGATCACCGGTCGCACCATCGGGTGGTCCAGTGCCTTCAGCAGCTCGCTGTAGATGATGTGCGGCTGCACTTCATGGGCCACCATCTGGAACAGCTGGCGCAGGCGTGCACGCGGATCGGGCACGTCTTCCAGGCTGCCGAACACCTGTTCCTGCTCGAACAGTTCCCAGCGTTCCAGCGCGGCCTGCAGCAGCGCATCGCGCGAAGGGAAGTGCCAGTAGAAACTGCCCTTGGTGACACCCAGGCGGCGCGCCAGCGGTTCGACCGCGACGGCGCCCACCCCTTGTTCAGCAATCAGGTCGAGGGCCGCCTGGGCCCAGTCTTCGGCACTCAGGCGGCTGTTGCGGCCGGCGCGCGATTCGCCGGCGGAAGTGTCAGGTTGATTCATGGGCTGATTTAACCATACGCCGGGGTTCGTTGCAGTATGCCGTTGCGCTGGAAACCGTCGTAACCCTTGCGGCGCGGCTTCCGCAGTGCACCATACCGGGCAGTATTGACTTCCTCCACGGCCCATCCATACTATCAAGTATGGTTACCCCTGCTGCCGCTGCTGTATTCACCGATCTGCGCCTGGAAGCGGCCCATGGCGCGCACCTGGCTGCCACGGCCAACCAGGCCGGGCGACGCGGACACGTGCTGTTCGCGCACGGCTTTGGCCAGACCCGGCACGCCTGGAATGCGACCGCCCGCGCCCTGTCCGCCGCCGGCCTGCAGACCCTGGCCTACGATGCGCGCGGCCATGGCGATTCGGACTGGAATGCGGCCGAACTGCCCTACCACGGCGAGCAGTTCGCCGATGACCTGATCGTGCTGGCTGGCGAACAGCCGCGACCGCCGGTGCTGGTGGCCGCCTCCATGGGCGGCCTGTTCGGCCTGCTGGCCGAAGCGCGCTGGCCGGGGTTGTTCTCGGCGATGGTGCTGGTGGACATCACCCCGCGCTGGGACACCGCCGGGGTGGAACGCATCCTGGCCTTCATGACCGCCCACCCCGAGGGCTTCACTTCGCTGGCGCACGCGGCCGATGTGATTTCCGCCTACCTGCCGCACCGCCCGCGCAAATCCGAAGCGTCCCTGCAGGCGCTGCTGCGTGAGGACGGCCACGGCCGCTGGCGCTGGCACTGGGACCCGCGCCTGGTGACCGAACTGGCACGCGACAGCGAGCAGCACCAGGGCGCACTGGCCGAGGCCGCGCGCCAGGTGAAGTGCCCGCTGCTGCTGGTCAGTGGCGGCCGCAGCGATCTGGTCACGCCGCAGACCGTGGCCGAATTCCTGGCATTGGCGCCGCATGCGCGCCACGTACAGTTGCCGCAGGCCACGCACATGGTCGCCGGTGATGACAACGACGCCTTTACCGCTACTGTGTTGGACTATCTGGACGTGTTGCCCGCAGCGGATGCTGCGGCTTCGTCCGCCACAAACGAGCACGTCACCGGAGCACGCTCATGAGCATCGTTCTTCCCTTCCTCGCCCTGCTGCTGGCAGGCGCGTTCGTCGCCTACCACCGCATGCGGCTGGTTACCTGGACGCTGATCAGCGTGGCCCTGCTGGCCATCTGCTGGTTCGTGCCGTATGTGAACCAGACCGCCACGATCGTGGCCGCCGCCGTGCTGGCCGTGATCGCCGTGCCGCTGCTGCTGCCGTTCATCCGCAAGCCGCTGCTGACCGGCCCGATGATGAAGGTGTTCCGCAAGGTGCTGCCGCCGCTGTCGCAGACCGAGCGCATCGCGCTGGAAACCGGCTCGGTCGGTTTCGAGGGCGAGCTGTTCACCGGTGATCCGGACTGGAACATCCTGCTGAACTACCCCAAGCCGCAGCTGACCGCCGAAGAACAGGCCTTCCTGGATGGCCCGGTCGAAGAGCTGTGCACCATGGTCAACGACTGGGAAATCACCCATGTCCACGCCGACCTGCCGCCGGAACTGTGGGCCTTCATCAAGAAGAACAAGTTCTTCGGCATGATCATTCCGAAGGAATACGGCGGCTTGGGCTTCTCCGCACTGGCCCACCACAAGGTGATCCAGAAGCTGGCCTCGGTGTCTTCGGTGGTCAGCTCCACCGTGGGCGTGCCGAACTCGCTGGGCCCGGGTGAACTGCTGGTGCATTACGGCACCCAGGAACAGAAGGACCAGTACCTGCCGCGCCTGGCCGATGGCCGCGAAGTGCCCTGCTTCGGCCTGACCGGTCCGTTCGCCGGCTCCGACGCCACCTCGATTCCCGACTACGGCATCGTCTGCAAGGGCGAGTGGAACGGCGAGCAGGTGCTGGGCGTCAAGCTGACCTTCGACAAGCGTTACATCACCCTGGCCCCGGTCGCGTCGCTGATCGGCCTGGCCTTCCGCATGTACGACCCGGACGGCCTGATCGGCGACACCCGCGATATCGGCATCACCCTGGGCCTGCTGCCGCGCGACACCGCCGGTGTTGAGATCGGCCGTCGCCACTTCCCGCTGAACTCGACCTTCCAGAACGGTCCGATCAAGGGCAAGGACGTGTTCATTCCGCTCACCCAGCTGATTGGCGGTGCGGCCATGGCCGGCAAGGGCTGGAACATGCTCAACGAGTGCCTGGCCGTGGGCCGCTCGATCACCCTGCCCTCCACCGCCAGCGGCGGTGCCAAGGCCGGCGCGGCCGTCACCGGCGCGTACGCACGCATCCGCAAGCAGTTCGGCCTGTCGGTCGGCCGCTTCGAAGGCGTGGAAGAAGCGCTGGCCCGCATCGGCGGCAAGGCCTACAAGATCAGCGCGCTGTCGCAGGCCACCGCTGCCGCGGTGGACCGTGGCGACGTGCCGTCGGTGCCGTCGGCCATCGCCAAGTACCACTGCACCAACATGAGCCGCGAAGTGATCTCGGACATGATGGACGTGATCGGCGGCAAGGGCATCATCCTGGGGCCGCGCAACTTCGCCGGCCGCAGCTGGCAGGCCGCGCCGATCGCGATCACCGTGGAAGGCGCCAACATCATGACCCGCAGCCTGCTGATCTTCGGTCAGGGTGCGATCCTCTGCCACCCGTGGGTGCTGAAGGAAATGAAGGCCGCGCAGGATCCGGACACCCGCGCCGGTCTGCAGGACTTCGACCGCAGCCTGTTCGGCCACATCCGCTACGGCATTTCCAATGCGGTGCGCTCGTTCTGGTTCGGCCTGACCGGCGCGCGCTTCGGTGCCGCCCCGGGCGACGCTTACACCCGCCGCTACTTCCGCAAGCTGGACCGTTACTCGGCCAACCTGGCGCTGATGGCCGACATTTCGATGATGACCCTCGGCGGCAAGCTGAAGTTCAAGGAATCGCTGTCCGGCCGCTTGGGCGACGTGCTGAGCCATGTCTACATGACCAGCGCCATGCTCAAGCGTTACCACGACGAAGGCGCACCGCAGGCCGACCAGCCGCTGCTGGCCTGGGCCTTCCATGACAGCGTGCACAAGATCGAAGAGTCGCTGTCGGCGGCCCTGCGCAACTTCCCGATCCGTCCGATCGGCTGGCTGATGTGGGCGCTGATCTTCCCGCTGGGCCGTCGTGCCGAAGCGCCGGGCGATCGCCTGAGCCGCCGCGTGGCCGCCCTGCTGATGGCCCCCAACGAAGCCCGCGACCGCCTGGCCAGTGGCGTGTTCCTGACCCCGTGCGAGAACAACCCGGGCGGCCGCATCAACAGCTACCTGAGCAAGGCGATCATGGCCGAGCCGGTGGAGCGCAAGTTCCTGAAGGCGCTGAAGAGCAAGGGTATCGAGGCGCTGGACTTCAAGGCGCAGCTGGACGAGGCCGTGGCCGAAGGCGTGATCACCCAGGACGAGCGCAGCCTGCTGGAAGAACTGCGCACGCTGACCCTGGACACCATCACCGTGGACGACTTCGACACCCACGAACTGCGTGCAGCCAGCTACTACGACCGCCAGCACAAGGACCCGCATTCGCAGGCAGCGTGATCGCCTGGAATTCGCGGAGATGAAAGCGGCGGGCTTCGGCCCGCCGTTTTTTTTGTGGATGGTGCGGAGCCACGCATGGCGTGGCGCTACCGCTGTCGTCCTGGCGGGGCCACGCATGGCGTGGCGCTACCGCTGTCGTCCTGGTGGGGCCACGCATGGCGTGGCGCTACCGCTGTCGTCCTGGTGGGGCCACGCATGGCGTGGCGCTACCGCTGTCGTCCTGGTGGGGCCACGCATGGCGTGGCGCTACCGCTGTCGTCCTGGCGGGGCCACGCATGGCGTGGCGCTACCGCAGTAGATCCACCCCATGGGTGGATACGCGCACCGCCATCACGCGATCACGCCGGCACGAACCACCATGCCACGGCAGCCAGCACCGCCGGCAGCGCCTGGATGAAGAAGATCCGCTTGTTCACGCTCCAGGCGCCGTAGCAGCCGGCCACGATCACGCAGCCCAGCGAGAAATTCACCAGCATCGGCAGGTGGTCGAACAGGCCCCAGAACAGCCCGGCAGCCAGGAAGCCGTTGTACAGCCCCTGGTTGGCCGCCAGCACGCGGGTGATCTCGGCCTTTTCCGGCGTGTTGCGGAACGTCTTCAGGCCCAGCGGACGGGTCCACAGGAACATTTCCAGCACCAGGAAATAGACGTGCAGCAGGGCGACCAGCAGGGTCAGGGCGAGTGCGATCCAGTACATGGGCGGTTCCTTGGATGGATGGATGGGGTGATGGGGTCAGAGCCCTCTCCGTGGGAGAGGGATCCGACCCCGCGCGGCTCAGCGGTCGCGCGGCAGCTTCTTCTCTTCGCGCAGCACGCCGAACGCGGCGGCGGTCATGCAGGCCGCTGCCAGGATGCCGCCCACGAATACCACGTGCGAACCGAACAGCGACAGCGCCTTGTGCACCCAGGTGAAGCTGAGGTCGGCGCCGCGGTACACCACGGTGTCGATGGCCGCGCCGGCCTTGTAGCGCCACTGGCGGTCCACGCGGGTGTAGATCGTCTCGCGCGCGGGCTTGAACAGCGAGAACTCGCTGGCGCGGGTCATCACCTGCACCACCGCCACCATCATCGGCAGTGGCGAGGCGGCCAGCACCGAAAACCCGATCAGGATGGCGAATGCGGGAATCAGCAGCGCCGGCGCAATGCCGTGGCGTGACAGCAGCCAGCGGGTCAGGCTGAGCTGCAGCAGCAGGGTCAGGGCGTTCACGGCCAGGTCGATGCGCGAGAAGAACGCCGTGCTGGCCGCCGGATCGGTGAAGGCGGCGCGCACGATGCTGGCCTGCTGGTTGTACAGCAGGGTGCCCACGCCCACGCCGAACACCACCAGCACCGCCAGCCAGCGCAGCAGCGGTTCGCGCACGATCAGCTTCAGGCCATCCAGCACGCTGCCGCCCATCGGCTGTTCACCCGACACCAGCTGCTGTTCGCGCTCGCGCAGCACCGCCCAGTGGCGCAGCCGCCAGATGCAGAACAGGCAGACCACCAGGAACCCGGCCGACACCAGCATCAGGTTGGCGATGCCCACCCGCTGGGCCAGCGCACTGGTGATGATCGGGCCCAGGAACGCGCCCACGGTGCCGGCCGCGCCGATGTAGCCGTACCAGGCGCGCGCCTGGGCGTTGCTGAACACATCGGCCATGAAGCTCCAGAACACCGCTACCGCGAACAGGTTGAACACCATCACCCACAGGAAGAAGGCCATGCCCCGCCCCGGCACGCCACTGTCGAACAGCGCGTAGAAACCCAGCAGGGTGACGATGAAGAAGCCGTACACCACCGGCAGGAACACCCGGCGCGGAAAACGGCTGACCAGCCAGCCATAGACCGGCTGCAGCACCAGCATGATCAGGAACACGCAGGTGAACAGGAATTGCAGGACGAAGTCCTTCAGGGCGATGCCATGGCTGGCGAACCAGCTGATCAGCAGCGGCGGGAACACCGTTTCCAGATCGGCCGAGGCGGCCATCGCCTCGCGCACCGGGCGCAGCACGTAATAGCCACTGAGCAGGCAGAAGAAGTACAGGAACGACCACCACAGCGCCGGCGATTCGCGCAGGGCCGCGACCAGGCCGCGCAGTGCACCGTTGTTGCGTGCCGCGCTCACGCGGTTCCCCTCGCCTGCGAACGGCGGTTGGACAGCAGCATGGCAGGCTCCGGGGGCGATGAAGCGCGTACGTTAGCCAATGCACTGCAACATCGCCAGCCGGCTGCTGCAGGGCCAGCAGAACCGAGCGTTGCAGCCGCCCTGCCAAGGCGCGTCGCAGCGTGCAGAACAAGCGTCAAAAATCCAACTTTTTCAACGAGATGCGCATTCATCTTCGCTTTGTTTGTGCACAGGCGAAAAGCGGCGCTAGAATCGACTCCAGCAGTCGCGCACGGGTCACCTCGATGAAAAAGAACAGCCTGCGTCGTCCGATCCGATCGGCGACCACTGGTTTGCTGGGCATGCTCATGCCCGTTGCCTTGTCCACCACCGCGCAGACGCCGCCGCCGCTGCCGCCGCTGCCGGCCAACATCGAATCCCACGGCGTGGCCCACACCCAGCCGGCCGCCTACCGTACCGGGCTGGTGCCGCAGGTGCAGTTGCCGGCGGCCGGGTTCAACGTGGCCAACATCGAATCGATGGCGCAGCAGCTGACCTACGGCGAGCGCGTGCCGGGCATGGCCGTGGCCATCGTGCAGGGCGGCCGGGTGATCAGCGCGCGCGGTTATGGCGTGACCGATGTCAACAACCCGCTGCCGGTCGATGCCCACACCGTGTTCCGCCTGGCATCGCTGTCCAAGGCGTTCGCCGGCACCATGGCCGGCCTGCTGGTGAACGATGGCACGCTGCGCTGGGACAGCAAGGTGACCGACTACGTGCCCGGCTTCCGCCTCAACTCGCCCGAAGCAACCGACCGCCTGACGGTGGCCGACGTGCTGAGCCACCGCGTGGGCCTGCCCTACAACGCCTACGACCGCGACATCGAAGGCAACGCCGAGTACTACACGCTGACCCAGAAGCTGGCCAATACCAGCCTGAAGTGCCTGCCGGGTGACTGCTACGCGTACCAGAACGTGGCCTTCAGCCTGATTGGCGATGTGGTCTATGCCGCTTCGGGCAGCTTCTATGAACAATCCGTGGAACGGCGCATCTTCAAGCCGCTGGGCATGAACGATGCCAGCATGGGCCTGGCCGGCATCCAGGCCAGCTCGCGCTGGGCGCGTCCGCACGTGCGCAGCCGCAACGGCTGGGTGTCGCTGACCCCGAAGCCGACCTACTACCGCGTCGCCCCGGCGGCAGGCGTGAACGCCAGCGCCAGCGACATGGCGCAGTGGCTGCTGGCCCACACCGGCCACCGCCCCGACGTACTGCCGGCACCGCTGCTGGCCACCCTGCATTCGAGCCTGATCAACACCCCGGGCGAGATGCGTTCGGGCTGGCGCCGCGAGCGCCTGCATTCGGCCGGCTACGCGCTGGGCTGGCGCACGTTCGATTACGCCGGCCACGACGTGGTCTTCCATGCCGGCGCCGTGCAGGGTTACCGCGGCCTGGTGGCGCTGGTGCCCGAACGCGACCTGGGCATTGCGATCATGTGGAACGGTGAAAGCAGCCTGCCCAGCGGCCTGCTGCCGACCGTGCTCGATTCGGCCCTGGGCCTGCCCGCACAGCGCTGGTTGGACGTGGATACCGACTTCGGCAGCGACAGCCTGATGGCCGACGGTGCTGCTCCGGCGCAGGACAAGCGCAAGGGCAAGGGTGCTTCGAGCAACCGCGCGGTGGCCTCGCCGCGCTGAGCCGGCACACGCCGGTAAACCTGGAAAGGGCGGCCTGCGGGTCGCCCTTTTTGCTTTCGTAGAGTCGAGCTTGCTCGACTGCTCGGGCTTCGTAGAGTCGAGCTTGCTCGACTGCCCAGCCAAGCAGTCGAGCAAGCTCGACTCTACAAAGGCGGTGGAGCAGTCGAGCAAGCTCGACTCTACAAGGGCGTCGCACGGCGCGCGGGCATAAAAAAACCCCTTCCCTGCTGGGCAACAGGGAAGGGGTTTCAGGGTACGGCGATCGGGATGGAACTTAGATCAGCGGTGCCGGGGTGGCCGGCAGAGCGACCGGAGCGGCCTTCTTCTTGCGGGCGGCCGGCTTGCGCTTGGCAACCTTCTTCGCTGCCTTCTTCGGGGCAGCCTTCTTGGTGGCCTTCTTCGCGGTCTTCTTTACGGCCTTCTTGGCAGTCTTCTTGACGGCCTTCTTCACTGCCTTCTTGGCGACCTTCTTGGCCGGCTTGCGGGCGGTGGTCTTCTTGGCGGCCTTCTTGGCAGTCTTCTTCACTGCCTTCTTGGCGACCTTCTTGACGGCCTTCTTCGCGGTCTTCTTTGCCGGCTTCTTGGCTACCTTCTTCGCCGCCTTCTTCACTGCCTTCTTCGCAGTGGTCTTCTTGGCGACCTTCTTGGCGACCTTCTTCACCGCCTTCTTTGCCGTTGCCTTCTTCGCGACCTTCTTCACTGCCTTCTTGGCAGCGACCTTCTTCGCGACCTTCTTCACCGCTTTCTTGGCGGCGGGCTTCTTTTTCGCAGCTTTCTTGGTTGCCATGGGATGGCTCCTCGTCAGTGATAGGGAGTTGAAACGCCCAGGTGGATCAAACCCGCCGATGCTGCGTGCGGGGACCGCCGGCGCGTCAGGCGCGCCGTTACGGATGCGGCAATGTCGGCCCCGGTCGGCGGGACGGACATCGGAAAGGAAAGTGCCGTGCGTTTCTCCGGGGGAAGCAGGGCCCTGTCCACCGTCTTGAGGATCGCGGTGGTCTTGGAGGGATTGCTTCGCATCGGACGATTGATTCGGCGCACTCGGTTGGGCAGGCAAGGTCTGCTGAGGCGAAACCTAATCACGGTTTTTTTTACTGTCAACAACCCCCGCGAAAAATTTTCACATCGCGGCGCCTTGGCGGCGCGCCCGCTGCGGGCCCGGCAGCACCCGCCGCGCGCCGGTTCGAGCGCTGCAAGGCGGTGCGACGGCGCACGTGCCGACCAACACGTTGAATAAAAAACACTTGAAATAAGCACTCTGCGTTGATAGGCAGTGGCTGGCGCAGCACGCACGTGCGGTCGTCGTCGCTACCGCACGATGGCGGAAGCCGCTCTCGAAACGGACCCGCAACGGGGGTAAAAACTTTTCACATCCGGGTGCAGTTCCGCGGGTGCCGAAACACGGATTTGCGCAAAACTGCGCAAGCCCGAACGCATCGTTCGCGCGCAGCGATGGCCGCCACGCGCACCCGGCACACGCACCTTCGGTCCTGGCTGACGCGGGTGCAGAAACGAAAACGGCCACCCGAAGGTGGCCGCTGGTGTTCGCCGGAAACCAGGACTCAGTGGTCCTCGTCTTCCAGTGCTTCGGCGTAGGCGTCCGGATCCAGCAGCTCGTTGAGCTCTTCGGCGTTGGACAGCTCGACCACGAACATCCAGCCTTCGCCGTAGGCATCTTCGTTGATGGTTTCCGGCTTGTCGGCCAGCGCCGAGTTGACCTCGACCACCTTGCCGCTGATCGGGCTGTAGACGTCCGAAGCCGCCTTCACCGATTCGACCACGGCGATCTGCTCGCCGGCCTTGGCGTCGGCGCCGACGTCGGGCAGTTCGACATAGACCAGGTCACCCAGCAGGCCCTGGGCGTGGTCGGAAATACCAACGGTAACGCGGCCATTGCCTTCGACGCGGGCCCACTCGTGGGACTTGAGGAACTTGAGGTCGCCGGGGATCTCGCTCATGGAACTGCTCCAGGAATACAGGGGTGTGGAAAGAACGGGGCTAGTGTAACCAACCGGCCGCCACTGCTGTCAGTGACGACCGGCACGTTCGCATCACGCGTCGACAAGCACGCCCGGTTGGGCCTGGCCTTCGCGCACGAACGGGAACTTGACCACGCGCACCGGTACCTGGCGGCCGCGGATGTCCACGGTCACCTGGCCCAGTTCGCCTGCCGGCACGCGGGCAAACGCGATGCCCTTGGCCAGGCTGGGCGAGAAGGTGCCGGACAGGATCTCGCCCTGGCCGCTGGCGGTGGTGACCGCCTGGCCGTGGCGCAGCACGCCCTTCTCGTCCATCACCAGGCCGATCATCTGGCGCGCGGTGCCGGCGGCCTTCTGCGCCTCCAGCACATCGCGGCCGATGAAGTCGCGGCCTTCGTCCAGCGACACGGTCCAGGCCAGCGCGGCTTCATACGGGCTGATCTCTTCGTCCATGTCCTGGCCGTAGAGGTTCATGCCCGCTTCCAGACGCAGCGTGTCACGCGCGCCCAGGCCAGCCGGCTTCACCCCGGCGTCGATCAGGCGGTTCCAGAACGCGACCACCGCGTCCTGCGGCAGCAGGATCTCGAAGCCGTCTTCGCCGGTGTAACCGGTGCGGGCAACGAACAGTTCAACGCCGTCGTTGGCCTTGACCTGCAGGGCGGCGAAACGGGTGAGCTTGGCCAGCGCCTCGCGGTCGGCGCCGCCGACCAGGCCAGCGACGCTGTCGCGGGCCTGCGGGCCCTGCACGGCCAGGATGGCCAGGTCCGGGCGCTGCTCCACGCTTACGCCGAACGGTGCGGCCTGTTCGCGCAGCCAGGCCAGATCCTTTTCGCGGGTGGAGGCGTTGACCACCATGCGGAAGAAATCGTCGGCCAGGTAGTAGACGATCAGGTCGTCGATGACGCCGCCGCGGGCATTGAGCATGCACGAGTACAGGGCCTTGCCCGGCACCTTCAGCTTGTCGATGGAGTTGGCCAGCAGGCGGCGCAGGAACGGCTTGGCCTGCTCGCCGCGCAGGTCGACCACGGTCATGTGGCTGACGTCGAACACGCCGGCTTGGCGACGCACCAGGTGGTGTTCGTCCAGCTGCGAGCCGTAGTGGATGGGCATGTCCCAACCCCCGAAATCGACCATCTTGGCGCCGAGGGCGCGGTGGGTATCGTTGAGCAGCGTCTTCTGGGTCATGACCGGGTCCGGCAGCAGAGGAAACAAGAACGCGCATTATCCCAGATCGGTCGGCGGCAGGCGTGCCGCAGCGCAGCGGGGGGCGTGTGTGTGTGTGTTGGGCCGGCCTGCGGCCGGCGGCGCTTTCTATACGCCAGAGCGCAGAGCCAGAGCCACAGCCAGAGCACTTCGGCTCTGGGTTGATTCGGCGTGGGCGGGGCGGTGTGGGGTGGCGGGACACGCCGTAAACCCGTCCATGGGGGCTCGTAGGCGCCATCCATGGCGCCTGCGGTCCCGCCACCCCACACCACCCCACCCTTCCGGGTTCACCGGTGACGGACGGCAAAGGCAGGGGCAAGGGCGGATTTGGATGTCGATATATATATGGAGAGGGGTCGGAGCCCTTTCCTGCGGAAAGGGATCCGACCCCGGGGAGCCGGCTTTTGCTTTTCGCTCTTTATTTCTTTTCCGTGGGCTGGACGCGCACGGAAACTGTCGGGGGTCGGGCGGGTTGGGTTCGCGGGGGTGTCCGCGGCATGGATGCCGCGGCCAAGCCTCCAGGGACGGATTCACGGCGTCGCCCGCGAACCCAACCCGCCCGACCCGGCTCGCAATGCCAGTCGACTCCACCGCCGGCCACCCCACGAGGGGCTGCGCCGTTGGCTGGAACCCTCAGATGCGGGTGGTGGCCAGGAACCGTTCGCGGTCCTGCTGGGTGCGGCGGCGGATTTCTTCCAGGGCCTGGCTTTCGGTCGCCGCCAGCATCGCCTCGAACAGGCGCTGGAAGTGGTGGCGCATGGCATTGCGCGCGGCCACCGGATCGCGGCTGCGCAGTGCTTCGAAAATGGCCATGTGCTCGTCGGCGCGGCTGGCGCCGTCGTCATGGCAGACCCGCGCGTAGACCTCGGTCACCCGCGGCAGCTCGCTGCGCATGCGCCAGATCTGCTGCACGAAATACTCGACCACCGGATTGCCGGACAGCCGCGCGATGGTCAGGTGGAAACGGCGATCGAAGTCGCCCGCCTCGGCATCGGTCAGGTCGCGCCGGCACAGTGCTTCGGCCAGGACCTGCAGTTCGGCGATGCCGGCGTCATCGATGTTGCCGGCCGCCAGCGCCGCTGCTTCGGCCTCGAACACGGCACGCGCGGCGGTAAGGTCGAAAGCACTGACATCGGGCAGGCCGCCGCTGGCCTGCGCCGGGCGCGGCTTCACGTAGACGCCCGAACCGATGCGGATGGCGATCCAGCCCTGCGCTTCCAGGGCGATCTCGGCTTCGCGGATGGTCACCCGGCTGACGCCGAAACGCTCGGCCAGCTCACGCTCGCCCGGCAGGCGCGAACCCGGCGGGAATTCACCGCCCTCGATCAACGAGCGGAGCTTGGCGGCGATGGTCTGGTAGAGACGGTTGGCGGACATGCGGCTGACCCTTGGCGGTTCCCTCCGGGCCCGTCCCGGGCCACCGTGCGCGGTGCGGGTCCGGTTGGAGCGACGGCGCGACCTGTGGCCGCGCCGCCCTGTTCAGAACTTGTATCGTACACCGAAATACGCGCGTCGCCCGTAGCTCACCACTTCACGGAAGTTGCCGTAAAGCGGCTGGTAGGCCACGCGCGGTTCGTTGGTCAGGTTCATCAGCTCCAACGACAGCGACAGCTGTTTGCTGACCCGGTAGCGCATGCGCAGGTCCACGCTGGTGTTGTCATCGTAGTAGCGGTTCTGCTGCGCGGTGTTGCCGGTGAAATCCTGGTAGTAGTGCGAGCGGAACTTGCCGATGGCCTGGATGTTGAAGCGGCCGACGTCCCAGTAGATCGAGCCGGACAGCACGTGCCGCGAGAAACCGCTCAGCCCGGCCGGCGGCACGATGGCGGGAATGATGCTGCCATCGGCGGCTACCTGCTCGCCCAACCGCGAATCCTGGGTCTGGTAATCGGCATCGGCGTAGTTGTAGCTGACCTTGAAACCCAGCCCGTCGAACGGCTTGGGCAGATAGGACAGGCGGTGGGTGGCAGTCAGCTCGAAGCCGGTCAGCGTGCTGTCCTCATCGGTGGTGACCTGCTGGCGCACCGGTACGGTCACCGTCTGCCCGTTGAGGGTGTAGGTTTCCGGCACCAGCGCGGTGGCGGTGCCGCCGTTGAACTGCTTCCAGTACACCGCACCGGCCAGCATCGTGTCCGGGTTCGGGTACCACTCCAGCGACAGATCGCCGTTCCAGGACATCAACGGCTGCGCGGCCGGGTTGCCGCTGGCACTGATGTCATCCAGCGCGTCGGCCAGGTCGCTGTAGGTGGCATCGCTGCTGACATTGATGGTGCGCCCTGCCCCCAGCGCGGCGATATCCGGACGCGACATCGCCCGGTAGGCGCCCACCCGCAGCAGCAGGTCCGGCTGCAGTTCGAAAGCGGCATTCAGGCTGGGCAGCAGCTTGTCATTGCCGGCCTTGAACACCTGCGTGGTGTAGTTGCCGGTGGGCTGCAGGCGAAGGGTGCCATCGCCGTTGTCCAGCACCACAAGATCGGTGCGCACGCCTTCGGAACGCACATCGGTCTTCACCCAGCGCAGGCCGACGTTGCCGCTGACCGGCAGGCCCAGCAGGGTGCTGCTGAATTCGCCCATCAGGTACAGCGCGCGGGTCTTTTCAGTGACATCGACGTTGTTGGGATCCTGGAAATCCGGATCGAGGCCGCTGGCCAGGCTGCCACGGAACGACTGGTACAGGCAGTCCGGATCGAAGTACGCCCACGACGAGATCGTGTTGCCACTGGAGGCGTCCATGAAGTCGTCCTGCGGGAACGGCGCACGACACGCCTTGTTCGCCGCGATGATCTTCGCCTTGTCGGCGGCCACGCGCTGGTCGTAGTCGGTGACCAAGGTGTTGTCGCGCAGGCGGTAGTCGGCCTGGCTGGCGCGCAGCCCGCCCTTGATGCGGGTGAAGAAGCCCGACTCGGGCGTGAAGCTGGTATCGAAGCGGCCGGCCTTGATCTTGTGATCGTTCTCGGTGGCGCTGGAGGTCACCCGCGCCGCACCCGAATACGCATCCCAGTTGTTCACATCGAAGTTGGGCGCCAGCGCGATGCTGGGCACCTCGCCGTGCCAATCCCAGTCGTAGTCCACGTAGCCGGTGGCGCCGCTGCTGATACCCGGCACCACGGCGTTGTTGACGTCGCGCTGGTTGGCGCGCAGGCGGGTCATGCGCTCGCTGTCCAGGCGGTTGGTGTGCGAGTAGGAAAGATCGGTGGTCAGTTCCCAGGCGGGGCTGGGGCGCAGGATCAGGTTCAGGCCGCCACCGGTGTACTCCTCGCCGCGCCAGTAGCGGTTGGACGTGGAATCGATGGAGGTGCTGCCGTGCAGGTGGCGCACGATGCCGTTCTCGTCCACCTCGCGCTGGGTGATGCCGCGGCGGGCGTTGGACAGGCTGAGGTCGCTGCGGTTTTCATACCAGTTGCGGTCGGTATGCTCGAAGTCCACGTTCAGCTCGACCACATCGTTGGGCCGCCACTGGATCGCGGCGAACTCGCTCTGGCGATCGTTGCGTTCCTGTTTCAAGCGATAGATGCGGCTGCTGGGCACCAGGTAGTACGGCGCCCCGTTGGCGATGGCCTGCGCGCTCACTTCGTTGCAGTTGGCGTTGGCCACGTTCTGCGCGCCGTTGCAGGCGTACCAGGTGGAGCCGCTGGTGATGCTTTCTTCCGGGTCGGTGCCGTCCAGCCGCTGGAAGCCCAGCGAGATGCCCAGCTTCTGGCCATCGCCGAATTCGAACTGATCGATATAGCTGGCGGTGCCGCGGTAGCCGATGCCATCGTCGTCGCGGTACTTCTTGTCATACTCGGCCCAGCTGCCGCGCAGGTCGATCTGCGCCGCGCGCTTGCCATATTCCAGCGGACGTACGGTCTCCAGGCCGATGGTGCCGGCCACGCCGCCCTCGATGATGTCCGCACGCTGGGTCTTGTAGATGGCCACCGTGTTGACCAGCTCGGCCGGGAACATGTTGAAGTTCACCGAACGATCGCCACTGCCGTTGGTGATCTCGCGACCGTTGAAATTGGTGCTGCTGAGGAACGCGCCGAGGCCGCGGATCGAAATTTCAGAAGCGCCGGTCTTGTCACGGGTGGACGCGGCGCCGGTCAGGGTTTCGATGGCATCGGCCAACGACGGTGCCGGCAGATCGCCGATGTCATCGGCCGACAGCACATCGGCAATGACCGTGTCGTCGCGCTTCTTGTTGATCGAACTCTGCATGGATTCGCGGATGCCGGTGACCTGCACCTGGTCCAGCGTGGTCGCATCCTGGTCCTGCGCGGCCGACTGCGCCTGTACGGTGGGCACGGCCGCCAGCGCTGCCAGCAGTGCCACGATCAGTGGCGTGGGGCACAACGAGGTGTTGCGTACTGCTCCGGCGGTTCGCCGCATGGTCTCCTCCTCCCAAAGGATCGCCTGGATGGCAGGCGTGGGACGCAGCTTCGGCACGCCGATGGCAAGTTGTCAACCAATTGGACTGGGTTTTTCTTAATACCTTTGTTTCAGACCAATTCACGGTCAACTTATGTGCTGATGCAGCATGACTTTGCGCGAAATCTGGCTTACAAAAGACCTCGAAGTGGTATACATACCCGCCCCGAAACGACACTCACACTGTCCCTGGAAGGTTCGCATGCGCCTCTTATCGCTACCGCACCGCCGTTCCAAACCATTTTCGGTTTCCTGCCTGACCACTGGACTGGCAATGTGCCTGTCCACTTTTTCGGCGCAGGCCGCCAGCTGGCTGGTGCACGACGCCGCCGAGTTCACCACCGCGGCCGCAGCGCTGCAGCCCGGTGACGAGATCGTGCTGGCCGATGGCACCTGGACCGATACCCGGTTGTTGCTGAAGGGACAGGGCACGGCGGCGGCGCCGATCGTGCTGCGCGCACAGACCCCGGGCAAGGTGATCCTGAGCGGCCGCTCCGACCTTCGCCTGGCGGGCAGCTACCTGCAGGTGTCCAACCTGGTGTTCCGCGATGGCTACACCCCCGGGGATTCGGTGGTGGCCTTCCGCGAATCGAGCAAGGCCGTGGCCACCCACAGCCGGGTGACCGGGCTGGTGATCGACGATTACAGCAACCCCGATGCCAGCGACCAGGACTACTGGGTATCGCTGTACGGCAGCCACAACCGCCTGGACCACAGCCAGTTGCGCGGCAAGACCAATGCCGGCCCGACCGTGGTGGTGGTGCGCGATGCCACCCAGGGCCTGGACAACCAGCACCGCATCGACCACACCTGGTTCGGGCCGCGCCCGGCGCTGGGCGTGAACGGTGGCGAGACGATACGCGTGGGCACCAGCGATACCTCGCTGAGCGATTCCAACAGCACCATCGAGAACAACTGGTTCGAAGGCTGCGACGGCGAAACCGAGATCATCAGCAACAAGTCCGGCGGCAATACCTATCGCGGCAACGTGTTCTACCGTTCGGCCGGTGCGCTCACCCTGCGCCATGGCAACGGCAACCGTGTACTGGACAACGTGTTCCTGGGCGATGACAAGGCCGGTACCGGCGGCGTGCGCGTGATCAACGCCGACCAGACCGTCAGCAACAACTACTTCGAGCGCCTGGCCGGTTCCAGCAACCGCGCCGCGCTGGCGGTGATGGACGCCCAGGCCAACCCGCCACTGTCCGGCTACGCGCCGGTAGTGAACGCCACGATCAGCCGCAACACCTTCGTCGATGTGGCCAGAATCAGCTTCGGCGTCGGCCACGATCCGGCCAAGGGCCTGGACGTGGCCGCCAGCAACAGCCGCTTCAGCGCCAACCTGATCGTCAACCGCAACAGCAAAAATCCGCCCACCGCCGCCAGTTCGCTGGCGGGCATCACCTTCGCCGGCAACGTGCAGTCACCGCAGGCCAGCACGGTGTTTCCCGGCGGGGTGGCCAGCGCCACCGTCACCCTGCAACAGGCCGCCGGCGGCCTGTGGGCGCCCAGCCCTGCCCTGCCGGCCGTGGGTGCCGAGGCGGCACTGACGATGACCGCGCGCGAAGCAACCGGGGTGGACTGGTACCCCAAGGTGGGCGAGGTTGCCCTGTCACGCACCAACACCGGAGTTGATCGATGAGGTTGCAGCCGCTGTTCGTTTCCCTGGCCCTGGCCCTGCCCGCTGCCGTGATGCCGGCCCTGCCGCTGCAGGCGGCACCGGCGGCCAGCGCACGCCAAGCCGACACCCCACCGGTGCTGGTGACCGCTGCGCAATGGCAGCAGATGGCCAGCGAGGGCAGCCGCTACCCCTGGTTCGCCAAGGAGCAGGCGCGTGCGGAAAAAACGCTGAAGAAGATGATGAAGGCCGGCATCGACGTGCCGGTGCCGAAGGACAAGGGCGGCGGCCGCACCCACGAACAGCACAAGCGCAATTACCAGGCACTGCTGGCGGCCGGCACGCTGTACCGGCTGACCGGTGACAAGGCCTATGTCGACTACGCGCGCGACATGCTGCTGCAGTACGCCAAGCTCTACCCCACCCTGGGCCCGCACCCCGAAGGCCGCGGACAGATTCCCGGCCGCGTGTTCTGGCAGGTGCTGAACGATTCGGTGTGGCTGGTGAACGCGATCCAGGGCTACGACGCGATCCGCGATGCGCTGCCCGCCGCCGACCGCCAGACCATCGAATCGCAGGTGTTCCGGCCGATGGCCGAGTTCCTGGTAAGCGAGCCGAAGAACTACGACCAGATCCACAACCATGCGACCTGGGCGGTCGCGGCCACCGGCATGACCGGCTATGTGCTGCGTGACCAGGAACTGGTGGAGAAATCGCTGCGCGGCAGCCAGAAGAATGACCAGTTCGGCTTCCTGCGCCAGGTCGACCTGCTGTTCTCGCCCGATGGCTATTACGAAGAAGGCCCGTACTACCAGCGCTATGCATTGGCGCCGTTCCTGCTGTTCGCCAATGCCATCGAACGCAACGAACCGCAGCGGAAGATCTTCCAGCGCCGCGATGGCGTGCTGCTGAAGGCGGTCGATGTGCTGGTGCAGACCAGCTATGACGGCCTGTTCTTCCCGATCAACGATGCGATCCTGGACAAGGGCATCGACACCGAAGAACTGGTGGCCGGCATCGGCATTGCCTATGCGCGCAGCGGCGATGATCGCCTGTTGTCGGTAGCGCAGAAACAGAAACGGCTGCTGCTTTCGCCCGAGGGCCTGCAGGTGGCGCAGGCCTTGGCGGCCAACAAGGCCAAGCCCTTCGACTTCCGGCCCCTGTTGTTGCGCGATGGCCCGGCCGGCGACCGCGGTGGCCTGGCGATCCTGCGCATGAACGGTGAGCGCGGCCAGGCGCTGGTGCAGAAGGACACCATGCAGGGCATGGGCCATGGGCATTTCGACAAGCTCAACTGGCTGTTCTACGACAACGGCAACCCGGTGGTGACCGACTACGGCGCGGCCCGCTTCCTGAACGTGGAAGCCAAGCGCGGCGGCATCTACCTGGCCGAGAACCGCAGCTGGGCCAAGCAGACCGTGGCCCACAACACCCTGGTGGTGAACGAGACCAGCCACTTCAAGGGCGACTGGAAGCGCGGCGAAGAGCTTGCACCGCAGGTGCGCTTCTTCCAGGCCGACGCCGACACGCAGATTGCCTCGGCCAGCATGCGCGATGCCTACCCCGGCGTGGTGTTCACCCGCACCCAGGCGCTGCTGCGCCATCCTGAACTGGGCCTGCCGGTGGTGCTGGACCTGCTGCAGGTGCACGGCGACAAGGCCGCGCGCTACGACCTGCCGCTGCACTTCAACGGCCACATCGTCACCACCGGCTTCGAGGCCGAGCATTTCCCGGCGCAGCGCCCGGTGCTGGGCAGCGACAACGGCTACCAGCACCTGTGGCTGGATGCGCGCAGCAAGGCCGGCAGCGAACCGCGCACGCTGGCCTGGCTGCTCGATGGGCGCTTCTACACCTATCGCTTCGGCAGCAGTGCGCCAGCACAAGCCCTGCTGGTGGAAAGCGGCGCCAACGATCCGGAGTTCAACCTGCGCCGCGAACCGGCCCTGCTGCAACGCGTGGAAGGGCAGAAGGACGTGACCTTCTACAGCGTGCTGGAGCCGCATGGCGAGTACAACGGCACCGCCGAATACGTGCACGGCGCCGACAGCCGCATCAAGGAGATCGTGCGCAGCCGTGGCAGCGATGCCGAGGTGATTGAACTGCGCCTGGCCAGCGGCGCCCGCATCGCCCTGGGCGTGGCCGACGACAGCACCGCCAAGGGCGAGCACAGCGTGACCGTTGATGGCCACGCCTACCGCTGGAGCGGCAGCCACGCGCGCATGGACCGCAGCAAGGGTGACGCGCGATGAACGGCCCGGCGGTGGTATCCACCCTGCGCAAGGTGCCGGTACGTTCGGCGGTGCGCTGGCTGATCGTCGGCCTGATTGCCGTGGCCACGGTGATCAACTACATCGACCGCAACGCCTTGGCGGTGATGTGGCCAGAGATCGCCAAGGAAGTGGGCGCAACCAAGGATGATTACGCGCTGCTGGTAACGGTGTTCATGCTGTTCTACGCGGCCGGCCAGTTCCTGTTCGGCCGCCTGTTCGACATGATCGGCACGCGGCTGGGCTTTGCGCTGTCGATCAGCGTGTGGTCGATCTCGATTGCCCTGCATGCAGTCACCCATTCGATCCTGTCCTTCAGCCTGGTGCGCGCGATGCTTGGCATCAGCGAGGCCGGTGCATGGCCGGGCGCGGTGAAGGCCAATGCGGAATGGTTCCCGGCGCGCGAACGGGCGCTGGCGCAGGGCGTGTTCAACGCCGGTGCGTCGGTAGGCGCGATTGTCTCGGCACCGGCCATCGCCGGCCTGTACCTGTGGCTGGGCTGGCGCGGCACCTTCGTGCTGGTCGGTGCCATCGGCTTCCTGTGGCTGCTGCCGTGGCTGTTCGTCTACCGCGCCGGGCCGGACAAGCACCCCTGGGTGAGCGACGCCGAACGCCGATTGATCCAGGAAGACCAGGCCGGGCAGCAGGCAGTGGCCGCGCCGAAGGTGAGCGTGCGTGCGCTGCTTGCCCATCGGCAGAGCTGGGGCATGCTGGCCTGCCGCTTCCTGCTGGACCCGATCTGGTGGCTGTTCGTTTCCTGGCTGCCGATCTACCTCGCCGAAACGTTCGGCTTTGACATCAAGCAGATCGGTCTGTTCGCCTGGGTGCCCTTCGTCGGCGCCATGCTGGGCAGCCTGAGCGGTGGCTGGCTGTCCGGGCGCCTGATCCGCGCCGGGCACAGCGTGGACCGCGCGCGCAAGCTGTCCATCTCGCTGGGCTGCGTGATCATGGCCCCGGCCCTGCTGGGCGCAGTGCTGGCCAACCAGCCGCTGCTGGCGGTGCTGGCCATTGCCGCGGTGCTGTTCGGCTTCCAGGTGGCGATCGGCAACATCCAGACCCTGCCGGGCGATCTGTTCGATGGTCGTTCGGTGGGCACCCTGGCCGGCCTGGGTGGGCTGGCCGCCGTGGCCGGCACCCTGATCACCACCTGGCTGGTGCCGGTGCTGACCCGCCATTCCTACGCGCCCATTTTCATTCTTGTCGCCGCCCTGGTGCCGCTGTCGCTGGCTGCGCTGTGGTGGTGGACCGGCCCGATCCACAAGCTCGACCGCCCCGGCCGTTGAGCCCACGTTTTTCATTCCCCCGCAAACCAAGGAGTTTCCCGCATGTCGTTCAAGGACAAGGTGGCCATCGTCACCGGTGGTGGCCGTGATATCGGTCGCGCCGTCTCGATCAAGCTGGCCGCCGCCGGTGCACGCGTGTGCATCAACTACGCCAACGACGAAGCCAGCGCGCAGGACACGCTGGCCGCCATCCAGGCCGCCGGTGGCCAGGCCATCGTGCACCGCGCCGACGTGACCGACGCCGCTGCGGTGGCCGGCCTGGTGGCCGCCACCCAGGCCGCGTTCGGTGAGCGCATCGACCTGCTGGTGAACGTGGCCGGCGGCATGGTGCAGCGCCGCCCGCTGGCCGACATCGACCCGGCGTTCTTCCACACCGTGATGGACCTGAACCTCACCTCCACCTACCTGACCACCCACGCGGTGGTGCCGCACATGGGCGAAGGCGCGGCCATCGTGAACTTTGCCTCGCAGGCAGGGCGCGATGGCGGCGGCCCGGGCGCTTCGATCTATGCCACGGCCAAGGCCGCGGTGATGACCTTCACCCGCGCCATGGCCAAGGAACTGGGGCCGAAGGGCATCCGCGTGAATGCACTGTGCTGCGGCATGATCGCCACCCGCTTCCACGATGAATTCACCAAGCCGGAAGTGCGCACGGCGGTCGCCGGTGCGACCCCGCTGCGCCGCCAGGGCGTGCCGGAAGAGGCGGCGGATGCGGCGGTGTTCCTGGCCTCGGACGCAGCGGCCTTCATCACCGGTGCAAACCTGGACGTCAACGGCGGCACCTACTTCTCCTGACCTGAGCGGACCCTTCCCATGCAGCGCTGGATCACCCTGCTTTCGCTGGCTCTCGGCGCTGCCGTGGCCACCCCCGTCGCCCAGGCCGCACCGGTCTGGGTGACCGCCTGGACCGCTTCACCGGCACCGGACCGCAAGGACGGCACGGCCGAGGCGCCGGTGCAGTTCGCCGCGCAGACGGTGCGCCAGGACATGCGCGTGGGCAGCCGTGGCGAAGCACTGCGGCTGCGCATCAGCAATGAACTGGGCACCACGCCGCTGCGCGTGGAAGATGTACGCGTGCAGGTGAAGGGTGGAAAGGCCTCGCCACTGGCGGTGACGGTGGATGGACGCAGCGCGATCGAGGTGCCGGTGGGCGCAGCGCTGCTGAGCGATACGCTGCCGCTGCGGCTGGGGGCGTTGCAGGAGATCAGCGTGACTGCGTGGTTCCCGCAGCCGACACGGCCGGCGGTGCGCCGCACGGTGGTGCGGGTGGTGGATGGCAAGCAGGATCGCGTGGCCGACACGGTGAAGGTGAGTTACCAGCAGAACGTGTTTTCCGCCGTACTGGTGCAACGCGCCGACCGACCGCAGGTCATCGTGGCCCTGGGCGATTCGATCACCGAAGGGGCCACCGCCCGGCGCGGCTCGTTCAACCAATGGCCCGAGCGGCTGGGCGAGCGCCTGCAACAGGCCTGTCCGGACCGTTTCGTGGTGCTCAACCAGGGCATCAGCGGCAACAAACTGCTGGACCACGGCCGCAGCCACAGCGCGCTGTCGCGACTGGATCGCGACGTGATCGCGGTGGCCGATGCCGATCAGGTCATCCTGTTCGAAGGCATCAATGACATCCGCAACGGCGGGGGCGCCAAACCCCTGCCGGGGCGCAACGCAGCGGACATGCTGCTGGGCTACCGGCAGGTGGCGGCGCGGGTGCAGGCGCATGGCATCCGCGCGTGGCTGGGCACGCTCACCCCGTTTGGCGGTTCCGAGCGCTACGAGCCGGTATCGGCAGCGACGCGCACGGCCATCAACCAGTGGGCGCGTGGCAAGGACACCGGCTTCGATGGCGTGGTCGATTTCGATGCGGCGCTGCGTGATCCGGCGGCGCCGGAAGCCTTGCCGGCCAACATCACCCGCGACCACCTGCATCCCAATGATGAGGGCTACCGGCGCATGGCCGAAGCAATCGACCTGGGCATGCTGGGCTGCCAGCCCCCGCGCTGAACCGCTGTTGCCTGCTCGACTGCTTCAACGCTTCGGTAGAGTCGAGCTTGCTCGACTGCTCTTGCTGGAAGCAGCCGAGCATGGCTCGGCTCTACAGAAGAGCAGAAGCAGTCGAGCAAGCTCGACTCTACGGAAGAGCAGAAGCGGCCGAGCAGGGTTCGAGGCCGCAGCAAAAAAAAGTCGAGCATGGCTCGACTCTACCGTTCACGGGGCGGCGGCGCGCGGGCCGAACATGATCACGGCCATGCCGGCCAGGCACAGGGCGGCGCCCAGCAGATCCCAGCGGCTGGGGCGGATGCCGTCGACCAGCCACAGCCAGAACAGCGCGGTGCCGATGTACACGCCACCATAGGCGGCGTACACGCGCCCGCTGGCGGTGGGGTGCAGGGTCAGCAGCCAGGCGAACAGGGCCAGGCTGGCCGCCGCCGGCAGCAGCAGCCATGCGCTGCCGCCCTTGCGCAGCCACAGCCACGGCAGATAGCAGCCGACAATCTCGGCCAGCGCGGTCAGCAGGAACAGACCCAGCGTTTTCACGCTTTTTCCGCGGCCTTGGCGTGCTGCCAGAGGGCTTCCTGCGCATCCAGGTCCAACCCCGCCAGCGCTTCCCCCTGTGCCTCGGCCTGCGCTTCCATGGCGCGGAAGCGTCGCTCGAACTTGTGGTTGGCCCCACGCAGTGCCGCGCCCAGGTCGATGTCGGCATGGCGGGCCAGGTTGGCGCAGACGAACAGCAGGTCGCCCAGTTCCTCCTGCAGCCGTGCCTTGTTGCCGGCAACATCGCCGCGCTCGAATTCCTCGCGCAGTTCCTGCAGTTCCTCGGCGGCCTTGTCCAGCACCGGCAACGGGCCCGGCCAATCGAAGCCGACCCGCGCGGCACGTGCCTGCAGTTTCACCGCACGCTGCCATTCGGGCAGGCCGCGCGAGATGCCGGCCAGGGCCGAGCCATCCTGGTCACCCTTGGCCGCACGTTCGGCACGCTTGATCGCGTCCCAGTTGCGCATCACGCCATCGGCGTCGTCCACGTCCACATCGGCGAACACGTGCGGGTGGCGGCGCTGCATCTTGTCACTGATCGCGCGGGCGACATCGGCGAAGGCGAAGCTGCCCTGCTCTTCGGCCATGCGCGCATGGAACACCACCTGCAGCAGCAGGTCGCCCAGTTCATCGCACAGATCATCGAAGTCGCCGCGATCGATGGCATCGGCTACTTCATAGGCCTCTTCGATGGTGTACGGCGCAATGGTGCTGAAATCCTGCTGCAGATCCCACGGGCAGCCGCCCTGCGGATCGCGCAGGCGCGCCATGATGCCCAGCAGGCGCTCCAGTTCGGTGCTGGCGGCACTGCCGACGGTGGGGGTATCGCTCATGCAGCCTCCAGGTTCAGTCGGTCAACCAGTCGCGCCACGGCAGGCTGGTGTCGCCCAGGGCGATGAAATCGCCATTGAGCAGCGTGCTGCGGCGGTTGTAGCGGAAGGGCTTGCCGGTACGCGCCGACAGCACGGCACCGCCGGCGGCGTGCAGCACGCACTGGCCGGCGGCGGTGTCCCATTCCGAGGTGGGCCCCAGCCGCGGGTAGACGTCGAGCCCGCCTTCGGCAATGCGGCAGAATTTCAGCGACGAGCCCTGCACCACGGTTTCGATGTCGCCCATGCGCTGCAGCAGCGCAAGGGTTTCCGGCGAGCGGTGCGAACGGCTGGCCGCCACCCGCAGCGGCGTGGTCGCCGGGCTGCGCGTGCGCAGCACGGTGTCGTGCAGGCCCTGGCGGCGGTAGGCCAGTTCGCCGCGCATGGCGTGCCAGACGATGCCGGTCACCGGCGCCTGCACCACGCCGAACGCCGGTGCACCCTGGTAGATCAGCGCGATGTTGACGCTGAACTCGCCGTTGCGCTTGACGAAATCGCGGGTGCCGTCCAGCGGATCGACCAGCCAGTAAGCGCCCCAGTGCTGGCGTTGTTCCCAGGGCACCAGCGCCGATTCTTCGGAAAGGATGGGCAGATCCGGGGTGAGCTGGCGCAGGCCCTGCTGGATGACACGGTCGGCGGCCAGGTCGGCCGCGGTGACCGGGCTGTCGTCGGCCTTCAGGGTCACGTCGAAACCGCTGCTGTAGACCTGCATGATCGCCTGCCCGGCTTCCTGGGCAATGGCAATGGCGGTCTCGCGCAGTTCGGTGGTCAGCTTGATCATCGCGCCGCCTGCAGCCACTGCCGCGCGATGAACAGCGCGGCCAGCGAACGGCCTTCGGAAAAGTCTTCGCGCAGCATCAACTGGTCCAGCTCGGCCAGCTTCCACGGCACCACTTCCAGCTCTTCGGGCTCATCACCGGCCAGCTTTTCCGGGTACAGATCGCGTGCCACCACCAGCCAGGACTGGTGGCTCATGTAGGTCGGCGCCAGGGTCATCGCGCGCAGCACATCCACGCGCCGCGCACCGTAACCGGCCTCTTCCTTCAGCTCGCGGTCGGCAGCCTGTTCCGGGGTTTCGCCCGCATCGATGCGGCCCTTCACCAGGCCCAGCTCGTAGCGGTGTACGCCGGCGGCGTATTCACGCACCAGCAGTACGGTCTGGTCATCCAGCATCGGCACCACCACCACCGCGCCATGGCCGCGGCTGACCAGGCGCTCGAAGCGCCGGTGTTCGCCATTGGAAAACTCCAGGTCCAGGTGCTGGCGCTGGAACGGGCCGTTTTCCTCGTCGGTGATCCGATGGATGATCGGCAGGCGACGGCTGGCGCGGTCATCGGTCATTCGGACTCTCCACGGCGGGCGGCGCGCGCGCCGGGGCCGATAGAATGGGCAGGCAGCAACATGTTCATGAGCCCGAAATGCTAGCAGACCCAACCCCTTCCCCGCTGGCCCGGCAGTGGCGGCAACGCGACCTGCAGGTGCTCTGGCACCCCTGCACGCAGATGCGCGAGCACCCGGACACCCTGCCGCTGGTGCCGATCGCGCGCGGCCAGGGCGCCTGGCTGATCGATCACGACGGCAACCGCTACCTGGATGCGGTCAGCAGCTGGTGGACAAACCTGTTCGGTCACGCCGAACCGCGCATCGGCGGCGCCATTGCCGCCCAGGCCGGGCAGCTGGAACAGGTGATGCTGGCCGGGTTCAGCCATGAACCGGCGATCACCCTGGCCGAGCGCCTGCTGGCGCTGGCGCCGCGCCAGGCCGGGCGCGACCCGCTCGCCAAGGTGTTCTTCGCCGACAACGGCTCGGCCGGGGTGGAAGTGGCGCTGAAGATGGCCTTCCAGTATTTCCAGAACCGCGGCGAGCGCCGGCGCACGCGCTTCATCGCGCTGGAGAACGGCTACCACGGCGAAACCCTGGGCGCACTGGCGCTGGGCGATATCCCGCTGTACCGCCGCGTGTATGCGCCGCTGCTGGCCGAGGGCCTGTTCGCGCCCTCGCCCGATGCCTACCTGGCCGAGCCCGGGCAGAGCGCCACTGAGCGCGCCCTGCAGGCCGCCGACGGCCTGGCCACGCTGTTCGACCAGCACCCGGGCGAAATCTGCGCGGTGATCCTGGAACCGCGCCTGCAGTGCGCCGGCGGCATGCGCATGCACGACCCGATCTATCTGAAACGGGTGCGCGAGCTGTGCGACGCGCACGGTGCGTTCATGATCGCCGATGAGATCGCCACCGGCTTTGGCCGCACCGGCACCCTGTTCGCCTGCGAACAGGCCGGGGTGATGCCCGACCTGATGTGCCTGTCCAAGGGCCTGACCGGCGGCTTCCTGCCGCTGGCCGCGGTGCTGGCCACGCAGGCGCTGTACGACGCCTTCCTGGACGATTCACGCGAGCGCGCGTTCCTGCACTCGCACAGCTATACCGGCAACCCGCTGGCCTGCGCGGCCGCCCTGGCCACGCTGGACATCTTCCGCGACGAGGACGTGATTGCGCGCAACCGCGGCATCGCCTCGGTGATGGGCGCCCTGGCCGCGCCGCTGGCCGACCATGCGCACGTGGCCGACGTACGCCAGGCCGGCATGGTGGTGGCGTTTGAACTGTCGCGCAACGGCGATCGCCGCACGCCGTTCGAGCCGGCATTGCGGCTGGGCCTGCACGCCTACAAGGCGGCGCTGAAGCGCGGCGTGGTGCTGCGCCCGCTGGGCGATGTGCTGTACTGGATGCCACCGTATTGTGTGGACGACGAACAACTGGAACTGCTGGCCCACACCACGCTGGCAGCCATCGACGAGGCAATTGCATGCGCGTGACCCGCTGTCCCATCGACCTGCCGCTGCACAGCGGCCAGACCCTGACGCTGCCCGAAGACACCGCCAACCACCTGGTACGGGTGATGCGACTGCACGAAGGCGATACCTGCGTGCTGTTCAATGGCGATGGCCACGACTACAGCGCCGTGCTGACCGTGGCCGGCAAGCGTGAGGTGCAGGTGCGCATCGACAGCGTGCAGGCCGTCGGCAACGAATCGCCGCTGGCCATCACCCTGCTGCAGGGCGTGGCGCGCGGCGAGAAGATGGACCTGATCCTGCAGAAGGCCACCGAACTGGGCGTGGCCGCCATCGTGCCGGTCAATGCCGAGCGGACCGAGGTGAAGCTGGACGCCGCCCGCGCGGAAAAGCGCGTGGCGCACTGGAACAACGTGGTGACCTCGGCCTGTGGCCAGTCCGGGCGTGCACGCATTCCGGCGGTGGGCACGCCGCTGTCGCTGGCACAGGCAACGGCAGCGTTGCCGACCGACACCCTGCGCTTGACCCTGGACCCGCTGGGCAGCCACCGCCTGTCCACGCTGCAGGCCGCACCGGCGGGGGGCGTGGTGATCGCCATCGGGCCCGAAGGCGGCTGGTCGCCGCGTGACCGCGATCAGCTGGCCCAGGCCGGTTTCCAGGGTCTGCAGCTGGGGCCGCGGATCCTGCGCACGGAAACCGCCGGCCTGGCCGCGATTGCGGCATTGCAGGCGCGGTTGGGGGATCTGGGGTAAGGGGCGCGTTCCGCGAGCGAAGTGCCGACCAAGGTCGGCACCTACCAAGGGCGGCGAAGCAGTGCCGACCAAGGTCGGCACCTACCGAGCGCGCGCAGCCGCCGGATCAGGCGGCCAGCGAATCCAGCGCGCTTTCCAGCGCATCCAGGTTCGGCAGCAGGGCGCTCTTTTCGCCCAGCAGCACCCGCATGTGCACGATGTCGGGCAGCGTTTCTTCCGAGGCGTCGGCCAGCAGACCGTCGCGCGGCACCGAGATCAGCTGCGGGAAGTTCTGGGTCAGCAGCGCGTAGTACGGGCGCTGGGCGTTGCCGCTCAGTGCCTTCAGCACCACCACCTTGTTGTGCGCACCCACCACTTCATCGCCCAGGCCGGTCAGGCGCGCGAACGACAGCAGCGGCACCTGCCAGCCGTGCCAGGCAATCTGCCCCAGCAGCCAGCGCGGTGCGTCGGCAACCGGTTCGATCGCCACGCGCGACATCATTTCGGCCACGGTGGCGTTGGGCAGCAGCACGCGCTCGCCACCGGCCTGGATCAGGACGCCGCGGATCTCGTCATTGCTGGCGTAACTCATGCTGCGTCTCCGTCATCTTCGTGCCGGCCCCAGCGCGCGGCAATCGCCTGCGCCAGCTCCTGCGGTTCACCGGCGACCATGCCGGCGGCCACCACGGCCGTGGCCGCAGCCGGGTCGTAACAGCCTTCGCCCACCTGCCCTGCCACCCAGGCGCCGGCGGCGGCCAGGTCCAGCGCCGGCCCCACATGGGCCAGGTCGGCGCCGCTGAGCAGCACCACCGCGGTGTGCGCCGGCGGCAGGGCGTCGATCGCGATGCCCTGCGCACGGGTCTGGAAGTACAGCCCGTCCGTGGCCGCCTGCACGCCCAGATCATCAGCCAGCACGTGCACTTCACCGGGTACGGCGCGCTGGCCCGGTTCGGCCAGTTGCACCGGCAGCGGCGAAACGCGCGCCATCTGCTTGACCAGGTTGCCGTAGCGGCCACCGTCCAGGCGCATGTGTACCAGCACCGGCACGCTCAGGTCGGCCGGCAGCGCGCCCAGCAGGCGACGCAGCGCATCGGGACCGCCGATACCGGCCAGCACCAGCAGCGCACCGGCGCGGGCGCCGGCGGGCAGTGCTGCATCCAGGTCCACCAGGCTCAGGTGGTCGGTATCGAAGGTGGTCGGTGATGCAGCGTCGGCCGCCGGAGTGGTCGGGGCCGGCGCGCTGGCAGGCTCATCCACCAGCGACCAGGCGGTGTGATCGCCCAGCGCAGCCGACGGCACCGGCGGCGGTTCGATCACCGGCGCAGCGATGTCTTCTACAGCCTCGGCCGACGGCGGCGGCTCGGGCAGCACCGGCTGCAGCGCGGCCAGCGCCTGTTCCAGCGCGATGGGTTCATGCAGGTCGGCCGGAGGCGAGTACAGGCCATCGGCCGGCACGTCGTCGGCCCACGACAGCGCCTGGTCCAGGTGCGGCTGCAGCGCGGCATCCTGCGGCTGCGGCGGCGTGGACGGCAGGCCTGGTTGCAGCTGCAGGCTGGGCTCGTCTTCGGCACCGGGCGGCAATACCTGCTGGTGGCCGTGCAGCTTGGCCGCCAGGTGGCGGCCCCAGCGCTGAGCTTCCCAGCCGTCACGGCGCGCGGCCAGTTCGGCCTCGTCGAACACCAGGGTCAGCCCCGGCGCGGACAAGGCCGGCTCCAGGCGCTCCAGGGCGTCCTCGATGGCCGCCTCAAGGGCGATCACCACGAACTGCGGCTGTGCATCGGCCAGCGCCTGCGGTTCCAGGCCGCTGGGATCATCTTCCAGCACGATCTGCACATCGGCATGGGCCAGGGCTTCGCGCAGGCGTTCGCGCGCCGCGCCCGGACGGGCCAGCAGGGCAACGGCCGGAACCGGATTCACATCACTCACGGACACGGGCGATCCCCAGCAGGTCATACACGTTGCGCATCAGGTCCAGCTCCTGGTACGGCTTACCCAGGTAGCGCTGCACGCCGATCTCGAAGGCGCGCTGGCGATGCTTGTCACCGCTGCGCGAGGTGATCATCACGATCGGCACGTCCTTGTAGCGCGGGTCGGCACGCATCGCGGTGGCCAGCTCGTAGCCATCCATGCGCGGCATTTCGATGTCCAGCAGCATCAGGTCGGGCACGCGCTCTTCCAGCTGCTCCAGTGCTTCCACGCCGTCGCGGGCCACGCTTACTTCGAAGTTGTGGCGTTCCAGGATGCGGCCGGTCACCTTGCGCATGGTCAGCGAGTCGTCGACCACCATCACCAGCGGCACCTGCCGTTCCTGGCGCGGTGCGTTGTCCTGCACCGGCACGATCGGGTTGGCCAGGTAACGGCGCACCAGCGGCGCCACGTCCAGGATGACCACCACGCGGCCATCGCCGGTGATGGTTGCACCGTAGATGCCCGGTACCGAGGCGATCTGCAGGCCCACCGGCTTGACCACGATTTCGCGGTTGCCCAGCACCTGGTCGATCGCCACGGCCGCGCGCAGGTCGCCGGCGCGCACCAGCAGCAGCGGCACCTGGTCCTGGCCATCTGCACGGGCCGGTGCCTGGCCGACCAGGCTGCCCAGGTCGTACAGCGGGAATTCTTCGCCGCTGTAGCGGTAGCTGCTGTCGGCCGCTTCGAAACGATCGCGCGACAGGCGGCCGATACCACTGACCGAAGCCACCGGCACGGCGAAGGTGGTTTCGCCGATCTGCACGAACACCGCCTGGGTGACGGCCAGCGTCTGCGGCAGGCGCAGGGTGAAGCGCACGCCCTGGCCACGCACCGACTGGATGTCGACCGAGCCGCCGAGCTGGCGCACTTCGTTGCGCACCACGTCCATGCCCACGCCACGGCCGGCCAGCTGGCTGACCTGGTCGGCGGTGGAGAAGCCGGAGGCAAAGATCAGGTTGTCCAGTTCCTGCTCGTTGGGCTGCGCATCGGCGCCCAGCAGGCCACGGTCGATGGCGCGGCGGCGGATCGCTTCGCGGTCCAGGCCGGCACCGTCATCGGCCACTTCCAGCACGATTTCCGAACCTTCGCGGTGCAGGCGGATGGCAACCTCGCCCTCCTCCGGCTTGCCGGCGCTGCGGCGCTGCTCCGGCGCTTCCAGGCCGTGGGCCACCGAATTGCGCAACATGTGTTCCAGAGGCGCGACCATGCGGTCGAGCACGTTGCGGTCCAGTTCGCCGTGGGTGCCTTCCAGGGTCAGGTGCACCTGCTTGCCGGTATCGATGCCGGCCTGGCGCACCACACGGCGCAGGCGTGGCACCAGGCCGTCGAACGGCACCATGCGCGCGCGCATCAGGCCATCCTGCAGTTCCGAGCTGACGCGCGACTGCTGCTGCAGCAGCGAATCGTACTGGCGCGACAGATCGTCCAGCACGCCCTGCAGGCCGCCAAGGTCGGCTGCCGATTCGTTCAGCGCGCGGCTGAGCTGCTGCAGGGTGGAGAAGCGGTCCAGTTCCAGCGGATCGAACTTCTGATCGGCCTGGTCCTGTTCACGCTGGTAACGCGCGACGATCTGCGCTTCGGTTTCCAGGTCCAGTCGGCGCAGCTGGTCGCGCAGTCGCGCATTGGTGCGCTCCAGTTCGCCCATCGCACCGCGGAACGCCCCGAGCTGCTGCTCCAGGCGCGAACGGTAGATCGCCACTTCACCGGCATGGTTGACCAGGCGGTCCAGCAGATCGGCGCGTACGCGCACCTGCTCCTGCTGCGGGCGGGCGAGCGGATCTTCGTCCGGCGTGCCTTCCAGCGGCAGCGGTGCCGACAGCGGTGCATCGGCCAGGGCGAGCGGCGCCACGGGTACGACGGTCGATTCCGCGTCGTTGCTGGCAGCAACAACGGCGCTGCCGGCATCCACGCGGGTGCGGGCTTCGAACGCGTCCAGCAGGTCCTGCGCCGGCTCCACCGTGCGGTGTTCGCCGGTACGGGTCAGCAGCTGGTGCAGGCGGTCGAAGCCACGCTCCAGCAGGTGGACGTCGGGGCGTTCGATCTCGGTGCGGCCGGCGGCCACGGCTTCCAGCAGCGATTCGATGCTGTGGCCGAGATCGCCGATCGCGTTGATGCCGGCCATGCGTGCGCCGCCCTTGAGCGTGTGCAGATCGCGCTGCAGGCCGGCCAGAGCCTCGCGGTCCTGCGGCGCTTCGCGCAGCTCGCTGATCAGCCCGTCGCAATGGTCGAGCAGGTCGTTGCCTTCTTCCACGAAGATATCGACCAGCTCGCGGTCGTACACGCTGAAGTCGAGCTGGTCGCTGGGGGCGTCTTCCTGCCCGTTGCCGTCGGCGGCAGCCACGGCAGCGGTGACATCTGCGCCGGTCTCGGCAACGGCTTCAACGGCCGAAGCCACGTACGCGCCCTGCCCCGGTGCGTCTTCCAGCTCGAACAACGGTGCCGGTGCGACCGAAACTGCTTCGGTCACGTCTGCATCCACCGTCGCCGGGGACGGCAGGTCGGCGCTCTCTCCTTCACCGACCGCCGCCTCCCCGCCGACGTCCGCAGCCTCGGCGAAGGCATCTGCCTCACCAGGCGCGAGTTCGCTGGCCTGCAGGCCGAGCACGGGCCAGTCGGCCTGCTCGTCCTGCGCCGGTTCCGGCTCGATCACATGCAGGCCGGCTTCAAGCGCCGCCTCCAGGGTGACCGGCTCGGCAAAGCCGGGCGCAGCCATATCATCGTGCAGGCTCGCCAGCGTGCTGTCGAGCGCCTGTTCATCTTCTTCGTCGTACAGCGCGGTGTCGTCGTGCGCCTGCGCCGCTACCGGCGTGTCGATCGCGTCAATCGACGCCGGTTCGACCACGTCTTCAACATCGCTGTCGTCCACCGGCAACGCGCTGGCGTCCAGATAGGGCGACAGATCATCGGCACCGGTCAGATCGGCGTCCTCGGCGTCGGCCGGGACATCGGGCAGCGTTTCGGTTACTTCTGAACCAACCGCGGCTTCCGCCTCCGCCTCCGCTTCCGCTGGCAGCGCAGCGTCGGCTTCCGTGCGGGCTTCGCGCTCGGGTTCGACCACATCGGTGCCTTCCCCGCCCTGCGGCAGCGCGGGCCAGCCGGCATCGAAGAACGGCGAAAGATCTTCGCCACCGGTCAGTTCAACGCGTTCCAGCTCGCTTTCGACCGGCGGTACCGGTTCGATGTCGCCCAGCGCATCGGCCGACGCGGCGTCGGCGTGCACGGTTGCCGCTTCGTCTGCATCGATGGCCAGATCGTCGGCGTCGTCATCCTCCATTTCCAGCACCGGCCAGCGCGCTTCGGGCAGCGCGGCAGCCAGCGCCTGCAGGCGCTGCGCCAGGTCATCGTGCGGCGCGATGCGCGGCTGCTCGGCCTGCAGCGCGGTCATGGTGCCGGCAATGGCCGACGCGGTGTCCAGCAGCGCCGACACGCCCTCGTCCGCCGGCACGGCCTGCGCGGCCAGGGCGCGCTTGATGTACGACTCGGCCGCCCCGGTGACGGCGGTGATTTCCGGCACCTCGGTCATCGCGAACGCACCGTTCATGGTGTGCACCGCGCGAAGCAGCGCGTCGGTCACCGCGTGCGGTGCCTGCTGCGCGTCCTGCAACCACGCCTGCAACGTGGCCAGGTGCAGCTCCACTTCCGCTTCCAGGATTTCCTGCAGCACGCTGTCGATCTGCGCGGGGGTGCCCACCGGCTCGACCACCTCGGCGACCGGTTCAGCGGCCTGCTCGGCAACGTCGCTGTGGAGCGCGTCCACCGGCACGGCGGTGTCTTCGCTGGCCACGTCCACCACCGGCGCTTCGGCGACCGGGGCCGCTGCGCCCGGCAGCGGCACGTAGAAGGTTTCCTCACCGGCGCCGACGCGGTCGGCGATGGCCTGCATGGCCTGCAGATCGACGGTGATGCGCTGGCCGTGGCGCAGCGCGGCGTTCAACTGCGGCAGTGCGGCGTGCGCGTGGTCGATCATGGCCAGCACCGCCGGCGTGGCCGGGCGGGTGCCGTCCAGTACGCGGTTGAGCAGGCTCTCGATCTTCCAGGCGAATTCGCCCAGCGTACGTGCACCGACCAGACGGCCGCTGCCCTTGAGCGTGTGGAAGATGCGGCGGATCGGCCGCAGCCGGTCCATGTTGTCCGGCTGCATGCGCCAGGGCGGCAGCAGCGTGCCCAGGTTCTGCAGTTCATCGTCGAACTCTTCCAGGAACACCTCGCGGATGTCCTGGTCGATGTTCTCGGCATCGTCTTCGAAGCCGGCTTCGATGCCGACCTCGGCAGCGCCGGTGGCAACGGCCACCGGTTCAACGGCCGGGGCCGCTTCCGGGTGCGGATTGAACTCCGCCGCCGCCGCACTCAGTTCGGCCAGGAACTGCGCATCGGCCTCGCTGAAATCGATCGGCGCAATGGTGTCCACGTCGATGGTGGCCACGGCGACCGGTTCAGCGTCGGCGAGCACCGGTGCTTCGGCTTCGGCTTCGATCAGGGCTTCGACAATCGCCGGTTCGGCTTCCTCGGCCTGCACGGTGGCGTCGGCCAGCGGCTCGGCATCGACGATGTCCAGCGTTGCGTCCAGGCGGGGCGCTTCGTCCAGCGACAGCGTCTCCATCGCATCCAGCGACAGCACGTGCTCGGCATTGTCCAGTTCGCTGGCGTCGAAGTGGAACACCACGTCGTCGCCTGCCACGGCCAGGCCGTCCTGTTCTGCGGCCACCGGGTCGAACGACGACGCCACCGAGGACGACACCGCCGGGGCGTCGTCCCACTCGGCCACGGCCACGCTGTCCTCGGCATCACCGTGGACGTGCGCAGCGCCGTCGGCCACCTGCAGCGATGCGGCCGTCAGCGACCAGTGCGACGCGATGGATGCATCGCCTGCATCCGCATCGGCTTCATAGCTGACCGGATCGAAGCTGGCGAAGGTCGGCGCACGCGCGTCCTCTTCGACCATCGGCTCGGCGGGCACGCTGTCCGCTGCGTGGTCCAGGCTGCCCAGCTCCCACTGCGGCACTGCCGGCGGCGGTGCGCTGGATGCGGCGAACAGCAGCGGGGCGCTGTCGGCAGGCGCAGCGGCAGGCACGGCATCGGTATCGGCCAGTTCCAGCGCGCCGAATACCAGCGACTGCGCATCGGCTTCCGCAACCGGCTGCGCCGGCGGCGGATCGAAGGTGAAATCAGGCAACGGCACCGGCACGTCGCCCGGTGCCGGTGCGGCGGGCTGCACCGGAATCTGCACCGGCTCGACCTGCAGGGCGGCCGCGGGCAGCGCGACCGCCTCGCGCAGCACCGGGTCGGGCTGGGCGTCAGCGGCCTCGGCAGCGGCCGGCGCAGTGCGCTCGGGCAGCGGCCAGTAACGCAGCGCCTCCAGGCTGCTGCGGGTGATGTCCAGGATGTCTTCGCGGCCCGGACGGCGGTCGCGCAGCGCTTCCAGGTAGTACTCCAGGCTGGCCATGGCATCGGCCAGGGTGTCCAGCTGGCGCCCGCTGGGCACGCGCTGGCGGCCGATCAGTTCGGCTTCGATGTACTGCTGCACACCGCGCAGGTAGTCGGCGGCAGTGCCCAGGTCGAGCATGCGCAGCGCACCGGACACGTCGCCCAGCAGGCGCGGCACGTCCTGCAGTTCGCCGTGGTTCCAGCTGGTCTCGATGAAGGCAACGAAATGCTCGCGCGCGGCCGCGAAGTTGGCGATGGCTTCGTGCGCCAGGATTTCCACCGTGCGGCGGTTTTCCACGGCGCTGGGATCGTCTTCGCCACTGCCACCGGCGCCCAGATGGGCGACCTGGTCGTCCAGCGATGCATCCACGTACAGCAGGGCACCGGCAATATCCAGCAGCAGGTCTTCATCGATCTGCTGGCGGCCTTCAACCACGCCCAGCAGCGCATCGCGCTGCTGCACGACCACGCCACGCGCGGCGCCCAGGCCCATCATGCCCAGGGTATCGGCCACGGCACCCAGCTTGGTCACCTGTTCCTGCAACTGCTGCGGCGCGCCGCCGGTGCGCAGGTGCAGGTCCAGTGCATCCTTCACCTGCAGCAGCTCTTCCTTCACCGCGCTGCCCACCGTATCCAGCAGTTCGCGGTTGCGCCCGCTCAGGCTGCCGCGGGCGTGGTCCAGCTCGGCCTCGGTGGCGGTCACGCTCTCGGGCGCGAAGGCGAACAGCACGCTGTCATTGACGCCTTCTTCGCCACGTGCAGCGCGGATTTCGTTCAGCAGCGGCATCAGCACGATCGGAATATCGCGATGGCCGTTCTGCAGGCGCTCCAGGTAGTCGGGCAGCAGTACGCTGCCACGCATCAGGGTGGCGCAGGCTTCGTCGCGGTCGGCAACGCGGCCTTCGCCCACGGCCACGGCCAGCTGCTCCAGTTCCTCGGCCACCATCGCCGGTGCATACAGTTCGACCATGCGCAGGGTGCCCTGCACCTGGTGCAGGTAACCGGCGCAGATGCGCATGCGGCTGCCATCGGCCGGGTCTTCCACGAAGTACTCGACCTCGTTGCGCACCAGGCGCAGGGTCTCGTCCAGCTCGGGCTTGACCCAGCCCAGGGCTGCATGGCTCATGGCGTCGCGCAGACTGCTGCTCATCGGTGCGCTCCGGTCGCCGCCGCGCGCTTACCGCGCGGACCGTGGCCTGGGGAATGGAAATGCTTCATCGACTGGTTCCTTGCTCGCCGCCCTGCCGCGGTCACGCCGGCAGCTTGAAGTCGGCCACCGAACGACGCAGATCGGCGGCCAGCTGTGCCAGGTGGCCGATCGATTCGGCGGTCTGGCCGGCGCCCTGCGAGGTCTGGCCGGTAATCTGCCGGATCACGCCCATGGTGCGGGTGATGTCCGAGGCCGCAGCGGACTGCTGCTGGGCGGCGATCGAGATGTTCTTGATCAGGGTGTTCAGCGCGTTGGACACGCGCTCGATTTCGGTCAGGGCCGTACCGGCGTCTTCGGCCAGGCGCGCACCGGACACCACCTCAGCGGTGGTCTGTTCCATCGAGGTGACCGCTTCGTTGGTATCGGCCTGAATGGCCTGCACCAGGTTTTCGATGCGTCGGGTCGCGCCCGAGGTACGTTCTGCCAGGCGCTGCACTTCGTCGGCCACGACCGCGAAACCGCGGCCGGCTTCACCGGCCGACGCAGCCTGCACGGCGGCATTCAACGCCAGGATGTTGGTCTGTTCGGAAATGTCGTTGATCAGTTCCACGATCGAGCCGATTTCCTGCGACGACTCGCCCAGGCGCTTGATGCGCTTGGACGTTTCCTGGATCTGGTCGCGGATCTGGTCCATGCCCTGGATGGTTTCGCGCACCACGCCGGCACCTTCGGCGGCGATCACCACCGAGCGCTGTGCCACGTCGGCCGACTCGGCCGAGTTGCGCGACACCTGCTCGATGCTGGCAGCGATTTCGCCAATGCGGTCCGAGGCCGAGGTGATCTGGTTGGCCTGGTGGCCGGCCGCTTCGGCCAGCTGCATGGCCGTGGCCTGGGTTTCCTGGGTGGACACGGCCACCTTGGCCGAGGTGTCGTTGATGGTGGTCACCAGGTGGCGCAGTTCATCCACGGCGTAGTTGATTGCGTCTGCAATCGCGCCGGTCATGTCTTCGGTCACCGACGCCTTCACGGTCAGGTCGCCCTCACCGAGCGAACTGATTTCGTCCAGCAGCCGCATGATCGCCTGCTGGTTGCGGCTGTTGAACTCCACCTGGGTCTGGTAGCGCAGTTCCTGTTCACGCGAACGGCTGCGCACGTTGGTGGAGACGAAGCCGATGATCGCGATCAGCGACAGCGCACCGGATACCACGCCGATCCAGAAATTCGGGAACAGGCGGGTGTCGGACACCGAGCCGAACGAGGAGAACGCTTCGAACAGCTTGCGGCTGTCGTCGAGCATGCGCACCGAGCCCTGGCCCAGGGCCGTGGCGGCCGACTGCGCGGCGAACAGCTGGCGCGAGCTGGCCAGGATCGCGTCGGCGTCCTGCTTCATCGCCTCCCACTTCTGCTGCGACTGTTCCAGCGCAGCCACCGCGCCGGCGCCGCGCACAGCGGTGATTCCCAGTTCTTCGTTGCCGTTGCGCAGGCCGTCGAGCACCTGCGAGAACACGGTGATATCGCGGGCCAGCGCATCGCCGGCCGTGGCTGCGCCACTGCCACCGGCGCGCATTTCGGTCACGCGGCGGGCCATGGTGCCGGCCACCACCACCTGCTGCAGGGCGCTGTACACCTGCGAAGCCGGTGCGCCCGAGGCGGACATCGCCCGCACCAGTTCATTCAGCTGCGCCTGCAGGCCCGGCACGGCGCCGGTGAAGTTGTTGGCGTTGCCGGCCAGGGCCAGCACCGCCGGTTCGCTGGCCACCAGCTGGCCGGCCTGCTTGCCCAGCGGCGCCCACGTCTCGGCCAGGGTGCCGATGGCCTTGGACACGCCCGGCTCGCTGCCGTAGCGGCCCTGAAGGGTGGACACGTTCTGTTCGATCGCGTTGCGGGTGGCCTTGAAGGCGGTGAACGCCTGGGCGTTGCCGCCCACGGCATCACGTCCCTGGTTGGCCAGCTGCTGTGACAGCACCTGCAGGTCGGCGGCCTTGGAGCCGGCATCGGCCAGGCGGCTGCCCTGCCAGGTGGCCACACCCGTGTTCAGGCCGAACAGGACCATGGACAGCAACAGCAGGGCCAGCCACAGGTTGCTGCCGCCCAGCCGCAGCTTGCCGGTCTTGGTGGCGTCCGAAGCAGTACTCATCGTTCAACCTCGAGGTTCAATACAGGGGGCGTTGCCCGGCCTCAGGCCGCGGCTTGCCGGAATTCAGGAGTGCGCGACAGCAACGAGAGCGAGAACACGCCCCATTCGTGGCCGTCGGCGTGGAAGGCGCGATCTACGAAGTGGCCATAGCGGCCCTCGGCTAGGCGACCGGCATCGATCTGCTGGGCCAGCTCGAAGCTGCGCTGGCCGAACAGTTCATCGATGGTCAGGGCCACGTCGCCGCCGGCCTGGCGCATGATCAGCACGCGCTGGCCTTCCTGCTGCACGGTGCGCGCACCTTCCAGGAAGTACTTCAGATCGACCACCGGGAACAGGTTGCCGCGCAGGTTGCCCACGCCCAGCAGCCACGGCTGTGCGCATGGCACCGGGGTGACCGGCGGCATCGGCACGATTTCCACCACTTCGCGGAAATCGGACACCAGCCGGCGCTGGCCGACCCGGTAGCCCACGCCGCGCCACAGGTCCTGGGCGAACCGGCGTTCGGGCAGCTGCACCGCATGGGCCAGGCTGCGCCGTTCGTAGGCTTCAAGAATGTCGAAAGGCGAACGCATCAGGCCACCAGTTCGTTGATCCGCGCGATCAGTTCTTCTTCGCGCGGCGGCTTGACGATGTAATCGGCTGCGCCCTGGCGCAGGCCCCAGGCCTTGTCGGTTTCCATCGCCTTGGTGCTGACGATGATCACCGGGATGTGCTTGGTCGCCGCATCACGGGCCATCGCCCGGGTTGCCTGGAAACCACTCATGCCCGGCAGCACCACGTCCATCAGCACCAGCTGCGGCACCTGGTCGCGGACCAGCTGCAGGCCATCTTCGGCGTTGTCCGCTTCCAGCACCTCGTGGCCGGCACGGCGCAGCCACTGGGTGAACACCGCGCGGTCGGTCGGTGAATCCTCGATCAGAACGATACGAGCCATTGTGCCTTTCCCCCCTGGTCAGGCGTTGACGTATGTGCGGATGGCACCCAGCAGTTCTTCACGCGTGAAAGGCTTGGTCAGGTACTGCTCCGAGCCGACGATGCGCCCGCGCGCCTTGTCGAACAGGCCATCCTTGGAGGACAGCATGATGACCGGGGTGGACTTGAACAGCTGGTTGCCCTTGATCAGGGCACAGGTCTGGTAGCCATCCAGCCGCGGCATCATGATGTCGACGAAGATGATCTGCGGCTGCTGGTCGGCGATCTTGGCCAGTGCTTCGAAGCCATCGGTCGCCGTCACCACCTCGCAGCCTTCGCGCTTGAGCAGTGTTTCCGCGGTCCGGCGGATGGTCTTCGAGTCATCGATGACCATCACCCGGAGTCCTGCGAGTTCCCCGCCCGCAGTCATGTTTTCAGTCATTGCCATTCCCCAAGCGCGCGGCCCTTCTAGGTTGGGTGCCGCTGCGAAAGCGTATCTATATCGCACTTTCCGCGCCCGCTTCAAGGCCGTCCCACCGGGCTTGGCGTGGCGCCCGGCTGAACGTGACCGGTTTGGCAGACATTGCGCAGAACCGGGCCCGGCCGCCGCTTCGGGGACGCAGCGTTGCAGGCCACGGGGCAGGCACGGGGCGGGCGTTGCCGCTACCATCAGCGCCTTGCCTTGAAGGTGCGCCCATGCCGTTGAATGTCATCGTGGTGATGGATCCCATCGCCCACATCAAGATCGCCAAGGACACGACGTTTGCCATGCTGCTGGAAGCCCAGCGCCGTGGCCACGCCCTGCACTACGTGCAGCCGGGCGGGCTGGCCCTGGAAGGCGGCGTGGCGGTGGCCCTTACTGCCCCGCTGCAGGTGCGCGACGATCCGGCCGGCTGGTACGAGCTGGGCGCATTCAGCCGCACCGTGTTCGGCCCCGGCCAGGTGGTGCTGATGCGCAAGGACCCGCCGGTCGATGCCGAATTCATCTACGACACCCAGGTGCTGGACCTGGCCGCCGCCGCCGGCGCCTGCGTGGTGAACAACCCGCAGGGCCTGCGCGACTACAACGAAAAGCTGGCCGCCCTGCTGTTCCCGCAGTGCTGCCCGCCGACCCTGGTCAGCCGCGATGCCAAGGCGCTGAAGGCGTTTGCGCTGGAGCATGGCCAGGCCGTGCTGAAGCCGCTGGACGGCATGGGCGGCCGCTCGATCTTCCGCAGCGGCCAGGGCGACCCCAACCTGAACGTGATTCTGGAAACCCTGACCGATGGCGGCCGCAAGCTGGCGCTGGCCCAGAAGTTCATTCCCGACATCACCGCCGGCGACAAGCGCATCCTGCTGGTCGACGGCGAGCCGGTGGATTACTGCCTGGCGCGCATTCCGCAGGGCGATGAGTTCCGCGGCAACCTGGCCGCCGGTGGTCGTGGCGAAGGCCGCCCGCTGAGCGAACGCGACCGCTGGATCGCTGCCCAGGTGGGCCCGGAAATGAAGCGCCGCGGCATGCGTTTCGTCGGCCTGGACGTGATTGGCGACTACCTGACCGAAGTGAACGTGACCAGCCCGACCTGCGTGCGTGAACTGGATGCGCAGTACGGGCTGAACATCGCCGGCACCCTGTTTGATGCGATCGAGGCCGGCCTGCGCTGATGGAAGCCGTATCCGCCGTGCTGCCCCCGCCGCCGCGCGAAGCACAGCGGCTAGCCGCCACCCTGGCCCTGTCGGTGCTGCTGCACGTGCTGCTGGTCCTGGGCGTGGGCTTTGCGGTGAAGGGGGATGCACCGCTGGTGCCCACCCTGGAAGTGATCTTCAGCCAGACCCGCACGGCACTGACGCCCAAGCAGGCCGATTTCCTGGCCGCCGCCAACCAGGAGGGGGGCGGCGAGCATGACCGCGCCCAGCGCCCGCGCGATAACCAGACCGGCGTGGTGCCGCAGGCGCAGGCGGGCGTGAGCCCGGTGCCGCAGCAGCAGCAATCGGCCGCAGCGGTGCCGCCGCCGCAGGCGCGGGTGGTCAGCAGCCGCAACGGCCAGGACCAGGTGGCGCAGGCGCAGGCCCGCCCCACCCCACTGGAACCGACCCCGGACGCGCCGATGACCGCGCGCGAGCAGCGCGATGCGGAAATGGCCCGGCTGGCTGCCGAGGTCCATCTGCGCTCGGCGCAGTATGCGAAGCGGCCGAACCGCAAGTTCGTTTCGGCCAGCACCCGCGAGTACGCCTACGCCAATTACCTGCGCGCCTGGGTGGACCGGGCCGAGCAGGTCGGCAACCTGAATTATCCCGACGAGGCGCGGCAGCGTCGGCTGGGTGGCCAGGTGGTGATCAGCGTGGGCGTGCGCCGCGACGGCAGCGTGGAAAGCAGCCGCATCCTCAAATCCAGCGGCACGCAGTTGCTGGATGAGGCGGCATTGCGGGTGGTGAAGCTGGCGCAGCCGTTCCCCGCGTTGCCGAAGACCGATGACGGCGTGGATATCCTGCAGGTAACCCGCACGTGGGTGTTCCTGCCCGGCGGCGAACTGCGCGACGACCGGTAGGGTTTTGTTGCCCGGGCCTGCGGCCCGGGACCCGCTGCAGAGCCAGGGCAACGGCAACAGCCAGAGCAGCGGTAGAGGGCCTGGGCTTGGCGGGGCGGTGTGGGCGTGCAGGACACGCCGTAAATCCATCCCTGGAGGCTCGTAGGCGCCATCCATGGCGCCTGCGGTCCTGCAAGCCCACACCGCCCCACCTCTGACAGATCGCGGCGCCTCATTGCTGTGGGTGGGTGTCGACCTTGGTCGACACGGTAGATCCACGCCATGCGTGGATGCGAGCGAAGCGATCCGCTTTTGACTTTGATTTTTTTTTGATTTCCCGTGGCGGACACGCACGGAAACTGTCAAAGGCCGGGCGGGTGGGTTGCGCAGGGGCGCAGGCGCCATGGATGGCGCCTACGAGCTTACATGGACGTACTTGCAGCGTCCCCTGCGCAACCCACCCGCCCGGCCAAGCACGGCATTGGATTTGCGCGCCACGCCCCCGCCACGAGGGGCTCAGCCGTTGGCTTTCGCCTTCGCCTCGCGGACGGCCTGCTGCTCGACCAGGGTCAGCGCTACGTTGTCGCGCAGGTACGCCGGTTCAACGCGTTCGGCGGCAATCGCTTCGCCACGCGCGAAGGCGGGGACCGCCAGGGTCAGCACATCGGACGCACGCGGCAATGCCGTTGCATCGAATCCGCGCAAGCCAGCTCCCAGCTGCGCCACCAGCGCCCCGTCGGCAGCAGCGAAACCACTGCCCACACCGTACGCCTGCAGCCCATCCGGCAGCACCACGGCAGCCGGCGCGCACACGCGCTCGGCGTCGCAGGCCACCGGCAGACCATCCACGCGCTCGAAGCGTGCGGCGTACACCTCGCCCATCCGTGCATCGATCACCGACAGAATCTGCGCTTCATCGGCCGGCGCGCGCAGCGCCAGCACCTGCAGCGTCGATACCGGCAGCAACGGGCGGTCCAGCGCCAACGCAATGCCCTGCGCAATGGCGATGGCCAGGCGCACACCGGTGAAGGCGCCAGGACCGCGACTGAGCGCGATGCCATCCAGCTGGCGGCGGCTGATGCCCGCCTCGGCCAGCAGTGCCTCGGCCCAGGGCAGGCTCAGCTCGGCATGCCGGCGCGGGGCGATCTCGAAGCGTTCCAGCACCTGCCCATCCACATGCAGGGCAACGGAACAGGCTTCGGTGGCGGTTTCAAAGGCGAGCAGTTTCATCGGGTCAGGTCAGAACAAGGGGAACGTGGCACCGGGGGCCGGCAGTGGGCCCGCAGCAGGCTCGGGCGCCGCTGCGCTTGGCGCCGGCGGGGCAACGTCCTCGGCCACGGGCGTCCATTGTGGCGCAAAGAAGGCTTGGACATCGGCCAGCGCGCGGGTCTGCCGGAACGGCGGCAGCGAAGACAGGAACACGCGGCCGTAGCCCCGGTTCAGCAGGCGCGGGTCGCACAGCACCAGCACGCCGCGATCGGTCTCGCTGCGGATCAGCCGGCCCACGCCCTGCTTCAACGCGATCACCGCCTGCGGCAACTGCTCGTCGCGGAACGGATTGCCCCCCTGGCTGCGGATCGCTTCCAGGCGGGCCTCGTACACCGGGTCATCGGGGGCGGCGAAGGGGAGCTTGTCGATCACCACCACGCTCAGCGCCTCGCCCACCACATCCACGCCTTCGCGGAAACTGGCCGAGCCCAGCAGCACGCCGTTGCCCGATTCGCGGAAGCGCTGCAGCAGGGTCGCACGCGGTGCCTCGCCCTGCACGAACAGCGGCCACGGCCCATCGCGCAGCGCTTCGGCGGCCTCGCGCAACGCGCGGTGCGACGCAAACAACAGGAAGGCCCTGCCCTGCGAAGCGCGCAGGACCGGCTGCAGGGCCTGGATCAAGGCGGTACCGAAGCCCCGCGCGGCCGGATCGGGCAGGCCCTCGGGCAGGTAGCACAGCGCCTGCTCGGGCCAGTTGAACGGACTGGGCTGGACCAGCGTATGCGGATCATCCAGCCCCAGCCGCGTGGCGATATGGTCGAAGCCCCCGCCCACGGTCAGCGTGGCCGAGGTGAAGATCCACGCGGCACGGCTGCGCTCGCGGTGCTCGCGCAACGGGCCGGACACATCCATCGGCGTGCGCTGGCAGCGGAAGCCGCGCGGGGTCAGCTCGTACCAGAGCACATCGGCCGCCGCCGGTGCATCGTTCGGGTCCGCGTCGAAATCGAGCACCGGCTCGTCCTCGCCCAGCCAGCGCGCCAGACGCGAAACCGCTTCACGTGCCCGTGCATGGCAGGCATCCAGGCCCGCCGCGGCATCGCGCAACGGCTGCAGCGTCTGCTCCAGGGCCACCAGGCAGCGCATCACGGTGTCGAAGCCGTCGCGCACCTGCGGCATCGCCAGCGCGCGCCACTGCGTGCCCCGTTGCGGCAACCCTTCCATGGCCAGGCGCAGGGCCAGCAGTGCCTGCTGCAACTGATCGACGCCGTCCTGCAGGCTGGCCTGCGCCCCGCCCACACCGCGCGCTTCGGCCAGACAATCGCGCCCCAGTTCCTGCCAGGGGCGCATGCCGAAGCCTTCGCCGAAGAACTGCGCAGCCAGTTCAGGCAACTGATGGGCCTCATCAATGACGAAGGCCTGCGCCCCCGGCAGCAGCTCGCCGAAACCATCCTGCTTCAGCGCAAGGTCGGCCAGCAGCAGATGATGGTTGACCACCACCACATCGGCGGCCTGCGCGCGTTGCCGCGCGCGCACCACGAAACAGTCCTCCCAGAACGGGCAGTCGGTGCCCAGGCAGTTGTCCACGGTGGAGGTGACCATGGGCAACAGCGGTGAATCGTCGGCCAGGCCATCCAGCTCGGCGATATCGCCGAATTCCGAGCGACCGGACCAGGCCAGGATGCGCTGGAACTGCGCGGCCTGTTCCGGGCTGGAAAAGCGCGGCTCGCCGCGCGCCTGCTGCAGGCGGTAGCGGCACAGGTAATTGGCACGCCCCTTCAGCAGCGCACTGCGCAGGCCCACGCCCAGCGCCTGGCGCACGCGCGGCAGATCGCGGTGGTAGAGCTGGTCCTGCAGCGCGCGGGTACCGGTGGAAATGATGGTGCGCAGCCCGGACAGCAGCACCGGCACCAGATAGGCGAAGGTCTTGCCGGTGCCGGTACCCGCCTCGGCCAGCAGCAGATCGCGCTGCTGCAGCGCATCGGCGATGGCCTCGGTCAGGCGCAGCTGCGCAGGGCGCGGCACGAACGCATCCAGGTGCGAGGCGAGCGCGCCGCCGTCGCTGAGGGCCTCGCGGCTGGCGTGGACAAGGTCGGACATCAGAGGGAAAGGATACCGGGCCGGGCGCTGCCCGGCACCCGTTTCAAGCCAGGGCAACGGCAACAGCAACGACGTGCGTTCATGGCTCAGGGTTTCACCGAGGGATGGCGGGGGGCTGTGGATTTGCGGGGACGCCGTAAACCCGTCCATGGGGGCTTGGTCGCCGCATCCATGCGGCTCACACCCCGCAAACCCACAGCCCCCCGCCCTCGACGGGTTCCTGGTGACGGACGGACAGGCTTCGTAGAGTCAAGCTTGCTCGACTGGATCCAGTAGCGGTGTGAGTAACGGAACAAGAAGGGGTCGGATCCGTTTTCCTGCGGAAAACGGATCCGACCCCCTGGCGAGTGCGCGCAGCGCGCGACCCGCTTTTGATTCTGATTTTGTTCTTGCCTGCGGCCCGCGCAATGTGTGGCGGGCCGGGTGGGTGGGGCGTGCAGGACCGCAGGCGCCATGGATGGCGCCTACGAGCCCCCATGGTGAAGTGACCCCCGGGAGTTGGACACCTAATCCGACCCCGAGGTTTGCATGAATAGATATGAGGTTTGTTTCAAATTGCAGGTCGCCGAAGAGGCCTGTAACACCTCCACATCGGTCAAGGCCGTTGCCCGCCGCCATGGCCTGGAGTTCTCCACGGTGAGGCGCTGGGCAGCGACCTACCGGCTGCATGGGCGACCGGGGTTTGAGCGCAAACCCCGGTCCTACGATCTCCAGTTCAAGCTGGCCGTCTTGGAGAAGATGAGTCAGGACGGCATGTCCGCGCGTGAGGCCACCACTTTCTTCCAGATCGGCAGCGCCGGCGCGGTGGGTGAATGGCGGCGGTTGTATGCTGACGGGGGTGCCCAAGCGTTGGCACTGCCACCATTACCGCCTCAAAAGCCGATGAAAAAGACCCGCTCGTC
>NZ_CP025998.1:3349636-4096777 GCF_003086855.1 Stenotrophomonas sp. YAU14A_MKIMI4_1
TCAAGCGCTATCGCGCGTTCAAGGGAGCGGCCAATGTCGTGGTTCCCAACGACCTGGGCCGCCAGTTTGAGGCTGAGATGCCCAATCGCAAGTGGGTGACCGATGTAACCGAGTTCAAGGTGCAGGGCATGAAGCTCTATCTTTCGCCGATCATGGACCTCTACAACGGCGAAATCGTGGCATACCAGATGAAGCGCCGGCCCGTGTTTGACCTGGTGGGTGAAATGCTGGACCAAGCGATCAGGAGGCTTTCACCGGAAGATCGTCCGATGATCCACTCCGACCAAGGCTGGCACTACCAGCACGAAAACTACCGCCACAAGCTCGAAAAGCACTCGCTGAAACAGAGCATGTCCCGGCGTGGCAACTGCCTGGACAACGCGGCCATGGAAAGCTTCTTCGGGACCCTGAAGTCGGAATTTTTCTACCTGAACACCTTTGACAGCATCGATAGCCTGGAAGCTGGGCTGGTGGAGTACATCCGGTACTACAACGAGAATCGTATCCGCTTGAAACTAAAGGGCTTGAGCCCCGTACAGTACCGGGAGCAGGCCGCGCTGGCCGCCTGATCCCCCACCTGTCCAACTTCAGGGGGTCACTTCATGGATGGGTTTACGGCGTGTCCTGCACGCCCCACCCACCCGGCCCATCACGACCCACCATCGGTGAGCGCGCGCCGCAGAGGGGGCAGCGCCCGATGGAGGGGAATGACTCAGTACCGCTTGATCCCCGGCACGGTGCAGCCTTCCAGCTGCGCATGCGCCGATACCGCGTTTTCCTTCTCGCCACGCGCCAGTCGTGCCTGCTCGATGGTCGCCCAGTGGCGCCGGCACAGCGGCCCGGTCTTCGATCCCAGGTCCACCGCCTTGCGCGCGAACGTCTCAGCCTCGCCCCACTGGCCCTGCAGCAACGCAACCTCGGCCCGTTCCTGCAGCACCGACGGGTCGCCGGCCACGATCTGCAGCGCCTGGTCCAGGCTGCCGGCCGCAGCGGCCAGATCATTGCCCTGGCGCTGTGCCAACGCCGCCTGGCGCAGGTCTTCCACCTGCGAATCACGCAGCGGCTGCACCGACAGTTCCTTGTCGTCCGGGCCCGCAGCCGCATCCACGGCGGCCAGACGCTGCGCCGGGGTGGTGGTGTCCACCGGCTTGACCACCTGCGGCGCACTGCTCATGCAGGCCGCCAGGGCAAGGCTGAGGGTGGCCACGGCCACCGGCGCATACAGGGTTCGAAGGTTCATCGGCATCACCGGCTGGGGGAAGGGGTCGTGGCGGCCGGGGCAGCGGCCGGTTCGGCGGGCGGATCGGGCTTGCGGTCCAGGCCGAACCAGCTGCGCCAGCCGCCACCTTCGCTTTCGCCGCCCTGCTCTTCGGGCACGCTGGCCGGCGCACAGGGCGCGTAAGCCGGGGCATAGCCCACCACGAACGGGAAACGACGCGCGCCGGGGCAGCCTTCATCGGTGCTGTTGGTGCCGGTGGCGGCCACCGGCTGCCAGTCCAGACCCTTGTTGCTGACCTTCAGCGGGGCACTGGGCAGGCGCTGGAAGATGCCCGACCACACCCGCATGGCGCCGGTGGCACCGTACAGGCCGGCCTGCTCGTTCTTGTCGTTGCCCATCCAGATCACCGCCAGGTGGTCACCGGTGTAACCGGCATACCAGCTGTCGCGGCCATCGTTGGTGGTGCCGGTCTTGCCGGCCGGCTGCAGGCGGCCCAGGCCATCGGCATTCAGGCGCTGCGCGGTGCCGCTGGCCACCACCTGCTGCAGGCCGATGCTGATCAGGTTGGCGGCAATCGAATCGCCTTCCTGCGCCGGCGCCGGGGTCTTGTCATAGCGCTTGAGCAGCTTGCCCTGTGGGTCCAGCACGCCACGCACGGCGTGCAGCGGCTGGATCTCGCCACCCGAAGCCAGGAACTGGTACAGCTGGGCCATGGCGTAGGGGCTCTGGTCGGTCGAGCCCAGGATGACCGCCGGGTTGGCCTCGGCCTTCAGGCCGGCCAGCACGTGGATCAGCTGGGTCACCCGCTCCGGCCCCACCTGCATGCCCACGCGCACCGTGGCCTGGTTGTAGGAATGGGCCAGCGCGTCGATCAGGCGCACCGTGCCATGGCTGCGGTTGTCAGCGTTGCCGGGGCTCCAGTTGCGGCCACGGCCCAGCTGCACCGTCACCGGTGAATCATCCACCCAGGTCGCCAGCGAATAGCGGTCCGGCTGGGCCAGCGCCAGCAGATAGACGAACGGCTTCAGCAACGAACCCACCGGACGCTGTGCCTCGATGGCACGGTTGAAGCCGACCTCGGACACCTCGCGGCTGCCGATCACGGCCAGCACGTCGCCGTTGTGCACGTCGGTCAGCACCATGCCGGCCTGCAGTTCCGGGCGGCGCTTGCTTTCCAGCGACTTGATGGTGCGCGTCACTGCGCCCTCGGCATAGGCCTGGGCCGACGGTGACATGCCGGTCATCACGCTCAGCCCGGCGCCCTGCAGGGCGGCTTCGGGGTAATCGTGGCCCAGCTGGCGGCGCACCAGATCCACGTACGCCGGGAAGCGGTTGGCCGCCACCAGGCCGGGCGTCTTCGGCACGCCCAGCGGCGCCTTCAGCGCACGCTGGTACTCGGCGTCGTCGATCAGCGCCGCCTCGTGCAGCTTGCCCAGCACGAAGTTGCGGCGGTCCAGCGCGCGTTCCGGGTTGCGCCGCGGGTCGTAGTACGACGGTCCTTTCACCAGACCGATCAGCAGCGCGACCTGTTCGGTTTCCAGCGACGACAGATCGCGGCCGAACCAGAATTCCGCGCCCGAGGACATGCCGTGGATCGCCTGGCTTCCGCGCTGGCCCAGGTACACCTGGTTCAGGTAGGCCTCGAAGATGGTGCGCTTGTCGTAGCGCGCTTCCATGATGAGCGCGTACAGCACTTCATTGAACTTGCGGGTGACGGTCTGTTCCTTGCCGATGCCCAGCAGGCCGCTGCGGGCCAGCTGCTGGGTAAGCGTGGAAGCACCCTGGCGGCTCTGCCCACCGGAACGGATCGTGACCCACACGGCGCGGGCAATGCCGGAAAGATCGATGCCGTGGTGGCGGTTGAAGTCCTTGTCCTCCACCGCCTGCAGGCCGGTCACCAGCAGGTCGGGCGCTTCATCCATGCGCACCAGGCGCCGCTCTTCCTGCTTCTGCCCGTACAGGGTGGCGATTCGCGCCGGATCCAGGCGCGCGGCCTTCAGTGCCTTGCGGCTGTCGGCGTCGCGCAGGGAGGCGATGCTGCCGCCGGACAGGGTCAGTTCCACCCGGCGCGGCGCCACCCGGCCATCCACATCGTTGTAGCCGCGGCTGGAAATGGTGAAGCGACCGCCCTGCACCGCGTAGGTGGCCGGCTCCTTGCCCTGGCCGTCATCGCGGTAGGCCGAGGCCGCCAGTTCGGTCTTCAGGGTGGCCGCGTCCATCGCCTTGCCGGGCACCACGACCAGCGGGCGCGCATAGACCCGCGTAGGAATCTGCCAGCGCAGTTCACCGAAACGCTGGGTCACCTGTTGGTTCAGGTACAGCGTGTACGGAATCAGGAAGCCCAGGCCCAGCGCGAAGGCGGCCATGCTCCAGGTGATCAGGCGGCTGCGCCAGGAGGGGCCGTCACCGGTCGGGGTGTCGTCGTCGAGATCGTCGATGTCGTCGGAATCGTAGCGTCGGGGCACGGGAATGCGACAATGTAGGGTCTGGCGAGTCTACCCCAGCCGCTGTGGCTGGCGAATTCCCGCCGATTCCCTGCTTAAGCTGGAGTTGTTACCGGATGGCGATGTCCCTGGCCGAATGGCGCTACCTGCTGAACCGCCTGACCGGCCTGGCGCAGCGCAGCCTGGCCAGTCTGCGTACCCGCGGCTGGCGGGCCACCTGGCAGCGCATCCGCGTGCACACCCAGCGCGCCGTGCCGGCACCGCGCACGCCCCTGTACCTGCCCGCGGCGCAGGCCTTCGCGCCGTTCAGCGTTCCCAGCAGCGATGCGCCGCAGGTCAGCATCGTCATTCCCGTCTACAACCATGTGCAGCACACGCTGGCCTGCCTGCGCGCACTAGCGGCGCACCCACCGGCGGTGCCCTGCGAGATCCTGGTGGTCGATGACGGCAGCAGCGACCAGACCACGCAGTGGATGCCCCGCATCAGCGGCCTGCGCTACGAAGTGCGCGCGCAGAACGGCGGCTTCATCGAAGCCTGCAACGACGGCGTGTCGCGTGCGCGCGGCGACCATGTGGTGCTGCTGAACAACGACACGGTGCCGCAGCCCGGCTGGCTGGACGCACTGCTGGACACCTTCCACAGCGTGCCCGACGCGGGCCTGGTGGGCAGCCAGCTGCTCTACCCGGACGGCCGCCTGCAGGAATCGGGCGGGGTGATTTTCCGCGATGGCAGTGGCTGGAGCTACGGCCGTTTCGAAGCCGCCGACGATCCGCGCTACGCCAGCCTGCGCGATGTCGACTACTGCTCGGGTGCCGCGCTGATGCTGCCGCGCACCCTGTGGCAGCAGCTGGGCGGCTTCGATACCCGCTACAAGCCGGCCTACTACGAAGACACCGATCTGGCCTTCAGCGTGCGTGCGCAGGGCCTGCGCGTGCTGGTGCAACCGGCCAGCCGTGTGGTGCATGACGAAGGCACCAGCAATGGCACCGACACCGGCAGCGGGGTGAAGGCCTACCAGGTGCGCAACCAGGGCATTTTTGCCAGCAAGTGGGCCGCTGAACTGGCCACGCACCCGGCGGTGGGTGAGGTGCCCTCGCCGGCCCTGCTGCTGCGCGGTCGCCGCCAGGTGCTGATCCTGGATGAGGAAGTGCCCCGCCCCGAGCGCGATTCCGGCTCGCTGCGGCAGATGAACCTGATCCGCCTGCTGCTGCAGGGCGGCGCCCACGTGGTGTTCGTACCGACCCGCCGCGAGCATGCCGGCGAGGCCACCGAAGCCCTGCAGCGGATGGGCGTGGAAGTCTGGTATGCACCGTTCCTGGACGGCGTGGCCGGCTGGCTGCGTACCCACGGCGCACGATTCGATGTGGTGATGCTGGTGCGCCACCACGTCGCCAACGCCTGCCTGCCGCTGGTCAAGCGCTACGCGCCGCAGGCACACACCGTGTTCGACACGGTCGATCTGCACTACCTGCGCGAACGCCGCGGTGCCGAAGTGGCCGGTGATGCCGGCCTGTTGCGCAACGCCGAACGCACCCGCGCCAGCGAACTGGCGGTGATGGACCAGTGTGACGTGACGGTGCTGGTCAGCGCCGCCGAGCGCGAGCAGCTGCAGGCCGATGCGCCGCAGGTGCAGGTCGAATTGATTTCCAACCTGCACGAAGTCGCAGGTGCCGGCGCGCCCTGGGCCCAGCGCCACGATCTGGTGTTCGTGGGCGGGTTCGGCCATCCGCCGAACCTGGATGCGATGGCGTGGTTCATCGGTGACGTGTTTGCCATTCTGCGCGCGCGGTTGCCGCAGGTGCAGCTGCACGTGATCGGTGCCGGCGCCCCGGACAGCCTGAAGGCGCTGGCGGCCACCCAGCCGGGCGTGCAGATGCACGGCTTCGTCGAAGACATCACCCCGTACATGGACGGCGCGCGCATCGCCATCGCGCCGCTGCGCTTCGGCGCCGGGGTGAAGGGCAAGATCAACCTGAGCATGGCCCACGGCCAGCCCGTGGTCGGCACCACCTGCGCGGTGGAAGGCATGCACCTGCAGGCCGGTCGCGACGTGCTGGTGGCCGACACCGCCGAAGCCTTTGCCGACGCCGTCGCGCGCCTGTACCAGGACCCGCAGCTGTGGCAGCAGTTGTCCGACGCGGGGCTGGACAATGTCGCCCGGCATTTTTCGCTGGATGCCGCACGCGCCACCGTGCAGCGCGTGTTCTTCCGCTAGTCCGCCTGGCCACCGGCCTGGCGCAGCCGCTGTTCGAAGGCGGCCAGTTCAGGCAGGTCCGGTTGCAGCCGCCGCACCTGCTCGACCGCGCCGGCAGCGAACTGCACATCGCCGCGCCCCAGGCGTTCGCTGCCGATCGCCAGCCAGCGCTGGGCCAAGCGCACCCGCGCGCCGGGCAAGGCCGATGCGGTGGGCGCCAGGGTCTGCCACGCCTGCAGGCAGGCCCCGGCAGCCTGCACGCGGTTCTGCCGCAGGTTGTCGTCGAAGCAGCGCTGGCTGGCCGGCAGCAGCCGTGCCGCCGCCGCTCGCACCCGGGGGTCGCGCGGCGCCAGTGACTGCGCCTCGCGCAATGCATCGTAGGCACTGTGCCCCGGCGGGCTGATCCACTGCTGCGCACGTTCAGCGCGTTCGATCCGGGCCAGATGCCCACGCAGCAGTCGCTCGCGCTGCGCACGCCCCTGCCCCGGCAGCTGCAGCGCCTGTTCGGCCTGGCGGGCGCGCTGCACGCGTTGCAGGTCCTGCTGCAGGGCCAGTGGCGAAGCGCCCAGCGCGGTGGCCAGGCCGCGATCATGTTCGGCGGCCTGGAACTGGAAATCTTCGGCATGGCGCTGGCTTCGCAGCAGCAGCGCCTGCAGGGTCTGCTCGCGGCCACGGATCGCCGCAGCATCATCAGCGGTCACCGCCAGCACGGCCAGGAAACCCTCGGCAGCGGCATCCAGCTGCTGCCGCTGCAGCGCACGCTGGGCCTGCCGCAGGCGTTGTTCGGTGGCCTCGGCCAGCGCCTCCTGGGTGGCTGGCAGGTCCGAATGCCCGGGATCGAAACGGCGCGCCCGCTGCACGGTCTCCGACGCGGCGGCCAACGCGCCCTGCCCGGCCTGCACGCGCGCTTCCTGCAACAGATCGCTCAGCGCGTCTTCGCGCCCTTCCAGCGCCGACAGATTGTCCGGCTGCAAGGCCAGCACCCGCTGGAACAGCGGCAGTGCGCTGTTTTCGCCCTCGTCCAGGCGCCCCGCCGCGAAGGCATTGCGGGCCTGCGCCAGCAGCGCGCCTACGCCGGCCCCGGCACGCCGCCGCGCCAGCAGCTGCTGCGCCACCGCATCGGTCTGGGCCTGTGGCACCTGCAGTTCGCGGGCCAACGCCAGCAGCTGCGTACAGCCGTCCAGATCACCGGCCTGCAGTCGCTCGCGGGCCTGCTGCAGCGCTGCCGCACCGGTCTGCGCCAGCCCCTGTCGCGCCAACGGACGGTCGCCATCGAGCGCCAGCACGGCCTGGTAGCGCTCGCGTGCGCCGCTGCCGTCGGCCGCTGTCAGGCGCCCGGCAGCCAGCGCGCGGTCGCCCTCGGCCAGCAACTGCTCGATCTGCGAATCATCCCAGAACCAGTCGGCCAACGGCCTGCGTACCAGCACCAGCAGCAGGAACACCGCTACTGCGGCGAGCAGCGCCCAGCGCCACACCCGGCGTGCATGCCGGGCCTGCAGCCACCACCAGCGGCCCTCGCGACGGACACGGTCCAGCGCCGGGTGCGCCGTGCCGTGTGCGGGGTGCGGGGGCTCGCGTTCCATGCGTGCAGGGTAGCCGGGGCAGCGTGAAGCTCAGCCCAGACGACGCGCCTCGCTCACGCCCGGCAGCGCATCCAGCTTGCCCAGCAGGTTGGACAGCTGGCCATAGTCGGTCACCTTCAGGCGCAGCCGCAGATGCGCGCGGCCGCTGTTGCGCACGTTGTCGCTGTGGATATCCAGCACGTAGGCATCTTCCTGCGCGATCAGGTTGGTGATGTCCTTCAGCAGCCAGCGGCGGTCCACCGCATCGACCACCACGTCCACCTCGTAGCCACCGCCGGCCTGGCCCCATTCCACCGGCAGGATCCGCTGCGGACTGGTCGCGGCCAGTCGGGCCAGTGCCGCGCAGTCGGCGCGGTGCACGGTCACGCCCCGGCTGCGGGTCAGGTAACCGACGATGGGTTCGCCGGCCACCGGCTGGCAGCAGCGCGCCAGCTGCACCAGCAGGTTGCCCACGCCCTGCACGGTGAACTTGGATTTGCCCAGGTTTTCCCGGCGCGCGGTCGGCCGCGGCAGGGCCGGCGCCGGGGCCGGCTGGCTGGCCGCACGTTCGGCTTCCAGCAATGCACGGCTGACCTGGTTGGGCCCGGTATCGCCCAGCGCCACCTGGATGTACAGATCATCCACGCTGTCGGCATGGAATTTCTTCGCCGCGCCGGCCAGGTCGGCATGCTGCAGGCCCAGCCGCTTCAGTTCGCGTTCCAGCAGCTCGCGCCCGGCATGCACGTTGCGCGCCCGGTCCAGCTTGTGGAACCAGCTGCGCACCTTTTCGCGCGAGCGGTTGCTGGCCAGGAAGCCCAGCGCGGGCATCAGCCAGTCACGGCGCGGGTCGGCCTCCTTGCCGGTGAGGATCTCGACACGGTCACCGCTGCGCAGCCGGTAGGTCAGCGGCACGATGCGCCCGTTGACCTTCGCGCCACGGCAGCGGTGCCCGACCATGGTGTGCACCTGGTAGGCGAAATCCAGCGGCGTGGCGCCCTGCGGCAGGTCCAGCACTTCATCCTTCGGGCTGAGCGCATAGACCCGGTCTTCGGTCAATTCGGCATCCAGCGCCCCGGCCAGTTCATTGCCCTGGCCGTCCTGCGCCTGCTCCAGCAACTGGCGCATCCAGGTGATCTTGCGGTCGAAGGCCTTTTCCGCACCCTTGCCGCCTTCCTTGTACTTCCAGTGCGCGGCCACGCCCAGTTCGGCCTGGGCGTGCATGTCGTGGGTGCGGATCTGCACTTCGATCGTGCGCCCTTCCGGGCCGACCACGGCGGTATGCAGCGAACGGTAGTCGTTGGCCTTGGGCCGGGCGATGTAATCGTCGAACTCGCTGGGCACCGGTGCCCACAGCGCGTGCACCACGCCCAGCGCGGCGTAGCAGGCGGCCACGTCGTCCACCATCACCCGCACCGCGCGGATGTCGTACAACTGGTCGAAGGCCAGCCGCTTCTTCTGCATCTTCCGCCAGATGCTGTAGATGTGCTTCGGGCGGCCGCTGACTTCGGCCTGCAGGCCCTGTGCTGCCAGTTCGCGCGACAGCACCTTTTTCACGTTTTCCACATACCGCTCGCGGGCGATACGGGTCTCGTCCACCTCGCGCGCAATGCGGCGGTAGGTGTCCGGCTCCAGATGGCGGAACGCCAGGTCTTCCAGTTCCCACTTCAACTGCCAGATGCCCAGCCGGTTGGCCAGCGGCGCATGGATGTCGCGGGTCAGCTGGGCCAGCGCACGGCGCTGCGGTTCGTCCAGCTTGTCGGCCGCGCGCATGCGCGCCAGTTGCCGGGCCAGCAGGATCGGCACCACCCGCAGGTCGCGGATGATGGCCAGCAGCAGACGGCGCAGGCCTTCGCTGTTGCGGCCCGCTTCGCGGCCGGCGTGCAGCGCCCAGACCGGATCGGCCGCGTCCTCGCCGTCCAGCAGACCGGCCACGGCCGTTGCATGGTTGCCCAGCGGCAATGCGTCCAGGTGCTCGCGCAGGGCCGGCAGATCGAACAACAGCGCGGCCAGCACCACGCTCTCATCCGAAGTGAGCATGGCCAGCGCATCCAGGGTGTCACCCAGCACCGACCAGTTCGCACGCATGGACGGCTCTGCGTCCGCGCCCGGCCATCGCTCGCGCAGGGCCTGGCGCAGCGGGGCCGGCAGGACCGCTGCAGAGGGACGGTTCAACAAGGCATCCAGGCCGGGGACAGAAGCGCGGTTCACAGCATCGAACGTTGGACAATGAGACCTCTACACTAGCGCCGGCGCCGTTCAGGAACAATCGCCGCGCTGCGCACGACCGGGCATGAACACATGCCGTTACACTCGCGGTCATCCAAAACGAGAGTCCCGCCCATGGTTTCCCGCCCTCTTCCCCGTGCACAGCTGCGCCTGTGGGCCAGCGCCGCGTTGCTGCTGTCCCTGTCCACCCCTGCGCTGGCCCAGCGCGTGGTGGAAGGCGACCTGCAGCAGCAGATGAGCCCGGCCGAGTTCCAGGCCGCCGGCCTGGACAAGCTGTCCGCTACCGAGCTGGCCTCGCTGAACCGCTGGCTGCAGGGCAAGGTGGAAGCGGCCACCACCCAGGCCGTGGCCGCCGTGCGCGAAGAGGCCCGCGAGGAAGGCCGCCAGGAAGTGATCGTGAAGAACCGCGGCTTCTTCGACTTCGGCAGCAAGGAGCCGATCAACGCGATCCTGCAGGGCGAGTTCCGTGGCTTCGGCAAGGGCCGGGTCTACGCACTGGACAACGGCCAGCAGTGGGAACAGATCGATGCCAGCAGCGTGAGCGGCGTGCGCAAGCAGAACCCGAGCGTGAGCATCAGCCCCGGCATGATGGGCGTGTGGTACATGAAGGTCGAAGGCGTGAACACCCAGCCCAAGGTGCGCCGTACCAAATGACGGCAGCGCCGGGCCTGGCACGGCGCTGTCCGATTACAGCTGGCGCAATGCGGTTACCCGCTGCGCCAGCTTCTTGGCTGAAATGCCGGTGCGTGCGCCCAGCTCCTGGGCGAACAGGGAAACACGCAGCTCTTCCAGGTCCCAGCGCAGGGCCTGCCATTGCGGGCGCTCGCGCAGTCCCTGCTCCTCGCCGGTGCGCAACGCATCCAGGAACGGATGCAGTTCCAGCATGCGCGCCTGGTCGCGCGGCGGATCGCGCTTGGCGCGTTCGGTGCGCAGAATCATCGCCTTCAGGTAGCGCGGGTACTGGGCCAGTGCATCGGCCGGCGTATCGCGCAGGAAGCCGGGGTGGATCAGGCCCACCAGCTGCGCTTCCATGTCATCCAGGTTGCCGCGCGCCCAGCCCATCAACGGCGCTTCCAGCAGCGGCTTCAGTTCGCCCACCAGGCCCAGGATGGTCTCGGCCAGTTTCAGCCGCTGCATCGCCTCGCCGAACAGCGCCTTGGCCACCTGCTCGCGTCGCTGCTCGAACGCGCCGGCATCGCGGATGTCGCCCAGACCCTCGGCCAACACCGCGTTCATTGCCGCATCCACCAGATCGCCACGCAGGCGTTCCTGCGATTCAATGGCGGCATACAGCAGGCCGGTCTTGGCGCCCACCGGCAACTGCTTGCGGGCCTGCTTCACCTTGTCCGACAGGGCGATTTCCAGCAAGCGGCGCACGCCCAGCGGATGCGCTTCCTCGGCCTGCTGGCGGTCGGCGAAGATGCGCAGCGCCACGCTGTCCCCTTCATCCAGCAGCGCCGGGTAGGCCGGCACGCCGGCTTCACCGGGCACCTGCAAGGGAATCGGCGTGGACGGGAAGCTGCGCAGGCCGTCGGCCGCCATCTCGCGGCCGGCGCGTGCAGCAAAGGCATCGCCGGCACGGCTGCCGAACTTCGCGCGCAGCGCGTCCAGATCGCGCGAACTGGCCAGCACCTTGCCGTGCTCATCGCGCAGCCGCAGGTTCATGTGCAGGTGCGGCTCGATCGAGGTGGGCTCGAAATCGGTGGCCGCCACCTGCGCGCCGGTGGCACGCGACAGGAAGCGCGCCAGCTCGCCGGTGATCGCGTCGGCGCTGGGTTGTGGGAAGGCCTCGAAGAATGCCCGGGCGAAATCCGGTGCGGGCACGTAGTTGCGGCGCATGGCCTTGGGCAGGCTGCGGATCAGCGCCGCGGCCTTGTCGGCCACGAAGCCCGGCGCCAGCCAGCCCAACTGCACCGGATCCAGCGCGTTCAACAGGTGCAGCGGCACGTCCAGGGTTACGCCGTCGTCGTCGCTGCCCGGCTCGAAGCGGTAGTGCAGCGGCAGCCGCGCCTGGCCCAGCGCCAGATACTTGGGGTAGCGCTCCTGCTCGCTGCCTTCGCCGGGCAACAGGTCGACCAGCGACCAGTGCAGGCCCTTGCGCTGTTCCGGCGGCAGGGTCTTCCACCACGCATCCAGGCCCGATGCCGAATGGATCTGCGGCGGTACGCGGTCCAGGTACCAGCGCGCCTGCCAGTCCTCGTCGGCCACGATACCGGCGCGGCGCAGCTTGGCCTCTTCCTCGCGGGCCTGTTCCAGCACCTTGTGGTTGTCGGCCACGAAACTGGCGCGGGTGTTGATTTCGCCGGTCACCAGCGCCTGGCGCACGAAGATGTCATGCGCCTCGCCCGGTTCGATGCGGCCGTAGTGCACCGGCTTCTTCGGGGCCAGCACCAGGCCGAACAGGCTGATCTGTTCCGAGGCCAGCACCTGGCCCTGCGCGCGCGACCAGTGCGGGTCGAAGTGCTTGCGCAGCAGCAGGTGCGGCAGTTCGGCAATCACCCAGTCCGGCTCGATGGCCGCCAGAGTCATGCCCCAGACCTTCTGCGTGTCCAGCAGGTTGGCCGCCAGCAGCCACGGCGGCGGGCGCTTGGACAGCGCCGAACCCGGGAACGGCAGGAAGCGGCGCTGGCGCGGCGCCTGGAAATCGCCCTTGTCGGTGCGGTGGCCCACCTGCGTGGGCAGGCCGGCGATCAACGCACGGTGCAGGGTCTGGTAGGCGCTAGCGCGCACACGCTCGCTGAAGCCACCCCCGGCAGGCACTTCGTCCTTCTGCGCACGCGCCGCCACCGGTGCCGGCACGGCCTCGGTCTTGCCTTCGCGGGCCAGGCGCGCAGCGCGGTGCAACTGGCCACGGGTGGCCTTCACCGCGGCCGCGTCGTCACGCGCTGGGGCCGGCGCACTGCTGCCGGCCAGCAGCGGTGCCATCGCCGCATCGCTGGCTTCTTCCTTCCAGCCCAGCTCTTCGCACAGCAAGCGCAGCTGGCGGTGCAGCTCGCGCCATTCGCGCATGCGCAGGAAGCCCAGGAAATGGCGGCCGCACCAGTCGCGCAGTTTCGATTGGGTCAGGTCTTCGTGGGCCGTGCGATAGCCATCCCACAGGCGCAGCACGCCCACGAGTTCAGAGCGCCCATCGGCGAACTGCGCATGCGCACTGTCAGCCGCACCACGCGCTTCGGGCGGACGTTCGCGCGGGTCCTGGATGCCCAGGAACGAGGCGATCACCAGCATCGGCCGCAGGCAACCTGCCGCCTGCGCGGCCACCAGCATGCGCGCCAGCTTCACGTCCACCGGCAGGCGTGCCATCTGCTTGCCGATGGTGGTCATGCGCCGCTCGGCATCGATCGCGCCCAGTTCGGTCAGCTGCTGCCAACCATCGGCCACCGCGCGCTCGTCCGGCGCTTCCAGGAACGGGAAGTCCTCGATGCGGCCCAGGCCCAGCTGCAGCATGCGCAGGATCACCCCGGCCAGGCTGGAGCGGCGGATTTCCGGATCGGTGAACTCCGGCCGCGCCTGGAAATCGGCTTCGGCATACAGGCGGTAGCAGATGCCCTCGGCAATACGGCCGCAGCGGCCCTTGCGCTGGTTGGCACTGGCCTGCGAGATCGGCTCGATATGCAGGCGGTCCAGCTTGTTGCGCGGGCTGTAGCGCTTGACGCGGGCGAAGCCCGGATCGACCACGTAGCGGATGCGCGGCACCGTCAGCGAGGTCTCGGCCACGTTGGTGGCCAGCACGATGCGCCGGTTCGGGCCCGGGTTGAACACCCGGTCCTGGTCCTGGTTGGACAGCCGCGCGTACAGCGGCAGCACCTCGGTATTGCGGTACTTGCGGCGCTCCAGCGACTGGTGCGCATCGCGGATCTCGCGTTCACCGGGCAGGAAGATCAGCACGTCGCCCCGCGCATCCAGGCGGGTGATCTCGTCGATGGCCGACACGATGGCATCGTTCACCGTGCGCTCGCCCTCCTGTTCGCCCTCGCCTTCCAGCGCGCGGTAGCGCACTTCCACCGGGAAGGTGCGCCCTTCCACGCTGATCACCGGCGCATTGTCGAAATGCTGGGCGAAGCGTTCGGTATCGATGGTGGCCGAGGTGACGATCAGCTTCAGGTCCGGGCGCTTGCGCAGCAGCTGCTTCAGGTAGCCCAGCAGGAAGTCGATGTTGAGGCTGCGTTCGTGCGCCTCGTCCACGATGATCGTGTCGTAGTTCGACAGCCAGCGGTCGCTGGCGATCTCCGCCAGCAGGATGCCGTCGGTCATGAACTTGATGCGGCTGTCGTCGCTGACCTTGTCGTTGAAACGCACCTGGTAGCCGACCAGCTGGCCCAGTTCGCTGTGCAGTTCCTGCGCCACGCGGCTGGCCACCGCACGTGCGGCAATCCGTCGCGGCTGGGTGCAGCCGATCATGCCGGCCTGGCCACGGCCCGCAGCCAGGCACAGCTTCGGCAGCTGGGTGGTCTTGCCCGAACCGGTTTCGCCGGCGATCACCACCACCTGGTGGTCGCGGATCAGGCCGATGATCGCCTCGGCTTCACGCGCAATCGGCAGCTGCGGGTCCAGAGTAATGGATGGCTGCTGCTGCGCCCGCTGCTGGCGGCGCTGCACCGATGCCTGCAGGGCCTGCTCGAACGTGGCGGCCAGGGCCGCATCTTCGGGCTTGGCCTGGCAACGCGACAGCATGCCCAGCAGACGGCCCCGGTCGCGGCTCATGGCGCCATCGATGGCGGCGCGCTGTTGGCGCAGGCGGGGCGGCATATTTTTATTGATAGCGTTCATCAATCGGTTCGTTCAAAACTTTGAAAGCGACCAGTCATCACGACTGATTTACTGTGAAGGCCAACGATTCCACAAGGAGGAACCCCATGGCGAAGACCAAGAGCACGACCAAGCCCAAGACCGGCAAGCAGAAGCTTGCGGCGGCGGCGCCGTCGGCACCCAACATCGATATCGGGATCACCCAGGGCAACCGCAAGAAGATCGCCGACGGTCTGTCGCGGTTCCAGGCCGATGCGTTCACGCTCTACCTGAAGACCCACAACTTCCACTGGAACGTGACCGGGTCGATGTTCAATTCGCTGCACACCATGTTCGAGACCCAGTACACCGAGCAGTGGGCAGCCCTGGACGATGTGGCCGAGCGCATCCGCGCCCTGGGGTTCAATGCCCCGGGCTCCTACCGGGAATTCGCTGCGCTGACCTCGATTGCCGAGGAGCCGGGCCTGACCGACAGCGCGGACTGGCGGGAAATGGTACGCCAGTTGGTGGTCGCCAACGAAGCGGTGTGCCGTACGGCACGTGAAGTGCTGGACGTGGCCGACGATGCCGACGACGCCCCGACCGAGGATCTGATGACCCAGCGCCTGCAGACCCACGAGAAGTACGCCTGGATGCTGCGCTCCCTGCTCCAGTAAGTGTTTGGGGGTTTTTCGGCAGGGCTTGCAGCCCTGCACCTGCTTCAAGCCGAAGCCAGAGCAACAGCAGAAGCTGGTTTGCTGAGGGTTGGCGGGGTGGGTCCGGTTGAGGGGGACGCCGTAAACCGATCCATGGAGCTTAGCCGCGCCATCCATGGCGCGGATACCCCCTCAACCGGACCCACCCCGCCTTCGACAGACCTCCGCGATCTGCCGGAACGGCCCAATGCTCTGGCAGGTGTCGACCTTGGTCGACACAGTAGAGCCACGCCACGCGTGGATGATTCATTCGATGTCTGACAGATGTGTCGACCAAGGTCGACACCTACCCACAGCCGCCATCCATGGCGCGGATACCCCCTCAACCGGACCCACCCCGCCTTCGACAGTTTCCCGCCATCTGTCGGCAAAGCTTGGGGTCGGAGCCGTTTTCCGCAGGAAAACGGCTCCGACCCCATTTTGTTCATTCGATATCTGACAGATGTGTCGACCAAGGTCGACACCTACCCACAGCCGCGTGAACCTGTCAGAGGCGGGGCGGTGTCGGATTGCGGGGTGTCCGCGGCATGGATGCCGCGGCCAAGCCTACACGGACGTACTTGCGGCGTCCCCGCAATCCGACACCGCCCCGCCATCCCACGCAGAGCCCGCTCTGGACGTTGACGTTGACGTTGCTCCAAGCATGTGCAGGGCGCAGCCCTGCCGAACCCCTACCACCCCGGCCGGGGTAAACTAGGCGGATGGCTTCCCGTCCTGCGCACGATCTGCTCCAACGCGTCTTTGGTTACGACGATTTCCGTGGTCCCCAGCAGGACATCGTGGAGCATGTGGCTGCCGGCCATGACGCCCTGGTGCTGATGCCCACCGGCGGCGGCAAGTCGCTCTGCTACCAGGTCCCGGCCCTGCTGCGTGACGGTTGCGGCATCGTCATCTCCCCGCTCATCGCCCTCATGCAGGACCAGGTCGAAGCCCTGCGCCAGCTCGGCGTGCGCGCCGAATACCTGAATTCCACCCTGGATGGCGAAACCGCCGCCCGGGTCGAACGCGAACTGCTGGCCGGCGAACTGGACATGCTCTATGTCGCCCCCGAGCGCCTGCTGACCGGCCGCTTCCTGTCCCTGCTCTCGCGCAGCCACATCGCGCTGTTCGCCATCGACGAAGCGCACTGTGTGTCGCAGTGGGGCCACGATTTCCGCCCCGAATACCGCCAGTTGACGGTGCTGCACGAGCGCTGGCCGGACATTCCGCGCATCGCCCTGACCGCCACCGCCGATCCGCCCACCCAGCGCGAGATCGCCGAGCGCCTGGACCTGGCCCAGGCCCGCCACTTCGTCAGCTCCTTCGACCGCCCCAACATCCGCTACACCGTGGTGCAGAAGGACAACGCGCGCAAGCAGCTGACCGATTTCCTGCGCGGCCACCGCAGCGAGGCCGGCATCGTCTACTGCATGTCGCGGCGCAAGGTGGAAGAGACCGCCGAATTCCTCTGCGGCCAGGGCTTCAATGCCTTGCCCTACCACGCCGGCCTGCCGCCGGAAGTGCGCGCCAACAACCAGCGCCGCTTCCTGCGCGAAGACGGCATTGTCATGTGCGCGACCATCGCCTTCGGCATGGGCATCGACAAGCCGGATGTGCGCTTCGTGGCGCATACCGACCTGCCCAAATCGATGGAAGGCTACTACCAGGAAACCGGCCGCGCCGGCCGCGATGGCGAGGCCGCCGAGGCCTGGCTGTGCTACGGCCTGGGCGATGTGGTGCTGCTGAAGCAGATGATCGAGCAGTCCGAAGCCAGCGAAGAGCGCAAGCAGCTGGAACGGTCCAAGCTGGACCATCTGCTGGGCTACTGCGAATCCATGCAGTGCCGCCGCCAGGTGCTGCTGGCCGGTTTCGGCGAAACCTATCCGCAACCCTGCGGCAACTGTGACAACTGCCTGACCCCGCCGGCCGCCTGGGACGCCACCATTCCCGCGCAGAAGGCCCTGAGCTGCGTGTACCGCAGCGGCCAGCGCTTCGGCGTGGGCCACCTGATCGATATCCTGCGTGGCAGCGAGAACGAGAAGATCAAGCAGCAGGGCCACGACAAGCTGAGCACCTACGCCATCGGCCGCGACCTGGATGCGCGCACCTGGCGCAGCGTGTTCCGGCAACTGGTGGCGGCCAGCCTGCTGGAAGTGGACAGCGAGGGCCATGGCGGCCTGCGCCTGACCGACGCCAGCCGCGCAGTGCTGACCGGGCGCCGCCAGATCAGCATGCGCCGCGATGCCGCCAGCGCCACCGCAGGCCGCGAGCGCAGCGCGCAGCGTACCGGCCTGTCGGTGCTGCCGCAGGATCTGGCCCTGTTCAACGCCCTGCGCGGCCTGCGTGCCGAACTGGCCCGCGAACAGAACGTGCCGGCCTTCGTGATCTTCCACGACAGCACCCTGCGCAACATTGCCGAACAGCGCCCGACCTCGCTGGATGAACTGGCCCGGGTGGGCGGCATCGGCGGCACCAAGCTCAGCCGCTACGGCCCGCGCCTGGTGGAGATCGTGCGCGAGGAAGGCTAGGCGTTCGGCGTTGGCGCGCATCGCGCTCGCCGGGCGTGGCCCGGCGCTACCCTCGCCGCGGTGCTCGACGCCACCCTCGCCCTGCTCCAACCTTGAACACGCCATTCAGCAAGAAGTGCATCGCGCCCCGCTTGCCGTTAGATTGATGCCCATGTCCGTCGCCTCCACCCTGCTGCGTGTCGTGCTCATGCTCAGCCTGTTGCTCAACGGGGTGAACGCGGCCATGGCCAGTGGGCACGCGCAGATGGGCCCGATGGCGCATGAAAACGCCAGCGCGGCGGCAGATGAACCCGACTGCCACCACCATGCGGGCATGCAGGCTGAACCGGCCCCGGAAACCCAGGCCCCGGCCCACGACAGCCACTGCCAGATGAAGGACTGCGTGCGCAGCTGTGCCCAGCAGCCCCTGCTGGCCGTGCAGCCGCTGGCCCTGCCGGTCGGCCCGGCCTGGTCGCTGGCGCCGCCGCCCGTACACGCCAGCGGGCGGCCCGCGCCGCCGCTGCCGCCCATCTCACGCCCTCCCATCGGCTGATTCCGCGCGCCTGCGGGCGCATCGCGCTTCGCTGCCGGCCCCGTGCCGGTCGTACCCGTGTTCCGGAGTCACCCATGAATACCCGTATTCCCCCCGGCCCGGGCGCCCTGCCCATGCCGTCGCGCCGCCTGTTCGTACAGGGCCTGGCCGCTGGCGGCGTGGTCGCTGGCGCCACCGCCATCGGCGTGCCGCAGCGCGCGCTTGCCGCTGCCAGCGCCACGCCGCGCCTGGCCGGCGCACCGGCCGTGCTCACCGACACCCGCGTTGAACTGGCCATCGGCGAATCGCTGGCCAACTTCACCGGCCGCACCCGCCCGGCGATCACCGTGAACGGCTCGCTGCCGGCGCCCATCCTGCGCTGGCGCGAAGGCCAGACCGTGGACCTGTTCGTGCGCAACACGCTGGAGCGCCACCCCACCTCCATCCACTGGCACGGCATCCTGCTGCCGGCCAACATGGACGGCGTGCCCGGGCTCAGCTTCAACGGCATCGGCCCCGGCGAGACCTACCACTACCACTTCCAGCTGAAGCAGTCGGGCACCTACTGGTACCACAGCCATTCGATGTTCCAGGAACAGGCCGGCCTGTACGGCGCGCTGATCATCGACCCGGCCGAACCGGCGCCCTACCAGCACGACCGCGAGCACGTGATCCTGCTGTCGGACTGGACGGACATGGACCCGGGCGCGCTGTTCCGGCGCATGAAGAAGCTGGCCGAGCATGACAACTACTACAAGCGCACCCTGCCCGACTTCGTGCGCGACGTGCGCCGCGACGGCTGGTCGGCGGCACTGTCCGACCGCGGCATGTGGGGCCGCATGCGCATGACCCCCACCGACATTTCCGACGTCAATGCGCACACCTACACCTACCTGATGAACGGCACGGCGCCGGCCGGCAACTGGACCGGGCTGTTCCGCAGTGGCGAAAAGGTGCTGCTGCGCTTCATCAACGGCGCCTCGATGACCTATTTCGACGTGCGCATTCCCGGCCTGAAGATGACCGTGGTGGCCGCCGATGGCCAGTACATCCACCCGGTCAGCATCGATGAATTCCGCATTGCCCCGGCCGAGACCTACGACGTGCTGGTGGAACCCAGCGGCCAGGACGCCTTCACCATTTTCTGCCAGGACATGGGCCGCACCGGCTTTGCCGCCGGCACCCTGGCCGTGCGTCATGGCCTGCAGGCGCCGATTCCGCAGCGCGACCCGCGCCCGCTGCTGACGATGAGCGACATGGGGCATGACATGTCGGGGCATGACATGGCGGGCCACGACGGGCATGACATGGCGGCCATGAAAAGCATGGAGGGTGGCTGCGGCGCCCACATGGACCACAGCGCGCATGGCACCGCTGCGGCGAGCAAGGCGCCGAAGCATTCGGCCAGCGAACTGGCCAGCCCGCTGGTGGACATGCGCAGCGGCGCCACCGAACCCAAGCTGGATGACCCTGGCATCGGCCTGCGCGACAACGGCCGCCAGGTACTGACCTACGGTGCAATGCACAGCCTGTTCGACGACCCGGATGGCCGCGAGCCCGGCCGCGAGATCGAGCTGCACCTGACCGGGCACATGGAGAAATTCGCCTGGTCGTTCGACGGCGTTCCCTTCGCCAGTGCCGAACCGCTGCGGCTGAACTACGGCGAGCGCATGCGCATCGTGCTGGTGAACGACACCATGATGCAGCACCCGATCCACCTGCACGGTGTGTGGAGCGATGTGGAAAACGCCGCCGGTGAGTTCCAGGTGCGCAAGCACACCGTGGACATGCCGCCTGGCACCCGCCGCAGCTACCGCGTCCGTGCCGATGCACTGGGCCGCTGGGCCTACCACTGCCATCTGCTGTACCACATGGAAGCGGGCATGATGCGTGAAGTGAGGATCGAAGAATGAGCCGCCTCGTCTCCCGCAGTCTGTTGGCCGTGGGCCTGGCCACTGCCCTGCCCGCCTTCGCGCAGTCGCACGCCGGCCATGACATGGCCATGCCCGCAGCGGCACCGGTCGATCATTCGAAGATGGATCATTCGAAGATGGACCATTCAACGATGGACCACGCGCAGATGGACCACGCCGCGATGGGCCACACGATGCCCGCGCCCAGCGAACCCCGCGACCCCATCCCGGTGTCGACCGACGCTGACCGCGCCGCGGCCTTCCCGCCCATCAATCACGATGCGATGGAACATGCGCCGCAGATCAACAGCCTGCTGCTGATCGACCGCCTGGAACACTGGGATGGCCAGGACGGAAAGGGCCAGGCCTGGGAAGCCAGTGGCTGGATCGGCGGCGACATCAACCGCCTGTGGCTGCGCAGCGATGGTGAACGCAGTGGCGGCCGCACCGAATCCTCGTCGCTGGAAGCGTTGTACGGCCGCAGCGTCTCGCCGTGGTGGGACGTGCTGGTCGGCGTCCGCCAGGATTTCCGCCCCGCCGATTCGCGCACCTGGGCGGCGATCGGCATCCAGGGCCTGGCGCCGTACAAGTTCGAAAGCTCGGCCACGCTGTACCTGGGTTCCGGCGGGCAAGTGCTGGCCAAGGCCGAAGTGGAGTACGACGTACTGCTGACCAACCGGCTGATCCTGCAACCGCTGGTGGAAGCCACGCTGGCGGCCAAGGACGAACCGGAGCACGGCATCGGCCAGGGCCTGAACAAGGTCGAGGCCGGCCTGCGCCTGCGCTACGAGTTCAACCGCCGCTTCGCGCCGTACATCGGCATCAGCCACGAGCGCAGCTTCGGTGATGCCGCCGACCATGCCGGCGACCATGCGCGCGACACGCGCTGGGTCGCCGGCGTGCGCATGTGGTTCTAAGGCACTGCAAGGCCCCGGTTCGCGCCGGGGCCGGCTACACTGCGCCACGCTTGAACACTGCCACCACCATGTCCCTGCAGATCCGCCGCGCCACCCTGGCCGATGCCGAAGCGCTTTCGGCCATTGCCATTGCCACGTACACCGAAACCTGGGGCGACTCGTACCCGCCGCAGGAACTGGACGTCTTCCTGCAGGAACACTACGGCCTGGCGCCGCAGCGCGAGGAACTGTCCTACCCGCACAGCGCCGTCTGGTTGCTGCTGGACGGCGAACAGGTGGTCGGCTATCTGGCGGCCGGCGCCAACACCCTGCCGCACGCCGAAGCGCGCGATGGCGATATCGAACTGAAGCGCCTGTACATCCTGGCCGCGCACCACAACCGCGGCCACGGCGCGCGCCTGATGGACGCCTTCATCGCCTGGCTGGACCAGCCGCATCGCCGCACCCTGTGGGTGGGCGTGTGGGAAGAAAACCTCGCCGCCCAGCGCTTCTACGCACGCTACGGCTGCGAAAAAGCCGGCGAGTACGACTTCATCGTCGGCAGCACCCACGACCGCGAACACATCCTGCGCCGCCCGTAACGCCGACCGCGTGCTCTCGTAGAGTCGAGCTTGCTCGACTGCTTCTCGCCTTTCCGCTCTTTGTAGAGTCGAGCTTGCTCGACTGCTTTCCCTGCAGTCGAGCAAGCTCGACTCTACCTGCCGTTCTCAGAAATCAAACAGCTCCGACAGGAAGCTTTCCTTCTTCTTTTTCTTGTAACCCTGGCCATGCTGCCCGCGGCTGTCTTCATAGCGCTGGCCCAGATGGCGGGTATCACGATGCACCACCTGCGCGGCCACCTGCGGCTGCGCCTGCACCGGTGCCGGCGGCGGCACGGCAGCGCCCGCAGCAGCGCCGGCCCGCTCGATGATCTTGTCCAGTTCACCACGGTCCAGCCACACGCCGCGGCAACTGGGGCAGTAGTCGATTTCAATGCCATGGCGCTCGGCCATCTGCAGGGTCTGGGTGGTACACACGGGGCACTGCATGGGCGTCGCTCCTTTCAGTCTGTCCTTGACTGTACCTGTCTATCGATGACTGTTCGGCAACATGACCGATGGCACAGGGACTAACGGGGCGCGCGCACGCGTGGCTGGCCACACACACTGCAGGTTCATCCCGCAAGGAGCGCGCGCATGAACCCCGCTTTCCACCTGCCCGCCGCCGGCCGCCTGTTGCTGGCGCTGCTGGGCGTCGGCCTCGGCCTGAACCTGCGTGACCTCAGTGCGGCAGCGGGCCTTCCCATCCCCGCCTTGCCCATTCCGTATGGCGGCAGCCTGCTCGACAACGCCTTGGCGGTGCTGGTGGCGCTGCTGCTGGCGGCCCTGCTGCGCCCCCGTGGCATGGGGCTGGCGGCCAGCCTGGGCCTGCGCTGGAACGGCGGGCGCGGCCCGCTCTGGGTGTTGCTGGCCAGTCTCACGTGCTGGCTGGGTCTGGGCGCACTGGGCACACCCAACACCGCGCTGACCGCAGTGGACGCCACGATGCTGGCCGTGTTGTTTCCGCTGGCCGAGGAAGTGCTGTTCCGCGGGCTCGGCTTCGTGCTGCTGGTAAAGATCGTGCGCGGCCCTTGGGCGCTGCTGGCGCTGCCGCAGGCGCTGCTGTTCGGGCTGGTGCACTGGCTGGGGTTCGGCGGTTTCGGCGGCGGCACCACCGCCGTGTTCGTCGGGGTGGTCATCGCGTTCGGCGGGTTCATCTTCGCCTGGCTCGACCATCTGGACGGCAACACCCTGTGGTGCGGTCTGGCCCTGCACGTTTCGATGAACCTGGCCTGGAATGTGTTCAGCCTGGACGATGCGATGGCGCTGGGCTGGCAGGCCACCAGCCTGCGCGTCGGCACCGCCCTGCTGGCCGTGGCCGTATTGGGCCTGCACGCACGCCGCAGACGCGCTGTAACGTTGTCTTAGCCCGTCCTGCACATGGATATCACCCTACGGTCGAGCATACTTGCGCGCCTTTTCACCGCTGCTGTCCGGAGTTGTCGCGTCATGTTGCTGTCCAAGCGCCACGTTGAACCGCGCGTCCTGCTGATCGAGGATGCCGAAGAAACCCGCGAGCTGAGCCGCATGGCGCTGGAAAGCCAGGCCTGCCACGTGGTGGGCGTCAGCAGCGCCGAGGCCGCGCTGGGCCTGCTGGCCGCCGGTGAACGCTTCGATCTGCTGTTCACCGACGTCAACCTGGGCCGGGTCAGTGGCATCGAGGCCGCCAACCAGGTGCGCGGGCTGTACCCGCAGCTGCCGATCCTGGTCACCTCGGGCATGGACCAGCACAGCGTGCTGCCGCAGCTGCGCGCAGGCATTCATTTCCTGCCCAAGCCGTACAACATGAGCGAGCTGCTGGATGCGATCCGGCTGTGCTTCCGCCATGCCGACGCCGGCGTGCTGACCGGGCCGGACGCGCAGGCGGCGTAAGTCATTCATCCACGCATGGCGTGGATCTACCTGCATCCACGCCACGGCTCCGCCGTCAGTAGATCCACGCCATGCGTGGATGGCGGCAACCGTCAGCCACCGGTGTAAGGCCCCTCCCCCGGCAGCACGTCCAACAGCGCACGGGTGATCACCCGCGGGTACACGGTCAGATGGTCTTCACCATCGATCACCACGTTATCCACCTGCAGGTTGCGGCCAGGGCGCTGCAGCTGGGTGGTGAAATCGGCCGCCTGCCGCAGCATGTCATTGCCGGTGGAATAGCGCGGGCCAGGCTTGATGGTTTCGTAGCCGCCAACCGACAGCAGCACGCGGGTCGGCTGCGCGGGAATGACGGCGGCGTCCTGCAGGCGCGGCAGCAGCCCCTGGTCGAACCACAGCGAAGGGCTGGACAGGATGTAAGTGCTGAACAGGTCCGGCTGGGTGGTCAGCACATAGGCGCCGAACAGGGCGCCATAGGAATGGCCGGCGAACGTGCGTCGGGCCGCATCGGTGCGGTAGCGCGCATCGACCAGCGGCAGCACCTGCGTGGCCAGGAAATCGCGGTAGTGCGCGGCGCCGCCGTAGGTCACATCGCTGCTGTAGTAGTCGGCAGGAATGCGCGCCGGGTTGCTGGGCGTGTAGTCGCGCGAGCGGCTCTGCTTGGACGTCAGGCCTTCCTGCGGCGGCAACCCGACCAGGATGAAGTCCTCGATGTTCTGCCCCTGCTGCCCCACCAGGTTGCGCACGCTGCGCACCAGCGGGAAGCTGTACAGCGCATCGGTCACGTACAGCACCGGGTAGCGCTTCTGCGGGTGTTCGGCATAACCGGCCGGCAAGGCCACCCAGATGGGATAATCGCGGCCCGCCGGATCGTGCACACGCAGCGTCTGGGTATCGGGCAGTGCCACATACGGCTGCGCCGGCGCGACTTCGGCAACGGCCGGCGCTGCGGCGGGCAGCGGGAACAAGGTGCGCAGTGCCTGCAGCGCGGCCGGGTGATAGATCGTGGCGTGGGTTTCATCCGGCAGCGGCTGGTACTTCACCAACGGTGACGGCGAGGCCTGCTGCAGCAGCGCGGCAAGTTTCGCGCTGGCATCGGCCAGTTCCGGCTGGCCACTGCTGGCCAGGAACACGCGCGGGCCCGCCTTGGCCACGGCCGGAAAGCGCTTCGGCGCCGCCGCCAGCAGCGCGCCCTTGTTCCACCACAGGCTGGGGTCCAGCGCGATATAGCTGTTGAACAGCCCCGGTTCCTGCAGCAGCGTTTCGACCACGAACAGGCCGGCCAGCGATTCACCCATCAGCGCGCGTTCGTCGGTGGTGGCGTAGCGCTGCCGCACCTGCGGCATCAGTTCGTCGCGCAGGAAGCTGCGGTAGGCCGCCGAACCGCCAATGCGCGGGGCAATCTTCTGGTCCTGCGGGTCGCTGCTGGGGCTGGTCATGTCGCGCCGGCGCTCGGTGTTTTCGATGCCCACCAACAGGAACGGGCGCATGCTGCCGTTGCCGGTCAGCACCTGCACCAGCCCCGCCACGTGCAGGAAGTCTTCGCCGATGCCACCGTCGGGCATGTACAACACCGGCAGCGGCGTCTTCGGGTCCAGCCCCCAGGGCTGCGGCCGGTAGACGTTGATGCGGCGGGTTTCGCCCAGCGCCTTCGACTCGACGGTGAAGGTTTCGCCGATGGCCAGCGGCGCGGCGGCGGTCGACTGCGTGGGCGGCGCCGGTTCGGCCGCGTGCAGCGGTGCGGCACAGGCGGCCAGAAGCAGGAACGGAAGCACGAACACGCGCATGGTGGAATCCTTCACCGGAAATTCTTCGAGCATAACGGCCTGCGGCAGGACAGTGCTAGATTCGGCGTTCGCCCCTGCGCTTGGAGTGCCCGCATGACCCGACTGACCGCCAAGGACTTTCCCGCCGAACTGCTGGAGCTGTACGACGGTTACGTGCATGGGCGCATGAGCCGCCGCGACTTCCTGGATCGCGCCGCGGCCTTCGCCGTGGCTGGCGTCACCGCCGGCACGCTGCTGGCCGCGCTCACGCCCGACTACGCGTTGGCGCAGCAGGTGTCCTTCACCGATCCCGATATCCACGCCGAATACCTCAGCTACCCCTCGCCCAACGGACATGGCCAGGTGCGCGGCTATTTCGTACGCCCGGCCAAGCTGGAAAAACGCCTGCCGGCGGTGGTGGTGGCGCACGAGAACCGTGGTTTGAACCCCTATATCGAAGACGTGGCGCGCCGCGTGGCCAAGGCCGGTTACATCGCACTCGCACCGGATGGCTTGAGTTCGGTGGGCGGTTATCCGGGCAATGATGATCGCGGCCGCGAACTGCAGAAGCAGGTCGATCCGCAGAAACTGATGAACGATTTCTTCGCGGCCATCGAATATCTGCGCGCGCATGCACAGGCCAGCGGCAAGGTCGGCATTACCGGCTTCTGCTATGGCGGCGGCGTCAGCAATGCGGCGGCTGTGGCCTACCCGGAACTCGATGCGGCGGTGCCGTTCTACGGGCGCCAGGCCGACCCGAAGGACGTGCCACGCATCAAGGCGCCGCTGCTGCTGCACTTCGCCGAGAAGGATGACAACGTCAATGCCACGTGGCCGGCGTACGAGGCCGCGCTGAAACAGGCCGGCACGCATTACCAGGCGTATGTGTACCCGGGTACCAACCACGGCTTCCACAACGATTCGACACCGCGCTACGACAAGGCCGCGGCCGATCTTGCGTGGGAGCGCACGCTGGCGTGGTTCCAGCGTTATCTGGCTTGAGCGGATTCGGGTCGCGCGTGTCGCGTTTGGACCGACGCGCCGCGCTCGCCCCGCACCAGCGCCTTTGCTTGGATCATGGAAGGCGCTCACAGCAGTCGCGCATTACTTCGCGCTTTGCGACATATTTGAGCGCATTCCACTAGCCACTGGCGCAGAAGCGTCCTGTGCTGTCGCGTGCTGCGCTGGCTGCACCTGCAACAATGCAGGTGCGCCTTGGGGTTGGATCTCTGTTTCAGACAATTCTGATTGAAACCCAAGCGCAAGCGTAACCAACATGCAGCGCCACCGACAACGGGTGGCACCGGGCCTGCAAGCCCGTGATGTCCTGTGAGCATGTTGTTTACGCTCGCCCGTCGGCACCGTCTGTGGATGGTGCCGGCGGGTGATCCGTCGGCCTTCATGGTGGGCGGTGCGTGGGGGTTTTCGAACCCGCCGGTTAACTGCTCAAGGTCATCCCGGCTTGCAGCCACGCACCGCCCGCCACCCGCCCCGCGCGGTGGCACGCCTGCCCTTTTGCCGAGGACGCCGACATGACCCTACCGCCGCCGCATCCGCTGTACGCCCACCACGACAGCGTGAATGACGACGACAACCCCACCCCCGAACTCAGCACCGTCTGGGGATGCCTGAAGGGCATTCGCCGTGGCGATGCCGCAGATGGGCAGCCGTGGCCGGAAGCTGGCTTGCCACCCGGTCGGCAGCAGGCGCTGGCGCGGACAGAACGTGCCGCCGTTGGGCTGCTGACCGTCGCCGAAGTACTGCATGCCGCCGAGCGCTGTCGGCTGACCGGTACACCTGCGCAGCACATGGATGAAGGTGTGGTGGACGGCTTGTTCCTGGCCCTGCGTGGCTTGGCGGAGAAGGTGTGTGGGGAGATCCGGCCGCCCGCGTAGTGCTCGCGTCTCGGCGCAACCTTGGAGCCCTCACGGAGATCGAAGGCCACATGTGCGGCTCGCCAGAATGCGAGGCAATGGAAGGGTGCAGACGCGAAAAAGGGCCGCGCCACACCGGTGATCTACCAGGCCGGATGGGTCTGTGCCACGATGACCGTGCGGACATCATGGCGGGCCTTGAACTGATCTTGAGCGGCGTTGCGCGGCGGATTGCCGCGCAACGCTGAAGCCTGGCGCGGGCTCAACCCGCCGAGCAGGCGACGTCCAATACCGCAGCATTCAGTGTGCCCGGATGCACCGGCACAGGATCGAGCGGCCTGGGCTCGCCCCCGAGATACTCGTTGTCTGCGCTGAGTTCCAGACTCGAGAGATGGGCCACGGTGTGCTTCTTGCAGTCATAGCGTGATCGAACATCCATGTATCGGGTCCGGGGGTGAACCTTGAGATCGTCGGGTACGTCATCAAGCACCTGGCGGATCGACAGCGTAACGGTGTCACCCTCACGTTGCAGCTTCTGCTGCCTGTCGATATAGGTCTTGGATGACGCACTGCTGCCCAGGTAATACCAGCGCTCGGGTGATTTGACTCCGTCTGCCCTGGCTGATGCCTGCGTGCCTGCATTCCCCTGTGCTGTGCCCGCTTTTTCGGCTGCCTGGACCGACGTACTGCCCAGGGCCACAGTGGCGAGAAGAAGGGCGCCAACGCGTTTCAATTCAACAAACGTCATGTAATTTCTGCTCCTTGCTACGACATGGGGGGGCAAGTATGCCGTTCGATCAAGCTTCGATTTCCACTCTTGCCTGAATAGGCTGCCTATCGACTTCGCGGCGCGGCGCGGCGCGGCGCGGCGCAGCGTGATCAATCTGCGCAGAAGCAGGTCAACGCACGCATGGCATCTGGGCTGCGCATCTTTGAACCGTTCGACGGAAATGACTCAGAGCGCGGGTTGGCGGAGAAGGTGTGTGCGGAGATCCAGCCGACGTAGCCGCATGCGCCGCAAAGCGGGCCATACTTCGGCCGGGCCGTAACGCGCTCTATCTGCACCCTACAAGGAGGTACACATGTTGAATGTCTTGATCATGGCCGCGCTGGCCGCTGCTTCGTCCCCTTCCGCGCCCTACGCCGACTGCCTGCTCGGCAACATCCAGCCCGGCCTGTCCGATCGCGCGGTGAATCTGGTGCAGCAGGCCTGCGCCGCCAAGCACCCGGAGAGCTTCGCGGCTTCGCTGGAACTGGAGCGTCGCCAGGCTGCGCAGCGCCAAGTGCAGTTCGATGCGGATCGCATGGCTGTCCAGCGCGCAGCGGAAGCTGCGGCCAGGGCGGCCGACGTGGCCGCTCATGCGGCGGCGGAGCGCGAGGCCGCGCGGGCCAAGCGCGCTGAGGCGAATTAGGCGAAATGAAAAAGGCGCCCATCGGGCGCCTTAGTCATTGCTGCATTGGTGGGCCGTGATGGATTCGAACCATCGACCAAAAGATTAAAAGTCTTCTGCTCTACCGACTGAGCTAACGGCCCATGCATGCCCAACCTTTCGGCGGGGTCGGCATTTTACCCTACTTTGATGGCTTGGTGGGAAGGCAAAAGCGTGCGAACCAACGGTTCGCACCCACCATTCGGGTGGTCGCCCCCACCAGAGCAGTGCGAACCAAGGTTCGCACCTACCAAAGCAAGCCGGTCAGGCGTAGAGGGTCGGGTCGGCTACGCCGGCGTCGGCGAAGCCTTGGGCGCGCAGGCGGCAGGCATCGCAGTGGCCGCAGGCGGCGCCGTTGGCATCGGCGTTGTAGCAGGACACGGTCAGGCCGAAATCCACGCCCAGGCGCACGCCTTCGCTCACGATCTGCGCCTTGCTGAGGAACTGCAGCGGTGCGTGCACGCGGATGCCCGCGCCTTCCACGCCGGCCTTGGTGGCCAGGTTGGCCAGCGCCTGGAAGGCGGCGATGAACTCAGGCCGGCAGTCCGGGTAGCCCGAGTAGTCCACGGCGTTCACGCCACAGAACAGGTCGTTGGCGCCCAGCACTTCGGCCCAGCCCAGGGCCAGCGACAGCATGATGGTGTTGCGTGCCGGCACGTAGGTGACCGGGATGCCCTCGCCGCCCGCTTCGGGCACGTCGATATCGTCGGTCAGTGCCGAACCGCCGATGCTGCGCAGGTCCACGTCCACGGTCTTGTGCGCGACCACGCCCATGGCCTTGGCCACGCGTGCGGCGGCGTCCAGTTCAGAGGTATGGCGCTGGCCGTAGCGCACGCTCAGGGCGTGTACGGCGAAGCCCTGTTCCTGGGCCATGGCGATGACGGCGGCTGAATCCATGCCGCCGGAGAGAAGCACGACTGCCTTCTTCATGGGGAAATCTTCCGGTTGGGAGGGGAAAGCCAGCACGCTGTCCCGCGCCGGAACTACATCAGGGCACCACGCCCGGGCTCATCGGCCCGGTTCGTCGTTCCACAGGATTTTATGCAACTGCATCTGGAAGCGCACCGGCAGGCGGTCTTCCACGATCCAGTCGGCCAGTTGGCGGGCGGTGATCTCGCCCTTGCTGGGCGAGAAGAACACGGTGCAGCGCTTCACAAGATCGTGCTCGGCCAGCAGGCCCTTGGCCCAGTCGTAATCTTCGCGGCTGCAGATGACGAACTTGATCTGGTCGCGGCGGGTCAGCAGCGGAAGGTTTTCCCAGCGGTTGCGCGCCACTTCGGCCGAACCGGGGGTCTTGATGTCGACCACGCGGGACACGCGCGGATCGACCGCGCTCACATCCAGCGCGCCGGAGGTTTCCAGCGAGACGTCCAGGCCGGCGTCGCAGAGTTTTTCCAGCAGGATCAGGCAGCGCTTCTGCGCCAGCGGCTCGCCGCCGGTCACGCAGACGTGGTGCACGCCCTGGGCCAGCACCTCGGCCACGATGTCGTCGATATCCCACCAGGTGCCGCCGTGGAAGGCGTAGGCCGTGTCGCAGTACTGGCAGCGCAGCGGGCAGCCGGTCAGGCGCACGAACACGGTCGGCCAACCGGCGGTATCGGCTTCACCCTGCAGCGAGGTGAAGATCTCGGTGATCTTCAGCCGGGGCAAGGGTGACTGCACGATCTCGCTGGGCGTGGCGACGGCGGCGGACAGGGGGACGGCGGTCATGGCAGGAACTTCTTGGGGGACACGTGGCGGTGGGGAACGCAGCCGGGCATGGCTCGGCTCTACAGAAAGAAGGTCGCCGGGCATGGCCCGGCGCTACCGTATCGCGGCGGGTCGAGCGTGCCGGAAACGACAGCAGCCGAGCTGGGCTCGGCGCTAGGGGACCCGTATTGTACGCCGGCTCAGCGGATCTGCTGGCCCAGGCGGATGGACTGCAGGCGGTCCTGGGCGGTGCGCGCGGCATCCGAACCCGGGTACTGCGCCACGACGGTTTCCAGGGTCTGCTGGGCCTGGTCAACCTTGCCCTCGCCATACTGCGAGAGGCCGACCTTCAGCAGGCCGCCAGACGCCTTGTCGTGGGTGGGATAGCGCGAGAGCAGTTCGCGGAACTGGGACTCGGCCATCGGGAAATTGCGGGTGGCGTAATAGCTTTCGCCCAGCCAATACAAGGCATTGGGGGCGTAGACGCCATTGGGGTACAGCTCGAGGAAGCTGAGGAACAGCTGCGCCGAATCGTCGTACTTGCCGGCCTTCAACGCATCGAAAGCGACGTTGTAGGCGGTACGTTCATCGCCGGTGGCGGCCAGGCTGCCCGGATCGCCATGCACCGAAGGCGGCCGCTCGGAAGTGGCCGCTGCAGTGGGCTTGGCCGGGGCCGCGGGGGCCTTGGGCGCGGTGGAAGCACCAGCCGGAACGGGCGGCAGGGCCGGGGCGGCAGAGCCCCCTTCCAACCGGTTCAGGCGGCTGTCCAGATCCAGGTACTGGTCCTGGGCGGACTGCTTCAGCTGGGCGTTGTCGTGCTGCAGTTGCTCGATGGAAGCCTGCAGGCTGGTGACCTGCTGGCGCAGCTGATTGATCTGGTTCAACAGGTCCTGGTTGGCACTGTTGTTGTACATCTGCTGCTCGAGCGCGCCGACACGATCTGCCAGGCTCTGTCGCTGTGCCTGCGCCGGTGCGGCAGCCACGAGGGCTGCCGCAACGACCAGCATCAGTTTGATGCCGATGCGCATGGATTACTGCGCGGTGTAGACGATTTCGACGCGACGGTTCTGCGACCAGCAGGACTCGTTCGACTCGGTGCAGACCGGACGCTCTTCACCGTAGGACACGACGGTCAGCTGCGAAGCCGAGCCACCGTTGGCCTGCAGGGCCGAGTTCACGCCGTTGCCACGACGCTCGCCCAGGGCCTGGTTGTACGCGCGCGAACCGCGCTCGTCGGTGTGGCCCTGCAGGGTGATGCGCGAGGACGGACGGTCACGCAGGTACTTGGCGTGGCAAGCCATGATGGCCTGGAATTCCGGCTTCACGTCTTCCTTGTCCAGGTCGAAGTAGACAACGCGCTGGCGCAGGCAAGCATCGGTGTCCAGGTCGCCCGGGCCGTACAGGCCGGAGGTAGCCGGGCCGGTCGGCTGGGTGGTCGAACCGGTGTCGACCGGGGCTGCCGGCTCTTCCTTCACCTTCTTCGAGCAACCGGCCAGGACGGCCACAGACAGCAGGGAAACAAGCAGAACGCGGGTGGTCTTGTTCATGGCAATACCTTTGTGGCTCCTAGGCCGATGAGGGGTTCAAAACAGCGGAAATATTAACACTCTTTTAGCGCTGGGTACGGTAGGGGGACCATGCCGGTTCGCGCACATCACCGTCAGCCAGGACCAGGCGCTGGCGCACCCGTGCATCGGCCGAAACGGCGTACAGCACACCACGGCCACCCTCGCGGGCGGCGTACAACACCATGCTGGCGTTCGGGGCGAAGCTGGGCGATTCGTCCAGCGAGCCCGGGGACAGGGTGCTCCAGCGCGGCGAGCCCAGCGAGCTGTCCATCATGGCGATCTTGTAGCTGTTGCCCGAACCCTGCGCCACCACGATCTTCTTGCCGTCGTAGGACACCGAGGGCTTGGCGTTGTAGTTGCCCTGGAAGGTGACGCGCTCGGCGCTGCCGCCGCCGGCACCGACCTTGTAGACCTGCGGGCGACCGCCACGGTCGGAGGTGAAGTACACCGCGCTGCCATCGGCGGCCCAGGTCGGCTCGGTATCGATGGCGAAGTGGTTGGTCAGCTGGGTCAGCTGCTTGCTGCCCAGGTCCATCACGTAGATTTCCGGATTACCCGAACGCGACAGGGTCAGGGCCAGCTTGCGGCCGTCCGGCGAGAACGCCGGGGCGCTGTTGATGCCACGGAAGCTGGTGACCAGCTCGCGCGCGCCGGTGGAAATGTTCTGGATGTAGATGGCCGAATTGCCACGCTCGAAGCTGACGTAGGCCAGCTTGCCGCCGTCCGGGCTCCACGAGGGCGACAGCAGCGGCTCGGCCGAACGCACGATGGTCTGCGGGTTGTAGCCATCCGAATCGGCCACCATCAGCGCATAGCGCATGGCGTCGCCCTTGCCGCTGGCGGTGATGTAGGCGATGCGGGTCCAGAAGGCGCCGCGTACACCGGTGATCTTTTCATAGATGGCATCGGCCATCTGGTGGGCCACATCGCGCATGGCGTTGCCACGGGCGGTCATGGCCAGGCCCAGCAGGCGCTCGCCCTTGGGCACGTCGAACAGTTCGTATTCCACGCGGTAGGCGCCGGCACCGGCGTCCATCACCCGGCCGACCACGATGTAGTTCTGCTTCAGCGCGCGCCAGGTGGCGAACTGGATGTCACCGCCACGGGTGGGCTTTTCCACGATCTGCGCTTCGGGCAGCGTGCGGAACTGGCCCGAACGCTCCAGATCGGCGCGGACCACGCCGGCCACGTCGGTCTGCGGGGCACCGGCCGAACCCTGGTAAGGCATGGGCACGATGGTGATCGGCAGCGCGGAGGCATTGCCGCCGATGATTTCAAGGTCAAGGCTCCTCTGCTGCGCGAAGGCAGCGAAGGGCAGCAACAGGGCCGCAAACACGGCAAGCCAGCGAGGCATCTTCTTCATGGAGCGCTCAATGAGGGGAAACCGGTACGAGGGATAGCAAACGGCGAGTGAACCGCTTCGCAATCATGAACCAAGGGTACGTGAATTCCGGGTCAGTGCCAGCCCACGCCATCACGCGGCGTTGACCTGGCGCCCCCGCCCGATGCGGCGGACGAGGGCATCTGTGCACACCCGGGGCTTAGTCCTGCGGGGTGAAGGTCAGGTTGAGCGTGCGCGCGAACACCTGTTCGAAGCCGCGGTACGGCAGCGGCTGGGCGTTGAGCACGGCGGCCTCGATCGAGCGCTTGCCGGCCTCGTCATAGGGGCAGTTGGCACCCACCTTGGCCTGCAGCACCTGCCCACCCGGAATCTGGGTGATGGTGATCTGGCACTTCTGCCCCAGCGGCACGCTGTCGGGACGGGTCCACGAACCGCGGATCTTGTTCACCAGCGCGGCGGCGTACTTGGCCGACAGATCATCGCTGGTGCCACCACCGCCACCGGCCGGCTGCGTCTGGCCAGTGCTGCCGGCGTTGGCGCTGCCGGCGGCGTTGCGTGCGGCGGCCACCTGGCGAAGCTTCTGCTCGGCCAGCTTGGCTTCCTTTTCGGCCTGCTCACGCTTGGCGCGGATCTCGGCGATCTTCTTCTGCCGGTCCGCTTCGGCCTTGTCGGCCGCCACGCGCTGCTGCTCGGCAATCTTCTTCTTGGCGTCCTCTTCCTGCTGCTTGGCCAGGCGTGCCTTCTGCTCGGCCTCTTCCTGGCGCTTGCGCTCGGTCAGGTCGATCTGTTCCTGGCGGCGCTTGGCTTCCTGTTCCTGCTTGGCCTTTTCCTGCGAAATGGCCAGGGCATTGACCGCTTCCTGGTCCTGCGTATCGGGCTGGGCCACGCGTTCCTGCGCCTGTTGCTGCTGCGGCGTGGGCGCGTCCTGCGGGCGTGGTTCCTCGATCGGCTGCGGCGGCGGAATGGTGTCTTCGGGCACCGGAATGGGCTCGGCCACCGGCTCGGGCAGCTCTTCCAGCTTTTCCGACTGGCGCAGGGCCTGGCGGGCGGCGGCGGCTTCTGACGACGACACGGCCAGGCTGGCCTCGACCGACGGATCGCCGGCGGCCGCTTCAGTGTTGCGCTGGGGCGACCACAGCCAGGCGCCGATGAAGACCAGCGCGACCAGCAGGTGCACCAGCACGGCCAGGACCAGGGGCAAGCCCCAGCCCGGTTCCTGCTTGTGCGGCGGTGGCAGGGCGTCAGCGTGCATCGGTGGCCAGGCCTACCTTGTCCACTTTCGAACGCTTGATCACGTCCATCGCGGCGATGACCTTTTCATAGGCCACGGCACGGTCGGCGGCCACGATCACGCGCACGTCCTTGTCCTGCGCGGCAATGCCGGACAGGCGGCCTTCCAGTTCCTCGGCGGTGACGGCGGTCGGTTCCTTGGCGTCGGGCAGCTTCAGGCTCAGCTGGCCGTCCTGGCGCACCGACACGATGACCGGGTCCTGCTTGCTTTCCAGCGCCTTGGCGTTGGAGGTGGGCAGATCGACATCGAAACTGAGGGTGAGCAGCGGCGCGGTGACCATGAAGATGATCAGCAGCACCAGCATGACGTCGATATAGGGAACGACGTTGATTTCCGATTTCAGCTTGCGGCGCTTGCGGCGACCGATGGCAGCGGACATGGCTTGGACTCCCGGGTCAGGCGCTTACTCGTCGCCAGCGCTCTGGCGCTGCAGGATGGAGCTGAACTCCTCGGCGAAGGTCTCGAACCGCACCGACATGCGCTCAACGCGGGTGGTGAAGCGGTTGTAGGCCCACACCGCCGGAATGGCCACGAACAGGCCGATGGCGGTGGCGAACAGCGCTTCGGAAATACCCGGGGCCACCGAGGCGATACCGGCCTGGGCGCCGCTGCTGATCATGTCGTGCATGGTCACCATGATGCCGAACACGGTGCCGACCAGGCCCACGTACGGGGCGGTGGAGCCGATGTTGGCCAGCAGTTCCAGGTTGCGTTCCAGCTGGTCCACTTCGCGGGTGTAGGTGGTGCGCATGGCGCGCTGGGCGCCTTCCAGCTGCGCGCGGCCATCCAGGCGGCGCTTGTCGCGCAGGCGGGTGTATTCGCGGAAACCGGCTTCGAAGATGGCTTCCAGGCCGCCCACATTGCGGCTGCGGTCGGTGGCCGAGCTGTACAGCTTGCCCAGGTCGGCGCCGGACCAGAAGCGGTTCTCGAACTCGTCCGCCTCGCGGGTGGCCTGCTTGAACACGCGGGCCTTGCGGAAAATGATGACCCAGCTGACGAACGAACCGATCAGCAGCAGCAGCACGATGATCTTCACCGGCAGGCTGGCCTTGGCCATCAGTTCGAGGTAGTTGATGCCGCCGCCGGTGGTGGCCTGGGCAAGGGTCTGGGTCGCGGCGTTGCTGACGTCTGCCGGCAGTGCCTCGGTGACCGTGGCCTGCAGGGCCAGGAGCGTTGCGATCATCCGTTGTTCCTCAGTGTTCGGATTCAGGGTGGAGGTGGGGGTGCAGCGCGGCCAGGACGGCATCGTCCATGCCACGCGGGCGGAAACTGGCCGCGTCCAGTGCGGCAATGCGGACCTGCGCGGACAGCAGCAGCTGGCCCTCGCGCAGGACCTGCTGGTCGAAGACCATGCTGGCCTTCTTCAGCTGGACCAGGGTGGCGCTCACCTGCAGGGCATCATCCAGCCGGGCCGGCTTGAGGAAGTCCATCTGCATCGAACGCACCGCAAAGACCAGCCCGTGTTCGGCACGCATGCGCTCCTGGCCGTAGCCCAGTGCGCGCATCCATTCGGTCCGGGCCCGTTCCATGAAGGCCACGTAGCGGGCGTGGTAGACCACCCCACCAGCGTCCGTATCTTCCCAGTAAATGCGTGTCGGCCAACTGAATCGCGGTTCAACCGACATCGGGAACCTCCGCGAACAGGTCCTGCGGCGGGTTTTTCGGCTTCAGCCCCATGTGCCGGTACGCCTTGTGGGTGGCCATGCGGCCGCGCGCGGTGCGCACCAGGAAGCCCTGCTGGATCAGGTAGGGTTCAACCACGTCTTCCAGCGTGCCGCGCTCTTCGGACAGCGCCGCGGCCAGCGATTCGATGCCCACCGGGCCACCGTCGAAGTAGTCGACCATGGTTTTGAGCAGGCGCCGGTCCAGTTCGTCGAAGCCTTCCGGGTCGACCTTCAGCATCTGCATGGCGGCCTGGGCCACGGCTTCGTCGATATGGCCGCCGGCCTTGACCTGGGCGTAGTCGCGCACGCGGCGCAGCAGGCGGTTGGCGATACGCGGGGTGCCACGCGCGCGGCGGGCGATCTCCCCTGCCCCGTCGGCGGTGCAGTCGATGCCAAGGATGGCGGCCGAGCGGCGCACGATGCGGGTCAGTTCCTCAACGCTGTAGAACTCCAGGCGCTGCACGATGCCGAAGCGGTCGCGCAGCGGCGCGGTCAGCAGGCCGGCGCGGGTGGTGGCACCGATCAGGGTGAACGGCGGCAGGTCGATCTTGATCGAGCGGGCCGCGGGGCCCTCGCCGATCATGATGTCGATCTGGAAGTCTTCCATCGCCGGGTACAGCACTTCTTCCACCACGGGCGAAAGACGGTGGATTTCGTCGATGAACAGCACATCGTGCGGCTGCAGGTTGGTCAGCAGCGCGGCCAGGTCGCCGGCCTTTTCGATCACCGGGCCGGAGGTGACCCGCAGGGCCACGCCCAGTTCGTTGGCGATCACGTGGCTCAGGGTGGTCTTGCCCAGGCCCGGGGGCCCGAAGATCAGCACGTGGTCCAGCGCATCGCCACGGGCCTTGGCGGCCTGGATGTAGATTTCCATCTGCTCGCGCACCGGCGCCTGGCCCAGGTAATCGGCCAGTCGCTTGGGGCGGATGCTGGCGTCGGCGGCGTCATCCTCGCGGGTGGCGCCGGCGCCAATGATGCGGTCGTCGGTCATCTGCTGATTATGCGGCAAAAGTGCATGGGGTCGGATCCGTTTTCCGGCGGAAAACGGCTCTGACCCCGAACCGGGACACCGGCAACATGGGGTCAGAGCCCTTTTCCTGTGGAAAAGGGATCCGACCCCGCATCTGGATGCGGCGGCATGGGGTCGGATTTCGACCTGGGCGAGATCTGTCGGTAGGTGTCGACCTTGGTCGACACGGGGTCGGATCCGTTTTCCAACGGAAAACGGCTCTGACCCCACTGCCGGATGCGCGACGCATGGGGTCAGAGCTCTTTCCTACGGAAAGGGATCCGACCCCTGCGATCAGATTTCGACCTGCGCGCCGAGTTCGACCAGGCGGTTGCCGGGAATGCGGAAGAAGCCGGTGGCCGGGGCGGCGTTGCGATGCATCAGCGCGAACAGCTTGTCGCGCCAGATCGGCATGCCACGGTTGGCGGTGGCCACGATGGTTTCGCGGCTGGCGAAGAAGGTGGTGTCCATCGGGTCGAAGTAGATGCCGCCGTGGTCGCACGAGCGCATCAGCGCCAGCGGTACGTCCGGGGTTTCCATGAAACCGAAGCGCACGTAGACCCGGTAGAACTCATCGCCCACCGATTCGATCTTCAGCCGCTGCCCTTCCACCGCATAGGGAATGGGCAGGGTTTCCACGTGCAGGAACACGTTGCGCTCGTGCAGCACCTTGTTGTGCTTCAGGTTGTGCATGAGCGCATGCGGGGCCACGGTCGGGTCGGCGGTCAGGAACACCGCGGTGCCCGGCACGCGTACCGGCGGCGCCAGCATCAGGCCCGGCAGGAAGGTGTCGATGCGGATACCGTCCTTGCGGATCTCATCGCGCAGCAGTTCGCGGCCGCGGCGCCAGGTGCGCATCATGGTGAACAGGAAGATGCCCAGCACCACCGGGAACCACGCACCCTGCAGCAGCTTGGCGCCGTTGGCGATGACAAAGCCCAGATCGATGATGAAGAACACCACGCACAGCGGCAGGATCCAGTTGCGCGCCTTGGGCCACAGCGAACGCGCCACCAGGGCCAGCAGCAGGGTGTCGATCAGCATGGTGGCCGACACCGAGATGCCGTAGGCCACGGCCAGGTTGGACGAGCTGCGGAAGGCCAGCACCAGCCCGATCACCATCACCGCGATGCCCCAGTTGATGCCGGGAATGTAGATCTGGCCGATGGTGTCGTGCGAGGTGTGCTTGATGCGCATGCGCGGGATGTAGCCCAGCTGCATGGCCTGGCGCGACACCGAGAACGCGCCGGTGATAACCGACTGCGAAGCGATCACCGCGGCCATGGTGGCCAGGATGATCATCGGGTACAGCGCCCACGACGGCACCGCTTCGAAGAACGGGTTCTTCACCGCTTCGGGGTGGTTGAGCACCAGCGCGCCCTGCCCCAGGTAGTTCAGCACCAGGCACGGCAGCACGAAGAAGTACCAGGCATGGCGGATGGGCTTGGCACCGAAGTGGCCCATGTCTGCGTACAGCGCTTCGCCGCCGGTCACCGCCAGCACCACCGCGCCCAGGATGAAGATGCCGTGCCAGCTGTGGTCCATGAAGAAGCGGATGGCCCACCAGGGGTTGAACGCCTTCAGCACTTCCGGCGAATCGACGATGTTGTAGATGCCGATCGCCGCCAGCGAGATGAACCAGATCGAGGTGATCGGCCCGAACAGCTTGCCGATCTTTTCGGTACCAAAGCGCTGCACCGCGAACACCGCCAGCAGCACCATCACGGTGATCGGCACGATGAACGCATGCAGGCCCGGCGCGGCCACTTCCAGGCCTTCCACCGCGCCGAGCACGGAAATGGCCGGCGTGATCACGCCGTCGCCGAAGAACAGCGAGGCGCCGAAGATGCCGAGGATGCCCACCACGTAGGCCGAGCGCGACCCGTTGCGCAGGGTGCGCTGGGTCAGCGCCATCAGCGCCATGATGCCGCCTTCGCCATCGTTGTCGGCACGCATGATGATGGTCACGTACTTCAGGGTGACCACGATGTTCAGTGCCCAGAACGCCAGCGACAGCACGCCCAGCACGGTGTCGTGGTCACTGGTGAGCCCGTAGTGCGGCGAGAACGCCTCTTTCAGGGTGTACAGCGGGCTGGTGCCGATATCGCCGAACACCACGCCGATCGCACCGATGATCAGCGCCAGACCCCCGGCCGGGGGAGCGTGACCGTGGCCGCCGTGGGCGGCATCGTGCGGAGTTTGACTGCTGGACATGGGGCTCCTGGCGGGGCTCAGGCGTGGTGTAGGGAATGGAAGGCGCGGCTCAGCGCAGCGCCGATTGCAGGGCCTTGCGGATGACCGTGGCCACTTCGTCGCCTTCAGTGAAGGCATCGCGCGCCATGCGGGCCGCTTCGGTGGGCTTGTAGCCCAGCTGCTGCAGGGCCACGGTGGCATCGGCCAGCGGATCGGCCGGTGCCGGGCCGCTGCCGGTGGGCAGCGCACCGCCGGCACCGAACTGGGCGGCGCGGTCACGCAGCTCCAGCACCATGCGCTCGGCGGTCTTCTTGCCGATGCCCGGAATGCGGGTCAAGGCGGTGATGTCGCCGGCCTGGACCATGCGCGCGAACTCTTCCACGGTGACCCCGGACAGCACGGCCAGCGCGATCTTCGCGCCAATGCCGCTGACCTTCTGCACATCGCGGAACAGCCGGCGCTCGCCCTCGCGCAGGAAGCCGTACAGCGAAACGCTGTCTTCCTTCTGCGAATAATGGGTGTACAGGATCACCTCGCGGCCGAGCTCGGGCAGGTCGTAGAAGGTGCTCATCGGCGCCTCCAGCTCGTAGCCCACCCCGTTCACATCCACCACCAGCCACGGCGGCGCCTTGTAGGCGACGATCCCGCGCAGTCGACCGATCATTGCGTGCAGCTCCTCATTTGCGGCCCCACGCCTGGCGGGCACTGAGCCCCAGGCGGTTGGCCGTTGCCCTTACGTGGGCATGGGTGATGGCTACCGCCAACGCGTCGGCCGCGTCGGCCTGCAGCTTGGTTTTCAGGTTCAGCATGAGCCCGACCATGTGTTGGACCTGTTGTTTTTCCGCGCCGCCACGGCCAACCACGGCCAGCTTGATCTCGCTGGCGGCGTATTCGTGCACCGGCAGGTCGCGCAGCACCACCGCGGAAATGGCCGCGCCGCGCGCCTGGCCCAGCTTCAGCGCCGAATCCGGGTTGCGCGCCATGAACACTTTTTCGATGGCCACTTCCTGCGGCTGGAACTCCCGGCACAGATCGGCCAGGCCCAGCACCAGCAGCTTCATGCGCTGGGGGAAATCGTCGGCGCCCAGCAGCACCAGCGGCTGGTGGTGCACGTGGCTGACCTTGCCGGCGGCGTCGACATCAATGATGCCGACCCCGGTCCGCTGGGAACCGGGGTCGATGCCGAGGATGCGGGTCATGCGGCACTCCTGGCCGGGTGGAACGGGAAGCGCTGGCAGGCGTATGGGCTCATGACTGTCCGCGGTGACCGTTCAACGGCCCGCGCCCAGACCGTCGAAGACGGCTCAGGCGTAGGCGTCGGCGCCGAGTTCGGCGTTGGAATACACGTCCTGCACGTCGTCCAGGTCTTCCAGCATGTCCAGCAGCTTCTTCACCTGCAGGGCCACATCGCCTTCGACCTTGATGTCGTTGTCGGCGCGGAAGGTGATTTCCGCGTGCCCGGGCACGTGCCCGGCGGCCGCCATCGCATCCTTGACCGCGTTGAACGCGTCAGGGCTGGTGACCACGTCGATCGAACCGTCGTCCGGGTAGACCACGATGTCATCGGCGCCGGCCTCGATGGCCGCCTCGGTGATCGCCTCTTCGTCGGCGCCCGGAGCGAAGCTGAGCACGCCCAGGCGCTTGAACATGAAGGCGACCGAGCCTTCGGTGCCCATGTTGCCGCCGCACTTGCTGAACGCGTGGCGCACATCGGCCACGGTACGCACGCGGTTGTCGGTCAGGCAGTCGACGATCACGGCCACGCCACCGGGGGCGTAGCCCTCGTAGCGGATTTCCTCGTAATCGACGCCTTCCAGTTCACCGGTGGCCTTCTTGATGGCGCGTTCGATCACGTCCTTGGACATGTTCACGCCCAGGCCCTTGTCCATGGCCACGCGCAGGCGCGGGTTGTTGTTGGGGTCGCCTCCACCGCCGCGCGCGGCAACGCCGATCTCGCGGATGATCTTGGTGAAAATCTTGCCACGCTTCGCGTCGGACGCGTTCTTGCGGGCTTCGATGGAGGGGCCTCTACCCATGGGTGCTACCGTCTGGCTGCTTCAGGATCAAGGCGCGGATTCTACCTGATCGGGGGCGGCAACCGTGTCTAGGGTGGATGGAGGGTGCCGGGTGTGGCCTAGCGAAGAGCGTGCGAACCAAGGTTCGCACCCACCAAGGCAGGTCGGTTCGCACCCACCAGGGCAGGTCGGTTCGCACCCACCCGTGCCGGTCGGTCGCACCCACCAATCTACGCGGCGGCGGCGTCGCGGCTGTGGTCGAACTGGCCGTGCTGCAGGAAATGCGCGGTCTGCCGCGCGGCATCGGGCGATACCACCAGGCCGCTGTGGCTGGTGCGCACCACGCAGTGGTCGGCCAGGCCCGGCAGGCGGGTCTCGTCCAGCGCCACCGTACCGTCGGACGCTTCCCCCATGGCCCCCAGCAGGCTGCCCAGGCCATGCGGCACCGACCCGGCGATCAGCCCGACCTTCGCCCTGCCCTGCCAGTCTGGCAGGCCATCAAGCAGCAGTTCGCTGCTGCGGCCCAGGGCCAGGCCCCAGCCGTGTTCGGACAGCGAGCGCGCGGTGCCACTGCCGCGCAGCGGCGAGCCCAGGCAGACCACCCGCTGCACCGGCAACTGCGGCTGCCGGCGCAGGGCTTCCAGCGCCACCAGCCCGCCCAGGCTGTGGCCGACCAGCGACAGCGGGCCGGTGCCGGCCAGCCGTTCCAGCAACTGCGGCACGGCCACGTCCGGCCCGCCGAAGATCGAGGCGTAACCGAAGGTGTGCACCTGGAACCCACGCGCGCGCAGGCGCCAGGCCAACGGCCCGACCCAGGCGCGGGCATTCCAGATGCCATGCAGCAGCAAAACAGGGGGATTCATGCGTGACAGCCTGGCGTTGGGCGGGGCGGAATCTGCAGTGATTGAACGAAATCGCGGGGCAAGCGCCAGTGAACGCGCTCAGGCCGGGCGCGGTTCGCGGCGCAGGATGAATTCGAGATCGTTGATCTGGCCGACCGGGAACAGGTACTCACCGGCCTTCTGGAAGCCATAGCGGGCATAGAAGCGCTGTGCGCCGAAGTTTTCCGACCACACGCCCAGCCACAGCGTGCGCGGGCCGTCGCGCTCCAGCCAGGCCAGCGCGGTTTCCAGCAGGCGGCTGCCCCAGCCACAGCTCTGCTCGGTCTTCACCAGATACAGGCGCTTGAGCTCGCCATCGCCGGGCTTCACGTCCGGGTGCGGCAGGCCACAGGGGCCGGCGGCGGCATGGCCGACCGCCTCCCCGTCCCGTTCCAGCAGCCACACCGCATAGTCGGGGTGGGCCAGGATGATGCGCTGGCGCTCGACCGTGTAGGCCTCCTCCAGGAAGGCCTGCAGGTCCTGCGGCGGGTACAGATGGCCGAAGGTTTCAGTGAACGTGCGCGCGGCCAGCGCCGACAGGGTCGGCGCGTCGTCCACGGTGGCGCGGCGGATCGAATACATGGGTCGAGTGGACGCCAGGACGACGGTCGGGGTCAAGCCCGTTCCGACGACTCGGTTTCGTCCTCGTCTTCCTCGTCCTCTTCCTCGTATTCCTCTTCGTCCTCGTCCTCGCCTTCTTCTTCCTCGTCCTCGTCGAACTCTTCCTCTTCGTCGTCTTCGTAATCCTCGACGCCGAAGTCTTCACCGTCCCAGCGACCTTCGCCGTCGGCGACGAAGGTCAGTGCCATCGCCGCCGGGTTGGTGCCGACGCGGACCAGCCAACCACCGAAAACACGTGCACGCTCGGTGACCAGAGTGGCCTCGGAGCCTTCATTGCCCAGCTTTTCCCACTCCAGCGAAAACGCGAACTCGGTCATTGCGTGGATCTCCTGATCAGTTGGTCTTGGGGCGAACCTGGATATGCACTTCGGCCAGCTGCACGTCGACGATCGGCGACGGCGCATCGGTCATCAGATCCTGCGCACCGGTGGTCTTCGGGAACGGAATGACGTCGCGGATGGATTCGGTACCGGCCATCAGCGCGGCAATGCGGTCGATGCCGAAGGCGATGCCGCCGTGCGGCGGGGCGCCGTAGTTCAGCGCGTCCAGCAGGAAGCCGAACTTGGCACGGGCTTCTTCGGCGCCGATGCCCAGCAGCTCGAACACTGCGCTCTGCATGTCCGGGCGGTGGATACGGATCGAACCGCCGCCGATTTCATTGCCGTTGAGCACCATGTCGTAGCCGCGCGAAACCGCGGTACGGGCGTTGGCGCGCAGGTCGGCGATATCGTCCACGGCCGGCGCGGTGAAGGGGTGATGCAGGGCGACGTAGCGCTGCTCTTCCTCGTCCCATTCGAACATCGGGAAGTCGGTGACCCACAGCGGCGCCCAACCGTCGGCGACCAGGCCGAAGTCCTTGCCAGCCTTCAGGCGCAGCGCGCCCATGAAGTCGGACACCTTGTTGTAGCCACCGGCACCGAAGAACACGATGTCGCCGTTGCCGGCGCCGACGTGGGCCACCAGCGCAGCGAAACGCTCTTCGCTGAAGAACTTCTGGATGGGCGAGCTGACTTCGCCGTTGTCGGCGATCTTGATGTAGGCCAGGCCCTTGGCGCCGTACTTGGCGGCGTGCGCGGCGTATTCGTCGATCTGCTTGCGCGACAGGGTGGCACCGCCCGGAATGCGCAGCGCGGCCACGCGGCCGTCGGCATCGTTGGCCGGGCCGGTGAACACCGGGAACTCGCTGTCCTTGACCAGTTCGGCCACGTCCACCAGCTCCAGCGCGATGCGCAGGTCCGGCTTGTCCGAGCCGTAGCGGCGCATGGCCTCGGCCCAGGTCATGCGCGGGAAGCTGGCCGCCAGCGGCACGTCCACCACTTCCTTGAAGATGGCGCGGATCATGTCTTCAACGAAATCCTGCACGTCGCGCTCGCGCACGAAGGCGAATTCCATGTCCAGCTGGGTGAATTCCAGCTGGCGGTCGGCGCGCAGGGCTTCGTCGCGGAAGCAGCGCGCGATCTGGTAGTAGCGGTCGAAGCCGGCCACCATCAGGATCTGCTTGAACAGCTGCGGGCTCTGCGGCAGGGCGTAGAACTCGCCCGGGTGCATGCGCGCCGGCACCAGGAAGTCGCGCGCGCCTTCCGGGGTGGCCTTGGTCAGGATCGGGGTTTCGATGTCCTGGAAGCCGCGCTCGTCCAGGTGGCGGCGCAGGGCCTGCACCAGCTTGATGCGGGTGCGCTGCATGCGCTGCATTTCCGGCCGGCGCAGGTCCAGGTAGCGGTACTTCAGGCGGGTGTCTTCGCCCGGGTTCTCGTGGGCGTGGAACGGCAGCGGCGCGGCCTTGTTCAGCACGGTGATGGCGGTGGCGATCACTTCCACCTTGCCGGTGGCGATCTTGTCGTTCACCGCATGGCGCGCGCGCACCACGCCTTCCACCTGCAGCACGTCTTCGTAGCCCAGGCTGGCAGCCACGGCGAACACTTCGGCGTTGTCCACCTCCACGGTCACCTGCACGATGCCTTCATGATCGCGAAGATCGATGAAGCAGACGCCGCCCTGGTTACGGGCCACGTCGGTCCAGCCGGCGAGGGTGACAGTCTGGCCAATCAGGGTCTCGTTGACCAGGCCGCAGAAGTGGGTACGCATGGGGGGAAAGCTCCGCTGGAGAACGCCGGCACCCGACGGGGGCCGGAAAGCCTCGTATTCTGCGGCCGAGGGCCCGGCTGGGGCAAATGCGGACGGTCACGCGGGCTTTATCCACCCCGTCCTTATAGTCGCGCACCACACACCGTATGGGGATTTGCCATGAAAGCGCTGTCCCTGGCCAGTCTGGCCACCACCCTTACCCTGGGCGCCCTTGCCGGGCTGACCCTGTCCCCCGCCCCCGCCGCCGCGCAGACCGGCGTGGTCCGCTGCGAAAGCCAGAACAACCGTGAACGGGTCTGCAGCACCGGCTGGCGCGACGCCCAGCTGGTACGCCAGCTGTCCGGCTCGGCCTGCGTGGAGGGCCGCACCTGGGGCAGCCGCAACGGCAGCATCTGGGTCAACGGCGGCTGCCGCGCCGAATTCGTCGAAGGCCGCGGCGGCTGGGGCGGCAACCACGGCGGCGGTTGGGGCGGCAGCACCATCCGCTGCGAAAGCCAGGACAACCGCGAGCGCACCTGTCCGGTGAACTGGCGCGGGGCCACCCTGGTGCGGCAGATCTCCGGCTCGGCCTGCGTGGAAGGGCAGACCTGGGGCGTGCGTCGCGGCGCCATCTGGGTCAACCGCGGTTGCCGCGGTGAATTCGCCGAAAGCCGCGGCGGCTGGGGCGGTGGCAATGGCGGCGGCTGGGGCGGCGGCAACAGCAACTACACCGTTACCTGCAGCAGCAACAACAACCGTACCCAGAACTGCAACTGGGATGAGCGCCAGGGCCGACCGGTCCTGCAGCAGCAGCTGTCCGGCAGTGCCTGCCAGGAAGGCCGCAGCTGGGGCTACTCGCGCGGCAGCGTGTGGGTCAGCAACGGTTGCCGGGCACGCTTCGGTACCCGCTGAGGCATGGGGTCGGAGCCCCTGCCTGCGGCAGGGGGTCCGACCCCGATCCGCTCAGGGTGCCGACGGGGCGGGGTCGGATCCCTGGCCATCGGCCAGGGCTCTGACCCCTGCGCTGGCTGCTCGACAGGGTCAGAGCCCCTGCCTGCGGCAGGGGATCCGACCCCAATCCGCTCAGGGCCGGGCCGGTGCCTGCTCGGAACCCCACGGCGCCGGCGGCAGCGCCACCGGCTTGCCCAGGTCGAATTCGACGCGGAAACGGCGCCCGCCGGGGCGGGTCAGTTCATAGACGAAGCGCTGGTCCGGCTCGATCTCCATCGCCCACACGTTGTGGGTGGAGGCGAGCATGTCGGCGCGGCGGAACATCGCCACCGAATCGGCATCTGCCGGGAACTGCTGGCGCTGGGCGGTGCCCGGTGGCGTGCTGTCGCCGCCGTACAGGGTGATGACATCGGGGCTGCCATCGGCGTGCCGGTGGTCGTGCTTCAGCTTCAGCCCATGCTCGGTGCGGGTCAGGATCCAGGTGCGCGAATGGTCATCGCCCACATGGAACGGAATGCGCAGCTCATGGCCGGGGTCGTCGCAGCCGCGCACGTGCATCACCAGAGGCTTGCCGGCAAACGGATCGTCACCCGCGGGGGCCGGAGTGTCTTCCACTACCCGGCCGGCGAACGCCTGGCCGCAGTGCGCGGCCACGGCGGCCATGAAGGCATCGGAAGGCGCAGTGGCCACATCGTGGCTGATCGGGGGCTGTTGCTGCGAACAGGCCGCAAGGGCCAGCAGCAGCACGGCGGACATCGAGGCGGAACGGACAGTCATGGCCCCACCCTAACGGCCATGGCCAGCGCGCGCAAACCGCGGGCAGCGGGCACCGCCCCACCCGCTGTGCCCGAACACTATGGCAACGGCGCTGGCGTGCCTGCGTTTGTGTCGCGCGCCGGTGTCGGCTCGATCACTTCAGTCGCCGCCACCGGCGCACCCTCGCCTTCACCGGCAGGTTCCTGCTCCACCGGATCGACATCGAACGGCGTGCGGAACACCAGCGACGGCAGCAGCGTGGTCAGCGCGGCGTACAACAGCAGCGCACCGAACAACACCGCCGGAATCTGGAAGCGCTCGCGCATGATCGCCGCCAGCACCAGGGTGAAGATCAGGGTGGGTGCCAGCGCCAGCGACACCCGCAGGCTGCTGCGGAAGCTTTCGCCGAACATGACCCGGCGCTGCAGCCACACCACGGCGATGCGCAGCGGCAGCACCACCATGGTAATCACCACGCCCAGCCCCAGCGCCTCGAAGCTCAGCGCTTCGCTGGGCACCTTGGTGCCGGCATTGAAGAAGTAGAACGGCACGAAGAACGAGGCGAACAGGCGCAGCGCGTGCAGGTTCTCGTGCGAAGCCAGCAGCGGCATGCGCTGGTGCAGCAGGCGCGCGACCAGGCCGGCGATGAACGCGCCCACCAGGTAGTACACGCCCAGCAGGTAGGTGATGTAGGCCGCCACCATGCCCACCATCACCAGCAGCGAAAATTCCGAACCGGGCGCATGCGGCGCCACCCAGCGACCCAGGGCGATGAACAGCAGCGGCAGGCCGACCATCATCGCCAGCAATGCGCTGCTGGACATGGCCATGTGCCACGGATCGCCGGCCTGCAGCACCACGAACAGCGCCGCCAGCGCCAGCAGTTCACCGGCAATGGCCTTGCTGGTCACCCAGAAACGCTCGTCTTCGCTCAGGCCCAGCCGAGACAGCGAATCCATGATGAAACCGGTGGACGGGGTGAGCAGGGCCAGCGCCAGCAGACCTGCGGCCTGCCACGGCAGGCCCGCATAGCGCCAGGCCAGCCAGCCCACACCGAACAGCGTGGCACTGCGGATGACCAGGTGCGCCAGCAGCGGCCACAGCCCACGCCGCAGCGCGGCCAGATCCACTTCCAGCCCGGCGAACAGGAACAGCGAAGAAATACCCAGCGTTGCCAGCAGGCCGATCACCGCATCGTGCGAACGCTCGCCCAGCCACAGCATGGCGATGATGCCGAACAGCAGGCACGTAAGCGGCGCCGGCAGGCTGAAGCGCTGCAGCGCGCGCGGTATGACCAGCAGCGCGAAGATCAGCAGCAGGTAGATCAGTTCATGGCTCATCGTGACTTCCGTGTGGAACGAACGCGCGCAGCATGCGCGTGGCTGCGCCGCGCTGCAAATCGAACGAGGCTGAAATGCGGGTGTGTTAGGGTGGGACAGGTGTTTTCTCCACCTATTCCATCGAGGCCGCACCCATGTGGCGGCTGACGGCCCTGTTACTCGGCGTGGCGCTGCTGCTGACTGGCAGCGGGCTGCTGGGCACCCTGCTGGCCGTTCGCGGTGGGCAGGAAGGCTTCAGTGCCGGCACCTTGGGCTGGATCATGTCGGCCTACTTCGCCGGCTATTTCATCGGCACCTTCACCGCCCCGCCGTTGATCCGCCGCATCGGCCACAGCCGGGCATTTGCCTTCCACGCCGCGCTGGCCACCATGGCCGTGCTGCTGCACCCATTGTGGATCAGCGCCGCCGGCTGGATCGTGCTGCGCGTGGTGACCGGCATAGCACTGGTGGGCCTGTACACGGTGATCGAAAGCTGGCTCAACGCCGAGCCCGACCCGCAGCGGCGCAGCCGGGTGTTTTCGGTCTACATGATGGTGAACCTGTCGGCGCTGGCGCTGGGCCAGGTGCTGCTGCTGGCCGGCGATACCGGCGCGGCCACCATGTTTTCGCTCACTGCCCTGCTGGTGTGCGCGGCCATGCTGCCGGTTACCGCCACCCGCCTGCAGCAGCCGGAGGTGCCCAGCGTGCCGCGGCTGACGCTGCAGCGCCTGTACGCGCTGGCGCCGGTGGCCACCGTCGCCGCCGCGCTGTCCGGCCTGGCGATGGGGCCGTTCTGGGGCCTGCTGCCGGTGTATGCCGAACAGATCGGCCTGCGCGATGCGCAGGTGCCGCTGTTCATGCTGACGGCAATTGCCGGCGGTGCGTTGCTGCAATGGCCGCTGGGCCGGATCAGCGATGGCCATGACCGTCGGCTGGGCCTGCTGTGCCTGAGCGTGCTGGCCGCCGCCGTGGCCGCGCTGGCCGCATTGCCGCCGCTGTCGCAGCAGGTGCACCTGATGTTCGTGCTGGTGTTCTGCTATGGCGGCCTGGCGTTCGCGCTCTATCCGTTCGCCGTGGCGCATATGCTGGACTACCTGCCCACGCCGGACCTGTTGTCCGGCTGCAGCAGCCTGCTGCTGGTACACGGCATCGGCGCCGCCATCGGGCCGGCGCTGGCCGGTGCGCTGATGCAGCGCTACGGCGCCCCAGCGCTGCCGCTGTACTTCACCGCCGTGCTGACCGCGCTGGCCGCCTTCACCGCCCTGCGCCTGCTGCGCCATGCGCGCCTGCGCACCCACCCGGCACCGTTCCGTCCCATGCTGCGGACCACGCCTGCGGCCCTGGAGCTGATGCCGGAAACCGAATCTCCCACCGTACCCACGAAGGAAGTGCATTGACTGTCGAGTCCCCGACCCTGATTCCGAACCCCCTTCTTTCCAGCAGCACGGCCACCGGGCCACAGCTGATCCTGGCCACCGACCTGGATGGCACCTTCCTGGCCGGCAGCGCCGCCCAGCGCCACCGCCTGTACCGGCTGGTGGACCAGCACCCGGGCATCGCCCTGGTGTTCATTACCGGGCGCGGCCTGGAAGCGGTGATGCCGCTGTTGTCCGACCCGGCCATTCCCCGCCCCGATTACATCGTCTGCGACGTGGGCGCCACCGTGGTGCATGGCCACACCCTGCAGCCCTTGCAGCCGCTGCAGTCGATGATCGACGCGCACTGGCCCGGCGAACAGGTGGTGGCCGAAGCGATGCGGCCGTTCACCGCACTGCAGCGCCAGGATGTTCCGCAGGAACGCCGCTGCTCCTATTTCTGCGATCCGGCCACGCTGGCCCCGTTGCGCGCGCAGATCCAGCAGACCGCGGCGGAACTGGGCTGCGACGTGCTGTATTCGGCCGACCGCTACCTGGACATCCTGCCGCCGGACACCGACAAGGGCCGCACCCTGGCCGCGCTGGCGCGCCTGCTGGAACTGCCGCGCGAGCGCATCCTGGTGGCCGGCGATACCTTGAACGACCTGTCCATGTACCAGGCCGGTTTCCGTGGCGTGTGCGTGGGCGAATCGGAGCCAGCGCTGACTGCAGCCACCGCTGATCTGGCCAACACCTACCACGCCCGCGAACCCGGCTGCGGCGGCATTGTGGAAGCCATCGAACACTTCGGCCTGCTGGCCGCCGATGACCCGTACCTGCATGCGCCGGCCGCCGCACGCGCGCAGGGCGCCGAACTGGTGATGGTCTATCACCGCCTGCCCTTCGATGAAGCCATCGAGGACGGCAAGCTGGTGCAGCGACCGCCGCGTTCGCCGAACGGCATCATCCCCTCGCTGCTGAGCTTCTTCGAAGGTGGCCAGCGCGGCAGCTGGGTGGCCTGGGGCATCGACGACCCCAAGCACCGCCCGTTCCAGCGCCATGTGCAGGTGGACGCGCAGCGCTACCCGACCCTGCGCGCCACCCGCGTACCGCTCAGTCGCCAGGACGTGGACATCTTCTACAAGCGGTTTTCCAAGGAAGCGTTCTGGCCGATGCTGCACGTGTTCTGGGAACGCGCGCGGTTCCGCGAAGACGATTGGCAGGTGTTCCTGAAGGTGAACCGCCGTTTCGCCGAGGCCGTGGCCGACGAAGCCGCGCACGGCGCCACGGTGTGGATCCACGACTACAACCTGTGGATGGTGCCGGCCGCGCTGCGCGAACTGCGCCCGGACCTGAAGATCGCCTTCTTCCACCACACCTACTTCCCCTCCGCCGATGTGTTCAACGTGGTGCCGTGGCGGCGCGAGATCATCGGCAGCCTGCTGTGCTGCGACTACATCGGCTTCCATATTCCGCGCCAGGTGGAAAACTTCGTGGACGTGGTGCGTGGCGCCATGCCGGCCGAGCGCCTGGCCTGGGAAAGCTGCGCGCCGCGCTTTTTGACCTATGGCTGCGCGGTGGGCCTGGACACCATGACCACCCGCCTGCGCGTGGGCGACCGCGATGTGGCGCTGGGCGCGCACCCGGTGGGCACCGACGTGCGCCGCATCCGCAACCTGCTGGCGCGTGCCGAGGTGCGCAACGATCTGTTCAAGCTGCGCCGCGAGATCGGCGCACGCAAGCTGGTGCTGTCGGTGGAACGGCTGGACTACACCAAGGGCACCCTGGCCAAACTGGAAGCCTTCGAACGCGTGCTGGAACAGCACCCCGAGCACTGCGGCAAGGTCACCCTGCTGATGGTCTGCGTGCCAGCCGCGCGCGAGATGACCGTCTACCGCACGCTGCAGAACCAGATCGAACAGGCGGTTGGCCGCATCAATGGCCGCTTCTCGCGGCTGGACTGGACGCCGGTGCGCTTCTTCGCCCAGGCCCTGCCGTTCGAACAGGTGGTGGCGCACTACGCCGCCGCGCAGGTGATGTGGATCACCCCGCTGCGTGATGGCCTGAACCTGGTGGCCAAGGAATTCGTCGCCACCCAGGGCATTGAAGGCACGCCCGGCGTGCTGGTGCTGAGCGAGTTCGCCGGCGCGGCGGCCGAGTTGAAGGGCGCGGTGCTGACCAATCCGCACGACCCGGCCGATCTGGCCGCCGGCCTGCTGCAGGCGCTGTCCATGCCCGAAGAAGAGGCCAGCGCGCGCCTGCGCCAGTTGCAGGGCATCGTGGAGTACTACGACGTGGACCGCTGGGGCCGTGATTTCCTGGCCGCGGTAGAAGGCAGCGACACACCAGCCAGCTGACGCACTGGGGTCGAATCCGTTTACACCGGAAGCGGCTCCGACCCCGCACCGCGCCGCTGCACTTCAGCCGATCAGTGCATCGGCCAGTGCGCCGACACGCGCCAGCACTGCAGCGCGCTGCGCCTCGTCCACGCTGGCGCCCTGCAGATACGCGGTGATGACCCACGGCGTACCGCCCGCACGTGGCCACAGCACGGCGATGTCATTGCGCGTGTCCTCACCATTGCTGCCGGTCTTGTCACCCACCCGCCAGCGCGGGCCCAGGCCCGCGCGCAGGCAGGCATCGCCGGTCTGGTTGTCGACCAGCCAATCGGCGAACTGCAGCCGCGAGGGCGGAGGAAGGCCATCGCCCACCGCGAACCGGGCCAGACTGGCTGCCATCGCCGCCGGGCTGGTGGTGTCGCGCGGGTCGCCCTTCGCGAAACGGTTCATGTCCGGCTCGTAGCGATCATTGCGGGTGACCGTGTCGCCCTGCGCGCGCAGGAAGGCGGTCAGCGCCGCCGGCCCCCCGTTCACCCCCAGCAGCAGGTTGGCGGCGGTGTTGTCACTGGTGGTCAGCGTGCCCCGGCACAGGTCGCGCACACTCAGGTCCTTGCCGACATGGCGGCGGGCTACCGGGGCGTAGGACAACAGATCCCGTTCGGTGATCGGCACGCGGGTGTCCAGCGAAAGGCGACCGGCATCGGCCAGGCTCAGGATGTGGGCCACCAGCATCGATTTGAACGTACTGCACATCGGGAAGCGCTCGTCCTGGCGGTGCCCGCCCAGGCGACGGCCGCTGCCGGTATCCAGCACGGTCACGCCAAGGCGGCCGCCGCTGGCTTTTTCCAGCGCGGCGAAATCCACCGCACCGGCAATGGCGGCGGACATGGCCGGGCTGGCAGGGGCAGGCGCGGCGGCCCGCGCCAAGGCGGGCGCAAGCAGGGACGATGCGATGGCGGCACCACTGAGTTGCAGGAATCGACGGCGGGCGTGCATGGGCGGGCTCCGGGAAACGAACCCGGATTATTGAAAGCGTGGTGCACACGTGACCAACGCGAGTTTTCAGGGCAAGACATAAACAAATCTAATGCCTGACGTGTTCAACCCTTTATTTGACGGCTGCATGGGTTAACACGCTAGGATGCACCCATCAGCCTGCCTCACACCTCCCGATGCTGCACCCCACCCTGCCGCTCAACGCCCTGCGCGCCTTCGAGGCCGCGGCCCGCCACCAGAACTTCACCCGTGCGGCGCTGGAGCTGTGCGTCAGCCAAGCCGCGTTGAGCCACCAGATCCGTGGGCTGGAAGACCGGCTGGGCATCCGCCTGTTCCACCGCCTGCCACGCGGGGTAGCACTCACCGACGAGGGCGCCGCACTGTTCCCGGTGCTGCATGAAGCGTTCGAGCGCATCTCGGCCAGCATCGCCCGCTACACCGGTGGGCCAGCGCGCGAGGTGCTGACGATCGGGGTGGTGGGCACGTTCGCCACCGGTTGGCTGCTGCCGCGCATGGCGGCCTTCGAGGCAGCGCACCCGGATATCGAGCTGCGCCTGCAGACCCACAACAACCGTATCGATCTGGCCGGCGAAGGACTGGACCTGGCCATCCGCTTCGGTGAGGGCGACTGGCAGGGGCAACACTGCACGGCCATCCTGGAGGCACCCTTCGCGCCGCTGTGTGCGCCCGCGCTGGCGCGCCGGTTGAAGCACCCCCGCGATCTGGCCGCGGTGACGCTGCTGCGCTCGTACCGCAGCGACGAATGGCCGCGCTGGCTGCAGGCGGCCGCCACCAGCGGCGTGGAGGCCAGAGGCCCGGTGTTCGACTCTTCGCTGACCCTGGCTGCCGCTGCAGCCGGTGGCGCCGGCGTGGCGCTGCTGCCGCTGCGCATGTTCGAACAGGAACTGGCCGAAGGGCGCCTGCTGCAGCCGTTTGCCACCACGCTGGAGCTGGGCCGCTACTGGTTGACCCGGCTGCGCTCGCGCAGCGAACGCGAACCGGCCAAGCGATTCCGCGAATGGTTGCAGGCGCAGGGCGGGTGATGCCGCCGGGCATGGCCCGGCGCTACCGATGGATCGCGTACGCCGATGCCGCCGGGCATGGCCCGGCGCTACCGATGGATCGCGTACGCCGCTGATGCCGCCGGGCACGGCCCGGCGCTACCGATGGATCGCGTACGCCGCTGATGCCGCCGGGCATGGCCCGGCGCTACCGATGGATCGCGAATACCGCTGATGCCGCCGGGCATGGCCCGGCGCTACCGATGGATCGCGTACGCCGCTGATGCCGCCGGGCACGGCCCGGCGCTACCGATGGATCGCGAATACCGCTGATGCCGCCGGGCACGGCCCGGCGCTACCCGCGTTCGCGGTGCCTCGGTAGCGCCGGGCCATGCCCGGCGAGCGCAGCGGATCGGGGAAAGCCGCCGGGCCGTGCCCGGCGGACGCCATCAGGCTTCCAGCAATTCCATCCACGCCGCTTCGGCTTTTTCCAGCTGCGCGGCAGCAGTCTCGCGCTCGCGCCCCAGCACGGCCATGCGGGTGGCATCGGCGTAGTTGGCCGGGTCGGCCAGCTGGCGGTCCAGCTCGGCCAGGCTGGCTTCCAGCTCGGCCACCTTGGCTTCCGCGCTGGCCAGCTTGTGCGGGTTGGCCGGCTTCTTCTGCACCACTTGCGCCACCGGTGCGGTCTTGACCACCACCGGCTCTTCCACCTGCTCCATGCGCGCCTTGGTGCCCTGTGCCTGCGGACGGGTGCGCAGCCAGGCGGCGTAGGCATCCAGGTCGCCATCGAACGGCTCGACCACACCATCGGCCACGCGCCAGTAGGTATCGCAGACCAGGCCGATCAGATGGCGGTCATGCGACACCATCACGATGGCGCCCTCGAAGGTGGCCAGCGCTTCGGCCAGCGCCTCGCGCATCTCCAGATCCAGGTGGTTGGTCGGTTCGTCCAGCAGCAGCACGTTCGGCTGCTGCCAGGCGATCAGGGCCAGCGCCAGGCGCGCGCGCTCGCCACCGGAAAAACCGTCGACCGGCTCGAAGGCGCGGTCACCGGGGAAATTCCACTTACCCAGGAAATCGCGGAAGGCCTGGTTCGGCGCGTCCGGGGCGATCTCGCGGAAATGCTCGATCGGCGACTGCCCTTCGTGCAGCGATTCCACCGTGTGCTGGGCGAAGTAGCCGATGCGCAGGTCCGGGTGCGCCGAGCGCTCGCCGGCAATCGGCTTCAGCTCACCCACCAGGGTCTTCACCAGGGTGGTCTTACCGGCGCCGTTGGGGCCCAGCAGGCCGATGCGCTGGCCCGCTTCCAGGCCGAAGCCCACGTTGTTGAGGATCACCGCGTCGCTGCCATAACCAGCCTCGACATGGTTCAGGCGGATCAGCGAGAACGGCAGCCTGGCCGGCGGTGCGAATTCGATGCGGAATTCACGCTCGGCACGCACCGCTTCGGTACCGGCCAGCTTGGCCAGTCGCTTCATGCGGCTCTGCGCCTGCGCCGCCTTGCTGGCCTGCGCCTTGAAGCGGTCGATGAAGCTCTGCAGGTGGGCGCGCTCGGCCTGTTCCTTCTCGTGCGCGATCTGCTGCTGGCGCAGCTGTTCGGCGCGCTGGCGCTCGAAGTCGGTGTAGCCACCGGGGTACAGCTTGGCCCCGCCACCGTGCAGGTGCAGGGTGTGGGTGGCCACGTTGTCCAGGAACTCGCGGTCGTGCGAGATCAGCAGCAGGGTGCCCGGGTACTTCAGCAGCCACTGTTCCAGCCAGTACACCGCGTCCAGATCCAGGTGGTTGGTCGGTTCGTCCAGCAGCAGCAGGTCGCTGGGCATCATCAGCGCGCGCGCCAGGTTCAGGCGCACGCGCCAGCCGCCGGAGAACGAGGACACCGCGCGGTGGTGGGTCTCGGCCGGGAAGCCCAGGCCGTGCAGCAGCTTGCCGGCGCGCGCTTCGGCGTCGTAGGCGTTCAGCTCAGCCATGCGCGTATGCGCTTCGGCCACCGCTTCCCAGTCTTCGCGGGCGGTGGCATCGGCCTCGGCGGCCAGCACCGCGGCCACTTCGGTATCGCCACCCAGCACGAAGCTCAGCGCCGGGTCGGGCAGCGACGGGGTTTCCTGGGCCACGCTGGCGATGCGCACCTTGCCGGGCAGGTCCACATCGCCCTTGTCGGCTTCCAGTTCGCCCTTCACTGCAGCGAACAGGCTGGACTTGCCGGCCCCGTTACGGCCAACCACGCCCACCCGGTAACCGGCGTGCAGGGTCAGGTCGACGTTGGACAACAGCAGCCGCTCGCCGCGGCGCAAGGCGAAATTACGAAGCGAAATCATGGGGGAAGGCGTCCATATAACCGAATGGAATGTGCTGGTGAGCACTGTTCCTGCGACGCAATTCTAGCGTTAACGAATACTTGACGCGCCCCGGGATGCGCGGTGGCAGGCCAACTCTCTCCCGCGTCGGCCCCGCGCAGCCCCCGGCCCCTCCCCCCGCTTCACTGCCTGTCACAGCTAAATGGTTGCCACGGCAACATTTTTTCCTGTTACCACCATTTGACAGGCACTGAATATCCCGTTAATTCCTGCATTGCGCACCGCAACAACCGTCGTCCGCCTCACCCTGTGATGTCGATTCCGGTGCCCGCCCCCGCCAACCGGAGCCCCCTCCCGATGACCCGCAAGACCAGCCTGATCGCCGCCGCCGTCGCTGTCGCCCTCGGTGGTTCCTCGTTCGCCGCCCTGGCCCAGCAGACCGGCACCGCCGCCAACACCCTGGACACGGTGATCGTCACCGGTACCCGCGTGGCCGACCGTACCGTGGCCGAATCGCAGTCGCCCATCGACATCATCACCCCGGAAATCCTGCAGTCCACCGGCAGCGGTGAACTGGCCACGGCGCTGTCGCGCGCCCTGCCCTCGCTGAACTTCCCGCGCCCGGCCCTGACCGACGGCACCAGCGGCGTGCGCCCGGCGCAGCTGCGCGGCCTGTCGCCCGACCAGGTCCTGGTGCTGGTGAACGGCAAGCGCCGCCATACCTCGGCCATGATCAACGTCAACGGCACCATCGGCCGCGGTTCGTCGGCGGTGGATATCAACGCCATTCCGATCGCCGCCATCGAGCGCGTGGAAGTGCTGCGCGACGGTGCGTCGGCGCAGTACGGCTCGGACGCCATCGCCGGCGTCATCAACATCGTGCTGAAGGGCAGCGGCAGTGGCGGCAGCCTGGCGGTCGACTACGGCCAGTACTCGGCCGGTGACGGCAACAAGTACCAGCTCTCCGGCGATACCGGCCTGGAGTTCGGCGGCGGCCGTGGCCGCGTGCACGTGGCCGGCCAGATCAGCCAGCAGGATGAAAGCAACCGCGCCGGCCCGTACCGCGGCACCACCCCGAACACGGTGAACTACCCGTCCATCGGCGAAACCACCTTCGTGGTGGGCGACCCGAAGGTGGACGCCACCGCCGTGTCGGCCAACGCCAGCTTCGACTTCAGCGACCACATCACCGGCTACGCCAACGCGATCCTCAGCAACCGCGACATCACCTCGTTCGCGTTCTACCGCTCGCGCAACCACAACGGCCAGAGCGCGCTGCTGGCCCAGGTCTACCCGGACGGCTTCGTGCCGGAAATCAACCAGTATTCCAAGGACCGCTCGGTGGTGGCCGGGGTCAAGGGCAACACCGACAGTGGCTGGACCTGGGACCTCAGCCTGAACCACGGCGAGAACACCCTGGACTTCCACACCCGCAACAGCATCAACTACAGCCTCGGTGCGACCAGCCCGCGCTCGTTCTACGACGGCACGCTGAAGTACCAGCAGGACGTGTTCAATGCCGATATCACCAAGTCGCTGGACTGGGGCCTGGCCTATCCGGTCACCTTGTCCTTCGGCGGTGAGTACCGCAAGGAAAAGTGGGACCAGAACCCGGGCGAGCTGAACTCCTACACCGGCAGCGGCGCGCAGGGCTTCGGCGGCTTCACCCCCACCAATGAAGTGCATGCCGACCGCCACAACTACGCGGTCTACGCCGGCCTGGAAGCAGACCTGACCGACAAGTTCTCGGCCGGCATCACCGGTCGCTACGAGGATTACTCGGACTTCGGTGATCGCTTCTCGGGCAAGCTGTCGGCGCGCTACGCCTTCACCGACAAGGTCGCACTGCGTGCCACCGCTTCCAGCGGCTTCCGCGCACCGTCGCTGGCCCAGCAGGGCTACCAGGCGGTCACCAGCCAGTTCACCAACGGCGTGTTCGTCGAACGCGGCACCTTCCCGACCACCAGCACCGCCGCACAGGCACTGGGCGCTTCGCCGCTGAAGGCTGAAACCTCCACCAGCTACAGCGTGGGCCTGGTGCTGCAGCCGGTGGACCGCCTGTACGTGACCGTGGATGCGTACCAGATCGACATCGATGACCGCATCGCGCTGTCCTCCAGCATCACCACCAACACCGCCACCAGCAACCTGCTGGCCGGCCTGGGGCTGCCGCAGGTCACCGCGTTCTCGTACTTCACCAACGGCCTGGATACCCGCACCCGCGGCGTGGACTTCGTGTCCAGCTACACCATTCCGTTCAGCGCCAGCAGCCTGGAACTGACCGCCGCCTACAGCTACAACGACACCGAAGTGCGTCGCGTGGGCGGCACCCCGGCGGTATTCAGCACGCTGGGCCTGACCCAGTCGCTGATCGGCCGTGATGAGATCGGCCGCATCGAAGACAGCTTCCCGCGCGACAAGACCATTGTCAGCGGCACTTGGCGTTCGGACCACTGGGAACTGGGCCTGGCGGCCACCCGCTACGGCGAATTCACCGTGCGCAACTCCGCCACCGCCCTGCGTGACCAGACCTACGGCGACAAGTGGGTGCTCGATGCCTCGGTCAGCTACAAGCCGAGCAGCAACTGGACCCTGACCCTGGGCGCGGACAACCTGCTGGACGAATACCCGGACCGCACCGAAGACCTGCAGAACTCGACCTTCGGCATGCTGCCCTACAGCAACTACTCGCCTTTCGGCTTCAACGGCGCGTATGTCTACGGCCGCATCAAGTACAACTGGTAAGCGATAACGGTAGCGCCGGGCCACGCCCGGCGGTGCTGCCCCGGGGTCAGATTCCTTTTCGCCAGAAAAGGGCTTTGACCCCGTTCGCATTTTCGGTTTGCCGTATGTGGCCGCATCGGTGAAAATCGGGGCATCCCCCGATTACCTGCGAGTGCCGATGCACCATGACACCGACCTGATCAACATCGTGGCCGTTGGCCTGGGGCTCGCCTTCATCTTCGGTGCCCTGGCCAACAAGCTGCGCTTGTCGCCTCTGGTCGGCTATCTGGTCGCTGGCATCTGCGTCGGCCCGTTCACCCCCGGCTTCGTGGCCGACCAGGCGCTGGCCAACCAGCTGGCCGAGCTGGGCGTGATGCTGCTGATGTTCGGCGTCGGCCTGCACTTTTCCCTGAAGGACCTGATGGCGGTGAAGGCCATCGCCATTCCCGGTGCGATCGGCCAGATCGCCGTCGCTACCCTGCTCGGCTGGGGCGTGGCCTGGTTGATGGGCTGGCCGGCGCTGCACGGGGTCATCTTCGGTTTCTCGCTGGCCACCGCCAGTACCGTGGTGCTGCTGCGGGCCATGGAAGAGCGGCGCCTGCTGGAAACCATGCGCGGCAAGATCGCCGTCGGCTGGCTGATCGTGGAAGACCTGGCCTGTGTGCTGGCACTGGTGATGATGCCGGTACTTGCCGGTGTGTTCGGCCCCGATGCCGCCAAGGAAACCCACACCCTGGGCAGCGTGCTGGCCGATATCGGCTGGACGTTCGTGCAGCTGGGCCTGTTCGTGGCGGTGATGCTGGTGGTCGGCCGCCGGGTCATTCCGTGGATCCTGGAACGCATTGCCGGCACCGGTTCGCGCGAACTGTTCACCCTGTCGGTGTTGGCCATCGCGCTGGGCGTGGCGTTCGGCTCGGCCATGCTGTTCGGTGTGTCCTTCGCGCTGGGCGCCTTCTTCGCCGGCATGCTGTTGAACGAATCGGAGCTCAGCCACAAGGCGGCGCACGATTCGCTGCCGCTGCGCGACGCCTTCGCGGTGCTGTTCTTCGTCTCGGTGGGCATGCTGTTCGACCCCAACATCATCGTGCAGCACCCCTGGCAGGTGCTGGCGACGGTGGCGATCATCATGTTCGGCAAGTCGGCCGCTGCGTTCTTCATCGTGCGCGCCTTCGGCCACCCCACCAGCACCGCGCTGACCATCTCGGCCAGCCTGGCGCAGATCGGCGAATTCGCCTTCATCATCGCCGGCCTGGGCGTGGCGCTGCAGATCCTGCCCAAGGAAGGCCAGTCGCTGGTGCTGGCCGGTGCGCTGGTGTCGATCATGCTGAACCCACTGGTGTTCGGCCTGCTGGACCGCTGGCAGGCCAAGCAGGAGCAGCTGCCGCAGGCGCCGGAACCGGAAGAGGCCACCGGCCCTTCGCGCGATCTGCATGACCACGCCATCGTGATCGGCTACGGCCGGGTGGGCAGCGAGCTGGCCCAGGTGCTGCGCGACCGCGGCGTGCCGGTGCTGGTGATCGACGACAACAAGGAACATGTCGAGCAGGCCCATGCCAAGGGCCTGGCCGCCATCCGCGGCAGTGCGGCCGCCGACCGGGTGCTGGCCGAGGCCCATCCCGAGCGCGCCAAGATCGCCGTGCTGGCCATTCCGCAGCCGCTGGAAGCCGGTGAAGCGCTGGCCAAGCTGCGCGCCATCAATCCCGACCTGACCCTGCTGGCACGCGCGCACAGCGATGCCGAAGTGAAGCATCTACTGGAACACGGCGCCGACGGCACGGTGATGGCCGAGCGCGAGCTGGCCTATTCGCTGGCGGAAATGATCATGTCCACCCCGCCGTACCGGAATCTGGGGCAGAACAGCATTCCGGTGGTGTAACGGCTATGGGTAGGTGTCGACCTTGGTCGACACGGTAGATCCACGCCATGCGCGGATACGGAAATCGGCGGAACAAAAAATCCCCGGCGGGCCCGCACCCGCCGGGGATCTGCATTGCCATGTTTGCCACGCCTTGGAGAGGCAGTTCCACCGTAACGCATCGCGCGGCCGGTGGTGATCGCCTTCGGCGATGACGACCAAGCGTGCGGCTATCAGGCGCTGTCCAGCGCCTGCTGCAGATCGGCCTGCAGGTCGCCGATATGCTCGATGCCGATCGACAGTCGTACCGTATCCTCGCTCACGCCGGCCCGGGCCAGGCCTGCAGCATCCAGCTGACGGTGCGTGGTCGAGGCCGGGTGGGTGGCCAGCGACTTGGCATCGCCCAGGTTCACCAGCCGGGTAAACAGCTTCAACGCATCCAGGAAGCGCGCCCCTGCCGCGCGACCGCCCGGCAGGCCGAAGGTCAGGACGCCGGAACCGTGCCCGCCCAGGTAGCGCTGCGCGGCGGCGTGTTCGGGGTCGTCAGGCAGGCCGGCATAGCGCACCCAGGCCACCTTCGGGTGCGTCTTCAGCAAGTTCGCTACGGCCAGCGCGTTGGCGTTGATCCGCTCCATGCGCAGTGCCAGTGTTTCAATGCCCTGCAGGATCAGGAAGGCATTGAACGGCGACAGCGCAGCGCCGGTGTTGCGCAACGGTACTACCCGCGCGCGGCCGATATAGGCGGCCGGCCCGAGCGCTTCGGTGTACACCACGCCGTGGTAGCTGGGGTCGGGCTGGTTCAGGCGTGGAAAGCGCTGCGCGTGCGCGGCCCAGTCGAAACGACCCGAATCGATGATCGCCCCGCCCAGGCTGTTGCCGTGGCCGCCCAGGTACTTGGTGAGCGAATGCACCACGATGTCGGCACCGTGCTCGAACGGGCGCAACAGGAAGGGTGTGGCCACGGTGTTGTCCACAATCAGCGGCACGCCAGCGGCGTGTGCCACCTCGGCAATGGCCGCTATGTCGGTGACATTGCCGCGCGGGTTGCCGATGGATTCGACGAACACCGCCTTGGTGCGCGCATCGATCAGCGCGGCGAACGCGGCCGGATCGGCCGGGTCGGCGAACCGCGCCTGGATGCCGTACTGCGGCAGCGTGTGCGCCAGCAGGTTCAGGCTGCCGCCGTACAGCGCACTGGCCGCCACGATGTTGTCGCCTGCCTCGGCAATGGTCTGGATTGCATAGGTGATCGCCGCCTGGCCCGAGGCCAGGGCCAGCGCCCCGATGCCGCCTTCCAGCGCGGCCAGACGCTGCTCCAGCACATCAGTGGTGGGATTCATGATGCGCGTGTAGATGTTGCCCGGCACCTTCAGGTCGAACAGGTCCGCGCCGTGCTGGGTGTCATCGAAGGCGTAGGCCACGGTCTGGTAGATCGGCACCGCCACCGCACGCGTGGTTGGGTCGGGACGGTAGCCGCCATGCACGGCCAGGGTTTCCAGTTGCCACTGCGGATCGCTCATTGCACACCCTCCAGGCGGGAAACCGCCACCATAGGGCAGCGCGCGCACCTTCCTGAGAGCGCATGGTGATAACGCCCGTACCGCTGGCTATCAGCGCGCGTCGGGCACGCAGGCGGGGGCCTGGCCATTGCCGCACAGGGCGACGTCGCGCAACCAGCCCATCCAGGTCACCACATCCTTCGGTTCGGGTTCGGCGCGGAATGCCTTCTGCACGGTGTGGAAGTCCTGCAGCCCCTGGATGCCCTTGATCCAGGTGAACTCCGGCTTGCCGGTACCGGGATTGCGCGGGCAACCGAGCATCAGCACCGCGAAGGGGCGGCCCTCCTCCACGCCCTCGCCTACCCAGTTGGCCTGAGCATCGGGGCAGGCCAGCTTCCAGCCGGCTTCGATGATGCCCAGGAACTCGCGCGGGGTGGCGTTGGCAGCGTGGGGCGCGGTGTTGACGGTGATCATGTCGGTCCAGTCCTGCACGGTCTGGCCCTGCGGTACGTATTCGATCAGGCGGTTGCCCTGCGGATCGGTGTCCTGGTGGGCTTGTGCGTAACCGGGCATGGCCGGCAGGCGGGCCTGCTCGGTGCTGGCTGCCAGCGCCACTGCAGGCGCAAGCAGTGCGCCAAGGGTGAGACGCAACAGGATGAGTCGGGATGTCATGGATGGAACTCCTTCTCCTGGGGTTTGGAAGCCGAGGGACCGGCGAGCGCCAGTGGCATCCATAGCATTACGCGTTTCGGCAGGCCAGCAGCAGCGGGTGACGCAATCGGCAGAGCCATCGTCCAGCAGCCGGTGAATTCCTGCGATGAAACTGAGATCAATGCCACATAACAGGCACAGCCGACTCGCAGAACGGAAGTGTGCACCTGCGCAGCCGTATCGTTGGGACAATCCCCGGTGATGGAGCGTGGCATGGATGAGATCAAAGATCACCCCGACGGCACGTGCCGGGTTTCATTCGGGCGCCTCCTGTTGTTGAGCCTGCTGATGCTGCTCGGCGCCTGCGGAAGCAAGGAGCGCGCGCCGCCGTATGAAGCCAATCCCTCGCCGAAAGAGGCGTATGAGGTGGTGGTTACTACGCATGACGCGCCGGAGGAGATGTTCATTTCCGCGACGTCGGCGGACTACGAAATTGCCGACGAAGGATGCCTACCACCCATAGACAACTTTGAAGGCGTCAGATACGGAATCGAGCGGTATTCGCTTCCGATCCAGCTCCGAAAAGTCAGCGACGCTACCTTCGTAGGGGAGTTCTATCGCGATGGCATGAAACCATCAAACTACTTCGGTCGCGGGGAGTGCAGTTGGAACCTTGTACGGATAAGCGCCAATCTTAGAGCGCCATCCACCAAGTCAATTGCATACTTCTCCATCAGCGCATCCCCAGCACATAAGGAACAGACGCGCTTTGCAGCGAAGGCATTTGTGCCTTTACTGGACGACGGAAACGTATACCCAGCATCCAGCTTGTCGCAAGAGCGATTCGAAAGAGAAGTTGCATTATCTGATTACGACAGATTTTTCTCCTACAGCATCTCAATCAACGCAAGGACGCATGAACAATGAGCAGATCCGTAAGAGCCGATCTGGCAATGGCTGTGTACGACCCGCCTCCCATCAAAGCCGATGGGACACCTGGAACCTTGAAAGCTGGACCAGGCGGAAATGAAGAATATGAAGTAGTGCAGCATCTGGACAGGCCCAGCGGCTACCAAGGCTCCATCTACAGAAGCGTGAGGACAGGCGACTACGTCGTAGCCCACCGCGGCACCGAGTTCGACCGCGAGCTGCTGAAGGATGGCCTCGTCGACCTCGGCATGGTCACCACGCGCTTCAATGCGCAGCTCAAGGATGCGTTGGAACTGACCCGACAGGCCAAGGTCATGGCCGAGCGCGATGGCACCCAGCTTTCCGTCACTGGCCACTCGCTCGGTGGCGGCATGGCGCAGGTCACCGGCCATCACCATGATCTTCCCGGCGACGCATTCAACCCGTATGGCGCGGCCAGCCTGGGCTATCGCATTCCCAGCGGACAGCCGGCGCATGCGGCGACCTTCGTCAACCATGTCACCGCCGGCGACTTCGTCAGCGCGGCCGGCAAGCACTACGGCAGGGTCGAGATGTATGCCTTGCCGGGCGAACTGGCCACCCTGCGCGGCGCAGAGCTCGCTTCCCGCCTGCCTGGAGTACTCTCCGCCGCAACCCGAGCTCCGCTGCCTGCCATCGCGCTGTCCGATTCGCACCGGATGAAGCACTTTGTCGATCGGGTCGAAGACGGCGTCGAAATCAAATCAGTACTGGATGACCCGTCAGCACGGATCACGGATCCTGAGGATCAGCGAAGAGTCGACGCCTATCGCACAAGCATCCATCAGATGCGCGCGACCGCGACGGTGATCGGACGTGGCGGACCCGGCCTGGTGCTGGACGTCGTGCACACGCTCCGTGGCCCGGATGAACCCGGCGCCTACGCAGAGCGCCAGGCTGAGGCAGCAAAGCGCGCCGCGCATCCTTTCAACCCCGCTGAACACCGCAATGCGCCCGGCTCCCACGGCGGTCCGCAGCGCGAGCGTCCCCAGTTCCAGACGGCGTCCCCCTTGAGCCAACGCCTGGACGAGCTGCTCAACGCAGACCCCGAGCGTTTCAAGATCCTCAACCAGCAGATGTCCACCGGTGAGGCCGGCCAGGCACTGAACCAGCAGGCGCGCAATCAGGTGAACGCAGAAGACGCGACGCGCGAGCACGCCCAGGAACAGGCACGTCAGCATGGCCTGCAGCAGGAAACGCAGGCGCCCGCCATGCGTCGCTGATCCAGGGGAGACAGGACCATGGATGAGCGCGAACTTGAGGAACTGATCAGCAAGACCGCCCTGCTGATGGAGCGCTACCAGCGGATCTGCACGGAAATGGCCCAGCAGCAGTCACATCTGTCGGCCGCACTGAACGGCCTCACGCAATCGTTGCCACAGCAGTTCCGCCGCAGCGCGGACAACGCCATTGCTGGATTGACCCGCGAGGGCAGCGCCGCCGTCAAGCACGCCCTGCTCGCCCCCATGGGCGCTTACGAGCAGCAACTGACCGCCTCAGCAGAGCATCTTGGCCGCAGCACCGACGCGCTGGCTGCAGAAGTGAAGCGCCTGCAACTCACGTCGCGCGGTGTGCTGTGGAAAAGCGTGACCATCGCCTTGGCCAGCGGCACCACCCTGTTGGCCGGTGCGGTGTGGCTGGGCGATCGGTATACCACCGAGATCAAGCGCAACCAGGTCGAGGCCCAGCTGCTGCGCGCCTACAACCGCGCCGACGTGGTTCTGTGCGGAAAAGAAAGACTGTGCGCCAACGTAGATACCCGCGGCAGCGGTGTCGGCGATAACGGGCGCTACCGCCCGGTACGCCCCCGCCCGTAGGCGGGGACGCACACAACTGCATCAGGCCTTGGCAAACACCAGCTGGCCGCCATCGTTGCCTACCTCGATGGTATCGCCGTTGGCGAACGCACCGGACAGGATCTTCTGCGCCAGCGGATTCTCCAGCTGCGACTGGATGGCACGCTTCAACGGCCGCGCACCATACACCGGGTCGAAGCCCACGTTGCCCAGCAGGTCGAACGCCGCATCGGACACCACCAGCTTCAGCCCGCGCTCGGCCAGGCGCTTTTCCAGGCCGCGCATCTGGATGCGCGCGATCTGCTTGATCTGCTGCTTGTCCAGCGGGTGGAACACCACGATGTCGTCCAGGCGGTTGATGAACTCCGGGCGGAAGTGCGCCTGCACCACACCCATCACCGCCGCCTTCATCTGCGTGTAGGCCTCCGGGCTGTCGTCGCCGCTCATGTCCTGGATCTGGTGCGAGCCCAGGTTCGAGGTCATCACGATGACGGTGTTGCGGAAGTCCACGGTGCGGCCCTGGCCGTCGGTCAGGCGGCCATCGTCCAGGACCTGCAGCAGGATATTGAAGACATCGGTGTGTGCCTTCTCCACCTCATCCAGCAGGATCAGCGAGTACGGGCGACGACGCACGGCCTCGGTCAGATAGCCGCCCTCTTCATAGCCCACGTAGCCCGGGGGCGCGCCGATCAGACGGGCGACGCTGTGCTTTTCCATGAACTCGCTCATGTCGATGCGGATCATCGCGTCGGCACTGTCGAACAGGAACTCGGCCAGCGACTTGCACAGCTCGGTCTTGCCCACGCCGGTCGGGCCCAGGAACAGGAACGAGCCTGCCGGCCGGTTCGGGTCGGACAGCCCGGCACGCGAACGGCGCACGGCATCGGAAACGACCTTGATCGCTTCTTCCTGGCCGACCACGCGGTTATGCAACACCTCTTCCATGCGCAGCAGCTTGTCGCGCTCGCCTTCCAGCATCTTGTTCACCGGAATGCCGGTCCAGCGCGAAACCACCTCGGCGATTTCCTCGTCGGTCACCCGGTCCTGCACCAGCTTGAAGTCGTTGCTCTCCGCTTCCTGGGCAGCGGCCAGCTGCTTTTCAAGCTGCGGCAGCAGGCCGTACTGGATCTCGCTCATGCGCGCGAAATCCTGGCGGCGCTGGGCAGCTTCCAGGTCCAGCTTGGCCTGTTCCACCTGTTCCTTGATCTTGGTCGCCCCCTGCAGGGCGGCCTTCTCCGACTTCCAGATTTCGTTCAGATCGGAGAACTCGCGCTCCAGGCCATCAATGTCATTTTCCAGATCGGCCAGACGCTGCCGCGACGCATCGTCCTTTTCCTTCTTCAGCATCTCGCGCTGGATCTTCAGCTGGATCAAGCGGCGTTCCAGGCGATCCAGTTCTTCCGGCTTGGAGTCGATCTCCATGCGCAGGCGTGAGGCGGCCTCGTCCATCAGGTCGATGGCCTTGTCGGGCAGCTGGCGGTCGGTGATGTAGCGGTTGGACAGCGTCGCAGCGGCGACGATGGCCGGGTCGGTGATCTCCACGCCATGGTGCACGGCGTACTTTTCCTTCAGGCCACGCAGGATCGCGATGGTGTCCTCCACCGACGGCTCGCCCACGAACACCTTCTGGAAACGGCGCTCCAGCGCGGCGTCCTTTTCAATGTACTTGCGGTACTCGTCCAGCGTGGTGGCACCCACGCAATGCAGTTCGCCACGCGCCAGCGCCGGCTTCAGCATGTTGCCGGCATCCATCGCACCGTCGGCCTTGCCGGCGCCGACCATGGTGTGCAGTTCGTCGATGAACAGGATGATCTGCCCTTCGCTCTTGGCCAGGTCGTTCAGCACGCCCTTCAGGCGCTCCTCGAACTCGCCGCGGAACTTGGCGCCGGCAATCAGCGCGCCCATGTCCAGCGACAGCACGCGCTTGCCGCGCAGGCCTTCGGGCACTTCGTCGTTGACGATGCGCTGGGCCAGGCCTTCGACGATCGCGGTCTTGCCCACGCCGGGTTCGCCGATCAGCACCGGGTTGTTCTTGGTCCGGCGCTGCAGCACCTGGATGGTGCGGCGGATTTCTTCATCGCGGCCGATTACCGGGTCCAGCTTGCCGCTCTCGGCGCGCGCGGTCAGGTCGATGGTGTACTTCTCCAGCGCCTGGCGCTGCTCTTCGGCGTTTTCCGACTGCACGTTCTCGCCGCCACGCAGCTTGTCGATGGCCGCCTGCAGGCGGGTCTTGTCGGCGCCGGCGGCGCGCAGCGCCATGCCCAGCGTGCCGCCGTCTTCCAGCGCGGCCAGCACGAACCATTCGCTGGCGATGAAGGCATCGCCATTCTGCTGGGCCAGCTTGTCGGTGTGGTTCAGCAGGCGCCCCAGGTCATTGCCCAGCGACACGTTGCCGGCCTGCCCGGATACCTTCGGCAGTGCATCCAGCGCCTCGGCCAGGCGCTCGCGCAGCACCGGCACGTTCACCCCGGCCTGGGCCAGCAACGGCCGCGTGCTGCCGCCCTGCTGGTCCAGCAGCGCGCTGAACAGGTGAGCCGGTTCGATGATGCTGTTGTCGCGGCCCACGGCCAGCGACTGTGCGTCTGCCAGCGCCTGCTGGAAACGCGAGGTGAGCTTGTCCATCCGCATTGCGAATCCTCATCGGTTACAGAGCCGGCCCGCGCCGGCGATGCAGGGAAGATGCGGTTGCGCCACCGCGTTTCAAGGGCGGCTGCGACTGCACCCGGGGATCGGTCAGGCTGTGGCAAGCATGCGCCGGCGCCCGTGGGCACCGCGTTGATCCGGCGCAATCGGCGGGCAAGGACTGGCACGGCCGGCCTGCCGATGCCATACTTGCGAATCATTCTCATTTCGATCCGTGCGCATCGGCGCCCTACGCATGCACGCTTCCCACCCGCACCTGGCCACGTTGTACCGCGACCACCACCGGTGGCTGCGCGGCTGGCTGAGCGGGCGCGTGGGCAACCGCGATGTGGCCGATGATCTGGCCCAGGATACGTTCGCGCGCCTGCTGCTGGATCGCGACCTGGCCGCACTGCGCGAACCGCGCGCCTTCCTCACCACGGTGGCGCGCGGGCTGGCCGCCAACTGGTTCCGCCGGCAGGCGCTGGAACGCGCCTATCTGGAGTACCTGGCACAGTTCCCCGAACCCGCCCTGCCCTCGCTGGAGGAACAGGCGCTGGTACGCGAAGCACTGCAGCAGATCGACGCCATGCTGGACGGCCTGCCGGCGATGGCGCGGCGGGTGTTCGTGCTGGCCCAGTTCGACGGCCTGCGCTACGACGCCATTGCCGAACGCCTCGGACTGTCGCTGTCCACGGTGAAGCGCCATATGAAGCGGGCCCTGCTGGGCTGCCTGGCGCATGCGCCCTGAGCCGGGCGGCGGCGCCGCACTGTCGCCGCGGGTGCTGGAACAGGCGGCCGACTGGCTGATGCGCCTGCACGACGACGGCAGCCCGGCACAGCGCGCGCAATGGCAGCGCTGGCACGATGCCGCCCCCGAGCATGCACGCGCCTGGCAACGCGCCGAACGCCTGCTGGCGCTCAGCGCACAGGTTCCGGCCACGCTGGCCCACGAAGCGTTGCAGCGCCCGGCTTCGGCTGGCCGTCGCGCGGTGCTGCGCAGCGTGGCCGCGCTGCTGGTGGCGCCCCTGGGCGGTTGGTTGGCCTGGCGGCTGTATGACGAAGCCGCCTGGGATGCCAGCGTGCGCACCGCCGTGGGCGAACGCCTGCGCCGCGTGCTGGACGACGGCAGCGTGCTGCACCTGGCCACGGCCAGCGCCGTCGATATCGCCTTCGACGGCCAGCAGCGCCTGCTGCGGCTGCGCCGCGGCGAGATCCACATCGACACCGCACCCGACACACACCGCCCCGCGCGGCCGTTCCGCGTCGCCACCCCGCAGGGAATGCTGCAGGCGCTGGGCACCCGCTTCAACGTGCGCCTGTTCGACGATGCCTCTCTGCTGGTGGTGCAGGAAGGCGCGGTGCAGGTGACCACCGCCGCCGGTGCCAGCCAGCGCGTTGCCGCCGGCCAGCAGCTGCGCTGGGGGGACGCCGGCCCGGCCGCACCGCAGCCCGCTGCGCCCGGCAGCGACGCGTGGCTGCACGGCATGCTGGTGGCCGACAGCCTGCCGCTGCAGGCGCTGCTGCAGGAACTGGGCCGCTACCACCGGCGCTGGCTGCGGCTGGATGACGATGTGGCGGCCTTGCCGGTGTCCGGCGCGTTCCCGCTGGACGACCTGCCGCGCAGCTTGTCAATGCTGGCCGCCACCTATCCGCTGCGCATCGATCAGGGTCTGACGGTGCGCGTGCGCGCGGCCGCCACGCCGCGGTGACACTTTTTTCGTTCCTGCGTGGCAGAGGAAGTGAATCCTTCTTCTGCCGGCTCCCTCCATGCCTGTGATCCCGACCCGTTTCCGCTACAGCCTGCTGGCCATCGCCCTGGCTGCCACGCCCGCCTTCGCCCAGACCGCGCCCGCCGGGCAACCCGCCAACGCCCCGGCCACGGCATCGCTGGGCAGTGCGCTGAGCGCCTTTGCCGCCCAGCATGGCGTCGCCCTGTCCTTCGATCCGGCGCTGACCCAGGGCCGCACCGCGCCGCCGGTCGATCCGGCCGCGGGCGTGGACGCAGGCTTCAGCACACTGCTGCAGGGCACCGGCCTGCGTGCGGTGCGCCGCGCCGATGGCAGCTACACGCTGCAGGGCGCGCAGACCACCCGGCAGACGCAGCCGCTGCGCGTGGGGGCGTCCGATGGCAAGGTCGCGCTGCCGCAGGCGCTGCCTTTCGGCCAGGGCGTCACCCTGGATGCCGATGCGCTGGATGCGCAGGTGAAGGGCAACGGGGACATCGCCACGGCCCTGCGCAGCAACCCGGCGGTGCAGTTCAGCGATACCAACCGCAGCAGCCGCAACATGGGCGAAATCCGCCCCGATGATTTCAGCATCAATGGCGCGCCCTACTACCAGAACCTGTTCCTGCTCGATGGCGCCACGATCAACAACGATATCGATCCGGCCGATACGCCCGACAACGGCAACCCGGCGCACAACTTCGATGTGCCCGGCGGCGCGCAGGGCATCGCCGTGGATGTGGACCTGCTGGAATCGCTGACCGTCTACGACGCCAACGTGCCGGCCTCGTTCGGCCACTTCCTGGGCGGCGTCGTGGACGCGCGCAGCCGCTCTGCAACCGACGGCCTGCACGGCAAGGTCTGGTTCCGCATGGCCCGTTCGGCCTGGGACAGCATCATCGCCAACGACGCGCAGCAGGAGGAGTTCGAGGAATCGGACACCTACAAATACCAGCCGCAGTACGACAAGTACCGCGTCGGCGCGCGGCTGGAAGGACGCACGCGCGGCGGTCTGGGCATCATCGGAACCTTCACCCGCACGCGCTCGGAGATCCCGCTGCGTGCTTACGCCGGCGGCCGCGAAACCACCGGCGCGGACGTCAACACCCGCACCCAGACGCGTGAGAACACCAGTGCCACGGTGGCCCTGGACTGGAGCAATGGCGAAGGCCTGCAGCTTGGCGCCAACCTGTCCTACGCGCCCACCGACGATGTCTACTTCATTTCCAACTCGCGCGATTCGTACTTCAGCATCAAGTCCGGCGGCCCCACCGCCAGCCTGCGCGCGAACTGGACTGGCGCTGCCTGGACCCTGCGCAACACCCTCAACTACAGCGACGTGGAAACCAGCCGCCGTGGCGACCTGGACTACATGCGCAACTGGCTGATCTCCGACGACTTCGACTGGGGCGTGTCTGGAATCAGCACCGAGGGCAGCTGGGGCAACATCGACCAGCATGATCGCCGCATCGGCTACCGTTTCGTGGCCGACCGCGAACCGCTGCAGCTGGGCAGCAGTGAACACACCCTGCAGTTCGGTGCCGGCGTGCAGCGCCGCGATGGCGACTACCAGCGACTGAACGACCACCGGGTTCTGCTGAACACCGCCACCACCCGCAGCTGCACGCTGTCCGACGGCAGCGTGGATGATTTCAGCTGCTCACTGTCGCCGACCCGCAGCGGCGGCACCGGCCAGTACTTCAAGCGCATGTTCCTGTTCCATGCCGGCCAGTTCGAAGTGAGCGGCGAAGAGTACGAAGCCTGGCTGCAGGACGCGATCCGCATCGGCAACTGGAACATCCGCCCCGGCCTGCGCCTGGACCGCAACAACCTGTGGAAGCAGACCAACGTGTCACCACGACTGGCCGCGTCGTGGGACGTGCTGGGTGACCAGCGTACGGTCATCAACGCCGGCGTGAACCGCTACTACGGGCGCAGCTTCTACAGCTACCTGCTGCGCGATGGCCGCGAGCGCCTGCGCGACACGCTGGACCGCACCAGCGCGAGCACCCGCTGGGAAGATGCCAAGAGCACCCGCAACGTGGCCACCAACCGCCTGAGCGATGTCGATTCACCCTACACCGACGAATGGACCCTGGGCGTGGACCAGCAGGCGTTCGGCCTGCAGTTCCACCTGAAGTACGTGGACCGTAGCAGCCGCAAGGACATCCTGCGCCGCAAGGTCGACAGCCCGGACCGCGACCTCTACAACCTCAATACCTTCGAGTACACCAACGAAGGCCGCAGCGATTCGCAGACCTGGACGCTGTCGGTCAGCCCGCAGCGCCCGTGGGAGTTTGCCGGCACCCGCAACAGCTTCCAGCTTTCGGCCGACCACACCGATGTGAACCGCAACTACAACAGCTACGAAGACACTCTCGACCTGTTCGAACGCGTGCGCCTGGATGGCAAGCTGATGTACCGCTATGAGCTGCCCGCCACCCAGTACCTGCGGCCGTGGAGCGCACGCCTGAGCACCCGCACCGACATTCCGGCCTGGGGCCTGAGCTGGAACAACTTCTTCCGCTACCGCGCGGGCTTCGAAGGCACCACCCAGGGGGCTCTGGAGATCATCGACGGCGAAAGCGTACGCAACCTCACCACGCGCCGCTTCTCCGGCAGCTGGACCTGGGATGCCAACCTGGAATACCGCCGGGCCCTGCCGCGCGAGCAGGAAGCCTATGTGCGGGTGGAAGTGCAGAACGTGCTCAACCGCAGCAACCTGACCACGGCCAGCGGTGCGGCCGCCGGCACCATGTACTTCGAACCCGGCCGCAGCTTCTGGCTGGAACTGGGCTATTCGTTCTGAACGCACGGCCCGGCGGCACGCTGCCGGGCCACTGCCGATGCAACGCATGCACTATCTGCGCGTGATCCTGCCCGTCGCCGCCCTGTTGCTGGGCGGCGCGGGCGGGCCTGCGCCCGCGCGCGACACACCCTGCCCCGACCCGCTGCCCGCACGCCCGGAAGCGGCCTGCCTGCGCGCGCTCTACAGCAGCCCGGCAGTGCAATGGCCAGCCCCGGACATTGAACCGGGCGTCACCTGGCAGGAACTGGCGCCGTTGCCGGTGCCGGTGGACCCGGCAGACAACCCGTCCACGCCGGCCAAGGTGGCACTGGGCCGGCGCCTGTTCTTCGATCCGATCCTGTCACGTTCGCGGCAGTTGGCCTGCGCCAGTTGCCACGACCCCGACCTGGGCTGGGCCGATGGCCGCCGCGTCTCGTTCGGCCACCACCGCCAGGCCGGACGCCGCAACGCCCCCAGCGTGCTGGCCAGTGCGCACGTGGCGCCGTTGTTCTGGGATGGGCGCACCGCCACGCTGGAAGCGCAGGCGCTGGGCCCCATTGCCGACCCGGTGGAAATGGGCTTCAGCGTGAATGGAGCGGTGCGCCGCCTGCGCCGCGATGCCCGTTATCGCAGCGAATTTTCCACCGTGTTCGAACAGCCGCGCATCGACGCGCAGCAGCTGGGCCAGGCCATCGCTGCGTTCCAGCGCAGTCTGTCCCCGCGCAACAGCCGCTTTGATCGCTTCCTGCGCGGCAATGCGCGCGCACTGGACGATGCGCAGCTGCGCGGCCTGCACCTGTTCCGCACCCAGGCAGGCTGCATGAACTGCCACAACGGCGCGGCGCTGACCGACAACGGTTTTCACAATCTGGGCCTGCACTTCCACGGTCGCCCGCGGCAGGATCTGGGGCGCTACGAGGTCACCGGTGATCCGGCCGACAGTGGCCGCTTCCGCACGCCGTCGCTGCGCGGTGTGGCCGCGACCGCGCCGTACATGCACAACGGGCTGATCCCGCGTCTTTCCGGCGTACTGGCGTTCTACAACGTGGGCGGCGGCTGGCCACGTGCGCCGACCGATCTGGCCGATGATGCGCCACCGTTTCCGCAGCCGGACCCGCTGCTGCGCCCGCGTGGGCTGAGCCGGCAGGACCTGCAGGATCTGGAAGCCTTCCTGCAGGCGCTGTAACGACGGGCAGCTCAGGAACCGCGCGGCGGCAACAGCGGCGCCGCCTGCGGCACCGGTACCGGGCAGCCAAAGGTACCGGCCACGTCCAGATACAGGCTGTAGCGCTGGGTGGTCGCAAAGCCTGCCTGCCAGTCCGGATTGAACAGGCGCCCCGGCTCCAGGGCCAGGTCCACCGGCAGGTTCAGTACTTCATCGCCAATCATCACCGGCGTGGTGGCACCGGCGTACTTCAGATCGCGCGCGCCATTGGTGGTGATGATGTTCCTGCGCTGCACGGCCGCCGGCGGCGGCGCCGTGGGCGGAATGCCGCTTGCCATGAACGCACCGTTGAAGCCGGTATCCAGCTGCACCAGGATGCTGTCCTTGCCGGCGCGGATCGGATAGCGCAGCTGGTAATCATCGCCGGTGAGCGATGAGACAGTGGCCATGCGCCGCGTGCAGGGCACCTTGCTGGACGCGGCCTGCACCACCAGCGCGTCCTTGTCGATGCGTACCCGCCCCAGCGCGCGCAGTACGTCCAGGCCGATGCGCGGCAGATCGTCCTGCCCCAGCACCGCGAAGGACACCTGGCGCACCGCGAGTCCGCCGATGTCCAGATCCATCGGCGCGGCCAACGCAAACAGCGCATCGCCGGTGCTATCGGCCACGGTGAATCCCTCGGTCAAGGCCAGCCCCAGTTCCGCGGCCAGCGTGCGGCCGATGCGCGAGCGTGCCGCGCCGGTGTCCACGTGCACGCGCAGGTCGCGTTCGCCGGCAGCGGTCTTCACTTTCAGGGTGATCGTCGGCAGCTCGTTCTGCAGCTGGATCGGCACGCTCACGTCGGCTGCAGGCAGGGCAATCGGTTCGGCGCTGCGCGGCCACTGCAGGAAGCGGTCGAACGTCGGTTCGCTCACGCTGGCCACGCGCACCGTGTGCGGCGCATCTTTCAGCATGGGCAGGAAATCGCTGTCCAGGCGGGTACGCACGTCCTGCATCTGCCGGGCCCAACCGGCAATATCGCCCTGCACCAGGGCATTGCCGGCCAGGGTGGCCGAACACAGATAGGCCACGCCCTTCACCGAATCGGCAGGTTCGCTGGCCACGCCCTCCAGGCATTGACGGGCCGCGCGGCTGGAATTATCCAGCTCACCACGTACACGGTAGTAGCCTGCGGCGCCCAAGCGCCCCTTGGCACCCTTTGCCTGGCCCATCGCCTGCAGCGCCGCCAGGCGCGCATGCTGCACGTTGGCCGTGTAGCCATAGGGATCGTTCACATCGCCATTGGCTACGTCGGCAGCCGCTGCCGTGAACGATGCGAGCATGGCGCCGAGCGCCAGCGCGGTGATGCGCATCAAGGTTACTCCTGTCTACCCAGTGCCTGACCCTAGCACGTCGGCCGTTGCACGCGACTGCGTGCGCTACACACCGCGGGTGATCGCCGCGCGGATCTGCCGCAACGTCTGCTTCACCGCCTGTGCCTGTTCGGCACTCATGCGCAGCAGCAGCTTCTGCCCCACCGAGCACGACTGCAGCGCGGGATCGACGAAGCGATACCGGCCACGCTCGTCGCGCTGCACGGCCAGCGGACGCGCTGGCTCGGGCGTGTCCAGCAGGTGATCGATCACCGCCACCAGGCGGTCATTGAAGTACCCCTGCGGATGGCCCGATTCAACATATGCCTGCTGGATGAGCGGATAGAAGCGCACGTAGGCCTTCGCTGCTGCTGCGGGATCTACGGCGGTAAAGGCCTGCACGTAGGGGGCGTAGCGGGCGGCATTGGCGGCCGCGATGTGCTCGCCGCCCTCGCCCGCTTCCACCTGCAGGGCACCGGCCAGCGGGCGCGTGGCCAGTGCCGATGGCGGCGCACTGGCCTTGTCCAGATTGTCGACGTGGGTCACCAGACGCTGGATCACGTGATCACGCAACAGCAGCGCCAGCGTGTCTTCGCCCTGGAACAGCCCGCGCAGCGCTGACCATGCCGCCGTATCGCTGTCGTCCATCTTCGGCAGTGCCGGATCTGCAGCAGCATCGGTATCCAGCGGGTGCTGGATCTCCGGCGTGGAAGGCGCGGTTTGCTTGGCCGCCATCGGCGGCGGCGCCGCGGTTGCAGCGGGCGTTGGCTGCGCAGGCACGTGCACCTGGTCTGCCAGCCCCTGCCACTGGTCGCGGAACAACCACGCGCCCGCGCCACCCACCACTACTATGCCCAATACCCAGGGCCAAACGGCCTTCCCACTCTTCTGCATGATGCGCAACCTCGCTCTGCATGTGCCTGCACACCGTATGACCCGCCTACGGTGCCGCGGTTCCCGCGCGGCACGTGCACAAGCACCTGCGACCACGCGTTTACACTGCATCTTCGCGCAGGCTGCATGAATGCCCGCTACGTCGCTTCGGAAAATTCAATGAAACACATCGCCATCGTCCGCTTGTTCCAGCCCGGCATCGTCCTGTTCGATCCGTGCGTACTGCACGCGTTCGTGCAGGCGCACCTTGCGCCTGGCGAAGCGCTGCTCAGTCGGTTTGTCGATGATCCTGCACTGGGTGATGCCGCCGTGCGCGCGGGCGCCGTGCTGCCGATGTATCCCATCGAGGACGACGACTACACGGTCTTTGTCGAGGGCAACGTGCCAACGAGCGGTGCTACGCGGCATTTCAGCCATCCGGGCCTGCCACTGCAGGTAGACAGTGGCGTGCTGATCGCCGCAGACCTGCATGCGGTGATGGAATGGGATGCGGACTTCTTCCTGCACTACCGGCAGCGCCTGCAGGAGCGGTTGTTGAACAGTGATTACCTGGAGGTGGCAGCGGGCCGCTACGAGGTGCGCATTCACGGCTATACCGGCCTGCCGCAGCCACACCCGCCGCAGGGCTATGGGCTGGAACTGCGCGCCACGGCGCAGCTGCCAGAGACGCAGGCAGGGGAAGATTTCGACTTCGCCCTGCCGCTGGCGGCGCCTGCGGGGTGACCACAGGCGCTACCCATCAATGGGCCGCGTCAGGCAGCGGCTTCACCGGCTGCTTCTGCAGCGACAACAGCCCCAGCAGCACGGCCAGCGCCACGTAGGCCCCGGCGAACTGCCAGCTGATCACGCGGGCCAGGCCCTCCAGGTTCCAGGGCAGGTAGATGCCACCGCGCGGATCCACCGAATGGATCAGGCCGAACAGGGTCAGCGCTGCCGCCACCAGCAGGAAGCCGCAGGCACGGCGCAGGCGCCCATCGACCATGGCCGCGACGGTGGCGATCCACAGCATGGAGGTGATGATGAAACCATTGCCCAGGGTGAAGATCACCGCCAGTTCCGGCAGACCGTGGCCATCGACAGTGGTGAGCATGGCGCCCAGCGTTTCGGCCGGAATCCAACCCGGTGCCTTGATCGCCAGCAGATAGGCCGCCGACGGCAGGAAGCCGAGCACCATCGCACCGGCATGCTGGCGCGGGGTGGCCTGGAAGGCCTGGGTGGTGATGTCGATCGACACGTACACGATGATCGGCGCCAGCACGGCCAGCGGCAGCCACTGCACCAGCCCGGAGATGATGCCCAGCATGCCGCCGATGCCGACGAACAGGCCGGTCAGCAGCGTGTAGCCGCTGCGCGCGCCCATGTGCTTGTACGCTGGCTGGCCGATGTACGGCGTGGTCTGCGCCACGCCGCCGCAGAGACCGGCCACCAGGGTGGCAAAGGCTTCCACCAGCAGGATGTCGCGGGTGCGGTAGTCATCGCCGGCCGCGCGCGCGCTCTCAGACACGTTGATGCCACCCACCACCATCAGCAGGCCGAACGGCAGCAGCAGCGGCAGGTAGGTCATGGCCGTCGGCAGGCCGTCGATGAAGCCCAGCGTGGGCAGCGGCAGCACCACCTGCGGCGGTACCCAGGCCGGAATGGCAAAGCCCGGCACACCCAGCCCGGCCAGGCCCAGCCCGTAATACAGCACGGTGCCGAACACGAAGGCCAGCAGCACGCCCGGACCACGCACCGGCAGCTTGCCCTTGGCGATCAGCACGTACAGCAGCAGGCCCAGCGTGGTGAAGCCGACCAGCGGCGAACGCAGGGTTTCCAGCAGCGGCAGCAGGCCCATCAGCACCAGCGCGATGCCGGCGATGGAGCCCAGCAGCGCCGCACGCGGCAGCGCGCGGGTGACCGCTTCACCGAAGAAGGAAAGGATCAGCTTCAGCACGCCCATGATGACCAGCGAGGCCATGCCCAGCTGCCAGGTGGCGATGGCCGCGGCATGCGGATCCATTCCCTGCTGCTTGAACGCCAGGAACGCCGGGCCCAGCACCAGCAGGGCCATGCCGATGCTGGTGGGCGCGTCCAGGCCCAGCGGCATGGCGGTGACATCGTCGCGGCCGGTGCGCGCGGCCAGGCGGCGCGCCATCAGGGTGTACAGCAGGTTGCCGACCAGCACGCCGAAGGCGGTGCCGGGGAACATGCGGCCGAACACCACGTCGGCGGGGAACTGGAACATGCCGACCAGGGCCATGGCGATGAAGCCGAGGATGGACAGGTTGTCGACGACCAGGCCGAAGAAGCCATTGAAGTCGCCAGCGACGAACCAGCGGCGCGGGGCGGCGGAAGCGGGAGCGGACATGGAAGGGGCGGTGGGGGTGGGGAGCGCCGATGGTAGGCCCAGCGGGGCCCGGGCGCCAATTCCCGGGTGGAATGATGGGTTCCAGCCAACGGCGGAGCCCCTCGTGGCATGGTCGCCAACTGCTGGGTATCGGAATGGTCCGGGCGGGTGGGTGTCACGGGGGACGCCGTAAACCCGTCCTTGGGGGCTTGGCCGCGGCATCCATGCCGCGGACACCCCCGCGTCACCCACCCGCCCGGCCCCTGACAGTTTCCTGCGGGCGCCAGCCACGGAAGAGAATCAAAAGATCAAAGGCAAGAGCCGGTCGCTGCGCTCGGTCATCCACGCATGGCGTGGATCTACTGGTGAAACCGGGATCGGGTAGATCCACGCCATGCGTGGATGAATCTCGCAGATATCGAAATCACTCCGGGGTCGGGGCCCGTTGCGCAGCAACGGGATCCGACCCCGTGCCGTTCCAACAGCTCGCGGCCAACTGTCGAAGGCGGGGTGGGTCCGGTTGCGGGGGCGTGAGCCGCATGGATGCGGCGACCGAGCCTACACGGACGTACTTGCGGCGTCCCCCGCAACCGGACCCACCCCGCCATCGCTCAGGAAACCGGCTTCGGCTCTTGCTCTGGCCTCTGCCGGTGCAGGGCGCAGCCCTGCATCGCCCTGCCCTCACTTCTTCAGGAAGTTGTCCACCAGCAGATGCTTCACGTCGTCAAAGCGGCCATTCAACACCGCCTTGGCCGCATACAGCGCCGTGCCGGCCACCTGCTTGGCTTCGATCTGCGGCGGCATCACCAGCTCGGCGCGGCTGGTATGCACGTCCAGCAGCGCCGGGCCGCGCTGGGACAGGAAGTCCAGCACCGCCTCTTCCAGATCCTCGCTGCGGGTCACGGTGCGGCCGTGGAAACCGATCACCTCGGCCAGTCGGCCGAAATCGGGGTTCTTCAGATCGGTGTAGTTGTCCAGCAGGCCTTCCACCTTCTGCTCCAGCTCCACGAAGTTCAGCGAGCCGTTGTTGAACACCACCACCTTGATCGGCAGGTTCTCCTGCACCGCGGTCAACAGATCGCCCAGCAGCATGGCCAGGCCACCATCGCCGGACAGCGAGATCACCTGCCGGCCGGGGAAGGCCTTCTGCAGGCCCAGCGCCTGCGGCATGGCATTGGCCATCGTGCCGTGCAGCAGGCTGGTCAGCGTGCGGCGGCGGCCGTTCACACGGATATGGCGCAGGATCCACACCATCGGTGAACCGCCATCGGCAGTGAAAAGCGCATCATCGGCCGCATGCCGGGACAGCAGCGCGGTCAGGTGCTGCGGGTGGATCAGTTCACCCTTGCCCGGCTGTTCTTCCTGTTCGCGCGTGTGCAGTGCCTTGTCGCGGCGGGCAATGCATTCGTCCAGGAAGCTGCTGTCTTCGCGCGGCGGCAACAGCGGCAGCAGCGCGTCCAGCGTCGGCGCGATATCGCCCACCACGCCCAGATCCACCGGATGACGGCGGCCCAGGTGGCTGCCATCACGGTCCACCTGGATGATCGTGGCCTTGTCCGGGTAGAACTGGCCCCAGGCGAAATCAGCGCCGAGCAGCAGCAGCGTGTCGCAGGCCATCAGCGTGTGGAAGCCCGATTCAATGCCGAAGATGCCGGTCATGCCCATGTTGTAGGGGTTGTCCGGTTCGACGAAATCCTTCGCGCGCGAGGTGTGCGCCACCGGTGCCTGCAGCCGGCGCGCCAGTTCGATCAGCTGCGCATGCGCGCCCTGGCAACCGGCACCGGCATAGATGCCGATGCGCTTGCCCTGCCCCAGCAGCTCGGCGATGCGCTGCAGCTCGGCGTCGGCCGGGCGCAGCACCGGCTGGGTGTAATGCACCGAGAACGGCACATCGTGCTTCACCTCGGCCTCGCTGATATCGGCCGGCAGGATCACCACCGCCACGCCGCGGCGGCTGATCGCCGCCTGGCACGCCAGCGCCACCACGCGGCGTGCCTGCTCGGGGCTGTGCACCTGCTCGCAGAACACCGTGCAGCTGGCATAGACCGATTTGAAATCCACTTCCTGCGGAAATTCCATGCCCAGTTCGCTGGTCACGATCTGGCTGGCGATCAGCACCAGCGGCGCGCGGTTGCGGTTGCTTTCGAAGATGCCGTTGATGAAATGCAGGCCCCCGGGGCCGCAGGAGCCGGCGCAGGCGGTCAGCTGACCGCTCACCAGCGAATCGGCACCGGCGGCGAACGCGGCCACTTCCTCGTGGCGCACGTGTACCCAGTCGATTTCGCTGCGGTGCATGGCATCGGTCACGTGGTTCAGCGTGTCGCCCACGATCCCGTAACAGCGGCGCACGCCCGCCTGCTGCAGGGTTTCAACAACGATCTCGGCAACGCGCTTGCTCATGGGAAAAGCCTTGCTTGGGGGAGGACCCCGAGGCTAGACCCCGCACGGTGACGCTTCCGTGGGCATCGGCGCGTTGCGCCCCATACATCGGTATAGGGCGCACGCGGTGTTCAGTTCACGTTGATCCAGCCCACGACGGCGCCGCGCTTTGCATTCTGATAGCGCACCTGCACCCAGCCGTCGGCGGCATCGCGCAGTTCCACCCGATCACCCGGCACCAGGTAGCGCTGGGTGCTGGTTGCGCCTGGCCGTTCGAACAGGAACAGGCGCGCCGGCCGCACCGTGGCCTGGATGCCTGGCACAGGCGAGGGACCGGTGGGCGCGACCAAGCCATCGCCGATCGCGCTGTCGAGGACGCGGCCCTGCGCGTCAAAGGTGCGCCACACCGCCAGCGGCCCTTGTTCGCCGGTGTGATCGACCTCCAGCGCGGCATCGAAGGCATCGCCCAGCTGCAGCACGTCCTCGGCGCGGTACAGATAGAGCTTCGAACCCGCGAACCGATACAGATCTGTGTACCACATCGGGCCGCTGCGGCAGCTGCTGCTCAGCGTGCGCGTGGCAGCGTCGACGGTCAGGCCCATCAGGTTGCCGCAGCTGTCACGGCCGTGGGTGTCCGCCTCCAGCGCGTGGAATCCGCCGCTGGCCGGATCGAAGCGGTAGACCGCCACCGCTTCATTGACCATGCCCACCGACGCCCGTGCGACCAGTTCGGGGCGTCCATCGAAATCGATGTCTTCGGCTGACAGCCGCGAATTGCCATCGGCATCTGCAGCGCCCGCCAGTTCCAGGCGCTTGCCCGACGGCGAAACGCGCACGTCGATGCTGCCGCCCTCCATCACCTCCGCCTGCACCTGTACACCCGGTGCCGGCGCGAAGCGCAGCGGGCCGCCGTCCTGTCCGGCCGCCTGCGCGGCCGGCACCAGCAGGCCTGCCAGCAGCAGGCCCCACACCGCATCCCTGTGTTTCATCATTGCCGCCCGTGGCGCCGCTTTGGCGCCTTCAGGTCAGAACGATACGTCAACTGCCTGCCGCGACCACAGTACCGACTGGTGCTGGGTCTGCTGCTTCCACGCCAGGCGGATCGCCTCGATGTCGGAACGGCGCTGCGGGCTGTCTTCGTGCAGCACCACCAGCACCTTGGTGCGCAGGCGGTTGGGCGCCGCATCGCCACGGAACAGCCACTGCCCGTAGGCATCGAACACGGTCAGGCCATCGGGGAAGCGCGGGGTCACTTCCTTGTCCAGGAACGCGCGCCACTGCGCCTCGCTGATGGTATCGGCCTGCGGGCGGTTGCCGCTGCCCTGCTCTTCACCCACGCCGAAGTACAGCTCGCTGCGCACCCAGCCGTGGCCGCTGGCCGGGCGGGCCGCATCGCCTTCCAGCGCGGCGGTGGTGGTGTAGGCGCTGGGCGCCTGCGAAGACAGGCTGGCGCAGCCGCTGGTGGCCAGCAGTACGGCGAAGATCAGGCCAAGGCGTTTCATCGGGAACAACACTCCGGGGAAGGGGAACAAACGCGGTGAAAGGGCACGGAGGGTACACCCGCGCCGTGGTTGCAACTGCAACCAATCACTCATGCCCTGCAGGCATGAACTGATGCAAAGACAACCGGGGCTTGCATCACACCAGCTGCTCACGCGAAGATAATATATCGCTTCATCCGGATGGATGTAAGTGAAACCATCATCTCCCCCTTCCCCACGTTGTCGCTGCTGGAGTCTGCATGTCCCCCCGCCTGTCCGCGTCGCCGCTTGGCCTCGCCATCGCGCTTGCGCTGTCCCCCGCCCTTGCCCTGGCCCAGGATGCCGCCACCAACCTGGACACGGTGATCGTGACCGGCACCCGTGCCGCCGACCGCACCGTGCTCGAATCCACCGCGCCGGTGGACGTGCTGACCGCCGAGGACATCCGCAAGGCCGGCGTGGTGAACGGCGAACTGGGCAGCGCACTGCAGGCCCTGCTGCCTTCGTTCAATTTCCCGCGCCAGTCCAATTCCGGTGGCGCCGACCACGTGCGCGCCGCACAGCTGCGCGGCCTGTCGCCGGACCAGGTGCTGGTGCTGGTGAACGGCAAGCGCCGCCACCACACCGCGCTGGTGAACACCGACAGCAAGATCGGCAAGGGCACCACCCCGGTCGATTTCAACTCGATTCCGGTCAGCGCCATCAAGCGCATCGAAGTGCTGCGCGATGGCGCCGGTGCGCTGTACGGCTCCGATGCGGTGGCCGGCGTGATCAACGTGATCCTGGACAACGGCGGCGACGGTGGCGAGATCGAAGCCAGCTACGGCGCCAACCACACCGACCTGAAGCCGATCGGCCGCACCCTCACCGATGGCCAGACCGGCAACATCAGCGCCAAGGTCGGCACCTCGCTGGGTGAAGACGGCGGCTTCCTGCGCGTGGGCCTGGAATACAAGAAGCGCAACGGCACCAACCGCGCCGGCTACGACCTGATTCCGCCGTGGGACCAGACCGAGGCCAACCTGGCACTGCAGGGCAAGCGCAATTACGTGCTCGGCGACGGTGCCAGCAAGGACATCAACCTGTGGCTGAACACTGAAATCCCGGTGGGCAAGACCGCCACGTTCTATGCGTTCGGCACCTTCAACCAGCGCGACACCGAAGGCGCCAACTACTTCCGCTACCCCGACAGCGATGCCAACTGGAAGGAGGTGTACCCGAACGGTTACCGCCCCATTTCCGAAGGCGAGAACCGCGACGTGCAGGCCGTGGCCGGCGTGCGCGGGCAGTGGGGCGAGTGGAGCTATGACGGCAGCGTGGATTACGGCCAGAACGACTTCACCTACCGCCTGCGCGATTCGATCAACGCTTCGCTGGGCCCGACCAGCCCGACCCGCTTCAAGACCGCCGATTACCAGTACGCGCAGACCGTGGGCAACCTGGATCTGAGCCGCGTGTTCAGCCAGAGCGACAGCATCACCCATACCTTGGGCCTGGGTGCGGAAGTGCGCCACGAGCGCTATGAAACCCGCCCCGGTGATCCGTCCAGCTACGCCGCGGGCCCGTACACCGACCGCCCGACCGGTTCGCAGGCCGGCGGCGGCCTGACCCCGCAGGATGCGGCCTCGCTGGCCCGCGATGTGGCCAGCGCCTATGCCAGCCTGTCCAGCCAGTTCGGCGATCACTTCTCCACCGACCTGGCCGCACGCTACGAGCACAACGATGATTTCGGCGGCGAACTGACCGGCAAACTAGGCCTGCGCTACGAATTCACCCCGGCCTTCGCCCTGCGTGGCGCCATCTCCATCAACTTCCGTGCGCCGTCGCTGGCACAGATCGGCTATGAATCCACGTCCACCGGCTACAACGCCGCCGGCCAGCTGGTGCAGGGCCGCCTGCTGTCGGTGAACAATCCCATCGCCCGCGGCCTGGGCGCACAGGACCTGAAGCCGGAGAAGTCGCTGAACACCTCGCTGGGCTTCACCAGCCGCATCGGCGAGCACTTCGACCTGTCGCTGGATTTCTTCCAGATCGACATCGACGACCGCATTGCCTTGTCTGAAAGCATCACCGGCGATGCGCTGACCGATTACGTGGCCGCCAACTACGGCGTCACCGGCCTGCAGAGTGCCAGCTTCTTCGTCAACGCCGCCGATACCCGCACCCGTGGTGCCGAACTGGTGACCAACTGGCGCCAGGCGCTGGGCGATGGCCAGCTGCTGCTGACCGGCACCTACGCCTACACCAAGACCACGCTGAAGAACGTGCTGGCCACCCCGGCCCAGCTGCAGGCGCTGGATGCGGACTACGTGCTGTTCGGCATCGAAGAGACCAACACCCTGACCGATGCCACCCCGCGCAGCCGCGCCGGCTTCTCGGCCGCCTGGAGCAACGACCACTGGTCGCTGAGCAGCCGGGTGAACCGCTACGGCAGCGCCACCCGCGTATTCAACTTCGGCGACGGCTACATTCCGCGCCAGACCTACCAGGCCGAATGGCAGCTGGATGCGGAAGTGGAATACCGCTTCAATACGCAGTGGAGCGTGGCCATTGGCGGGCAGAACCTGACCGACAACTATCCGGACAAGTCCAACGACGATATCTACTACTACGGCAACCTGCCGTACGACGTGCTGTCGCCGATCGGCAGCAACGGCGCGTACTACTACGGTCGCGTGCGTTACACGTTCTGATGCCGCGCAGGGCGGCCCATCGAAGTGATGGGCCGCCTCGGCGGAATCGGCCGGTTTGAATCGACTGGGAAAAACGACCGGCTCAAATCGACCGGGAAAAACGACCAGGTAGAGTCGACTGTTAGTCGACTGCTCTTGGCACCCCGCGAAAATCCCGCGCTACGCGCGATAGTCGACTGACAGTCGACTCTACCCCCATCGGCCCCCATCGGCCCCCATCGTCCCCCGCCCCCCGTCCCCCGCTACAACCGTCGGCACCCACCATGGCAGGGGCGTAGCCTGCCCTCGACCTGGCCTACACGCCGCCGCTGGCACCCTGCGGGGCATGGCTGAACCGCTCCCCCTGCGTCCGCCACCGCCGTTGCTGGACGACGCCTGCGCGTTGTTCCTCGACGTGGATGGCACGCTTATCGAATTCGCCGCACGGCCCGATGCCGTGCACCTGCTACCCGACGTGCGTGAGGCCATCGGCCGCATCAGCGACCGCCTGGAAGGCGCCGTGGCCCTGGTCAGCGGGCGCCCGCTGGAACAGCTGGACCAGCTGTTCGCACCGCTGCAACTGCCCGCCGCCGGCCTGCATGGCCATGAGATGCGCGGCGCCGATGGCCGCGTGCTGCGCGATGACCACGACGACGACACCGGCGAATGGCTGCATGCCCTGCACCAGCAGGCCATGCGCTTCGCCCACGGCTACCCCGGCGTGCTGGTGGAGGAAAAAGGCGTGGGCCTGGCCCTGCACTGGCGTGGCGCACCGCATGCCGGCGACGACGTGCGTGCGTTCGCCGAACGCCATGTGCGCGGCCGGGCCAGCTACCGCCTGCAACCCGGCGACCATGTGGTCGAGTTCGTACCGGTGGGCACCGACAAGGGCCGCGCCCTGCGCCGCATGATGCAGTACCTGCCCTTCCGCGGCCGCCTGCCGGTGTTCCTGGGCGATGACCTGACCGACGAATACGGCTTCGAAGCCGCCAACGGCCAACACGGCTGGAGCGTGCTGATTGGCGAACGCGAGCCCAGTGCCGCGGTGTTCGCCCTGCCCGACATACGCAGCGTGCACGCCTGGCTGCGTGAGAATGCCTATTGACCCCCGGCCCCCACGGCCATAACCGGATATTTCTGCGTGATGACCCAACCCGATCTTGATCTGGGCGTGGTCGGCAACGGCAGCTTCGGCGCCCTGGTCGACAAGCATGCCCGCGTGGTGTGGAGCTGCCTGCCCACCTTCGATGGCGACCCCACGTTCTGTGCACTGCTGTCGCCCAACCAACAGGAAGGTGGCGATTTCGCCATCGAACTGGAGGATTTCGCCAGCAGCGAGCAGAGCTACCTGACCAACACGGCCATCCTGCGCACCGTGCTGCACGACCACCATGGTGGCGCGCTGGAAATCCTCGATTTCGCCCCGCGCTGGCGCCAGAACGACCGCTTCTACCGACCGGTCAGCCTGATCCGCCAGGTGCGCCCGCTGGCCGGCAGCCCTCGCATCGTGGTGCGCGCACGGCCGCTGGCCGACTGGGGCGCGCGCGTGCCCGAATCGACCTGGGGCAGCAACCACGTGCGCTGGATCCTGCCCGATCACGTGCTGCGCCTGACCACCGACGTGCCGGTGCGCTTCGTGCGCGATGGCCTGCCGTTCGTGCTCAACCACCCCATCCATCTGGTGCTGGGCGTGGACGAATCGCTGAACCGCTCCATCAGCGGCTACGTGCAGGAAGCCTTCCAGCGCACGCGCGACTACTGGCGCGAATGGGTGCGCTACCTGTCCATTCCGCTGGAATGGCAGGACGCGGTGATCCGCAGTGCGATCACCCTGAAGCTGTGCCAGTACGAAGACAGCGGCGCGATCATCGCGGCCATGACCACCTCCATTCCCGAAGCGCCCGGCAGCGTGCGCAACTGGGATTACCGCTACTGCTGGCTGCGCGATGCGGCCTTCGTGGTGCGCGCGTTGAACCGCCTGGGCGCCACCCGCACCATGGAACAGTTCCTGGGCTACATCTTCAACCTGGCCACCACCGACGGCACGCTGCAGCCGCTGTACGGCATCGGTTTCGAGGCCAAGCTGGACGAAGATGAAGTGCCCACACTGTCCGGTTACCGTGGCATGGGCCCGGTGCGCCGCGGCAACCTGGCCTGGGTGCAGCGCCAGCACGATGTCTACGGCAGCGTGGTGCTGGCCTCCACACAGCTGTTCTTCGACCGCCGCCTGCAGGACCCGGGCGATGCCCACACCTTCGCTCGGCTGGAACCGCTGGGCGAACAGGCCTTCGCCCTGCACGACGTGCCCGATGCGGGCCTGTGGGAATTCCGCGGCCGCACCGAAGTACACACCTATACCAGCGCCATGTGCTGGGCCGCCTGCGACCGCCTGTGCAAGATCGCCGTGCGCCTGAAGCGCGACGACCGCGCGCAGTACTGGCGCGAGCGCGCCGACACCATCCACGCGCGCATCATGGCCGAGGCCTGGAGTGATGAACACGGCCACTTCACCGACACTTTCGGTGGCCACCGCCTGGACGCCTCGTTGCTGCTGCTGGCCGATATCGGCTTCATCGATGCAATGGACGCGCGCTTCATCGCCACCGTGGAAGCCATCGGCCGCGACTTGAAGCACGGCAATTCGTTGTACCGCTACGTGGCGCCGGATGACTTCGGCGAACCGGAAACCAGCTTCACCATCTGCACCTTCTGGTACATCGATGCGCTGGCTGCAATCGGCCGCATGGACGAAGCACGCGAGATGTTCGAGCTGCTGCTGAAGCAGCGCAACCACCTGGGCCTGCTGTCCGAAGACCTGGCCTTCGATGGCGGCGAAGCCTGGGGCAACTTCCCGCAGACGTACTCGCACGTGGGGCTGATCACCGCCGCCATGCGCCTGTCGCGGTCCTGGCAGGAGGCCTCGTGAGTCGTCTGGTTGTGGTTTCCAACCGCGTGGCCCTGCCTGGCGAAAACCGCGCCGGCGGCCTGGCGGTGGGCCTGCTGGCCGCACTGAAGGAGCGCGGTGGCCTGTGGTTCGGCTGGAGCGGCAAGAGCGTGCGCGAAGGCAGCGGCACCCTGCACCGGCAGAAAGACGGCGATATCGAATTCGTCACCCTGGACCTGAGCAAGCGCGAGGTGGATGGCTACTACAACGGCTTCGCCAACCGCACGCTGTGGCCGCTGCTGCACTTCCGCCTTGACCTGGTGGACTACGACCGCGGCACGCGCGAGACCTACCAGAAGGTCAACGCCCTGTTTGCCGACAAACTGGCACCGCTGCTGCGCGAAGACGATATCGTCTGGATCCACGACTACCATCTGATTCCGCTGGGCGCGCTGCTGCGCGAACGTGGCATTGGCTGCCGCATCGGCTTCTTCCTGCACATTCCGATGCCATCGGCGGATCTGCTGCAGGCCATGCCCGACCACCTGCGCCTGTTCTCGGCGCTGTACGCCTACGATCTGGTCGGCTTCCAGACCCAGCGCGATACCGACCGTTTCCAGACCTACCTGCGCCTGTTCGGCGGCGGCAAGGTGCTGGGCGATGGCCAGCTTGAAGCGCCCGGCGGCCGACGCTTCCGTGCGGCCGCCTTCCCCATCGGCATCGATACCGCGCTGATTGCCCGACAGGCCGGCACCGCCGCCAGCAAGGCCGCAGTGAAGGACCTGCGCAGCAGCCTGCGCGACCGCCAGCTGGCCATCGGCGTGGACCGGCTGGATTATTCCAAGGGCCTGCCCGAGCGCTTCCGCGGTTTCGAACGCTACCTGGAACGCCACCCCGACCAGCGCGGCTCGCTGACCTACCTGCAGATCGCGCCGGTATCGCGCGGCGATGTGAGCGAGTACCGCCAGCTGCGCAGCACGCTGGAACAGATTGCCGGCCACATCAACGGTGGCCACGCAGCGCCGGACTGGACCCCGCTGCGCTACGTCAACCAGAACTTCACCCATGCCACCCTGACCGGCTTCTACCGCGCCGCCGCGGTCGGCCTGGTCACGCCGCTGCGCGATGGCATGAACCTGGTGGCCAAGGAATACGTGGCCTCGCAGGACCCGGACGATCCCGGCGTGCTGGTGCTGTCACTGCTGGCCGGCGCCGCCGACGAAATGAAGCAGGCACTGCTGGTGAACCCCTACGACCTGGATGGCATGGCCGACGCCATCGCCACCGCCGCCACCATGTCGCTGCGCCGCCGCAAGGAACGCTGGCACGCCATGATGGAGCACCTGCGCACCTACGACATCAACCACTGGCGGCGCAGCTATCTGGAAGCGCTGGAGGGGTGACCGCACCGTTGGTAGAGTCGAGCTTGCTCGACTGCTGCACAACCAGTCGAGCAAGCTCGACTCTACGGACAAGCCAGTCGAGCATGGCTCGACTCTACATACAGAGCAGTCGAGCAAGCTCGACTCTACGGGAATGCGCGGTCAATCCAGGAAGCGCGCGGCCTGTTCCGCGCTGGGCAGGAAGCAGGCATCGTGGCGCCCGAACCAGCGGTAGCGGTTGCGCGCCAGCACGCGGTACGCGCGGTCGCGCCATGCCTGCGGCAGCATGCGCAGCGCGCCGGCCAGCCGCCACGGCCCGCCCAGGCCGGCCAGCACCCGCAGGATCGCGTTGGTGTCGGTCCAGGCGCCCTGTGCGTCCACCAGCAGGAAGGACAGCGGGTCGTTCGGGTCCAGCCCGTGCGCGCGCAACAGGCCACTGCCGTGCGCACCCTGCATGGCGGCGAAGCGGTAGCGGCCGTGGCGGTCGAAGCGCAGCAGGAAGCGCACCCAGCGGCTGCACAGCGCGCAGACGCCGTCGAACACGATCACGGCTGGCGGGATGGGGTCAGAGCCTTTTTCTGCCGAAAAGGGATCTGACCCCGCCGCGACCAAGGGGTCGGATCCCTTCCCGCCAGGGAAGGGCTCTGACCCCGTAACGGGCTCACCCCGGCTCATGCCATCCACACCAGGGTGGCCATGCGCCCGGTACGGCGATCGCGGCGGTGCGAATACAGATCCGGGTCGGCCATGGTGGACACCGTGCCACCATGGATGTTGGCCGGATCCAAGCCCGCGCTCTGCAGGCGCTGCCGCGCCAACGCGAACAGGTCCACCTTCCAGTGCCCCTGACGGGTGGCCACGAATGCGGCCGCGGCCGCCGGGTCGTGGCCGACGAAGGCGTGGTACACCTCTTCGCCGATTTCGTAGTCCTGCGGCCCGGCCGCCGGGCCCAGCCAGGCGCGCAGCTGCGCCGGGGCGGTGGTCATCGCCGCCACCGTGTGTTCCAGCATGCCGTCGGCCAGCCCGCGCCACCCGGCATGGGCAGCGCCCACTTCGCTGCCATCGGCGGCGGCAAACACCACCGGCAGGCAATCGGCGGTCAGGATGGCCAGCACCACGCCCCGTTCAGAGGTGACCGACGCATCGGCCACCGGCTCGCTGGCGCCTGCCTGCGGCGGCGCGTTGAAGCGCAGCACCGTGCTGCTGTGCACCTGGCGCAGCCAGTGCGGCGCCGACGGCAGGGCCAGGCCCTGCTGCAGCAGCTGGCGGTTGTGCTCCACGTTGGCCGGGGTATCGCCATCGGCAGCATGCCGGTTGCCCAGGTTGAACTGGTCGAACGGCGCCGGCGAAATACCTGCGCCGTGGCGACGGGTGGTCAGCGCCCGCACTCCCGGCGGTGCCGGCCAGTCAGCCTGCAGCAGCGGCAGTGCGGCGGCCATTACCAGCGGTCCCGCTCGCGCGCAGCGAAGGCTTCGCTGTCTTCGCGCAGCACCTTCATCAGGTGCAGCATGTCGGCCGGCACCGGCGCACTGTTGCGCACCGGCTGGCCGGTGATCGGGTGCACGAACTCCAGGGTTTCAGCGTGCAGCGCCTGGCGCTTGAAGCCGCGCAGTGCGGCCACCAGTTCGTCGCTGGCGCCCTTGGGCAGCTTCAGCGCGCCGCCGTACAGCGGGTCACCCACGATCGGGTGGCGCAGGTGCGCCATGTGCACGCGGATCTGGTGGGTGCGGCCGGTTTCCAGGCGGCACTCCAGCGCGGTGTGGGCGCGGAAGCGCTCGCGCAGGCGGTAATGGGTCACCGCTTCCTTGCCATCTTCGCGCACGCCCATCTTCAGGCGGTCGCGCGGGTGGCGGTCGATCGGGGCATCGGCGGTACCGCCGGCCACCAGCGCGCCCATCACCACGGCCAGGTACTGGCGGTGCACATCGCGCGCGGCCAGCTGTTCCACCAGCGCGGTCTGCGCTTCCAGGGTACGGGCCACCACCATCACGCCGCTGGTGTCCTTGTCCAGGCGGTGCACGATGCCGGCGCGCGGCAGCACGGCCACCGACGGGTCGCGGTACAGCAGGGCGTTCACCAGGGTGCCGCTGTGGTTGCCGGCGCCGGGGTGCACCACCAGGCCCACCGGCTTGTTGATCACCAGCAGGTGCTCATCCTCGAACAGCACGTCCAGCGGGATGTCTTCGGGCTGGGCGTCGGTCTGGGTGTCCAGCACGACGGTCAGGCTCACCACCTCGCCGCCGCGCAGCGGGTCGCGCGGGCGGGCCTGGGCGCCGTCCAGCAGCACATCGCCGGATTTGATCCACTCGGTCAGGCGCGAGCGGGAATATTCGGGGAACAGCTCGGCCACAACGGCGTCGAAACGCCGGCCGGCGGCGGTATCGGGAACGATGGCCTGGCGGGCCGATTCGGAAGTTTGTTCAGACATGGCAAGGGGGATCTTTGAAATTTTGGGGTCCGGGCGGCCGGTTTCAGTCGCAGGACAGGACACTAGGCTATCATCGACCCTTCGTATTCCAGACGCGTCCCGCCTTGACCCCATGATCCGACGCTCCGCCATGCTCTCCGCGCCCGTCCGCCTCACCGCCCTGCTGCTGGTGCTGGTCATCGCCGCCACCGGTTGCCACCGCGGTGCCAAGAAGGGGGATCGCCCCGATGAAGGCACGCCTGTCGAACAGCTGTACGACAAGAGCCATGCGCTCATGAAGGGCGGCAACTGGAGCGGCGCCGAAGCCAGCTTCCGCCGTCTGGTGGCCCAGTACCCGTACGGCCCGTACACCGAACAGGCGATGATCGAGACCGCCTACGCCCAGTACAAGGCCGGCAAGCACGATGACGCGGTGTCCAGCATCGACCGCTTCATCCGCACCTACCCGACCCACCGCAACATCGCCTACCTGTACTACCTGCGCGGCCTGGCCAACTCCAATCGCAATACGGTTTTCCTGCGCCGCGTATGGTCGCTGGATCCCAGCCGCCGCGATCTGTCGACCCCGCACCAGGCCTATGCCGACTTCAACATCGTGGTGGACCGTTACCCGAACAGCCGCTACGCCGCCGATGCGCGCCAGCGCATGATCGTGCTGCGTGACGTGTTCGCCCAGCACGAGCTGGACAACGCCCTGTACTACCTGCGCCGCGAAGCCTATGTTTCCGCGGCCGGCCGCGCCAACTTCCTGCTGGAAACCTACCCGCAGAGCGCGTACCAGTACGACGCCGTGGCGGTGCTGGGCGAAGCCTACACCCACCTGGGCAACAAGACGCTGGCCGACGATGCCCGCCGCGTGCTGACCCTGAACCAGCCCACCCACCCGTGGCTGGAAGGCAAGTGGCCCAAGTACCCGTGGATGATCCGCAAGCTGAACCCGTTCGCCGGCGAGAAGTCCGCCAGCACCGGCCAGCGCAACGCACGGCTGGAAAAGAAGTAAGAAAGCGAAGGGCCCCGCAAGGGGCCCTTTCCTTTTGGGCGTTGGGAATACCCCATCCACGCATGGCGTGGATCTACTGTAGATCCACGCCATGCGTGGATGGCGGGATTAGGAATTCTACGAATCCGCGTTTGTTGCGATCCCGTTCCCAGACCCAACCCGCACCGCCTTCCACACTCCCGTGCACGGCCATCCCCGCCTGCCTGGAGTCCGCATGACCTCAATCGTTTCCCGCACCCGCCCGCTGCTGGCCGCCGTCGCTGCCACCCTGCTGGGCCTGCCCGTGGCTGCCCAGGCGGCCGAGCCCGGCGATCTGCTCTCCGCCGCCCCCTACCGCGCCGAGTGGGTGCCCTCGAAGGCGGCCCAGGCCTACCTGCTGCGCTATCTCACCCCCGATCACAGCGGCCGCCTGGCCAGGGGCACCGGGCTGCTCTACCTGCCTGCCGGCACCGCGCCGGCGGGCGGCTGGCCGGTGGTTTCCTGGGCGCATGGCACCCAGGGCATTGCCAACCACTGCGCGCCGTCGGTGTCCGGCCCCACCCATCCCGAGCGCGACGGGCGCTTCCTGGACCACTTCCTCGGCCAGGGCTATGCCGTGGTCGCTGCCGATTACCAGGGCCTGGGCAGCGCGGGCCAGCACACCTACCTGCACGTGCGCACCGCCGCGCGCAACAGCATCGACATGGTCAAGGCCAGCCACCAGTTCCTGGACGGCGGGCGTCTGTCGCCCCGCTGGGTCTCGGTGGGCTATTCGCAGGGGGCGTCGGCCGCGCTGAGCGCCGGCCACCTGGCGGCCGAATACGCCGGCCCCGCCCTGCAGTTCAAGGGCAGCTTCACCGCTGGCACGCCCACGGCCGTGGAGATCACCGCGCTGGTGATGCGGCCTGACAACCGCACCGCCAACCCCGGGGCACTGAACGCCTATCACGCCTATCTGCTCGATGGCCTGCTGCAGGTGGCGCCGCACATCGACCGCGTGCTGAGCCCGCAGGGCCGGGCCCGCGTCGCGCTGGCCCGCCAGCACTGCCTGACCGATCTGGCCGCGCAGCTGGACGGCGCCAGCACCGGTGAGATGTTCAGCGCGCCATTGACCACGGTGCCGGGCATCTGGCCGCTGCTGCATGACTATCTGGGCGTGCCACGGCGTGGTTTCACCCAGCCGTTGATGCTGGCCCACGGCACCGGCGACCAGGATGTGCCCTACCTGACCACGCTGCTGTACGCCGCCGGTCTGGCCCTGCGTGGCGAGCCGGTGGCCTTCCGGCAGTACCCGGTCGACCACCGCGGCACGCTGGATGCGGCCGCAGCCGATGGGCTGGCGTTCGTGCGCGCACGGCTGGAGGATGCCCGCTTCGACCCCGCAGCCGAATTGGCGGGGCTGGAACAACAGCTCGACGCCGCACGATGATGGGTTGGTGGGTCCACGCCATGCGTGGATGATCGTCGAACACCGTGCGGACCAAGGTCCGCACCTACCGGAGCGCCTCGTCGAACACCGTGCGGACCAAGGTCCGCACCTACCAGGGAGCCTCGTCGAACATCGTGCGGACCAAGGTCCGCACCTACCCGGGAGGCGCGGGCCGCCCTTACCCCTTGAACCCGTTGCTGATCGGGTACCGGCGCTCGCGGCCGAATGCCCGGCGCGACACCTTCGGGCCCGGCGCGGCCTGGTGGCGCTTCCACTCGCTGATGCGCACCAGGCGCAGCACCCGGTCCACCACGGCCGCGTCGTAGCCGGCCGCCACGATCTCCGCGCGCGACTGCTCCTGGTCCACGTAGCGGTACAGAATGCCGTCCAGCACGTCGTAGGCCGGCAGCGAATCCTGGTCCAGCTGGTTCTCGCGCAGCTCGGCCGACGGCGGGCGGCTGATCACCGCCGGCGGAATGACCGGCGCGCCACCCACGGTGTTGCGCCACTTGGACAGCCCGAACACCTCGGTCTTGTACAGGTCCTTCAGCGGCGCATAGCCACCGCACATGTCGCCATAGATCGTGGCGTAACCCACCGCGTATTCGCTCTTGTTGCCGGTGGTCAGCAGCAGGCCGCCGAACTTGTTGGCCAGCGCCATCAGGATCACGCCGCGGCTGCGCGACTGCAGGTTCTCTTCGGTCACATCCGGCGTGGTGCCTTCGAACATCGGCGCCAGCGATTCCATCAGGCCCTTGAAGGCCGGCTCGATCGATACCGCTTCCAGCTTCACGCCCAGCGCCTGGCACTGCTCGGCGGCCAGATCGTTGGACATGCCGGCGGTGTAGCGCGAGGGCAGGCGCACGGCGGTCACGTTGTCCGCGCCCAGCGCATCCACGGCCAGGGCCAGCACCAGCGCCGAATCGATGCCGCCGGACAGGCCCAGCCACACCTTCTTGAAACCGTTCTTGCGGCAGTAATCCTGGATACCGCGGGTCACCGCGCGCCAGGCCAGCGCATCCATGCTCTCGTCGCCATCGTCCATCCACACATGCGGCAGGAAGCGGCGGCTGGCGCCGTCGTAGTCCACCACCAGCCACTGGTCCATGAAGGCCGCCGCGGCCGGGTGTACCGTGCCATCGCCATCGGCCACCACCGACGCACCGTCGAACACCAGGGCGTCCTGGCCGCCCACCACGTTCAGGTAGGCAATGGCCGCCCCGCTCTCGCGGGTGCGCGCGGCCAGCACGGCGTCGCGCTGGGCATGCTTGCCGCGCTCGTAGGGCGACGCGTTGGGCACCACCACCAGCTGCGCGCCGGCCTGCACGGTGTCGGCCATCGGCTCGGCAAACCACAGGTCTTCGCAGATCAGCAGGCCCACCGGAATGCCGTTCACTTCGAACACGCAGCTGCCGCCATCGGGGTCGACATCGAAGTAGCGGCGCTCGTCGAATACGGCGTAGTTGGGCAGCTCGCGCTTGCGGTAGGTCTGTTCCACCAGGCCATCGCGCAGCACGCTGGCGGCGTTGTAGACCACCGCGCCGGCGGCCTGCGGCCAGCCCACCACGGCGGTGATGCCACGGCAGGCGGCGGCGATGCGGGCCATGGCCTGCTCGCATTCGTACAGGAAGCCCGGGCGCAGCAGCAGGTCTTCCGGCGGGTAGCCGCTGACGGCCAGCTCGGGGAACATCACCAGCTCGGCGCCGTACTCATCGCGCGCCTGGCCGATCATCTCGATGATGCGTTCGGTATTGCCGGCAACATCGCCGACCGGGAAATCGAACTGCGCCATCGCGATACGGATCGAAGCCATGGGGGTCCAGCCTGTGGTTGCAATGCGCCCATTGTAACGCCGGGCCATGCCCGCGCCGGGCCATCCCCAGTAGATCCACGCCATGCGTGGATGGGGCCGACCGGCACACCGCCAGATGCAGAAAAGCCGCCCGGAGGCGGCTCTCTGTTTCAAGCAGTCGACTGACAGTCGACTCTACCGATCGCGCCGGCCGGGGCCGGCAACAATCTTATTTGACCAGCTTGGCGATGGCGGCGCCCAGGTCGCCCGGCGAGCGGACGGTGACGACACCGGCAGCTTCCATGGCGGCGAACTTGCCTTCGGCCGTGCCCTTGCCGCCCGAGGCGATCGCACCGGCGTGGCCCATGCGCTTGCCGGCCGGAGCCGACGCACCGGCGATGAAACCGACAACCGGCTTCTTCACGTGGTTCTTGATGTACTCGGCGCCGGCTTCTTCAGCGTCACCGCCGATTTCGCCAACCATGATGATGCCTTCGGTCTGCGGATCTTCGTTGAACAGCTTCAGGCAGTCGACGAAGTTCAGGCCGTTGATCGGGTCACCACCGATGCCGATGCAGGTGGACTGGCCCAGGCCGACTTCGGTGGTCTGCTTGACCGCTTCATAGGTCAGGGTGCCCGAACGCGACACGATGCCGATCTTGCCCGGCTGGTGGATGTGGCCCGGCATGATGCCGATCTTGCACTCGCCCGGGGTGATGACGCCCGGGCAGTTCGGCCCGATCAGCACGGTGTCCGGATGCGAACGGGTCAGCACGTTCTTCACGCGCAGCATGTCCAGCACCGGAATGCCTTCGGTGATGCAGACGATGACCTTGATGCCGGCAGCAGCGGCTTCCAGGATCGCGTCAGCTGCGTACGGCGGCGGCACGTAGATGACCGACGCGTTGGCGCCGGTGCTCTGCACGGCGTCGGCAACGGTGTTGAAGACCGGCAGGTCGATATGGGTGGTGCCACCCTTGCCCGGGGTCACGCCGCCCACAACCTGGGTGCCGTACTCGATCATCTGAGTGGCGTGGAAGGTGCCCTGCTGGCCGGTGAAGCCCTGCACGATCACCTTGGTGTTCTTGTTGATCAAAACAGACATGGTAATTCCTTGGTGTCGGTATCAGGCGGCGTTCTTGACAGCTTCAACGATCTTCTTGGCGCCATCGTTGATGTTGTCAGCCGGGATGATGGCCATGCCGCTGTCACGCAGCAGCTGCTTGCCTTCTTCCACGTTGGTGCCTTCCAGGCGCACCACGACCGGAACCTTGACGCCCACTTCCTTCACGGCGGCGATGATGCCTTCGGCAATCATGTCGCAGCGGACGATGCCGCCGAAGATGTTGACGAAGATGCCTTCGACCTTGTCCGAGGACAGGATCAGCTTGAAGGCTTCAATGACGCGCTGCTTGTTGGCACCGCCGCCCACGTCCAGGAAGTTCGCCGGCTCGCCGCCGTTGAGCTTGATGACGTCCATGGTGGCCATGGCCAGGCCGGCGCCGTTCACCATGCAGCCGATGTTGCCGTCCATGGTGACGTAGTTGATGTCCAGTTCCGAAGCGATCACTTCGGTCGGATCTTCCTGGGTCTTGTCGCGCATGGCGACCAGGGCCTTCTGGCGGAACGCGGCGTTGTCGTCGCTGTCGAACTTGCCGTCCAGCGCGTACAGGTTGCCGTCGTCCAGGATGGCCAGCGGGTTGATTTCAACCAGGGCCAGGTCCTTTTCGTTGAACAGGCGGTACAGGTTCACCATGATGCTGGCGAACTGGCCGGCCTGCTTGGCGGTCAGGCCCAGCTTGAAGCCGAAATCGCGGCCGTGGTAACCCTGCACGCCTTCGACGAAGTCGACGTTCAGCGAGTGGATCAGCTCCGGGGTTTCAGCGGCAACCTGCTCGATCTCCACGCCGCCTTCCGAAGAAGCGATGTAGGTGATGGTCTTGGTGCCACGGTCAACCAGCACCGACAGGTACAGTTCCTTGACGATCTCGCCGGCGGTGGTCACCAGCACCAGGTTGACCGGCAGTTCAACGCCAGCGGTCTGGTAGGTGGCCATCTTGGTGCCGAGCATCTTGGCCGCAGCGGCCTTCACATCGTCGGTGGTCTTGCAGAACTTGACGCCGCCAGCCTTACCGCGGCCGCCAGCGTGGATCTGCGCCTTGACCATCCAGGGGCCCTGGCCCAGAGCGTTGGCAGCGGCAACCGCCTCGTCCGGGGTCGCAGCGACCTTGCCGGCCGGGACCGGAATGCCGTATTCGGCAAGCAGTTGTTTTGACTGGTATTCGTGGAAATTCATGCGTCACCGTGGGAATAGGAACGACCGCACGCAATTCCTCAGGGGCCCCGGCGGGGCGCCGGCATGGACCGCGGCGGGCCCACTATTGTGGCCGAGCCGGCGCCGGGGCGCAAAGAAGTATGGACAAATGGCCAGACCCGGGCAGATTTCCGCCGTCATTCAGGCAGTTGCGGACGCCGAGCCGGCGCGGCCAGGCGCCCACCCGGGCCCGATTGCGCAGGAAATCGCTTCCACAGGCCTATACTGGGGGCGGCCGTGCCAAAGCGGTTCCGATGATCGGGGGAACATCGGCTACGCTGCAGGCCACCGCCGTCAAAACCCAGTTCCAGGCAGCCAGAAGGGGAGTTCCGGCGTGTCACCCAGTGCTTCATTGATCGACCGCATCGAATCGATACCGCGGCGCGAGCTGTACTTCTTCGCCCTGTACCGGGTGCTGATCGCGTCGGTCATCGCCGCCCTGCTCTACAGCCCGTTGTCGGCCATGGTCGGCGAAGCCCACCACCCGCGCCTGGCCTACGCCGTGGGCGGCGCCTACCTGGGCCTGTCGCTGCTGTGGCTGCTGATCGGCCGCAGCGAACGCTGGCTGCGCCCCACCGTGGTCGGTGGCGTGCTGCTGGATATCGTCGCTGCCAGCCTGCTTGCGCACGCCCTGCCCGGCGCCAGCGCCGGCATCTCGATGTCGCTGCTGTTCAACATCGCCGCGGCCGCCACCCTGCTGCCGCTCAGCTGGGGCCTGTGCCTGGCGCTGGCCGCCAGCGTGGCCACCGCCGCCGAATACCTGTGGAAGGTGCTGGAAGGCGGCGACCCCACCCGCACCCTGGCCGAACTGGCAATGTTCGCCACCAGCTACCTGGCGCTGGCCTTCATCAGCTACCAAGTGGGCAACCGCGCCCGTCGCAACCAGCAGCTGGCCAACCAGCGCGGCGACGAAGTGGCCAACCTGTTCCAGATCAACGAACTGATCATCCGCCGCATGCGCACCGGCGTGCTGGTGGTCGATGGCGAAAACCGCATCACCCTGGCCAACGAAGCGGCATCGCTGCTGCTGGGCGACAACGATGGCGTGGGCGAAACCGGCCGCCTGGACCTGGCCAGCATCGCCCCGGAACTGGCGCGCCGCCTCAACCGCTGGCGCAACGGCTGGACCCAGGAAGAACTGCCGCTGCAGCTCAACCCCGACCAGCCGGAAGTGCAGCCGCGCTTCGCCCGCCTGCTGGCCGGCAGCGAGCTGGCCCTGGTGTTCCTGGACGATTCCAGCGTGGTCTCGCGCCGCGCCGAATCGCTCACCCTGTCGGCCATGGGCCGCTTCTCGGCCAGCCTGGCCCATGAGATCCGCAACCCGCTGGCCGCCATCAACTACGCGGTGCAGCTGCTGGAAGAAGGCACCGGCTTCAACGAAAGCGACCGCCGCCTGCTGCAGATCATCCACCAGCAGTGCCAGCGCACCAACAGCATCGTGGAAAGCGTGCTGGGCCTGGCCCGGCGTGAACGTGCCACCCCGGAAAACGTCGATCTGGCCGCCTTCGTGCGCCGCTTCGTGCTGGAGTACAAGCAGGGCCAGACGCTGGAAACGGACAGCATCGAACCGATCATCACCGACACCTCGGTGCCGGCGCAGGTGGACACCCGCCACCTGTACCAGGTGCTGACCGTGCTGGTGCACAACGCGCTGAAGTATGGCCGCGTGGGCCAGCAGCCGGCGCGGGTGCGCCTGCGCGTGGCCCTGCACGAGCGCAACGCAGTGATCGACGTAATGGACCGCGGCCCCGGCATTCCCGAAGCGGTGGCCGCGCAGTTGTTCCGCCCGTTCTTCACCACGTCCGAGCACGGCACCGGCCTGGGGCTGTATATCGCCCGTGAGCTGTGCCGCGCCAACCAGGCACGCCTGGATTACATCCCGGTGCCGGCCGGCGGCTCGTGCTTCCGCCTGGTCCTGCCGGGCCCGCACACCCTGCTTCCGACCTGATCCAGCGCGTCAAGTATTTGTCGCTTCCGCCCCCCTCGGCTATCTTTCCGCCCATGAACGAAACCCGCAGCGCTCTCATCGTCGACGATGAACGCGACATCCGCGAACTGCTGGTGCTGACCCTTGGCCGCATGGGCCTGCGCATCAGCACCGCCGCCAACCTTGCCGAAGCGCGCGAGCTGCTGGCCAGCAATCCCTACGATCTGTGCATCACCGACATGCGCCTGCCCGACGGCAACGGCATTGAGCTGGTCAGCGAGATCGCCCACCACTACCCGCGCACCCCGGTGGCGATGATCACCGCCTTCGGCAGCATGGATCTGGCGGTGGAAGCGCTGAAGGCAGGCGCCTTCGATTTCGTCAGCAAGCCGGTGGATATTTCGGTGCTGCGCGGGCTGGTGAAGCACGCGCTGGAACTGAACAACGCCGAGCGCCCCGCCACCGGCCCGGCCGCCGAACAGGCCGCGCGCCTGCTGGGCAGTTCGCCGGCCATGGACGTGCTGCGCACCACCATCGGCAAAGTGGCCCGCAGCCAGGCCCCGGTCTACATCCTGGGCGAATCGGGCGTGGGCAAGGAACTGGTGGCACGCACCATCCACGCCCAGGGCGCCCGCGCGGCCGGCCCGTTCGTGCCGGTGAACTGCGGCGCCATTCCCAGCGAGCTGATGGAAAGCGAGTTCTTCGGCCACCGCAAGGGCAGCTTCAGTGGCGCCCACGCCGACAAGCCGGGCCTGTTCCAGGCCGCCCATGGCGGCACCCTGTTCCTGGATGAGGTGGCCGAACTGCCGCTGCAGATGCAGGTGAAGCTGCTGCGCGCGATCCAGGAAAAATCGGTGCGCGCCGTCGGTGCATCCAACGAAGAACCGGTGGACGTGCGCATCCTGTCGGCCACCCACAAGGACCTGGCCGAACTGGTCGAAGACGGCCGCTTCCGCCACGACCTGTATTACCGCATCAACGTGATCGAACTGAAGGTGCCGCCGCTGCGCGAGCGCCGCCAGGACCTGCCCGACCTGGCCGGTTCCATCCTGGCGCGGCTGGCCCGCAGCCACGGCCGTGGCACCCCGCTGCTGGCGCCGTCGGCGCTGGACGCACTGGCCCAGTACGGCTTCCCCGGCAACGTGCGCGAACTGGAAAACATCCTGGAACGCGCCCTGGCGCTGGCCGAAGAAGACCGCATTGGTGCCGACGACCTGCGCCTGCCGCAGCACGCCCCGCGTAGCGCCGCGGGCGGCCAACCGGCCGTAGTGGCCGAAGCCGTGGCCGACCTGCAGCCCGGCAATGCCGCCCTGCCCTCGTACATCGAGCAGCTGGAACGCAGCGCCATCCAGCGTGCACTGGAAGAGAACCGCTGGAACAAGACGCGCACCGCCGCGCAGCTGGGCATTACCTTCCGCGCGCTGCGCTACAAGTTGAAAAAGCTGGGCATGGAATAAGCGCCGGAGGGCCCCGGGGTCGGATCCCTTTCCGCAGGAAAGGGCTCTGACCCCATTGGGTCTGCGCTATCCACGCATGGCGTGGATCTACCGGGGTCGGATCCCTTTCCGCAGGAAAGGGCTCTGACCCCATTCGGGTCTGCGTTATCCACGCATGGCGTGGATCTACCGGGGGCGGATCCCTTTCCGCAGGAAAGGGCTCTGACCCCATTGGGCCGGCGTTATCCACGCATGGCGTGGATCTACCGGGGTCGGATCCCTTGCCGCAGGAAAGGGCTCTGACCCCATTCGGGCCTGCGCTATCCACGCATGGCGTGGATCTACCGGGGTCGGATCCCTTTCCGCAGGAAAGGGCTCTGACCCCATTGGGCCGGCGTAATCCACGCATGGCGTGGATCTACTGGGCCAACCGCATCAATCCTTGGTAACGCGATTGATCTCGGCCAGGCTGGTCACACCCGCCGCCACCTTCTTCAGCGCCGACTGGCGCAGATCATTCACGCCGATCGCCTGCGCGGCTTCGGCAATCTGCAGGGCGTTGCCGCCGGCCAGCACGATGGTGGAAATCTCGTCGGTCATCGGCATCACCTGGTACAGGCCGGTACGGCCCTTGTAGCCCTCGGTGCATTCATCGCAGCCCACCGCTTCGTGCAGCTGGATGCCCGCATCCAACTGTGCCTGGGTGAAGCCTTCGGCCAGCAGCGCGTGTGCCGGCAGTTCGGCCGGACGCTTGCAGTTGTTGCACAGCCGGCGCGCCAGACGCTGGGCGATCACCAGGGTGACCGAGCTGGTGATGTTGTACGGGGCAATGCCCATGTTCATAAGACGCGCGATGGTCTGCGGCGCATCGTTGGTATGCAGCGTGGACAGCACCATGTGACCGGTCTGCGCTGCCTTGATCGCGATTTCCGCCGTTTCCAGATCGCGGATTTCGCCCACCATGATGATGTCCGGATCCTGTCGCAGGAACGAGCGCAGCGCCGCCGCAAACGTCATGCCGCGCTTGTTGTTCTGCTGCACCTGGTTCACGCCGGGCAGACGGATTTCCACCGGGTCTTCAGCGGTGGAAATATTGCGCGTTTCGTCGTTCAGGATGCCCAGCGCGGTATACAGCGAAACCGTCTTGCCCGAACCGGTCGGGCCGGTCACCAGCACCATGCCGTAGGGCTTGTGGATGGCTTCCAGGAACAGCTTCTGCTGGTCCGGTTCGTAACCCAGCTTGTCGATACCCAGCTTGGCCGCGCTGCCGTCCAGAATACGCAGCACCACCTTCTCGCCGAACAGGGTCGGCAGGGTGCTGACGCGGAAGTCGATCTGCTTGCTCTTGGACAGGTTCAGCTTGATGCGACCGTCCTGCGGTACGCGCTTTTCGGCGATATCCAGCTGCGCCATCACCTTCAGGCGGGCGGCGATGCGCTGGTTCAACTTCACCGGCGCGCGCGCCACCATCTTCAGCAGACCATCGATGCGCAGGCGCACGCGGTAGTCGTCTTCGTAGGGCTCGAAGTGGATGTCAGAGGCGCCCTTGCGGATCGCATCGACCAGCACCTTGTTGACGAACTTCACCACCGGGGTGTCATCGCCCTTGGCGTCTACGCCGCTTTCAGTGGACGACATGTCGTCGTCGCCACCGGAGACGTCCAGGTTGGCCAATGCATCATCGTCGCCGCCCAGCGCGTCGCCCAAGGTGTCGTGGCTGGAATGCCACTGCTCCAGGGTGCGGCGGATCTGGTCTTCATCGACCAGGATCGGTTCCACCACCAGGTTGGTGTGGAATTTGATCTCATCCAGCGAATGCGTCGGGTTGCTGGTACCCACGAACAGCTTGCCGCCGCGCTTGAACAGCGGCAGCACGTTGTGCTTGCGTAGCAGCTCTTCGCTGACCAGGCTCATGGCGTTCTGGCTGCTGTCGAACGTAGATACGTCGAACAGCGGCATGCCGAACTCAACCGAGTTGGCCGCCGCCAACTGGGCGGCCCCCACCACCTTGTTCTGCGCGAACCAGGTCGGCAGCGGCTGCTTGGCGGCCGTCGCCTTGGCCATGGCATCGCGGGCGCCGGCTTCGTCCAGGGCGCCGTCCTGCACAAGGCGACGGGCCAGGCCGGTGATGCCGACGAGGTTGGCGGTGGTGACTGCGTTCATGTGAACCTTCTCTTTGACCTATCGGCCAATGAGGCCGCGTGAACAATCCTACTATGCTCAGCCGAAAGTCCGTTCATCATGCCCCCATGCATGTGAAGAAGTGTCCCCAGTGATAACAGGGACTTCGTCATCGATACCGTAGGAGCAACTCGAACCTGCGCAGCGGCCAGTAAGCGCGCCGCATGCACCAGACGGCCATGCAATTGAGGCGCCCCAATCAGTAGATTACTCAGCCTGACAGGTAGCCGGACGGTACTTGGCAGCGATGGAACCGCCGCAGGTCCACCCCACCTGACCATTAGCACCCTTGGTACCGGTCAGCACAATGGTACCCGTTGGGGTCGAACCACCCAGATTCCGAGCGGTAGCGGTGATCGTAGCGGTCGTACCAGAAGCGGCGTAGACGACGCTGCTGACGTACTTGGAAGTCTGAGTCTTGATGGAAACGGCAGCAGGCATATTAGCGGTGGTATCCGCAGCCGCCGCTTCCGAAACAGTGGTACGAGCCGAGGAAGCTGCCAGCACAACTTCAGACACACGCGACTTGACCAAATAGTCTTGGTAAGCCGGCAGCGCGATGGCGGCCAGGATGGCAATGATCGCAACAACGATCATCAACTCGATAAGGGTGAAGCCGTTCTGCTTGTTCATCGTCATAAATCGCCACGGGCTCGAGCGCGATGCAGAACCAAACTCAATGAGACAGTTATAGCTCAGCTAGCCTACATCGGCGCCATGAATCGATTTCGGGCGTGAGCACTACCTTTGTCGGACAGAAGACTCCCGACAATTCAGCCCCCCCTCTTCACCGCATATCCCACAAACACATTCCGGCACTGCCAGAAGAAAAAATGCCCCGCAACTGAGCGGGGCATTCTTGTCTCAAAGCTACGGATTGCGTTAGCGGCAATCGGTCGGCACGGCAGCCTTGTTGGCGATGGTGGTGCTGCAAGCCCACTGCAGCTGACCGGAGGTACCGACAGCGGTCGGGGTCAGCACAATGTCGCCAGTGGCGTTGGGTACGGTCGAGACAGCCGTCACGACACCGGTACCGTCAGCGACAGTGATGCCCGACACGTACTTGGTGGCACCCGGGAAGGTGTACCCGCTGTTCGCAGCCGTCACATTGGAGAGGCCGCCGGTAGCCGATGCGGTCTCTGCAACCGCCAGCTTTGCCGGAGCAGCCATGACGATGACTTCCGAAACCTTGGCGCGAGCGGTGTAATCCTGGTAAGCCGGCAGAGCGATGGCGGCCAGGATGGCAATGATCGCAACAACGATCATCAGTTCGATAAGGGTGAAGCCCTTCTGGTTCTTCATAGTCGTACATCCCCAAGATAGTGGTGGTTGATATCAGTGCCCAGGAGCGATCCGACCGGTGGCCGGGTGAGCGGGTCCTGCGCCCTGCGGGTCGATCAACGCAGGTTGCGTGCCAACCCCGGCACGCCTCCCCCTGAATTTCCCCGGGGCCAATGATGGCAGCTATTTCGCGGATGGGAACCCCCCCGTGAGAATTCTGCGACGGAGGCGGCAATGTGACGCAGTGCGTCACCTTTGGCCGGTGTCCGACACGAAATCACACTTGGGCCGGAACTCCGGCTGCCCAGATGCCCCCGAACCCGTTACCATCGCCCCATTGATACCCGCCTGGGGATGGCGGGTCTTTGGGGAGCCAATATGTCTGTCAGTCGCAGTGCGATGAAGAAAGAACCCGTGGCGCGTAGCTCCATGGAATTGCAGCCTTTTGTCTGGCAGGGGACAGACAAGCGCGGCGTAAAGATGAAGGGCGAGCAGCTGGCGAAGAACGCCAACCTGCTGCGTGCCGAGCTGCGCCGACAGGGCATCAATCCGGGGCAGGTGAAGGCCAAGCCCAAGCCGCTCTTCGGCGCCGCCGGCAAGCCCGTCGGACCTAAGGACATCGCGTTCTTCAGTCGTCAGATGGCGACCATGATGAAGTCCGGTGTGCCCATTGTCTCGGCGTTGGAGATCATCGGCAGCGGGCACAAGAACCCGCGCATGAAGAAGATGGTGGACGGCATCCGCGCCGACATCGAAGGCGGCTCGTCTCTTTACGAGGCCGTAAGCAAGCATCCGGTGCAGTTCGATGAGCTTTACCGCAACTTGGTTCGCGCTGGCGAAGGCGCTGGCGTACTTGAGACCGTTTTGGACACCGTTGCGACCTACAAAGAGAACATCGAATCACTTAAGGGCAAGATCAAAAAAGCCTTGTTCTACCCGGCAATGGTAGTTGTGGTTGCCTTGCTGGTCAGTTCGATCATGTTGGTGTTCGTGGTCCCTCAGTTCGAAGAAGTGTTCAAGGGCTTCGGCGCAGACCTTCCTGCATTCACCATGATGATCGTCAGCCTGTCACGATTCATGGTGTCTTGGTGGTGGTTGATGGCTATTGTTCTGATCGGCGGCGTTGTCGGCTTTGTCATGGCGTACAAGCGATCGCCAAAAATGCAGCACACCATGGATCGGCTCATTCTGAAGGTGCCGGTGATTGGTCAGATCATGAACAACAGCGCCATCGCACGATTTGCCCGCACCACTGCCGTCACCTTCAAAGCCGGCGTACCGCTGGTGGAGGCACTGGGCATCGTCGCCGGCGCAACCGGCAACAAGGTCTACGAAGAAGCCGTGCTGCGCATGCGGGACGACGTGTCGGTCGGCTATCCGGTCAACATGGCCATGAAGCAGCAGAACCTGTTCCCGCACATGGTCATCCAGATGACCGGCATCGGCGAAGAGGCCGGCGCACTGGATGCCATGCTGTTCAAGGTTGCAGAGTATTATGAGCAGGAAGTCAACAATGCCGTGGATGCCCTGAGCAGCCTGCTGGAACCGATGATCATGGTCTTCATCGGTGTCGTCGTAGGCGGCATGGTCATCGGCATGTACCTGCCCATCTTCAAGCTGGGCGCCGTCGTCGGATAAGAACAACTATGGCATTTCTCGACCAGCATCCCGGCCTCGGCTACCCCGCCGCGGCCGGTCTGGGGCTGCTGCTGGGCAGTTTCCTGAACGTCGTCATCCTTCGCCTGCCCAAGCGGCTGGAATGGCAGTGGAAGCGCGATGCGCGCGAGGTTCTGGAAGAACCGGACTACTACGAACCGGCCCCGCCGGGCATCGTGGTGGAGCCCTCGCACTGCCCGCACTGCAAGCATAAGCTGTCCTGGTACGAAAACATCCCCCTGTTCAGCTGGCTGATCCAGGGCGGCAAGTGCCGCCACTGCAAGGCCCCCATTTCCATCCAGTACCCGCTGGTGGAAGCGCTGACCGCGGTGATGGTGCTGGCCTGCGTCTGGCAGTTCGGCTTCGGCTGGCAGGGCTTCGGCGCCATTGTGCTGACCTGCTTCCTGATTGCCCTCTCGGGCATCGACCTGCGCACCCAGCTGCTACCGGACCAGTTGACCCTGCCGCTGATGTGGCTGGGCCTGATAGGCAGCATCGACAACCTGTACATGCCCGCCAAGCCCGCCCTGCTGGGCGCGCTGCTGGGCTACCTGTCGCTGTGGTCGGTGTGGTGGCTGTTCAAGCAGCTGACCGGCAAGGAAGGCATGGGCCACGGCGATTTCAAGCTGTTGGCCGCCCTGGGCGCCTGGTGCGGCATGAAGGGCGTGTTGCCCATCATCCTGATGTCCTCGGTGCTGGGTGCCATCATCGGCTCCATCTGGCTGTACAGCCGGGGCCGTGACAAGGCGACCCCCATCCCGTTCGGCCCCTACCTGGCGCTGGCCGGCTGGCTGTTCTTCATGTGGGGCGAGCCGCTGCTGAACCAGTACCTGGTCATGAGCGGGCTGCGCTGACGGCACCGCCATGAGCCGCTACGTGGTGGGCCTGACCGGCGGCATTGCCGCCGGCAAGAGCGAAGTGACCCGGCGCTTCGAGGCGCTGGGGATCGTGGTGGCCGACGCCGATCTGGCCGCCCGCGCCGTGGTCGCCCCCGGCGCACCCGCCCTGGCCCGCATTGCCGAACGCTTCGGCGCCGACATGCTGCTGGCCGACGGCACCCTGGACCGGGCGCGGTTGCGCGCCCACATCTTCGCCGACCCGGCCGAACGCACGGCACTGGAAGCCATCACCCATCCGGCCATCCGCCGGCTGATGCAGCAGCAGTGCGAGCAGGCGCCCAGCCCCTATGCGATTGCCGCCATTCCCCTGCTGACCGAAGTGGGCGGGCGCACGGCCTACCCGTGGCTGGACCGCGTGCTGGTGGTGGACGCCCCCGAGGCCGTGCAGCATGCCCGGCTGATGCAGCGCGACGGCATTGATGCCGCCCTGGCCGACCAGATGATTGCCGCCCAGGCCAGTCGCGCACAGCGGTTGGCGCTGGCCGATGACGTGGTGGTCAATGAGGGGCACCCGGATGACCTGCAGGCGCAGGTGGAAGCGCTGCATGAGCGGTACCTGCAGCTAGCACGCTGAGCCCGCGTAGAGTCGAGCTTGCTCGACTGAGTAGTCTGTCCGCGGGCACGGGACGACCCAACAATCCAAAATTATCCCAACTGTCCCATCCGGCCAGTGCGAAATCATGCTGCGCATTCAAATCGTGCACCAGACCGAACCCCAACGAATCCAGCGGTGCGCACATACCCACTCAAAACGCATGGCATGAACTCTGCTTGGCGGGCCGCTGCAGATTGGAGGCCTAGCGCATCGATGCCGGAAGGCTGATGGCACAGCCCGCTGACTGCGAACAGGGCCGCCGCTTGTTCGCCAGCATCCGGGACGATGCCAATCATTGGTCACGCCACGCGCGCAGCCGCAATGCCGTCCGGCTTGAACGGACCAGGGTCGCTATGAAAGAACATCAACCTCTGCTGGCGGGGCATCGGGATGTCGCATATTCCCCGCCCTTTGCGCCTCAGGCACCTCTGCAATTGCAAACACGCCTGAGCCACCGATACCGCCGAAAGCCTTGCATACCAATGCATCTACCTGTTTACGCAATTTGCAACGATTCTGAAAATGTTGAATGCAGTGACGGCATCGGCCCTACTGACTTGGCATCGCGTACGACCGGGCGTATTCCTTTCGATGCCACCGTGCATTGGTGGCCGGGATTCGAAACCCCGGTTGTACGATTGATGTTTGCGCTTGCCAGTCGGCACCACCTTCGCGTGGTGTCGGCTGGCAATCCGTCTGCCGGCTATGGCGGGCGGTGCGTGGGGGCCTTGCGCCCGCCGGTTTAATCGTACGCCGGGTTTCGAACCACGCATCGTCCGCCACCTTTATCGGTGGCGGCTTCTGCCTGCACGCAAGGAGCCCGTCATGACCGCACCCTATTCCCCTGCCCCGAATTCCATCCAGGAACCGCCGGCAGACGATCCCGCGCCAGATCCCAACACGCTCACCCAGTTGCTGCGCAGCATTGGTGCCGGTGCCGCCGCCGACGGCCAGCCCTGGCCGGAACGCCACCCGCTACGCAGCCGACAGATTGCACTGGCCGATGCCGATTGCGCACTGGCTGGCCAGCGCGTGGTGCAGGAACTGCTGCTGGCCGCCGAGCGCGCCCGCCAGAATGGAGACCCTGACCAGGACGTGGGCGACCGCGTGATGGAAGGCCTGGCCATGGCCTGTCTCGCCCTCAACGTCTTCGTCCAGGAACGCGTACGGCCGCTCGGCGCGGGATCGTGAGTGAGGTCGTTCCTGGCATCTGGCCTGATGGTCATCGGTGCGCTGACCGCTATTGCCTTGTTGCCCTGGCCGCAGAGCGCAGCCGAAGAGACGTGGGTCTACCCGAAGATGGGATTCGTGGAATTCGAGAAGCTCTATGGCAGTGCGCACGGATTTGTTTCCGAGCGCCGAGCAACGGGCTTCACGATCTACCCGGCGGATGCCGTTGCGCCCTCTTTCCAGGTGCGTTGCAAAGGCTTTCCCGTGCTGAGGGTGGAGCGCACAAAACCGACGGTCGCGCTTCGTCTGCCGGCGGACGCCCTGCAGCGTGCGCCGGAAACTGAGGCGCTGTATCTGGATCTGCAGCAGTTGATGGCCTTCAACCAGATTGAGGGCGTCAGCATTCCCGATGGGCGGGCCCGCCCGTGGTGGCGGGCCGGGCCTGCGGTGCCGAAGGATGAGCGGTGTGCGGTGCCATCTGGCGGCCGGCTGATGGACTGGTACGGTGCCGTGCGCACGACGTTGTGGGCGTTGGTGGAGCGGGATCGGTTTTGGTGATGGGGTATCGGGGGGCGGTCGAACAAGCTCGAATTTTTCTGCCTATCGGTTACTAGGACATCGTTGAGCCGCCATGCGGGCCGCTTGCTCAAGTTCAGAATCCACGTCCGCTTTCCCCTTCAACGCGGCACTCTTGAGCCATGCGTATGCCTCGCTTGATGACGCACAGTCCTGCTTGTCCCTCAACATGAAGAACAAGTTGTACTGTGCAATCGGGTGCCCCAGCGCTGCGGCATAGACAAGCCACATGCGGGAGCTACCAGCCGTGCCTTTTCCCTCAAAATGGCGTGAGATTCGAAACGCGGCCTCAGCGTCGCCCGCATCTGCGCGACTAGTCAACGCAAGCAGCTGCTCATCATCAAGCACAGCGCCACTATCCGTAGCGATCGAGCCGTCAAGGTCAACTACCGGCCATTCCGGCTGAGGGGGCACCTGCGCATCGACAAACCCTGCACCCATCAGACATAGGAGAAGACCAGTCTTCTTGAACATCGTCATTTGACCCCACCCTCTTTCATGAAATTCACCCACTCTCCAGGATTGCTCTTATCCTTCTTTCCTTCAGATGTTTTTCCGTAGTTCCCTTGATCCGGATACAATGGATCGTTCTTTGCCCAGGTGTACTCGGTAGGCGCTTGGATGGTCATACCCAGCGCTTTGGATAGCTGCTGGGCGGGGATCGGCCCACCATCGATCGACTTACCCGTTCGACAGGAATAGAGCCTGATATACAGATACTTTGAAAGATCGGCATCGCGTCGAATTGATTGCGCCAGTTCATCAACAGACATACCGTTACCATCCGGCCCTATGAATTTCTCCCCATTGTGGTGAATGCTGATGGTAAGCATATCCGGGGGAGACGGAATCATTTTGTTACCCAGATATGAATCTGGATTATCATAAGGTGGGATATAGTTGAGGTCGGTGAGCCCCAGTGGGTCGACCCGCCTCGCCGGAGAAGCACCAGCATACCCGTAGGTGGAGATACCCCCCATCAACCCAATCGGGTCACTTTGCGAGTACCGCCCCACCGCCGGGTCATACTCCCGCTGGTAGTTGTAGAACATCCCACTCGCATCCGTCGCCTGCTGCCCCGGGAAGCGCAGCGCCAGTTCGAACGCCACACCATCACCGTCCGGGTCGGCACTCGGGATCTGGTTCCCAAACACTTCGCTCTTGTTGCTCCACTCCCAGATCGCCACATCACGCACTGGGTCGATCACCACACGCGGTGTGCCCAGGTGATCGGGCTGGATGTAGGCCAGCTCCGGCACGCCCGCAGCGGGCGCGTTGATCAGTGCTACGGGATAGTTGTCCAGCCAGATGGCCTGCTGCTGCGCGTCACCACTGGCGCTGTAGTTGCCCAGCCATTGCCCTGCCTCGTCGTACAAGGTGATCTGCGCAGTGCCGCCCGTCGGGGTGCGCAGCACGCGTTCACCACGATGGTTGTAGGCATAGCTTTCCAGCACTGCGCTGCCCTGCTTCACCGCATTCATGCGGTTGGCGTCGTTGTAGGTGAACGCCTTGCTGCCAATGCTGGTGGTATTGCCCGCCGCATCATGGCCGCGGGCTTCGCCGTCCACCGCGGTCAAGCGATGGCTGCTGGCGGGATAGGTGTAGTTGGCCACACCGGCCGCGGTGGTCAATGCGGTGCGGTTGCCAGTGGCATCGTACCCGTAGGTCTCAATCGGCGTGCCCGTCGTACCGTCCTGGGTCTGGGTCAGGCGACCCAGCGTGTCGTAGGCATACGTGGCCAACACGGTTGAGCCCGCACCATTCTTCAATTCGGTGATTGAGCCCACCGGGTCATAGCCGTAGCTCAGCGACAGGCCGCCGGCGGCCGGGTCGTGTACTGCCTGCGGGCGGTAATCCAGATCCAGCGGACGCTGCAGTTGGCGGCCATTGCCATAGCTCCATCCCGTCGCGGGGCCGAAGGCGGCATAGGTCACGTTGTCGACCACCACCTGCCGCGCCTGCCCCGGGCGGGTCAGGCCAACTTGGCTGATGCGCCCCAAGGGATCGCGTACATAGTCGGCCACAGTGCCATCGGGATAGGTCAGCGCGGTCAGGCGGCCCGCCTTGCTGTACGCATAGCGCAAGGTGCTGGCCACACCGTTGATCGTCTGCACCTTGCGGGTGATCTGGCCGAAGCGGTCGTGGCAGTACTGGGTGCTGCCATTGGCGTGCAGCACCTGGCCCAGGCGCCCCTTGGCGAAGCGCTCATCGGCGGCACAGGCGGCCGGCGCCACATCGTAGCTGTAGCCGATTTCCAGATTCGGATCTGGGTACGCAACACCGATCAGGCGGTTGAGCGCGTCGTAGCTGTAGGTGGCCGTAACGCCACGCGCATCGGTGCGGGTCTTGCGATTGCCCGCCGCATCCACGGTGAAGCTGCTGGTGCCGCTGTCGGGGCTGACCTGGCCGGTCAGGTCGCCGAATCCATTGTAGGCATAGGTAGTGTGCAACCCCTTGGGGTCGGTCACTTGGGTAACCTGATCCAGCGCGTTGTACTGGCTGCGGATCTCTGCCGCCACGCCGCCCACATCCTGCAGGGTCTGGGCCAGCCGGTTCAGCGGATCGTGCTGCTGGCTGGTCACACGCTGCAGCGCATCGGTCACCGTCTGCGGGTTGCCGTTGGCGTCGTAGGTGAAGCCGGTGGCATGGTTGCCCGCATCTTTCAGCGCGGTCAACTGGCCTAGGATGTTGTAGGTCCGCGCCAGCGTGCGCCGCAGGGTGCCGCCCGCATCGACGGTGTCCTCGTTGAGGCGGTTGCCGGCATCGTCCAGCGTGTAGTGGATGGTGTTCCCGGCACTGTCTGCGATATCGGTCAGGCGCTGGGCCGCGTCGTACACGTAGGTGACGCTGCTGCCGTCAGGCTCGGTGACCTGCTGCACCTGGCCAGTGGGCCAGTAGCTGATCTGGGTCGAGCGGTCGTCAGCCGTGGTCGCGCCGCGCACCGTGATCGATGTCGGCCAACCGCGCGGGTGGTAGCTGTAATCGGTGACCACGCCATTGGCGTCGCGCACCGACAGAGGCCGACCAAACGCGTCGTAGGACAGCACCTCAACGCCCTGCCCGAGAGCGTTGGTGATACTACGGAGATCCCCTTTGCGGAAAGCACAGGCTCCATTTGTTGCGCACCCGGCATCGTCGGCGTGATACCAAGCATAAGTAACGGTGTCTGCCACATCGGTCCGTGGACCATCGATGCTTCTTGGGAGCCCCAACTCGGGGCAGTATCCGGCGCCAACATCAGCTTCTTCGCAATAGGCGAACGACTGTCGGCGCTCATCACCCGAAACCGGATCGACGGCACGTTGCGTCAGAACCTGCCCCCGCGAGTTGTAAGTCCAGCGGAAGATCGAGACCACCTGACCCTGCCCACTCACGACGCGACGTTCCAGTGGCAGGTTTAGAGTCGGGTGCCAATCGGTCCGCTCACTGCGATGCTCTGCTGTGCCCACAGCCTCATCCGCAGAAACTCGCTGAGCACCGGAATAAGAGAACTTCTCCACAAATCCACGACGATTGATCCGCTGAACCAAGCGCCCAAGCCCATCATGCTGTGTCGATTCGCCGCCTTGCGAATTCTGGATAAGAAGAGGCGAACGATAGAACCCACTATCAAACTGATAGGAGACCACCTCTCCGTCGGCGGTCTTCACCAGTACACTCTGATCGCCTTGGTACGAAAGGTACGTCCCTTGAACTTTGCCACTATCGCCATGCAGCTCGCTCGATATCACCCGATTCCATAGGTCGTAGCCGAAACTGGCGTAGCGCCTACCATCCTCACTGGTAATTCCAGTAAGGAGAAAATCACTGAGGTTCGCTGCCAGCCCGACTTCCCCATAGTGATAGCGCTTGACGCCCCCAGTGCCATAGTCAACAGCCAACAGGTTTCCCAGATCATTCTGGATGTAGTTGATTCTCTGGCCGTCGGGTAGCTCAACTGACTCAAGGCGGCCATTCTTGTAATGGAAGTGCACCGAACGACCAGAGCGATCAATGAGCGCAGCGATGCGGTGCAAACTCGCAAAGCCCGGAATCGACTCATTCTTGACGACAACATCCCTGGCAGGATCCATTACATCCTGCACCCTTACCAGTCGGCCTTCGCCATCATAGCTCCGCACCTCGCCATTCCCATTTCGAAGGACGTAGAGCGAGTCGGAAACCTTTTCCAGCGTACTGGTTGACATTCCAACACTGAAGAAGCCGCCGCCGACATCAGTTAGCTTGGCGTAGTAGCCTTCATCAGAAATGATGTATCCGTACGCGAACTCTAGAAGCGAGCTATACGAATAGCTCCAGCCAAGAGGGAATTCGCGCCCGAGGCTGAATTGGCGCAAGGAATGGTAATAGCGATTGAATGGACGCCCGGCGAACTCGAAATCAGGCTCAATGCGAGATTTATCTCCATTATCCGGGTGGCAAGGATATGGATTGGCTGGGCAGGAAAACGTCTGAGTTATCTTCTTGACGAAAACATGAGGCATAGAGCGGGCCGGCACACATACTCGACTCATGTCCGGCGTAGCCGTATCTTCGCCACTAAAGCCCGCGGGACATGCGTAGGACTGAAACTTTGCCAGCGAAACGGCTCTAGGGGAGGGCGGCTCATTACCCCATCCCGTGCAGTACAAATCCCACGCAAATTCCTTGTACGTCGGCGGAACGAAATGGACCATTCCATAGGACCCGAGATAGCTTGGAAAGTGCCAGATCGGCGACGAACTGTACTCACCAACCACACGGATGTTGCTGTACGTACATTGCGCAGTGTCGACCAAGTTCTTTGCCTTGTACTGATCGATCATCAAAGACTCGTCCAGACACAGCAACGGATTATTTGGATCCCCGACAGCAACTTTTCCAGAACAATAATCACTGGAATTCTGCAAACCGGCAATTCTGTATACGGCAGGAAAAAGCTCGCTTGGCGGCTGATTTTCCACGAAGTAATCGATCCTCAGAGAATCAGACCCAGCGCCATAGGGGCGGGTACGCCCCTGACGGAGCAGCCCCTGATACTCGGGGTATTCCTGATTCAGCGCCTGCTCGGCCTCATGGAGACTCTTGAAACAGCCACCAGTGGAAGGGCAGTAGTTTTCCGCAGTTGGAGGAAGGCTTGGCGGCAAATCGGCCGCGCTACTGGCGACAGGAGCGAGAAAGATACATACGAAGAGAAGTGCCCACTTCGAGGCACGAATTATTTCTGCGGCGCCCACCATTTCCCCCGAGCTTATTGAGTTCAAGCCAAGGGGCTGTCACGAGAGCACTTCCATCCTTGGATGTTCGAAAGGCTATTTGGGTCCTGAACCTTCTGCAACCTTCGCGTATCGGAAAGCGGGCCGACCTCACGAAATGCGCAGCCTCGCGAGGAGTACGCCCCCTCCCCTAGCCGCATTCCCCCATTCCCGCACGGCGTAGCTGGCACTGGCACTCGGCGGGGTCAGAGCCCTTTCCTGCGGAAAGGGATCCGACCCCTTCGGGTGCCCTGCCCTTCAGCCCAGTTGGCGGCGGGCGTACTGGGCCAGTTCGCGGGCGGCCAGCAGCAGACCTTCCACCACGTCGGGCGGCAGCTGTTGGCCGGCGCTGCCTTGCACGCGGGCGGCTTCGGCGGCGTGCAGCATCTGGATCAGGGCGTTCAGGCCGGCCAGGGTGCGGCTCAGGCTGGCCAGGGTGACGGCCTGGGCCGGCGTCAGGCCGGTGGCCTTCTGCGGCTGGCCTTCGGCGGTGTCGCGGCCATCCATGCGGGCCAGCAGGTTCGGCAGCAGGTCGGTGGGTTCAGAGAGGACGTCTTCAATGCGTTCGGCAATCTCGGCCGGAAGCTGGTCGATGGAATCGCCAACCAGGCGATGCAGGTTGGGATAGGCGGTGCGCTGTGACATGGCGATGCTCCTCCGCAGACGGCGGGGCCACCTGCGGATGCAAGGTGGCGGACGGTGCGGGTTGGCGTACCGGATCACAACAATCAACGAAACACTCCGGCGGATTCCAATGAATCCCCACGCACCGTCCGCCAGAAGCAGGCACACGGTGCATATTCCATGATGGCCAGCGGCACATCAGAGGTTTGTTGATTGTTGGGTAGATTTCAGGACGCCAATCCCGGCCAAGGCACCTGCCCCGGCCGGGCCATCAGGCCATCGCCCGCCTCGGCAATCACGAGGCAAAAGCGCCACCGCCCCTACGCCGCAGCCCATTCGTGCCGCCACGCACAGCCGCTGCGCGATATCGATCACATCACAACGGTGTCAGGGCCGCAGAGAACGACGCAACGTCACCCACGCACACGCCAGTCACGACACATCGCGCGCAGCACCAGCGCCGACCAAGGTCGGCGCCCACCGGGTTTCCGTGTGCCCGATTACAGCGGCTTCGGCGAGAACGTCAGCGTGGCGATCACGCCGCGCTGGCCGCCCGGCCGCACGCTCACCTGCCAGCCGTACAGATCGCACAGGCGGCTGACGATCGACAGGCCAATACCACCGCCCTGCGAATGGCCGGCATGCGTGCCGCGATAACCGCGCTGGAACAGCTTGGCGGCATCTTCTTCGCTCAAGCCGGGACCGCTGTCGGTTACCGACACCGCATTGCCGCCCACGTGCACGCGCACGTCGCCATCCTGCGAATACTTCACCGCATTGCCGATCAGGTTGCCCAGCGCCACCGACAGCGCGGCCTCGGGCGCGTCGATCACCAGATCGCGCTCACCTTCCAGCACCAGCTCCAGCGGCTTGCCGCCCAGCTGTGCGCGGTGTGCATCCAGCAGCTGCTCGGCCACGCGGGCCACGTTGCTGGTGCCCTGCCCGCGCTCGTTGCGCGACAGCAGCAGCAGAGCGCCAATCAGGTCGCTGCACTGCTGTTCGGCACGCTGGATGCGCTGCAGACGCTGCAGCACCTTGTCGTCCAGGCCCGGGCGGGTCAGCAGCAGTTCGGTGGCGCCGCGAATCACGGCCAGCGGCGTGCGCAGCTCGTGGCTCACGTCGGCGTTGAACTCGCGGTCGCGCTGCACCACTTCGGTCAGCCGCGATGAATAGTCGTCCAGCGCCTGCGCCAGCTGCCCCACTTCGTCATCGGGGAAGCGCGGCGCCAGCGGCTCGGGGTCGCTGCTGCCACCGCGATAGGCGCGCAGGCGTGCGGCCAGGTCGGACACCGGCTTCATCACCTTCGAGGCCGACCACCAGCCCAGCACCAGCGACAGCAGGCTGAACACCAGCACCGACAACACCAGCGCGCGGCTGAGCTGCTGCCCACCGCGCACGCTGTCGGTCATGTCATAAGCCAGGAAGAACCAGGCGTCGTCGGCCTTGCGCACCGCAAGTTTGTAGGCGTACGGCTGTCCCTGCTCGTCGGTGCCGCTCAGGTTGTAGTTGCCGTTGGGCAGCGCGGCCCAATCCGGCTGGTTCTCGCGCACCCGGTCGAACTTGTCGCGCGAGTACGCATACGCCTTGATCTGCTGCACCGGCACTTCCGGGTTGCGCCCGGGGTGTTCGTAGAAGCGCCGCGCGTACTCGTTGATGTTGCGGTTCATCACGTCTTCCACCAGCTGGTTTTCCACGCGGATGCGGGCCCAGTTGGTGGCGAACGCGAACAGGGTTGTCAGGCAGAAGCCCAACAACACGAATGACACGATGATGCGGCTGCGCAGGCGCCGCCGATAAGGCGTGCGCCGACGCTCCCCTTTCGCCGCCACCGAATCAGGCTTCCGGTGTGGCGATGCGGTATCCGATGCCATGGCGGGTCTGGATCAGCGGCACTTCAAACGGCTTGTCCACCACTGCACGCAGGCCGTGGATGTGCACGCGCAGCGAATCGGAATCGGGCAGCTCTTCGCCCCACACGCGGGTTTCCAGTTCTTGGCGGGTCACCACGGCCGGGGCCGCTTCCATCAGTGCCTGCAGGATCTTCAGGGCGGTCGGGTTGAGCTGCAGCAGCTTGCCCTGGCGGCGCACTTCCAGCGTGTCCAGGTTGTATTCCAGATCGCCGGTTTCCAGCACGCGGGTCTGCACGCCCTTGCCGCGGCGCGACAGCGCGTTCAAGCGCACTTCCACTTCCTGCAGCGCGAACGGCTTGATCAGGTAGTCGTCGGCGCCCGAATCGAAGCCGGCCAGCTTGTTGTCCAGCGAATCGCGGGCGGTGAGCATGAGCACCGGGGTCTGCTTGCGCGCTTCATTGCGAAGCTTGCGGCAGACCTCGATGCCATCCATGCCGGGCAGGTTGAGATCCAGCACGATCGCGTCGAACTCATGCACCACGGCCAGGTGCAGCCCGGTCACACCGTCGGCGGCGAAATCGACGGTGTGGCCACGGTCTTCCAGGTAGTCCCCCAGATTGGCCGCGATGTCACTGTTGTCTTCGATTACCAGAATTCTCACTGTAGCCTCTTGAATGTTTGGTGTTTTAGCGTTCCGGCAACGGTCGGTTGCGCTGGATGTCGTTCATTTCGCGCTGGCTGTCGCGGCGCAATGCGCGGCGCTGGGCCACGGTCATGCACTGCGAGGTCACCATGTTGCTGCCCACCGCACGGGTGCGCTTGCAGATCATGCGACTATCATCCTTGGCGCGGGTCAAGACCGTGTTGACGATCTCCTGGTCGTTGAAGACAGAGACCTGCTGGCCACTGGAAAGTTCAGCGCCGCCGCTGCGGTCAATGGCCGCCTGGATGCGGGTCAGCGCATCGCTCACCTTGGCCCGCTCGCCGGCAGAAATCTCGGAATAGAGTTCACCCTTGGCCAGATCGGCGCGGATGGTGGAAATCTGGGTGTTGACCAGATCGGCCGGGCGGCTGACATCCAGCGGGCCGGCCGTGCCACTGCTTGCCGCAGCGCTGGCGGAGGCCAGGACGAACAGGACAGCACATGCAACCTTACGCATCACATTCCCCTCCTTAGGTGTGCCGGTAGTGGCCAAGGCATGTTCAGCCAAGACCCCGCCGTGCGCAAGTTGCTGCGCGGCAAGAAAAAAGCCCAGACGGCGCTGCGCCGCCTGGGCTTGAAGTGTCATCCCGATTACCGATCCTGCTGAGAGGCAGAGCTGCGGTGAAATGGAGACTACGCCCCGGCCGATTAAAGCGGTGTTAAACCCGCCCCTGCCAGCTGAACGAAAGCATATATCATTGAATATCAAGGCTTTTTAAGCTTTTCCACGTGCACGATGATGCGCTCGGCCACGTCCACGCCGCAGGCTGCCTCGATGCCCTCCAGGCCCGGGGTCGAGTTCACTTCCAGCACCAGCGGCCCGCGCTGGGAGCGGATCAGGTCCACCCCGCAGACCGACAGGCCCAGCGCCTTGGCCGAGCGCACGGCCACCTGCTGCTCGGCGCGGCTGGCCTTGGCCGCCTGGGCGGTGCCGCCGGCGTGCAGGTTGGAACGGAAGTCGCCCTCGGCAGCTTGGCGCTGCATGGACGCCACCACCTGGTCGCCCACCACGAAGCAGCGCAGGTCGGCGCCCTTGGCCTCGCCAATGAATTCCTGCATGAGGAAGTTGGCGTACAGGCCGCGCAGGGCCTCGACGATGCCGCGCGAGGCACTGGCCTTTTCGGTCAGGATCACGCCCCGCCCCTGGGTGCCTTCGTTGAGCTTCACCACATGCGGGGCCGGGCCCAGCATGGACAGCAGGTCCACGGTGTCGTCGGGGTTGTCGCCGAACACGGTGACCGGCATGTCGATGCCCTTGGCCGCCAGCAACTGGTGCGCGCGCAGTTTGTCGCGCGAGCGCAGGATCGCGTCTGACGGGTTGGGCGTGCGCGCGCCCATCAGTTCGAACTGGCGCAGTACGGCGGTGCCGTAGCGGGTGATGGAGGCGCCGATGCGCGGAATGACCGCATCCACGCCGGTCATCGGCCGGCCCTTGTAATGCATCGAAAAGCCATCGGCGGCAATGCGCATGTAGCAGCGCAGCGGGTCCAGCACGCGCACGGTGTGCCCGCGCGCGCGCGCGGCCTCGACCAGCCGACGGGTGGAGTACAGGGAACTGTTGCGGGACAGGATGGCGAGCTTCATCGCGGGGGCATCGGGCGGCAGGCGCGCAGCATAGCGCGGGCGTGTGGCGGCGGGATGATGCTGGTGTGGGTGCGCGGCCGACGACGGCACGGCGCATGACACAAACAAAAAACCCCGGCAGTGGCAGGGCCACAACCGGGGTTGGAATGCTGGAGCGGGCGATGGGAATCGAACCCACGTCAGTAGCTTGGGAAGCTACAGCTCTACCATTGAGCTACGCCCGCATTGCAGGGGGGAATCTTATGCGCAGCGGCCGGTATTGCGCAATGGTGGCTGCCGCGATGGGGTCAGAGCCGTTTCCGGGCGCCGACCCCGGCGCAATGGGGTCAGATCCCTTTCCGCCAGGAAAGGGCTCTGACCCCGCGTTGCATCAGAAGCTGCCGCTGAAGCTGGCAAACAGCGTGGCGTCCATTGCACGCTTCTGCAGCGTGGTGGCGCTGATGCCCACGTTGCTCTGCAGGCCGAACAGTTCCATGCGCGCGCCCAGGATGGCGGTGGCATAGTTCTTGTCGAAGTCCATGCCCGGCACACGGTACATGCCCACGTCCGGCAGGCTCTGCACCCAGGCGCTGGCCTGCTTGGTGTCTTCGAACTCGTGGTCGTAGGTCAGCTGCGCGTACGGCTTGACGGCACCGCCGTCGAAGCGGGCCTGCCAGCCGATACGGCCCACGGTGGAATCGACATCCTGCTGGCCGTAGCCCAAGCCAGTGGCCAGGGTGTTGGCGGTGGCGCTTTCGGTGTAACCGTCGATCTTCACCTTCTGCCAGATGACCGAAGCGATCGGGCCATGGCGGAAGCCGCCTTCGGTGCCGAATTCGTAGCCGGCGTTCAGCGCCGCGGTCAGGTTGCTGCCGTCCGGCGAGCCGCCGTGTTCGCGGGTGGCCGGGCCCAGCTGCACCTTGCGGTTCACGTCGTAGGACAACCAGGTGTAGCTGACCTGGCCGTTCACCCACACGCGCTCGCCGTACCAGCCAGCGAACAGACCGGCGGTGGTGTCCTTCTGGGTGAAGTCGCCACGGTTGTTGCCGAAGTCGGCGTCCATGCGGCCGAAGCCGGCGAAGCCGCCCACCACCATGCCGTCAAGCGCCCAGTCGATACCGGCCAGACCGGCCGGAGCCATGCCGTCGTAAACGTCGGCGTGGTCGTAGCGCTGCATGTCACCACGCAGGCCGCCCCACCACGACAGGCCATCAGCCGGACGACCGCTCTGGTGCAGGCTGACCTGGTCGGCGCGCGAACGGCCGATGGTCTGCGCCGAGTGGGTCAGCACCTGCTGCAGGCGCGGGCCTTCCAGGATGGAGATGGCGTACTGGCCCAGCATCTGGTGCGCCGCGCTGGTCGGGTGCACGTCATCGGCGAACAGGTAGGTGCTGGCTGCGTCCGGGCGCGCGTAGGCCAGCGGGCTGCAGCTCAGCGACGACGGCACGGTGCAGGCGCGGCCGGTGACGTTGCTGAAACCGTACATGCCCGGGTTGGCGATGATTTCGTGCAGCAGGGTGTAGGTATCGAGCGGGATGAAGTCGATGCCGGCCTGCTTCAGGCCGCCGTACAGGGCGCTGTTGTAGGCATTGGACAGGGCCGTGCCCTGGGCACGCGCAGCGGCGCCGCGGTCGATGAACCCCGGGGTGATGCCCACGTCGGGCAGGTTCGGCACCATCACGTACTCGGCGCCGGCCTGCTTCAGCGAGGCCACGATGCCGATCTGGTCGGTCACCGCCGCGCCGATGACGGCTGGGGCCTGGGTCGGGGTGGTGATGGCGAACAGATCGTTGGCGCCGCCCCACACGGTATAGAGCGAATTCGGGTCGGCCTTGCCGCCGTTGGCCGCCAGGTAGTTGGCGGTCTGGGTCTTCAGCGACGGCACCGGCACGTTGCCGAAGGCCGGCTGGGTCAGGTCGGTGCCCACGCGGGCGCCGCCCACCGCGTAGTTGTCGCCGCTCTGGCCCAGACCATTCGGGGTGGCATTGGTGCCGTAGTAATCGGCCACGAACTGCGCCCACACCCAACCCGGGTTGGTGGTGAACTGGCCCGCCACCGGGCGCGCGTCGGCCGGCAGCAGCGGACGGTAGTAGCCGCTGTCGGTCAGGCTGTCACCGAAGAAGACGGTGCTGTTGAATGCGGATTCGCCTGCCATGGCCGGCAGCGCGGCCAGCGCGATCGCGGCCGCCATGAGGGAGCGGATCGGGCGTTTGCTGAGCAGCATGTAAAAACTCCTGGGGGAAGATGTTGGGGACCCGGCACACGTACGCCGGCGCACGGTGAATGGTTTCACCGTACCGCCGATTGCTCACGCTGCGCCGCCGCATGAATTGTCGCCCGGACCACCCCGGAACAACTGTGCCGGAGGTGGCGTTGCGCTGGATTTGCAACGGTTCCGATCCAACCTGGCCATAAGCGACAATGCCGGGCATGAACATCCAGCTCAACGGCGAACCCCGCACCCTGCCCGCCCCGGCCACCGTCCACGATCTGCTTGCCGCCGAGCAGCTGCTGCAGCGCCGGGTGGCGGTGGAAGTAAACGGCCAGATCGTCAGCCGCAGCCGCCACGGCGAACACGCCCTGGCCGAAGGCGACGTGGTGGAGATCGTGCACGCTCTGGGCGGTGGTTGAGGCCAAGGGGTCGGATCCCTTCGCACCGCGAAGGGCTCTGACCCCACGCATCGCGCCACGGGTCAGAGCCCTTTGCCGCAGGCAAAGGGATCCGACCCTGCTCCCGGCGTGACCCCATCTTCAGGCGGATAGGCGATAATCGCGGCATGAACGTTCATGTCTCCCCCGATTCGCTGGTGATCGCCGGCAAGACCTACGGCTCGCGGCTGCTCACCGGCACCGGCAAGTTCAAGGATCTGCAGGAAACCCGCCTGGCCACCGAGGCCGCTGGCGCCCAGATCGTCACCGTGGCCATCCGCCGTACCAACATCGGCCAGAACCCCGGTGAACCGAACCTGCTGGACGTGCTGCCGCCGGACCGCTTCACCATCCTGCCCAACACCGCCGGCTGCTACACCGCCGAAGACGCCGTGCGCACCTGCCGCCTGGCGCGCGAGCTGCTGGACGGCCACAACCTGACCAAACTGGAAGTGCTGGGCGACCAGAAGACCCTGTACCCGGACGTGGTGCAGACCCTGAAGGCGGCCGAGCAGCTGGTGAAGGATGGCTTCGAGGTGATGGTCTATACCTCCGACGACCCGATCCTGGCCAAGCGCCTGGAAGAGATCGGCTGCGCGGCGGTGATGCCGCTGGCCGCGCCGATCGGCTCAGGCCTGGGCATCCAGAACAAGTACAACCTGCTGCAGATCATCGAAGACGCCAAGGTGCCGATCATCGTTGACGCCGGCGTGGGCACCGCCTCTGATGCGGCCATTGCCATGGAACTGGGCTGCGACGGCGTGCTGATGAACACCGCCATTGCCGGTGCGCGCAACCCGGTGCTGATGGCCAGCGCCATGCGCAAGGCCGTGGAAGCTGGCCGCGAGGCCTTCCTGGCCGGGCGCATTCCGCGCAAGCGCTATGCCAGTGCGTCTTCGCCGGTGGAAGGGGTGATCGGCTGATGACCAATCCCTTCGACAGTGCCGGTTCCAAGGCCCCGCCCAAGCCCTTCACGGTGAGCGAAGGCCGCCGCGAGGTGCGCAGCTTCGTGCTGCGCCAGGGCCGCTTCACCCCCGCCCAGCAGCGCGCGTTCGACGAACGCTGGCCGCGCTTCGGCATCGACTACAACGGCCAGCCGCGCGACCTGGACGCCACCTTCGGCCGCCCGGCGCACAAGGTGCTGGAAATCGGCTTCGGCAACGGTGCGGCCATGCGCTTCGCCGCCCAGCACGATCCGTCGCGCGATTACATCGGCATTGAAGTGCACGCCCCCGGTGTGGGCCGCCTGCTGAACGCGCTGGCCGATGACAACGCCGACCACGTGCGCCTGTACCACCACGACGCGGTGGAAGTGCTGCAGAACGAGATTGCCGACGGTGCGCTGGACGAAGTGCGCATCTACTTCCCCGACCCGTGGCACAAGAAGCGCCACAACAAGCGCCGCCTGCTGCAGCCGGCGTTCGCCGAGCTGATCGTGCGCAAGCTGCGCCCCGGTGGCCGCCTGCACTGCGCCACCGACTGGGAAGACTACGCCGAGCAGATGTGGGACGTTCTGGACGCCACCGCCGGGCTGGTGAACCGTGCCGGCCCGCGTGGCAGCGTGCCGCGACCGGACTGGCGCCCGCAGACCCATTTCGAGACCCGCGGCCAGAAGCTGGGCCACGGCGTCTGGGATCTGCTGTACGACCGCACCTGACCGCCCACCGAGGAACCTGCGCCCCACATGGATACCGCGCTGACGCTGACCAACGACATGAAGCTCGTGCTCGGGCTGGTTGGTTTCACGATGGCGATGTTCCTGTTCGAGCGCATCCGCGCCGACGTGGTGGCGCTGGTGGTGCTGGTGGTGCTGGGCGTGACCGGCCTGATCGCCCCTGAAGAAATCTTCGGGGGCTTTTCCGGTAACGCGGTGATGAGCATCATCGCCACCACCATCCTGGGCGCGGGCCTGGACCGCACCGGCGCACTGAACCGGCTGGCGGCGTGGCTGCTGCGGCGCGGCCACGGTGTGGAGCAGCGGCTGTTGATGATGACCACCGCCATTGCCGGCTTGAACTCCTCGTTCATGCAGAACCCCTCGGTGATGGCCCTGTACCTGCCGGTGGCCTCACGTCTGGCCGCGCGCACCGGGCTGACCCTGCAGCGCCTGCTGCTGCCCATTTCCGCGGCGATCGTGATGGGCGGCGCGCTGACCATGGTCGGCAATTCGCCGCTGATCCTGCTGAACGATCTGCTGGCCTCGGCCAACAACAACCTGCCGTCCGGCCTGGCCACCATCGAGCCGCTGCGCATGTTCGCGCCGCTGCCGATCGGCGTGGCCCTGCTGGTCGCGTCGTTGCTGTACTTCCGCTATTACGGCGACCGCAAGCTGATCGAGGAAGAGAACCTGGTGAACGACGGGGTGACCCCGGCGCGCACCGAAAGCTACTTCGCCAAGACCTATGGCATTGAAGGCGATGTCTTCGAACTGGTGGTGACCGCCGAGAGCCCGCTGGTGGGCATGACCCTGGGCGAGGCCGAGAACCTGCACGACGCGCCGCTTTTGCTGGCGCTGAAGACCGGCAATGACACCCGCCTGGCGCCGCCGGCGGAAATGCGCATCTGGGTGGGCAGCGTGCTGGGCGCGATGGGCCCGCGCGAGCAGATCAGCGATTTCGCGCAGAACCAGTTCCTGCGCATGTCCTCGCGGCTGAAGCACCTGGGCGACCTGTTCAACCCCAGCCGCGCCGGTATTTCCGAGGCGGTGGTGCCGCCCACCTCCAACGTGATCGGCAAAAGCGCGGCCGATCTGCGCCTGCGCAAGGAACGCGGCATCAGCCTGCTGGCGATCAACCGCGACAAGCAGGTGATCCGCGAGGACGTGCGCGATGTGCAGTTGCGTGCCGGCGACATGCTGGTCTTCCACAGCATCTGGACCGACCTGGCGCAGGCCGCGCGCAGCCGCGACTTCGTGGTGGTGACCGACTACCCCACCGGCGAACAGCGCCCGCACAAGTTCAAGATCGCCATGGCGATCTTCGCGCTGACCATCCTGATCGCGCTGACCAGCAAGCTGCCGGTGGCACTGACCCTGATGACCGGCGTGGCCGGCATGCTGCTGACCGGCGTGCTGCGCATGGACGAGGCCTATGCCTCGATCAACTGGAAGACGGTGTTCATGATGGCTGGGCTGATTCCGCTCGGCTGGGCGATGGATTCCAGTGGTGCGGCCGCGTGGGTGGCCGGGCACACCATCGACAAGCTGCCCACCGGCATTCCGCTGTGGGTGCTGGAAGTGGCACTGGCACTGCTGACGACCGCGTTCTCGCTGGTGATCAGCCATGTGGGCGCGACCATCGTGATGGTGCCCATTGCGGTGAACCTGGCACTGGCAGCGGGTGGCAACCCGACCGCGTTCGCGCTGATCGTGGCGCTGTCGGCGTCCAACAACCTGATGACCGCGTCCAACCCGGTCATTTCGATGATCACCGGTCCGGCCAACTACACCCCGCGCGAAATGTGGCGCGTGGGCGGACCGCTGTCACTGATCTACACCTGTGTAGTGGTGCTGATGATCAACCTGATGTTTTGAAGGGGCGCGCATCCACGCATGGCGTGGATCTACTTGATGGGTCCACTGAGGGCCACGCCCGCAGTAGATCCACGCCATGCGTGGATGCCGTTGCCCGCCCGATGGGGTCAGAGCCGTTTTCCTGCGGAAAACGGATCCGACCCCGGACCTGGCCTCAGGCCAGGTAGACCTGCCCGTCGCGCACATCCACCTGCACTGCGCGCAGGCGATCGCCCTTGCACGGGCCCGCCACGCAATCGCCGCTGTCCAGCGCGAACGAGGCGCCATGCGCCGCGCACACCAGGTGGCCTTCGCGGCTTTTCAGGAACTGCCCCGGCGCCCAGTCCAGGCGACGGCCGGCATGCGGGCAGATGTTCAGGAAGGCACGCACCTGGCTGCCGTCGCGGTACAGCACCACCGATTCGGCATCGCCGTCCACCAGCGCCTCAACCTCGACAAAGGCCCCATCGGCAAGGGCTTCCAGAACAATGAGGGCGGCAGCAGGGGTCGTCATGGCGAAGGCTCGAACGTAAAGCGGCATTGTCGCACGCGCGCTCAGCTCACTGGCTCTCACATGAACACAAGTCATTGATTGGTAATAAGCCAGGGCTATATTTAACGACTTTTTCACTCAATGACAGTGGCGCCTCCGGATACTGGCGGTTCGCTGATTTCAGCCTATCGAGCCGCCATGTTTACTCGCGCATCCGCCGTCCACCACTTCCGTACCCTGTTCGCGCCGCGCAAGCCGCGTAACCCGCTGGTGCGCATTGCCGTGGGCCTGCTGGGCCTGGCCATCCTGGCCGCCATGGTGTTCGTGGGCGTGTTCGTGGGCGCAGCGATGATCCTGATCGGCCTGGCGTGGAAGCTGCTGGCCTCGCGCAAGCCGGCCAGCGTCGGCCGTGCCGCCGACCCCAACGTGGTGGAAGGTGAGTACCGCGTGGTGCGCAAATCGGCGCTGTCCTCGCCGCGTTGAAGGCGCGCACCCGCTGACGGCGGGTATCGTTAAGTTCTAGACTGCGGGCACGCCCTTCCTGGATGTCCGCATGTCCGATGTTTCCGATGTGATTGCCGCCCCCGCCGTGCCCCGCGTTCCCGTGGTGGGCGGTGGCAGCTTCCCCGTGCACCGCGTGTACTGCGTGGGCCGCAACTTCGCCGACCACGCGCGCGAAATGGGTGCCGCGGTGCCGGCCGCCGATGATCGCGGCCGGCCGATGTTCTTCACCAAGCCGGCCGATGCCATCGTGGTCGGCCACGACGATGTGATTCCTTACCCGTCGGCCACTGCCAACCTGCACCACGAGGTGGAGCTGGTGGTGGCGATCGGCCGCGACGCGCCGGCCGGTGAGCTGGCCGTGGCCGATGCCGACGCACTGGTGTACGGCTATGCCGTGGGCCTGGACCTGACCCGCCGCGACCTGCAGGCCGCCGCCAAGGAAAAGGGCCACCCGTGGGATTCGGCCAAGGGCTTTGACGCCTCCGCGCCGATCAGCGAAATCGTGCATGCCGGCGAAGTGGGTGATCTGGCCGCCCTGAATCTTTCGCTGGAAGTGAACGGCGAAGTGCGCCAGCAATCGCTGCTGGACCAGATGATCTGGAACGTGCCGGAAATCCTGCACGAACTGTCCAAGCTGTGGCAGCTGCGCGCCGGCGATCTGGTGTTCATGGGCACGCCGTCGGGCGTGGCCGCACTGAAGCCGGGCGACCGTTTCAGCGCACGCCTGGAAAACGTGGCCGAGCGCCACGGCGTCATCGCTGGCTGACATCTGCTGCGTTACCCTGCGCCTGTCCCCTCGCCCTCTGGAGAAGAACAACAATGGGAATGCTTACCGAGTTCAAGGAATTTGCCATGCGCGGCAACGTCATCGACCTCGCCGTGGGCGTGGTGATTGGCGCCGCCTTCGGCAAGATCGTCACCGCGCTGGTGGAAAAAATCATCATGCCGCCGCTGGGCATGCTGATCGGCAAGGTGGATTTCTCTGACCTGGCGTGGGTGCTGTCACCGGCCAGCATCGGCCCGGATGGCAAGGAGATTCCGGCGGTGGTGATCGGCTACGGCGATTTCCTCAACACCCTGGTGCAGTTCGTCATCGTGGCCTTCGCCATCTTCCTGGTGATCAAGGTGATCAACCGCCTGTCGCGCAAGAAGGAAGCCGCCCCGGCCGCCACGCCGGAAGACGTGCTGCTGCTGCGCGAGATCCGCGACAGCCTGAAGAAATAAGGCGCCGGGCGCCATCGCGCGCCCCGCCCACCCGTAGAGTCGAGCTTGCTCGACTGGGCGGGACGATAATCAAGGTAGCGCCGGGCCATGCCCGGCGAGCGAAGCGGATCGTGGACCTCCGCCGGGCATGGCCCGGCGTTACCGCTTTGCCGGTCATGGCCGGAAAACAGCGTTCGCCGCCACCGTGACCTCCCACCCATGCGCGGCGCTGAACGACTGTTAAGCTCCAAGGCTTACACCCTTCCCGGAGCTGTCCATGCGTCGCCGCATTCTTGCCATCGCATCGTCCCTCGCCCTGTTGGCCGCGCCTGCGTTTGCGGCGCCCCGCACCACCACCCTGCCCCCGGCCTCGCTGGCCACGGCCGCGCAGCTGCGCGACCAGGCACTGGCCGACGACACCGGCTGGAAGGTGGTCGAATCGCTGACCACCGAAATCGGCCCGCGTATTGCTGGCAGCGAGGCCGATGCCCGCGCCGTGGCCTGGGCCGAAGCCAAGTTCAAGGCGCTGGGCTTTGACAAGGTCTGGAAGGAACCGGTGACCTTCCCCAAGTGGGAACGCCGCAGTGAACACGCCGCGGTGACCGGCAAGAACCCGCAGCCGCTGCAGATCACCGCGCTGGGCGGCAGCCCCGGCGGCACCGTGGAAGCCGAGGTGGTGCGCTTTGCCGACCTGGCCGCCCTGCAGGCTGCGCCTGCCGGTTCGCTGAAGGGCAAGATCGCCTTCGTCGATTACCAGATGCTGCCCTTCCGCGATGGCCGCGACTACGGCCGTGGCGGCGCGATCCGCAGCAAGGGCCCGTCCGAGGCCATCCGCAAGGGTGCGGTCGGCTTCCTGATGCGCTCGGCCGGTACCGATTCGCACCGTGTGCCGCACACCGGCATCACCCGCTTCGACGATGGCCTGACCCCGGTGCCGTCGGCCGCGCTGTCGGTGCCCGATGCCGACCAGCTGGCCCGCCTGCTGGCCCGTGGCAGCACCACGGTGAAGGTGGCGCTGGACTGTGGCTGGGATGGCACTGCCACCTCGTACAACGTGATCGGTGAGATCACCGGGCGCAGCCTGCCCAAGGAAGTGGTGGTGATTGGCGGCCACCTGGATTCGTGGGACCTGGGTACCGGTGCGGTGGATGATGGCGCCGGCGTGGGCATCACCATGGCCGCCGGCCATCTGATCGGCCAGCTGAAGCAGGCACCCAAGCGCACGATCCGGGTGATCGCCTTCGCCAACGAGGAACAGGGTCTGTACGGCGGCAAGGCCTATGCCGAAGCACACGCCAAGGACGTGGCCCTGCACCAGCTGGCTGCCGAGAGCGACTTCGGTGCCGGGCGCATCTATGCGTTCAACACCGGTTCGCCGAACCCGGAAGGGTCGCGCGAAGCGACCAAGCAGATTGCCGAAGTGATGAAGCCGCTGGGCATCGAGTACCAGGCCGACAAGGGCGGCCCGGGCCCGGACGTGGGCCCGCTGGCGGCCAAGGGCGGCGCGTGGGCGTGGCTGGCACAGGATGGGTCGGACTATTTCCACCTGCACCACACCGCCGACGACACCCTGGACAAGATCGACCCGAAGGCGCTCGCGCAGAACGTGGCCGCGTACACCGTGTTTGCGTATCTGGCCGCGGAAGCCGATGGCAGCTTTGGCAGTGAGGCCAAGGCGACGGTTCCGCCGAACGAGTGATGCGGTAGCGCCGCGGCAACAGCGGTGCGAACCAAGGTTCGCACCTACCAGGCGATTGCGTGGGGTCAGATCCCTCGCCCATGGCGAGGGCTCTGACCCCGATCGCGTCAGCCTTCCCACACCCGTGTATTGCGGACGCCGACCTTCTGCGGGTTGAACAACGGATCGCGCTTGTTGCGCTTCTGCTGCTCGTAATCGCGCAGCGCGGCCAGCGCGGGTTTCTGCAGCAGCACGATGGCGATGATGTTCAACCAGCTCATCATGCCCACGCCGATGTCGCCCAGCGACCAGGCCACGGTGGCGCTGTTCATGGCCGAATAGCCGGTGGCGGCCAGGAACAACAGTTGGAACACCCCCATCACCCACGGGCTGGGGCGGTCGCGGCACAGGTAGCTGACGTTGGTTTCGGCCATGTAGTACAGCGCCAGGATGGTGGTGAACGCGAACGGCAGGATCGCCAGCGCCACGAACGAGCGGCCGAAGCCCGGCAATGCCGATTCCACCGCGTGCTGTACGAAGCGCGGCCCGGCCTCCACGCCCGGCAGATTGCCCAGCAGCAGCCGCGCCTCATCGGGAATGCCGTTCACCGCTGGGTCGTACACGTTGTAAAGGCCGGTGGACAGGATCAGGAACGCGGTGGCGCTGCACACCACCAGGGTGTCGATGTAGACCGAGAACGACTGCACCAGGCCTTGCTTCACCGGATGCGACACCTCTGCGGCAGCGGCCGGATGCGCGCCACTGCCCATGCCCGCTTCGTTGGACAGCACGCCACGGCGCACGCCCCACTGGATGGCCGTGCCGATCATCGCGCCGAAGGCCGCATCCACGCAGAAGGCGCTGCGCACCACCAGCAGGATGACCTCGGGCAGCTTGTCCGCATTGATGACCATGACCACGGCGGTCACGCCCAGATAGGCCACGGCCATGATCGGCACCACCCATTCGGCCACGCGCGCAATGCGGCGCACGCCGCCGAACAGCACCACGGCCAGCACCACCAGCAGTACACCCGTGGTCGCGGCCACCGGCACGTTCCAGGCTTCGTTCACCGCGCTGGTGATGGCGTTGGACTGGGTACCGGCCAGCATCGCCCCGGCCATCACCGTGACCACCGCGAACAGCACCGCATACCAGCGCTGGCCCAGGCCCTTTTCGATGTAGTACGCCGGCCCGCCGCGGTACTGGCCCTTGCCGTCGCGGTCCTTGTAGATCTGCGCCAGGGTGGATTCGATGAAGGCGCTGGAGGCGCCCAGGAACGCCACGATCCACATCCAGAAGATGGCCCCCGGGCCGCCGAACGCGATGGCCATGGCCACGCCGGCGATGTTGCCCACGCCCACCCGGCTGGACAGTGACAGCGACAAGGCCTGGAACGGCGACACGCCTGCGTCGGAACGTTCATGGCGGAACATCAGGCGCAGCATGTCCGGCAGCGCGCGCAGCTGGATGAATCGGGTGCGGATGCTGAAGTACAGCCCGGCCAGCAGGCACAGCACCACCAGCAGCGGGCTCCAGACCACGCCCAGCACGCTGTTGACGATGGATTCGACAGTCATGGCGTGCCCTCTTAGAAGAACATGCCCAGGGCGACCTGGGGGCTGATGATGCGGCCGCTGTTGCGCCCGGCCACGGTCATTTCCACGCCGGCGATCAACCCCAGCGAGGGGCTGAAGTGGTATTCCACCGCCGGCGCCAGGGTGAGGTTGCGGCTGGCCGGGCGACGCTCGTCGATGCGCCGCACCTGACCATCGGCGCCGGGTGCAAAGCCGGTCAGGCGCTGGCCCGATTCGCGGCTGGCCGCAAACTCCATGACCCCGACCCAGCGCGAATTGAAGCTGTACTCGGCACCGACCGACAGGCCCAGCACCGAGCCGCGCGCGATGTGGCCCTGGAAGCCACGTTCAGTGCCATACACGCTGGCGCCGGAAATGGCCGTGCGCGACGGTGCAGGTCCCGCACTGAACTGCGCACGCCAGCGCAGCGGCCTGTCGTTGCCCATCCATTCCACCTTCTGCATGCCCAGCGCCAGCGTGGTGCGCTGCACGCCATCGCCCTGCGCATCCAGTGCATTGCCTGTGATGCGGTCGTGGCTGCCGGTGCTGAAGCGCTGCACCAGCGCCAGCGAAACGGCCGGGGTGGTGCCATCGGCACTGGGGGCCTGCAGCAGGTACTGCAGGCGCGCGGTGGTATCGCCGGCACGGAAGCCGCTGCTGTGGGTGCTGCCCGATTCGGCGCGCGAGGCGCTCAGGTTGACCTGGCCGGTGACCCGTTCGCTGAAGCCGTAGGCAATGGGCACCACCACCGCCCAGGCGCCGCTGCGTTCATCGCTGCGGTGGCGATCGCCGCTGTCATCGAAGTACGCGGTGCTGTCCACGCGCACCAGATAGGGTTCGATGTACCAGTGCCCGGCCGCCATGCCGGCGGGATTGGGGGTGATCAGCGGGCCGGTGAAGTTGACGCCTTCCAGGCTGTGTTGCTGGGCCAGCGCACTGGCACTGTGCAGCGTGCAGGCCAGCAGCAGGGCAACGGCAAGGGTAGAACGCGGGTGATGCATGACAGCCACTCCTGGACAACGTGGGATGGACTTCCACCCTGCGTCGCCAGGAACAGCGGACCAATAAGGAAATTTTCAAAACGTCATGCGTGCTTGACGCATTGGCGTGTGGGGCAAGTCTGCGGTCTTGGGTCAGAGCCCTTGCCTGTGGCAAGGGATCCGACCCGGATGCGCGGGGTCGGATCCCGCATCGCAGGCGCGGGCTCCGCCCCCATCAGCGGTCAACCGCGACGGCTGGCCCACTGCGCCAGCAGCACTGCCGTGGCAGATGCGACATTCAGGCTTTCCACTGCGCCGCTGCCCGGAATCGACACCTGCTGGTCGCACAGACCGGCCAGCTCGCGGTCCATGCCCTCGCCTTCGGCGCCCATCACGTACACCAGGCGCGACGGCAGGCTCGCATGGAACACGTCTTCGCCGCCGTCCACCAGGGTGGCGGCCAGGCCGAAACCGGCCGCACGCAGCTGCGCCATGGCCTGCGCATCGTCGGGCAACTGCACCAGCGGCACGGCTTCGGCACCGCCTTCGGCCACGCGCGCGGCGGCGCCGGACAGGGCCAGCGTGCTGCCGGCCGGCAGCAGCAGCGCCTTCACCCCGAAGTGCGCGGCCGAACGCAGGATCGCGCCCAGGTTGTGCGGGTTGCCCACGCCATCCAGCCACAGCGCCAGCGCCGGGCCATCACCCACCTGCTGCAGCCACTGCGCCAGTTCCAGCGCGGGTGCGCGCAGCACGTCGGCCACCACGCCTTCGTGGTGGGTGGTGCCGGCCAGCTTGTTCAGATCGCCGTCTTCCACCACGCGGTAGCCCACGCGGTTGGCCACGCACCACTTCAACAGCGGCTGCAGGCGCGGAATGCGCGCCTCCAGCAGGTACAGCTTGCGCAGTGCCTGCGGGCGGGCTTCGAACGCCGCCAGCACGGCATTCAGGCCGTACAGGCGCAGTTCGTCATTGCCACGCCCACCGGCGCCTGCACCACCGCCACTGCCCTGCCCTTCCGGGCGCGGCAACGGTGTGGCACGCGGCGGACGGGCGGACGGGCGGCGGTTGTTCCAGGGGTTGTTCACTTACACGGTCTCCTGCTTGCGCTGGCGCCAGAAATCGGCGTTCTTGATCCCCAGTGCATCGGGGTCGAACGTCGGGTCCAGGCCCAGCTTCTTCTGTCGTTCGTAGTCACGCAGGGCCAGCATGGCCGGCTTCTGCACGATGAGGATGGCGATGATATTCAGCCAGGCCATCAGGCCCACGCCGATGTCACCCAGCGCCCAGGCCAGGGTGGCGTTGTGGAAGGCGCCGAACACCACCATGCCGATGATGCCCAGGCGCAGCAGCAGCACGGTGAGCGGGCGCTTCTTGTTGTGGTTGACGTAGGTCAGGTTGGTTTCGGCCATGTAGTAATAGGCCATGATGGTGGTGAAGGCGAAGAAGAAGATGGCGATGGACACGAAGGCCGAACCCCAGCCCGGCAGCACCGCTTCCACGCCCGCCTGCGCATAGCCGGCGCCTTCGGGAATGCCGGCCAGACCCTGGAAGATCGGCGCGGCGCCTTCCACCGGCGAATAGACGTTGTAGGTGCCGCTGGCCAGGATCAGGAAGGCGGTGGCGGTGCACACCATCATGGTGTCGAAGTAGATGGCGAAGGCCTGCACGTAGCCCTGCTTGGCCGGGTGCGAGACTTCCGAGGCTGCTGCGGCGTGCGGGCCCGAACCCTGGCCGGCTTCGTTGGCGTAGATGCCGCGCTTGATGCCCCATTCGATGGCCAGGCCCATCATGGCGCCGAACGCCGCATGGGTACCGAAGGCGCTGTCGAAGATGATGCCGAACATTTCCGGCACGCGGTCGGCGTTGATGATCATGATGACGATGGCCATCAGGATGAAGCCGGCGGCCATGAACGGCACCACCACTTCGGCGAAGTTGGCGATGCGCTTGACGCCACCGAAGATGACCACGCCCAGCAGCAGGGCCACCACGATGCCGATGCCCAGCTTCAGCGCCTGCACCTGGTCCATGCCGAAGGCCTGGCCATCCAGCGGACCGCACAGCGCGGTGCCGCGGCAGGCGTTGATGACGCTGTCAGCGATGGCATTGGCCTGCACGCCCGGCATCAGGAAGCCGGCCGCGATGATCGTGGCACCGGCGAAGGCCAGGGCGTACCACTTCAGGCCCATCGCCTTTTCGATGTAATAGGCCGGGCCACCGCGGTAGCGGCCTTCGGCATCCTTGGTCTTGTAGATCTGCGCCAGGGTGCATTCCACGTACGAGGTGGACGCGCCGAGGAAGCCCATCACCCACATCCAGAAGATCGCACCGGGGCCGCCGAAGGCGATGGCGGTGGCCACGCCGGCGATGTTGCCGATGCCCATGCGGCCGGCCATGGACATGGCCAAGGCCTGGAAGGACGACACGCCGGCGTCGGATTTCTCACCCTTCACGGTCAGGCGGCACATCTCGAAGAAGCCGCGCAGCTGCATGAAGCGCGTGCGCAGGCTGAAGAACAGGCCGGCGCCCAGGCACACCACGATCAGTGCCTTGCTCCAGATGATGCTGTTGATGAAATGTACGGTTGCTTCCACGCGCGCTCTCTCCAGTCGGCGGGTTGGGGGACGTCCCGTCGGCTGGAAGGGACAGCACCGATTCTCCCTGATCGCGGACCGGGGCGATAGCGGCAGAAGCAGGGGGTCGGATCCCTTGCGCAGGGCGCGAGGGCTCTGACCCCGGTTCGCGGCCGTGGAATGGGGTCAGAGCCCTTTTCTGGCGAAAAGGGATCTGACCCCTGGCCGTTCAGGGCAGCTGGGTGCGCACCCGGGCGAAGCGGCGCAGGTCGTGCAGCTGGCCGCGCTTGTACACCGCGCAACGGGCCGTGCCCTCTTCGCTGAAGCCGTTGGCCAGCAGCACGCGGGCCGAGCCTTCGTTGAAATCGAGGACCTCGGCCTGCAGCCTGAACAGGCGCAGCTCGTCCATCACCCAGGGCACGAACAGGGCCACCACGCGGGTCATCACGCCCTGCCCCCAATGCGCCCTTCCCAGCCAATACCCCAACTCGGCACTGTGCCCGCGTTCTGCGCTGCCCGGCTGGGCGCCCACGCTGCCGCAGGCCTGGCCGTCGATTTCAATGGCCAGGTTCAGCGTGCTGGCCGCCAGCACGCGGCCGGCCAGGAAGGCCAGGCCGTCGTCGCGGGTGTAGGGGTACGGGAAGCGATCGCGCAGGCCACGCGAAACCTCGGGGTCGTTGGCGTGCTGCAGCAGCGATTCCAGGTCGTTGGGGTGCCAGGGACGCAGTCGGAAGCCTGGGCCTTCGAGGTGCGGGGTCAGCGCCCTTTCCCGTTGGGAAAGGGATCCGACCCCGTCCGGCACCCCGCCGCTGTGCCGGTCAGGCATGGCCGCCGACCGAGGGCGATTCGGCTTCCTGCTTTTCCAGTTCGCGCTTCACCGCTTCGGGCGAACGGGTGTACGGGGCCAGGCGCGCGTAGAACGCCGGTACCACGAACAGCGACAGGAAGGTGGACAGGGTGACGCCGAAGATGATCACGATGCCGATGGTGCCACGGCTGGCCGAGCCGGGGCCACCGGCCACCACCAGTGGAACGGCGCCGACCACGGTGGCGATCGAGGTCATCAGGATCGGGCGCAGGCGCACCATGGCCGATTCAATGATCGCCTGCCGCACGGTGCGCCCGTCATCGCGCAGCTGGTTGGCGAATTCCACGATCAGGATGCCGTTCTTCGCGGCCAGGCCGACCAGCATGACGATGCCGATCTGACTGAACAGGTTCACCGTGCCGCCGCTCACCCACAGGCCGACCAGCGCGCCGAGCACGCCCAGCGGCACGGTCAGCATGATGGTGAGCGGATGGATGAAGCTTTCAAACTGCGCGGCCAGCACCAGGTACACCACCAGCAGGGCCATGGCGAAGGTGAGCAGCACCGCGCCACCGGCGCTCTGGTACTCGCGCGATTCGCCCTTCCAGTTGATCTGCGCGTACTGCGGCAGTTCTTCGCGGCTGACCTGCTGCGCCCAGGCGATGGCTTCACCCAGCGGGTAGCCGGGCGCCAGACCGGCGCTGATGGTGATCGAGCGCAGGCGGTTGAAGCGGTTCAGCGTGCCCGCTTCGGCCACTTCGCTCAGCGTGACCAGGTTGGACAGCGGCACCAGTTCGCCGGAGTTGGCGCGCACGCGGATCGCGGCCAGGTCGGCCGGGCTGGCGCGGCCCTCGCGGCCGGCCTGCACCAGCACGTCGTACTCTTCGCCGTTGTCGACGAAAGTGGTGACGCGGCGCGAACCCATCATGGTTTCCAGCGCCGAACCAATGGCGGTGACCGGCACGCCCAGGTCGGCCGCACGCTGGCGGTCGATGTTCACCCGCATCTGCGGGCGGGTTTCCTTGTAGTCCGAATCGGGGCCGACCAGACCGGGGTTGTCGGCCATGCGCAGCAGGATGCGGTCGCGCCACTGGGCGATTTCCGCGTATTCCGGCCCGCCCAGCACGATCTGGAACGGCTGCCCGCCACTGCGCACCAGGCCGCCACCGACCTGGGTACGCACGCGCACGCCACGCAGGGTGTCCAGTTCCTTCTGCAGTTCGTTGGCCACGTCCACGGTGTTTTCGCTGCGCTGGCGCCACGGCTGCAGGAACACGCTTACGCGGCCGGTGTGCATTTCCTCGCTGGCACCGAAGCCGCCGGGCACGCGCGGGTTGGCACGGGCGATGGACTTGTCGGCGCCCACGTGCGGGGCCAGCAGCGCTTCCACCTGCTGCACCTGCTGCACGGTGTAGTCGTAGCCGGCGCCTTCGGGGCCGTCGATCATGATCTGGAACGAACCGCGGTCTTCGGCCGGCGCCAGTTCCGAGGGCAGGATCTTCATCAGCCCCCAGGTGGCCAGCAGCGCCGCGGCCATCACCGCCAGGTAGATCCAGGTGCGATCGACGTGGTGGTCCAGCACGCGGCCATAGCCGGCGGCCAAGCGGTCCAGGTTGCGGTTGATGTAGCCATGCAGGCCGCGCGGTGCCTGCCCGGTATGCGGCTTCAGCAGTTTGGACGCCATCATCGGGGTAAGCGTGAGGGCCACGAACGCCGACAGCGCCACCGCCGCGGCCAGCGCCACCGCCAGTTCGCGGAACAGGCGCCCGGTATTGCCTTCCAGGAAGCCCACCGGCAGGAACACGGCCACCAGCACGGCGGTGGTGGCGATGACCGCGAAGGCGACCTGGGTGGTGCCGCGCTTGGACGCCACCAGCGGTGGTTCGCCCAGGTCGATGCGGCGCTGCACGTTTTCCACCACCACGATCGCATCGTCCACCACCAGGCCGATACACAGCACCAGCGCCAGCAGGGTGAGCAGGTTGATGGAGAAATCGAAGGCGTACAGCGCGATGAACGCAGCCACCAGACACACCGGCACCGTCACCGCCGGAATCAAGGCGGCACGGAAGCTGCCCAGGAACAGCCAGATGACCGCCAGCACCAGCAGCATCGCTTCCACCAGCGTGGCGTACACGCGGTCCACCGCCGCTTCGATGAAGGTGGTGTTGTCGAAGGTGACCACGATCTGCGTGCCTTCGGGCAGCGTGGCGGCGACCTTTTCTGCTTCCGCGCGCGCGGCGCGGGCCACGTCCAGCGAGTTGGCGGTGGAGGTCTTGACGATGCCCAGGCCCACGCCCGGTTCGCCGTTGCTGCGGAAATAGGCGCGGCGTTCGGCCGAGGCCAGTTCAATCTTGGCCACGTCGCCCATGCGCACCACGTAGCCGTCGGCGCCCTTGCCCAGCGGAATGGTGGCGAAGTCCTCGGGTTTGACGTAGTTGCGCTCCACGCGCAGGGTGAAATCGCGGTCGGCCGATTCGATGCGGCCAGCAGGCAGTTCCACGTTCTCGTTGCGCAGGGCGGTTTCCACATCGCCCGTGGTCAGCCCGCGCGCGGCCAGCTGGTCGCGGTCCAGCCAGATGCGCATGGCATAGCGCTGGCGGCCACCAATACGCACCTGGGCCACGCCGTCCAGGCTGGAAAAGCGATCGACCACGTAGCGGTCGGCGTAATCGCTCAGTTCCAGCGTGTCCATGGTGGTGGAGGACATGTTGAACCAGATGATCGGGTCGGCATCGCTTTCCACCTTGGCGATTTCCGGCGGGCGCGCCTCTTCGGGCATGCGGTCGGCCACGCGGCTGACCGCGTCGCGCACGTCGTTGGCGGCCGCTTCGATATCGCGGTTGGAGGTGAATTCGATGCTGACCTGCGAGCGGCCGTTGGTGCTGCGCGCGTTGATGGTGTCGATACCTTCGATACCGGCCAGCGCGTCTTCCAGCACCTGGGTGATGCGGCTTTCGATGACCGCCGCCGAGGCGCCGGTGTAATCCACCGACACCGAGACGATGGGCGGATCGATGGCCGGCAGTTCGCGCAGGGTCAGGCGGGTGAAGGACATGATGCCCAGCACCAGCAGCAGCAGGCTCATCACCACGGCAAACACCGGCCGCTGGATGGAGATGTCGGAAAGCTTCATCCGCCCTGGCCCTCGGCGGCGGCCGGGGTGGTTTCAGCCGGCGCCTGCGCATCGTTGGCGGCGGCCGCGTTGGATGCCGCCACCTTCAGACCCGGGCGCAGCTTGCCGGTGCCATCGACCACGATACGCTGCCCGGCCTGCAGGCCCTGGCGGATTTCCACCACGCCCGAGCGGCGCGCACCGATCACCACGTCGGCACGTTCCACCGTGTCGTCGCTCTTCAGGCGGTACACATACGAATCGCGCCCGACCTGCACCACGGCGATTTCCGGTACCACCAGTGCGGGGCGCTCGGGGCGGAACAGGCGCACATCCAGCAGCATGCCGGGACGCAGCGCGTGGTCGGCATTGGCGAAATCGGCGCGCACGGTCACCGCACGGGTAGCCGGATCGATGCGCGCATCGATGGTGCTCACCTCGCCTTCGAAGGTGCGGCCCGGCCAGGCCACGCTGGTGGCGCTGACCTTGTCACCCGTGGACAGCGCGGCCAGCTCCACTTCCGGCACCTGGAAATCGACGTGCATGCGCTCGATGTCATCCAGCGTGGCGATGACCGTGGTGGGCGTGACCAGCGAGCCGGGGCTGACCTGGCGGATGCCGAGCACGCCGGCAAACGGTGCGCGCACGCGGCGGTCACCGATTTCCGACTGCATTTCCGCCACGCGCGCTTCGGCCGCATCGCGGATCGCTTTCTGCGTATCCAGCGTGGCACTGGACACCAGGCGCTGGGTGGCCAGTTCACGCTGGCGCTTGTACAGCTGGTCGGCTTCGGCAAACGTGGCCTGGGCCTGGCTGAGCGCAGCCTGCTGGGCCTGGCCGCGCAGGGTGACGATGGGCGCACCGGCGGCCACCTGCTGGCCGCTTTCGAAATGCACGCGGTCCACGATCTCGCTGACCTTGGCGGTCACGCTGATCGATTCGCGCGCCTTGGCCGTGCCCAGTGCCTGCAGCGTGTCGTTCCACTGCGTGGGCTGCACCACCTGCGCGGTGACCGGTACGGCTTCACCCTGCCGGCGTGCGGCAGCCTCCGGCTTGCCTGCACAGCCGGCCAGAAGGGCCAGGCCGAGGCCAAGGGCCAGGGGGGAAGCGATACGAGCCAACATGCACAGTCCTGATTGATCCACGGCCGCCGAGTGTAGGCACCGCCCCATGAAATCGGTATGTGCCAAGCGTTTACCGGCGTGAAACCTGCCGCGCGATAGCGCCGGGAACCCGTTCCATGCAAGGGTTGCCGCCGTGGTGTCGGCGTATGTCGGGATGTATCCAGCGCGCCCGCACGTGCCGGTGCCATCGTACAGTCAAACCTGCCTGGCTGAGGGCGCCAGGCGGGGGTCGGCCCTGGCGGGGTCCGACCCCGTTTTTTTGCCCGGGGCATGGGTAGCGCCGGGCCATGACCGGCGGATCAATACCGGTAGTTCACCTTCATCCACAGGCTGCGCCCGGGCTCGTTGATGCGTACCGGATCGGCCGGGAAACCGAAGTCGGCGCTGCCGGCCAGGTTCAGGTGTTCGCTGTAGGCGCGATCAAACAGATTGTCCACGCCGGCACTGAGCTGCAGTTGCGTGCTGAAGCGATAGGCCGCATTGAGCGCGAAGGTGGCAAAGCCCGCGCTGGGGCCCAGATCCTGCGCCACCACATTGCCCTGCCCTGTCGCCACCCGGTGCTGGGCGGTGACCGCACGCAGCAGGGCGCCCGCGCTCCAGCGCTGGCCCTGCCAGTCGGCGCTCAGGCGCGCTTCCAGCGGCGGCATCTGCGGCAGCGGGCGGTGTGCATCGCGGTTCTCGCCCCAGGCATACGCCAGGGTACTACCCAACGACCACTGCTCGTCCAACTGCAGTTTCAGCCCGGCTTCGGCACCGGCAATGCGTGCGTCGATGTTGTCGGCCTGGCTGCTGCTGCCCATCATGCCGCCACTGCGGTAGGTGAACAGGATGTAGTCCTGGATCTGCCCGGCGTAGGCCGACACCCAGGCCTGCACCCGCGGCCCGTTGTACTGCAGGCCCACGTCGAGCTGAGTGGTGCGTTCGGGCTGGATGCCAGCGAAGGCATTCACGCTGCCGGCCGGCCCGGCATCGGGCGAGAACAGCTCCCAGTAGTCCGGCATGCGCTCGCTGTGGCCGAGGCCCGCGTAGGCGGTCAGGCCCTGGGCCAGGTCCTGTTCGTAGCGCAGGAAGCCGCTGCCCAGCCACTGCCGGCGTTGCTGCCCGGCCGTGGGGTTGGGCATGTCCATCATCATGCCGCTGATCTGCGCGCGCGTATCGCGCACGCGCGCACGGTCGATGCGCAGGCCGCTGATCCAGCGCTGCGCGGTGTCGGCGCCCAGGGTCAGTTCGGTGAACACGCCCTGCCGCTCGAAGTCGGCATCACGGCTCCAGGCCGCGTTCTGGTAGGTGTTGCGGCCCATGCCCACGCGGCCGCGGTGGCGGCTGTCTTCGGCATCCACGCCGGCCACCAGCTGCACGTCCTGCCAGCGCCATTCGGAACTGATGCGCCCACCCTGGGTACGCCGGTCGACATTGGAGGCCATCGGCATGGGCATGCTGCTGTGCGGATTGGGCGTGCGCAGCGTGTAGTTGTCCATCACGTGGTCGGCTTCGTTGTAGTACACGTTGGCCTGCAACGTGTCCCACGCGCCGGGCAGGTTGCGCTTCTCGAAGCGCGCACCGAAGGTGGTGCGTTCGAAGGCAGCACCGTCCATGCCACGACCGGCATAGCGCGCGATGGCATCGCCGGCACCGGCGGACACTTCCAGCAGCGTATCGGCATCGGGCGTCCAGCCCAGCGCCACATCGCCGTTCCACTTGCGCCATTTCGAGGGCACGACATCGCCATGACCGTCCTTGTAGTCGTCCGCTTCTGAACGGTTGCCGCTGGCGCGCACATAGCCGCTGGGATTGCCCACGGTCAGGTCCAGCACCTGGTCGTTGCGGTTGCGCGAGCCGACCAGCGCACTGGCATCGGCGCGCAGGCCCGGCGCCTCGAAGCGCGGCGTATCACGTTCGAAACGGATGGTGCCGGCCGAGGCACCCGCGCCCCAGCGCACGCTCTGCGGGCCCTTGATGATGGTCAGCCGGTCGAAGCTTTCCGGCGCGATGTAGGACAGCGGATTGTCCATGCGCGAGGGGCACGCGCCGATCAGGTTGCCATCGTTGCTGAGGATGTTCAGGCGCGACCCGAACATGCCGCGCAGCACCGGGTCGCCATTGGTGCCGCCGTTGCGGATGGCGGAGAAACCAGGAACGGTCTTCAGGTAATCGGCGCCATCACTGGCCGGCACCGGCTGCCGCGGCAGCCGCGGATCGGTCACCCAGTGCAGTGGCGAAGACGGGGCGGCGGCAGTCACCACCAAGGTATCGAGGGTGCGCGCTTCATCAGCGGGCGCGGCATGGGCCAGCGAAGCGGCCACGGCGAGGCCGAGGGCAACCGGCAGGCGCGCGGACGCGCCCGCGGGGCGGGACAGGTTTTTCATGCAGACAACTCCAGGGTACGCACGCGCGCACGGCGCCCGGTCAGGCGTCGTGCGGCGGATTGAATGGGAACTCAGCGGACGATGGAACGCAGCGGTGGGCCACGCGCGGCATGCGCGGGCCAGTGTTGGGGGGGCAGCAGGGGCAGCAGCGGCGCGAACAGCACGCGCGGCCGCCACAGCAGTGGCACCAGCAGCAGCGCCACGGCCAGCCACGGCAGCAGGCGCATGGCCAGCACGCAGTACTCGCAGGCCTCGCCGTGCATGGCATGCGGATCGGCAGGCGGGGTTGAATCCGGTTGCGCATGCAGCGCGCCGTGTTCTTCAGCCAGGCTGCCGTGATGCATATGGGCATGCATGGCCGGCGACATCTGATCCATCTGCGCATGCGCAGGCGCATGATGCTCAGGCGCCTGCAGCGCGCGGCTGACCAGCGGCGCAAGCACCATCAGCAGCGTTGCCACGAAGGCAAGCTGCAGCAGGAGGCGTTGCGGGCGCGACAAGCGGTTCACCGCGCTAGTGTAGAGCCCGGTCCAGGGTTGGCCGTGCGACGAACCGTCGCAGGTGTTGGGGGTTTTTCGGCAGGGCTGCGCCCTGCACCCGCTCAATGCAACGTCAACGTCAACGTCAACGTCAAAAGCGTGCATTCCGTGGGATGGCGGGGTGGGTCCGGTTGCGGGGGACGCCGTAAACCCCCAGTCCGGCCCAGCCGCTGGCGGCTGTGCGTTCGGGCGCTTGCGAAGCAGTGCTTCGCAAGCAAAGCGCCCTCACCCATGGGGGCTTAGCCGCGCCATCCATGGCGCGGATACCCCCGCAACCGGACCCACCCCGCCTTCGACAGTTGGCCGCGATCTGGCGGAACGGCACGGCGCTCTGCCCCGGTAGGTGTCGACCTTGGTCGACACGGATGAATCCATTCGATATCTGACAGATGTGTCGACCAAGGTCGACACCTACCAGAGCAAGATGCGGTTCCGGCAGATCGTGGGGGACTGTCAGAGGTGGGGCGGTGTGGGTGGGCGGGACCGCAGGCGCCATGGATGGCGCCTACGAGCCTACAGGGACGTACTTGCGGCGTGTCCTGACCACCCACACCGCCCCGCCATCCCACGGAATGCCGCTTTTGACGTTGAAGTTGACGTTGACGTTGAGCGGGTGCAGGGCGCAGCCCTGCAACGCCCCTCCCCTTAGACCGTGATGGTCTGGGTCAGCGATTCCCAGGTGGGCGGCTGCGGCCACGCGGCGGCCTGGTTGCCGTCCAGCACCCGGCGCAGGTCGCGCGGATCGATCTGCGGGGCCAGCACGTGTACCAGTTCCAACGCGTAATCGCGCAGCACGCGATCGCGCGGCAGCACCGCCCACGCAATGCATTCGGTGATCGGCTCCGGCGCCGGCCACGACTTCAGATCTTCGTCGTAGGCACTGACCGCCATCTCCGCCAGCAAGCCCACGCCCAGACCGGTGCGCACATAGGTCTTGATCAGGTCCGCATCCAGCGCCGTCAGTGCCAGATCGGGCACCAGCCCCTGCGCGGCGAACGCACGCTGCAGCGACGAATTCGGGCGCGTGGACGATTCGTAGCTGATCAACGGCTGGCGCGCCAACGCGGCCAGGTCCGGCGCGCGGCCGGCGCGATCCAGCGGGTGGCCCTTGGGCACCACCACCAGCCGGCGCCAGCGGAACAACGGCACGGCAATGCCGTCGGTTGGTTCGCTGCCGGCGGTACTGATGATGGCGATATCGGCATCGCCCTGGTTGAGCCGGTCCAGCGCGTCCGCCTCGCCGGCCTGCTGCAGATGCACGCTTACCTGCGGGTACGCCTGTTTGATCGCCGCCACCGCCGGCGGCAGCACGAAGCGCGCCTGGGTGTGGGTGGTGGTCAGGATCAGCTGGCCCTGGCTTTCGCGGCGCTGGTTGGCGGCATAGGTGCGGATGTTGTTGGCCTCGGCCAGCACCGCGCGGGCGCGGGTGATGACCTCGGTTCCGGCCGGGGTGACCGATTCCAGGCTACGCCCCTTGCGCACGAACAACAGGAAACCCAGCTCGTCCTCCAGCTGCTTGAGCTGCTTGGACAGACCGGGCTGGGTGGCGTGCACGCGCGAGGCGGCGAGCGTGATGTTCAGCTCGGCATCGGCGATGGCGACCAGGTAGCGCAGCTGGGTGAGCGTCATGGCGGGCAGGCGGCGGGGGCGGAGGTCCACTCTAGGGTCAATTCCCGTCACCAGCTTATAACCAAAGGTTGTTTAAGAAAGGTATCTGGTCATTTCCGGGTGTCATATGCCGGCGCTACGGTCAGCCGGCAGCCGCTGGCCTGGACGGCCAGCCCTCCCCTCTTCCGCCCGCCGCAGCCCGGCGCGGCCTGCTTCTGGAGCGCTTCCATGGCCCTGTACGACTCCATCCTGGACACCATCGGCAATACCCCCATCGTCAAGCTGCAGCGCCTGGCGCCGCAGGGCGTGACCCTGTACGCCAAGGTCGAATCATTCAATCCGGGCGGTTCGGTGAAGGACCGCCTGGCCCTGGCCATCATCCTGGACGCCGAAGCGCGCGGCCTGCTCAAGCCCGGCGACACCATCGTGGAGGCCACATCGGGCAATACCGGCGTGGCCCTGGCCATGGTCGCCGCCGCCCGCGGCTACAAGTTCGTGGCCACCATGGTGGAAACCTTCTCCATCGAGCGCCGCAAGCTGATGCGTGCCTACGGTGCCAAGGTGATCCTGACCCCGGCCGCCGAACGCGGCAGCGGCATGGTGCGCAAGGCGCGCGAGCTGGCCGAACAGCATGGCTGGTTCCTGGCCAGCCAGTTCGCCAACCCGGCCAACCCGGCCTACCACCGCAACACCACTGCGGCCGAGATCCTGCGCGACTTCGCTGGCAAGCGCCTGGATTACTTCGTGAGCGGCTGGGGCACCGGCGGCACGCTCACCGGTGTGGGCGAAGTGCTGAAGGTGGCACGCCCGCAGACGCGCATCGTGGCCACCGAACCGGCCGGCGCCGCGTTGCTGAAGGGCGATGACTGGAAGCCGCACAAGATCCAGGGCTGGACCCCGGATTTCGTGCCCGATGTGTTGAACCGCGACGTGGTGGATGAACTGCTGACCGTGGAAGACGAACGCGCCATTGCCACCGCGCGCCGCCTGGCCGCCGAGGAAGGTCTGTTCGTGGGCATCTCGGCCGGCGCCACCGTGGCCAGCGCGCTGGATGTGGCCAGCCGTGCCGAGGCGGGCTCGGTCATCCTGGCGATGCTGCCCGATACCGGTGAACGCTACTTCTCCACGCCGCTGTTTGCCGATGTGAACGAAGGCTCCGACGACGACTGGCTGGCCGGCCTGCCGTAAGCGGTGCGGGGTCGGATCTCTTTCCCGCAGGGAAAGGGCTCTGACCCCACCGACGTGGCGCAATGACGGGGGTCAGAGCCTTTTCCATGCGGAAAAGGATCTGACCCCTTTCTACTGCCGTAACCACACACGGGGTCGGATCCCTTTCCCGCAGGGAAAGGGCTCTGACCCCACCGGCGTGGCGCAATGACGGGGGGCCGAGCCTTTTCCATGCGGAAAAGGATCTGACCCCTTTCTACTGCCGTAACCACACACGGGGTCGGATCCCTTTCCCGCAGGGAAAGGGCTCTGACCCCACCGACGTGGCGCAATGACGGGGGTCAGAGCCTTTTCCATGCGGAAAAGGATCCGACCCCTTTCTACTGCCGTAACCACGCACGGGGTCGGATCCCTTTCCCGCAGGGAAAGGGCTCTGACCCCACCGGTGTGGCGCAATGACAGGGGTCAGAGCCTTTTCCATGCGGAAAAGGATCTGACCCCTTTCTGCTTCAGTAACCACGCACGGGGTCGGATCCCTTTCCCGCAGGGAAAGGGCTCTGACCCCACCGGCGTGGCGCAATGACGGGGGTCCGAGCCTTTTCCATGCGGAAAAGGATCTGACCCCTTTCTGCTTCAGTAACCACGCACGGGGTCGGATCCCTTTCCCGCAGGGAAAGGGCTCTGACCCCACCGACGTGGCGCAATGATGGGGGGCAGCGCCTTTTCCATGCGGAAAAGGATCTGACCCCTTTCTGCTTCAGCCTGCGTGAAGGTAATTGCCGCCATCGTGCGTGAAGACCGGATCGCAGGTTGTGAGACGGTCATGACGCAGCATCCATGCCCTGTGCCCTACCGTGGGTACAGCCAGCGCGGAGGATGCGCGGAACAACCGACAGGCAGGAGACGGACGCATGAAGATCGAAGTGTGGCAGGGCGACATCACGACCCTGGCGGTGGATGCGATCGTCAACGCGGCCAATGAATCGTTGCTGGGCGGCGGTGGCGTGGATGGTGCGATCCACCGCGCGGCAGGCCCTGGCCTGCTGCAGGAATGCGAGCAGCTGCCGCAGCTGCGACCCGGCGTGCGCTGCCCCACCGGCGAAGTGCGCGCCACCGCCGGCCATGCACTACCGGCCAAGCATGTGCTGCACACCGTGGGCCCGGTCTGGCACGACGGCCAGCGCGACGAACCGGCGCTGCTGGCCAACTGCTATTGGAAATCGCTGCAGATGGCCGAAGCGCTGGGCGTACAGTCCATTGCATTTCCCGCCATCAGCTGCGGCGTGTACGGCTACCCGCTATACCAGGCCGCGCAGGTGGCCGTGACTGAAACGCTGGCGTGGCAGCGCAGCCACGCGCAGCCGATGCGCATCGTGCTGGTGGCCTTCAACACGGCCACCGCCAAGGCCTACCAGCAGGCGCTGGCCGCCGCGGGCCAGGCGGTGGAGGCCGAGCGTATCCTGCCGCTACCGCCGGTGGGTGATGCCGGTTTCGCGGCCGCGCACTGAGCGCGATCAGCGCACTTTGATTTCCACCAGGCCGCTGGTTTCGCTCAGGTTGCTCACGTCCACCGTGTAGTGGCCGGCCGGCAGGGTTTCCTGCAGGTGCGCGTCGGTTCCATTGCCACCGTCGTCATCGCTGCGCTCGATCTCGCCACCGACCAGGCGCAGCACGGTGTCGACCTGGCTGGACAGCGCATCGAGCTGCACCTCGGCCGGTTCGTCCAGGGTCAGCAGGAAACGGCGGCGGCCTTCGCCTTCCAGCAGCGTGTAGACGCTGCCGTTGCGGGGCAGCGCAGTGCCATCGGTATCGACCAGGTTGTCCGGCATGGCGCTGCGCGCGGCCTCCAGGCTGAAGGCGCCCTGGTCGCCGTCGCCCAGCCCGCGCACGGTAAGCGTGTACTCGCCGGGCTGCAGCGGCAGGGTGATGCGCGAATCGGTGCCTTCGCCGCCGTCATCGTTTTCGCTTTCCTGGCCATTGCCCTTCAGCGACAACAGGGTATCGAAGGCGTCCGAACGCAGCTGGATCTCGTACAGGCCCGGGCTGTCCACCTTCAGCGTGTAGTCCTGTGTTTCGTCCAGCAGCAGGTCGTTGATGCGGCCGGCGCCGACGATCGGCGTGCCGTCATAGGGCTGCAGGGTTTCGGCGCGCAGCCGGAACGGCCCGAACGCATCGGGACCTTCGGCGTTCACCGCCACCTGGTAGGTGCCGCTGCCGTCGGCGCGGAACGCCACCGAGACTTCGTCGCCACTTTCATAGCCGCTGCGGCTGCTGGCCACCAGGGTGCCGTTGTCGAACACGCTGATGGAGCCGTTGAGCGTGCCGGTCAGCTTGATGCCGACCCGCTGCTTGTCCTGCAGGGCCAGCGCGTAGACCTGGTAGTGGCTGCCATCGTTGTAGTTGAGTGCGCTGCGTGCGGTGATTTCACCGGACAGCGGCTTGTCCAGCGCCAGCGGCGGGGCTTTGCCGGCCTCTGCACTGCTGCCGGGAAGACGATTGCAACCGGCCACGGCCACGACGGTGGCAATGGCGATCACGATGGCGGCCTTGCGCATGTGCTGCTGCTCCTTTCCCTGGAAACCGGGGTACCGGCACGGCACCCGCTGCAGCGCAACGATACCCGCAAATGAAGACGCCGGCACAGGGCCGGCGTCCATTACTGCTCAGGCGGTGGCACGGCTCAGCCGTTCCACTTGCCCAGGGCGGCCAGGCCGTTGTCCTTGGCGCGCTCGTACACGGTCTTCTGTGCAGCGGCGTAGTTGCCCTTCATGTCCTTGGCCCACAGCTTCAGCGCGGCCTGCTGCATGGCACGGCCGTAGGAGAAGCTGAGCGGCCACGGCAGGTTGCCCAGCTGGTTCATCGCGTTCAGATGCTCGGTGGACTGCTCGTCGCTCTGGCCACCGGACAGGAACACCACGCCCGGCAGGATGGCCGGCACGGTGCTCTTCAGGCACATCACGGTCGATTCGGCCACTTCTTCCACGTCGGCCTGCTCGTCGCAGCCCTTGCCCGAGATGACCATCGACGCCTTCAGGATGGTGCCTTCCAGCAGCACGTTCTGCTGGTACAGCGCATCGAACAGCGAACGCAGGGTGGCTTCGGTCACTTCGTAGCAGGTTTCGATGTCATGGTCGCCGTCCATGATCACTTCCGGCTCGACCATCGGCACCAGGCCGCATTCCTGGCACAGGGCTGCGTAACGGGCCAGCGCGTGGGCGTTGGATTCGATGCAGGTGCCCGACGGGGTGTTGTCACCGATGTTGATGACCGCGCGCCACTTGGCGAAGCGGGCACCCAGCTTGTAGTACTCCTGCAGGCGCTCGCGCAGGCCGTCCAGGCCTTCGGTGACCAGCTCGCCCGGGCAGCCGGCCAGCGGGTGCGCACCCTTGTCCACCTTGATGCCCGGAATCATGCCGTGGTCGGCCATGTACTTGGCGAACGGCACGCCGTCCTTGGTGGCCTGGCGGATGGTTTCGTCGTACAGGATGGCGCCGGAAATGTGCTCGTTGAGCTTCGGCGTGGTCAGCAGCAGCTCGCGGTAGGCGCGACGGTTTTCCTCGGTGTTCTCGATACCGACGCCGGCGAAACGCTTGGCGATGGTAGCGGTGGATTCGTCGATCGCGATGATGCCCTTGCCCGGGGCGACCATGGCCTGGGCGGTTTCGGCCAGCTGTTCGATGCTCATGTATTTCCTGTGGCGGGTGCGGGAAAAACGCAATTATAGCCCCGCCACCCGTTGCCCCGACGTGGAGGACAGGTTGGAAACGATTCCAGATGTGCGCAGGACAATTTCTGTCCTGCGACCTCGGGGCAGAGCGGGGTCAGAGCCCCTGCGGGGATCTGACCCTGTGTGGCGTGGCCCGGCGGCTGCGCTTACAGATCGCCCAGACCGCTGGCGCGGCCGTCTTCGCCCACTTCCAGCAGACGCAGGGTGTTGGTGGCACCCAGGGTTTCCATGTGCTCGCCACTGGTGAACACGACACGATCACCGGCCTGCAGCAGTTCCGATTCCACCAGCAGGCGGATGCTGCCACGTGCAGCTTCGCGCGGGGTCAGGCCGCGGCTGTCGAAGTTGATCGGGTAGACATCGCGCATCAGCGCCATCTGGCGGCGGGCGCCGTCGTGGCGGGTGACCGCGAACACCGGCGCCTTGGCGCGGAAACGCGACAGGTAACGGGCGGTACCACCGGATTCGGTCATCGCCACGATGGCGCGCACGCCCACGTGCTGGGACAGGAACATGGTGGCCATGGCGATGGCCTGGTCGGCACGTTCCAGGTTGCGCGGCGAGGCATTGAAGTCGGTTTCGGTCTGGAACTGGCGTTCGGCACCCAGGCAGATGCGCGCCATGGCCTCCACGGCCTTCACCGGGTAGGCACCGGCGGCGGTTTCGGCCGACAGCATTACCGCATCGGTACCGTCGATGACCGAGTTGGCCACGTCCAGCACTTCGGCGCGGGTCGGAATGGGGCTTTCCACCATCGACTGCAGCATCTGCGTGGCGGTGATCACCACCTTGTTCTGCGCCAGCGAGGCCTTGATGATCTTCTTCTGCAGGCCCGGCAGTTCGGCATCGCCGATTTCCACGCCCAGGTCGCCACGGGCCACCATCACCACATCGCTGGCCTCGACGATTTCTTCCAGGTTCTCGATGGCTTCGGTGCGCTCGATCTTCGACACCAGGGCAGCATCGCAGCCGTGCGAACGGGCGATGTCACGCGCGTCGTTCATGTCCTGCGCGTTGCGGCAGAACGAGACCGCGATGAAATCCACGCCGATCTTGGCAACGATGCCGATCAGTTCCTTGTCGCGCTCGGTCAGCGCGCCCAGCGACAGGCCACCGCCCTGCTTGTTCAGACCCTTGCGGTCGGACAGGGCGCCGTCGTTGAGCACGGTGTTGATGATGCGCTCGCCCTGCACTTCCACCACCTGCAGCTGCATCAGGCCGTCATCGAGCAGCAGCACGTCGCCGGGGCCCACGTCCTGCGGCAGGCCCAGGTAGCTCACGCCCACCTGGCTGGCATCGCCGGGGCCGGCGTTTTCATTGGCGATCAGGTCGAAACGGTCACCGGCCTTCAGGAAGACCTTGCCTTCGGCGAAACGCTCGATACGGATCTTCGGGCCCGGCAGGTCGGCCAGGATGCCTACTTCCACGCCCACGCGGGCGGCGGCGGCGCGCACGTCGGCGGCGCGCTTGGCCTGGCCGGACGGGTCACCGTGGCTGAAGTTGAGGCGCACCACGTTCACGCCGGCGCGGAACAGATCCTCCAGCACGCCCGGCGGGTCGGTCGCCGGACCGAGGGTGGCAAGGATCTTGGTGCGACGCTGACGCTCGAACATGGTGAATGGGCCTCTCCCGTGAAAGGGGGGAAATTAGCACATCCTTCACGCCCCATGTATACGGTTACACCCTTGTGGCGCCTGACTCTTCGGGACATGGAGCGGACATGCTCCGGACAGGGGGGCGGATGTAATCGGTTCCCGCGCTTGTACTCGCCCGGCCAGCGGGGTCAGAGCCCTCTCCCTTGGAGAGGGGTCAGACCCCTCGCGGTCATCGGGGTCAGAGCCCTCTCCGCTGGAGAGGGATCCGACCCCTGGGTGGGTCAGGCCAGCAGGGTGAGCAGCTGCGCCGGTTCGCGGGCCAGATGGCCGGCGCCGGCCTCGGTCAGCTCGGCTTCGCCGCCAAACCCCCACAGCACGCCCACGTTGCGCACGCCATGGAAGCGCGCGCCTTCGATATCCATGCGGCGGTCGCCGATCATCCAGCACTGTGCCGGGTCCAGCTGCAGCCGCTGCAGCGCCTCGCCCACCAGTTGCGGCTTGCTGCTGCGCGAGCCATCGGGGGTAGAGCCGATCACATCGTCGAACAGGTGGCCAAACGGCAGATGTTCGGCGATACGGCGGGCATGTACCTCGTTCTTGGCGGTCACCACGGCCAGGCGATGGCCCCGCGCATGCAGCGCACGCACGGTGTCTTCGATGTCCGGATAGACCGTGTGCTCACGCCAGCCCTGCACATCGAAGCGCTCGCGGTACAGCGCCACCGCCTGCTCCACCCGCTGCGCGTCGCCGAACAGCGGGGTGAAGGTGGTGCGCAGCGATGGGCCAATCCATCCCAGCAGGGTTTCCTGCGGCGGTACCGGCTGGTCCATCTTCTGCAGCGCATAGGCAATACAGGTGGTGATGCCCACTTCCGAATCGATGAGCGTGCCATCCATGTCGAAGAAGAGCGTGGCACGCCCTTCCTCGATCTGTTGCGGCTGGACCGACATCAGTTGCCGCGCGCAGCCAGGGCGGCCACGGCAGGCAGGGTCTTGCCTTCCAGGAATTCCAGGAACGCACCGCCGCCGGTCGAGATGTAGCTGACATCGCCGGCGATATCGAACTTGTCCACTGCCGCCAGGGTGTCACCACCACCGGCGATGGAGAACGCCTTGGAGCGGGCGATGGCGCGGGCCAGTGCTTCGGTGCCCTTGCTGAAGGCTTCGAATTCGAACACACCCACCGGGCCGTTCCAGACCACGGTGCCGGCCTGCTCGATCAGCTGCGCGTACTGCGCGGCCGTCTGCGGGCCGATGTCCAGGATCAGATCGTCTTCGGCCACGGCATCGACGGCCTTCACTTCCGCCGCGGCGTCGGGCAGGAACTGCTTGGCGGTGACCACGTCCACCGGCAGCGGAATGGCTGCGCCACGGGCCTGCGCGTCGGCCACGATCTTCCTGGCGGTATCCAGCAGGTCCGGTTCGTACAGCGACTTGCCGACCTTGTGGCCGGCCGCGGCGATGAAGGTGTTGGCGATGCCGCCGCCCACGATCAGCTGGTCCACCTTGTTGACCAGGTTGGCCAGCAGTTCCAGCTTGGTGCTGACCTTGCTGCCAGCCACGATGGCCAGCAGCGGCTTGGCCGGGGCATCCAGCGCCTTGGCCAGTGCGTCCAGTTCGGCCATCAGCAGCGGACCGCCGGCGGCCACCGGGGCGAAGCGGATCACGCCGTGGGTGGAGGCCTGCGCGCGGTGCGCGGTACCAAAGGCATCCATCACGAACACATCGCACAGGGCGGCATACTGCTTGGACAGGGTTTCGTCATCCTTGCCCTCGCCGACGTTCATGCGGCAGTTTTCCAGCAGCACCAGCTGGCCCGGCTGCACGTCCACGCCGTCCACCCAGTCGCGCACCAGCGGCACTTCACGGCCCAGCAGTTCGGACAGGCGCGCAGCAACCGGTGCCAGCGAATCGGCTTCGCTCCACACGCCTTCCTTCGGACGGCCCAGGTGCGAGGTGACCATCACGGCGGCGCCCTGTTCCAGCGCGCGCTTGAGCGTCGGCAGCGAGGCGGTGATGCGCTGTTCGGAGGTGATGCGGCCATTCTCGATCGGCACGTTCAGATCCTGGCGGATCAGCACGCGCTTGCCGGAGAGGTCGAGGTCGGTCATGCGGACGATGGACATGGGCAACTCTTTGGCTCAGGGACGGGATGCCGGTGTACGGCAGACGGCCATTGTATCGGGTGGTGGGGGGCCGATGCCTGCGGCAGGCAGAAGCGCACGGCAACAGCAACGGCCAGAGCCAGAGCCACAGCCAGAGCCGAAACGATGGCGCTTCCTGGTGCTGTGGGTGGGCCGGGGTGGTGTGGGCTGGCAGGGGACGCCGCAAGTACGTCCTTGTAGGCTTGGCCGCGGCATCCATGCCGCGGACACCCCTGCCAGCCCACACCGCCCCGGCCTCGACAGGTTCAGGGGCGGAGCGGACGGCAACGGCCGAAGCAAGAGCGGTCTGTGATGTCGGTTGGGAAGAAGGGGTCGGATCCGTTTTCCTGCGGAAAACGGATCCGACCCCGCAGCGAGCGCGCGCAGCGCGCGACCGGCTTTTGCTCTTCTTTTTTCTTTTCCGTGGGTGGCCGCCCCCGGAAACTGTCAGAGGCCGGGCGGGGTGGGGCCGCGGGGGTGTCCGCCGCATGGATGCGGCGGCCAAGCCTCCACGGACGGATTCACGGCGTCCCCCGCGGCCCCACCGCGCCCGGCCATGCGCGGCTTTTACCCGACCAACCGACCACCCACGAGGGGCTGCGCCGTTCGCAGGACACTACGCCGAAGGCGCGGGCTTCTGCTTCAGCAGGCTGATCGCCAGACCACCGACCACCAGCACGCCCAGCCCCAGCAATGCCCACAACAACCATGCCTTCCAGTCGCGCTGCGGCTGCAGTGCCGCATCACCGGCCAACACTTCCGGGCTGCCTTCGAAACGCGCCAGCGTGGGCTGCCATGCCGGGTCGTTGCGCTGCCGCAGTTCTTCGATCAACACGGTGATCGGCGCTTCGGCACGACGCGCCGTGGCGCTGCCCACCGCCAGCGCATACGGCGCAGCCCCCTGGCTCAGGAACACCATCACTTCGGGCTGGTAACCCAGGCGCAGCGTCGGCGTGCCGCCGGTCTGCGCGGGGTCGGCTACCAGCTTCCAGTAGCGATCGCGCCAGGTGCCCGCCAGCGGCTGCGAGGCCGACTGCTGGCGCTGCCCCGCCGCGCCCTGCTGCAACTGGTAGGCGATCCACGGCGCGCTGCGCCTCTGCCACTCGGCATCGGCATCATCGCGGCTGTACAGGGTCCACTGCACCAGGCTGTTGCCGGTGCTGGCCACATCGGCGCGCGACACCGGGAAACGTCCATCCAGTTCAAAGGTGAATTCGCCCTTGCCCTGCGTGCGCGGCTGCAGCGGCACCCATTCCCAGGGCACGGTGGCCGGTGCCGGCGGCAGTTCGGCTAGGACGCTGCGCAGCGCCGGCAGTGCGGCACTGCCCTGCGGCAGGATGCGCAGGTAGCGGGTGGTGCCATCGATCTGCAGGCGACGCTGCAACAGACGCTTGCCGGCGCGTTGCAGGTCCACCAGCGGCACGTCACGGGCGACCGCGCGCCAGTGCTGCAGATCGTCGCTGGCATCGACCTGCACCTGCGCCTGCAGCGGCTGCCCGCTGTCGGCCCAGTCCAGCACCAGCGCCGCCAGCGGCTGCTGGCCCAGCACGCTGGCATCGACCAGCCAGCCGCCCTGCCCGCTTGCGACTGCGCCGGCGCCCACGCGCGCTTCCACCCGACGCACGCGGCCATCGGTGTCGCGCTCGGTCAGCAGCTGCAGATCGTTGCGCTGTGCATCGGCCAGCGGCGGCAGCGTGAACCAGGGCAGTTCGCGCTGCACCGGTGCCTGCGCCAGTGGCTGGTCTGGCGCCAGCAGCGCCGACGGCAGGGCCTGCCCGGCCGCGTTGAACACCTGCAGGTCGGCCAGGTCGGCCGTTCCTGCGCGGCGGTAGATGGCCGGTTCCAGCACCACCCGATACGCACCGGACTGCGCGCTGGACAGGCTCAACGGCCATTGTTCGGCGTAGTGCTGGCGGTAATCGGTTGCCTGTGCGGCAACGCTGCCGGTGACGGCCATCAGCAGCGGCAGGACCACCGCGCTCCAGGTTTTCATGCGTTTTTCTCCACGGTTGGCGCCGCCGGCGGGGCCGGCGCCAGATAGCCCACGACCGTGCACAGCAGGCCGTAGGCAATGAACGATGCGATGCCCAGCAGGTTGCCCAGGTGCTGGCGGTCGATCAGCACCAGCTTGGCCAGCACCACGCCCATCAGCACCGCGCCCACCATCCACAGCACGCGCTGGCCGCGCTTGGAGCCCCACACCCAGGCGATCACGCCCAGCACGCTCCACAGCACGGTCAGGCTGGTCTGGGCCAGGCTGGAACGGGCCATGCCGGCGTTCCACGGCAGGCCGCCCCAGTGATGCACGGCGTGCAGCACGGTGCTGGTAAGCGTGACGAAGCCGACCACGGCCAGCAGCGGAACCCGCAGTCTGCGCAGTTCCATCGGCCCTTCGGCGCTGTACAGCCAGTAAGCCCCCAGCAGCAGTGCCAGCCATTGGGTCAGCTCGGCCGGGTTCAGCACGGGCAGCCAGGCCAACGGCGCCGCGTCGCCCGGTTGCAGCAGTGCGGCCAACCAAGCCAGGGCCAGTGCTGCGAACAGCGTGGTCTGCAACGGCGCGCGTGCGGCCGCAAAGCGCTCGCCCAGCGGCCAGCTCACCGCGTTCCAGCGCCACAGCGACAGCGCCGCCAGCAGCAGCCACGGCAGGGTGACCAGCAAGGTGGTCCAGCCCTGCGCCAGCGCGGCGGCATCGCCGCCCCACAGGGCCAGCAGTGACAACAGGCAGGGCCACAGCAGCAGCCACAGGAACTGCGCGATGCTGGCCACCCAGCCGTTGCTGCGGCGCAGGCACAGCAGGGTACGCACGCCCAGCACCGCAAACACCGCCCAGGCCAGCGCACCGTAACCGGCAAACGGCTGCGGATGGGCCTCGTTCTGCCACAGCGCCACCGGGAAGGCCAACGCCAGCATGCCCAGCGCGGTCAGCCCCAGCGCGCGCGCGGGGCGACGGTGCTGCAGTTCGGCGGCCAGCCAGCCGGTCACCGCCACCAGCACCAGCAACGCATCGGCCTGCGACAGCAGCGGCAGGAAGCGCGCGATGTCATGGGCGAACCCACCAAACCACCACAGCAGGCCCCACAGGTAATAGACCAGGGCCATGTCATGGCGGCTGCGCTGCTGGTAGCTCCATGCCGAGGCAAACCCGGCCAGCGCCAGCAGCAGCGCGCCAATGGCCGTGGGGTTCAACAGGAAGCGGCCATCGCCGTGCCAGTAATCGGCGCCCACCACGAAGGCGAAGGCCGCGCCCAGCTGCAGCAGCGCGCCGGCCACCTGCGGCAACCAACGCTGCTGGCGCAGGCCCAGCCAGGCCAGGCCCGCCCCTTCCAGCGCGAACACCGCGCCGGTGGCACGCGCCGACAGCGCCAGCGGCACCGCCAGCGTGGCAAAGCCCACCGCCAACACCGCGTGCGACTGCGCCAGCACCGTGTACGACGCCCGCGCCAGCAACGCGCGGGCCAGCACCGCATAGATCGCCGCCAGGCCCAGCGCACACAGGGCCAGGGTCATCGGCTGGGTGTGCAGCATGCCGGCCTGCAGCGAGAACGCTACCAGCGGCGTGCCGAACACCAGGCTGCCATCGACCAGGTCACGCCGCGCCGCCGGCTGGCGCCGCGCGTACAGCAGCGGAATCAGCAGGTAGAAGGCGAAGAACAGCAGCAGGAACGGTTCAGTACTGGCGAACTGCTCCGGCCGGTACTGCAGCACGCCCCAGAACGTGCCGATGCCGAAGGTGAAAGCGAAGCCGAGCAGGTTCAGTGCGCGCCAGGGACGGAACCAGGCAATGGCAAAGATGCCGGCATTGAGTACCGCGTAGTAGCTGAACAAGCCCACGTGGTTGCCGCTGCCGGTGGACAGCCACAGCGGCGCCATGAAGCCGGCCAGGATGCCCAGTACCGCCAGCGTGCGCGAATTCTGCAGCACGGCCAGCACGCACAGCCCGGCCACCAGGGCGATGGAGCTGCCGAAGGCAAACCCTGCGTTGAGCAGTTCATAGCGCTTGAATGCGGCGAACACGGTCAGCAGCAGTACGCCGATCGCCCCGCCCTGCAGTGCCAGCGCGAACATGCGCCGCCGTTCGCGCTGCTGCCAGCCAAAGCCCAGCAGGCCCAGCGCGGCCACGGTAATGCCGGCCAGGCGCAGTTCGATCGGCACCACCAGCCAGCCCTGGTCGCTGACGTACTTCAGCAGCGCGGCAACGCCGGCCAGCAGCACCAGCATGCCGATCTTGACCGGTACGTTGCCTTCGGTGAACCAGCGTTTGACGGCGGCGGCAGCGCGCTCGATGACGTTCGGCAGCGCAGGCTCGGCCGGCAGTGGCGGCAGCACGGGTTCAGGGGGCAGCGGCGGCGGCGGTGCGGGCCTGCGCGGCGGCGGCGCGGGCGCCGGCGCGGGTGCGGCCGTGGCAGCGACTTCAGCCGCCGCCTCGGGCACCGGCTCGGTCAGATCGGCCGCAGGTGCGCGCAGCGGCGCAGCGACGGGCGCGACCGCCGGCGGGGCCGCAGGCGACACGGCGGGCGCCGCGGCCACGGCCTGTTCCAGTGCCGCCACGCGGCGGCGCAGCCCGGCAATCATCACCAGGGCCACCACCAGCAGCAGCGGAACGGCCAGCAGGGCCAGTACCGCCAGAACAATCAAGGCTTCCATTGCGTGTCTTTCCTCCGCACCCGCGCCCCAACGGCAGCGGTCGACCCCGCCCATGCTACGGCATGCCCGGACCCCATAAACGACGAACCCCGGCCAGGCCGGGGTTCGTGCGGCGATCTTCGCAGGCCTTACTTGGCCGCGACGACCTTGGCCATTTCCAGGCACTTGTTGGAATAGCCCCACTCGTTGTCGTACCACGACACGAGCTTGACGAAGGTGCCGTCCAGGGCGATACCGGCGTCGGCATCGAACACCGAGGTGTGGGTTTCACCAACGAAATCGGTGGCCACCACCTTGTCTTCGGTGTAGCCCAGGATGCCCTTCAGCGCGCCTTCGCTCTGTGCCTTCACTTCGGCGCAGATCTCGGCGTAGGTGGCTTCCTTTTCCAGCTCGACGGTCAGGTCGACCACCGACACGTCCGAGGTCGGCACGCGGAAGCTCATGCCGGTCAGCTTCTTGTTCAGTTCCGGAATGACCACGCCCACGGCCTTGGCCGCACCGGTGGACGAGGGAATGATGTTTTCCAGGATGCCACGGCCGCCGCGCCAGTCCTTGTTGGACGGGCCGTCAACGGTCTTCTGGGTGGCGGTTGCCGCGTGCACGGTGGTCATCAGGCCACGCTTGATGCCCCACTTGTCGTTGATGACCTTGGCCAGCGGGGCCAGGCAGTTGGTGGTGCACGACGCGTTGGAAATGATGGCCTGGCCGGCGTAGGTCTTGTCGTTCACGCCGAACACGAACATCGGCGTGTCGTCCTTGGACGGGGCCGACATGATCACCTTCTTCGCGCCCGCATCGATGTGCTTCTGCGCGGTTTCCTTGGTCAGGAACAGGCCGGTGGCTTCCAGCACCACGTCGGCGCCGACTTCGTCCCACTTCAGGTTGGCCGGATCGCGTTCCTGGGTCAGGCGGATCTTCTTGCCGTTCACCAGCAGGTCGTTGCCCTGCACGGCCACGTCGGCCTTGAAGCGGCCGTGCACGGAGTCGTACTTGAGCATGTACGCCAGATAGTCCGGCTCCAGCAGATCGTTGATGGCCACGATTTCGATGTCGTCGCCGAAGTTCAGCACCGCCGAGCGCAGGACGTTGCGACCGATGCGACCGAAACCGTTGATACCAACCTTGATTGCCATGTTCTCAAGCTCCTGCGGCCGCGACGGGTGCGGCGGGATGGATAGGGCCCCCAAGTCTAGCAAACCGGGCCTGACCACCGTGGGCCAGACCCCCTGCTGGCAGGGGCCGCCGGGGGGATTTGATCCGGATCAAAGCGTTAGCGCGGCGTGAGACCGACACTGGTCCCATCAACCCCGCAACGAGAACACCCCCATGCGCACGCATTCCCCCCTGATCCTGGCCAGCCTGGCCGCCGCCCTGTCGCTGGCTGCCGCTCCGGCCATGGCCCAGTCCAAGGGCGACTGGACGGTTTCGGCCGGCGTCCACCAGGTCGCACCGAAGTCCAACAACGGCTCGCTGGCCGGCGGCACCCTGAAGGTGGACGTGGACAATGACGTGAAGCCGACCATTACCGGCGAATACTTCATTGCCGACAACCTGGGCATCGAAGTGCTGGCCGCCCTGCCGTTCAAGCACGACATCAACATCAACGGCCTGGGCCGGGTGGGCAGCAGCAAGCAGCTGCCGCCCGTGGTCACCCTGCAGTACCACTTCAACAGCAAGGGCAAGGTATCCCCGTTCGTGGGTGCCGGCCTGAACTACACCACCTTCTTCAGCGAAGACACCACCGGCGCGCTGGCCGGCAGCAAGCTGAAGCTGGAAGACTCCTGGGGCCTGGCCGCGCATGCCGGCGTGGACTTCGCCATTGGCGAAAAGGGCGCCCTGCGCGTGGACATGCGCTGGATCGACATCGACAGCAAGGTGAAGCTGGACGGCGAGAAGATCGGCACGGTGAACATCGATCCGCTGGTGTACGGCGTGTCGTACGTCTTCAAGTTCTGAGGAATGTTCTGAGTGCGGGGGCTACGCCCCCGCTCCCCCGTCTCGAGCAGCAACCGACCAAGCAAAAACGCTCGCAGCATGTTGCCCCGGTGTGTGTGCCGGGGCTTTTTTGATTGGGCGGGGCGGGTGGATTGCTCAGGACCCGCCGCAAGTACGTCCGTGTAGGCTCGTAGGCGCCATCCATGGCGCCTGCGGTCCCGAGCAATCCACCCGCCCCGCCCTTCCCATTTCCGCGCGCGTGCAAGCGAAGTCAAAATCCGCGCGCATGAGTTGAGTGGGCATTGGGTTTCATTGGTCTGCGGCCACTTCCACCCGGTTGCGGCCGGCGGCCTTGGCGCGGTAGAGCGCCTGGTCGGCCCTGGCCAGCGCCTGTTCCAGGGTGTCGCCGCCGTCGTCATGCCAGCGCGCCACGCCGATGCTGACGCTGACCACTGGCGCCGCATCGGAATCGGCATGGGCGATCGCCAGTGCCTGCACCTGCTGGCGCAGCTGTTCGAACGGTGCCGACTGCGGTTGGCCCGGCTGCCAATGGCCCAGCGCCACGAACTCTTCGCCACCATAGCGCGCCACCACCGAATCCACGTCGCGCAGCTGTGCAGACAATGCCGCGGCCACGGCATGCAGCACGGTGTCGCCGGCGGGGTGGCCGTGGTGGTCGTTGTAGCGCTTGAAGTAATCGATATCGATCATCGCGATGCGCAGCGCACCGCGCGGGTGTGGCGTGCGCAGGTAGTGCTGGAAGATCTGCCGGGCACGGCGGTCGAAGGCCCGGCGGTTCAGCAGGCCGGTCAGGCCATCGTGGTTGGCCAGTGCGTCCAGCCGCTGTTCGGCAATGAAGGTGGCACGTGCCTGGCGTTCGGAGATGTAACAGCCCACCATGCCCGCCACGTGCGTGGCCAGCACGAACATCAGCGCCTCGGCCAGGGCCGGCCCGGCCGGCAATACGTTCACTTCGGCCAGCACGAAGGCGGCGCTGATGACCGTGCCATTGAACGTGGCGACCTTGAAGCGCAACCCGCACAGGAAGTAGTTGAACAGCAGGAACAGGCTCACCCCTTCATAGGGATAGCCGGTTTCGGCGTGGTGCGCGGTCCACACCATGGCCACCAGGGCCAGCCCGCTGCACAGCACCATGGCCCCGCCGATGTACTGCTGGTAGCGGCGCCACGCCGGCAGATAGGTCATCACCACGCCCACCAGCAATGCCGGCAGCAGCACGCCCAAGCGCCAGCGCAGCACCACGGCGCCGATGTCGGGCGGCAACCACTGCTGGTCCAGCGCGATGAACAGCAGCGAGAAACAGGCGGCCACGGCGCAGGCCCAGCGCATGCGCCACAGCACCTGTGCATCAAACGCGGCGGCAAACCCGGATTCGTCGATCGGTACTGCGGTAACGCGCCTGTCGGTGCTGGTCATCGCCGTCCCCATGCGTGGCCGCGCCAGCCTATCGGCAACCGGATCAACGCGGCGTCGGCAGCGGGCCGCCGACGACGCGCCGCGTTGCGTCAATTCCCTGTCCGGCGGCGCCGCTAGAATGGGCGGATGAAAGCCCTGCACTCCCTGTTCCTCGCCGCCGCGCTCGCCCCGGCCCTGCTGACCCTGTCCGCGCCCGCCCATGCCTGGGGCGCACAAGGCCACCGTCTGGTGGCCGAGGTGGCCGAAACCCGCCTGAACCCCACGGCCCGTGCCGAAGTGGACCGCCTGCTGGCCACCGAACCCGGCGCCACCCTGGCCAGCATCGCGCCCTGGGCCGACCAGCTGCGCGCCAAGGACCCCGGCCTGGGCCGCCGCTCGGCCGGCTGGCACTACGTGAACATCGCCGAAGACGGCTGCCATTACGAAGCCCCCAAGCACTGCAAAAACGGCAACTGCATCGTGGAAGCCCTGAAGGCGCAGAGCGCGATCCTGGGCGACCGCCAGCTGACCGATGGCGAGCGCCTGCAGGCGCTGAAGTTCGTGGTGCACCTGGTGGGTGACGTACACCAGCCGATGCACGCCGGTTATGGCCACGACAAGGGCGGCAACGATTTCCAGCTGCAGTTCGGCAACCGCGGTACCAACCTGCATTCGCTGTGGGACAGCGGCATGCTCAACACCCGCAAGCTGGATGACAGCGGCTACCTGCCGGTGCTGCGCGCACTGCCGGCGCCGAAGCTGGCGCGCCAGTCCAACCCGCAGCAGGATCCGCAGCGCTGGGCCGAAGCCAGCTGCCGCATTTCGGTGCAACCCGGCGTTTACCCGGCTTCGCGCAAGATCGGCGATGAATACACCGCGCGCTACCGCCCGGTGGCCGAGGCGCAGCTGCGGCTGGCCGGTGAAAACCTTGCCCAGCTGCTGAACCGCGTGCTGGGCACACGCTGAGGAGGTTCCATGTCGGTCCAGGTCCAATCCTTCTTCCACCGCGACAGCAATACCTTCAGCTATCTGGTCAGTGATCCGGCCAGTGGCGAGGCGGCGTTGATCGATCCGGTCCTGGATTACGACCCGGACACCGACGCCAGCAGCGACGCGCCCGTGCGCCCGCTGCTGCAGGCCATCGAACAGCAGGGCATGCAGCTGCGATGGCTGCTGGAAACCCACGCCCACGCCGACCACGTGTCGGCAGGGCGCCAGTTGAAGGCGCGGTTCCCGCAGGCCACGCTGGCCATCGGCGAAGGCATCCGCGCCGTACAGGCCACCTTCGCGCCGCGCTACGGCCTGGACATGCCGGCGCAGCACGCGCACTTCGACCATCTGTTCAGCGATGGCGAAACCTTCGCGCTGGGTACGCTGCAGGGCCGCATCATCGCGGTGCCGGGCCACACCAGCGACAGCATCGCTTATCTGATCGACGATGCACTGTTCACCGGCGACTCGCTGTTCATGCCCGATGGCGGCACCGCCCGCTGTGATTTCCCGGGCGGCGACGCGGCGCAGCTGTACCGCTCCATCCAGCGCCTGCTGGCGCTGCCCGATGCCACCCGCGTGTTCGTCTGCCACGACTACGGCCCGGGTGGCCGTGCGATTGCCAATGAAACCACCATCGGCGCGCAGCGTGCGCACAACATCCACGTGCATGACGGCGTGGATGAAGCCGCGTTTGTCAGCGTGCGGCAGGCACGCGATGCCACCCTGGCCGAACCGAAGCTGATGCAGCCGGCGGTGAAGGCCAATATCCAGGGCGGGGCCTGAGAGCAGCGGCCAGGGTCGGCCGGGCATGGCCCGGCGCTACCGTGTTCCTGTCAGGCGCTATCGGCCCTGCGTGCGCACCACGTGCTGGCCCTTCACGATTTCGAAGGTGAAGGCGTACTGCAGGGTGACCGCCACCGGTTCGATGCTGTCGGCGCCCTTGCAGTCGCTGCGGTCTTCGGGCGTCTTGCCGGCGGCGAAACGACAGACCGCCGCCGGGGAATACTTCCACTGCGCGACCGCGTCCTGCGCGGCCTGCAGCAGCGGGGCATTCTCCGTCGCTGCGCCCGCGCTGCATTCCGTGCGGTCGGTCAGCGGCGTGCTGCGTTCAACCCCGCCCTGCGCGTCCACCACCACCTGCAGGCAGACCGTGGTTGGCGGCAACGCGGTGCGTGGATCGCGCTCGCCCACCACCGGGTCCGGTGCCGCATACAACTGCGGCATCCGGTAGCCCTCGCTGGCGGCCAGCGCGTACGGCTGGACCTGCCCCGCACCACCGGCCGCATCGGGCTGCAGGCGCTGGTGGCCGACGCTCTCATTGCGGGTATCGACCGTGGTCAGGCGTTCATGGCTGGCGCACCCGGCCAGCAGCGCGGCTGCGATGCAGAGCGGTGCGCCCTTCATCGCTCCCCTCACTGCGCCTGTCCGCCGGCAGCTTCGGTGTTGTCCATGGCGTAGGTGATCGGGATGCGCAGCTTGCCCGCCACCGCCTTGCCATTCTTCATCGCCGGCGTGTAGGTCCATTTGCGCGCCGCTGCGATCGAGGCCGCTTCAAACACGCCGGGGTTGGTCGCACTTTCCACCTTCACGTCGGTGACGATGCCCTTGGCATCGACGGCCACGATCAGGTTCACCACACCGGTCTGGCGCTTCTCGATGGCGTCGGCCGGATAGCTCGGCGGTGACATCTTCTGGGTCTGGATCGGCCTGTCCAGGCCGGCCTTGGCAGCATCCGCCGCGGCGTGCTGGAACGGTTCGGCGCTGACCGACGGCGTGCCCGTCACCGCCCCCTGGCTGGCCCACGCCAACGCCGCCCCACCCATGCACAGACCCACCAGCAACAGCTGGCCCGACACCTTCGACAATGCCTTCCGCTTCGACTGCTTCAACATGGCGATACGCTCCTTCAACTCGGGTTGGCTGCGCCAATGGCAGGCCATCGGCGCAACCGGGTGGACCAGCTGCGCCTTCAGCAGCGTGCTGGCGTAGAGACGGCGCTGCGAGGGCTGGGTGGCGACGGTGCGTGCATCGCAGGCCAGTTCCTGGTCGCGCAGGAAACGGCGCGCGGCCCAGGGCAGCAACGGGTGGAACCAGAACACCGTGCGCGCCAGCAGCAGGCCGCCATTGGCCCAGTGATCGCCGTTGCGGCGATGGCTGCGTTCGTGCAGCAGGATCAGCGCCTGCTCATGGGCATCGAACTGCTGGTCGAAGTGCGGGCCAACCACGATGCGCGGCCGCCACAGCCCCACCAGCGCGGGCAGGCCAGGGTCGGCGCTGGCCTGCCAGCTGCCATCGGCACGCGCCTGCAGGGGGCCCAGCGTCTGCTCGAAACGGCGTTGCGCACGCAGCGCGCGCAGCAGCTGCAGGCCGGCCCCCAGCGCCCAGGCCACGGCCAGCAACCACGGCCACAGCGGCAACTGCGCGGCAGGCCCTTCCACGGTGCCTGGCACCACTTTGAATGGCAGCGTGGGCACGTGCTGCAGCACCGGCAATGCCGGCACGGGCAGCAGCAGGGCCAGCAGCAGCAGCGGCAACAGCCACCAGCTGCGATAGGCCAGTTCCGCACCGCCCAGCGTTACCAGCACGGGCCGCACGGCCGCCAGCAGCAGCACACCCAACGCCAGCCCCAGGCTGGCCTGCCACAGTCCATCGAGCAGCTCATTCATCGTCCATCTCCTGGATCAGCTTCTTCAGTTCGGCAATGTCCTGTGCCGTCAGCTGCCCGCGCTCGCTGAAGTGGGCCACCAGCGGCGCCACCCGGCCATCGAACACGCGGCCGATGAAGTCCTGGCTCTGCATGTCCACCCATGCCTGGCGTTGCAGCAGCGGCAGGTACAGGTAGCGACGGCCGTCGCGTTCGGCGGCAATGGCGCCCTTGGTCAGCAGGCGGTTGAGCAGGGTCTTGATGGTCGGCTCGGCCCAGTTGCGGTGGGCCAGCGCGGCGACCACGTCGTCTGCGCTGCGCGGCGACTGCTGCCACAGCACCTCCATCACGATGGCTTCGGCTTCACTGATCGCGCTCATTGTTTACATCCGTAATCGACAGTTCGATTACGCGCGTAATCGAACGCGCTGTCAAGCCCCTCGACATGCGGTTCATCTGCCCCGGACCAGCATCGAAGCCACCGCCCACGGAGCCTGCATGAAGCCGCTGCGCAAGAAGGACTACCCCGTCGAGGACGCACGCCGGTTCCTGGAACCGGGCCCGATCGTGCTGGTCAGCACGGCGGCGCAGGGCCAGCGCAACCTGATGACGATGGGCTGGCACATGGTGATGGGCTTCTCGCCGTCGCTGGTGGCCACTTATCTGTGGAACGAGAACCACAGCTTCGCACTGGCCCGGGACAGCGGCGAATGCGTGATCAATGTGCCCGGCGTGGAGCTGCTGGACACGGTGGTGGACATCGGCAACTGCAGCGGCCGCGACCTCGACAAGTTCGCCCACTTCGGCCTGGACGCGCTGCCGGCGCGCGACGTGGCCGCGCCGCTGGTGGGCCAGTGCCATTCCTGCTTCGAGTGCCGCCTGTACGACGACAGCCAGGTGCAGTCGAGCAATCTTTTCATCTGGGAAATCGTGCGCGCACACGTGGCGCCGCGGCCGAAACTGCCGCGCACGTTCCACTACCGCGGCGATGGCCAGTTCATGCTGTCCGGCGCCGAAGTCTCGCGTCGACGGCGGTTCAAGCCCGACATGCTGTAATGCCCGCACTCCCCCGTACGCAGGACCTTGCCGCATGACCGAACACCTGACCGACCTGGACGCCGCCGTTGACTGGCTGTTCGCGCGCGTGGACGGGCCGCTGCGGGTGGGTGCGCCGCTGGCGCTGGGCAAGCCGCACCGGCTGTTGAACGCCTTGTATACGCGGGTGGAAACAGATCCGTCGCGACCGCTGCAGCTGTACACCGCGCTGTCGCTGAACCCGCCCAAGGCGCGCGGCGATGGCCTGGAGGCGCGCTTCATGGCGCCGTTCGTGCAGCGCCATTTCGGCGAGGATTTCCCGCGCCTGGCCTATGCCGATGCCATCGCCCGCGATGCACTGCCGGCGCATGTGCAGGTGGAAGAGTTCTACATGCAGTCCGGCGCGCTGCTGGGGTCGCGGCAGGCGCAGTCCAGCTACACCAGCCTGAACTACACGCACGCGGCCGATGCGGTGGCCCAGCGCGCGCCGCAGGTGATCGTGCAGAAGGTGGCCATGCGCCCGGATGATCGCCGGCTGTCGTTGTCCTGCAACAACGACATCACCCAGGACACGCTGGATGCGATTGCCGCACGCGGCCTGCCGCGCCCGTTGCTGGTGGCCGAGATCGATCCGCAGCTGCCCTACCTGGGCGGTTCGGCCACGGTGGATGTGTCCTTCTTCGACCTGGTGATCACCCCGCCGCCGCCCTACCCCGCGCTGTTCGGCCTGCCGCGGCAGCCGGTGGCCGACGCCGACTACGCCATCGGCCTGTACGCCAGCACCCTGGTGCGCGATGGCGGCACGCTGCAGATCGGCATCGGCACCCTGGCCGACGCGCTCAGCCACGCGCTGGTGCTGCGCCATACCGACAACGCGCGTTACCGGCGCGTGCTGCATGCGCTGGACCCGCAGCTGGCCAGCCATCCGCTGGTGCAGGAAATCGGCGGGCTGGAGCCCTTCGACGTGGGCTTGTACGGCTGCAGCGAAATGCTCAACGAGGGCTTCCGCCGGCTGGTGCAGACCGGGGTGATCAAGCGCAAGGTGCACGACGACCTGGCCCTGATGCAGCGCATCGAAAACGGCAGCACGCTGTCGATCGACCATGCCACGCTGGCCGCCGAGGGTGAATACCTGCACGGCGCGTTCTACCTGGGTTCGCCGGAATTCTACGAATGGCTGCGCACCCTGCCTGAAGACGAATGCCGCGCGATCGGCATGCGCCGCATCAGCGAGATCAACCAGCTCTATGGTGGCAACGAGACGCTGGAGCGCCTGCAGCGCCGCCATGCGCGCTTCTTCAATTCCTGCATGATGGCCACCGCGCTGGGCGCGGCAGTGTCGGACGCGCTGGACGATGGGCGCGTGGTCTCGGGCGTGGGTGGCCAGTACAACTTCGTGGCCATGGCCCATGCCCTGCCGGAAGCACGCAGCGTGCTGATGTTCCGCGCCGCACGCGACGACAAAGGACAGCGCGCCTCGAACGTGCGCTGGAACTACGGCCACACCACCATTCCGCGGCACCTGCGCGATATCTATCTGAACGAGTACGGCATTGCCGATCTGCGCGGCTTGACCGACGAGGACTGCGCGCAGGCGATGACCGCGATCACGGAAGCGCCGTTCCAGACCGCACTGCTGGAGCAGGCGCACGCGGCGCGCAAACTGCGTGCCGCGCAGCAGCCGGATCCGCAGCGACTGCAGCGCAACACGCCGGCCGCGTTGGCGGCGGCGCTGGCGCCCTTCCGCAGTGATGGCACCCTGCCCGACTACCCGCTGGGCAGTGACTTCAACGAGATCGAACAGGTCTTGGTGAAGGCACTGGGCTGGCTGAAGGCGAATACGCAGACGCGCGGCGCGACGCTGCGCACGGCGTGGGCCGCGCTGCGCCAGCCGGCCGGCGATGGCGATGCGGTGTACCTGCAGCGCATGGGGCTGCAGGCGCCGAAGGATTTTGGCGAGCGCTTGAACGCGCGGCTGCTGCGGCTGGCGTTGGCGCGCACCGCGTAATCGCAGCGATGGTAGCGCCGGGCCATGCCCGGCGGAACGGTAGCGCCGGGCCATGCCCGGCGGAAAAGCTTCTGTGCCAACCAAGGTTGGCACCTACCAGGCTGCGGCGGCACGCTATGCTGTGCCGATGAACGACGATTCCCGTTTCCTGCACGACCTGCAGCAACGCCAGGCCGCAGGCGATGACCTGCGCTATCTGTGTTTCTGGGGCCACTAGCCGCGCAGCGGTGTGTCTGCGTCCTGCTTCAGCCAGTGGTACGACGCCGGCTTCGACATTGAGGGCGTGCACTACCGCACCGCCGAGCACTACATGATGGCCGGCAAGGCGCGGCTGTTCGGCGCAACCGTCCTGCTCGACAAGATCATCGCCAGCGCCACGCCGGACAAGGCCAAGGCGCTGGGCCGCCAGATCGAAGGCTTCGATGAAGCGCGCTGGGTGCAGGCGCGCTACGACCTGGTGGTGGCCGGCAACCGCGCCAAGTTCAGCCAGAACCCGGAACTGGGCGCCTTCCTGCGCGCCACGGCGGGTTGGGTGCTGGTGGAAGCCAGCCCGGTGGATTTCATCTGGGGCATCGGCCTGGCCAAGGACCACGCCGACGCGCACAACCCGGCGCAATGGCGCGGGCTGAACCTGCTGGGCTTTGCATTGATGGATGTGCGCGAGGCGATGTAGCGCTCATCCACGCATGGCGTGGATCTACTGCGGGCGGTTCAAGGCTTCGGGGAGATCGAGACGCGCGATCGCAGGATGCTCGCGATGTTCTGCCTGCCAGAGATCGTAGGCCGCTTGCATCGCCAACCACATCCGGGCATTTCCCAGACCGGCCAGTTCCAAGCGGTACGCCAGCTCGGCAGAAATGCCTGCATGGCCGTTGATGACCGTCGACAATTGCCCACGTGAGTACCCGAGGTGGTGCGCGAGCGCACTGATGGACATCTTGATCGTCGGCAGGATGTCTTCGCGTAGCGCTTCCCCAGGATGGGGCGGATCATGCAGCGGCATCGGATAGCTTCCTAGTGATAATCAAGGTAGTCGACCAGTTCAACATCGAGACCGCGGAAGCGAAAAACCAGTCGCCAATGCGCTGACACGCTTACCGACCAGTATCCCTTGTAGCTGCCACGCAAGGGGTGCAGGCGATTGCCTGGCAGCCCCATGTCTCCAGGCGTATGGGCCTGGTCCAACTGGTGAAGCAGGCGCCGCAAGCGTGCAACATGATCGGCGCGGACACCCGATGCGTCCCCACGCTCATAAAGTGTCCTCAGTCCTTTGTGCTGGAAGCTGACGATCACCCCAGCACACTGTAAGGCATCACCTTACACCCTGCAATTGCGCAATCATTGTGCACACGCGCCTCCAGGCCCAGAAGCTGGCTGGCTCTTGCTGCGGCCACCCGAGGATCCTGTTGTCGCAGGGAATGCCGTACCGGCGGAAGAGGCCATAGCGTCATCGACATCGACACGGCGGTCAGTGCCGATCGGAAAACAAGAAAGGCCGGCTTGCGCCGGCCTTTCCCTTTCTGCTTCGCGACGCGGCTTACAGCGCCTTGGCTGCTTCCACCACGTGCGTGGCGGTGATGCCGAAGTGCTGGTACAGCTTGTCGGCCGGGGCCGAAGCGCCGAAGGTGTCGATGCCGATCACGGCACCGTCCAGGCCAACGAACTGGCGCCAGAAGCCGGTCACGCCGGCTTCCACCGCCACGCGCTTGCGCACGGCGTTGGGCAGCACCGATTCACGGTAGGCCGCATCCTGGCGCAGGAACACGTCGGTGGACGGCATGGACACCACGCGGGTCTTCAGGCCGGCGGCATCCAGCTGCGCCTTGGCTTCGGTGGCCAGAGACACTTCCGAACCGGTGGCGATCAGGATCACGTCCGGGGTGCCGACCGCATCGGCCAGCACGTAGCCGCCGCGTTCGATCTGCGCGATCTGCCCGGCATCGCGCGGCTGGTGCGGCAGGTTCTGGCGGCTGAACACCAGGCAGCTCGGACCGTCCTGACGGGTGATCGCTGCCTTCCAGCTCACCGCCGATTCCACCGCATCGCAGGGGCGCCACACATCGTTGTTCGGGATGTAGCGCAGCGAGGCCAGGTGTTCCACCGGCTGGTGGGTCGGGCCGTCTTCGCCCAGGCCGATCGAGTCGTGGGTGTAGACGTGGATGGCATGGGCCGGGATCAGCGCGCTCATGCGCACGCCGTTGCGGGCGTAGTCGCTGAACACCAGGAAGGTGGCATCGAACGGAATGAAGCCACCGTGCAGGGCCAGACCATTGGCAATGGCGGTCATGCCGAACTCGCGCACGCCGTAGTACACGTAGTTGGCGTTGGCGTCGTCGCTGGCGACCGACTTGCTGCCCTTCCACAGGGTCAGGTTGGAGTGCGCCAGGTCAGCCGAACCGCCGACGATTTCCGGCAGCAGCGGGGCGAAGGCTTCGATGGCCAGCTGCGAGGCCTTGCGCGAAGCGATCGTCGGGCCTTCAGCGGCCACCTGGGCGATGTAGGCATCGGCCTTGGCGACGAAGTCGGCCGGCAGTTCGCCGTGCGAGCGACGGGTCAGTTCGGCGGCTTCGGCAGGGAACTGCGCGGCGTACTTGTCGAACTGCTGTTCCCATTCGGCCTGGCGCAGGGTGCCGGTACCGCCGGCACGCCAGCCGGCGTAGATCTCTTCGGGAATCTCGAACGGACCGTAGTTCCAGCCCAGCTGCTTGCGGGTGGCTTCCAGTTCGTCCTTGCCCAGCGGCGCGCCGTGGCTGGATTCCTTGCCGGCCTTGTTCGGCGAACCGAAACCAATCGTGGTGCGGCAGCAGATCAGGGTCGGCTTGTCGTCCTGCGACAGGGCCGCTTCGATGCCAGCCTTGATGCTTTCCGGATCGTGGCCATCGACATCGCGCACCACGTTCCAGCCGTAGGCCTCGAAACGCTCGGGGGTGTTGTCGGTGAACCAGCCTTCGACGTTGCCGTCGATGGAGATGTGGTTGTTGTCCCAGAAGCAGACCAGCTTGTGCAGGCCCCAGGTGCCGGCCAGCGAAGCGGCTTCATGCGAAACGCCTTCCATCAGGCAGCCATCGCCCATGAACACCCAGGTGCGGTGGTCGACGATTTCCAGCTCCGGGCGGTTGAAGCGCTGTGCCAGCAGCTTCTCGGCCAGAGCGAAGCCCACGGCGTTGGCAAAACCCTGGCCCAGCGGGCCGGTGGTGGTTTCCACGCCCGGGGTCTCGTGGCGTTCCGGGTGGCCGGCGGTGTGGCTGCCCAGCTGGCGGAACTGCTTGAGCTGTTCGATCGGCAGGTCGTAGCCGCTCAGGTGCAGCAGGGCGTACTGCAGCATCGAGCCGTGGCCGTTGGACAGCACGAAGCGGTCGCGGTTGAACCACTGCGGGTTGTTCGGGTTGTGCCGGAGATAGTCGTTCCAGAGGACTTCGGCGATATCGGCCATGCCCATGGGCATGCCGGGGTGGCCGGACTTTGCGGTTTCAACCGCATCGGCGGCAAGGAAGCGGATGGCGTTGGCCAACTGGCGACGGGTAGGCTGCGTCATGGTTCTGTCGGAATCGGGAGGCGGCCGCGGACGTGCGGGCCCCCCATTGTCCCACAGACCCGGGGCCGGGTTCAGGCGTAGGGCCAGATCCCTTGCCAGAGAAAGGGATCTGGCCCCGCCCGCCGCTTACTTCGGGGCGGCGGCCTCGATCACGGCGCACATCGACTTCTTCTGGAAGTCCTCGCCGGTGGCGTAGGTGGCCGGAGTGGTCTTGGTCACGGTGATCTTCGAGCCCTTGCCCTCGGCCTCGATCAGCACGTTCCACGGCAGGGTGGTCTGGCCGCCGTTGAACTGGACGTTCTGCTCCATGGTGAGCATGCCCAGGTCCTTGTCCACGGTGGCGACCTTCAGGCCCGACTTCACGCCTTCGATCTGGATGCGCTTGAGCGCGTCAGCCGGGGTCGCGTTGGGCACTACGTCCCAGGTGGTGAAGGTGCGCCCGGCGAAGAAGCTGCCGGTCTTGGTGTAGTTGGTTTCACAGGCCTTCTGGGCATTGGCGTCGAAGGCCAGCAGGCCCAGGGCGGCGACCATCACGTACGAAATCCTCATTTCTGCTCCCGTTCGCACGGCGCCAATCCCGACGCCTTCCATGCGTCGGGATAGTATCCATGGCATTCAGGGCGCGTTCAATCGCGTGGCGCAGCCGGCTCCGGGCCATCGTGCGCTTCGCCCTTGGCCACCAGGGTAGTCAGGGCCAGGTCGCCGGTCACGTTCAGGGCGGTGCGGCACATGTCCAGGAAGTGGTTCACGCCCAGGATCAGGCCGATGCCCAGCGGGTTCACCCCGACCATGGCACAGATCATGGCCACCACCGGCAGCGAGCCGGACGGCACGCCGGCCGTACCGATGCCGCCCAGGATGCACACGGCCATGACCATGATCTGCTGGCCGATGCTCAGGTCCACGCCGAAGAACTGGGCCAGGAAGATGACCGTCACGCCCTCGAACAGCGCAGTGCCGTTCTGGTTGGCGGTCGCGCCCACGGTCAGCACGAAGCGCGACACGCGCTGCGGCAGGCCCATCTGGTCGGCCACGCGCAGGGCGGTGGGCAGGGTCGCGTTGCTGGATGCGGTGGAGAAGGCCATCACCGTCGCTTCCTGGGTATCGCGGAAGAACGACAGCGGCGAACGGCCCGACAGCCACACGGCGGTGCCGTAGGTCACCACCATGTGCAGGCCCAGGGCCAGCACCACCACGCCCACGTAGGCGCCCAGGCGGATGATCAGCTCGAAGCCGAACAGTGCGGCCAGGTTGAACATGAAGCAGGCCACCGCATACGGGGCCAGGCGGATGACCAGGTTGATTAGGGTCATCGAGATTTCGAACACGCCCTCGATGGCGCGGCGCAGCGGCGCAACCTTCTCATCGTCGGTCAGCACCATACCGATGCCGAACATCAGGGCGAAGAACATCAGCGACAGGATGGCGCCGTTGTCCGAAGCGGCCTGCAGCACGTTGCTGGGCACGATCGACAGCAGCATGTCCATGCCCTTGGGCGTGCCATGGATGCCGGCCACGATTTCCTTGCTGCGCTCGGCGTTTTCCGAAAGCATCAGCGCGGCCGTCTGCGGGTCCACGCCGGCGCCGGGCTTGAGCACATTCACCAGCACCAGGCCGATGCCCACGGCAATGCCGGACAGCAGCACGGTGTAGGCCAGGGTCTTCCAGCCGATGCGGCCGAGGGCGCGGATATCGCCCATTTCCGACACACCCATGATGAGTGCCGAGAAGATCAGCGGCACGATCAGCATGAAGATCAGGTTGAGGAACAGGCCCGAGGCGGGCGTGGTGATGTAGTCCATCACCCACTTGGCGCCGGTCTGCAGGCCTTCCACGCTGCCACCCAGGGCGTGCACGATCAGTCCCAGGACCAGGCCGATCGCGAAGCCGATGCCCATCTTCCAGTGCAGGGGCAACTTCTTCTTGCCGGCAGCAGCTGCTGTCATATGCGGGGTTCCTCGAAAAATGAATCTACTCTAACAAAGCGCGCAGGCCGCGCTGGTTCAGGGTTGCCGCGTGGGGTACAGCGGCGCCAGCCCAGTGTCGCCGGCCGCCTGCGGGGCCGACCAGTGCGGTCCGTCACGGAAGGCCACCCGCAGGCGCGCCCGCAGCGCGCCCAGTTCGCCCTGCACGCCCCAGCGCGCCTGCTGCAGGTCGCGCAGCACCTGGCGCTGTTCGGCGTCGGCCAGGCGTTCGATCACCTGCTCCAAGCGGTCCACACCGGCCATCGCGCACAGCTGTGCCTCCACCTGGTCAAAGCCGTCGGCATCCAGCGCGCGGCGCAGGTCGGCGGTGCTGCCGCCACCGCGGCGGACCGGTGCTGCCGTGCCCGCCGCGGCACCGGCCGGCGCCGCTGCCCTGCGGCCACGCCGCCAGCCCCACAGCAGGGTCAGCAGCCACAGCACGACCAGCCCCACCACGGCGGCCACCCACGGCCATGCCGGTACCGCGCGCGCCGTCGCGGCCAGTGCCGTCTGCGCTGCCGGGGTCGCATCCTGGCCGGGCAAGGCCGATTGCGTGTCGATCGGCTGCGGTGCAGGCACCCCGCCACGCCCGGCGCTGACCGCCAGGCGCAGTTCGGGCAGGCGCGCCTGCTGCGCCGTGCCATTGTCCACGTTCCACCAGGCCACGCTGGGCCCGGGCACCACCAGGTCGCCCGGCGTGCGCGGCACGATCGAATAGCGCCGGGTGATCTTCAGCCGCGGCGTGCTGCCGGTGAAGGTTTCATCGTATTGCGCCGGCTCGGCGAACACCTGCGCCGCATCGCCCAGATCGGGCACCGGCAGGTCGGTGAACTGCGCGCGCGTGGCCCCGTTGGCCACCGCTTCGACCACCACGGTGGCGGCCTCGCCGGTACGCGCGGTGTTCGGCGCACTGGTATAGCGCAGCTGCAGGCCGTGCAACGGCAGCCACGGCTGTGGCGCCTGCGCCGGTTGCTCGCGCACCTGCAGGGTGCGCTCGGGCGCGACGGCATTCATGCGGCCATCGCCGCCGTTGCCGAAGAAATCGTCGAAGAAGCCGCCGGCACTGCGGCCACTGAAGCGTGCGCCCGGCAGGCGCAGCGCACCGCTGCGTTCGGGAATCAGCAGGAAGCGCCGTTCAACCACGTTGTAGCGACGGCCATTGATCTGCCGCACATCGGTGCGGTCCTCGCCCACCCGCTGCAGCGATGCGCCCTGCGGCGTATCGAGCACCAGCTCGCCCGAGGCCAGCTGCGAGGCGAAGTACAGCCGCACCACCACGCCTACGCTCTGCTGTACGTAAGGCGTGTCATCGTCCACCTCGGTTTCGACGAAGGCGGCGGCATGGGTCTGCGCCGTCGCCACCGCCGCGGCGTTCACCTGCAGGGTGAGCGGCACCGTGCGTGCGGCGCCGACCTGCAGGGAAGGCACCTGCAGCACGCCGGTGCGGCGCGGCGTCAGCAGCACCGTGTACACATCGCGGCGCTGCATGCCGCCATTGCTCCACTGCACCTGACGGCTGCTGCTCTGTGCGCCCAGCGCGAAATCGACGTTCAGCGGCGTGTAGTCGGGCGCGCCCTGGTCGGTTTCCACATTCAGGGTGACCGAGTCGCCGGCGGCGATGGTGTCCGGTTCCAGCCACGCACGGGTCTGAGCCATCGCGGCCAGCGGCAACCACAACAGCCACAGGGCCAGCGCAGGCAACGCCCAACGTTCATGCACGCGTGCCTTGCGCTTCATCGCCCTTCCCTCTTTCTACGTTCGTTTTCCAACTGGAACTTGGTGCGCAGCAGCGCCCCCGGATCATCGGGAACGCGGCGCATCCACGCTTCCACGGCCTGTTGTTCCTCGCGCTGCTGCGGGGTGCGGCCGTCGCTGCGCGCGGCCACCTTGCCGGCCTGGTCGGCGCGCTGCGCCTGCTGCAGGGACTGCTGCATGCGCTGGCGCTGCTGGGCATCGGCCTGCGCCTGCGCCTTGGCGTCTGCGGACTGTGGTGGTTGCTGCGAATCACCCGCGCCCGAACCGTCCTGCTGCTCACCCGGCTTGCCGTCCTGCGGACGTTGCGGTTGGCCCTGCTGGCCTTGTTGACCCTGCTGCCCCTGTTGACCCTGACCCTGCTGGCCCTGCGACGGCTTGGGCTGCTGCGATGGGTTCTGCGACTTCGGCGGCTGTTTGCCCTGCCCTTCGTTCTTGCCCGGTGGCGGCTTGCGCTTGCGCGCGGCATCGACCACCGCGCGGTTGGCCACGGCATCGGCCATGCCCGGGTGCCTGGCCAGCGCCTTGTCATAGGCGGCGATGGCGCCGTCATAGTCGCCCTGGCGTGCCAGCGCGTTACCCAGGTTGTACCAGCCGGCATCGCTGTCGATGCCTTCGAACTTCTGTCGGGCCGCCGCGAAATCGCCGTTGTGGTACGCCTGCACGCCTTCGGCCAGGCGCTCGTGTTCGCGCTGGTCACCGCGTTGCCACAGCGTACCGTGCGCTGGGCTGGTGGCCGCGGCTGGCGGCGCGGCCTGCACCTGCCCGCTCAGCGGCAACAGGCCCACGGCCAGCACGGCGGCCAGCAGCGCGCGGCGACGGAACGCCAGCAGCGCCAGCAGCATCACCGGCGGCAGCAGCCAGTAGCCTTCGTCCTGCCACTGCCGGCTCTGGCCGGGACGCGCCTGTGCCTGCGCGCCACTGCCGTCCAACACATCCAGCGCCTGCAGGTCGCGATCATCGGCGGCAATGCGCTGGTAGCGACCGCCGCCGGCCGTGGCCACTGCGCGCAGCCCGGTTTCGTCCAACGCGGCCTGCGCGATCTGGCCGCTGCTGTCGCGGTAAGCGGCACCGGCGGGCGTGCCCAGGCCCAGCACCGACACCTGCAGGCCGAGTGCGCGCGCCTGCGCCGCAGCCAGTGCTGCTTCGCCGTTGGCCTGGTCACTGATCAGCAGGATGCGCCCGCGCAGCGCACCGGTCTGCCGCAGCAACTGCGTGGCCCAATCGATGCCGCGGTCGGCACGCTGGCCATCACGCGGCATCACATCCGGCGCCAGCGCGTCCAGGTACAGCGCCACGTTGGCCACATCGTCGGTCAACGGCGCCACCGTATAGGCATCGTCGGCGTAGACCACCAGGCCCACCTGCCCGCCCTGACGCGCCCGCAGCAGACCGCCGATCTTGGCCCGTGCCTGCAGCAGGCGCGACGGCGGCAGGTCGGTCGCGGTGATGCGGCTGGACAGATCCAGCACCACCACCAGAGGCGCGCTGGACTGGAACAAGGGCTGTGCCTGTTGCCGCCAGCTGGGCCCGGCCAGGGCCAGCACGGCCAGCGCCCAGCCCAGCACGATGGCCCACGGCAACCGCAGCCGTCGGCGCCCCTCGGCCGCCAGCAGGTGCGGCAGCAGATGCGCATCCACCGCCTGCCGCCAGCCTTCGCTGCGGCGCTGCCGCCACAGGGCGAAGGCGATGATCACCGGCAGCGCCAGCAACGCCCACAGCCAATCAGGCCGCATGAAATGCAGCGCGTTCCAGTCCGGCAGGGCCAGCGACAGGGCGATCATCGGCGGCGCTCCGACCACAGCCAGGCCAGCGAGCCCAGCAACAGCGCCAGTGCCAGCGGCCAGGCGTAGCGTTCGTCGCGCGGGCGCGTGCTCGGGCCCTTGCCGGCGATCGGCTCCAGCCGGTCCAGTTCGGCATAGATGCCCACCAGTTCGTCGGTATCGCGCGCACGGAAGAAGCGGCCGCCGGTCTGCTCGGCGATCCGCCGCAGCGTCGCCTCGTCCACCGGGTCGCGATCGGCGGCGATGGGAATGCCGAACAGGCGCATGCTGCCGTCGCCACCGAAGGCCACGGTGTGCACCCGCACGCCTTCGGCCTTGGCCAGCTCGGCCGCGCGCAGCGGTTCCAGCACGCCGGCATTGCTGACACCGTCGGTGAGCAGAATCAGCACCCGCTGCCCTTCCGGCTGCGCGCGCAGGCGTTTGACGGCCAGTGCGATGGCATCGCCGATGGCCGTCTCGCGGCCGGCCAGGCCGACCACGCTGTCGCGCAGCTGGTCGCGCACGCTGGCCAGATCGGCCGTGATGGGGGTAAGCGTGTACGCGCGGTCGCCGAACACCAGCAGGCCGACGCGGTCGCCGGCACGGCGGTCCAGGAAGTCGGCCAGCACCGCCTTGGCAGCGGTCAGGCGTTCCACCGCCTGCGGGCCCAGCACCATGTCCGGTTCGCTCATGCTGCCGGATACGTCCATGGCCAGCATCATCTGCCGGCCTTGCTGCGGCGGGGTGATGGCTTCGCCCAGCTGCTGCGGGCGGGCCATCGCCACGCACAACGCGGCCCAGCCCAGCCACAACAGCAGGGTGCGCAGCCACGACGCATCCACCCGCCCTCCGCCGGCCAGAGCCTGCAGTTCGGCGGCGGCATACGGCACGCGCAGCGCCGCGCCCGGCAATGCGCGGCGCGGCCAGAAATGCATCAGCAGCGGCAGCGGCAGTGCCAGCAACGCCAGCGGCCACGCCAGCTGCAGATCCGGCCAGGGCCAGTAGGAGGCCAGCAGGTTCATCGGCGGCGCTCCTGCAGCAGCTGCAGATAGCGCTGCCGCGCCCAGGTGCGAATGTCGTCCAGCTGCGAGGTTTCCATCTGCGGGCGGTACGGGCCTTCGGTCAGCAGGGTGCGCTGCGCATCAGGCAACGCGTCCTGCGGATCGATGCGCGCCCACCAGGCCGCATCCTGCAGCGCTTCGCTGCCCGGTTGCGCCTGGCGTGCCGCACGCCGCAACAGACCGGCAATCACCGCCAGCTCGGCCGGACCGGTGCCGGCGGCCCGCAGCTCCTGGTCGAAGGCGTGCAACCAGCGCTGGCGGCGACGGCGACGCCGGACCACGATCACCACGATGACCGCCAGCACCAGCACCACGGCGGCGATCACCATCAGCCAACCCGGCGCAGGCGGCCACCAGGCCGGTGCAGGCGGCAGCGCGACGTCGCGCAGCGGCAGCGCGGCGCTCATGCCGGCACCTCGGTGGCCGCCGGGGCCAACCAGGCATCGCTGGCGGCATCGGTCGAGAGCAACTGCACATCGACGCGGCGCGCCACCAGGTGCCGTCGCAGCGCGTCCACCGGCGCGACGAAATGGGCATGCCAGTGCGCCTGCACATCGCTGCGGCGCAGGTCCAGACTGACCCGCTGCTGTGGCGACAGGAACTGCAGCGCGGCCGATGGCGGCTGCATTTCCAGCGGATCCACCAGCAGCAGCAGCGTCACGTCGTGGTGTTGCGCCAACGCGCCCCAGCGCGCAGGGGCGATGCGCAGGGCTTGCTGCGGATCGGCCAGCACCAGCAGCCGCGCACCGGGGCGTAGCACGCGGCTGGCGTGGTCCAGCGCGCGCTCCAGGCCCAGATCGTCGGCGGGCGGCTGCGCGTACCAGCGGGTAAGCGCGTCGAGCACGCGCAGCACGCCGCGCGGCCCGCCAGCAGGGGCTACCGGCGGTTCGCGGTCGCTGCCGCGCAACGCCCCGATGCGGTCGCCACGGCGCTGCGCCGACCACGCCGCAATGGCGCCGGCACGCGCGGCCTGCACCGACTTGAAGCGCACGCGGGTGCCGAAGTACAGGGCCGGCGCGGTATCGGCCACGATCAGCGTGACCCGTTCGCGCTCGGCCTGGAACAGCTTGGTATGCGCTCGCCCGCTACGCGCGGTCACCCGCCAGTCGATATGGCGCGCGTCATCACCGGCCACGTACTCGCGCGATTCGGCGTATTCCATGCCTCGGCCGCGCAGCGGCGACGGTGCCTGACCGGCAAGGCCGGTGCGACCGCGACGCGGTGCCGGCGGGCGCTGCGCCAGGCCACGCAGGGCCACCAGTTCGGCCAACTGCGGTCGCAGGCCGTCACCGGCGCTGGGCGTGGAATGATCGGTCATGCGCAGGCTCAGGGCGCGGGCACGCGGGCCAGCAGTTCCTGCACCAGGCGCTCGCCGTCCCAGCCTTCGGCGGTGGCTTCATAGCTGGGCAGCACCCGGTGCCGCAGTACGTCGGCAGCCACCGCCCGCACGTCGTCGGGGGTGACGAAATCGCGACCGGCCAGCCAGGCGCGCGCACGCGCGCAGCGTTCCAGAGCGATGGACCCGCGCGGGCTGGCGCCCCAGGCGATGCGACGGCCCAATGCCGGGTCGTAGCGGCCGGGATCGCGCGAGGCCAGCACCAGTTCCACCAGGTAGCGCTCCAGCGCCGGCGCCATGTGCAGGTCCAGCACCTGGCGGCGCGCATCGAAGACATCCTGCATCGGCAGCTTGTCCGGCGCCGGCGGCGCTTCACCCAGCGCGCCGCGCGCACGTTCGCGCGCCAGTCGCAGGATCTCTGCCTCGGCGGCCTGGTCGGGGTAGCCGATGCGCACGTGCATCAGGAAACGGTCCAGCTGCGCTTCCGGCAGCGGGAAGGTGCCTTCCTGCTCGATCGGGTTCTGCGTGGCCATCACCAGGAACAGCGACGGCAGGGCGTAGGTGTGCCGGCCGACGGTCACCTGGCGTTCGCCCATCGCTTCCAGCAGCGCCGACTGCACCTTGGCCGGGGCACGGTTGATTTCGTCGGCCAGCAGGATCGGATGGAAGATCGGGCCGGGCACGAATTCGAAACGGCCTTCCTGCGGGCGCCAGATCTCGGTGCCGGTCAGATCGGCCGGCAGCAGGTCCGGGGTGAACTGCACGCGCGCGAATTCGGTTTCCAGGCGGGCGGCCAGCGCGCGGATGGCGGTGGTCTTGGCCAGGCCGGGCGCGCCTTCCACCAGCAGATGGCCGTCGGCCAGCAGCGCGATCAACAGCCGCTCGACCAGTGCGGCCTGGCCGACGATCTCCGCCGACAGCGCGTCGCGCAGGGCGGTGAAGGCGGCATGCAGCCGCGAGGTGGCCGGCGCAGGCGGCGGGGAGATGGATTCGGGCATCGGCGGTGGCAGGTTCATGGGGGCCTTTGACCGGCGCAGGACGGCACGGGTTCCCCACATCATCGCAGGCTGGTCCGGGGATTGGATCAAGGATGGATGAACGGCCCTGCACGCAGGGCGTGCATCCACAACGAAAAGGGGCCGCACATGGCGGCCCCTTCTCCTACATCCGGTGGCACCGATCAGCTGCGCTTGGCCACGCGCAGCACCTTCGGGGTCACGAACACCAGCAGTTCCGCCTTGTCCTTGTTGCGGCCGCGCTTCTTGAAGAGATTGCCCAGGAACGGCACGTCGCCCAGGAACGGCACCTTGCTGACGCTGTTGCGGTCGGTGAACTCGTACACGCCGCCGATCACCACGGTCTGGCCGTCTTCCACCAGCACGGCGGTGTTGACCTCGCGACGGTTGATGTTCGGCACCTGGCCGTAGCCTTCCAGCACGATGTAGCTTTCGACCTCGTCCTTTTTCACCGCCATGTTCAGGAACACGCGGTTGTCGTCGGTGATGGTCGGGGTGACCTTCAGTTCCAGCACCACTTCCTTGAACTGCACATTCGGCGTGGCTGCAGCACCGACACCACCACCGCTGATGGTGACGTAGCCGATTTCCTTACCCTGCTTGATCAGGGCTTCGCGCTGGTTGGTGGTGACCACGCGCGGGTTGGAAATGACTTCACCACGCGACTCTTCCTGCATGGCCGACAGTTCCACGTCCAGCAGGTAGCCGGCGTTGAGGATCGACAGTGCCAGCGAACCGGGGTTACTGGTAGAGGCCACCGGCAGGTTCCAGTTCAGGCCGCGGGTGATGGACGAACCGACCGCGACAGGACGGGGGCCCACGCTTCCGCCCGCAACCCAGTCACGAACGGCCTTGGCATTGGTTTCCGCTGCGTCAACCTGCGACTTGCGGGTCGCGGCATTGGCATCCAGATCACCACTGAAGTACACGTTGTCGCGGCTGCCGCTGATGCCGAACTTCGCACCCAGTTCGCGGGCGAAGGTATCGGTGGCGATCACGATGCGGCTTTCGATCAGCACCTGGTCGACCGGGCGGTCGATCACCCCGATCAGCTCACGCATGCGCGCGATCTTCTTCGGAATGTCGCTGATCATCAGCGTGTTGGTGCGCTCGTCGGCCACGATGCGGCCGCGCGAGGACAGGAAACCACTTTCTTCCTGCGACGCCGAACCACCGCTGCCGCCCCCCTGCCCGCCGCCGCTGTTGCCGCCGATGCCCTTGGCTTCGGTCAGCGCTTTGAATATCTGCGTGGCGCTGTGGTAGTTGATCTGCACGTAATCGGTCACCAAGTCTTCGCGGTTCTCGATCGCAATGCGCGCGTCTTCCTTTTCCTGCTCGAACTTGGCCAGTTCAGCCTGCGGCGCAACCCAGATCACGCTGCCGTCGCGACGCTTGTCCAGGCCCTTGGCACGCAGCACGATGTCCAGTGCCTGGTCCCACGGCACGTTGACCAGGCGCAGGGTCACGTTGCCCTGCACCGAATCGGACGCCACGATATTCAGGTTCGATTCGTCGCTGATCAACTGCAGGACGGTACGAACCGGAATGTCCTGGAAGTTGAAGGTGACCGGCTTGCCGCTGTAGCCGCGCTGCGGCACGCCCTTGGCGGCCTGGCTGACGCTGCCGGCGGTGACCGCACCCACCGCGGCCGGGGCCTTGCGCGGGGTGATCTCGACCACGTATTCGTTGCCGCTCTGGTAGGCCAGCGATTCGACCGCACCACCGGTGCTGAGCACCAGCTGGGTGCCGGCACCGGACGGCTTGGCGTCGATGCGCTGCACCGGCGTGGCGAAGTCGGTCACGTTCATCGGCTTCTGCAGGTTCGCCGGCAGGCGCGCGTTGCCCACATCCACGATCACGCTGTTGTCCTGCGTGCGCAGATCCGGGATGGCGCCCTGGCCGTCGAACTGCACGATCAGGCGGCCGCTGCCGTCGTCACCGCGCTTGAAGTCGATGCGCGACACCGCAAGGCTGGCCGGCGCGGTGGCCGGCGCAGCAACGGTGGTGCTGGCCGGCTTTGCAGCCGGTGCGGCAGCCAGCGCCGGAGCGCAGGCCAGCATCAACGCGACTCCCAGCGCGCTGATGCGGTTCAAGGTAGAGCGCCGGATGGGTCGCAGCCCCTTGGCTTGGTGAAAAGTCATCGTGCTATCCCCAGTAAACGATCATTGATCTTCCAGCGCGAGCGTAGCCGGACGTTCCAGCCAGCCACCCGCGCCATCCGGCACCAGTTCGATCAGCTCCACGCGGTCTTCGAAGACCGCGGTGACCCGCCCGTCGCTCTGCCCCAGGTAACCGCCCGGGCGTACCCGGTAGGTCACCTTGTCCGGCCCCATCACCAGCGCGACGGTACCGCCGCCGGTGCCGATGGTGCCGACCATGTCCAGTGCATCCAGCGGGAACCCTTCCAGGGGTTCCTTGCGCCGGTTCGGATCCGGGCGCAATCCGCCAGTCCCCTGCTGCGGATTGGTCCAGGCATCGGTGAACGGATCGCGCATGCCCTGCGCGGAATACTCGAAGGTCTCGAACTGCTGCATGACGGGCAGCGGCTCCAGCGGCTGCGCCGGTCGGGCGCGTTCGCTCTCGACCCACTTCTCAAGGTTGGGGGCATCGCCCGGCGTGCTGGTCACACCGCGGCCGCAGGCGGCCAGCAGCAGTACCGCCATCGCCATGCCACCGCGTGCAATGAAGGAACGGATCACTTCTGCGCCTCCTTGCCTGCTTCGCCTGCCTCAGCCTTCTGCTGTTCCGCCACCTCGGTTTCATCCAGGTAACGGTAGGTCTTGACCGTACCGGACAGCACCAGCGCACCGGCGCGGATGTTGCCGTTGGTCTTGTCGGCCGGCTTCAGGTTGATGTCGTGCATGGTCAGGATGACCACGCGCGGCAGCGAGGCCACGCCGCTGACGAACGCACCGAACTGGTGGTAGCTGCCCACCATGCTCAGCTTGATCGGCTTTTCGGCGTAGAACTCCTTGACCTGCTCTTCTTCCGGCTCGAACAGCTGATTGGCCAGGCCGCTGGACAGCGCGGTCTGCGAGATGTCGATGATCAGATCGGGCATCTCGGTCTTGCTGGGCAGCTGGCGCAGCATCTGCTGCAGCACCTGCTCCATCTGTGCCAGCTGCTGCTTCAGCGGTTCCAGGTTGACCGCGCGTTCCTGTTCCTTGGTGAATTCCTGGCGCAGGGTGGTTTCCTGGCTTTCCAGGGTCTGCAGCTCTTCACGCTTGCCGCTGATCAGCAGCATCCACAGCACGAAGATGATGACCAGGGCGATCAGCGAGCAGAAGACAATCTTGGCGTTGCGCGGCCAGTTGCCGATGTCGTTGAAATCCAGGTTCTTCAGTTCGACTTTCTTGCTCATGCGCGGTCCCCCTGCGGCAGGGCATGGAAGGCCTGCGGCGGCTGGGCCAGGCGGCTACCCTCGGTCTTCGGTGCGGCGGCCGGCGGTGCCGGTTGCGCTGCGGGGGGGGCCGGCGCGGCCGGTGCCTGCGGTGCAGGTGCCGGTGCGCTGCCCGGAGCCGGTGCATTGGCCGGCGCCGGGGCTGCGCCCGGTGCGGCCGGAGCAACCGGTGCCGCGGCATCCGGGCCCGCAGTGAGCGGGGCCACGGTGGGCGCAGCCGGTGCGCCGGTTGCCACGCTGCCGTCGGCGTTCAGGCCCGGAGTGGTCGACTCCTCGCTCTGTGCCGGCAGCTTCACCGTCACCTTGAACACATACGGCAGGGCCTTGATGTCAGCCACCGGACCCACCGGTGCGGCGTCCTTGTCTTTCTCAGGCTCGCTGGCCTTGATGATCGACAGTTCCGGGTTGGTCATCCAGCCGGACACTTCCAGGTTGCGCATGTAGGCGGACACGCGTGCGTTGGACTGCGTGCGGCCTTCCAGGGTAAGGGTGTCGCCATCCTGCTGCAGGGCGGTCAGCACCACGCCATCGGGAATAGTGCGGACCAGGGCGTCGAACAGGTGAACCATCTGCGAGCGCTTGGCCTGCAGCTGTTCGATCACGGCCTTGCGGGCCAGCAGACGGTTCTTCTGCTCGTCCAAGCGGTCGATCTCGGCGTTCTGCGCCTTCACCTTGGTGATCTCGGCCTGCAGGTAGGCATTGCGGTCCATCTGGCCGCTCACCTGCATGTCGTAGTAGAACCACACCAGCAGCGACAGCAGCACGCCGCCGAGTGCGGCCATGCCCAGCATGACCCCGAACTCGCGCTGGCGTTGCTTGCGCCGCTCGGCGCGCCAGGGCAATAGATTGATGCGTGCCATCAGTCGAAGCTCCTCAGTGCCAGACCGGTGGCGATCATCAGCGCCGGGGCATCCTGGGCCAGCGCCTGGGCCTGTACCTTCGGGCCCAGGGTCATCTGTGCCAGCGGGTTGGCGACCACGGTCGGCACGCCCAGCTGTTCTTCGACCATTTCCGGCAGGCCTGCCAGTGCAGCGCAGCCGCCGGCCAGCACGATGTGATCAACCCGGTTGAATTCGCTGCCCGCGTAGAAGAACTGCAGCAGGCGGCTGATCTGCTGCACCGTGGCTTCCTTGAACGGTTCCAGCACTTCCATTTCGTAGCTTTCCGGCAGCCCGCCCTGGCGCTTGGCCAGACCGGCTTCCTCGTAGCTCAGGCCGTAGCGGCGCATGATCTCGTCGGTCAGCTGCTTGCCGCCGAACACCTGTTCGCGGCTGTACAGGCTGCGGCCACCGCGCAGGACGTTCAGGGTGGTCATGGTGGCGCCGATGTCCACCAGGGCCACCACGCCATCGCTGGACACCGGCAGTTCGCTGGCCACCAGGGCGAAGGCGTTCTCGACCGCGAAGGCCTCCACGTCCATCACCTTGGCCTGCAGGCCGCCCAGTTCCAGCGCCGACTGGCGCAGTTCCACGTTCTCGGATCGCGACGCGGCCAGCAGCACCTGGACCATTTCCGGGTTGTTCGGGATCGCCCCGATCACCTCGAAGTCCAGGTTCACTTCCTCGATCGGGTACGGAATGTAGTTGACCGCTTCCAGCTCGATCTGGGCTTCCATGTCGTTTTCGTCCAGATCGGCGGGCATCGGGATCACCTTGGTGATCACTGCCGATCCGGCCACGGCAGCGGCGGCCAGCTTGGCCTTGCTGCCGGAGCGGTTCATCGCGCGGCGGATGGCCTCACCCACGGCCTCCACTTCCACGATGTTCTTCTCCACCACCGCATTCGGCGGAAGAGGTTCCACGGCGTAATGTTCCACGCGGAAACGGCTACCGCTGCGGGAAAGCTGCAAGAGCTTCACCGCAGTCGAACTGATGTCGACGCCTATGAGTGGCGACTGACTTTTTGGGATAAGCCCCACGGTTTCTCCCCTGCCGACGGGCACTTGGACACAAGAACTGTGTCCGCGCATTAATAACGTATTCTTAGCAAATGGCAACCACCCTGCTGTGAAGTCCCTCACAGGTTCACGATGCAGCCCCTGGCGTTTGTCGTTGCGTCCCCTGGTAGCGACCCCAGCCGCCACCGTGCGTAATCTATACTCTGCGACCACGAAATTCGCAATCGGAATCTGAACCCGATGACTCGACTCCGCCGCTGGCTGCGCTGGATCTTCCTTGTTGTACTGGTCCTGGCGCTGGTCGGAGCGGCCGCCGTGGGCGGCCTGTACTACGCTGTGTCCTCCAAGCTTCCCGACGTGCAGACCCTGCGCGACGTGGAAATGCAGGAGCCGATGTACGTCTACGCTGCCGACGGCAAGCTGATGGCGGTGTTCGGCGAGACCCGGCGCACCCCCATCACCATGAAGGACGTGCCGGACAAGCTGAAGAAGGCCTTCCTGGCCACCGAAGACGCCCGCTTCTATGAACACGGCGGCGTGGACTACAAGGGCATCGGCCGTGCGGTGTGGCTGCTGGCCACCACCAACGACAAGCGCGTGCCCGGTGGTTCCACCATCACCCAGCAGGTGGCCCGCCAGTTCTTCCTCAGTTCCGAATACAGCTACACCCGCAAGCTGGCCGAGATCCTGCTGGCCCGCAAGATCGAGTCGGAGCTGAGCAAGGACGAGATCTTCGAGCTGTACCTGAACAAGAGCTTCTTCGGCAACCGCGCCTACGGCGTGGCCGCCGCGGCCGAGTTCTACTACGGCAAGAAGCTGAACGAGCTGGACCTGGATGAAATGGCCTCGCTGGCCGGCATCCCCAAGTTCCCCTCCTCGGGCAACCCGATCTCCAACCCGGAACGTGCCCGCCAGCGCCGCGACAACTACGTGCTGCAGCGCATGGCCGACCTGAAGTTCGTCACCCAGGCCGAGGCCGACGCGGCCAAGGCCGTGCCGATGCACGCCACCGCGCACGAACCGCCGGTGCAGGTGGAAGCGCCCTACGTGGCCGAACTGGTGCGCCAGGAAATGATCGCCCGCTTCGGCGGCGATGTGGTCAACAAGGGTTACCACGTCACCACCACCATCGATGCCACCCTGCAGACCGCGGCCAACCTGGCCGTGCGTGACGGCCTGCTGCTGTACGACCACCGCCACGGCTGGCACGGCGTGGAAAAGCAGGTGACGCTGGGCGCCGGCGACGATGCCGCGGCCCTGGCCGAGCACCTGCGCGGCATGTACGGCCAGGCCGGCCTGCTGCCGGCCATCGTGGCCAGCACCGGCGCCGATGGCAGCGCCACGGTGGTGCTGGCCAACCGCAGCGAGATCGTGCTGCCGGCCGGTGCCGCCAAGTGGACCAACAAGACCCCCGGCAAGCTGGTGCAGCGCGGTGACATCGTGCGCGTGCGTGCCGGCGCCAAGGAAGGCGAGTGGCTGCTGGACCAGATTCCGCGCGGCCAGTCCGCCCTGGTCTCGCTGGACGCCCACAGCGGCGCATTGAAGGCGCTGGTGGGTGGCTTCAGCTTCTCGGGCAACAAGTTCAACCGTGCCACCCAGGCCCGTCGCCAGCCCGGTTCCAGCTTCAAGCCGTTCGTCTACGCAGCCGCCTTCGACAAGGGCTACAACCCGGCCTCGATCGTGCTGGACGCCCCGGTGGTGTTCCGCGACCGCCGCGGCAAGACCTGGGCGCCGCAGAACGACGGTGGCGGTTTCCGCGGCCCGATGCGCCTGCGTGAAGCGCTGGTGCAGTCGCGCAACCTGGTGTCGGTGCGCCTGCTCGACGGCATGGGCGTGGACTATGCGCGCAAGTACATCAGCGAGTTTGGCTTCGCCGAATCGGAGCTGCCGCCGAACCTGTCGATGTCGCTGGGTACCGCCTCGCTCACCCCGCTGTCGGTGGCCCGTGGCTATGCCGTGTTCGCCAACGGCGGCTCGCGCGTGGACACCTGGCTGATCGACCAGGTGAACGACCGCGACGGCAACCTGGTGTTCAAGGAAAACCCGGCGCTGGCCTGCCGCGAGTGCGCCGGCAGCAGCGACCAGCCGGTGAACCAGGTGGTGGACGGCTTCAACTTCGGTGCCCCGGCGCCGAAGGTGGACCCGACCGCTGCCGCCAAGCCGGCCACCGAAACCCCGGCCGCGCCGGCCAACCCGGATGCCCGCACCGCCCCGCGTGCGATCGATGCCCGCACCGCCTACCAGCTGGTGTCGATGATGCGCGACGTCGTGCAGCGCGGCACCGGCACCGCCGCCAAGGTGCTGGGCCGTGAGGACGTGGGTGGCAAGACCGGTTCCACCAACGACCACCGCGACGCCTGGTTCTCCGGCTTCGGCGGTCCCTACGCCACCACCGTCTGGGTGGGCCGCGACGACTTCCGTTCGCTGGGCTACCGCGAGTACGGCGGCAAGGCCGCCCTGCCGATCTGGATCGACTACATGCGCGTTGCGCTGAAGGACACCCCGATCGCCCAGAACGAGCCGCCGGCGGGCATGGTGCAGACCACGTTGAACGGCGCCACCGAGTGGGTGAAGGTGGAAGACATGGACCGCCTGACCGACTACGACCTGGACCTGCAGAGCACCCCGCAGGCCGACGCCGCCGCGTTCGATATCTTCTAAGGAAGGCATGGGTGGGAGCCAACCGTTGGTTGGCTCTGCGTGCCGACCAAGGTCGGCACCTACCAGAGCAAGGTAGCGGGCCAACCTCGGTTGGCCCCACACAGTCCGGTAGCGGGCCAACCTTGGTTGGCCCCATGCAGCCCGGTAGCGGGCCAACCTTGGTTGGCCCCATGCAGCCCGGTAGCGGGCCAACCTTGGTTGGCCCCATGCAGCCCGGTAGCGGGCCAACCTTGGTTGGCCCCATGCAGCCCGGTAGCGGGCCAACCTTGGTTGGCCCTTCGTGCCGACCAAGGTCGGCACCTACCAGAGCAAGTGCCGACCTTGATCGGCACCCGCCAGAGCAAGTGCCGACCGAGCACGCGCATGTCACATCCCTGCGCTACTCTGTACCCAGGTCGCAACAGGAGTCATCGCATGCATCGCGCACGCCAGCATGCTGCCAGCCAGACCCGCGAGCGACGCCATCGCCTCGCCCACGAAGCCGCCCGCCTGATGGCCGAAGGCGGTATCCGCGACTACCACCAGGCCAAGTTGAAGGCCGCCAGCCGGCTCGGCATCCACGACGATGCCTCCCTGCCCCGCAATTCCGAGATCGAAGACGCCCTGCGCGAGCACCAGCGGCTGTTCGCCGGCCCCCAGCACAGCAGCCAGCTGCAGCGCCGCCGCGAGGCTGCGGTCAACGCGCTGGATTTCCTGCACGGCTTCGCCCCGCGCCTGGTCGGCCCCGTGCTGGACGGCACCGCCGATGCCAACAGCCCCGTGCAGCTGCACCTGCACAGCGACGATGCCGAGGCCGTGCACCGCTTCCTGGACGAACACCGCATCCCCGCCGAATCGCGCACGCGCCGCCTGCGGCTGGACCGCGAGCGCAGCCTGGACGTTCCGGTCTGGGTGTTCAGCGCCGAGGAACTGACCTTCGACCTGGCCGTACTGCCCTACGACGCCCTGCGCCAGGCGCCGCTGTCACCGGTTGATGAAAAGCCGATGCGGCGCGCTTCGGCGGCGCAGGTGCGGCAGCTGCTGGCCGAAGACGAAGCCAGCAGCTATTTCGGCACATGAGGCAGCGCCGGCCGCGACCGGCGCCCCCCTCGCCCACCTACCACTGGCTGTACGGCAGCTGGTCGCGATACATCACCCGCCCCATCAGCGGCCACGGCTCCCGATAACTGGCCTGGTACATCATGTTGGCGTGCATGCGCCGCAGGTCATGCAGTATCCACAGGTGTGCGTGCACATCGCCGAAGTCGTCCGCCCAGCCATGGGCCAGGCGACTGCGCTCCCCCTCCAGTTCCGGCACCACGTCCTCCGGCACCTCCAGTACCGGCTGCAGTGCCTGGTGCACCTGCATGCTGCGTTCGCTCGCCTCGTGCAGGGTCTGGATGTACTCGCTCACCTTCTCGCAGGGGTACGGTGCGCACACACCGGCCATGCCGATGTAATCGGCAATGTCGGCCAGCATGTCCGACTGCAGTTGCAGCGACACCGGCACCTGCAGGGCCTGCCGCACCTGCATGGCCCGCTGCGCACCGGCCACGATGCGCGCATGGGTAGTGAACGGCGTCAGCCCGCGGCCATCGGCATGGCGCACGGCCCCCATCCGCCGATGTGCCTCGTAGGACAGCATCTCCATGCGCACCTGCGCCGCCTGCGGGTGCACGCGCGGCACCGAGGGGTTCATCGCGCGCCAGCCCACCCACACAGTCGTGGCCAGACACACGCCCATGAAGACCACCACGAGCGTGACCGAATTGAGGTAACGCCGGTAATAGTGGAACTTCGCGCGCAGCGTGTAATAGCGCCGGTAGCTCATGAAGCGGCTCACGTAGCGATAGCTGCGCATTTCCTGTTCCAGCCTGCTGGAACGCCGTCCCGGTTCGGGGTTCTGCTTGTCAGTGCTCATGGTTCACCAGCCAATGCCCAGGCCCACGCCCATGGTGCGTTCACCGCTGTTGGTGAAGGCACCATTGAGGCTGAAGGTGGCCGAGCCCTTTTCGTTGAGGACACGCTGGTAGCCCACCGCCATGGCCGATTCGCCATCGCTGTAGCCCACGCCCGCGCCCAGGCGGTTGTAGGTGTTCAGGCCCGCGGTGTTCATCGCCATCGCGCTCTGCGCGCTGCTCATCGCCGCCATGCGGTTGAAGCGCTTGTCCATCTTGTCCAGGCGCGCATCCACCTCGCGGGAGATGCCATCGCTGTACTCGTTGGCGCGGGCCAGCATCTTCTCCAGTTCCGCGGTGTCGACCTGCGGGGTGGGCTCCTTCGGCGTTTCCGGGGTGGCGTTGGGGGCCTTTCCGGTGTCGGCCACGGTCGGCGTTTCGGCTGGCGGCTGCAGGGCTTCCGGCGTACTGGCAACGCGTGCCTGCGGCTGCCCGTCGATGCGCTGCTCCAAGCCATCCATGCGCCCGTTGAGCTGCTGCTGCACGTCGTGCAGCTGCCCGCCATTGACCGCATCCCGGCTACCGGCAGCCACCAGACCGTTGGCCACGTTGGAAATGACCATGCCCTGCGCACCGGCCAGGGTGAGCTGGTTCAGGCCATCGCCGCGCGTGGTGGTGTCCTGGAAGACCGAGCGGAGCTGGGTTTCCACCTGGTCCACGCGAGAGCCCTGGGTGGTGACCGCACCATCGAGCGACTGCAGGGCATCGTTGAGGGTGGACTGCTGCTGGCCCTGGACGGTGAAGTGTGGGCCGACGATGTTGCCGTTGCTGTCGATGTGGGCGCCGCCGCCTAGGGTGGCGAGAGTGGCGTTGAGTTGGGCGACGGTGGTGGCGTCCTGGGCGTTGCGGCCGTTGGCTACGTTTACGATGCGGCGTTCGTAGCCTGAACGGCCGATGGAGATTGTGTCGGCCTCACCGGCGTACGAGTTGTAGCCGAGCGCCACGCTGTTGGTTGCGCTTTCGTGCACGACGGATCGGGCGCCGAGTGCGATGCCCCCGCTGGCTTGAACTTGCGAGCCGGTTCCCAAAGCGAAGCCTTCTATCGCATCCTCCAGCACCCAAGAGCCGCGCCCTAGTGCAACGGAGTTTGTCGCCATGGCTTTCGCGTAACTGCCGATAGCAGTTGCCCCCTCCTGTCCACCTGATGGCGCGGCCTCCGCAGAATCACCAACCGCAACTCCAAGCAAGCCCGACGAAGCCCTGGCACTATTCTCGTACGAACCAATGGCAAGGAACCGGCTCTGCTCCTGAATTTCATCCAGCCTGCTGTTTGTCAAATGCAATTGCCCACCGTTCACAACATCCTTGCTTCCTGGGGACAATTCGCCATCCGCCACGCCGGTCAGTGTCGCGCCGCCGTAGTCAATTACGCTCCCTGTCTCAGCCGCAGACAGGCGTGCAAGATCGTTGTCTGTCACCTGAGAGTCGCGCAGTGCATCCAGATCGCTGCGATTGCGGGCGATCTCCTGCTTGGCGTCGTGCAACTGGCTACCCGTCACTGCATCGCGACTGCCGGCCGCGATTCGGCCATCTGCCAGATTGGTCAGCACCGCACCCTGTGCGCCGGACAGCGTGACTTGGTTCAAGCCATCAGCACGGATCGTGGTGTCCTGGAGTGCGGAGCGCAGCTTGCCTTCCAGCGAGCCGACGCGTGCATCGGTCACAACCACCGCACCATCCAGCGCGGCCAGCGAATCGCCGACGGTGTTGTGGCTGCTCCCCTGAATCGCGTAGATGGGCGCGATGATGTTGCCGTTGGCGTCGAGGCTGGCACCGCCGCCAAGGGTGGCGAGCGATTCCTGCAACTGCATCACGCTCACCGCGTCATTACTCCCCGCGCCACGCGCAACGTTGACAATTCGCCGCTCGTAGCCTGCTCGACCAATGGAAACGGTGTTCGCTTCATCAGCATACGAGGAGTATCCGAGCGCGATGCTGTTGGTCGCATCCTCGTGAACCACAGATCGAGCGCCAACTGCGACGCCCCCACTCGCTTGGACATGTGAACTTGCACCTAGCGCAAATCCTTCTGTAGCGCCTTCAACTACCCAAGACGCGCGCCCCAGTGCCACCGAGTTGACACCAAGTGCTTTCGAGAAGCTTCCAACGGCGGTGCCACCTTCACCAGTCGGTGACGACTCCGCGGAATCACCGATGGCGACGCCCAGCCACCCGGCCGAAGCGTCCTCACTGAACTCGTCGTAGCCCACCTGCAGGAACCGGCCGCCTTGCTCCATCTGGTCGATCCGTGCGTTGGTGGCAAACAACTGCCCACCATTCACCGCATCAGTACTCGTCGCAGAGCTGATATCCCCCGGACCAACCCCCTTCACCACCGCACCCTCAAGATCCACCAGGGTCCGCTCGGCGTTGAACTTCACCACGCCCTCCAGATCCGGTTCGAAACCATCGAAGTCGGCGCGCAGACGATCCAGGTCCACACGGTGATCAGCCAAGCGATCAGCGTGATCCACCAGCTGCAGATCCTGCGCCTCGTTGCGCACCTCGGCCGTACCCACACGCTCGTTAGTAGCAAACAGCTGCTGCCCCGTCACTGCATCGGTACTTCCCGCCCCCAGATTGCCGTTGGCGATATTCTGGATGCGACGGCGCGAGCCACTCTTGTTTGACACGTCCAGTACGGTGCCGGTGTTCTCGGCGCCCAGCCGGACCTGCCCGCTGGCCGACACCTGCCCGATCAGGCCCGCCACGGTACCCACCTGGCCGACAGCGCTGTCGGCCGCCGCCTTCGCGGCCGTTGCGGTGGACTGCGCGGTGGTCACCGCCGTATTGGTGGCATGCAACTGCTGTCCGGTTACGGCATCGGTGCTCGATGCACTGACCGTGGCATTGGCCACGTTGCTGATACGGCGGGCAGCGCCGTTCTTGTTGGCCACATCCAGCACGGTACCGGTGTTCTGCGCGCCCAGGCGCACATTGCCGGTGGCGGAGACCTGCCCGACCAGACCGGCCACAGTGGTCACTTGCCCAAGAGCGCTATCGGCGGCCGTCTTGGCGGCTGTGGCCGTGCTGCTCACACTGGCCAGCGTGGTGTTGGTGGCGTGCAACTGCTTGCCGGTGACCGCATCGCTGCTGGTTGCGCTGAGCGTGCCATCGTTGACGTTGACGATCCGGCGCTTGACCGTGTCGTTGCCGACCGAAATCTGATTCACACCGGTAGTTCGCGAGTTGCTTCCAAGCGCAACGCTGCCGGCGAAGCTGGACACTGCGTCGTCACCCAGTGCAACCGCATTGGATGTGGACGCTACGGCATCCATGCCCATGGCGATGGAACGATTACCCAGTGCTTTGGCGCGATAGCCGATGGCCGTGGCGGCATTCGCGCTCCAGCTGCCGGAGCCAATCGACGTGGCACCCACACCATTGTTGTTCTCGCCATCCTCACCTACGCCGGCGCGCGCCTTTGGCCCCAGCGCGACGCTATCGCGGCTGTAAGCAGCGGCGTTGGTTCCCAAGGCAACTGCAGCCGAATCGCCACTGCCGCCGGCCACAGCCAAACGCCCGAGCGACAGCGCCTGCGCATCCACGCGAGCCGATACCGAGTCCGCCGCGCTCTTCGCTGCAGTCGCCGTTGTCTGCGCCGTCGCCACCGCCGTGTTGGTGGCATGCAGCTGCTTGCCGGTTACGGCTTCGGTGCTGGTGGTGCTGAGCGTGGCATCGGCCACGCCGATCAACTTGCGATTCGCATTGGCTTTGTTGCGGATGTCCAGCTGGGTGCCGGTGTTGTCACCACCCAAGCGTACGGCGCTGCTGGCCGAGGTCTGGGTGACCAGTCGCGTGTTGACCAGTGCCTGATCGGCAGCCGTCTTGGCGGCATTGGCGGTATTGGTGGCGGTGGTCACGTTCTGGTTTGTGGCGTAAAGCTGCCTCCCGGTCACCGCATCGGTACTGGCGGCCGAAAGCGTTCCGTTCTCTACATTCACAATCCGTCGTTTGAGCGAGTTGTTTCCCACAGAGACGGTTCTTGTTTCGGTCGCCTCAGAACTCGTACCCAGTGCAACCGAGTTTGTTGCCTGAGCCTTTGAATATTGACCGATAGAAACTGCATTGAACTCCGCCCGCGCGCTTCCTCCTAGAGCGACTGCTCCAGAGTGCCCCGCAGTTCCTGCGAACGCATTGCCACCAATGGCGATGCGAGAGTTTCCTGTCGAGGTATCGACCGTGCGCGAGCCACTGCCCACCGCTATCGAGTTCTCCCCGTAGGCGCGCGCGTCATTGCCTAGCACAGTAGTTCCTACGCCATTCCCTAGCGCGGTTGCACCAATGATGGTGCTGTAGCCTTGCTGCGCCCTGGCGCCATATCCGAACACCGTATTGAAATCGCCACTGGTCCGGATCGAGTGACCGAATGCAGTAGAAAACTGCCCACTCGCATTCATACCGACACCCGTGAACAGCACGTTTCTTGAACTGGGAGCGACAACGGAGTGCACATAGTCGTCAACGCTCCCGAATGACGGTGTACAACGGTAGTAGGTCCCGCCCAGTTCCCCGCTACAGGATTCGTTGAACATGGCATAGCCGCTGCCGAGCGTGGATCCATCGGCCATCGGCATCTGGCCCATTACACCAGCCCTGAATCCATACCCTGCATGTGCCGCCGAGCGCATCGCTTCCTGCATGGCAAGCTGGGTGGCGGGTGCCCCCAGGTCATTGCCCAAGATTTCCAGTGGTACATCACCATCTTCATTCTCGCTGCCAAGCTCCGATGCAACAGACAGCAGGGGTGTGCCAAGCAACATCAGCAGCACGCTGGCCAGTCCGCGCGGGCCAGCAGCACGCTTGCCACGCGCCGCGGCCAACTCACTGGCCACGACCCAGCACTGCCGCGCAGTGCACCAGATACGACGGTAGATCTTGTTCATGGTCATTCCTTAACAAGGAAGGGAAAAGATGCCCGTCGCGACCGATCTGCCGCGACGGGTCGAACACTTCAGAGAGACAGGGCCTGCACGTGTTCGCGATAGCCATCGCGGGTCAACCGATAGCGCAGCTGCAGGCGGTTGCCGGGCTTCGGGGTAAAGGGAAGTTGCAACGAGGCGCCCGGATAAAGGCTGCGCGAGACGTCATGGGCGGTGCAGGCACCGCTTGCATCGCAGTCGGCCACGCTGGTCAGGCCCACCCGCAGCGTTCCGGCGTTGACCAGGCTGTCGCCCTGTACGCGCACGTCCACGCGTCCATTGGCGGGAACCACGTTCACCAGCGCGCCCCAGACCAGGCTCATGCCCACCGCGGCGCGGGTGGCCGGGTCGTCCGGCTCGGCATCATCGGGACCGCGTACACCTTCGAAGTACACCCGGTAGGCGGTCTCTTTCTCCACCGGCTGCAGTGGAATGACCCGGATCAGCCGATTGGCGCCACCCGCCAAGGCGAACTTGGCGGGGGTGATCGTGATCGCCGCATCGGCCGGCTCGATCTCGATTTCCTGCTCGTCAGCACTGGCTGGATCGTCAATGCGACGGATCGAAGCCTGCACGTACTGCGCGGTGGTGGACTGCGAGTACACGCGGATCTGCGCGCCCTTGCGGGCCTCCACCGAGGTGCGCATGGGATGCACGGTCAGGTTGGCGTGGGCGGGCACTGCTGCAAGCAGCAACGCGCAGGCGAACAGGCAGGGCAAAGCGGCATTCATGTGAAGCTCCATCAACATCAAGGGCGGGAGGTAGGCAGGCGCAGTTCAACCTTCAGATCGCCCTGGTAGGCACCAGAGCGCTTTTCATCGATAGGGACGCGCGGGGTATCGAGGGTGAGCGGCGTGGGCACGCAGAACACCGGCTGGGTCATGCCCGGCAACATCACCAGGCGCAGGCGTGCGGTATCAATGTTGCGCAGCTGCTCTTCCACGCCATTGCGCATGGGAATGCGCGCCCCGTTGTGGTCGAGGGTGACGGTGTAGTCCACACGCTGGCCGTCGTCGCTACCGCCGTTGGTGTGCCAGACCGAATAGCCGGTGGGCCCGGGTGGGCGCGTGCCGCTGTCGCGTACGGTGACGCCCAGGTACTCACTCTGCGAGCCGAGGCCGTCGTACAGACACATGTCCAGATGCGCGCGGCCACCGACGGTTCGGGCGATGGGGTCGTAGCTGAGATTGAGGCCTACGGTGGGTGTGGCTTCCTGGAACTCGGGCAGGTAGATGGAGACCGCGTCGTAGTCGGTGATGGTGAGTTCGAAGCGGTAGGTGTAGGTCGCGAGATTTCTGGTGTCGGGGGTGCTTGCACGCAGTTCGAGCGTTGCCAACCAGATACCTGCGACAAGCTTCCCTAGTTCCGGCATCTCAAGTGCAAGTTGAGCGCCAATTCCCGCAGCGTTTGCGCCGGGGCAGCCAGTTAGGTGGGTCGACCACGGCGCCATGATCCCTAGTTGCCAGAAGTCCCCCATGCAGGCACGGTTATTGAGTGCCCTCTCCAGCCCACCGCGAAGGCTGAGCTCAGCTCTCATTCCGGACCGCTGCTCAACGAACTGCAGCGGTATCTCGCGCAACCCGACGACACCATCCTCGATCCCCTCCACCGGGCACCGCCCCCTCTCCGCGCTGCTATCCGAAACACACGTCAGATGCAGCTCGCCGTAGCGCTTGCCCAGATCAACGTGGTCATACGCCAGCAGCGTGCGCGGCGGCATCAACACGATGTCCCCCGGCATCGCAGACCGATCCCACGTCATCACGATGTCGCGATGCTCATCAGTCGGGTGCGTCTCCGGCGGCCGTTGCGCCATCGCGCGCGGCACCATCACCACCAGCGCGCAGAACAGCACCAGCCACCACCACAGCCGCCGGCTCATCGCGCACCTCCCGCTGCCGCCTGCTGGCTGCTGGCCATCAAGGCCTTCTCCTGCAGTAGCCGCGTCACCCGTGCCTGCTGGCGGATCTCTGCGGGCAGCTGTGCCACGTTCAGCGGTTCGCACTGCACGGCGCCGACCAGCAGCACCACCTGGCGGCGCTCGCGTATCTGCAGCGGGCATTGCAGCAGGCGGTCGTCCTGCAGCAGGTACAGCACGGTTTCGCGGCGCGGGAAGTCGGCAACGAAGCCACCGTTGCTGCCGGTGCCCGGCACCGGTGCGTTGAGGATGCGGGCGCCGCGCAGCGGCGTGCCGGCCAGGTCCTGCGCGTTGCCGATGAAGGTGTAGGTCACTTCAATCGGCACCGGCATGCGCATCAGCTTGCCGGGCGGCAGGAACAGCGGGCGCGCGCCGCCCAAGCCGCTTACGCGGATGGAGGCGATGCTGTCCAGCGCGCTGGCGTCCTGCACTTCGGCGCGGTGCGATTGGTAGGCCGGCAGCGGCAGCAGGCGGCGCTCGCCCAGCTGCAGGCGCTGGCGGCGCAGGCCTCCCACCTGCAGCTCGGCGGCCACGCCGGTCAGCTCCAGATCGTCGGTGCCATCGACTTGTACGGCCAGGCCCGCGTCCGCGCCCAGGCCACCGCCCCAGTACAGCCCGCGCGAGCCCAGCGCGACGCCGGAACTGTGGGTGGCGCTGTAGGCCATCTCGTCGCGGCCGCGCTGCTGGTAGCGCGACACCGTCGCGCCGGTGTGGCCGATGCGGTTCTGCACCTGTGCGCTCAGCGTGGCGCTGTAGCGATCGTTGTTGTTGCCGCGCAGCTCAGCGGACAGCTCGCGGAACTGGTCGTCGTGGTCCTGGCGCAGGCTCTGCGCCACGCTGTAGGTCAGGTCCGGGCGCTGGTGCTGCGGTTGGCGCAGGTCCAGCCCGTAGCGGCGCTGCGCGTTGCCGCGCTCGCCCTGCTGCAGCCGGGTCAGGGTAAGGGTGAGGAACACGCCGCGATCGCGGCTGCTGCGCAGGCTGCCGTCGTTGTGCTGCTGCCACACGCCCACGCGGGTGGACGCGCTGAAATCGCCCCAGCGTTCGCTGCGGTTGTAGCTGGCCTGCCAGGTGCGGCTGAGCTGCGGTTCGCGGCTGGGCTGCGGCGCCCACGGCGGCAGCAGCGGGTCCAGGCCATACAGCGGATCGTCGATATCGCCGGGCACGCCCACGCCCTGCCGCCAGGTCTGACGCCGGGTATAGGCCAGGTAGGCGTTACCCCCGGCCACCGGCAGCGCTACCGAGGCACTGAGTGAATCGACGCAGCCCAACTGGTCGCGCGCGGCATCGCGGAATTCGCATGCCTTGCCCCGCATGCGCTGCTGGTACAGGTTCCAGGACGCATGGCGGCGGTAGGACAGCTGGTGCTGCTGCCCGCGGCTGCCATCACTGCCCTGCATGCCGCTGAAGCTGGCGCGGATCTCCTGCGTGGCGAACACCCGGCGCAGGTCCACGCGCAGTTCGCCATAGCTGAAGCCGCCCAGGTCGGCCACGCCGGCGGTGACGGTGGCGCTGCGCCCCAGCGGTACGCGCACGCCGCCCATTGCGGACATCTCGCCGTCGAACTGGTCGCTGCGGCGCTCGCTGCGGCGGCCGCCCTGCAGGAACCACTGCACGCTGCTGTCGGCCCAGTCGCCGCCCTTGTCGAAGGGCGCGTCTTCGCTGCGCACCAGCACGCCGTCTTCGTAGATGCGCAGGGTGACGGTGTAATTGCCGAACGGGAAACGGCGCGTATCGATCTGATTGATGCCGGCCTGCAGGTAGTAGGTCTGCAGCAGGCGCTGGCCATCGAAGGCATCCACGCGTGCATCGCGTGCCAGCAGCACGGTCAGCGGCGTGGCCTGCACCGCCGCTTCGCTGTCCACGTAGGCCTGGGTGGTGCCGATGCGCAGGCCCTGGAAGCGGTCCAGCGGCAGCATGCTGAAACTAAAGGTGCCGCCCTGCGGGCTGGACAGGTTGCGGCGGTCCATGCGCCCGGCCTGCAGGTAGTGCTCCGGGCCGATGTCATGCCGGTAGTAGGCGTTGTCCAGCTGGAAATCCTGCCGGGTGCGCTGGTTGCGGTAGCGCTGGTGGCTGAAGGTCCAGTTGGCCGAGACGTGGCCGCGCTCGAACAGGCCCAGCACCCCGGTGCCCTGTGCGGCCAGCGACTGATGATCGCGGCCGCCACTCAGGTTCACCGTCTGCTGGTGCAGGAAGGCGTTCTCGGCATTCGCGCTGACCTGGTGGTGGCGCTGCGCGGCGGGTTCGCCGGGAATCCATTGGCGGGCGACAAACAGGCGCACCGCGCCCTCGCCCTCGTCATACAGTGCGCGCACGGCGGTGGGGTCCTCCGGGGGATCGAGATAGCCGCAACCGGCGGCGGCACCGCCGTAGCGGCAGGCCAGGTGGCTGTTGCGTGGCAGCGGCTGCGACAGCGCCGGCAGCAGCGCGGCCTGCGCTTCGGCGGGCAGCTGCAACGCCTGCAGTGCCTCGGCGGGCGCTTCCAGCTGCACGTGGTCCAGGGTGACGCGCACGGGCAGCAGGCCGCTGGAGCGGCCGAACAGGCGCACGTCCAGCTGCTCGGTCTGGCCTTCAACCAGATCCTCGAAGCCGGCGGGAACGCCGCGCGCGGCGACCATGGGCGCAGCCAGCGACAAGGCAAGCGCGAACGCCAGCCGGGTAACGGCGGGGGCGGGAACGTTCATGGGGGGAGCAACCAGAAGCGGCCGGCCCGGCAAGCGGGCCGGCGCGGGGCGGAACTTACGGGCTGGCGGTCTTCTGCTTCATGGCGATGCTGACCATGCCCTGGAAGCGGTCGGCCACGGTGATGGCGCCCGGGGTCTTCTGCGCGATCTGCAGCGGCATGGCGACCGACGCGCCCGGCAGCGCGCCGTCGAACAGATCGACGGCCAGATAGTCGGTGGCGGCCAGGCCCAGCTCACGGCTGTTCAGGCTGACCGACAGCGGCACCGACGGCGTACCGGCGGCATCGCCAACCAGCACCGGCTCATTGATCAGGCGCACTTCGATGTCCTTATCGATGTCGTTGGAATAGATGCGCACCTGCTGCGACCACGGAATCAGGCCACGGCCCGGCGCGTGGTCCAGCTTGACGGCATCCGGCAGCGGGCTGCCGTCGGCCTGCAACAGGGCCAGGGTCGGGTCGACGTCGGCCAGGATGGTGATGTGGGTTTCGGCGGCATTCGCCGACAGCGAAGCCGTGACCAGCGCTGCAGCCAGCGCGGCCTTCTTGAAGATGTGCATGGGTGTCTCTCTCGGACAATGAAATAGGGAAAGCTCCCCTCCCGAACGGAGATAAGGGAGGGGAGCGCCGCCCGCCTGGGTGGGGGTGGGCGACGGAGAGAATGGTAGGAATCCCTACCCCCGTGCGGCTATTCAAGCATTCCTAAAACGTTGAACGTTAAGTGGAATTTTTGAACTCGCTCAATGTTCGAGAGTTATGCAAGTTTCCTCAGGTTGGGTTTGCAAGAATCCTCATTGCAAAGATCGCGCAATCGAGCATGGATCGGCTGTACAACCGCAAAGGGCGCGCAAAAAAACGCCCCGCAGGTGCGGGGCGCTGGGTGGGGATTGAACCCGCGGTTTCAGAAGAAAATCGCGTACAGGATGAGCAACGGAATCGGTACGCCCAGCAGCCAGAGCAGGATCATTTTCATGTCAGGTCTCCTTGTTCAGAGGTCGCGGCGACGACCGCCCCAGGTGGCGCTGAGGCTGGCGAAGAACGCGCCGATCAGCAGGGTGATGAACAGCCACAGTGCGGCGTAGGCAGTGGCCTTGCGGGCATCGTCAGCCGCTTGCTTGGCCGTGTTCTTGGCCTTTTCCAGCGCAGCACGCATGCGGGTCTGCACATCGGTCACGCGGGCCTGCGCTTCCGCCGGGCTCATGCCGGTCTCACGCGCGATCAGCTGCGACAGATACTGCGTGTCGGCAGGGTCCAGCCCATCGCCCTGCAGGCTGTTGACGATGATGCGGTTCACTTCGGCGCGCACTTCGCGGCGGTCGCCCATCGGGCCACGGCCCGGCATCGGGCGCGGCGGCGCCACACCGGCCTCGCGCGGGCCCGCATTCGCTGCCGGCGGCGGAGCAGCGTTCGGATCCATGGGTGCACCCGGCGGTGGCGGCGCCGAGGGATCGGCTGCACCGGCGTTGGTGGCGCTGCGGAACAGTGAATCCACCCAGTAGTTGAGGTCGCCTTCCGGTGCAGCTGCGGCGGCGCTGCCAGCACCGGCAGCCGCAACACCCGCCGTGGACGCCGCCGCCCCTGCGGTCGCGCCCGCCACCTTTGCACCGGCGCCCAGCACGCCGCCGATGGCCGAGGTCAGCAGGCCGGCAGTGAGAAGCGTAGCCACCGCCCACGAAACAAAGCCGTGTGCGGTATCGCGGAAGTAGGTTTCATCGCCGTGGATCTGTGTCCACTTGATGCGCAGGCGCCCTGCCAGATAACCGCCCAGGCCAGAAGCAGCCAGCGCCGTGAATGTCAGCCAGAGGATGCTGGACCAGCCGAAGGTCTCCTTGCTGACGCCTTCGAACGACCACGGTGAAACTGACGACAGGCCGAGGCCAACGCCCAGGATCAGCAGGATGAGTGACAGCGCCGCAGCGGCTGCAGCGCCGGCAAAGATGGCGCCCCAGGAAACGGCACTTTCGCTGGGCGGTGCCACGATGGGCGCGGTGACGACGGTGGCTACATCGGGCCCGAGCGGTCCGCGCTCGGGTGGATCAAAACGGGTATTCATGGAATGGACGCTCCGTATGCAGTGCTGCGGGTGCAGCTGGCGTCCTGAGGCTGCGCGTGCAGGCGTGAAGCTGGCGAGACTCTGGAATCACACGGTCTTGGCGCGTGGCGGTAAGTCCATGCGAGGCGTGGATGGTGATCGCTGACACCAGGATCGTGCCAACCAAGGTTGGCACCTACCAAGCGCATCGTGCCAACCAAGGTTGGCACCTACCAATCCGAAAAAAAAAACGCCCCGCACAATGGCGGGGCGTCTTCATTGCAACCTGCCGGGGCGATCAGCCCTGGTAGTCGCGCACGTCGCTGCCGGTGTAGACCTGGCGCGGACGGCCGATCTTCATTTCCGGGTCAACCTGCTGTTCCAACCAATGCGCCACCCAGCCGGAGGTACGGCCCAGGGCGAACATGACGGTGAACATTTCGGTCGGGATCTGCAGCGCCTTGTAGATGATGCCGCTGTAGAAATCGACGTTCGGGTACAGCTTGCGGGCCACGAAGTACTCGTCCTGCAGCGCGGCCTGTTCCAGCTTCACGGCCACGTCCAGCAGCGGATCCTGCACGCCCAGCTGCTTGAGCACCTTGCTGGTCATTTCACCGATGACCTTGGCGCGCGGGTCGAAGTTCTTGTACACGCGGTGGCCGAAGCCCATCAGGCGGAAGCCGGAGGTCTTGTCCTTGGCCTTCACCACGGCCGATTCGACGTTGTCGGCCGAACCGATTTCTTCCAGCATCTTCAGCACGGCTTCGTTGGCGCCGCCGTGGGCCGGACCCCACAGCGCGGTCACGCCAGCGGCGACCGACGCATACGGGTTGGCACCGGTCGAACCGACCAGGCGCACGGTCGAGGTCGAGGCGTTCTGCTCGTGGTCGGCGTGCAGGATGAACAGCAGATCCAGCGCCTTCACCACGTCCGGGTTCAGATCGTACTGGCCGTCAGCCGACTCGAAGGTCTGCTTCAGGAAGCGGCTGACGTAATCCAGCGAGGTGTCCGGCTTGTTGGCCGGCAGACCCTTGCCGTGGCGGTAGATCAGCGCCGACAGGGTCGGCACCTTGGCGATCAGGCGCACGGCGGCCTGGCGGCGCTGTTCGGCGTCGGACAGGTCCAGCGAGTCGTGGTAGATGGCCGACAGCTGCGCAATGGCGGCTGCCAGGATGGCCATCGGGTGGGCATCCTTGGCGAAGCTGGCGATCAGCGCGTTGACCGAATCGTCGACGTTGGCTTCGGCGGTCAGCTCATCGGTGAAGGCCTTCAGCTGCTCGGCGCTGGGACGCTCGCCGTTGATCAGCAGGTAGGCCACTTCGACGTAGCTCGACTTTTCCGACAGCTGTTCGATCGGGTAGCCGCGGTACAGCAGCACGCCCTTGTCGCCATCGATGTAGGTGATGGCCGACTTGCAGCTGGCGGTGGCGGTGAAGCCGGAATCGTAGGTGAAGAACCCCGTTTCCTTGGTCAGCTTCGCGATGTCGACGCAGTCGTTGCCAAGGGTGGGTTTGATGACGGGCAGAACGACCGACTTGTCGCCGGCGTTGAGCGTGACCTGATCAAGATCGGACACTGTGTGCGCTCCTTCATGGGAAGGCGCCTGCCCAAGCGCATTGGTCAGGCACGTGAATGACGTCCTCGGCCTGTGCCGGGGATCACGCCATTATCGCACAGCAGCATTTGCCGGGTGCTAGACAGAAGTCGTAGACAGCAGGCAGCCGCAGGCCTGCCGACAAGCGGCCCGGATGGGCAAAGCGGCCAGGGGCTGAACGCACTGTTCCGTCCATCCAAACGCCCGTTGGGCAGGCGCCGGACAAAAACAAACGGCCGCGCAATGCGCGGCCGTCGGTTCCAAGCAGTAACGACGTATCAGCGCGCGTAGCGCTTCTGGAACTTGTCGATACGGCCCGAGGTGTCGATGACCTTGTGCTTGCCCGTGTAGAACGGGTGCGAAGCCGAGGAAATTTCGACCTTGACCAGCGGGTATTCGTTACCGTCGGTCCAGGTGGTGGTTTCCTTGGTCGCCATGGTCGAGCGGGTCAGGATCTTGAAATCGGAGGTGACGTCTTCGAAGACGACGTCGCGGTAGTTCGGATGGATATCGGCCTTCATGGGCTCACACCGTAAATGGGCTGGTGGTCAAGAGCGGCATTATAAGCACCGCTTGCCGCGCGGGGCAACCGGTGCGTGGGCATTGGCCTCAGACCGCGCCCAGGGCCTGGCGTACCAGGGCCTCGAAACGGGCCTGGTCGTAGGCCATCAGCAGATCGCAGTTGTCGGGCTGGCCGGTCTGGCGGTTCCAGTCGACGATGGTGGCGCCGCGGCTGAACGTTCCGTTCAGCTCCACGTTCAGCGGACGCGATTCCACCTGCAGCTGCCCTTCCGGGTTCAGCGCCCAGGCCATGGCCACCGCGTCGGCGGTGTACCAGCGGCCGCCCTTGGCGTCTTCGGACAGCGCGCGGGTCTTGCGCGAGATCAGTTCGTAGAAGCGCGCGCGGTCGGAATCGGCCTGCAGCCACTGCTCGGCCTGCTCCAGCGGCAGGCCGTGGGCGACGGTGGCTTCCCAGTCCGACACCAGCAGGTGCTTGAACGAGGTGAACACCACGTGCGCCGCTTCCGGATCGAAGGCGATGTTGAATTCGGCTGCCGGGGTGATGTTGCCGTGGCAGGTGACCGCCCCGCCCATCACCACGATGCGCTTGATGCGCTGGGGCAGGGTCGGGTCCAGCTTCAGTGCCAGGGCCAGGTTGGTCAGCGGGCCCAGCATGACCAGCATCAGCTCGCCGGCGTACTGGTGCGACAGGCGCAGGATGGCCAGCGCGGCGTGCTCGGTTTCGGCCTGGCGGCTGGGCGGCGGCAGGTCCACGTCGCCGTAGCCGTCGCGGCCGTGCACGTGGGCGGCATCCACCGAGGGGTGCAGCAGCGGATCGGGACTGCCGGCGAACACCGGCACGTCGGTGCGGCCGACGATGTCGCAGAGCTTGAGGGCGTTGCGGACGGTGTAGTCGAGGCCGACATTGCCGGCGGCGATGGTCAGGGCGACCACGTCATGCCGTTCGTCGGCGAAGGCCATCAGCAGGGCCAGGGCGTCGTCCACACCGGGGTCGGTGTCGATCAACAGCGGGATCTTGTGGGTCATCGTTGCCGTCTTCAGATCGGCAACGAAGTGTGGACCGGGTTGATGACCGTTGCAAGTATGGGGGTGCGGGTGTCTGGCAGGGCTGCGCCCTGCACCTGCACCTGCTACGGGCAACGGCAACGGCAACGGCAAGAGCGGGCTATCCGTGGGATGGCGGGGTGGGTCCGGTTGCGGGGGACGGCGCAAGTACGTCCATGTAGCCTCGGTCGCGCCATCCATGGCGCTCACGCCCCCGCAACCGGACCCACCCCGCCTTCGACAGTTATTCGCGAACTGTCGGTACGGCGATGGGGTCGGATCCCGTTGCGTTGCAACGGGCTCCGACCCCGTTCTGGAGCCATTCGATGTGTCGCGAATGCCTGCTTTGAAATGAATGTCATGCGCTTGCACGGAATTCGAGGTTTCAAACTTTCCTCATTGAGGTGGCAGGGTCTTCGTGCAAAACATGAGGGGCCATCGACAACGGATGGCACGGGACTCCAATCCCGATTGATCTGAGGGTTGTTTACGCTTGCCTGTCGGCGTCGTTCGTTCTGGTCCGGACGGCGTCGGCAGGCAATCCGTCTGTGCGCTACGGCGGGCGGTGCGTGGAGGGCGTCATGCCCACCGGCTTTCTTCAGATCACCGGTATTGGAGCCACGCACCGCCTGCCACCTGCGCTGCCGCGTCGGTGGTCATCCATTGAGGACACCACGATGAGCACTACCCACTATCCGTTTCTTGTCGCCACGCTGGGTGAGGCGGCGGGTCGGTTGCCGGATGATCTGGCGCGTACGCTGGAATCCACATTGGCCGCTACGCAATCTGCCAACACCAGCGACGGGCCTACCCTGCTCGCGTGCCTGCGCCACATTCGCCAAGGCGACGGCGCCGATGGCCAGCCCGTGCCGGGCCGGGGCCGTTCTGCCAGCCAGCATGCGGCGCTGGCCCGGTTGGACCGCGCTACGGCCGGCATGAGTGTTCTGCTGGAAGTGCTGCATGCCGCAGAGCGCGTGCGTGTGGACGGCGAGCCGGACCAGCAGGTGGGGGATGACGTGCGCGAAGGCTTGTTGCTGGCCTGCCGCGGTCTGTGCGAGTACATGGGCACGCAACTGCCAACCGGGTAAACCCCCGCCACGCGGATACGGATCTGGAACAACGCGCGCCGCGGGAAACGCCGCCGGGCATGGCCCGGCGCTACCAACCCGGTAGATCCACGCCGTGCGTGGATGGGCATGCCCTGGCCGCAACCATCACAAACATGAATTCATCGTCGCCGGGCACACCCTTGGAGCGCTCGACATCATTTGCTATAAAAACCAATACACATTTTATAGAAAACCGCCATGAAGCTGCCCGCCCCGGCGCCGGATCTGGCCACCCTGACCCGCAAGTACGGCGAGAGCCTCGGCCGCATTCTTGATGCGCGCATCGGACCTGAGGTGAATGGCGCCTACGAGCACTGGGACAAGCTGCGTCACAGGGCTCCCCCGCCGGGTCTTAGCGCCGAGCAATGGTGGCTGGGCATCGCCTGGACGCGCGCGGCTTTGCTCAAGCCCCTGCCGCTGTTGCTGGACAAGACGCAACAACCCTTCAAGCTTGCGCTGACCGATTCGATGCAGCGCCGACTGCACTTCATTGACCGCGAGGCTGCAGGCTCCGTGCAGGGGGTGGACGCAGCCAGTGGCCAAGGGCGTTTCCTGATGCGCTCACTGATCGAAGAAGCGATGACCTCGTCGCAGCTGGAAGGTGCTTCAACCACGCGGGCCGTGGCGAAGGAGATGTTGAGCACCGGTCGCGCCCCGCGCGACCCATCCGAGCGGATGATCTACAACAACTACGTCGCGATGAACGTCATCCGCGAACGCGGCGTACGCCCCATCACGGCAGCCGAGATTCTGGAGCTGCATAGCATCCTCACGGACGGCACGCTGGAGCTGACAAGCGACAGTGGACGCTTCAGGACTGCAGAAGACAACGTTGCAGTCTTCGACCGTGGCTCTCCCCCCACGCTGCTGCACATTCCTCCCCCGGCCGAAGAAGTGCCGGCGCGGATCGAGCGGCTTTGCCAGTTCATCAACGAAGAAAGCACGCCCTTCATTCACCCGGTCGCCAAAGCCATCGCCGTGCACTTCCAGATCGGCTACGACCATCCTTTCGTGGACGGCAACGGCCGCACCGCGCGCGCATTGTTCTACTGGGCGATGATGAACGCTGGCTACTGGATGACCGAGTACTTCTCCATTTCCAGCGTGTTGAAAAAGTCACCCGGCAAGTACATGCGCGCCTACCTGTACACCGAAAGTGACAACCAGGATCTGGGTTACTTCGTCTCCCAGCAACTGGAGGCAATCGAGCAGTCGATCCAAGGACTGCATGCCTACATCGCCAGGAAGCATGCAGAGGATCAAGCCTCGCGACGCATGCTGCGTACTGCACGGCTGGGCGGCGTGCTGCTCAATCATCGACAGCGCGCACTTCTGGCCAATGCACTGAAAGACCCCGACCGGACCTACACGGTCGCCAGCCACCAGGCGGCGCACACCATTACCTACCCCACCGCATTGAAGGATTTGAATGGCTTGGTGGCAGCGGAGCTGGTCAGCAAGGAACGCGTCGGCAAAGCATCGGAGTATTTCGTGCTGCCAGGGCTGTCAGAACGGCTCGCCCTGTAGGTTGATCCACGCCGGGCATGGCCCGGCGCTACCCGGTAGATCCACGCCATGCGTGGATGGGCATCGCGAACCCTGCTCGACTGACGCCCGCCACGCGAACAGCAGCCAAGCATGGCTTGGCTCTACTGTGCATGCGGCAGAATCCTGCGCGCCGCGCCGCCGGGCGTGGCCCGGCGCTACCCGGTAGATCCACGCCATGCGTGAATGGGCATCGCGAACCCTGCTCGACTGACGCCCGCCACGCGAACAGCAGCCAAGCATGGCTTGGCTCTACAGGGCATGCGGCAGAATCCTGCGCGCCGCGCCGCCGGGCGCGGCCCGGCGCTACCTGGTAGATCCACGCCATGCGTGGATGGGTATTGCGAGCCATGGGGTCAGAGCCCTTTGCTGTGCAAAGGGATCTGACCCCGAGGCTTATGCCGAGGCGTAGCGTACGGCGGTGCCGATCCAGCGCTGCACCACGCGGTCGGCCAGCGCGGGCTGCTGGGCCAGCAGGCGCTCGGCCAGGTCGTGTACGCCCGGCAGCAGGCCGGCGTCGCGGGCCAGGTCGGCAATGCGGAACCCGGCCAGGCCGGTCTGCCGGGTGCCCAGCAGTTCGCCGGGGCCACGCAGTTCCAGATCCTTTTCGGCAATGACGAAGCCATCGTTGGTTTCGCGCATGGTCTGCAGGCGCTCGCGCGCCATCTGCGAAAGCGGTGCCTGGTACAGCAGCACGCAGCGCGACACGGCCGAGCCACGCCCTACCCGCCCGCGCAGCTGGTGCAGCTGGGCCAGGCCAAGTCGCTCGGCGTTCTCGATCACCATCAGCGAAGCGTTGGGCACGTCCACGCCCACTTCAATCACCGTGGTGGCCACCAGCAGATCGATCTCGCCGGCCTTGAACGCGACCATCGTCGCCAGCTTTTCCGCGGCCTTCAGCCGGCCATGCACCAGCCCCACGCGCACGCCCGGCAGCAGCGCCTGCAGCGACTCGTAGGTGGCCTGCGCCGGCGTGGCATCCAGCTCCTCGCTTTCCTCGATGAGGGTGCACACCCAGTACACCTGCCTGCCTTCCTGGCAGGCCAGAGCGATGCGCTCGATCAGTTCCGGGCGGCGGTCGTTGTTCAGCGCCACGGTCTGCACCGGGGTGCGGCCGGGCGGCAGTTCGTCGATGGCCGAGACATCCAGATCGGCATACTCGGACATGGCCAGCGTGCGCGGAATGGGCGTGGCGGTCATCACCAACTGGTGCGGCACGCTGTGCGCGCCGGCCCCCTTGTCACGCAGCGCCAGGCGCTGGTGCACGCCGAAGCGGTGCTGTTCGTCCACGATGGCCAATGCCAGGTCCTGGAACACCACCGCCTCCTGCATCAAAGCGTGGGTGCCGACTACCACCTGCGCCTCGCCGTTGGCCACCTGCTCGATCACCTTGGCGCGGGCCTTGCCGGTCACCTTGCCGGCCAGCCAGGCAATGCGCACGCCCAGCGGTTCCAGCCAGCCGCGCAGATTGTTGAGGTGCTGTTCGGCCAGCAGCTCGGTGGGCGCGGCCAGCGCGACCTGCTTGCCCTGCTCCACCGCCAGCATGGCGGCCAGCGCGGCCACCACGGTCTTGCCCGAGCCGACGTCGCCCTGCACCAGCCGCAGCATCGGACTGGGCCGCGCCAAGTCTTCGCGGATCTGCTTGAACACCCGTGCCTGCGCGCCGGTCAGGGCGAACGGCAACTGCTTCAGCAGGGCCTTGGCCAGCTTGCCCGGGCCCGCCAGCGGCGGCGCATGGTGCGCCTGCAAGGCAATGCGCTGGCGGCGCAGGCTGAGGTGGTGGGCCAGCAGCTCTTCCATCGCCAGCCGCCGTTGCGCCGGGTGGGTGCCAGCGGCCAGCGCGGCCAGATCGGCATCCGGCGGCGGCCGGTGCACGGTCAGCAGCGCGCTGCGCAACGACGGCAGGCCCAGGCCATCGAGCCAGCCAGTGGGCAGCAGCTCCAGCGTGTCTTCTTCGGGAAGGCGGTCCAGCGCCTGGCCGATCAGCTTGCGCATCGTCATCGGCCCCACGCCTTCCACGGTGGGATAGACCGGGTCCAGGCGATCGCCGAGGTCGGGGTCGTCGTGGCGGCCCAGCACCTGGTAGCTGGGGTGGACGATTTCCAGGCCCAGGTGGCCCGGTTTCGGCGTGCCGAAGCAGCGCAGCCGGTTGCCCACCGCGAACTGGCCCACCTGCTGCTGGCGGAAGTGGAAGAAGCGCAGCACCAGCGTGCCGCGGCCTTCGTCTTCCACCGCCACCTTCAGCATGGGCCGGTGGCGCATGCCGCGTTCGACCGCCACTACGCGCACGTCCACCTGCGCCGGCACGCCGTTGCGCAGGTCTTCGATCAGGGTCAGGCGGGTACGGTCTTCATAGCGCAGTGGCAGGTGCAGCCACAGATCCTGCAGGGTGGCCAGGCCACGCGCCTGAAGTTTGGCGGCCACGGCCGGGCCCACGCCGGCCAGCATCGCCAAGGATGCTTCGCCGGACGGTGACAGTGCCGGGGTGACCGCCGCCTTGCGTGCCACGTGGCGGTCAGTCGATGACCATCACCGCGTCGACCTCGAAGTTGGCGCCCTTCGGCAGGCCCGAGACTTCGATGGTGGAACGGGCCGGGAACGGGGCCTGGAAGTAGTCCTGCATGACCGCGTTGACCTTGGCGAACTCACCCAGGTCGGTCAGGTACAGGCCCAGGCGCACGACCTTGTCCAGCGAACCACCGGCGGCTTCGGCCACGGCCTTCAGGTTGTCGAAGGCGCGGCGGGCCTGCGCTTCGATATCGCCGGCACCGACGATGTCACCGGTGGCCGGGTCCAGCGGAATCTGGCCGGAGAAGTACACGGTGTTGCCGGCGCGCACGGCCTGCGAGTACGGGCCGATGGCGGCGGGTGCCTTTTCGGTGTTGATGATCTGGCGGGACATGGTCGCTCCGGTGCTTTGGGAAAACAGAGCGGTGATTGTAGCAACCCGGTAGCGCCGGGCCATGCCCGGCGAGCGTTGATGCATGCCGCGCTGCGCGCTCGCCGGGCGTGGCCCGGCGCTACCGCGCCAGCATCCACGCGTGGCGTGGATCTACTGCCGGCGTACCGACTGCACCACCGACAGGCGGCGCAGGCGGCGCATCACTTCGGCCAGGTGGTTGCGGTCGCGTACCTGGATGTTGAACGCCAGCACGGCGGCGTTGAAGTCGCGGTCCAGGTAGTCCACCCGTTCGATGTTGGAGTGGCTCTGGGCAATCGCGGCGGCCAATTGCGCCAGCACGCCGGTGCCGTTCTCCACTTCCACCACCAGGGCGGTGTCGTAATCGCCGGACACGGTCGTGTCCCAGCCGATCGGCACCCAGCGTTCGGGCGACTTGCGCAGCTCGGCCAGGTTCGGGCAATCCATGCGGTGCACCACGATGCCCTTGCCGGCGGTGTGGTAACCCATGATCTCGTCGCCGGGAATCGGCTGGCAGCAGCCGGCGAAGGTGACCACGCCGCGTTCGCTGCCGTTGATCAGGATCTTTTCCTGCGAATGGTGGCGCGGGCCGCCACGCAGTTCGGCGTAGGACATCAGCGCCTGCGCGGCCTGGGTCGGCATCCAGTTGCCCAGCGCCACTTCGGCCAGCAGCGCTTCCAGGCGCGGGTAGCGGTGCTCGGCCAGGAAGGCGTCCAGGCGGCCCTTGGGCAGGCGTTCCAGCGACGAATCCATCGCTTCCAGCGCGCGGTCCAGCATGCGATGGCCCAGCTGCACGGCGTCTTCGTGTTCCAGCTGCTTCAGCTGGTGGCGGATGGCGGTGCGTGCCTTGCTGGTCACCACGAATTCCAGCCACTGCGGCTTGGGCGTGGCCGAACGCGCGGTGATGATTTCCACCGACTGCCCCGACACCAGCTTGGTGCGCAGCGGCACCAGCTTCTTGTCCACGCGCGAGGCCACGGCCATGTTGCCCACGTCGGTGTGCACGGCGTAGGCGAAATCGAGTGCGGTGGCGTTGCGCGGCAGGGCCAGGATCTTGCCCTTCGGGGTGAACAGGTAGACCTCGTCCGGGAACAGGTCGACCTTCACGTTGTCGAGGAATTCCAGCGACGAACCGGCGGCGCGCTGCGAATCGATCAGTTCCACGATCCAGGCATGGGCCCGGCTCTGCGCGCTGTTGGGGGTGTCGCCGCCGAACTTGTAGGTCCAGTGCGCGGCCACGCCGCGTTCGGCGATCAGGTCCATTTCCTCGGTGCGGATCTGCACTTCGATGGGCGAACCGTACGGCCCGAACAGCACGGTGTGCAGCGACTGGTAGCCGTTGGCCTTGGGAATGGCGATGAAATCGCGGAAGCGCCCGTCCAGCGGCTTGAAGGTGGCGTGCACCGCGCCCAGCGAGTGGTAGCAGCTGGGCACGCTGCGCACGACCAGGCGGAAGCCGAACACGTCCATCACCTGGTCGAAGGATTTGTTCTCGTCGCGCATCTTGTTGTAGATGCTCCACGGAGTCTTGATGCGGCTGACCAGGCGGTGTTCCAGGCCTTCTTTGGCCAGCCGCTGCGACAGCTGCACTTCCACCTGCGCCATGGCCTCGCGGCGCACCACCGGCTGGCTGCGGATGTGTTTTTCGATGATCGCGTGGCGCCACGGGTACAGCGCCTTGAAGCCCAGGTTCTGCAGCTCGCTCTTGACCAGGCTCATGCCCAGGCGCTGGGCGATGGGCGCGTAGATTTCCAGCGTTTCGCGGGCGATGCGGCCGCGCGCTTCGCGGCTCTGCGCGCCCAGCGTGCGCATGTTGTGCAGGCGGTCGGCCAGCTTGATCATGATCACGCGCAGGTCGCGCGACATCGCCAGCAGCATCTTGCGGAAGCTTTCGGCGGCCGCTTCCTGGCGGTCGCGGAACTTCAGCTTGTCCAGCTTGGTCACGCCATCGACCAGCTCGGCCACGGCTTCGCCGAACTCGGCGGCCAGTTCCTCGCGGGTCAGCGGGGTGTCTTCGATGGTGTCGTGCAGGATCGCAGCGATCAGCGCTTCCACATCCAGGCCCAGCTCGGCCAGCACCTGGGCCACGGCCACCGGGTGGGTGATGTAGGGTTCGCCCGACTTGCGCGTCTGCCCAGCATGTGCCGACGCACCGACTTCCCAGGCCCGGCGCAGCAGCGGCAGCTGCTCGGGGGGCAGGTAGTGGGCGGCGCGTTCAAGCTGGAGGACGTAATCAGGTACGGCCGCGGCGGTGGGCGCGGCTACCTTGGCAGTGGGGCCTGGGTTCATGCCCGAAGCCTATTCCAGCGCGACGTTTACGGCAAACCCTGAATGCGAAACAGCCCGCACGGGGCGGGCTGTTCGGCTGTCCAGCAATGACCTTGATCGATGCGATCAATCGTCGTTCTTGGACATGTCTTCGTCGGCAACCACTTCGGCGGCGGCCCATTCCAGCGCTTCGCGCTCGGCACGCTCGCGCTCGGCCTTCTCGACTTCGTCGATCAGCGCGTTGTCGATCTTGCGGGCAGCGATTTCGCGCAGCGCCAGCACGGTCGGCTTGTCTTCGGTTTCGCTGTTGTCCAGCGTGGCCTGCACGCCATTGGCGAGCTGGCGGGCGCGCTTGGAGGCCATCATGACCAGGTCGAAACGGTTGTTAACGACTTCCAGGCAATCTTCTACGGTAATGCGGGCCATACGGGCTCCCGGCGACCGGTCGGCCGCTCAGTCGAATGAGGGAAAGGGGACGGAGTGTACGGCCAGGGGCTGGACAAAATCAAGCCAACCCCTGGCGGAGCCTTTTGGAATCAGTCAGTTGCGCCCGAATCCGGGGTCAGCAGGGCCTGGATCAGGCCGGCATGGCGGACCTTCTGGGCTTCCCGGCGCAGGCGGCTGGCGGTGAAGATGGCGCACAGCTCGTTCACTGCGGTATCGAAGACTTCGTTCACGATCACGTAGTCGAAGTCGTTGAAGTGCAGCATTTCCTCGCGCGCCGCGCCCAGCCGCTGGGCGATTACCGCCTCGCTGTCCTGGCCGCGCTTGCGCATGCGGTCCTGCAGGGCCTGCTTGGACGGCGGCAGGATGAACACCGTCACCGTGCCGGGCACCAGCTGGCGCACCTGCTGGGCGCCCTGCCAGTCGATTTCCAGCAGCACGTCCTGGCCAGCGGCCAGCTGCGGCTCCACCGACTGCCGGGCAGTGCCCTTCCAGTCGCCGTGCACCCAGGCGTGTTCGAAGAAATCGCCGGCGGCGATCATTTCCTCGAACTTCTCCGCGCTGACGAAGTGGTAGTGCTCACCGTTCACTTCGCCCGGGCGCATGGCGCGCGAGGTGAAGGAGATCGACAGCGCGATCTGCGGGTCGCGCGCCAGAGTGGCGTTGACGATGCTGCTCTTACCGGCGCCGGACGGCGCGGCCACGATGTACAGGGTGCCGCGCGCGGGCGCGCCGATCGGGGTGGGCTGGCTGCTCATTCGATGTTCTGCACCTGTTCGCGGATCTGGTCGATCAGCACCTTCAGTTCCACCGCCGCGTTGGAGGTGCGGCTGTCCACCGACTTGGAACCCAGGGTGTTGGCTTCGCGGTTGAATTCCTGCAACAGGAAATCCAGGCGGCGGCCGACCGGCTCGCGCTGCTTCAGCACGCGGCGGATTTCCACGATATGGCTGCCCAACCGGTCCAGCTCTTCATCCACGTCCAGCTTCTGCAGCCACATGACCAGTTCCTGCTCGGCGCGGCCGGGGTCGACCGGGTGCGGCAGGTCGGCCAGGCGGGCGGCGAGCTTGGCGCGCTGCCCGTCGCGAATGGCCGGAATGAGCGTGCGCACCTCGGCGGCGATGCGTTCGATCGCATCCACGCGTTCGGCAATGGCGGTGGCCAGCTTGTCGCCTTCGCGCTCACGGGCGGCCACGAAGCCGTCCAGCACCTGCTCCAGCAGGGCCAGCGCTTCCACCTGCAGGGCGGCGGCATCGGTGGCCTCGCCCTGGGTCACGCCCGGCAGCTGCAGCAGCTCGGTGAAGCTGACCTGCAGGTTGGGGAAATCCGAGGTGAGGCGGTGCGCCAGCTGGCCCAGCTGGCCCAGCAGCGCTTCATTCACCTGCAGGCTGGCAGCGGCTTCGGGCGCGCGCAGGCGCATCACCAGGTCCAGCTTGCCGCGGCTCAGGCGCGCGGCGATGCGTTCGCGCAGCTGCGGTTCCAGCGCACGCAGTTCCTCGGGCAGGCGGGTGCCCACTTCCAGGAAGCGGTGGTTGACCGAGCGCAGCTCGCAGCCCAGCGTGCCCCAGGCCGTGGCGCGCTCGCCACCGGCATAGGCCGTCATGCTTCGAATCATCAGCGTTTCCGATGCTCTCAAAGGGGGAATGGTACCCTAGCGGCCCTATTCGAGCCTCCCTGCCTGCCCCTGACGGGTGCGGGCATGGCGGCGTACCTGCCTGTCTTACCCTTCAGGGAATTCGCACCATGTCCGATGCCCGCCCCAGTGGCCGCCAGCCCGACCAGCTTCGCCCGGTCGTCATCCAACGCGGTTTCACCCGCCACGCCGAAGGCTCGGTGCTGGTCTGCTTCGGTGAAACCCGCGTGCTGTGCACCGCCAGCGTGGAAAACCGCGTGCCCGGCTTCCTGCGCGGCAAGGGCGAAGGCTGGGTGACCGCCGAATACGGCATGCTGCCGCGCGCCACCCACACCCGCAGCGACCGTGAAGCCGCGCGCGGCAAGCAGGGCGGCCGCACGCTGGAAATCCAGCGCCTGATCGGCCGCAGCCTGCGTGCCTGCGTGGACCGCAACGCGCTGGGCGAACGCACCATCACCCTGGACTGTGACGTGCTGCAGGCCGACGGTGGCACCCGCACCGCGGCCATCACCGGCGCCTACGTGGCCCTGGTCGACGCGGTGAACGTGCTGATGAAGCGCGGCGACATCAAGCGCAACCCGATCCTGGGCGCGGTGGCTGCCGTGTCGGTGGGCGTGTACCGCGGCACCCCGGTGCTGGACCTGGATTACGCCGAAGACAGCGACTGCGACACCGACATGAACGTGGTCATGAACGATGGCGGCGGCTTCATCGAACTGCAGGGCACCGCCGAAGGCCATGCCTTCCGCCGCGATGAACTGGATGCGCTGCTGGGCCTGGCCGAAAAGGGCGTGGGCGAACTGCTGGCCGCGCAGCAGGCGGCGCTGTCGGCATGAACCGTCGCATCGCCCTGACCACCCTGGTGGTGGCCGACTACGACGAAGCCATTGCCTGGTACACTGGCAAGCTGGGCTTTGCCCTGCTTGAGGACATCGACCAGGGCAGCAAGCGCTGGGTGGTGGTCGGCCCGACCGACGGCAGCGCCGCCGCCCTGCTGCTGGCCCGCGCCAGCAACGAGGAGCAGCGCAGCCGCATCGGCAACCAGACCGGCGGCCGCGTCGGCTTCTTCCTGAACACCGATGATTTCCGCCGCGACCACGCCGCCATGCTGGCCGCCGGGGTGGAATTCCTGGAAGCCCCGCGCGAAGAACCCTATGCCACCGTTGCGGTGTTCCGCGACCTGTACGGCAACACCTGGGACCTGCTGGAGCCCCGCGCATGAAGACGCTCGTGCTTGCCAGCCACAACGCCGGCAAACTGGTGGAAATGCAGGAGATCCTGGCCGACCTGCCGCTGCAGATCACCTCGGCGGCCGAGCTGGGCCTGGGCGATGTGGACGAAACCGGCCTGACCTTCGTCGAGAACGCGCTGCTGAAGGCACGCGCCGCCTGCGAGGCCACCGGCCTGCCGGCGCTGGCCGATGATTCGGGCCTGATCGTCGATGCCCTGGGCGGCGCGCCCGGCCTGTACAGCGCGCGCTATGCCGGCCACCCGACCAACGCGGCGGCCAACAACGCCAAGCTGCTGCAGGCCATGGCCGAGGTGCCCGATGGCCAGCGCAGCGCGCGTTTCTATGCGGTGATCGTGCTGCTGCGCCACGCCACCGACCCGCAGCCGCTGATCTGCGAAGGCCGCTGGGAAGGGCAGATCATCCGTGAACTGCGCGGCACGAATGGTTTTGGCTACAACCCGGTGTTCCTGGACACCACCCACGGCCTGACCGCCGCGGAAATGGAGCCGGCGCTGAAGAACGCGATCAGCCACCGCGCACTGGCCCTGCAGCAGCTGAAGCTGCAGCTGGCTGCCGCTCTCTGACCCACACCCGCACGTAGTTCTGCCGTCATGTCCCACGCCCACGATCACTGCAACCACCTGCCCGGCGAAGCCTGCGACGGCGACCACGGCCACCCCGCACCGGTGCGGCTGGTGCCGCCGCCGCTGTCGCTGTACATGCACCTGCCCTGGTGCGTGCGCAAATGCCCGTACTGCGATTTCAACTCGCACCAGGCCAAGGGTGAGCTGCCGTTCGAGGCCTACATCGACGCCCTGCTGCGCGACCTGGACCAGGATCTGCCGCTGGTCTGGGGCCGGGTGGTGCACAGCGTGTTCTTCGGCGGCGGTACGCCCAGCCTGTTCCCGCCCGAGGCCATCGACCGCTTCCTGCAGCAGGCCAGCGCGCGCCTGCGCTTCGCGCCCAATGCCGAAATCACCCTGGAAACCAACCCGGGCACCGCCGAACACGGGCGCTTCGACCGCTACCGCGCGGCAGGCGTGAACCGCCTCAGCTTCGGCATCCAGAGTTTCGACGATGCCGCGCTGAAGCGGCTGGGCCGCATCCACGACAGTGGCGAGGCCGAGCGCGCGGTGAAGATGGCCCAGGACGCGGGCTACGACAACTTCAACATCGACCTGATGTACGCGCTGCCGGAACAGACCCTGGCCGGTGCCGAGGCCGACCTGGAACGCGCGTTCGCCCTGCAGCCGGCGCACATCTCGCACTACCAGCTGACCCTGGAACCGAACACGGTGTTCTTCGCGCGGCCGCCGCAGGGCATTCCCGATGAAGACAATGCCTGGGACATGCAGGAGCACTGCCAGGCCTTGCTGGCCCAGGCCGGTTACGGCCAGTACGAGGTCAGCGCCTATGCCCGCCCCGGCCGGCAGAGCGCGCACAACCTGAACTACTGGCGCTTCGGCGATTACCTGGGTATCGGCGCCGGCGCGCACGGCAAGATCAGTTCCGGCGCCGAAGAACACGTGCTGCGGCGCTGGAAGGTCAAGCACCCGCAGGCCTACCTGGACAGTGCTGGCACCCCGGCCTCGTTCGGCGGTGACGAAGTGATCGCTGCCGAGCGCCTGCCATTCGAGTACATGCTGAACCTGCTGCGCCTGCACGAAGGCTTCAGCCTGCGCGATTTCGAATCGCGTACCGGCCTGCCACGCAGCGTGTTGGACGCGCCGCTGGCGCAGGCCCGCCAGCGCGGCTGGCTTCAGGTGGCCGACGGCCATGTGCAGCCCACCGAGCTGGGCCGGCGCTTCACCAACGATGTGGTGAGTCTGTTCCTGGAAGATTGACCGGGGACCCTGGATGGCGCCGGGCCATGCCCGGCGGCTGGCGCCCTGCCCTGCCGACACGGTAGATTGCTGCAACGATCCGCGGGAATCCGGAACCCCTCGTCGATGTCTGCCGTTTTTTCATTGTCCAGCGCGGACACCGCGCGCCTGGCCGCCGCCGACCTGCCACCGCGGGTACGCGAGGTGCTGGGCGCGTTGATCGGCCTGTGCCACCACACCCTCACCGCGCCGTTGATCCTGACGGTGGAGGCGCTGGAACAGACCCTGCTGCACGACGCCGACCACGCGCGCAATCCGCAGCAGCAGGCCGACCTGCTGGCCCAGCGCGGGCAACTGCACGCCTTCGCCGGGCACTTCAGCGAGCGCATGCTCGATGCCCTGACCGATGCGCTGGTGCGCTTGCGCGAACCGGCCGCCGCGCCCGCGTCGGCGGCAACGCCGCCACCGCTGCCGACCATGATGGGCCTGTCGCTGGTTGCCGAACACGAGGTGGACCGCGACCTGCTGCTGGTTGAAATGGTGCGCAGGGAAACCCTGCGCTCGGCCAATGCGCTGAACCTGCTGGGCCAGCGCATGGGCGTGCTGGCCGCCGCGCCGGCCTTCGATGCGGAAACGCTGCCGCTGGCACCGCAGGCGCTGTGCGCGATGGTGCGCCGCCTGGCTGAACGTGATGGCCTGAGCATGGAGGTGCAGCTGGCGCTGTACCGCAGTTTCGAGCGGCAGTGCCTGGAACGACTGGGCGATACCCTGGACCGCGCCAACGCGCTGCTGGCCCAGCACGGCGTGCTGCCCGGCCTGGTCTACACCCCCTACCTGGCGCGTTCGTCGGCCACCCGTCGGGTGATCACCCGTTCGGTCGGTCACGAACGCAGTGGGCGCCCTGCCCCGCGCACGGTGACCCCGATGACCGGCTGGGGTGGGTCGGCACCGGCCGGTTCGTGGTCGAACCTGATGCAGGACGCCTTTGCCGGCGCCGATGCGGCGGCCGCCGGGCTGACCGTGCCGGCCAACACCGTTCTGCACGAACTGCTGCAGCAGGCCCGCCGCCTGCCGGCGCAGCCGCTGGCACTGGAACCTGCCGCGCTGCCCACCGCCGCGGTGGATGCCGTGCTGGCACGCCTGCAGGGCCAGGCCAGCGCCGCCACCAGCGTGACCGACCTGCAGGGCGCCCTGCTGGCCCAACTGCGCAGCGAACATGGCGCGCAGGCGCAACTGGCCGGGCACGACCGCGACAACCTGGACCTGCTGCGGCTGCTGTTGCAGCAGGTGCAGCAGCAACAACGGCCCGACCCGGTACCGGCGGCCCTGCTGGCGCGCCTGCAGGTACCGCTTGCCCGCGCCGCCATGGCCGACCCGGCCTTCTTCGTGCGCGACGAACACCCGGCGCGCGAACTGCTGAACACCGTGGCCGAAGCCGGCGCACGCTGGCTGGGCGACGACGACGTGGACCCGCAGCTGCTGCAGCGGCTGGCGCAGAGCGTGCAGGGCCTGCTGGGCCAGGATGCGCGCACGCCGGAAGCGTTTGCCGCCGCCAACGAAGAAATCCAGCAGCACCAGCGCGCCGCCGCACACCGCGCCGAACTGGCCGAACGCCGCCACGTGGAAGCCGCACGCGGCAAGGAACGGCTGGAACTGGCCCGGCGCGAAGCCACCACCCAGATCGACCAGTGGTGCCAGGCCACGCAGCCGCCGCGCTTCGTGCAGACCCTGCTGCGCCAGGCCTGGGCCGATGCCCTCACCCTTACCCGGCTGCGCCACGGCGAAGATTCGCCGCAATGGCACGAGCGCCTGCAGCAGACCGAGCGCATCGCCACGGTCACCGCCGCACCGGCCAGCGCGGCCGGCATCACCGACGCACCGCTGGCCGCCGATGTGGAAGCGGCGCTGCTGCAGGTGGGCTACCACGCCGACGAAGCCGCCGCCGTGGCCCGTCGCCTGGCAACCCCGGGCGGCGAAGACGAAAGCACCTCGCGCACGGAACTGAGCGCGCGCCTGAAGGCACGTGCTCGCTTGGGCGAACAGAACGACGGCAGCGCCGACAGCCAGGCCGACGCCGGGCGCAGCGCGCGCAGCGACAGCGAGGAGGCCTGCTACCAGCAGCTGGTCACCCTGCCCTTCGGCAGCTGGTTCGACATCGACGTGGGCGACGGTGCGCAACGGCGCCAGCGCCTGTCCTGGTACAGCCTGCTGACCGGGCACGTACTGCTGGTGAACGCCCGTGGCCAGAAGATCGGCGAAACCACGCTGGATACGCTGGCGCGACAGATGGCCGGCGGCCAGGCCCAGCTGGTCACCGAAGAAAAGGGCCGTCTGGTGGACCGCGCCTGGCAGGCCAGCCTGTCGGCGCTGCGTTCGCTGGCCAGCCGCCTGAACCCGGAGCCCAAGGCATGAGCACGCAACCGCCCGTGGATACCCGCCGCGCCCCGCGCCGGCAGGTAGCCGACCTGGTGCCGGTCACCGACCAGATGCGCGACGCCGTGATCGGCCGGCTGGGCAATGTTTCCGAAACCGGCATGCTGATGCTGGCCAGCACCGGCCTGCGCGAGGATGCGCTGTACCAGCTGCGCTTCCCGTTGGCGCTGGGCGACGGCCGCAATGAAACGATCGACGTGGGCGTGCACCTGCTGTGGAGCGAACCGGCGCACGTACCGGGCCAGCACTGGGCCGGCTTCCGTTTCCTGACCCTGTCGCGCGAGCACCGCCAGCTGCTGCGCGGCTGGATCGGCGAGGACAACGATCAGGCGCCGGTTTCGACAGGCTGAGTGCCGGTTCCGGCACAGCGGTTTTTCGCCGTATGCGGCAGAATCTAAGGCCGTTTTCCGTGTCGAGCCACCGCAATGATCCAGCAAGACCCCGGCGCCCTGTATTCCGACCACCTGGCCGTGCTGTGCCGACGCGCCGAACAGGCGCTGGCGCGCGGCGGCTTCGACCATCTGGTGGTGCCCAGCGGCACCCTGCATTACCAGGTGTTCGACGATCGTGATTACCCCTATGCGGTGAACCCGCAGTTCAAGGCCTGGCTGCCGCTCACCCGCGTGCCCAACAGCTGGGTGGTGTTCACCCCGGGCAAGCGCCCGGCGGTGATCTTCCACCAGCCCTTCGACTACTGGCACGTGGTGCCCGATGCCCCCAGCGGCTGGTGGGTGGAGCACTTCGACATCCACATCATCCGCACGCCGGACGAGGCGCTGGCCCTGCTGCCGGCCAACCCGGCCCGCTGCGCGATACTGGGTGAGCCGCAGAGCGCGCTGGGCGCCTACGTGCCGAACAACCCGGCGCCGGTGGTGAACTACCTGGAATGGCACCGCGCCTACAAGACGCCGTATGAAGTGGCCCTGATGCGCCAGGCGCAGGTGCTGGGCGTGCGCGGCCACCGCGCGGCCGAGGCCGCCTTCCGCAACGGTGCCGACGAATTCAACATCCACATGGCGTACTGCCAGGCCGTCGGCCAGGATGCCAACGAGCTGCCCTACGGCAACATCGTGGCCCTGAACGAACACGCGGCCGTGCTGCATTACACCGAGCTGGGCCGCAAGGCACCGCAGCCGCTGCGCAGCTTCCTGATCGATGCCGGTGCCAGCGCCCTCGGCTACGCCAGCGACATCACCCGCACCTACGCCGCGCACGGCCACGACGAGTTCGCCGCGATGATCGATGCGGTGGACGCGGCCCAGCAGCAGATGTGCGCGGCCGTGCGTGCCGGCTTCGACTACAAGCAGCTGCACGTGGACGCGCACCTGTCGCTGATGGGCGTGCTGAAGGACTTCGGCGTGATCAAGGTTTCGCCGCAGACCGCGCTGGAAACCGGCGTCAGCGCCGCGTTCTTCCCGCACGGCATCGGCCACCTGATCGGCCTGCAGGTACACGACGTGGCCGGTTTCGCGGCCGGCGAAGACGGCGGCCGCATCGAGCGCCCGGCCGGCCACCCCTACCTGCGCCTGACCCGCGTGCTGGAACCGGGCATGGTGGTGACCATCGAACCGGGCCTGTACTTCATCGACATGCTGTTGAACGAAGTGAAGGCGGCCGGCCATGGCGATGCGATCAACTGGGACCGCGTGGATTTCTTCCGCCCCTACGGTGGCATCCGCATCGAAGACGAAGTGCTGTGCACCGAAGGCGACGCGGACAACCTGACCCGCCCGGCGTTTGCGGCAGCCAACGGCTGAGCCCCTCGTGGCTGGGCGCTGGGATCAAAAACCGCGCTTGGCGGGGCGGGGTGGGTTCGCGGGGGACGCCGTGAATCCGTCCCTGGAGGCTTGTCCGCGGCATCCATGCCGCGGACACCCCCGCGAACCCACCCCGCCCCACCTCTGACAATTTCCGTGCGCGTCCAGCCACGGAAAAGAAAAAAGAAAATCAAGAGCGGGTCGCTCGCTGCGCTCGCTCTGTGTCGACCAAGGTCGACACCTACCAACAACTGCCGTCGCCAGTAGATCCACGCCATGCGTGGATGATTCATTCGATACCTGACAAATGTGCCGACCAACGGTCGGCACCCACCAACAGCCGCGTGAACCCGTCGAAGGCGGGGCATTGCGGGTTTGCGGCGTCCCCGCAAACCCGCAGTGCCCCGCCATCCCACCGAATGCCGCTCTTGCTTTGGCCGGTGCCGTTGCTTCAGTCGAGCAAGCTCGACTCTACGCAGTCCGGCTCAACCGGCCATCACCGCTTCGATCTCGTCGGCGCTGCGCGCCAGGCCTTCGGTCAGCACGCGATGGCCGTCGTCGGTGATCAGCACGTCATCCTCGGTGCGGATGCCGATACCGCGCCAGCGCGGTTCCACCGTGGTGTCGTCCACGCCGATGTACAGGCCCGGCTCGATGGTGAAGGCCATGCCCGGCTCCAGCAGGCGCGATTCGCCGGCCAGCCGGTAGTCGCCCACATCGTGTACGTCCAGGCCGATCCAGTGCCCGGTCTTGTGCCGGTAGAAACGCTGGTACAGCCCTTCGGCCAGGTTCTTTTCCAGCGTGCCCTTCAGCAGGCCCAGCCGCAGCAGGCCCTCGGTCAGGGTCTGCACGGCGGCCAGGTGGCCGGTCTCGTAGGCCACGCCCGGGCGCGCCTGCGCCATGGCGGCGGCCTGCGCCTGGCCGACCAGATCGTGCAGTGCACGCTGTTCGGCAGTGAAGCGGCCGTTCACCGGGAAGGTGCGGGTGATGTCGCTGGCGTAGCCGCGGTATTCGGCGCCCGCATCGATCAGCACCAGTTCGCCGTCGCGCGAGCGCGCATTGTTGTCGCGGTAATGCAGGATGCAGCCGTTGCGACCGGCACCGACAATGCTGCAGTACGCGGGAACGGCATCGCTGGCGCGGAACACCCGCTCCAGTTCGGCCTGCAGTTCGTACTCGTGGATGCCCGCCTTGGCCGCGTGCATTGCCGCCAGGTGCGCACGCACGCTGATCTGCGCCGCATGCTGCATCAACGCCACTTCGGCACCGGATTTGAACAGGCGCTGCTCGTGCAGCAGGTGCCCCAGTTCCAGGAACTCGTGCGGCGGCTGCGCGCCGTGGCGCACCTGCGAGCGCACGCGGTTCACCCAGCCAATCAGCTTCAGGTCGAAATCCGCTTCGCGGCCGAAGTGGTAATAGACGCGCGAGCGCCCTTCCAGCAGCCCCGGCAGGATGTCGTCCAGATCATCGATCGGGTAGGCATCGTCCATGCCGTAGTGCGCCACCGCCCCGTCCTGGCCCGCGCGGCTGCCATCCCACGCCTCGCGCTCGGCATCGCGCTCACGGCAGAACAGGATGGCCTCGCCGTGGCGGCGGCCGGGAATCAGCACCAGCACGGCCTCCGGTTCCGGGAAGCCGCTCAGGTACTGGAAATCCGAATCCTGGCGGAACGGGAAATGGGTATCCAGGCTGCGCACCTTCTCCGAGGCCGCCGGCAGGACCAGGATCGCATCGTCGCCGGCCATGTCCATCAGCTGGCGGCGGCGGCGCTTGTACTCGCCGGCGGCAATGCCGGTGCGCTGCTTGATATCCATCAGTTCAGGCGCTGGCGGTGGCGCGCGGCCAGCACCACATCGCCGTGCAGCAGCAGCACTGCCACGCGGATGAATTCCTCGATTTCCGACAGCGCCTCGTCATCGTCCTCGCCGCCGGCTTCGAAATCCTCGCTGGAGGCACGCGCCAAGCTGGCCATGTCGGTCAGCGCTTCCTCGCCCTCTTCGGACAGGGTGGGACGGCGGCCGCCGCTGCCCAGGCCGAAGCCGCCCAGGAACGAACGGGTCCAGCTGAACATGGCATCGGCCTGCGCGGCCACATCGTCGTTGTCGGTCAGCAGCAGTTCGAAGGCGAAATCGCGGTCTTCCAGCTGCTTGATGGTGGCTTCCAGCAGCTGCGCCAGCGCGCTGCCGGGGGCGACCGGGGCCAGGTTGTCGTCGGCCAGCACCCGGGCCGGCCAGTCGTTGCCGGGGGCGCCGCCGGCCGCCAGCCAGCCGCACAGGCCGCCATGCAGCTCGGCAGCGGTGGCACCCAGGCCCAGTTCCTGGCTGGCGCGGGAAACGTCGTCGACGGAGGGAAGTTCAGTCATCGTGCGGCTCGTTCGTAAGGGAAACCCGGGGCGCGCACGCGCGCGCCCGTGAGCCCTGTAGTGTAGCAACCCAACCGGGTCGTCCTCGTGGCAGTCCGGCCCTGCTGCGACAACGCTTGACCGGCCTTACCCGGCTTGCCTATCGTGCGGCATGGAACCCGCCGACCCCCTTGCCCAGCTGCAGGCTTTTGCCGCCCGCGTGGAAGCGCTGCTGGAGCGCAACCAGCGCCTGGCCGAGGAGAACCGCAGCCTGCGCCACCAGCAGGAACAGCTGGTGGCCGAGCGGTCCACCCTGCTGGCCAAGAACGAACAGGCCCGCTCGCGGGTGGAAGCGATGATCAGCCGGCTCAAATCCCTGGAGCAGCACACATGAGCGCAGAACCGGTCAGTGTCCGCATCCTCGATCGTGAATACACCGTGGGCGTGGGCGGCGATGAACGCGACAGCCTGATGGCCGCCGCGCGCCTGCTGGATGCACGCATGCGCGAGATCCGCGGCAGCAACCGCATGGCCGCCGTCGATCGGGTGGCGGTGCTGGCCGCACTGAATCTGGCCCACGAGCTGCAACTGCTGCGCGACGAGAACGCGCGCCAGGCCGTGGCTCTGCAGCAGACGCTGGCCGATCTGAACCGGCGCCTGGACCGCGCGATCGATAGCAGCGTGTGAGCAACGCGCACAACGCGTCTTCTCATATCTGAATTGGCACGGACTGTTGCCGACGAACGGCCTATCCAGATCGTGCACGCTGGCTATAATGGCCACGCGTTCTCTGCGGTACTCGACGGCATGTGCAAACATTCGCCTTGTCCCTTAAGAACGACACCGGGAGCGCGACAGCGCCGGGAGTGCAGGTCCGCCTTGTAGCGGGAAGCCCGATGGTTCTCCAGCGTTCCCACTTGAGCCCCCGGGTTCAAGGTCGTTTCGCATGCATCGACATTGCGGAGAATGCAATATTCCAGCAAGGGCGGCGTCTTCGGGCGTCGCCCTTGTTCTTTCCGGCACAATGGCCGCTGTTTCCTGCCGCCACCTGCCATGACCGACCCGCGCCAGGCCCTGCGCCACGACCTGCGGCAACGCCGCCGCGCACTTTCCGCGCCCATCCGCATTGCGGCTGCCGAATCGCTGGCCGACGCCCTGCTGGCCCTGCCCTTCGCCCCGCGCGAAGGCGCCGTGGCCGGCTACTGGGCGCTGGATGGCGAGATCGCCCTGCACCGCTGGCAACTGCAGCTGCCTGACACCGTGGCCTATTGCCTGCCGGTGCTGGCCGGCGATGTGCTGCGCTTTGCGCCGTGGCGGCCGGGCCAGCCCCTGACCAGCAACCGCTACGGCATTCCCGAGCCCGATGTGGCCGTGGCCGACACCCTGGACGCCAGCCAGATGGCGCTGGTGGTCACCCCGCTGGTGGGCTTCGACGCGCAGTGCCGGCGGCTGGGCATGGGGGGCGGCTGGTATGATCGCAGCTTCGCCTTCCGCCACGACCGGCCGGCACCGCCCTGGCTGGTGGGTGCCGCGTTCGCCGCGCAGCAGGTCGAGTCCTTGCCGGTGGCGTCGTGGGACGTGCCGGTGGATGCGATCTGCACCGAAGACGGCACCCTGTTCCCCTCCGCTGCCCCCGTGAACGCATGACCGCCCGCAAGCGCTATTGGCTGATGAAGTCCGAACCGGACGCTTTTTCCATCGATGACCTGGCCAAGGTGAAGGTCGAGCCCTGGAACGGCGTGCGCAACTACCAGGCGCGCAACTTCATGCGCGACGGCATGCAGGTGGGCGACGGCATCCTGTTCTACCACTCCAATACCAAGGTGCCCGGCATCGTCGGCCTGGCCACCGTGGCCAGCCCGGCCTACCCGGACGACACCCAGTTCGACCCGGAATCCGACTACCACGACCCCAAGAGCACGCGCGAGAACCCGCGCTGGATGCTGGTGGACGTGGCCTTCGACCGCAAGCTGCCGCAGGTGATCGCGCTGGACGAGATCAAGCTGCACGCCGACGAACTTGGCGAAGGTTTCCCGCTGGTTGCCAAGGGCAACCGCCTGTCGGTGTTCCCGGTGACGGCCCCGCAGTGGAAGCTGCTGCTGTCGCTGGAAAAGAAATCCTGATTCCCTGCCTGAGAGTTTTCCCATGTCCGAAGCCAAGCGCCTGGCCGCTGAAAAAGCCATCGAATACGTCGAAGACGGCATGATCGTCGGGGTCGGCACCGGTTCCACCGTGGCCTACTTCATCGATGCGCTGGCCCGCATCCAGCACCGCATCAAGGGCGCGGTGTCCAGTTCGGAACAGAGCACCGCGCGCCTGAAGCAGCACGGCATCGAGGTGATCGAGCTGAACCACACCGGCAACCTGTCGCTGTACGTGGACGGCGCCGATGAGTGCGATCCGGGCAAGTGCCTGATCAAGGGCGGTGGCGCGGCGCTGACCCGCGAAAAGATCATCGCCGAGGCCAGCGAGCGTTTCGTCTGCATCGTCGATCCCAGCAAGCAGGTGCCGGTGCTGGGCAATTTCCCGCTGCCGGTGGAAGTGATTCCGATGGCGCGCAGCCTGGTGGCCCGACAGATCCGCGACATGACCGGCGGCCAGCCGACCTGGCGCGAGGGCGTGGTGACCGACAACGGCAACCAGATCCTGGACATCCACAACCTGCAGATCACCGATCCGGAAAAGCTGGAGCGCGAGCTGAACCAGCTGCCGGGCGTGGTCTGCGTGGGCCTGTTCGCGCGCCGCCGCGCCGATGTGGTGATTGTCGGCGGTGAACCGCCGGTCGTGCTCTGACCCCTGCGAAGGACTCTGATGATGTCGCTGTTGCGTTCGCTGCTGATGCTTCCGCTGCTGGCCCTGACCGGCTGTGCCACCGATGCCGCCCGCCACTGGGTGGAGCTGGACGGCGCCCGTTACAAAGTCGAGCTGGCCACCAACGATGACACCCGCGCCCGCGGCCTGATGTTCCGCGACCAGATGCCGGCCGACCACGGCATGCTGTTCGTGCACGAGCAGGAGGAGATGCAGGCGTACTGGATGAAGAACACCCGGATCGCGCTGGACATCCTGTACTTCGACAGCCAGCGCCGGCTGGTCAGCCAGCAGCGCGATGTGCCGCCCTGCTCGGCCGGCGACCGCTGCCCGCCCTACCCCAGCAGCGGCCCGGCCCGCTACGTGCTGGAGCTCAATGCGGGCCAGGCGGAAAAGCTGAAGCTGAAGGACGGCACCGCACTGACCTTCGGCCCGGGCATCGAGAACTGACGGACCGCCGGGCTGCGCCCGGCACCCGCCGAATCAACATCAACGGCAACGTCAAATTCGTGCATTTCGAGGGATGCGCGGTGGGTCCGGTGGCGGGGGACGGCGCAAGTACGTCCCTGTAGCCTTGGCCGCGGCATCCATGCCGCGGACACCCCCGCCACCGGACCCACCCCGCCTTCTACAGGTTCCCGCGATCTGTTGGAACGGCACGGGGTCGGACCCCGTTGCTGCGCAACGGGCTCCGACCCCAGATTGATTTCGATATCTGACGGTAGATCCACGCCATGCGTGGATGGGGAACAACGACATGCGGAATTCACGCCGCACCGCTTGAAACCGCCTGCGATTGCCGCCAGTCTGTCGCCATGCAGGACCGGATCACACTCCCCGACTGGGATGCACTGGCCGACCTCGATGACGAGGCGCTGCCACTGTTGCCGACCGCGCTGCTGATCGCGCGCGATGAATACCCCGATCTTCAACCCGGCGTGTACGAGGCGCTGGTGCAGAGCCATGTCGATCACCTGCGCGCCGAAGTGGACACGATCGAGCGCTGGCCGATGAAGATGGCCGCGGTGAACCGCCACCTGTTCGACGAGCTGGGTTACAGCGGTGACCACCAGCAGTACTACGACCCGCGCAACAGCTACCTCAACCAGGTGTTCGAACGGCGCCTGGGCAATCCCATTTCGCTGGCCCTGGTGCAGATGGAAGTGGCCCGGCGGCTGGGCATTCCGCTGGACGGGGTGTCCTTCCCCGGCCATTTCCTGGTGCGCCTGCCCGTGGACGACGGGGTGCTGGTGATGGACCCGTTCAATGGCGGTCGCCCGCTGGACGTGGACGAGCTGCGCGAACGCGCCAAGTCACACCTGGGCGGGCAGGCGCCGGATGACCAGGTGCTGGCGCAGATCCTGGATCCGGCGCCGAGCCGGGCGATCCTGATCCGCATGCTGCGCAACCTGCATGGCGTCTATGCCGAAGCCGGCGAATGGGACCGTGCCGCGCGCAGCGCCGACCGACTGCTGAAACTGGCCCCGGAACAGGACGATGCCCTGCGCGACCGTGGCCTGGCCTATCTGCAGCTGGAATACCTGGCCGGCGCCCGGCATGACCTGGGGCAGTACCTGAAGCGCAACCCGGACGCCAGCGATGCGCAGTGGCTGCGCGAGAAGCTGATCGACCTGGGCGGGCCGATGCCGCGGTTGCATTGACCGGTAGCGCCGGGCCATGCCCGGCGGCGCCCCAATCAATCGATCTCGACCATCTCGAAATCGTCCTTGGTCACCCCGCAATCGGGGCAGGTCCAGGTCTCGGGAATGTCCTCCCAGCGCGTGCCCGGGGCGATGCCCTCTTCCGGCAGCCCGTCCGCCTCACGGTAGATGAAGCCGCAGACCACGCACATCCAGGTGCGCAAGGTGGTGGGGGTGGCATCGCTCATCGGATAATCAAGGCTGGATTCACTGGCCGTCATTGTCCCACCGCGGCCCTTCTACCGGTAGCCATCCATGAACGCAGCTTCCCCGGCGCCCCGCGGCGTCTACCTGATCACCCCGGACGAGGCCGATACCGCGCGCCTGCTGGCACGCACCGCGCCGCTGCTGGCCGCCGGCGCCACCTGGCTGCAGTACCGCAACAAGACCGCCAGCGATGCGCTGCGGCTGGAACAGGCCACCGCCCTGCAGGCGCTGTGCGCCGGACACGGCGTGCCGCTGATCATCAACGACGACCCGGCGCTGGCGCAGGCCGTGGGCGCGGCCGGCGTGCACCTGGGCGGCACCGACGGTGACATTCCCAGCGCGCGTGCCCTGCTCGGCCCGGCCGCCATCATCGGTGCGTCCTGCTACGACCAGGTGGCCAACGCCGAAAAGGCCGTGGCCGCGGGCGCCAGCTACGTGGCCTTCGGCGCCTTCTTCCCCACCACCACGAAGATCACCAGCAGCCGCGCCCACACCGACCTGCTGCGGCAAACCGCCGCACTGGGCGTGCCGCGGGTGGCCATTGGTGGCCTGACCCCGGACAATGTGGGTCCCATCATCGACGCCGGCGCCGACCTGGTGGCCGTGGTCAGCGGCATCTATGCCGCACCGGACCCGGTCGCGATCCAGCGCGCCTTCCTCGCCCAGTTCGCGTAATGCCCAGGAAAGCCCCATGAACCACGACCAGTCCCACGCCCTGTTCTCCCGCGCCCAGCAGCTGCTGCCGGGCGGCGTCAATTCGCCGGTGCGCGCGTTCAAGTCGGTGGGCGGCGAACCGTTCTTCGTCGAACGCGCCGACGGCGCCTACCTGTACGACGTGGACGGCAACCGCTACATCGACTACGTGGGCTCGTGGGGCCCGATGATCGTCGGCCACAACCACCCGGCCGTGCGCCAGGCGGTGAAGCGGGCGATCGACAACGGCCTGTCCTTCGGTGCGCCGTGCGCGGCAGAAGTGACCATGGCCGAGACCATCACCCGGCTGGTGCCGTCGTGCGAAATGGTGCGCATGGTCAATTCGGGCACCGAAGCCACGCTGTCGGCCATCCGCCTGGCGCGCGGCGCCACCGGCCGCAACCGTATCGTGAAGTTCGAAGGCTGCTACCACGGCCACGGCGATTCGTTCCTGGTCAAGGCCGGCAGCGGCATGCTGACCCTGGGCGTGCCGACCTCGCCGGGCGTACCGGCGGGCCTGAGCGAACTGACCCTGACCCTGCCCTACAACGATTTCGAAGCGGCCACCGCGCTGTTCGAGGCGCAGGGCAGCGAGATTGCCGGGCTCATCATCGAACCGGTGGTGGGCAACGCCAACTGCATTCCGCCGCGCGAGGGTTACCTGCAGCACCTGCGTGCGCTGTGCACGCAGCACGGTGCGCTGCTGATCTTCGATGAAGTGATGACCGGTTTCCGCGTGGCCCTGGGCGGCGCGCAGGCGCACTACGGCATCACCCCGGACCTGACCACCTTCGGCAAGATCATCGGCGGCGGCATGCCGGTGGGTGCCTATGGTGGCCGCCGCGACCTGATGCAGCAGATTGCACCGGCCGGCCCGATCTACCAGGCCGGCACGCTCAGCGGCAATCCGGTGGCGATGGCCGCCGGCCTCGCCATGCTCGACCTGGTATCGCAGCCGGGCTTCCATGCCGACCTGGCCGAGCGCACCGCGCGCCTGTGTGCCGGCCTGGAAGCGGCGGCCGCCGAAGCCGGCGTGGCGGTGACCACCACCCAGGTGGGCGCGATGTTCGGTCTGTTCTTCACCAGCGAAAAGGTGGAGACCTATGCCCAGGCCACGGCCTGCGATATTCCGGCGTTCAACCGCTTCTTCCACGCCATGCTGGAACAGGGCGTGTTCCTGGCGCCGTCGGCGTACGAAGCCGGGTTCATGTCCAGCGCGCACGACGATGCGGTGATCGAGGCCACGCTGGCCGCCGCACGCGTGGCGTTCAAGGCCGCGAAGGGGTAAGCGGTCTCGGGTGGGTGCCGACCTTGGTTGGCACCCTTGGGCACCCATCCACGCATGGCGTGGTTCTACCTGGGCCTGGTAGGTGCCAACCTTGGTTGGCACGAAGAATATCAACCGAAGACGAAGCTGCCCTTCATCATCGCGAAGTGCCCCGGGAACGAGCAGAAGAAGGTGTAATCACCGCCCTTCTGCAGGCCCTTGGTGGAAAACCGCACGCGCGTCGTCTCGCCGCCACCGATCACCTTGGTATGCGCCAGCACCCGCTTGTCGGCCTTGGGCAGGTAGCTGTCGGCCAGGCTCATGCGCATGCCGGCCAGGGCCACCGGCTGGTAGTCGGCCGTGCGGGTCAGCACCCAGTTGTGGCCCATGGCGGTGGCCGCCAGCTTGCCGGTGTGGCGCAGGGTCAGGTCCACTTCGCTGCAGTCGGCTGCCACCTTGATCTGCCGGCTGCTGAAGGTCATCTGGTCGGTGCTGTCGATGCTCACCGCACACACCCGCGCCATTGCCGCCGGTGCGAACAGCAGCGCACCCAGTCCGATTGCCACGCCCCAAGCTTTCATCAACACGTCTCCTGCAGGTTCACCTTCATTCTAGGCAGTGACCGCGCGCACGAGCTGCGACAGGGTGTCGCATGCCGTGCACACGCTGAGGCATGCTGCAGGCATGGAGATTCGACTGTTGCTGCTGGATGTGGATGGCGTGCTGCTGCAGTACCAGCGCGCGCGCCGCGTGCTGTACCTGGCGCAGACCCTGCAGCGCAGCACCGCGCAGGTGCAGGCCGCGTTGTTCGACAGTGGGCTGGAAACCGCCTACGACGCCGGGCAGGTCAGCACCGAGGACTATCTGGCACAGCTGGGCCACGCATTGGATGTCAGCGTGGATGTGCCGACCTGGATCGCCGCACGCCGGGCCGCGTGCCGGCCGCAGGTGGCGGTGGTGCAGCGCTTGCTGGCCCTGGATGACGCCCTGCCGCTGGCGGTGCTGACCAATAACGGACCCCTGATGGCGCAGGTGCTGCCGCAACTGCTGCCGGACCTGCACCCGCGCCTGCAGCCGCGGGTGCTGTGCAGCGGCATGCTGGGCGGCCGCAAGCCGGACCCGGCGGTGTTCAAGCGCGCATTGCAGCGGCTGGATGCCGATCCAGGCCACACGCTGTTCGTGGATGACCTGTTCGTCAACGTGCGCGGCGCGCGCGCGGCCGGGCTGCATGCCGAAACCGTGCGCGACGGTCGCGGGCTGGGGAAGGTGTTGAAGCGCTACCCGATCAGCGCGTGGCAACGAACGCGGCGATGGCCGCACGCAGTCGCTTCAGGCCTTCGGCCACTTCTTCATCGGTGATGTTCAGCGACGGCACGAAGCGCAGCACGTCCGGACCGGCCTGCAGGGTCAGCAGGCCCTGGTCGGCGGCGTGGTCCAGGATGGCACCGGCCTGGCCGGCGAAATCCTTGTTCAGCACCGCGCCCAGCATCAGGCCACGGCCGCGCACATCGCTGAAGATGTTGAACTCTTCGTTGATGCGGGCGAACCCATCGCGCAGCGCCTTCGACTGGCGGCTGACGTTGGCGGCGATCTCGGCCGACCCCAGCTTGCGCAGCGCCACCCGCGCCACCGCAGCGGCCAGCGGGTTGCCACCGAAGGTGGTGCCGTGGGCGCCGAACTGCATGGTTTCGGCCACCTTCGGGCCGGCCAGCATGGCGCCGATCGGGAAGCCGCCGCCCAGGGCCTTGGCCAGGGTGACCATGTCCGGCACCACATCGTCCTGCCAATGCGCGAACAGGGTACCGGTGCGGCCCATGCCGGCCTGGATCTCGTCCAGCACCAGCAGCGCGTTGTGCTGGTCGCACAGCTCGCGCACGCGCTTGAGGAAACCAGACTTGGCCGGCATCACCCCGCCCTCGCCCTGGATCGGCTCCAGCATCACCGCGGCCACGTCGCCGGCGGCCATCGCGGTTTCCAGCTGCACTTCATCGTTGAAATCGATGTAGCGGAAGCCACCGGGCAGCGGCTCGTAGCCTTCCTGGTACTTCGGCTGGGCGGTGGCGGTCACCGCGCCCAGGGTGCGGCCGTGGAAGCTGCCGCGGAAGGTGATGATGACGCGCTTGTCGGCCGGGCGGCCCTGGCTGGACGCCCACTTGCGCACCATCTTGATCGCCACTTCATTGGCTTCGGCGCCGGAATTGCACAGGAACACGCGCTCGGCGAAGCGGCTGGCCTTCACCAGTTCTTCGGCCAGGTGCAGCGGCGGTGCACTGTAGAACACGTTGCTGGTGTGCCAGAGCTTGCCGGCCTGTTCCACCAGCGCGGCGGTCAGGTCCGGGTCGTTATGGCCCAGGCCGCACACGGCAATGCCGGCGGCCAGGTCGATGAATTCACGGCCCTGGCTGTCCCACACGCGGGCGCCCTGGCCTCGCTCCAACACCACCTGGCGGGGCTTGTAGACCGGCAGGTAGTAGTGCGAAAGGGAGATCAGCGGATCGGTAGCGGCGGTCATGGCAGTGGGCAGGATTCAGGAACCCCCATTCTCGCCCCCCAGCCCCTGCGGCACAATGCACCGATGCGCCCGTTTTCCGCCCCCCAACTGAACCCCGCCACCGCGTCCGGCTGGCGCCGCACCTGGTTCGACATCATCTACCGGCACGACACCCGGCCGTCCCGCAATTTCGACCTGATCCTGGTGGTGGCGATCATCGCCAGCATCCTGGTGGTGATGATCGACAGCGTGCAGCACCTGCACGTGGCCTGGGCCGACGGGCTGTACGTGATCGAATGGGTGTTCACCGCCCTGTTCACGATCGAGTACCTGCTGCGCCTGGCGGTGGTGAAACGGCCGCTGCGCTATGCGGTCAGCATCTGGGGAATCATCGACCTGCTGTCGATCCTGCCCGCCTATCTGTCGCTGTTCGTGCCCGGCGCGCAGAGCCTGCTGGTGGTGCGCGCGCTGCGCATCCTGCGCGTGTTCCGCATCCTGAAGCTGACCCGCTACATCGAAGAAAGCGGCATCCTGCTGCAGTCGCTGTGGCGCAGCCGGCGCAAGATCCTGCTGTTCCTGTTCACGGTCATCACCATCACGATCATCGCCGGCACCCTGATGTACGTGATCGAAGGCCCCGAGCACGGCTTCAGCAACATCCCGGCCAGCATGTACTGGGCGGTGGTGACCATGGCCACGGTCGGTTTCGGCGATATCGTGCCGCAGACCGTGCTGGGCCGTTTCGTCACCTCGGTGCTGATCTTGATCGGCTACAGCATCATCGCCGTGCCCACCGGCATCTACACCGCCGAACTGGCCAGCAGCATGCGCGAAGCCGAACTGGCCGCGCGCCGCGACGCCCGCGGCTGCCCGCACTGCGGGCTGGAAGGCCATGAACCCGATGCGCGGCATTGCCGCCGTTGCGGCCACGCCATTCCCGATACCTTCAACAGCTGATCGCAGCCGCCGGGCATGGCCCGGCGCTGCCCGTCGGTCTGGTCAGTGCATGCGGTTGCTGGTGGTGACCAGGTCGTTGTAAGCGTCCATGATGGTCGACTGCGCACCTTCCGGATCGGAGGTGAGCCAGCTGCCGGAGGCCTTGCGCTCGGCGGCCAGCGCTTCGGCGGTGATCGGCTTGCCCTCGCTCAGGCGCTCCACCCCACGCCCGGCGCTGCGCACCAGCTTGTCCGCCGAACGCCGTACATGGCCCCACATCGGGTTGTCCTTGCCGACACCGGCCTCCTCGATTTCCTTGATCAGGCCCTGGTACTCGGCCAGGCGTGTGCGCAGCGCCGGCAGGTCGGGAGCGTCGGCCTGGAAGGCCAGCGCCAGCTGCTTGCCATCGCCGACGATGCGCAGATGGTAGTAGGACAACGAGCGGCCTTCGCTGTCCTCGATCTGCTGCAGCTGCACGGCGCGGCGTTCCTGCTCGCTCTTTTCCAGCGCAGCATCCAGCGCGTCGCTGGCCTCGAAGAACCCCGCATAGGCCTGCATCAGCGGCCCGTGCTGGGTACGCAGGCCCTCGCCACCGTCACGCCGGTACTCCTCGCGGGTGAAGTAGCCATCGGCCTGTTCGACCAGCACGTTCAGCGTCTGGAACGATTGCTGGTAATCGCGTACCGCCGCGTCCATCGGCAGGGCCGGGGCCAACGCCAGCGCGTCGGTCAGCGGCTGCGCGCAGTATTCCACCCGGTGCGAAGCCACCTTGCCCGGCGAACGTGGCTGCGCTTCCTTGCCGGTGGGGCCGGCGGCGGCATCGGCCATCCAGCCGGTATAGGTCTGGAAGCCCTCGCGCACGGGTGCTTCGACGCCGTTGTAGCAGGCAATGTAGGCATTGATCTTGTCCACGCTCCGGTCGGCAACCAGAGCGCCGCCGCCGGGACCGCAGGCGGCGAGACCGATCATCGCGCCAGCCAGCAGCACGGGGACGGAAACACGGGAAACACGCATGGAAACTCCTCAGGCAACACAGAAAAACGAGGCGCCAGCGTGCCCGGTCGCGGGCTGCGCTGCACCTGGATTGCACCCGATTGCTCGCAAACGCGGGCGCTGCGGGGATCACGCATGGGGCTGACGCATTTGGCTGTGCCATATACGTCAACTGGAAACCGATTACTGCCGGTTGCTCTCGTCCACCAGCGTGTTGTAGGTCTGCAGCAGTTTCCCCGGCGAGCCGCTGGGAATGTCCGAGCCCTGTGCCAGCCACTTCTTTTCGATGTCGGTGAAGGGACGTTTGCCGGACACGCGCTCCAGGCGCCACTTCGCATCGCGGCGGAACACTTCCGCCTCATGCTCGAAGCTGTTCCACTGCATGCGCCCCGGCTCCTGTCCGCCAACGGCGGCATGTGCTTCGTCGGAAATGCGGTTGAACGCATCCAGCAACGTCTGTGCCTGGGCGACGTCGAAGCGGTCTTCGGCCATCACGTCGATCAGCGCCTTGGCGTCGCGCATCATCGCCATGCGGTAGTACTCGCGGGTCAGTTCACCGCGCTGCTTCATTGCCTCCAGCGCTGCGTTCTGCTCGGCCATGTTCTGCGCTTCCAGCGCGTTGCTGAACGCCTGGCTGTGTTCGGCGAAGGTCATCAGCGCGGTCATCAGCGGCGCATGCATGTCCTTGCCACGGGCGAAGTCATCGTCCTGGTAGTCCTCGCGCGAATAATAGTCGTGGCCTGCATGGGCCAGCGGCTGCAGCGCATGCAGGCTGTCCAGGTACTGCTGGGCGGCGGCATCCAGCACCGGCAGCGGCGGCTGCGCAGCCCGTGCGCTGGCGATCTTCGTGTCGCAGTTCTTCAGATCGGCGGCGGTCAGGTCCGGCGGGCCGATCGGGCGATCCTCGCGACCGCTCGGGCCGGCCTTCGGGTCCGCCATCCAGCTGGTGTAGTAGTCGATGCCCTGGTGCAGGCCACTGTCCACATCGTTGTAGCAGTCGATATAGGCGTTGAGCTTGGTGGTCATTGCCAGCTCGGCCGCGTCAGCGTCCGATACATCGGCCGACGCGTCTGCGGCATCGGCATGGCCGTTGTGTTCGGCAGGGCCCGCCGCACCGGGCAGCTTGCCGCAGGCGACCAGTGCCAGCGACAAGGCAGCGACCAGCGCCGCAGAACGCAGTGGCGTCTTCATGCAATCACATCCTTGTTGAAATCGGTTCCAGCCCGACATTCTAGCGATCCGTGGCAGGCGCGATCCTTGACGCCTGCCGCAGATCGGCTGCCGCGGGTCAGTCCAGGAACAGGTCCGGCAGCAGGGCGCGCGATGGATCGACCGCATAGCCGGACAGATCGGTCACGCCCGCTTCGGCCAGCACCTCGTCATCGAGCAGGAAGCGACCGTGGAAACCAGCCGCTTCCCGCACCAGCACCGCGTGCGCGGCGTCGGCCATGATCTGCGGCGTGCGGCAGCCGGCCGCATCCACGCCGGGAATCATGTTGATCGCATCGGTGGCGATGACGGTGCGCGGCCACAGCGCATTCACCGCCACGCCCTGCGGGCCGAACTCGGCGGCCAGGCCCAGGGTGACGAAGCTCATGCCCATCTTGGCCAGGGTGTAGCCGGTGTGCGGCGCCCACCATTTCTGGTCCAGGCTGGGCGGCGGCGCCAGGGTCAGGATGTGCGGATTGGGCGCCTGCAGCAGGTACGGCAGGCAGGCCTGCGCGCACAGGAAGCTGCCGCGTGCATTGACCTGCTGCATCAGGTCGAAGCGCTTCATCGGCGTGTCCAAGGTGCCGCGCAGCCAGATGGCACTGGCGTTGTTGACCAGGATGTCGATGCCGCCAAAGGTATCCACGGCCGCGGCCACGGCGGCCTGCACCTGGTCTTCTTCGCGGATGTCGCACTTCAGCGCCAGGCCCTGGCCACCGACGGCGGTGACCGCTTCGGCGGCGCTGTGGATGGTGCCCGGCAGCTTCGGGTTGGGTACCGACGACTTCGCGGCGATGGCCACGTTGGCGCCGTCACGCGCCGCGCGCAGTGCGATGGCCAGGCCGATGCCACGCGAGGCGCCGGTGATGAAAAGGGTTTTGCCCTGCAGACTGCCCACGTTCCACACTCCAGCGTATGCAATGAGCCGCTAGTATGCCGCGCCGACGCGGAGTTCACCGCACGTTGACGATACTGGTCCCCCGGTCAACGCACGAGGTGTACGCCATGCGCCGTTCCCGTCTGCTGCTGCCTGCCCTGGGCCTGGCCCTGCTTGCCGCCTGCCAGGGTCGCCCGCCGGAATCCGGCGCTGCATCGGCCGGCGACGACGCGCCTGCTGCCGCCAAGGCCGCCGATGGGTCGTTGCGCTGGAGCGAAGCGGTGGTGTGGGATGGTGACCTGAATGCCTGCCGCCAGGGCGACACCGCGGCCACCCGCGACTGCCTGGCCAAGGCCATGCGCGATGGCGGGGCCAGTGCCGATGCCGTTGCCGCAGCCGGCCAGCTGTCCAGCGCCGGCGAGCTGGCCTACGTGACCGCCTGGCATGAGCACGATGGCCTGGGCGTGGCCACGGTGGCTTACCCGTTCCGCGCCAATACCAACGAAGGCACGCGCCTGGTCGATGCGTCCGGCAAGCGGATCGATGTGGATGCCGTGCAGCTGGATGATGCGCTGCGTGCCGACCCAGGCGTGCAGGCGGTGCTGCAGGCCAACCCGCAGGCCACCCCGTTCCCGCCGGCACAGGCCACCGGCACCGCGCCGCTGGACGGCGGCGGCATCCGTCTGCTGTACCGCACGCCACTGCGCGACTGCCATGCCTGCCCCGACGTGGGCCATCTGCAGATCGGCTACGACTTCGACGGGCAGCGCAACTTCATCGGCCAGCAGCTGGTACCTGCCGCCCCATAACGGCGCCGGGCCGTGGCAGGCGGTAGAGTCGAGCTTGCTCGACTGCTGCACAGCATCCACGCATGGCGTGGTTCTACCGAACCATCCACGCATGGCGTGGATCTACTGCTGCATCCACGCATGGCGTGGATCTACCGAACCGCCGGGCATGGCGTGGATCTACAGTGACGCCGGGCGTGGCCCGGCGCTACCGGAGTGCGTCGTCAGCGGTACGCCTGCACCTGCCGGCGCAGCAGGTACGGCACGATCAGGCGGTGCACCGGTGCGACCGGCAGCATGTACACACGCCCGAACGCGTTGTGGGTATGCACCACGGTGGCCACTTCCAGCAGATCGCCCTGCCATTGCAGGGCCAGCTGCACGCGCAGGTGGCGGTCGTCGTCTTCCAGCACGATGGCATCGTCATCCAGCGACTGCAGGGTGAAGATGCCCAGGCGCTGGCCCGGCCGCGGGGCTGCGGCGGCCTGCACCGCACGCAGCGAGCCCAGGTCCTTCATGCCCAGCAGGGCCATGCCGCGGTTGCGCAGGGCCATCAGCCCATCGAACCAGGCGGGAATGGTCGCGGCCATGTCGCGGTAGGCCTGCAGGGCCGTGCGCCCGTCGCGCCGGGTGTGCGCCTGGCAGGCATGTACGAAATCGGCGCCGGCCAACTGCCCACCGAGCACGCTGCCTGCACCGGGCACGGTGGTCCGTACACGCGCCGCGCTCACGGCTTGGGCCCCTGCCCCTCGTTGTCTTCCCAATGCAGGATGCGCCGGGTCACAAAGCGATAGACCGGTTTGCCCGTGGCGAACCACAGCTCGCGGACCCACGAGGTGCGCTTCAGTACGCGCTTTTCCACTGGGGTCAGCGACTGGCGGCAGTACATGCGCTTGTGCTTGAGCAGGTGACGCAGGTCCTCGCGGGCCAGCAGGCGCATCCAGCGCGAGCGCGGGTGGCCGATCACCGCCAGCTGGAAGTCGATCAGCGCCGGTCGCCCGTCCTCGGTCACCAGCCAGTTCGCTTCCTTGGCCAGGTCATTGTGCGCCACCCCACGGCGGTGCAGCTGCTGCAGCAGGCGCCGCGCGGCATGGAACCAGGCCACGTCGCCCCGTGGCGGGCGCTGGTACATGGCATCGCCGGCCATGAAGCTGCGGTCCAGGTGGTGGCCGTTCCAGGCCAGCAGCTGCGGCACGTCGGCCATGCCGTGAATGTACTGCAGCGCGCGCGCTTCGCGACGGGCCAACCACCAGGCGGGAAGCCGCAGCCACAGCGGCGTGGCGCGCAGATCGCGGCGTACGAAACGGCCCTGCGGCCCTTCAACCAGCAGGATGCGGCCGAAGCTGTCGGCCTTCAAAGCGTGTGATGGAGCGTCGGGCGTGTACGGCATGCTGCCATTCTAGGCGATGGCGGTGGTTGCAAACGGTCACGAAGCGGCTGGGAACCAGTCACCTTCACGCCTCTATAATCGTGCAATGGACTCTTCATGGATCGACGCCACGCTTGCGTGGATTGCCGCTCACCCCGTACTGGCGGGCGCGGTCATTTTTCTGATCGCCTTCTGCGATGCGGTGATCATCCTGGGCGCGATCGTGCCGGCGCTGCCGTTGCTGTTCGCGGTGGGTGTGTTCATCGGCCTGGGGCAGATCTCAGGACCGTATGCGGTGGCGGCGGCGGCACTGGGTGCCTTCGCCGGTGACGGCATCAGCTATTGGATCGGCCGCCGCTGGGGCGACCGCCTGCGCGGCGTGTGGCCGTTCAGCCGTTACCCACAGTTGCTGGATCGCGGCGAGAACCTGTTCCGCCGCAATGCGTTCAAAAGCATCCTGGTGGCCCGCTACGTCGGCGCGATCCGGCCATTCGTGCCGGCCATCGCCGGCATGATGAACATGCCGGCCAGCCGCTACGTGCAGGCCAGCGGCATCGCCAGCATTTCCTGGGCACTGCTGTTCCTGGCGCCCGGCTGGGTGCTGGGTGAAGCCTATGACGCGGTGGCCGCCGTCGCCGGCCGGCTGGTGGTGGTCATCGGCTTGCTGGTGGTGCTGATGGGCGTGGTCTGGGCGCTGGTGCTGTATGGCTACCGCTGGTCGGCCGCGCGCATGGACCATTGGCTGGCCCGGTTGCTGGACTGGTCCAACCGCCATCCCACCCTGGGCCGCTACACCGTGGGCGTGCTGGACCCCAAGCGCCGCGAATCGGTGCCCTTGGCCATGCTGGCACTGATGCTGCTGGTGCTGGGCTGGGGCTGGTTCGCACTGTTGACGGTGGTGGTGGCGCACGGCGAACCGCTGGCCGTCGATCTGTGGGTGCACCAGGCCATGCTGGCCCTGCGCAACCCGTTGGCCGACTACCCGATGGCCGCACTGGCTTCACTGGGTGCCTGGCAGGTGCTGCTGCCGGCCACGGCCGCCGGCATGGGCTACCTGGTGTGGCGCCGGCGCTGGATGGCCGCCGCGCACTGGCTCGCGGCGCTGGCCTTCGGCCTGGCCCTGACCATGCTGCTGGGCGCCACGGTGGACGTGGTGCGCCCGCTGGATGCCAGCAGTGGCTTCGGCTTCCCGTCGGTGTCGGTCACCATGGCCACCATCACCTTCGGCTTCTTCGCCGTGCTGATCGCACGCGAAATGCCCGGGCGCACGCGCGTGTGGCCCTACCTGGTGTCGGGCATCGTGGTCAGCCTGATCGGCTTTGCCCGCCTGTACCTGGGCGCTCACTGGCTGAGCGATGTGATCGGCGGCATGTTGTTCGGCACGTTCTGGCTGCTGGTGCTGGGCATCGCCTACCGCCGCCGCTTCAACCGCTCGTTCTGGGTGAAGCCGGTGGCCTGGCTGTTCTACGGCGTGTTCGCGCTGGCGGCCATGTGGTACGCGCCGCGCAATATTCCGGTGAAGCTGCAGCGCTTTGAACCGGCGCTGCCGGCACCGCTGGCGATGGATCGGCAGGCCTGGTGGCAACAGGGCTGGGCGACACTGCCGGCGCGCCGCAATGAATTCGACGATGACCAGCGCTGGCCGCTGGATGTGCAGGTGGCTGGCCCGCTGGCACCGCTGCAGGCCCAGCTTGAAGCCCGCGGCTGGCGGGTGCAGGCGCAGGCCGGCTGGGAAGAAGCACTGCTGATGCTGGACAAGAACACCGGCGCCGAGCAGCTGCCGGTGCTGCCGGCCACGCTGGATACGCGGGTGGAAGCGCTGTTGATGGTGCGCCAGGGCGCGCGCCCGGAAGAGCGCTACGTGCTGCGCCTGTGGCCGGCGCCGATGCAGCTGCAGCCTGGCGCGGTGCCGCTGTGGCTGGGCAGTGCGCAGACGCTGCGCTATGAACGGCACTTCGAGTGGATCGGCATGTGGCACCCGGTGCGCGGCGTCGATCCGGCGTTCAACGCGGTGAAGGATGCCGTGCAGGGCCTGCCGCAGCGCGAAGACGTGCACAGCGAAACCGGGTTGCCGGTGTTGAGGTTGCAGACGCAGCCGTGATGCATCCGCCGGGCATGGCCCAGCGCTACCGCGGTTCTGCGGGGTAGCGCCGGGCCATGCCCGGCGGCGTAGATCCACGCCATGCGTGGATGGCAGGCCAAGCGTGCGCACCAAGGTGCGCACCTGCCAAACACAGGGCTTACGGCATCCGGTAGATCCACGCCTTGCCTGGATGGCAGGCCAAGCGTGCGCACCAAGGTGCGCACCTACCAAACGCAGGGCTTTACGGCATCCGGTAGATCCACGCCATGCGTGGATGGCAGGCCGAGCGTGCGCACCAAGGTGCGCACCTACCAAATGCAAGGTTTTACGGCATCCGGTAGATCCACGCCATGCGTGGATCGCACGCCGAGCGTGCGCACCAAGTGCGCACCTACCGAACGCAGGGCTTTACGGCATCCGGTAGATCCACGCCATGCGTGGATGGCAGGCCGAGCGTGCGCACCAAGGTGCGCACCTACCAAATGCAGGGCATTACGGCATCCGGTAGATCCACGCCATGCGTGGATGGCACGCAGAGCGTGCGCACCAAGGTGCGCACCTACCAAATGCAGGGCTTTACGGCATCCAGCCCAGCAACTGCTGCAGGCGCTGGTGCGGATCGTCCAGCTGCAGCAGCTGCAGGCGCTGCTGTTCGGCCAGCGGCAGCAGTTCGGCCAGGCGCCAGCCCACCCAGCTGGCCTGGTCCAGCAGCGCCGGCGTGGCCGGTGCATAGGTCTCGCCGGCCTGCTCGATGATGTGCCCCAGCACGGTGGCCAGCAGCGCGTGCTGCGGCCGCAGCTCGTCATCGGGATCCTCGTCGCACCAGCGCACGTCGGCCACCACCAGGCCATTGTCACGCACCCGCGTGCGCTCGACATGGAAGCGGCGGGTGCCACGCAGCCGCAGCTGCAGCACGCCATCGGCGCCCACGTCGAAATCCTCGATGCGCACCTGCACGCCGTAGGCGGCCGGGGTGGCCGGCTCACCCACTTCCTGGCCGTCCAGGATCAGGCACACGCCGAAGCCTTCGCCGCTGCGCCCGCAGTCGCGCACCAGGTCCAGGTAGCGCCGTTCGAACACGCGCAGGCCCAGTACCGCGCCCGGCACCAGCGCGGTGTGCAACGGGAACAGCGGCAGCGCGGTATCGGCGCTCATCGGCCCTGCAGCGCGGCCAGCAGCCGGCGCGGCGCGGCGTCGAAGCCGCCGTTGGACATGAACACCACGTGGTCGCCGCTGCGCACGTCGGCCTGCAGGCGGGCCAGCAGCGCATCGGTATCGGGCACCGCGTGCGCCGTGCCACGCACCGCAGCGATCACCGCGGCGGCGTCCCAGGCCAGTTCCGGGCGGTGCAGGAACACTACTTCGTCGGCCAGCGCCAGCGACGGCGCCAGCGCCTGCGCATGGGCGCCCAGCCGCATCGAATTGCTGCGCGGCTCCATGGCCACCACGATGCGTGCATCGCCGACCTTGGCGCGCAGGCCTTCCAGGGTGGTGGCGATCGCGGTCGGGTGGTGGGCGAAGTCGTCGTAGATGGTGATGCCGTCGTGGCTGCCGATCACTTCCATGCGGCGCTTGACGCTGCTGAAGCGCGCCAGGGCCGGAATGACCTCGGCCGGGGCCACGCCCACGGCATGCGCGGCGGCCAGCGCGGCCAGCCCGTTGAGCACGTTGTGGCGGCCCAGCAGTGACCACTGCACATCGCCCAGCGGCTGGCCGCGGTGGTGCACGCGGAAGGCGCTGCCATCGGCGGCCAGCAGTTCGGCATGCCATTCCAGCGACGGTTCGAAGCCGAAGCGCTCGACCGGGGTCCAGCAGCCCATCGCCAGCACTTCGGCCAGGTAGCGGTCCTCGCCGTTCACGATCAGGCGACCGCGCGCGGGCACGGTGCGCACCAGATGGTGGAACTGGCGCTGGATCGCGGCCACGTCGGGGAAGATGTCGGCGTGGTCGTACTCAAGGTTGTTGAGGATCGCCACCAGCGGCCGGTAATGCACGAACTTGCTGCGCTTGTCGAAGAAGGCGGTGTCGTACTCGTCGGCCTCGACCACGAACTCGCGGCCCTGGCCTACCCGCGCCGATACACCGAAATCCTCGGCCACGCCCCCGATCAGGAAGCCCGGCGCGCGACCGGCGCTTTCCAGCAGCCAGGTGAGGATGGTGGTGGTGGTGGTCTTGCCGTGGGTGCCGGCCACGGCCAGGGTGTCACGGCCCGGCAGCACCTGTTCGGCCAGCCACTGCGCGCCGGAGATGTAGCGCTGGCCCCGGTCCAGCACCGCTTCCACGGCCGGGTTGCCACGCGACAGGGCGTTGCCGACCACGACCTGGTCGGTGCCCGCGGGCACGCTGTCGGCCCGGTAGCCCTGGTCCAGGGTGATGCCCAGCTGTTCCAGCTGGGTGGACATGGGCGGGTAGATGGCCTGGTCGCTGCCGCTGACCGCATGGCCCAGTTCCCGCGCCAGCGCGGCCACGCCGCCCATGAAGGTGCCGGCGATTGCAAGGATATGTACGTTGCTCATGAGCGGGGATTGTGACCGATCACGGCTGTATCGGGCCATTGTCAGCATCAGGGTCAGACAAGTCCTACATCCACTATGAGAAAAGTCCAATCGTCTGTCGGGGAATTCCTGATAGCGATGTTATGTGAACCCGTACACAATTCAGAACGCCAGCCGCAGTACCCGAACCGGTCCTACTCCCCAAGAGGCCATCCCCAAGGGAGCTCATGCTGCGGGGCCTTGAGCAAGCCTTCCGCTGGCGCCTATGAAACGACACAGGCCTGATCCGCAAGGATCAGGCCTGTGTTTTTGTACCCGAAGGAGCCGGCGGCATGGCCGGCCCGACGGATTCAGTGCTGGATCGCTGCCAGGATGCGGGCTTCGATCTCGTCCAGCTCGCCCACGCCATCGACGCGGGCCAGGGTGCCACGGCCGGCGTAGAAGTCGACCACCGGGGCGGTCTGGTCGTTGTAGACCTGCAGGCGCTGGCGCACCGATTCGGGGTTGTCGTCGGCACGGCCCTGCTCCTGGGCACGGCCGGCAATGCGCTCGACCAGCAGCTCGGTGGCCACGTCCAGCTGCACCACCGCATCCAGCGGCTTGCCGATCTTGGCCAGCAGGCCGTCCATCGCGTTGGCCTGGGCCACGTTGCGCGGGTAGCCGTCCAGGATGAAGCCCTTGGCGACATCGGCCTGGGTCAGGCGCGATTCGAGCATACCCAGCAGGATGTCGTCCGACACCAGGTTGCCGGCATCCATCACCGCCTTGGCCTGCTTGCCCAGTTCCGAGCCCGCGGCGATCTCCGCGCGCAGCATGTCACCGGTCGAAATGTGGGCGATGCCCAGCTTTTCCTTCAGGCGCGTCGCCTGCGTCCCCTTGCCCGAACCGGGCGGTCCCAACAGAACCAATCGCATTGACCTGACTCCAACGTGTTGAAAACAAAGAAGGTTCGCGCACCGGACGGGCCGGTATCGCTGCACCGCAATAGCGCCACTTTACCGCATCCGGGTAATGTCCCTGCAATGTCCACTCGTACCAGCAGGTAGAAGCATGCGCAACGGCACCCTCCTCTACGCCCAGTCTGGCGGCGTCACCGCCGTCATCAACGCCTCGGCGGCGGCCGTGATCGAGCAGGCCCGGGCCAAGGGCATCAAGGTCCTGGCGGCGCGCAACGGCATCCTCGGTGCCCTGCGCGAAGAGCTGATCGACACCAGCAAGGAAAGTGCCGCAGCCATCCGCGCGCTGGCCCATACCCCGGGCGGCGCCTTCGGCTCGTGCCGTTTCAAGCTGAAATCCCTCGACGCCGACCGCGCCCGCTACGACCGCCTGCTGGAGGTGCTGCGCGCGCATGACGTGCGCTGGTTCCTCTACAACGGCGGCAACGATTCGGCCGACACCGCGCTGAAGGTCTCGCAGCTGGCCAAGGCGTCGGGCTATGACCTGACCTGCATCGGCGTGCCCAAGACCATCGACAACGACCTGGCGGTGACCGATACCTGCCCCGGCTTCGGTTCGGCGGCCAAATACACTGCCGTGTCGGTGCGCGAGGCGGCGCTGGACGTGGCGGCCATGGCCGAGACCTCCACCCGGGTGTTCATCTACGAGGCGATGGGCCGCCATGCCGGTTGGCTGGCCGCCGCTGCCGGCCTGGCCGGCAATGGCGAGGACGAAGCCCCGCACATCATCCTGCTGCCCGAGCGCGCCTACGACGAGGCCGCATTCCTGGCCAAGGTGAAGGCCGTGGTGGAACGGGTGGGCTACTGCGTGGTGGTGGCCTCCGAAGGCATCGCCACCGCCGACGGCCGCTTCGTGGCCGATGCCGGGGGCAGCAAGGATTCGTTCGGGCATTCACAGCTGGGCGGCGTGGCCGCGCACCTGGCGGGCCGGGTGAAGGACCAGCTGGGCCTGAAGGTGCACTGGGCGCTGCCCGACTACCTGCAGCGCTCGGCCCGCCACCTGGCCAGCAAGACCGACTGGGAACAGGCGCAGGCGGTGGGCAAGGCGGCCGTGCAGCTGGCGCTGAAGGGCCAGAACGGGGTGATGCCGGTGATCGTGCGCAGCAGCGATGCGCCCTACCGCTGGAAGATCGAAGCGGCGCCGCTGTCGAAGATCGCCAACCATGAAAAGAAGATGCCGGCCGGCTTCATCCGCCGTGATGGCTTCGGCATCACTGCCAAGGCGCGCGCCTACCTGTCGCCGCTGATCAAGGGCGAAGCGCCGCTGCCCTATGGCAGCGATGGCCTGCCCAAGTACGTAACGCTGAAGAACGTGGCGGTGAAGAAGAAGCTGCCCGCGTTCGAAGGCTAGAAGCCAATTCCGAACCGGGGTCGGATCCCGTTGCCTGCAACGGGCTCTGACCGCGCGGTCTACGGGCAGGCCTTGCCTTCCATCTGCAGCTGCGCGGCGAACATCGTCACCTGCGGGATCTTGCCGGCCGCCGCCTGCTTCTTCGCTTCTTCCAGATAGATGCGCGATTGGCCCTGGCCATCCAGCGCCTGGGTGTTGTTCACCGGCAGGCGCCACACCCGCACCACGGCCTGCTGAGCCGGGCAGGCGGCATTGGGCACGCGGATCACATCATTGAGCTTCCAGCCCTTGTCTGCACTGGGTTGGGCCTTGGCGTAATCGACGAAGCGCGCGCGTGGCTGGCACTGCTCGCTGGTGCGCACGGCGGCGAAGCGATACGGCTCGGCCGCCTGCCCGGTGAAAGCGCCTTCCAGCCGCGCGCAGGCTTCGGGAATCTGCCGCAGCGTGTGCGTGGCGCCCACGGCCTGCGGTGCACCCACGGCGCGCTGCAGTTCCGGGGTTTCGGCCGCCAGCGCCGGCAATGCAGGGGCCAGCACGGCGATCATCAACAGGGGAAGGCGCATGGGAGTTCTCCTACGGGACTGTACGCAGGCTTGCAGAGCGTGGCTTAACGGGGTGCAAAGGGCTTGGGCCTGCGGGTCACAACAAGCGCCGCTGCGCTCGCCGGGCATGGCCCGGCGCTACCATCCGGGCGCAGAGGGACGCATACTGCGGGCACCAGGGAATGCTGAACACCGCCATACGTTGGACGACCGCCATGGTCGGCACGGGTTGGTTCCAGGCTGCAGCCCGTCGTCCCCTTCGTGGTGAAGTTCATCGCCACTGGATGCTCATCATCCAATCTGCGGAGGGGTCTAATGCTGGAACGTCATGGGCTGTCACTGGCGCTGGGCTGCGCTGTCCTCGCCATCCTGTTTGGCATCGTCTCGGCGCGCTGGATCCTGCGCCAACCCACCGGCAACGAACGCATGGTCGCCATCGCAACGGCGATCCAGGAAGGCGCGCGCGCCTATCTGAACCGCCAGTACCTGACCATCGGCGTGGCCGGCGTGGTGCTGTTCGTGCTGGTGGGCGTGTTCCTGAGCTGGTACACGGCCATCGGCTTTGCCGTCGGTGCGGTCCTGTCCGGTGCGGCCGGCTACATCGGCATGAATGTGTCGGTGCGGGCCAACGTGCGCACGGCCGAAGCGGCGCGCCACGGCATCAGCGCGGCGATGGACGTGGCGTTCCGTGGTGGCGCGATCACCGGCATGCTGGTGGTCGGCCTGGGCCTGCTGGGCGTGGCCGGTTACTACGCACTGCTGCTGCGGCTGGGGCTGCCGATGGACCAGGCCCTGCACGCGCTGGTGGGCCTGGCCTTCGGCTCGTCGCTGATCTCGATCTTCGCGCGGCTGGGCGGCGGCATTTTCACCAAGGGCGCCGACGTCGGCGCCGATCTGGTCGGCAAGGTGGAAGCCGGCATTCCCGAGGATGACCCGCGCAACCCCGCGGTGATCGCCGACAACGTGGGCGACAACGTGGGCGACTGCGCCGGCATGGCCGCCGACCTGTTCGAAACCTACGCGGTCACCGTCATCGCCACCATGCTGCTGGGCAGCCTGATGCTGAGCGAAGCCGGCGCCAACGCGGTGCTGTATCCGCTGGTGCTGGGCGGCGTGTCGATCATCGCGTCGATCATCGGTGCGCTGTTCGTGAAGGTAAAGCCCGGCGGCTCGATCATGGGCGCGCTGTACAAGGGCGTGATCGTGTCCGGCGTACTGGCAGCCATCGCGTTCTATCCGATCACCACCGGGCTGATGAGCGACAACGTGCACGGGCCGATCGCCCTGTACGGCTGCGCGCTGATCGGCCTGGTGCTGACCGGCCTGATCGTGTGGATCACCGAGTATTACACCGGCACCCAGTACAAGCCGGTGCAGCACGTGGCGCAGGCCTCGACCACTGGCCATGGCACCAACATCATCGCCGGCCTCGGCATTTCGATGAAATCCACCGCCCTGCCCGTGGTGGCCGTCTGTGCCGCGATCTGGGGCGCCTACGCGCTGGCCGGCCTGTACGGCATCGCCATCGCCGCCACCGCGATGCTGTCGATGGCCGGCATGATCGTGGCCCTGGACGCCTACGGTCCGATCACCGACAACGCCGGCGGCATTGCCGAAATGGCCGAGCTGCCCTCGGAGATCCGCGACATCACCGATCCGCTGGATGCGGTGGGCAATACCACCAAGGCCGTCACCAAGGGCTATGCGATCGGCTCGGCGGCACTGGCCGCGCTGGTGCTGTTCGCCGACTACACCCACAACCTGCAGGCCGCCAATCCCGGCCAGGAATTCCGCTTCGACCTGAGCGACCACACGGTGATCATCGGCCTGCTGATCGGCGGCCTGATTCCCTACCTGTTCGGCGCGATGGCGATGGAGGCGGTCGGCCGCGCAGCCGGCGCGGTGGTGGAGGAAGTGCGCCGGCAGTTCCGCGACATCCCCGGCATCATGCAGGGCACCGGCAAACCACAGTACGACAAGGCGGTGGACATGCTGACCCGCTCGGCCATCCGCGAAATGATCGTGCCCTCGCTGCTGCCAGTGGCGGTACCGGTGGTGGTGGGCCTGCTGCTGGGGCCGCGCGCATTGGGCGGCCTGCTGATCGGCACCATCGTGACCGGCCTGTTCGTGGCCATTTCCATGACCACCGGCGGCGGCGCCTGGGACAACGCCAAGAAGTACATCGAAGATGGCCACTTCGGCGGCAAGGGCAGCGACGCGCACAAGGCGGCAGTGACCGGCGACACCGTGGGTGACCCGTACAAGGACACCGCCGGGCCGGCGATCAATCCGCTGATCAAGATCATCAACATCGTGGCGCTGCTGCTGGTGCCGCTGCTGTAACGCCCTGCGGTCAACGCATGGGGTCGGAGCCCTTTCCTGCGGAAAGGGATCCGACCCCGTAGTAGATCCACGCCATGCGTGGATGCGGTTACCGACCGCGCAGGAAGAACGACACCGGCACCATCACCTGCACCGGGTCGCCGGCCACGTCCGCCGGCGGCGCCGGAACCGGGCTGGCGCGCGCAACGGTGTCCAGCGTTTCCTGGTCCAGCAGCGCGTGGCCACTGCTGCGTTCAATACGCGCCGCGGTCACCTGGCCATCGCGGAACACCGCGAAACGCACATACGCAACACCCTGCTGGCGCAGCCGTTCGGACTGCCGTGGATAGCGCCGGTGCTGCTGCAGGTGGCCCAGCAGCAGACCCTGCCAGGTCGCGTTGGCGGTACTGGGCTGCCCCGCGGTGGTCTGCGGCGCGGCGTAACGCGCCCCCGCATCGGTGGCGACCTGCGGCGGCGCGCTGGTCTGGGCGACGTTGGCATCGGCGGTGTCCGGCGACGGGCGCGGCTGCGGCACGCGCGGCGGCGGCAGATCGCCCTGCGGCTGCACAGGCACCTGGGGTTGTTCGTGCTGCACCGGCTTCGTTGCCTGCCGCTGCTGTTGCTGCTGCAGCGGCCCGCTGGCCACCTCGCGCGGCGGCACGGGCGGGGCCTGTGCCATCGGCGCCAGTTCCAGCATCAATGCCGCCGGCGCCGCCACGCTGGGCTGCACCGATGCGCGTGCCGCCCACCAGCAGGCCACGCCGATCAACAGCGCATGTACCAGCAACACGATCGCCAGGCTGGTCGCCCAGCGCCGCAGTCCGCTCATCGCGCGCCGTGCTCCAGTCCGACCAGCGCCACTTTCAGGTAGCCGGCAGCGCGCAGCGCATCCAGCGTGGCCATCAGTTCACCGTAGGCCACCTTCGTGTCGGCGCGCAGATGGATGCGTTGCCCGGTGTCACCCTCGGTCGCGGCCTGCAGCGCCGCTGCCAGACCCTCGCGCGTGACCGCCTGCTCGCCCACGCGCAGCGACAGATCGGCCTGCACGGTCACATACACCGGCGCCTGCTCGCTGGGCGCGGCCTGCGCGCTGCTGGTCGGCAACTGCACCGGCACCGACACGGTGGCCAGCGGTGCGGCCACCATGAAGATGATCAGCAGCACCAGCATCACGTCGATGAAGGGCGTGACGTTGATTTCGTGTGCTTCTTCCGGCGTATCGTCACGCTCGGACGCGGTCCTGATCGCCATGCCCGCCTCAACCGATGCCGCGCTGCGCAGCGCGGTCCAGATCACGCGAGACCAGTTGCTGCACGCCCGCCGACAGATCGCCCAGCAGGCCGCGCAGGCCGGCCAGCACGCGACTGAAGTGGTTGTAGACCAGCACCGCCGGGATCGCGGCCACCAGGCCGAGCGCGGTGGCCAGCAAGGCCTCTGCAATGCCCGGTGCCACCACGGCCAGGTTGGTGGTGTTGCTGTGGGCAATGCCGATGAAGCTGTTCATGATGCCCCACACCGTGCCGAACAGCCCCACGAAGGGGGCCACTGCACCAATGCTGGCCAGCACGCCGATACCGCGGCGCTGCACGCGCGCGGTGTCCAGTTCGATGCGATCCAGGCGCGAGGCCACGCGTTCCTTGATGCCTGCGCGGTCCGCCAACCCGGCGGACAACTGCAGTTCGGTGCGGGCGGCCAGCAGCATGGCGGCGGCCGTGCCCTGCCCCAGCGTGGCGTCGTCATGCGGGTCTGCAGGCAGCTGCGGCGCAGACAGCAGCTGAGTGCGCGCGGCGCGCAGCGCGCGGGCCTGGCGCTGCAGTTCCCAGCCCTTGGCCAGCAGCACGGTCCAGGTGGCCAGCGAGGCCAGCGCCAGAGCGATCATCACCGCTTTGACCACCACATCGGCGGCCAGATACATGGCCCAGGGAGTCAGCGCGGTGGGGGCCATCGGGGCCAGGTCAGCAGGCAGCATCGTCGTTACGTCCATCAGCAGCAGGGGCGGCGCGGCGGCGGCCGGCACGCAGGTCGGCCGCGTCCATCTGCAGGCGCGGCGTGGGATCGGGGCGCGGCGCCGGGCGGCTGAGCACATAGCCCGCGCTGACCGCGAAGAACAGGCCGACGCCCAGCAGCAGGCGCCAGGAGGGGTGTGCACCCCAGCAGAACACGGCAAAGCCCACCGCCATGCCGGCGCTGGCAAAGGCCTTGCCCTTGCGCGACACCGCGCCCTGTTCACGCCACAGGCGCAGTGACGGGCCATAGCGCGGGTGGGCCAGCAGGCGCTGCTCGAACTTCGGCGAACTGCGTGCAAAGCAGCCCACCGCCAGGATCAGGAAGATGGTGGTGGGCATCACCGGCAGCAGCGCGCCGATCACCCCCAGGCCCACCATCAGCCAGCCCAGTGCGAACCACAGCCAGCGCATCAGGCGCTGGCCTGCAGAGGCCGCCCAGGCATCAGCAGAACTCCCGTTCGACGTGGCCATGCACACTGCGGAACGCCGTATCGGCAGCGTCGATCACCTGCTGTTCCTGCTCGGCGGTCAACACCACCGCATCCAGCGCGGCAGTGAATTCGCGCCAGTGGCGCGCCGCGCCATCGGGGTGTGCGGCCAGGTGGCGCGCGCCGAAGTCGCGGTCCAGCCCCAGCGCAGCGGCCATCTTGTACAGCACCGTACCGCCCAGGTTGGAGCCCTCGGCCACGTACAGCCAGCCCAGCGCGGCCGGCAGGGAAAGGTCATCGCCCAGCGCGGCGATATCGGCACCGGGCAGCGTCTGTTCCAGATCCTGCAGGTCGCGCCGCACCTGCTGCAGGCGGCGGCGTTCGTGCAGGTCCGGCAGCAGCGCATCCAGCGCGGGGTTGGCATACAGCGCGTCGATGCTGCGGTGGAAGCGGTACTGCACGCGCAGGAAGCGGGCGAAGTTGCTGCGGTTGGCGAAGATATCGCCGGCCATGATGCGCTTGTCCAGCGCACCGTGGCTGTCACGGGTGGCGGTCTTGAGCCGCACGCTGCGGCTGGTTTCGGAAGTCACGGAGGCGGTCATGCAGGGAACCCGGGGATGCGTCGTGCAATAGACGTCTGAACGGGGGATTTCCCCAAGCGCGCAAGCGTCGATAATGCAGGTTCCCAATCCGCCAGGTAACGACCATGATCACCACCGAACCGCGCATGACCAACCTGTTCCTGCAGCTGGGCCTGGATGCCAGCGCCGAAGGCATCGCCCAGTTCATCGACAGCCACCAGCTGGCCACCGAAGTGGAGGTGGTGGACGCGCCGTACTGGAATGATGCGCAGCGCCAGTTCCTGGCCGAATCGCTGGAAGCGGACGCGGCCTGGACCACCGTGGTTGACGAGCTGAACGAGGCGCTGCACGAAGATGCGGTGAAGGCTGCGCGCGGTCTGTAAGCGCGCAGGCCGGGTAACGCCGGGCGTGGCCCGGCGCTACCCGTTTGCGGTAGATCCACGCCGTGCGTGGATGACCGATCAATACCGCCAGGTCACCGCCAGGCGTGCGGTGCGGCCCGGGGCCGGCATCACGCCCAGGGCAAGCGGGTCCAGGTAGTAGCGATCGGTCAGGTTGTCCACGTTCGCTTCCACCGACAGCTGATCGTTGAACGCCCAGCTGGCGAACACGTCCACCAGGGTGGTGGGACGGTACAGCTGCTGGATGGCCGACAGGCCCACGTTCCATTCCTTGTCCAGCTTGCTGATCGGGCCGGCGTTGTGCACCACGCGGGTGCCGAACGTCAGGCGCTCGTCGAACAGGCGCGAGCCCAGGGTCAGGTTGACCATGTAGCGCGGCGGGTTCTGCGTATTGGTGTAGGACCCTTCGAAACCGCCGTCGACGCAATCGGGGGTGGCCGCCAGTTCGGCGTTCTTCCGCTGCACCCCATAGGCGCGGCGTTCGGCGGCAATGTCCGGCGCGCAGGTCTTGGCCTTGAAGTAGTAATGCGCGGACAGATCGGCAAACAGCGTGCCGCTGTCATAGCTGGACTGGAACTCCAGGCCCGAGACCTTGAAGCGGTCGATGTTGCGGATCAGCCCGGCCGACAAGGTGCGGTAGTCGCGGGTGATCAGATCGTCGATGCGGGTATCGAAGTAGGCCAGCTTCAGCGCCAGGCGATCGCCGGCGGTGAACAGGTCGTGGTGGATGGTGCTGGCGCCCAGCTCCCAGCTGTGTGCGGTTTCCGGCTTCAGTTCCGCCACCGGCCGTGCGGCGGTGAACAGCCCCAGCGTGGTTTCGAACAGGCTGGGCAGCTTGGTGCCTTCGGCGTACTTCAGGTAGATCCTGGCGTCTTCGCTGAAGCGGAACGCCACGCTGGCGGTGGGCGAGAACGCGCTGTCACGGCGGCGGATCGGCTGCGACCAGGTCCAGCTGACCGGCACTTCGTAGTCTTCCGGGGCGTCGGCATCGTAGAAGTTCCAGCCGCCCAGATCGGCCACCGTGCCCTTCTTGTACGGCGAAGCCAGCAGCGAGGCCTGGGTGAAGTTGCCGTTGGCGTCCGGGTACCAGTTCAGCAGCGCGATGCGCTGCGCGCGCCACGACGGCAGCGCCGGGTTGCCGTTCAGCAGCTCGGTGTAGCGGTACTGGCCCTGCACTTCATAGGCATCGACGGTGGCCAGGCGGTTGCGGTCATGCACGTCCACGCGGTTCCAGCGGCCGCCGGCCATCAGTTCCCAGTGTTCGTTGGGCTCCCACTTCAGCGCGGCCACGGCGCTGTATTCCTTGCGCCAGGCATTGCGCAGGAAGCGGTTGTTGACCAGGTCGTCCTGCATGATCGGGCCGGAGCTGCCCGGCGCGATGTCTTCATCGCTGTAGGACAGGCCGTAGTCCAGGGTGAAACGGCCCGCGCCGGTCTCGAAGATCGAGGTGTTGCTGGCGTCCAGGCCGAAGCGCTTCTGCCGCAGCGGATTGCGGTAGGCATCCTTGTAACCGGGGTTGCCGCTGAAGCTGGGCGCGTCGTACCACTCGGTGTGGCGGTCGAAGTACCACGGGGTGATGCCGGTCAGGCTGTTGTACATCACGCTGTCGGCGTCGGTGTACCAGGCGTTGATGCGCAGATCGACCTTGTCGCTGTCCGGGTTGAAGCGGTAGCGCGCGCTGTAGCTGTCCATGTCGACGTGGCCCGGGTCCCACTGCGGCACGCGGTCGCGGTCCACGCGGATGATCTGCGAGGCCATGATCTCGCCGGCGGTGCCCTCGTAGCGGCGGTAGCCCAGTTCCAGGGTCTGCGCATCATCGATACGCCAGGTCCCCTTCAGCAGCGCCGATTCCGAGCGCGAGGAAGTGTTGAAGACTTCGGTGCGCGGCGGATTCAGCGGCGCCAGCGTGCGCCGGGTCTGCGGGAAATCGTCATAGCCGTGCTTGCCGGAGAAGTAATTGCCGTTGTCGCGGTAGGCGTACGCGGCCACCAGATCGAAGCGATCCCAGTGGCCGGCCGCGGCCACGTTGAAGAACTGGCTGCCGGTGGCGCTGCGGTCGCTGCGCGGGGCAGCATCGTAGCCCGGCAGGTTGTTGGCGCTGCCGTTGGCCAGGCCGCCGCGCACGCGCACGCCCACGTCGCGGCCTTCGCGCAGCACGTCGTCCACGTTCAGCGTTTCCATTTCCACCACGCCACCGATGCCGCCTGAGGCATTGGCCTGCAGGCTGGGGCCCTTGGTGATGGTCAGGCGCGAGATCAGGTCGGGGTCGAGGTAGGTGCGCTGCGACTGGCCGGCATAACCGCGATAGGTATCCATGCTGGACTGGCCGCCGTCGATGATGACCGGTACCCGGCTCTGGCCCTGGATGCCGCGGATGTTGACGTCGAAGCCGTTGCCGACGCGCGGATCACCGGCGGTCACGCCGGCCACGCCCTTCACGATGTCACCGGTGGAGGTGCCGCGGAAGCGTTCCAGCGTGGTGCGGTTGATCGTGCTGGTCGAGCCCACCGTGCGGTAGCTGTCGAGCAGGCGTGCTTCGTCACTGACCGCACCACCCTGCACCGGGTCGCCGGCCACGCTGAGCGTGTCGGTCACGATCACATCATCGCCGGCCTGCAGCGGCGCGCCGGCTTCCAGGATGACCGCATCGGCGCCCACCGGGCGGGCAAGCAGACCGGTGCCCTGCAGCAGCTGTGACAGCGCCTGGCTGGCCGGCAGGTTGCCACTGACCGCCTGCGAGGTACGCCCGGCGGTGAGCGCTGCGGCATAGGCTACCTGCACGCCGGACTGGCGCATGTAGCTGCGCAATGCTTCATCCAGCGATTGGGCAGGAATGTCGAAGCGCTGCACGGCGGTGTCGGCGCCGCGCGGAGCGGACTGAGCAAACACGGCAGGCGCGGTGGCGGCCAGGCCGGCAGCCAGCAGCGCGATGCACAGGCGGGACGGACGCGGCCGACGGCCACGGCTTGAGAAGTCGTACATGGGAAACCTGTCAGGAGAGCGTTACCGCGGACGCGGCGTCATCCGCACAGCGCGCGGACACAACGACGTACGTGGCGGCGGCGGGTACGTTCGTGGAGTAAGACGGATAGGATGAGCGGAACCCCAAGGTGAATTCATCCACGCATGGCGTGGTTCTACCGGTGCGTGAGTAGAGCCACGCCATGCGTGGCTGTGGGGTTGCCGGCGGATTCATCCACGCATGGCGTGGATCTACTGGACGATGGCCACGCCCAGCGGCCAGCGGGTCACCCGCAGGCCGGCGGTGGCCGCCAGCGTGTCCAATGCCTGCTCGGGGCGGTCGATGCGCAGGGCCGCGCTGATCGGCGGCAGCGATGACAGATCGCCGCGCACAATGGTCGGGCCGCTGCGGTAGCGGCCCAGGCGGTCAATCGCCTCGGCCACCGGGGTCTGCTGCAGCAGCAGTTCGCCGCGGCGCCAACTGCCAATGCTGTCGGTATCGGCGTCTGCCAGGCGCTGCACGCCGCTGTGCCCGCCATAGGACGCGCGCTGCCCGGCGCGCAGGTAGGTCCAGCCACCATCGGTGGGGCTGGCCACGCGCACCTGCCCCTGCCCCACTTCGGTCTGCGCACCATCGCCCTGCCGTTCCACGGTGAATGCCGTGGAGATGTCCTCCACCACGCCGTTGCCGGCCGACACACTGAAACGTCGTTGGGCATCGGCCGCCACCTCGAACCAGGCACGGCCACGCAATAGTTCGATCTGCCGTGCCGTCGCGTCGAAGCGCACGGCAATGGCGCTGTCGGCGTCGAGTACGGCGCGACTGCCATCGGGCAGGCGCACGTCCTGCACGAACTGCTGGCTGCGGTGGTCGGCCTGCAGGCGCAGCCAGGCATCGGGCCACACCACCAGCAGCGCCACCGCGGCGGCGGCGGCCATCGCCCAGCGCAGACGGCGCGGTCGCCGACGCGGCAGCGCGAGCGGCGCGCACGCTGGCGGCGGCCCCAGGCTGCGCCACAGCCGCCGCTCGTGCTCGAACGCACGGCGATGGCCCGGCTGCTGCAGCCAGTGCTCGAAGGCCTGCATGCGCGCATCACTCAGCTCGCCGGCCGCCAACCAGGCAATCCAGTCGCGGGCCTGCTCGGCCGGGGCAGCATCGTTGGCGGAAGATGTCGGCAGGTGCGGGCTCATGGGCTGGCGGGTGGGCGCGTTCACGCGCGTGGCAGGGTGCAGGGTGGCAGGCACGCCATTGCAGGGAAGACGTCTGCGGGCGGGCCTGCCCCAAGCCGATCCATCATCGGCCTTCGCGGGCCCAGGCCAGCCGCTGCAACGCGGAACGTATGTGGTTCTCGACGGTGGTGACCGACACCGCCAGGCGCCGGGCGATCTCGGCCTGGGTCAGGCCCTGCAGGCGATTGAGGCGGAAGATGGTACGCGTGGGCTCGGGCAGATGGCCGGCCGCTTCCAGCACGCGCTGCAGTTCGTCCTGCGCCATCACCTGCGATTCGGTCGACACGGTGTCCTCGTCCTGCCACAGGTAGTGATCGGCCAGCAGACGGTTGCGACGGGTGGCCTCGCGGCCGTGATCGGTGGCCAGGTTGATGGCCAGCCGGTACAGATAGGCGCGCGGGTTGTCGATGGTCTGCTGGCTGTCCACGCCGCGGGCCTTGAACCACACGGCCTGGATCACGTCCTCGGCGCTGCTTTCGCTGCCCAGGATGCGCTGCACGCGGCGCAGCAGCGCCGGCCGTTCGCGGATCAGCAGTTCGGTAAGCGTGGCGGCATTGGAGGGCATGCGCGGTGGGGGCAGACAGGGGCGGCGCGCATGCTACTCCGTTGATGCGAATAAATCACGTTTGCATTGTCAAGCACATCAATCACAGGCAGTCGGTCAGTGCCTCGTACACGCTGCCGGGCATGCCCGGCACCGGCACATGGATGGCCTCTCTGGCCGGTGCTGCCTCCCAGGCGCGCAGCACATCCTCCAGCCGCGTACCGGCTGCGATCGGGAACGCGCAGGCTAATGCGCCCTGGTCCACGTCGAAGCGGCCGTCGCCGCGCACGCGGGTATCGCTACCGGCAAAGGTCCAGATGCAGCTGGCAAGCACGCCGGAGCCGGAATCCACGGAACAGCGCAGGCGCATGGCCCATATGTTGTAGTACTGGCCTTCGCAGAAGGTATCGCCACACACGTCGTCGAAGCCGCGTTCGAGCGCGCGTTCGGCGGCCAGGAAGCGCTCGTGACCGGCCGCAGGCGTCGGGTACTGGCGCGCATCAACGTAGGGCCCGGCGGCCTGGACAGGGCCAGCCAGCAGCGGGCCCGCGCACAGCGCAAGGGCAAGGAGCATGCGCATCAGCCCACCCTCCCCCGCCCCTGCAGGCACGCAACCAGGCCCTCGAACAGGCCGTGTCCAACGCCGGGCAGCGGCGCGGTCAGCCCTCCGGGTGCAGCCAGCGCGGCATGGAAGGCTTCCACAGGCACGCCCGGCTGCAGCGGCACCGTGCAGGCCCAGCGCCCGTTGTCCACCTGCAGCAAGCCGGTATCGGCCTGCACGGCCAGTTCGCTGGCGGCAACCACCCAGACGCAGCGTTGTACGGTGCCGCGCGCGGCCAACACCGCGCAGCGGAACTGCATGACCCGGTAGTTGCTGTAGTCGCCCTCGCACAGGGTATCGGCGCACAGCGCAGAGAACTCGCGGGCCAGCGCGGCTTCCAGGTCGAAGGCGCGGTCCCAGTTGGCTTCGGGATGGGGGTAGTCGATCAGATCCACATGCAGCCCGCGCGCCAGGCCGGGCAGCGAGGCAGAGAACAGGAGGGCGCCGCAGCACCCGATCATCCATCGCATGTCAGCACTCCAGGTGAACGAGGCTCCAGCCTGCGCCCGCCCGTTACGACCGCCCATCGGGGAAGCCCGCGCCGGCCGGTGGGCGATGCACGCCGCGGCAGGTGGGAACCGCCCCCCTGCACAGCGCCCGGCAAAGGCATAAAATGGGGGACTAACCGTCTACACCCCCACCTGGAGCACACCATGGGTCTGGAACTCGTCTCGCCCGGCAAGAACCCGCCGGAAGAAATCAACGTCATCATCGAGATCCCGAAGGACTCGGAGCCGGTGAAGTACGAAGTGGACAAGGAAACCGGCGCGATCTTCGTCGACCGCATCCTGTCCACCCCGATGCGCTACCCGTGCAACTACGGCTACGTGCCCAGCACCCTGTGCGGCGATGGCGACCCGGCCGACGTGCTGGTGGTGCTGCCGCTGCCGCTGGTGCCGGGTTCGGTGGTGCGCTGCCGTCCGGTGGGCGTGCTGAAGATGAGCGATGAAGCGGGCAGCGACGAAAAGATCCTGGCCGTGCCGGTGTCGAAGATCTTCAGTGGCTATGCCCATGTGGAAGACATCGCCCAGGTGTCCAGCCACTGGCTGGAGCGCATCGGCCACTTCTTCGAGCACTACAAGGATCTGGAAAAGGGCAAGTGGGTGAAGCTGGACGGTTGGGGTGGCGCGGCCGAGGCCAAGCAGATCCTGATCGAAGCGCACCAGCGCCATCTGGACAACAAGGCCTGATCCTGAACAGGATCGCTCCGGCGCAGCCCGCAGGAGCGATCCTGGTCACGTTTCATGACGGCGGTCCATCACTGTTGGCGCCGTATTAGGTAAATTGCGTCACTTCACACGTCTTCGACGCCCATCGTCGAGACAGCCAGGGGAATGTGTCGTGCGTATTCTGCTTGTAGGGGATGCAGCCAGCCTGCCGGCTGAGCTGTCCGAATTCATTGCCGATCTTGGGGAAGACTGGCAACCGTTGACCGCCACCGATGGCCACAGCGCGATGAGCGTGGTGGCCGCGCAGGGCGTGGACGCGGTGATCGTCTGCCCGCAGCTGCCCGATCTCAATGCCACCACGTTGCTGGGGCAGATCCGTACGCTGCGCCCGGAAACCATCCGTATCGCGCTGGTCGATGCCCAGCAGGGCAACCGGCCGCCGCCGGCGCGCCTGATCGGCGTCGCCCACCGCTTCCTGCCGCTGCCACTGGCGCCGGAAGTGCTGCTGGAAGCGCTGACCAGCCTGGAAGAGTTGCGCGAAGTGCTGGACAGCCCGCGCCTGCGCGATGCCATCGGCCGCATCGAGAAGCTGCCTTCGCCGCCGCACTTGTACCTGAGCCTGACCCAGGCGCTGGAACACGACGACGAGACCGACAGCGCCGATGTCGCCAAGCTGGTGGCCGCCGACCCGGCCATTGCCGCCAAGGTACTGCAGCTGTCCAACTCGGCGTTCTTCAGCCAGGGCCGCACCATTGCCGACCTGCGCACCGCGGTCACACGGCTGGGCCTGGCCACGCTGCGCGACCTGGTGCTGGCCAGCGAGGTGTTTTCCGCGCCCACGCTGTCTGCGGCCGAGCGCAATTCACTGCAGCAGCGCGCGCTGATGGCCTCGCGCCTGGCCGCGCGCCTGCTGCCCGAATCCAGCGCCGAGCTGGGTGCCACCGCCGCACTGCTGGCCGATATCGGCCTGCTGCTGCCGGGGGTGCGCAACGAGCGTACCGACCCGTCGCTGGGCGGCGATCCCCTGCCCGGCCATGCCGAGGCCGGCGCCTACCTGCTGGGCCTGTGGGGCCTGCCGATGCCGATCATCGAGGCCGTGGCCTTCCACCTGCAGCCGCAGCGTTCGACCACCCGCAGCTTCTGGGTGACCGGTGCGGTACACGTGGCGCTGGCGCTGGTGAACGGCGACCCGGTGGACGAGGACTACCTGCAGCGTGCAGGCGTGCTGAACAAGCTGCCGCAGTGGCGCGAACACGCCAACAGCCTGATGGGTCTGGTGCCCAGCGAGGCCTGAGCGCCGCACGACAAGGCAAACCGAGGGCAGGCCGCAGGGCCTGCCCTTTTTTCATGCCGGTTTGCAGACCCGAGCCGCGCGCAAAGAAAGAGGGCGGACCTTGCGGTCCGCCCTCCTTGTACTGCGTGTTCCAGGCTTCGATGGATCAGAAGCGCTGGTTGTACTGCACGAACAGGTAACGATCGTAGTCCAGCATCGGATCGAGCTGCACGGCGCTGGCGTTGGTCACCGCGTAGGTGATCGGCGGGGTCTTGCCGAACACGTTGCGGGCACCGACGGTCACGCTGCCGTTCCACGGAGCCTGCCAGGTGGCCGAGATGTCGTGATAGACGATCGCGCCCTTCTTGTTGGCACCCAGGCCACCGGCCCAACCACCGTTGTCGGTCTGGTAGTTCGGCTGGTTGCACTCGATACCGGCTTCCTGGTCGTAGCAGAAGTCACGGAAGCCACCGTAGTAGCGCATGCTCCAGTTGGCCGACAGGTCACCCTTGGTCCACGTGGTGGTCAGGGTGCCGCGGACGCGCGGGTAGTTCCAGTAGCCTGCGTAGTCATCCCACTCGGCACCCTTGGTGGCCTGCTGGCGGAAGCTGACCAGGTAGTTGGTGTCCAGGTTGAACGACAGGGTGCCGAAGGCGTATTCCGGCAGGCGGTAACGCACGCCGAAGTTGTAGCCTTCGGTTTCCAGCGAGCCCAGGTTGGCGTTGCCGCGGCTCAGGCTGGTGACCTGACCGGTGGTGGCGTCACGGCTGAACTGGTTGCAGAACGCTTCGTTGTTGTTCTGGTAGCACTGGTTCAGCACGTAGTTGGCCGACACAGCGGTGATCACGTTGTCGACGGTGATCTTGTACCAGTCCAGCGAAACGTTCAGGCCATCAACGAAGCTCGGGCTGTAGACCAGGCCCGCGGTGCGGGTCTTGCTGGTTTCCGGCTGCAGCGTTTCGTTGCCCACGCCCGAGTTGAACGGAGCGTTGCCCTGCACGTCACGTGCGGTGACCGGACGGCCAGCGGCGTCGGTCTGGCGGAAGTCCGAAGCCAGGCCCTGGCCGGCGCAACGTGCGGCAACGCCGGCGTTGGCGGTCTGGCCGAACACGGCATCACACGGGTCGGTGAAGGTGTCGAAGGTCTGCGAACCGCCACCGAAGGTGTCGTCCAGGGTCGGTGCACGGAAGCCTTCACCGTAGGTGGCACGCACCAGCAGGTCTTCGATCGGCTTCCAGGTGACGCTGAACTTGCTGTTGACGGTGTTGCCGAACTTGTCGTAATCCGAATAACGGCTGGCGATATCCAGCGACAGTTCCTTGGCACCCGGCATGTCACGCAGCAGCGGGACCATCAGCTCCAGGTAGACTTCGTTGGTCTTGTACTTGCCGCTGGTGGCCTGTGCGGCCAGGTCGGTGGTGTAACCGGCCGACGACAGCGCGTCCGGGTTGTCGAAGCCGGACACTTCGCGGTGCTCGTAACCGGCAGCGAAGGCGAACTCGCCTGCGTCACCCGGCATGTCGAACAGCGAACCGGTGATGTTGGCGAAGTACTGCTTGCTCTTGCTCTGGCCGGTCGAGTTCAGGATCGTGTTGATGTACGCCAGCGCGTCCGGGGTAGCGCCCGAAGCGCCGCCCAGCACGTTGAACGGCGTGCACTGGCCGGTGCCGGTGCCCAGCGCGATCGGGTTGGCAGCGGTGCCGCACTGGGCGACGCCGTTGGCGTTGATGAACGACGGGCCCAGGGCCTTCTGCAGGGCCAGCAGGTTGATGTTGCCCGAGCTGATCTGGGTCACATCGTACTGGTTGTAGTTGATGCCCACATCCCAGTCGAACGGACGGTTGTTGAAGTCGAAGTTGCCTTCCAACGCCGCGTCGAAGTGCAGCGACTTGACGTTGTTTTCAGTGATGCGCGGCAGTTCGAAGATACGACGGCCCCAGCCGGAGATGTCCTGGCCGGTCGGGTTGTACAGGCTGTCCTTGCTGATCACGACCGGGAAGGTCGGCTGCGAGGTGCCGGTGAGCGGGTAGCCGGCGATCTGGCGCTTGGAATCGCGCTCGGAGTACATCGCGGTCGACTTCAGACGCAGGTTGTCGTTGATGTCGTAGCTGGCCGAGGTGAACATCGACTTCTGCTCGCCACCCTGGTTCAGCATCATCTGCTGGGAGGCGTTGTAGTAGTCGTCTTCACCGATCAGGTGATAGTTGTTCCAGTCGCTGGAATCAGCGCCGACGCCAACCGGGGTGTCCCACGAACCGGTGTGGTTGACCACCCAGGTGTTGGGCTGCCAGACACCCTTGGAGTTGTACGAGCCTGCACCTTCGGTGCCAGCGGCACGCGGATCGGTGAAGCGGCCCCACGGACCGGCCGGGCTCAGGCCGTCTTCCTTGTGGTTCTGGCCGTAGCTGTAGCGGGTCAGGCCACGGTCCTTGGCCCACACCGGATCTTCCTTGGTGTAGTTGGCGCCGAACACGATCGAGGAACGCTCGCCGGTCGAGCCCAGGGTCAGGCTGTACTGGGTCTTGGCACCGTCGCCACGGCTGTTCTGGCCGTAGTAGACGCTGGCTTCTGCGCCGTCGAAGTTCTTGCGCAGGATGATGTTGACCACGCCGGAGATGGCGTCGGAACCGTAGATGGCCGAGGCGCCGTCCTTCAGCACTTCCACGCGATCGATCAGCGAGGTCGGGATGGTGGACATGTCGGTGAAGCCAGCCAGGCTGGTGCTCCAGCGCTTGCCGTTGACCAGCACCAGCGTGCGCTGCTCACCCAGGTTGTAGAGGCTGACGTACTGGCCGCCCTGCTCCGGGTTGGAGGCCAGCACGGCCGCCTTGCTGAAGGTCTGGGTGCCGGCAACCGACAGGTTCTGCAGCAGGTCGCCAACGCTGACCAGACCCGAACGCTGGATTTCCTCGTGGCTCAGGGTCAGAACCGGCTGCGAGGTCTCCACGTCCACCGAGCGGATGCGCGAGCCGGTGACTTCCAGACGATCGAGGGTGGTGGCAGCAGTTGCTTCCTGGGCGGAAGCGAAGGCCGGGGTCAGCGCAATCGCGATGCCGGCCGGCAGCAGGCCCAGCCGCAGGGCGGGGTTGCGAACGTTCATCAATCTCTCCAAGGTACGTGTTAGTAGCGTGTTAAAACACCCCAGCACGTTACGATTGCGTTGCAGCGCTGTATTTGCGCGAACCAACGAGAGACTTTGCTGATTTTGGCGGGAGCTTCGCGCCCTCTTCACGGAACCGCGAAGCAGACGTGCCATAGCGGGCGCGGAAGGCCCGCGCGAAGCTGCAGCAGTTGTCAAAACCGCTGGCCGCGGCGACTTCGCCCACCATCATGTCGGTATCGCGCAACAGGTCGGCGGCGCGTTCCAGGCGCAGGCGTGCCGAAAGCGACTGCGGGCTTTCTTCATACAGGCTCTGGAAGGTCTTGGACAGGTACCAGCTGGAGAAGTTGGTCAGCTCGGCCAGTTCGCCAATGCGCACCACGCGGTGGCTGTTGCCTTCCAGGTACAGGCGGGCACGCTGCATGCGGCCGAACACCTGGCGCTTGCGGCTGCGCGAGCGACCCGGGCAACGCTGCACGTTGTCGGCCAGGCCACGCTGCAGGCCCGCCAGGTGCAGCAGCAGCGGACGCAGCGACTGCGCCGGCTGGCCGCTGGCCAGGGCGTCGCGCCACAGGCGCAGGGCCACGCGGGCGTCGCCGCGGTTCATCTGGCCACGACCGGCATACAGGCCGCAGTCGGCCATCTCGGCCAGCGCGCGCAGCGCTTCGATGTTCAGGTTCAGGCCAACGCACAGCCCGTTGCGGCCTGCCTGCACCAGAGGGCGCGATTCCTTTTCGAAGGCGATCCACTCGCCCTGGCGCAGGCGGAAGCGCCCTTCCTTTGCCTCCACCCACGAGGTGCCACGCACCTGCATCCATACGGTGAAGCTGCTGCCTGCGGTCTGCAGGCTGCCCAGCCGGGCAACGCCCAGGCAGGTCGGGGCCACGTCATCGACAGCCTTGTCCAGCGAGACGGTTTGGCCACGATCGGCCAGCGAGAGTTGACGCATGGGAGCACCACGGATTTGCCAAGTACAGGCCACCGTTTTGCCAAATCAGGTGCATGCCGGTCAGGAAGAACCGCCGAGATCGCCACGAAATCGCTACGACTTCGCCACGAAAGAGTTACGAAGGCCCTTTGTCGTTGAAAATCAGCAGCTTGGAAAACGCCGGGAACAGCGTGGGCGCTGCTGCCGGCAAGTGCATCACGCCAATGTCGGCACCATCGGACACCGCCAGGGCCAGGTACAGGTCGCTTCCGTCAGCACTGGCGCTCAACCCGTTGCCTGCGCTCAGCCGCTGCGCGTCCAGGCAACGCTCCGGTTCGGTCGCCCCACCCTGCACGCGGGTGAGCGTGGTGGAACAGTCGGCGGTGCTGCCCAGGTAATCGATGCGGCCGTTGCCGGCCACCGCCCAGGTGCGATAGCGCCAGCGGCTGGGCCAGCCATCGCTGACCTGCTGCACGCTGCCTGCGTCCAGGTCGGGTTTGATCGACCACAGCCCGCTGGCGGCCAGGCGGGTGTACAGCACCCGGCCACTGCTGCGGTCCAGGCGTGCCTGCGATACGCCGTCCAGGCTGGCCAGGCGGCGCCACGGCTGGCTTGTGCGGTCGAACAGACTCAGCCGCACGCGCTGCTGGTCATCACGTTCCAGTACCAGCACCTGTTCGGGCGTGGCCCCGTACAGCGCCTGCAGCGGCTGCTGCACCGGCACCGGCAGCACCTGCAGGCGCTCGTCGCGCGGGGCGATTTCGTAGACCACGGCCTGCCCGTGCGCATCGCGCCCGACCACCAGCAGCTGGCGGCTGTCGGTGGACCAGTCAGGGGCCTGCCGCGCTTCCGGCCGCAGCCCTTCGATCGGCCGCAGCGAATCGGGGCGCTGCATGTCGGCCCACCACAGCGCAAAGCTGCCCGAGCGGTCTGAACTGAACACCAGTTGCCGCCCGTCCGGGGCCACCATCGGCTGGCCATCGCGCCCGCTGGAGGCGAACAGGCGCTGTGCGCTGCCGCCCTGCACGGGCATGCGGAACATGCCGAACTGCGCCCGGCGATGGACGAAGGCCAGCATGTCGCCACGCCGCGAAACGGCCGGCCACTGTGCATCGTCCAGGCCGGCATCGCGCAGCGTGCGCCGTTCCACGTCCAGGTAGTACAGGCGCGCCTCGCTGTCCACGCGGCGACCGAACACAATGTGTCGGCCGTCGCCCAGCCAGGCCCAGCCACGCAGCTCGGCGGCCTCGTTGGTCAGCTGTTCCGGGGTGCCGCCGTTGGCCGGCATGCGCCACAGATCGCCCAGCTGCGGGTTGCGCACGAACACCAGCCAGCGCCCGTCGGGCGAATAGCGCGGTGCGTAATCGAAATCATCTTCACCGGCACCGTACTGCAGCGCGCGCCACTGCCCACTGGGCAGGTCCAGCACGCGGATGCCGCGATGCGCATAGCGGCCCACCATGCTGCCGAACACCAGGCCCCGGCCATCGGGGGTCCAGTCGAAGCTGAGCAGCTCGGTGCCGTCGCAGCGCGTGGCCTGGCGCAACGCGCCGCCGGTGGCGCTGGCAATCAGCACCTGGCAACTGCCATCGGCGGCGAAGCGGGCGAACGCGATCTCGCGCCCGTCCGGCGACCAGCTGGGAAAACGGTCGCTGGCACCGGCCGGCGGTTGCACCAGCTGACGCGCCGGTGCGTTGCCCGAGGTCTGCACGCGGATGGCGCCCCCGTTCTGGCTGTCATCGTTGGCGCCTTCGTAGGCCACCTGCGAGCCATCAGGCGACAGGGTCGGATAGGTCTCGAAACCAGCGGTGGCGGTGATCAGCCGATACGGACGTTCGGGGCTGCCGATGACCCGCGTGCCGTCTTCCACCACGGCATCCAGCGGCGAGGACGGCGCAGGACGTTGCGCCAGCAGCACGCTCAGCACCAACAAGGCCAGCAGCATGGCCACGCCCACTGCCAGCAGCAGTCGGCGGCGCCACAGGCGCCAACGGCGGCGGCGCGCATCCTGTGGGTCTTCCACGGGCGCGTCGACGGCGGTCTCCAGCGGCGCACTGTCCTGCGCCTCCGGCTGCGGTTCGCTGTCGTGCAGCCACTGCACCGGCACCAGCAATCGATAGCCGGTCTTGGCAATGGTTTCGATGTACGACTGGCCGCTGTCTTCGCCGATGGCAAAGGCCTTGCGCAACTGCGTGACCGCCTGGGTCAGCACATCGTTGGTAGGCAGCGTATCGGGCCACACGTCGGCGAACAGCTCATCGCGAGTGACCACGCGGCCGGGCTGGCGCAGCAGTACGCGCAGCACGCCCAGCGCCTTGGGCGTCAAACGGCGCGGACGACGCGCACCGGGCACGTCCACTTCGCGCGACGAAACGGTCACTACGCATTCGCCCACGCGAACGCGGTCACACTCCTGCGACTGGCTCTCGTTGCTGTTCATTGATTGCTAGACGCTTGAAACACGTTGCAGATACCACTGGGCAGCGTTGTGTTTCCGTCCCTGCAACCTCCAAAAGCCAGATTCCGCACAAACCATCGGCGCATACCGCAAAAAAAACGAAGCGCGCGAATACTAGCCTATGCAGGTTACCTCGCCTATCGCGTGGTGGACATCAGGCTCTCTCTCGCCGACGCATTCAGATAATAAGCTGCACCATTCGCGCCCTTCGGGGCGCGAAATTTTTATCTGGCGTTCATTTTCAGGCACGCCGCAGCATGGTCAGTCCGACCAGTCGCGAAACCACCAAAGCCACGTACATCACGCCGGAAAACTGCTCCAGCATGACCAGTGCGCGTGCCTGCGGATGCAGGGGAACCACGTCACTCAGACCGACCCCGGACAGCAAGCTGAAGCTCAGATAAAGCAGCTCCATCCACGTGCGCTGCAGCCCCCCGCCGGTGCCCTGGAAACTGCCCGGATACCACTGCTGGCAGACCGCGAATGCGAACGCGAATCCCCATGCGAGTAATGTGAACGTAGCACCAACGGCGAACAGTTCGTCGCGGGTCACCTTGTGGTCCTGCAGCATGTACGCAGTGAGCGCACCGGCGGTGTAGAAGTACAGCAGGCTTTCAAGCAGCTGCGCGGTACTGCCCAGGCCGGGGTGATCGAGCAGCGCGGCGGCAATGGAAAACACCACCGACGGAATGGCCAGCACCAACGCCAGCCAGGTGCCCAGCGGGCTGCGCTGCACCACCCACAACGCCAGCCCCAGCACTGCCATGCCGAACACCCCCAGCGCGGCGCGACCACCGGCGGTTTCGTCCAGCGCCGGGTACAGCAGCACCGCCAGCAGCTGCGCCGCCAACAACCAGGCGGAAGGATGGCGGCGGGCGATGGCCAGCCAGCGGGTGGTCACGGCAACAGGCATGGTCTGCATCCCATGGGTGATGCGGCGAGCATAGCCGGTGCCGGGTGAGCGCAGCGGTTCCTGTTTACCGCTGCGCTCGCCGGGCCGGGCACCGGCGCTACCGTGTCAGCCCTGCTGGTAGACCTGGGCACCGCCGTCGCGGAACTCCCTGGACTTTTCCTGCATGCCGGCCTCGGCGTACTCGCGCACGTCCTGGGTGATCTTCATCGAGCAGAAGTGCGGGCCACACATCGAACAGAAGTGGGCGAGCTTGTGTGCGTCCTTGGGCAGTGTCTCGTCGTGGAATTCCTTGGCCTTTTCCGGATCCAGGCCCAGGTGGAACTGGTCTTCCCAACGGAACTCGAAACGCGCCTTGCTGAGCGCGTTGTCACGCACCTGTGCACCCGGGTGGCCCTTGGCCAGATCGGCGGCGTGGGCGGCGATGCGGTAGGCCATGATGCCGTCGCGCACATCCTGCCGGTTGGGCAGCCCCAGGTGTTCCTTGGGCGTGACGTAGCAGAGCATGGCGGTGCCGAACCAGCCGATCATGGCTGCGCCGATGGCGCTGGTGATGTGGTCGTAGCCAGGCGCGATATCGGTGGTCAGCGGACCCAGCGTGTAGAACGGCGCTTCGCCACACTCGCGCAGCTGCTTGTCCATGTTTTCCTTGATCAGCTGCATCGGCACATGGCCGGGCCCTTCGATCATGGTCTGCACGTCGTGCTTCCACGCGATCTTCGTCAGCTGGCCGAGCGTTTCCAGTTCACCGAACTGGGCGGCATCGTTGGCATCGGCAATGCAGCCCGGGCGCAGGCCATCGCCCAACGAGAAGGTCACGTCATAGGCCTTCATGATTTCGCAGATCTCCTCGAAGTGCGCGTAGAGAAAATTCTCCTTGTGGTGGGCAAGGCACCACTTGGCCATGATCGAACCGCCACGACTGACGATGCCGGTCACCCGCTTGGCGGTCAGTGGCACGTAGCGCAGCAGCACGCCGGCATGGATGGTGAAGTAATCCACGCCCTGCTCGGCCTGTTCGATGAGCGTGTCGCGGAAGATTTCCCAGGTCAGCGCTTCGGCGCGCCCGTCCACCTTTTCCAGCGCCTGGTAGATCGGCACCGTACCGATGGCCACCGGCGAATTGCGGATGATCCACTCACGCGTTTCGTGGATGTGCTTGCCGGTGGACAGATCCATCACCGTGTCGCCGCCCCAGCGGATCGCCCACACCAGTTTCTCCACTTCTTCGGCGATGCCGGAGGACACCGCGCTGTTGCCGATGTTGGCGTTGATCTTGGTCAGGAAATTGCGGCCGATGATCATCGGCTCGCTTTCGGGGTGGTTGATGTTGTTGGGCAGCACGGCACGCCCGCGGGCGATTTCATCGCGTACGAACTCAGGCGTGATGATCTTCGGGATGGATGCACCGAAGGATTCACCTGCGTGCTGCTGCAGCAGCGTTGCATCACGGATATCCTGCAGACGCTGATTTTCGCGGATCGCCACGAACTCCATTTCCGGGGTGATGATGCCGCGCCGTGCGTAGTGCATCTGGGTGACGTTGGCTCCAGCCTGTGCGCGCCGCGGCAGGCTGCGTGCCGGGAAGCGCACCGCATCCAGCTTCGGATCGTGCTCGCGTTCGCGACCGAAGCGCGAACTGAGTGCGTCCAGTTGCGCGGTATCGGCCCGCTCTTCGATCCAGGCACGGCGCAGCGCCGGCAGGCCGGTGGTCAGGTCGATGCGCGCGTCCGGATCGGTATAGGCACCGGACGTGTCGTACACGGTCAACGGTGGATTCGCTTCGCCACCGAACAGGGTGGGTGTGCGGGTCAGGGCGATCTCGCGCATGGGCACGCGCAGGTCCGGGCGCGAGCCGGGCACGTGGATCTTCCGGGAGCCGGCAATGGGCCGGGTCACGGAGGCGGAAAGTTGCTGGGCCTGCTGCTGCAGATCGGAAGGCTGTGCGTTCATCGGGCATCGTCCAGGAAGGTCAGGGACGAAGCGGCGGCGCACTGCGCACCGCGCCCGGACGGTCCTTGGGCGGACTCCGGGCACGGTTGCACTGCAAAGCTTCCCTACGCCGGTATGAACCGGATCAGGTTCCAAGGGACTGTCTCAACCGCGGCCACTGGCCACGGTACCCCCGCTTCTTGCTGCGTATTAGAGCACAGGCGGGCTCAGTAGCCCGCCGCCTGGCCATCCTTGCGGCTTTCCGAAGCACCGAAGTACACGCCGGTTTCCGGATCACGCAGGATCGCCTGGTAACCGCCATAGGGGCCATCGGCGAACACCACGCGGTGGCCCTTGCGCATCAGTGCGCGCACGGTTTCGTAGGGGAAGCCGGTTTCCAGGTTCACTTCGCCGCCATCGCTCATGGCCGTAGCCTGGCCGGTCGGCTCGGTGGACCCCTCATGCTGGATGCGCGGCGCATCGCCGGCTTCCTGCAGGTTCATGCCGAAGTCCACCAGGTTCATCACGATCTGCGCATGGCCCTGCGGCTGCATCGCACCGCCCATCACGCCGAAGCTGGCGTACGGCTTGCCGTCCTTGGTGATGAAGGCCGGAATGATGGTCTGGAACGGACGCTTGCCCGGCGCGTAGCCGTTGGGGTGGTTCTTCTGCAGCACGAACATCTCGCCGCGGTCCTGCAGGATGAAGCCCAGCCCCGGCGGTGCCATGCCGCTGCCCATGCCACGGTAGTTGGACTGGATGAGCGAGACCATCATGCCGTCGCTGTCGGCCACGGTCATGTAGATCGTGTCGCCCTGCTCGAGCTGCTTCGGCGTGCCCGGCTGCACTTCCTTCAGCGCCTTGTCCATCGAGATCAGCGCGCGGCGCTGCGCGGCGTAATCCTTGGAAATGAGCTTCTGCACCGGCGCCGGCTGGAAGGCCATGTCGGCATAGAAGCGCGCGCGATCGGCGAAGGCCAGCTTCTTGGCTTCCACGAACAGGTGCACATGCTCGGGCGAGCCGAACGGAATCTTCGAGAAGTCGTAACCTTCCAGCACGTTGAGGATCTGCAGCGCGGCAATGCCCTGGCTGTTGGGCGGCAGTTCCCACACGTCATAGCCGCGGTAGTTGCTGCTGACCGGCTCGACCCATTCACCGTGATGGTCGGCCATGTCCTGGTAACTGAGATAACCGCCGTTGGCCTTGAAGTAATCACCGATGGTGCGTGCTACGTCGCCCTTGTAGAACGCATCGCGGCCACCGTCGGCGATTTTCTGCAGGGTATCGGCCAGGTTCGGGTTCTTCCACATCTGGCCCTTGCGCGGGGCGTGGCCGTCGATGGTGAACTGTTCGGTGAAGCCGGGGTACTTGGACAGGCGCGGCACCGAACGATCCCAGTAATAGGCAATCACTTCCGCCACTGGGTGGCCTTCGCGCGCGTAGCGGATGGCCGGGGCCAGGTTGTCGGCCATCGGCTTGCGGCCGAAGCGGTCATGCAGGGCGAACCAGCCGTCGACCGCGCCGGGCACCGATACCGGCAGCGGACCGGTGGCGGGGATCTCCTTCAGGCCACGGCGCTGGAATTCGGCCAGGGTGAGTGACTTCGGCGAACGCCCCGAGCCGTTGTAACCGTAAAGCTTCTTCGTCTTCGGGTCCCAGACGATGGCGAACAGGTCGCCGCCGATGCCGTTGCCGGTCGGCTCCATCAGCCCCAGCGCGGCGTTGGCGGCAATGGCGGCATCGACGGCCGAACCGCCGCCCTTCATCACGTCCAGCGCGATCTGGGTGGCCAGCGGCTGCGAGGTGGCGGCCATTGCGTGCGGGGCAATCACTTCGGAACGGGTGGCAAAGGTCTGGCCGGTGATGCGGTCGGCGGCACTGGACACGGCGGGGACCGCGGCCAGCACGGCAGCGGCAAGCAGGGAACGGGCAAGGCGTCGGGACACGGTTGGGGTCCGATGGAAGGGTGGTGCCCTGATCTTCGCCGCTTCGGGCGGCAGCCGGAATCGGGCAGAGGTCATGGGCGGCGGTGCCGTGGTGTGTGCGGAGCTTGGTCCGCACGGCCAACGGCTTCGGGGAATTCCGTGCGGACCAAGGTCCGCACCTACCAGGGCCGGATGCCTGCACGGCCGCCGGCTTCGGGGAATCCAGTGCGGACCAAGGTCCGCACCTACCAAGGCGAAATCACCCGCGAATCCGCGCAAAAAACCCGCTGAAAGGAGTGAATTCCGGTTCACTGAAACACTTTCAGCGGCAACCATCCTTGTGCCGCAAGCCTTTTCGCCAGATACAGGCGAAACCGATGGAAAAGCGTTTGCCAGGGTTGACACCGCTGAAATGGCTATGTTTCTCTCGATCCCATGCTGCAACGCCACCCGCCCCTGCGAACCACTACTGAAGCCGCCGATTCCGGCGCCGCATCGCTGCGTTCGCTTCTCGTGCTCGTACTTATTAGCCAGCCCACAGGTGCGGGACGAGCCAGCGTGTAAGCAGACAACACACACCGGAACTCGATCAGAAACCCGCACCCACCCAGGTGCGGGTTTTTTCATTTCAGGACCTGGTTTCACACGCAACCACTCAGCCATCCAGCCACGACCATGCATACCGCCTCCCGCAAAACCCGGACCTGCACCACCACGCCCTGCCGTGGTGGCTGTGCCCGTGCGATGCGCGGCGCCTCCTCCCCCGTTTTCCCCTGACCGGCCGGTACGTCGCTTCGACTGCCGGCCGTCTTTTTTCTTCCCAGCCAAGGAACCTCCCCCATGAGCACCAACTCCCTGCCCCAGACCAAGATCGCCGTCATCGGTTACGGCAGCCAGGGCCGCGCCCACGCGCTGAACCTGCGTGAATCCGGCTTCGACGTGGTGGTAGGCCTGCGCCCGGGTGGCCCCACCGAAGCCAAGGCCCAGGCCGATGGCTTCACCGTGGTGGCCCCGGCTGAAGCGGTGAAGGATGCCGACCTGGTGGCCGTGCTGACCCCGGACATGGTGCAGAAGAAGCTCTACAACGAGGTGCTGGCGCCGAACATGAAACAGGGCGCCTGCCTGTTGTTCGCCCACGGCCTGAACGTGCACTACGGCATGATCGAACCGCGCGCCGACCTGGACGTGGTGCTGGTCGCGCCGAAGGGCCCGGGCGCGCTGGTACGCCGCGAATACGAGATCGGCCGCGGCGTGCCGTGCATCTGGGCGGTCTACCAGGACACCAGCGGCCAGGCCGCGCAGCACGCGCAGGCCTATGCAGCCGGCCTGGGCGGCGCACGCGCCAACCTGATCCAGACCACCTTCAAGGAAGAAACCGAAACCGATCTGTTCGGCGAACAGGCGGTGCTGTGCGGCGGTGCCTCGGCGCTGGTGCAGGCCGGCTTCGAAACCCTGGTGGAAGCCGGCTACCAGCCGGAAATCGCCTACTACGAAGTGCTGCACGAATTGAAGCTGATCGTGGATCTGTTCTACGAAGGCGGCATCTCGCGCATGCTGGAATTCATCTCCGAAACCGCGCAGTACGGTGACTACGTGAGCGGCCCGCGGGTGATCGACGCCGGCACCAAGGAGCGCATGAAGGAAGTCCTGAAGGACATCCAGGACGGCACCTTCACCAAGAACTGGGTGGCCGAGTACGAAGCGGGCCTGCCGAACTACAACAAGTTCAAGCAGGCCGACCTGGAGCACCCGATCGAGAAGGTAGGCAAGGAACTGCGCGCCAAGATGGTCTGGTTGCAAGGACAGGCCGCGTAACCACGCGGCCCTCCCCCACCCGCTTTGCAAGGTTCCCCCATGAACTCTTCCACACACCGCAGCGCACCGCCCAACGGCGCGCGCTGGCTGACCCAGGCGCTGGAGGCCGAGGGTGTCCGTACGCTGTTCGGTTACCCGGGCGGCACCATCATGCCGTTCTACGACGCGCTGGTGGATTCGGCGCTGAAGCACATCCTGGTGCGCCATGAGCAGGGCGCGGCGCTGGCAGCCAACGGCTTTGCCCGCGCCAGCGGCCAGGTTGGCGTCTGCGTGGCCACCTCCGGCCCGGGCGCGTCGAACCTGGTGACCGGCATCGCCGATGCGATGCTGGATTCGGTGCCCATGGTCTGCATCACCGGCCAGGTGGGCACGCCGTTGCTGGGCACCGACGCCTTCCAGGAACTGGATGTGTTTGGCCTGACCATGCCCATCGTCAAGCACAGCTGGCTGGTGCGCAGCGTCGATGACCTGCCGCGCGTGGTCGCCGATGCCTTCCGCATCGCCCGCGAGGGCCGCCCCGGCCCGGTGCTGATCGACCTGCCCAAGGACGTGCAGCTGGCCGATGCCAGCCATCTGCCGGCCCATGTGCCGGCCAGCGTTGAACCGCCGGCGGCCGCCGCCGATGCGGCCATTGCTGAAGCCATCGCCGCGCTGGCCGCGGCCGAAAAGCCGGTGGTCTACGCCGGCGGTGGCATTGCCCTGGGCGAGGCCGTGCAGGATCTGCGCGACTTCGTCGAGGCCAGCGCCATTCCCACCGTGATGACCCTGCGTGGCCTGGGCGCGCTGCCCCCGCAGGACCCGCAGTCGCTGGGCATGCTGGGCATGCACGGCACGCGTGCGGCGAACATGGCCGTGCAGGAGAGCGATCTGCTGCTGGTGCTGGGTGCACGCTTCGATGACCGTGCCACCGGCAAGCTGGCCGAGTTCGCCCCGTTCGCCCGCGTGGTCCACATCGACGCCGACGCGTACGAGATCTCCAAGCTGCGCAGCGCCGATGTTGCCGTGCCCGGCAATGTCGGCCATGCCATCCGCGCCCTGCGTGCGGCCTTCCCCTCCCCCAAGGCCCACCAGGACGCATGGCGCAAGCGCTGTGCGCAGCACCGCGATCGCTTCGCCGCCCGCTACGACGCGCCGGGCCAGCACATCTACGCCCCGGCGCTGCTGAAGCGACTGAGCGAACTGGCCCCGTCCGATGCGGTGATCGCCTGCGATGTTGGCCAGCACCAGATGTGGGTTGCCCAGCACTGCCGCTTCAACCACCCGCGCAACCACCTGACCAGTGGCGCACTGGGCACCATGGGCTTCGGCCTGCCCGCAGCGATGGGTGCGCAGTTCGCCTGCCCCGACCGCACCGTGGTGCTGGTGTCCGGCGATGGCAGCTTCATGATGAACGTGCAGGAACTGGCCACCATCGCCCGTTGCCGCCTGCCGGTGAAGATCGTGCTGCTGGACAACAGTTCGCTGGGCATGGTGCGGCAGTGGCAGGAACTGTTCTTCGCCGAGCGCTACAGCGAGATCGACCTGTCCGACAACCCGGACTTCGTGGCCCTGGCCAAGGTGTTCGGCATTGCCGCCACCCGCATCGACACCCGCGACGACGTGGAAGGTGGCCTGGCCGCGCTGCTGGCCGAGCCGGGCCCGGCCCTGCTGCACGTGGCCATCGACGCCCGCGCCAACGTGTGGCCGCTGGTGCCGCCCAACACCGCCAACAGCACCATGCTGGAAAGCAATCCCGCCCACGCCCGCCAGGAGACCCCCAATGCAATACCGGCTTGACCTGGTGCTGCACCCGGCCGAGGGCGCGCTGCTGCGCGTGATCGGCATGGCCGAACGCCGCGGCTTCGCGCCGCGCGCGATCAGCGGCGCGCCGGTGGACAGCGACGAAGGCCGCTGGCACCTGCAGCTGGTGGTGGACGGGCAGCGCCCGGCCGAAACGCTGTGCCGGCAGATCGAAAAGATCTACGACTGCGTATCGGTGCAGATCACCGCACTGGAAGGAGCCGCATCATGAACACCCGTACCGTAGAGACCACGGTGCCGGTACGGGGGCGTCTTCTTCGCCGCCCGTGCGCGCATGCGGCGCCGTGCCGCCGCCCGCAGGTGGCCCATGCCGGCCGCTGATGCCAGCACCGAAAGCGATGTCGGCGACGTAAGCGTTGCCGACGTTCTGGCTGCGCAGGCCCGCCTGCGCCGCTTCCTGCCGCCTACCCCGCTGCACCATGCCGAACGCTTCGGTACCTGGCTGAAGCTGGAGAACCTGCAGCGCACCGGCTCCTACAAGGTGCGTGGTGCGCTGAACGCGCTGTTGGCCGGCCGCGAACGCGGTGATACCCGGCCGGTCATCTGCGCCTCGGCCGGCAACCATGCCCAGGGCGTGGCCTGGGCCGCCTACCGCCTGGACGTGCCGGCGATCACCGTGATGCCGCACGGCGCACCGGCCACCAAGATCGCCGGCGTCGCCCACTGGGGCGCCACCGTGCGCCAGCACGGCAACAGCTATGACGAGGCCTATGCGTTCGCCGTGGAACTGGCGCAGCGCCACGGCTACCGTTTCCTGTCGGCGTTCGACGATGCCGACGTGATCGCCGGCCAGGGCACGGTCGGCATCGAACTGGCCCCCCACGCCATGGATGTAGTGATCGTGCCGATCGGCGGCGGTGGCCTGGCGTCCGGCGTAGCGCTGGCACTGAAATCGCAGGGCGTGCGCGTGATCGGCGCGCAGGTCGAGGGCGTGGATTCCATGGCCCGCGCTATCAGCGGGGACGTGCGCGAGATCGCACCGGTGCCATCGCTGGCCGACGGTGTGCGGGTGAAGATTCCCGGCTTCCTGACCCGCCGCCTGTGCAGCTCGCTGCTGGACGACGTGGTGATCGTGCGCGAAGCCGAACTGCGCGAGACGCTGGTGCGGCTGGCGCTGGAAGAACACATCATCGCCGAAGGCGCCGGTGCGCTGGCGCTGGCCGCCGGGCGCCGCGTGGCCGGCCGCCGCAAGTGTGCGGTGGTGTCCGGCGGCAACATCGACGCCGGTGTCCTGGCCGGCCTGCTCACCGATATCCGCCCGCGGCCGCCGCGCAAACCGCGCAGGCGCCGCACCGACGCCAACCGAACGCCACCGCGCTCGCCCGCCAAGGCCAGCGTCTCCACCGCTTCCCCTTCCCCTTCCCACCTGCAAGCCGCAACGCCCGCTGTCGAGGAGATTTCCCTGTGACCACCATCGAACGAATTACCACCCCGCGCATCCGCATCTTCGACACCACCCTGCGTGACGGCGAGCAGTCCCCCGGCTGCAGCATGAGCCCGCCGCAGAAGCTGGTGATGGCGCGTGCGCTGGACGAACTGGGCGTGGACATCATCGAGACCGGCTTCCCGGCCAGCTCGCAGTCCGACCGCGAAGCGATGGCCCTGATCGGCCGTGAGCTGCGCCGCCCCAGCCTGACCCTGGCCGTGCTGTCGCGCTGCCTGCAGGCCGACATCGAAACCTCGGCGCGCGCCCTGGAAGCTGCGGCCAACCCGCGCCTGCACGTGTTCCTGTCGACCAGCCCGCTGCACCGCGAACACAAGCTGCGCATGACCCGCGAGCAGGTGCTGGAATCGGTGCGCAAGCACGTGACCCTGGCGCGCTCGTACATCGACGACGTGGAGTTCTCCGCCGAAGATGCCACCCGTACCGAGCTGGATTATCTGATCGAGGTCTCGCGGGTGGCCATCGCCGCCGGTGCCACCACCATCAACCTGCCCGACACCGTGGGCTTCACCACCCCGGAAGAAATCCGCGCGATGTTCCAGCAGGTGATCGCCGGCGTGGCCGATGTCCCCAACGCGGCCAACGTGATCTTCAGCGCGCACTGCCACAACGATCTGGGCCTGGCCGTGGCCAACTCGCTGGCCGCCGTCGAAGGCGGCGCACGCCAGGTCGAGTGCACGATCAATGGCATCGGCGAGCGCGCCGGCAACTGCTCGCTGGAAGAGATCACCATGGCGCTGAAGGTGCGCCAGGCGTTCTACGAGCAGGACACCGCCATCAACACCCCGCGCATCGTCGGCACCTCGCAGCTGCTGCAGCGCCTGGTCGGCATGCCGGTACAGCGCAACAAGGCCATTGTGGGCGCCAATGCCTTCGCCCATGAATCGGGCATCCACCAGCACGGCATGCTGCGCCACCGCGGCACCTACGAAATCATGCGTCCGGAAGACGTGGGCTGGGAAGATTCGCAGATGGTGCTGGGCCGCCACAGCGGCCGCGCCGCCGTGGAGTCGCGCCTGCGTGCGCTGGGCTTCTGGCTGGAAGAAGACGAGCTGAAGCTGGTGTTCGAGCAGTTCAAGGGCCTGTGCGAGCAGCAGCGCGTGGTAACCGATGCCGATCTGCAGACCCTGATGCAGGGCGGGTCCAACGCGCAGGGCTATCGCCTGGCTTCGATGACCATCAGCGATGTCGGCAGCCGCGCCAACGCCCTGGTGGAACTGTCCGATCCGGAAGGCAACCGCGTGGCCGAGACCGCGCAGGGCGATGGCCCGGTCGACGCCCTGTTCGGCGCGCTGTCGGCCGCCACCGGCGTGCAGCTGATGCTGGACAGCTACCAGGTGCACAGCGTGGGCATCGGCGCCGATGCGCGCGGCGAGGCCAACCTGAGCGTGCGCCACGAAGGCATCGAGTACGACGGCACCGGCACCAGCAAGGACATCATCGAAGCCTCGGCACTGGCCTGGTTGGATGTAGCCAACCGCCTGCTGCGCCAGCGCCAGGCCGCCGCCAGCACCGCCGAAACCGCTACCCCCGCCACCGCCTGAGGACTGTGAGATGAGCGCCTTCGACACCCCCACCCCGGCCTCGGCCGGCCAGCAGTGGAATGCCCAGGACTATGCGATCGACGCCGGCTTCGTGCCGCTGCTCGGCGGTGCGGTTGCGCGCCTGCTCGACCCGCGCGCCGGCGAGCGCATCCTGGACCTGGGCTGTGGCGATGGCGTGCTCACCACCGAACTGGCACTGAGCGGCGCCCGCCTGCGCGGCGTGGATGCCTCGCCCGAGCTGGTGATCGCCGCCCGCGCGCGCGGCGTCGATGCGCAGGTGATGGACGGCCACGCGCTGGCCTTCGACAGTGAATTCGATGCGGTGTTCAGCAACGCTGCGCTGCATTGGATGGGCAACCCCGACCGCGTGCTGGAAGGCGTCCGCCGGGCGTTGCGCCCGGGCGGCCGCTTCGTCGCCGAATTCGGCGGCCATGGCAACGTGGCCACGATCATCGCCGCAGTGCAGGCCGCGCGCGTGGCCCACGGCCACGGCGCCAGCGCGTTCCAGTGGTACTTCCCGACCGCTGACAGCTACGCCGATCGCCTGCGCCAGCACGGCTTCCAGGTGCAGCTGATCGAAACCACGCCACGCCCCACCGCACTGCCGACCGGCGTGGCCGGCTGGCTGCGGGTGTTCGCCGCACCGCTGCTGGACGACCTGCCGGCCGACGCCCGCGCCACCGTGCGCGACGCCGCGGCGGCCCTTCTGAACGACCTGCCGCGTGACGCCGCTGGCCAGCCGCTGGCCGACTACGTGCGCCTGCGCGTGCTCGCCCGCCGTCGCTGACTTGACCGTTTCATACTCTTTACTGATGTTCGCTATCTCGTACTTCTGCCAGGCATACGCATGACTTCCGCACCCCGCACCCTGTACGACAAACTGTGGGACGCCCACGTGGTGGTTCCCGAATCCGACAGCGCCCCCGCCGTGCTGTACATCGACCTGCACCTGATCCACGAGGTCACCTCGCCGCAGGCCTTCACCGAGCTGCGCGCGCGCGGCCTGGCGCCGCGCCGCCCGGACCGCACCAAGGCGACGATGGACCATTCCACCCCCACCCTGCCGGCCGGTGCCGACGGCAAGCTGCCCTATGCCAGCGCCGCCTCCGAAGCGCAGGTGGCCACCCTGGCGCGCAACTGCGCCGAGTACGGCATCGAACTGTTCGACATGGCCTCGGACAACCGCGGCATCGTCCACGTCATCGCGCCCGAACAGGGCTTCACCCAGCCGGGCATGACCATCGTCTGCGGTGACAGCCACACCTCCACCCACGGTGCGTTCGGCTCGCTGGCCTTCGGCATCGGCACCAGCGAAGTGGGCCACGTGCTGGCCACCCAGTGCCTGCTGCAGCGCAAGGCCAAGACCTTCGCAATCACCGTCGACGGCGCGCTGGCGCCGGGCGTGGGTGCCAAGGACGTGGTCCTGCACATCATCGGCGTGATCGGCGTGAACGGTGGCACCGGCCATGTGATCGAGTTCCGTGGCAGCACCATCGAAGCGATGGACATGGAACAGCGCATGACCCTGTGCAACATGTCCATCGAAGCCGGCGCGCGCGCCGGCATGGTGGCCCCGGACCAGGTCACCTTCGACTTCGTGGCCAACACCCCGCGCGGCCCCAAGGGCGCCGACTTCGATGCCGCCGTGGCGCGCTGGCAGCAGCTGCGCAGCGATGACGGCGCACGCTTCGACAGCGAAGTGCGCATCGATGCCGCCGACATCCGCCCCACCCTGACCTGGGGCACCCACCCGGGTACCGCCATCGCGGTGGACGCGCCGATTCCGGCCGCCAACGATGCCGCCGCGCAGAAGGGCCTGGACTACATGCACTTCCAGCCCGGCCATGCCCTGGCCGGTACGCCGGTGGACGTGGTGTTCGTCGGCTCCTGCACCAACGGCCGCCTGAGCGACATGCGCGAAGTGGCGCAGGTGCTGCGTGGCCGCCACGTGGCCGACGGCGTGCGCATGCTGGTGGTGCCGGGTTCGGAAATCGTCAAGCGCCAGGCCGAGGCCGAAGGCATCCACGAGATCGTGCGTGCCGCCGGTGCCGAATGGCGCGAGCCGGGCTGTTCGATGTGCATCGCCATGAACGGTGACCTGGTAGCCCCCGGCCAGCTGGCCGTGAGCACCAGCAACCGCAACTTCGAGGGCCGCCAGGGCCCCGGTTCGCGCACCCTGCTGGCTTCGCCGATGAGCGCGGCCTGGGCCGCGGTGAAGGGCCAGGTAGCCGATACCCGCGAACTGTTCGCACAGGAGGTGGCGTGATGGCCGGTTTCCGTACCCTGACATCGTCCAGCGTGGTGCTGGCGCAGACCAACATCGACACCGACCAGATCATTCCGGCGCGGTTCCTGTCCACCACCGAACGCGCCGGCCTGGGCCGCAACGCGTTCAATGACTGGCGCTGGCAGGCCGACGGTTCGCCGGTGGCCGACTTCGCCTTCAACCAGCCGCACAACGCCGGCCGCAGCATCCTGCTGGCGGGCCGCAACTTCGGCTGCGGTTCTTCGCGCGAACATGCGCCGTGGGCGCTGACCGACCTGGGCCTGCGCGCCATCGTCAGCAGCGAGATCGCCGACATCTTCCGCGGCAATTCGCTGAAGAACGGCCTGCTGCCGATCGTGCTGGACGAGGCCGACGTGCAGGCGCTGATGCAGCGCCCGGACGATGAACTGACCATCGATGTGGCCGCGCGCGAGCTGCGCACGCCCGATGGCCGGGTGTATTCCTTCCCGCTGGATGGCTTCTCGCAGACCTGCCTGCTGGAAGGCGTGGACCAGTTGGGGTATCTGTTGGGCCGTGTCCCTGAAATCGAACGTTACGAGAGTGAGCATGCACGCTGAGATTGTTGTCCTGCCCGGTGATGGCATCGGCCCGGAAGTGGCCGCCGCCGCGGTTGCCGTCCTGAAGGCCGTCGCCGAACGCTTCAACCACACCTTCACCTTCAGCGAGCACGATATCGGTGGCATCGCCATCGACCGCCACGGCGAACCGCTGCCGGCCGCGACGCTGGCCGCCTGCGAGGCCGCGAACGCGGTGCTGCTGGGGGCCGTGGGTGGCCCGAAGTGGTCCGACCCGAATGCCAAGGTGCGCCCGGAACAGGGCCTGCTGGCGATCCGCAAGGCGCTGGGCCTGTACGCCAACCTGCGCCCGGTGCGCACCCATGAGGCCGCACTGCACGCCTCGCCGATCAAGGCCGAACTACTGCAGGGCGTGGACTTCGTGGTGGTGCGCGAGCTGACCGGCGGCATCTACTTCGGCGACAAGACCCGCGATGCCGACAGTGCCAGCGACCTGTGCCGCTACACCGTGGCCGAGATCGAGCGCGTGCTGCGCAGCGCCTTCCGCCTGGCGCAGCAGCGGCGTGGCAAGGTCACCTCGGTGGACAAGGCCAACGTGCTGGAAACCTCGCGCCTGTGGCGCGACGTGGCCGCGCGCATCGGCCGCGAGGAATTCCCGGACGTTGCCCTGGAACACCAGCTGGTCGATTCAATGGCCATGCACCTGCTGGCCAAGCCGCGCGAGTACGACGTGATCGTGACCGAGAACATGTTCGGCGACATCCTCACCGATGAAGCCTCGATGTTGGCCGGTTCGCTGGGCCTGCTGCCGTCGGCCTCGCTGGGTGAGCCGGGCGCGGTCGGCATCTACGAACCGATCCACGGCTCGGCGCCGGACATCGCCGGCAAGGGCATCGCCAACCCCTACGCGACGATCTTCAGCGCAGCGATGCTGCTGCGCCATTCGCTGGGGCTGGAAGCCGAAGCGGCCGCCGTGGAAGCGGCCGTGCATGCGGTGCTGGACGACGGCGTGTTCACCGCCGACCTGGCCGCCAAGGGCCAGGCCGTGAGCACGGCGGCCGCCACCGATGCGGTGCTGGCCAAGCTGGCCTGATCCGGCCTTCTTCGGATATTGCGCGCAGCCACCCATGGGGTGGCTCTACTGCATAACCACGCCATGCCCCGCCCAGTAGATCCACGCCATGCGTGGATGCAGTAGATCCACGCCATGCGTGGATGCAGTAGATCCACGCCATGCGTGGATGCGGTAGATCCACGCCATGCGTGGATGCAGTAGATCCACGCCATGCGTGGATGCGGTAGATCCACGCCATGCGTGGATGCCCCAACCCGTGCCAACCAAGGTTGGCACCTACCAAGGGCAGGGGCCCGGGAACCCGGGGCATTACGCCCCGGATTCGTCCGGCTTCACCCGGAACCAGGCGGCGTACAGCGCCGGCAGGAACACCAGGGTCAGTACGGTGCCGACGATCAGGCCGCCCATGATCGAGATCGCCATCGAGCCGTAGAACGCGCTGCGCGACAGCGGAATCATCGCCAGCACCGCGGCCAGCGCGGTCAGCACGATCGGGCGGAAGCGGCGCACGGTGGCATCGATGATGGCGTGCCAGCGGTCGTGCCCGGCGTCGATGTCCTGCTGGATCTGGTCGATCAGGATCACCGAGTTGCGCATGATCATGCCAGCCAGCGCGATCGTGCCCAGCAGGGCGACGAAGCCGAACGGTGCACGGAACAGCAGCAGGAACAGCGTCGCGCCGATGATGCCCAGCGGTGCGGTGACCAGCACCATGGCCGCGCGCGAGAAGCTGCGCAGCTGCAGCATCAGCAGCGTGGCCACCACGATCAGGAACAGCGGCATGCCGGCCTTGATCGAATCCTGGCCGCGGGTGGAGTCTTCCACCGAGCCGCCGGTTTCCAGCAGGTAGCCACTGGGCAGCACGGCACGGATGCCATCCAGGGTCGGCACGATCTGCTGCACCACATCCAGCGCCTGCATGCCATCGCTGATGTCCGCCCGCACGGTGACCGTCGGCAGGCGGTTGCGGTGCCAGATGATGCCGTCCTCGAAGGCGTACTCCAGCCGCGCGACCTGCGACAGGGTGACGGCGGTGCCGCCGCTGGTCGGAATCGCCAGGCTGCCCAGCAGGTCCAGCTGCGCGCGCTCGTTGTCCGGCCCCCGCAGCAGCATCTCGATCTGGCGGTTGCCTTCACGGTAGGTGCTCACGCTCATGCCCGACAGCGAGCTGCTGAGGAACTGGCTCACTTGCGCACTGCTCACCCCCAGCGCACGCGCGCGGTCCTGGTCGATCACCAGCCGCACCACCTTGCTCGGCTCGCTCCAGTCCAGGTTGACGTTCATCACGTGCGGGTTCTCGCGCACCTTGGCCTCGACCTGGCGCGCGATGGCCTGCACCTGGGCGATGTGTTCGCCCGACACGCGCATCTGCACCGGATAGCCCACCGGCGGACCGTTCTCCAGGCGCGTCACGCGCATCTGCACGTCCGGGAACTGCTTGATCACATCCTTCAGCATCCAGTCGCGGGTGCTTTCGCGTGCCTTGGCATCGTCGGTAAGCACCACGAACTGGGCGAAGTTGGTGGCCGGCAACTGCTGGTCCAGCGGCAGATAGAAGCGCGGCGAACCGGTGCCGACGTAGGCCACGTAGTTGCTGATGCCAGCGCGCCCCTTCAGCAGTTTTTCCAGCTTGTCGGCCTGGGCCTGGGTAGCGGCCAGCGACGCGCCTTCGGCCAGTTCGATGTCCACCATCAGCTCGGGGCGGGTGGAATCGGGGAAGAACTGCTGCGGCACGAAGCGGAACAGCAGCAGCGACCCGACGAACAGCGCGATGGTCGCGGCGATCACCCACCAGCGATGGCGCAGGCAACGGTCCAGGAACGCACGGAAGCGGGTGTAGAACGGCCGCTGGTACGGATCATGGTCGTGGTCGTGCTGCTTGGGCACGATCCAGCGCGCCAGCGCCGGATGGCGGTCGGCCCACTGCAGGCGGCGCGCATGCCAGCGCGCGGCCAGGCTGCCGGGCTTGGGCGGCTGCGGATTGAACAGGTCCGGCAGCATCTTGTCGCCCAGATAGGGAATGAACAGCACCGCCGCGATCCACGACACCACCAGCGCGATGGTCACCACCTGGAACAGCGAGCGGGTGTATTCGCCGGTACTGGACGCGGCGGTGGCGATCGGCAGGAAGCCGGCCGCGGTGATCAGGGTGCCGGTCAGCATCGGGAACGCGGTGGATTCCCAGGCGAAACTGGCTGCACGCAGGCGGTCGTAACCCTGCTCCATCTTGGTGGCCATCATTTCCACCGCGATGATCGCATCGTCCACCAGCAGGCCCAGCGCCAGCACCAGGGCGCCCAGCGAGATCTTGTGCAGGCCGATGTCGAAGTAGTGCATGACGAAGAAGGTCATCGCCAGCACCAGCGGGATGGTCACGCCCACCACCAGGCCGGTGCGCAGGCCCAGCGAGAAGAAGCTGACCAGCAGCACGATCACCACCGCCTCGGTCAGCACCTGCACGAACTCGCCCACCGACTCTTCCACCGCATGCGGCTGGTCGGAGACCTTGCGCAGCTGCATGCCCGCCGGCAGGGTTTTCTGCAGGCGCTCGAACTCGGCATCCAGGGTGGCGCCCAGCTTCAGGATGTCACCGCCGTCCTTCATCGCCACGGCCAGGCCGATCGCATCCTGGCCCATGAAGCGCATCTTCGGCGAGGCAGGGTCGGCGAAGCCGCGCTTGATCTCGGCGATGTCGCCCAGGTGCACGGTGCGCTCGCCGGCCTGGATCGGGAAGCGGCGGATGTCCTCGATGGAATCGAACTGACCGGTCACGCGCAGCTGCACGCGGTCGCTCGGGGTCTCGAAGAAACTGGTGGCCGTCACCGCGTTCTGGTCGGCCAGGGCCTGCTGCACCTGCTGCAGCGATACGCCCAGCGTGGCCAGCTTGGTGTTGGACAGCTCGATCCAGACCTTCTCGTCCTGCAGGCCGACCAGGTCGATCTTGCCCACGTCGGGCACGCGCTGCAGTTCCAGCTGGATGCGGTCGGCATAGTCACGCATCACTGCGTAATCGAAGCCTTCGCCGGTCAAGGCGTAGATGTTGCCGAAGGTATCGCCGAACTCATCGTTATAGAACGGGCCGACGATCTCGCGCGGCAAGGTGGCGCGGATATCGCCCACGCGCTTGCGCACCTGGTACCAGAGATCGGGAATCTGCTTGGAGCGCAGGCTGTCGCGGGCCATGAAGATCACCTGCGATTCGCCCGGGCGCGAGTACGAACGGATGAACTCGTATTCGCCGGTGTTCATCAGTGCCTTTTCAATCGGCTCGGTCACCTGCCGCGAGACCTGCTCGGCGGTGGCACCGGGCCACATCGTGCGCACCACCATCGCCTTGAAGGTGAACGGCGGATCTTCGGACTGGCCCAGATGCTTGTACGACCATGCGCCGATGACGGCGAAGGCGAGCATGGCAAACAGCACCAGCGGGCGGTTGCCCAGCGCCCACTCGGAAAGATTGAAGCGGCGCATGGCTCAGTGTTCCTTGGCGGCGGGCGCAGTCGGTGCCAGCACCGGGCGGTTCTGCCGGTCCACCGGCGCCACCACCTGGCCTTCGCGCAGCAGATGACCGCCGGCGGCCACCACCCAATCGCTCGTCGCTACGCCGGACAGCACCGGTACGGCCTGCGCACCGTAGGCGCCGACCTTCACCTGCGTCGCCTTCAGCGCGCCGGTGGCAGGATTGACCACCCACACGCTGGCCTGGCCATCGGCGCCGCGCTGCACGGCGGCCAGCGGCAACTGCAGCGTGCCGCTGCGGCCGGCCGTGGCGAACACCCGTGCGCTCTGGCCCAGTTCCACTTCGCTCAGTGCTTCCGGCGCGAGGCTGACGCGGGTGGCGTAGGTGCGGGCCTGCGCGTCGGCCGCCGGGGCGATCTCACGCAGGGTGCCGGGCAGCATCTGGCCCGGGCGGTTCCACAGTTCCACCTGCACGGCCTGTCCGACTTGGTAGTCGCGGATCGAGCTTTCCGGCAGGGCGATCAGCACCTCACGGCCGCCATCGGCGGCCAGGGTGAACACCGTCTGCCCGGCACTGACCACCTGCCCGGCTTCGGCCTGGCGGCTGGCGATCACGCCATCGGCCGGTGCCCGCAGCTGCGCGTACTCGGCCTGGTTGCGGGCCACGGCCAGGTTGGCCCGGGCGGCATTGGCCTGTCCCTGTGCCGCCTTGAAGGCAGCGGTCTGCTGGTCCAGCGCCGATCGGCTCACCAACTGGTCTTCGGCCAGCGTCGCGTAGCGCTTCTGGTCATCGCGGGCGCGCACCAGGTCGGCTTCGGCCGCCGCCAACTGGGCCTGCGATGCCGCCGCCTGCGAGGCGTAGTCGGCCACGTCCAGTTCGGCCAGCAGCTGGCCCTTCTTCACCCGTTCACCGGCATCGACGAGGCGCTTGACCAGGTTCCCGCCCACCCGGAACGACAGCGGGCTTTCCTGGCGCGCACGCACCTCACCGGGATACGCCGCCGGCGCCTGCCCGTCCTGGGTGACCGGGTGGACCACCAGCACCGGCAGGGCCGGCGCCGGCTCGGCCGCCTGCTTGCCACACGCTGCCAGCACCACGGCCAGCGCACCTACGCCCAACCAACGCATGTTCTTCATGGCGATACGACCTGAAAGGAAATCCGGAGGACCACGGCGGCAACACTCTGTTACGCCACGGACATTATTGAACCAGCCGGTATAGTATAAATATCGAACCGCGTGGTCTAGTATTACGGCAATGAGTTCCCCCACTTCCCGCAAGCCGTCGGCCAAGGCCACTGCCAAGGCCGCCGGGCCCGGGCGTCCGAAGGACCTGGGCAAGCGCGCTGCCATCCTGGAAGCCGCCAAAGTGCTGTTCATCGAACAGGGCTACAGCGGTGTGAGCATGGACAGCATCGCCGCCCAGGCCGGCGTGTCGAAGCTGACCGTTTACAGCCATTTCGGCGACAAAGAGACCCTGTTCTCGCAGGCGGTGCAGTCCAAGTGCATCGAGATGCTGCCCGATGCGCTGTTCGTGGCCGACGCCGAGGGCCCGCTGCGCGACCAGCTGCTGGGCATTGGCCACGCCTTCTTCGAGCTGATCACTTCGGACGCGGCGCTGTCGATCCAGCGGGTGATGATGGCGCCGGAAACCGACGCGCGCCTGCGCGAACTGTTCTGGCAGGCCGGCCCGCTGCGCACCTGCGAGGCGCTGGCTGAGTTCCTGCGCTCGCGCACGGCGCGCGGCGAACTGCAGATCGACGACTTTGCCCAGGCCGGGCAACAGTTCCTGACCCTGGTGAAGGGCGAGGTGCACATGCATATGATGTGCGGCATGCCATTGTCCCCGGCCGAGACCGACGCCACGACCCATGTGGCCGCCAGCGTCGATTTCTTCCTGCGCGCCTATGCCCCGCGAGGGGCCGGAAACGACTGAAACGCACCAACCTGAACGAACCGGAGGTCGCGATGACTTCCGGCACTGCGACCCCGGCCACCCGGCAGCTGATGCTCTGGGCGCGCCGCCGGCCTCCGGCACCGGTAAAATGGCCGGCCCACTGCGCTGGATTTGAACCTCATGACGATTGATTACGCCCACGCCCGCGAACTGATGGTGGAACAGCAGATCCGTCCCTGGGACGTGCTGGACATCAAGGTGCTCGACGTCCTGGCCCGCCTGCCGCGCGAGGCCTTCGTCGCCGACGCGCGCCGTGCGCTGGCCTACACCGATGTCGAACTGCCCATCGGCAACGGCCAGAAGATGATGAAGCCGGTGATCGAAGGCCGCACCCTGCAGGCGCTGGATCTGCAGCCGGGTGATGAAGTGCTGGAGATCGGTACCGGCAGCGGTTTCCTGTCGGCCTGCATCGGCGCGCTGGCGCGCGACGTGCTGAGCCTGGAAATCGACCCAGAACTGGCCGCCGCTGCACGCGCGCGCCTGGACGCTTCCGGCCTGGGCACCAACGTGCGGGTTGAAGTGGCCGATGCCCTGACCTGGCAGACCGACCGCCGCTTCGACGTGATCTGTGTCACTGGCGCAGTGGACGTGGTGCCGTCACAGTTCGCCTCGTGGCTGCGTCCGGGCGGTCGCCTGTTCGTGATCCACGGCCGTTCGCCGGCCATGGAAGCGCTGCTGGTGAAGGCCGACGGCAGCACCGAATCGCTGTTCGAGACCGATATCGATTACCTGCGCGGTGCCGCCCCGGCACCCCAGTTCCACCTCTGAGTCCAAGGAAGCCGCAATGATCCGCCGATCCCTCGCTGTTGCGCTGGCCACTGCCCTGCTGCCGTTGTCTGCCCATGCCGCCGACCTGCTGCAGGTCTACGAAATGGCGCGCAACGGTGACCCGCAGCTGGCCGCTGCCGAATCGACCCGGCTGTACGACAAGGAAGGCGCCGTGCAGGCACGCGCTGCCCTGCTGCCGCAGATCAACGGCACCGCCGCGCTGAACCGCACGCGCAGCGAAGCCAATGCCGATGCCAACTCCGGTTCGGTGATGAGCAAGCGCCGCAGCTACACGGTCGATGGCAGCCAGACGCTGTTCAACTGGACCCAGATCAGCAACCTGCGTTCGCAGCGCGAGCTGAGCAAGGCGGCGGATTTCACCCTCGATTCGGCCAACGACAGCCTGATCGTGCGCACCTCGGCGGCCTACTTCAACGTGCTGGTGGCGATCGAATCGCTGACCGCCGCACAGACCAATGAAGCGGCCGCGAAGAAGCAGTTCGACTTCGCCGACAAGCGCCTGGAAGTGGGCCTGGCGCCGATCACCGACGTGCACGAAGCGCGCGCCCAGTACGACCAGGCGCGCGCCAACACCATCGTTGCGCAGAACACCCTGGCCGATAACTACCAGGCCCTGACCGAGCTGACCGGCCAGCCGGTGGTGAACCTGCGCGGCCTGCCGGCCGACTTCCGCCCGGAAGTGCCGGCCAACCGCGGCAACATCGATGAACTGGTGACCCAGGCCAGCGGCCAGAATCCGGCGCTGAAGGCGCAGGAACTGAAGGTCAGCGCCGCCGAAGCCGGCGTGCAGGCGGCCCGTGGCGGTCACTACCCGACCCTGTCGCTGGGCGGCAGCTGGGGCAAGAGCGCGACCTGGGGCGACAGCACCGGCGCCGGCTCGCTGTCGCCCGATGCCCGCACCAACAGCATCGGCCTGACCCTGAGCGTGCCGATCTTCTCCGGCGGTGCCACCCAGTCGGGCGTGCGCCAGGCCCTGGCCCAGCGTGATATCGCCCAGGACACCTACGAACAGCAGAAGCGTGCGCTGGACCGCAACACCCGCAATGCCTACCAGACCCTGGTGCAGGGCATCAGCGAAGTGGAAGCGCGCCGCCTGGCCGTGGTTTCGGCACAGAGCGCCTACGACGCTTCGCAGGTCGGCCTGGAAGTGGGTACCCGCACGGTGCTGGACGTGATCCAGAACCAGCGCATCCTGTTCTCGGCGCAGCTGGATTACGCCCAGGCCCGCTACACCTTCCTGCAGAACCGCCTGCTGCTGAGCCAGTCGCTGGGTTCGCTGGACGTGGCCGAGCTGCAGGACATCAACCGCCTGCTGACCCAGGACGCGGGCAACCCGTCGACCACCACGCGCTGATTGCAGGCGTTGCTGGCCGCACAGAAAAACCACCCTCACGGGTGGTTTTTTTGTGCCCGTGCGACGCTGCTCGCCCTTAGAACAGCCGCTGCAGAAGCGGCAGCAGGCACAGCGCGGTGGCCAGCGGCGCACGCACCCGGGCCGCGCCGGACTGCTTCACCTGGCCCGCACAGACCGCCGCCAGCGCGATCAACGCCAACGGACCCGGCAGGCTGGGCAGCAACCCTTCGGGCAGCCACACCGCCAGCAGCGCCGCCCCGGTGCCCAGCCATGCGATGACTGCGGCGCGCTGTACCCGATGGCGCTCGCCGCTGCCCGGCCAGCGCTGCAGGCACAGCGTTGTCGCCAGCAGCACCAGTACCACCTGCAGCGCGGCCAGGCCGGCTGCACCGGCGGCCGGCAGCAGCGGCAGCAGCCATTGCAGCTGCGTGACCCCCTGCAGGGCCACCGACAGCGGCCGTGTGCTGGCCAATGCCGGGAACGCCACCAGCCCCGACTGCAGCGCCGCCAGCACCATCAGCCACAGCATGCCCGCCGGCACCGCCACGCCAACGGCCAGGACCAGTTGCCGCCGCGGCCGGGTGACCAGCGGAGCCAGCACCAGCAGCAGGCCCGTGCTGGCAAACACCGCCAGCAGCGGCACACTGGCGGCGACCACCCCACCCATACCGAAGCGGTACGGGGCCACCGCGCTGGGCAACCACGGAATCCAGTGGGCGTAATGCACATGGCGCGCGGCCAGGACCAGCAGCAGCGCACCAATGCCAAACTTGAGGGTCAACAGCGCACAGGCCAGCAGCACCGCGCGGCGCGGCCGCAGCAGCGCCATCGCCGCAGTGGCCAGCACCAGCACGGCGGCGACCACCTGCACGGGCAGCCACTGCCGCGGCTCCACGCCCATCGTGGCCGCGACCGCGTAGAGATGGCGCGCACCGGACTGCGCAGCACCGGCCACAGTGGCGGTCAGTTCCAGCACCAGGGCCAGCAGCAGCAGATCGGCCACGCGCTGGCCCCAGGCCGCCCGCAGCAGATCGTGCAGACCGCTGCCATCGGGTTGCGCACGCAGCGCATCACGCAGGCTGCACAGCACCAGCCACGCGCCCAGCGCTGCCAGCAACAGGCTGAGCACGATTGCCGGGCCGGCCTGCGCTGCGGTGTGCTGGCCCACCAGCGCCACCACGCTGCCGCCCACCAGCAGCGCCAGCGCAAGCACCAGTAGATGATCCGTGCCCAGTACAGCGCCGGTTCGCACGCCGCCCCGCGCGGTGCTGCCGCCATCGACGTTCATTGAAAGCTTCCTTGATGCCGACCAAGCGTGGTCGACAGCAGGCTGGCAGCGGCGACGACGCGGCGGTATCGGGAAACGGCGCGCAAGCACCGCGCTGTGATGGAAGGCACGCGCACGGCCGCGCAGGCAGGCCAGCTACGACACCGCCTCGGCCATCAAGCAGGCTTTATGCGGCTGTTTGCGTCAGCACACCGCCGAGCCGGGTCAGTCGCGCGGCGGCGGCAGGTGCGGTTCCACCAGCGCCACGGTGCGCTGCAGCGCGCCGCGACCGTTGCTGACCAGCGTGCAGCCGGCGTGCGCCATGTCTTCGCGGGCCTGCGGATCCTGCAGCAGGTGCTGCAGATGGTCGCCCACGGCCTGCACGTCGTCGCCGATCAGCAGTGCACCGGCCTCGCGCATGCGCCGCGAGATTTCCGCGAAGTTGTGCAGATGCGGGCCGGTAACGGCGGCCGTGCCCAATGCCGCCGGCTCCAGCAGGTTGTGGCCGCCGATGGCCTGCAGGCTGCCGCCGACGAAGGCCACCTGGGCGCAGCCGTAGAACGGCATCAGCTCACCCAGGGTGTCGATCACGAACACGTCGGTATCGGCCTGCGGCCACTGCTGCGCACGCCGGGTGGCCACGCGCCAGCCCTGCTCGCGCGCCAGCGATTCCACCTTCGGGAAGCGCTCGGGGTGCCGCGGCGCCCACAGCAGCAGCAGGTCCGGATGCTGCTGGCGCAGCCGCCGGTGCAGGTCGATCACCGCCTGTTCCTCGCCCTCATGGGTACTGGCGGCGATCCACACCGGCCGCTGGGCCGGAACCTGCTGGTGGAACTGGGCGATGAAGGGCTGCACTTCCGGGGTGGCAATGTCGAACTTCAGGTTGCCCAGTGCCTGCACCTGTTCCGGCGCGGCGCCCAGCTGCACGAAGCGCGCGGCATCATCCTGCGATTGCGCGGCCACGCAGGTCACGGTGCGCAGGGCACGGCGGATCAGCGCGGCCAGCACGCGGTAGCCGCGCAGCGAACGCGCCGACAGGCGTGCGTTGAGGATGTACACGGGAATGCGGCGGTCACGGCACCCGAACAGCATGTTCGGCCACAGCTCGGTTTCCAGGATCAGCGCCAAGCTGGGCTGGAAGTGGCCGAGGAAGCGGTTGACGCTGCCGGGCACGTCGTACGGCAGGTAGACGTGATCCAGCGCATCGCCCCACAGCGCGCGCACGCGCTCGGAGCCCGTAGGCGTGATCGTGGTGATGACCCAGCGGATGTCCGGGCGCTGCTGGCGCAGCGCGTTCACCAGCGGCGCGGCCGCGTTGACTTCGCCCACCGATACCGCGTGCAGCCAGACCCGGGGTTGGCCGGTCGGCTGCGGGTAGGAGGCATAGCGTTCATCCCAGCGCCGGAAGTATTCGCGGACCCGGAAGCCCCGCCACACCAGGTGGTACACGGTGATCGGCAGCAGGATGTAGAGCACGGCCGAATACAGGCCGCGCAGGATCCATTCGACAGGGTCTTTGCGCATGCGGCAAGGATACGGGACGCCCCCGGGAAAGACACGCGGCGGGGTTGGTAGAATGGCGGCATGTCCGATGCCTCTACCGCCATCCGCCCGTCCCTGGCCGATCCCCGCAACTGGCCGATGTTCGCGGCGATGTTTGCCGCATTCGGCATTGCCCGCCTGCCGTGGTTCCTGCAGCGCGCGCTGGGGCGCGGGGTTGGCTGGATCACCTGGCGCCTGCTCGGCAGCCGCCGCCGTGCCGCCGAGGTGAACCTGAAGCTGTGCTTCCCGGAAAAGGACGAGGCCTGGCGCAACCGCCTGGTGCGCGACAGCTTCGACGCGCTGGGCGTGGGCATCTTCGAATGTGCGCGCTCCTGGTGGGGCAGCATCGACAGCATCCGCCCGCAGGTGCAGATCGAAGGCCTGGAACACCTGAAGCAGATGCAGGCCGAAGGCCGTGGCGTGCTGCTGGTGTCGGGCCACTTCATGACCCTGGAAATGTGTGGGCGCCTGCTGTGCGACCACGTGGACCTGTCGGGCATGTACCGCAAGCACAAGAACCCGGTGTACGAATGGGCGGTGAAGTTCGGCCGCCTGCGCTATGCCAAGGCGATGTATGCCAACGAGGACATCCGTGCCACCGTGCGTCATCTGAAGAAGGGCGGCTTCCTGTGGTATGCCCCCGACCAGGACATGCGCGGCAAGGACACCGTGTTCGTGCCGTTCTTCGGCCATACCGCGGCCACCATCACCGCCACCCACCAGTTTGCGCGCATGACCGGCTGCGCGGTCATCCCCTACTTCCACCGTCGCGAAGGCGGAAAGTATTTCCTGAAGATCGGCGCGCCGCTGGAGAACTTCCCCAGTGAAGACGTGGAAGCCGATACCACGCGGGTGAACCAGGCCATCGAACAGATGGTGCGCGAAGCCCCCGACCAGTACCTGTGGATCCACCGCCGGTTCAAGCGCCAGCCCGGCGGCCGCAGCGATTTTTACAAATAACCGGGGAATGCGGCATCCACGCATGGCGTGGATCTACTGGCATCGGCGGGAATGCTGCATCCACGCATGGCGTGGATCTACGGGCATCGGCGGGAATGCTGCATCCACGCATGGCGTGGATCTACGGGCATCGGCGGGAATGCTGCATCCACGCATGGCGTGGATCTACTGGCATCGGCGGGAATGCTGCATCCACGCATGGCGTGGATCTACGGGCATCGGCGGGAATGCTGCATCCACGCGTGGCGTGGATCTACGGGCATCGGCGGGAATGCTGCATCCACGCGTGGCGTGGAATGAGGTGCAGTAGATCCACGCCATGCGTGGATGATTTCCGCGCGACGCCACCGGATTACAACGGCCAACGGCACCATGCGTGAGGGTACTCCCCCACCTCGCACGCCAAGCCTGCACGGACCGGGTTGGCCAGGATGTACATGGCCTTCTCGTGAAGTGACTCATCGCTGCGCACCGCGTGGTCGTGGTAGCCGTGCTGCCATAGCGCACCGCGCCGGCCCAGCTGCTGGTTCAACAGGCGGCTGCTGCGGGATTTAAGCAGGGACATGCACTCGGCCAGGGTGCCCTTCTGCAGCTCCATCAACCAATGCACGTGGTCGGGCATCACCACCCAGGCCAGGCTGTGGCTGATGCCGACGCGCTCCACGAAGCGCAGTGCATCGACCAGGACCGCCACGTTGGCAGCGTCGGCGAACAAGGGTTCACGGCGCACGGTGACCGTGGTCAGAACGTACACGTTGCCGGTGCGGGAGTAACGGCCGTAGCGGAGTCTGGGGCTGGCCATGACCACAGCCTGCGCTGCCGAGGTCAGCAGGGGTATTGGGGAGTTGCCCGAGGTTGGGTCGGGAAAGCGCCATCCACGCATGGCGTAGATCTACCTGCGCGTGGGGTGGGTGGGCGATTACATCGCGTTGGGCGGATCGTCCGGTTCACGCGCCAGCAGCGTGCCGACGAACAGCGCCGCCAGCAGCACGGTAACCCCGCCCCAGAAGGTGGAATAGAACGCCAGGTGGGTGTTCAAGGGAAACACGGTGACGGCCAGGGCCAGCATGGCCGGGCGCGCGCGCTCACGCGCGGCGGCCGGGGCGAAGCGCCAGGCGCGCCATGCCTGGGCCACGGCCGCCAGCCACAGCAGCAGGCCCAGCACGCCGGTTTCGGCGAGGATTTCCAGCACGATCTGATGGGCGTGCAGGGCCGGCTCGGCGCCCCATACGGCGGGTGCCTGCTCGTGCACGCACGCGGGATAGGCATCGCGGAAACCGCGCGCGCCCACGCCGTTGATCGGGTGTTCTTCGATCATGCACGCCGCCGCCGACCAGATGCGCGCGCGGCCGGACAGCGCCTGGTCCACACCATCGTCGGCGCCATCCCAGGCCATGGCGGTGCGCGCCACGCGCTCGCGCAGCTGCGGCACGCTGGCGGTCAACGCGGCCGCGCCCAGCAGGCCGGCCAGCGACAACAGCAGCAGGCGCTTCCAACCGAACTGGCGCAGGCCGCTGTACACCAGCACCAGGCCAAAGGTGACCCAGGACGCGCGCGAGCCCGCCAGCAGCAGCACGACGCCCAGCGCGGCCGCGCCCAGCAGCCAGCCGGCATGGCCGAAACGGCGGGCCAGTGGCAGCAGCAGGAACGGTGACAGGCTGGCCAGCACCTGGCCGAACTTCAGGTTGCACGGCCCCAGCGCACCACTCAGACGGTCGGCCAGCACGACTTCATCGGCCGGGCACAGGCCGTGCCCGCTGACCACATGCTTCAACTGGTCCAGCGACCAGAACCACGGACTGCTGCCGGCCAGCGCCTGCACCAGCGCATCCACGGTCCACAGCCCGGTGATGAGCGCCAGCCCACCCAGCGTCAGCCGACGCCGCTGCGGGGTGGCCACGGCAATGGCCACCAGCCACATGAAAGGCAGATAGCGCAGGCCGGCGGCGGCCTTGGTCCAGGCCGCCGACGGATCGATGGCATCCAGCGCCGAGAACGCCTGCGGCAGCCAATAGCCCAGGAACAGGATGGAGGTCAGAGCCCACGCGGCAGGGCTGAGCAGATGCGGCCGGTGCTGCAGCCGGCGCAGCACCATGCGCGCGGCGGCGTACAGCGCACCCAGGCCGAGCACGGTTTCGGCGATGCCCGGCAGCGGCCACAGCGCCACGTAGGCCAGCACCCACCACGGCGCCCAGCGCCCGGCGCGATCGTCGCGCAGGGCCGGCGTGGGGTCAGCCGGCAAGGTCGGCATAGAGGCGAAGGGTGTCACGCTGCATGGCCTGCAGGGTAAACGGGATCCGCCCCGGCAACGACGGCGGTTGTGCCAGCAGGTCCAGCGCGCGTTCACGCAGGGCCTGCGCATCGCCCAGCGGCACCGCGCCCGACGGCTGCAGCTGCTGCAGCAGTTCGCCTACGCCGCCGTGGTTCCAGCCCAGTACCGGGCGGCCGACCGACAGGGCCTCGACCACGGTGCGGCCGAACGCTTCGGGCTTGTCCGACAACTGCAGCACCAGATCGCTGGCGGCGTAGGCCTGGGCGATGCGCGCGGTGGGCACGCTGATGTGCACGGCCTCGGCAATACCCAGTGCGGCCGCCTGCGCGCGCAGACCGGCGACATAGGTTTCGCGGCCGGGCTCATCGGTGCCCAGCATCCACAACTGCGCCGGCACGCCGGCGGCACGCAGGTCGGCCAGCAACTGCAGCGCGTGCGCATGGCCTTTCAGCCGCGTACCGCGCCCCGGCAGCAGCAGCAGCGGGCCGTCCACCTGCGCCAGCCACGGGTAATCGGCCGCCAGGGCCAGGCGTGGGCGACGATCGGCACGTGCCACGCGCGGGAACTGGCCCACGTCCACGCCGCGCGGAATCACCTGCAGGCGCGCGTCGGGAACAGTCGGGTAATGGGTGTGCACATACTCGCGCACGGTATTGGACACGCAGATCACGCGTTCGCCGCTGGTCATCACCGCGCTGTAGCGGCTGGGCGAATTCAGGCCATGCACGGTGGTGACCCAGCGCGGGCGCTGCGCGGCCGGCAATGCACGGATCGCGTACAGACCCAGCCAGGCCGGCAGGCGCGAGCGCGCATGCACGATGTCCGCGCCCACTTCGGCGAACAGGCGGCGCAGGGTCGGCATGTGGCGCAGGGTCAGCAGCGATTTGCGGCCGATATCCAGCGTGAGGTGCTCGGCACCGCTGTCCAGCAGCGGCTGCACCAGGCGCCCGCCGGCGGACACCACCAGCGCACGGTGGCCGGCCGCCACCAGGGCGGCGGCGATTTCAAGGGTGGAACGCTCGACGCCGCCGGAGTGCAGCGCCGGCAGCAACTGCACCACGGTCAATCGGCGCATCGAACGGCCGCCCGATCAGTCGGCCAGCACGAAGGTGGAGCCGCAGTACGGGCACTGCGCTTCACCGTTGGGCTCGTCTTCGATCGGCAGGTACACGCGCGGGTGCGAGTTCCACAGCGCCATTTCCGGGGTCGGGCAGCTCAGCGGCAGGTCGGCGCGGTGCACGGTGTAGCGCTTTTCGGCGTTGGCGGGCGCAGTGGCGGTATGGCTCATGGCGGGTGTCGATGAACGGATTGCGAGGGCTGGGATTCTAGCATCTGGGCCGGGCCAGCATTGCGCCGCAACAGGCGGGTTGGCGTCTGCATCCCTTCCGTCCCGACGCTCAGACACCCACCTGGGCGGATTTCTTCAATCGATCCAAGCAGTTCCGGGCACCGCCCTGCACTGGCGAGGATTTGCCGCATTTGGATCGAACTAAATGGCACTTGTCAGGGTGCGGCCGCCTGTTGCAGCATCGGGACCCTCACAACCCGACCCGATCGCACGGCCCGCCCCCCACCGGACCTGCATCGCTTCCGCGCTGCCCCTGGGCGGCACGGGCGGTGCCGTCCTGGGTGTTCGCCGATGCGGGTCCTGCCAGCCGCCTGCCTTACCCGGGAGACCCTGCATGACCCTGACCGATCCGCGCCGCGCCCTGCTTCCCCTCGCCCTGGCCCTGGCCTGCGCGACCTCTGCGACGCCGGCGCTGGCGCAGGGCCTGCAGACCTCGTTCGAGCCGGGCGAGCCGGCACCGCTGAAGGCCGCGGGCGCGCTGCAGGTGCAGATCGGCAATGGTCCGGCCGCCCCGTATGCCGCCAAGCGCAATGCCGGCTACACCGGCCTGCATGCCCTGCACTACCGCGGTAATGGCGGCCCTGCATCACGCGAACTGTTCACCACCGATCTGACCATTGCCGCCGACACCACGCTGTCGTGGCTGGTGCTGCCGGAGATCGTCGGCAGCGATACCGTGGCCTCGACCTATGTGTCGCTGGACCTGCGCCTGGACGATGGCAGCCGGGTGTCGGCCAGCGCCGCGCGCGACCAGCACGGGATCGCGCTGGGCGCGCGCGCGCAGGGCGATTCGAAGACGCTGTACCCGCAGCAGTGGGCGCGCAAGGCGGTGCGCCTGGGCGATGTCCCGGGCCTGCTGGGGCGCCGGGTCGTGGCCATTGAACTGGCCGTGGCCAGCGCCGATGGCGCGCCGGTGTCGGGCTGGATCGACGATGTGCGCCTGGATGCGCAGCCGCGCACTGTGCCGCAGCGCGTATCGGACTGGGTGCTGACCACCCGCGGCACGCAGGCCAACGGCACCTTCTCGCGCGGCAACAATTTCCCGGCCACGGCGGTGCCGCACGGCTTCAACTTCTGGACCCCGGTGACCGACGCCGGCGCGCTGAACTGGCTGTACCGCTGGAGCGAGCAGAACGATGCGAAGAACCGCCCGCAGCTGCAGGCGCTGGCGCTCAGCCACCAGCCCAGCCCGTGGATGGGCGACCGCCAGACCTTCCAGGTGATGCCCTCGGCCAGCCGCGGCGTGCCCGAGGCCGACCGCAGCAAGCGCGCCCTGTCCTTCGACCGCAGCCAGGAATCGGCGCGCCCGTACCGCTACGACGTGCGCTTCGACAACGGCATCGCGGCGTCGATCGCGCCCACCGACCATGCCGCCCTGTTCCAGTTTGAATTCCCGCAGGGCAGCGATGCCAACCTGCTGTTCGACAACGTGGACGCACGCGGCGGCCTGACCCTGGATGCAGCCACGCAGACCCTGAGCGGCTACACCGATACGCGCAGCGGCCTGTCCAACGGCGCCACCCGCATGTACGTGGTCGCCCGCTTCGACCGGCCGTGGCGCAGCAGCGGCCGCATCGATACCGGCCGCCCCACCGGCTACATCAAGTTCGATACCGCGCAGGGCCGCACGGTGACGATGCGCATTGCCACCTCGCTGATCTCGCTGGACCAGGCACGCCACAACCTGGCGCTGGAAATCCCCGACGCCGACACCCTGGCCAGCGTGGCCGGGCGCGCGCAGGACGCCTGGGATGCACGGCTGTCGCGCTTCGATATCGGCCAGGCCAGCGACGACGCCAAGACCACGCTGTATTCGAACCTGTACCGCCTGTACCTGTACCCCAATTCGGGCCACGAGAATGCCGGCACCGCCGCCGCGCCGGACTGGCGTTACGCCAGCCAGGCCAGCGCCGAAGACAACAACACCGACGGCAGCGCCAGCCGCAGCTTCGCGCCGGTACGCGATGGCAAGGTGTACGTGAACAACGGCTTCTGGGACACCTTCCGCACCACCTGGCCGGCCTATGCGCTGTTCACCCCACAGGATGCCGGGCAGCTGGTGCAGGGCTTCATCGAGCAGTACCGGGCCGGCGGCTGGATCGCGCGCTGGTCGTCGCCGGGCTATGCGGACCTGATGGTCGGCACCAGTTCCGACGTGGCCTTCGCCGATGCCTGGCTGAAGGGTATTGGTGGTTTCGATCCGGCCGAAGCCTATGCGGCCGCGTTGAAGAACGCGACCGTGGTGCCGCCGGACCGCCACGTCGGCCGCAAGGGCATGGACCGTTCGACCTTCCGCGGCTACGCCAGCGCCGACGTGCACGAAGGCATGTCGTGGACGATGGAAGGCGCGTTGAATGACTTCGGCCTTGCCAACATGGCGCAGGCACTGGCAACGAAGGCAACCACGCCGGCCGCGCGCGAGCGCTACCGCACCGAGGCCGAGTACTTCCGCTACCGCGCCGCCGGTTACGCGACCGTGTTCGACCCGGCAGTGGGCTTCTTCCAGGGCCGCCAGGCCGATGGCAGCTGGCGCGTGGACGCCAAGGACTACGACCCGCGCGTGTGGGGCCACGACTACACCGAATCCAATGGCTGGACCTTCGCCTTCACCGCTGCCCACGACGGCGAAGGCCTGGCCGCGCTGTACGGCGGCCGCGAAAAACTGGCGGCCAAGCTGGACACCTTCTTCGCCACCCCGGAAACCGCCGCGAAGGAATTCGCCGGTTCCTACGGCGGCATCATCCACGAGATGACCGAAGCGCGCGACGTGCGCATGGGCATGTATGCGCACAGCAACCAGCCGGCGCACCACATACCGTGGATGTACCTGTACGCCGGGCAGCCGTGGAAGACCCAGCAGCACGTGCGCGAGATCCTGTCGCGGCTGTACGTAGGCAGCGAGATCGGCCAGGGCTACCCCGGTGACGAGGACAACGGCGAGACCTCGGCGTGGTACCTGTTCGCCTCGCTGGGTCTGTACCCGCTGCGCATGGGTGCGCCGGAGTACGTGATCGGTTCGCCAGCGTTCGCCCATGCACGGGTGGAACTGCAGGGCGGCGCGGTGCTGACCGTCAACGCCGAGAACAATTCGCCGGAAAACGTGTACGTGCAGTCGCTGAAGATCAACGGCAAGCCGTGGACGAAGACCTGGGTGCCGCACGCGCTGATCGCCCAGGGCGCCACCCTGGACTTCACCATGGGCCCGCAGCCGTCGCGCTGGGGCAGCGGTGCCGACGATGTACCGCCTTCGCTGACCGCGGTCGGCAAGCGCCCGCAGCTGCTGCACGACCTGCTGGGCAGCAGCGCGCGCGCGGCACTGGCCGATGGCCGCGCCCTGCCCGCCCTGACCGACGACGATGCGGGTACCGCAGTGGCGCTGGGTGCGGGTGCGACCATCAGCCTGAGCGGCGGCGCCGATGGCGTGCCGACGATGTACACGCTGACCAGTGGCGATGGCGCGATCCGTGGTGGCCAATGGGTGCTGGAAGCGCGCAGCGGCAACGGAAGCTGGCGTACGCTGGACCAGCGCGAAGGCGAAGATTTCACCTCACCGCGGCAGACCCGTCCGTTCCGCATTGCCACGCCGGCACGCTACAGCGAGTACCGTCTGCGCGTGATCGGTCCGGGCCGTCTGCAACTGGCCGAGATCGAACTGCTGGCACCGGCCACCGTACAATGACGCCATGCGCCTTCGTCTGATTCCCCTGCTCTTTCTTGCCCTGGCCTTCCCCGGTGTTGGCCAGGCGCAGACCCAGGCCTTCGATGGCCAGGTCAGCCGTGATGGCGTGACCCTGTATTACCAGGATGCCAGCGGTGCCCTGGCGGCACCGGTGCGCAAGCGCATCATCGACACGTTCTACTTTGCTTACCTGCGCGAGCGGGCGGACTTCCGCCCGGCGGCGCCGAACGAAGTGCGCATCGTGATCGATCCGGCCTACAACGGCGTGGCCTACGTGGGTGACAAGGACAAGGCCAGCACGATCACCATCAATCCGGGCTGGCTGCTGAAGCACCCCGATGACATCGACTTGGTGACCCACGAGGCGATGCACATCGTGCAGGGCTACCCCAGCTACGGCGACAAGCGCGTGCCGGGCTGGCTGGTGGAAGGCATTGCCGATTACGCACGCGACCGCTACGGCATGAACAACACCGCCGCCGGCTGGGCGTTGCCGGTGAAGGTGGAAAAGGGCCAGACCGTGGAAAGCGGCTATCGGGTGACCGGTGCGTTCCTGAAGTGGGCCGAGGGCGAGCACCCGGGGCTGGTGCTGGCGCTGGACAAGGCGCTGCGCGACGGACGCTACGTGCCCACGCTGTGGCAGAAGGAAACCGGCAAGACCCTGCCGGTGTTGTGGGCGCAGTACGCCAAGCCACGCAGCGATGCCCCGCCACCGGCCCCGGCGCGCCGCGGCCGACGCTGAGGGCGGTAGCGCCAGGCCATGCCTGGCGGAATCCCTGATCTACCGCGCTGCGCGCTCGCCGGGCATGGCCCGGCGCTACCCGATCCGGGTCTGCGCTTTGCGCAAACAGAAACGCGCCCCGTGGGGCGCGTTTCTGCCGCTGGAAAGAAGGCTTAGGCCTTCTTTTCCGCTTCCAGCTGCTTGCGGATCTGCGCATCCACCGCGGCGATGGCGGTCATGTTCAGGATCCGGCGCGAGGTCGCGCTGGTGGTCAGGATGTGCACCGGCTTGTTCACGCCCATCAGGATCGGGCCGATCGCCACGCCATCGGTGAACACGCGCACCAGGTTGTAGGCGATGTTGGCCGCTTCCAGGTTCGGCAGCACGAACAGGTTGGCGCGGCCCTGCAGGGTGGAGCCCGGCAGCAGCTTCTGGCGCAGTGCTTCATCCCACGCGGTGTCGCCCTGCATTTCGCCGTCCACGTTCAGGCGCGGGTTGCGCTTGAGCAGCATCTCGCGGACCTGGCGCATCTTCAGTGCGTCCTTGGAATCGTGGCTGCCGAAGTTGGAGTGCGACAGCAGCGCCACCTTCGGCTCGATGCCGAACAGCTTCATGCGGTAGGCCGCCTGCAGCGTGGCTTCGGTGATCTGCTCGGCGGTCGGGTCTTCCTGCACGTGGGTGTCCACGAAGAAGAACACGCCCTGCTGGTTGATCACGCCGGTCATGGCCGAGGTCGAAGTCACCTTCGATTCCAGCGGCAGCACGCTGCGCACATAACCCAGCTTCTTGTGGAAGCGGCCGACGATGCCGGTCAGCATGGCATCGGCTTCACCACGGGCAACCATCACCGCGGCGATCAGGGTCGGGCGCGAACGCATCAGGTTCTTCGCCGCGGCCACGGTCACGCCGCGGCGGCCGGTCAGGCCGTGGTAGTACTGCCAGTATTCGTTGAAGCGCGGATCATCATTGATGTTGGTGATCTCGATGTTCTCGCCCACCTTCAGGCGCAGGCCCAGGCGTTCGATGCGCGCTTCGATCACGTCCGGGCGGCCGATCAGGATCGGGTGCGCCAGGCCTTCATCGACCACGTTCTGCACCGCCTGCAGCACCACTTCCTCTTCGCCTTCGGCGTACACCACGCGCTGCTTGTCGGCGCGGGCACGGTCGTAGACCGGCTTCATCATCAGGCTGGTGCGGTAGACGAACTGCGACAGCTTCTGCCGGTAGGCATCCATGTCGGCGATCGGGCGCGCGGCCACGCCCGAATCCATCGCGGCCTGGGCCACGGCGGCGGACAGTTCCACCAGCAGGCGGCGGTCGAACGGGCGCGGGATCAGGTATTCACGGCCGAAGCTCGGTGCATCGCCGCCGTAGGCCGAACCCATGTCGGTGGCCGCACGGCGGGCCAGCGCGGCGATGGCGCGCACGCAGGCGATCTTCATTTCCTCGTTGATCGCGGTGGCGCCCACGTCCAGCGCGCCGCGGAACAGGTACGGGAAGCACAGCACGTTGTTGACCTGGTTCGGGTAATCCGAACGGCCGGTGCCGATGATCGCGTCCGGACGGGCGGCGCGCGCTTCTTCCGGCATGATTTCCGGGGTCGGGTTGGCCAGCGCGAAGATGACCGGGTCCGGCGCCATGGTCTTGACCATCTCGGCGGTCAGGATGCCCGGGGCCGACAGGCCCAGGAAGATATCGGCGCCGTTGACGATCTCGGCCAGGGTGCGCTTGTCGGTGTCGCGCGCATAGCGCTGCTTTTCCGGGTCCAGATCGGTACGGCCGGTGTGGATCACGCCCTCGCGGTCGAAGGCCAGGATGTTTTCCGGCTTCAGGCCCAGCTGCACCAGCATGTTCACGCAGGAAATGCCGGCCGCGCCCATGCCCGTGGTCGCCAGCTTCACTTCCTCGATCTTCTTGCCGGTGATGGCCATGGCGTTGAGCACGGCGGCGCCGACGATGATCGCGGTGCCGTGCTGGTCGTCATGGAACACCGGAATCTTCATGCGCTCGCGCAGCTTGCGCTCGACCACGAAGCATTCCGGGGCCTTGATGTCTTCCAGGTTGATGCCGCCGAAAGTCGGCTCCAGCGAGGCGATGATGTCGACCAGCTTGTCCGGATCGGTTTCGTCCACTTCGATGTCGAACACATCGATGCCGGCGAACTTCTGGAACAGCACGCCCTTGCCTTCCATCACCGGCTTGCCGGCCAGCGGGCCGATGTTGCCCAGGCCCAGCACGGCGGTGCCGTTGGAAATGACCGCGACCAGGTTGCCGCGGGCGGTGAGTTCGCTGGCCTGCTGCGGGTCGGCCTTGATGGCTTCGCAGGCATAGGCCACGCCCGGGGAATAGGCCAACGACAGATCACGCTGGGTCAGCATCGGCTTGGTCGCAGCGACGCGGATCTTGCCCGGCGGCGACATGCGGTGGTAATCGAGGGCGGCCTGTTTGAAATCTTCGTTGGACATCGATGTGGGTTACATGAATGGGCAAGAGGGACAGGGGATGATACCCCCGTTGGAGTGGCTGGACCTGTCGCTATCCTGTCGCAACCATGCTGCGACCGCACAATTCCGTGCCGTATGCAACGATCCGGGTCCAGCGTGGGCGCCCTTGATGACAGCCAAGCGACGCCCTGAAACGCTGCGGGGCCGTGCCACTGTCGTGACCGGCCCCGCAGTACCACACACCTGGCGTCAGCCCTTGGCCGGCAGGGCCTCGGTCAGTACCGGGGCCACCGCGTCGACCGGCGGCGGCAGCTCGCTTTCGCGGCCGTCCAGCGCCAGCTTCAGGCGGTCACGGTCCAGCGCGCCTTCCCAGCGCGACACCACCACGGTGGCCACCGCATTGCCGATGAAGTTGGTCAGCGAGCGGCATTCGCTCATGAAGCGGTCCACGCCCAGGATCAGTGCCATGCCGGCCACCGGCACTTCCGGCACCACGGCCAGGGTGGCGGCCAGCGTGATGAAGCCGGCACCGGTGACGCCGGCCGCGCCCTTGGAGCTGAGCATGGCGACCAGCAGCAGGGCGATCTGGTGGCCCAGGGTCAGTTCGGTGTTGGTGGCCTGGGCGATGAACAGCGCGGCCAGGGTCATGTAGATGTTGGTGCCGTCCAGGTTGAACGAATAGCCGGTAGGCACCACCAGGCCGACCACCGACTTGCTGCAGCCGGCGCGTTCCATCTTTTCCATCAGCGACGGCAGCGCCGATTCGGACGAGGACGTGCCCAGCACCAGCAGCAGCTCGGCCTTCAGGTAACGGGCCAGCTTGAACACCGAGAACCCGCACAGGCGGCAGACCACGCCCAGGATGACGGCCACGAACAGGAAGGCGGTGAGATAGAACGAACCCACCAGCCAGGCCAGGTTGACCAGCGAGCCGACGCCGTACTTGCCGATGGTGAAGGCGATGGCACCGAAGGCACCGATCGGGGCGGCCTTCATCAGGATGTGCACCAGCTTGAACACCGGGGCGACCAGCGCTTCCAGGAAGTTCACGATCGGCTTGCCCTTCTCGCCCACCGAGGCCAGCGCGATGCCGAACAGCACGGCCACGAACAGCACCTGCAGGATGTTGCCATCGACGAAGGCGCTGATCAGCGTCTTCGGAATGATGTCCATCAGGAAGCCGACCAGGGTCAGGTCATGCGACTTCTCCACGTAGCTGTGCACCGCGGTCTGGTCCAGCTCGGCCGGGTTGATGTTCATGCCCGCGCCGGGCTGCACCACGTGCGCCACGATCATGCCCACGATCAGGGCCAGGGTGGAGAAGAACAGGAAATACGCCATCGCCTTGGCGAACACGCGGCCCACCGTGCGCAGGTGGGTCATGCCGGCGATGCCGGTGACGATGGTCAGGAAGATGACCGGGGCGATGATCATCTTCACCAGGTTGATGAAGGCATCGCCCAGCGGCTTCATTTTTTCGCCGATCAGCGGCTCGTAATGGCCCAGGACGGCGCCCAGGACGATCGCCACGATCACCTGGAAGTACAGCTGGCGGTAGAGCGGCAACGGCTTGCTGGGCACCGGTGCGGTGGTCGGGATGTGCATGGCGGACTCCGGAAGGGGCGGTTCTGGCGCATACGGTTCCCGCCGTGGCGGGACCGTCTCCGTGGATCTGGGCGCGGCCCGGCGGTGAGCGCCGGCGCGACCAATGGACGCCTTTGTACGCGCCGGGCACGCCGGCGCAGATAACCTATTGGTACTAGCCCCCCGGTTCAGGTGGCTGCGGTGCCTACACTGGCGCCGTACCGACGCCCCGGGGGACGCCGGTGGCCCGAGCTGAACGGTCGGGCACGTTCCCGCGCAAGTTCCGGCCATCGCGGCCGTTGTTGTCCTGTCCACACGCAATCTGAGAGAGCCGCACCACCCATGCGCCCGATTCCCACCTTGCTGGCCCTGTCGCTGGCCGCACTGCCCGCCTTCGCCTCCGCCGCCGATTTCGACAACTGGCCGACCAAGTACGCCTTCGGCGACGGCACCGAACTGGCCGCCACGGCCAACATCGCCTACGACTACAACGATTTTTCCTCGGCCAGCGGCATCGAGGATGACGATGCGGTGCGCCGCAAGGAGTTCGGCGCGACCCTGAAGAAGAAGGGCGTGTACGACGCGATGGTCTACTACGACTTCCAGGCCGACACCTGGCTGGACGTGTTCGTGCGCTTTGAAAGCAAGGCGTTCTTCGGCCGCGACGTGGGTCGTTTCCGCTTCGGCTACATGAAGACCCCGGTCGGCCTGGATGCCAACACCTCCTCGCGCGCCGGCAGCTTCCTGGAAACCGCGTTGCCGGTGCAGGCGTTCTACGCCGGCCGCCGCACCGGTGTGGAATGGGTGCTGGAGCGCCCGCAGTACCTGCTGCAGGCCGGCGCCTACGGCGGCAAGGATCTGCAGGGTGACAACCCGGGCACCACCCAGGCCGTGCGCGCCGTGTGGACCCCGGTGAAGGCACCGGGCGACGTGGTCCACCTGGGCCTGGCCTATTCGCAGGAAAATCCGCGCGGCTACCACGATGGCCGCGACGTGCACCACGAAGCCAGCGCGCGCCTGCGTGCCCGCCCGGAAGCCGGCCTGACCGATATCCGCCTGGTCGATTCGGGTGCGCTGGTCACTGCCGACCAGATCCGCCGCACCGGCCTGGAAGGCATCTGGATCCGTGGCCCGTTCTCGCTGCAGGCCGAAGCCCTGCAGGCCACGGTGACCCGCAAGGGCCTGCCCGACTACACCGGCAATGGCCAGTACGCGATGGCCAGCTGGGTGCTGACCGGCGAATCGCGCCCGTACAACGCCGGCGCGGTGGCCAACATCAAGCCCGCCCACGACTACGGCGCGGTGGAACTGCTGGCCCGCTACAGCCGTCTGGACCTGGACGATGGCAGCATCCTGGGCGGTCGCCAGCACGATCTGACCATCGGCGCCAACTGGTACCTGACCAGCCACTTCAAGTTCCAGGCCAACTACGTGAAGGTCGACGCCAGCCGTCGCGGCGTGCACAGCACCCCGGAAATCTTCGAACTGCGCGCGCAGATGCACTTCTGATCCGTTCTCCGGCACTTCCTTCCACAGTGCCTGCGGCGGGCGTGCTCCCCACGCCCGCCGCCCCTGCGTAGACTGCCGCCATGTACTGGCTCAGCCGCCACCGCCTGCTGTTGCTGACCCTGCTGGTGATGATCGGCGGTACCGTGCTGTGCGCGGTCGCGGCCGGCCACTACGCCTGGCGCCGCGCGCTGGCCACCGAAAGCGCCCAGGTGCAGCGCCAGCTGCAGTTGTATGGGCAGGGCCTGCAACAGCGCATCGACCGCTTCGGCACATTGCCGCAGGTGATGGCGCTGGACCCGGACCTGCTGCAGGCCCTGCAGTCGCCGCTGTCGGCCGCCGAGCGGCAGCGCTTGAACCTGAAGCTGCAACGCGCCAACCAGGTCACCCGTACTTCCACGCTCACCCTGGTCGGCCGCGACGGCGTGGCCGTGGCCGCCAGCAACTGGAGCGAACCGGCCAGCAACGTGGGCGAGGACTACAGCTACCGGCCCTACTACCAACAGGCAATGGCCCACGGCCGCGGCCGCTTCTACGGCATCGGCATGACCACCAACGTGCCGGGCTACTTCATGTCCGAAGCGATCGTGGATGCACAGGGCCAGCGCATCGGCGTGATCGTGATCAAGATCGAGCTGTCGGCGCTGGAACAGGAATGGCTGAGCAGCCCCGACGTGGTGCTGGCCAGCGACAACCACGACGTGGTGTTCCTGGCCAACCGCGATGCCTGGCGCTACCGCCTGCTGCGCCCGCTGGGTGCCAGCGAGCGCCGCGAAATGCTGGCCGCGCGCCAGTACGCCGACCGTTCCCTGCAACCGCTGCGGGTACGCACCGAAGACGTACTGGCCGATGGCGGGCGCATGGTGCGCCTGCTGGACCCGGCGCTGGCCACGCCGATGCTGTGGCAGAGCCTGGCGCTGGAGGACGAAGACTGGAGCCTGCACCTGCTGCACGATGCCAGTGCCGCCGGCAGCGCCGGTCGCGGCGCAGCCATTGCCGGTGCCGCCGCCTGGCTGGCGCTGGGCTTCCTGGTGCTGTTCGTGCAGCAGCGCCGGCGCCTGTCCAAGCACCGCCAGCGCAGCCGCCGCGAACTGGAAACGCTGCTGAAGCAGCACGCGCAGGAACTGCGCACCGCCCAGGATGGCCTGCTGCAGGCGGCCACCGATGCCGACAGTGGGCTCAGCCGCAGCCTGGAACACCTGCCGCAGGGCGTGGTGGTGATCGACCGCGAGCAGCGCCTGGTGGCCTGGAATTCGCGCTACGTCGAACTGTTCCGCTTCCCGGCGGGGCTGGTGCGGGTGGGCCGGCCGATCGAAGAACTGTTCCGCTTCAATGCGCGCCGCGGCCTGCTCGGCCCGGGGCCGATCGACGAGGCCATCGAGCGCCGCCTGAACCACCTGCGCAGTGGCCGCCCGCACATGCGCGAAAGCGAGAAGGACGACGGCACCGTGCTTGAAATCCGCGGCAATCCCCTGCCCGACGGCGGCTTCGTCACCAGCTACGCGGACATCACCAGCTACAAGAACGCTGCGCGCGAGCTGCGCTCGCTGGCCGACGCGCTGGAACACCGCGTGGCCGAGCGCACCCACGATCTGGACGAAGCGCGCCGCGAGGCCGAGCAGGCCAACCGCTACAAGACCCGCTTCGTGGCCTCGGCCGTGCATGACCTGCTGCAGCCGTTGAATGCCGCGCGCATGTTCGTGTCGGTGCTGCGCGGCCGCTTGAGCGGTGATGCACGCGAACTGAGCGAACACGTGGATGCGGCCCTGGCCGCACAGGACGCCATCCTCAACAGCCTGCTGGACATTTCGCGGCTGGAATCGCGTGCGCTGCAGACGCGGGTACGCGCGTTCGCGCTGTCGCCGCTACTGGAAACCCTGGCCCGTGAATTCGGCATGGCCGCGCAGAGCCGTGGCCTGCACCTGGACTGGGTGGATACGCGCGCGGTGGTGGTCAGCGATGAAGCACTGCTGCGCCGCATCCTGCAGAACTTCCTGTCCAACGCGCTGCGCTACACCCCGCGCGGGCGCGTGCTGATCGGCTGCCGGCGCGTGGGCGACCATCTGCGCATCGAAGTGCACGACCAGGGCCCGGGCATTCCGGAAAGCCTGCAGGGTGAGATCTTCGAGGAATTCCGCCGCTTGAACGACGGCGTGGAACAGGAACGCGGCGCCGGCCTGGGCCTGGCCATCGTTGAACGTATCGGCCGCCTGCTGGGCCACCGCATCAGCCTGCGCTCCACCCTGGGCAAGGGCAGCGTGTTCGCGGTAAGCGTGCCGCTGGGGCAGGCCGAAGACGTGGCGGTGCCGACGCCCGCGCCGGTGGTGGCCGCCGAGCTGACCGACGACAGCCCGCTGCGCCAGTGCCGGGTGTGGAGCATCGACGATGACCCGCGCGTCTGCGCCGCCACCCGCGCCCTGCTGGAGCGCTGGGGCTGCAACGTGGAACTGGCCGACGGCCCGCAGGGCGCGCTGGAAATCGCCAGCGCGCTGAACGTGCCGCAGCTGCTGTTGCTGGACGTGCGCATGGGCCAGTGGCACGGCCCGGACCTGTACGAAGCGCTGTGCAGACTGTGGCAGGCGCGGCCACCGGTGATCCTGGTGACCGCCGAACGCGATGAAGCCCTGAAGGCACATGCCGCAGAACAGGGCTGGGGCTTCCTGCCCAAGCCAGTGCGGCCCCCGGCCCTGCGCGCATTGATGACCCAGCTGCTGCTGCGCCACCGCGGGTAGCGTCGAGCTTGCTCGACTGCTTCGCCTAGAATCGGCGGTCATTGCAACGTTTTAAGGATGGATCGTGCCGAAATCCCCCAAGGCCGAGCGCCCCGCTGATCTGTTTGCCGCCGCATGGGCCGCCGACACGCAGGCCACGGCGGCCTTTCTCGCCGCCAGCGCAGATGTACACGCGGTGGATGCCTTTGGCTTTACCGCGCTGGAGCGGGCCGCATCCAGCCAGGACCGCGCGCCGATGGAACACACGCTCGCCACGCTGCGTCTGCTGATCGATGCCGGCAGTCCGCTGGAGCACGTCGGCGCGGGTGGACGCACGGCGTTGTTCCTGGCGGCAGAGTTCTCGCCGGACGGCCCCGAAGCGGTGCAACTGCTGGTGGACGCCGGCGCACAGCCGGATGTCCGCGACGCGCATGGCAACCACATCGTGGAAAACGCCTGGTCGCGGCAGGTGAAATCTCTGCTGTCCGCCCTGACCGGCCACGCCGTTCCCCCGGTGGTCGTGCGCAAACCGGACCGGAAGATGTCCGCTGCGGCATGGAAACTGGCACAGGCGAAGATCAAGGACGCGTTTGCCATTCTGGAAGCGGCAGGCATCGTCACCACCCGCGGATGCGGCGATACCCGCGACGACGCTGCCGACGACACCAATGAACTGTTCTGGCGTCGTGGTGGAACAGAAGCAGGCCTGAAGGGTTTCTGCTTCTATTCCGGCGATGACATGAAGCGCGCCAAGCGCACCAGCGATCTGTCGATTGGTTTCTGGGGCCCGCCCGACAGCGCGGCCATGGAGCGCATCGGCCATGCCATCGTCGATGCCTTCGCCAGCGTCGGCCTGCCTGCCGAATGGGATGGCACCGAGCGCATGCGCCCCTGCATCGATCTGCGTTCGCTCAGCGCCTGACGGGCGTAGAGTCGAGCGTGCTCGACTGCTTTTCCGCCCAGTCGAGCAAGCTCGACTCTACAGAAGCGGCAGCCGAGCATGGCTCAGCGCTGCGAGGTTCAGTTGACTCCGGGATCCTGCAGCGGCAGGTCAAGCTCGGGCGCTGCCAGGGTCCAATCGACATCGTGTTCCATCTGGAACTCCCATGGCCGCGCCGGCCCGGGCATTGCGAGCAATTGCTGCAGGCGGTCATTCGCCTGTTCGGGATCATGTACCCGATACAGCAGCACGCGCTCGCCCCGGGCGGTGATGCGCGCGAGAAAAACGGCATTGCCCTCCGCTCCGACGCTTGAATCGATAAGCGTTTCCAAGCGCGTGACCACCTCCAGTTCCTCCGGGGTGGGCATGCCGTTATCGCCCAGCGACCGGCAGGCGATGCCAATCCGCAGGTGCCAGGGGAACAGGGTTCGAACGGCATCGGTGCGCAGCGCCGTATTGACCACGACCACAGCCGGTGCCTCGCCGATGACCGTGTTGATGAGGGTGTAGAACGGTACCGGGGTTTCCCGCATCGGTCAGATCCCGCCCGCGTCGCCTTCCGGCTCCAGCGCCTTCACCAGCACGGCGGCCTGGGTGCGGCTGTGGCATTCGAGCTTCTTCAGGATGGCGGTCACGTGCACTTTCACGGTGTTTTCGGCCAGCCCCAGTTCGTAGGCAATCTGCTTGTTCAGCAGGCCATCGGCCAGGCACAGCAGCACGCGGAACTGCTGCGGGGTGAGCTGGGCCAGGCGTGCGGCCAGCAGGGCGTCGGATTCGCTGCGCTCCGGCGCCATCGCCGGGAACCACAGGCTGCCGTCCAGTACCGCCTGCACCGCTTCGCCGATGGTTTCGGCCGGGGCGGACTTGGGAATGAAACCGGCGGCGCCGAACTGCTGGGCGCGGCGGATCACCCGCGGGTGGTCGTTGGAAGACAGGATGACCACCGGGATGTCCGGGTGCGAGCCGCGCACGTGCAGCAGCGCGGAAAAGCCATGCGCGCCGGGCATGGTCAGGTCCAGCAGCACCAGGTCCACATCCGGCTGGGCGTCCAGCGCCTGTGCCAGCGCATCGGCACTGGCCACTTCGCGCACCTGGGCCAGCGGCAGGCTCTGCCGCAACGACTGCACCACCGCCGAACGCAGCAGCGGGTGGTCATCGGCGATCAGGATGGTGTATTCGCTCATGGGCCCATTGTACGGGCACTGCCGCGCATCCGCCGGGCGTGTCCCGGCGCGCCCACGGGCTCAGCGCCCGGCCGGTTCCACGCTGCTGCGCCAGGCATCCAGGAACTGGCGGCGCTTCAGCGCATCCAGGTAGACCAGCAGCCCCGGGCCGAGCTGGATCGGGCGCCGGCTGCGGCCCGGCGCATCGTCGCTGCGCGTGTTGCCGGTGACGATCGGCATCAGCCGCGCCTCGCGCGACAGCACCTGCTGGCCACGCGGCGACAGCAGGTAATCGAGGAAGCGCCCGGCCTCTTCCGGGTGCGCGCCGGTGCGCGGAATCACTGCCGTGCGCAGCACCACCAAGGTGTAATCCTCGGGTTCGACGATGGCCAGCGGCGCGCCGGCATCGATGCGCGCCTGCGCATACGAGCCCAGCACGTTGTAGACCAGCGACAACTGGCCACTGGCCACCTGGTCCAGCAGCACGCCGGTGCGTTCTTCACGCACCACCGCGTTGTCGCCCAGCGCGCCCAGCAGCGCGCCGGCGATGCTGCCACGCTGCGCATCCTGGGTGGCCAGCAGGTAGCCCACGCTGCTGCGTTCGATATCGTAGGTACCGACCTTGCCACGCAGCGGCAGGCCCTCGGCACGCAGCAGGTCCAGCAGTTGCCGGCGCGTGCGCGGCGCCTTGGCTGCCGGCAGTGCGCGCGTGTTGTAGACCATCACCACCGGTTCGTAGCTGATGCCGAAGGCCTCGCTGCGCCACTGCGCCCAGGTCGGCAGTGCGGCGGTCTGCGCCGAGCGGTGCGGCACCGCGTGGCCATCGTTCACCAGCTTGGTCTGCAGGTCCATACCGCTGGAAATCAGCAGGTCCGGCGAATCCGGGCCGCTGCGGTCGTGCAGGTAACGCGCGTACAGGTCCTGGGTGATGATGTCTTCGTAGACCACCGTGGTGCCGGGGTGCAGACGCTGGTAATCGGCGATGACCTCGGCAAACACTTCGATATCGGTGGTGCCGTGGATGCGCAGCTGCGCGGTCGCCGCGCCCTGCGCGGGAAAGCGCCGTACATCGCCGGGCGCAGCCAGTACGGGGGCGGCCAACAACAGCGTCAGCGCGGCGGCGAACAGGCGGATCATGCGGTACTCCGGGGCAGGCGGATGGTGGCCACCAGGCCGCCCTGGGGGCGGTTGCTGAGGTCGATGTGGCCGTTGTGGCTGTCCACCACGCGCTTGACGATGGCCAGGCCCAGGCCGGCGCCGCCGGCCGCCGCGCCCTCGCCACGCGCAAAGCGTTCGAACACGCGTCCGGCATCGGCTGCGGCGATACCGGGGCCATGGTCGGCAATGGTCAGCACGGCCTGCCCGCCTTCCACGGTCAGCGCGATCTGCAGCGCGCCGTCGCCACCGTACTTCAGTGCGTTGTCGACCAGATTCTTGATGGCCTCGCGCAGCAGCAGCGCATCGCCCTGTACCTGCACCGGTTCGGCGGTCATGGCCAACTGCACGCGTGGCGCCGGCCCCGCCTGCGGCAGCGCTTCATGCAGGGCCTGGTGCACGGTCTCGGCCAGGTCCACGGCCGCAAAGCGCTGCAGGTGGGAACGATGGATCACGCTGGCATCGCTCAGCAGCTGGTTCAGCAGGCGGCTCATGTGGGTGGCATTGCGTTCGATCGCAAGCAGGCTGCGGCGCATGTCCTGCGGATCATCATCGTCCAGCGCCAATTGCGCCTGCGCGCGCAGCGCTGCCAACGGCGTGCGCATCTGGTGCGCGGCCTCGGCCATGAACGCGCGCAGCGTTTCGTTGCTGCTGGACAGCCGCTCCATGAAGCGGTTCAACGCTGCGACCATCTGGTCCATTTCGCGCGGTACGCGCGCATCCAGCGGTTTCAGGTCGGACGGCTCGCGCCGCGACAACTCGCGCTCCACCCGTACCAGCGGGCGGAACGCACGGTGTACGCCGAAGGCCACCAGGGCCAGCAGCAGGCCGGACAACACGCCGATGGCCAGCAGGGCGCGGTTGACCATGTCCTGCGCCAGCGCTTCGCGCGCACGCCGGGTCTGCCCCACCTGCACCTGCACATCGCCCTGCGCAGACGCCGCCGCGAAACTGCGGCTGACCACCACGAAGCGCACGGTCTCGCCGCTGTAAGCGGCATCGAACAACTGCGGCTGCAGGCCCGGGCGGCGCGGCGGCGACGGCAGGTCGCCGTAGCCGGTGATCAGGTTGCCGCGGCTGTCGGTCAGCCGGTAGAACACGCGGTCCTCGGCGGCCATCGACAGCAGGTCCAGCGCGGCATAGGGCAGGTCCACCTGCCATTGGCCATCGACCAGCGCCACCGAATCGGCAATCGACAGCGCCGAGGACACCAGCAGGTGATCGTAGGAACGGTTGGCGGCGCGCTGGCCGTAGTCGCGCGCGGCGAACAACAGCGCCACCGCGAATACCGCCAGCAATCCGCCCAGATACAGCAGCAGCGTGCGCCGCAGGGAACCCGGCGCCGTGGCGCGCCGCTCAGCCATCGCCGTCATTGCCGCCGTCGGTGGGTTCCAGCAGATAGCCCACGCCGCGCACGGTGGTGATGCGCACCGGTGCGTCGGCCAGCTTCCTGCGCAGGCGCCCCACGTAGAGCTCGATGGCGTTCGGGCCGGCCTCGTCATCGAAGCCGAACAGGCCGTTGCCGATCTCGTCCTTGCCCACCACCTGGCCCATGCGGCCCACCAGGATTTCCAGCAGGCGGTATTCGCGATTGGGCAGTTCGATCGGTTCCCCGTCCAGGGTGACGCGATGGGCGGCGTTGTCGAACTGGAAGCCGCCCACCTGCACCACTTCGCTTGCCTGGCCGCGCGCGCGACGCAGCAGCACGCGGCAACGCGCTTCGAATTCGCGGAAATCGAAGGGTTTGCCCAGGTAGTCGTCGGCGCCCACGTCGAGCGCCTGTACGCGGTCTTCGATGCCATCGCGCGCGGTCAGCATCAGCACCGGGGTGCTGTCACCGCGTTCGCGCATGCCGGCCAGCACGCGCAGGCCATCCAGTTTGGGCAGGCCGATATCCAGCACCACCAGATCGAAGCTCTGGTAGCGCAGCACGCTGGCGGCGGCCAGGCCGTCGGCCTGCCAGTCCACGGCATGCCCGCTGCGGCGCATGCGGCGGATGATGGCATCGGCCAGGTCCGGGTTGTCTTCGACCAGCAGCAGGCGCATCGGCGGGAACAGAGGGACGCGGGGGGAAGCGAATGCTACCGCGTGCGGCGCGATGGCGTGTGGCGGGTGCATTCCGCCGGGCATGGCCCGGCGCTACCGGGGGCGCGGCGGCCGCGTTTACGCTGCACCGCACAAACCGCTGACAGGACGATGACAGCTACCGCAACCCAGACTGCGGCCGCGCACCATCCGGTGCCCACGATTGCCGCGCGCCTGGCGCGCACCTGGGAGGGTTTGTGGAACTGAAGTTTGCCTGGCAGCGCCCCGCCGCCATGATGGCCCTGGCTGCGCTGGCCGCGCCGGCCTTTGCCGAGGACGACCGGCCGGTCACCGCCACCGTCGGCGGCCGCCTGCACCTGGATTTCGCCACGTTCGACAACGACGACCGTGGCACCCCGAACAAGGACGACACCGAAGTACGCCGCGCCTGGCTGGATGTGTCGGGCAAGTTCTTCGTGGTCGATTACAAGATGGAAGCGGACTTTTCCGGCGACCGCGTGGAGGCCAAGGACGTCTACCTGAGCCGCGGCTTCGGCAGCGCCGGGCGCCTGACGGTGGGCCAGTTCAAGCAGTACTTCTCGCTGGACGACCGCACCGGGTCCAACTACGGCAGCTTCCTGGAGCGTGGCAACGCCGGCACCACGCTGGCGCCGCTGTACCGCCTGGGCGCGTCCTGGCAGGCCAATCCGGGCGATTTCACCTGGGCGGCCAGCGTCTACAGCCTGGAAAGCATCGACGCCTGGCAGGTGAAGGGCCGCGCCGCCGGTGGCCGCGTGACCTGGGCCCCGGCCCCCCGCGATGGTGACGTGCTGCACCTGGGCCTGTCGCTGGCCCGCGAGGCCTACGACAACCCTGGCGCAAGCGGTGCACCGGGGCTGAAGATCCGCCCGCGCCCGGCCGGGCACCTGTCCGATGAAAGCCGCCTGACCCTGGTCGACTTCTCCGCCGGACGCGATACCGACGTCAACAAGTGGTCGCTGGAGTACGCGCAGGTGCGCGGTCCACTGTCCTGGCAGGGCGAATTCAGTGGCGCCACGTTCGATGACGGTGCGCAGCGCGGCGACGTGATGGCGGCCTACGGCATGCTGAGCTGGTTCGTGACCGGCGAAAGCCGCGCCTACGACCGCAAGACCGGCCGCTTCGCCCGGGTGAAGGACATCCGCCACAAGGCCGGCGCGTTCGAAGTGGCGCTGCGCTACGACCAGATGTGGGGCGCACAGCACCTGGATGGCGCGCCGGACCTGCGCCGCGGCAGCACCGAGGCGTGGACGCTGGGCGGCAACTGGTACCTGCGCGACAACCTGCGCTTCATGTTGAACGTGATCGAAAGCCGCAACCGCGACCGCCTGGCCGGCATCACGGTGGACCGCACGCGCGCGGTCACCGGCCGCCTGCAGTTCGACTTCTAAGCCTCCCCCTTCCCCTCCCCTTCCCCACGTCCTGTCTTCACTAGGAGTCCGCAGATGATGCTGAGCATCCTCGGCTTTGGCATGGTCATTACGTTCATGTACTTGATCATGAGCAAACGACTGTCGCCGCTGGTCGCCCTGATCACCATTCCGATCATCTTCGCCCTGCTGGGCGGCTTCGGCGCCAACATCGACGAAATGATGCTGGAAGGCATCAAGAAGATCGCGCCCACCGGCGTGATGCTGATGTTCGCCATCCTGTACTTCGGGGTGATGATCGATGCGGGCCTGTTCGATCCGCTGGTGCGGGTGATCCTGCGCTTCGTGAAGGGCGATCCGATGAAGATCGTGCTCGGCACCGCGGTGCTGGCCATGCTGATCTCGCTCGATGGCGATGGCTCGACCACCTACATGATCACCGTGTCGGCCATGCTGCCGCTGTACCAGCGTCTGGGCATGAGCGCGCTGAATATGACCTGCGTGACCATCCTGGCCGGCGGCGTGATGAACCTGACCCCGTGGGGCGGGCCCACCGCACGTGCCGCCACCGCGCTGCACGTGGACCCGGCCGATGTGTTCGTGCCGCTCATTCCGTCGATGGTGATCGCCTGCGCCGGTGTGCTGGTGCTGGCCTGGTACCTGGGCATGAAGGAACGCCGCCGGCTGGGCGTGGTCACCCTGCCGCAGGGCGGCAGCTGGATGGACAGCACCGTCTCCGACGACAACACCGCGCTGCCGTCGGTGGAAGACGCCGAAGACATCAAGCGGCCCAAGCTGCTGTGGGTGAACCTGGCCTTGACCCTGGCGCTGATGACCGCGCTGATCATCGGCGTGCTGCCGATGCCGGTGCTGTTCATGGTCGGCTTCGCCATCGCCCTGGTCATCAACTACCCGAACCTGGCCGAGCAGCGCCGCCGCGTGGTCAACCATGCCGGCAACGTGCTGTCGGTGGTATCGCTGATCTTCGCGGCAGGCATCTTCACCGGCATCCTGAACAACACCGGCATGGTCGAGGCGATGTCGCACAGCTTCCTGGCGATCATTCCCGATGCCTGGGGCCCGTACCTGGCGGTGATCACCGCGCTGGCCTCGATGCCGTTCACCTTCTTCATGTCCAACGACGCCTTCTACTTCGGCGTGCTGCCGATCCTGTCCGAGGCCGCTGGCAACTACGGCATCACCCCGGTGGAAATGGCCCGCGCATCGCTGGCCGGGCAGCCGGTGCACCTGCTCAGCCCGCTGGTGCCGTCCACCTACCTGCTGGTGGGCCTGGCCAAGGTTGAATTCGCCGACCACCAGAAGTTCACGCTGAAGTGGGCGATCGCCATTTCGCTGCTGCTGATGGCCGGTGGCCTGCTGTTTGCCCTGTATCCCCTCGCCGCCTGATCCACGTACCAGGGAGTTCTCTGCAATGACGCTTCGAATTGCTTACGTCACCAGCGGCATGGGCAGCGTGGGTACTGCCATCTGCCAGGGCCTGGCCCGTTCCGGCCACACCGTGGTGGCTGGTTGCGCACCGAATTCGCCGCGCAAGGCAAACTGGCTGCGCGAACAGCGCGAACAGGGCTTTGATTTCATCGCCTCGGAAGGCAACGCCACCGATTGGGCCTCCACCAGCGCTGCGTTTGCCAAGGTACGCGCGGAAGTGGGCGAGATCGATGTGCTGGTGAACAATTCCGGCGGCAGCCGTGACCTGCTGTTCCGGCAGATGACCGTGGAGGACTGGAACGCGGTGATCGCCTCCAACCTCAACGCGCTGTTCAACCTGACCAAGCAGGTGGTCGATGGCATGGCCACGCGCGGCTGGGGCCGCATCATCAACATCGGTTCGGTCAGCGCCCACAAGGGGCAGATCGGCCAGGTGAACTACGCCACGGCCAAGGCCGCCATGCACGGTTTCAGCCGGGCGTTGGCCGCCGAAGTGGCCTCGCGCGGTGTGACCGTGAACACCTTGTCGCCCGGCTACATCGCCAGCCAGGCGATCAGCAGCTTCCCGCCGGATGTACTGGACCGGCTGGCCGCGTCGGTGCCGGTGCGCCGCCTGGGCCGCCCGGAGGAAGTGGCCGGGCTGGTGGGCTGGCTGGCATCGGACGAGGCTTCGTACGTGACCGGCGCCGATTACGCGGTCAACGGTGGCTTGTACATGGGTTGACCCCCGCGCGTAGCAGTAGATCCACGCCGTGCGTGGATGCTCGGTCATCCCTGGGGTCAGCGCCCTTTCGCGCGCGAAAGGGATCTGACCCCGATGCGCTCTGCGGTCTACCCGCGCGCCTGCGCGAGTGCGCCAGCCACCTCCTCCGGCAGGCCGGAGATGAAATCCACCTCGTCGGACTCCTGCACGATCTGGCCGTCGCGCGGCAACCACATCGCCTCGGGAATCGCGCGCAGCACCGGCCGGCCGGGCCAACGGGCCGGGAAACGCGGCCGGTTCTGTGCCAGGTCGAAGCCCAGGCCCTGGTCGGCGTAGCCGCCCCCGGCCAGCCGTTGTTCGATGCCGCGCAGCACCGCGGCGGTGTGCCGGTGCGATGCAGGCACATCGTCGACCGTGGCAAACGGCACGTACCAGGCCGCCCCCAGGTTCCAGTACAGCGCCAGTGCGCTGGATGCGGCCAACGACGGCTGTTCAAGCAGCCATTGCAGCGCATCGGACAGCGTGTGGGTGTCGGCGAACAGCATCAGCTGGTGGCGTTGCTGCGGCGTGGCGTGTTGCAGGAACGAAGCGAGCAACGGCCAGCCCGGATCCGACGCGGTTGCTACGGGTGAGAGTGCTGGAGGCACCACCTCCGCCCAGATATCGACCTCGCCTGCGGTGGCATCACCGAGTGCCGGGCCGCGTTCGGGTTCAAACGCCGCGGCCAGATCGTGCAGCTGCTGCGCGATCGGCAACGGCAGGCCATCGTCGTACGCATCATCGACCGCTTCGGCAAACGGATCGAAGTCCAGCCCATGGTCGGCGTAGAAGCCATCGAGACACCGCTGCTCGATGCGACGGGCCAGCGCGTACGCCGCCTGCTCGTGGCCAGGCACCTCGCTGACGCCTGCGTACTGGGCGAACCGGCCGGCGCCCAGCGATGCGTGCATCAGCAGTGCCGTGGCACGGTCCAGATCGTGTTGCTCTGCCAGCCAGGCCAGCACGTCGGGGCTGTCGTCGTAGTTGCGCCGTGCCACGTAGATGTGGCGTTGTTCGGGCGAAGCGGTGTGCAGGTAGTCCTGCAGCAGGCGGCTGCAGGACGCGTGGTAGTCGTCGGCGGTCACGTGGGGCTTCCGTGGCTCAGGGGCGCGTGCAGTCTAGCGGCACCTTGCACCGGGGTCAGAGCCCTTTCGCAGGCGAAAGGGATCCGACCCCGCCCATGCCCCGAATCGGGGTCAGATCCCTTTCGCGCGCGAAAGGGCTCTGACCCCATCGCATCAGAACTCGGCGGCGACGGTCATGAACACCTGGCGCGGTGCGCTGGCGTGGATCGCGTAGCGCGTGCCGTTCGGGTCGGTGGGGGCGAACGAACTCAACTGGCCGGCGTAGCGCTTGTTGGTCAGGTTGGTGGCGTTCAAGGAAACACGCACGTTGCGCAGGCCCAGACCCGGGCCGAAGTCATAGCCGGCGCCGGCATCGAAGGTGGTCACGCCCGGCACCGACTGGTCGTTGGTGTAGGTGTAGTAGCGCTTGCCGGTGTACTTGGCGCGCAGGCTGGCGAAGAAGCCATCACGGTTCCAGCTGATCTCACTGGACGCCATGCGCTGCGGCGTGTCCACGGTGATCTTGCCGGCCACCGGTACGATCGCACCGCCCGAGGTGTAGTCGTCCTCGTAGGTGGTCTTGTTCCAGGACAGCGCGTTGTACCACTGCAGACCGTCGATGGGCTTGAGGATGAAGGTCAGCTCGGCGCCATGGCTCTTCACCGAACCGACGTTGATGAAGCGCGTCACGCACTCGGGGCGCGTGCCGACTTCGATGCTCGAGCACGGGTTCAGCGACAGCAGGCGGTTGTCGAACTTCACGTTGTAGGCGGCGATGGAGGCCTGGTACTTCTCACCGAACGTGCGGAAGCCGGCTTCCAGACTCTTGGACTTTTCCGGCTCCAGGCCGGCGCTGGCCGCGAACGATTCCGGCGACACCTGCAGCGGGCCGCCGCTGCCACCGCCCACGAACGCGGCGATGTTTTCCGCGTACGAAGCGAACAGCTCGTTGTTGGCGTTGAGCTTGAAGCCCACGCCCAGCTGCGGCAGCACCGATTCCTTGGCGGTGAGCGTGCCCGAGGCGATGCTGGTTTCCACGCCGCCCTTCGCGGTGGCGCGCATGCGGGTGTTCGGGCTCTTCAGGCCCACGTCCACGGTCAGGCGCTGGTCGAGGAAGCGCATGCGGTCCTGCACGTAGAACTGCTGCGTGCGGATGTCGAAGTCCTGGTTGAACAGCAGGCGGTCGGGATTCTGCAGATACAGATCGTCCAGGAACGGCCCGCTGATGTAGTAGAAATTGCGCGACACATTGTGGTCGTTCTGCTCGTACCACAGGCCGGCTTCCAGCTCGTGGATACCGACCGTCCACGACAGCGCGGCGGTCAGGCCATCGCGGTTGATGGTGTAGTTGGTGCTGCGGATCGAGATCGGCAGCATGCGGTCGGTGCCCGGGTAGGACGGCTGGCCCGGCGCCCACCAGTGGCCCTGGCCACGGTTGTCGTGGTGGTAGGCCATCAGCTTCAGGCGGCCCTGCTCGCCCAGGCGCAGGTCGGCATCGACCGAGTACAGGTTGTCATCGCGCAGCGCGCGGCTCTGGTAGTAGGCATCGTCGATGCTGTTGACGCCGCCGCTGAAGGCACACTTGGCCGGGTCACGGGTGCCCGGCGCGCAGTAGGCTGCGGCCACTGCGCGGTCCCAGTCCGGTGCGTAGATGTTCCAGTCCCAGCCCAGGCCACGCGCCAGCATGTCCTTGGACAGGTAGGCATAGTTGGCCTGGCTGGCGCGCGAGGTCGCCACGAACGCACCGAAGCGATGGTCGCCGACGTTCCATACCGCCTTGGCATTGAACTGGCGGGTGGTCTGGTTCTGGTACGGCGCGGCCCACATGTCCTGGTCCTGGTGCACGCCGGACACGTAGGCCGAGAAGCCGTTGATGTCGCCGGTATCCACGCGCAGGTAGCCGCGGCGCTGGTTGTTGTCACCGACCGTGACGCTGGCGCGTCCGCCGAAATCGGTGGACGGATCCATCGAGAAGTACTGGATGGTGCCGCCCAGGTTGCTGGTGGAGGCCACGCCCAGCGAGCCGATGCCCTGCGACAGTTCAGCGCCGGCCAGGTTTTCGGCAATGATCGCGCGGGCAATGCTCAGGCCGTTGTAGTTGCCGTAGCTGTTGTCGCCCAGTGGAATGCCATCGAGCGTGTAGCCCAGGCGGCTCTTGTCGAATCCGCGCAGGCTGATGGTCTGCGATTCTTCATTGGCGCCGAACGCATCGTTGGATTGCACAGATACGCCCGGCAGGCGGTCGAGGATCTTCTGGCCGCTCGTGCCCGGCGGCAGCACCTGCTTGTCGACGGCGGTGATGCGCTGCACCTGGCGGGTTTCGCCCTGGCCGATCACCGAGACGGTGTCCAGCGTCTGCGCGCTCAGCGCGGCATCGGTGCTGGCGTCGGTGGTTTCGGCGGCATGGGTGCTGGCGGCGGCGGAAAGCGCGATCGCCACGGCGATCGTCAGGTATCGGGTCTGCATGTGAGTCCATTGCATGGGGGAAGACCGGCGCGTCTGCGCGCGGCGCGCCGCCACTATGCGAATGGAAGATGAAAGGTTGTTTACGAAGTGGCGCGCGTGCTGCGGGCGGTGACGCGCGTCTCGTTTGTGGGGGTGGGTGTGTCGGCAGGGCTGCCGCCCTGCACCTGCTCACTGCAACGTCAAAAGCGTGCATTCCGTGGGAGGGCGGGGTGGGTCCGGTTGCGGGGGACGCCGTAAATACGTCCATGTAAGCTCGGTCGCCGCATCCATGCGGCTCACGCCCCCGCAACCGGACCCACCCCGCCTTCGACAGATTTCCGCGATCTGCCGGGAGGGCACGGGGTCGGATCCCGTTGCGTGGCAACGGGCTCCGACCCCATGTTGTTTATCGATGTTTGACGGATTCATCCACGCATGGCGTGGATCTACTGCTGTCGTACGCCATTTACTCTGGGGCCAGCTGGTCCATGCGGATGCGGTTGGCGAACAGCGAGAACGCCAGCATGCCGGCCAGGCCGTTGGCGCGGCTGACCCAGTGCGGCAGCCAGCGTGGGGGCTTCAGTACGCCGGCTTCAAACAGCGGTGCAAAGGCGATGGCGTCGGTCAGGCTCATCTTGCCGGCGAACAACCAGCGGCAGACCTGCAGGCGATCCTGGGCCAGCATGTGGCGGAAGAAGGTGTGGACCGACACCAGGCCGCGCAGGTACACGGTGTCCTTGGTGAAGGCCAGGCCGCCGCTGGGCGGTACGCCGCGGAACACGCGCTGGGCCGAGGCGAAACTTTCTTCCGGGTTCTGCCCGGCATCGCAGAAGTAGCGGTAGACCTCGATGAAATCCGCGCCTTCGCGTGCCATCGCGATGGCCTCGGTGCGCAGGCTGATGCGCTTCAGCCGCTCGATATCGATGCTGCCGGTGATCTGTTCGGCAAACGTGGCCAGGCCTTCCTGGGTAGCGGTCACCCGTGGCGAGGACAGGCCCAGGCTGGGCAGTACTGGTTGCTCGCGCCCGTTCAACGCGGTGAGCGAATGCACCAGCGCTTCGTGGTGGAACAGCTGCGCGCGGTCGTAGGCGCTGAAACGCGCGGTGGTGCGCAGACGGATGCGGGTCGGACCGGCCGCGGCCTTCGACACCAGATCCGGGTCCAGCTGCACCTGGATGATGCGCGATTCGAAGAAGGCGTCCAGATCGTTCTGCAGCTGCAGCTGCAGCGCGATGGCCGACACCGGCACCTGTTCTTCCGGGGCCAGCAGTTCGTGGTCCAGTTCCGCGGCGATCTGGATGAAGTGCCGCGCCGCTTCGCGCGTGCTGGGGCCGTTGCCCGGCAACGGCTGCTCGGGTGCGCCGAACAGCTGCACCGAACAGCGGTCAACGGTGGCGGTGCCCAATCCTTCCAGCAGCTGCGCGGCCAGGTCCCAGCTCTGCGCGGACTGGCGCACGTAGTGCCCCAACGGATGGCTGTCGTCGCATGCACTGGCGATGGCTTCCAGGGCACGGCGTTCTTCGCTGAAATCCAGCCGTGGGTAATCGACCTGCGGCAGCACCGGTTGGCCACGTGCCACGCTGGCCAGGAACGGCGCCTGCGCGGTGGCCGGCCAACTGGTGAGCCCCAGCAGGCGGATGCCGCCGACAGCCTCGACCAGGCGCGCATCGAGCGCGGCATGGTGGGCCACATCGGGGTCCAGCATTGTGGTGGGTTCCATGGGCGGACTATAGCGCCCTGCCCTTGCTTTGGTTCGTGCCAACCAAGGTTGGCACCTACCAAAAGCAGGCAAAGGTGGACCCCCGGTAGGTGCCAACCTTGGTGGCACGCGCCGAAGACGGGCTGCGGACAGGTTCATTGCCGGGGTCAGAGCCCATTGCGGTGCAATGGGATCCGACCCCGCCGCGCGCGATCAGCGCCGGCGCGGTTTGCTGGCCGGGCGGAACTGCTGGCCCTTGCCCTTCTTGCCGCCGCGTTCCTGCGCGGTCTCGGCCTGGCGCACGGCCAGCTTCGCTGCGGCTGCGGCGACTTCTTCCTTCAACTTGAAGTAGTTCAGCAGGCGGCTTTCTTCAATTTCGCCGGCATCGATCGCCGCGCGCACTGCACAGCCCGGTTCCTGCTGGTGTTTGCAGTCATTGAAGCGGCACTGTTCGGCCAGCGCTTCGATATCGGCAAAGCCTCCCTCGGACAGCGTCTCTTCGCCGGTCGGCTTCAGCTCGCGCATGCCAGGGGTATCGATCAGGCAGGCGCCGGTCGGCAGCGGCATCAGCGCGCGGTGGGTGGTGGTATGGCGGCCGCGCGAATCGTTGGCGCGCACCGCATTGGTCCTCATGCGCTGCTCGCCCAGCAGGGTGTTGGTCAGGGTGGACTTGCCCGCCCCCGACGACCCCACCAGCACCACCGTGCGGCCCGGCCCCAGCCACGGCTGCAGCACGGCCACGCTGTCGGCATCCAGGCCATTGATCGCGTGCAGGGCAATGCCCTGCATTTCCAGCTCTTCCAGCACCGCCAGCGCATCTTCGCTGTATTCGGTCTGGTCGGCCTTGGTCAGTACCACCACCGGTTCGGCACCACCGCCGCCGACCAGCAGCAGGTAGCGTTCGATGCGGCGCGGATTGAAGTCGGCATCCAGCCCACAGACGATGAACACCGTATCGATGTTGGCCGCAATCACCTGCTGGTGGTAATGCTCGCCGGCGGCACCGCGCTTGATCGCGGTACGCCGCGGCAGCAGGGCGACGATGCGGATGCCGTCCAGCAGCACCCAGTCACCGACCGCCGGTCGTTCATGGCTGGGGAAACGCGGGCGCTGCCATTCCGGCAGCGATTCGGCCTTGATCGACGCGTCCGGGCCATCGGCCACCACGTAGTGGGTGCGGTGCTGTTCGATCACCCGCGCCGGGCGGGCCTGCGGGTGCGCGGCCATGGCGGCCTGCCAGTCGGCCTGCTGCGGCGGGCCCGGCCAGGGCCAGCCGATGGTCTGCAGGGCGGTGAAATCGGGGGTCTGGGTCATCGCCGCCATTCTACCCGGCCAGCCCAGCAACGGCGGGGCCTGCGCCCTTGCCATGCGCTGCACCAATTCCGGTAGGATGGAAGCCCCATGCCTTACGACGGCCCAGCCCCCATGTCCACCCCCTCGCCCAAGCCCCTGGCCATCCGCGAGCGCCTTTCCGAAGTGCGCTACGAAATCCGCGGAGAACTGGCCCGGCGAGCGCGGGAGCTGGAAGCGCAGGGCCGCAAGCTGATCAAGCTGAACATCGGCAACCCCGGCAACTTCGGTTTCCGTGCGCCCGAGCACCTGCAGCGCGCGATTGCCGATGACATGGGCCGTACCGACCCCTACACCCACCAGCAGGGCCTGCCGGTCGCGCGCGAAGCCATTGCCGCCGCGTATGCGCGCCGCGGTGCGCCCGATGCGCATCCGGACCGCGTGTTCGTCGGCAACGGCGTGAGCGAACTGATCGACCTGTCGCTGCGCGCACTGTTGAACCCGGGCGATGAAGTGCTGGTGCCCTCGCCGGACTACCCGCTGTGGTCGGCCGCGGCCATCCTCAACGACGGCCGCCCGGTGTACTACCGCTGCGCGCCGGAAAACGGCTTCCAGCCCGACCCGACCGAGATCGAGACGCTGGTGTCTTCGCGCACCCGTGCCATCGTGCTAATCAACCCGAACAACCCCAGCGGCGCCAGCTACCCGCGCGAACTGCTGGAGCGCGTGGTCGAGATCGCGCGCCGCCACAACCTGCTGCTGCTGGTCGATGAGATCTACGACCAGATCCTGTACGACGACGCGGTGTTCCAGCCGGTCGCGCCGCTGGCCGGCGACCACCCCTGCCTGACTTTCAGCGGTCTGAGCAAGGTGCACCGTGCCTGTGGCTGGCGCGTGGGCTGGGCACACCTGAGCGGCGACGATGCGCGCCTGGGTGACTTCCGCGCCGCGCTGGACCTGCTCAGCGCGCTGCGCCTGTGCGCCAACGTGCCGGGCCAGTACGCGATCGACGCGGCGGTGAACGGCCCGGACACGATTTCCGAGCTGTGCGCCCCCGGCGGTCGTCTGTATGAAACCCGGCGTGCGGTGATCGAGGCCTGCGAGGCCAGCGAACACCTGTCGCTGGTTGCCCCGGCCGGCGCGCTGTACGCGTTCCCGGCCGTGGTCGGCGCCGCCGCCAAGGGCTTCGACGACCACACCTTCGCCCTGGACCTGATGAACAACGAAGGCGTGCTGGTGGTACCGGGCTCCAGCTTCAACGTGCCCTACCGCCACCACTTCCGCGTGACCCTGCTGCCGGAAGCCTCGGTGATGCGCGATGTATTCGCACGCATCGACCGGGTGCTGGCCCGCCGCGCCGAGGACGCCACCAAGGTCGTGCCGCTGAAGCCACGCCGTTCGGTGGCCTGAGCCGTGGCGCTGCATTACCTGGCGCTGGGCGATTCGTACACGATCGGCGAAGCGGTGGACGTTGATGGCCGCTGGCCGCACCGGTTGGCCGCCGCGCTGCGGGCCGAGGGCGTGGCACTGGCCGAACCACAGACCATCGCGACCACCGGCTGGACCACCGACGAACTGGATGCGGGCATCGATGCGGCCGCGCCGCAGGGTCCGTTTGACTTCGTCAGCCTGCTGATCGGGGTGAACAACCAGTACCGGGGCCGCGCGCTGGACGAGTACCGCGTGCAGTTCCAAGCCCTTCTGCAGCGCGCGATCGGCTTTGCCGGCGGGCGCGCCGAGCGCGTGCTGGTGCTGGCCTTCCCCGATTGGGGCGTGACCCCGTTCGGCGCCGGCAGTGGCCGCGACCTGGCCCAGGTAGCCGCGCAGACCGATGCCTTCAATGCGGCCGCTGCCGCGATCTGTGCAGCCCACGGCGTGGCGTTCGTGGATATCACCGACATCAGCCGTGCGCACGGCCACGACCCGGCGATGATTGCCGATGACGGGCTGCACCCTTCGGCGGCGATGTATGCGCTGTGGAGCGCGCGGGCACTGCCGGTGGCCACGCGCATGCTGGCTGGAGCCGACTGAACCCATGGACGGCACGCCACGGAACGGCACACCGCTGCACTGTTCACCGCTCGATGCCGCACAGGCGCGGGCGATTGCCGAAGCCTTCCGGCCTGCGCAGGCCTGGGGCAACCGCCGCGATTATTACTACACCCGCGGCAAGCTGGGCAGCGATCCGCTGTACGACGGGGTGCTGCAGCACCTGCCCGATGATGGCCAGCCGCTGCTGGATCTGGGCTGCGGGCTGGGCCTGTTCGCCCATGTGCTGCGCCAGCGTGGCCGCCGCGCACCGTATCTGGGTGTGGATGTGGACGCCGCCAAGATCGCCCGTGCCCAGCGCGCCGGCGCCGGCCTTGCCGATGCGCAGTTCGATTGCCTGGATGTGCAGGCCCCCTTGCCGGCACAACACGGCCACGTGCTGCTGCTGGACGTGCTGCAGTATCTGGATGCGCAGCCGCAGTTGCAGCTGCTGAAGGCCGCCAGCGCGCGCGTGGCCCCCGGTGCGCGATTGCTGCTGCGCACGCCACTGGCGACCGGCGACCGCCGCGACCGTACCACCCGGGTGGCCGACCGGCTGGCCTGGCTGGTGGGCTGGATGGGCACGCGCCCGCGACACTACCCGGACCCGGCGCAGTTGCGCGCCACCCTGGCCGACTGCGGCCTGCAGGTCGGCCAGGTGCGTCCGCTGCATGGGCGCACACCGTTCAACAGTTGGCTGCTGGTGGCCCAGCGCTAGCCGGGCCCTGCCCGGCGGATTACCTGCGGGCCGCTGCGCTCGCCGGGCATGGCCCGGCGCTACCGGGTGTTCGGCGGCACGCGCGGATTTCCGGCGAGTGCGTTACCCGGCCGGCAGTTCGGCCTTCAGGCCACGCTCGTCCAACACCTGCAGCACCCGTTCGATGATGGCCAGGTTGTGCCCGTGCGCGGCGCCTTCATGCAGCAGCACGATGGCACCGGGCTGCAGATCGGGCAGCAGGCGCGCCAGCACGCCGTCGGGGGTGCAGCCCACGCCGTCGAAGCCGCGCGCGCTCCAGCCTACCCGCACCAGACCCAGCGCCTTCAACGCGGGGGCCACGAAGGGGTTGGTCATGCCGACCACCGAGCGGTACCAGCGCACGGGCCGGCCGTCGACCGCCTGCAGGGCATGGTGGCAGGCCTCGATCTCGGCCCGCATCGCCGCCGGGCCCAGCCGCCAGAAACGGGTCTGCGGGTGGGTGTGGCTGTGGTTGCCCAGGTCGTGGCCGCGGCGCAGGATCTCGGCCACCAGGGCTGGATGCGCCAATGCGCGTTCGCCCACCAGGAAGAACGTGGCCCTGGCCTGGTGGCGATCCAACAGGTCCAGCACGGCCGGGGTCTCGGCGCTGGGGCCGTCGTCGATGGTCAGCCAGACGCTGTTGCCGGTGGCCGGCAGGCGGTCGAGCACCGGTGCGTAGAAGCGGCTGTTGGGCAGGAACACCGGCACCAGGAACAGCGCGTGGCTGGCCACCATCAACGGCAACCCCCACACCCAGCCGGCCCACCACCACAGCAGGATCACGGCCAGCTGCGACGCCACCAGCCAGGGCAGCCAGCGCCAGGGCCGGGACGGGATGCGATGCAATGTTCCTGCGTTGGTCATGCCCCATGATGCCATGGGGCGTAGAATGAGCGATTCGAATTTCCCGGACCACGACTGCCATGTCCCTCGATCCCGCCCTGCGTTCGCGCATCGAATCCCTCCTCAACGCCAACCGCGTCGTGCTGTTCATGAAGGGCCAGCCGTCCATGCCGCAGTGCGGTTTCTCGGCCAAGGCCGTGGGCGCCCTGCAGGATCTGGGCGTGGATTTCGCCCACGTGAACGTGCTGGCCGACCAGGAGATCCGTGAAGGCATCAAGGCCTACGGCGACTGGCCGACCATCCCGCAGCTGTACATCGACGGCGAACTGGTCGGCGGCAGCGACATCGTGCTGCAGATGGCCGCCAGCGGCGAACTGAGCAGCGTGCTGGGCCTGGCCGCACCGGACCGCACGCCGCCGCGCATCACCGTGACCCCGGCCGCTGTGGAAATGCTGAAGGGCGCGCTGGCCGATGCCCCCGGCGCCTCGCTGCAGCTGACCATCGATGCGCGCTTCCAGCCGAACTTCCAGCTGGCCCCGCATGACGACAGCGCCATCGCTGCCGAATCCAACGGCCTGCGCGTGCAGTTCGATCTGTCCAGCGCGCGCCGCGCCGACGGCATCACCATCGACTGGGTGGACGATATCCGCGGCAAGGGCCTGGCCATCGACAACCCGAATGCGCCCAAGCCGGTGCAGGAAATCAGCGTGCGCGACGCCGACGATCTGGTGCGCGCCGGCAACGTGACCCTGGTGGACGTGCGCCCGGCCGACGAACGCGCGATCGCCGCGGTGGGCGTGCCGTTCAAGAGCTTCGATGGCAACGGCCGCGCCGAGCTGGAAGCCCTGCCCAAGGACACCGCGCTGGCCTTCCTGTGCCACCACGGTGGCCGCAGCGCGCAGGCTGCCGAACAGTTCCGCACCCTGGGCTTCACCAAGGTGTTCAACGTGACCGGCGGCATCGATGCCTGGTCGGACGAAGTGGACAACGGCGTGCCGAAGTACTGATCGGCGCCGGCACGGGGTCAGAGCCCTTTCCTGCGGAAAGGGCTCTGACCCCAGCACAGAAAACGCCGGCATCTGCCGGCGTTTTTTTTGCATCCACGCAGGGCGTGGGTCTACCCCGCGAAGCCACCTTCGGCCAGGTAGTCCAGCTCTTCCGGGCTGGGAATGCGCCCCAGCACGGCGTTGCGGTGCGGGAAGCGGCCGAAGCGGCGGATGATGTCGCGGTGCAGTTCGGCGTACTGCAGGTATTCCTTGTCGCCCAGCACGTCGAACATGGCCACCGAACGATCCTGGTCGAACGGATCTTCGGAATGCTCGAACGGCAGGTAGATGAAGGCGCGCAGCTTGGGCACCAGCTGCAGGTCCAGGCCTTCTTCGATGGCACGCATGGCGTAGTGCCGGGCCAGGCCATCGGTGGCATAGGAATGGGCGGTACCGCGGAAGCAGTTGCGCGGGAACTGGTCCAGCAGCAGCATCAGCGCCAGCGCGCCTTCGGCACTGCCCAGCCAGTGTTCGCGGCCACGCGCCGCGGCGGCGTAATGCTCGTCCAGGAAGCGTTCGCGGAAACGCGCGTCGAACGCATCGTCGCGCGCGAACCACTTGGCCGGGCCGGCCTCGCTCCAGAATTCCACCACTTGCGCGGCAACGTCCATCACCTACTCCCAGGGCCCCGCGCGCCGCGCCAGGCCGTCATCAATCATTCGTCAAAGCGCAGGTGGCGGACCGACTTGCCGTTGCGCCGGATAAGCTTAAGCGCCTCGATGCCGATCTGGATATGGTTTTCCACGAACTGGGAGCTGACCTTGGCATCGGAGGCCTCGGTCTTCACCCCGTCCGGGATCATCGGCTGGTCGGACACCAGCAGCAGGGCGCCGCTGGGAATGTGGTTGGCAAAGCCGGCGGCGAACACAGTGGCCGTTTCCATGTCGATGGCCATGCAGCGCATGGCCCGCAGCCGTTCCTTGAAGGCCTCGTCGTGTTCCCAGACCCGGCGGTTGGTGGTGTACACCGTGCCGGTCCAGTAGTCGTGGCCCAGGTCGCGGATCATGGTGGACACCGCACGCTGCAGGGCAAAGGCCGGCAAGGCCGGCACTTCCGGCGGCAGGTAGTCGCCCGAGGTGCCTTCGCCACGGATGGCGGCGATCGGCAGCACCAGGTCGCCCAGCGCGTTCTTGCGCTTCAGGCCGCCACACTTGCCCAGGAACAGCACCGCCTTGGGCATCACCGCCGACAGCAGGTCCATGATGATGGCCGCGTTCGGGCTGCCCATGCCGAAGTTGATCAGGGTGATGCCATCGATGGTGGCACTGGCCATGGGCCGGTCCAGGCCGACGATGGGCGCCCCGGTCAGTTCGGAAAAGGTATGCAGGTAGCCGCCGAAGTTGGTCAGCAGGATGTGCTCGCCAAACTGGTCCAGCGGCACGCCGGTATAGCGTGGCAGCCAGTTGTCGACGATTTCCTGTTTGCTCTTCATGCCCGGTCCGGTGCTGCAGGGGGGGCCATTGTAGGCAACGCTGCACCTGCCCTGCCACACAAAGAAAGGGGGCGGCCCTGCGGCCGCCCCCCTCTGGTTTCCCTGCGGGAACCGGTGGCTTAGAAGCGCACCGACCAGCGCAGGTTGGCACCGTGGTCGCGGCTTTCGTCGCCGAACTGGCCGCTGTAACCCAGTTCCAGCTGCTGCTTGGCGGTCAGCCAGGCCGACAGGCCCAGTTCGGCCACCACCGCGCTGTCGGCGATGGGGGCACCGTTGACCACGAAGCTGTCACCGCCGCTGGCAAAGCCCAGGCGGGCCGCCGGGTTGCGGTCGCCGCTGGCGTGGCGGTAGGCCACCGCGCCGCGCACGTGCAGCCAGCTGTCCTGCTGGAACGAGGCCTTCAGGCCCTTGTCGAAGCGCACGCCGGCCGTGGCCAGGGTGGTGCGCACGTCATCCACCGAACCCTGCAGGGCCGCGGCACCGCCACGCTCGTTCACGTGCTTGGTGTCCACTTCCACGCGAGCCACCTGCAGGTACGGCTCCAGGCCGGCCTCGCGGCCGCCGAAGCGGTAGGCCGCTTCGATGAAGGCCTGGCGGGTACGCGCGTCGTAACGGGCGCTCAGGGTGTCGCTGTAACCAGCGAACGCCAGCTCACGGGTGCTGTCCACCTCGTGTTCGCTCCAGGCCAGGCCGCCACGCAGGCCGAAACCGCCCCAGTTGTGGCTGGCGTAGGCGCCGAAGTGGGTGTTGTCCACCTTCGACTTGGCACGGCGGCCTTCGCCCTGCTTCACGTCGGTGCGGCCGGTACCGGCCAGCACGCCCACCTGCCAGCCGCCGAACTCGCGGTCGGCACCGACCAGCAGGCCGTTGCTGTTGGCTTCGGTGCGGGCGGTGTTGGTGTTGCCGTCCAGGGTGGTGCTGCCGGCCAGGGCCTGCACCCACACGCCGGTGGCGTCGCCGCCTTCGGCACCCGGTGCAGCGGCACCGGCACGGCGGGCCAGCGCGGCATCACGCACGTAGCGGCTGCTTTCCAGCAGGGCCACGCTGGTGGCGGCGTGCAGTTCGCCGCTCAGGCTGTCCAGTGCGCTGCCCACCTGTTCCGGGAACAGCATGGTCAGCGGACGCGGCAGGCCCTGGTTGACCGCCAGGCCGTCGGCCACGGTGGCCACGGCCAGCTGGTTGGCGGTGGTGGCCGAGGTGGCCAGCGCGTTGCCGCGGGTCACTTCAATGCGCGCGCCAGCGGCGGTGTAGGCCAGGCTGAACTGCATGAAGGGCGAGAAGGCGCTGAAATCGGTGGTGGCGAACTGACCGTTCACGCCGCCGTCGGCCTGGATGAAGTTGAACTGCTCGCCCAGGTAGTAGATGCCCGGTTCCGGCAGCGCCACCAGGGTGCCGCCCAGGGTGGCGGTACCGGTCACGTGCAGCTGATCGCTGCGGCTGCCCGGGGCCACTTCGGCCTGGTACACGCCGGTGGCGGTCTGCACGTAGTCACCGTTGATGGTGAGCGTACCGATGGAGTTGCCCGGGGCGATGATGCCGGCCACGGTGGTGTCACCCAGCTGGCCCACGCCCTTCAGCGTGCCCTTTTCACCGACGAAGGTGCTGCCGCGGGTCTGCACGCCGTTGAACGAGACCACGCCGCCGGTGACGGTCAGGTCCGAGCCGTCCAGCACGCCGGTGGTGGTGATGCGGCTGTTGCCGCCCAGGCTGTTCAGCGCGGTGTTCTGCAGGGTGCCGTTGAGCAGGAAGGTACCGCCGGTCACGTCCACGGCGCTGGTCAGCGTGTTCACGCCGTCCAGTTCCAGCACGCCTTCGCGCACCACCGCGCCGTTGAAGCTGTTGTCGCCGCTCAGGCGCAGCCAGCCGATGCCGCTCTTGGTCAGCTTGCCCGGGCCGCCGATGTCATTGGTCCAGTCGTCCCATGCATCGCCTTCCCACACCTTCAGGCCGCCGGCCTTCTGGTTCATCACCACGTCGGTGTCCACGCGCAGCGAGCCGTAGCCTTCCACGGCCGCGGCCAGGTTCATCAGGCCCCAGCCGTAGACATCGTCCACGCCTTCGGCACCCAGGTCGGTGGCGGTGGTCAGCAGCACGTCGCGCACCTGCGCGCTGTCCAGGTACGGGAAGCGCTCGAACAGCAGGCCCAGCGCGCCGGTGACGTGCGGGGCGGCCATGGAGGTGCCGCTCAGTTCCTGGTAATCAGACGACGGCGTCTGGCTGATGATGTCCACCACCAGGTTGCCGTTGTCATCGTAGAAATCACCTTCGATCACCGAATCCGGACCGTACACGGTCGAGTTGATGTTCGAACCCGGCGCAGCAAGGCACCAGTTCGCGGCCAGGCCACAGCGCATCGAGCGGTTGCTCAGCTCCAGGTCTTCATTGACGTTGACCACGGCCAGCCAGTACGGCTCGATGTCGGCGATGGCGCGCGGCAGCGAGGCATACATGCCGGCGATCGGCGCTTCTTCCGGCGAGGTGTTGGGCGCATCGGTGTTGCCGGCGGCCCAGACCTGGATCAGCCCGCTGCTGCGCGAACCTTCGGCCATCGCGGCCAGACTGGCGGCGAACACCGGGTGCGACTGGTACAGGTCCAGGTCTTCAGCGGTGGTCGGCTCGTTGGCCAGGCCCCAGCTGTGGTTGATCGCGCGCACGCCCTGTTCGTTCATCTGCGCGTACAGCTGCGGGTATATCGAATCATCAGCCTGGATGGCGGCGATGGTCTGCTCGTCCAGGTACAGGTTGCCGCCGATGTTCACCACCGACAGGTAGGTGGCGCTGTTGGAGAACAGGCGGGCCACGCTCAGATCGGCGCCGAAGGCCACGCCGTGGGTGCCATTGCCATCGCGGTTGGCGGCGATGGTGCCCGACACGTGGGTGCCGTGCACGTTGTAGCTCAGGCCTTCGTAGAAGCCGTTTCGTTCCAGCAGCGCAGCGTAGTCCGGGTCGAGCACCTGGTAGGACACGGCCACCTGGTCACCGTCGCTGGCGAAGCAGGCATCCGGGCCATCCAGTACTTCGCGTGCGCACAGGCTGCCATCGGCCAGCACATCGGCCAAGTGGATGCTGCGGTGATCCTTGCCGGCGAACTCGTCGTGGTCCAGGCCGGTGCCGCTGTCGAACACGCCCAGGCGGATGCCGGTGCCGGTCAGGCCGCGTGCGTAGGCCACATCGGCGTTGATCGCCTGCAGGCCCCAGTCGCTGTTGAATTCGGTGGTGCGCCAGCTGGCGGCATCACCCGGCGTGCCCATGATGGGTTCCGGATCGACTTCCACATCGGCGGCAGTGATTTTCAGCGACGGCGAAGCGGTCAGGACCGGGGCGGCAAACGCGGCCTGCAGGCTGCGCTGCGCTTGGTAACGCAACAGCGCGTCTGCGTTGCTGTCCTGGGCCAGGGCCGGCAGGGCGGCGGCCATCAGCAGCGAGCCAACGATGGCCGAAGCCAGGGGAGAGGGGAGGATGGAGCGGCGGGAAGCGGTGGAACGGTACGACGGGGAGACAGTCATCTGCAGTTACGTCCTTGATTCCATGGAATGTTTCAGGTGCAGCTCCGTCATGGAGCAGTGGAAAGAACACCCTCGCGGCGGATCAGCGCGCGCTAACCCACCGGGTGGTAGCGGCAGGCATCACAAAAAATTAATGCTTGATTCACAATTTCTGTATAGGGAAATTCCTACCCCGCTCTTCTCGGCCCCTGCCCAACGTCACTTGGCAAGTGGCACCGACGACGGATAGCGTCGCTGGATTCACGTGGGGGTTTGGGGAATCTGCATGGCTTCGATGGTGTTGCGCGCTGCTCTAGGGTTGGCGCTGGTTTCGTTGACTTCGGCGCCGGCCGTGGGTGCGTCGCGCTTCGTGGCCGACCCCTACCCCAGCACCTACCGGGCCCAGTCGGGCGCGCCGGTGCTGATCCATAACGCCACCGTGCTGACCGGCACCGGCCAGCGCCTGGACAATGCCGACGTGCTGCTGCGCGATGGCCGCATCGTGGCGGTCGGCCCGCAGCTGCAGGCCGATGCGGGCGTCACCCGCATCGATGCGCAGGGCAAGTGGGTCACCCCCGGCCTGATCGACGTGCATTCGCACCTGGGCGTCTACCCCAGCCCCGGCGTGGGCGCGCACAGCGATGGAAACGAGATGACCGCACCGGTTACCGCCAACGTCTGGGCCGAGCATTCGGTGTGGCCGCAGGACCCCGGCTTCCAGGCCGCGCTGGCCGGTGGCGTGACCAGCATGCAGGTGCTGCCCGGTTCGGCCAATCTGGTGGGCGGGCGCGGCGTGGTGCTGAAGAACGTGCCCGCCACCACCTACCAGGCGATGAAATTCCCCGGTGCGCCGTGGGGCCTGAAGATGGCCTGCGGCGAAAACCCCAAGCGCGTCTACGGCGGCGGCAAGGGCGTGGCCCCCGGCACCCGCATGGGCAACGTGGCCGGCTACCGCGCCGCCTTCATCGATGCCGCCGACTACATCGCCAAGAACAGCCCGAAGCCGGCCAAGCGCAAGGGCTGGTTCGGCAGCGACAAGGGCGACAGCGCCGGTGATGCCGGCGGCAAGCGCGACCTGAAGCTGGACACGCTGGCCGGGGCGATCCAGGGCGACATCCGCGTGCACATCCACTGCTATCGCGCCGACGAAATGGCCACCATGCTCGACCTGGCCAAGGAATTCGGCTTCAAGGTCGCCGCCTTCCACCACGGCGTGGAAGCCTACAAGCTGGCCGACCGCCTGGCCGCCGACGGCGTCTGCGGCGCGCTGTGGGCCGACTGGTGGGGCTTCAAGATGGAAGCCTTCGATGGCATTGCCGAGAACATCGCGCTGGTGGACCGGCCGCAGAACAGCTGCGCCATCGTCCATTCCGATTCCCCCGAAGGCATCCAGCGCTTGAACCAGGAAGCGGCCAAAGTGATCGCCGCCGCGCGGCGCGCGCAGATGCCGGCGATCGCACCCGAACGGGCGATCGCCTGGATGACCGCCAACGCGGCCAAGGCACTGGGCATCGAGGGCCAGACCGGCACCCTGGAGGCCGGCAAGATGGCCGATGTGGTGGTGTGGAATGGCAACCCCTTCAGTTCCTATGCCCTGGCCGAACAGGTGTTCATCGATGGGCGGCGCTTGTATGACCGCAGCGTGCCCGAGGCCACGCCGCGTTCTGATTTCCAGCTTGGCCAGGAGGTGCGCTGATGGGCATGTTGAACAAACGCCGCCGGCCATGGCCCGGCGCTACCGCCGCGCTGTTGCTGCTGCTGGCCGGTACGGCGTCGGCGCAGGACCTGCTGGTGCGCAATGCCACGGTGCATACCGCCGGCGCGCGCGGCAGCCTGCAGAACAGCGACGTGCTGGTACAGGGCGGGCTGATCCGCGCGGTCGGGCCGGGCTTGGCCGCGCCGGCCGGGGTAACGGTGGTGGAGGCCAATGGTCGCCCACTGACCCCGGCCCTGTTCGGCGGCATCACCGAGATCGGCATCGAGGAAGTGTCCGGTGAATCGAGCACGGTGGACAGCACATTGAAGATCGGCGAGCAGCCGCTGCGCCCGGAATTCGACGTCACCCTGGCCTACAACCCGGCCTCGGTGCTGGTGCCGGTGGCACGCCTGGATGGCATCGGCTTCACCGCGCTGGGCGCGCATACCGGCGGTGGCTTCGTGGCCGGCCAGGGCGGCGTGGTGCGGTTGGACGGCAGTGCCGACCCGATCGGCCCACGTGCCTTGTACCTGCGCCTGGGTGCGGCCGCAGCCGAGTTGACCGGGCAGTCGCGTGCCGCCCAGTGGATGCTGCTGCAGCAGATGGTGGACGAGGCCCGCGGCCAGGTCCCGGCCGATTCACCGCATGCGCTGCTGACCCCGGCCGGGCGGCGCACGCTGGCCCGCTACCTGGGGGGCCAGGGCCGCATCGTGGTGGAGGTGGACCGCGCCGCCGACATCCGCCAACTGCTGCGCTGGGCCGCGCGCGAGAAGGTGAAGATCGCCATTGCCGGCGGTGCCGAAGCCTGGCAGCTGGCGCCGGAACTGGCCGCTGCGCAGGTGCCGGTGTTCGTGGATGCGCTGGGCAACCTGCCCAGCACCTTCGACCAGATCGGCGCCAGCCTGGAAAACGCCGCGCGCCTGCAGCGTGCCGGCGTGCCGGTGGCCTTCGCCCAGCGCGAAGACGCTTCGCACAACGCGCGCAAGATGCGCCAGCTGGCCGGCAATGCGGTGGCCAACGGCCTGCCCTGGGCCGATGGCCTGGCCGGCCTGACCCGGGTACCGGCGCAGGTGCTGGGCGTGGCCGACCAGATCGGCAGCATCGAACCGGGCAAGCGCGCCGACCTGGTGCTGTGGGAAGGCGACCCGCTGGATGTGGCCCACTATGCCGAGCAGGTCTGGCTGGGCGGCCGCGCCATGCCCATGCGCTCGCGCCAGACCGAACTGCGTGACCGCTACCTGCAGCGCACCACCCCGCCCTGACCGACCGAGATAACGCCGATGGCCACCCTGCGCTGGTACTTCGACTTCGTTTCGCCCTATTCCTACCTGCATTGGCAGAAGCTGAAGCAGTTGCCGCAGTTCACCCGCATCCAGCCGGTGCCGATTGCCTTCGGCGCGATCCTGCACCACCTGGGCAACCTGGGGCCGGCCGAGATTCCGGCCAAGCGCCGCTTCATCTACCGCCAGCTGCTGTGGACCGCGCAGGCCGAAGGCACGCCGCTGCGCTTTCCGCCGGGGCATCCGTTCAACCCGCTGGCCGTGCTGCGCCTGTGCCTGGCCGCCGGTGGCAGCGCGCAGGCGGTGGATGTGCTGTTCGACTGGATCTGGCGCGACGGCAACAGCGCCGACAGCGCCCAGGCCCTGCGCGAACCGGCGCAGCGGCTGGGCGTGGATGACGTGGAAGCCGCCCTGGCTGACCCGGCCATCAAGGAACAGCTGCGCCGCAACACCGACGCGGCCATCGACGCCGGCGTGTTCGGCGTGCCGACCCTGTCCATCGACGGCGAACTGTTCTGGGGCAACGACGCGCATCCGATGATGGCCGCGGTGCTGGCCGACCCCGGCCTGCTGCAGCAGCCGGAATGGCAGCACGTGATAACGCTTCCAGTGGCGGTACAGCGCAATCGCTGAACAGGCATGGCGTGATTCCCTCGCGCGCCCGGCTTGGTTTTGAGATAGTTTTCACACTTTCCGAACCTACAACCGCCCTGGAGGGGGAGCCGGATGCGCATCGGAATCGTCGTCGATTCGGCCTGCGATCTGCCGCAGGACTTCATTGCCGCGCACAACATCGTGCTGCTGCCGATCACCGTGCGCATTGGCGAAGCGGTGCTGGCCGACCACCGTGATGAGCAGGCCACGCTCAGCTTCCTGCACGCGCACGTGGCCGAGCACGGTGCCGAAGCGGAAACCATTCCCTTCAGCGTGAACCAGATCCGCGATCTGTTCCTGCAGCAGCTGGTGATCGATTACGACCACGTGTTCTGCATGACCATCACCAAGACCCGCAGCCCGATCCACGACAACGCGCTGCAGGCCAGCTTCGCCATCCTCAACGACTACAAACCGGTGCGGCAGGCGGCGGGCTTCAATTCGCCGTTCGCGCTGCGCGTGCTGGACACCCAGAACCTGTTCGCCGCGCAGGCGGTCACCGCCATCGAAGCGGTGCGCCTGCGCGACAGCGGCGCCAGCGTGCAGCAGATCCGCGAGCGGCTGGAAGCGCTGGCTGGCAACGTGCATGGCTACATGGTCACCCGCGATCTGTACTACATGCGCGCACGCGCCCGGCACAAGGGCGACCGCAGCGTGGGCCTGATCAGCGCCGCGCTGGGCAGCGCACTGGACATCAAGCCGGTGCTGCACGGGTACCGCGGCGAAACCGGCCCGGTGGCCAAGATCAAGGGCTTCGACAATGCGGTGCAGAAGCTGTTCGGCGTGGTCGGCAAGCGCGTGCGTGCCGGCCTGATGACCCCCACGGTGTGCGTGAGCTACGGCGGTGAACTGGACGAACTGCGTGCCCTGCCCGGCTATGCGGCGCTGAAGGAAACCTGTGCCGCGCACGGCGTGGCCGTGTACGAAGCGGTGATGAGCCTGACCGGCATGGTGAACGTGGGCAAGGGCGCGGTGACGGTGGGCTTCGCCGACGGCCCGCACGCCTTCGATTGACGGGCCGCGCCTACACGCGCATTGCACCGCCACTGTGCCAGCCTTGCCACCTCTGAAGGAGAACCCTCATGCCTGCGCAGTACCACATCAGCCTGCCCGACCCGTCCAAGGCCCGCGGCAACGACCCCGACCTGTCCTTCCACTCGCAGAGCGCCGGCGGTTTCGCCGAAGAACTGCAGGACGCGCTGCGCACGGGCACCCTGTTCGAACGCTGGAAGGCCAAGCAGCCGGATCCCGATGCGGTGGAGCCGCAGTGGGGCGTGACCGACCCGGACGCCACGGTGACCGGCGAACAGAAGGACCTGCGCATCAACCTGGTGGCGACCACCCGCATCGACAGCGATGTGTTCAAGCAGCGCCTGCGCCTGCTGGCCGGCCACCATTGGGAACTGCGCGACGTGCGCTAAGCAGCGCGCCGCTCTGGTAGGTGCCAACCTTGGTTGGCACTTCCGGGTTCATGCACCGCTCTGGTAGGTGCCAACCTTGGTTGGCACTCATGGGAAAGGCGGCCAACCAAGGTTGGCCACTACCGGGTTCATGCCCGGCTCTGGCCACGCGCTACCAGCCACCACCCAGCGCGCGGTACAGCTCCACCCGGGCGATGGCGGCCGAGGCCTGGCTGTTGGCCAGCGCAGCCTGGTTGTCCAGCGCGATGCGCTGGGTACTCAACACATCCAGCATATCCACCACGCCGGCCTGGTACTGGCGGCGCGCGGCACCCAGCGCGGTTTCGCTCTGCGCCACCGCCACCTGCAGCTGCGTGGTGCGCTGCTGTTCGGCGGCGTAGCCATCGATGGCATCGTCCACTTCATGCCAGGCCTGCAGCACCGTGCGCTGGAACTGCAGCGCCGATTGCTGTTGCTGCAGGCGGCTGAGCGCCAGATTGGCCTGCAACCGCCCGCCCTGGAAGATCGGTAGGCTGATCGACGGGCCGATGCTGAAGCGGTGGGCATCCCATCCGTCCAGGTCATCAAGCTGTTTTGCCTGGAACCCGGCATCGCCGTTCAAGGTGATGCGCGGCAGGAAGCTGGCCTTGGCCACGCCAATGTTCGCCGTGGCCGCATGCAACGCCGCTTCGGCACGGCGGATGTCCGGGCGGCGTTCGGCCAGTTCACTGGGCAGGCCCACCGCAACGGCAGGCAATGCCGGCCAGTCGGCACGCGCGTCCTGCAGCAGGGTATCCAGCGCCTGCGGCGGCCTGGCCAGCAGCAATGCCAGTGCATTGCGCAGCTGTGACTGGCGGTGCCGCAGCGGGGCGATGCGCGCCTGCAGCGCGGCAACCTGTGCGGCCGCACTCGACACCTGCAGGGTCGTGGCGACGCCTTGCCGCTGGCGTGCTTCGGTCAGCCGCTGGATGTCGGCGGCAATGCCCAGGTTGTGCTCGGTGATCGCCAGCAGCTGCGAAGTCGCGCGCAGCTGCAGGTAGCTGCGTGCGGTTTCAGCCAACAGCGCGATGCGCACCGCATGTGCATCTTCTTCAGCCATCTGCACGCGCGCGTCGGCGGCCTCCACCTGGCGGCGCACGCGGCCCCACAGATCCAGTTCCCAGCTCAGGCCGATGCCGGCCTGGAACAGGCCGTAGTCATCGCGCCCGCCGTTGCCGGAAGGATCGCTCAGGCCCACCTCGCTGTTGCGCGCGCGCGCGCCGCTGGCAGTGGCCGCCACCGACGGCAGGCGATCGGCGGCACTGATGCCACGTGCCGCCCGGCTCTGCTGCACGCGGTTGGCGGCCAGCTGCAGATCCAGGTTGGACTGCAGCACCTGCTGGGCCAGCTGCCCAAGCAGCGGATCGTCGAAACCGGCCCACCAGGCTGCGTCATCGTCGATGGCCATGCTGGCCACCGCATCGCCCTGCCAGTGCGCCGGCAGCGCAGCCTGCGGGCGTACGAAATCCGGGCCCATCGTGCAGGCCGCCAGTGCCACGCACAGCAACGCGCTGGCCAGTGCCTGCATCACGCTGCGCGCGCTCATGCGCCCTCCCCGCCCTGCAGGTCCACGCGGGCTTCCACCGACATGCCGGCACGCAGCTGGTCCAGCAACGGCTGGCCCGGTTCCAGCACGATCTTCACCGGAATGCGCTGCACCACCTTGGTGAAGTTGCCGGTGGCGTTCTCCGGCGCGACCGCAGCGAACGTCACGCCGGTGGCGGGTGCGATGCTGTCGACGTGTCCACGCAGCGAGGTGCCAGGAAACACATCCACGGTCAGTTCCACCGGCTGCCCCGCGTGCATGCGGGTCATCTGCGTTTCCTGGAAATTGGCGACCACGAAGGCACGCTGCAGCGGCACCACGGCCGCCACCGCGGTCCCCGGGGTCAGGTAGGCACCCACGCGTACCGCACGCCGGCCGACCACGCCATCAATCGGCGCCCTCAGTTCGGTATGCGAAAGGTCCAGCTCGGCACGTGCCTGCGCCGCTTCGGCACGCTGCACTGCCGCCTGCGCGGCCTGCACGCCCGCGGCCAGGATGTCGGTGCGTTGGCGGGCGGTGCTCAACGCGGCCTGGCCCTGCTGCAGGTGGGCACGGGCCACGGCCTGCTTTGACTCCGCCTGCTGCGCGTTCTGCACCGTACCGGCGCCGTCACTGGCCAGTGCACGGTAGCGCTGCTGATCGGCACGGGCCAGGGTCAGTTCGGATTGGCTGACGTCCACGCTGGCCCGCGCCTGTTCGATCAGCGAGCCCTGCTGGGCCAGCGCCGCCTGGGCATTGGCCAGCTGTGCACGCGCATTGGCCAGGTCGGCGCGTGCGGCCTGCAGCGCCACCTGGTAGTCGCGGTCGTCGATGCGGGCCAGCACGTCGCCGGCTTTCACTGTCTGGTTGTCCTGCACCTCGACGCTGCTGACGAAGCCGGCCACTTTCGGCGCAACCACGGTGAAATCCGCATTGACATAGGCGTTGTCGGTGCGCTGGTAGCGGCCATCGCGCAGCAGCAGCCAGCCGCCGATGGCCAAGGCCAGCACGCCCAGGGCCAGGCCGGCGTTGAGGGTTGTCTTGTTGACGGTCATGGGGGTTCCTTGCAAAAGGGGTCAGGCCACGGCACGTGGCGGATGGACGCGGGTGGCCCACGGCAGCAGCGGCAGGCAGCCCAGGGCCACCAGTGCGACCAGCCAGTACAGGTCCGCCGAGGTCAGCGCCTGCACCTGGGCATGCAGGCGCGCGGGCAGATCGGCACCGGCCGGCAGCCACGGCTGATTGCCCAGGTGGTCGACCAGCGCGGTGGAATGGAAGTGGCGCCGAGACTGCCCGACCGCATCGAGCACGCCCCCGGCGAACACTGCAGAGAAGCCTTTGACGGTGTTGAACCAGGCCGAGGCATACGGGCCGTCCTGCGGCGCCAGGCCGGTGGTGGCCAGCAGCAGCAACGGCAGCACCGCCATCGGCTGCGCCACTACCTGCAGCAGCTGCACCCACAGGAAGTTGTCGCGGTTCCATTGCACATCCAGCTGCGCGCCCAGCAGGCACGCCACTGCCAGCAGCAGCAGTCCGGCCGCCTGCACCCAGCGGCAATCCACCGCACGCTGGTTCATCAGGGTGGCCACCAGGGGCAATGCGAGCGCCTGTGGCAGCGCCACCCACAGCAACATCGGTGCAGTCTGCAGCGGACGGTAGCCCTGCACGCTGGCCAGGAAGCCAGACGGGATGGAGATCACCGCCAGCAGCACGAACAGCACGCCCATGCAGGTCACCAGCGCATAGCTGAGGTTGCGATGGGCCAGCAACTGCAGCTTGAAGAATGGCAGCGGGTGGAACCATTCGTTGACGAAGAACAGCACCAGCAGGCCCGCGCCGCCGCCCAGCAACGCGGTGATCAGCGGCGAATCGAACCAGCCCAGGCGCGCGCCCTGGGTCAGCCCCAGCACCAGCATCACCAGCGCCGGAAACCCAAGGGCCAGGCCCACGCCGTTGAACTGGGCAAAGCGTTCCAGCCGCAGCGGGTCCTGCGGCAAGCCCCAGCCCACCATCAGCATGCCGGCCACGCAGAACGGCACGATCTGCCAGAACGCGAACTGCCACCCCGCATGCTCGACCCACAGCGCCGCCAAGGGCGTGCCCATGCTGGGCCCGAACGTTGCAGTGAGCGCATAGCCGGCCAGGCCGTACAGCTTGATGCCCGGCGGCAGGAAGCGCAGCGCCACGCTCATCAGCAGCGGCGGCAGCGCACCGCCGGCCAGGCCCTGCAGCGCACGCAGCAGCAGGAACGAGGGCAGATTCGGCGCCAGCGGGCACAACACGCCCAGCAGCATGAAGGCCGCGATCATCACCAAGCCGAAGCGGCGCAACGAGAAGGTCACCGCGCACCAGGGTGCGAACGCCATCGCACTGACCGACATGGCGCTGTAGATGCCGGTGATCCAATTGCCTTCATCCACGCTGAAACCCATCGCACCGCGGATGTCGGCCAGCGCGACCTTGGTGACGTTTTCGTTGAAGCCCGACAGCAGCACGACCAGCAGTACGCCGCACAGGCCCACCACGATGCGGCGATCGAAGGCGGCGGGAACGGGCGCGGCAGGCGTGCTGGGCAAGGTGACCGCGCTCATCGGCGCAGCTCGATCCGTGCAGCGCACGGCAGGTGAAGCGACATGGCGTGCGCTCCGTGAAGGTGGGGAGCGCAGTCTAGGCAGGCCTACTGCTGCGAAAAATGGCGTGGGTGCGATGCCAGTCGTGCGTGCAACGCACGAATACAAGAGTGTTGGATGATGCGTTGATCGACCGGATCGATGGGCCGGTGCCTGGTAGAGTCGAGCTTGCTCGACTGCCGTGCGCGGGATCAGGCAAAGCAGTCGAGCAAGCTCGACTCTACAGGGCGTCGGCGTCGCACATGCTCTTGATCGCGCGGCGCAGCCAGCGGTGCGCCGGGTCGTTGTCCATGCGCGGGTGCCAGGCCTGCACCAGGGCCACGGTGCGTACCGACACCGGCAGCGGGAACATGCGCAGTGGCAGCCCCATGTAGGTGATGCGATCGAGCATCACGCTCGGCATCTGCGGCAGCACCAGGTCCGAAGCGGCCGCCGCAAAGATCGCGCCATGGAAGGTGGGAATGACCATCGCCACCCGTCGGCGCAGGCCCATCTGCGCCAGTTCGTCATCGATCGGCCCATGGGCGATGCCACGCCGCGAGACGGCAATGTGATCGCAGGCGGCAAACCGTTCGGCGGTGATATCCCCGTCGAACAGCGGATGATCCTCGCGCGCCGCGCCGAGCAATGCCGTGGTGAACAGGTTCTGCACCTTGGTTTCCTGCGTGTGCTTGCCGGCGGTACTGATGTACAGGTCGATCCGCCCCTGCACCATCGCGTCATCGTCGGTATCGCCTTCGGGCATGAAGCGCAGGGTGCAACCGGGTGCCTGCTGACGGAACACCTCGCGCAGGCGGCCGCCGTAGCTGCCGATGAACACGTCGTTGGCGCGGATGCTGAAGGTGTGCTCCAGGGTCAGCATGTCCACTTCGCGACCGTCGTTGAACACCCGGTGCGCCTGCTCGATCACATCACGCACCTGCTCGCGCAGCTCCAGTGCGCGCGGGGTCGGCGCCAGCCCGCGGCCGGCGCGCACCAGCACCGGGTCGCCCAGCGCCTCGCGGATCCGCCCCAGGGTGCGACTCATCGCCGGCGCGCTCAGGTTCATGCGCCGCGCAGCCCCGGCGACACTGCCTTCGTCCAGCAGGACGTCCAGGGCCAGCAGCAGGTTCAGGTCGGGCAGGGGCATGGCGGTCTCCAACAATTGGAATGACTCTACGACACTCCAGCCCGAAGTCGATTGCATCCACTGCACGCATTGCCTGCGCCGCACGGCATGGGTGCGCGCTGCGGCATAGGGGACCATCACCGCCTGCCAAGGAGTCCTCCCCATGTTCACCACCCTGCTGGTCGCCCTCGATGGCGGCCGCCAGCACGACCCGCTGCTGGACCTGGTCGCCCACGTCGCCGGGCCGCGCAGCCTTGTACACCTGCTGTGTGTGCTCGATCCCGAGTTCGCCCTGCCCGCTGACGCCAGCGACGCCGACCGCCGCGAGTGCCCGGCGGCCGCCCGCCAGCGGGCCAAGGCCGAAGGCCTGCTGCAGGACGCCACGGCGCAGCTGCGCGAACGCGGCGTGGATGCGCGCTCGCTGCTGCCGGCCGGGGACCCGGGCGAAGTGATCAGCGCCCAGGCCCGCGAGCTGGGCGCCGATCTGATCGTCATCGGCCATCGCCACCTGTCGCGGCTGCAGCGCCTGCTCGACAGCTCGGTCGCGCAGTGGACGCTGGACCACGCACCGTGCCCGGTGCTGGTGGAAACGCGCGGCGGTTGACCGGCCCGCTCTGGTAGGTGCCAACCTTGGTTGGCACTCACGGGTTCATGCCCGGCTCTGGTAGGTGCCAACCTTGGTTGGCACTCACGGGTTCATGCCCGGCTCTGGTAGGTGCCAACCTTGGTTGGCACTCACGGGTTCATGCCCGGCTCTGGTAGGTGCCAACCTTGGTTGGCACTTCCGGGAACGGCGGCGAACCAAGGTTGGCCACTACCTCAGAACTTCACCCGCAGGTCCACGCCATACACTTCGCCCCCCACGCGGCTGCCGTGCTGCACGCCGTATTGCATGCCCACCGTCACCCGCTCGTTGCCGTAGTACAGGCGCGAACGCCAGTTCAGTGCCGGGCTGGCAATCGGAATCTGGATGTCGGCGGCGCTGGCATCGGCATTGGCCCCGATCAGCGACACCGGCAGGTTCACTGCAGTGCGCGTGGACACTTCGTAGGCCACCTGGGTGGACACACCGAAACGGCTCTTCGCAACTGCCTGCTCGTAACCCAGCTTCACGCTGGGCACCACGGAGAACAGGCTCTGGTTGTGGGCACCCGCGCGATAGCCGATGTCTCCCATGCCCTGTTCGCGCAGGCCGTCGTGGTGCAGCAGGGTGTAGCGCGCGTCCACCCGCGGCTGCAGCGACCAGCCGCCACTGCCCAGGCGCGTGCCGATGCCTGCGCCCAGGCTCACGTAGCCGGTGCGCGGTGACGATGTGGCCTGTGCGTTGTCGTCGAACACCGGCGACAACCGTGTGGTGTCATACCACGACCAGCCGGCGGCCAGGCTCAGGCGACTCTGCACGTTGTCCACATCGTGCTCGAAGCCCAAGCCCAGGTTCACGCCACGACCGCGACTGCGGGTCTGGCCATCGTCCACGTTGATCTGCGAGAAGTGGTCGAACTCGAATGCCGTGGAAATCGACCATGGCCCCTGCAGGGTGCCATCGATGCCGAAGCGTGCGTAGCTGCCTGACAACGCGATCGGCAGATCGGCAGCGGTGCGATCGCGGTGCGCATCGTAGCTGCTGATGCCGCCCCACACGCAGCGTCCATCGTCCAGCACCCTGCCGCAACCGAACAGGCTGCCGGTAAATCCGCGTTGCACCTGCACCTGGTTGTACAGCGTGGAGCCCAGGCCATCTGCGTTGATCAGATCGAACACCTGCCGGTAGGCGGCTTCATCACCGGCCTTGTAGTTGCCCAGCAGGGCCATCAGGCGACCAATGCCATCGCTGCTGCCAGTCAGCAGTGCGCTGTTCATGTGCGCCGCCAGCGCATTCTGGTTGTCGCGCAGCCACGCCTGCTGGAAGTGCGGATCGTAGGACAGGTGCACGCCATCGGCGCGGTAGCTGGCCTTGAAGGTCAGCGCCAGCGTGTCCTGCATCTGGAAGCCATCATCGCGGCTGCCCTGCGCGGCCGACAGGATCGGCAACCACTGTGCGTTCGACAACGAGGCCAGGGTGAAGTAGCCGGTGCCGGCCAGCGCAACCGAGCCGGTTGCGATCAGGCGATCAGACGCTGGCGAACCGAAGGCCACATCCATGTACAGCGCACCGCTACTCTCCTGCACGAAGTTGCCGGTCAGGGCGACCTGGCTGATCACCCGTGCGCCCAGCAGCAGGTTGTCCGCTGCGGCCGCTGCATCATCCACGTTGGCATGCACCGCACCGGCGGCCAGATCGATCGGGAACTGCGGTGCGGCCAGGCCGAAATGCAGATCGCCACGGTTCACCAACGTGCCCGACGTTGCGCTGGTCAGCGCGGCCACGCCACTGCCCTGGCCGATGGCCAGGCGGTCATAGGTGACCAGGCGTGCGCCGGCTTCGTTCAACAGCCGGTTGCTGCCGTTGCCCAGGTCGACATTGCCGTACAGGCTGCCCTGGTTCTGCAACAGGTCGTTGCCTTCACCGGCCAACGCAGCCAGCGTGGACACCGACGACAGCGAACGCTCGACCACGATGTGGTTGTCGGCGCCGCCTTCGATCACCACGCCCGCGCCGGCACCGCTGCCACCGCGCACGGCACCGGCCAGGGCGACGTCGATGTTGCCGCGGCCATCGCGGCCCAGGCTGGCAGCCTGCACGCCCACCGCGTCGGTGCCGGTCTGCAGCACATCGCCGCTCACCGCCACGCGCACCGCGCCTGCGCTGCCCTGCCCGCCCGCAGCCGCCGAGCCCACCCCGGCCACCCAGCCACCGCCGCCGGCAATGGATTGCGCCAGCACGCCCACGCTGCGCGCGCCCAGGCCCAGCACATCGCCCTGCACCTGCACGCTGACCGCACCGGCGTCGCCCTGGTTGTCGGCGGAAAGGCCGATGGCGGCGGTGTCAGCGGACTGCATCAACAGACCACCGCCGCCGCCGATGGACTGCGCCACCACGCCCAGGCTGTTGTCGCCGGTGGTGATCACACTGCCCTGCACATCCATGCTGACCGCAGCGCCATCGCCCTGCGCACCATTGCGTGCGCCGAACTGCACGTCGGCACCGACGCCCTGCGACAACAGGGCCATGCCACCACCGGCGCCGATCGACTGCGCCAGCAGTGCGACCGAATTGGCCGACAGGTCCAGCACATTGCCGGCCACCTGCATGTCCACGGCTCCGGCATCCAGTCCGGCACCGCCGTCGGCCCCCAATCGCGCCTGCGCCTGCGCCGCACCCGGTGCATCCAGGCTCACCCGCGCCACGCCACCACCGCCGCCGATGCTCTGCAGCAGCAGCCCCTGCGTGTCCTGCCCGGCCACGGCCACATCCCCGCGCTGCGTGTACGCCAGCGCGCCACCGCGGCTGTCCTGCGCGCCGCTGGCGCCCATCTGCAACTGCAGCTGCACGGCGCTACCGCCGCCTTCCAGCTGCGCGCGGCTTTCGCCACCGCCGCCACCAATGGACTGGTGCAGGGCCAGCACGCCCTGGCTGCCTTCCAGCAGCATCATGCCGTCGTGGCTCAGGCGCAGTGCACCACCATTGTTGTTGCTGCCGCCGATTGCACCCAGGCTGGCGGCGAACACCAGCGCCGGTGCCGTCGGCTGCGCCTGCGCGAGGGCCTGCGACAGGCCATTGCCGGCGCTGGCCGCAGTGAACGCCACGCGCGGCGCGACGCTGTCGGTACCGCCCAGCACGCGGGTCAGGCTGCTGCCACCACCGCCACCGATCGACTGGGTCAGTTCGCCCAGCGAGAAGTCACCGGCGATGGCGTAGTCGCCCTTCGATCCGGCATCCACATCACCGCCGCTGGTGTTGGTGGCATCCCGGCTGCCCAGCAGGCTGCCCAGCACACTGCCGATGCCGGACGCTGCGCTGCTGCCAGTTCCCGCATCCGCCGCTGCCGCAGACAGATCCACACCGGTGAACGTCTGGTCGAGCACGCCGCCGCCACCGTTGATGGCCTGCGTGCGCACGGCCACCGCACCGGCACCCGACACGCTGATGCTGCCATTGTTTTCCACGGAGACCGTGCCGGCCTTGCCGCCACCGTCCAGGTTGCTGCCGCCCAGCTGGCTGAGCAGCACCCCGGCCAGCGACAGGCCGCCACCGCCATCGATGCTGCCGAAGCCCAGGCGGCTGTTGCCGCCGCCGCCACCGATCGACTGCGCCACGATGCCATCGGCATCGGCGCCGAAGGTAACGATGCGGCCGTTGTTGACCACCCGCACATCGCCGCCGTCGCCGCCATCACCGCCGTGGCCACCCACGGCCATGAAGTAGTCGCCGCTGTTGCCTGCGAACAGATTCGCTGCACCGGACAGACCGGCCAGCACACTGGCATCCACCGCACCGCCCTGCAGCGCCGCCGCGGTCATGGCCACCGACTGGCCGCCATCACCACCACCGCCGCCGATGGATTGCGCCAGGATGCCGTAGGCCGCGTCACCACGGGTCTGCACCAGGCCGTCATTGATCACCTCCACGCTGCCGGCGCGGTTGCCGCTGCCAGCCTGCCCGCCCAGCGCGAGGTTCAGCGACGTCGCACCTTCCACGGCATTGGCTACGCTGGCCACGGTGAGCGACGCGCTGCCGCCGCCGCCGCCGATGGATTGGGCGAAGATGCCGTGTGCGCCCTCACCCGTGGTGCTGATCACCCCGCTGTCGGCTACGCCGGCCTGCACCCGGTTGCTCACGCTCACATTGCCACCGGTACCGCCGTCGCCGGCGCTGCCGCCCAATGCCAGGTTCAACTGCAGCGCGCCACTGCCCTGCTGCGCCTGGCTGTTGTTGCTGTTGCCCGTGCTGCTGTCGGCATCCTCATCACCACTGTCCACCTCGTTGCGGTTGGCCAGGGTCAGTGCGGTATCGCCGCCACCACCGCCCACCGACTGGGCGAAGATCGCGAATGCTCGTGCGCCAACGGTGCTGATCCAACCGCTGTTGTCCACCTGCACGTTGCCGGCGGCGGCGCCGCTGCCTCCTTCGCCGCCCAGCGCCAGTGCCAGGCCCATGCTGCCTTCACCGGCACTGGCCGCGTCGGCCACGGTCACCCCGGCACTGCCGCCACCGCCACCGATGGACTGCGCGAACACGCCATGGGCGGTGTCACCGCCGGTGATCACGTAACCCTCGTTGCGCACCTGCACGTTGCCGCCGGTGTTGCCGGTGCCACCGCTGCCGCCCAATGCCAGGTCCAGCGATACCGCCGTGCCGCCCCCGCTCTGCGCGCTGCGGCTGGACGCCATCGCGGCATCACCGCCACCGCCGCCGATCGAGCGCGCGTGAATGCCGTGCGCGCTGTCACCCAGGGTCAATACCACCGGTGCATCGTCACTGCCGGCCGTGGCCACGTTGAACACGGCCACGTCGCCGCCGACACCGCCATCACCGCCGCTGCCACCCAGCGCCAACTGCAACGACACCGTGGTTGAACCGGTCTCGTCCTTGTCGGTGTCCACCTTCGATTCGCTGGATGCCACCCCGCCACTGCCGCCGCCACCTCCGACCGACAATGCGCCGATACCCACCGAGCGCGCGCCCGCCGTCTGTACGCGACCGCTGTTTTCCACGCTTACCGCGCCACCGGATGCACCGGTGCCGCCCGCGCCGGACAGCGCGATGTTGCCCATCACCAGGGTCAGTGCGCTGCTGGCCGACGCTTCACCCTTGGCCGAACTCTGCCCGCCCACACCGCCACCGCCGCCGACGGACTGGGCGTTGATGCCCACCGCATCGTCGCCCCAGGTGATCACCGTGCCACCGTGGGCCACGCTCACATCACCGCCGGTCGCACCGTCGCCGCCCTGCCCGCCCAGGGCCAGGTTCAGCGCCACACTGGTGGCCGCTTCGCTGCTGCCAGTGCTGCTGCCATTGCCACTGCCGTTGCTGCCAGTGCTGCCGCTGCCCTGGCCGCCGCTCGTGCCGCCCTGCTTGAACGTGGAGGTCGCCGAAGCGGAACCGGCCAGGCCACCGCCACCGCCGATGGACTGCGCCAGCACGCCGTCGGCGCGGTCGCCACGGGTCTCGATCACGCCGCCCAGGTCCAGGTCGACGCGGCCGCCGGTGGCGGCTTCACCGCCGGCACCGCCCAGTGCCAGGTTCACTGCCACGGTCGCGGTGCCGCCCTTGCTGGCCGCACTGCCGCCGGTACCACCGCCGCCGCCCACCGACTGCGCGACGATGCCGCGCGCGTCGTCGCCGCTGGTCAGGATCTGCGAATCGGCCACGCTGCTGACCACCACCGCGCCGCCGGCGGCGCCCTTGCCACCGGCCACGCCCAGGCTGATATCCAGCGCCAGTGCATCGGGTTCATCGGCGCTGTTGCTGCTGCCGCCCGTGCCCGTGCCCGTGCCCGTTCCAGAACCCGTGCCGCCGCCCGAGCTGCCGCCGGAACTGCCACTGGACCCGGCCACCGCCACGGCCACCGACGTGCTGCTGGAGGTACCGCCGCCACCACCGATGGACTGCGCCAGCACCGCCGTTGCACCGTCACCGGCGGTCTGCAGCACGCCCTGTTCCAGCGCTACCTGCACGGTACCGGCGCTGCCGCCTTCGCCGCCCTGGCGGCCCAGGGTGAAGGCCAGGCTGTTCTGGCCCGCCGCATCGCCGGTGTTGTCCACCGCCGCGTTGCCGCCACCGCCACCGATCGACTGCGCCAGGATCGCGTAAGCCGATGCACCCGCAGTCAGCAGATTGCCCTGGCTGCGCACCGTCACATCGCCCCCGGTGCCGGCCGCACCGGCCGCACCGCCCAGCGCGACCTTCAGGCCCACATCCACATCATCCAGGCCACTGGCCTTGCGCACGTTCTGGCCGGCGTTGCCGCCGCCACCGCCAATCGACTGCGCCACGATGGCCGACGACGCCAGGCCATCGGTGATGATGTTGCCGATGCTGGTCACCTCCACCGCGGCGCCACTGCCGGCACCGGCGCCACCGCCGCCGATCTGCAGGCTGGCCGCCACCGTGGTGCGCTGCTGGTTGCCGCTGCCATTTCCAGTGCCCGTGCCGCTGCCCGAACCCGAGCCCGAACCTGAGCCGGAACCCGAACTGTCGGAATACTTTTCCAGCACCAGGGTGCCGCCACCGTTGCCGCCGCCACCGCCGATCGACTGCGCCAGGATGCCAGTGGCATGGTCGCCGCCCACGAACAGGTTCAGCGCCGGCGTCGTGCCGCTGCCCCAGGCCGCCGCGTCACCACGCAGCACGCTGACGGCACCGGCATTGCCGCCGCTGCCACCGGTGCCGCCGATGCCGATGCTGATCGGCACCTGCGCCGACGAATACAGACCGCTGATGCTGCCACCGCCGGCACCGCCACCGCCGCCGATCGATTGCGCCAGGATGCCGGTGCCGCCCTGCGCCACCTCGTCGGCCCCATTGGCATTGACGAACATGTCGCCGCCGCCACTTTGCACGTACACCGCACCGGCATCGCCGCCCTCGGCGCCGTCGCCGCCAATGCCGGCCGACACCGCCAGGCGCTGCGCGCCCTGGCTGGCAGAGGCGGAAATGTTCTGCCCACCGGCACCGCCACCACCGCCGATCGACTGCGCCAGCAGTGCGCTGGCATGGCTGCCCACCACGTTGATACTGCCCATGTGGGTCACGTCCACCACGCCACTGGTGTTGCCGGTACCGCCGGACCCGCCCAGCCCCACCACCAGCGAAGCGCTGTTCTGCGACGAGGGCTTGCTGAGTGCCGCGCTGATGTTGATGCCGCCGGCGCCACCGCCACCACCGATCGACTGCGCCAGGATGCCGCGTGCGTGATCGCCGAAGGCGAACACATCGGCGCTGGCATCGACCTGCACATCGTTGCCGCGGCCGGCATCGGCACCGTTGCCGCCCAGACCCACGGTGATGCTGCTGCCGGTGGTGACCGCTGCACCGATGTTGATGCCACCGTTGCCGCCACCGCCGCCGATGGATTGCGCCAGGATGGCCGACTGTTCATCGCCGATGGCGACCACCAGCGGTGTGTCGGTGTCTTCCGGGCCCACGTTCACCGCCACCTTGCCGGCATGGCCACCGGTACCACCATTGCCGCCGATGCCCAGCACGATGCCGACGCTGGTGGAGCTGTTGCCGCTGCCACCGCCGGACGATCCGCCACTGCCACCGCCGCTGCTGCCACCGCCGAACACCGCCGTCGGATCGACCGCCAGGCCGCCCTGGATGTTGATGCCACCATTGCCGCCACCACCGCCGATGGACTGCGCGACGATGCCGCTGGACCCCTTGGACAGATCGCTGGCATCGACCTGGAAGGCGCTGCCGTTGCCGAGCGTGAGCACGTCGCCCAGTCCACCCAGCGCGGCCACCGTGCCGAGCACATCCACGCTCACATCCCCGGCCGTGGCACCGCTGCCGCCCTTGCCGCCCACGCCCACCACCACGCTGCCGTTGCGGCTGTCGCCCAGACTGAGCGCACCGGCAATGGTCATGCCGCCGTTTCCGCCACCACCGCCGATGGACTGCGCGACGATGGCGTCTGCGCGCTCACCTTCGGTCACGGTGCTGCCCTGGCGCAGCAGACTGACATCGCCGGCGGTATTGCCACTGCCGCCGGTGCCACCGATGCCGATGCTGGCCACGCCGTTGTCGCCCAGGCTGGCACTGATGCTGCCGGCCACGGTGATGCCACCGTTGCCGCCACCGCCGCCCAGGCTCTGCGCCAGCACGGCCGTCGATCCATTCCCCGCGGTGAAGTAGTCCCCTTCCAGCGTGCCGCTGACATCGCCGGCGCTGCCACCGCTGCCGCCGTTGCCGCCCACGCCCACCGACACCGCCAGGTTGCGCGAACCATCGCCCAGGTTGATGCCGCCGGCACCGCTCACGGTCAGCCCACCATTGCCGCCACCGCCGCCCAGCGACTGCAGCACCATGCCCTGCGCATCGTTGCCCGCGGTACTCACATTGCCGGTGTGGTTCACCTGCACATCGCCGGCCGTGCCGCCGCTGCCACCACTGCCGCCGATACCCACGCTCACCGCCAACTGATTCTGTGCCGAGGCGGCCACGGTCAGCGCACCGGCGATGGTCATGCCGCCATTGCCACCGCCGCCACCGATCGACTGGAACAGACCGCCCCAGGCACCGTCGCCCAACGTGGAAAGCGTGCCGTCCAGATCGGCCTGCACACCACCGCCGGTACCACCGGTGCCGCCGCTGCCACCAATACCGATGCTGGCGCTGACATTGCCGCTGCCGTTGCCCGACGCGGCCAGGCTGCCGGCGATGGTCATGCCGCCATTGCCGCCGCCACCGCCCAGGCTCTGGTAGGTCACCGCACCGGCATCGCTACCGGCGGTCACCACGTTGCCGACCAGGCTGCCGCTCACGGCGCCGCCATCGCCGCCGCTACCGCCACTGCCGCCCACGCCGATGGCGATGCTGCCGCCGTTGGAGGCGCTGGCGTTGAGTGCACCGGCGATGGTCATGCCGCCGTTGCCACCGCCGCCGCCGATGGACTGCTGCAGGATGCCCTGCGCGCCATCACCGGCGGTCTGCACATGGCCTTCCACGTCCACGTGCACATCGCCTGCGGTATTGCCGCTGCCACCACGCCCGCCCACACCCACGCCGATGACACCGGAATTGCCGGCCGAGGCGGTCAGCGCGCCACCGACCACGAAGCCGCCGTTGCCACCGCCGCCGCCAATGGACTGCGCCACCACGCCCATGGCGTCATCGCCTTCGGTGATCACCGCATAGCCATCGTTCTGCGCCAGCGCGCGCACGCTGCCGGTCACGTTGCCAGCCAGGCCACCCTGGCCGCCGTTGCCGCCCAGGCCCACGCTGATGGAACCGCCCGAACCGGCCGTCGCGGTCAGGCTGCCACTCACGTTGAAGCCGCCGTTGCCGCCACCACCACCCAGCGACTGCAGCAGCACGCCATGGCTGTCATTGCCTGCGGTGGTAACCAGGCCCACGGTGCTGCCTTCCACCGAACCGGCACTGCCGCCGTCACCGCCGTTGCCGCCCAGGCCCACGCTGACCGAACCGGAGGTACCGCCACTGGCAGTCAGCGCGCCCTGCACGCTGAAGCCACCGTTGCCACCGCCGCCGCCGATCGACTGCGCGACCAGACCCGAGGCACCGTCGCCCAGCGTGGCCAGCACCCGGCCGTCGTCGGCCGAACCGTCCGGCGCAGCCGCTTGCAACGTGGCGCGCACGTTGCCGGCGCTGCCCCCTTGGCCGCCGTTGCCGCCCAGGCCCACGGTGACCGAGCCACCGGCACTGCCGGTGGCAGTCAGCCCGCCGCTGATGTTGAAGGCGCCGTTGCCGCCGCCGCCGCCCAGCGATTGCGCCAGTGCGCCATGGCTGCCGTCGCCTTCGGTGGACACCAGGCCGGTGCTGTCCACGGTCACCGCGCCGGCGCTGCCGCCGTCGCCACCGCTGCCCCCCAGGCCCACCGACACCGAACCGCCAGCGCCGCCGCTGGCGGTCAATGCGCCACTGACGTTGAAGCCACCGTTGCCGCCGCCACCACCGATCGACTGCGCCAGCAGACCCAGCGACTGTTCGCCTTCGGTGGCGACACGACCGACCTGGGTCAGGCCTACCGCCGCGCCGGTACCGCCGGTGCCACCGGTGCCGCCCAGGCCCACCGACACGCTGCCGGCACCGCCCCCACTGGCGGCCAGGTTGCCGGTCACATTGAAGCCTCCGTTGCCGCCACCGCCGCCAATGGACTGCGCCACCACGGCGTCGGCACGATCGCCACGGGTCAGCACGCTGCCCTGCTTTTCCAGCTGCACCGTGGACGCATTGCCCCCCGTGCCGCCACTGCCCCCCAGGCCCACCGACACGGCCACGCCGCCACTGGACGACGCACTGATGCCGGCGGCCACGTTGAAGCCGCCGTTGCCGCCGCCACCGCCCACCGACTGCGCCAGCACACCGGTGGAATCATCGCCGTCGGTCTGCACGTCCTGATCGACGTAGCCGATAACGCGCCCACCGGTGTTGCCGCTGCCACCGTTGCCACCCAGGCCGACGCTGACCGCAGCACTGCCCATGCCGGCGGCCAGCGAACCGCTGATGTTGAAGCCGCCGTTGCCACCGCCGCCGCCGATGGACTGCAGCACCAGTGCCGAGGCGTTGTCGCCCACGGTGTAGACCGAACCGCCGCGCAGATCGGCGGTTACCGCGCCGGCGCGCCCGCCATCGCCACCATTGCCGCCAATACCGACCGACACTGCGCCCGATGCCGCACCGGCACTGATGCCCCCGGCCACCACGAAGCCGCCGTTGCCGCCACCACCACCGACCGACTGCAGCAGCATGCCGGTAGCACCGTCACCCAAGGTCTGCACCTGCAGATCAGTGGCATCGGCACGTACGCTGCCGGCCACACCGCCCGAGCCGCCCGTGCCGCCCAGGCCCACCGACGCACTCACCGCCACCGTGCTGACGGTGACCCCACCGCTCACGCTGAAGCCACCGTTGCCACCACCGCCGCCGATCGACTGCAGCACCACGCCGCCGGAGCCCGCACCTTCGGTCAGCACCGTGCTGTCGTTGAAGGTGGCGCTGACCGCGCCCGCGGTACCGCCGTCACCGCCGTTGCCACCAATGCCCACCGATGCCGAACCCGCACCGGTGCTGCCGATGGTCAGGGCGCCCCCCACGCTGAAGGCACCGTTGCCGCCGCCACCGCCCACCGACTGCACCAGCATGCCGGTGGACTGCGCGCCGAAGGTCTGCAGCAGGCCATCCAGTTCCGCGTGTGCGCTGCTGCCATTGCCGCCCTTGCCACCACTGCCGCCGATGCCGATCGCGGCCTGCGCCGCAGCGCCGTTGCTGATCGCCAGGCCACCGGCCACGGCGAACCCGCCGTTGCCGCCACCGCCGCCCAGCGACTGCACCACATAAGCATCGGACTGCGCGCCCAGCGTCGATGCGCTGCCGGCGAACTGGCCACTGACCGCGCCGCCATCACCGCCGTCGCCACCGTCACCGCCCAGCCCCATGGTGGCGCCGACAGTGGCACCGGAAATCACCGCGGTCTGCAGGCCCACGGCCACATCGAAGCCACCGCTGCCACCGCCACCGCCCACCGACTGCAGCAGCACGCCGGTGGCATGGTCGCCGGCGGTGATCACCGTGGCATCCACCGCACCGGTGACCGCGCCACCATTGCCGCCCTCGCCCCCGGATGCACCGATGGACAGCGTGCCCTGCAGCGAAAGCGCTGCGCTCACCGACACGTCGGCATCCACGGTGAAGCCACCGTTGCCGCCACCGCCGCCGATCGACTGCATCAGCACGCCACTGGCGCGCTGCCCCAGCGTGGTCACTTCACCGCGGTAGTCGCCAGTGACGATGCCGCCGTTGCTGCCGTTGCCGCCGGTGCTGCTCAGGCCGGTCGCGCCGATGCCCAGCGACAGTTGGGCGGTGCTTCCCCCGACCGCCACGCCCACGTCGATCTTGTTGCCGCTGTTGCCACCACCGCCACCCACCGATTGGATCAGCGCACCCACCGCATCGTCGCCGCCGGTCCAGATGCTGCTGTCCAGTACGGCATCCACGCGGCCACCGTTGCCACCATCACCGCCGCTGCCGCCCAGGCTCTGGCCGATGTTGATGGCGGTGGCGCCCAGGCCGGCAGCCACCGACACCACGCTGCCACCACTGCCACCGCCGCCACCGACGGACTGGATCAGCGCACCCACTGCACCCTGCCCGCTGGCATCGGTGTTGAGCGTGCTGGTGCCGCCGGTGGTGATGTCCCCGCTGTAGGTGACATCGACATCACCGCCTTTGCCGCCGGCACCGCCGGTGCCGCCCAGGGTGGACGACACGGTGAGCGAAATCCCGCCGCTGGCCGCACCGGTCACGCCGATGGCATCACCACCGGAGCCACCACCGCCGCCGATGCTCTGCGCCACCAGACCGTTGGAAAAATCGCCCGCGGTCCAGATCGAACCGCGCGTGCCGCCGCTGTCGACGGTGACCGTGCCGCCGTCGCCGCCACCGGCACCGCTGCCGCCCTTGCTGCTGTTCAAACTCACCGCGAAGGCGTTGCCGCCGGTCAATGCAACACCGAGCGCGTTGCCACCGCTGCCGCCACCGCCACCAATCGAGGCCACGTACAGGCCATCGGCGTTGTTGCCATGGGTGGTGACATCGGCGTTGCCCTGCAGTTCCACCACGCCGCCATTGCCGCCCGCCGCGCCGGAACCGCCGTAGGAAGCACTGAGGCTGATCGGTACGACAACGCCCACCGACACCGCGGTAGCGCTGCCGCCGTTGCCACCGCCGCCGCCGATCGACTGCAGGCGCACGCCGGCCGCGTTGCTGCCCTGGGTCAGGATGCTGCCGCCATCCACCAGCGTGGTGGAGACCTTGCCGGCAGTGCCGCCGTTGTCACCACTGCCACCGAAGGCAAACGCAATGAACGGTGCCACCGCGCTGGCGCCGCCGCCGTTGCCGCCACCGCCACCAATGGACTGCGCCAGGATGCCATCGGCGGACGTGCCGTGGGTTTCGATGCTGCCGCTGTGGGTCACGCTGACATCGCCGGCATTGCCGCCCTTGCCGCCATCGCCGCCCAGCGCGAACACGCCCAGGCTGCTGCCGCCGGTGCCGCCACCACCACCGATCGATTGCGCCAGGATGCCCATCGCGCGCTCGCCCAGGGTCAGGATGCGCCCGCTGTTGTCCACGCGCACGGTGCCGCCGGTACCGGCATCGCCACCGGACGACCCCAGCGCGGCCAGCGCCGCACTCAACCCCGCCTTGCCACCGCCGCCGCCGATCGACTGCGCCAGGATGCCGTTGGCATCGGCGCCACGGGTGGTGATGTTGCCGTCGTTGTCGACCGCGACTGAACCACCGTTGCCGCCGGCGCCACTGCTGCCACCCAGGGTGACCAGACCGATCTGGGTACCAGCGCGGCCACCGCCACCGCCGATCGACTGCGCGGAAATGCCATCGGACCCCGTGCCGCCGGTGCTGATCGCCCCGCTGTTGAACACCTCCACCGCGCCGCCGTTGCCACCAATCGAACTGCTGTCACTGCCCAGCACCACCAGCGCCACGGTGGTGCCGCCGTTGCCGCCGGTGCCACCGATCGATTGCGCGTTGATGCCCGCCGAACCGGCGCCGTCGGTCACCAGCGTGCCGCTGTTGTTCAGCGTCACCTTGCCGCCGTGGCCACCGGCACCACCGCTGGCGCCCGCCGTCGGGAACAGGCCATAGGAATTGCCGCCGCTGCCACCACCGCCGCCCAGCGACTGCACCAGCAGCGCGGCCGAATCGGCGCCATGGGTTTCCACGTTCACCGAACTGGTCAGTGACACGTCACCGCCCTGCTTGGTGCCGCCGCCACCGCCGGCGCCACCACCGGCGTAGGAATTGCCACCATCGCCGCCCTGGCCGGAGCGGCTTTGCACCGCGATGCCCGGCGCCGGCGTGCCGCCGGACGCCGTGGTGATGATCCTGCCGGAACCGGCCACGGTGACATCCACGTTGCCGCCCGAGCCACCATCACCGCCGGGCTTGGCCTTGGAGGTGGACAGATAGATGCTGCCGCCGTTGCCGCCATTGCCGCCGGTGCTGGTGATCAGGATGCCGGGGTTGCCATTGCTGATGGTGACCGTGTCGTTGATCTGCAGCTTGGAATCCTGGCCCGGGCCCAGGGTGATGTCGGGCCCGCGGCCGCCGTTGCCACCGGCCTTGGCCGGTACGAACAGGGCACCGGTGCGGCCCTTGCTGCCCTTGCTGCCCACCCGCGTCACCTTCACCAGCGTGCCGCTGCCGTAGCTGTCGGTGGGGTCGGGGCCATCGCCATCGGCCAGCATGCGCGTGGCCACGTCCACGGTGCCGTTCTCGGTCACCGTCAGGTTGCCCTCGTCGTCGGTGGACGTGCTGCCGTAAACCATGGCCACGATGGTCACCGCATCGCCGTTGCTGTTTTCCCAGCGGCCGCTGCTGCTGTTGAACACCACATCGCGGGTGGTGGTGCCGGGGCTGCCGGCCAGCCGGTAGCCCACCACCGTCACCGACTGCGCCTGTCCGGTGCCATCGGTTTCCACGCCGGTGCCGGAACTGGCGATCAGCACGCTGCTGCCCAAGCCCTTGATGTCGCGCACCAGGTAATCGTTGCTGCCATCGGTGGCGATCACGCCCACCTTGCGCGAGGCGATCACATCGCCATCGTCATTGGTTTCGCCGGCCACTTCGCTGGTCAGGATCAGGTCGACCGTGGAATAGCTGCCATCCGGGTTGCGGATCGAATAGTTGGCCGCCAGCGCCAGCCCCGGCAGCAGCCCCAGACCCAACGCCAGCGCCATGGCCAGCACGTCACGGCGCAGGCCGACGGCGGCGCCACCTGCCGACAGGCGGCCGGGCTTGCGGGCAATTTCGGAAACGACCTGGACAACGCCGAGGGCAGCGTTGAAAACCAGCTTGTAGATCTTGTTCATGGGAGCATCCGGAGGCGAGTGAAAGCGACCCGACCGCGGGGCATACGCGGGGTCTCACCAGAGCAACCGGAAAAGAAACGGGATTCCCATCACACAAAATTGCGAAAATTATGAATGGTTCATACTTTCGTTTGTGAACAGGGGGCCGTCAGGGGGCAGCGCTCTCCCCGACCGGCGGCGGGGCGACAGCCGTCGTGCCCTGGGCCCAGCGCTGGGCCAGCGCATGCATGCGCGTATTGAACTCAGACCACGCGTAGATTTCGCCCAGGCGGGGCTGGGCCCGCTTCACCTCGGCGCGCGCCTGCGCGATGTGGCCCGCGTCAGTCAGGGTTTCGGCGTAGGGAATGCGCCACTTGGCCGTGGCCACCGAATCGGCGCCGTACAGCCGCGAGAACTCGCGCACGACTTCCCCGGCACGTTCGGCCGCATCGGCCGCGCCGCTGCGCTGGGCCAACAGGGCCTCCTGCATGGTCTGGCGCAGCGCCAGCGACGACGACGGTGAAGGATGCTGCGCGCGGAACGCATCCAGCGCGGTGCGTGCGGCCACCAGGTTGCCACTGCGGGTCATCCACTCGATTTCCACCAGGCGCAGTGACTGCCGGTCCGGGCTGCCCGGGTCGGACTGGCGCCGCCAGACCCGGCCCACGCGCTGCAGCAGCGCGTCGGATGCCTGCAGCTGGCCCACCCGCATCAGCAGCCGCGCCAGCACCATTTCCACGTCCAGCGTTTCGCCCTGGTCGGCACCCAGCAAGCGCTGGTGGCGGTCCAGCGCCTGCCGGTACAGCGCCTCGGCTGCCGCCGTATCGCCGTAGGCTTCCTTCATGATGCCGTGCGCAAACAGCTTGCGGGCGTAGGCGAAACTGTCCACGCCGTCGATCGCCGCGCTGATCTGCAGGCTGTGGCGGAAGTGGCGGTCCGAGCTTTCGTAGCGCCCGAGATCCAGGTACTGCCCGGCCAGTGCGCTTTCGGCGCTGGCGGTAAAACTGCTCTGTTCACCGTAGATGTGCCGGGTCAGTTCCAGGTTGCGTTCCATCACCTGCAGCGCAGGATCGATGCGGCCCTGGTCGAACAGCACCTGCGACAGCAGCTGCAGGTCCTTCTGGTAATCGATGCCTTCACCACCGACGCCACCATCGTCGTTGATCGCCGCACGCAGGGTTTGCTCGGCGGCCAGCAATGCGCCGGTCGCGGCCTGCACGCTGGCCAGCTGCCGGCGAAGGCTGGAACGCACCCGGCGCGCATCCAGCGTGTGCTGGTCATCCAGCATGCCCAGCGCCTGGGTGAACATGGCCACGGCCGGCTGGGTGCCGCCTGCACTTCGGCTGCGCACCTGCGCCTGCACGGCCAGTACCCGCGCGCGTGCCAACGCATCGGGCGCCGTGGCCGTGGCCAGCAGCGCAGCGGCCTGGCTGGCGCTGCGCGCGGCTGCGTCGCGCTGCCGCGCCTGGTCCTGCAGGGTGGCCAGGTCGGCATAGGCCAGCGCGGCATCGCGCAGATCGGCCGCGCCGGCCGCCGCCAGCGCCTGCGCGCCCTGTTGCAACAGCGTCTCGGCCTGCTGCGGCTGGCCCAGATTCATGTAGGCGCGGCCCAGCACCACCTGCAGCCGCGCACGCAGCACCGGCTGCATCGTAGGCGTGGCCTGCAGGCGGCGTACGCTCTGGTCCAGCAGCTCGCGCGCACTCAGTTCCGAGGTGGCCGCGCCGCCACGGGTGCCCGGGTCCAGCACATCGAAGGACGCCACCAGGAAATCGCTGGTGCGGTTGGCGATATCGGCGTTGCGCGCCGATTCGCGCCCAGCCATGTCCAACCGGACCAGCAGCCCTGCCACCACCAGCACCACGCCGGCGGCGGCCACGCTGCTGCGCCAGTTGCGGCGCAGGAACAAGCGCGTCTGCTGCAGTGCGCCGCTGTGCCCGGCGCGCACCGGGCGGAATGCCAGATAGCGCTCCACATCGTCGGCCAGCGCTTCCACGGTGGCGTAGCGTTGTTCGGGCACCATCGCGCAGGCCCGCGCCACGATCGCATCCAACGGGCCGCGCAGCGCGCGCCGTTCGCGTGCCGTGCGGGCCAGCGCGCTGGGCAGAGGCACCGCCACCGGCTCGCCCTGCAACGGGCGCAGCACGCGTTGCCCACTGCTTGTTTCCGCCAGCATGGCACCCAGGCTGAACACATCGCTGGCCACGCCCACGCGCTGGCCACCCAGCAACTCGGGGCTGGCGTAGGCCGGGGTGACGTAGCGTGGCAGCCCGTCGTCGGCCGACTCGTCGGCCGGTTGCCCCAGCAGTCGCGCCACGCCGAAGTCCAGCAGCACCGGTCGGCCCTGGTCATCCACCAGCACGTTGGACGGCTTCAGGTCACAGTGCACCACCAGTTGCGCATGGGCGAACTGCACGATGCGGCAGATCTGCACGAACAGCGCCAGGCGTTGCCGCAGCGGCGGCGCGTGCGCCTGCAGATAGCGGTCAAGCGGCAGGCCGGCCACGTGCTCCATCACCAGGTATGGGTTACCCGACGGCGTTTCGCCTGCGTCGTACAGGCGCGCAACGCCCGGGTGCTGCAGGTCGGCCAGGATCTGCTGCTCGGCCAGCAGGTGCGCGCGCAGCGCTGGTGCCATCGGGCTGGGCAGCACCTTCACCGCCACCGTGCGGCGGTACAGGGCATCGGCACGTTCGGCGCTGAACACCGCACCCATGCCGCCTTCGGCCAGCAGTGCGGTCAGCCGCCACGGGCCCAGGCAATCGCCCACCTGCACTTCCGGCCGCGCGATGTCTTCGGCCAGCCGCTCCAGCGGCGCACGCACCCGCATCAGCTCATCGGTCTGTGCGTGCAGCAGCCGGGTGACCTCGGCAATCAACGCGGCATCGCTGCTGCGCGCCGCCAATGCCGGGCCCCACTGTTCCCGCGGCAGCTCACACACCGCATCGAACAGTTCACGCAGTTGCCCCCAGTGCGCGGCCTGCTGCATGGCCGTGCTCAGGCCGCGCTGCCCAGCTGGCTGTTGAGCCAGGCACGGGCAAAGCGCAGGTCACGGTCGACCGTGGGCACGGAAATCTCCAGCACTTCGGCGATGGCCTCACGGTCCATGCCGGCGAAGTACATGCACTGCACCGCGCGGGCCGCGCGCGGGTCCTGGGTTTCCAGTTGCAGCAAGGCCTGGTCCAGCGCGAACAGATCCTGCTGCAGGGTCATCGCCGGCAGCGCTTCGTGATCGACCGCCGACAGGGTCAGCGCAACCTGGCCGCCACCGCGCTTGACCGCGCCCAGCGCGCGCGCATGGTCGGCCACCACGCCGCGCATCTTCAGCGCGGCCAGTGCCAGGAAGTGCTGGCGGTCCTGCGGGTCGGCACGGCTGTCGAGCAGGCGCAGCAGCGCTTCGTTCACCAATGCGGTGGGGCGCAGGGTGCGATCACCGCCGCGCGCCGATACGCGCGCCGCCGCCATCGCCCGCAGCGTGCCGTACAGCAGTTCCATCAGTGCATCCAGCGCGGCCGCGTCGCCGCGTCGCCAGCGCTGCAGCAGTACCGTGGCATCGGCCGCCGGCCGCGCCGGCTCCTCGGTGAACACCGTGGCCATCGTCCTTTCCCCATTCCGCCAGTGGTGATCCGGGCTCCCCGCCCGAATGTGATCATCCGCACATTCGGCGGCAGTATCCCACAGGCGCCCGGCCTTCACCCACTACCGGGTTCATGCCCTGCCTTGGTAAACGGCCATCAATACGCGGCGGTTGACCAGCCTGCCCTGGTAGGTGCCAACCTTGGTTGGCACTTCCAGGAAAGGCGGCCAACCAAGGTTGGCCACTACCGGGTTCATGCCCCGCCCTGGTAGGTGCCAACCTTGGCTGGGCGCTACCGGGCGAAGCTGAAGCCCATCGGCCCGGACGGCAGCGCAGCCACCTGGTTGCGGCCGCCCCGCTTGGCCGCGTACAGACCCGCATCGGCGTGGGCCAGCAACTGTTCGGCCGTGGCCATCACCGGCGGATGGGCGAACCCCACCCCCACGCTGATGCTGACCCGCCCTTCCGGCAGCTGCAGCGCCTGCACTGCCACGCGCAGGCGCTCGGCCAGCGCCAGCACGCCCTCCACGCTGGTACCGGGCACGATCACCGCGAATTCCTCGCCGCCATAGCGCGCCACGGTGTCGGCCGCGCGGTTGGCGGTGGCCTGCAGCACCGCGGCCACGGCCTGCAGGCAGCGGTCGCCAGCGGGGTGCCCGTGCTGGTCGTTGAACGCTTTGAAATGGTCGATGTCCACCAGCAGCAGGCCCACTTCGGTGCCGCTGCGACGGGCCCGGTTCCACTCGCTGGTCAGCGCCGCATCGAACTGGCGGCGATTGGCTACGCCGGTCAGGCCGTCCTGCCGCGCCAGCTGGTCCAGCCGTGCCTGCGCTTCCAGCAGGTCGATCTGCAGCAGGGTGCTGCGCAGGCTGAAACCCAGCGTAGCGACCACGAAGCCGGCCAGCGCCAGCGGGCGCGCGTGGTCCACCACCAGCGCCCCGACCACCAGCAGCAGCAGCGGCAGGATCATCGGTCCACCGGCCTGGACCAGCCGCGACAGGCGCGGGTGCAGCACGCCGCCGGGGGCCGGCGCCTGGCGCAGGGCCAGCACCGCCAGCAGCAGGAACGGCACGTCGATCAGCAGGTCGTTGTAGGCACCGAAGGACTGTTCGGCGGTGAAATGGTTGATGTAGTACGCCACGCCCAGATAGAGCAGCGCATACAGCGCCAGCGCGCGGAAGAAGCTGCGCCGTTCGGGCACGTCGCCGGCCAGCCAGCGCACGCAGGCGAACGCAGCAATGCACAGGTTCTGGATGTCGAACATGCGGCGCATGTTGGCCATGGCCGTGTCATCGACGTTGATGCGGTCGGCGAAGGACAGGGTGTGCACGAAGAACAGCACGCCCAGCAGCGCCGCCATCAGGCCGTCGATGGTGCTGATGGTCCAGCGCTCGCGGCGGGCGCGGGCCAGGATGAACACCAGCGGCACGCCATAGATCACATACAGCAGCAGGCTGACCCGCGGGGTCAGATCGGCACGCCCGGCACCGATCGCATCGGCCATGTTCACCGCCATGCCGCCGGCCCACAGCAGCAGCGCCAATGCGGTGGCCCGCCAGCCCAGCGCCGCCCGGTCACGCCGCGCGCGCCACAGGCAGGCCATCGCCGCAAGCACCGGCGCGGCGGTCAGGAACACGAACGAACCTTCCCCGGCCGGCCCCGGCCAGAACGCCACGACCACCCCGTGGCAGAGCACGTACAGCAGCGCAAGCACTACCGGCATGGATCCCCCATCGGCAAGCCGTCTGTGCGCACCATAGCGCGTTGCCCCGCCAGCGGGGCGTGATCGACTGCCGAAAACCCGGCCGGCCCGGTAGCGTCGAGCGTGCTCGCCTGCCCCGCTTCGGTAGAGTCGAGCGTGCTCGCCTGCCCCGCTTCGGTAGAGTCGAGCTTGCTCGACTGATTTTCCACGCCAGTCGAGCAAGCTCGACTCTACGCCTCAGCACCGCCGCGTTCTTATCTCCCCCGCCGCATTCGCCTCAGCCGCGCAGTGCCTTGGCGTGGTGCGCGATGTGCTCGCCAATGAAGCTGGCGATGAAGTAATAGCTATGGTCGTAGCCCGGCTGCAGGCGCAGGGTCAGCGGGTGGCCCACCGCTTCGCATGCCTGCTGCAGGCGCTGCGGCTGCAACTGGGTCTGCAGGAACTCATCGGCATCGCCCTGGTCCACCAGCAGCGGCAGGCGCTCGCTGGCACCGGCGATCAGCGCGGTGGCATCCCACTGCGCCCAGGCCGCACGGTCGTCGCCCAGATAGGCGGTGAAGGCCTTTTCGCCCCACGGCACCTGGCTGGGTGCCACGATCGGCGAAAACGCCGACACGCTGCGGTAGCGGCCGGGATTGCGCAGCGCCAGCACCAGCGCGCCATGGCCCCCCATCGAATGGCCGCTGATGGCACGCGCATCGGTCGCCGGGAAGTGCGCCTCGATCAGCGCCGGCAGCTCCTGCACCACGTAGTCGTGCATGCGGTAGTGCCGTGCCCATGGCTGTTCGGTGGCGTTGAGATAGAAGCCTGCGCCCTTGCCCAGGTCGTAGCCTTCGGCATCGGCCACGTCGTCACCGCGCGGGCTGGTATCGGGGGCCACCAGGATCACCCCGTGTTCGGCGGCGTAACGCTGCGCGCCAGCTTTGGTGATCACGTTCTGTTCGGTGCAGGTCAGGCCGCTCAGCCAGTACAGCACCGGCAGTTTCTGCGTGGCCGCCTGCGGCGGCAGGTACACGGCGAACTGCATGTCGCAGCCCAGCGTGGTGGACGTGTGGCGATAGACATCCTGCCAGCCGCCGAAGCAGGCACGGTGTTCAATGCGTTCCATGGAGTGCTCCCGGTGGCGGCAGGCGCGCGGCCTGCCGCCTGGCGTGGTTCAATAGTGGACGACCGAACGGATCGACTTGCCTTCGTGCATCAGGTCGAAGGCTTCGTTGATCTTGTCCAGGTCCATGGTGTGGGTGACGAACGGGGCCAGTTCGATATCGCCCTTCATCGCGTCCTCCACCATGCCCGGCAGCTGGCTGCGGCCCTTCACGCCGCCGAAGGCGGTGCCCATCCACTTGCGGCCGGTCACCAGCTGGAACGGACGGGTGGAGATTTCCTGACCCGCGCCGGCCACGCCGATCACCACGCTCTGGCCCCAGCCGCGGTGCGCGCATTCCAGCGCCGCACGCATCACGCTGGTGTTGCCGATGCACTCGAAGCTGTGGTCCACGCCCCAGGTGGTCATTTCCACGATGACCTGCTGGATCGGCTTGTCGAAGTCCTTCGGGTTGATGCAGTCGGTGGCGCCGAATTCGCGCGCCAGCTCGAACTTGGACGGGTTGGTGTCCACCGCGATGATGCGGCCGGCCTTGGCCTGGCGGGCACCCTGGATGACCGCCAGGCCGATGCCGCCCAGGCCGAACACGGCCACGCTGTCGCCTTCCTGCACCTTGGCGGTGTTGTGCACCGCGCCGATGCCGGTGGTCACGCCGCAGCCCAGCAGGCAGACGTGTTCCGGGTTCGCTTCCGGGTTGATCTTGGCCAGCGACACTTCGGCCACCACGGTGTACTCGCTGAAGGTCGAGCAGCCCATGTAGTGATAGATCGGTTCGCCGTTGTAGCTGAAGCGGCTGGTGCCGTCGGGCATCACGCCCTTGCCCTGGGTAGCGCGCACCGACACGCACAGGTTGGTCTTGCCGCTCTTGCAGAACAGGCATTCGCCGCACTCGGCGGTGTACAGCGGAATCACGTGGTCGCCCGGCTTCACGCTGGTCACGCCCTCGCCCACTTCCACCACGATGCCGGCGCCTTCATGGCCCAGCACCACCGGGAACAGGCCTTCCGGGTCATCGCCGGACAGGGTGAAGGCATCGGTGTGGCAGACACCGGTGTGGGTGATCTTCACCAGCACTTCGCCAGCCTTCGGCGGGGCGACGTCGATTTCGACGATCTGCAGCGGCTGGCCGGGACCAAAGGCGACGGCGGCACGGGATTTCATGGCGGGTTCTCCAAGGACAGACAAAGACAGCATGGATGGCGCAGTGTTGCGCCCTCGTTTATTTCAGGTACGAACGGATCAAACCGCTCATCTCGCGCACGCGCTCGGCGCGCTGTTCATCGGATGCGGCCGGCTGGCCGAATTCCTCGCGCAGGTGGGCTTCCATCACTTCGGACATCAACCCGTTCACCGCGCCGCGGATGGCCGCGATCTGCTGCAGCACCGGGCCGCACTCGGCGCCGGCTTCCAGCGCGCGGTCCAGCGCATCGCACTGGCCACGGATGCGGCGCACGCGGGCCAGGACCTTCTTTTTCTCTTCGGGTGAATGCGGCATGGGCGGCCACCTGCGGAACTATACTGGGGGATAGTATACAGACCGGCCGCGCAAACTCAATCGAAGGCGCCCTGCGCCGCCAGCCGGGTCAGTTCATCCACCACGTGGCGCACCTTCGGCCGCAGATGACGGGTGGGCGGCCACAGGGCATGGATATCGACATGGCGCTGCATCTGCTCGTCCAGCACCGACTGCAGCGTGCCCGACTGCAGATGCGGGCGCACCAGCGACATCGGCATCTGGCAGATGCCCAGCCCGGCCAGCGCACCGTCGATCACTGCATCGCCGTCGTTCAACTGGTGGGTGGCGCTGGGAATGAAGGTACCGCCCTCGCCCTCCACGCCCACCCGCCACGCCACCGGCTGGCCATGGCGGTAGCCGACGATGCTGCGGTGCTGGCGCAGATCGTCCACCGTGCGCGGCACGCCGTGCGCCTGCAGGTAGGCCGGCGCCGCGCAGGTCACCAGGCGTTGGCTGCCCAGCCGCCGCGCCACCAGGTGCTCGGCCTGCTGCAGCCCGCCGAAGCGGATCAGCAGATCGATGCCTTCCTCGATGGGGTCGACGAAGTGGTCGGTGAAGGTCACCGTCAGCTGCAGGTCCGGGTACTGCTGGCACAGCTTCAGCAGCACCGGCATGACCACCATGCGGCCAAACGAAGAGGGCATGTCGATGCGCAGGCGACCGCTGGGCACGTGCGCGCCCAGGCCCAGACAGGCCTCGGCCGCGGAAATTTCCTCCAGCGCGGCGGCGCAGGACGCGTAGTAGGCCTCGCCGTCGGTGGTCAGCGAGATGCGCCGGGTGGTGCGGTGGAACAGGCGCACGCCCAGCCGCACTTCCAGCCGGGCGATGGCCTTGCCCACCGCCGAGCGGGAAATGCCCAGCGCCTCGGCCGCTTCGGTGAAGGTGGCCGCGCGTGCGGTGGTCACGAAGGTGACCAGGCCATTCAAGGATTCAACGGGAAGCATGCCGGGGGCCTCATTGGGGACAAATAGTCCCGCTCGATGGGAAATTGAACCCATTTATGGGGTCCGATGTCAACGCCATCCTGTAGGCATCGCGCCACCGGCGCTCCTTCCCCAAGAGACCTGCACATGACCGCTCCGCTCTTCCAACCGTTTGACCTGGCCGGCACACCGCTGCGCAACCGCATCGCCATGGCACCGATGACCCGTGCACGCAATCCCGACTACGTGGCCAACGAACTGACCGCGCAGTACTACCGCCAGCGCGCCAGTGCCGGCCTGATCATCAGCGAGGGCACCCCGGTGTCGCCGCAGGGCCAGGGATACATCGACGTGCCGGGCATCTGGTCGCAGGAACAGGTGGCCGGCTGGCGCCAGGTCACCGATGCCGTGCATGGCGCACAGGGCGCCATCTTCGCCCAGCTCTGGCACGTGGGCCGCATGTCGCACCGCTCGCTGCAGCCCGACGGTGGCCAGCCGGTCAGCGCCAGCACGCGCGCGGTGGCCCACGATCCCCGCAGTTTCGCCTTCGTGTATCGCGACGACGGCAGCCGCGGCCCGGCCGACCCGACCCCGCCGCGCGCCCTGCGCACCGATGAAGTGCCGGGCATCGTCAACGACTTCGTGCGCGGCGCCGAGAATGCCGTCGCCGCCGGTTTTGATGGCATCGAGCTGCATGCCGCCAACGGCTATCTGTTCGAACAGTTCCTCAACCCGCTCACCAATGATCGCCAGGATGACTACGGCGGTTCGCTGGCCAACCGCGCGCGGCTGATCCTGGACACCGTGGATGCCATGACCGCACGCATCGGCGCGCAGCGCGTGGGCGTACGCCTGGCACCGAACAGCCAGGTCTTCGACATGCCGGCCTATGCAGAAAACGAGGCCAGCTATCTGTACCTGGCCGAAGAACTGGGCAAGCGTGGGCTGGCCTATGTGCATCTGAACGACAACTACCTGCACGGCGCGCCGGCCATCGGCGAAGCGTTCCTGAAGGCCTTCAAGCAGGCCTACGGCGGCACCGTCATCCTGGCCGGCGGCATGACCCGCGAACGTGCTCTGCGCCTGGTGGACGACGGCATCATCGATATCGCCGCGTTCGGCCAGCCGTTCATCGCCAACCCCGACCTGGTCGAGCGCCTGCAGGCCGACGTGGCGCTGACCACGCCGGATCGCGCCACCTACTACGGTGGTGGCCGCGAGGGCTATCTTGATTACCCGGTCGCCAGCTGATCGGACATGGGGTCGGATTCCCTTTCCAACGGAAAGGGCTCTGACCCCGGCGCGGCGATCTGGCATGGGGTCGGATCCCTTTCCAGCGGAAAGGGCTCTGACCCCGGTTCGGCGAAGACGGGGTCAGAGCCGCGCTGCGCGCGGATCCGACCCCATCACTCACGCCCCTTCGCGCACGTACGCGAACGATTCATCCAGCCGCGCAAAGCCGATCACCTGCTTCAGCAGCGCCTGTCCCTCGTCCTCGCTGATGCGCCCTGCAACGATCTCGTCGATACGCGCGTACAGGCGTTCCAGCGCCGCCACCTGGTCGGCCCGCAGCCACGCGCGGTGCGTGCCCAGCCACGCCTGCAGATCGTCGGCCAGCGTGTCCTTGCCCAGCATCGAGTACTGCGTCTCCAGTTCCACCACCGCCTCCACCATCTTGCGGAAGACGAAGTCCTGCAGGTTGGCCGCCAGGATGTCGGCGCGGTCGTCGTCGTGCCACACCAACAGCACCGGCGGCTCGCTGAAGCCCGGCGCATTGGTCCAGAAGCAGTACACGTCGCCGGCGCCGCTGCGCGCGAACGGCAGCAGCTCCAGGTCCTCGCGCAGCGGGTTGTAGTGGTCCTCGGCGGTCAGGACTTCCCACGCTTCCTGCAGTTCGTCACGACCGATCGGCTCGAACTCATCGGCAAACAGCAGCAGCGGCGGCTGCGCGCGCAGCTGCGCGGATTGCTGCTGGAAACCCTCCCAGCCCAACGCGCCCCACTGCAGCTGCCCAGCGGCGGACAACTGGTGGTACAGCGGCGGAAAGACCTGGCCGGTGGCCTGTTCGACGTCGGCAAGCGTGTTCATACATATCCTTGTTGGAACCCAGCCGACTACCTTGCCTGAACCTTCCGCGCGCGGCCAGCAAGATGAACCGGCACCGTCACGCCACGGGCCTAGACTGCACTGCCCCGCCGTACGTGCCACCGCCATGGATTCCCCCGCCCCCTCCTTCATCATCAATCTGGACGTGCCCGACCTGGCCGCAGCCGAGGCGTTCTACACCCAGGCGTTCGGCCTGCGCATCGGCCGCCGGCTCGGCCCGGGCGCCACCGAACTGTTGGGCGGGCCCACGCCGCTGTACCTGCTGCAGAACGCCGACGGCAGTGCCGCCGCCGACGATGGCGATGTGCGCGACTACGAGCGCCATTGGACGCCCATCCACCTGGACTGGGTGGTGGACGATATCAACGCCGCGCTGTCACGCGCCGTCGCCGCCGGCGCGCTGATCGAACGCCCGGTCAGCGAGCGCGCATGGGGCCGGTTGGCCGTGCTGGCCGACCCGTTCGGGCATGGATTCTGCCTGCTGCAGTTCGTCGGCAAGGGGTATGACGCGTTGGTGGAGTGATCGGGGCCAGCCATCCACGCATGGGGTGGATCTACTGCATTGCTGCGCTTCACTCCCGCAACATGTCCACGAACGCGCGCAGCGCCGAGGCCATCTGCCGCTGCTTGGGGTAATACAGAACGAAGCCGGCGAACGGCTCGCTCCAGTCCTGCAGCACTGCCACCATGCGCCCGGCCTCGATATGCGGGCGGGCCGCATCTTCCAGCACATACGCCAGGCCGAAGCCATCGATCACCGCACGGATGATGGTGGTCTGCTCGCTCAGCGTCAGCCGCCCGCGCACATCGATTTCCAGCGATTCACCACCGCGGTCGAACTGCCATTTGTACAGATGCCCGCTGGCGAAGCGGAAGCGGATGCATTCGTGCTCCAGCAGGTCACGCGGGTGCTGCGGGGCCGGGTGCCGCCGCAGGTAGTCCGGCGAGGCGACGATCATGCCGCGCAGCGCCGGCCCCAGTGGCACCGCCACCATGTCCTCGGGCACGAACTCGTGCAGGCGCACGCCGGCGTCGTAGCCTTCGCCCACGATATCGACCAGGCCGTCGTTCTCGGTCAGCTCCAGGCGCACATCGGGGTGCGCATGCAGGAAGCGGGTCAGGCGCGGGCCGAGCTGGGTCGGCACGGCCGCGCGCGCGGCGTTGATGCGCAGCAGGCCGGTGGGGCTGGCCCGGAACTGGTTCATCTCCTCCAGCGCCTCGTGCACCTGGCCCAGTGCCGGCTGCAGCCGCTGCAGCAGCCGCTGGCCGGCCTCGGTCAGGGCCACGCTGCGGGTGGTGCGGTGGAACAGGCCCACGCCCAGCCGTTCTTCCAGCGCGCGGATCGCGTAGCTCACCGCCGAGGTGGACAGGGCCAACTCGGCCCCGGCGCGGCGGAAGCTGCGGTGCCGGGCCACCGCGGCGAACGCGGCCAGGTGGGTCAGGTTGTCAGTGGCCATGATTGTGCAGTCCCACTTGATGAATCATGCCGATATCCGGGGTTCTTACCCCCGCGCGAGGGGCGTATTGTAAAACGCCTTTCGACAAACCCCGCCAAGGATTCCCCATGTCCCTCGCCCTCGGTTATGCGGTGCGCAGCAACACCGCCCCGCTCGAACCCATCAGCTTTGAACGCCGCGCGGTCGGCGCCAACGATGTGCGCATCGAAGTGCTGTACAGCGGCATCTGCCATTCCGACCTGCACCAGGCCCGCGACGATTGGGGCGGCGCCGAGTACCCGATGGTGCCGGGCCACGAGATCATCGGCCGCGTGGTTGAAGTCGGCCCGGGCGTGACCACGCTGAAGGCCGGTGATTTCGCCGGCGTCGGCTGCATGGTCGATTCCTGCCGCCACTGCGATGCCTGCGACCACGACCTGGAGCAGTACTGCGAAAAGGGCCCGACCTACACCTACAACAGCCGCGACCGCGCCACCGGCGAACTGACCCAGGGCGGCTATTCCGACCACATCGTGGTGGAACAGCGCTTCGTGGTGAAGGTGTCCGAGAAGCTGGACCTGAAGGCTGCCGCGCCGCTGCTGTGCGCTGGCATCACCACCTGGTCGCCGCTGCGCCACTGGAAGGTCGGCCCCGGCCAGAAGGTCGGCGTGATCGGTCTGGGCGGCCTGGGCCACATGGGCGTGAAGTTCGCCAAGGCGCTGGGCGCGCACGTGGTGATGATCACCACCACCCCGGAAAAGGGTGCCGACGCCAAGCGCCTGGGCGCCGACGAAGTGCTGGTCTCGCGCGATCCGGCGCAGATGAAGGCCCACGCCAACAGCTTCGATTTCCTGCTCAACACGGTGCCGGTCAGCCATGACACCAACCCGTACATGAGCCTGCTCAAGCGCGACAGCACCATGTGCCTGGTCGGCGTGATCACCGAACTGGACCCGGCGCTGATGGGCGCCAGCGTGATCTTCGGCCGCAAGCACGTGACCGGCTCGGCCATCGGCGGCATGGCCGAAACCCAGGAAATGATGGACTTCTGCGCCGAGCACGGCATCGTGGCCGACGTCGAAGTGATCGACATCAAGAACGTCAACGACGCCTGGGAGCGCATGGCCAAGAACGATGTGCGCTACCGCTTCGTGATCGACATGGCCACCATCAAGGCCTGACCGCCGCGGTGATGGAACGAAAAAACCCCGGCACCGCCGGGGTTTTTTCATGGTGCACCGTCGGCTGGCACGTTCAGCCCAGTCAAATCAACCAACACCGCCGGCGCAATGCGGAATGCATTTCATGAAGACGTCCGCAGGCTGTTGCTCCGCCTGCTCCGCCAATGCCTGCAGAAAGTCCGCATAGGATCCTACGGCGGGCAGATCCCGGTAGTCCGATTCAGCCCAGAACACGAACCCGATGTTCATCTCGAACGCACGCTTCACCAGCCGGGCGATGCGCGAGCCTTCCACATCCGCGTTGGATCTGATGCACAGGTAGACGTCGTTGATCAGATCACTGGCATCCCCGCCAACTGCGGCGCAGCTGACTACCTGCTCCGACGCGGGAAAGTAGAGATCGGCAACGCCAGCCAGGAAATCACTGTTCCGCGCTGGCACCATCTCATCACGCCAGGTTCCCTCTGCGGCAGGATTCTGCTCGAACAGGATGAATTGGCTCATGGCATGGACCGGTAGCGCCGGGCCATGCCCGGCGGCCACGCGATGCCTCAGTAAGCAAACTCGCGGAACACCGGATCCACGTCGCCGTGCCAGCGGCCATGGAACAGCGCCAGCTTGCGTTCGGCCGGGGTCAGGCCCGATTCGACGATTTCCTGCAGCACGTCCAGGAACTTGCTTTCGTCCTGGCCATCGGCATTGCGCGCGGCGCGGCGCTTCAGCCCTTCCACGGAAATCTTCACCGCTTCGCGGGCCAGGTCGCGCACGGTGCCGTTGCGGAACGGCAGGCCCATCGCGTACTTCGGCACGCCATCGCGCAGCGCATGGCGCTCGGCCAGGGTGAAGTCACTCACCAGGTCCCAGGCGGCGTCCAGCGAGGCATCGTCGTACAGCAGGCCCACCCAGAACGCCGGCAGTGCACACAGGCGGCTCCACGGGCCACCGTCGGCGCCGCGCATTTCCAGATACTTCTTCAGACGCACTTCCGGGAACGCGGTGGTCATGTGGTCCGACCAGTCGCGCAGCGTCGGCAGCGCACCCGGCAGCACCGGCAGCTTGCCCTGCATGAAGTCGCGGAAGCTCTGCCCGCTGGCATCGTGGTAGATGCCATCGCGGTAGGAGAAGTACATCGGCACATCCAGCAGATAGTCGACGTAACGCTCGTAGCCGAAGCCATCCTCGAACACGAAGTCGAGCATGCCGGTGCGGTCGGCGTCGGTGTCGGTCCAGATGTGCGAGCGGTAGCTCAGGTAGCCGTTCGGCTTGCCTTCGGTGAACGGCGAATCGGCAAACAGCGCGGTGGCGATCGGCTGCAGCGCCAGCGACACACGGAACTTCTTCACCATGTCCGCTTCGGTGGCGTAGTCCAGGTTCACCTGCACCGTGCAGGTGCGGGTCATCATGTCCAGGCCCAGCGAACCGACCTTGGGCATGTAGTTGCGCATGATCTTGTAGCGGCCCTTGGGCATCCACGGCATCTCATCGCGCGTCCACTTGGGCTGGAAACCCATGCCCAGGAAGCCCAGCTGCAGTTCGCCGGCCACCTGTGCCACTTCATTCAGATGCGTACCGGTTTCCACGCAGGTCTGGTGGATGGTTTCCAGCGCCGCACCCGACAGTTCCAGCTGCCCGGCCGGCTCCAGCGTCACCGAGGCGCCGTCGCGCAGCAGGGCGATGGTGTTGCCGTTTTCCTGCACCGGTTCCCAGCCGAAGCGCACCAGGCCGTTGAGCAGCGCCTCGATGCCGCGATCACCGTCGTAGGTGGGCGGGCGCAGATCGTCCAGGCGGAAGCCGAACTTCTCGTGCTCGGTACCAATGCGCCACTGCGCGCGGGGCTTTTCACCGGAGGCAAGCACCTCGACCAGCTGCGTGCGGTCGGTAATGGGCGTATCGGCGACGTGGCTGGGGCTCGACAAGGGGGTGGCTCGCTGTGCAGGGGGCTGGGGATGTGGGGCCCAGGGCCTTCCATCGCAAGGGCGCACTATAGCGTGGCGGTTCACCGCGTCATGCCACTGTGACGGGTTTCAGCATCCTACCGACGGCCCCTTGACCCCCGTACACTGGCGCGCATGAGTCGCCATTCACGACACCCCGAGCTGCACCGGACCGACCGTGTCGGCTGGCTGCGGGCGGCCGTGCTGGGTGCCAACGATGGCATCGTCTCGGTGGCCGGCCTGGTGGTGGGCGTGGCCGCCGGTGGCGCGTCGGCCAGCACCGTGCTGGCCACTGGCATTGCCGGCACCGTGGCCGGCGCGATTTCGATGGCCGCCGGCGAATACGTTTCAGTGCAGACCCAGGCCGATACCGAAGCGGCCGACCTGGCCGTGGAAAAGCGCGAGCTGCACGAAGACCCGCACAGCGAACTGGACGAACTGACCGCCATCTATCGCCACCGCGGCCTGCAACCGGCACTGGCGCGGCAGGTGGCCGAAAAGCTCACCGCCCACGATGCACTGGGCGCGCATGCACGCGACGAACTGGGCATCACCGATACGCTGCGCGCGCGACCGCTGCAGGCGGCGCTGGCGTCGGCGGCGGCCTTCACCTGCGGCGCAGCGCTGCCGGTCGTGACCGCGCTGCTGGCGGCCGCAGAGCGGGTTGCCGCCATGACCACCATCGCCACCCTGCTGGGCCTGTGCGTGACCGGTGCGCTGGCCGCCCACGCCGGCGGTGCGGCGCCGGTACGCGGCGCCCTGCGGGTGATGGTCTGGGGCGCAGTGGCGATGGCCGCGGCCGCCGCGATCGGGCGCCTGCTGGGCGCACACATCACATGACCGGCCAACCGCCCCCCGCCACCGCGCTGCTGGCCGAACTGGCCAGCCTGGCCCACTGCGGGCGCGCCGAAGGCTATGCCTGCATCACCGCGCGGCGCGAACACGGCGCCAGTTCGGTGGAAATTCCGCAGCCGCAGTTCGCCATCCTGCTGGAGGGCCGCAAGCAGGTGCGCACCGCGCACCAGGCGCTGGAGTACGCACCGGGCGACATCCTGCTGGTCACCCAGCGCTGCCGCATCGATGTGGTGAACACACCCGACCCCCGCACCGGGCGCTACCTGAGCGCCATCGTGCCGCTGTGCACCGAAGCCCTGGCCGCAGCGCGCACACTGTGGAACGAACCCCTGCCGTTGCCGGGCGCCAGCGTGGCGCGGCTGGCCCTGCACGAGCACGGCGCCCTGCTGCGGCAGTGGCGCCAGCACCTGCAGGACGGCCACTACAGCGAAGCACGCTTGGCCCTGGCCAGCCTGATCCTGGCGTGGTGCCGCAAGGGTCACGGCAACCTGCTGCTGCCGCAGGCGCCTACCCTGGGCGAACAGATCCGCGACCGCATCGCCACCGACCCCGCGCGCGACTGGCAATCACGCGATGTGGAAGCGCAGTTCGCGCTGAGCGGCGCCACCCTGCGCCGCCGCCTGGCGGCCGAACAGACCAGCCTGCGTCAACTGCTGACCGAAGCGCGCCTGGCCCATGGCATGAACCTGCTGTACACCACCGACCTGCCGCTGAAGACCGTGGCCGCCCGCGCGGGCTATCGCTCCGCCGCCAGCTTCAGCAAGCGCTTCGCCGAGCAGTACGGTCTTTCCCCCAGCGAGATCTAAGGGGGGGGTATCGGCAGGGCTGCGCCCTGCACCTGCTCAGAGCAACGGCCAAAGCAACAGCAACAGCTGCATTCCGTGGGATGGCGGGGCGGTGTCGGATTGCGGGGACGCCGCAAGTACGTCCATGTAGGCTTGGCAGCCGCATCCATGCGGCTGACACCCCGCAATCCGACACCGCCCCACCTCTGACAGATTCCTGCGGCTGGTGGTAACTGCGACGGGTGTTGCGCGCGGCTGTTGGTAGGTGTCGACCTTGGTCGACACATCTGTCAGATATCGAATTCCGGATTGGGGTCAGAGCCCGTTGCGCAGCAACGGGATCCGACCCCGTGCCGTTCCAACAGCGCGCGGAAATCTGTCGAAGGCGGGGTGGGTCCGGTTGCGGGGGCGTGAGCGCCATGGATGGCGCGACCGAGGCTACATGGACGTACTTGCGCCGTCCCCCGCAACCGGACCCACCCCGCCATACCACGGATACCCAGCTTTTGCCCTTGCCGTTGCCGTTGCCGTTGCCGTTGCTCCAAGCAGGTGCAGGGCTGCAAGCCCTGCAAACAAACTCCCCAACCCTGAGCATTGCGCGCACTGCTTTGAGCGCATCGCGCGCCGCGCGCACGGCACGCTGCACAGCGACGGAATCCTCCGCCTCACCCAGGACACCCCATGACCCCGCGTCACCTGCCGCTGTGCGGCGCCCTGCTGCTGGCCATTGCCGGCCTGCCCTCCGCCGCACATGCCGAAGCCACCACCCCCGCCCCCACCCAGCAGGTGCCCGGCGTCTATCACCAGCGCATCGGCAACCTGCAGGTCACCGCCCTGTTCGACGGCGTAGTGGCACTGGGTCGACAGGAAGTGGTGGACGTACCGCCCACCCTGGTCAGCCGCCTGCTGGAAGGCCGCTACGTGCCCGAAGACAGCAAGGGCCTGCAGACCGCGGTGAACGCCTACCTTGTGCGCCAGGGCAACCACCTCACCCTGGTCGATACCGGCACCGCGCAGTGCTTCGGCCCCGGCCTGGGCCAGGTGCTGGCCAACCTGCGCGCCGCCGGCGTTGATCCAGCCCAGGTGGATGACATCCTGCTCACCCACGCCCACCCCGACCACATGTGCGGCGTGCTCGATGCGCAGGGCCAGCCGGCCTACCCCAATGCCACCGTGTGGCTCACCCAGGCCGATGCCGATTACTGGCTGGACCCGGCCAGCGCGGCCAGCGCGCCCGAAGGCGTGCGCTTCGCCTTCCCGCTGGCCCGCAATGCCGTGGCGCCGTACCAGGCCGCTGGGCGCCTGCGCACCTTCCAGCCCGGCGACGCGCTGCCCGGTGGCGCGGTGGCCATGGACACCCACGGCCATACCCCCGGCCATGTCTCCTACCGGTTCGACAGCCAGGGCCAGTCACTGCTGGTGTGGGGCGATGTGCTGCACTTCCATGCGGTGCAGTTCGCGCACCCGGAAGCCGCGTTCGAAGCCGATGCCGATCGCCCGGCGGCCACCGCCAGCCGGCGCAGCGTGCTGCAGCAGGCCACCGCCAAGGGCTGGTGGGTGGCCGGCGCGCACCTGCCGTTCCCCGGCCTGGGCCACGTGCGCAGCGAAGGCCAGGCCTATGCCTGGGTGCCGGCGGAATATTCGCCGCTGTAAGGGATGTGCCGACGAAGGTCGGCACCCATCAGACCCGAACGGGTAGCGCCGGGCCATGCCCGGCGAACGCAACGACGGCCGCCTATTCCAGCCCCAGCCAGCCGCCGATCACCCCGCGTGCTTCTTCCACGCCGGTACGGTCTTCGCCGGAAAACACCTGCACGCTCACCGTATCGCCATAGGCCGAGTGCAGCTCCTTGCGCACCTTCTGCAGGGTCTGCATCTGCTGGCTGCGGCTGAGCTTGTCGGCCTTGGTCAGCAGCGCGTGCGCCGGCAGGCCACGCTGCACGGCGTAGGCCAGCATCTGCCGGTCGTAGTCCTTCAGCGGGTGGCGGATATCCATCACCACCACCAGGCCACGCAGTGCCTCGCGGGTGCGGAAGTACTTGTCGATGAAGGCCTGCCAATGCGCCTGCAGTTCCAGCGGCACCTTGGCATAGCCGTAGCCGGGCAGATCGACCAGGCTGGCTTCCGGGGTGATCTGGAAGAACACCAGCTGCTGGGTGCGGCCGGGCGTCTTGGACACGCGGGCCAGCGCGTTCTGCCGGGTCAGCGCGTTGAGGGCACTGGACTTGCCAGCGTTGGAGCGGCCGGCGAAGGCCACTTCGGCCCCTTCATCGGGCGGCAGCTGCCGCGCGTTGTGGGCCGAGAGGTGGTAGCGGGCGCGTTCGATGAGCAATGACATGTGCGTAGGATCGCATGTTGCGGCGCCGCGCGCCCGCCCGGGGCACCGTGGGTCCGGAAAATGCTGCGCTGCTTCGTTGACCGTGCGCGGAAACGGCGTTGATAATCCGGGCGATGCCGGTCGCTGCCGCCCGGCCCGGTCCAAACGGAGCTTCAGCATGCGCCACGCTCGCGTTCTTGCCGTATCCGCCCTTGCCATGGCCGTGGTGGTTGCCGCCGCTGCCTTTGCGCAGACCACCCTGGTCCCGCTGCCCGACAATGGCCCGATCCAGACCGCCTCGCTCGAGGTGGATTTCAGCAAGACCACCTGGGGCAACGCCAAGGAAGGCCAGGGCAAGGCGGCCGCCTGCGCGGCCTGCCACGGCGCCGACGGCAATTCCACGGTCGAGATGTACCCGTCCATCGCCGGCCAGAGCGAACGCTACGTGGCCCAGCAGATGGCGCTGATCGCCAACGGCCAGCGCAGCTCCGGCGCCGCCGTGGCCATGGTGCCGTTCGTGCAGAACCTCAGCCCGCAGGACATGCGCGACATTGGCGCGTTCTTCGCCACCCAGAAGGCCACCGCCGGCATTGCCGACGACACGCCGGTGGCCGACGGCCCCTACAAGGGCATGAAGTTCTACGAAATCGGCCAGCAGCTGTACCGCGGCGGCGATGCCCAGCGCGGCCTGCCGGCCTGCATGGCCTGCCACGGCCCCAGCGGCGCCGGCAATCCGGGTCCGGCCTATCCGCATATCGGCGGCCAGCACGCCAGCTATGTCGCCCGGCGCCTGCAGGAATACCAGGCCGGGCAGACCCACGAAGCCGACAAGGCGCACTTCCAGATCATGGCGGCCATCGCCCAGAAGCTGACCGAGCAGGAAGTCCAGGCGCTGTCCAGCTACCTGCAGGGCCTGCACAACCGCGCCGACGACGTGGCCGCGCAGACCACCGCCATGCCACCGGCCGCCGCCCCCTGACGGCCATTGGTCGGCGCGGGTCGCCACGGCGGCCCCCTGCTGCGGTATGTTTCCTTCACGCCGGCGGCTGCGCCGGCGTTGTTATTTTCAATGGAGATGCACGTCGATGAGGTTGATGTCCCGCCTGTTGCTGTCCCTGCTGGTGCTGCTGCCGCTGGCGGCCTGCGCCGCCACCCCCGCCAACGCCCCGCTGGTGGAAGGCAAAGATTACGAGCGCATCGCCCAGCCCGGCCCGTTCCAGCCGCTGGCTGGCAAGATCGAAGTGGTGGAAGTGTTCGGCTACACCTGCCCGCACTGCGCCCACTTCGAGCCGCAGCTGGCCGCTTGGGCCGCCAAGCTGCCGGCCGACGTGCGTTTCACCCCGGTCCCGGCCGCCTTCGGGGGTCCGTGGGACGCCTGGGCCCTGGCCTATTACGCCGCCGATGAAGTAGGCGTCGCCAAGCGCAGCCATGCAGCGGTGTTCAAGGCCCTGCACGAAGACGGCTCGCTGCCCATGCAGAACGTGTCGGCCGATGAACTGGCCACCTTCTACAAGGCCTACGGCGTGGCCCCGGACCGCTACAAGCAGGCCCTGCGCGGTGAAGCCGTGCAGCAGAAGGTCGCCGCCGCCCGTGCCTTCGCCAAGCGCACCCAGGTGCCGGGCACCCCGGCCATCATCATCAATGGCCAGTACCTGGTGCGCGGCAACAGCTTCGAAGACCAGCTGCGCATTGCCTCGGCGCTGATCGCCCAGGCCCGCGCCAGCCGCGGCCGCTGAACCAATCCCGACCCTGCACACGGCGCATCCGCCGCCGCGTGTCATCATTTCCCCCTGGCCGGCGTTCACCCGCCGGCCCCACCATTCCAGATGCTGGAGACGTTTCCATGAAGACCCGTTACGCCGCCCTCGCACTTGCAGCGCTGCTGCCGATCCTGGCCGCCTGCAAGGCCGACGACGGCACCGCCAATACCACCGCGCCGGCTGAACCGGCCGCGACCCCGGCCACCACCGAGACCCCGGCCCCGGCCGCCGAGCCGGCCGCAGGCAGCGAAAGCGCCGCCCCCGCCGCCGAAGGCAGCACCGCCCCGGCCGACGCCGCACCGGCGGCCGCACCGGCCCCGACCACCACCGCGCTGACCGGCCCGGCCCCGGTGGAAGGCGCCGACTACCAGCTGATCCCGAACGGCCAGCCGTTCCAGCCGGCTGCCGGCAAGGTGGAAGTGGTGGAAATCTTCGGTTACGTCTGCCCGGCCTGTGCCGCCTTCCAGCCGCTGGTGGGCCCGTGGAAGGCTGGCCTGCCCAGCGACGTGAACTTCGTCTACGTGCCGGCCATGTTCGGCGGCACCTGGGATAACTACGGCCGCGCCTTCTACGCCGCGCAGACCCTGGGCGTGCAGGAGAAGTCGCACGAAGCGCTGTACCAGGCCATCCACGTGCAGAAGACCCTGAAGGGCGAGCGCGGTGCCGACTCGGTGGACGACATCGCCAAGTTCTACGGTGCCTACGGCGTTGACCCCAAGCAGTTCGCCGCCACCATGGGCAGCTTCGCAGTGAACGCCAAGACCAATTCGGCCAAGCAGTTCGCCCAGCGCAGCCAGATCTCCGGCACTCCGTCGATCATCGTCAACGGTAAGTACCTGGTGAAGGGCAAGGGCTTCCCGGACATGCTGCGCATTGCCGACCACCTGATCGCCCGCGAGCGCGCGGCCGCCCAGGCTCATTGATTCCAGAGACGTTTCCCCGGCCGTGACTTCCCCCCACACACGGACCCTGCGCTTGCTGACGGCCAATATCCAGGCCGGCTCAAGCACCCGCCGCTACAGCGACTATGTGACCCGCAGCTGGTCACATGCGCTGCCGGCGGGGCGCAAGCGCAGCAGCCTGGATGCGATCGCCACCCTGGCCCGCAACCATGACATCGTCGGCCTGCAGGAGGCCGACCCGGGCAGCCTGCGCTCGGGCTTCACCAACCAGACCCACTACCTGGCCCAGCGCGCCGGCTTCAATTACTGGAGCCACCAGCCGAACCGGCGCATGGGCGGTGTGGCGTCCAGCGCCAACGGCCTGCTGAGCAAGCTGGAACCGGTGGAAGTACAGGATCACGCCCTGCCCGGCCGCATCGGCGGGCGCGGCGTGCTGCTGGCAAAGTTCGGCGATGGTGCCGACGGCCTGGCCGTGGCGGTGGCCCATCTGTCGCTGGGCGCCGGCTCGCGCATGTCGCAGCTGGGCTTCATTGCCGAACTGCTGTCCGACCACCCCAACGCGGTGCTGATGGGCGACTTCAACTGCCTGGCCGAACGCCCGGAAATGCAGGTGCTGTACCAGAAGACCCAGCTGCAACCGCCCGGCTGTGCGGTGCCCACCTTCCCCAGCTGGCGCCCCGACCGCGCGATCGACCACATCCTGGTCAGCAGCAACCTGCAGACCCGCAGCGTGGAAGCCGTTCCCGCCGCGTTTTCCGATCACCTGGCCCTGGCCATGGCGATCGACGTGCCGGCCGACGCCCTGCGCTGACCGGCTTTCGGTAGGTGCCAACCTTGGTTGGCACACACTTGGCACGCTCCCGGTAGAGTCGAGCTTGCTCGACTGACCTTCGCGCCATGCAATGCAGTCGAGCAAGCTCGACTCTACACTCGGTGGCATGACCACTCCGCCTTCCCCTGCACTACGCCTGCGCCGCTGGTTGCTTCGGGGCCTGCTGCTGCTGATCGCCCTCATCGCCGCACTCGCCGTGTGGAACAGCCCCTGGGCTGCCGCACCGAAGCTGCTGTGGTCGCTGTCGCGCATGCCGCCGGCGCAGCAGCTGCCGGTGCCCGTGGACGGCGTACGCCCCCGGCAGATTGCCGATACTTTCGGTGCCCCGCGCGGGCGCGACCGCACCCACGCCGGCATCGACATCTTCGCAAAGCGCGGCACGCCGGTGCGCAGCGTCACCACCGGGGTGATCGCCGATGTGCGCGACGGCGGCCTGGGCGGGCGCCAGGTCTGGGTGATCGGCCCGGCACGCGAGCGCTACTACTACGCCCACCTGGACAGCTGGGCCGAGGGTCTGGCGCGGGGCCAGATCGTGCAGGCCGGCGACCTGCTGGGCCAGGTGGGTGACAGCGGCAACGCCCAAGGCACCCCGCCGCACCTGCACTGGGGCATCTACGGCGCCGACGGCGCACGCGACCCGCTGCCGCTGCTGCGTTGAGCGCAGGACGCCGCGCCTTTGTAGAGTCGAGCTTGCTCGACTGCGGTTGCCCGCACCACCTCGCGCGCCGCATCATCGCCACACTGCCAGGGAGAGCACCGATGGGCCTGTTGCGCGCCGCACCGCTGTTGATCGCGATCCTCACCCTGGTGACCGGCTGCAGCACCCTGCGGGCTCACCGCGACCCGTGGTGCGGGCACCTGGCAGCCTTCGCCAACAGCGCGCAGGTGGAAACCGCACAGTCGATCGAGCTGGTCACCGACTGGGCTGAATGGAGCAAGTGGTGCGTAGACCATGGCACCGAAGCGGGCCGGCAGTTCTGTCGCTGGCTGATCCCCAACACATCGACTGAATACGCCTCGGCCAACATCCGCCGCGCGCTGGCCTGCCTGGATCCCACCGCCCTGCACGCAGGCCGTTGGCGCAGCACGCCGGTGTACCTGACCGGCAAGGTGCGGGTGTACGGCGCCCCCATGATCGATAAAGACGTGATGGTCACCGTCGAGTATGCCGATGGCATCGAGGGACAGCGGCCGAGCATGAAGATCCAGGCCGAACGCGACCCGCCTTTGTAGCGTCGAGCTTGCTCGACTGATCCCAAACGGCAGTCGAGCAAGCTCGACGCTACCGCCGTCCGGGCCACGACCGGCCCATTTGTAAATAGAAACAATTCCCATTACGATATTTGCGTTTTCCGGGCGGCCAGGACGGTCGTCCACCATCACAATGCCCAGCCCCCGTCCTGCCAGCAGGACCGGGCCAGCGGCGTGAGAACCCCACCAGCCGCGGCGCCAGACCATCCGGGAAGCCGGTCGGACGCACGCACGTGCCCGTCCAGGAACCCCCATGATCCGTTCAACCCCTGCCCTGCTGCCGCATCGCCTGTCCGCGGCGGTGCTTTCCGCCCTGTGCCTGGCCGCCGCCCCGGCCGCCTTCGCCCAGACCGCCGCTGCCGACCCCACCACCCTGGACAAGATCGTGGTGAAGGGCGAGCGCGCCGAAGGCTATTCCGTGCGCCGCACCTCGGCCGGTACCCGCTTCGACCTGGCACCGCGCGAGATTCCGCAGTCGGTCAGCATCATCAGCCACCAGCGCATCGAAGATCAGAACCTGGATGACATCATCGACGTGCTGGCCAACACCACCGGTGTCAGCAGCACCCAGTCCGATACCGAGCGCACCGAGTTCTACGCGCGCGGCTTCTACATCGACAGCTACCAGTTCGACGGCCTGCCCACGCAGATGGTGCAGAACTGGAGCTACGGCGATTCCGGCCTGGATCTGGCCCTGTACGACCGCGTGGAAGTGGTGCGCGGCGCCACCGGCCTGCTGACCGGTGCCGGCAACCCGTCGGCGTCGGTGAACCTGGTGCGCAAGCACGCCGACAGCGCCGAGCTGACCGGCAGCGTGTCGGTGAACGTGGGCAGCTGGGGCCGCACCCGCAGCACCGTGGACGTGACCACCCCGCTGAACAAGAGCGGTTCGGTGCGCGCCCGCGTGATCGGCAGCTACCTGGACACCGACGCACAGATGGACCGCTACAACCAGCACAAGACGCTGGGCTACGCCGTCATCGACGCCGACCTGACCCCGGACACCCAGCTGAGCGTGGGCTACGACTACCAGCAGAAGCGCGCCAACGGCGCCACCTGGGGTGGTTTCCCGATGCTGTTCTCCGATGGCACCAGCACCGGCTACGACGAATCGTTCAACGCCAGCCCGAACTGGACCTACTGGGACACCACCAGCAAGCGTGCCTTCGCCACGTTGGAACACGCCTTCAACGATGACTGGAAAGTCCGCATCGGCGCGACCCATGACGAGACCAAGGCCGACGACAAGCTGTTCTACCCGGCCTACAACGACTGGGTCACCGGCGCTTCCTTCTTCGACAAGAACACCGGTGCCGGCATCTCGCCGTCGGCCGGCTTCTACAACACCGAACGCAAGGTCAATGCGGTGGACGGCTACTTCAGTGGCGCGTTCGAGCTGTTTGGCCTGAAGCACGAAGTGATGGGTGGCCTGAGCTACAACAAGCGCGAGTACGCCAACTACGGCGACTACCAGATCGGCGGTGCCGGTCTCGCCTGGGACCCCTTCTCCAGCTACCTGAACTGGGACGGCAACATCAGCGAACCGAACTGGAATCCGCTGGCGCTGGCCAGCGAAGGCACCATCACCCAGAAGGCTGCCTATGCCGCTGCACGCCTGTCGCTGGCTGACCCGCTGAAGCTGATCGTGGGCGCGCGCTACACCGACTGGAAGAGCGAAGGCGAAGGCGCCGACCGTTCGCACAAGGTCACCACCCCGTATGCCGGCCTGGTGTTCGACATCAACGACACCTACTCCACCTATGCCTCGTACACCGAGATCTTCCAGCCGCAGATGCTGAAGGACCGCAACGGCAGCTACCTGGACCCGGTGGACGGCAAGAGCTACGAAGTGGGCGTGAAGGGTGCCTGGTTCGACAACCGACTGAATGCTTCGGTGGCCGTGTTCCGCATCGAGCAGGACAACGTCGGCCAGTCCACCGGCGAGCCGGTCATCGGCGGCACCGGTGGTGAAACCGCCTACGTGGCCGCACGCGGCACCGTCAGCCGTGGCTTCGAGTTCGAACTGAACGGCGAACTGGCCCCGGGCTGGAATGCCACCTTCGGTGCCTCGCGATACGTGGCCAAGGACATCAACGACGCTGACATCAACACCAACCTGCCGCAGACCGCGCTGAAGCTGTTCACCAGCTACACCCCGCAGTCGCTGCAGGAGCTGACCGTCGGCGGTGGTGCCAACTGGCAGAACCGCATCTACTACGCCGTGCCGGCCTACGGTCGCATCGAACAGAGCGGCTACGCCCTGGTCAGCGCGTTCGTGCGTTACCGCCTGTCGCCGGAATGGAGCGTGCAGGCCAACCTGAACAACCTGCTGGACAAGAAGTACTTCTCGCAGATCAACGGCTACGGTGCCTACGGCGACGGCCGCAACGGCTCGATCACCTTCACCTGGTCGTTCTGATGCAGACGCGGCGCCGGGGCAACCCGGCGCCGCCATTGCGCAACGTCGAGCCATGCTCGACCGCCTTGCTCTTGTAGAGTCGAGCTTGCTCGACTGCCCCTCTCTTGTAGAGTCGAGCTTGCTCGACTGCTCTGCTCTTGTAGAGTCGAGCTTGCTCGACTGAACCGCGAAAAGCAGTCGAGCAAGCTCGACTCTACCAAAGCGCAGCAAGCACCTCCGCGCAGTCGGTCCCAGCACAGCAAGCACCCCGCCCGGTCGGTCCAAAGCGCAGCAAGCCCCCCACGCGGTCGGTCACAGCACAGCAAGCACCCCGCCCGTGCGGTCCACAGCACAGCAAGCCCCCACCCGATCCCAGCGCCACAAGCACCGCGCCGGGATGATCCCGGCGCGGTGCCCTCCCATCAGAACCGCAGATCCGCGCGCAGGTACCAGTAGCGCCCACGCGGAATGTCATACGTCGAGGCGTCGTAGCCGTTCAACGAGCACGACAGGCAGATCGGCGGATCCTTGTCGAACACGTTGTTCAGGCCAGCGGTCAACTGCAGCCCCTTCATCCATTCAATCCGGTAGCCCACCTGCGCATCGTGGAAGGTGGTGGCCGCCAGCGTGTTGGTGCCCGCTGCCTGGTCGCTGCACACCGCGAATGCCACCGCATCGCCACAGTCTTCGGTCAGCTCGGAAATGTGGCGCATCGTCCAGTTCGCGCTCCAGTTGCCCAGCGTCCAGCCCAGCGACAGATTGCTGGTCCATTCGGGAATGGAGCTGTCAGCCACTTCGATGCCCGGCCCCTGCGGCTGCTTCTGCCCGGCCGCGCCGGTAGCCTCGTAACGGCCCACGAAGGTGTTCTGCCAGCCGATCTTGAACTGGCCGGCCGCGCTCTGCGGCAGCGTCCAGTGCAGGTCCACATCCCAGCCATCGGTCTTGATCGAGCCCAGGTTGGTCAGGCGGTTGTTGAAGCCGTTGATGCCGCCGGTGCTGGCGCGGGTGATGCCATCGCAGTACAGCGGGTCCAGCGTATCCACGCACAGGTCCAGCTGGGTCTGCGCGTTGATGGCCTGGATCGCACCGTCGATGGTGTGCCGGTAGAAGGTCACGTCCACGTCGAAGCGCTCGGACCAGCTGGTGTTGTTACCGAACCACGGGCTCCACACGAAGCCGGCACTGAAGCTGCGTGAACGCTCCGGGTCCAGCTCGCGGTTGCCGCCGGTGGTTACCGAGATCTGCGAATTGGCCTGCTGGAAACCGGTTGGCACACCCAGCGCAGCACAGTTGGCCGCACTGCCACGCGGTGCGGTGCCACCCAGACCGATCGAGCACGGGTCGAAGATCTGCAGGTCGGCACGCGCGGCCGAACCATACAGTTCACCGATCGAAGGTGCGCGGAAGCCTTCGGCATAGGTGGTGCGCAGCACGAAGTCGTTGGTCACCTGCCAGCGCAGGCCGTACTTGGGCGTGAACTCGCCACCAAAGGTGGAGTAATCCGAGTAGCGCCCGGCCACGCTCAGGTCCAGCTTGCCGCCATAGGACGGGGCGGCGAACAGCGGCACGTTCAATTCCAGGTACGCTTCATTCACATCGTACGAACCGGACGTCGGCTGCGACGGCACGCCGTTGTAATGGCCGATCACCGTCAGCGGATCCGGCTGGTACCAGCCTTCGTACTTGCGGTGTTCCAGGCCAGTGGCGAAAGACACCGCACCGGCCGGCAGGTTGAACAGTTCGCTGGACAGGTTGGCGGTGAACAGGGTCAGTTCGTTCTGGCTGCGGTCGCGCACCACCGGCTGGATCCACTGCAGCATGGCCGGGGTGATCGAGCCGGCGCCACCGAAGATATCCAGCGGCACGCAGCCCGGCGTGGCCGCGCAGATGGCCGGATCGCCCAGCGCCAGGTTGATGTTGTAGATGTTGTAGCTGCCGTAGTTGGTCTGGGTGGCCTTGTTCTTGCTGTACATGCCGTTCACGTCCCAGTACCACTGGCGGTCGGCCGCCTGGAAATTACCCTCCAGGCCGGTGGCGAAGTACTGCGTATCCACCTTCTGCTCGAACACGCGCGCGCCGCCTTCCAGCGGGCGCCGGCCGATCATGATCAGGTTGTCCGACGAATCCAGGGTGAAGCCGAACGGGTTGTAGGGGTTCAGCGCGGAAATGACGATGTTGTCGGCCAGCGGATTACCGGTGCCGGCTTCGGGGCCGAAGAACAGCGGCTCCGGTGCGGCCTGGTTGGTCGATTCGCGGCGGTTGCCCAGTGCCTTCACGTACCACTGCACGTTGTCGCTGAAGTCGAAACGGAACTGACCAAAGATGCCTTTGCGCTCCGACGGCGTCAGCACCATGTTGTATTCGGCGAAGTTGAAGCGATCGGCCGTGCCGAAGCAGTGGTAGCCATCGGTGCGGTCGCAGCCATCGCCGCCGTTGTAGGTGGGCCGCGCGCCGGCATTCGGGGTCAGGTCGTGGGTGGTGCCGGTGTTGGGGTCGGTGAAGATGAAGCGGCCATCGGGCGTGGCCGAACTGCCCAGCGCCAGGCCGGTGCCCGGTACCGGGAAGCGCGACTGCTCGCGGTCACGCGCATACACCGCGTCCTGCTTGGTCCAGCTGCCGCCCACGAACAGGCTGTAGCGGTCACCGCGCGTACCCCAGGCCAGGTCCACGCCCTTCTGCGTGCCATCGCCCTTGCTGTACTCGCCGTAGTTCAAGGTTACATGGCCACCGTCGAAATCGCGACGGGTGATGATGTTGACCACGCCGGCAATCGCATCGGAGCCGTACAGCGACGAGGCCCCGTCTTCCAGCACTTCGATGCGCTCAACAATCGCCAGCGGAATGGTGTTCAGATCGGTGGCCGCGCCCACGCCGGAAGCGGACGATTCATTCACCCAGCGGATGCCATCGACCAGCACCAGCACGCGCTTGGCGCCCAGGTGGCGCAGATCGACCTGCGCCGAACCGGCGCCCACACCGCTGCCGTCGGGCGGGAAGCCGAAGTTGCCGGAAGAATTGAACTTGGCGTTGAGCGCCGAACCGGAACCGGTCAGCTGCTGCAGCACCTCGCCGATGGAGTTCAGCCCGGTGCGTTCGATCTCGGTGCGGGTCAGGGTCTGGATCGGCACCTGGCCTTCCACTTCGGCGCGCTTGATGCGCGTGCCGGTTACTTCAACGCGGTCCAGATCGGTGGTGGATTGGGCCGCGGCACTCATCGGTGCCAGAGCCGTCACGCACAGGGCGACGGCAACCGCCAAGGGGCGGTGATGCAGGTACTTCATTCGCTCTCTCTCCAAAGGAATGTCGGGACAGTGACTGCCGCGCTCCCTCCTGCATGGCGGCAGCGTCTCCTTTGTAAACAACCTGTAAAAATGACGACGTGATGAAGAACACTCTTTCACGTGCTTTTGACAAATGAACCAACCGTATCCGCAGCACTGGCGAACGATTAGGAATTGTTTGAAATTCAAGTGCCCGAGCAAACTTGCGTGCAGCTTCATCACAGACTGAGGCTTCCGACGCTGAACGCGAGGTCTCATCGTGAAAGCACTCAGTGCCGTGCTGCTGCCCGCAGCGCTCCTTGCAATTGCCCTGCTGTCATTGCCCACCAACGCCCGCGCGGGCGGGCTGGTCGAATGCAACAACTGTGCGTCCCCCCGGGATGCAGCGCTGCCATCGGGCGCTGGCCTGACGGTGGTCATGGACTTCGAGCGAGCACGACTTACTGCATTCAACGTCGAATACGATCGCGAGTTCAGAAAATGGCGGGCCCTTCCCATCCCGGTGCCCAATCAGATCCAGATGGCGTTCCTGCGTATCGTCGACGGCACTTCCACAACCCGGAATCAAGGGGCTGAGCGTGCAGCGTGGCGACAGCAGCCGCATGTCCTGTAGCTGGGACGGCCGGACGGTCTACTGCCGCCAGTACTGAGCGCCAGACCGGCGTTGAGGAAGCAGAACCCCTCAACGCCGGTCGTATCGTGTCAACGCACGAATGCGATCCGCTGCATGCCCGTGGCCTCGGCCGCGGCCAGGATGCGCGCCATGCCTTCATACTCGGCCGAAGGGTCGCTGCTGATGCGCAGCTCCGGCAGGTTGCCGGGGTGCTCGCCCGCCTGCGCACGCAGGCGCTGCTGCAGATCACCGATGGCCATCGGCTGCCCGTTCCAGCTCAACTGGCTGGCCGCATCCAGGCGCAGCTCGATGGGCGGCGGCGGGTCCGGTCGCTGTACCACCCGGTCGGTGGCCTGCGGCAGATCCACCGTGATCGGCCGCGCCACGATCGGTGCGGTCACGATGAAGATGATCAACAACACCAGCATCACATCCACCAGTGGCGTTACGTTGATCTCAGCCAGTGGTCCGCTTCGTCCTGCGCTACTGAATGCCATGTGCCGCTCCCTGCAGCAGGGCCGCTTGCCCTGTGGCCGAACTTACGCCGCACATCGCCCACACTGCAGTGCTGCGCAGGTAGTCGTTCAGCCGCCGTTCGCCCACACCACACGTGCACGCTGCGCGAAACTGAATTCAGCCAGGGCCCGCTATGCTGGGGCCATGACCCGACGCTCTTCGACCGCCCTGTCCCTGTTCCCGCTGGCCACCACGCTGCTGATCGGCTGCGCCAGTGCCCAGTCCCTTGATGCCCAGAGCGGCCAGTTGAAGGCCGCGCTGGACGCCGCCGAGCGTGGCCAGCTGGCGCCCGCCCAGGCCGCCGCGCTCAGCCGCCACCCGGCCTATGGCTGGGTCGAGTTCGCCCAACTGCGGCGCAACATCGACAGCGTGGACAACGGCCAGGCCCAGGCCTTCCTGAAGCGCTATGACGGCCAGGCCGTGGCCAACAGCTTCCGCAGCGTGTGGCTGCCCTCGGTGGCCCGCCGTCAGGATTGGCCGACTCTGCTGGCCAACTGGGCGCCGACCGAAAACCTGGGCCTGCGCTGCGCGCAGCTGACCGCCCGCCAGGCCACCGGCAAGGTGGACGCGCAGTGGACCAGCGAAGCGCAGGACCTGTGGCGCAAGAACGGCAAGTCGCTGCCCGACGCCTGCGATGCGGTGTTTGCCGTGCTGCAGGCGCAGGGCGGCATGAGCGATGCCCTGCGCTGGGAACGCATCGATGCGGCCGCCGACGCCCAGCAACCGGCGGTGATGCGCAGCGCCGCGCGTGGCCTGCCAGCCGCCGAGCTGGCCCAGGCCAACAGCTATGCCGCCTTCGTCGACCGCCCCAATGCCAGCGCCCTGAACTGGCCGCGCACCGAGCGCAGCCGGCGCATCGCCACCGACGGCCTGGAAAAACTGGCCAAGGCCGATCCCGGCGCCACCGAACAGCAACTGCCGCAGTACGCACAGGCGCTGGGCCTGAGCGCCGAGCAGCAAGGCCAGGTGCGCTACCAGATCGCGCTGTGGACCGTGGCCTCGTACCTGCCCGATTCGGCGCGCCGCCTCAATGCCGTGCCCGAATCGGCCTACGACGAGCGCCTGCACGAATGGCGCGCCCGCGAGGCGATGTCGCGCGGCGATTGGCCGGCCGCGCTGGCCGCGATCCGCAAGATGGGCAGCAAGCAGCGCAGCGATTCGCGCTGGGCGTATTTCGAAGGGCGCATGCTGGAAAAGACCGGGCAGGTGCAGCAGGCGCAGCCGCTGTTCCGCGATGCCGCGCGCGCGCCCACCTTCCACGGCTTCCTGGCGGCCGACAAGCTGCAGCAGGCGTACACGCTGTGCCCGTGGAAGCCCAACGACAGTGCCCAGGCGCAGGCCGCGGTCGCCCGCGATCCGGCCATCCAGCGCGCCATGGCGCTGTACCAGATCGACCGCACCGGCTGGGCCGTGGCCGAATGGAACAGCGCGCTGTCGCGCTTCGATGACACCCAGCGCCGCCTGGCCGTGCGCGTGGCGCAGGACAACGGCTGGTTCGACCGCGCCGTGTTCGCGCTGGGCAAGCAGCCGCAGGAACAGCGCCTGTACGACCTGCGCTTCCCGCTGCACCACGACAGCACCATCCGCCGCGAATCGGCGCGCAACGCCATCGACCCGGCCTGGGTGGCCGCCGAGATACGCGCCGAGAGCACGTTCACCCCGCGCGCGCGCTCGCCTGCCAACGCCATGGGCCTGATGCAGGTGCTGCCCACCACCGGTGCCAGCGTGGCCAAGTCGATCGGCCTGACCGGCTACGGCGGCGCCGACAGCCTGTACGACCCGGACACCAACATCGCCATCGGCACCGCGTACCTGCGCCAGCTGATGAACAAGTACGACGGCCTGCCCTACGTGACCATCGCCGCCTACAACGCCGGGCCGACCCCGACCGCACGCTGGCAGACCCAGCGCCCGGGCTTCGACCCGGACCTGTGGATCGAGACCATCAGCTACAAGGAAACCCGCGAATACGTGGCCCGCGTGCTGGCCTTCAGCGTGATCTACGACTGGCGCCTCAACGGCAATGCCCTGCCGCTCAGCGACCGCCTGATGGGCCGCCTGGTGGACAAGCGCAAGGCCTTCACCTGCGCCACCAACGCCGAACAGGGCGGGGATTGATCGACGCAGCGGGTGGCGCCGGGCTTGGTCCGGCGCCACCCCGCAATGCCGTCCGAACCGGTAGCGCCGGGCCATGCCCGGCCAGGGCGCAGCGCGGCAACACACGCCCGTGCGATCATCCTCACCATGAAGATCTATCTTGTCGGCGGCGCCGTGCGCGACCGCCTGCTGCAGCGCCCCGCCGGTGACCGTGACTGGGTGGTGGTCGGCGCCACCCCCGCGCAGATGGAAGCGCAGGGTTACACCGCCGTGGGCCGCGATTTCCCGGTTTTCCTGCATCCCAAGACCGGTGAGGAATACGCACTGGCGCGCACCGAACGCAAATCCGGCCGCGGCTATCGCGGCTTCGTGGTCGATGCCGATCCGGCGGTCACCCTGGAAGAGGATCTGCAGCGCCGCGATTTCACCATCAACGCCATTGCCTGCGACGAAGACACCGGCACTCTGGTCGACCCCTACGGCGGTGCACGCGATCTGCAGCAGCGCGTGCTGCGGCATGTCGGTCCGGCATTCGTGGAAGACCCGCTGCGCGTGCTGCGCGCGGCACGGTTCATGGCGCGCTTCGCGCCGCTGGGCTTTACCGTCGCCGACGAAACCATGGCGCTGATGCGCGAGGTCGCCGCCAGTGGCGAGCTGGATGCGCTGGTGCCCGAACGCGTCTGGCAGGAACTGCGCAAAGCGCTGGTCTGCGAACGCCCGTCCGCCTTCCTGCGCACGCTGCACGACGCGCACGCGCTGGGCCCGATCCTGCCGGAACTGGAAGCACTGTACGGCGTGCCGCAGCGTGCCGAATTCCATCCGGAAGTCGACACCGGCATCCACCAGGAAATGGTCAGCGACATGGCCGCACGCCTGGCGCCGGGCGATGACCTGGTCGGCTTCGCCGCCCTCACCCACGACCTCGGCAAGGGCCTGACCCCGCAGGACGAATGGCCGCGCCACATCATGCACGAGCAGCGTGGCGTGAAGCCGCTGAAGGAACTGTGCGCACGGCTGAAGATTCCCACCGAGCACCAGCAGCTGGCGGAGGCGGTCTGCCGTGAGCACTTGAACGTGCACCGCATCGACGAACTGCGCGATGCCACCGTGCTGGAGCTGCTGGGCCGCTGCGATGCGCTGCGCCGGCCCGAACGCGTGGCGCGCATCGCGCTGTGCTGCGAGGCCGACAAGCGCGGCCGGCTGGGTTTCGAAGACAGCGACTACCCGCAGGGCGAAACGCTCAAGCGCCTGCACCAGGCCGCGCTTTCAGTGCAGGCGCGCGATCTGGATACCACCCACCTGAAAGGCCCGGCCATTGGCGAAGCGCTGGCCAGGGCGCGGGTGAAGGCGATCGCGGCGGCGCGCTGAGCGCGGTCAGTGCGCCATGCCGCGGGTAATCGCCGCGGCGCGCTCCTTCAGCTGGGCCACGGCATCGGGAATCATCTCCATGCCCACGTCCAGGCCGGGGTTCAGCACCAGGCCAACGCCCTCGCCAATGCCCGACAGCAGCGCGTGCACGGCAATCGGCATGGCATGGGCAAACTGCGGCAGCTGTTCGTGCCACAGCTCGGCGCGTTCCGGCGCGGTGAACACAGCGAACATCGGCTCGCCGCTTTCGCTGGTAAGCACCAGCGGTGAAATGCTCTCGTCCCAGGCGCCATCTTCACCAATGGCCTTGTCCAGCAGCACGAACACCGGCGCGGTCAGCAGGCCGTCCAGGAACTGCGCGGCGGTCAGCGTGCCGTCCTGTGCCTGCAGCAGACGGACCTCCAGGTCGTTGGTGGGTTCAAACGGCGTGTCGTGGTCCATGGTCGCTTCCGGTACGTGATTGCTGGCCACCACTTTAGCAGGCCGGGACCTCAGGCCAGATAGCCCTGCCGCCACATCCACCCCACCACCGCCAGCCCAGCCACCACCACCAGCATCAGCGGTAGTCCAAAGCGGTGCCGGAACGGTATCGGCACCCCGCCCAGCTGCTGGTCCAGGGTCTCGGTGTCCAGCACCCAGCCATGGCCGCAGCCGGTGCAGGCCAGTTCGTAGCGGCGCTGGTAGACGAAGCCAAACAGCAGGTCGATGCGCGCCATGCGGTAGCGCAGCTGCGGGGCAAAGTCGGTTTCTGTCTGGCAGCGCAGGCAGTGGTGTGCCTCGGTCGGGCCGACCACCACCACCCGTTCCTGCTGGCCGATCAGCAACATCCTTCAGCCTCCACTACACGCCGGCTGCGCCAGCAGCCACGCCTGGGCGGCGGCAACGGTGGCTGCAGCGCCGCGGGTGTGCTCGTCAGGCACTATCTTCCGCCCATCGCCGCGACCGTGGCGGTCCTGCATCACGCTGGTGGTCAACACCAGGGAACTGCCGTCGACCAGCGGCCGCACCACGTTGGCGGTGGACACACCCCGGGTGGGTTCGCCGAAACTGCGCGCCTGCGGGCGACCACGGAATGCCAGCGCCGTCGCTTCGCCGGCACTGGCGGTGTGCGGCCCGGTCAGCACGGCCACGGGCGCGGCCGGGTGCTTCAGCTGATAGCCCGGCTTACCCAGATCGACGATGGCGCCCGCGCCCAGACGCAGGCCAGACGGTGTGGACTGCCAGGCGGAAGGGCCGTCGGCGGTGACGAACGCGCCCACGGTCTCGTCATCGCCGGCGGTCATCCGCAGCAACGGGGCGACACCCAGCAGCATGGGCCACATGTTGCCGCCCGTGTTGCCACGCAGATCCACGATCCAGCCGCAGCGGGTGCCGTTGTCCTGCTCACCGATGGTCGCCTGCCAGCGCGCGGCGCGTTGCTGCATCTTCTGCTGCAGCTCCGGGCCGGGAACGATGGAGAACGCGCCGATCTCGACCCAGCCGATGCGTGGGTCAACAGGCGGTGTATCGGTCGACGTGGCCGTCATGCCTGCGGTGGCGTTGGCGGCGCCGCCGTTGTTGGCCCGTCCTGGCCGCTGCGCTTCCGCGCGCATCCGCTTCGGGCTGAGCCACGCACCGTGCCCGCCCGAACTGCGGCCAATGGCTTCCTTCAGTACGTCGCGTATTTTCTCCGGGTTGCCCTGCGCCGCACTCATGCGTGCACGGATCTCCGGCCAATCCACGCGATCACGGTAGAGCGCCTCGCGCTCCAGCAGGTCCACCAGTTCGATCTGGGCCTGCCGCGTGGGCAGTTCGATGGCGTGGGCAGGTGCCGCCATTGCGGCGGTCAGTGCCAGAATCGTGATGCGGATACCCATGGGCATTCGACGTTCCTTCGCCGGAAGATGGAGGAACGAGGATACGCCGTTGGACGTCGCGCGACGTGTCGTGTTTCGCACTCCTGGGCCGCGGCAGGATTTGCAACTTTGCTCATGGCTGCGCTGCAGTGAAACCGCGAAGGTGGCTTTGCCAACGCATCCAGCGTTGGCCGGGATTGGCGTCCTGAATGAAGTAGTTCAAAGGCGGGCTTGCGAACATGTCGCTGGCCCGAATACTGCACCGTCCGTCGTTCTGCGGCGGGCGGTGCGTGGGGATCTCCCGGATCCGCCGGCTTCGTTCCCTTTGAGCAACTTCACCGGCACGCCAACCCGCACCGCCCGCCACCTTGCACGACGCCGGTGGCCTTGCCTTGTGAGGTTGCCGCCATGACCACGCTCTACCCCACCTATCCCCGTCTGCAAGCCCTGCTGGGCAATGCGCTGCCCGGGCTGGCGTTGCCCAGTGCCGTGGCCGAGGCCCTGGAACATGCGTTGATGGAAGCCGCAGAAACCACACCGCCATCGGCATTCTTCACCCGGTTACGCGGCGTGGCACACGAGGCTGACGATGCACGCGGGCGCGGTCTGGCCGACGCTGCGCGCTGCCTGGCGGCGCTTTCGGCCTGCGGTGGCGTGCTGCTGGCGGCACAGTCGGCGCGGGAGCTGGATGATGTGGCCGCGCAGTGCCCGGCGCAGGTGGAAGAAGGGTTGCTGCAGGCGGTGGTGGTGCTAGCCGGGCATGCGGGCGCGCTGGTTCATGACGTTGTCGGTAGCCGCCGGTAACGTCGACCTTGCTCGACTGCCTTGCCAACAGCCGTCGAGCAAGCTCGACGCTACGGGGTCATGGCGTGTCGACCAAGGTCGACACCTACCAGAGCGGGTCATGGCGTCGGGTGGATTTTCCGGCGGGTCATGGCGTGTCGACCAAGGTCGACACCTACCAAAGCAGGGGCCCGGCGCTACCAGTCTGCGCGCAGGCCGATGTTGCCTTCGATCACGCGCCGTTCTTCGTTGCGGCTGCCGCCTACTTCGCGGGTGTAGTCGGCCACGGCATACGCGCTGATGGTGCGGTTGAAGCGCCCCACCACCCCGATGCCGGCTTCCAGCGCGCGCGAGCGTTGCGCGCTGGTTATCACGTCGGTGTCGAACTGCACGCGGTCCTCGCCGGAGCGGCCGTGCCAGTAGTTCAGCTTGAAGTACGGCTGCCAACCGTTGTCCGCCAACTGATAATCAGCGGCCAGGCGCAGGCCCACGCGGCCGGTCCAGGCGTTGTCACTGTCGAACGACACCGCCGACACCGCGTCGCGCTGGTCATCCAGCGAGCTGCGTTGCCAGATCACCTGTATCTGCGGTTCCAGCCACCAGGCCGATTGCCCGAACTGCAGCAGGGGCTTGCCGGCTTCCAGCGACAGCGTGGTGCCGTCGCCACGCACATCAATGCCCAGCCCGCGCGATGAGCGCATGCGGCCGTCGTAGCGGCTCTGCATCGCCACCGCGTCCAGATATCCACCGTCACGGCCGGTCAGCGTCCAGTACAGGCCCACGTGCTTGTCGTCCAGGCGGCTCTGGCCCACCTGCACGTTCTCCCAGCCCAAGGCCAGGCCGGTCACCCGGCCATCGGCGCGGGTGCGGCCGACGAACACGCCGATCTGGTTGCGATGTGCATCGGCGGCGGCGGCCCAGACATCCAGACCGGCCTGCACGCCCATCAGATCGCCGTCGAAGCCGGGCTGGGCATCGCCCTTCCACTGGATCTCACTGCTCTGCCCGACCAGTCGGCCCCAGGCGGTGCGCAGGGCGCCGGTGTGGTACAGCAGACGCTGCTCGCCCTGGCGCTCGTGGAAGGTGCCCAGGCTGGCCAGCGACGCCTCGCGCAACAGCGGCGGCACCACCGCATAGGTCGCCGTTTCCAGGCGGTACAACGGCACCACGTCGCTCTGCGCAGGTCGCGCGCCGGCACTGGGCGCTGGGCCCAGGCCCGGTAGTGCACCACCGGCCACCGGCACATCGGGCACCGGTGGGTCGCTGGGCGGGGCAACGTCGGCCGGCTGCGGCGGTGGCGCCGGGGGCGCAGTCTCGGCAGCGGTCAGGTCCGGGTCCACCGCCCCTTCGGGCGGCGGTGGCGGGGCCGGTGCAATCGCGGGCGGCGGCGCCACGGGCGGCGTGGGCGGCGGCGGCTCGGCGGTGCTGCCGATTCCGCTGGGTGCCGCCACCGGGCCGGATACCAGGGTGGAGCGCAGATACCAGTTCTCACCGCTGCCCGCGCTTACGCCGCCCTTGAACAGGAAGTACTCGTAGGCACCGGCCGACACCGGGGCGAACAGCGAGAACGCACCGGCTGCGGTGGTTGCACCGTTCAGCGCCTGCACCACCAGGATGCCGTCGGCCAGCGTGGCCGCGCCGCCGCCGCCGGCATTGAGGACGCCGATGCCAGTCGTGCCGGTTGCCGCGCCGCCATCGATCACCAGGCGATCAGTGACCGAATCGTCCCCACCCAGCACGGTGCGCAGGTACAGACCGCCACCCTCACCCCGATAGTTACCGCGGATCGTGAATACATCGCCGGCGCCCACGCCGGTCAGGTCGATGCGCCCGGCATTGACCACGTTCACCAGCGCGCTGCCGGTGAACGGGCGCACCGCATTGGAACCGCTGCCCGCGTACAGCGTGCTGGTGTCATCCAGGGTGAGCGTGCCGGTGCCGGTTGCACTGTCGCCCAGCCGCAGATCGCCATCGAAGGTCAGTTCGGTGCTGCTGGCCAGGCTGATGGTTTCCCAGTTCTGCAGGCGGCCCACGCCGGTCATCTTGACGTTGCTGAGCGCAAGCCGGTCGTTGCCACTGCCGCCGTCGAACAGCGGCACTGCGCCCAGGCTGCCCTGGTTGAGGTTGGCCAGCGTGGCCACGTCATCGTCGGGGCCGGCATCGATGGCGCCATAGACGATGCCACCGCCATTCCAGGTGAAGGTGTCGTTGCCGGTACTGAGCAGTATCTGCCCGCGCACGGTGCCATCGGTGATGGTCACGCTGTCGGCGCCACCGCTCACGCTGATGTTGCCGCCGATATAGGCGGTGCCGGAAATGATGATGGTGTCGGTATCGAAACCGGTCACCACGTTGCCATCCACCGTGCCGCCTGACTGGTCCCAGAGGTTCTTGTCCAGCTTCATGTTGACCCGGCCGATGCGGCCGCCGGTCATCCAGGCCTGGTCGCCATCTTCGAACGCACCGACGATGCGGCCACCGCTCATGCGGAACGTATCGATGTTGTCGCCCTGCTGCAGGGCGCCGATGCTGCCGCCGCTCATGACGAAATCGTCGGCGCCGCTGCCCTGCGTGACCAGTCCGGTAATGGTGCCGCCGCGCACGGTCATCTGGTCATCGCCGTTGCCTTGGTCAACGCTGTCCAGGGTGCCATCGCTGAGCAGCAGCACGTCGTTGCCATCGCCCTGCAGTACGGCACCGCTGATGCTGCCTGCGAGCATCTCCAGTCGATCATTGCCGGCGCCGAACTGCACGCCGGTGCGGCCGCTGATCGTGCCGCGGTTGACCAGCACGCTGTCCCCCGCGCCAGTGAACTGCAGCGCAGTAGTGTTGCCGGTGCTGATGCTGCCCAGGTTGTCGACGCGGCTGCCCCCGCCCAGCTGCACGGCAATACCGCCGGTGGCGGTGATCGCGCCCTGGTTCAGCAGCACATGGCCACCTGCGCCGGTCAGTGCCAGCGGCGTTGCACCACCGCTCTGCAGCAGCTGCGCGCCACTGGCCACGTTCACGGTGATGCCGCCGGCGCCACTGGCCGTAATCGGTGTGATGTACGGATTCGGCGGATCGGCACTGCAGGTGACGGTCTGTCCGGCCACGGGGGCGCTGGAATCGCATCCTGCCCAGGCCGATGGGGCAGCCAGGGCCAGCACCGAGGCGAGGAACAAGGGCGAACGACGTACTGCACACAGATCTGCACGGGACATACAGCACTCCTGGAACGGGGGTCAGGAACTGCGATGCACGGCACTGCTCAGAAAACGGGCGCGCCTACCCTAAAAGAAGCCCCCAAGGCTGGAAGTGAAGATTCCATCACGCGACAAGTGTGACTTCCGCCGGACGGCACGCGCAGCCACGCATGGCGTGGCTCTACTCGCCACATCCACGCAACCCCCACGGGCCGTAGATCCACGCCATGCGTGGATGCGCCCCCCTCACGGCCAGTAGATCCACGCCATGCGTGGATGCGCCTACCCCCGCACGGCCAGTAGATCCACGCCATGCGTGGATGCGCCTACCCCCGCACGGCCAGTAGATCCACGCCATTCGTGGATGCTCCACCCGCCAACCCCACCCCGCTCATACCTTCAAATAAATGCGACGCCGGTCCAGCCACCACACCACGCCCCACCACAGCGCCACGAACGCCGCCGCCTGCAGCAGCGACGCCAACGCCAGCGCCCCCGGCATCGCCGTGGACAGCTGCTGCCACACCCAGCCCCACGCCCCGCTGGCCAGCAAGACCACCGACATCACCGATGCGCCCAGGTAGGCGGTAATCGCGTTCACGCCGAAACGGCGCCCCAGCGCGGGCCAACCGCGGCGGTCAATCAACACATGCCCCAGCCACAGCGCCAACGCGGCCAGACCACCGGTCCACAGCACGTAGCTCGACGTCCACAGCTGCTTGTTCAACGGCAGTACCGTTGCCAGCAGCAGACCCAGCACGGCACAGGCCACGCCCACCCCGGCCAGTGCAGCGCCACGGCCGGCGCGCAGCAGGCCACCGGCCAGCAGGCCGAGCACGGTGGTGGCCAGCGCGCCCAGGCTGCTCAGCAGGCCTTCCGGGTCGTGACCCAGACCGGTGTCGGCCTGCCATTGGTAGATCCACGGCGCAAACCACGCGGTATCCAAGCGGCTGGCCGGATTGGTAAACGGCGCCAGATCGCCGCTGCCCAGCAGCAGCACCGCGTAGCCCACCAGCAGGCCGACCAGCAGCGCCAGCTGCGTGCGTGGCCGCGCATACACCGCCAGCACGCCCACCAGCGCCGCACACAGCGCGATGCGCTGCAGCACCCCCCAGATGCGGAAGTGATGAGTATGCAGCGCCCACCACACCAGCAGGTGCAGCAGCACCCCGGCAATGGCGATGCGCAGCGCGCGCTCCAGCACGCCCTTGGCCAACGCCGGGCGCGCGGCACGGTCCTGCGCACGCGGGGCCACACTGAAGGCCATCGATACGCCCACCAGGAACAGGAAGAACGGAAACACCAGGTCGGTGGGCGTGCAGCCATGCCACTCGGCATGGCGCAACGGCGCAAACACCGCGCCCCAGTCACCGGGGTTGTTGACCAGCAGCATGCCGGCCACGGTCAGGCCACGCAGCGCGTCGATCGAGCCCAGCCGTGCCGACGCCGCCGCGCCCATCACGCGGCCTCGTACTGCCCGGCAATCCAGGTGCCGCGCACCTGCAATGCATCGTCCAGCAGCACCAGGTCGGCCTGGTAGCCCTCGGCGATGTGGCCCAGGCGATCATCCACGTTCAGGAACTGCGCCGGGTAGGTCGAGGCCATGCGCGCGGCCTCGGCCAGCGGCTGGCCGAGCAACTGCACGGTGTTGCGCACGGCCGTGGCCATGTCCAGCGCCGAACCGGCCAGCGCACCGGCCGCGTTGCGCACCACGCCATCCACGGCGGTGATGGTTTCGCCGTACAGCACGTAGCTGGGGTCATCGGCACCGACCGGCGGCATGGCGTCGGTCACCAGCAGCAGGCGCCCGCGCGGCTTGGCTGCCAGCGCCACGCGCAGGCTGGCCGGGTGCACGTGCACGCCATCAACGATGATCCCGATCCAGCTGTCACGGTCTTCCAGCGCAGCACCCACCGCACCGGGCTCGCGCCCCTGCAGCGGTGACATCGCGTTGTACAGATGGGTGAAGCCGCGCACGCCGGCATCCAGGCCGGCGCGGATCTCTTCATAACTGCCGGCGGTATGCCCGGCGGCCACGATCACCCCGCGCTCCACCAGTGCACGGATCGACTCCAGCGGCACCCGCTCGGGGGCCAGGGTCAGCAGGGTCACGCCGTTATCCAGCGAAGCGGCCAGCGCAATCTCCTCGGCATCGGGCACGCGGAACTTGCTGGCATCGTGGGTGCCCTTGCGCGCCGGGGCGATGTACGGGCCTTCCAGATGGATGCCGATCACCCCCGGCACGCCCTGCGCGATGGCATCGCGCATCGCCGCGATGGCCTCGCGCATCACGCCCACGTCGTCGCTGATCAGCGTCGGCAGCATGGCGGTGGTACCGAAGCGCCGGTGTGCCTGCGCGATCGTGCGCAGCGCGGCCACGTCCGGCGTGTTGTTGAACAGTGCGCCGCCACCGCCGTTCACCTGCACGTCGATGAAGCCGGGCAGCAGCCAGCCGCCGCCCAGGTCCACCTGTTCACCGGCGGCGCCCAGCTGCGGGGCGGCATCGGGCAGCAGCGCGGTGATGCGCCCGTCTTCGACCACGACCGCCAGGTCGTCGCGGAAATCATCGCCGGTCAGGATGCGCGCGTTGCGCAGCACCTGTTTGCGCGGGGCAGCGGCCATCACACCGTCTCCGTAACCTTGTTCAGATGCGGCGGCAGATCCGGGTTGAAGCCGCGGCGCAGGGCCAGCGCATTGATCGCGCGGTAGAAGCTCTGCACGGTCAGCAACGGCGCGCACAGCGGGTGCGGTGCTGCCGCCACCGGCAGGTTGCCACCGGCACCGGCCAGCCACACCTGCGCACCGCGTGCGCTGAATTCATCCACCACCGCACGGGTGCCGGCGCCGGTTTCATCGGGCTGGGCGAAGGCCAGCACCGGGAAACCGCGGTCCACCAGCGCCATCGGGCCATGCTTCACTTCGGCCGAACTATACGCTTCGGCGTGCAGGCTGCAGGTTTCCTTGAACTTCAGCGCGGCTTCCTGTGCTGCGCCCAGGCCCAGGCCACGGCCCAGCACGAACAGGTTGTGTGCATCGACCAGACCCTCGGTCAGCGCCGTCCAGTCGCACTGCCACGCTTCGCGCAGCGCATCGGGCAGCAGGTCCAGCGCATTGCGCAGGGCGCTGTCCTGCTTCCAGTACGCGGCCAGTTGCAGCAGCGCGGCCAGCGAGGCCAGGTAGCTCTTGGTCGCGGCCACGCTCTTTTCAGCACCGGCGTGCAGCGGAATGACCGTGTCGGCCAGCTGCGCCAGCGGCGAATCTTCCACGTTCACCAGCGCCACCACGCGTGCGCCGGCGGCCTTGGCGGCCTCGGCATTGCGCAGCAGGTCCGGGCTCTTGCCCGACTGCGAAATGACGATGAACAGCGCGCCGCGCAACTGCAGCGGTGCGGCATAGACCGAACCCACCGATGGCGACGCGGAGGCCACCACCAGACCCAGCTGGGTTTCCAGCAGGTACTTGCCGTAGGTGGCGGCATGATCGGAACTGCCGCGCGCACAGGTCACCACGAACGGCGGCGGCGCCGCGCGAAGGCTGGCGGCCAGGGTTTCCATGGTGGCGTGGTTGCGGGCGAACTGGCGTGCGACCACATCGGCCGCTTCGGCGGCTTCGGCAAACATCAGGGTGGCGGTGGGGTCTGACAGCGACATGGCGGGCTCAGGCGGGTTCGGAAGGAAGGGGACGGGCGCCGGACGGGCGCATCGGCGCAGTGGAACCGCGCACCACCAGCTGCGGCACGAAGCCCTGGTTGTGCAGCGACGCGGGCGCCTCATCGTAGGCATCGCTGCGCAGCTGGCCGATCAGCAGGCGCGCGGCATGGCGGGCGATGTCTTCAGTGGCCTGCTTGGCGGTGGTCAGCGGCGGCCACGACTGGCGCGAGAACGGGCTGTCCTCGAAGCCGGCGATGGACAGGTCGTAGGGCACGCTCATGCCGGCCGACTTGGCCGCGGCCAGCACACCGGCGGCGATTTCATCGTTGGAACCGAAGATGGCGGTGGGCGGTTCGCGCAGCGCCAGCAGGCGGCGCGCACCGCGGAAACCATCGTCGAAGGTGTAATCGCCCTGCACCACCAGGTGCTTGTCCACGGTCATGCCGTAGTCCTTCAGGGCCGCCTCGTAACCGGCATAACGTTCGCCGGAAGAACGGTGCGAGGTGCCGCCCCAGAGGAAGCCGATGCGCTGGTGGCCGAGCTGGATCAGGTGCTCGGTGATCTCGTAGGCGGCCTCGCGGTCGTCCACGAACACGCAGGCACCATCGGCCGGGTCTTCGGTGGCGGCAATGATGCGCACCAGCTTGATGCCGCGCGCGGTCAGCGCCTGGATCAGGTCGCGGCGCTCGGACATCGGGGCGGTCAGTACCAGCCCGGCCAAGCGCGAGCGCTGCACCCAGTCGGCCAGCTCGTCGGCCAGCAGCGGCGAACTGGAATCGCAGGGGTGGATCTGCAGGCCGAAGCCGGTTTCGCGGCAGGCCGCCAGCACACCGTTCTGCACGCCGATGATGTGGTACGGGTTGGGGTTGTCATACACCAGCCCGATCACGAAGGTGGTGCCGCTGCGCAGGTTGCGCGCGGACGGATCGGGTTCGTAGTCCAGCTCGGCGATGGCACGCAGCACCCGCGCGCGGGTGGCCTGCATCACCGAGGGCTCGTTGTTGATCACCCGCGACACCGTCTTCAGCGAGACCTTGGCCTTTTCGGCAACGTCCTTGATGGTCGCTCTGCGCATCGGTTTTTCCTGGGGTTGGCTGCCGTCCATCATCGCCGATCAGCCCCGGTCCTGCGGCAGGCCCACGCGGTGGCCCACCACCGAATAGAACAGGATGTACAGGTAGCAGGGCACCATCAGCAGCACGAAGGTGAGCTGGAAATCGATGTGCTGCTTGAGCAGGGCGAACAGCTGCGGAATGATCGCGCCACCGGCAATACCCATCACCAGCAGGGCCGAACCGGTTTCGGTGAAACGCCCCAGGCCGCGGATGGCCAGCGGGAAGATGGCCGGCCACATCATGGCGTTGGCAAAGCCCAGCAGGGCCACGAAGGCCACCGACACATAGCCGTGCGTTGCCCACGCGCCCAGGCAGAACACCACGCCCAGCACCGCCGACAGGGTCAGGTAGCGCGACTGCGACACCACCCGCGGAATCACCAGCAGGCCGACCACGTAACCGACCAGCATGGCGCCCAGGGTGAAGGCGGTGAACATCTTGGTCTCGTCCAGCGGCAGGTTGAAGCCATGACCGTAGGTGCCGATGGCATCACCGGCCATCACTTCCACGCCCACGTACACGAACAGGCACAGCACGCCCAGCCACAGGTGCGGGAACTGGAAGATGCTGCGGCGCTCGACCGCACCGGCGGCCACCGGCGTGGCGTTGGCTTCGGACGATTTGATTTCCGGCAACGGCGAGAACAGTACCGCCACCGCCAGCACCACCAGCAGCGCCGCCATGGCCAGGTACGGGGCGTGGATCTTGGCGGCGAACTGGTTCAGCAGCACGGCCTTGGTCGCGGCATCGGCCGCCTGCACCTGCACGTCCAGATCGCCAATGCCATGCAGCACCACCGTGCCGATCAGGATCGGCGCCAGGATGCCGGCGATCTTGTTGCAGATGCCCATCAACGCAATGCGCCGCGCCGCCGTTTCAATCGGCCCCAGGATGGAGATGTACGGGTTGATGGCCGTCTGCAGCAACGCCAGGCCGCTGCCGATCACGAACAGGCCGCCCAGTGCGCCGGGGTACCAGCGCTGGGTGGCGAATTCGCCGAACAGTGCCGCGCCACCGGCCATCACCAGCAGGCTCAGGCTCAGGCCCTTCTTCATGCCAGTGCGGCGCAGGATCCACGACGAGGGCAGCGCCAGGAAGAAGTAGGACAGGTAGAACACCATCAGCACCAGGAAGGCGCCGACCTCGCTGAGCTCGAAGGCGAGCTTGACGAAGGTGATCAACGGGCCGTTGAGCCAGGTGAAGAAGCCGATCAGGAAGAACAACACGCCGACGATGGCGATGGAGGTGGCCACGTTCGGGCGCGCGCTTGCAGCGGGGACGGCGGACATCAGGAGGGCTCCTGCGGCGACGGCCGCAGAACGCGGCGTCGGAGAGTGGCTGGGAACAACGTTGTCACATTCTTTCGATGGACGGCGGCGGTTTGTCAACTTCCAATCTGCACCGGTTCGCGCGGGTGCTGCACTGCGCAAGGACACCCGAGGCAATCCCGCTGAATGGGCGACAGGCCTTGACGCTTGTGAGACAACGGCCTGCGGGACCGAACGACCATCACGCGGTGTAAACGTTTACCCGGCACTTGATTCGTTGCGTCGCAGCAACGAAAGTGTCACGAACTCGTTGACATCGTTGTCAGCGCAGTTACAGACTCCGCCCCATCGCCGGGTCTTTCGTGGGCCCGGTACCCACCTGCAGCAGGAGCCCGCGTGACCGCCAGCCATCCCGCCCCGGCCCATGTGCTTTCCCGTCACGCGCCCTCGTTCCTGGCCGCTGACGTCGGTGGCACCCATGTGCGCGTGGCCCGGGTGCAGGCCAGCGGCGATGCCGCCCATCCGGTGCAGGTGCTGGACTACCGCAAGTACCGCAACGCCGACCATGCCGGCCTGGCCGCCATCCTTTCCGACTTCCTGGGCGACGACGCCCGCCCCGCGCACTGCGTGGTGGCCACCGCCGGCTACGCCCGCGAAGACGGCACGGTGATCACCGCCAACGTGCCCTGGCCGTTGTCGGCGCGGCAGATCGAAGCCGAGGTGGGCGTGCAGCGCGTGCACATCGTCAACGACTTCGAAGCAGTGGCCTATGCCGCCGCGCAGGTCGATGCCAGCGGCGTGCTGCACCTGTGCGGGCCCGAAAGCGCCGCGCGCGGCCCGACCCTGGTGGTCGGCCCCGGCACCGGCCTGGGCGCGGCGTTGTGGATTCCCACCGCGAACGGCCCGGTGGTCCTGGCCACCGAAGCCGGCCAGCCCACCCTGGCGGCCAGCACCGCGCTGGAAATGGACATCGTGCGCCACATGCAGCGCGAGCGTGCGCATGTGTCGATCGAACACGCCCTGTCCGGCCCCGGCCTGATGAACCTGTACCACGCTGTCTGCGCCCTGCAGGGCGATGCCCCGCAGCTGGCCAGCCCCGACGCGGTGACCGCGGCGGCCATGTCCGGCAGCGATGCACACGCACGGCAGGCGCTGGATGTGTTCTGCGGCCTGCTGGGCAGCACCATCGGCGACATGGCGCTGTTCTACGGCGCCCACGGTGGCGTGTACCTGGCCGGCGGCATCCTGCCGCAGATCCGCGAATACCTGCGCGCCAGCACCTTCGTCGAACGCTACCTGCAGAAGGGGCCGATGGGCGAAGCGCTGGCACGCATCCCGGTGAAGGTGGTCGAGCATGGGCAGCTGGGCGTGATCGGCGGCGCCAGCTGGTTCCTGCTGCACCACCCCGCCTGATCGGCAATACGCAGTACGCAACACGCTGTACGCGCTGTATCCGCACCACCGCGCAGGTTGCTGCAGAGGCAGCCGTGCGCGTTCCTACCTACCGCACGCCGCCGACACCGCAACCCAGTGATGAGGAGAGACATCATGAACACCCGCAAGACTCTGCTTTCGGCAGCCATCGTCGGCTGCCTCGCCTTCTCGGCGCATGCACAGCAAACGACCCCGCAGGACCTGGACACCGTGCAGGTGGTGGGTATCCGTGCCAGCCTGGAAAAGTCGCTGGACACCAAGCGCAACAACGTGGGTGTGTCTGAAGCGATCACCGCCGAAGACATCGGCAAGTTCCCCAGCACCAACGTGGCCGAAGCGCTGTCGCAGATTCCGGGCGTGACCCTGGACCGTCGCTTCGGCCAGGGCGAGCGTGTCAGCATCGACGGCACCGATCCCAGCCTCAACCTGTCCTTCCTGGACAACCACCCGGTGGCGCAGGCCATCTGGCTGTACGGCGAACAGCCCAACCGCGGCTTCGACTACACCTTGCTGGCGCCGCAGATCCTGGGCCGCGCTGAAATCATCAAGTCCTCTGAAGCGCGCCTGACCGAAGGCAGCCTGGGCGGCACCGTGCTGATGCACACCCGCCAGCCGCTGGACATGAAGCAGAACGAAGTGGCCGCCTCGGTGGGCTACAGCTACAGCCAGCAGGCCAGCGAAGGCAAGCCGAACGCGGCCGTGCTGTACAGCTGGAAGAACGATGCCGAGACCTTCGGCGTGGCCGTGTCGGCGCAGCACTATGAAGAAGCCGTGGACCGCCAGGGCAAGGAAGTGTTCGGCTACGTAAAGGCCAGCACCTTCGCCAACGCGACCGGCGTGGCCGCCGACGTGGACGTGCCGAACTCGTTCAACGCCGCCTGGTTCCAGCAGGAACGCAAGCGCGACAGCGCCGTGGTCAACCTGCAGTTCAAGCCGACCGACGAACTCGAGTTCAACCTGAGCGGCCTGTACATCAAGGAAAAGTTCGACAACTACAACCAGTCGCTCTATTCCTTCCTGACCTGGAACCCGGGCACCGTGAACGCGGTGGACCAGCTGGGCACCGTGCGCAACGGCGTGGCCACCAGCGGCCATTCCGATGCCAGCGCCACCGCCAACAGCGGCACGCTGATCTATGACAACAACGTGCGCCTGTCCGAGGTGACCACCAAGGGCGTGGACCTGCGCGGCGCATGGAAGAGCGAATCGTGGGGCGTCAGCGGCCAGGTCGGCCAGAGCAAGTCGGAGAACAAGGACCTGGCGCAGTACTTCATCGAACCGTTCTACAACGGTGGCTACAGCTGGAACATGGACAAGGGCATCACCTTCGATGACCCGGCCGGTGCCCGCGATCCGGCCAACTGGGGTTCGGCCGGTGGCTGGTTCGGCAACAACGGCGTGTTCTCCACCGAGAGCAAGGACACCTACGCCCAGCTCGACTTCAACGTGCAGTTCGACAGCATCTTCAACCAGCTGCAGTTCGGCGTGCGCCATGGCAAGCACGATGAAGCCTTCACCCTGAACGTGTATGGCGGCGTGACCCCGGGCACCCTGGCCGACGTCGGTACCATCGGCCTGACCGACATCCAGGGCTTCACCGTGGACCAGGGCCGCCACGTGCAGGCCGGCCGTGACAACGTGCTGAACTGGGTGCGCAACAGCCCGATCGACTACAGCAACCCCGATCCGGCCAGCTACCTCAACAACAGCTGGGCGCTCACCCAGACCAACAACGCCGCCTACGCGCAGTTGAACTTCTCCAACGGGCCGCTGCGCGGCAACCTGGGCGTGCGCTACGTCGATTCCAAGACCGAAGGCAGCGGCTTCGTCTACGGTGGCACCCCCACCCTGACCGACCTGGACAGCAAGTGGCAGACCCGCACCAAGAAGGAAGACTTCGTGCTGCCGTCGCTCAGCCTGGCCTGGGACACCGACAATGACTGGGTGTTCCGCTTTGCCGCGGCGAAGGTGATCGCCTGGGCGCCGTACAACCAGATGGTCAACAACACCTTCCTCAATGACACCACCCTGACCGGCTCGGGCGGCAACGCCGACCTGTCGCCGTACGAGTCGTGGAACTTCAACGCATCGGCCGAGTACTACTACGCACCGCAGTCGGTGGTGGCCTGGTCGGTGTTCTACAAGAAGATCGACAACTACATCGACACCTCGGCCACCATCGAGCGCCAGTACAACTCGATCCGCGATACCTCGCCGGCCACCTGGGCGAACATCGTCGGTACCAACGGCTGCACCGCCGACGGTTACTGCGATTACAGCATCCAGCGCCCGCGCAATGCCGGCAGCGGCCACGTGAAGGGCTTCAACATCAGCCTGCAGCAGCCCTTCGGTGAAAGCGGCTTCGGCCTGACCGCCAACTACACCTATGCCAACGGTGAGAACAACACCGGCGATCCGCTGCCCTACCAGTCGCGCAACGCCATCGCGCTCAGCCCGTACTTCGAAAAGGGCCCGGTGAATGCCCGCCTGACCTACAACTGGCGCGACAGCTACCTGGCCGGTGGCTACGTGGCCGGTGCGGCCCCGGCCAGCGTGGATGACTACGCTGAACTGGGTGCCAGCTTCGGTTACACCTTCAACGACAACTGGTCGTTGAACATCGACGCGCAGAACCTGCTGGACGAGACCTACTTCCAGTACCTGGGCGACAAGGAACACCTGGCCGGCAAGTACAAGAGTGGCCGCCGCTACATGGCCACCGTGCACTTCAAGTTCTAAGCCAGCGCAGTGCAACACGCGCGACGGGCCCGGTCTTCCGGGCCCGTCGTACGATGGGATACCGGTGGGCGCCCGCACAGGCGCCTGCGCGGCGGCCACTGCAGGCCGCCCACCACAGGAGTGACACGATGCGATTTTCCCCGCTTGCCCCGCTGCTGCTGGGCACCCTGTTCGCGGCCCTGCCGGCGCTGGCCGCCGATGCGCCGGCCCTGGATTCGGGCCCGGGCCCGCAACTGCGTGATGGCAGCCTGATGCTGATTCCCGCGCCGGCGCGGGTACAGCGCGGCACCGGTGCGGGTATCACCGTGCGTGCCGACACCCCGCTGCTGGCCGACGGCGAAGCCGCACAGCGGGTGGCCGCGCAGTTTGCCGACCTGCTGGCGCGCAGCGGTGGCCCGCGCCTGGCCGCAGCGCGTGAGGGCGCAGTAGCGAACACGGGCAGCATCCAGTTCCAGATCGTGCCGACCTTCCGCGACAGCGGCGAAAGCTACACGCTGGAAAGCGACGCACAGGGCGTGCGGGTGCAGGCCGGCAACGAGACCGGCCTGTTCTACGGCGCCACCACCCTGGCCCAGCTGGCCACCGGCGGCAGCAACGGCGTACTGCCGGCCGTGCAGATTTCCGACGAACCGCGCTTCAGCTGGCGCGGTTTCATGCTCGATTCGGCGCGCCATTTCCAGAGCCTGGACGAGATCAAGCGCGTGCTCGATGCGATGGCCGCGCACAAGCTCAACACCTTCCATTGGCACCTGACCGACGACCAGGGCTGGCGCATGGAAATCAAGCGCTACCCGAAGCTGACCAGCGTCGGCAGCTGCCGCCTGCCCGCCGGCGATGGCGGCATCGATCCGGTCAGCGGCAAGCAGTACCCGTACTGCGGCTACTACACCCAGGACCAGATCCGCGAAGTGATTGCCTATGCGGCCAAGCTGCATATCCAGGTGATTCCGGAAATCGACGTGCCCGGCCACGCCACCGCCGCCATTGCGGCCTATCCCGAACTCGGCTCGATCAGCACGCCGCTGCAGCCGATCAGCGAGTGGGGCGTGTTCCCCAACCTGTTCAATACCGAAGACAGCACGGTGCAGTTCCTGGAAAACGTGCTGGAAGAAGTGATCGCGCTGTTCCCCGCGCGCTACGTGCACGTGGGCGGCGACGAAGCAGTGAAAGACCAGTGGATCGCCTCGGCGCGCGTGCAGCAGCGCATGCGCCAGCTGGGCATCAAGGATGAGATGGCCATGCAGAGCCACATCATCAAGCGCCTGGAAACCTTTCTGGAAGAACACGACCGCCGCCTGATCGGCTGGGACGAGATCCTCGAAGGCGGGCTGCCGCCGCAGGCCACGGTGATGTCCTGGCGCGGCACCGAAGGCGGCCTGGCCGCGGCCAGCGCCGGCCACGACGTGATCATGTCGCCGGTCACCCACCTGTACCTGGATTACCTGCAGACTGCTTCGCCGAACGAACCGCCGGGCCGCCCGGCACAGGTGAACCTGGCCAAGCTGTACGCCTTCGAGCCGGTGCCGGCCGAACTGGCCGCCGACAAGCGCGGGCACATCCTGGGCCTGCAGGCGAACATGTTCACCGAGCACACGCGCAGCTACGCGCGCCTGCAGCACAACCTGTTCCCGCGCCTGGCAGCGGTGGCCGAAACCGGCTGGAGCCCGGTCGCGCAGCGTGATTTCCGCGATTTCCTGGCCCGCCTGCCGGCGCAGCTGCAGCGCTACCGTGCCTGGGGCCTGGCCTACGCCCAGACGCCGTTCCAGGTGGCCGTGGGCCAGACCGACAACCGCGCCGCCAACACGGTAACGGTGTCGCTGTCCAACCCGCTGGGCTACGAGGTGCGTTACCGCACCGATGGCAAGCCGGTGACCGCGCAGTCGCCGCTGTACACCACGCCGCTGACCGAGAAGCTGCCGGCCAGCGTGCAGGCGGCCGCGTTCTACCAGGGCCAGATGCTGGCCGCTGCGCCCACCGTGGTCGACTACAGCGCGCAGTCGCTGCTGAGTCGCCGCAGCCAGCAGCTGCTCAGCTGCGTGGGCGAAAAGGGCCTGGTGCTGCGCCTGGAAGACGACGGCCCGCGCGAAGGCGAGCGTGCCGTATTCAACGTGGATATCTTCCAGCCGTGCTGGCGCTGGGCCGATGCACAGCTGGCCGGTATCAGCGGCATCGACGTGCGTGCCGGGCGCATTCCGTACTACTTCCAGCTGGCCCACGACGAACCGGCGCGCAAGTTCGAAAAAGCCACGCGCGCGAACGGTGAAATGCGCATCCGCCGCGGCGACTGCAGCGGCCCGGTGCTGGCCGAAGTGCCGCTGCCGGAAAAGCCCGATGCCGATGGCTTCGTGACCCTGCACGCCACGCTGCCGGCCGGCATCACCGGTACCGATGATCTGTGCATCAACTTCACCGGTGATACGCGCCCGGCGATGTGGGTGCTGGATGAGGCCACGCTGCGGTAAGCGCCCCTGGGGTCGGATCCCTTTCCGCAGGAAAGGGCTCTGACCCCGCGGGTCGCGTTGCCCCCATCCACGCATGGCGTGGATCTACTACGGGGTCGGATCCCTTTCCGCAGGAAAGGGCTCTGACCCCGAGCCAGGATCCCTCACCCCCGCCAGCGCAGCAGCAGGTCGCGCAGCGGGGTAAAGGTGGTGGCCATGCCCGCCAGCACGCCGATCGTGTTGGCGATGGCATCCATCGCGTCAGCGCTGCGGTTGCTGGTCAGCGCGCCCTGCGCGAACTCGATGCACACGCCCATCAGCACCAGGCCCACGCCCGCCCACAGCAGTGGGCGGCCACGGCGGAACAACTGCACGGCGCTGCCGGCCAGGATGAAATAGGCCAGGACGTGCTCGACCTTGTCGCTGTTCTTCGGCAGGTCCAGCGGCGGCGGTGGGATCAGGCAGACCACGATCACCACCAGCACCGCCAGCGCCCACAGCGCCGCCCACAGCCGCGGCCGGCGCAGTGGTTTGAGCAGCGGCAGCGCCGCACTCACAGGCGCCAGCTCAGGTCACCCAGTTCGAAGGCCGGCTCGAAATCCACATCGCGCTGCAGGCCGATCACCTGGAAGCGCTCGCCCATCTCGGTCGGCAAGGTCAGCTTCTTCACCTGGTCACGCAGCTGGATGCGGCCCACCTCATCGGTGCGCTCTTCGGCCAGTACCAGCACCTGGTCCAGGCCATTGCCGAGCAGGAAGCTGGCCTGGCTGCAGTAGCCGGCCAGATCGAAGCCGGCGTGCAGGCCGGCCTCGGCCATCGCGGTGAAATCCACCGACGCGGTGATGTCCTGCAGGCCCGGCCAGCGGTACACCTCGTTGTGCACGTGGTGGCGGTAGAACGCGCGCACCGTGCCGTCATCGCGGTCGTGCTGGTAGAACTCGGCGCGGCTGTAGCCGTAATCGACGAACAGCATCGCACCGCGCTGCAGGCCACCGGCCACCGCCTGCAGCCAGTACGGCAGCTGCGGCAGCACTTCGGAGCGATAGCCCTCGGCGAAGGGTTTTTCCAGATAGCGCTCGATATGGCGCACCGCGCCGTTCAGCAGCACATCGGCCGGCTGCGCGCCGCGCATGAAGTTGCCCTGGCCATCCAGTTCTACGGTTTCTTCATAGACCTCGCCGTCCTTCACCAGGAAGCGCGGCGTGGGCAGCGCGTCGATCACCTCGTTGGCGAACACCACGCCTTCCCAGTCATCGTCGAACGGGCGGTCCACCCACTCCACGCGCGCGGCCAGCTCGGCCGGCAGGTTCTGCTGCAGGCGCTGCTGCTGGCGCTGGCGCAGGTCGGCACTGGGTTCCAGGATCGCGTAGCGCGCCGGCAGGGCATCCAGCTCGGCCAGGCGCAGCAGCACGGCTTCGGCGAATGCGCCGGTGCCACCGCCCAGTTCCAGCAGGCGGGCGTGCGCGCCCAGCTGGCCGAACACCGGCGCCAGCGCATTGGCCACGCTGCCGGCGAACAGCGCGCCCAGTTCCGGCGCGGTGGTGAAATCGCCACTGCCGCCGAACTTGCTGGCACCGGCGCTGTAATAGCCCCAGCCCGGCGCGTACAGGCACAGTTCCATGAAGCGGGAGAACGGCATCGCCCCACCCTGCGCAAGGATTTCAGCGCGCAGGGCGGCGGCCAGCTGGTCGCTGTGGGCCAGGGCATCGGCTTCGGGCAGGGGGAAGGTGGGCTGCATGGCGTCTTCGAATGCGGTGACAATGGTGCACAGGATAGCCGAGCCTTGGAGGACCCTCATGAGCGACACCGCCCCCGTGGCCCTGATCACCGGCAGCGCACGCCGGATCGGCGCGGCCATTGCCCGCCAGTTCCACGCCTGTGGCTGGTCGGTGGTGCTGCACGCGCATACATCCAGCGCCGAACTGCAGCAGGCCGCCTTCGATCTGGAAAACGTCCGCCCCGGCAGCGTGCTGGCCCTGCAGGCCGACCTGCGTGACGCCGCCGCCCTGCCCGACCTGGTGGACCAGGCGGCGGCCCACTTCGGCCGCCTGGACGCGCTGGTCAACAACGCCTCCAACTTCTTCGCCACCCCGCTGGGCCAGGTCACCGCCGAGGCGATGGACGAACTGTATGCGGTGAACGCACGCGCCCCGCTGCTGCTGGCCCAGGCCGCCGCACCGCACCTGCGCCGCCAGCACGGCAGCATCGTGAACCTGACCGACCTGCACGGCACCGACCCGATGCGCGACCACGTGGCCTACACGATGGCCAAGGCCGCGCTGGAAATGGCCACCCGTTCGCTGGCGCTGGAGCTGGCGCCGAAGGTGCGGGTGAACGCGGTCGCCCCGGGCGCGATCCTGTGGCCGGAACAGGGCAAGGATGATTTCGCCCGCGAAGCGCTGCTGGCGCGCACGCCGCTGGCGCGCATCGGCACCGTGGAAGAGATTGCCGAGGCGGTCTACTGGCTGGTGGCCGATGCGCAGTTCGTGACCGGCCACACGCTGCGCGTGGATGGCGGCCGCACCGTCAGTTGAACGTTCCGCCGGGCATGGCCCGGCGCTACCGATGCGGGCGGCGGGTAGCGCCGGGCCGTGCCCGGCGAGCGCAGCGGGAACCGCCACTACGCGAGATCGACCACCTCGAACGCCTCGCCATGCTGCCGGTGCGCCCGCCACAGCGTGGCCAGGTCCTGGCCACTGACCGGGTCGATGAAATCCGGCGCGATATCGGCCAGCGGCTTCAGCACGAAGGCATGTTTCAGCTCCGGGCGCGGAATGCGCAGGTGGCCGGGGCCTTCCACGATCAGATCGCCGTAGAACACCACGTCGATGTCCAGCGTACGGTCGGAAAAACGCGGCCCACTGCGATCGCGCCCATGCGCGTCTTCCAGCGCATGCAGCCAGTCGTCCAGTTCCTGCAGCGGCAGGTCGGTCTCGATCGCCACGGCGTTGTTGAGGAAGGCCGGGCCTTCAAAGCCGACGGCGGCGGTCTGGTAGGCCGGCGACACCCGCACGGCGCCGAAACGCTCGCGCAGGGCCGCCACCGCGGCGTGGAGGTAGCGGCGGGGCTGGACGTTGCTGCCCAGGCTCAGGAGCACGGTGGTCATGCGATTCCGGTGGCGGCGTTCTGGGGGACGTGGGCATGCCGTCATCACGGCGGCCTGCCTACACTCCGGGACGCACATGATAGGGCACCGACATGACCTATTGCGTTGGAATCGAGGTGGATGAGGGCCTGGTCTTCGCCGCCGACACCCGCACCAATGCCTCGCTGGACGACGTGCGCGTGCACCGCAAGCTGCACGTGTTCGACTACCCCGGCCAGGCCGCCTTCGTGCTGATGGCCGCCGGCAACCTGGCCACCACCCAGCTGCTGGTCTCGCGGCTGGCCCGCGATGCCGCCGAACGGCGCACGCCGAACCTGCGCGATATGCCCCACCTGTTCGAGGCGGCGGCCTACGTCGGCCAGCTGCTGGTGGACAGCCAGGTGAAGTGCCAGCACACCGAACACGGCCACGACGGGGTCAACACCCAGGCCACGCTGATCTTCGGCGGCCAAGTGGCCGGCGAGCGACCCGGCCTGTACATGGTGTACCCGCTGGGCAACGCGATTGCCGCTTCACCGGAAACGCCGTACCTGCAGATCGGCGAATCCAAGTACGGCAAGCCGATCCTGGACCGCATCCTCAGCCCGGCCACGCGCCTGGGCGATGCCGCACGCACGGCCATCGTGTCGCTCGATTCCACCATCCGTTCGAACCTGTCGGTGGGCCTGCCCATCGATCTGGCGCTGATCCGCGATGGCGAGCTGCGGGTCGGCCAGCAGTTGCGGCTGGGGGCCGATTCAGCGCTGTACGCCGACATCCACCAGAACTGGTCGCGGCGCCTGGAACAGGCGGTGGAAAGCCTGCCCAGGTTCCCGTGGGAAACCTCGCGCGGCGAAGCGGGGTAGCGCCGGGTCATGCCCGGCGGCCTGCGCTCACCCCAATGCTTCGGCCACGGCGCGGAACACGTGCTGCATCTGCAGCGGCTTGCGCAGCACATGCACCTGGATGCCTTCCGGAACATCGTCGGCGGGCATGTCCACCTGCGCCTCTTCCAGCACCAGCGCCGGGCCGCGATAGCCCAACGCCGCCATTTCGCCCAGCAGCTGGCTGGCCGGCAACAACCGCGATCCCGCATCGGCAATCACCAGCGCCGGCATCGCCTCCTGCTGCATCCAGCGCAACGCCGCTGGGCCGTCGGAAGCCAGCTGCAACTGGTAGCCCTGGCTGGACAGCGCATTGCCCAGCAGCGAAAGCCGCGTCGCTTCGCCATCCACCACCAGGATCGATTGGCCACTGCCCAGCGCCACCAGCTGTTCCACCGGCTCGCTGCGGTCGGCGCGGTCGTGCATCGGCAGGTGCAGCTCGAAACAGCTGCCCTGCCCCGGCTGGCTGCTGACCTGGATGCTGCCGCCAGCGCCTTCGACGATGCGCTTGCACGACATCAGGCCCAGCCCGGTGCCCTCGGCCTTGGTGGTGAAGAAGGGATTGAACAGGTGCGACAGCGTATCTGCGTCCATGCCGATGCCTTCGTCGGCCACGGCAATGCGCATCCAGTCCACGCCCTCGCGCTGGCCATCATGGCGCGCGACCAGGCTCAGGCGGCCGCCGTCGGGCATTGCCTGGATCGCATTCAACGCCAGGTTCAACAGCACCTGCTGCAGCTCGGTGGAATTGGCGTCCACGGCCAGGCCTTCGTCCAGCACCTGCACGTCCAGGGTGACCGCATCGGGCACGCTGCTGCGCAACAGCAGCGCCACCGCCTGGAACAGGTCATCGATGCGGATGTGTTCGCTGGGCTTGCGCGAACCGCGCACGAACGACAGCATCGATTCGGCCATCTCATGGCCACGGCGCCCGCATTCGGCAATCACATCGGCCAGGTGGTGCAGCTGCGGGTCCTGGGTACGCGCCTTCAACAGGTCCGGCATGATCAGCAGCGGCTGCAGGATGTTGCGCAGGTCATGGCTCAACCCCGCCGCCAGCAGCGACAGGCTTTCCAGGCGCTGCGCGCGCATCAGTTCGGTTTCCACGCGCATGCGTTCCACCGCGCTGCGTGCCTCGCGTACCGCACGCGCCACCGCCGACGGCAAGCGCGCCGGCTGGTGCTTGATGATGTAATCGTTGGCGCCCTTCTGCAGCGCTTCCACCGCATTGTCTTCGCCCATCGTGCCCGAGACGAAGATGAAGGGCACATCCGGCGCGCTCTCGCGCACGATGCGCAGCGCTTCATCGCCGGAAAAGCCCGGCATGCTCAGGTCGGACAGCACGATGTCGGGCAGGAAACCGGCCAGCGCCTGGCGCAGCTCGCCCGCGCTTTCCACGCGTTCGAAGCGGGCCTCCAGGCCTGCGTCCAGAATCTGTTCGGACATCAGCTCGGCATCTTCCGGCGAATCTTCCACCAGCAGGATGCGCAGCGGGCCGAGCGCGTGGGCGGTCAGGACCATGGGCTTACTCGCGCTCCGGCGCCTGGTTGATCAGCGCCCAGAACTTGCCCAGGGTCTGCACGGCACCGAAGAACTGGTCCACGTCCACCGGCTTGACCACGTAGGCGTTCACGCCCATGTCCCAGCTGCGCGCCAGATCGCTTTCCTCGCGCGAGGAGGACAGGATGACCACTGGCAGGCGCTTGAGTTCTTCGTGTTCGCGGATCTGCCGCAGCACTTCCAGGCCATCCATGCGCGGCATCTTGATATCCAGCAGCAGCACCGCCGGCAGGCCTTCCTCGCGATCGGCGAAGGCACCGCGGCGCAGCAGGTAGTCCATCACTTCCACGCCGTCTTCCACGTGCACGATGGGGTTGGCCAGGCGCGCTTCCTGCAGCGCGTCGATGGCCATTTCAGCGTCGGCCGGGCTGTCTTCGGCCAGCAGGATGGTACGCAGAGTCGTCATGCGGAAGGACCTTGGTTGACCGCGTCCAGCGCGGGAGGCAGGTAGAAGTGGAAGGTGGCGCCGGCATCGGGCTCGGCTTCGGCCCAGATGCGGCCACCGTGGCGGGTCAGCACGCGGCGCACGCTGGCCAGGCCGATACCGGTACCGGGGTAGTCGCTGGCCTTGTGCAGGCGCTGGAACACCCCGAACAGCTTGGCCGCGTAGGCCATGTCGAAGCCTGCACCATTGTCGCTGACTGTGAACTGATGACCGCCATCGGGCTGTGCCTGGTAGTCCACGCGGATCTTCGCCGGGTCTCGGTTGCCTGAATACTTCACCGCATTGCCCAGCAGGTTCAGCCACACCTGGCGCATCATGTTTTCATCGGCCACCACGATCGGCAGCGGTGCAATCGACCATTCCACGCTGTGCGCGGGCGCGCCGGCTTCGGCATCGGTCTTCAGGTTGGCGTCGAGCATGGCGCGGGTGTCGGCCACCAGCGATTGCATGTCCACGGCCTGCTGGCGCATGGCCGCGCGGCCCAGCCGCGAATAGACCAGCAGATCGTCGATCAGCGCGGCCATGCGCCGCGCCGAACTGGAAATGACGTCCAGGTAGTGGCGGCTCTTCTCGTCCGCGTCGTCACTCAGGTGGCGCGTCAGTTTGTCCGAGAAGCCGGCCACGTGGCGCAGTGGTGCACGCAGGTCGTGCGATACCGAATAGCTGAAGGCTTCCAGTTCGCGGTTGACCTCGGACACCTGCGCGACCTTGCCTTCCAGCTGCCGGTTCAGCTCTTCCACGCGCCACTGCACGGCACGCTGCACCGTCACATCGCTGATGGTCAGCAACACCACTTCATCGTCACTGTCGGGCAGCGGCATGCGCCGTGCGTTCAACAGCATGTAGCGCACCATGCCATCGGCAGTGCGCTGTTCGTGTTCGAAATCCCACAGTTCGCGGCCGCGCAGCAGCACGTCGGCCAGGCGCTGGCGCACCACTGGGTCCTTCCACGCACCGTCGCCGACATCGCCCAGCAGCGTGCCGTCGGCGCGCTCATCCTGCAGGTCGTACAGCTCGGAAAAGGCCGGGTTGTGCAGCTGCACGCGCAGTTCGCGATCCAGCAGCACGATGGGTTCACGCACGGTCTGCAGCACCGACGCCGCACGCCCGGCCGCGCGCAGCGACTGCCGCTCGGCCTGCAGGCGGCGCCCGATCTGCCGTTGCAGCAGCCACAGCACCAGGCCCAGCAGGCCCAGCTGCACGGCCAGCGAACTCCACGAAATGAACTCGGTCTGCCGGCGCTGGCGGCTGGCCTGCTCGGCGCGCTGGGCCAGCAGTCTCTGCTCGTTGGCCTGCAGTTCTTCCACCAGGCCACGGATCGGATAGCGGGTGCTCAGGTCCTGCACCAGCTCGCGCTGGTCGGTATTGGGCTCGGCACGGGCCAGTTCGCGCGCCAACGCCATGCGCCCGTCCAGCATCGCTTCGATGCGACCAATGCGGATCAGCTGATCGGGGTTGTCGCGGGTCAGGCGGCCCAGTTCGGCCAGGCGGCCGGGAATGTCCTGCGCCTTGGCCATGCGCTCGCGCAGACCGGGCGCATCCACACCCTTGGACAAGGTCAACGCCGCCGATTCCACGTCGCGCACGTCGGCCTGCAGCTGCTGCAGGGCCACGCCCACCGCCTGGGTATGGGTCACCCAGGCCATCGCCGCCTCGTTGTCCTGCTGCAGTTTGCGCAGGGTCAGCCACGGCACCACGATGATCGCGGCCGCCGCCAGGGCCAAGGCCGGCAATCGCCAGCGGTCCCAGACATCATCACTGAACACCAGCGCCATAGTCCCTCGTCAGCACCGCAGCGGAACCGGCAATATAGCGCAGACGGTCACGTGGTTTCCCGGGCGCGGCAAAAACGGGGGCGCCCCGTGGACGCCCCCGTCGTGCTTCAAGCGTTAGCGCCGGTCTCAGCGCTTGGCGGCGGCATTCACCTTCAGCGCCGCGGCATCGACGCGGGTCACGCCCTTGATGCCCTTGGCCGTGGTCACCGCCTTGTCATGCTCGGCCTGGGTGGCCACCGTGCCGCTCAGGCTGACCACGCCGTTTACCGTTTCCACCTTCACTTCGGTGCCCGGCACATTGCTGCTGGCCAGCAGGTCGGCCTTCACCTTGGTGGTGATCCAGCTGTCGGTCACCGGCTCGTTGGAATCGTGGCGATCGGCATGGGTCATCGCCGAATGGTCGGCCTTCGGCGGGCTCTTGGCGGCCGGGTCCTTGGCGAATGCAGCAGAGGAGGAAAGGGCCAGGCCCAGGGTGAGGGCCGAAGCAATCATCGTGCGGGTCAGGGTGCTCATCGTGCGGTGCTCCTTCTGTGTGTGGCGCCAGTGTGCGCACCGTCATGTGTGGCAGGCGTGGCGCCACGGTCATGCCGCCGTGAATCAGCGTACTTGCACGGCAAACCGTTCAGTTTTGCGCAGCGCGCGTGCTCGTTTACCCTGCCCTTCCCGCCCCCACGGAGACCTGCCATGCGCCCCGATCTGCAACTGGCCCTGATCGGCTACGGCCTGGCCGGCCGTGTGTTCCATGCACCGCTGATCCAGCACACGCCCGGTCTGGCCCTGCACAGCATCGTCAGTTCGCAGCGCGACACGCTGCTGCGCAGCTTCAGCGATGTGCACGTGCGCGACACGCCGCAACAGGTGTTCGATGACCCCGCCGTGGATGCGGTGGTGATCGCGACCCCCAATGCACTGCATGCGCCGCTGGCGCTGGCCGCGCTGGCGGCAGGCAAGCACGTGCTGGTGGACAAGCCTTTCGCGCTGGACATGGCCGAGGCCAACGCCGTGGCAGCCGCGTCGCGCGATGCCGGGCGCATCGTCAGCGTGTTCCAGAACCGGCGCTTCGACGCTGACTTCCTCACCCTGCAGGCACTGCTGGCGCAGGGCGTGCTGGGCAAGGTGGCCGAATGCCATGCGCACTTCGACCGCTACCGGCCGCAGGTGCGCGATCGCTGGCGCGAGCAGGATGGGCCCGGCAGCGGCCTGTGGTACGACCTGGGGCCGCACCTGCTGGACCAGATGCTGGTGCTGTTCGGCTGGCCGCAGGCGATCGATGCCGATCTGGCCGTGCAGCGCAGCGGCGGCAGTGGCGTGGATTATTTCCACGCGGTGCTGCACTACCCGCGCCATCGGGCCATCGTGCATGCCGGTTCGCTGGTGGCCGCACCGACGCCGCGTTTCGCCGTGCACGGTGAATTGGCGAGCTGGGTGAAATACGGTCTGGATGTGCAGGAAGCGCAGTTGCGCCGTGGCGTGGCGCCGGGCGCGCCGGGCTGGGGCATTGACCCACGGCATGGCGAACTGCTGCGTTGCGAGGCCGACGACAGCGTGCAGCGCAGCACTGTGGACAACGTGCCCGGTGATTATCGGCACCTGTACGCGCAGTTCGCCGCCGCGCTGCATGGCGACGGTGAGCCGACGGTCAGCCTGGCCCAGGCGCTGCAGGTGATGCAGTTGCTGCAGGCAGGCATGGACAGCGCCCAGCAAGGGCGGCGGATCGAACTGGGGTGACCGGCAGGGCTGCGCCCTGCACCTGCTCAATGCAACGGCAACTTCAACTTCAACGTCAAAAGCGGGCTATCTGGGGATGGCACTTTCCCGCGATCTGCCAGTAGATCCACGCCATGCGTGGATGACGTGGAAATGATCGGAACACGCTTTTGGGCGCCATGGGGTCAGAGCCCTTTCCTGAGGAAAGGGATCCGACCCCGACGCCTCCACGCCATGCGTGGATGACGTAGAAACAATCGGAATCGGCGGGGTCGGACCCCTTTCCTGCGGAAAGGGATCCGACCCCGATTGCTTACGACTTCTTGATGGCGTGGCCGCCGAATTCGTTGCGCATGGCCGACAGCAGGCGGTCGGTGAACGAATTGGATTCGCGCGAGCGCAGGCGTTCCAGCAGCGACAGGGTGATCACCGGCGCCGGCACATCCAGGGCAATGGCTTCGGCCACGGTCCAACGGCCTTCGCCGGAATCTTCCACGTACGGGGCAATGCCATCCAGCGACGGGTTGCGCTTCAGCGCTTCGGTGCTCAGGTCCAGCAGCCACGAACGCACCACGCTGCCGTGGCGCCAGACTTCGGCCACCTGGGCCAGGTCCAGCTGCAGCTCGTCCTTGCGCTCCATCAGCGCGAAGCCTTCGGCATAGGCCTGCATCATTCCGTATTCGATGCCGTTGTGAACCATCTTGGTGAAGTGGCCGGCACCGGACGGGCCGACACGGCCCCAGCCACGATCTTCGGCCGGCGCCAGCGTGCGCAGCAGCGGCGCGATCTGCTCGACCACCGCTTCATCGCCGCCCACCATCAGGCTGTAGCCTTCCTGCAGGCCCCACACGCCACCGCTGGTGCCGCAGTCCACGTAGCCCAGGTCATCTTCGGCCAGCGCCTTGGCGCGGCGCATCGAGTCCTGGTAATTGGAATTACCACCATCGATCACGATGTCGCCCTCGGCCAGGTGCGGGGTCAGTTGGCCCAGCGTCTGGTCCACGGTTTCACCGGCCGGCACCATCAGCCACACCACGCGCGGCACCGGCAGCGCGGCCACTGCAGCGGCCAGCGAATCGACCACCTGCAGGCCGGCCTCGGCCGCACGCTGGCGCGCGCCTTCGCCGGGGTCGTAACCCACCACGCGGTGGCCGCCGCGATGCAGGCGCTGGGCCATGTTGGCGCCCATGCGGCCCAGGCCGATCATTGCAATATCCATTGTTTCACCTTCAGTTGTTGTCGGAAGTCAGGCTGCCTGGCCGGCCGGTCGTCGCGCAGGCACGCAGTTGCGCCTGGCGCCAACGCCGGTAGAGCGTGGTATGCAGATTGTGCAACGCCAGGTCGATGGAAAACGCGGTACGCGGGTTCCGGTCGAGCAGGCGCACGATGTGGTAGCCGATGGGACGTATACCGCGTGGGTGCACATAGATCACGAACTGCTGGTAGAACGGATCGTCCAGCAACTGGTCCATGCGTTCCAGGGTGGCGCGGTAGCGCGGTGCCAGCTGCGCCCGCAGCGCCGGATCGCGCTCGTACAGCAGCCGCTCGAAGTAGCGCCGGCCGACCCGCGGAATGCCCTGCGCCAACCGCCACAGCTGCGCATTGCGCTGGTCGTACCAGGCAAACCCGGCGTGCGCGGCCAGCACCTGCGCGGCGTCGGCGCCCACATCCACCACCACGAAGTTCTCGGCCTGGTTGTTCAGATCGTCCAGCAGCGCCGTGTCGCCCACGTGTTCAATGAAGCCGGGCAGGCCGACGAACGCCTGCCGCCCCTGCGCCGACGCGCGCACCGCCTTGCCGTCGGCCACGAAGTCGCCGGCGTGTGCGCCCAGCAGGATGCTGTCGGTGGCGTGCAGGCCTAAGAAGGTGCCGATGGACAGCTCGGCGGGGCTGAACTCGGCGTCGAAGGCCGCATCGCCATACAGCGCGCGCTGGCTGGCCAGCTGTGCCACCTGCCGGCCGACCCCGCATTCGGCGCGCACGCGGCCGCTCTGGAAGGCCTGCAGCGCCGCACTGTTGCTGCCCTGGGGCACGTAACCGCGACCGAAGCTGCGCGTGCGTTGCCAGCCCTGGACTTCCGCACCACCCGCGCCGAAGCCGATCCAGCCCAGTTGCAGGCCGGAAAACCGGAAACCGGGGTTGTCCTGCAGTGCCTGGGTGGCACTGCGCGTGGCCGCACCCAACAGGAAGCTGTACGCGCAGACTGTAGCGGGGTCGTCCAGCAGCTGCTGCAGCAGCGCCTGCCGCACGCTGTCGGGCAGATCCGCCGGCCAGCGCACGCGCAGATCACCGGCGGCCTGCGCATCGGCCAGCGAGGCACGCTGGCACACCGGGCCGCCGTGAATGTCGGGCGCCGGCAGCGCGCTGGTTTCAAAGCGCCAGCCCAGCCGTTGCAGCAGCCCCTGCGTGCAGTCCACCGCGGGCGCCGCGTGGCTGCCCAGCGGACCGGCCAGCAGCAGGCCCAGCAGCAGCGCCCGCCCCCGCATGCTCAGCCTTGGGCCGCCGCCGGGGCCGGCACATCGGCCGGGGTGGATTCGGGGGGCGCAGGCTCGGTGGGCAGCGGCGGGGTTGCCAACGGTGCCGGCTGCGGCGCGCTGGCCGCCGGGGGCGCGGGCTTGGCCGCAGCCGCCGGCAGGTACTGCTGCAGGCGCTGGAAGAAGCGCCGGTAGAAATCGGCATCGGTAATGGTGCTGCTGGCCACTTTCACCAGCGAATCGTCGTTGCTGCCGAACGGCAGTGACACCGAGCCCAGCGCGCCCACGCCCACGCTGGCCGAGGTCGGGCTCTTCTTCAGCGCGTAGCGGTCCTGCACCGCGCTGACGAACACCAGCGCCTGGTCGGCGCCGCGCGGGGCACAGGAAATGCGCAGCACCAGCTGCTCGTGGTCGTCTTCGCGCGGCTGGAAGTTCTTGTTGCCCTCCACCTGGCCGTCGTCGGCGCGGGCAATCGCATAGCCCTGGCTGAGCAGGGTGCGGCGGGCGGCTTCGCAGGCCTCGGCCGGGCGGCCATCAACGGTGCGCGAGAAGGTATCGCCCGAATCGAAGGATTCGCGCAGCAGCGCGTTGTCGGCGGCGCGGCCGCCACAGCCGGCCAGAGCCAGGGTGCCAGCCATGGCCAGCAGGGGGAAACGGATGCGCGGGGCCCGCATGGGTGCTCCTGCGAGAACGGAAGCCCCAAGGGTAGACCCGGCACCGTGTGCGGCGGGTCGAGGACAACCGGCCCGTTGCTGCCGGTTCATGCGCCGATTGGCGGGCCGCTGCGCTCGCCGGGCATGGCCCGGCGCTACCGTCAGGGCGCCGACGCGCGCCCGCCAAACAAAACGGGGCCGGCATTGCCGGCCCCGTCGGGTATCACGGTGCGGTGCGATCAGTCGGCCCAGCGGCCCACGCCGGTGGACTGCGGCAGCACCTGCGCCGACAGCGGGCGGTCGGTTTCCAGCAGGTTCACCGCATCGGCCAGGATCGCGGCCGATTCACGCAGCAGCGGGTCCGGGCGCTTCTCGGCGGCCTTCTCGCGAGCGGCATCCTTCACGATGTCGCGCTCGTTGCCGGTCAGGCCGTCATCGCTGCTGTCGTCGGCCAGCGGGTCCAGGGCCAGGCCCAGTTCCTTGCGGATCACCTGGCGCTCCTTGCGCTGGGTGTCCTGGCGCTCGCGCTCGGCACGACGGGTGGCCTCGTTCAGCGACACATACTTCTTCTCTGCCTCGGTGCGGAACTGCTGCACGTCCTCGTTCCACCACTGGAATTCCTTGTCGGTGGCGATACGGGTGTCGTGGCGGGTTTCCAGCTTCGGCAGCAGCGGCGCGAAGTTGCCGTACTGGGTGTGCGGCACGGCGGCGATGCGGGTCCACGGCAAGGCGTTGTCGTAGGTGCTTTCGCCGAATTCGGTGGCATCCACGCTGGCCGGGAAGGCCAGGTCGGGCACCACGCCCTTGTGCTGGGTGCTGCTGCCGCTGATGCGGAAGAACTGGGCAATGGTGAGCTTCACCTGGCCGAAGCGCTGGGTCTCGCCGCTCGGCCAACGGTCCAGATCCACGATGTTCTGCACCGTGCCCTTGCCGAAGGTGGTTTCACCAATGACCAGGCCACGGCCGTAATCCTGGATGGCGCCGGCGAAGATTTCCGAGGCCGAGGCCGAACCGCGGTTGATCAGCACGGCCAGCGGGCCGTCCCAGGCCACGCCCTGGTTGCGGTCGTTGTTCACGGTCACCCGGCCGCCGGATTCGCGCACCTGCACCACCGGGCCCTGTTCGATGAACAGACCGGTCAGTTCAATGGCTTCGTCCAGCGAACCGCCACCGTTGTTGCGCAGGTCCAGCACCACGCCGTCCAGCTTGTCGTTCTTGAAGCCGGCCAGCAGCTTGGCCACGTCGCGGGTGGCCGAAGCGTAGTCGGTCGCGTTGCGGCGGCGGCCTTCGAAGTCCTGGTAGAAGGTCGGCAGCTTGATCACGCCCACCTTGCGCTCGGGCTCGCCGTCCTTGCCCGGAATGGTCATGGTTTCGCCCTTGGCGGCCTGTTCGGCCAGGCGCACCTTCTGCCGGGTCAGCACCAGGGTGTGGTGCTTGCCGTCGGCGCCCTCTTCGGCCGGAATGAATTCCAGCTTGACCTGGGTGTCCTTGGCGCCACGGATCTTGGCCACCACGTCGTCGATGCGCCAGCCGATCACATCTTCGATGGTGCCCGACTTGCCCTGGCCCACGCCCACGATGCGGTCGCCCGGCTTCAGCGTGCCGTCCACGGCGGCCGGGCCACCGGCGATGATCTCGCGGATCACCACCACGTCATCCTGGCGCTGCAGCTGCGCGCCAATGCCTTCCAGCGACAGCGACATGGCCTGGTTGAAGTTCTCGGCCGTGCGCGGGGTGAAGTAATCGGTGTGCGGATCGACCGCGCTGGTATAGGCGTTCATGAAGAACTGGAAGACGTCTTCGCCCTTCAGCTCGTTCACCGACTTTTCCATCGTGGCGTAGCGCTTGTCCAGCGTCTTGCGGATGTCGTCGGACTTCTTGCCAGCCAGCTTCAGGCGCAGCCAGTCATTCTTCACCGACTTGCGCCACAGCTCGTCCAGTTCAGCGCTGCTGGCGGCCCACGGCACGTCCTTGCGGTCGTACTCGAAGCGCTCGTCAGTGGTGAAGTCCGGTTCCTGCTTCAGCAGCTTGCGCGCATAGGCCACGCGCTCGCCCACACGCTGCTTGTAGACGGCAAACACCTGGAACGCCGGTTCCATCTCGCCGCCACGGATGGCATTGGCGATGTTGGCCTCGAACGGCGCGAAGCGGGTCACGTCGGCCTGGGTGAAGTACTGCTTGCCGCCGTCCAGGGTGTCCAGGTAGCGCTTGAACACGTCCTTGGCGGTGGCTTCGTCCAGCGCGCGCGGCCGGTAGGCGTAGCGGCTGTCGGACAGCAGGCCGTAGACCAGCTTGGACGTGGTCACCTGGTCGGCGGTGGCCGCAGCCGGCAGGGCCGGCGAATCGGTCTTGGCCGCCAGCGCCAGCGGCGCTACCAGCGCCAGGGCCATCAGGAATGCAGGGGCTTTGAATTTCATGAACGTGCTCAAGGGCGGCTTGCCAAGGGGGAGACTGCGCGGTGTTCAGACACCACGACAGTGCCGAAAGTTGCCGGATTTGTCATCCGCCCACGATCGGTGGAAAACCAGCCTAGCCGGGCCGGTGTAGCAAATTGTGAATGCAGGGGGTAGCGCCGGGCCGTGCCCGGCGAGATGAGGTGTGCGGACCAACGGTCCGCACCCACTGGTAGCGCCGGGCCATGCCCGGCCAAGGCGTGCGAACCAAGGTTCGCACCTACCCTCAGGAAATGCCGGCGCCCTTGGCCTGCACGTCGGCGTGGTACGACGAGCGCACCATCGGGCCGGAGGCCACGTGGCTGAAGCCCAGTTCGTAGCCGTAGTCTTCCAGCGCCTTGTAGTCTTCCGGGGTCCAGTACTTCAGCACCGGGTGGTGGTGCGCGGTCGGCTGCAGGTACTGGCCGATGGTGATCATGTCCACGTCGTGGGCACGCAGGTCACGCATGGTGGCCTTGATCTGCTCGAATTCCTCGCCCAGGCCCAGCATGATGCCGCTCTTGGTCGGCACCGACGGGTGCTGCGCCTTGAAGTTCTTCAGCAGGTTCAGCGACCACTGGTAATCGGCACCGGGGCGCACGTTGCGGTACAGGTCCGGTACGGTTTCGATGTTGTGGTTGAACACGTCCGGCGGGTTCTGCGCCAGGATTTCCAGCGCGCGCTCCATGCGGCCCTTGCCACGGAAGTCCGGGGTCAGCACCTCGATGCGGGTGCCCGGCGACTTCTCGCGGATGGCGGTGATGCAGTCGACGAAGTGCTGGGCACCGCCGTCGCGCAGGTCATCGCGGTCAACGCTGGTCACCACCACGTACTTCAGGCCCATGTCGGCCACGGTCTGGCCCAGGCTGGCCGGTTCGTTGGCATCGGGCGGCTTGGGGCGGCCGTGGGCCACGTCGCAGAACGAGCAGCGGCGGGTGCAGACTTCGCCCAGGATCATGAAGGTGGCGGTGCCGTGGCCGAAGCATTCATGGATGTTCGGGCAGCTGGCTTCTTCGCACACCGTCACCAGGCGGTTCTCGCGCAGCTTGGCCTTCAGGTTCTGCACGGCATTGCCCGAAGGAATGCGCACGCGGATCCACGACGGCTTGCGCAGCACCGGGGCATCGGCGAACTGCACCGGCGAACGGTTGATCTTGTCCCCGCCCATCTGCTTCACGCCCACCTGCAACGGTGCGGCGGTCGGCAGGTCGGCCTGCACGATCTGCAGGGGAATGGTGCGGGCGGTGGTCTCAGTCATGGCAGTTCCGGGGGGCGGTCAGGCGGCCGCAGAAAGATCGGGCAGTTCGGGCCTGGGCTGCAGCAGCAGGCCAAACTGGCGGGCCAGGTTGTCCAGCAGCACCGGCTTGACGGCGTCCATCCCGGACGGGCCGCCCAAGTCTACCACCGAGGTCACCTGCAGCCCCTGGTAACCGCAGGGGTTGATGCGGTGGAAGGGTTCCAGATCCATGGACACGTTGAAGGCCAGGCCATGGAAGGTGCAGCCGCGGCGCACGCGGATGCCCAGCGCGGCGATCTTGGCCGCACCCACGTACACACCGGGGGCGCCTTCACGGCGCTCGGCGCCGATGTTCCAGTCGGCCAGGGTGTCGATGATGGCCTGTTCGATACGGCACACGTAGTCGCGCACGCCAATGCCCAGCCGCGGCAGGCGCAGCAGCGGGTAGACCACGATCTGGCCGGGGCCGTGGTAGGTCACCTGGCCGCCACGGTCCACGTGCAGCACCGGAATATCGCCCGGGGCCAGCACATGTTCGTCCTTGCCGGCCTGGCCGAGGGTGAACACCGGATCGTGTTCGACCACCCACAGTTCGTCGGCGTCGTCGTCCGTACGCTGGTCGGTGAAGCGCTGCATGGCGCGCCAGACCGGTTCATAGGCCTGGCGGCCCAGGTCACGGACCACCGCCGGACGCGCCGGGCGGTTTTCGGGGGCGGCGTCGGCCGGGCAGCTGGCGGCTACACCGTCCACTTCACTTCCGGGTGGCCACGCAGCGCCTCATGGGCCACGTCGTACTGTTCGCGGTTCTCGGCCTGGAACACCAGGCGAACCGAAACATACTTGCCGTTGGTCGAATGCTTCCAGCTGATGCGCTCGTTCACCACGGTGATGCCCGCGGCCTGCAACAGGCGCGGAAGCTCGTGCTCGAGGCCGCGGTTGGCGGCGCCCATGGCACTGAGCTCGAACTGACCGGGGAACTGGAAGCCGTGGTCGGGGTTGTCGGACTTGATTTCCATGGGCCCATTATCGGGCCGGAAGGCAACAAACCCAAGAGTATTCATCAAAGTCGACAGCGGCACCGGCGAGCCGCTGCGTTGCAGGGGGCGCATGTGCCGGCCGGAGCCACGCTGCTGGGCCAGCCTGCTGGGCCAGCCTGCCGGGCCGGCCCCGGCAGGCAACGCGTGCCGGCCCGATGCCGGCACGCCAGCGGCCTACTTGGCCGTTTCCATCAGGGTGGAATTGACCCAGCCCTTGTTGCCCATTTCGTCTTCCACTTCCCACATGGTGCCGTCCTTCACACCGGTGGGGTACAGCAGCATGCCCGGCTCCAGCGCGCGCACCGCCGCACCGGTGCCCTTGGCGTTGGCCAGCAGTCGGCCAGCCTTCAGCATGGTCACGGCCTGGCCGGCATTGGCAGCGGAGGCATTGGCCGGCAGGCCGCCCAGCTCGGTCACCATGGTGCTGTAGGCCTGCAGATAGGCCAGGGTGATCACCTGGCCGATTTCGGTGTTGGCGTAGCCGCCCACGCCCATCGCGCCGATGCCGCCACCGCCGAACAGGCCGCCACCGGCGCCCCAGCCCAGGTCGGTTTTCTTGGAGTTGCCTTCAACGACCGCAACCTGCTCGGAAGAGCGCACATCGGTCAGGGTCAGGGTCACATCGGCGGTCTTCCTGCGGAAGTTCAGGCCACTTACGACAGAGCCGGCCTTGCCGCCGATCAGGCCGCCCACCAGGCCACCGATGGCACTGCCGCCAGCGTTGCTGTTCTGCGAGATCAGGTCCGGCACCAGAACGTAGTCGGCGGCCCGGATCTGGCCCTTGCCGATATTGGAACGCCCGCGCAGCTGGCCTTGGCTGGCCAGCGCGCGCTCGGCCTGGGCCGCGGCCATGCCGACGCCGCGGTCGACCAGGGTGAAGCACTTGGACTTGTTGACGAACACCTTGATCAGCTTCGAAGGCGCCGGCAGCTGCTGGCCGGTCCACCAGTTCACCGCATCTTCCGATTCGATCACCGAGATGGAACCCAGCGGCTTGGTGCAGACGGGGATCTCGGCTTGGCCCTTCTTGCTCTGCTGCTGGGCAGAGGTACGGCTGTTGGCGAAGCTGTCGCGCAGGCCGGCCGACGCCGGGCCACTGACCGCGACCAGCGCAGCACCCAGCAGCACGCAGCCCAACGCAGGGGGGAGCGAATTCGATTTTTTCATTTGAGTCATCCAGCACCTCGCCGTGGGCGAAGCACATTCCATGGGTTGAGAAAGGGTCCAGGACCTGGGTCCGTTGCGACGCCCCCCTCAGGCGCCGGCGTAGGAGGTATGGCACGCCTGCGCCGCACGCTACAACCGCAGCTGACTGCCAATGCCGATGACGACACGCACGGCACACGCCCCCTGCCGGCACGCCGCCGGCGCCGCCCCCCGCCACGTATGGCTGTGCCAGTGGGACAACGTTGTTTTCGGAACAGACATGTGAGCGCCATGTGGTCGTTTCGGCGGCTGCGTGGATGTACCGTGTCGCGGCATAAAACGACAGAAGAACCCGCACCCGATGAGCTCCCCTTCCCAACACCGCCTCGCAGCCCTCGGGCTGTCGGGTCTGCTCGCTGCCACCCTCCCCCTTGCCGCCCAGGCCGCCGAACAGTGCGGCCCGGATGCCATGCGCGACCACCCGCCGCAGGTGAACTTCCGCGTGGACAACGACCTGTTCGGTGGCAAGGACCAGGACCAGGGCTACACCAACGGCGCCCAGCTCACCCTGGTCTCGCCCAACCTGGTGGACTACACCGACGACCCCTGCCTGCCGAAGCTGGCGCGCTGGGTGAACCGGCATCTGGAACGGCTGCACCCGGGTGAGTTCGAGCAGCAGAACATGATCTTCAGCCTGGCCCAGGGCATCTTCACCCCCACTGATTTCACCCGGAAGGACCTGATCGAGGACGACCGCCCCTATGCGGGCGTGCTGATCGCCAGCTTCGGCTACAACGCGCGCCGCGGCGACCGCCTGCAGACCACCCAGCTGGCGCTGGGCGTGGTGGGCCCGTGGGCACAGGGCAAGCAGGTGCAGAACGCCGTGCACGAGGTGCTGAGTGACGAGAAATTCCAGGGCTGGGACAACCAGCTGCACAACGAACCGGTGTTCATGCTGACCCACGAGCGCATGCGCCGCTGGCCGGGCGATGCCACTGAGAATGCTGGCGGCTGGGGCTGGGATGCGATCACCCACTACGGCGGTGCGATCGGCAACCTGGCCACCCACGCCAATGCCGGCGCCGAAGTGCGCTTTGGCTGGAAGCTGCCCGACGACTTCGGCAGCACCCCGCTGCGCCCGGCCGGCGAAAACACCGCGCCGACCCGCGGCGGCCGCCCGGCCGGTTGGTCGTGGCACCTGTTCGCCACCACCGATGCCTCGTGGGTGATCCGCGATATCACCCTGGACGGCAACACCTTCCGCAACAGCCACAGCGTGGACAAGCGCAACTTCGTGGCGCTGGGCGGCTACGGCCTGGCGGTGATGAAGGGACGCTGGAAGTTCGCCCTGGCCCGTTACCACAGCACCCGCGAATTCGACGGCCAGCGCGAAGCGCCGGTGTTCGGCAGCTTCACCATCAGCCGCTCGCTGTAGGCGAGTGGCTGATGGTGAAGCGGGTAGGTGCCGACCGTTGGTCGGCACACCTCGCTGTAACCGGGGCGTCATTCCGCCGGGCATGGCCCGGCGCTACCGACAACCGGGTAGCGCCGGGCCATGCCCGGCGCAAATCCACGAAAAAGGCCGGCTTTCGCCGGCCTTTTCATTCACCACGCCAGGGCGTGGATCATTCCGATTCCCACCACATCCAGAAGCTGTCCCACAGGCGCTTGAAGAAGCCGGCCTGTTCAACAGCCGCCACGGCCACCAGCGGGGCTTCCGCCACCACCTTGCCGTCCAGGGTGACCTTCACGGTGCCGATCTGCTGGCCAGCGGTGAACGGTGCTTCCAGGGTCTTGGGCACGTCGATGCTCGGCTTCAGGTCGTTGTAGCGGCCGCGCGGCACGCTCACCAGCATCGGCTGGGCCACGCCCAGCTGCACCTTGTCGGTGGTGCCCTTCCAGACCTTGTGCTCGGCCACGGCCTTGCCCGGCTCGTACAGGCGGTGGGTTTCGAAGAAGCGGAAGCCCCAGTTCAGCAGGGCCAGGCTGTCATCGGCACGCTGCTTTTCCGACGAACCACCCAGCACCACCGCGATCAGGCGCTGGTCGCCGCGCTGCGCCGAGCTCATCAGGCAGTAGCCGGCTTCGGAGGTGTGGCCGGTCTTGATGCCGTCCACGCTGCCATCGCGCCACAACAGCAGGTTGCGGTTGGGCTGCTTGATGTTGCCGACCTGGAATTCCTTGATCTTGTTGTAAGCGTAGGTTTCCGGGTAATCGCGCACCATCGCCCGGCCCAGCAGGGCCAGGTCGTAGGCGGTGCTGTGGTGGCCTTCGGCGGTCAGGCCGTGGGCGTTCACGAAGTGCGAGTTCTTCATGCCGATCTTGGCGGCGTAGCTGTTCATCAGCGAAGCAAAGGCTTCCTCGCTGCCGGCCACGTGTTCGGCCAGGGCGATGGCGGCGTCGTTGCCCGACTGGATCGCCATGCCCTTTTCCATGTCTTCCAGGCGCGCGGTCTGGTTCACCGGGAAGCCGCTGTAGCTGCCGTCGGTGCCCGCGCCGCCTTCGCGCCAGGCGCGCTCGCTCATCATCACCTGGTCATCCGCACGCACCTTGCCGTTCTTGACTTCGGCGGCGATGACATAGGAGGTCATGACCTTGGTGATGCTGGCCGGGGCCAGCTCTTCGTGCACGTTCTCGCCGGCCAGCACCTGGCCGGTGGCGTAATCCATCAGGACCCACGCCTTGGAAACAGTCGGCACCGGGGCCGGCGGCGTGGCCACGGTGGCCGGCGCAGCGGCGGCGGCAGGTGCCGGGGTGGCCGGGGTCGGCAGGGGGGTCTGGGCGGAAGCCAGACCGACCACCAGGGTGGCGGCCAGGGCAGTGGCGGCGGAACGGAAATTCATGGGACAGCAGGCTCCAGGGACGGCCAGGATGGAGGGTGGTACGAAGCGGCCATTGTAAGGCCGACGGGGCGGAGGCCGGCAGCACCGGCCCCGGTCGAATCAGTCTTTGACGATCTGCGGTGCGCCCAGGCCCAGACCGGCGATGCGCCCGACAAGTTCCGCGGCGCTGGCATGGTCGGTGGCGGGTACGCGCAGGCGGAACAGGGTCCGGCCGCCGGCGGCGATGTCGCTGATGGTGGCGCCGACGATGCCGGCCGCGTTCAGCTGGCCCATGGCACGGGTGGCGTTGTCGCGGCTGGAAAAGCTGGCCACCTGCACCATCACCGCACCCACCACCTGCTGCGACAGCGTGGGCGTGGGGGCCGGCGTGCTGCGTGCCGGGGCGGCAGCTGCGCGCGGGGCGGCGGCGGCCACGGCCACCGGTGCACGCGGTGCCGGGGCGCTGGGCGGCAGCGCGCTCACTGCCACGTCCGGCAGGGTGCTGCTGGCGGCCTGGGTGGTGGCCGGCTGGCCACGTGCGGGCATGGCATCGGCAGGCAGGCGCTGCACCAGGCGGTCGATATCGCTGGCCGGCGCGCTGCGCGCTGCTGCTGTGGGGCGTGCCGAGGCCACCGCCGTGGCGGCAGCGGCTTCGGCGGCACGGCGCTCGCGCCGCGACGGCTTCTGCGCCAGCAGGTTGCCTTCGCCCGGCTGCAGCGCGCGCACTTCCACATTGCCGGTGCCACGCTGGGTGATGCCCAGGCGCACGGCGGCGGCATAGCTCAGGTCCACCACGCGGCCATCGTGGAACGGACCACGATCGTTGACGCGCACGATCACCGATTCGCCGTTGTCCAGGTTGGTCACGCGGGCGAAGCTGGGCAGCGGCAGCGTCTTGTGTGCGGCGGTGAACTGGTACATGTCGTAGACCTCGCGGTTGGAGGTCAGGCGGCCGTGGAACTTGGCGCCGTAGTACGACGCGGTACCGCGCTCGACATAGTCATGGGTGTCGTCCAGCACCTTGTACGACTTGCCCAGCACCACATACGGCGATTTGTTGCCGATGGTCGAGCGCTCGACCGCGGTCACTTCCGGCTCGGGAATGCAGGCCACGTTGGGCACGTAGCTGGGCGTGCTGTCTTTCACCCCGGGCTTGTACAGGCCACCGGCGGTGTAGTTGCCGCGCGTGCTCAGGTCTTCGGTGGCCGCCGCATAGGGCGAACCGTCCGGGCAGTGCGCCGGGCGCCCGCCCTTGCCCTGCACCACCGTGCCCGGCACCTTGCCGCCGTGGCCGGCGCTGGGCTTGTTCGGCGCGCTGCTGCACGCGGCCAGTGCGAGTACCGCCAGTGCGGGAACCAGCCATCTGATGTTCATGCCGGGGGCAGCTCCTGTCCGGCAATGGCCTGCGACAACTGGTGCACGGCCATCGCGTACATCTTCGAGAGGTTGTAGCGGGTAATGGCGTAGTAGTTCTGGAAGCCCAGCCAGTACTGCTTGCCGGTGCTGCCTTCCAGGGTGATGGGCGTTGCGGTGGCGCCCGCCGGGACCGGCGCGCTGGGCTGGTAGCCACGCTGCGCCAGGTCGGCCAGCGACCAGGTCGGCATCCACTCGGTGGGATTGAACTCCTCGCGACCCGGCGCCAGCGTGGCCGGTACGACCACGGGGCCACCGCGCACCCAGCCACCCTTCTTCACGAAGTAGTTGGCGATGGACGAGAACACATCGTCGTAGCTGGTGAACAGGTCACGGCGGCCATCGCCGTTGCCGTCCACGGCGTAGTCCAGATAGCTGGACGGCATGAACTGGCCCATGCCCATCGCCCCGGCGTAGCTGCCCTTGAGCGTGGTGATGTCCAGCTTTTCTTCGCGGCCCAGCTCGAACAGCTTGGCCAGTTCATCGCGGAAGAACAGTTCGCGGCGCACTTCGCGTTCCAGCTTGGCCGGGTCGCCACTGCGCGGGTAATAGAAGGCCAACGTGTACAGCGCATCCAGCACGCGATGGTTGCCGGCGTTCTTGCCGTAGCTGGTTTCCACGCCGATGATCGCCACGATCACTTCGGCCGGCACGCCGGTGCGCTGCTGCACGCGGTCCAGTTCGGCACGGTGTTCGGCCAGGAACGCGCGGCCTCCATCGATGCGCGCCTTGCTGATGAACATCGGCCGGTATTCGTTCCACGGCTTCACCCGTTCGGCCGGGCGGGCCATGGCGGCAATGATGGGCTGGCGCACCTGCGCCTGGTCCAGCACGGCGCTGATCTGCTGCGGTGCCAGGCCGTAACGCTTGGCGGTATCGGCAATGAAGTTGGCGCGCGCGGTTTCAAACGGCACCGGGGTCAGATCCACCGGCGGTGCGGTGCTGGCGGCAGCTTCCGGCGCGGCTTCGGCCGGGCCCTGCGGCTTGCTGGCCGGGTGGCGCGGCGAACTGCTGGCCTGCGGAGACGACGGGGGGGACGTCGGCTGGGTCGCGCAGGCGACCAGGCCGAGGGTGAGCATGCAGGCCAGAGTGCGTCGAATCATCACCGCAGGTTAGCAGGTCATGGATGAATTAAAACCCCTAACACCATGAATCACAACGATTTGCCTGCAGGCAGACGCTTTTGTGAAAACGGTGTGAGTGACCTGCCGCATTCAGAAACAGAGGTGGCCGGTTGCGTCCCCATCCCCGCAGACGCAACCGGCGACCGGATCCGGTCGGTACCTGCGCGGCTGCCGCTCCCCAGTGGCAGTGCTCCGCGCTCCCTGTACCCGTTGGATCAGTACTGCTTTCCCGCCCGGCGCCCCTCGCGCTGCATCAGTGATGGCGCGCCGTGCCGAACGGGCCGCCATTGTGCAGGCCGATTGCGACAAGTCTATTGATCAAGATCAACATCGCGTCAAAGTGTGATTGGTCGCCCACTTTTATTGGAACTTCGTCAGCGAGCTGGTGTTCATCCGGGGTTACGCAAACGCTTACAGAAACGGGTTTGCGCAGATTCAGGTGGCGAACGCCGGGGAATGGCAGCGGTTTCGGGCGGCGCGTCGTGTCGCTATCGCCACTAGGGTTGCATCGTGCGGCGCACTTCTGACGAATTCGACTTTCAAACTTTCCTCATTGGTGCGGCGGGCGCGGCGTGCGAAACATGCGGGGCCACCGACAACGGGTGGCACGGGCTTGCAATCCCGTAGCACCAACGCGTTGTTTACGCTTGCCAGTCGGCGTCGTCTTTTCCGTGTGGGCGACGCCGGCTGGCAATCCGTCCGTGCGTCTCTGGCGGGCGGTGCGTGGGGGCCTTGTGCCCGCCGGTTCTTCGCCGTTGGTCCCCGGTATTGCAACCACGCATCGCCTGCCACCCTCGCCCTGCGTGCGGGGTGGTGGATCTGCCTGCCGCGCGAGGATCCTGCAACGAATTTGCGCAGATTCAGGCGGCGAACGCCGGGGAATGGCGGCGGTTTCGAGCGGCGCGTCCTGTCGCTATCGCCACTATGGGTGCGTCGTGCGGCGCCCTTCTGACGAATTCGACTTTCAAACTTTCCTCATTGGCCCAGCGGACGTGGCGTGCGAAACATCCCGTGCCACCGACAACGGGTGGCACGGGACTCCAATCCCGTTAACCGATGCGTTGTTTACGCTTGCCAGTCGGCGTCGTCTTTTCCGTGTGGGCGACGTCGGCTGGCAATCCGTCCGTGCGTCTTTGGCGGGCGGTGCGTGGAGGGCCTTGTGCCCACCGGAGTTCCCGCATTGGTTACCGGTATTGGAGCCACGCATCGCCTGCCACCCTCGCCCTGCGGGGTGGTGGATCTGCCTGCCGCGCGAGGATCCTGCCATGACGCTATCGCCTTACCCGTACCTGTTCGCCACCCTGGGCGACGCCGCCCATCAACTTCCGGCCGACATCGCCCGCGCCCTGGAAACCACACTGACCGCCCACCAGGCGGCCAATACCGAAGACGGCATCACCCTGCTGGGCGCCCCGCGGCGCATCCGCCAGGTGGACGCCGCCGATGGGCAGGCCTGGCAAGGGCGGCAGCACACGCCGGGGCAGTGCATGGCGCTGGCACGCATCGACCGCGCCAACAGCGGCCTGACCTTCCTGCTGGAACTGCTGCATGCCGCCGAACGCGTGCGGGTGGACGGCGACGAGGCCCAGCAACTGGGAGACGACGCCCGCGAGGGCTTGCTGCTGGCCTGCCGGGGGTTGTCCGAATACGTGGATGTGCAGTTGCGCGTGGCGTGAGCGAAACGCGTATTGGCTGTTGGCTGTTGGCTGTTCGTAGAGTCGAGCTTGCTCGACTGGTTTGCCCGGAAAGCAGTCGAGCAAGCTCGACTCTACAAGGGCAAAAGCGAAGTCGAGCAAGCTCGACTCTACAAAGGCCAAGGCGTAGTCGAGCACCATCGACGGTATGCGACGAGGGCAAAAGCGCAGTCGAGCACCGTCGTCGGTACGCAACGAAGGCAAAAGCGCGGTCGAGCACCGCGGACGGCACGCGACAAAGGCCAAAGCGCCGTCGGCGCACCATCGTCGGCACGCGGCAAGAGCCAAAGCGCAGTCGGGCACCGTCGAGGGTACGCGACGAGGGCAAGAGCGCAGTCGAGCACCATCAACGGTACCCGACGAGGGCCCTAACGCAGTCGTGCATCGGGGTCAGATCCCGTTCCCCGGAGAGAGGGATCCGACCCCAGGGGTGTCAGCCGTAGCCGCCGTGCACGGGGTTGTGGCTGCGCACGGCCATTACCAGGCCGAAGCCGGCCAGCAGCGATACGGCGGAGGTGCCGCCGTAGCTGATCAGCGGCATCGGTACGCCCACCACCGGCAGCAGGCCGGAAATCATGCCGCCGTTTACCAGCACATAGACGAAGAACGCCAGGCCAGTAGCCCCGGCCAGCAGGCGCGAATAGGAATCGCGCGACTGGCTGGCGATCCACAGGCAGCGCCCGATCACCACCAGGTACAGCGCCAGCACGGTGGCCACGCCGATCCAGCCGAATTCTTCGCTCAGCACCGAGAAGGCGAAATCGGTGGTCTGTTCGGGAATGAAGTTCAGGTGCGACTGCGAGCCTTCGCCCCAGCCCTTGCCGTCGAAGCCGCCCGAACCGATCGCGATCTTCGACTGGATGATGTTCCAGCCGGCGCCCAGGGCGTCCATTTCCGGGTCCAGGAACATCATGATGCGGTCCTTCTGGTACGGCCGCAGCAGCCAGAACCAGGCCACCGGCGCCACCGCGGCCACGCCGCCCACGCCCAGCCCCACCCACCACCACGGCAGGCCGGCCAGCAGCAGCACGAACACGCCACTGGCGGCAATCAGCACGCCGGTGCCGAAGTCGGGCTGCAGCATCACCAGGCCGGTGGGAACGCCGATGATCACCAGCGCCATCAACACCGTGTTGAAGCGCGGCGGCAACGGCATCTTGTGCAGGTACCAGGCCACCATCATCGGCAGGCTGACCTTCAGCAGTTCGGCCGGCTGCAGGTAGAAGAACTTCAGGTCCAGCCACTGCCGCCCGTACTTGCCGGTGCCCAGCACGAACACCGCCAGCAGCGGAATCATCGAGATCGCATAGATCATCGGTGTGGCCGAGCGGATGCGCAGGATCGGCACGCGCGAAATGGCCCACAGCGCGGCCAGGCCGACAATGAAGCGGGCACCCTGCGCCATCACCAGGGTGTCGCCACCGGCGCTCTTCAAGGTGGCCAGGCCAATGGCCATCAAGGCGCCCAGGGCCAGGCACAGCACCCAGTCCAGGGTGCTGAAGAAGCGGCGCAGCATGTCGCCGGCCCAGCGCAGGAACACTCTCATCGCGAAGCCTCGGCGGCAGGGGAGCGCGGCGCGCTGGGGGCGGCGGCGGCCGGTGCGGGCGGCGCAGGCGCAGGAACGGGCTCGGGTGCAGGTGCAGGAACGCCCACCAGCACCGGCAGTTCGGCCAGCAGCGCGGCGGCGGCATCACCGGCCGGGCGCGCGTTCACGTCTTCGTTGTCGAAGGCGGTGGTGCCGATGGCGGTGGTGCCACGCTCGCTGTCCAGCGGCTGCATGCCTTCAGGCATCTTGCCCAGCAGCCAGGCATCGAAGATCTTGCGCGCGATAGGTGCCGCGGCCGAGCCACCGTAGCCACCGCCTTCCACGGCAATGGCCAAGGCGATCACCGGTTGTTCGGCGGGCGCGAAGCCCACGAACAGCGCGCGGTGGCGCAGGTGCATGGGCAGGCTCTTGGGGTTCACCGCTGCGGTGCCCTTGCGGCTGATCACCTGCGCGGTACCGGTCTTGCCGGCCATGGTATACGGCGCGCCGACGGCCATGCGCGCGGCGCTGCCGCCGGGCTGCATGGTGGCCATCATGCCTTCGCGCACGGCCTGCACGTTGTTCGGGTTGGGGCTGACCGGCTTGCTCGGCCCGGCTTCGGTGGTCACCCAATCGTGGTCGAAGCCGGCGCGCTGCTGCATGACCAGATGCGGGGTGCGCAGCTGGCCATCGGCCAACGCACTGACGCCGCGCGCCAGCTGCAGCGGGGTGACCTTCCAGTCGCCCTGGCCGATGCTGATGTTGACCGTATCGCCGGGGTACCAGCGCTCCTTGCGGCTCTTGGCCTTGTAGGCCGGCGACGGCAGGATGCCGCCGATTTCGCCGGTCAGGTCGATGCCGGTCGGCGCGCCGAAGCCGTAGTACTCCATGTAATGGTCGAAGCGCTCGATGCCCAGGTCCAGCGCCAGCTTGTAGTAGTAGGTGTTCACCGACTGCGCGATCGACTTGCGCAGGTCGGTCCAGCCATGGCCGCCGCGGTGCGAATCGCCCCAGCCGCGGCTGGTGCCCGGCAGGTAGAACATGCCGGTGGACAGCACCTTGTCTTCCGGCCGGCGCACGCCCGAATCCAGGCCGGCCAGGCCGATCAACGGCTTCAGGGTGGAACCGGGGGCCACGCCACCCAGCACCAGGCGGTTGAACTGCGGCCGCGACGGGTTCTCGTTCAGCGCCTTGAAATCGGCATGGGAAATGCCGTTGACGAACAGATTCGGGTCGTAGGACGGCAGGCTGACCATCGCCAGCACTTCGCCGGTACGCGGGTCCATCGCCACGGCCGAGCCTTCCTGCTCGCCGAAGGCGGCGACCATGGCGCGCTGCAGGTCGGCATCGATGGACAGGCGCAGATCGGCACCGGACTGCGCGGCCACCCGGCCGATGGTGCGGATGGCCCGCCCCTGCACGTTGGTTTCCACCTGCTCGTAGCCGACCTTGCCGCGCAGTTCGTGCTCGTAATAGCGCTCCAGGCCGGACTTGCCGATATGGGTCAGGGCCGCATTGCCCTCGCCCAGCATTTCCAGATCCTTGTCGTCCACCCGGCCGACGTAGCCGATGATGTGCGCGAACAGGTCGCCATAGGGGTAGCGGCGGGTCAGGTAGGGTTCCAGCTCCACGCCGGGGAAGCGCCAGCGGTCCACCGCGAACCGCGCCATTTCCTCGTCGGTCATGCGCAGCTTCAGGGTGACCGGCAGGAACTTGCGGCGCGCCTTGCGCGATTTGTTGAACGCTTCCAGCTCTTCGGGGCTGATGCTGATGATCTTCGCCAGCCCTTCCAGGGTGGCGTCCATGTCCTTCACCTTGTCCGGGGTCACGTCCAGGCGGAAGGCCGGCACGTTCTCGGCCAGCAGGCGGCCATTGCGGTCGTAGATCATGCCGCGCCCGGGCACCACCGGCCGCGGTTTGATGCGGTTGGCTTCCGAACGCGTGGCGTAGATGTCGTGGTCCAGCACCTGCAGCTTGAAGTACCAGCCGCCCAAGCCGAGCAGACAGACCAGCACGCCCAGGAAGCCCAGCGCCGCGCGGCGGCGGAACTGCTCGGCTTCAGCGTGCGGGTTCTTCACCTGCCGGCGCGGAATCATGGCTCAGCGCCCACGCTTGCCGAAGCGCACCGCGTCCAGCAGCACGAACACCAGCGGCCACAGGCCCATGCCCAGCAGCGGTGCCCACCAGTACGACCACGGCAGGGTCGGTTCGTCCACCACGATGTGTACCAGCGCACTGACGATGCGGTCGTTGAACAGCAGGCCACCGATGGCCAGCATCTGCTGCGACATCGGGAAGAAGCGGATGCGGGCGCGGAAGCGCTGCAGGATGAAGGCCAGCATGACCAGGCGCAGGGCCTGTTCGCCCAGCACCCCGCCGTACAGCAGGTCGGCCACCACGCCGCTGGCGAAGGCGATGCCCAGGCCCACGCGCTCGGGGGCTTCGATCACCCAGTACGCCAGCACCAGCGCCAGCCAGTACGGGCGCAGCGGCTGCAGCAGCGCCGGCAACGGCAGCAGGCCCAGCAGCAGCGCCACCACCAGGCTGGCCGGCAGCACCCACGGGTTGTCGCGCAGGCGGCTCATCGTACGGGCTCCTGCGTGGTGGGCGCGGTGGGCGTTGCTGCAGGCGGAGCCGTCGGCGGCGGCGCAGACGAAGCCGAAGAGGGAGCAGGTGCCGGTGCCGGTGCGGCGGCGCCCGGGGCGGCCGCGGCCGGTGCGCTGCCTGCCGGCTGCGGTGCGCTGCCGGCGGGAGCGTCGGCAGCCCCCATCTGCAGGCTCTGCCGCAGCGCCTGCGGAATCCGGATCGCCGCACCCGGGCGCAGGAGAAGTACGTCGCGACCGCGATCCAGCTGCGCCGCCGGCTTCAGTTCGCCCACCAGGAAGGCGTGGGTATCGTCCGGGCGCAGGCTGGTAATGGTGCCGACCGGGAAGCCGGCCGGAAAACGCCCGCCCAGGCCGGAGGTGACGATCTCATCGCCCACTTCCACGCCCGCGCTGAGCGGAATGTCGCGCAGTTCCAGGGTATCGCCACGGCCATAGACGATCAGCCGCACGCCGTTGCGGGCCACGGTGACCGGCACGGCATGGTCGGGGTCGGTCAGCAGCAGCACGGTGGAGGTGCCACCGGTGGTGCTGATCACCTGCCCCATCAGGCCACCGGCGTCGATCACCGCCTGGCCCACGTGCACGCCTTCGCGGCTGCCGGCATCAAGCACCAGGCGCTGCTTCACCGGGTCCAGATCGATATCCAGGATCGGCGCCAGCTGCACGTCCAGCCCGCTGCGCTCGGCCACGTTCAGCAGTTCGCGCAGCTGGGCATTGTCCAGCGCGGCGGTCTGCAGGCGGGTCAGGCGCGCGTTGGCCAGCAGCAGCTGGTTGCGCAGTTCGCGGTTGTCGGCCACCAGCTGGCCATGGCTGGCCGCGCTGTCCTTCACCTGGCTGCCCAGCTTGCCGGGCAGGCCGGCCAGCGACCACACCGGCTGCACCAGGCTGTTGGCCTGTTCGCGCAGGCGCGCCAGCCAGCCGGCCTGGTCATCCAGCACGATCAGGGTGATGGCCAGCGCCAGATAGGCCAGCAGCCGCAGCGGGCTGGCGGCATCACCGGAACGGGAGGCGACGGGGGGTCCGGCGTAGGGCGGCACGTCAACGATTCAACTGGCAGAAGGCGGAAGGGAAACATGCGGGCGCCCCGCCGGTGCGGGCCGGCCCATGCGGGCAGGCCGCACCCCGGAGGGGCGCTGCGGGCGGGAGCAGCCGGGACGGCTTATTCCGGCGCAAAGAACTCGTTGCCGTGCATGTCCACCAGCTCCAGCGCACGACCGCCACCGCGGGCCACGCAGGTCAGCGGATCGTCGGCCACCTGCACGTGCAGGCCGGTTTCCTCGGAGATCAGGCGGTCCAGGTCGCGCAGCAGGGCGCCACCACCGGTCAGCACGATACCGCGCTCGGCCACGTCGGCGCACAGTTCCGGCGGGGTCTGTTCCAGCGCCAGCTTGACCGCGCTGACGATGCCCGACAGCGGCTCGTGCAGGGCTTCCAGCACCTCGTTGGAGCTGATCTTGATCATCTTCGGCACGCCCTCGGCCAGGTTGCGACCGGAGATTTCCATCTCGATCACTTCCGCCTGCGGGTAGGCGCAGCCCAGTTCCACCTTGATGCGTTCGGCGGTGGCTTCACCGATCAGCATGCCGTGGTTGCGGCGCACGTAGTTGGTGATCGACTCGTCGAAGCGGTCGCCGCCGATGCGCACCGAGGCCGAATAGACGATGCCGTTCAGCGAGATCACCGCCACTTCGGTGGTGCCGCCGCCGATATCGATGACCATCGAACCGCGGGCTTCGGTGACCGGCATGCCGGCGCCGATCGCGGCGGCCATCGGCTCTTCGATCAGGAACACATCACGGGCACCGGCTTCCTCGGCCGATTCCTTGATGGCGCGGCGCTCGACCTGGGTGGAACCGGCCGGCACGCAGACCAGCACGCGCGGGCTGGGGCGCAGCACGCGGGACTTGTGCACCTTCTTGATGAAGTGCTTGAGCATCGCCTCGGTGTAGGTGAAATCGGCAATGACGCCGTCCTTCATCGGGCGGATGGTGGTGATGTGGCCCGGGGTACGGCCCAGCATCTGCTTGGCTTCGGCGCCTACGGCTGCCACCGAGCGGGTGCCACCAATGGCACGGTCCTGGCGCACGGCCACGACCGACGGCTCGTTCAGCACGATCCCCTGCCCGCGCACGTAGATGAGGGTGTTGGCCGTGCCCAGGTCGATGGACAGGTCGTTGGAGAACATGCCACGGAGTTTCTTGAACATCTGAGGAAGGAGTCCTGAGGGGTGTCGTGCCCGCCGCGGGATGGCGAAAAAATGGGCAGAAATCGAGGCCGACAAGCCTAGCAACCCGCCTGCCGCCGAGCAAGGAAAAAACTAGCTGAACCCGCGTCTTCACAGGCTTTCGGCCTGATCGGGCATCACCCGGTTCTGGCCCTGAGCGGCACCAGCGGGTAACCTTTGCGCCGTCGGGCGCCCATGGGCGCCGTTTGCTTGCCCGCCGAAGCGGGCCGGCCCACCCCAAAATTCACCGCATAGGCTTACATCGATGTCCGCTCTGATCTGTGGTTCTCTTGCCTTCGACACCATCATGGTGTTCCCGGACCAGTTCAAGAATCACATCCTGCCGGACAAGGTGCACATCCTGAACGTGTCCTTCCTGGTCCCGCGCATGCGCCGCGAGTTCGGCGGCTGCGCCGGCAACATCGCCTACAACCTGCACCTGCTGGGCGGCGAGCCGATCCCGATGGGCACCGTGGGTTCGGATTTCGGCCCCTACCGCGAATACTTCGAAGGCCTGGGCATCGACCTGTCGCGCGTGCGCGTGATCGATGAGCTGTTCACCCCGCAGGCGTTCATCACCACCGACCACGACAACAATCAGATCACCGCCTTCCACCCGGGCGCGATGATGCGTTCGTACGAAAACCACGTGCGCGGCGTGCCGGGCGTGACCCTGGGCCTGGTCGGCCCGGACGGCCGCGAGGGCATGATCCAGAACGCGCAGGAATTCCACGAGGACGGCATCCCGTTCATCTTCGACCCAGGCCAGGCCATGCCGCTGTTCAACGGCCCGGAACTGCGCGCGTTCATCGAGCAGGCCGACTACGTGGTGGTGAACGACTACGAGTCGAACCTGCTGCAGGAACGCACCGGCTGGGATGAGAGGGAGATCGTGAGCCGGGTGAAGGCCTACATCACCACCCGCGGCCCGAAGGGCGCGGTGATCCACACCCCGGAAAAGAGCTACGACATCCCGCCGGCGCACGAGCGCCGCGTGGTCGACCCGACCGGCTGCGGCGACGCCTTCCGCGCCGGCCTGATCTACGGCATCCAGAAGGGCTACGACTGGCTGACCATCGGCCGCATGGGCAACCTGATGGGCGCGCTGAAGGTCGAGCACCCGGGCACCCAGAACCAGCGCTTCACCTTTGACGAGTTCAACGAACAGTTCAAACAGCAGTTCGGCTACGCGCTGAACGCGTAACCGAAGGCCAATGCCCTGGGTAGGTGTCGACCTTGGTCGACACGCCGGGCATGGCCCGGCACGGCGGAATGATCAGCCCTGCCACGCCGCGTGCAACGCGCGGCAATCGGCGAAATGCCAATCCGCGCGGCCCGGCCACGGGTTGTCCGGCAGGTTGACCAGCACGGTGCGCGCACCGGCGGCGCGGCCACAGTCCAGATCGTAGGCGTGGTCGCCCACCATCACCGCCCCGCCGGCGCTGGCACCCCAGCGCCGCAGATGCTGCTGCACGCCATCGGGCGAGGGCTTGGGCACCGCTTCATCGCGGCCGATGATGGCGCCATCGTCGAACAGATCCCCTACCCCGATCGAATCCAGCGTCAGCTTGGCCAGCGCATGGTCGTTGCGGGTCAGGATGCCGAGCTGGCAGCCGGCTGCAGCCAGCGCACGCAGCAGCGCCACCGCCCCCGGCGCCGGCAGTGCGCCTGCGGCCAGCGCCCGCTCATGGTCCAGCAGCCAGGCGTGCTTCTGCGCCGCCTCCGCCGCCGGCAGGCCGGCCAGGTGCGCCAGGATGTCCGCACTGGGCGGGATGCCCAGCGCGCGCTTGATGCCGTCGAAATCATGCATGGCCCCGGTCAGCGTGCCATCCATGTCGAACACCCAGTGGCGCACGGCCGACAGGGGCGCTGCCACCGTCGCGTGGGCCGTTACTTCCACCACGACGGCATGCGGCTGCTGTCCACGCCGCCGGTCTCGAACACCGCGGTGCGGGTGCCGCCGGCCTTCACCGGGAACTCGATGCTGATCGACTGGCCCTTCTGCGCCAGCTTCCACAGTGCCTTCTGGTCGGTGATGAACATCGCGATGGCCTCGTCGGTCTTCGGCCGCCACGCAGCCATCGATACCGGCTTGCCGTCGTCCACGGTCACCTTCACCGTGCACTGCGGGCAGCGGAAATCGCCGGCCTGCAGCACCAGGTAGGCGTGCCGCTTCCATTCGGGGTGGTCGCGGAACACCAGCTGCACCGGCTTGGCGCCGCTGCCATCCACGTCCACGCGTTCCTTGCTGTAGATCGACGCCGAACGCTGCACGCCCTTGCTGCCGACCGGAATCTCGTTGTACTGCCACAGCGCCTGCATGCGGCGCAGGTTGCGCGCGGCATCGGCCTTGGCCTTCACCTCATCGAAGCCGGCGGCAATGCGCTCGGCGGCGGCGGTGTCCTTGTACTGGTCCAGCAGCGAGCCGCCGTGGATGCGCGCGCGTTCCCAATCCTGCGCGGCCACGGCGGTGTCGTACTGCTTGGCCACGTCGTCGGCCTTGGCTTCCTTCTGCGCCTGCGCGGCCGCGGCCGCTGCTTCCTGCGCCTTGCGCTCTTCTTCGGGGTTGCTGCAGGCGGCCAGCGCCAGGGTGCAGGCGGCGATCAGGAACAGACGTTTCATGTGGTGGTCCTTCGTGTGTGCACAGATATGTAGAGTCGAGCTTGCTCGACTTGCTCTTCAGGAGCAGTCGAGCAAGCTCGACTCTACGAAAAAGCGCCGGGGGGTGCCCGGCGCTTCTGCTTACTTGGCTTCGGCCTTGGCCAGCATGTCCTGCACCGAGGCGGTGGTGATCGGGTGGTAACCCGGCTTGGCCTTCTCGAAGGCCTGCTTGGCGAACGCCAGGCCCTCGGGCGTCTTCACCAGTTCGGCGTAGATCGGCATGATCAGCTTGCGACGGCCCACGCGCTCGATGAACGCACCGGCCGCTTCGTTGGCCTGGGTGTAGCCGCTGCGGATGGTCAGCGGGTACCAGCGCATGGCGATTTCACCGTTCGCGGTGCCGGTGAAGTGGTAGGCCTTGTCCAGCGCGGCCAGCTTGTCCAGCGGCAGGGTGGTGCCCAGGCCGTCGATGAAGCGCACCCATTCCTGGGTACCCCATTCGGCGGTGACCTGGCTGCCCGGCAGGCTGCCGGCGCCGGAGAAGGCGATGCGCGCGGCATCGACGCTGCTGAAGTTGCGCGACTGCGCCTTGGCGGCGAACGCCGGGATGCCCGGCTCGTCCAGCCATGCCTTCAGTTCGGCTTCGCTCACCGCCGTCGGGTTCTTCGGCAGCAGGTTCTTCTTCAGGTACTCGACGAACTGGTCGGTGTTGGCGCTCTGGAAGGCATGGTCATCGAACCAGCCACGCAGGAACGGATCGAAGGTTTCGCGGCCGAAGCGCTGTTCCAGGAACTCCAGGAACCAGGAACCCTTCACGTAGGCCACCTGGCTGAGGGCTTCGTCGGGGTCACGCTCGTTCAGCGGCGGCAGTGCCAGGGCCTGGTCGGCCGGGCTCATGTCCTTCACTTCGGCCAGCAGGTCGGTCTGGTCGATCTGCTTTTCCATTTCGGCCATTTCCTTGCCGTACAGGGCTTCGGTAATGCGCCCCTGCACGTAGGTGGTGAAGCCTTCGTTCAACCAGATGTCCTTCCAGCTGGCGTTGGTGACCAGGTTGCCCGACCAGCTGTGCGCCAGTTCGTGGGCCACCAGCGAAACCAGCGACTTGTCGCCGACGATCACGGTGGGGGTGGCGAAGGTCAGGCGCGGGTTTTCCATGCCGCCGAACGGGAACGACGGCGGCAGCACCAGCATGTCGTAGCGGCCCCAGCGGTATTCGCCGTACAGCTTTTCGGCGGCACCGATCATCTTCTCGGTGTCTTCGAATTCCTTGGCGGCCTTGTTCACCATGGTCGGCTCGGCCCAGACGCCGGAGCGGCCGGAAATCGGCTCGAACACCAGGTCACCGGCGGCGATGGCCAGCAGGTAGGACGGAATCGGCTGCGGCATCTTGAAGGTGTAGTCACCATCACGCGCGGTCTTGGGATCGTTGTCGGCGCTCATCAGCACCATCACGTCCGGGCGCGAGACCACGTGCGCGCTGTAGGTGAAGCGCACGCTGGGGGTGTCCTGCAGCGGCACCCAGGAACGGGCGTGGATGGCCTGCGACTGGCTGAACATGAAGGGCAGCTTCTTGCCCTCGGTCATCGACGGCTCCAGCCACTGCAGGCCCGAGGCGGTCGGGGCGGTGTGGTAGCTCACTTCCACCTTGGCCGGCTGGGCCGGGGCTTCGATGGTCAGCTTGCTGCCGAACACCTTGTCGACCGGGGCCAGTTCGAACTTAAGCGGGCTGCGCGCGCCGTCGGCGGCGATGGCCTCGACCTTGGAAACGCTCAGCTCACGGGTGTCCAGCACCAGCTGCTGGGCGTCCTTCTGCTTCCATTCCAGGGTGTAGGTAGCGGTGCCGCCAATCTGCTTCTGGTCGAAGTCCAGCTTCAGATCCAGCGCGATGTCCTTGATGACGACCTTGTCCGGCTCGGCATAGGAGCTTTCGTCGTGGCTGCGGTTTTCGGCGTTCACGGGGGCGGCGGGGGCCTTTCCGGCAGTCGGGGCGGCGGCGGGCGCGGCCGCCTCCTGGGAGCAGCCGGCGGCCAGGGCCACGGCCAGCGGAAGGAGCATCAGCGGATTACGCATGAATCGGGACCGTTACGGGGATCAAACCCCAATGGTACCTCCCTCCGGCCCCGCAGGCGTTGCGCGATGCGGGGTAAGGCCGGCCGGGGGCCCGCCCTGCGGCGTTGGTAGGTGCCAACCTTGGTTGGCACGGATCCATCCACGCGTGCTGCAGGCCCGTGCCGACCAAGGTCGGCACCTACCAGGGCAGGGCTTACAGCTTGTAACCGGAATGGATCGAAACGATGCCGCCGGTCAGGTTCTTGTAGTGGCAGCGCTCGAAACCGGCCTGCCCCATCATCGCCTTCAGCTCTTCCTGCGGCGGGTGCTTGCGGATGCTTTCAGCCAGGTACTGGTAGCTGTCCGAATCGTTGGCGAACAGCTTGCCCAGCTTCGGCAGGATCCTGAACGAGTGGAAGTCGTAGATCGGCTTGAACCAGTCGGCAGTGACCTCGGAGAACTCCAGCACGCGGGCCTGGCCGCCCACCTTCAACACGCGGTACATCTCGCGCAGGCCGGCATCCTTGTCGGTCACGTTGCGCAGACCGAAGGCGATGGTGACCAGATCGAAGCTGTTGTCCGGGAACGGCAGGGCTTCGGCGTTGCACTGCACGTAGTCCAGGCCCAGCACCAGGCCGCGGTTGGTCAGGCGGTCACGGCCGACCGACAGCATGCCGGCGTTGATGTCGCCCAGCACAACCGAGCCCTCGGCGCCCACGCGCTCCTTCAGCAGGGCGGCGATATCGCCGGTGCCGCCGGCCAGGTCGAGCACGCGGTCGCCCGGTTTCACCTGCGCGGTGGCTACGTAGTAGCGCTTCCAGGCCCGGTGCACGCCCAGGCTCATCAGGTCGTTCATCAGGTCGTAGTTGCGCGCGACCGAAGTGAACACCTGCCCGACCAGCTTCTGCTTGTCCTTGGCGTCGACGTCGCGGAACCCGAAGTGGGTGGTACCGGATTTGTAGGGGGATTCGCTCATGGCCCCGATTATCGCACCGCTGGGGCCGCTGCGGGGCAACGGCGCCGTATCATGGCCGGCCATGACCCACCGGAGCCCCGCATGATCACCACGCCCGACTACCAGGCCCTGCTGCAGACCGCCATTGCCGAAGCCCGCCAGGGCCTGGCCGAAGGCGGCGTGCCGATCGGCGCGGCGCTGTACCACAACGATGGCCGCCTGCTGGGCTGCGGCCACAACCGCCGCGTGCAGGAAGGTGACCCGTCGGTGCACGGCGAAACCGATGCCTTCCGCAAGGCCGGCCGCCAGCGCCGCTACCAGGACACCATCATGGTGACCACCCTGGCCCCGTGCTGGTACTGCTCCGGGCTGGTGCGCCAGTTCAACATCGGCACCGTGGTGGTGGGCGAATCGCGCACCTTCCAGGGCGGCATCGACTGGCTGCGCGAGAACGGCGTGAACGTGATCGACCTGGACAGCCAAGAATGCGTGGATCTGCTGGGCGGTTTCATTGCGCAGCATCCGGACATCTGGAACGAAGACATCGGCGAATAAGCCGCCGCGCCGTGAAGGCGCTGCACGCTTTATGAATTCTTCAGCGCCGGCACCGCCTTGTGCCGGCTGCGTCTGCGGCGTTGCGTGCGCACTGCTGCACAGTCAGCCACGTCAGTTGCACACACGCCACTAACATCGCGTGCACGCAAGGGGCCTACGGTGGAATGCACCGGGGCCCGTTGCTCCGGCGGAGCCAGCCGATGAGCGCGCACGCCGCACCTTCCCTGCCCGACCACCCGGCCCTTGCCGGCATCCGCGAACGCCTGCGCCAGCAGTTCGCGCTGCACCGCCGTGGCGCGCCGTTCTGGGCTGCCTACCAAGGCCTGCAGCTGGAAGTGATGCGCGAGCACCCGCGCGATCAGGTGCAGCTGTGCAATGCCATGGCCGACATGGCCGAAGCACTGGGCGCGGTGGAGCATGCGCAACTGCTGGATGCGCACACCGGATGCACGCCGCACTGACACTGCATGCACCGGCAACCCACGACACTCGGCATCAGCCCCCACTCCCTTTCACCTTCTGCCCATTGGATCGTCATGCACGCTGAAGTCCCCACCATTCCCCCGGTCATCAATGTCGACGCCGAGCTGGACCACTGGCGCCGCCAGCATGCCGATGGCGCGCTTGCGCACAACTCGTTCGGTTCGTACGTGCCGTGGGTCAAGTTCGCCTGCGATTCGCTGATCACCCAGCCGCGTGCCAGTGATGCGCAGCGCGACGAGATGTTCCAGACCCAGTACGCCCTGCAGATCATGCCGCGCCTGACCGAGGCGCAGGCCCGCGAGTTCGTCGAACGCTGCTGGCAGCACGTCTACCAGAGCAGCCCGGTACGCAGCCAGCAGGCGCCGCGCCTGCGCGCCTGAGCCGCGCTGCTGCACGGCCCGTGCACGGGCCGCTGCCGATCATCCGCGTCATTCCCCTGGAACGACCCCGATGAGCGCACGCAACCTGTTCAACACCCTGGCCAAGAAGGCCTCCGCCGCGGCCGGCTCGCCGTGGACCTTCCTGACGGCGATCAGCATCGTGGTGCTGTGGGGTATCAGCGGCCCGGTGTTCGGCTTCAACGACACCTGGCAGCTGGTCATCAATACCGGCACCACCATCATCACCTTCCTGATGGTGTTCCTGATCCAGCACACGCAGAACTCTGATACCGCAGCGATGCAGATCAAGCTGGACGAGCTGATCCGCGCCACGGCCGATGCCAACAACGAGTTGCTGGATCTGGAAGAGATGGATGAGGAGCGGCTGGAGGAGATCCGCGCCGAGTACGAGCGCATGGCCCGCGAGGCGGGTGACGCGCTGGCGCGGGTGCGCGCATGCCGCGTTCCCCCGCGCGATGATGAAGCCGTGTAACGCCCGCGCCTGCAATCCCGCTTCGGTAGATGCCAACCTTGGTTGGCATGCTCTTCAACGCCCGCGCCCGCAATCCCGCTTTGGTAGATGCCAACCTTGGTTGGCATGCTTTTCAACGCACGTGCCTGCCACGTGCCTGCGTTGTGCCAACCAAGGTTGGCACCTACCAGAGCCAAGGCAACCTCGCGCTGCCTGCGCTGGGCCGTGCCGGGGGCGCGGCTCAGCTGCGCTCGCGCCAGCCGCCGCCCAGTACCTTGTACAGGGTGATGCGGTTGGCCTGCTGCGCCAGCTGCGCCTGCAGCTGGGTCTGCTGTGCGCTGTAGGCGGTGCGGCGCGCGTCGAGCAGGGTGACGAAGCTGTCCAGGCCGGCGTCATAGCGTGCCTGCGACAGGCGATTGGCCAGTTCTGCGGCCTCCACCAGGCGCTGCTGCGAGGCCACCTGCTCGTCCAGGCTGACGTTCAGCGCCAGCGCATCGGCGGTTTCGCGGAAACCGGTCTGGATCGACTTTTCATACTCGGCCAGTGCGATATCACGCTCGGCATTGGCCACGGCCAGGCTCGCGCGCAGCTTGCCGCCCTGGAAGATCGGCAGGGTGATGGTCGGCAGGAAGCTCCAGACCCGGGTGCCACTGTCGAACAGCCCGGACAGTTCACCGGAACTGCTGCCCACGCTGCCGGTCAGCTTGATGCTCGGGAAGAACGCGGCGCGCGCGGCACCGATGTTGGCGTTGGCGGCCAACAGCTGGTGTTCGGCGGCCATGATGTCCGGGCGCTGCAGCAGCACGTCGCTGGGCAGGCCCGCCGGCGGCGGCGCCAGCGCCAGCACCTGCGGTGCGATGCTGTCCGGCAGCAGCGCCGGATCGACCTGGCCGCCTGCCAGCAGCGCCAGGGCATTGCGGTCCTGCGCCACCTGACCGCGCAGACGCGCCGCGTCGGTGCGCGCGGTTTCCACCAGCGTGCGGGTCTGGCTCAGTTCCAGGCCCGAACTGCCGCCGCGCTCGTGGCGTGCTTCGGCCAGGCGCAGCGAATCCTCGTAGGTCTTCAGGGTCGCTTCGGCAATCTTCAGCTGCTGCTGGTCGGCACCGTAAGTCAGCCATGCGGTGGCGGTCTCGGCCACCAGGCTCAGCTGCGCGTTGCGGCGGTTGGCTGCCACGGCGAAGTACTGCTGCAGCGCCGCTTCGCTCAGGTTGCGCACGCGGCCGAACAGGTCCAGTTCGAACTCGGCCACGCCCAGGTTGGCACTGAACTGTTCGCTGACCGGCACATCACCGCCGCTGCGCTGCATCTGCCCCTGCGCGGCCAGCGCAGGTACGCGGTCGGCGCGCTGGACGCGGTACTGGCCGCGCGCCTTTTCCACGTTCAGTACGGCCACGCGCAGGTCGCGGTTGTTGGCCAGGGCCTGGCCGATCACCTCCTGCAGGCGCGCATCGGTGAAGAAATCGCGCCAGCCGACGGCGGCCGCATCGGCCACCTCACCTTCGGTGGCTTCCGCCGGCCACTGCGCGGGAATGCCCGGGGCGACGGCGGTGTTCTTCGGCACCAGGGTGGAACAGCCGCCCAGCACAAGGGCCACGGCGGCAGAAAGAACAAGGGTATGGAATTTCATGGCGACACCTTGGGGTCACGATGGCGGCGCCGGACAGGGCCCGGCGCCGCCGGCAGGGTTACGCCGCGGTCTTGCGCTTGAACACGCGCTGCACGACCACGAAGAACAACGGGATGAAGAACACGCCCAGCACGGTGCCGACCAGCATACCGCCCAGCACGCCGGTGCCGATGGCACGCTGCGCACCGGAACCCGCGCCGGAGGCGATGGCCAGCGGCAGCACGCCCAGACCGAAGGCCAGCGAGGTCATGATGATCGGGCGCAGACGGTCACGCACGGCGTGCATGGTCGCTTCGATCAGGCCAACGCCCTTCTCCAGGTTTTCCTTGGCGAACTCCACGATCAGGATCGCGTTCTTGCTGGTCAGGCCCACCGTGGTCAGCATCGCCACCTGGAAGTAGATGTCGCGCTCCATGCCACGGAAGGTGTTGGCCAGCACGGCACCCAGGATGCCCAGCGGCGCCACCAGCAGCACCGAGGTCGGCACGCTCCAGCTTTCATACAACGCGGCCAGGCACAGGAACACGATCATCAGCGACAGCGTGTACAACAGCGGGGTCTGCGAACCGGCCTGGCGTTCCTGGTAGGACAGCGCCGTCCATTCGATCTCGAAGCCCGGCGGCAGATCCTTGGCGATGCGCTCGATCTCGGCCATGGCATCGCCCGAGGCAACGCCGGCGGCCGGCTCACCCTGGATTTCCATCGCCGACACGCCGTTGTAGCGTTCCAGGCGCGGCGAACCGTAATCCCAGCGCTTGGTGGCGAAGGCACTGAACGGCACCATCTCGCCCTGCCCGTTCTTCACCGACCAGACGTTGAAGTCGTCCGGGTTCATGCGGAACGGTGCATCGGCCATGACGTACACGCGCTTGACCCGGCCACGATCGATGAAGTCATCGATGTAGCTGCTGCCCCAGGCCGCGGCCAGGGTGTTGTTGATCGAGCTGATCGACAGACCCAGTGCGTTGGCCTTTTCCACATCCACGTCGATGCGCAGCTGCGGCGTATCTTCCTGGCCGTTGGGGCGCACGTTGGCCAGCAGCTTGCTCTGCCCCGCCGCACCCAGCAGCTGGTTGCGCGCGGCCAGCAGGGCGTCATGGCCCTTGCCGCTGGTGTCCTTCAGGAAGAACGTATAGCCCGAACCAATGCCCAGCTCCGGCATGGCCGGCGGCGGGAAGGCGAAGATGAAGGCGTCCTTGATCTGGCCCAGCGCGCCCATCGCACGCCCGGTGATCGCACCCACGCTCTGGTCGGCATCACGCTCGCTCCAGTCCTTCAGCTTCACGAACGCCATGCCCGCGTTCTGGCCCATGCCGGCGAAGCTGAAGCCCTGCACCGCGAAGATCGATTCGACCGCGTCGGCTTCGTTCTTCAGGAAGTGGTCTTCCAGCTTGGCCATCGCTTCCAGCGTGCGTTCCTGGGTGGCGCCGACCGGGGTCTGCACCAGCGCCATCATGATGCCCTGGTCTTCATTGGGCAGGAACGAGCTGGGCAGGCGCGCGAACAGCACGCCCATCACCACGGCCAGCGCCAGGAAGATGCCCATGAAGCGCCATGGGCGGTGGATGATGCCCTTCACGCCGCGCTGGTAGGTTTCGCTGGAACGGTCGAAGCCGCGGTTGAAGCCGTTGAAGAAACGACCGACCAGGCCCTTGTGGGCCACGTGGTGCTCGCCCTTCTTCAGCGGCTTGAGCATGGTGGCACACAGCGCCGGGGTCAGCACGATCGCCACCAGCACCGACAGGGCCATGGCCGAAACAATGGTGGCCGAGAACTGGCGATAGATGATGCCGGTGGAGCCGCTCATGAAGGCCATCGGCACGAACACCGCCGACAGCACCAGGCCGATGCCCACCAGCGCGCCGGTGATCTGGCTCATCGACTTGCGGGTGGCTTCCAGCGGCGACAGGCCCTCTTCGGACATGATGCGTTCGACGTTCTCCACCACCACGATGGCGTCGTCCACCAGCAGGCCGATGGCCAGCACCATGGCGAACATGGTCAGCATGTTCACCGAGAAGCCCAGCGCAGCCAGCACCCCGAAGGTACCCAGCAGCACCACCGGCACCGCGATGGTGGGAATGAGGGTGGCGCGGAAGTTCTGCAGGAACAGGTACATCACCACGAACACCAGCACGATCGCTTCGATCAGGGTCTTGATGACGCCCTTGATCGAGACCTTCACGAACGGGGTGGTGTCGTACGGAATGACCGTTTCCAGGCCGGCCGGGAAGCTGGCCTTCATGTCATCCAGTGCCGCGCGCACGCCTTCGGCGGTATCCAGCGCGTTGGCGCCGGTGGCCAGGGTGATGGCGATACCGGTGGACGGCTTGCCGTTGTAGCGGGTGACGAAGTCGTAGCTTTCCGCGCCCAGTTCCACGCGGGCGACGTCGCCCAGGCGCAGTTCGCTGCCATCGGTACCACCGCGCACCAGGATGTTGCGGAACTGTTCCGGGGTCTGCAGGCGGTCCTGCGCGTTGATGGTGGCGTTGAGCTGCTGGCCCTTCACCGACGGTGCACCACCCAGCTGGCCGATGGCCACCTGTGCGTTCTGCGCGGTGATCGCCGCGGTCACTTCATCGACCGACAGCTTGTAGGTGTGCAGCTTGTTCGGGTCCAGCCAGATGCGCATGGCGTACTTGCCGCCGAACACCTGGATGTTGCCCACGCCCGGCACGCGGCTGAGCGTGTCGACGATGTTGGAGCCCACGTAGTCGGCGATGTCGTTGGCATCCATGCTGCCATCGTTGGACACAAAGCCCAGCACCTGCAGGAAGCCGCTGCTGGACTTGGCCACGTTGATGCCCTGCCGCTGTACTTCCTGCGGCAGCAGCGGCATGGCCAGCTGCAGCTTGTTCTGCACCTGCACCTGGGCGATGTCCGGGTTGGTGCCGGCTTCGAAGGTGAGGGTGATGGTGGCCTGGCCGTTGGCCGAGCTGTTGGACGAGAAGTAGATCAGGCCATCCAGGCCCTTCATGTTCTGCTCGATGATCTGCGTGACCGAGTCCTCGACCACCTTGGCCGATGCACCCGGGTAGGTGGCGCTGATCTCGACGGCCGGCGGGGCCACTTCGGGATACATCGACACCGGCAGCTTCATCACCGCCAGCGCACCGGCCAGCATGATGATGATGGCGATCACCCACGCGAAGATGGGTCGATCAATAAAGAAACGTGCCATGGAATTCTCCGCTTACTTCGCGTCGCCGGCCGGCTGCGCGGCAGGCTGCGGGGCGGCGTCCGGCGTGGCCGGAGCAGCGCCCTTCTCGGTGGCCTGCACGGGCATGCCGGGGCCAATCTTCTGCAGGCCTTCAACGATGACCTTGTCACCCGGCTGCAGGCCGTCCTCGACCAGCCACTTGTCGGCGATCGCGCGGCTGACCTTCACCGGACGCACTTCCACCTTGTTGTCCTTGCCCACCACCATGGCGCTGGTATCGCCCTTGGCGTCGCGGGCAATGCCCTGCATCGGCACCAGCACCGCATCGGCGCGCACGCCGCCGCCGATCACCGCGCGCACGTACATGCCCGGCATCAGCAGGCCATCGGGGTTGTCCACCTTCACCCGCAGCGCGTAGCTGCCGGTGGTCGGGTCCACGCTGACTTCTGAGAACTCCAGCGCGCCCTTGTGCGGGAACTCGCTGCCGTCTTCCAGCAGGATGGTGACCGGCAGGGTCTGGTTGTCCTGCAGGCGACCGGCGGCCAGTTCGCGGCGCAGCTGCAGCAGCTCGGCCGAGGACTGGGTCAGGTCAACGTAGATCGGGCTGAGCTGCTGGACGGTCGCCAGCGCGTCGGCCTGGCCGGCGCTGACCAGCGCACCCTGGGTGACGCTGGACTTGCCGATGCGGCCGCTGATGGGCGCGGTGATGCGGGCGTAGCCCAGGGTGACGTTGGCCGCATCCAGCGAGGCCTTGGCGGCACCGACATCGGCCTCGGCCTGCTTCTGCGCGGCCACGGCGTTTTCCAGGTCCTGCTGGCTGACCGCATCGACCTTGGCCAGTTCGGTAATGCGCTTGGCGCTCAGGCGCGCGGCGTTGGCGGTGGCTTCGGCGCGGGCCAACTGGGCGCGGGCGCTGTTGGCCTGGGCGCGGTAACTGGCGTCTTCAATCTGGTACAGCGGCTGCCCTTCCTTCACCAGGCCGCCTTCGGCGAACAGCCGCTTGGCCACGATGCCGCTGACCTGCGGGCGCACTTCGGCCACCAGGAAAGCATTGGTGCGGCCCGGCAGCTCGCGGGTCAGGCCCACGCTTTCCGACTTCAGGGTGACCACGGTCACCTGGCCGGGGCCTTGCTGGGGCTGTTCGGGTTGGCCACCGCAGGCGGCCACGGTCGCGGCGATGGCCAGCGACAGCAGGAAAGGACGGATTCGGGTCAGGTGCATGGGGCTGGGGGCTCGCGACAAGGGGGAATTCTCAGGGCGCCCTGATACGACTGCCGGGCGCCAGAAGGCGGGCTGGGTGGTCGCAGAGGGAGCCCTCCCCGGGGCATGGGCTGACGCACATACACGGCGGGGAGCGTGGATGCGAAATATACATACATGCTTGTTTGTTTGTAAAGCGGTACAATTCAGCCAGGTTTCACCGGCATTCGTACCCACTCACCGACCCATGGCGCGCAAGACCAAAGAGGACACCCAGGCCACCCGCGAAGGCATCCTTGATGCGGCCGAGGCCTGTTTCCATGAACACGGGGTGGCCCGCACCACGCTGGAGATGATCGGCGCGCGCGCCGGCTATACCCGCGGCGCGGTGTACTGGCACTTCAAGAACAAGACCGAGGTGCTGGCCGCGATCATCCAGCGGGTGCACCTGCCCTTCATGCAGGAGCTGGAACGCACGTCCAGCGATGAGCGGCAGACGCCGATCCACGACCTGCGCGCGGTGATGATCTATTCGTTCATCGAACTGTCCGAGGACGAGCGCCTGCGCAAGACCATGGAAATCATGCTGCGCAGTGATGCCTCGTCGGAAAGCCGGGCGCTGGCCGAACTGCAGCAGTCCGGTTTCCGCGATGCGCTGGACCGGATGGAACGTGCGCTGCGCCGGGCGCAGAACCTTGGCCAGCTGCGCGCCGGTGCCGACCCGAAGATTGCCGCGCGCATGCTGCACGCCACCGTGCTGGGCGTGCTGCACGGGGCGATGGTGGAACCGGAGCTGATGGACCTCAAGCGCGACGGCATGCTGGCGCTGGACATGACCCTGGCCGCCTACGTGAAGGACGGCGTGTTCGTGCCGGGATCGATTCCCGAGCCGCTGCCGTAGCGTCGGAGCCCTCGCGATGCGAGGGATCCGACCCCATGAAAAAGGCCGCCTTTCGGCGGCCTCATGCGTTATGGGTCGGGGGGTCAGAGCCCTCGCTGGTGCGAGGGATCCGACCCCGTCCCGCACTACCGGGTCGATCCACGCCATGCGTGGATGGGCACGTGCATGGAATCCGACCTCATGCACTACGGGTCCGGGGTCAGAGCCCTCGCTGGCGCGAGGGATCCGACCCCATCCCGCGCTACTTGGTAGATCCACGCCATGCGTGGATGGGCACGTGCATGGAATCCGACCTCATGCACTACGGGTCCGGGGTCAGAGCCCTCGCTGGCGCGAGGGATCCGACCCTACCCCGCGCTACCTGGTAGATCCACGCCATGCGTGGATGGGCACGCGCATGGAATCCGACCTCATGCACTACGGGTCCGGGGTCAGAGCCCTCGCTGGCGCGAGGGATCCGACCCCATCCCGCACTACCTGGTAGATCCACGCCATGCGTGGATGGGCACGTGCATGGAATCCGACCTCATGCACTACGGGTCCGGGGTCAGAGCCCTCGCTGGCGCGAGGGATCCGACCCCGTCTGGCATTACAGGATGTAGCGGCTCAGATCCGGGTCCTGCACCAGTTCGCCCAGGTGCGCATCGACGTACGCACTGTCGATGGCCAGGGTCTCACCATCACGGTCCGGTGCTTCGTAGCTGAGCGAATCCAGCAGGCGTTCCAGCACGGTGTGCAGGCGACGGGCACCGATGTTCTCCTGGCGCTCGTTCACCTGGAAGGCGATCTCGGCCAGGCGGTCGATGGCATCAGCGGTAAAGCTGACCTTGACGCCCTCGGTAGCCAGCAGCGCTTCGTACTGCTTGGTCAGCGCGGCCTTGGGCTCGGTCAGGATGCGCACGAAATCGTTCTTGCTGAGCGCGCCCAGTTCCACGCGGATCGGGAAACGACCCTGCAGTTCCGGAATCAGGTCGCTGGGCTTGGCCAGGTGGAACGCACCGGAGGCGATGAACAGGATATGGTCGGTCTTGATCGTGCCGTACTTTGTGGACACGTTGGAACCTTCCACCAGCGGCAGCAGATCGCGCTGCACGCCTTCGCGCGACACGTCGCCACCACCCACGTTGTCTCCGCGCTTGGCGACCTTGTCGATCTCGTCGATGAAGACGATGCCGTGCTGTTCGCAGGCTTCGATCGCGGCGGTGCGGATATCGTCTTCGTTGACCAGCTTGCCGGCTTCTTCTTCCACCAGCAGCGGGCGCGCGGCCTTGATGGTCAGCGTGCGCTTGTGCGCTTTGGCGCCACCGCCCAGGTTGGCGAACATCGACTTCAGCTGCTGGCCCATTTCTTCCATGCCCGGCGGGGTCATGATGTCCATGCTGACGTTGGCGGCCAGGTCCAGTTCGATCTCGCGCTCGTCCAGCTCGCCGCTGCGCAGCATCTTGCGGAACTTGATGCGGGTTTCGTTGTCCTGCGCCGACGGTTCGTTGCGTGCGGCTTCCGGATCGAAACCGATGCCGCCACTACGGCGCGGCAGCAGCGCATCCAGGATGCGGTCTTCGGCACGCTCTTCGGCCTGCGTGCGCACGCGCACCTTGGCCTGCTCGCGGTAGAGCTTGACCGCGGTGTCGGCCAGGTCACGGATGATCTGTTCCACGTCCTTGCCGACGTAGCCCACTTCGGTGAAGCGGGTCGCTTCGACCTTCACGAACGGCGCATTGGCCAGCGTGGCCAGGCGGCGTGCGATCTCGGTCTTGCCCACGCCGGTGGGGCCGATCATCAGGATGTTCTTCGGCATCACTTCATTGCGCAGCTCGGCAGGCAGCTGCATGCGGCGCCAGCGGTTGCGCAGGGCGATGGCCACCGCGCGCTTGGCGTCGTGCTGGCCCACGATATGCCGGTCCAGTTCCTGCACGATCTCGCGCGGGGTCATGGTGGCAGAGGAAACTTCGATCTTCGACATGGATGTGCTCACGAATGCGTTGTCGATGACGCCGGAACCGAACGGCTCCGGCCGGTAGCGCCGGGCCCTGCCCGGCGGATCGGGGAGCCTTACAGCTCCTCGACCACCACGTTGCGGTTGGTGTAGATGCAGATATCGCCGGCAATGCCGATGGCTTCGCTGGCAATCGTGCGTGCATCCAGTTCGGTGTGCGCCATCAGCGCGCGTGCGGCCGACAGCGCATAGGAACCGCCGGAACCGATGGCGATGATGCCGTCCTCCGGCTCGATCACATCGCCGGTGCCGCTGATGATCAGCGAGGTTTCCTTGTCGGCCACGGCCAGCAGGGCCTCCAGCTTGCCCAGGCGGCGCTCGGTGCGCCAATCCTTGGCCAGCTCGACGGCCGCGCGCTGCAGCTGACCATGCTTTTCCAGCTTGGCTTCGAACAGTTCGAACAGGGTGAAGGCATCGGCGGCGGCGCCGGCGAAACCGGCCAGCACCTGGCCGTCGCGGCCGAGCCGGCGGACCTTGCGTGCATTGCCCTTCATCACCGTGTGGCCCAGCGTGACCTGGCCATCACCGGCGATGGCCACGTGCTCGCCGCGGCGGACGCAGACGATGGTGGTGGCGTGGAAAACGTTGGGATTCTGACTGGGGTCCATGCGGCCTCCGATAGCTGTTCACCGGAAATGGGGACAGCGACGGGGGCGATCAAGCCTGCGTGGATGGCTGCCGTTCAGCGGCGCCGCTGCGCTTACCGGGCATGGGCCAGCGCTACCCGGTCGGTTTGCGCTTGGCGCGCGGGTGGGACGCGTCGTAGACCTTGGCCAGATGCTGGAAATCCAGATGGGTGTAGATCTGGGTGGTGGCGATGTCAGCGTGGCCCAGCAGCTCCTGCACGCCGCGCAGATCGCCCGACGATTCCAGGATGTGGCTGGCGAAGCTGTGCCGCAGCATGTGCGGGTGCACGTGCTTGAACAGGCCCTGGCGCTGCGCCAGCTGGCGGATGCGTACCTGCACCGCGCGCTGGCTGATCGGCCCGTTGCGGCCGGGAAACACCGGCAGGGCCGGCAGTCCGCCACTTTCACTGCGCCAGGCCAGCAACGCCTCGCGCGCCGGCCGCCCGAACGGTACCCGGCGCTGGCGGTTGCCCTTGCCCATCACGTTCACCAGGCCGCTGGCGAAATCCAGGTCGCGCCAGGTCAGCGCGCACACTTCGCTCAGGCGCAGGCCCGACGAATAGAACAGTTCCAGCAGCGCGCGGTCGCGGCGGCCCAGCTCGCCTTCCGGCTCCACCTCGACCAGCTGCACCGCTTCATCGGCATCCAGCACCTGCGGCAGGCGCCGCGGCGCGCGCGGTGCCTTCAGGGTGGCCGCCGGGCTGGCCTCGATGCGGCCATGCCGCAGCAGCCAGGCATAGAAACTGCGGCAGGCCGACAGGCGGCGCTGCAGGCTCTTGGCCGACAGCCCGCGGCGGTGCTCGTCGGCCACGAACTGGCGCACGGCGTCCACGTCCAGCGCCTCCACCGCCACACCGCGCGGTTCGGCCCAGAGCGACAGCGCATCCAGGTCGCGGTGGTAAGCGTCGAGCGTGTGCGCCGACATCCGCCGTTCCACCTGCAGGTGCTGCAGGAACTGCTGTACCGCGCTCATCGAGGCAGCGCTCCGTTCAGTCGTGGAATCGCTTCAGGCCGGTGGCCAGTGCATCGCCCATCATGCGCAGGAACAGCGTGCCCATGCCCGGGTAGAAACGATTCGGGTCGTGGCTGCCCACGGCAATCAGGCCGACGCCCGGCAGCGGCAGCAGCGCGGTGGTCTGCACTTCCTCGCTGCGCACGCCGTACAGCACGGCGTTCTTGTCGGCCTGCAGGCGGCCGCAGATCGGCTCGCCATCCTTCAGGCAGTCGCGGAACGGGCCCAGCTGCGGGTCATCGGCGGCAATCACCTGCAGCCAGTCGGCCTGTTCCAGCCCGGCCACCGGCGCATGCACCACCAGCCGCACCAGATCGCCGGCGAAGTCTTCCTGCAGCGAGGCGGCCATCGCGCGCAGCGTGTCGGCGGCGTTGTCCTGCTTCATCAGGGCCAGGGTCAGCTGGTGGGTACGCACCGCCAGCCGCTCGTTCACCTGGGCGGTGGCGCCCAGGTCGGCCAGCCGCCGCGCCAGCTCGCGGTTCTTCTCGCGCAGCACTTCCAGCTGGTAGCTGGCCAGCGACGCGGTGGGGCCGTCGTCGCGTGGCACCACCAGGGTCAGGGCCAGGTCGGGAAACTGCTTGAGGAAGCCCGGATGCCGCCGCAGCCAGCTGGCGACTTCGTGGGCCCCGAGCTTGTCGGCGGTCTCAGTCATGCACTCCACTCCCCTTCGAAGACGAATGCGGTCGGGCCGGCCATCACCACCGGCTGGCCTTCACCGGGCCACTGGATGCGCAGTTCACCGCCGGGCAGGCTGATGCGGGCATCGCGCTGCAGGCGGCCGCGCTGCATCAGGGTGACCGCAGCGGCACAGGCACCGCTGCCGCAGGCCAGGGTCTCGCCCACGCCGCGCTCGAACACGCGCAGGCGCGCATGGTCCGGCGCCATCACCTGGGCAAAGCCCACGTTCACCGAATTGGGGAACGAGGCGTGCTGCTGCAGCAGGCCACCCACGCGTTCCACCGGCGCGGCGTCGACCAGGCCCACTTCAATCACCGCATGCGGGTTGCCCATCGACACGGCGGCGAAGCGTACGCTTTCACCCTGCAGCGGCAGCAGGTATTCCTCACGCGGATGGGCAAAGCCCACCAGCGGCACCTGCGCCGGTTCGAACGCCGGCACGCCCATGGCCACCGAGAAACGGCCATCGCCCAGCACCTGCACGGCATGGCTGGCCAGCGGGCTGTCGATGACGAACTGCGCGCCCTGCGCACTGCCCTCGCGCACCAGCCAGGCGGCGATGCAGCGCGCGCCGTTGCCACACTGTTCGGAATTGGACCCGTCGGCGTTCCAGATGCGGTACGAGGCCACCGCGCCTTCCGCACGCGGCGGCTCGATGGTCAGGATCTGGTCGCAGCCCACGCCCGTATGGCGGTCGGCCAGGCGCGCGGCCAGTTCCGGCGACGGCGGCGGGGTGCCGTCGCGCAGGTCGATCACCACGAAATCGTTGCCTGCGCCGTGCATCTTGCTGAAGCGCAGCGCGTTGTTGCCAGCCTTACTCATTCCCGTCGTCCACCGGCTTGATCGGGTCGGGGGTGGTGGACGGGCTGCCGTCGCTGGTCGGCTGGGTGGCCGGCGGCGTGGCCTCGGCATCGGCGGCCGGCTCAACCACCTCTTCCACCGGCACCGGCTTCTGCGGCAGTACCAGCGGGCCCTTGTTGCCGCAGGCGGACAGGAACAGCAGCGAGGCCGCTGCCAACGGAATCAGAATGGCATTGCGATGGGGGATCTTCATGGCCCCGAGTATAGCCATTGGTGGCTGAGCGGTAGGTAGAGTCGACCGTTGGTCGACCATCGCGCGCAGCGCGGGGTTTTCGCCCGCGGCCCGTCAAGCGTCCGGCGGCAGCGGCCGCGTCCACAGCCAGATCGCCACCACGGTCATGCTGCCGATGGAAAACCACTTCACCCAGGCAATGGGCACGCACCACAGCATGATGCCGGCGCACACGGCCATGGTGATCGTGGCCATCCACTTGCCGTAGCGGCTGACCGCGCCGTGCGCCTGCCAGTTGGCGATGGCCGGGCCGAAGCGCGGATGCTGCAGCAGCCAGGTGTGCAGGCGCTCGGAACCGCGCGAGGCGGCCCAGGCGGAAATCAGGATGAATACGGTGGTGGGCAGGCCCGGCACGAAGATGCCGACGATGCCGGTGCCCAGGCTGACGTAGGCCAGCAGCCACCAGGCCCAGCGGAAACGCACCACGCGCGGGGGCGGAGCGGGATCGCGGGCCGGGGGCGGTTCGGGCAGGGTCATGGCAGCAAGAATACCGGTTCAGGGTGCCAGGCAGTGCCCGGCACCCCACCCCGCTTACGGCTGGGCGACGCCCAGCTGCTGCAGCACGAACGCATACGACTCGGACAGTTCGCGGTAGCGCTGGAAACGCCCGGACTTGCCGCCGTGGCCGGCTTCCATGTTGGTGCGGAACAGGATCGGCAACGATCCGGTGTTGTCATCGCGCAGCTTGGCCACCCACTTGGCCGGTTCCCAGTACTGCACCTGCGAATCCCACAGGCCGGTACCCACGAACAGCGCCGGGTAGGCCTGGCGCTTCACGTTGTCGTAGGGCGAGTAGGACAGCATGTAGTCGTAGTACGGTTTCTGTTCCGGATTGCCCCACTCGTCGTACTCGTTGGTGGTCAGCGGAATGGTCGGGTCGAGCATGGTGGTGACCACGTCCACGAACGGCACCTGCGCCACCATCACCCGGTAATCCTGCGGCGCCTGGTTGGCCACCGCGCCCATCAGCAGGCCACCGGCGCTGCCACCGGAGGCGGCCACCCGGTCCTTCGCCGCCCATCCCTGCGCCACCAGCGCGCGGGTGACGTCGATGAAGTCGTTGAAGGTGTTCTGCTTGTGCAGCAGCTTGCCGTTCTCGTACCAGTCGCGGCCCATTTCCTGGCCACCGCGGATGTGCGCGATGGCATACACCACGCCCCGGTCGAGCAGGCTGACTGCCGTCTGGTTGAAGTACGGGTCCATCGACATGCCGTAGCTGCCGTAGGCGTACTGGAACAGCGCGCCCTTGCCATCCTTCTGGTAGCCCTTGCGATACACCAGCGACACCGGCACCTTCACGCCGTCGCGCGCGGTCACCCACACACGGTCGGTTTCATACTTGCTGGCGTCGTAGCCGATCACCGGCTGCACCTTCAGCTGGCGGCGCTCGCCGGTGGCGGTATTCAGTTCGAACACCGTGGTCGGGGTGGTCATCGAGGTATAGACGTAGCGCAGCCACGGCGTATCGGCCTCGGTGTTGTCGCCCAGGCCCATCGAGTACGCCGGCTCGTCGGCCTTCACGTAATCGGTGCGGCCGTCCTTGAACAGCAGGCGCACGCGCTCCAGGCCTTCGGAACGCTCGGCAATGGCGGTGTAGCTGTCGAACAGCTCGAAGCCTTCGATGAACACCGCATCGTCGTGGGCGATCCAGTCCTTCCACTGCGCGCGCGAGGTGGCATCGGTGGGCGCGGTGACCAGCTTGAAGTTCTTCGCGCCATCGTTGGTGCGGATCACCCAGCGGCCATCGTAGTGGTCGGCATCGTATTCCACGTCGCGCTGGCGCGGGGCCAGTACGGTGAAGGTGGTCGGGTCGCTGGCCGGGGCGTAGCGCTCTTCCGAAGACACCGTGCTGTGCACGCCGATGGTGATGAAGCGATCGTCGCGGGTGCGGCCGATGCCCATGTAGAAGCTGTCGTCCTCTTCTTCGTAGACCACGGTATCGGCGCTGGCCGGGGTGCCCAGCACGTGCTTCTTCACCCGCACGGTCAGCAGGGTTTCCGGGTCGTTTTCCACGTACAGCACGGTGCGGTTGTCATCGGCCCAGACCAGATCGCCGGAACTGCCGGTGATCACATCGGGCAGCACCTTGCCGGTGCGCAGGTCCTTGAAGCGGATGGTGTACTGGCGGCGGCCCACGTCATCGTCGGCCCAGGCCAGCAGCTGGTTGTCCTGGCTTACTTCCATCGAACCGACGTTGAAGTAGCCCTTGCCGGCGGCCATCGTGTTCACGTCCAGCAGCACTTCTTCCGGCGCTTCCATGCTGCCCTTGCGGCGCGCATGGATGGGATAGTCCTGGCCGGTCTCGAAGCGGCTGTAGTACCAGTAGCCGCGCTCGCGCGCCGGCACGCTGGCATCGTCCTGCTTGATGCGGCCGACGATTTCCTTGTAGAGGGTGTCTTCCAGCGGCTTCAGCGGCGCCAACCGCTGGTCGGCGTAGGCATTCTCGGCCTGCAGGTAGGCCAGCATGTCCTTGTTTTCGCGCGTGTCGTCGCGCAGCCAGTAATAGTCATCGTTGCGGGTCGCGCCGAACGGCGCCTTGACCTCGTGCGGACGCTTCTGGGCGTCCGGCGGAACGGGCGGGGTGGCGGCGGTAGCGGTGCTGGTCATCAGGCTGGCAAGCAACAGGCAGAGGGTGGGTTTCATGAAATAAGGGTCCTGGTGCGGTTACGCAATGGCGTCCGTGGCGTAGGTCGGGTCGGGCTTGCTCGGCTGACCGCAACAGCAGTCGAGCAAGCTTGTATGTTCCCGCCGGCTCCTACGAGGTATGTAGGAGCCAGGGTGGAGGGACCGTCAAGCAAGCATCTGCGGAGTCGAGCCGACAGACGAGTCGAGCGATCCCCATCCCGCACCTTAACGTCGATAAAGGATCTAGCGGCCTTTTGAGGACCGCCGATGTAGGCAAGCCAACGTGGTGCGGTACCACCCCAGCCCCTTAACAATAGCTGGGAGTTGCACAGATGTCAGATCATTCGGCCATCGGCATCGACGCCGATTCAAAGACTTTGGTGGTGGCGCGCCACGGCACCAAGGGCAGCGCCCGAATCGCCAATTCAGCCTCGGCCATCGGCAAGTGGCTGTCTAGCGTGCCTGCCAAGTCGCGTATCGGCGTTGAAGCGACCAATCGCCATCACGAGCTTGTGGTTCGGGCAGCCCAGAAGGCCGGCCACGCTGTCTTCCTGCTCAACCCGCGTGACATCAAGCACTACGCCAAGGGCGTGGCCTGCCGGGGCAAGACTGATTCCGGGGACGCGCAGGTCATCGCACGGTACATCGCCAGGGAGGCCGACAATCTGCACGAGCACATCGCCCGCTCGCCGGAGCAGGAACGGCTGCATGTGCTTCTGCAGCAGCGTGACAGCCTGGTCCGGAACAAGGCAACACTCCATCTTTCTCTGGGGACCGACGCGGCTGAGTCGGCCATCTTCGGGCCGATATTCAGTGGTCTGAAAGGGGCCATTGCGATGCTGGATCGAGAGATCCAACACCTCTGTCGCAGCGGCGAACAGCGCGATCTGTATCGGCGGATCATGACCATTCCGGGCGTGGGGCCGACGGTGGCAGCCTTTGTTACCCATCACCTCACCCGCTGGCCGTTGGCCAACTCAGACGCCTGGGTGGCCTGCACCGGCCTGGATCCACGCCCCAACGAATCCGGTGCCCGGATAGGCCGTCGCCGGTTGTCCAAACGAGGCAATGCCGGCCTGCGTCAGATCCTCTACATGGCGGCCATGGGCCTGACCCGATCCAAGGGGGGAAAACCCCTCTACGTAGCCATCCGCGACCGCGGACACAGCAGCACCGCCAGCTTCAACATCCTGGCCAGAAAGCTGGCCAGAATCGCGTGGGGCGTCTTCAAGAGCGGCCGGGATTTCGACCCGAGCATGCTGAAAGTGGGTGAAGCCTGCTTCCAGCAGACTTGACCACGAACATAGGATCTCGACTCTACCATTGCCGCAGCGCCCCCCCGGCGTGCGGCGTACCATGGGCGCATGAGCACCCTGCCCCACACGCCGGGCTACAGCCGGCGCAGCCATGAAATCGCCCCGTTCCACGTGATGTCCCTGCTGGCCCGCGCACAGGCGCTGGAACAGGCCGGCCACGATGTGATCCACCTGGAGATCGGCGAGCCGGACTTCACCACCGCCGAACCCATCGTGCGCGCCGGCCAGGCCGCACTGGCCGCCGGCCACACCCGCTACACCGCTGCGCGCGGGCTGCCGGCGCTGCGCCAGGCGATCAGCGGTTTCTATGCCCGCCATTACGGGCTGGACATCGATCCCGAGCGCATCCTGGTCACCCCCGGCGGTTCGGGCGCGCTGCTGCTGGCCAGCAGCCTGCTGGTCGATCCGGGCCGGCACTGGCTGCTGGCCGATCCGGGCTATCCGTGCAACCGCCACTTCCTGCGCCTGGTGGAAGGCGGCGCGCGGCTGGTGCCGGTCGGCCCGGACACCGCCTACCAGTTGACCCCTGCACTGGTGGAACAGCACTGGAACAGCGACAGCGTCGGTGCGCTGGTGGCCTCACCGGCCAACCCGACCGGCACGGTGCTGTCGGCCGATGAACTGGCCGCCCTGTCGACGTCGCTGCATGCGCGCGGCGGCCACCTGGTGGTGGACGAGATCTACCACGGCCTCACCTATGGCCTGGATGCGCCCAGCGTGCTGCAGGTGGATGACAGCGCGTTCGTGCTGAACAGCTTCTCCAAGTACTTTGGCATGACCGGCTGGCGCCTGGGTTGGCTGGTGGCGCCGCCGGCCGCGGTGCCCGAGCTGGAAAAGCTGGCGCAGAACCTGTACATCAGCGCCTCGAGCATTGCCCAGCATGCGGCGCTGGCCTGTTTCAGCGACGAATCGATGGCGATCTTCGAGCAGCGCCGGCAGGCGTTCCAGCAGCGCCGTGACTTCCTGCTGCCCGCGCTGCGCGAATTGGGTTTCCGTATCGAGGTGGAACCGCAGGGCGCGTTCTACCTGTACGCCGATGTCAGCGCGTTCACCGACGACGCGCAGGCGTTCTGCGCGCACTTCCTGGAAACCGAGCACGTGGCGTTTACGCCGGGCCTGGACTTCGGCTTCCACCGGGCCAACCAGCACGTGCGGTTGGCGTACACGCAGGAAGTGCCGCGGTTGCAGGAAGCGGTGGTGCGCATCGCGCGCGGGCTGCAGCGGTTCCGGTAGCGCCGGGCCATGCCCGGAGAACGCACCGCGCACCGGTAGATCCACGCCATGCGTGGATACGTGGCCCCCAACGAAAAACGCCGCCCGGGGGCGGCGTTTTTCATGCCATCACTTTCCGCCCAAGCGCTCCCACAGGAAGCTGTAGGCCAGCGCAGACATATGCGCGGCCTGCGCATTGTTGGCTGCACCGCCGTGACCGCCTTCGATGTTCTCGTAGTAGGTCACATCCTTGCCGGCGTCGATCATCTTGGCCGCCATCTTGCGGGCGTGGCCCGGATGCACGCGATCATCGCGGGTGGAGGTGGTGAACAGCACCGGCGGGTAGTTCTTCTTCGCGTCGAACAGGTGGTACGGCGAGAAGGTCTTGATGAACTCCCAGTCGCTGGTGTCCGGGTTGCCGTACTCGGCCATCCACGAGGCACCGGCCAGCAGGTGGCTGTAGCGCTTCATGTCCAGCAGCGGCACCTGCACCACCACCGCACCGAACAGTTCCGGGTACTGGGTGAGCATGTTGCCGGTCAGCAGGCCACCGTTGCTGCCGCCCTGCACGCCCAGGTGCTTGGCGCTGGTGATCTTGCGGGTGACCAGATCCTGGGCGACGGCCGCCATGTCCTCATAGGCCTTGTGACGGTTCTGCTTCAGCGCCGCCTGGTGCCAGCGCGGGCCGTACTCGCCACCGCCGCGGATGTTGGCGACCACGTACACGCCGCCCTTTTCCAGCCACGCGCGGCCCATGCCGCCGGAATAGTTCGGGGTGAGCGAGATCTCGAAACCGCCGTAGCCGTACAGCAGGGTCGGGTTGGAGCCGTCCAGCTTCATCGCCTTGTCGTGCACCACGAAGTACGGCACGCGGGTGCCATCCTTGCTGGTGGCGAAATGCTGTTCGATCACCTTGCCGTCGGCATCGAAGAAGGCCGGCATGGTCTTCAGCGTTTCCGGTGCCTTGCCGATCTCGGCCAGGGCCAGGGTGGTCGGGGTCAGGTAATCGGTGGCGGTCAGCCAGACCGCGTCGCTGTCATTGCTGTCGACCGCGCCCACGGCCAGCGTGCCGAACGACGGCGCACCGACGAACTCGCTCTTCTGCCAGCCCTTGGCGCCCGGGGTGAGCACCGACAGACGATTCTTCACGTCATCCAGTACGTTCAGCACCAGATGGTTGCGGGTCCAGGCGGTGCCGGCCAGCGAGGTGGTGGCCGTGGGCGTGAACAGCACTTCGAAATCACGCTTGCCGGCCTGGAAATCGTCCAGCCTGGTCGCCAGCAGCGAGCCGGAGGCGTAGGTCTTGCCACCCACGGTCCAGGCATCGCGCAGTTCCAGGGTCAGCCATTGCTTGTGCAGGCCCTTTTCTGCCGAATTCGGCGCATCGATCTTGCTCAGCGTGCCGTCGTCGGCGCGCAGGTACAGTTCGTTGTTGTAGAAGGCCAGCGTGCGGCTGACCAGGTTGCGTTCGAAACCGGGGGTGTCATCGTGCATGGCCGCGATGTACATGTCTTCCGGCTTGCCTTCGTAGACCACGCTGGCCGAGGCCATCGGCGTGCCACGCTTCCACAGCTTGGCAATGCGCGGGTAGCCGGAGGTGGTCATCGAACCGGCACCGAAATCGGTGTAGACGAACACCGTGTCGCGGTCGATCCAGTTCAGCCCGCCCTTCGATTCGGGGCGGAAGAAGCCGTCCTTGATCCAGGTCTTGCTGGCCAGGTCGAATTCGCGGGTGACATCGGCGTCGGCGCCACCGCGCGACAGCGCGATCAGGCAGCGGCTGTAATCCGGGCGCAGGCAATCGGCACCGTGCCAGACCCAGTTCTCACCCTCGGCCTTGTTCAGCGCGTCCAGGTCCAGCACGGTTTCCCACTGCGGCGAGGCCTTGCGGTACTCGGCCAGCGTGGTGCGGCGCCACAGGCCGCGCTCGTGCTGCTTGTCCTTCCAGAAGTTGTAGTAGTACTCGCCGATCTTCTGCACGCCGGGAATCTTGGCGTCCGAATCGAGCACCTCGCGGATGCTCGCTTCCATCTGCTTGAACGCCGGCGTCTGCGCCAGGCGCGCCTCGGACTTGGCGTTCTGTTCCTTCACCCAGGACAGCGGCTTGTCGCCGGTCACGTCCTCCAGCCAAGCGTAACGGTCGGTGTCTTCAGCGGCCACGGCGGTCCCCACCGAGGCGCCGGTCATCATGCCGGCCAACAGGCAGGCGGAAGCGAATCGCGACATTGCAGCTCCAGGCAGTCATTAGCCGTGGAACGCTAGCACGGTTCGGATGAGCCGCCCCCGTGTCGAAGGTCAGGCTGTGGCCGCCTGCCCACGTGCGCGCCGCTGCCTGCGCGGCGGACGCCGCCGTGCCTGCTGCTGCGGGCCGCGCAGCCGCCGCAGGGCGGCCCGCACGGGCAACGGGCAGCCCAGCAGGGCCCACCATGCCACCAGCGGCATGCCCACCAGCCACAGCGGCGCCCAGCCCAGCCAGGCGTGGTGGCCACGCGCAGCCGGCCACACCAGCACCAGCGCCACGCCCGCCAGGGCCAGCTGCTGCACCAGGCGCAGCACGCGCGGATCGGGGCGCTGCCTGAGGCGTTCAGCCGAGGGGCGATGTGCGGTGCGTGCGTTCATGGTCGTTCTCCCGTGGTCGATGGTGCACAGCGTGGCGGCAACGCTTCTCACCGGCTGCGACACCATTGACGGATCGGCTGCACCCAGTGACCATGCGCGGGCAAGCCTTTTGGAGCCCGCTCCCGCATGTCCCCGATCCGCCCGTTCTGCGCCATGGTGTTGGCCCTGTCACTGGGAGGCGCCGCGCTGGCTGCCGAAGATCCGCCGGCATCGCGCAGCGCGCTGCCTGACCGTACGGCCATCGATCCGGACGCCCCGGTCGACCTGCAGCGCTTCATGGGCACCTGGTATGTGATCGGCCGCGTGCCGAATTTCATCGAGCGTGGCCACGTGGCCAGCGTCAACCAGTACGAACTGCGCGACGACCACAAGGTCGCCATCACCTACCGTTACCGCGATGGCTTCGGCCAGCCGCTGCAGGAAGTGCGGGCGCGCGCCAGCGTCGATGCGGACAGTGGCAACCACGCGTGGCGCACCTGGTTCTACCGGGTGGTACCGACCCATTCGCGCGTGCTGGAAGTGGCGCCGGACTATTCGTGGGCGCTGATCGGCTATCCCGGCCGCGAGATGGCCTGGATCTTTGCCCGCCAGCCGGACATGGACAAAGCGTTGTACAAGGAGCTGGCCGAGCGGCTGCGTGACGAGTACGGCGTGAACACCGACAAGCTCAAGCGCGTGCCGCAGCACCCCGAACAGGTGGGCAAGCTCGGTTACGAAGTGCCGAACGTGCGCTGAAAGAGCGTTCGCCGGGCATGGCCCGGCGCTACCGTAGCCGCGCGATCATCGCGGTAGCGCCGGGCCATGCCCGGCGGATGAACCGGTTACTTGCGGGTGTAATGCGCGACCAGGCGGTCGCCGAGCATCTGCAGCAGCTGCACCAGGATCAGCAGCACCACCACGGTGACCAGGGCCACGTCGGTGCGGTTGCGCTGGTAGCCTTCGCGCAGCGCCAGGTCGCCCAGGCCACCGGAACCGATCGCACCGCCCATGGCGGTGAAGCCGACCAGGGCCACCGTGGTGACGGTAGCGGCCGCGATCAGGCCTGGCCGGGCTTCAGGCAGCAGCACCCGGGTGACCAGCTGCCAGGTGGTGGCGCCCATCGACTGCGCCGCCTCGACCACGCCACGGTCCACTTCGCGCAGGGCGGTTTCGACCAGGCGCGCATAGAACGGCGCCGCGCCGATCACCAGCGCCGGCAGCGTGCCGAGCACGCCGATCGACTGGCCCATCAGCCACAGCGACACCGGAATCAGCACCACCATAAGGATGATGAAGGGCACCGAGCGCAGCAGGTTCACCACGATCGCCAGCACGCCGTAAGCCAGGGGCCGGCGCTTCATCTGCGGCGCACCGAACACATACAGCAGCACGCCCATCGGCAGGCCGATGGCCAGGGTGAGCGGCAGCGAGCCGGCCATCATCAGCAGCGTCTCGATGGTGGCCTTGCCGATATCCACCCATTTGTTGGCATCCAGGTGGCGGAAAAAACCTTCAGCAGTGGCGACGATCATCGGCGCAGTTCCTCAACGTGCACGCCGGCAGCCACGAACGCGGCCTGCGCGGCGGACTGGTCGCCGCCCACCAGGGCGACCACCAGCTGGCCATACGGGGTGTCCTTGATCCGGTCGATGCGGCCGGACAGGATGTTGTAGTCGATGCCGGTTTCGCGGGCCACGCGGCCCAGCAACGGCTCGTAGGTGTCACCGCCGAGGAAGGTCAGGCGCACGATGCGCCCGCCCACCACGTCGAAATCACGGTGCAGCACGCCTTCGTCCACGTGTTCGGATTCGCTGACGAAGCGCCGCGTGGTGGCATGCTGCGGGTGCAGGAAGACCTGGGTGACCGGACCGGTTTCCACCAGGTGGCCGCCATCGAGCACGGCCACGCGATCGCAGACGCGGCGGATCACATCCATTTCGTGGGTGATCAGCACGATGGTCAGGCCCAGCTCGCGGTTGATCTTCGACAGCAGCGCCAGCACCGACGCGGTGGTCTGCGGATCCAGCGCGCTGGTGGCTTCGTCGCACAGCAGGATCTGCGGGCGGGTGGCCAGCGCGCGGGCAATACCCACGCGCTGCTTCTGGCCGCCGGACAACTGCGCCGGGTACTTCGTCGCGTGGTCCTGCAGGCCAACGGTCTGCAACAGCTCGGCCACGCGCGCGTCGATCTCTGCCTTCGGCGTGCCGGCCAGTTCCAGCGGGAAGGCCACGTTGCCGGCCACCGTGCGCGAAGACAGCAGGTTGAAGTGCTGGAAGATCATGCCGATGCGACGGCGCAGCGCGCGCAGGCCGTCGGCATCCAGCGCCGTGATGTCTTCACCGCCGATCAGCAGCTTGCCACCGGTGGGTTCTTCCAGGCGGTTGATCATGCGGATCAGGGTCGACTTGCCCGCGCCGGAATGGCCGATGATGCCGAACACTTCGCCGGCGTCGATGGTCAGGTCCAACGGTTGCAGCGCGCTCACTTGGCGGCCGGCAACGGCATAGGATTTGTGCAGGCGCTGGAACTCGATCACGGGCGTGGCTCACCGGCGGGGCGGAAGAAGGGGCGTGCAGCCTACCAGCGCCGGCGGTTCCGCGCCTGCGCCTTGGGCCAGAATGTTATTCCTTTTGGTTCTAAGCCGCGTGTACCGGCGATGACGGCGGGGGTCAGAGCCCCTGCGGGGGGGCTGACCCCGGGGTCGGATCCCCGCAGGAGCTCCGACCCCCGACCCGCCACGATTACGGGTGGTCCAGCGGCTTCGGAGGCTGCACCCGGTTCAGGCGCTCCCGGTGCAGCAGGTACAGGCCCGAGGCCACGATGATGGCCGCGCCCACCCAGGTGTAGGCGTCCGGCAGCTGGCCCCAGAACGCCAGGTCCCAGCCGATCACCCAGACCAGGCCGCTGTACTCCAGCGGCGCGATCATCGAGGCCTCGCCCAGCTGGAAGGCACGGGTCAGGGCAATCTGGCCCAGTGCGCCGGCCAGGCCCATGCCGGCGATCAGCGGCGCATGGGCCAGCTGCAGCGGCACCCAGTCAGGCAGCGCCAGCAGGCCGGCGCCGATGGCCATGATGACCAGGAACCAGACGACCATCGACTGCGAGGTATCGGTGCGGGTGAGCAGGCTGACGGTGATGGCGGCGATGGCATAGGCCGTGGCTGCGGCCAGCACCATCAGGCCTGGGATGGAAATGAAGCCGTCCACGCCCGGCCGCAGCACCACGATCACCCCCAGCAGGCCGACGCCGATGGCCACCCAGCGGCGCGGCCCCACCCGCTCGCCCAGCAGCGGCACCGACAGTGCGGCAATCAGCAGCGGGGCGACGAAGTAGATGCTGTAAGCGGTGGACAGGGGCAGGTCGCGCAGGGCGAACACGAAGCAGCCGATCATCGCCATGCCCAGGCCGCCGCGCAGCAGATGCAGGCCCCAGCGGCGCGGAATGAGCGAGCGCGGGCCGGCGCTGGCCAGCACCCAGACCAGCACGAACGGCAGCGAGGCCGCACCGCGCAGGAAGGTGACTTCCAGCGAGGGGTAACTGGCCGACAGCTGCTTCATGCCGGCGTCCATCAGCGAGAAACAGGCCACCGCCGCGACCATCCAGGCCACCGCGCGCGAAGGGGAGCGTTGCAGGTTCATGGCCCATTATCGCCCGGCAACCGCCGTCTGTAGAGTCGAGCTTGCTCGACTGGCAGCACGGGCACGGGCACGGGGCAGTCGAGCAGGCTCGACTCTACGAACACCGCGGGGCCCACGCGATAGAATGGCCGCCACTGAATTCCGCGGAGCCACGCCCATGCCTTCCTTCGACGTCGTGTCTGAAGTCGACACCCACGAGCTGACCAACGCCATCGACCAGGCCAACCGCGAACTCGCCACCCGCTTCGATTTCAAGGGCGTGGATGCGAAGTTCGAACGCGATGGCGATGTGATCAACCAGACCGCACCGACCGAATTCCAGCTCAAGCAGATGAACGACATCCTGCGCGCGCGTCTGGCCGCCCGCGGCATCGACGTGCTGAGCTTGGAATTTGGCGATATCGAAACCAACCTGGCCCAGGCCCGGCAGAAGATCACCGTCAAGCAGGGCATCGAGCAGAAGATCGCCAAGAAGATCGCCGCAGCGCTGAAGGAAGCCAAGCTGAAGGTGGAAAGCCAGATCAACGGCGACAAGCTGCGCGTGCAGGGCAAGAAGCGCGACGACCTGCAGGATGCGATTGCCGTGCTGAAGGCCGGCAAGTTCGAACTGCCGCTGCAGTTCAACAACTTCCGCGATTGATTCTTTCGCCGGGCATGGCCCGGCGCTACCCGCGCCTCAGCGGTAGCGCCGGGCCATGCCCGGCGGACTGCGCGACTAATCGCGCAGCAGCTTGTACAGCGTGGTGCGCGAGACACCCAACTGGCGTGCGGCCAGGCTCAGGTTGCCATCGGCGGCATGTGCCGCACGTCGCGCCGCTTCGCGCTGCTGCTCGCGCAGGGGCGCGGCAGCCACCGCTGCAGGCGCCGGCGCACGTGTGCGCGGTGCCCGTGGGGCCCGCAGGTGCTGCAGATAGACCGCACTGCCCTCGCCCAGCCGCACCCGGTGCGCAGGGCCAGGCTGCAGCAGATGGCGACGCTGCGCCGCACTGGCGCCAGCAAACACGGTTTCCATCGACAACAGGGGCAATGGCCCCCGCCGCGGCAGGCCCAGCAGGCGCCGCGCCACACGGTTGGCCGCACGCAGCTGCCCGTCCTCCTGCACTGCCAACAGCCCCTGCAGGGGCGTGGCCAGCCAGCGCGGATCATGCTGCACGGCCAGCAGGTGCACATCGGCCAGGGTATGGAACAAGCGGTTTTCACTGGCCAGCGCGGCCTGCCGGAAATAGCCCTGCAGCAGCGCCGGATCACGCTCGCCCAGCCCGGTGATGTCGATCGCCCCGCAGACCTGGCCGTCCAGATCGTGCAGCGGCTCACTCAGGCAGAACACCGGCGCGAAGCGCTGCAGGTAATGCTCGTTGCCGCGCACCAGGGCGGGCATGTCGTCGGCCAGGCTGACTGCCGGCGCGGTGGTGCCGATCTCCGCTTCACCCAGCTGCCGCCCCACCTGGATCGGCCGTAGCAAGGCGGCATCTTCCAGGCCATGGGCCTGCTGCGCGATCACCATGCCGTGGCGGTTGGCACAGAACATCGTCCAGCCACGCCCGCCGAAGGCCGCCCACAGCTGTTCCAGTTCCGGCTGCACGCAGCGCGCCAGGCGACGGTCGTCGGCATCGCGCAGGCGCCGGCCATCGCCCTGCAGCGGCGGGTAATACGGTTCCTGCCCGGGCAGCACCCCGGCCGCCCGCGAGCGTTGCCAGGACTGCTGCAGCGGCAACGGCAGCCCGGCCAGCGACGCCATGTCGCCCTCGACGAACGCATCGCGCGCCGCCACCAACTGTTGTTGCCCGACTGTCGTGGCCATCATCGCAACAGCGTACACCTACCCGTGCCATGCCCGCGTTATGTGGTCGTTTGCGGGGTCAGAGCCGTTTTCCTCTGGAAAACGGATCCGACCCCTTGCTCGTTCCCCGCAACCGGACCCACCCCACCCTTACGCGGCAATACGCAGGATCGGCTTCAACGTAATGCCCTTGGTGCTGTCCTCGGCCGCCTGGTTGATCTGCTCAAGCGGATAGAACTTCACCAGCTTGTCGAACGGGAACCGGCCCTGCTGGTACAGCGTCACCAGCTGCGGAATGAATACCTGCGGCACGCTGTCACCTTCCACGATGCCGCGGATGCTGCGCCCGCCCAGCAGCAGGTTATTCACATCGAAACTGGCCGTGGTACCCAGCTTCGGCGCGCCCACCACACCCATCATGCCCAGCCCACCCAGCGCCTCGATGCCGGCCGACAGCACTTCCGGGCGACCGGTGGATTCCAGCGCGTAATCCGCACCACCACCGGTGATCGCGCGCACCGCCTCGATCACGTCGGTCTCGCGGCTGTTCACCACGTGGGTGGCGCCCAGTTCCAGCGCCAGTTCCAACCGCGAAGACACCACATCAATGGCGATGATGGTGGTCGCGCCGGCCACCTTGGCCGCCATCACCGCACTCAGGCCGACCGCACCGGCACCATAGCTGGCGAAGCTGCTGCCCGAACGCACCTGCAGCGAATTGAGCACCGCACCGGCACCGGTCTGGATGCCGCAGCCCAGCGGGCCCAGCAGTTCCAGCGGCGCATCGTCGGGCACCTTGATGGCATTGATCTCGCGCGCGATGGCAAACGTCGCGAACGAGGACTGCGCGAAGAAATGATCGTGCAACGGCTGCCCCTGCGCATCGGTGATGGCGGTATGGCCGTGGCCATCATCGCCGCCGAAGTTGAGCCCGAAGAAATCCTTGCAGTAGGCACCATGGCCGCCGCGGCAGGGATTGCAGTGGCCGCAGGCGCCGTAGGTCAGCACCACGTGGTCGCCCACCTTCAGGTCACGCACATTCGGGCCCACGGCTTCGACGATGCCCGCGCCTTCGTGGCCCAGCACCGCCGGCAACGGCACCGGGTAGTACTGGTCGCGCACGATCAGGTCGGTGTGGCACAGACCGGTGGCCACCACCTTCACCAGCACTTCGTCGTCCTGTGGACCGCGCAGGTGCGCCTGCTCGATCACGAAGGGTTGTTCCTTGCCGCGCACGACGGCCGCGGTGATGTCACGGCCTGCAGTAGTGTTGCTCATCGCGATGTTCCTCCTGGATCAGATCGGGTAGGCGGGCGCTTCGCCCTTGACGGTCATCCACTGCCACTGGGTGAACTCTTCCCAGTTGGCCGGGCCGCCGATGCTGGTGCCGTTGCCGGACGCACCCACGCCGCCGAAGGGATTGATCACTTCGTCATTCACCGTCTGGTCGTTGATGTGCAGCAGGCCGGTGCGCAGGCGCTCGCCCAGCTTCAGCGCGCGGCCCACGTTGCTGGACACGATGGCCATCGACAGGCCGTACTCGCTGTCGTTGGCCAGCTGCACCGCATGGTCGTCATCGTCGAACGGCACCACCACCGCCACCGGCGCGAAGATTTCTTCGTTGAACGCCGGGTTGTCGGCGGCCACGTTGCCCAGCACGGTGGGGGCGAAGAACAGGTCCTGATGGGTGCCACCGGCTTCCAGCGTGGCACCGGCCTGCACTGCATCGGCCACCACGCGCGCAGCATGGTCGCGCTGGGTGGCGTTGATCAGCGGCCCGATGGCCACGTCTTCGCGTGCCGGGTCGCCCACCTTCAGCGACTTCGCCTTGGCCACCAGTTTTTCCAGGAAGGCAGCGTGGATCTTCCGATGCACCAGCACGCGGCCGGTGGCCATGCAGATCTGGCCCTGGTGCAGGTACACGCCCCAGGCGGTGTTGGCCACGGCCAGATCCAGATCGGCATCGTCCAGGATGATCAGCGAATTCTTGCCGCCCAGCTCCAGCGACACCTTCTTCAGGTGCTTGCCGGCCGCTTCGCCCACCTTGCGGCCGGCCGCGGTGGAACCGGTGAACTGGATCATTGCCACGTGCGGGTCGCTGGTCAGCGCGGCACCGGCGGCACCATCACCGGGCAGCATGTGCAGCACGCCAGCGGGCAGACCGGCCTGCTCGAACAGGCGTGCGATGACCGCGCCACCGCAGACCGCCGTGCGCGGATCGGGCTTGAGCACCACCGCATTGCCCAGCGCGATGGCCGGGGCCACCGCGCGCATGGCCAGGTACAGCGGGAAATTGAACGGCGAAATGACCCCGACCACGCCCAGCGGGCGGCGCCGCGCCAGGCTCAGCCGGCCCGGTTCGGAAGGCAGGATTTCGCCGGTGCTGCGCGAGGGCAGCGCGGCCGCTTCGTGCAGCGCCTTGATGGTCACCTTGGCCTCGAAGCCGGCCTTCAGGCGGGTCGAGCCGCTTTCGCGCACCAGCCAGTCCACCAGCGTGTCGATGTTGTCTTCGGCCAAGCGTGCGGCCTGGCGCAGCACCTGCGCGCGCTGTTCGTAGGGCGCGGCGGCCCAGTCGCGCTGTGCCTGCGCGGCGGCCGCGGCCGAACGTGCCACCTGCGCGGCATCGGCCAGGCCCACCTGGCCCAGCGTCTGGCCGGTGGCCGGTTCAAGCACCGGCTGCTGCTGCGCGGCGGCGCGCCACTGGCCGTCGAAGAAAGCACCGGACCAGAGATCGGCCGGCAGCCACGGGGAAGATGCAGTCATGTTGGGTCCTCCAGTTACGTGGGGCCATTGCACGCCTTTCACTGCCGGGGCGGCAATCGGCCATTGGCTGTGCGCGGCCAGGTGATTGAATGCACACGGCTTTCCAGCATCGCCGCTGTCCAGTTCGTGGACAGTGAACAGCGCGGCGGTGACCGCACGCCTACAATGGCGGCCCCGCCAGCCGATGTGCCCGCCATGACCGATACCGCCCTGCCCACCGACGACCCGATCGCCGCCACCCGCCTGTGGCTGGAGCGCATCGTGATCGGCCTGAACCTGTGCCCGTTCGCCAAGGCCGTGTACGTGAAGGACCAGGTGCGTTTCGTGCTGAGCGATGCCACCACGCCGGAAGCGCTGGTGGAGCAGTTGGCCGAAGAGCTGGTGCTGCTGCGCGACACCCCGGCCGAACAGATCGACACCACGCTGATCGTGCATCCGCAGGTGCTGGTGGACTTCCTGGACTACAACGATTTCCTCGACAACGCCGACGCGGCGATCGAGGCACTGGACCTGCAGGGCATCCTGCAGGTGGCCAGCTTCCACCCGGATTACCAGTTCGACGGCGTGGCCGCTGACGATGCCAGCAACTACACCAACCGGGCCCCCTTCCCCACCCTGCACCTGCTGCGCGAAGACAGCGTGGCGCGCGCGGTGGACGCCTTCCCGGACCCGGACGTGATCGTGGAGCGCAACATCCAGACCCTGGACCGCATTGGCGTGGACGGCTGGTACCGCCGCCTGCGCGGGGAAGACCTGTCGTGAGCGCGGCACCACCAATCGCCCCGTGGCCTGCGGCGCCCCTGCTGGGCAAGGTGGTGCTGGTCACCGGCGGTGCCAACGGCATTGGCCGCGGCATCGCCCAGGCGGTGCTGGGCGCCGGCGGCCGCGTGCTGATCGGCGATCTGGACACCGAGGCGGGCCAGGCCTGTCTGGACGAATGGCAGCGCGGCGATGATGCCGCGTTCCAGCGTCTGGACATTGCCTACGAAGGCAGCGTGCGCGAGTTCATGGCCGTGGCGCAGCAGCGCTTCGGCCGCATCGATGGCCTGGTGAACAACGCCGGCATCGCCGGACCGCATGGCACCACCCTGGAAAACATGGAGTGGGACGAATGGCAACGGCGGCTGTCGTCGCTGCATGGCGCGTTCCTGTGCTGCAAGCATGCGCTGCCGGCACTGGCGGCCAGTGGCGCAGGCGCGGTGATCAACATCGCCTCCACCCGTGCCTGGCAGTCCGAAGCGCACAGCGAAGCCTACGCCGCCGCCAAGGGTGGGCTGGTGGCCTTCACCCATGCACTGGCCATCAGTGCCGGGCCGGCGGTTCGGGTGAACAGCATCAGCCCGGGCTGGATCGGCACCAGTGCCTGGCAGGCGCCGTCGCGCCGCTACGCGCCGGACTATTCGCCCAGCGACCACGCCCAACACCCGGTCGGCCGCGTGGGCCAGCCCGAAGACATCGGCGCGCTGGCGGTGTACCTGCTGTCCTCGCTGTCCGGCTTCAGCACCGGCCAGGATTTCATCGTGGACGGCGGCATGACCCGGAAGATGATCTACACCGAGTAGAGCACCGCTGCTCGGTAGGTGCGGACCTTGGTCCGCACCATTGCCAGCAAGTGCCAACCAAGGTTGGCACCTACCACAGCACCACCGCTTGAAGGTTGGCACCCACCGCAGCACCACCGCTCTTCGGTAGGTGCGGACCTTGGTCCGCACAAATGCCAGACAGTGCCAACCAAGGTTGGCACCTACCACAGCACCACCGCTTTAAGGTTGGCACCCGCCGCAGCACCACCGCTGCTCGGTAGGTGCGGACCTTGGTCCGCACGATTGCCAGCAAGTGCCAACCAAGGTTGGCACCTACCACAGCACCACCGCTTGAAGGTTGGCACCCACCGCAGCACCACCGCTCTTCGGTAGGTGCGGACCTTGGTCCGCACAAATGCCGGACAGTGCCAACCAAGGTTGGCACCTACCACGGCATCACCGCTTCAAGGTTGGCACCCACCACAGCACCACCGTGTTACGCCATGCCCGAATGCCGCAGCAGCGCGTCGATCTGCGGTGCGCGGCCGCGGAAGGCCTTGAAGTTCTCCGCTGCGGCACGGCTGCCGCCGCGCGAAAGAATCTCGTCGCGGAAACGCGCACCGGTTTCGGCCAGTGCCTGCGGCGCTTCTTCGAAGGCCGCATACGCATCGGCACTCAGCACTTCGGCCCATTTGTAGCTGTAATAGCCCGCCGCATAGCCACCGGCGAAGATATGGCTGAACTGGTGCGGGAAGCGATTCCACACCGGCGGATGGTTCACCGCCACTTCCGCGCGCACGCGATCCAGCAACGCCAGCACGCTGTCCTGCGCCGGTTCGAACTGGCTGTGCAGCAGCATGTCGAACAGGCCGAATTCAAGCTGGCGCACGGTCGCCATGCCGCTATGGAAGTTACGCGCGGCCAGCATGCGCTCGTACAGCGCGCGCGGCAGCGGCTCGCCACTGTCCACGTGCGCGGTCATCGCCTGCAGGTGGTCCCATTCCCAGCAGAAGTTCTCCATGAACTGGCTGGGCAGCTCGACCGCGTCCCATTCCACGCCGTTGATGCCGGCCACGCCCAGTTCGCCGATGCGGGTCAGAAGCTGGTGCAGGCCATGGCCCATTTCATGGAACAGGGTGGTGACTTCGTTGTGGCTGAAGGTGGCCGGCTTGCCGTCGGCACCGCGACCGAAGTTGCACACCAGGTAGACCAGCGGCGTCTGCACGCTGCCATCGGCGCGTACGCGGCGGTTGCGGCAGTCGTCCATCCACGCGCCACCGCGCTTTCCTTCGCGCGCGTACAGATCCAGGTAGAACTGGCCCACCAGCGCGCCCTGCGCATCCACCAGCCGGAAGAAGCGCACATCGTCGTGCCACATCGGTGCGCTGTCAGGCTGCACGCGCAGGCCGTACAGCTGCTCGATCACCGCGAACAGGCCAGCCAGCACCTTCGGCTCGGTGAAGTACTGCTTCACCTGCTGCTCGGAATAGCTGTAGCGCGCCTGCTTCAGACGGTCGGCGGCGAACGCCAGGTCCCAGGCCTGCAGCGGTGCGATGCCCAGCTGTTCGCTGGCGAACTGTTCCAGTTCGGCGCGATCCTGTGCGGCGAACGGCTTGGCACGCACGGCCAGGTCACGCAGGAAGCCCAGCACTTCGGCCGGGTCCTGCGCCATCTTGGTGGCCACCGAATAGTCGCCGTACGAGGCGAAGCCCAGCAGCGCCGCCAGCTCGCCGCGCAGGGCCAGGATGCGGTCGATGTTGCCGCTGTTGTCCAGCGCGTCATCGCCGAATTCCGAGGCGCGCTGCGCGCTGGCGCGGTACAGGATCTCGCGCAGGTCGCGGTCTTCGCCCCAGGTCTGCACCGGCAGATAGCACGGCATCTGCAGGGTCAGCTTCCAGCCATCGTGGCCGTCCTTCTGTGCGGCCGCACGCGCGGCGGCCTTCACGTCGTCGGGCACACCGGCCAGGCGCGCTTCGTCGTCCACCACCAGCGACCAGGCGTCGGTGGCATCGAGCACGTTCTGCGAGAACTTCGCCGACAGTGCCGACAGCTCCTCCTTGATTGCGGCGAAGCGCTGCTGCGCGGCCGGCTCCAGTTCGGCACCGCCCAGGCGGAAATCACGCAGGGTGTTGTCCAGCACCTTGCGCTGGGCCACATCGAAGTGCGCCGCTTCGGCGCTGGCGGCCAGGGCCTGGTACTGGCGGAACAGCGCCAGGTTCTGGCCCAGCGCACTGGCGAAGCGGGTCACCCGCGGCAGGTTGCTGTTGTAGGCCTCGCGCAGCTCAGGGGTGTTCACCACGCCCTGCAGATGGCTGACCAGGCCCCAGGCACGCCACAGGCGCTCGGTGGCATCGTCCAGCGGGGTTACGAAGGTCTGCCAGGTGACCGGCTGCACCTGCTCGGCCGCGCTGACCGCCGCCTCGGCCTGGGCCAGCAGCACATCCAGCGCCGGTGCCACGTGCTCGGGGCGGATCGCCTCGAAACGCGGCAGGCCGGAAAAATCGAGCAGAGGGTTGGCTTCGGTCACGGCAGATCTCCAGGGGGACAGGCCCGGCGCGCGGGCATCACCGTCGATATGGCGCTGGCAGCGGCAGCAGACAAGGGGGCGGCGCACCGGGCATTCACACCGGCCTTACGGCACCGCGCCGAAGCTGGCCGCGCGGGGGAGACCGCAGCGGTACGTACCGACGAGGCCCCACATGGAAGGTCTGGCTCCAGCCCCAACCGCAGCACCGGGCCGGTCGATGGCCCTGACGGCCAGTGCCAACGAACTGGCCTGGATCGCCGCGTTGTGCGACGCCGGCGACGATGCGCCGCGCCATCTTGCCCAGTTGCAGGCCGTGCAGCAGCAGGGCGGTCGATTGAACGAGACCCAGGAGTGGTACCCGTTCGAGGTGATCGAACGGGGCGCCAGCCACCTGCATCCCGGGCATGAGCGCGAGTTCGTGATCTGCGTGCTGCTGTGGCTGCAGGCACTGGCCCAGGGCCGGGCCAGCAGCCTGGACCCGCACCTGCACCTGGATGACCGCGCGATGGATATCGAGGCGCTGCCCGATGCACTGCGCGATGCGGTGCTGGATGCGTTCATGGCGGCGGGGTATTGAGACGCCATCGCGACCGCCGGGCATGGCCGGGCGCTATCTTGACCACCGCTTCGCTCGCCGGGCATGGCCCGGCGCTACCGTGCCACCCACCGTGGTAGCGCCGGGCCATGCCCGGCGGATGAGGTCGCTGCGTTACAGCGCTTCCAGGCTGCAGCATGCCAGCTCGGGCAGCCCCTGCCCGGCCACGGCGGCGGCCAGCTGTGCATCGGCGCCGTCCACATCGATGCCCTGCTTCAGGTACCACTCGGGGTTGTAATAGCTGTGCGCGTAGCGCTCGCCGGCATCGCACAGGATGCTGACGATGCTGCCGCTGCGCCCGGCCGCCCGCATCCACTGCGCGGCCTGCAGCACGCCGATGAAATTGGTGCCGGTGGAACCGCCCACGCGGCGCCCCAGCTGGCGGCTGACATGGCGCATGGCGGCCAGGCTCAGCGCGTCGGGCACCTTCACCATCGCATCCACGCTGGTCGGAATGAAGCTGGGTTCCACCCGCGGCCGGCCAATGCCTTCCACCCGCGAACCGCCGCTGCAGGTCAGCCCGCGCCAGTCCTGTTCACCGGCCACGGCCGCCTGGTAGCCGGCGTAGAACACCGAGACTTCCGGGTCGGCGCACAGGATGCGCGTGTCGTGGCGGCGGTAGCTGACATAACGGCCCAGGGTGGCGGCGGTGCCGCCGGTGCCCGGGCTGCACACGATCCAGTCCGGCACCGGGCTGGGCTCTTCGGCCATCTGCTTGAAGATGGATTCGGCGATGTTGTTGTTCGCACGCCAGTCGGTGGCGCGCTCGGCGTAGGTGAACTGGTCCATGAAGTGGCCGCCGGTTTCGCGGGCCAGGCGTTCGGATTCGCAGTTCAGGTCGCAGGCACGCTCGACCAGGTGGCAGCGCCCACCATGGAATTCGATGGCCGCGATCTTTTCCGGCGACGTGCTGGCCGGAATGACCGCCACGAACGGCAGCCCCAGCAGGCGCGCGAAGTACGCTTCGGACACCGCGGTGGAGCCGCTGGAGGCCTCGATCACCGGCCGCCCTTCACGCAGCCAGCCGTTGGCCAGCGCATACAGGAACAGCGAGCGCGCCAGCCGGTGCTTCAGGCTGCCGGTGGGGTGGCTCGACTCGTCCTTCAGATAGACATCGATCCCGGCAAACCCGGGCAGCGCCAGCGGGATCAGATGGGTATCGGCGGAGCGGTTGAAATCGGCTTCGATCTTGCGGATGGCGGCAGCCACCCATTCACGCTGCGACATGGCGGAGAGTCGTTGTCAGGACGGAACGGTGCGATCCGTCCATTGTATGTCGCAATCAGCACGGTGGGCGCCCGTTAGAATGGTCCATCCGGCCGTTCCCGGCCCTGTCTGAAGGACTTCCCCCATGACCCTTGCCGCCCTGCGCGACGTTCCCGGCGTGGCTGCCCAGGCCCCGGCCGAAACCCACGGCTTCGTGTTCAACCACACCATGCTGCGGGTGAAGGACATCACCGCCTCGCTGGACTTCTACACCCGCGTGCTGGGTTACCAGCTGATCGACAAGCGCGATTTCGCCGAAGCCCAGTTCAGCCTGTACTTCCTGGCCTACGTGCCGGCCGGCGTGACCGTGCCGGAGGACGATGCCACCCGCCGGGTGTGGATGGCCGGCCTGCCGGGCGTGCTGGAACTGACCCACAACCACGGCACGGAAAGCCAGGACGGCCCGGTCTACCACGACGGCAACAGCGACCCGCGCGGCTTCGGCCACCTGTGCGTGTCGGTGCCGGCCCTGGAAGCGGCCTGCCAGCGCTTCGAGGATCTGGGCGTACCGTTCCAGAAGCGCCTGACCGACGGCCGCATGAAGAACATCGCATTCATCAAGGACCCGGACGGCTACTGGGTCGAGATCATCGCCAATACCTGATCCAAAAGAAGGTATCGTTCCGGTAGCGCCGGGCCATGCCCGGCGGCCGCCTCCGGGCTTCACGGCACCGGAAGCAGACCGCGCCAAGCGCTCGCCGGGCACGGCCCGGCGCTACCAACGAGCCACTTTGATGAGGTGCGTATGGAAACAATGGAGCTGCACCGCGGCCGCCTGATCGACCACCTGCAACTGGTGGTGCGCGACCTGGCCGCCAGCCGCCGCTTCTACCAGGCGGTGTTCGACACGATCGGCATTCCGGTGGCCGGCGAAGGCCCGGACTATTTCTGGGCCGACGAACTGTTCATTTCCACCGCCAGCAGCGGGGCCGCCGCCGGCCAGCTGACCGGCCGCCACCATCTGGCGTTCCAGGCCCGTGATGCGGCCACCGTCGATGCCTTCCACCGCGCCGCCCTGGCCGCTGGCGGCACCGACAACGGCGCCCCCGGCGAGCGCCCCTACCACCCCGGCTACTACGGCGCCTTCGTGCTCGACCCCGATGGCAACAATATCGAAGTGGTCTACCACGGCCCGGCCCGCTACAGCGCCGACTCGGTGAAAGTCACCTTCTGAACCCAGCGACGAAGGGGATCGCGTCGCTCTACCTCAGTGGGACGGAAGCGAGTTGATCCCCGCCGTCCCTGTCTGCAAGGAGCGTGCAATGAGGATGTGGTTGTCGTGCCTGTTGCTGTGGGCCCTGCTGGGCCAGAACGCCGCTGCGCAATCGCGCTGTACCGATACACCACGCGGCCTGCTGACTCCCGCGCGGGTGACCTGCACGCACCAGACCGCGTGGATCGATTCGGGCGTGGTCGGCCAGCGCCGGGTGACCTACCAGCTGCCGCTGGGCACACCGCCGACACATGGCTGGCCGGTAGTGCTGGTCTACCAGGGCTCGTTCTTCCCGCTGCAGAATTTCGACTACCGCAGCAACCAGCCGTTTGGCGGCTATTACGAAGGCAAGCTGATCCAGACCCTGCTCGACCACGGTTACGCGGTGGTGGCACCGGCCGCGCCGGCCGATCTGTTCTGGCAGACCAATGTGCCGGGCCTGAGTGCGGCCTACGAGCTGGGCACCGATTACGATTTCCTCAGCAACGTCTTCGATGCGATTGCCGCCGGCCAGTTCGGCCCGCTCGACCCGCTGCGGCGCTACGCCACCGGCATTTCCAGTGGCGGCTACAACACCAGCCGCATGGCCGTATCGTTCCCGGGCGAGTTCCGCGCGCTGGCCATCCAGTCCGGCTCGTACGCCACCTGCAGCGGGCCGCTGTGCGATGTGCCGGCGGTGCTGCCGTCCGACCATCCGCCCACCTTGTTCCTGCAAGGATTCGTCGACACGGTGGTGCCGTGGTGGACCACCAACCGCTACTTCAACCGCCTGCAGGACCAGGGCCTGGAAACGGCGCTCTACACCGAACCGCTTGGCGGGCATGAATGGTTCGCCAGTTCACCGGCGCGCATATTGGCCTGGTTCGACGCACATCCGTAAGGCGCAGATCGCAGGCTAGACGCCCGTTGCACTTGTCATCGTGCGTACCGGTAGCGCCGGGCCATGCCCGGCGGACCGGAACATCGGAACGTCTGCGTTGTTGCAGCTTTTCCGCTGTACGAATACCTGCTGCGCGCCGGGGCCGACGCCGGCGCGCACACGGCACTCAGTGTGCCGCCATGTAGATGTCCTGCAGCACAGCCTTTTCCAGCTCCAGCTCGCCCAGCAGGTTCTTCACGATATCGCCCAGGCTGAGGATGCCGACCAGGGTGTTGCCTTCGGTCACCATCAGGTGGCGGCGGCGCGAGTACGTCATCAGCGACATGGCCTGCTTCAGCGTGGCGTCCGGCGCAATGCCTTCCAGGCCGGTGGACGGCAGCGTGGAAATGACCCGGCGGCCGGCCTGCGGACCGTCGTCGGCCAGCACGCGCACGATGTCCTTTTCGGAAATGATGCCCACCGGGGCACCGTCCTTGACCACGACCAACGCGGCGATACGGTTCGCGCTCATCTTGTGCGCGGCGGCACCGATCGTGTCTTCGGCGTCGATGGTGATGACAGCTTCTTTCTTCGATTGCAGGAGTTCGCGGACGTTCATTCTTGTTTCCTGGTGCAGGTCACTGAAGTCAAAAAGTGTGCTCTTCCGAATCGCCCCCTCCCCGGGAACAGACCTTTCAGCGCACGTCTGGCGCATGCCACCTGCCGGTGGAATCAGTGGGCAGGTAGCGTGCTGCAACGCGATCGAAACCGAACGCTGCAGCAGCAGCGAAGGCCCCGGTCGATTCGATTCTACGACTGCTCTGTGCGGCCACTACCGGCACCGGTGGGACAGTTCGTCGTGGAACCTGTCGACGATTCCGAGAATCGCACCCGCGCTGAAACCGGCGCTGAATACAGCCGTCGGCCAACGCTAAAGTTGGCGCCGCGCCGGCCGACGCACGCGCAGCCGCCCGACCCTGCAAAGTCAGGGGAACGGGCGCCAGCTGCCCAGCACCGCCTCGGTGCTGTACTGCGCCGCCTCATCGCCCGACAGATGGTGCGACCACGGCACGCGTTCCTCGGGCGAGGCACCGGGCCCGGTGCTGCCGAACTCACCGTAGTAAGTGGTACGTTCGGCATCGGGCTTGTCCCAGTTATGCCACCCGGCCTGCACGATGTGCGGGCCCAGGTTGGACTGCAGGAACACCGTGCGCGCGAACGGCCGCCACGGCCTGCCCAGGTAGGTGGTGCCGGCACCTTCGCCACGCAGCAGCGCACGCCGGAACACGTAACCGAAGCGCTGGCCTTCCGGCGTGGATGCAGCAGTCACCCAGCCCAGCCGACCCTTGGACACGATCGTGCAGTCATCGAACAACGCGGTGGCCGCGCCGAAGATGAAGTCCACCGTGCCTTCGATATAGCAGTCCTTGAAATGCAGCACGCTGCCTTCGTGGGTGTACAGCGTGTCCTGGTTGCCAAGCAGGCGCACGTTGCGGAAGCCACCGCGCGGCGGCGCCGCATAAAGTGCCAAGGCTTGGCCGACATTGCCGGCCGTATTCTCGATGGTCAGGTCTTCGGCGATGAACTCATCGCCGTACACATAGACCGTGGCCGAGCCACTGGTGCGCATCGCCTTGCCGGTGGCCGGGTCAATCAGGTCGGCGTAGTTGTTCCAGCTGATGATCGAGGCGCCTGCACCCGCTCCGCGCAGGGTGACCCGGCTCTTCTCCTTGGGCACTTTCACTACGCCGCGGTACAGGCCTTCGCGCAGCACGATCACCTGGCGCGTGCGGTTGCCATCGGGCACCGCATCAATGGCGGCCTGCACGCTGCGGTAGTCGCCGCTGCCATCGGCGGCCACCACCCAGTCACGGGCAGTGGCCGGCAGGCTGGCACACAGCAGCAGCACCGCCAGGGGAAGGAAACGACGGCATGGTTTGCGCATGTTGGCTCCTGCTGGACGTGGCAACGGTCAGAACTTGTAGCGCAGGCCGACCAGGTATTCGCGCCCGGTCTGGGTGTAGGTCAGCGGCAGCTTCCACGCCGTCGTGCCCACCCATTCGTTGCTGGTTTCGTTGGTCAAGTTGATCGCTTCCAGGCTGATTTCCAGCTGGTCATCAATCTTCCAGCTGATCGAGGCATCCACCGTGTCCACCGCATCCATGCCGTGGAAGCTGAAGCCCTGCACGCTGGCCGGCACCTGCGTGTAGTAGCCATCGCGGTGGGTGTAGGACACGCGCGCGCCCAGCTTCTCGCCTTCGTAGAACAGCGTGCTGTTGTACGCATTCTTCGACAGCCCGGTCAGATCGGTCTTCAGCGATGCCGCACCGGTGGAGGTGAGGTACTGGATCTGCGAATCCACCCAGGTGTAGTTCAACTGCAGGCCCAGGTTGCTCCAGCGCCCGGGCAGGAAGCTGAAGGGCTGCACGTAGTTGAACTCGGCGCCCTTCAGGTCACCGCCGGGCGTGTTCAACGGGCGGGTGAAGGTGAAGTCCTCGTTGGGCGATACGCCGGTGCCGTCCAGCAGACTGGCCGGCAGGCCGCTGGCGGTGAACGGCATGACCGTGCTGGTGCCCTGCACGAAGCTTTCGATGTCCTTGTGGAACAACGCCAACCCCAGCAGACCGCCTTCCTGGAAGTACCACTCCACGCCCAGATCCAGCGTGCGCGCACGGATCGGGTCCAGGTTGGGGTTGCCGCCGTTTACGTAGCGGTGACCGCTGGACAGGCTGAGCGTGGTGCCCGGCGTGAGCGATGACAGCCCCGGCCGCGCCATCACCTTGGCCGCACCAAAGCGCAGCATCACGTCGGGGCCCAGCTCGGCCACCAGGTTCAGCGAGGGCAGCGTATCGGTGTAGTCGCGCGAGACATGGGTCAGCACCATCGCACCGTCCACGGTGGAATAGCCGGTGGACGACTGGGTGGTCTTCACCCGGCGCACGCCCACGTTGCCCGACACCGGCACGCTGCCGATATCGAAGCCGAACTCACCCATCAGCCAGGCACCGCGGTCGCGCTCTTCCACGCTGCGGCGCGTGGCGTTGCGTTCGTACAGCTGGTAGATGCCCTGCCCGCTGTAGATGCCCAGCAGCTGCGACAGCGCGGCAAGATCCGGCACGGCCCAGGCGTCGGGCGAACCGGCCACGCCGCCCAGGCGCGCGATGTCCACCATGGCCGCCGGCACGGTGTAGCTGCCATCGGCGAAGGCCGGCACCACCGTCTCGCTCCGCCGGCGGTATTCGCTGGTGTCGAACTGGTAGTCCTTGGCCAGCAGACCGCCCTTCAGGGTGAACGACGGCCCGAAGTTCCAGCTGAAATCCAGCGCGGCGGTGTCGAAGGTATTGGTGGCGTACTGCGGGCGCAGGCGCACTTCGGCCAGGGTCCAGCCACTGGCGTCGGTAGGATCGATGCCGTAGTTGAAGGTCGGGTGGGTGACGCTGTCGCGGAAATCGTAGCTGTAGCCGGCCACGTTGGCCTTGTCCATGATCAACGTGGTCTGCACCGGGTTGGCGTGCCTGGAACTGGAATGCCCGGCCAGCAGGTTGATCTTGAACGCATCGCTGAAGCGGTGTTCGCCGCTGAGCGAGACCTGCTTGAACTCGGTGCTCCATTCGTCGCGGCGCTGTTCCGAGCGCACGCCGGCGCCATCGAACACGCCGTACAGCAGCGCGCCGGAGGTCGGATCGATGTAGCCATCGCGCAGCAGCATGTTCTGCTTCTGCGCCGAATAGGCAAACGAGATCGCTTCGATGTACTTCTCGCTGCGCACGGTATCGATCTTCGAATACAGCGCATCCAACGCGAACTCGGTGTTGTCGGTCGGCTTCCACTGCAGCGCGGCGGTCACGCCCAGGCGCTTCTGGTCGTGTTCCAACAGCGTGTAGCGCGGGAAGTACGGGTGCCACACGCCATCGGCCAGGCCGGCGGTGAACGGCGACGCCGGATTGAAGCCGCCATTGCTGCTGGCGCTGTACCAGCGCCCGGTGTTACTGCCTTCTTCGCGCACCTGGCGCTCGGAATAGGCCACCGACAGCAGGCCACCGAAGCGGCCATCGGCCCAGGTATCGGCAATCAGCGCGGCCGCGCGCGGGCTGGCCTTGTTCGACAGATCGTTGAAGCTGCCCTGCCCGCTGGCAGCGAAGGTGAAGCCGTCGTAGTCGAACGGACGCGCGGTGCGCAGGTCCACCGTGGCGCCCAGCGAACCCTCTTCCACGTCGGCCGAGGCGGTCTTGCGCACGATCAGCTGCGAGAACAGGTCCGAGGCGAACACGTTGAAGTCGAAGCCGCGGCTGCGGTTGGTGCCGCCGGACTGGTCCGAGCCGCCCACGGTGGTCAGCGCTTCCAGGCCATTGATGCGCACGCGGGTGAAATCCGGGCCCAGCCCGCGCACGGAAATGTTGCGGCCTTCGCCGGCGTCGCGGGTGATGGTCACCCCGGGAATGCGCTGCAGCGATTCGGCCAGGTTCAGATCGGGGAAGTTGGCGATGTCCTCGGCCACGATCGCATCGACCATGCCCTTTTCAGAGCGCTTGATGTCCAGCGCCTTTTCCACGCTGGCGCGATAGCCGGTCACGGTCACCGCATCCAGGTCGGTGGGGTTGGCGCCGCTGTCCTGCGCGGCGGCCGGGCCGGCCAGGGCCAGCATCACGGCGCTGGCCAGCGCGCTGGCGACGAAGGTAACCGGTGTCTTTTTGCGATTCAGCCTGTGCGTCATGAAAATCCCTTGCAATCACTGCTACTGGCGGTCGTAGGTGCGCATCAGTCGATGACACCGGGGGACAGGCAACGTAACAGTGTCATCCGGCTGAAACATCGTGCGGCGCAACACGGCGCCACAGGCAGCCAAGGGATATCAGGCGGTATGTGCGGCCGGCGGCGCCGGCGGTGGCAGCGCGCGCGGCGGGCGGGTGGCCCACCAGCACAGCAGGGAACCGGCGGTCACGCAGGCCACCCCACGTACGAAGCCCATGCCCGGCTGCAGCGACAGCCACAGGCTGCTCCACAGCACCGACAGCACCGGCGCGAAGTAGGAAAAGATCGCCATCGAGGTGACGTTGCCGTGCTGCAGGCCGTGGTTCCAGCAGCCATAGGCGGTGGCGGTCAGCAGGCCGAACACCGCCACCTGGGCCAGCCCGCCCCAGTGCAGGTGCAGCGGCGGCGCATCGCCCAGCAGGTACTTCAGCCACAGCACGACCGCGGTGGCGGCCATGAACAGCGGTACCGCATTGCGGGTGCCGCCGATGCGCTTGGTCACCAGCGAATAGGTAGCCCACATGCAGGCCGCGCCCAGTGCCAGCGCATAGGCCAGCGGGTTGCTGCGCAGGTTGCCCCACAGCACCGCCGGCGACCACGCGCCCTCGCCGGTCACCACCATCACCACGCCCAGCAGGCACAGCACCGTGGCCGGCAGCAGCAGCCAGTTGCCGCGCTGCATGCGGGTCAACACCGTCAGCAGCACGGTCAGGCACGGCCACAGGTAATTGATCATCACCAGTTCCAGCGCCTGCCCACGGTGGTGGGCCAGGCCGATGGACAGCGACAGCGACGCCTCGGTACCGATGAACAACGCACCGCCCAGCAGCAGGTAACGTCGCGGCAGCTGCGATGGCCGCGGCATGCCCAGCATCAACGCGGAAAAGAACGCAGCAGCGGTGAAGATCAGTGCGGCGCCACCGGTGGCACCGAAGATCTCGCTGATCGTGCGCAGCATGCCCAGCGTGGGGCTCCACAGCAGCACGGCACTGGCGCCGATCAGGGTAGGAAGATGGGGGGACGCAGAAGCGCGCAGCGCGCGGAAGCCGTACATGGGGGCGACGACAACAAGGGCAGTTCGGTTGAAAGGCACGCGCCCGCCTGCGCCCGGCCCCGACAACGGGACAGGCAGGACAGGGGGACAGGTGAGTCCTGGGAAGTACGCTGGTCCGTAGCGACGTCCCCGGAATGCCCCGGCACTGTGCGTTGCAGGGGAAAACGGCGGGAGGCGGGTTACAGCAGCCGACTGGCCGAAGCGGATTGTACGCCTTCGATGTTGCGCCGCAATAGAACCCTGTTCAGGCGCTACGTGGCGCGGTCGCGGCGGAAGCGCGGCAGCCCGCGCAGGCGCTCCACCAGCCACTGCGCCGCGCCCGACAACGGCCACTCCGCACGGTGGATCAGCCACAGCGTATCGCGCACCGGATCGCCACATTCCACCGTATCGATCAGCGCCGGCTGCGCGAACGATTCGCGTGCGTGGCGCGGAATGACAGTGAAGCCCAGGCCGCGCGACACCGGCTCCAGGATCAGCGCGACCTGGTTGGTGAAGCCGTGCACCGGCAGCGTGCCCACCCCGGGGTTGCCCGGGAAGCGCCGCGACAACAGGCGGGTAGCCATCGCTCGTCCATCGGGGTGGTCGATGAAGCCCAGCCGCTGCAGATCTGCCCAGTCTTCGGCCTGCGCACCGGCAGGCACCACCAGTTCCAGCACTTCCTCGGTGAAGGCCGAGGCGGCCACGCGCGGGTCGTCCGGCTTCAGCGTCACCAGGCCCAGTTCGTACTGTTTGTTCACCACGGCCTGCAGCGCTTCCGGGTCGGGCGCGAAGCGGTGGCGGATCACCAGCCCGGGGTGATTGCGCTGGTAGTCCAGCAGGATGGGATACAGCGCCAGGCCCACGCTGCCGGGGCTGATCAGGCTCACCTCACCCTGGTCTGAAACCGTCTGCGACAGGCTCGCTCGCAAGCGCCCGTGCGCGCGCTCCATGTCCTGGATGAAGGCCAGCAAGGCGGTGCCCGCCGGGGTCAGCTCGACCTGCCGCGGCCGGCGGATCAACAGCGGCCCCAGTTCGTCTTCCAGGTGGCGTACGTGCTGGCTCACCGCGGCCTGGGTCAGGCCGAGCTGCTGCGCCGCACGGGTGAAGCCCCCGTGGGCGACCACGGCCGCGAACGAGCGCAGCCACTGCGGATTATGCATAAGCAGATTTTATCCACGGGATAAGTCGCCATTAGACCACCTATGGGCATGGGCCACCTACGCTTGTAAGGCCCTCTTTCCCTTCCCTGCACCACTCCCCCATGAAAATGAACGCCATCCACTGGCCCGACGGCTACCTGCCGGGCCTGACCGACAACTTTGTCTCCAACGAAGTCATCGTCGCCGGCCTGACCGCCGCCGACCTCTGGCCGCTGCTGGCCACCCCGGCGCACTGGCCGACCTACTACGCCAACTCGGCCAACGTGCGCTTCCACGATGGCCGTGGCCCGGTGCTGGCAGCCGGCGACCGCTTTTACTTCGAAACCTTCGGCTTCCCGGTCGAAGCCCGCTGCACCGAATACGTTGCGCCCACCGCCGGCGCGCCGGGCCGGGTGGCGTGGCACGGCTGGGCCGGCGAGGAAGGCGCCGCCGATCGGCTGGATGTCCACCATGCCTGGCTGGTGGAAGACCTGGACGCTGGCCGCGTGCGCATCCTCACCCAGGAAACCCAGAACGGCGCACCGGCCAAGGCGCTGCAGGCGGCCAAGCCCAACCCGATGATCAACGGCCACCAGGACTGGCTGGACGGTCTGGTCGGCGCTGCCCGCGCCCTTCCGCCGCGCTGATCCCATCGCTCCCCGCCCGTTCGCTGCACCCCGCTACCGAGATCTTCATGACCGCTCTGTTCAGTCCCTTCACCCTGAAGGGCATCACGCTCCGCAACCGCATCGCCATTCCGCCCATGTGCCAGTACTCGGCGCACGAGGGCTATCTCAGCCCGTGGCACACCACCCATTACGCCGGCATGGCGCGGGGTGGCGCCGGTCTGGTCATCGTCGAAGCCACCGCCGTTTCCGCTGAAGGCCGCATCACCCCCGGCTGTGCCGGGCTGTGGGAAGACGGCCAGATCGAAGGCATGGCGCAGGTTGCCGCGGCGATCAAGGCCGCCGGCGCCGTGCCGGGCATCCAGATCGGCCATGCCGGGCGCAAGGCCAGCGCCAACCTGCCGTGGGAAGGCGACGACCATATCGCCGAGGGCGACCGCCGTGGCTGGCCGACACTGGCGCCGTCCGCGCTGGCCTTCGGTGGCGGGCTGGGCAAGGTGCCGCAGGCGATGACGCTGGACGACATCGCGCGCGTGCAGGCCGATTTCGTGGCCGCCGCCCAACGCGCGCTTGCCGCAGGTTTCCAGTGGCTGGAACTGCACTTCGCCCATGGCTATCTGGCACAGAGCTTCTTCTCGCCGGTGGCCAACCAGCGTACCGATGCCTACGGCGGCAGCGCTGAAAACCGCGGCCGCTTCCTGCGCGAAACCCTGGCCGCCGTGCGCCGCGTGTGGCCCGAACACCTGCCGCTGACCGCGCGCTTCGGCGTCGTGGAATACGACGGCAACGACGAGCGCTTCTACGACGAAGCCGCGCAGCTGGTGCGGGAGATGCGCGATGGCGGGCTGGACCTGATCGACGCCAGCATCGGCTTTTCCACCGCCGCCAGTCGCGCGCCGTGGGGACCGGGCTTCTTCGTTCCGGTAGCCGCACGCCTGAAGCGCGATGTGCAGATGCCGGTGGCCGCGAGCTGGTGCATCGACGATCCGCACATGGCCGAAAAGGCCGTGGCCGAGGGCAGCATGGACCTGGTGCTGATCGCCCGTGCGCACCTGGCCAACCCGCACTACCCGTACCAGCTGGCGCTGGCACTGGGCGAACAGAACCCGGCCGGTGTGCTGCCGCCGCCCTACGCGTACTGGCTGTCGCGCTACCGCGGCCCCGGCAAGGGCGCCGCGCAGTAACGGCGCAGCACCGGCGCCGTTGTCAGCCGCTGCCGTGGAACTGCAGCCCCACCCCGGGCAGCGTCTGGATGTAACGCGGTGCGGCGGCGCTGTCGCCGATCTTCGGCCGCAGGCGTGCCAGCAGGATGCGGATGTAGTGCGCATCGCGGTTGTGGGTGGGACCCCATATGCCGGTCAGGATGACCGGCTGGGTCACCACCCGCCCGGCGTTGCGGGCCAGCAGCAGAAGCAGCGCGTACTCCTTGCGCGACAGCGCAAGGGGGCTGCCCTGGAAGGTGACCACGTGGGTCTGGTCGTCGATGCACAGGCAACCGTCGTCGAAGCGGAACGGCTCATCGCCGCTGCGGCTGGCCGAGCGCAGCAGCACCCGGATGCGCGCCATCAGTTCATCGATGCCGAACGGCTTGGTGACGTAGTCATGTGCACCGCCATCGAGCGCGGCCACTTTCTCGCGCTCACCGGCGCGCGCCGTCAGCATGATCACCGGTGCCGGCGAAAACGCCCGCAGCTGGGCCAGCACCGCGTGCCCGTCCATGTCGGGCAGGCCGACATCCAGCACCACGATATCCACGCTGCAGCTGCGGGCCACGTCCAGCCCGCCCTGCCCGTTCTCGGCCAGCAGCACCGTATAGCCCTGCGCACGCAGGCTGATCTGCAGGAAGCGACGGATATGCGGCTCATCATCGATGACCAGCACGTTGATGCCCGATTCCACGGCGGCAATCTGCGTCACATCGGGTTCCTCATGCCGCCGTGGGCCGCAGCATCGGCAGGGTGATGCGGATGACGGTGCCCACGCCATCCGGCCCGGCAAACGCTTCAACCGATCCGCCATGCGCGCCGATCATGCCCTGCGCGATGGTCAGGCCCAGCCCGGTGCCCTTGCGGTTCCTGTCGCCACGCTCGACGCTGTAGAACATGTCGAAGATGCGCTTGCGCTCGTCTTCGGGAATGCCGGGGCCACGATCGCGCACGTCGATCTGCAGGTTGCCGCCGAGCAGGCGAGCGGACACATCCACCGCCGCGCCCGGCGGGGAGAACTTGGCGGCGTTCTCCAGCACGTTGAACAGCCCCTGTTCGACCAGGGCCGGATGCACCCAGATGGGCGGCAGTTCCGCGGCGATGGCCACATCCAGCGTGACCCCCGGCTGGTACCGGCGCAGACGCCCGGCGGCCGATCCGATCAGTTCATCCACGCCCACCCAGTCCCGGTTCAACGTCAGCCCATCGTGGCCCAGCCGGGTCATGTCCAGCAGGTTCTGGATGTAGCGGTCGAGCCGATCGCCCTCCTCCAGGATGGTGTCGAGCAGGTTCGCCTTGTCCTCGGCGGACAGCGCATCCGGGTAGCTCACCAGGCTGCTGGCCGAACCAATCATCGACGCCAGCGGCGAGCGCAGGTCGTGCGACACCGACGACAGCAACGCCGAACGCAGGCGCTCGGTTTCATTGCTGACCCGCGCGCCCTCCAGATCGGCCACCAGCCGGGTGCGCATGATGGCCTGGGTCACATCGTCGATCATCGCTTCGGCAAGGCGGCGCTGCTCGGGCGCCAGGCGCGCGGTGTCCTCGCCCCAGCGCAGCCCCATCACGCCCACCACGGTGCGGTTGGCCAGCAGCGGAACGAACCACCACGGTGAGCCAGCCAGCGTATCGGTGAAGCGCCCGGCCTGCTGGCGATGCGCCAATGACCAGTCCGCCGCCGCCTGATCGGTGGCCTGCAGCACCGTGCCAGGCGACTGCTCGGTGCGATCGGCGGACTGGATCCACACCGCAACCCCCAGGCTGCGTTCCATCGCAATGCGCCCCACATGCAGCACCTGGCCCAGGTCGGCCGCGCTGCTCAGGCCGCGCCCCAGCCGTTCCATCATCGTGGCCTGCGCATTGACCGCGCGCAGCGCCAGGATCTGCGCGCGCAGCCGGGTGGCCAGGCTGCCGCAGACCAGTGCGGCCACCAGGAAGATGACCACCGTGGCCACGCCACGGTTGGCGCTGATGCTGAAGGTGAAGGTGGGTTCGATGAAGAAGAAGTTGTAGCTGAAGAAGCACAGCGCCGCGGTGCCAACCACGCCCAGCATGCTGGTGCGGGTGGCCACCAGGATCACCGCCACGATGAAGACCATCGACATGTCGTCGATACCGAGCCATCGCTGCGCCATCCACGAAGCCACGATCGCGCCCAGGGTGGCCAGCACGGCAGCGCTCAGATCGTGCCGCAGCAGCGAACGGTCGGGAATGCGCAGCCGGCGGCGCGCACGCGCACGTGCTTCGGGCGAGCTGATGATGACCAGTTCGTAATGCGCCCCGCGCTGCAGCAGTTGTTGGGTCAGCGTGCGGTTGATCATGCGGGCCAGCGGCCGCTCGCGGGTGCGGCCCACGATCAGCGTGGATGCACCGCAGCGTTCGGCGTGGTCCAGCAGCGCATCGGCCACGTGGGTGCCGTGCACCACCTCGGCGTCCGCACCCAGGCTGCGTGCCAGTGCGAAGGCGCGGTCCAGCTCGGCCTGGCGTGTGGCCTCCACCGGCTTGCCGGACTGCACGGTCACCACCGTCCAGGGCGCATCACGGCGCTGGGCGATCCTGCGCCCCGCGCGCACCATGTATTCCGATGCGCCCATGCCATCGATGGCGATCAGCACCCGGTTGCGCAGCGCAATGCCGGGCAGGCCGCGTGCGATCTGCGATTCGCGCAGGTCTTCTTCCACGTGGTCGGCCGCCGTCTGCATGGCCAGTTCGCGCAGCGCCGCCAGGTTGGACGGCGAAAAGAACGCCTGCAAGGCGTGGGTCGCCTGCTCGGGCAGGTAGACCTTGCCCTGGTTCAGGCGTTCAATCAGTTCGCGCGCGGGAAGGTCGACCAGGCGGATGTCGCGCAGGCGGTCGAACACCGCATCGGGCACGGTCTCGCTGACGCGGATGCCGGTGATGCGATGGACGACGTCGTTCAGGCTTTCCAGGTGCTGGATGTTGATCGTGGTGTAGACATCGATGCCCGCATCCAGCAGATCGATCACATCCTGCCAGCGCCGTTCATGGCGGCTTCCCGGAACGTTGCGATGGGCCAGTTCATCGATCAACGCCACCTGCGGACGGCGCGCCAGGATTGCATCGACATCCAGTTCCTGCAGCTTGCGGCCCTGGTATTCAATGCGCCTGCGCGGAATCAGCTCCAGCCCGTCCACCAGCGCGGCGGTTTCGGAACGGCCGTGGGTTTCGACGATCCCCACCACCAGGTCGATGCCCTGGCGGCGCAGCTCGCGTGCGCGCGACAGCATGGCGTAGGTCTTGCCCACGCCGGGCGCGGCGCCCAGGAAGACGGTCAGGTGGCCGCTGTTCTGCCGGCGCAGTTCGCCCGCCAGCGCATCGGCCTTGGCGTTGCGGTCATCGTTCATGGGCAGGTTCCATCAGGTGTGCGCAGGCCCCTGTGCGTACACAGGGGCGGCTCGATCCGAGCGTGCCGCGCTCAGTTCCGGGTCGGGGCCGGTGCCACCTGGTCCAGCGCCAGGTTCAGCTCCAGCACGTTCACGTGCGGCGCACCATAGAGGCCAAAGCGCATGCCTTCGGTGTGCTTGGCCAGCAAGGCCTGCACATCGGCAGCCTGCATGCCGCGTGCCTTGGCCACGCGCTGCACCTGGATCTGCGCGGCCTGCGGCGAGATGTGCGGATCGATGCCGCCACCAGACTGGGTCACCAGGTCGCTGGGCACCGCTTCCGGCGCCACGCCGTCGCGCGCCGCCACGGCCGCGCGGGCCTCGTCCACCCGCGTGCGCAGGTCCGGGTTGGTGCGGGCCTGGTTGCTGCCGGCCAGCGCCATCACGTCGTAGGACGCCGCCGACGGGCGCGACTGGAAGTAGCGGTCATCGGCAAACGGCTGCGCCACCAGTGACGAGCCGACCACCTTGCCGTCGCGCTCGATCAGGCTGCCACTGGCGGCGGCCGGGAACATCAGGTTCCCCAGGTTCGTGACCGCCAGCGAGTAGACGAAACCGAAGCCCAGCAGCGAGGTGATCGCCAGGCCGATGGAAGCGCGCCAGACGCCACTGCGGGTGGGAGCGGAGTGCGACGAAGCGTGTTCAATGATGTTGTTCATGGCAGGTCCTCAGGCACCGAACACGGCGGCCAGCGCAATGTCGATCAATTTGATGGCCGGGAACGGCAGCAGCACGCCGCCCAGGCCGTACACCAGCACATTGCGGCGCAGCAGCGCGGTGGCGCTGGCGGCACGGAAGCGCACACCGCGCAGGGCCAGCGGAATCAGGATCGGAATGATGATCGCGTTGAAGATCAGCGCGGCCACCACCGCGTTGGTCGGGCTGGACAGGTGCATCACGTTCAGCGCGGCCATCGAGGGAACGGCGGCGAACATCGCCGGCAGGATGGCGAAGTACTTGGACACGTCATTGGCCAGCGAGAACGTGGTCAGCGCGCCGCGGGTGATCAACTGCTGCTTGCCCACTTCCACCACCTGCAGCAGCTTGGCCGGGTCCGAATCCAGGTCGACCATGTTGCCGGCTTCCTTGGCTGCCTGCGTGCCCGAGTTCATCGCCAGGCCGACGTCGGCCTGCGCCAGCGCCGGCGCATCGTTGGTGCCGTCGCCAACCATCGCCACCAGGCGCCCCGAGGCCTGTTCCTGGCGGATACGGGCCAGCTTGTCTTCCGGGCGTGCCTCGGCGATGTAGTCGTCCACGCCGGCTTCGGCAGCGATGGCCGCGGCGGTCAGCGGGTTGTCGCCGGTGATCATCACCGTCTTGATGCCCATTGCACGCAGCTGCGCGAACTTTTCCTTGATGCCGTGCTTGACCACGTCGGACAGCTCGATCACCCCCAGCAGGTGGCGACCATCGGCCACCACCAGCGGCGTCGCGCCATTGCGGGCTACCTGTTCCACGCGCGCCGACAGTTCCGGCGACGGCTCCGAGCCCAGCGACTGCGCGTACTTCACCATGGCGTCGATGGCGCCCTTGCGGATGGCACGCACGTGGCCATCGGCCAGGTTCAGGTCGACACCGGACATGCGGGTGTGCGCACTGAACGGCACGAAGTGCGCGTTGGTCGGCTCTTCGATGGGCGTGTTCGGCTGGCGGGCCAGCTTGACGATCGACTTGCCTTCCGGGGTCGGGTCGGCCAGCGAGGACAGCAGGGCCGCTTCGCGCAGGCGCTGCATGTCCACGCCCGCCAGCGGATGGAACGCCGTGGCCTGGCGATCGCCGTGGGTGATGGTGCCGGTCTTGTCCAGCAGCAGCACGTCCACGTCACCGGCCACTTCCACCGCCTTGCCCGACTTGGCCAGCACGTTGGACGACAGCGCGCGGTTCATGCCGGCAATGCCGATGGCCGGCAGCAGGCCACCGATGGTGGTCGGGATCAGGCAGACCAGCAACGCCACCAGCAGCAGCGGGTCCAGCGAAATGCCCACGAAACCGGCGATGGACGGCAGGGTCAGCACCACGATCAGGAAGGTGAGCGTCATGGTGACCAGCAGCAGACCCAGCGCAATCTCGTTCGGGGTCTTCTGCCGGTTGGCACCTTCCACCAGCGAGATCATGCGGTCCAGGAAGCTGTTGCCCGGTTCGGCGGTCACCCGCACCACGATCTCGTCGGACAGCACCTTGGTGCCACCGATCACGCCGGAGCGGTCGGTGCCCGCCTCGCGCAGCACCGGTGCCGATTCGCCGGTCACCGCCGATTCGTTGATGGTAGCCAGGCCACGGATGATCTCGCCGTCGGCGGGCACGATCTCGCCCGCCGACACCACCACCAGATCGTCCGGGCGCAGCTCTGCGGCCGGCACCGATACCGCGCTGGCCGGCTTGGCCGCATCGCTGATCCGGCGCGCCACCAGATCCTTGCGTGCACGGCGCAGCGAGGCGGCCTGGCCGCGACCGCGCGCTTCAGCCACGGCCTCGGCGAAGTTGGCGAACAGCACGGTGACCAGCAGCAGTGCGGTAACCGCCCAGCCGGTGCCGGTGGCGGCCTTGCCGGTGATGGTCAGGCCCGCCGTGAGCAGGGTGCCCAGCCACACCACCGCCATCACCGGGTTGCGGAAGGCATGGCCAGGCGACAGCTTGGCGAAGGACGCAATGACAGCGGCCTTGAACCCGGCGGCATCCAGCAGCGCCGGGCGACCGGGGCGATGCCCGGTGTGCATGGAAGTATCAGTCATTGGGAAATCCTCAGAAGGCCTTGAGCGCCAGGTGATCGGCGATGGGGCCCAGCACCAGAACCGGCATGAACTGAAGCAGGGTCAGGATGACGACCACCGCGATCAGGGTGAGTGCGAAGGTGGGCGTTTCCACGTGCAGCGTGCCCGGGCTTTCCGGAACGGCACGCTTGCGCGCCAACATTGCCGAAATGACCAGCGGGATGATCAGTGCCGGGTAACGGCCCAGCGCCAGCACCACCGCACAGGTCAGGTTCCACCAGTAGGTGGCATCGCCCAGACCTTCGAAGCCGGAGCCGTTGTTGGCAAAGGCCGAAGTGAATTCATAGAACACCTGGCTGATGCCGTGGAAGGACGGGTTGGAATTGCCGGTCAGGCTGGGCACGGCCAGGGTGATGGCGGTGAGGGACAGCAGCACCAGCGGCTGCAGCAGCACCAGCACGGCCAGCAGTTTCACTTCCGGCGCTTCGATCTTGCGGCCGAACAGTTCCGGGGTGCGGCCGGTCATCAGGCCGGCCAGGAACACGCTCAGCAACAGATAGACCAGGAACTGCTGCAGGCCGCAGCCGATGCCACCCCAGATGGAGTTGACCAGCATGTTGCCGATCGTGACCAGGCCAGTAAGCGGCGCCAGCGAATCGTGCATCGCGTTGACCGAACCGTTGGAGGTCTGCGTGGTCAACGCCGCCCACAGCGCGGAAGCGTCGGCGCCGAAGCGCACTTCCTTGCCCTCCATCAGCGCAATGTCCGTACTGGTGGACGACAGCGATTCAGACCACAGGGCCACACCGGTGGAAACCAGCGACATGGCCAGCATGGTGCCGACCACCAGCGCGGTGAAGCGGCGGCGCCCGGTGAAGGCGCTGACCATGAAGGCGATGCTGACCGGAATCAGGATCAGAGCCAGGGTTTCCAGCAGGTTGGAAAGCGCGGTCGGGTTTTCCAGCGGCACCGCACTGTTGGGGCCGTACCAGCCACCGCCATTGGTACCCAGCTGCTTGGCCGCCACCATCGAGGCCACCGGCCCCAGCGGAATCTTCTGCTCGGCCATGCCCGCAGACGCGTCGATGGGCGTGGCCACCGGGCCGCCGTTCAATGTGGACGGCACGCCCTGCCAGGTCAGCAGCAGCGACCACAGCAGGCACAGCGGCAGCATCAGGCGCACGGCCGGGCGGATGACATCGGCCCAGTAGTTGCCCAGGTCGGGTTCGCCATCGCTTGCAACGGCCGACGGCGCGCGATCCTTGCCCGTAGCGGCCAGCACATCGCGCCTGCGCCCGCCGAACAGGCCGCGCAGCGTCGCCACCACCAGGGCCAGGCCCATCATCGGGGTGATCACCTGCAGGCCAACGATGCCGGTCATCTGCGCGAAGTAGGACAACTGCGCCTGGCCGGAATAGTGCTGCTGGTTGGTGTTGGTCAGGAACGAGACCATCGTGTGCAGCGCTAGGTCCCAGCGCATGTTCGGCGCGTTGTTGGGGTTCAGCGGCAACCAGGCCTGGGTCATGAAGATGGCCAGGGTCAGCACGGCCAGCACCAGGTTGCTGACCAGGAACGCCGTAACGTACTGCTTCCAGCCCATACCCTGGCCAGGCGCAACGCCCAGGATGCGATAGAGCGGCCGTTCGATCAGGCCAAACACGCGGTCACCCCACATGGGGTTGCCACGCATCACCGCCGCCAGATAGCGGCCAATGGGCCAGCCCAGCAACAGGGCCAGCGCAATTACGGAAAGGAACTCGAACATGGGATGTCCCACCTTGTTGTGGTTGGATCGCCGTGCGCGCGGGGGCGCCTGCCAGCGATGCCGGACTCAGTTCAGAACGACGCCTGCAGCGCGGCTTCGACGCGCGACCCCGCCAGATCGGGGAAGATGCGCTTGGCCGCCGAATCGGTGGCGTGCGCGGTCACGCGCAGTTCGAACGGCGCCTTGAAGGCCCAGATGCCGCTCAGTTGGCCGTGCGTGTAGCTGTCGTTGTAGGCGTCTTCCAGCCAGTAATGGCCCACGGCGGCCTCGAAGCGGACGCTGTCGCTGACCGGCAGTCGCGCGCCCAGCTGCGCGTACACGCCGCGCTCGTCGGTGGCCAGGGCATCGGGCGAGTACGCCACCTGCAGCCAGTAGTTCTGCTTCCAGGTCACGGTGCTGTTCAATTCGGTCCAGTTCAGATCCACCGTGGTGGACGGGTACCGGTAGTGGGTCAGGTTGACGTCCAGCGCCCAATCGTCGGACAGGCCGCCGGACCAGCCGGCGATGAAATCCAGCTCGCTGCTGGCATGGGTCTCCGGCGCGAATTCGACGTTGGAGCCCCAGACCGACGCGTACCAGCCCGATTCGGCACTGGCCTTGAAGCCGGCCTGCACGGCCGCATCGCCCTGGGTCTGGCTGGAACCGCGCCACACGTAATCATTGGCAATGGCGGCCGAGCCGGACACGGTGGCCGCATGGCTGCTGAGCGCGGTGCCGGCGAACAGGACCAGGCCGGCCAGGCTACGGATGGCAATGACCTGGGCGCTGACGCGCTGGCCCGGGAAGAGGTGCAGAGACATGGAATGACAACTCACAGGATGGCTGTTCAGCCGATGCGAAAATTGTCGAATCGATGCCTGTAAAAAGCCCATTCCCGCGTTGATACGCCGCGTAAAATCTTCATAAAATTTCACGCCCCGCTGGCGACGATGCAGCGCACCGCGCCGGCCGTTACGTTGATTTTATGCAGGGCAGGCAGAACACGGCTGGCGATTTTACGTAGCCCACCGCGACCATGGCATCACCGCACCGCAGGGTGTGAAACCAGAACCGCCATGACCGTGATCGTGATTCGCCACGCAACCCCCAGCAGTGTGCCGCCGAGCCTGCCTGCGCACGTGGGCAACCATCCCGTGGTCTGCAAAGACTGCAGTGGCGTGGAAGAGATTCGCCAGTGTCTGTGCCAGATCGATGCCCAGCCCCGCGACTGGGTGGTGCTGGAACTGGGTGCCGTGGACGAGCAGCAATGGTGCGAACAGGCCGCCGCGCTGGGCCACGCGCTGGACCAGTTGCCGGCGCAGTACATCGAAGTCCAGGCCACCTGCGAACTGGACCTGCAGTCGCGGCTGCGCCTGCAGCACGCGCCGGCCGCCGTGGTGGTCGACCATCGCAACGCGCAGGGCGGCTATCCGCTCTCGCTGGGCATCATCCGCCACCGTCTGGCCATGGAGGCCTGAGCCATGTCGATCTTCATCATTCGTGGCCCGGAAGCCAGTGGCCGTCTTATCCGCACGGCCGCACCGCTGCCCAGCCCCGTGCTGAAGGCGCTGGTGGAACGCGCCATCGATGCCGGCACCACCATCGCCATCCGCGCGTGCGGTTCCGAGCAGGAACTGCTGGACGCACTGCGCGTGGCCGACCACAGCCGCGGCGAGATCACCCTGCTCGACCCCGGTGCGTGCGCCGACAGCGCCCGCCTGCAGCGCCTGCTGCCGCACCTGCATAACGCCTATGTGGAAGTGCATGACGATGGCGCACAGCGCGAGACCTGCATTCCCGCCGGTGCGGGGCGCCGGCTGGCGGTGGCCAGTGGCTACGGTGCGCAGAGCTATGCGTTGGGGTTGGAGATCGCGCTGGAACACCTGGGGCTGGCCGAAGACAGCAACCGCTTCCACGTGGGGACCTGAGCCGCACCCGGAAGATCTGTAGCGTCGAGCCTTGCTCGACGAACCGTCGGCAACCGGTGTCGCAATCGGCGCGCCGCCGCGTGCGTCTGCAGCGCATCGGTGTATTGCAACAATTTCGATCTTTCCAACTTTCCTCATTGGCGGCCAAGGCGACCCATGCGAAATATGGGTGGCCACCGAAAACGGGTGGCACGGGCTTGCAATCCCGTGGGTAGTTTCTGCTGGTTACGCTAGCCTGTCGGCGTCGCCCATTCCCTGTGGGTGGCGTCGGCAGGCACTCTGTCCGCGCACCTATGGCGGGCGGTGCGTGGGGGCCTCGTGCCCGCCGGCTTTTGCAGAAGCTCCCCGGTATTGCAACCACGCACCGTCCGCCACCCTTGCTGTTAAGCGGGGTGGCTTCTTCGCCGCATGCAGAAGGAAGCCGCCATGAGCACCTCGCGATACCCGTACCTGTTCGCCACTTTGGGCGAGGCCGCCAACACCCTGCCCGATGAACTTGCCCAGCCGCTGGAAACCACGCTTGCCGCCCAGCAGACCGATGCGGGCATCACTCTGCTGGGCAGCCTGCAGCGCATCCGCCAGGTAGATGCCGCCGATGGCCAGCCGCTGCAGCGCAAGGGGCGTAGCAACGGCCAGTGCATGGCACTGGCGCGCATCAATCGCGCCAACGCCGGGCTGACGCTGCTGCTGGAACTGCTGCACGCCAGCGAGCGCGTGCGCGTGGATGGCGACGAAGCGCAGCAGGTCGGCAACGATGTGCGCGAAGGCCTGCTGCTCGCGTGCCGTGGCCTGGCCGAATACGTGGATGTGCAGGTGCACGCGGCCTGAGGCATTCCGCCGGGCATGGCCCGGCGCTACCGATGGTGGCCGAGCCGTGCCCCGCGGCGCCGGTGTTGCCCGGCCCCTGGTAGCGCCGGGCCATGCCCGGCGGCCACAGCCCTTCCGGCTTATTCCACCGTAACGCTCTTGGCCAGGTTGCGCGGCTTGTCCACGTCGGTGCCGCGTGCCAGCGCGGTGTGGTAGGCCAGCAGCTGCACCGGAATGGTGTGCACCACCGGGCTGAGCACGCCGGCATGGCGCGGGGTGCGGATCACGTGCACGCCTTCGGACTCGTTGAAGTTGCTGTCCTGGTCGGCGAACACGAACAGTTCGCCGCCACGCGCGCGCACTTCCTGCATGTTCGACTTCACCTTTTCCAGCAGGCTGTCGTTGGGCGCGATCACCACCACCGGCATGTCTTCGTCCACCAGCGCCAGCGGGCCGTGCTTCAGCTCACCGGCCGGGTAGGCCTCGGCATGGATATAGGTGATTTCCTTCAGCTTGAGCGCACCTTCCAGTGCGATCGGGTAATGCAGGCCACGGCCCAGGAACAGCGCGCTGCTCTTGCGCGCGAAGCGCTCGGCCCAGGCGGCGATCTGCGGTTCCATGTTCAGGGCGTGCTGCACGCTGCCCGGCAGGAAACGCAGCTGTTCCAGGTATTCCGCTTCCTGTGCTGCATCCACCCGGCCGTGCAGCTTGCCCAGCACCACGGTCAGCTGGAACAGCGCGGCCAGCTGGGTGGTGAAGGCCTTGGTGGAGGCCACGCCGATTTCGGCGCCGGCACGGGTGTAGCAGACCAGTTCGCTGGCACGCGGAATCGCACTTTCCGGCACGTTGCAGATCGACAGCGTGTGGGTGTGGCCCAGCGACTTGGCGTACTTCAGCGCTTCCATCGTATCCAGCGTTTCGCCGGACTGGGAAATGGTCACGATCAGGTGCTTGGGATTGGCATACGCGGAGCGGTAGCGGTACTCGCTGGCGATTTCCACGCTGCACGGCAGGCCGGCGATGGATTCGATCCAGTAACGCGCGGTCAGGCCCGAGTAGTAGCTGGTACCGCAGGCCAGGATCTGCACGCCTTCAATGCCGGCCAGCACGGTTTCGGCATTCTTGCCGAAAAGCTCGGCCGGGAAACCACCGGCGTCGATCGCCGCTTCGATGGTGTCACCCAGCGCGCGCGGCTGCTCGTGGATTTCCTTCTGCATGAAGTGGCGGTACGGGCCCAGTTCCAGCGAGGCCAGCGACACATCGGACAGATGGGTGTCGCGCTGCACCGGCTGGTCGTGTTCGTCGAACACCTGCACGCCATCACGGCGGATATCGGCGGTGTCGCCCTCTTCCAGGAAGATGACCTTGCGCGTGGCCGAGATCACGGCCGACACATCGGACGCGACGAAGTTTTCGCCCTCGCCCAGGCCCACCAGCAGCGGGCAGCCCATGCGCGCGCAGACGAAGTGGTCCGGCTCGGCGCGGCTGACCACGGCCAGGGCGTAGGCGCCGGTCAGTTCCTTCACCGTGCGCTGCAACGCGCCCAGCAGGCTGTCGCCGCCCTTCAGGTGGTGGTGCATCAGGTGCGCGATCACTTCGGTGTCGGTCTGCGACTCGAAGGTGTAGCCCAGCGCGCGCAGCTTCTCGCGCTGCTCTTCGTGGTTTTCGATGATGCCGTTGTGCACCAGCGCCACGCCGTGGCTGATGTGCGGGTGCGCATTGGCCTCGGTCACCCCGCCATGGGTGGCCCAACGGGTGTGGCCGATGCCCAGGCTGGCGTTGAAGCCCTCGGCCTCGGCGGCGGTGGCCATTTCCGAAACACGGCCGGTGCGGCGCACGCGGCGCACGTCCGGGCGCTCGCCCTGGTCGATCACCGCAATACCGGAAGAATCGTAGCCGCGGTATTCCAGTCGTTTCAGTCCTTCGATCAGCACCGGCACCACATCGCGATCAGCGATCGCACCTACGATTCCACACATGTCGCGTTTCCTTCAAGACGGTGTCGGCATTCTAGCGTGGGTGTCCGCCCTCCCCCGCCTGTCCGCTTAATGAAAGTGTCCGCTGCAGTGTCCGCGGACACCCGGACACCGATCACGGGCCGCTAAATCACTGATTCATAACACCAAAAAGTTGGCACGCGACGTGCTTGGTATGGACTACCACCGACAGGCACGTACCCGATGATCCGCGACACCTCTGCCCAGGACCAGATCGTTTCCTCCGCCCCGGCCGGCACCTCCCGCTCGGGCGCCGCCCTGCGCCGTTACCGCTGGCCGGTGCTGGGCGGGCTTGCCCTGCTGGCCGCCATCGGCTGGGCGGTGCATGCCTGGTCCAATGCCAGCCGCTCCTTCGACAGCAGCCGGGTGCGCATTGCCGAAGTGCAGCGCGGCGACCTGGTGCGCGACATCGCCGCCGACGGCCGCGTGATCGCCGCCAACAGCCCCACCCTGTACGCCATCTCGGCCGGCACCGTGGACCTGAAGGTGGTGGCCGGTGACGTGGTGAAGAAGGGCCAGGAGCTGGCGATCATCGACAGCCCGGAACTGCGCAGCAAGCTGGCCCAGGAACAGGCCACCCTGGCCGGCCTGGAAGCCGAAGCCAGCCGCGCCGCGCTGGACGCCACCCTGGCCCGCGCCAAGTCGCGCAAGGAAACCGACCAGGCCAGCATCGAACGGCAGGCCGCCGACCGCGACCTGCAGCGTTACCAGCGCGGCTACGACGGCGGCGCGGTGCCGCAGATCGACCTGGCCAAGGCCCAGGACAGCCTGAAGAAGGCCGACATCACCCTGGCCAACGCCACCACCGACGCCCGCCTGCAGAGCCAGGGCGCCGACCTGGATGCGCGCAACAAGCGCCTGCTGGCCGACCGCCAGAAGGCCGTGGTGACCGAAGTGCAGCGCCAGGTGGACGCGCTGACCCTGCGTGCCCCGTTCGACGGCCAGGTGGGCCAGGTGCAGGCCACCCAGGCCACCAACCTGGCGGCCAACGCGCCGGTGCTGGGCGTGGTGGACCTGTCCAAGTTCGAAGTGGAGATCAAGGTGCCGGAAAGCTTCGCCCGCGACCTGGCCATCGGCATGCCGGCGCAGCTGACCGGCGGCAACGGCAAGCCGTTCGCCGGCGAGATCAGCGCCGTCTCGCCGGAGGTGGTGAACGGTGAAGTGAACGCCCGCGTGCGCTTTGCCGCCGCACAGCCCGAAGGCCTGCGCCAGAGCCAGCGCATGTCGGTGCGCGTGCTGCTGGATACGCGCCGGAACGTGATGAAGGTCGAGCGTGGCCCGTTCGTGGAACAGGGCAACGGCGTGGCCTATGTAATGGACGGCCGCACCGCGGTGCGCCGGCCGGTGGAACTGGGCGTCAGCAGCCTGGGCGAAGTGGAAATCAAGTCGGGTGTGCAGCCGGGCGACCGCATCGTGGTCTCCGGCAGCGACCTGTTCAAGGACGCCGAACGCGTCTCCGTCAACTGACACATCCTGGAGAGAGGACACCCCATGTACATGCTCGAAATGCGTTCGGTCGCCAAGGTCTTCCGCACCGAACAGGTGGAAACCCACGCACTGCGCTCGCTGGAACTGCAGGTGAAGGAAGGCGAATTCGTGGCCGTCACCGGCCCGTCCGGCTCTGGCAAGACCACCTTCCTGAACATTGCCGGTCTGCTGGAAACCTTCACCAGCGGCACCTATCTGCTGGACGGCCAGGACGTGAGCACGCTGGGCGATGATGCGCGCAGCCGCCTGCGCAACCAGAAGATCGGCTTCATCTTCCAGGGCTTCAACCTGATTCCCGACCTGAACCTGTTCGACAACGTGGACGTGCCGCTGCGCTACCGCAAGATGAGCGCCAACGAACGCCGCGAGCGCATTGAAAAGGCGCTGACCCAGGTCGGCCTGGGCTCGCGCATGAAGCACTATCCCAACGAACTGTCCGGCGGCCAGCAGCAGCGCGCGGCCATTGCTCGTGCCCTGGCCGGCAGCCCGCGCCTGCTGCTGGCCGACGAACCGACCGGCAACCTGGACACGCAGATGGCACGCGGCGTAATGGAGCTGCTGGAAGAAATCAACGCCGCCGGCACCACCATCGTCATGGTCACCCATGACCCGGAACTGGCCGCGCGCGCGCAGCGCAACGTGCACATCGTCGATGGCCAGGTGACCGACCTGGTGCGTGAGCCGGTGCTGGCTACCCCGCGCCGCATCGTTGCCGTGAACGAGTGAGGGCCTGACCATGTTCGCCTACTACGCCCGCCTGGCGGCGCGCAGCTTCCGCCGCAACAAGGTGCTGACCGCGCTGATGGTGGTAGCCATCGCGCTGGGCATCGGTGCCTCGATGACCACCCTGACTGTCTTCCACGTGCTTTCCGGCGATCCGATCCCGGAAAAGAGTGATCGCCTGTTCTACGTGCAGCTGGACCCGGGCCAGCGCGGTGGCTACGTGCCCGGCGAAGAACCCAATTCGCAGATGACCCGCTTCGACGGTGAGGCACTGCTGCGCGAGGCCAAGGCCGAACGCCAGGCGTTGATGAGCGCCGGCGGCGGCACCATCGAACCGGACAACAGCACCCTGCAGCCGTTCACGATCGATACGCGCTGGACCTCGGCCGATTTCTTCCCGATGTTCAACGTGCCCATGCAGTACGGCCGCCCCTGGACCCGCCAGGACGATGACGCCCGCGCGCGCGTGGTGGTCATTTCCAAGGCGCTGAACGACAAGCTGTACCAGGGCGGCAACAGCGTGGGCAAGGACATCCGCATGGATGGCCAGAGCTTCCGCATCGTGGGCGTAATGAAGGAATGGAATCCCGAACCGCAGTTCTTCGACCTGACCACCGGCAGCTACGGCAAGGATGAAGACCTGCTGCTGCCGGTCAGCACGTCCTTCGAAATGAAGCTGGGCAGCAGCGGCAACATGAACTGCTTCGGCGAGAACCCGGACGGCAACAGCTACTCGTTGAACGCACCCTGCACCTGGCTGCAGTACTGGGTCGAGGTCGACCCGGCCAAGGCCGACGACTATCGCCGCTACCTGGAAAACTATTCCAGCCAGCAGCGTGAGGCCGGTCGCTTCCAGCGCCCGCCGAACGTGCGCCTGCGCAACGTGATGGAGTGGCTGGACTTCAACGGCGCGGTGCCCAGCGATGTGCGCCTGCAGCTGTGGCTGGCCCTGGGCTTCCTGGGCGTGTGCCTGGTCAACACGGTGGGCCTGCTGCTGGCCAAGTTCCTGCGCCGCAGCGGTGAAATCGGCGTGCGCCGTGCGCTGGGCGCCAGCCGTGGGCAGATCTTCCTGCAGTGTCTGGTGGAAGCCGGTGCGGTGGGCGTGGTCGGCGGCGTGCTCGGCATCGGCGTGGCCCTGCTGGGGCTGTTCGCGGTGCGCCAGCAGCCGGTGGACTACGCCAAGCTGGCCCACCTGGACGGCAGCATGCTGCTGCTGGCCATCGGCCTGACCTTGTTTGCCAGCCTTGCTGCCGGCTTCCTGCCCGCCTGGCGCGCGATGCAGGTCACCCCGGCCATCCAGCTCAAGTCGCAGTAAGCACCCGAACGAGGACTCCCATGGACATCCGCCCCATCCTCAGCACCCTGCGCCGGCACAAGACCGCTGCCGCGCTGATCGTGCTGGAAGTCGCCCTGACCTGCGCCATCGTCTGCAATGCGCTGTTCCTGGTCAGCCAGCGCGTGGAAAAGATCAGCATGCCCAGCGGCATCGCCGAGAACGAACTGGTAATGGTGCGCGTGAGCGGCATCGGCAAGCAGACCAACGGCCTGGCCCGCACCCGCGAAGACCTGGCCGCGCTGCGCGCCATTCCCGGTGTCACCAGCGCCACCATCATCAACCAGGTGCCGTTCCGCGGCGGTTCTTCAAGCAGCAGCATCCAGCGCCAGCAGGACCAGGAACAGCCCACCACCGAAGCATCGATGTACACGATGTCCGAAGATGGCATCCGCACGATGGGCATCAACGTGATCGCCGGCCGTGACTTCCAGCCCGACGAATACCGGGACTACGAAGTGGTCAGCAAGGCCGGTTCGCAGGACAAGGCGATCCCGGTGATCTTCACCCAGGCCACTGCCGCGAAGATGGAACCCAATGGCAATGCGCTGGGCAAGACCTACTACATGGGCAAGCAGCCGCTGCATGTGATCGGCATCGTCGACACCCTCACCACCCCCACCGGCTGGGCCAACAACTGGTCCGAATCGATGCTGCTGCCGCTGCGCCGTGGCTTCGACGAAGGCGGCACCTACATGCTGCGCACCGCACCGGAGCGCCGCGACGAGGTGCTGAAGGCTGCGGTGGCTGCGCTGGAACGCAACGATCCCAACCGCCTGATGCGCGAAAAGATGACCTATGAAGAACAGCGCCAGAAGTACTTCAGCAACGACCGCGCCATGGTCGGCCTGCTGGTGACGGTGTGCGTGGCGCTGCTGGTGGTCACGGCCCTGGGCATCGTCGGCCTGGCCAGCTTCTGGGTGCAGCAGCGCAGCAAGCAGATCGGCATCCGCCGTGCGCTGGGTGCCACCCGCGGGCAGATCCTGCGCTACTTCCAGACCGAGAACTTCCTGCTGGCCACCCTGGGCATCGTGCTGGGCATGCTGGCGGCCTACGCCATCAACCTGGCCCTGATGAACATGTACGAGCTGCCGCGCATGCCGCTGCTGTACCTGCCGCTGGGCGCCCTGCTGCTGTGGGTGCTGGGCCAGATCGCAGTGTTCGGCCCAGCCCGGCGCGCCGCCGCGGTACCGCCGGCGGTGGCCACCCGCGGGGCCTGAGACGTACCCCCGGGCCCTGCGCGGCCACGGGTTTGGCTATGCTTGATGGGTGGCGCCGGTCACGGCTCTCTTGGCGCCACCCATCCCTTCTCCAGAATGCGTCCATGCCTGCGATCCTGATCATCGACGACAACGCCAGCGTCGCCACCGCGTTGGACGTGCTGTTTTCCCTGCATGACATCGACACCCTGCAGGCGCAGAGCCCGGCCGAAGGGCTGGCCCTGCTGGAATCGCAGCCGGTGGATCTGGTGATCCAGGACATGAACTTCACCGAAGACACCACCTCAGGTGAGGAGGGCGAAGCACTGTTCGCGCAGATCCGCGCGCGCCACCCCGATCTGCCGGTCATCCTGCTGACCGCCTGGACCCACCTGAGCAGTGCGGTGGACCTGGTCAAGGCCGGTGCCGCCGACTACCTGGCCAAGCCGTGGGATGACCGCAAGCTGCTGACCACGGTGAACAACCTGCTGGAGCTGTCCGAGGCGCGCCGCGAGCTGGACCAGCGCCGCGCCCGCGAACAGCGCCAGCGCACCGCCCTGGAAACGAAGTACGAGCTGTGTGATGCAGTGTTCGCCGATCCGGCCAGCGAGCGCATCATCGCCCTGGCCTGCCAGGTCGCACGCTCGGAACTGCCGGTGCTGATCACCGGCCCCAATGGCGCCGGCAAGGAAAAGATCGCGCAGATCATCCAGGCCAATTCACTGGCCGCCAAGGGCCCGTTCGTGGCGGTGAACTGCGGCGCGCTGCCCTCGGAACTGATCGAAGCCGAACTGTTCGGCGCCGAGGCCGGTGCCTATACCGGTGCCAACAAGGCACGCGAGGGCAAGTTCGAAGCGGCCGACGGCGGCACGCTGTTCCTGGATGAGATCGGCAACCTGTCCCTGGGCGGACAGATGAAACTGCTGCGCGTACTGGAAACTGGCCGCTTCGAGCGCCTGGGCTCCAACCGCGAGCGGCAGGTGAAGGTGCGCGTGGTCAGCGCGACCAATGCGGACCTGCCGGCGATGATCCGCGACGGCAGCTTCCGCGAAGATCTGTATTACCGCTTGAACACCGTGGAGCTGGCACTGCCGCCGCTGGCCGAGCGTCCCGGTGACATCCTGCCGCTGGCCGAGCGTTTCCTGGCCGCCGGCAAGCCGCTGTCCAGCGCCGCCGCGGCCGCGCTGCAGCGCCACCCGTGGCCGGGCAACGTGCGCGAACTGCGCAATGTGATCCAGCGCGCCGAACTGCTGGCCAGTGGCCCGCGCATCGAGGTGACCGATCTGAACCTGCCGCGTGCGCCGGCCGCAGCACGCCCCGCGCCGAGCGCCGGCAACGACCCGGACCGTGCGCGTATTGAAGAGGTGCTGGCACGCAACCACGGGGTGATCGCGCAGGCGGCCGCCGAACTGGGGCTGAGCCGGCAGGCGCTGTATCGCCGCATGGACCGCCACGGCATTCCGCGCGAATGAAGCGGCGCTCGTTCACCTTCCGCCTGTTCCTGCGCCTGCTGCCGGTGCTGGCGCTGGCTGCGGCATTGCCGTGGTTGCTGGCCTACTGGCTGGACCACGGCTGGGCGGTCACCCTGGTGTCCACCGTACTGCTGCTGGCGCTGATGTGGTGGGCGCTGCGCCGTGCCACCGCACCGGTTCGATCGCTGATGCGGGCATTGGCCGGCACCACCAGCAGCTACCGCGACGGCGAATACAACTTCAGCGTGCATTGGCCGGGCAACGACGAGTTGGGTGACCTGGTACAGGCCCACCGCGAACTGGGCGATGTGCTGCGCGAACAGCGCCAGGGGCTGGTGCAGCGCGAGCTGCTGCTGGACACCATGGTGCAGAACACGCCGGTGGCCATGCTGCTGATCGCCGCCGGTGGCGATGGCATTGCGCGCGTGGTGTTTTCCAACCTGGCCGCACGCAAGCTGCTGCACGGCGGCTGGAAGCTGGAGGGCCAGCGGCTGCAGGATGTGCTGCAGCAGATGCCGGTGGAGCTGCGCGATGCCATCGAGCGCGGCGGCGACAGCCTGTTCGCGGTGCGCCCGGACGTGGACGACGGTACCGAACTGGACGAGGACGACGAACAGGTCTACCACCTGTCGCGGCGCGCGTTCCATCTGAACGGCCGCCCGCACGATCTGCTGCTGGTGCGGCTGCTGACCGCCGAACTGCGGCGGCAGGAAGTGCAGACCTGGAAGAAGGTGATCCGGGTGATCAGCCATGAGTTGAACAACTCGCTGGCGCCGATTGCCTCGCTGGCCCATTCCGGCGGCGAGCTGGTGAAGCGCGAGCGTTTCGACCGCCTGCCCGAGATCTTCAGCACCATCGAAGACCGCGCACGCCACCTGGAAGGCTTCATCCGCGGCTACGCGCGCTTTGCCAAGCTGCCGCAGCCGCAGCTGCAGACCGTGCACTGGGCGCCGTTCCTGGCCAGCCTGGGCCAGCAGATTCCGTTCACCATGGACCACCCGCCCAGCGAAGACCTGAGCAGCCGCATCGACATCGCCCAGTTCGGCCAGGCGTTGTTGAACCTGCTGAAGAACGCGCATGAAGCCTGCGCCGAAGCCGACCCGCCCAACGACGATGTGCAGGTGCAGCTGACCCGCCTGCCGCAGTGGCTGCGGCTGGATGTGCTGGACCGCGGCAAGGGCATGAACGAGCAGGTGCTGCAGAACGCACTGATGCCGTTCTATTCCACCAAGCGCAACGGCACCGGGCTGGGCCTGGCGCTGACCCGGGAAATCGTGGAAGCGCACGGCGGGCGGGTGTCATTGCAGAACCGCGGCGAGGGCGGGCTGTGCGTGTCGATCCTGTTGCCGGTGGGGTGAACAGGGGGGGCGTATCCACGCATGGCGTGGATCTACCGGGGATAGGACCATGGCGGGCGGCAGTAGATCCATAGGCCGATCAAGGTCGGCCGCTACAGCACCCGACGCATCGCGACCCGCAGATGCATCGGAAACGCCAACGCAGCCTCTTCGGCCATCACGGCCTGAAGGCCGGCGCCCCATTCCGCTTCCGGCACCGTGACGAATCCTTCGCTGGCGTAAAAGGCCGCGTTCCACGGCACATCGCTCAACGTGGTCAGTACCGCTGCCGGATAGCCGTCTGCCCTGGCCATCGCCAATGCGTGGCGCAACAGCGCACGTCCATGGCCCCGGCGCGCGTGCGCGGGATCCACATCCATCTGCAGCACATGGAACTCACCTGCCAGTTCACCGGCCAGCAGGTAACCGGCGATTCCGCCGTCGGCCGCATCCACCACCCACACCTGCCGGCGCCGCAGACCTTCGTGCAGCGCAGGCAGATCCAGGCCATGCCCGGCAAACACCGGATAGGCATCATGGCCCTTCAGCAGCTCGCCGGCGCGCTGTTCGATGCCTGGCAGCACGCCGAGCTCATCGGCGTGCGGCACACGTGGCTCAGGACTTCTTGATCGGGCGCTTCCAGCCATCGATGGTTTCCTGTCGTGCGCGCGCCAGGGTCAGCTTGCCATCGGGTGCGGTGCGGGTGATGACCGAGCCGGCCGCAATGGTGGCGCCCTCGCCGATCAGCACCGGCGCCACCAGTGCACTGTTGGAACCGATGAAGGCGTTGTCGCCGATGGTCGTAGTCGACTTGTTCACCCCGTCGTAGTTGCAGGTGATGGTGCCGGCGCCGATGTTCACCTTGCTGCCGATCACCGCATCGCCCAGGTAGGTCAGGTGGTTGGCCTTGCTGCCCACGCCCAGGGTCACTTTCTTGGTTTCCACGAAGTTGCCCACGTGCACGCCATCGGCCAGCACCGTGCCCGGACGCAGCCGCGCGAACGGGCCGATCTGCGCGGCGCCTTCGCTCACCACGCCTTCCAGATCGCAGTGCGCGCGCACCTCGGTGCCCGGCCCCAGGGTCACGTCCTTCAAGCGGGTGAACGGCCCGATGCTTACGCCATCGCCCAGCACCACGGCGCCTTCCAGGATCACGTCCACGTCGATCTGCACGTCGCTGCCCACGGTCACCTGGCCGCGTACATCCACGCGGGCCGGGTCAAGCACGCGCGCGCCCTGGGTGCACAGGGCGCGCACCGCGCGGCGCTGCCACGCGCGTTCCAGCTGCGAAAGCTGCCACGGGTCGTTCGCGCCTTCGGCTTCCTGGGCGTCGGCCACCAGGGCCATCTCCGCCGGGGTGAACTCATGGGCGGCGAAGGCGAACACATCGGTCAGGTAGTACTCGCCCTGCGCGTTACGGTTGGACAGCTGCGACAGCCAGCGCCGCAGCGCGGTCGATTCGGCGGTAATGATGCCGGTGTTGATGATGCGGATGCGGCGCTGCTCGTCATCGGCATCCTTCTGTTCGACGATGGCGCCGACCTTGCCCTCGGCATCGCGCAGGATGCGGCCATAGCCGGTCGGGTCGTCCATCTCGGCCACCAGCACCGCCAGGCGCCCCGGCTGCGCCAGCAGGTCACGCAGGGTCTGCGCGCGGATCAGTGGGACATCGCCGTACAGCACCAGCACCTGCGCGGCGTCGGGCACTTCGGGCATGGCCTGGGCCACGGCGTGGCCGGTCCCCAACTGCTGCGCCTGTTCGGCCCACAGCAGGTCCGGCTGGTCGGCGAAGCGCTGGCGGACTGCTTCGCCACCATGACCGTAGACCACGTGGATCGCCGCCGGCTGCAGTTCGCGCGCGGTGGCGATCACATGCGCCAGCATCGGCTGCCCGGCGATCGGCTGCAGCACCTTGGGCAGCACCGACTTCATGCGCTTGCCGGCGCCGGCGGCCAGGATGATCACGTGCAGGGGTTGGGTCATGGGCGGCTATCCGTAGGTCGTTGCCGACGATTCTAGAACGCAGGCCGTTAACATGGGCATCCCTGCAGACTCCATTGCCCATGAGCCTGTTCCGCCAAGGCACCGCCTACCTCGCGATCGGCCTGGCCCAGCTGCTGCTGGACTGGCTGCTGTTCGTCGCCTGCACGGCGGCGGGCATGCCGGTGGTGCCGGCCAACGTGGCCGGGCGCGTGGGCGGCATGCTGCTGGGGTTCTGGCTCAACGGGCGCTACACCTTCGCCGATGCGCAGGGCGGCCAGCGCCTGGGCTGGCGCCGGTTCGCACGCTTCCTCCCGCTGTGGGCGCTGGTGACGATCGCCAGCACCCTGCTGGTGGCCGCCGCCGACCATGCGCTGGGCCTGCAGTACGCATGGCTGGCCAAGCCGCTGGTGGAAGGCGGGCTGGCGTGCGTGTCGTTCCTGCTGATGCGGTTTGTGGTCTACCGCTGACGGCGGGGCTGGCGTATCGAGGTCCGCCACCGCGCGGCGCGCCATCGTCGACTGACCGTTGACCCTACCGGGTTCAGTGACCGCGACGATCTGCCAATCGTTGGCCGAGCCCCTCCCGCCAGAGCTGCAGCGGGCTGTAGCGCAGTCGCAACGTGTGCTGGCCCTGGGGCACGCAGATGGCACGGAACAGCCCGTTGCCACGCACGATCGGCAGGCCAAGGCCCGATTCCAGCGTCGCCACCCACCCCGGGGCATGCAGTTCATTGACCACCAGCCAGCCGGGTTCATCCGCAACCAGTTGCAGCGTCATCGCCCCTGCACGGTAGCGATGGCTCAGCACCTGCACGTTTCCGGCATCCGCATCCGGGCAGGCAGTGCTCACCGAAGCCGGCAGCCACACCACCTGCTGGAAGTCGGTGCGACCGTAATCATCGGCCGGGGGCAGATCGTCGGCATGACGACGAACGGTATGCGGATTGAGGGTGCGGGGGAGCACATCCGCGCGCCGTGCCACGTACAGCCCCTCGCCCTGCGCCTGCGCACCCGCGAACGCCTGCGCGGACAGCAGCCAACGCACGCCCAGCAGATGGAACAGGGGCGCATCCATATCGGCCGCCCAAGGGGTAGCAGGCTTCTGCTGGAACGCGTCGACCGGCTCAGCCGGCATGCCGGCCATGGCCTGGTAGCGCACGTCGAGCAGTGGGTTATACCCATTGGCCAGCGGCAGACCGTGTGCCGCTGCGCCATTGGTCAGCGTGCCCAGCCCGAACACCACGGCCCGCTCCGGCAAGCCTTCGCCGCGCTCGCGGACGAGCAGTGCAAACGCGCGTTGCGACGGCGCGTCGCGCGTGGCGTCCAGCACAACATTCCTGCTGCTGCGTGTATTGAACGCAGTGCTGACGTTGAACAAGATCATGTCGAGCATCACCAGTGCGAACACCCAACGCAGGGGGTGGGCGTGGCGACGCAGCAGATACAGCGCGCCCCCGCCGATGGCGCCACTGATGGCCATCCAGGCGAAGGACTGCATCTGCCCCGCGGCGACCACCAGCCAGCCGGTGTAGACCAGCAGCACGGCCAATGCCAGTACGGAAGGCAGGTGCGGCTGCAAGCGGGCGCGCTGCACGGCGGCCTGCAGGGCGTAAGCTGCCAGCCAGGCAGCGGCCGGAACGGTCAGGAACAGCGCATCGGACGGGCGCCGGAACAGATCAAGGCCCGGCAGCACCGTAAACAGCCAGGGGAACAACGGCGTCGCACCGCCCAGTGCCACGAGCACGGCCAGCACCAGGGTGGCCAACGCAATGCGTGCCGCCGCCGGGTGCTGCTGCACCACGCGACCGCCCCAGGCCAGCCATAGCGCCAGCGGGACCGCCCCCATGTACAGATAGTCGGTGGTGACATCACCGAACGCCCAGTTGTCACCGCGCCCCTGCGCGAACACATTGCCGGACAGCAGCGTGGCCAGCGATTGCAGGTGCAGCGCGCCCGGCAGTGCGGCCTGCAACGAGAGACCGTCCCGGTTGGTTTCGCCCAGCCAGGCCAGGGTCGACAACCATTGCGGTGCGCTGATCAGCGCAGCGATGACGGCGACGGCCGACAGGTGCAGGGCCAGACGTCCACGCGAGTCCCTGGCAACCAGCAGTGCAGCACACGCATAGATGGCACAGGCCAGGATGATGAAATAAGTGACCTGGGTGAGCTGCAGGGCGCACAGTCCACCTGCAATACCTGCCAGCAGCACATCACCGATGCGTCCCCGGCGACGCAGCTGATCCAGCCCCAGCCACAGCCAGGGCAGCACGCTGTAGCTGATGATCATCGGCGTATGCTGCAGCCGCGAGGCAGCCACCCCACCCACGGCCAGCACCAGCGCAAACAGCAGCTGCGGTGCCACCGACAGCCCCCACGACCGCGCCAGGCGCAACGCACCCAGCCCGCCGGCCAGCACGTGCAGCAGCACCACCACGGTAAACAGATGCAGCGACGTGGGCGCCGGCATCATCGGCAGGATCATGCTGGGCTGGAACGTCATCATCTGCGGGTCGGCCAACTGGGGGTAACCCGAGTACAGGTAAGGGTTCCACCAAGGGGCCTGCAGATGGCGCAACTGCTCGGCCGTAAAGCTGACGGCCGGGAAGAACTGCTGGACGGCGTCGAAGGGAATCGTCTTCACCCCCGCCAGCCAGGGCAGGCACAGCACGCACCAGGCCAGCAACCATGCCGCCTCTGGCCGAGCGGCCAAACGGCGCGAAGCGCTTGCCAGAATGGGAGTGCGTCCGTGCTGCTGCATCTGCGTTCCTTCGTGCAAAAAAAAATCGCCGGCACGGGGCCGGCGATCTCTTCAACGCGTGCCCTGACCGTAATGGCAGGCGCCAGCGCCTGGCGTCAGTGCTTGAGGTTCTTGCGCAGACGTTCCAGGGCCTGCAGCTGGACCACGGCTTCGGCGAGCTTCTGCTGGGCTTCGGCCACTTCCATCGCTTCACCACGGTTGGCCAGGATGCGCTCGGCTTCTTCCTTGGCCTTGCGGACCGAGGCTTCGTCGATGTCCTGGGCGCGGATGGCGGTGTCGGCCAGCACGGTCACTACCTGCGGCTGCACTTCCAGGATGCCGCCGGAAATGGCGAAATCCAGCTGCTCGCCGTTCGGCGTGGTGACCACGACCTTGCCGGGCTTGAGTCGGGTGATCAGCGGGGCGTGCTTGGGCGCAATGCCCAGCTCGCCCAGCTCACCGGTCGCCACGACCAGGGTCGCTTCGCCACGGAAGATTTCCTGTTCAGCGCTGACGATGTCGCAACGAATGGTGCTCATGATCAGGCCTTCTCAGCCATCTTCTTGGCCTTCTCGACCGCTTCTTCGATGCCGCCGACCATGTAGAACGCCTGCTCCGGCAGGTGGTCGTACTCGCCATCGACGATGGCCTTGAAGCCACGGATGGTGTCCTTCAGCGGCACGTACTTGCCCGGCGAACCTGTGAACACTTCGGCCACGTGGAACGGCTGGCTGAAGAAGCGCTCGATCTTGCGGGCGCGCGACACGGCCTGCTTGTCTTCTTCGGACAGTTCGTCCATGCCCAGGATGGCGATGATGTCCTTCAGTTCCTTGTACTTCTGCAGGGTCTGCTGGACGCGCTGGGCGGTGTCGTAGTGCTCGTGGCCGATGACCAGCGGGTCCATCTGGCGGCTGGTGGAATCCAGCGGATCCACGGCCGGGTAGATACCCAGCGAGGCGATCGAACGCGACAGGGTAACGGTCGAGTCCAGGTGGGCGAAGGTGGTCGCCGGCGACGGGTCGGTCAAGTCATCGGCGGGCACGTAGACGGCCTGGATCGAGGTGATCGAACCGTTCTTGGTCGAGGTGATGCGTTCCTGCAGGACGCCCATTTCCTCGGCCAGGGTCGGCTGGTAACCCACGGCGGACGGCATACGACCCAGCAGTGCCGACACTTCGGTACCGGCCAGGGTGTAGCGGTAGATGTTGTCGACGAACAGCAGGACGTCCTTACCCTTGCCGTTTTCGTCCTTCTCGTCGCGGAAGTACTCGGCCATGGTCAGGCCGGTCAGGGCGACGCGCAGACGGTTGCCCGGCGGCTCGTTCATCTGGCCGTACACCATCGCCACCTTGTCCAGGACGTTGGAGTCCTTCATTTCGTGGTAGAAGTCGTTGCCCTCACGGGTACGCTCACCCACGCCGGCGAACACGGACAGACCGCTGTGCGCCTTGGCGATGTTGTTGATCAGTTCCATCATGTTGACGGTCTTGCCGACGCCGGCGCCGCCGAACAGGCCGACCTTGCCGCCCTTGGCGAACGGGCACATCAGGTCGATGACCTTGATGCCGGTTTCCAGAAGTTCGGTGGCCGGGCTCTGGTCTTCGTACGACGGGGCCGCACGGTGGATTTCCCAGCTGTCGCTGGCGGCCACCGGGCCGGCTTCGTCGATCGGACGGCCCAGCACGTCCATGATGCGGCCCAGGGTGCCAGCGCCGACCGGCACGGAGATGCCGCGGTCGGTGTTGGTGGCCACCAGGTTGCGCTTCAGGCCATCGGTGGAACCGAGGGCGATGGTACGCACCACGCCGTCGCCCAGCTGCTGCTGGACTTCGAGGGTGATTTCGGTGTTGTCGACCTTCAGTGCGTCGTACACCTTCGGCACCGACTCACGCGGGAATTCGACGTCGACGACCGCGCCGATGATCTGAACGATCTTGCCCTGACTCATTGCTGCATCCTCTAATGTGTGCTTTGAACGAACGCGGTCAGACTGCTGCCGCGCCGCCGACGATTTCGGAGATTTCCTGGGTGATCGCTGCCTGGCGCGCCTTGTTGTAGACGAGCTGCAGGGTGCCGATCAGCTTGTTGGCGTTGTCGCTCGCCGCCTTCATCGCGACCATGCGTGCGGCATGCTCGGAGGCGACGTTTTCCAGCAGTGCCTGGTACACCAGCGACTCGATGTAACGCGTCATCACGTGCTCCAGCACGGTCGCGGCATCGGGTTCATACAGGTAATCCCAGTCGTGGTGAGCGACCTGCTTCTCAGCCGGCGGCAGCGGCAGCAGCTGATCGAAGCTGGCCTTCTGCACCATGGTGTTCACGAAGCGGTTGTAGACCAGGTACACGCGGTCGACCTTGCCTTCGGTGAAGGCGTCGAGCATGACCTTGATCACACCGATCAGCGATTCCAGCTTCGGCACGTCGCCGATGTGGGTCACGCTGCCGACCATGTTGACCTTCACGCGGCGGAAGAAGGTCGATGCCTTCTGGCCGATGGTCACCAGGTCCACTTCTGCACCCTTGTCCTGCCATGCCTTGGCTTCGCCCAGCATCTTGCGGAACAGGTTGTTGTTCAGGCCGCCAGCCAGGCCGCGATCGGAGGAGATCACGATGAACCCGACCCGCTTGACCTGCTCACGCTCGACCAGGAACGGATGCTGGTAATCGGTGCTGGCCTGGGCCAGGTGGCCGATCACCTGCTTCATCGCCTGCGCGTACGGACGCGAGGTCTTCATCCGATCCTGCGCCTTGCGGATCTTGGAGGCCGAGACCATTTCCAGGGCGCGCGTCACCTTGCGGGTGTTCTGCACGCTCTTGATCTTGGTTTTGATTTCGCGTCCGCTTGCCATCTCTTGTTTCCCGTGGCGCGGGGCTGCTGCCCCGCGTTGTTCAACCGTTTGTCATCTGGTCCAGCGGAGCATGGCTCCGCTCTACAGGACCGCGATTACCAGCTGCCGGTGGTCTTGAACTCGGCGATGCCCTTCTTGAAGGCACCTTCGATGTCGTTGTCCCAGCCGCCGGTGGCGTTGACCTTGCTGACCAGTTCGCCCTGGGTGTTGGCGAAGTGGGCGTGCAGGCCTTCTTCGAACGCCAGCAGCTTGTTGACCGGCACGTCGTCCAGGTAGCCCTCGTTGACGGCGTAGATCGACAGCGCCTGGTTGGCGATGGACATCGGCGCGTACTGCTTCTGCTTCATCAGCTCGGTCACGCGCTGGCCGCGCTCCAGCTGCTTGCGGGTCGCTTCGTCCAGGTCCGAGGCGAACTGCGCGAACGCAGCCAGTTCACGGTACTGGGCCAGCGAGATACGGATGCCGCCCGACAGCTTCTTGATGATCTTGGTCTGGGCCGAGCCACCGACGCGCGACACCGAGATACCGGCGTTCACGGCCGGGCGGATGCCGGCGTTGAACAGGTCGGTTTCCAGGAAGATCTGGCCGTCGGTGATCGAGATCACGTTGGTCGGAACGAAGGCGGACACGTCGCCGGCCTGGGTTTCGATGATCGGCAGCGCGGTCAGCGAACCGGTCTTGCCGGTGACCTTGCCTTCGGTGAACTTCTCGACGTATTCCTCGGACACGCGGGCAGCGCGTTCCAGCAGGCGCGAGTGCAGGTAGAACACGTCACCCGGGTAGGCTTCACGGCCCGGCGGGCGCTTCAGCAGCAGCGAGATCTGGCGGTAGGCCACGGCCTGCTTGGACAGATCGTCGTACACGATCAGCGCGTCTTCGCCGCGGTCCATGAAGTACTCACCCATGGTGCAGCCCGAGTAGGCGCTGATGTACTGCATGGCAGCCGATTCGGAAGCGGTGGCGGCCACCACGATGGTGTGGGCCAGCGCGCCGTTCTCTTCCAGCTTGCGCACGATGTTGGCGATGGTCGAAGCCTTCTGGCCGATCGCAACGTATACGCACTTGATGCCGGTGCCCTTCTGGTTGATCACCGCATCGATGGCCATGGCGGTCTTGCCGGTCTGGCGGTCGCCGATGATCAGCTCGCGCTGGCCACGGCCGATCGGGATCATCGAGTCGACCGACTTGTAACCGGTCTGCACCGGCTGGTCGACCGACTTGCGCCAGATCACGCCCGGAGCAACGCGCTCCACCGGGGCGGTGACGTCGGTGCCCAGCGGGCCCTTGCCGTCGATCGGTTCGCCCAGGGCGTTCACCACGCGGCCCAGCAGTTCCGGACCGACCGGCACTTCCAGGATGCGACCGGTGGTCTTGGCGACGTCGCCTTCGCGCAGGTGCTCGTAGTCACCCAGGACCACGGCGCCGACCGAGTCGCGCTCCAGGTTCAGGGCCAGGGCGAAGGTGTTGTTCGGCAGTTCGATCATTTCGCCCTGCATCACGTCGGCCAGACCGAAGATGCGCACGATGCCGTCGGACACGCTGGTCACGGTGCCTTCGTTGCGCGATTCCGCGGCCAGCTTGACCTTCTCGATGCGGTTCTTGATCAGTTCGCTGATTTCGGAGGGGTTGAGCGTGGTTGCCATCGTCAAGTCCTAGTGCCGGCAGCGGGGCCGGACGTTAAATGAATTCAGTTAGCGAGCGCGGTCTGCAGACGGGCCAGCTTGCCCTTCAGCGAACCATCGATGACCACGTCGCCGGCATCGATCACGGCGCCGCCGATCAGCGAGGCATCCACCGCGGTGGTCACATCGACCTCGCGGTTGAAGCGCTTGCGCAGCGCGACCTTGATCGCGTCAAGCTCGCCGGCCGACAGTTCGGCGGCCGAGGTCACGGTGGCCTTGACCACGTGTTCGGCTTCGGCGCGCAGGGCGTCGTACATGCCGGCGATTTCCGGCAGCAGCGGCAGACGATGCGATTCGGCCAGGATGGCCAGGAAACGCGAGTAGCTTTCGCCGTGGTTCACCGGCGCCAGCAGGGCGACGGCGTCGTCACGACCCAGCTCCGGGTTGGCGAGCAGGGCCGCCACGCGCGGGTCGGCGGCGACGTGGGCGGAAAACGCGAGGGCGTCCGACCACGGCGCGAACGTGCCTTCGTCGCGCGCGGTCGCGAAGGCGGCGCGGGCGTACGGGCGGGCAAGCGTGAGGGCCTGGCTCATCCTTAGATCTCCGAGGCCAGCTCGTCGAGCAGCGCCTTGTGGGCGTTGGCGTCGATTTCGCGCTTGAGCAGCTTTTCGGCACCGGTCACGGCCAGCGCGGACACCTGCTTGCGCAGATCTTCACGGGCACGGTTGGCGGCGGCGTCGATTTCAGCCTGGGCCAGTTCCTTCTGACGGGTGGCTTCGGTGATCGCTTCGGTACGGGCAGCGTCGACGATCTGGTTGGCGCGCGCGTGGGCCTGGTCGATGATCTCGTTGGCCTTGGTGCGTGCGTCCTTCAGTGCTTCGTTGACCTTTTCCTGCGCCTGGGCCAGATCTTTCTGGCTGCGGTCGGCAGCGGCGAGGCCTTCAGCAATCTTCTGCTGGCGCTCTTCGATCGCGTTCATCAGCGGCGGCCAGATCTTGGTCGCGATGATCCAGATCAGACCAGCGAAGGCGAGCGCCTGCGCAAGAAGGGTGAAATTGATATTCATGGTTAGCTCGATCGCTGGTTTCGGGGTGGATGCGCCGCCGGAGCGGCGCACCCGGACCTTCATCCGAAACCGGGTGCATCAGCACCCGGTCGTCTCAAACCGCTGTATCAGCCGGCCAGAGCCTTGGTGACGGCGCCAGCGAAGGCGGCCGACAGCGGGTTGGCGAAGGCCAGCAGCAGGCCGACGGCGACCGAGATGATGAACGCGGCGTCGATCAGGCCGGCGGTGATGAACATGCGGACCTGCAGGACCGGGATCAGTTCCGGCTGGCGGGCGGCCGACTCCAGGAACTTACCAGCCATGATGGCCAGACCCAGACCGGCGCCCAGCGCGGCCAGGCCGATCATGATGCCGACGGCAAGGGCGGTGGAGCTCTGAATCTGCGCGAAGTTGGTCAGGACGGCGAAGTACATGGTTATCTCCAGGAACTAAGTTGCTAAGGGTGATGAAACGGATGAAGGTTGAAACGCGTTGAAGCTTGGAACTTTAGTGAGCGTCTTCCGACAGGCTCAGGTACACGATCGACAGCATCATGAAGATGAAGGCCTGCAGCGGGATCACCAGCAGGTGGAACAGCATCCAGCCAAGGCCGAACGCACCACCGGCAATGGCACCGAAGAAACCGGCACCACCCAGCACCCAGATCAGCAGGAACACGATTTCGCCGCCGAACATGTTGCCGAACAGTCGCATCGCCAGCGAGATCGGCTTGCTCAGCCACTCGACGATGTTGAGGATCAGGTTGAACGGCATCATCCACTTGCCGAACGGCGCCGTCAGGAATTCCTTGATGAAACCGCCCAGGCCCTTCGCACGCAGGGCGAAGAACAGCATCAGGAAGAACACGCTGAAGGCCATGCCCAGGGTGGCGTTGACGTCAGCGGTCGGCACGGGCTTCCAGTAGTGGATACCGGCCATTTCCAGCGGCTTGGCGATGAAATCGGCCGGGATCATCTTCAGCAGATTCATCAGCAGAATCCAGAAGAAGATGGTGATGGCGATCGGCGTGACCAGCTTGCTCTTGCCGTGGTAGGTGTCCTTGGCCTGGCGGTCGACGAACTCCAGGCAGATTTCCACGAAGGCCTGCCACTTGCCCGGCACGCCGGCGGTGGCCTTGCGGGTGCCCAGCCAGAACGCGACCACGATCACCAGGCCCATCAGGACCGCGGTGAGGAACGTATCGACGTGGATGTGCCAGAACATCCCTTCGCCGTTACCGACCGGGGCGGTCAGGTTCTGCAGGTGATGCTGGATGTAGCTGGTAGGGGTTAGAGCCTCGCCCGCCATGTGTCCGGAACCTTCGTTAATTGAATTTTTGTCAACGCCTGGCCATGGCCAGGACCTGGAACATCAAACCGACGGCGATACCGGCCAGCAGCGCCAATGCAGGCAGCTTGAAGACCAGGAACCCCACCAGCAGGACGCCGAAAACCACGACCCACTTGGCGACAATCGCGACAATCAGCCGCGCCATCGCCGAACCCGCTGCCACCGCCCCACCACTGAGCGCCATCCGTGCCGCGACCCAGCCACCGGCCGAGATCGCCACCCCGGACGCCAGGGCGCCAAGGGCGTACTTCGGCCCTACCAGGAGGAAGGCCAGAGCCAGCACAGCGACTGCAGCCAGCGGGTAGACCGCGGCGCGCAGCATCAGTCGCCGACCCGCTTCAACGGAGTTCAGCACAGGACGTCCCACGTGGTTACAAGTGAATGGCTGAGGCCGCTAAAACAGGGGGTGCCTCATCGAGCCGCCAAATTATAGCAATGGGACAATTTGCGAGACAACCGCTGCCTGTTCATCCCGGAAGCCGCAAGTTGCGGGAACGGCAGGTTTTTTACGGCCCAGCAGGGGGACAATGGCGTCCGCCGCATGCTGCGGCGCAGCGTATTGAACTTTGGTCGCACGGCCGGGAACTTTCCCGCGCGCCTGCAGTCTGACCTTTCGACCTGCCTGCTGCACTTCCTCGTCGATGCTCCGCCCTGCAGGTCCCAGGATGGCCCCGAAGCGCGCTCCGGGGCCATCTTCTTTGCAACGTCATGACCGCGCTGAACCGTCCACGCAACGTGGACCATACGTTCACGTAGGGTGGACGCGCGCGTCCGGCACAGTGGCCTTCATCCCGAATGAACCACCGCAAGGACTTTCTGATGCGCTCCGTACCCACCCTGCTCGCCCTCTCGCTGCTCGCCGCCGGCGCCTCCTTCGCTTCGTCCGCCCATGCTGCGGAAGGCGATGACCGCTTCGCCCTGCGCCTGGGTGCGATGAACATCGATTCGGACAACACGCTGCGTGGCCAGACCAACGTGGCCGGCCAGGACATCGGCTTCTCCGAGGACTTCAAGCTGGGCGGCAAGGAATGGGAACCGCGCATCGACGGCATGTTCCGCATCAGCGACCGCCAGCGCCTGCTGTTCAACTACTTCAAGTACGACAAGGACCGCCGCGAGACGCTGGGCCAGGACATCACGTTCGGTGACGTCAACGTGCCGGCCGACAGCTTCGTCAAGGCCGAACTGAAGTACCAGGTGGCCAGCCTGGTGTACGACTACTCGGTGGTGGACACCGAAAAGTTCGACCTGGGCCTGCAGCTGGGTGCCGAGTACGCCAAGGTGAGCACCAAGGGCTATGCCGATCTGGGCACCGTGTACGAAGGCCAGTTCCTGGATGAGAAGGCTGACGGCGTGGCGCCGGTGGTCGGTGCGCGGCTGAGCTTCACCCCCTCTGAAAAGTGGATGATCACCCTGCAGGGCCAGTACCTGAACACCCGCTGGGGCAGCTTCGATGACTACAAGGGCGACCTGAGCCGCGCCAATGCCATCGTTGATTACCGCTTCACCGACAACTTCGGCGTGTTCGCCGGCTACGACTGGTTCAAGCTGGACGTGGACCAGAAGGGCAGCGACGGCACCATCGGCCTGAAGCAGGAATTCAAGGGCCCGGTGGCCGGTATCAGCGTCAGCTTCTAAGCGTTACCGCTCTCTCTCACTCCAACGCGGCGCCCGGGCAACCAGGCGCCGCGTTTTTTGTGTTCCCGTGCAGAACGCGTGGCTGATGGTGTGTCGGGCGCGGGCTGTGGAGGGCGCGGCTTTCTGTCCGCCGAAAGCCGAGCCGCGTCGCGGGTGGCAGGCATTCGGGCAAATTCAAGGAGGAGGCTGGCGCCGCCAGGCGGCGGCCGGGGGACATTTGCCGGAATGCCTGCCACCCGCGGCGCGGCCCCGACCCTCGCCGCAGCGGCAAACGAAGCCCCACGCATGATTCAGGCAACAAAAAACCCGGCTTTCGCCGGGTTTTTGTTTACAGCGCGCGAGCGCGTTACTTCTTCTTCGGCATGTACAGATCGGTGATGGTGCCGTCGTAGATTTCCGAGGCCATCGCCACCGATTCACTCAGCGTCGGGTGCGCGTGGATGGTGTGGCCGATGTCTTCGGCTTCGGCACCCATTTCGATGGCCAGGCCGATTTCGGCCAGCAGGTCACCGGCATGCACGCCAACGATGGCACCACCGATGATGCGGTGGGTCTCTTCGTCGAAGATCAGCTTGGTGAAGCCTTCGGTACGGCCGATGCCGATCGCGCGGCCGCTGGCGGCCCACGGGAACTTGGCCACGCCGACCTTCAGGCCCTTGGCCTTGGCTTCGGTTTCGGTCACGCCCACCCAGGCGATTTCCGGGTTGGTGTAGGCCACCGACGGAATCACGCGGGCGACCCATTCCTTCTTGTGGCCGGCAGCCACTTCGGCGGCCAGCTTGCCTTCGTGCGTGGCCTTGTGGGCCAGCATCGGGTTGCCGACGATATCGCCGATGGCAAAGATGTGCGGCACGTTGGTGCGCATCTGCCGATCGACCGGAATGAAACCGCGATCGGTGACCTGCACGCCGGCCTTTTCAGCATCGATCTTCTTGCCGTTCGGCGAGCGGCCCACGGCCACCAGCACGCGATCGAAGGTGCCCTGCGCCAATGCCGGCGCCTGGCCTTCCTCGGCCGCTTCGAAGGTGACGGTGATGCCCTTGGCATCGGCGGTGACGCCGGACGCCTTGGTCTTCAGGTGCACTTCAATGCCCTGCTTCTTCAGGCGGTCGGCCAGCGGCTTGACCAGGTCCTTGTCGGCGCCCGGCATCAGCTGGTCCATGAACTCGACCACGGTGACCTTGCTGCCCAACGCGCCATACACGGTGGCCATTTCCAGGCCGATGATGCCGCCGCCGACGACCAGCAGCGAGCCCGGCACTTCGGCCAGCTCCAGCGCGTCGGTGGAATCCATCACGCGCTTGTCGTCCCACGGGAAGTTCGGCAGCTTCACCGCCTGCGAACCGGCGGCGATGATGCACTTCTGGAAGCGCAGCAGCTGGGTGCTGCCGTCAGCGGCAGTGATTTCCAGCTCGTTGGCGGAAACGAACTTGCCCACGCCCTGCACGCTGCGGACCTTGCGCTGCTTGGCCATGCCGGCCAGGCCCTTGGTCAGCTGGTTGACCACCTTTTCCTTGTACTGGCGCAGCTTGTCCAGGGTGATGGTCGGCTTGCCGAACTCGACGCCGAAATCGCCGGCATGGGCCACTTCGTCGATGACCGCCGCAGCGTGCAGCAGCGCCTTGGACGGAATGCAGCCCACGTTGAGGCAGACGCCGCCGAGGCTGGCGTAACGCTCCACCAGCACCGTGTCCAGGCCGACGTCGGCGGCGCGGAAGGCGGCGGTGTAGCCGCCCGGGCCCGAGCCCAGCACGACCATTTCGCATTCGATGTCGGCCGGCTTGCCGCTGGACAGCGCCGGCTTCGGCGCCGCCGGCTCGGCCGGAGCGCGGTGCGACGGGGTCACCGGCGGCTTGCTGGCCGGGGCGGCCGCAGCCGGGGCCGGCGCGGCGGCCTTGGCCGGGGCTTCGGCGGCGCCTTCAGCGTCCAGCAGCACGACCACGGCGCCTTCGGACAGCGTGTCGCCCAGCTTGACCTTGATTTCCTTGACCACACCGGCGGCCGACGACGGCACTTCCAGGGTGGCCTTGTCCGATTCCAGGGTCACCAGGCCCTGGTCCTTCTTCACCGTGTCGCCGACGGCGACCAACACTTCGATCACCGGCACATCGCTGTAATCGCCGATGTCGGGAACCTTGACTTCAATCGTGGCCATGGTGGTTTTCCTCGTGCCCGGCCGGGCGGGCCGGCGGGCTGTCACTGCATCTGTTCACGCGGCCGCGCCAGGGGCAGCGGCCGCACGGTGGGGGCGAAGCGCGGCCTTACAGCAGCACGCGGCGCATGTCGGCCAGTACCTGCGACAGGTACGTGGTGAAGCGTGCGGCCAGGGCGCCATCGATGACGCGGTGGTCGTAGCTCAGCGACAGCGGCAGCATCAGCTTCGGCGCGAATTCCTTGCCATTCCAGACCGGCTGGATGGAGGACTTGGACACGCCCAGGATGGCCACTTCCGGTGCATTGACGATCGGGGTGAACGCGGTGCCACCGATGCCGCCCAGCGAGCTGATCGAGAAGCAGCCGCCGCTCATGTCGGCCGGGCCCAGCTTGCCGTCGCGCGCCTTCTTGGCCAGTTCGCCGGTTTCCTGCGCGATCTGCACCACGCCCTTCTTGTCCACGTCGCGGATGACCGGCACGACCAGGCCGTTCGGCGTATCGGCGGCAAAGCCGATGTGGAAGTACTTCTTCAGGGTCAGGTTTTCACCGCTGGCATCGAGCGAGGCGTTGAATTCCGGGAACTTCTTCAGTGCCGCGGCGCTGGCCTTGATCAGGAAGGCGAGCATGGTCAGCTTGATGCCGGCCTTCTCGTTTTCCTTGTTCAGCGCCACGCGCAGGCCTTCCAGGTCGGTGATGTCGGCCTGTTCGAACTGGGTGACGTGCGGGATCATGGCCCAGTTGCGGGCCAGGTTCGCGCCGGAGATCTTCTTGATGCGCGACAGCGGCTGCACTTCGGTTTCGCCGAACTTGCTGAAGTCGACCTTCGGCCACGGCAGCAGGTTCAGGCCACCACCGGCGGGCACGGCGGCACCGCCGGCAGCCGGCACGCCACCGCTGAGCGCGGCCTTGACGAACTTCTGCACGTCACCCTTGGTGATGCGGCCGCCCTTCTCGGTGCCGCTGATCTGCAGCAGGTCCACGCCCAGTTCGCGGGCGAACACGCGCACGGCCGGGGTGGCATAGGGCACCTTGGCCGGCAGCACGCCATCGGCGTTGAACTGCACCGGCGGGCTGGACGGCGCGCCTGCGGACGGGGTGGCGGCCTGGGCCGGCGCCGGGGCGCTGACCTGGGCCGGAGCCGGGGCAGCGGCCGGCGCGGCAGCCACCGGGGCCGGGGCAGCAGCGGCCGGAGCGGCGGCACCTTCGGCTTCGATGATGGCGACCACGGCACCCTGCGACAGGGTGTCGCCGACCTTGACCTTCAGTTCCTTGACCACGCCCGCCACCGAGGACGGCACTTCCATGGTGGCCTTGTCGCTTTCCAGCGTGACCAAACCCTGGTCCTTCTTCACCGTGTCGCCCACGGCGACCAGCACTTCAATGACCGGGATGTCGGTGTAATCGCCGATGTCCGGCACCAGGGCTTCCACCGCACCGCCACTGGCGGCCGGGGCGGCCGGGGCGGCCGGGGCAGCAGCGGCCGGGGCCGGCGCGCTCTGGGTGGCGGCAGCCGGGGCAGCAGCCTTGGCCGGGGCCGGGGCAGCAGCGGCGGGCTTGGCGGCTTCGCCTTCGGCCACTTCGATCAGCGCCACGACCTTGCCCTCGGACAGGTTGTCGCCGACCTTGACCTTGATTTCCTTGACCACACCGGCGACCGAGGACGGGACTTCCATCGTGGCCTTGTCGCTTTCCAGCGTGACCAGGCCCTGGTCCTTCTTGACCGTATCGCCGACGGCGACAAGCACCTCGATTACCGGGATATCGCTGTAGTCACCGATATCGGGGACAAGTGCTTCCTTGATTTCGGCCATGGGGATAACTCCGGCAATCTGGTGTAGGGAAACGTCTATTGTGCGGCCAGCGGGGGCCAGCGCCAACCGTTACAGGTGTTTTCAGTACGCACGCCACCGGGACACGCTGTTGCCACGGGCCTGCGCGGGCTTCCAGTGGGTAGCGTATTGTCCCGTCGATGTCCGCTTCATGTCGCCAGTGCGTCGGCCACCGGCTGCCAGGCCTGGCGCAGGCGGGGCAAGGACCAGGCGGCATTGGCCGGGCTGGTGGAGGGCAAGGCCAGCACCGGCGGCGGCGCCACCAGCTGCGGCAGCACCCAGCGCCGGAAGGCCTGGGCCGCGGCGGCACCATTGCAGCCGATCAGCACCAGCGAAGGCAGGCCGGCGATCAACGCAGGCAGCGCATTGGGCACTTCGCTGCCACGCACGATGTCCGCATCCAGGCTGCCGCGCCGCTGGCACTGGCCGATCACATCCCACAGCCCCACCCGCGCAGCGGCCAGCGCGTGCAGGCGCTGCGCGTAGGGCAGCCCCGCATCGAAACCGCACAGCGCGCTCAGCAGCGGCCAGAAACGATTGCGCGGGTGCGCGTAGTACTGCTGTTCCTGCAACGATGCCACGCCCGGCATCGAACCCAGCAACAACACGCGACAGTCGTCGTTCACCTGCGCAGGAAAGCCGATGCACAGGTGTTCGACACTCACATCATCTACAACAGCATGAACATCACGCCGCATCAAAAACCCCTTTGAAACAGCGCTTTCGCGCTGTTCGCTGAACAAGGAAAACCATTTTTTAACGCGCGTCGGATTCGATTCATGTTGGGGCGACTACGGTGTGCTCGCCCCGCAACCGGGGGCCCAAAAACAAGAAACATCAGGAGATTCCCCCATGCGCTCCATCCGTATTCTGAGCCTCGCCCTGCTGACTTCCGCCGCCTTTGCGCCGGCCGCTTTCGCCCAGGACAGCAGCAGCACCGACACCGCCTCGGGCAAGCATTTTGCCGTGGTTGGCGGGGTGACGCTGCTGCAGCCGAAGAACGATCCGATCGAAGGCGTGAAGAAGGTCGATGGTGGCCCGGCGCCGACCGTCAGCTTCAGCTACTACGTCAACGACAACTGGGCCGTTGAACTGTGGGGCGCCGCCGACAAGTTCGACCACCGCGTGAAGGGTCCGGGCAATGCCCGCCTGGGCAGCGTCGAGCAGCAGCCGGTCGCACTGAGCGGCCAGTACCACTTCGGCCAGGCCGACAACGTGTTCCGTCCGTTCGTGGGCGTGGGCTACTTCCAGTCGGCCTTCAGCAATGAATCGCTGTCCGATGGCAGCACCTCGGACATCCGCCTGAAGGATGCCAAGGGCGTGATCGGTACCGTCGGCGTGGACATGAACATCAATTCCACTTGGTTCGCCCGTGCCGACGCGCGCTACATGCGCTCGCGCCCGGACGTGAAGATCGATGGCGTGAAGGTGGGTGAAGCCAAGATCGACCCGTGGACCGTGGGCTTCGGTATCGGTGCCCGCTTCTAAGCACGTACCCGCTTCACTGCAATAACGCGACGGGCCCTGCGGGGCCCGTCGTCGTTTCCGTCGCCCGCATTCTGTAGAGTCGAGCTTGCTCGACTGCCGTTTTCTGTAGAGTCGAGCTTGCTCGACTGCCGTTTTCTGTAGAGTCGAGCTTGCTCGACTGCCGTTTTCTGTAGAGTCGAGCTTGCTCGACTGTTTCTCCAGCAGTCGAGCAAGCTCGACTCTACGCGGGAAGCAGTCGAGCAAGCTCGACTCTACGCGGGAAGCAGTCGAGCAAGCTCGACTCTACGCGGGAGGCAGTCGAGCAAGCTCGACTCTACCTGGCCACACGGGAACGCCCATGCACGAGGTAGACCTGCTGGTGATCGGCGGCGGCATCAACGGTGCCGGCATCGCCCGTGATGCCAGCGGCCGTGGCCTGCGCGTGCTGCTGTGCGAACAGCACGATCTGGCCGCGCACACCTCCAGCGCCAGCAGCAAGTTGATCCACGGTGGCCTGCGCTACCTGGAACAGGGCGAATTCGCGCTGGTGCGCAAAGCCTTGAGCGAACGCGAGATCGTCCGCCGGCAGGCGCCCTTCCTGGTGCAGCCACTGCGCTTCGTGCTGCCGTGGGAACCGCACCTGCGGCCGCGCTGGATGCTGCGGCTGGGCCTGTGGCTGTACGACCACCTGGGCCAACGCAGCCCGTCCTTTCCCGCCGCCACCGCAGTGGACCTGCAGGCCGACCCGATCGGCGCCCTGCTGCTACCGCATCTGCACCACGGTTTCAGCTACGCCGACGCACAGGTGGATGATGCGCGCCTGGTGCTGCTCAACGCGCTCGATGCCGCTGGCCGCGGCGCACGCATCCTGACCGGCACCCGCTGCCTGCAGGTGCAGCGGCATGGCACGCACTGGCAGGCGCAGCTGCAGACCGCCGCCGAACCTCCCTTCGCCGTTCACGCCCGCGCGGTGCTGAACGCCGCCGGCCCGTGGGCGGGCAGCCTGCTGCAGCAGATGCACGCGAACAGTGGCGCCCCTGCCCTGCGCCTGGTGCAGGGCAGCCACATCGTGCTGCGCCGGCCCTGGCCCAGCCACAGCGCCTGCCTGCTGCAGCAGCCCGATGGCCGCGTGGTGTTCCTGCTGCCCTTTGCCAGCGACCATCTGCTGGTCGGCACCACCGATACCGACTATCGCGGCGACCCGGCACGCTGCACGGTGCTGCCTGAAGAGATCGACTACCTGTGCGCCGCAGCCAGCCGCTATCTGCGCGATCCGGTCACGCCATCGCAGGTGGTCTGGCAGTTCGCCGGCGTGCGCCCCCTGCTGGCTGATCCGGACCCGCGCGCAGCACGCCTGAGCCGCGATTACCGGCTGCAGCTGCAGGACGACGGGGCGCCCGCGCTGCACGTGCTGGGCGGCAAGCTGACCACCTACCGCGTGCTGGCCGAACAGGCGCTGGAGCTGCTACGCGGCGCGCTGCCGCAGATGGGTCCGGCCTGGACCGCGCACGGCCCTGCTCTGCCCGGCAGCGACTGGGGTGACGCGGCAGATGCGACCGCGCAGCTGCAGCAGCGCGCGCCATGGTTGCCTGCCGGTCTGGCGCACCGTTGGGCCCATGCCTACGGCAGCCGCAGCGCCGAACTACTGGAGGACGCGCGTGACCTGCCTGCGCTGGGCGAAGACTTCGGTGCCGGCCTGCATGCACGCGAAGTGGCGTTCCTGCGCGAACACGAATGGGCACGCAGTGCAGAAGATGTGCTGTGGCGCCGGAGCAAGCTCGGCCTGCGCCTGGATGCAGCACAGGCAGCACGCCTGCAGACCTGGATGCAGGACCGGTAGCGTCGAGCTTGCTCGACTTCCCGCTTCGTAGAGTCGAGCTTGCTCGACGTCCCGCTTCGTAGAGTCGAGCTTGCTCGACGTCCCGCTTCGTAGAGTCGAGCTTGCTCGACTGCCCCGCTTCGTAGAGTCGAGCTTGCTCGACTGCCCCGCTTCGTAGAGTCGAGCTTGCTCGACTGCCCCGCATCGTAGAGTCGAGCTTGCTCGACTGCCGCGAAAAGCAGTCGAGCAAGCTCGACTCTACGGCTCCCCGACAATCCCACAGCACGCCGTCCATACGGTTCCCCGGCAATCCCACGCCACGCCGTCCATACGGCTCCGCGACAATCCCACGCCATGCCGCCCGTACGGTTCTCCGGCAACCCCACACACCGCGTCATCCCACCCGCACACCGCCCCTTCCATCGCGATGCCGTAGGATTTCCCCATCGCCACCGGAGACGCTCCATGACGCCCCGCTACGTGCTGGCCATCGACCAGGGCACCACCAGTTCACGCGCCATCCTGTTCGATCACGCCGGCGATATCGTCGGCAGCGCGCAGCGCGAGTTCGCGCAGATCTTTCCGCAGCCCGGCTGGGTCGAACATGACCCACGCGAGATCCTCACCAGCGTCTATGCCACGCTGACCGAACTGCTCAGCCGCGAACAGATCGATCCGCGCCAGATCGCCGCGCTGGGCATCACCAACCAGCGCGAGACCACCGTGGTCTGGGACCGCGCCACCGGCCAGCCGATCCACAACGCCATTGTCTGGCAGTCGCGGCAAAGCCAGGCCATCTGCGAGCGCCTGCGTGCGGACGGCCACGAGGCGCTGGTGCGCGAGCGTACCGGGCTGCTGATCGATGCCTATTTTTCGGCCACCAAGGTGCGCTGGATCCTGGACCATGTGCCCGGTGCGCAGCAGCGCGCCGAGCGCGGCGAACTGCTGTTCGGCACCATCGACAGCTGGCTGGTGTGGAACCTGAGCGGCGGCCAGGCCCACGTGACCGACTACAGCAACGCCGCACGTACGCTGCTGTTCAACATCCACACGCTGGACTGGGACGACGACCTGCTGGCACTGCTGGACATCCCGCGCGCCATGCTGCCGCAGGTCCGCGATTCCAGTGCGGTGTACGCGCATACGCGGCCCCAGTTCTTCTTCGACCACCCCATTCCCATTGCCGGCATCGCCGGCGACCAGCAGGCCGCGCTGTTCGGCCAGGCCTGCTTCAGCCCCGGGCGGGTGAAGAACACCTATGGCACCGGCTGCTTCATGTTGATGCACACCGGTGACCAGGCCGTGCGTTCACGCAACGGCCTGCTGACCACCATCGCCTGGGGCCTGCACGGCAAGGTGGAATACGCCCTGGAGGGCTCGATCTTCGTGGCCGGTTCGGTGGTGCAGTGGCTGCGCGACGGCCTGCGCATGATCGACCATGCCAGCCAGAGCCAGGCGCTGGCCGCGCAGGTGCCCGACAGCGGCGGCGTGTACCTGGTGCCGGCCTTCGTGGGCCTGGGCGCACCTTACTGGCGCAGCGACGTGCGCGGGGCAATGTTCGGCCTGTCGCGTGGCACCAGCAAGGCACATTTCGCGCGTGCCGCGCTGGAGGCCATGGCCTACCAGACCCGCGACGTGCTGGATGCCATGCAGTCCGACGCCGGCATCGCGCTGAGCGAGCTGCGCGCCGATGGCGGCGCGATCGCCAATGATTTCCTGGCCGGGTTCCAGGCCGACATCCTGGGCGTGCCGCTGCTGCGGCCGCGGTTGACCGAAACCACCGCGCTGGGCGCGGCCTATCTGGCCGGGCTGGCGGTGGGCTTCTGGGAAAGCCGCGAGCAGATTGCCGCGCAATGGGGCCTGGACCGGCGCTTCGAGCCGCAGATGGAAGCGGCCCGCCGGGAAAAACTGTACGCCGGCTGGCAGCAGGCGGTGGCCGCAACGCTGGCCTTCCACGTCGATTGAGATGGGTAGCGCCGGGCCATGCCCGGCGAATCCCGGATACGCCGGGCATGGCCCGGCGCTACCCCAACATCAGAACGCCGGCAGCACCGCGCCCTTGTACTTGGTTTCGATGAAGGTCTTCACCTGCGGGCTGGTCAGCGCCTTGGCCAGCTTCTGCACGCGCGCATCGTCCTTGTTGTCCGGGCGCGCCACCAGGAAATTCACGTACGGCGAATCCTTGCTCTCGATCGCCAGTGCATCCTGGGTCGGGTTCAGGCCGGCATCCAGCGCGTAGTTGGTGTTGATCAGGGCCAGGTCCACCTGGTCCAGCACGCGCGGCAGCATGGCCGAATCCAGCTCGCGGAACTTCAACTTCTTCGGGTTGGACACGATGTCGCGCTGGGTGGAAAGCGCGTTGGTCGGGTCCTTCAGCTCGATCACCCCGGCCTTGTGCAGCAGGATCAGCGCGCGGCTGTTGTTGCTGGGATCGTTGGGGATGACCACGTCGGCACCTTCGCGCAGCTCGGCCAGCGACTTCACCTTGCGCGAGTACGCACCGAAAGGCTCGATGTGCACGCCGATCACCTTGGTCAGGTCGGTCTTGCGATCGCGGTTGTAGGCATCCAGGTACGGTTCGGTCTGGAAGTAATTGGCGTCCACCTGCTTCTGCACCAGCTGGTCGTTGGGCTGCACGTAGTCATTGAACACGCGCACGTCAAGTTCCACGCCTTCCTGCTTCAGGATCGGCTTGACCACCTCCAGGATCTCCGCGTGCGGCACCGCCGTGGCGGCCACCACCAGTTTCTGCGAGGGCTCACCGGACTTGCCGCAGGCGGTCAGGGCCAGCGCAGCGGCGAACAGGGGCAGCAACAGGGTCTTCTTCATGGGTGCAGGGGGTCTCTCGGGGGGAGGGTCAGGATTTTTCGTAGTTGCTCAGGGCCAGGTCAAGCAGCGCCTTGGCCTGCTCGCGCAGCATCACCGGTTCGACGATCTCGGCGTCGGAGCCATAGTGCAGCACGTCCATCAGCAGCTCGCGCGAGACACTGTAGGGCACTTTCAGTTCATAGCGGCCATCGGGCAGGAAACGCCCCTGCTGCTTGGAATGCCAGTGCTCGTCGGCCACCCAGCGCGCCGCCTTGGCGCTGAACAGGATGGTCGCCCAGCCCTTGGGCGCGCCGGAGAAGATGCCGTAGCTGGCGCCCAGCTGCTCGTCCAGTTCGGTGTCGGCCACGTCCCTGGCGCCTTCGTCCACCACCCGCGCCTTGTACACGCGATCGACGGCGAAACTGCGCAGGGCTTCGCGGTCATGGTCCCAGGCATCCAGGTACCAGTTGTCGCGGTAGTGGGTCAGGCGCTGCGGTGACACCGTGCGCCGGGTCGGCTCGTCGGTGGAGCGGGCGCGGTATTCAAATGCCAGCTGCTTGCGTTCCAGCACCGCCGAAGCCACGGTGCGGAAGCTGGCTTCGTCGAACTTGCGGCCGCGGTGCGGAATGACCCGCACCCGGTCCACCGGCCAGCTGGAGACGCCGGCCTGGGCCGCCAGCAGGCCCTCGATACGCTGCTGCAGCGGCGCCAGCACCGACGACAGCACGCCGCCGCCGGTGCGCGCCAGCAGGTGCTGCGAGGCCAGCAGGGCATGCAGTTCTTCCGAGCTGAGCCAAAGGCCCGGCAGCTCGAAACGATCGCTTTCATCGGCCTGGTAGCGGAAGCCGGCCTCGCCATCGCCCTCGATCGGCGCCATCAGCGCATCGCGCAGGAAGGCCAGGTCGCGGTAGACGGTGGCGCGGGAACAGGCAAGCTTGTCCTGCAGCGTCGCCACCGTCACCGGGTAGCGAGCGGACTTGAGCAGACGATGCAGGGCGGTGATGCGTTCGTATCGGTCCATACCCCCGATTATGTCCGAGTCGCGGGCGTTGTGTGGGGGCTTTGGGCTATCGTGGGCGCCCCCTGCCCCATGGACATGCCCGATGCGCCGGTTGCCCGCCCTGCCCCTGCTGGTCTGCCTGCTGCTGGCCAGCTGCGATCGCGCGCCCGCGCCAGCCACGGCGGCCACCCCGGTTCCCGCTGCCGATGCGGCCCAGGCGGTGCTGGCGGCCAGCCAGCGCTTTGCCGGCCTGCGCAGCTTCCACGCCGAGCTGGACGTGCGCGGCGGCCCGCGCCCGGTGCGCAGCGCGATGGACTTCGTGGCACCGGACCGCTTCCGGGTGGAAACCCCGGCCGGGGCGCAGATCATCATCGGCGACACGCTGTTCCTGCAGGCCGAAGGCGCGATCCGCCAGGTGCCGCTGCCGGCGGGCGCGCTGGAACAATGGCGCAGCCCGCTGCCGGCCGACGCCGACCCGGCAGCCCTGCAGGTGGAAGACCTGGGCAGCCAATCGCTGGACGGCGTGGCCACGCGCCACTACCGGCTGCGCAGCGGCCCCGGCGAACACCTGGACTACTGGGTCGACGACCAGGGCCTGCCGCGGCAGATCATGCGCAGCGGCACCGCCCAGGACGGCCCCTACCAGCTGCGGCTGCGCTATTCGCGCTTCAACGACCCTGCCCTGCGCGTCGATCTGCCCTGAATGGGGGAGCGGCGGCAACGTCTGCTGAAGCATGGGCCGCGATGGGTCGGCCTGTCATCGACCATCCAGTATCATCACCGGTTGTTAACCGCTTCGGAGAAGCCTTGATGTCCCTGCGTTTGTCCCTGCTGGTCCCCCTGCTGCTGTGCGCGCCGCTAGCCTACGCGCAGGACGCATCCGAGCTGGCGGCGATGACCTCGCCATGGAGTGGCAGCGGCGGCGAGCTGGGCTTCGCGTCGGCACGCGGCAACAGCAGCACCGAAAGCTTCAACGGCAGCCTGCGCCTGCGCTACACCGACGATGACTGGGTGCACACCATGGATCTGTTCGGCCTGCGCTCCAGTTCCAAGGTGACCGAAACCAACGATGACGGCACCACCACCCGCCGCACCAACACCACGGCCAACCGTTACACCGGCAGCGCCGGCAGCGCGTTGCAGCTGGGCGAGCACCGCCAGCTGTCGGCCAAGGTGCGTTTCGAGCGCGATGACTTCGCCACCTATGACCGCCGCAGCTCGTTCGGCCTGGGCTACGGTACCCGCCTGTGGAACACCGACCGCTTCTACTTCGACGCGCTGATCGGCCCGGGTGTCAGCCGCACCCACAGCACCGAAGACGACCGCACCCGTACCGGCCTGATCGGCCAGGGCCAGTTCGAGCTGAAGTATTCGCTGACCGACAACACCGACCTGATCAACAACCTGCTGGTGGAATCGGGCTCGTACAACACCTTCGGCCAGAACGACTTCGGCGTGTCGGTGAGCATGAACGAACACCTGGCACTGAAGGCCGGCTGGCAGGCGCGTTACAACAGCGACGTAGCCGACGACAAGCGCAAGACCGATACGTTGACCACGATGAACGTGGTCTACAAGTTCAAATAAGAAACGGTTTTGTAGAGTCGAGCCATGCTCGACTGCATGGCCAACAGCAGTCGAGCAAGCTCGACTCTACGGAATCCGGGTTCGGTCAGACGTTCAGCAGTTCGCCGGCGCCGGCATCGAGCAGCATCTTCGCTACCTGCTGGCCCAGCGTGTCCGGATCGCTGCCCGGCCCGACCGCCTCGGCCCGCACCGCGCGGCCATCGCTGGCGCTGCCGACCAGGCCCTGCAGGTGCAGAGCATCGCCCTGCCATTGGGCGATGGCCGCCACCGGCACATGGCAGCTGCCATGCAGCGCACGGTTCATCGCCCGCTCGGCTTCCACGCAGGCACGCGTGCCCGCATCGTCCAGGCCGGCAAACAGGGCCATCAGGCGCGCATTGCCGCCATCGCACTCCACCGCCACCGCGCCCTGCGCCGGCGCCGGCAGCCACTGTGGCGGCTGCAGGCGCGCCACGATGCGATTGCCCAGTCCCAGGCGCTCCAGACCGGCCACCGCCAGCACGATGGCGTCGTAGCCGCCGTTGTCCAGCTTGGCCAGGCGTGTGTTCACGTTGCCGCGCAGATCCAGCAGCTGCAGGTCGGGGCGCAGTGCGCGCAACTGAGCCTGGCGGCGCAGCGACGACGTGCCCACGCGGGCACCAATCGGCAGCGCGTCCAGCGAGGCATAGAGATTGGAAACGAAGCCATCGGCCGGGTCGTGCCGGGTCAGCATGGCCGGCAGCGCGAAGGGCGCATCCAGTTCCATCGGCACATCCTTCAGCGAATGCACCGCGCAATCGGCCTCACCGCGCAGCATGGCCAGCTCCAGTTCCTTCAGGAACAGGCCCTTGCCGCCGATGGCGGCCAGCGAGCGGTCCAGCACCTCATCGCCGCGGGTGCTCATCGGTACCAGCTCCACGTGCAGGCCCGGGTGGGCCTGGCGCAGGCGGTCGGCGACGTGTTCGCTCTGCCAGAGGGCGAGCGGGCTCTTGCGGGTGGCGATGCGGACGGTTTCCATCGGTGCATTATCGCGCCTCCGGCGCGGATACGGCCAACGGCGGAGCCCCTCGTGGCGGGTGCGGCCGGATGGATCGTTGCACTGGGCCGGGTGGGTGGGCTGCGCAGGGGACGCTGCAAGTACGTCCTTGTAAGCTCGTAGGCGCCATCCATGGCGCCTGCGCCCCTGCGCAACCCACCCACCCGTCCCCTGACAGTTTCCGTGCGCCGCCGCCACGGAAGATCAAAAGAAAAAGCAGAGCAACAGCAACAGCCGGTGACTTCCGGGGTCAGATCCCTTTTCCGCAGGAAAAGGGATCTGACCCCTCTTTCCCCGCCCGATAACAACTCGGCTCTTGCCGTCCGACGCCGGGAAGTTCCAGCGGTGTGGCGCATCGCGCCTCCGGCGCGGATACGGCCAACGGCGGAGCCCCTCGTGGCGGGTGCGGTGGGCTGGATCTATCGCGCTTGGCCGGGGCGGTGGGGTCAGGCGGGGACGCCGTTAACCCATCCATGGGGGCTTGGCCGCGGCATCCATGCCGCGGACACCCCGCCTGACCCCACCGCCCCGGCCCCTGACAGTTTCCGTGCGCCGCCGCCACGGAAGATCAAAAGAAAAGAGCAAAAGCGGGTCGCTTCGCTCCGAGTCGAGCGTGGCTCAGCAGCTTCCGGGGTCAGATCCCTTTTCCTGCGGAAAAGGGATCTGACCCCTCTTTCCCCACCCGATAACAACTCGGCTCTTGCCGTCCGACGCCGGGAAAACGAGAGGGTTGGGCCGGGGTGGGGGCGCGGGACCGCAGGCGCCATGGATGGCGCCTACGAGCCCCCATGGATGGGTTAACGGCGTGTCCCGCGCCCCGACCCCGGCCCGACCCAGCACGTAGAAACAACGAGCCATGACCCGCTGTTGCTGTTGCTGTTGCTGTTGCTTCAGATTTTGCTCGTAAGCGGTCGCGGCCGCAGGCCGCGCGGCACCCCTACAGATGCCGTACTTCCTGCTTCAGCGTGGCCACGCAGCGGCGGCTGACTTCCAGCGGCTGCTTGCCATGCCGAAGCACCGCCTGCACCTGCCCGCCCGTGCCACGCCGCAGTTCCACCAGCTCGTGGCGCGCCACCAGGCAGTTGCGATGAATGCGTACGAAGCGGCTGGCGAACTCCTCCTCCAGCGACTTCAGCGATTCCTCGATCAGGTCTTCGCCGCGTGCGTGGTGCACCACCACGTATTTCTCTTCGGCCTGCAGGTAGTGGATATCGTCCAGCGGAATCAGGCGCAGGCTGCCGCGCAGGCGCGCGCACAGCATGCTGCGGGCCTGGCCACCGTTGTGCTGCGGCTGGCCATCACGACCGGCCAGGAACGTCCGTGCGCGGGCGATCGCCGCGGCCAGCCGCTCGGCGCGTACCGGCTTCATCAGGTAGTCGATGGCCGCCGCTTCGAACGCCGACAGCGCGTGTGCATCGTAGGCCGTGCAGAACACCACCGCCGGGCGCGGTTCGAAACTGGCCAGGTGGCGGGCTGCTTCCAGGCCATCCAGCCCCGGCATGGCGATGTCCAGCAGCACCAGGTCCGGCTGCAGTTCCGCACAGGCGTGCAGCGCCTGCTCACCGTTGCCGGCTTCGGCCACCACCTCGATGCCCTCCTGCGCGGCCAGCAGGCTGCGCAGGCGTTCACGGGCCAGCGGTTCGTCATCGGCGATGACCACCCTCACGGTCGCTCCTTCATTGGATCGGCACTGTCACCTGGCAGGCATAGTAGCCTTCGCTCCAGCCCGCCGTCATCCGCGCGCCGCGGCCGAAGCGCCAGGCCAGGCGATGGCCGATGCTGTGCTGGGCATGGCCGGCGCCACGTGCCAGCGCCAGCCCCGGCGCCTGCGGGTCAGGTGCGGGATTGCGCACGGTGATCTGCAGTTCATCGCCCTGCCGGGCCAGGTGCAGTTCAATCGTGCCACCTTCCGGCAACCGTGAAATGCCGTGCAGCACTGCGTTTTCCACCAGCGGCTGCAGCACCAGGCGCGGCATCGGCAGCTCCCACGGCAGCGGTTCGTCGCGTTGCCAGCGCACCTGCAGGCGATCGCCCAACCGCAGCGACTCAATGGACAGGTAGCGCTCGGCCAGTTCACATTCTTCGCGCAGGGTGGCATCGCCCTCGCCCGCGCCCAGCGCCGCACGGAACAGATCGGACAGATCCAGCACCGCGCGCTCGGCCACGGCCGGGTCACGGTGCAGCAGGCTGGCGATCAGGTTCATGCTGTTGAACAGGAAGTGCGGGCGGATGCGCGCCTGCAGCGCATCGGCCTGTGCGCGTGCATTGGCCTGCAGCTGCGCGGCCCAGCGATCACTCACATAGAAATAGCGCAGCGCCAGCGCGGTGATCAGCGCGGTGGTGGCGGCACTGCCCAGGGTGAAGCGCAGGAAGCTGATGCCGCGGGTGAAGTTGTCACCCAGGACCGCATACAACGCATGGATGATGGCCGCACAGGCCACGGCGATCAGCGCCGCCAGGGCCACGGCGGCGACGGCACCCAGCGATTCGGGCAGGCGTGACAACGGCCGCCGCAGCGCGCACAGGCTGATGCTGACAGCCAGCGCCAGCCACAGCGCGAAGCCGCTGGCCGAAGCCAGCTCGCCCAGCGTCCAGTGCCGGCTGCCATCGGGCGCCAGCGCCAGCACCACCACGACCAGCTCGGCCAGGCCCAGCATGGCGGCCAGCCGCGGCAGGCGGCACAGTTCCGGCATCCATGGGGCGGCGCTGGCAGCGGCCATGGCTCAGGCCACGCCCAGCCGTTGCTGCAGCCAATCGCCCAGCGCGTCGATTTCCTCGGCGCAGACCTGGTGGGCCATCGGATAGCTGTGCCACTGCGGCTGCAGCCCCAGGTCGCGCAGCACCTGCGCGCTGTGCTCGGCCACCGGCAGCGGAATGACCGGATCGCCGGTGCCGTGGGCCATGAACACCGGCACGTCCACGGCGCCTTCCACACGGGTGGCGCTCTGCGCGTCGGGCAGGTAGGTGGACAGCGCGATCAGGCCAGCCAGCGGTGCGGTGCGCGCCAGCGCGGCGCTCAGGATCACCGCCCCACCCTGCGAGAAGCCCGCCAGAAAGATGTGGTCGGCGGCGATGCCGCGCTCGATCTCGCGGGCGATCAGCGCGTCCAGCTGCGCCATCGATTCACGCACGCCGGCCATGTCGGCGCGCGAACGGAAGTCCATGCCGACGATGTCGTACCAGCCGCGCATCGGCACACCATTGTTGATGGTGATCGGCCGCACCGGCGCGTGCGGGAACACGAAGCGCAGCGCCGGCCAGTGCGGGCGTACCAGTTCCGGCACGATGGGTGCGAAGTCATGGCCGTCGGCGCCCAGGCCGTGCAGCCAGATGACCGACCACTGCGGCGAAGCGCCGGTTTCCTGTTCCACCGTTTGCAGCATGTTGCGGCTCCTGTACGTTCGAGCCGCATTATGCCGGTGCCGCGCGGGGATCAGTACAGCGGCGGCTGCTCGGCGGCCTCGCGACGCAGCTGCGCAGCGCGCACCAGCACCGGCGGCGGCAGGTTCTCTTCGGGAATATCCAGCAGGCCCAGGCGGTGCAGGAAGGCACCGGGTGCACGCGAGGAGGTCAGCGCCACCACCGGAATGGCCAGCACCATGCCGATCACCACCGGCGCCATCCAGGCCGCCAGTGACGGCGACACGGCCCATGCCAGCAGGCCCATGAACGCGCCGAACAGGCCCAGCCCACCGTAGCCGCGCACCAGCGCCCACCAGGAAATGCCGCCGTCGTCGCGCTGCTGCGCATCCCAGCCCGAATCGCGCCCGGACAGCACTTCGGCCACGCCGCGCGACTGCACGTACATCACCACCGGCGCCATCAGCGCCGCCAGCACGGTTTCCACCAGCATCGACACGAACGCACGGATCGCTCCACCGCAACCACGGCGGTCCACCGGGTCCAGCAGCATGGCCAGGTAGCCCAGCACCTTGGGCATCAGCAGCACGGCCATGGTGGCGCCGAACAGCCGCACCACCTGCACTTCATCCTGCGCACGCCAGTAGACGCTGGGCGACAGATGCAGCACCGCATTGAAATCGATGCCTTCCTGGAACAGCGGGATGGCGATGCCGATCAGCATCAGCATGCCCCACATCGGCGCGGTGAAGTAATGGCCGATGCCGATCAGCATGTGTACCCGGCTGATCCAGTGCAGGCCACGGCTGCCCACCACCTTGCCGTGCTGCAGGTTGCCCTGGCACCAGCGGCGGTCGCGCACCAGCAGATCGGTCAGGGTGGGCGGGCCTTCCTCATAGCTGCCGCCCAGGTACGGCACCATGTGCGCGGCCCAGCCACCGCGGCGCATCAGCGCGGCTTCCACGAAATCGTGGCTGAGCACGTGGCCGCCGAAGGGCTTGCGCCCCGGCAGCGCCGGCAGCCCGGCGTGGTCGGCGAAGGCGCGGGTGCGGATGATTGCGTTGTGGCCCCAGTAATTGCTCTCGGCACCGTGCCACCAGGCCACGCCGCGGGCGATGACCGGGCCGTACACGCGCCCGCCGAACTGCTGCATGCGGGCGAACAACGTACGACCGCCGATCACCGACGGCAGGGTCTGGATCAGGCCGACGTCGGCGTTGTGTTCCATGCCGGCCACCAGGCGCACGATGCTGTCGCCGGTCATCAGGCTGTCGGCGTCCAGGATCAGCATCTGCGGGTAGGCACCGCCGAAGCGGCGCACCCAATCGGCGATGTTGCCGGCCTTGCGGCCGCTGTTGTCGCTGCGGCGGCGGTAGAACAAACGCACCTGGCCGTCAGGCACGAGCTCGCGCAGTTCGTTGAACACCTGCTCTTCGGCGCGGGCGATGTCCTCGCGGCGGGTGTCACTGAGCACGAAGAAATCGAAGCGCTGCAACTGGCCGGTGGCCGCCACCGATTCATAGATGGCACGCAGGCCGGCCAGCAGGCGGCGCGGATCTTCGTTGTAGGTGGGCATCAGCAGCGCGGTACGGCTGTGCACCACCGGCAGCGGCTTGTCCGGGTCGATGCCCAGGCGGTAGCCGCGGTCGAACACCGCGGTCAGGAAGCCGGCCACGGCACTGGCGAAGGACAGCGCGATCCAGGCGAACAGGCCGACGAACAGCACCAGCAGGCAGGCTTCCAGCACGCTGATGCCATTGCCCGACAGCACCCGCCACATCATGCGGGTGGCGGCGGCGGTCATCACGGCGGTGCCGCCCAGGATGTACAGGCGGCGCAGGCCGATCAGGCGCGGCGAAGTGCGATGGCGGCGCACCTTCAGCGCGCCCTCACCCAGGCTCTGCTCGGGCATGACCAGCGGCGATTCGGCAGGCAGCAGGGCCCAGCCGGCATCCAGCTCCGGGTTGCCCGTGCTCGGAATGTGGGTTTGAACTTCCATGCAGGCCTATTCCGCCCAGGCGCCGCGCCCTGCCATCCCGGCCAGGCTGCATGCACCAAGGTTCCCGGCGCGCCTTCCCGGCGCCCGCACTTGTCCACTCTGCGGGGGCTTCACGCCGCGCAGTCGATGTCTGTCACTACCGGAACCCACACGATCTCCAACGGGGCGGAATCGAAAAAATGCGGCCCAGTCTAGGCGGGCAAATGTAAGCCCAGTGCGAAGGTTTGCGCCGGGAAATGTCCCCATTCAGCGATCAGCAGGCGAGCGCCGGGCTGGATCGTGATAAATGAGAACCACTCTCATGAACAGGCGCTGGGGTGGGCCGGTCGCGCTGCTCAGCCAACGCGATCCCGGCCCCGGCAGGTATCACTCGTCGGCCAGTGCCGGTGTGTGGGCGGCACCACTGGCCGCCGCGCGCGCGCGCTCCATCGCCACCGCCAGTTGCTGGCGGGCGAGCAGTTGTTGTGCCTGCACCACTTCAGGTGTCGGCAGAAGCACCGGTCCCGGTGCGTTTTCCGGTGTAGCAGCTGTGGTCATGCAACCTCCATGGACATTCCGCCAACGCCTGGATGAAGCCGGGGCGCCAGCGGAACTGCGCACCCTATCCTAAAAACAAGGCGGGTGGGTGACGGTGCGACCGCCCGACGCGGCGAATTCCTGAGCAAGGCGTCACATTTTTGACGCGACCCCGTACCACCTGAATGCGCCGCCATTTATCATGAAAACGCTTTCTTACAGGGATGTCCCTACTCAATGAATGCCGTAGACCTCTCCCGCTTCAGTCCGAAGTGGCAGTTCCGCTTTGCCTTCTACCAGCAGCACGGTGCCCCCAAGGAGCCCGGCTTCAAGCAGGCCTGGAAGGCCCTGTCCTTCGGCGACCGGCTGAAGATCAACCTGAACTTCTTCGCCTTCTTCTTCGGCGCCATCTACCTGTTCATCCTGGGCATGTGGCGCAAGGCGATCGTGGTGATCGGCATCAACATCGTGCTGATGGCGCTGGCCTTCGTACTGCCGGAAATCGTCGCCCGCGCCCTGTTCATCGCCACCAACTTCCTGGTGGCCTCCAGCACCAACTACGCCTACTACCTGGAACAGGTGAAGGGCAGCACCAGCTGGAACCCGTTTGAAGGAATGTTCTGAGCGAATCAGACCTGCGCACGGACGCGCGGCAAGGATGCAAACGACGCCCGGCCCCCGCCGGGCGTCTTCGTTTCCAGCCTTCAGGCGGCGCGCAGCACCTTCGCCGCCGTGGCATCGGCCTGCAGGCGGAAGCGCGACACCGCCACCGCCAGCTGTTCGGCCTGCTCTTCCATGGCCCGCGCGGCGGCCGTGGCTTCTTCCACCAGCGCGGCGTTCTGCTGGGTGGTTTCGTCCATCTGCACCACGGTCTGGTTCACCTGCTCGATGCCGGCGGACTGCTCGCGCGAGGCGGCCGAGATCTCGGCCATGATCTCGTTCACCCGGCCCACCTGGCCCACGATGTCCTGCATGGTGCGACCGGCGCCGTGCACCAGCTGCGCACCGGCACCGACATGGGCCACCGAGGCATCGATCAGCTCCTTGATCTCCTTGGCCGCGCCCGCCGAGCGCTGTGCCAGCGCGCGCACTTCGCTGGCCACCACGGCGAAACCGCGGCCCTGCTCACCGGCACGCGCCGCTTCCACCGCGGCGTTCAGCGCCAGGATGTTGGTCTGGAAGGCGATGCCATCGATGACCGAAATGATTTCGGCAATGCGCTGCGACGAGCTTTCGATCTGTTCCATGGTCTGCACCACCTGGCCGACCACCTGCCCGCCTTCGCTGGCCACACCAGCCGCCGACGCCGCCAGGCTGTTGGCCTGCTGGGCGTGTTCGGCGTTCTGGCGCACGGTGGAGGTCAGCTCTTCCATCGACGCGGCGGTTTCTTCCAGGTTGGCCGCCTGCGTTTCGGTACGGCGCGACAGATCGTTGTTGCCCGATGCAATCTCGCCGGCGGCCAGGCGGATGCTGGCGGCCGACTGCTGGATCTGGCCGACGATCTGGGTCAGCTGCTGCACGGTGCTGTTGGCATCGTCGCGCATTACCGCGAACACACCGTGGAAATCACCCTGCATGCGCGTGCTGAGGTCGCCAGCGGCGATCGCGCGCAGCAGCGTGGACAGCGCGGCCAGGTTGTGGTCGCTCACCTGCATCATGGTGTTCAGGGTTTCCACCATGCGGCGGAAATCATGCTCGAAGCGCTGGGCGTCGCCACGCACGGCGAAATCACCGGCGGCGGCAGCGGCGGCCAGCTGCTGGATCTGATCGTTGATCGCGCCCAGGTTGTCCTTTGTGGTGGCCATGGCCGCGGTGAACACCGCCTTTTCGCCCGGCAGCGCTTCCATGTCCACGCTCAGGTCGCCCACGGCGTAGCGCTGCATCACCTCCACCAGGCGCTGGGTGACCGCATTGCTGGACGCCACCAGCTGGTTGCTGTCGGCCACCATGCGGCCGTACTCGCCCGGGAATGCCGACGCATCCATGCGGTAGCTGATCTGCCCGGCATCGTGGCGCTGCGCCATCTCGGCCTGGGCGGCCATGACCGCCTGCAGCTGGCCACGCATGGCCTGCATCGCCTCCAGCAACCGGCCCACTTCATCGTTGCTGCGCGCGGGCATGGCCGAATCCAGCTTGCCGGCGGCCACATCGCCAGCGATGCGCACGGCTTCGGCCAGCGGACGGATCGCCAGGCGGCGCAGCAGCACGTACACGCCGGCACTCAGGGTCAGCGCGGCAACCACGCCCACCAGCAGGGTCAGCCACAGCAGCTGGCGCGCTTCGGCCACGATCACTGCATGCGGCACCACCACGCCCAGGGCAAATCGCTGCGGTGCGTTGCCGATCTTCAGCGGCACGTACAGGCGCACATTGCCGGCATCGTCCGGCTCGAAGGCTTCCACGGTCTTGTCGGCGGCAATCTGCTGCAGCATGGCGCGGGTGCCGGCATCGCTGCGCGGCTTGCCGATCTCGGCCGGGTTGGCCGCGGCCAGCACCACGCCCTTGGGCGACAGCAGCTCGACCCGGCCGGCGCCCATCGGTGCCAGCGTGGCCAGGTGCTTCTGGAGGGCGGCCAGCGAGAAATCGACGGTGAACACACCCAGGAACGTACCGTTTTCCACGATCGGCGTACTCAGCGTGCTCATCAGCACCTGCTGGCCGCCGATGTCGTAGGCGTAGGGTTCGCTGACCTTGGGCAGCTTGTCGCGGCTGGGGCCCACGTACCAATCACTGGACCCGCTCGCATTCTCGGTGTAGTCGGTCATGGTGGACTGGGTCGGCTTGCCGTCCTGCCAGGCCCAGTAGCTCATGTAGCGACCGGTGGCGTCGTGCGCCTCGGTGTTCACGAATTCGGCGTCCTTGCCGTCGAAGGCATCGGCTTCCCACATGGTGCTCTTGCCCAGCCATTCCGGGTGCGCGTGCAGCTGCTCGCCGATGATGGCGGCCAGGCTGGCGCGGTCGGGCACATCGCCACGTGCGCGCTGGGCCAGGACGGCCTCGGCCATGGCGTCGTTGCTGGCAAAGGCCGTACCCAGGTCGGCGGCGACCTTGCGTGCCTCGGCATTGGCTTCGCTGGCCATGGTCTGGCGCGAGGCGTTGATCAGGCTGCTGCTGGCCTGGCGGTAGATCAGGAAGGCGGTCAGGCCGAAGCACAGCAGTGCGATCAGCGCGGTGCCCAGCATCAGCTTGTGGGCAATGCTGCCGGGGCGACGGGCAGCCGTAGAACGGGAAGGCGACATGGAAGGATCCGCAGGTGATTCAGGACAACCGGCACCGGTGGGGGCACCGCGCAGATGCGCGATCCCTCGCGCGGGCCACCTTCCAGAAGAAGGCGCGCACCGGGTTAACGGCCGCGCGCCGCACAGGTTGAGCCGAACCGGGCGCCGAAGCTGAACGCACTCAGCCTCGCGGGCTGGCCAGGTACCCGGCGCGCGTGGGGCTTCATGGCCGTCGAGCAAGCTCGACGCTACGGGTTACGGCCGGGCCATCGCGCGCGGCAACACTTCAATGCTGCCGGCGGCGTACTGCTGCAGCACTTCTTCCGGCCCGTGGCGCGGCTGCCAGCCCAGCTGCTGCTGCAGCCGGCGGCTGTCGTACACCCGGTCGATCGACGGCGGTACCGACCAGCCACGGCGGTCGAACTCAGCCAGCAGCTGCGGCGCGCGGCGCGCCAGCACCTGGCGAGTATCAACGGCCAGCTGCAGGCAATCCTCGCGCTGGAACGGGCTGGCACCGCAGGCGATGTAGCGCTGGAACACGCCACCTTCGTCCAGCAGCAGTGCGGCATGCGCGCTGGCCACATCGCGTGCGTCGATGCCCCGGTGCAGGCGGAACAGCGCCATGCGTTCGGGCGGCTCCGGGAAACAACGGCCCATGCGCAGTACCCGCACGCTGAAGCTGTCCGATGCGGCCTGCTCGACCAGTCCCTCGGCCTGCAGCTTGCTGCGGTGGTAGATGGTGCGCGGCTGCGGCTGGGTGTCTTCGTCGATCCAGCGGCAGCCGCCAGGCACCACCGCGTGGCCGTACAGCGCCGTCGTGCTGGTCAATACGAACCGCCGCACACCCGCCTGCCGCGCCAGCTGCAGCAGCTGCGCGGTCGCGTCCACGTTCACCGTCTGGAACACCGCTTCGTCCACCAGCCCCACATGCGGCGCGTGCAGGGCAGCGGTATGGATCACCGCATCCACGCCATCCAGGGCGCGCTGCAATGCCGTGCGGTCAGTCACGTCGGCCACGATGCGCGTGGTGGCGAACGGGCTGCGGTCCAGCCCGATCACCTCGTGCTGCGCCGCCAGCGCGCCGAAGATCGCGCGGCCGATGCGGCCGGAACTTCCGGTCAGCAGAATCTTCATGGAATCCATTCACTCGACAGCGCCCGGAACGTACCGGGATGAAGCGATTCTAGGCAGGCCGTGCGACCACGGCGAGTGCAGCGCATTGCAGTTGTGCGCGCACGCACAGAAAGGCCCCGCCATGTGGCGGGGCCCGGGTTGGCTGGTGGGGGTCAGCCAGAAACGTTCAGGCGATCAAGCGGCCTTCATTGCGTGCTTGCGGGTGCGCATCACGGCGTGGCATTCCTGCACGTCCGGCAGCCACTGGGTCACTTCCTGGCGCACGGCCGGCGGCAGGTCGTTTTCCTTCAGCACGTCCTTGAACGCGGCCAGCAGGCGGTCTTCCGACTCTTCCAGCTCGGCTACGTAGCCGTAGTTGGTATCACCGAAGGCGGCGCGCACCTTGCCGTAGAACTGCTGCATGGAACCGACCAGGGTGCCGTGCTCGGCCGGCTTGCCGCCGGTGGCCGCCACCGCGCCGCTCAGCGAGGTCACGATGCGCGCCTTGACGCCGGCGATGCGGGTGAACAGTGCCGACAGCTCGGCATCCTTCACCTTGGTGGCCGCTTCTTCATAGAAGGATTTGCCGTCGCGAGCGATTTCGATCAGGTCGTTCAGACGGCTTTCGATGGTGGACTGGGTGCTCATGGCGTGGCTCCTTTTCGGATCTGCGGGAAGGGGCAGCGGTGCATGACCGTTGCCGTGCGCAGCCACAGTGATCGAACGCGTGTGCGGTGCAGGTGAGCAGCGATTGATGCGGGAATCACGCTGTAGAACCGGCGCTGACTGCTTCACGCGGCGTTGCAGCTGCTTCACGTGATTGCAGCAATTGCTGACGCTTTTGCCTCTTTCAATGGGCATTGCCCCACGCCTAGATTCAGCCTGCGCACAGTCTCGTGCTGCGACTACGGAATGGGGTTCCACGATGAGAAACCTGATGGTTGCGATCTGCTTGTTTTTCCCTTTGCTTGGCGCGACCGGCCCAGCACGGGCTGCAGAGGGCAGGTCAGTGCCTGTGCGGATGGATGACTTCACCCTGATCGAGGAATCCAATCCCCGCGCATCGTCTGCCAAGGCAACGCCACTGCAGTTGCGCCGTGTTTACCGGCTGGGGACGGGGGAATCGGTTGAGCTGATCCATACCGAGCTGGCCAGTGGAATGCTGGAGCTGGATGCGACCCAGCAGTCACCTTCGACGCTGGATGCACTGGATCGCTATTGTGCCCGCATGGGCGGAACCGTTTCGCGGGACAGCGTGTCCGTGTTTTCACCGCAGACCCAGACGCTGCTGTCCTGTGTGGGAACCGCGCCGCGGCCAGGCAAGCCCGATCAAACAAAGGCCGAGACCGTAGCGCCGTCTGCGCAGCGGAACTCATTCGGCGCCAGGTGGTCTGCTCAGCGCACGGGCTGATGAGTGCCGCTTCCCAGCAGCGCCTGCGCACGCGGTGACAACAAACATCCCTGCGCCTGCAATCGCGCAATGGCCCCCCGCGTGCGGCCCAGCACCCCGGTATTGGCAATGAAGGTGAATGCGCTTCCTTCAAACGCCAGCACGATGTTCTGCGTACTGCGCCAGTTCCGGTAGTCCACTTCGGCAATCGCGCTGTAGGGCCGCTCATGGCGGCGCAGCACGCGGTATTCCACACGGTCCGCGTGCAGGATCAGGCGCGGGTTCAGGCTGTTGTGCGCCAGCGCAAACCATGGCAGCGCGCGCAGTCCCAGGAACGCAGCTTCCAGGGTGACGGTAAGGGACGCAGTGTGCATGGCCCATTATCGCAGCCGCGAGCCTGATCACCAGGCAACCATGGCAGGGCGCAGCGTTCATCCCACGCTGACCCGCACCACGTGACTGATGCCGCGATGGAACATCTTGGCGTACGGACACACGCGTTCGGTATTGCGCACCAGTTCCGCCGCCAGCGTGGCGTCCATGCCCGGCAGGCACACCACGATCTCGGCGGACAGCAGATACAGGCCATCCACCGGGTCACGGGCAAAGGTCACCCCCACCTCGACGCTGGGCTGGTCCAGCACCAGGCCGGCCCGCGCGGCAACCAGCACCATGGCGCCGTGGAAGCAGCCGGCGTAACCGGCCGCCAGCAGCTGTTCGGGATTGGTGCCACCGCCGGGACCGCCCAGTTCAGGGGGCAGGCGCAGATCGACGGCCAGCGCACCATCATCGGAACGCACCACGCCCGAGGCGCGACCGTGCCCGGCCTGGCCGCCCTGAACCCGCACGCGGCCGGTGTAGAGGGGGCGCACCTCATCGCCGTGATAGCGATCGAGCACACTGGACGGCGGCGGCTTCAGGCCATTCATCGGCAGACCTGGACGTCCAGCAGCACTGACGGCAGGGTCATGCCCGCGGCCCCGCTGCCGGCGTGGACTGCTGCAGCCACTGGGCGAAGTCGATGCGGCCCGTCCACGCCTCGCCCTGCGGCACCAGCGTGCCCTGCTGCAGTACCGCGCCAAAATAAGGCGCGTCCGGGTCGGCCACCACCTCGCGCGTATCCCCGTTGGCCTGCAGGAAGCGCTGTGCCAGCGCCGCCATCGATTCGCGCTGCGGCCCGGCAATGTCCACCACGCCGTTCACCGGCGGCTGCAGTGCGATGCGCGCCACCGCGTCGGCCACATCGTCGGCGGCAATCGGCTGCACATCGGCACTGGGCAGGCGCAGGGTCGGGCCCTGCCCGGCCGACTGCACGATGCCCGGCAGGAATTCGAAAAACTGGGTGGAATGAATGATGGTGAACGGCAGGCCCGAATCACGGATCAACTGCTCCTGCGCGATCTTGCCGCGGAAGTAGCCGCTGGCGGCCAGCTGATCGGTGCCCACCACCGACAGCGCCACATGGTGGCGTACGCCCGCGCGCGCGGCCGCAGCCAGGATCGTGTGCCCGGCCGTAACGAAGAACGACAGCACGGCGGCATCTTCGAACGAAGGCGAGTTGGCCAGATCCAGCACCACCTCGGTGCCGGCCATGGCCGCGTCCAGGCCCTGTCCGGTCAACACATCGATGCCCGTGGACGGTGCTGCAACCACGGCCTCATGCCCGGCGGCCCGCAAGCGGTCCACCACCTTGCTGCCGATGCGGCCGGTGCCGCCGATGACGAGAATCTTCATGTGCTGTCTCCAGGAATGCGGAAGGGGAATAGCCGGTTCGCTGCCATGCTAGGAACACCGCTGGGCCGGCAGTAGATCCGGCGGCGGCCCCACGTTGTTGCCTGCCATGCACCAATCGCTCAGGCCCATGCCGGCCCATCGGCGGTCGCGGCCACGGCGGCCTGCTGGCGTGCTTCCCAGTGCGAAATGGCGTCCAGGTCCAGCGCGCGCACCCGCTGGGTGCTGAAATCGATGAACGCGCGGATACGCTTGGGCAGTTGCCGCCGGCTGAGGTAGCACAGGTAGTGGCCGCGGTCGTGCGGCGCATAGCGGTCCAGGCAGGTCACCACACTGCCGGCGCGCAGCGCATCGCGCACCTGGTAGCTGGGCAGTTGCGCGATGCCCAGGCCATCGACCACGGCCTGCAGCACGAGTTCGGCATCGTTGAACACCAGCGCCGCGGTGGGCTGCGGGTGCAGCTCCTGGCCGTCCACCCGGAACTCCCAGCGTTGCATGCGCCCGGCGGGCAGCCGGCGACCAATGCAGGCATGGGTGGCCAGCGCGTCCACACTCTGCGGCGCACCATGGGCCTGCACATACGCCGGCGACACGCAGGCCACCAGTTGCATCGGCACCAGCTGCTTGGCGATGACCTGGCTGTCTTCCAGCACGCCTTCGCGGAAGGCGATGTCGATGCGATCGCCGGCCAGATCCGGCGCCTGTTCGTCCAGCAGCAGCTCCACGGTCACCTGCGGATGTTCCCTGCGGAAGGCCGCAAGCAACGGCGCGATCACGCGGCGGCCAAAACCGTGCGTGGCGCTGATGCGCAGATGACCGCGCGGCGGTCCTTCGCGCAGGTCCTGCATTTCATCCAGCGCCTGCAGGATGCACTCCACGCCAGGGCTGCAGCCTTCAAGGAACAGTTCCCCCTCGCGGGTGAGCGAGGTGGATCGCGTGGTGCGCAGGAACAGGCGCACGCCCAGCTGGGTTTCCAGCTTCTGCACGCTGCGGCTGACCGCCGACCTGCCGATGCCCAGGCGGTCACCGGCGCGGGCGAAGCTGCCCTCGCTGGCCACGGCGATGAACGCGAGCACGCCCGCGTAGCTGGTGGAAAACGAGGCATTGAGCGGATCGCGCGCGGCCGTAGCGGCGGTCGCAGGGGACGATGCATTCATGGGGTCGAGGGCTCCACAGCGTTGGGGTGCTGGTGCAGGTGGGCACGCGCCTGCAGCAGGCGCTGGTGGCACGCTGCGGCGCTCAGGCCCAGCAGCGGCACGATGTCGTCCACGTCGGCACCCAGCACGTCATGCAGCAACAGCACGGCGCGGGCGTCGGCAGGCAGCTGCGCCAGCGCGGCAAGGAAGGACTGCCAGATACGTTCGCTGGCAGGGCGCAAGGCATGGGCGTTCGGGGTGTCCATGCCCGGCAGACGTGCGGGCGCCTGCCGCTGTGACAGGCCATTGGTGTTTTTCGTGCAACGCGATGCATCCCCGGCGCGGCCTACCGCCACCGCCGCCGCGTTCGTAGCCTGCGCAGCACGTTCCCCTGCCTACAGGCCCCCTGCCATGACCCATCGTCTGGACTATGCCGCACTGTCCCCCGAACTGTTCAAGAAGCTCGGCACGTTCTCGCATGCCGCCCATCACGCCAGCATCGAACCGGCCATCATCGACCTGGTCAACATCCGCGCCTCGCAGCTCAATGGCTGCGGGTTCTGCCTGGACATGCATGTGAAGGAAGCCACGATCCGTGGCGAGCGTCCGCTGCGGCTGCACCATGTTGCGGCATGGCGCGAATCGAACCTGTTCAGCCCGCGCGAGCGCGCCTGCCTGGCATGGACCGATGCCCTGACCCATCTACCTGCCCAAGGCGTGGCCGATGCGCTGTACGACCAGGTTCGCGCGCAGCTGTCCGAACAGGAGCTGGTGGACCTGACTTACGCGGTGATGGCGATCAACGCCTGGAACCGCGCCAACGTGGCATTCGGCACCGTGCCGGGTGTCCTCGACCAGGCCTTCGGCCTGTCCCGGGCCGGACTGGCCTGATCCGGCTGCGCCGCGCTCCGGCACGGCGCCACTTCCTTCCCAGGAGACATCCCATGCGAACCCCTATTGCCCTGGCACTGTGCGGCCTGCTGTCGATGACCACGGCACAGGCGGCCCCCGCCACGCCCACCGCCCAGAAGGCCGCACCGGAACCTGTCGTGCGCGAGGTCATGACCCAGCCCCTGCCCGACTACCCCGGCAAGGAGGCGCTGATCCTGACCGTGGAATACCCGCCCGGCGGCGCCGACCCGGTGCACCGGCACGATGCCCACGGCTTCGTCTACGTGCTGCAGGGACGCATCGTGATGGGCGTTGCCGGCGGCCGCGAAGTCACCCTCGGCCCCGGCGAGGCCTTCCATGAAGGTCCGCAGGACCTGCACACCGTGGGCCGCAACGCCAGCAAGACCGAGCCAGCCAGGTTCGTGGTCTTCCTGCTGAAGGACATCGGCACCCCGGCGGTACTGCCGCCGCACTGAGCGCGCCCGTCCAACCAGCCCCCTCCACAGCTCCCCGGGTGTCACAATCCGGGGAACTGTCCCGTCTGCGCTGGCATGGACGACTCGACCGCCCTTTTCACCCAGCTTCGCCCGCGCCTGTTCGGCGTGGCCTACCGCATGCTCGGCTCGGCGCATGAAGCCGAGGACGTGGTGCAGGATGTCTGGCTGCGCTGGCATGGCGCCGACAGAGCGCAGATCGACAATGCCGAGGCCTGGCTGGTGGCCACCACCACCCGCCGCGCCATCGATGGCCTGCGCCTGGCCCGGCACCGTCGCGAACACTATGTGGGCATGTGGCTGCCCGAGCCGCTGCTGACCGACGAATCGACCACCCCGGAACACGTGCTGGAAACCGCCAGCGATCTGTCGGTGGCCTTCCTGAACGTGCTTGAGCGGCTGGCACCGGACGCGCGCGCCGCGTTCCTGCTGCACGATGTGTTCGAGCAGGACTACGCCGTGGTCGCCCGCACCCTGGACAAGACCGAAGCGGCGTGCCGGCAGATCGTGCACCGTGCACGGCTGCAGCTGCGCCAGGCGCGACCCCGCTACAACGTGCCGCAGCATGTCCACCAGAAGCTGATGCAACGCTTTGCCGATGCAGTTTCCAGCGGTGATTTCGCCAGCATGAAGGCACTGATGGCCGAGTCGGCCGAGCTGATCGGCGACGGCGGCGGCATCGTCACCAGTTTCCCCAAGCCGATGGTGGGTGGCGCGCGGATCGCCCAGCTGCTGTACGCACCGCACCTGCGCCGCAAGGACCAGCTGCGCATGGTGCCGACCATGATCAATGGCCGGCTGGGCCTGCTGCGCTACTTCGACGGCGTGCTGGAATCGGCCATGGCCTTCGATACCGATGGCGAGCAGATCATCCAGATCCTGGTGCAGCGCAATCCGCACAAACTGCAGCATCTGGACCGCCAGCTGGCCATCCAGTAGCCGCAACGCAGAAGGCCCCGGCATTGCCGGGGCCTTCGTCTTCGCACTTACTTCTGCTGCAGGAAGGCCAGCAGGTCCTGGTTGACCTTGTCCTTGTGAGTGTCGGTCAGACCGTGCGGCGCACCCGGGTACACGATCAGCTTGGCGCCCTTGATCAGCTTGGCCGACTGGCGACCGGAGATGTCGATCGGCACGATCTGGTCGTCATCACCGTGGATGACCAGGGTCGGCACATCGAACTTCTTCAGGTCGGCGCGGAAGTCGGTGGCCGAGAACGCAGCGATCGAATCGTAGGTGTTCTTGTGGCCACCCTGCATGCCCTGCGCCCACCAGGCGTCGATCAGGCCCTGGGAAACCTTCGCGCCCGGGCGGTTGAAGCCGTAGAACGGGCCCGACGGAATGTCCTTGTACAGCTGCGCGCGGTTTTCCATCTGCGCCTTGCGGATACCGTCGAACACTTCGATCGGCAGACCGTTGGGGTTGTCGGCGGTCTTCAGCATGAACGGCGGCACCGAGCTGATCAGCACGGCCTTCTTCACCCGGCCGGTGCCATGGCGGCCGATGTAGCGCGCCACTTCGCCGCCGCCAGTGGAGAAGCCCACCAGGGTCACGTCGTGCAGGTCCAGGGTGTTGATCACCGTGGCCAGGTCATCGGCGTAATGATCCATGTCGTTGCCATCCCAGGGCTGGCTGGAACGGCCGTGGCCACGACGGTCGTGCGCGATCACGCGGTAACCGTGGTTGGCCAGGAAGATCATCTGCGATTCCCAGCTGTCCGAGTTCAGCGGCCAGCCGTGGCTGAAGGTGACGACCGGGCCGTCCTTGGGGCCCCAATCCTTGTAGTACAGCTGCACGCCGTCGGCGGTGGTGATGTAGCTGGCGGTGCGGGCAATGCTGGTGACCGCGGCCGGCTTGACAGGCTCGGCCGCCTGGGCGGACACGCCGGCCTGCACGGACAGGGCCAGCACGGCGGCGGCCAGGGTACGGGTAGCAAATTTCATGGGGGAACCTCGTCTTGGGTGGTTGGACAGGCGCTACTGTGCGCCCGGATCCGGGCGCATCGGTGACGAATGGTCCGTAAAACTTGATCGACCGTATTGGATCGATGTGCTGCGGTGGCCGCTCAGAAATCCCAGAACACCGGCACCCAGCGGTAGGCCTGGCCATCGCGTGAAACCCGGCCCACCGACGGGAACGGCAGGTGGGTGGCTACCAGCATTTCGCCACTGCCGGCCAGCTGGTCCAACAGGGCAATGCGCACGCGCGCCGATTCTTCCGGATCGTGCTCGAAGCCGTTGTGCCAGTTCGGCTGATCGAAGCCCACTGCAAACACCGCATCGCCGGCGAAGGTCAGCGCCTGGCCAGCCGATGCCACGCGCACCACGCAATGCCCCGGCGTGTGCCCACCGGTACGGCGCGCCACCACACCCGGCGCGATCTGCTGCTCGTCCTGGAAGGTGTGCACCAGGCCGCTGTACTCGGCCCAGAACTGCTTGGCCGTGGCCCGCAGTGCATCGGGGAAGCCCTGCGGCATGTTGGTGCGGGCAAAGTCCGGCGACTTCCAGAATTCCACTTCGGCCGCCGCAATGTGGATCTTCAGGTCCGGGCGAAGCTGTTCTTTCACTCCGTCCACCAGCAGGCCGCCGATGTGGTCCATGTGCATGTGGGTGATCACCACATCGGTAATCCCGCCCAGATCGATACCCGCCGCACCCAGGCGGCGGATCAACTGGCCGGCTCGCGGCAACTGCAGGTCCGGGTCCATGCCCAGGCCGGCGTCGATCAGGATGGTGCGATCACCACTGTGCACCACCATCACGTTCAACGCCCAATCGAAGGCATCGTGCGGCAGGTACATCTCGTCGAACCATTCGTCGCGGTCCGCTGCAGGCACGTTGTGGCCCAGCATCTGCGTGGGCAGCGGCAGGACGCCATCGCTGATCACCAGCACTTCAACATCGCCCACGTTCAGGGCGTAGCGCGAGGGCACCAGTTCATCGAGTGCAGGGGCGATGGGGGCGGCAGTATTTTCCAGACTGAACATGAGGCGATCTCCACAGAGTTGGCGGGCGGGCAACAGCAGCGAGCTGGCGCGCAACACGGCAGGTAGCCGTGCGAAACCAGCGTAGAAAACCCATGGATGCGCCAGTAGACCCGTCGGCGGGGACGCCATGTTGCCTGCGCGGAAGCAGTTGCTGCCGAATCACATCCAGCCGATGGGGTTGGCCTGTCGATTGCCGGCCCCGTCGTTCGTCGGAACAGGTAACGCAGGCCATTTCCCTGCAGGAGCAGCAGCATGCAACCGACCATCACCGCCTTTGCCACCTCCCCCGACCGTGGCCAGGGCCTGGCACGCGACATGCGCGTGCGCTGGGCACTGGAAGAACTGGGCCTGGCCTACGACGTGCGACTGCTGAGCTTCGCTGAAATGAAGGAACCGGCGCACCGCGCGCTTCATCCGTTCGGGCAGATTCCCACTTACGAAGAAGACGACCTGGTGCTGTTCGAATCCGGCGCGATCATCCTGCACCTGGCCGAGCAGCATGCCGGCCTGCTGCCGCCCGATGGCAACGCACGCATGCGCGCGATCATGTGGATGTTCGCCGCGTTGAACACGGTGGAGCCGCCGATTGTCGAGCGCTCGCTGGCCTGGGTGCTGGAACGCGAACAACCCTGGTATACACAGCGGCTGGTGATGCTGGATGAGCGCGTGCGGCGGCGGCTGGGCGAACTGTCTGCACGGCTGGGCGATGGCCCTTGGCTGGAAGCTGGGTTCAGCGCCGCCGATCTGCTGATGGTGTCGGTGCTGCTACGCCTGAAGAGCAGCGGCATCGTCGATGAATTCCCGCTGCTGGGCGCCTACGTGGCGCGCGCAACGGCACGGCCGGCCTACCAGCGCGCGTTCGCCGCGCAGCTGGCAGTGTTCCAGAACGCCTGATGGCGCGCCGCTCGGCCGGCCTCAGCGCAGTGGATCGGCCGCCACGCCCTCATGGGTGATCTTCACCGGCAGGATGTGGCCCTGCGCATCGAACTCCATGCGTTCGATGGCGGTCACCCGGTGGTCGCGGGCGCTGTCACCGTGGGGGCGACGGTGGTAGACGATGTACCAGCGGTCGGTGCCCGGCACCTGGATCACCGAGTTGTGGCCGGCGCTGGTGGCGATGGCTTCATCCTGCTGCAGGATCTTGCCGACGCGCTTGAACGGCCCGGTGGGCGCATCGGCAATGGCATAGGCCACCGAATAATCCGGGCTGCCCCAGCCGCCTTCGGACCACATGAAGTAGTAGCGGCCGCCGCGCTTGAACATCAGCGGGCCTTCCACGTATTCCGGGGCCGGGGTGATTTCCTTGAACAGCGTGCCATCGGCCAGCGGCAGCACGCCGGTGAAATCGTCCTTCAGGCGCACAATATTGGCGTGCTTCCAGCCGCCGTAGATCATGTACCAGGCGCCATCGTCATCCTTGAACACGAACTGGTCGATGGGCTGGGCGCCATTATGGAACGCGCCCACCAGCGGCTTGCCCAGCAGATCCTTGTAGGGCCCTTGCGGGCGGTCGGCCACGGCCACGCCGATGCCACCCAGCTCGCTATCGTTCTTGATGTCGTTGGCAGCGAAGAAGAAGTAGTACTTGCCGTTGTTTTCCACCACCGACGGCGCCCACATGGCGCGCTTGGCCCACGGCACCGCCTTGGCGTTCAGAACGTCGGCATGCTTGGTCCAGTGCAGCAGATCGGGCGACGAGAACGCATCGAAGGTGGTCTGCGCTTCGTACACGGCCGAGGTGGTCGGGAAGATCCAGTAGCGGCTGCCGAACACGGCCGCCTCCGGGTCGGCGTACCAGCCCTGCAGGATCGGATTACCCGAGGTGGCCGGCGGCGCGGCCTGCGCGCCCGACGCCAGTGCCACCGCCGTACAGGCGGCCATCATCCACTTCCCCAACGCCATGCCGTGCGCTCCCGTGCTGGATAGATGGGAGCATATTAGATCGATCCAGATAAGGAATGCGAAGGCGGTCCCACTCCGCATGCGGGAGTGGGATGCAGGCCTCAGGCCTTCTTGATGACGGTGCGCTTGCCGATGGTGCTGGTCTTGCCCGCGGTCGGCTTGGCCAGGCCGGGAATCAGGAAATCGGTGACCTTGTGGCCCTTGGACACCTTGGCGGCCAGCCAGCGCGGCATGCGCCCGCGGCCGGTCCAGGTCAGGCGCTTGTATTCGGGATCGCGGTACTTGGGCGCCACCTTGCCAGACTTGCGGCGGGTGGTTTTGCGGGCCGGCGCGGGCGCGGTCTCCGCATCCTCACCGAACAGCTCTTCGATGGTGTAACCGGCTTCGGCGGCGGCGGCCTTGAGCAGACGGCGCACGGCGGCGGCCGGGCGACGGGAGGTGATCAGCGCCTTGCGCTGTTCAGCGGCGGCCACCAGGGCGCCCAGCTCGCGCAGGCTGAGCGATTCGATATCAATAGTCATGGGGGGGAAAGGTCCATGTTGGCGGGCGGGGTGTCAAGCTGGGTTTACAGGACACCCGACGCCCGGCGCGGCCTATGGGTGAATGGCGTAGACGAAGAAGGCGTCGTCGCGCTCCCATCCCAGGCCTTCGTACAGCCGCTGCGCAGGCAGGTTGCTGCGGCCGGTTTGCAGTTCCAGGCGCCCCGCGCCACGCCGACGTGCCTCGTCGGTTGCCGCGATCATCAGCGCACGGGCGAGGCCCTGGCGACGTGCCGATTGCGAGATATACAGGTCGTACAGAATGAAACTGCGCTGCGCGCTTACTGAATCGAACAGTGGGTACAACTGGGTAAACCCGACGATTCCGTGTTCTTCGGATTCGATTACCAGCACCAGTGAATCGCCGGCCTGTAACCGATCGCGCATGAAGGTCGTGGCCAGTTCAAGGTCGGCAGGCTGTTCGTAGAACTGCCGGTAATCGCTGAAGAGCGCAGCGACCTGCGGGAGGTCGGAAGAGGACGCGATGCGGATGGTGGGTGCCATGGGGAGCCTCCTTGCAGAGGCCTGAGCGTGGCGCTGGGGGTGTGAGCGCGGTGTTGAAAGCCGGCTCGCGGGGGAGGCAATGGTGGGACAGATCTACTGGCCCACGTCCTTTGAGGGAGAGCAGTCCGGAACCCCCTCGCGGAGCGGCGACCAATCCTGCATTCCCACGAAGGGGCCCCAAAACAAGTAGAGAAGAATCAGGGCAAGGACGGCCCGACGAATGCGCACAACCCGGGGTAGCTGAAAATCTTCGACGGCGTCCCTGATAATTTCTGCCCAATACCATGTGAAAGCCGCAAGCAGCATGGCACCACTTACCGCAATGGCAGTCATCATCAATCCCCACCAAGGAACCGTTCGAGAAGTGAACCCCACGATGCCGCATAGCAATCCGGCCGTGGCGGAGCACCATTGAATTTCCAAGAGCGCGAATTCGCGCGATACCTTGCCCGCCGCCGCTGCCAGACTTGGGATTGACGACGCCACCAGCGCGACCAAGGACAAACCCAAGTAAGCAAAAAACCCAAGAATCATCAGATGGGGTGATGAGAGCCCGCTGATTGCGTTACAGAAAACGCTTCTGCCTATGCCGCTGGTCCTCTCGTAGAGCAGGCCGAGGGCGGCAGCCGAAACGCCCACGAGTAGCGCCAAGCGAAGCGCCATTTCCACATCGGCCGCAACAGCTTGATCGGAAATTTTTGGAAATTTCATTCCTGTAAGGGCCGAAGAACTTACCCACACGTATCGGCGCTTTACTGCAGAACCTTAGCAGGCGTATAGGATTCTCATCTCGGCGTCCGATGCTCAGAATTCCAATCGATTTGGTTGAGGGCCTGGCAAGGCTCAACTGATGGCTCCGCAGAATCACTCTACACACACGCCCTGCTCAGTCTCGCAAGTCCGTCTATCGGGCGAGCCGCCGGTCCAGCAGAGATGGGGAGGTTACAGCCAAAGATGCGGCCACAGATGTCTGGATTCTGCCGGACCATCCAGGACGCAAGCAAAGAAGGAAGGGCCGAAAAGCTTGTTCTTTAGAATGTTCCGGCCATTGTAGGGTGTTCCTGAAATCATAAATTGTCCGCCAACTTGGGCCATAACTTGTCCAGATAGAGCGCCGATTTTGCACCATCCGTCAATCACGCACTCGGCCGAGATCGAGCCCGGCGACGCCGCGAGACCAAGTGAATTTGATGTTGATTTTTTGGCTGATTGAGGTGGTGAAAGGGCACTCCGTAACCTCAGAGGATGCCCGCCCCTATCTGCGCCGGGGGCATTCTTCGATAGCGCGAGCCGTACCGACCTACTCCTACTAGATCACTACCGGTTGCTGCGGGCCCAGTTGCTTCAGAGGCCGCGCCAAGGCTCCTCGCCGGCATAGACCATCATTTGCACCAAATGCAACTCAGTCTCCGCCAAGTGGCAGCACAAGCGCAGAAGACTGTCCGGTAAGGCGGGGCCTCTGCGGCACCATGGGACTACGAAAAGCGCTTGATTGGCTTGGTCAGAAGACCAACCAGAACCATATCGGCCCACGTCAGCAGACGGGCAATCGTCTACTTTGTGTCATTAAGCAGGAACTGGCCTTGTCGTGAGCACTTGTAACACGGCGCTCGGATGTGAAGCGAAGAACTCCACCGCTTCAGGTGGGCATTATTGGCTTGAAGGGTTCCCGAATTGGCACCGCTGGCATCCCTTTCCGCAAAAATAGTTCCCGCCGCAACAGATGTCAGTCAATAGCTCGCTCTCATCTGCCAACAAAGACTAGTGGGTTCCTTGGTCCTCGAAGTATGGCCAAGGTGTGAGCTTCGTATTGGTTAAAGAACGTCTCAAATGAGAACACGTGCGGCGCACCATTCCGATCACGCAGTACCACGTCGTCGCTGCCGAGGGGGCCGCCGCGACGAGGCGCGCAGTACCCTTCGATGCATGCGAACAGTTCCATCTCGCTGACGTTGCCAAAGCGCGCATCGAATGCCCGCGACTGGATGACGTACTTGCATGGATCTAGCGGATCGAAGCCATCTGGCCGCATCGAAGCATGGGGATGGCATGTGATCATCGCGAGCATGACAGCATCGGCGCCACACGACTCCACATAGCGATACAACGTGGTGGCGGAGGTATTTCCGAACGCCTTTCCCAGGTCTCGAACGGCACGGAGACTTGGAGCCGTCGACCTCGCTTCCTCCACGAATCGGTCTTGCAAGAACAAGAGCCTGCCCGCGGTGTAATTGGCCTCGCTCTCGACCATGTCATGGCAGGCGCGCGAAAGTGTATGCACATCGTCTCCGTGCATCACGCTTTCATGCCAAGGCAAGAGGCTGTGACCGATCTCGTGTGCTTCGTTCCAGCGATGCTTGAGTTTCGGTAGTGTCGCGTCCAGAAGGATCCGCTTTCGGTCTGGGATATAGAGCGCCTTAAGCTCGAGCTTCTTGATGGCATCCCAGAGCAGCCCGGGGCGACTAAGGACCTGCTTGGAAGCCACGCGAATTTTGCTGACGACCTCACCGACTGAGCTGGTGTCATCGGCGGTGTAGAACCGGCGATCCAAGCGAAGCAACTCCCGGACGTCGTCCAGGTCCAACGGAGGCTCAGGATTGCCGAGGCCGCGGATCACACGGTCAACGCGCTGCTCGATATCCGCGGCGGTCTTTGGCGACACCACGACATTCTTTGCCATGCCAGCTCCTTAGAGGTCGAATTTCAACGCAGCGTGTGCGCCGCACTTCTAATCGACCTACGTACGATGCAACATTCCGAATCCAGACGTCCGCTACTGCTCGCCCAGACCTGATACGAACTCATCTAGTGCTTCGCGCTCTTCCTTGGTCAACGATGCCATCGAATTCGAACGAGCAGCGAATCGAAGACCCTGCTGGGCTAAAGTCGCGTCTTCCACATTCTTCAGCCCCGCCAGCTGCATTAGCTTCGACACGGAGACTTCGAACCAGTTAGCTAGCTGGTAAACCGTACGAGGACCTATACCTGTCAAGTCCTCGTCTTCAATGTTAATGACGTCCGCCACCTCGATGCCACACGCCTCCGCCAGCTGCTCGACTGTAAGCCCGCGCTTGCGCCGCATGAGCTCGACGAATCTTGCAAAGACGACCTTCGACTCAGTACCCGTCTCGGACAGGGCACCAGTTTGAACTGATGCCGGAACATCTTTCAAACCGAAGCTTCCAGCACGAATCTCCTGACCGAGCTCCAGCCGCGCCATTCGCAGACTCCAGTCCTTCAAGCTCTCGTTCATGGGAATTTGACTCCGTTTAAAATGCTCGCCGCGATTTCAGGCGTCGCCTCGAAATACTTGAGCCGGCCTTCGTAGCGGTCGGCATCCAGACCCAAGTCCTCCAGGCCGAGACGTTGGGCATACCACGAGTCGGATTGCGGCAGCGAGTGCAGACCCAGTCGTCCCTTGAGCCCTTGGTCCACGCTCTCCTGAATCGCGGCCGCCATCAGCACCGACCCCACCAGACTGTACTTCGGCGTCACCGAATACCACGCCTGATTCCAGGGCGCGGTCTCGATGAAGTCGACGTAAATGCAGTCTGAACCCTGCTGCTCAGGCAGGCGACACCGCTGAGACACCGAGTTCACGCGCATCAGTCCTTGTAGCCGCCCCTCGCATCGCAGAGCGTAGCCCTTTTCAAAGATCGCCATGGGAGGAGGTACTTTGCTGACCCAGTCCCAATGATGGCTCTGGGGCCACAGGTGGCGCGGCACGTTCTGCGCTTGAAGCTTTTGGACGAGGCCATCCATCTCAGGTTTCCAGGTCGTCCGCCAATCGGCAATGTCGGCGGGGCTGATGGCGTCGAAGATTTCGGCCTCCACCAGCTGCCCCGTCCCCATGTCCACCAAATAGCGGCGACCTGGATAGCGGGTCATAGCATCACTACCTCGGCTTTAGTCCGCTTGTCTTCGTCCTCGAAGAAGAGCTTCTCGCCCCCAGCCAGGCGCATCTCGACGGCCTGATAAAGACGAAGAGCCTGCTTGAGCACGGCCGTTTTACTCATGTCTTTCCTATCACACAACGACTCCAATGCTTCCATCTCAGCATCAGTGAGATTGAGTGTCATAGTTTTCTTGGGCTGCGCCATAAACTTTCTCCGCCTCGGACGTAGACTTTAGCAGGATCTGTTAGCTATGTCAACTATTGCAAATGGCTATTTCTTAGCTATTCTTTCCACACAGCGGGCGCAGTGCCCGCCAGAGGAGCATTTGCAGGATGACCACTTCAGATTCTCGCGGCAGCTTCCGGCTGCATATCGCAGACGAAGGGTTCGACTTCGAACCCGCAACCATCGACGATCCCGTCCCCACCGGCGCCCAACTGCTGAATGCAGCCGGGCGCTACCCGACCGCTGATCACCTCATCTTCCAACTCCTGCCGCATGGCGCCCTCGAGGAAATTCGCCCCGAAGAGACCGTCGACCTGCGCCCTCAGGGTCGGGAGCGCTTCATCACCTTCCGTAGCGATCGGTCCTTCCGCATGTACGTGGACGAGCAGGCCCGAGACTGGGGCCTACAGGCGGTCACCGGCCTTCAGCTGAAGCAGTTAGCCCGCGTCGAGCCGGCCGACCACGATGTGTTCCACATCGTCGTCGGGGGTGAAGACCGTCTTGTTCGCGACAACGAACCATTCGACCTGGGCGGCGCCGAGGTCGAACGCTTTGCCACGCAACGAATCGCGATTGAGGTCTTTGTCAACACGCGGCCCCATCAGGTGCATCAGCGCGTGTTGGATTTCTGGTCGGTGGTCCGCCTCGCGCACCCCGACGCGAACCCGGCGGATGAAAAGGCCGAGTACACCGTGACTTACAGCCACGGACCCCGTGCAAACCCCGCGGGCAACCTGGTAATCGGACAGTCCGTCGAGGCGAAGGGAGGGATGGAGTTTTATGTGCTCCTCACTGATAAGTCGTAGTCCCAATCTAATGCGCCTGCGCAATGAGGGCATGACGCTGGAGGTGGCCGACGGCTACCTCCTCGTCCATGACATCCCATATGTGACTGCAAGCCGCGAAACCCGTCGTGGGACGCTGGTGTTTCGCCTCGACCTTACTGCGGACATCGCAGTGACGCCATCCGACCACACCGCCTACTTCATAGGAGACACGCCGTGCGACTCAAAGGGGGCGCGGCTCGACAAGATCATTAACCAGAGTACCGAGCAGCAGCTCACGCCGCGCATTAAGGTCGACCACTTCTTCTCGGCAAAGCCTCGGTCGGGTCAGTACGCTGATTATTACGACAAGGTCATGGCCTACACAAACATGCTGGTTGGCCACGCGCAGGCCATCCACCCCTCCTTGAAAGCGCAGGTGTTCAAGCCCGTCCTAGCTCAGGAAGGTGACGGTCCGTTCGTGTATACCGACACGGCCTCGACCCGTGCAGGCATCGCCGTGGCGACTGGACGGCTAGCCGGGCAACGGATCGCTATCGTGGGGCTGGGCGGAACTGGCGCTTATGTTCTAGATCTGATCGCAAAGACACCTGTGGCTGAAATCCATCTTTACGACGGCGACCAACTGCAGCAGCACAACGCCTTCCGGTATCCCGGCGCCGTGCCATTTCACGTCCTGCAAGATGGGGTGACAAAGGTCGACTATCTCGCGAGCGTTTACAGCCAGTTGCACGGAGGTGTACGCCCCCACGCAGTCATGATCGAACCACAAAACGTAGCCGAGCTGGTCGCCTACGACGCCGTCTTCGTCTGCGTCGACCGGGGCGAGACGCGGAGACTGATCGCGGACACGATCAGCTCGACCGGCACAGTTATGTTCGACACCGGAATGGGCGTACAGCTAACGCCGGAGTCCGGGTTGTTCGCAATCGTCCGGCTATCTGTGCTCGACCCGCGAACCGGGCCGGAGGCGCTCAGGACAATGCCCACGGCGTCGCACCAGGACGACAACTTGTATGCCACCAACGTGCAGGTTGGCGATCTAAACGCGCTCAACGCCTTCTTTGCAGTCGAAGCGTGGAAGAAACGCCGTGGGTTCTACATCGGTAGTGGAGATGCCCCGCTCACCACATACACGACGGCGACGGGCACCATGGCCTGCACGCGGGTGGGCGAGTGAAGACCCGACGCTATCAATTGAGCGAGGTAGAGAGCTTTCCCCAGCCGTTGACGCCGGGGGTCCTCTACGTCTCCAACCGCTTTAACTGTGCTGCACACGCCTGCGCCTGCGGCTGCGGGAGGGAGGTGATCACGCCTCTCTCGCCAGTCCAATGGCGGCTAAAACGAACCACAAGCGGCGCTTCGCTTCGGCCTTCGATCGGCAACTGGAGCTTCCCCTGCCGGTCGCACTATTGGATCACCTGCGGTCGCGTGGAGTGGGCAGCCGGGATGAGCGAGGTGGCGATCCGTGAGGGGCGCGAGGTCAACGCTCGACTGCGCCAAGCCTACTTCAATGCGCAGAACGAGCCCCAAGGGCAGCTGGGCGGCCCGGCGCCACATTCAGTCGCTAGGCCCGGTTGGCTCACGCGTCTGCTGCACTGGCTTGCCCGACAGTTCGATGGCTAAGCCGGCCATGACGGGCGGCGGACCGCCCAGGCCGCTTCGAGCTTACCTACAACTGCAGCACTGCCCAGTCTAGATCGCTTGCGCGATCTGCTCGTGTATGGCGGCCGTGCTAAGCAAAGCCACTCCAAGCGATTGATGCTGCCGCTATTCTCGGACTCGAGTTATATATATTTATATCTTACATATCAATAACTTGCATCAACACAGCAATAGATCTATACAGGTTCAATCAGACCGGACAGAGCGCGACTAAGCATGCCAAGCTCTCAGATCCCTCCCCCAACCGCCCCCCCACCGGGTCTTCTTGGGCGGCACCGTTACTCGGCGTAACCGTCCCCGACAGTCCCATCTTCTCTGCGGCGGACACAGCCAGACTATTGGGCTTTCCCACCAGAAAGGCCCTCGCAAAAGCGCGCCGAACCGGACGGCTCACCATCAAGATGTTCCAGATTCCTGGGCGCAGAGGCTGGTTCGCTCGTCGCGAGGAGGTGTGCGCCTGGCTCACCAATCCCTGAACAGCGAGGGGGAGGCCCGATGAGCTAGCGAAAGCACGGGCCTTCAATAGAAAAGGCCGCACATTTGCAGTGTGCGGCCCTGGATACGGGAAACGGCTACTGGGAGAGGTCCGTGGAGCAGCCTCGGGGTCGCTGCATGTGTTCCTCAGCAACGTCAGCAGCCCTGCCAAGGACTGGGGAGAGCAACTTGGAGATATTCTTCACACGAGGCGGTGCCCGATTCTCCCGCGACTGACATCACTGATTGCGGTAGCTACTCACTTTGGTGTGGACATCGTGCAGCTTATAGCCTCGCCAGCCTCGGCAGCAGCCCAATACGGATTGGAAATTGGCAGAGCTTCACCGCGGAGGATACGCAGGCCGATTGACCACTTGCGAGCAAATCGTAGCGTGTGGTTTCGAAAGGAACTGGAAGCTGCCATCACCGCAGGCCCGCCCTACCCTTCTACGGATCAGTTCTGCCGCAGCCGGGACTACAGCGTCACACCTGCCAGAAACAGTTTTCCATGGCTTACCAGACAGCTCAGTGCCCTGCATCGTGAGTGGAAGAATGCCGAGAAGGAGCGGCAAACATTGGCGGCAGCAATGGCAATTAGGTCCCTGCTCCCAAGCACAGAGCACCGGTCTATCAGGTCTCTCACCCGCATGGCTGCCGAACTATCAGGCGCGCCGTTGCATGTCGTGCGAAAAGTACTATCAACGGAGAAGCGATGACGTAGCCCCTCGCTTCAATTAGGCCGTCTAATCTGTCTCGTGATGCTGCACTCAACACCGCTCAATGAAGATACGCACCCGGCAAGAAGGATCGAGCCTAATCGCTAGGCCCCTCAGCAGTGCAGAAGCGAGAAGGCTCACCGTCGTAAGAAGTCCTCGTGAAGATCATACTCTCTGAGGATGGCGGCTATATCTCTCCGTTGTGCTGATTTCTCAAACGTTACGGTGGAAGAAACTACAGAAGATTCTCCCCCTAGAACAAGTGCGCCTAGATCCCCAATCTCGACGCTATCAAGTGTGGGAAGCATGATATGAGCGATTAGCCCATCGAAGTAGAACCGATACATGTCTATCGGACGCTCAACATCATCAGTACAAGGCAGGTATTTGACATCCCGTCTTGGAGCATGATTGTGCACCGGCCCCAAAGTAGATAACTGAGTCAGCTGTATTGGATAGAAGCTCATTGGTGGCTCCAGTCCGTCTACCAGGGCTTTACGGATCACCTCAGCATCCGCAGCGGGAAGCGCAATCTCCTTGAACTCGCTGAGCTGGCTCTCCGCAGCCCGCCAGAGCAGACTCAAGAAGAAGATACGCAACATCTTCGTATCCATGTGGACCTGCCTGAACCCAAAGGGATCCTGGATCACGTCATGTAAGCTGCCAAGCGTCGTTGCCTCGCCCCAACTACTCCATACAAGGCGATGCTCCCTCAATGCCTCAATCGCCCGGGTGTCAATTTCGGACAGGATGTCCTCTCCCTCGCGTATGACAAGACCTTGGTCATACCAGCTACTGCAGCGCTGAGTAGGCCTCGTGCCCTCCCCATACTGAAAGAATGGGCCACCTTGTTCGCTGATCTTCGTCAACGCCTGTGGAATGATGTGCGACTTGACGAAACGCCCGGGCTTTCCGGTCAGTTTGCAGTAGCCATGCCTAGTTCGCTCTGTTTTGCTCCGTCTGCTGGCCATATCTGCAGTTGTTCCTATCGCCTCTTAGTTGGCTTCAAAGATCAGCTTCTAGTTCAACTCATCAGCCAGAGCAAGAACATCAAATGCGCGAACGCGGCCATAGTTCCTTCAGCCCCAGTGACATCTCCCACGTTCAGTTCACCCGCGCACACTGTCTCGGCCGTTTCATGGCTGAAGGCCTCGCGCTCCGCACTGGCCTACTTCGGCCTATTGCTCTTAGGACCAGGGCTGAACTTGGATTCTAAGCCTTGGCGCGCGTTTGCTACATCGGGAAAGGCTTCCACCATCCTGTCGGTGGCCACCTTCAGTATTTCAGCGCAGATGAGCATCGCGGCAATCAAGTAGCTGCGATCCGCGGCATTGTCTAAGCCTGAGCCACGACCGTTGGCCTCCATTCGGTAGAACGACATAGGGTGGATGTGGGAGTGCTGTGACCACAGATCCCAGATTACGTCGAACTGCGCCTTCTTCATTCCAACCATTTCCACCAGCTGGGCCCGATCCAGGAACCAAGCCTTCTTACCAGACAGACACTGTGACCGAACTTGTTGGGCCAGATTTTGAAAGAAGGGAATGGTTTTCAAGCGCGCGATTAGTTCCTCCCTCTGCCGCTCAAACCCTCGTAGTTGCTCCGGATCGTCCGCGAACATCTTGACGCGACTGCAGCAGTCGTTGAGTTGTAGCAGCGTGATCCGCGCACGGCCTTCTTCAAGGTCTTCATTGGTCGGAGATATGAGGTAATGGAAGAAGAGGTTTCCTTCCAAGATCGCACGAGCATGGCATGCAATTGCATGAAATCCCCATTGAGCATGGTCACTTTCAACCCACCGGGACAGCGGCGCGGCACGTACAGCAGACGTACCGTGGGCACACATGCGGGCAAAGACATAGGTCGCGTATCCCATGCAGGGTCCCGCCATCCTCCCGGCTTGGGCCTGTCCGACGGCTACCGCCTCGCACACGGCCTCATCTAAACATCCCAGAGCCTCCTCATAATCCTGCCGCCCGGGTTCCTCTTTTTCGCTCAATCGTTGAGCGAACGCCTCAGCTTTGCTCATCTCGTCTCCGTACGTCGGCCGTTCAGCTACTATCACGCCCCCCCGCCCAGGGCGCTGTCGGAACCACCCTACAACGACCACAGCGCAAGGCTATCAGATGGTCTGCGGTATAATTGGACCTCAGGCAGGAGGTACCCATAATCAGCAAAGTTCAGCGCCAGCAGGCACTGATTGAAGCCACAGCTTCGCTCCGCCTGGAAGGCCTGCCTATTTCATGCCGGGATGACGATCTTTATGCAGCGGCCGTTGATGGACGGCGCGTTGGGGAGTTGCGCGATGCCGTATTGGCTCGTGTCCGCGCCGAGTTGGCGTCAATGACGACATCCGCGATCCCATAGGGACGGCGGGGCCTTAAACGCCCCATCTTGATCTTGCTGCGTTGGGCCGATCACCGGCTTCTCGGGCTGTCTCGGCCATGTCCGACCAGCAGTTGGCTTGAGTCTTATGACGACCTCATCCCGGATCAGTGAGTCCGAACTCCGCGATCATCCCGCGGAAGGGGCGTCTTATGGTCGTTTTACCATCATAAGTTGTCCAAAACGGCCAACTTATGCCTGCAAGAACATAGGGCGACGAAAGATGATCAACTGGTGGGCCCACCAGGATTCGAACCTGGAACCAAGGGATTATGAGTCCCCTGCTCTAACCGTTGAGCTATAGGCCCTGCGCAGCGCCACAGTGTAGTGGAGCCTGCCCGTCCCTCGCTACTCAGCCATCAACGGCAAGCACGCTCGCCACCTGCCGCAACCGATCTTCAGCAGCCTCTGCGTACACCTGCATCTGCCGCAGATGCTCACAGAACAGGGCCACGGCGCGCCTAGCCCCCTCCAACCCCGGCCGGTTCTCGCCAGCAAATCCTTCAACCAAACCCGCGCCAGACTGCGTCAGCAGCGCGAACGTCGCTCGCCGGGCAAAGCCCCAGCGATCCTCAATCTCGTCCCGCATCACGTCATTCCAGTCCAGCAGCGGCAGGAAATCGGGAAAGTCTCGATCCGCCTCAACGGGCTCAACATCATTCATGGCTGTACTCCAGATGCAGGATCAATCGAAGCAACAGCCCGCCCCAGGAATGGTGCGGCGTGTTGCGCGTCTGCATCGGTACCGGGGTGTCCGATCCGCCTACGAGGTGTGCTGAGCACCTGCCAAACCAGCGTGCGGCAGCCAGAGGAAGAATTCAAACGGCAGAAGCGACACCGAAACAATCCGCCGGGCATGGCCCGGCGCTACCGGGCAGGTTCACCCAAACCGCGCGCCCATCGCCCGCACGCGCTCGGCATTCACCGCCGCCAAGGCACGCAGCCCGGCCGAGCCCACGCGCGCCTCCCCCGCCGCGCGCTCCCAGAACTCCGCCGCCAGCGGCACCGCCCAGCGCAGGTGTTCCAGCTCGCCGCTGCCACGCGGTGCCACGGCGTCCAGCGGCGCATCCTGCCTCAGCACGCCCAGCCGCGACGGTGCCAGCGACATCGGAAGCATGTCGTACGCCGGCGCCAAGGGCAGCGCGCCGCGGTCCACGAAGTGGAAACCCACGTTGCCCTGGTGCATGTCGGTGTTGCCGATCAGGCGACCAAACGCATGCAGCCGCGCCATGGCCTGCACGGTGCGCGCCGACAACCAGCCCATCGCCTGCAGTTGCGCACCGGCAGAGGGCCAGTCCAGCGTGGCTTCGCCGGTGAAGGCGGCCGACAGCGCCAGCAGCGAGACGAAGCCACGCCGCCCCAGCAGATCGGCGGTGCGGTCGAACCTCTCCACTTCCAGGAACGTATGCGTGGGTGTCTGCAGCAGCTCGCTGTGGGCGGCATTCATGCCGGCGCCGCGCAGGGTCTGCAGGGCCAGGTGTTCGCAGACCAGCAGGTCGGCCCAGCGCTGTGCAGCGTCGCCTCCCTCGGGTTGGGCGAACTTCACCAGTACCGCGCGTCGCCCGCCTGCGCTTTCCACGGTGGCGGTGAACTTGGGCTGCTCGCCGCCCGGTGATGAGCCCACGTCTTCGCCGGCCAACGCAGCACGCGCGCGCTCGGGGTACTGGCGCGCGCGGTCGGTCGCGTCCACGCGGTCCGGGGGTGCGTCCAGTGCAGCCAGAGCCGCCTGCACTGCGTCCCCGCCCAGCAGCAGATCGCCGATTTCGGTGCCCCCGCCCTGCACCAGCGCCGTCAGCACGTCATCGCGCTGCCATCGGTTGAGGTCAGTCGGCAGGCCAAGCGCGCGGCCGCGCCCATGGGCGAAGCTGCGGCCCAGGAAGCCCTGCGGACGCAGGTCGTCCAGGTACCAGGGCAGACCGGGGAAGAATCCGGCCAAGTCGCCCTCGGGCGCACGCAGCAGGTTTGATCGCGCGCGGCTGGCGTCCACATGGAAGGTGTCGCCACTGAGCGCGACCAGCCGACCCAGCTCTTCCAGCGTGGCGTCTTCGCGCAGCCGGTACAGCGGCCATTCGCTGCCCACGCGCGAGGGTTGCCGCAGCGCGTAAGCGGTGGCGCGGGTCTGGCCCAGGCGCACCACCTGGTCGCCACTGGCGGCTACCAGACGGCTCAAGGTCATGCGGTTCACGCCCAGCCGTTCGGCCAGGACCGCCGCCGACATTGGCTGGCCCGGGGGAAGCTGGGCGATCAGGTCCTGGGGCTGAAGCAGTGGCGGGCGGGCCATGGCAGGGTTTGCTGACGGAATAGTGTTACGTATTTAGCGCAAATGATCAGGCGCCGCAAGCATCCAATTATTCACAATTCTTTGTTTTAAAATGAATTACTCGAAAGCCACGGCAGGCAGATGCTCGAATAGTGTTACGTAAACAGTACGAATATCGATACAAATCCGCCGGGCATGGCCCGGCGCTACCCCCAAAAAAAACCCCGCCGAAGCGGGGTTTTTTCAACACATCAGCGCAACCCGGAAATCAGTCGATATCCAGGAAGCTGCGCAGCTGTTCCGAACGGCTCGGGTGGCGCAGCTTGCGCAGGGCCTTCGCTTCGATCTGGCGAATGCGCTCGCGGGTCACGTCGAACTGCTTGCCGACTTCTTCCAGCGTGTGATCGGTGTTCATGTCGATGCCGAAGCGCATGCGCAGCACCTTGGCTTCCCTCGGGGTGAGGCCGGCCAGCACGTCGCGCACGGTTTCAGACAAGTTGATGTTGGTGGTGTTCTCGATCGGGGACTCCACGTTGGTGTCCTCGATGAAGTCGCCCAGATGGGAATCCTCGTCGTCGCCGATCGGGGTTTCCATCGAGATCGGCTCCTTGGCGATCTTCATCACCTTGCGGATCTTGTCTTCCGGCATGTCCATTTCCTTGGCCAGCTCTTCCGGCGTAGCCTCGCGGCCGTACTGCTGGAGCATCTGGCGGGAAATGCGGTTCAACTTGTTGATCGTCTCGATCATGTGCACCGGAATACGGATGGTGCGTGCCTGGTCGGCAATCGAGCGGGTGATCGCCTGGCGGATCCACCAGGTGGCGTAGGTCGAGAACTTGTAACCGCGGCGGTACTCGAACTTGTCCACGGCCTTCATCAGGCCGATGTTGCCTTCCTGGATCAGGTCGAGGAACTGCAGGCCACGGTTGGTGTACTTCTTGGCAATGGAGATGACCAGGCGCAGGTTGGCCTCGACCATTTCCTTCTTGGCCTTGCGCGCCTTGGCTTCGCCGTAGGCCATGGCACGGCTGATTTCCTTCAGCTCTTCCAGGTCCAGCTGGGTCAGCTTCTCGATGTCGATCGTCGCCTGCTGTTCGGCAATGATCTGGTCCTTCACTTCACGCAGGGCCGAAGACCACTTCTGCTTGCGCTTCAGTGCGTCTTCCACCCATTCCAGGTTGGTCTGGTTGCCTTCCCAGGAACGGATGAAGTCCTTGCGCGGCATGCGGGCCGTGACGGTAGCCAGGTTCAGCACGCGGCGCTCGTGGCCCTTGATGCTGGCCATGGTGTCGCGCAGCTGCTTGGTCAGCACGTCGGTCAGCGGCAGCGGCAGCTTCAGGGTGACGAACACGGCCGACATTTCTTCGCGCAGGCGCGGCAGGTTCTTCTTGTCGTTCTTGCCGGCAGCCTTCTTGAAGGCATTGAAGGCATCGCTCAGCGCCTGCATGCGCGCAGCGACTTCTTCCGGGTCCGGACCGGTCGGTGCGGCTTCTTCATCGCCGCCGTCGACATCATCGTCCTCGTCCTCGTCGCCATCGGCGTCAGCGTCGTCGCTGTCATCGGCGGCGGCGGCAGCCGGCGGCGCCGGCTCTTCGTCGGCCAGGTCGTTGAAGCCGACGATCACTTCGGCCAGGCGCTTCTTGCCTTCCTTGTGGGCTTCGTAATCGTTCAACAGCGATTCGACCGACACCGGGAACTGGCCCAGCGCGGCCTGCACCTGCGAAAGGCCTTCCTCGATGCGCTTGGCGATGGCGATTTCGCCTTCGCGGGTCAGCAGCTCGACGGTGCCCATTTCGCGCATGTACATGCGCACCGGGTCGGTGGTGCGGCCACCTTCGGTGTCCAGCGCGCTCAGCGCTGCGGCGGCTTCTTCGGCCGCGGTGTCGTCGACCTCACGGTTGCCCGTGTTGCCGTCGTTCAGAAGCAGGGTTTCCACATCCGGCGCAACTTCATGGACATCAATGCCCATGCCGTTGATCATGCCGATGATGTCTTCGATCTGTTCCGGATCGACCATGTCGTCCGGCAGATGGTCATTGACTTCGGCGTAGGTCAGGTAGCCCTGTTCCAGGCCCTTGCTGATCAGTTGCTTGATTTCGGATTGGGCAGGACGTTCGTTGGCCATGTAGTGCTCGCGCCACCGGCTAGGGAGAAATAGGGAACGTAGCATTATACCAGCCCGGGGCCCGGCCTGCCGGGCGGTGGTCCCGGCGGCCTAGGGCCTGAGGAGGAAGGTCACGGGACCGTCATTGACCAGGCTGACGACCATATGGGCACCAAATCGGCCCGTTTCCACCCCCGGGGCATGATTTTCACGGCAGATATCGACAAATCGATTGAACCCGCGTTCAGCCTCGTCCGGCGGAGCGGCACTGGTGAAGCTGGGCCGCATGCCCGAACGGGTGTCCGCAGCCAGGGTGAACTGGCTGACCAGCAGCAGGCCGCCGCCGGTGTCGCGCAGCGAGCGGTTCATGCGCCCGGCCTCATCTGCGAATACACGGTAGCCAAGCAGGCGTTCGGCCATGCGCTGCAGCTGCGCCTCGGTGTCGCCCGGTTCCATGCCCACCAGGGCCAGCAGGCCCGGGCCGATCTGCCCCACCGCTTCGCCCTCTACGTGGACGGCGGCCTGGCTGACGCGCTGGATCAGGACGAGCATGCGGGGGCTTCCTTTGAACACGGCCGGCCACGATAGCAGCGCCCTTGGCTAAACTGGGGGCGATGAATCCGCAACGCAAAGCCCGGCTGGTCTACCGCGCCACCTCCCTGTTCGCCCGCCTGCCCTGGCCGCTGCTGCGGGGGTTCGCGCACGCCCTGGCCTGGGCGTGGATCCGCCTGGACGCCCGCGAAAGCCGGGTGACCCGCCGCAACCTGGAACTGGCCTACCCGGAACTGGACGCGACCACGCGCACCGCCCTGCACCGCCAGGTGCTGCGCTCGACCGCGCTGCAGGCCATCGAAACCCTGCGCCTGTGGAGCCAGCGCCCGGCCGACAACCTGCGGCTGCACCTGAAGGAGCGCCATGGCCAGGTCCTGTACGACGCCGCCCTGGCCAGCGGCAAGGGCGTGATCGTGGCCGCCCCGCACTTCGGCAACTGGGAGCTGTTGAACCAGTGGCTGGCCTCGCGCGGGCAGATCGCCATCGTCTACAAGCCACCGGAAGACGAGGCCGGCGATGCCTTCCTGCAGCTGGTGCGCGGCGGCCAGAACGTGCAGCAGGTGCGTGCCGAAGGCCCGGCGGTGCGCCAGCTGTTCAAGGTACTGAAGGACGGCGGTGCCACCGGCATCCTGCCCGACCAGCAGCCCAAGGCCGGCGACGGCGTGTTCGTGCCGTTCTTCGGCGTGCAGGCGCTGACCATGACCCTGGTCAACCGGCTGGCCGAGCGCACCGGCGCGACCGTGCTGTACGGCTGGTGCGAACGCATTGGTCCGGACATGGAATTCGCCCTGCACATCGAACCAACCGACCCGGCCGTGGCCGACCCGGACCCGCAGGTGGCCGTGGCCGCCCTCAATGCGGGCATTGAACGCATTGCCCGGCGCGACCCTTCGCAGTACCAGTGGACCTACAAGCGCTATACGCTGCGGCCGCCGGGCAGCGGCGAAGACGACCCCTACGCCACCGAAAAGCACCCGCACTGACGGCCGGACGCCGGCGATCGCGCTATGTTGAATACGACGCCGGCGCCCCCATAGAGACTGCGATGTCCGCCTCCCCCGGTCCTTCCATGCCTGCTTCTTCTCTGTTCGGCGACCCTGCCGCGATCCGCTGCGAACGCGCGGTGGCCGAACTGCGTGCCGGTCGCCCGGTCCTGCTGCACGACGGCCAGGGCCAGCGCCTGGCGGTGATCGCGCTGGACAGCGCCACCGCCAGCAGCTTTGCCGCCTTCGCCAACGCCGCCCAGCAACGCCATTACCTGTTCCTGACCGCCACCCGCGCCCGCGTGCTGGGCGTGGAGGCCGCGCACGGCGCGCGCCTGCCACTGGCCGGCATCGCCTTCGATGCGCTGCCGTCGCTGGGCTACCTGCGCGAACCCGGCCCGATGCCCGATGGCTGGAGCGCAGGCGATGCTTTCGACGCCGGCGCCGTGGAACTGGCCCGCCTGGGCCTGCTGCTGCCGGCCATGGTGGGGGTGCGCCTGGCCGACGACGACCGCACCTTCGACGGCGCAGCGGAAGTGGCCCTGTGCGATCTGGCCGAAGGCGCCGCCCATGCGGCCCACGATTACGAACTGGTGGCGCGTTCGCCGGTACCGCTGCGCGATGTGGGCATGACCACCTTCGCCGTGTTCCGCGGCGGCGTGGCCCAGCGCGACCAGGTGGCGATCATCGTCGGCGAACCCGACCTGTCGGCCGTAGTGCCGGTGCGCGTGCATTCCTCGTGCCTGACCGGCGACCTGTTCGGTTCGCTCAAGTGCGACTGTGGCGACCAGCTGCGGCGCGGCCTGCGCAAGCTGAAGGAACTGGGCGGCGGCGTGCTGCTGTACCTGGACCAGGAAGGCCGCGGCACCGGCATTGCCGCCAAGATGCGCGCCTACGGCTACCAGCACGACGGCCTGGACACCATCGATGCCGACGCGCAGCTGGGCTTCGGTGCCGACGAGCGCCGCTACGGCAGCGCGGTGGCCATGCTGCACGGCCTGGGCATCACCCGCGTGGCCCTGCTCAGCAACAACCCGACCAAGGCGCAGCGCCTGCGCAATGCCGGCATTGAAGTGCTGGACTGCATTCCGGTCACCGGCGAGATCACCGCCGAGAACGAGCAGTACCTGCGCACCAAGGCCGACCGCGCCGGCCACCTGCTGGATGTGGATGCGTTGATCCAGGCCGCCCAGTAACGCGGCCGATTTGCTACCGTCAGCGCGGTGCGGCTGCGGCCGCCACCGCCCGCCCTGCTGCCCGACGGATGCCTGCGTGACCGACCTGCCGATTGCCGACCCTGCGCCGCCCCTGGACCACTGGCAGCCGCTGCCCGCACGTGCGGCAGTACTGGCCGCATTGGAAGGCGCGTTCGGCGGTGTGTTCATTCCCGGCGCCCCGCTGGCCGCGGCCTGCTGGTTCTTCGATGCCCCCGGTGGCCTGTGGAGTGCCGGTGCCGCCCTGCTGGCCGGCGTGCTGTTCGGCGCATGGATCGGCCACCGCCGCACCCGGCGCACACGCTGGCGCCTGGACGCACAGGGCCTGGGCCTGCGCCGCGACCTGATGTGGCAGCTGGAAACGCGGGTGCCGGTGTCGCGCGTGCAGCACCTGGACCTGCGCCGTGGCCCGCTGGAGCGCCGCGCCGGGTTGGCCACGCTGATCGTGCACACCGCCGGCACCCGCATGAGCGCGGTCACCGTAAACGGCCTGGACCAGGCCGATGCCGAACGCCTGCGCGACACCCTGGCCCACCAGCTGGACCAGGACGCCGACGCCCTGTGAGCCAGCCACCGCCCCTGCCTGCCGCGCTGCCCACCGGCGGCCAGGACCAGCGCCTGCACCCCTGGTCGTGGCTGTTCGTGCTGCTGATGCAGCTGCGCCATTACTTCCTGCCGTTGGTGGCGCTGCTGGTGTTCGGCCAGCGCGGCGACCGCGACCCGATGTGGGCGCAGCTGATTCCACTGGGCGCCATCGTCGCGCTGGTACTGGTGTCGGTGCTGCAGTACCTCAGCTACCGCTACCAGATCGGCGCCGATGCGATCACCGTGCGCAGCGGCCTGCTCGCGCGCAACCGGCGCGAAATTCCCTTCGCCCGCATCCACAACGTGGAAGTGCGGCAGAACCCACTGCACCGTCTGTTCGGGGTGGCCGAACTGCGCCTGGAATCGGCCGGCGGCGTACGCCCGGAAGCGGAAATGCGCGTGCTGCGGCTGGACCAGGCGCTGGCGCTGGAACAACTGGTGCGCCAGCGCGGCCAGGCGCCACAGGCCGTGGCCGACGATCAACCGCAGGCGGTCGCGCCGGACGATGCGCAGGACCACGTGCTGCTGCGCCTGTCCAGCTGGGACGTGCTGCGCATGGGGCTGTTGTCCAACCGCGGCTGGGCGCTGGCGGTGGCCGCCTTCGGCCTGCTGTTCCAGACCGTGCCACGGCCGGTGATGGACGATGCGATCCAGCGCGGTGGCCGCCAGGCGTTCGGCTTCGTCAGCCACCTGCACCCGGGCACCACCGGTGCGCTGCTGCTGGCGGCCAGCGTGCTGCTGCTGGGCTGGCTGGCGCTGCGCGTGCTGTCGGTCGCGCTGACCCTGCTGCGTTACCACGGCTTCACCCTGAGCGAGCGCGAGCGCCGCCTGACCGTGGCCACCGGCCTGCTCAGCCGCACCCGCAGCAGTGTGGCGCGGCGCCGCATCCAGGCCTGGACCCTGCGCGAAAGCACCCTGCACCGTTGGTTCGGGCTGCGCCAACTGCGCATCGACAGTGCCGCCGGCGGGCCCTCGCGCGACGACGACCGCGCCCTGCGCGAACTGGCGCCGCTGGCGCCGGCGGCAACCTGCGACGGCCTGGTGCAGCATCTGTTGCCGCAGCTGCAGTGGCCACCGCCACAGTGGCAGCCGGTGCGCCAGCGCGGCTGGTGGCGGCTGGCGCTGGGCAGCCTGTTGCTGGTGCCGCTGCTGGCGGCCGCGGCGTACTGGCGCTGGGGCACGTTCGGGCTGGCCGTGCTGGCGTGGCTGCCGATCGCCCTGTTGGCCGCGCACCGGCAGATGGCGCGCATGGGCTGGTACCTGGACGACCACTTCGTGGCCGTGCGCGGCGGCTGGTGGAAGCGCTGGTGGCGCTGGGCCGAACTGGACAAGGTGCAGGCGCTGCGCCTGCGCCGCACGCCGTTGGACAAGCTGCTGGGCACCGCCAGCCTGCAACTGGATACGGCCGGCGCACACGGCGATGTGGCGCTGACCCTGAACTACCTGCCGCAGGCGCAAGCGCAGCAACTGATGGAACAACTGGCCCACGCCCTGGCCCGGCGCAAGCTGCGCTGGTGACGGCCGCCCCCGGAAGCGCCATCCACGCATGGCGTGGATCTACTGGAAACGCGACGGTAGAGTCGACCGTTGGTCGACTATCGCGCGCAGCGCGGGGTTTTCCTCGGCTGATGGAAGAGCAGTCGACCAGGCGGGGTCGGATCCCTTTCCGCAGGAAAGGGCTCTGACCCCAGACACACACCATCCACGCATGGCGTGGATCTACTGACGGGCGCGTGGCAACCCAACGATCGACGCTACCCGATCGCCCACCCCCCGTCAGCGCTGCGCCGGGCCCCAGTAGCCCAGGTCCTTGCGGATCTGCAGATCGCGCAGCCAGGTGCCGAACGGCTTGCGCCGCAGCGCGCCCATTTCGCCGGCCAGGAAATCCTCGGTGGCGGTGATCACCCGCTCGCTGGAACGGCCATCGCGATAAGGGTGGATGGCATCGGCATAGCGCACGATTTCCGCCGTCAGCGCCGCATCGGGATGCAGCGCGCGCTGCAGCATGGCCGGCAGCAGTTCGGGCGCATCGAAGTCGATCATGTGCGGCTTCGGCACCCGGTTGCGGAAGGTCACCACCGGCTTGTGCTGCACGATGAACTCCGAAACGATCGACGAGGTGTCCGACACCAGCACGTCGGCGGCACGCTGCGCGGCCATCACCTGCTCGGGCTCGATGAAGCGCGCATTGGCGCCGGCCAGCGCGCGGTACTGCTCGAACAGCTCCGGTGGGCACTTGGGGTGCAGGGTCAGCAGCCAGTAGCGATCACCGGCGGCGATGTCGGCGGCAATCTGCGCATGCAGGTGCGGGGCCGCGCTCAGGCGCTCGGTGAAGGTGGAACCAAACAGCACCACCGGGCGTCCGTCCGCCGGCGCACGCAGCGCCGCGCTTTCACCGCCATCGTCGCGGAACAACGGGTCCAGCTTCGGCCAGCCGGTCTCGGCCACCGCGAAATGCCCCTGCTGTTCGGCAATCTGCCGGAACGGTGCGGTGGTGGCCGGGCCCTGGGTGCAGTACAGATCGAACATGCCGCGCACCCGGAAGTGGCCGCGCGCACTGTCGCGCTTTTCCACGTTGAAGCCATGGAACAGCTGTACCTTGGCCCCGGACAGGAAGGTCGGCACCCAGTTGGCCGCGCTGAACACCGCGCGCGGGCGCAACGCCAGGGCCTGCTTCAGGCCCACCGTGGGCACCCCGGGAAGCTGGCTGCCAGCGGCGCCCCCCTCGAACCAGGCACTGACCTGCTGGCCCGAGGCGTGCAACGCCTGCGCCAACGGGGCGAGAATAGGCAGCGCATAGCGCTCCGTCGCAAACAACAGGTACCCGGCCATCATGTCCTCCACGACCGCTCCCATCGAACGGCCTCGCATCTCGGCGTGCATTATCGCGTTCAACGAGGCCGGCCGCATCGGCGACTGCCTTTCCTCGCTGGCCTTCTGCGATGAGATCGTGGTGGTGGACTCGTATTCGACCGATGCCACCGTGGCCATCGCCGAGGCCGCCGACGCCCGCGTGCTGCAGCGGCGGTTCGACGGCTTCCGCAGCCAGAAGGCCTTCTGCGTGGCGCAGGCGCAGCACGACTGGGTGCTGTGCCTGGACGCCGACGAGCGCATCAGCCCGGAACTGCGCACGGCCATCGAAACGGCACGCGACGGCGGCTTCAGTGGCCACGCCGGCTACCGCTTCGCGCGGCTTTCCGAGTATTTCGGCAAGTTCCTGCGCCATGGCAATGCCTACCCGGACCGGGTGCTGCGCCTGTTCGACCGCCGCCACGGCGGCTGGCGCGGCAAGCGCGAGATCCACGAAGCGGCCAGCGTGGACGGCAGCGTCGGCACCCTGCGTGGCGACCTGATCCACTACCCGTACCGGTCCCTGCAGCAGCAGCTGGCCAAGACCGAAAAGTACGCGCGGATGATGGCCGAGCACGAGTTCGCGCGCGGCAAGCGGGCTACCCTGGGCAAGCTGGTGCTGGCGCCGGCCTGGCGGTTCTGGCGGGGCTTCGTGTTCCGCGGCGGCTTCCGCGATGGCTGGCATGGCCTGGTGTACGCCTACGTGCGCGCCAACTATGTGCGGCAGAAGACCATCATGCTGTGGATGCTGGGCAACGGCCAGGCCGTGGCCGACCCGCCGACCGATTGATCCGCCGGGTGTGGCCCGGCGCTACCGTCCGATGGCCGCCCGGTGCCGCGCGCCTTCCACCATGGAAAGGCCGGCCAGCAGGCCGACGATGGTCACGTAGAAGCTGGCCGTCATCTGGTGGGCGAACATCGACTGGGTCAGGCCGCACAGCACATAGGCCACCACGATCATGATGCCAGCGGCCGCCGGCCCGCGGAACGTGGCGCGACCACTGCGCCGGTGCAGGCGCACGAACACCCACAGGGGCACGCCGTACACCGCCAGCAGCAGCAACAGCCCCGGCAGCCCCTGGGTCGCGGTCCATTCGGCCAGGTCGTTATGCGCATGGCCCAGGTGGCAGCGCAGTTCGCCCGGATCGGTGCGGCAGACCGGCAGGCGCTGCATGGCCGTATCGAACTGGCCGATGCCCACCCCGGTGAACGGGTGGTCCTTGAAGGTTTCCCAGGCCACCTGCAGGCGCTCCACCCGGGCACCGGCCGACGAATCGGCGTCACCCTTCTCCAGCCGCTGCACGTCACTGTGCAGTTCGGTCAGGCGCAGCTGATGGCGCAGTTCGGGTACCGACAGCATCAGCGTGGCGCCCAGCGCCAGCATCACCCCCAGCACCGACAACCGCGCCGTGCCCGTGCGCCAGCGCAGACTGAGCGCCAGCACCACCAGCAGCGCCAGCAGCGCGGCGAACACCCCGCGGCTGCCGGTCAGCACGATGGTGCCGCAGCCGGCCGCCATGCCCACGATCACCAGCGACCAGCGCCGTGAGGGACGGCAGAACACCAGCAGCACCATCAGCATGGCCACGATGTCGGCCAGCACGATGGCATTGGTTGAAAGTTCAGCGCGGGGCGCCCCCTGCAGCACCTGCACCAGAGCCAGCACGAAGGTGCCCAGCAACCCGGCCAGGGCGCCACGCCACAGCCAGCGCATGTCCGGCCGCAGTGCGCATACCCAGAGCACCAGCCAGGGAATGACCAGGAAGCGCGAGCGGTTGTCGACATCGCGCAGGCCCTGCTGGAACAGCAGGATCGAGAACACGCCCAGCGCCACCACCGCCAGCATCAGCACGGTCAGCACTTTCAGGGTGGTCGGTTCGATGCGCCGGGCCCGCCACAGCAGTTCCGGGGCCAGCAGGGTGCTGACCAGCAACAGCACGCCATAGCCCAGCAGGTTGCTGGGCAGGGTGAGCACCAGCGCCGGCATGCAGAACAGGCCAACCTGGGCCAGCCAATGGGCCACGCCGTGGCGGCCCCCGGCGGGAGCTGCCAGCAGGGTGCTGGCCCGCGCGTCTTGGTTGTCTGGTGAAGCTGCCACGTTCAGAGCGATCACTGCGTTCCTGCGGAAGTTCAAGAGGCGTGGCCAGGCCACCCCCGCCCGTATCTTTTACTGTGTTTGCAGCCTGCTGGGCAGTCTGGACACACCAGACTGCGAACGCCTACTCATCATCCTGCATCTGCCGTTCACGTTCGCGCTCGGCGGCATTGGACACACAGCGCCCCTGCACTGCCGTGGCCGGCACCAACCACCAACGCCGGCGGTTGGCGATACCGGCCAATTCGGCCTGGTTGCGGTCGATGCAGGGCAGCAGGGCATCTTCCAGCACCAGCAGCCAGCGTCGTTCCGGCGCCAGCTGCTGCCAGCGCACGCCGGCCACCAGCTGTTCATCCCAGTGCACCTTGAAGCCGAACGTCGCCGCCGGGCGGTCGGCCATCAGCAGGTTCTGTTCCTTCCACGCCACCAGGCCCAGCTCGGCCTTCGGGCCGATGCGCTGGCCGGCGGCCTGCATCAGCCCCCGCGCCGAACTGGAATCGTTCAACAGCGGGTAGCCCACCAGGCTGTACAGCACCCAGATCACGGTGAGCGTGGAGACCAGCGCCATGTGCCAGCGGCGGCGCCCGAACAGCAGCAGGCTGGCCACGGCCCAGCCACCCATGGCCAGAGCGGCCCAGGCCAATTGGTTCATCACCCCCGGCGCCATGCCGCGCGCCTGTTGCAGCCGCACTTCGAAGCTGGGCTCGCCCATCAGCGCGGCCAGGCCGCCGCCCAGCGTGGCCACGGCCAGCAGCAGGGTGAAAGCGCCCAGCAGCCACTGCACGTCGCGCCGGCGCAGCAGGCCGGGCAGCAGCGGCGCCAGGGCCAGGCAGAACATCGGCAGCGACGGCAGGATGTAGACATCGCGCTTGCCGTTGGGAATGGAGAAGAACAGCACGATCAACGCCCACCAGCCCAGCAGCAGCAGGTACCGCGCATCGCGCCGCTGCAGGCGTCGGCGCCATGCCGGAATCGCCCACGGCACCAGCAGGAACGCCGGGATCCACATCGACGGCATGGTGCCCAGGAAGTACCACCAGGGCTGGTGATGGTCCCAGGACTGCGCGTAGCGCTTGGCCGTCTGCCGGAACAGGATGTCGTTCATGTACGCCTGGTACTCGCCCGACTTGGTCGCCAGCGCGGTCAGCACCATCGGCAGCAGCCACAACGCCACCGCCAGCGCGAATGCCAGCGGCGCCAGCCAGAACCGCACGTCGCGCACATGCAGGCGCACCCGCGGCCAGTGCAGCGCCGAGGCGATGGCCGCCGGCACGATCATCAGCAGGGCGATCACCCCCACGCCCTTGGTGATCACCCCGATGCCGGCGAAGAACCAGCCCAGCCACCACCAGCGCCACGCTGGGCCCAGCAGCAGGTGGCGCAGCAGGCCGTAATTGGCCAGGGTGATGAACAGCACCACCAGCGGGTCGATCTGCGCCTTCTTCGATTGGAAGGTGAACTGCAGCGCGAACAGCAGCGCCCAGCCGGCGTACAGGCCCACGCGCCGCGTCCACAGCCGGCGGCCCAGGTCGACCACGCACCACAGCGTGCCCAGCGCGGCGATCAGCGAGGGCAGCAGGAACGCCACCCGCCAGTTGCCGATCACGCTGTACAGGGTGGCCTGCCACCACATCAGCATGGGCGGCTTGTCCGAATACAGCTCCAGGCCGCGGTGCGGGAACAGCCAGTCGCCGCTTTCCACCATCTGCTTGGCCACCAGGGCAAAGCGCGGTTCGTCCGAAGGCCACGGGTCGCGCAGGCCCAGGCCGGCGCCCAGCACCAGCAGGGCCATCACTACGAACAGCCACGTCTCGCGTGATGCGCGGGTTTTCAGCATGGGAACTCGGCGATTGAAAAGGTCAGGCTGTTTTTAGCAGACGCGCGTAGAAAAATCCGTCAGCATCATCGCTGCCGGGCAGTCGCTGGCGGGCAATGCCCTCACAATCCAGCCCGAAAGCGTCACCCAGCGGCGCGGCCTGCGCGTCCGGATGCCACTTCAGGAAGGCCCGCACCTGGTCCACGTTCTCGGCCCGCAGGATCGAGCAGGTGGCGTACAGCAGCACGCCGCCAGGGCGCAGCATCGACCAGCAGGCTTCCAGCAGGCGCGCCTGCACCCCCACCAGCGCCTCGATGTCCTCGGCCCGGCGGTGGAACATCACGTCCGGCTGGCGGCGGATCACACCGGTGGCCGAGCACGGGGCATCCAGCAGGATGGCGTCGAACAGCGTGCCATCCCACCAGGCGGCGGTATCGCTGGCGTCGGCCACCTGGGTCTGCGCGCCCTCGCCTACCCCGGTGCGGGCGTAGGTGTCGCGCGCGCGCGCCAGGCGCCGGGCATCGATGTCCAGCGCCAGCAGGCGCAGGCTGGGGTCGCGTTCCAGCAGGTGGGCGGACTTTCCGCCAGGCGCCGCGCAGGCGTCGAGCACCCGTGCCCCCGGCGGCGGCGCCAGTGCGTCGGCGGCGCATTGCGCCGACAGGTCCTGCACCGACAGCGCGCCGTCGGCAAACCCCGGCAGCTGGTTCACCGGCACCGGCGCGGCCAGGCGCAGGGCATCGCTGCACAGGGCGCTGGGTTCGGCGGCAATGCCGGCCTCGGCCAGCGCGGCCAGTGCCTTGTCACGCCCGCCCTGCTGGCGGTTGGCGCGCAGCCACAGCGGCGCCGGCTGCAGGCTGGCGTCGAAGATGGCGCCGGCCTGTTTCGGCCAGTCGCGCTCGATGGCCTGTGCCAGCCAGTCCGGGAACGCATCGCGGGCCGGCTGCTGCGGGAAGCCCTCGCGCTGGGCACGGCGCAGGATGGCGTTGACCAGCCCGGCCTGGCGCTCGCGGCCCAGTGCGCGCGCGGCGTCCACCGTGGCCGACAGTGCGGCATGGGCCGGCAGTTCCAGCACGTCCAGCTGGGCAAAGCCCACCATCAGCAGCGTGCGCAGATCGGCATCGCGTGCCGACAGCGGCTTCTGCATCCAGCCCTGCAGCGCGGCATCGTAGGTGCTGCGACGGCGCAGCACGGCAAAGCACAGGGCTTCCAGCAGGGCGCGGTCGCGGGTGTCGGCCAGCTTGGGCAGTGCCCAGGCCAGCTCGGCCTTCAGCGAACGGCCGCGGGTGAACACCTGCGCCAGCACGCGCGCTGCCAGCATGCGGGTGGCCGCGCCCGGGGCGGCCTTGGCCACCGAAAAATCGTTCTGCTTGCCCACCCGTTACACCCCTGCGCGCAGATCGCGGCGCGCGTTGAGGTAATCGGCGGCGGTGATCGCCTTGCCGCCCTCGCGCTGCAGTACGCGCAGGCGCAGCGCGCCCTGGCCGCAGGCGATGTCGATGCCTTCACGGCCCGCCGCCAGCACGGTGCCGGGGGCCTGGCCATGGGCCAGGTCCAGCGCCACCGCGCCGTGGATGCGCACGCGCTCGCCGGCCAGCGTGGCCTCGGCAATCGGCCACGGGTTGAAGGCCCGCACGGTACGCGCCAGCACGTCGGCCGGCTGCGCCCAGTCCAGCTTGGCCTCGGCCTTGTCCAGCTTGTGCGCGTAGGTCACGCCCTGTTCCGGCTGCGGCCGCGCCACCGGCTTGATGCCGGCACGCAGCAGGCCCAGACCGTCGGACAGCACCTGTGCGCCCAGCTCGGCCAGCTTGTCGTGCAGCTGGCCGCCGGTATCGGTGGCGGCGATCGGCAGTTCCTGGTGCAGCAGCACCGGGCCGGTATCCAGGCCAGCTTCCATCTGCATCAGGCACACGCCGGTGCTGGCATCGCCGGCCTGGATCGCGCGTTGGATCGGCGCGGCGCCGCGCCAGCGCGGCAGCAGCGAGGCATGCACGTTCCAGCAGCCGTGCGTCGGAATGGTCAGCACCGCCTTGGGCAGGATCAGGCCATAGGCCACCACCACCATCAGGTCCGGCTGCAGATCGCGCAGCTGCTGCTGGGCCGCCTCATCCTTCAGGGTTTCCGGCTGGTACACCGGAATGCCACGGGCCACCGCCTCCAGCTTCACCGGCGACGGTGCCAGGCCACGGCCGCGGCCGGCCGGGCGGTCCGGCTGGGTGTAGACCGCCACGACTTCATGGTGGCGGGCAGCGGCGCGCAGCGACGACACTGCGAATTCCGGCGTACCGGCAAAGACAATCCTCATGGCGACCCCACTTGCAGGATGATTTCATGCAGAAAAAAGAACGGCGCCCATATCCGGCGCCGTGCGGCCCGCGCGCAGTGCGCAGGCGCGGGCCGGCGCAGCGGCCGGCCCGGCGTGGCGATCACGCCACGTGCTTGCGCTGCTTGGCCAGCTTCTTGCGCACCATCTCGCGCTTCAGCGGCGACAGATAGTCGATGAACAGTTTGCCGTCCAGGTGGTCCATCTCGTGCTGCACGCAGACCGCCAGCAGGCCGTCGGTGGTCAGCTCCTGCGGCTGGCCCTGGCGGTCCAGGAACTTCACGGTGATGCTGTCGGCACGGGTGACGTCGGCGAAGATGCCCGGCACCGACAGGCAGCCTTCCTGGTACACCTGGCCCCCGTCCTTGGCGACGATTTCCGGGTTGATGAACACCCGCGGTTCGTTCTTCTCTTCGCTCACGTCGATGACCATGAAGCGCTTGTGCACGTCCACCTGGCTGGCGGCCAGGCCGATGCCGGGGGCTTCGTACATGGTCTGGAACATGTTGTCGATCAGTTCCTGGAAGGCCGGCGTGGTGACCTCGGTGGCCTCGATCAGGGCCGCCTTGGTGCGCAGGCGCGGGTCGGGGAACTCAAGAATGGGGAGCAGTGCCATGGCAGTTTCCGGGTTGGGGGCCGGGGCAACGCCGGCATACGTCGCAGATTCTATCTGCAACGCTTGCCTTGCGCCCCGGTTTCTGGACTATAGTGCGCCAACCTGTTGGGGAATCAGGGCTTCGCACCTATGTTGCTTCGTTTTCGTACGGTCGTCGCCGCGGCGATGCTGACCGTGGCTGCCTATGCTACCGCCGTTGAAGTGAATGGCGGGCACCCGGACACCTATGTGGTCCGCAAAGGGGACACGCTGTGGGACATTGCAGGCAAATTCCTGCAGAAGCCCTGGCTCTGGCCCGAGATCTGGCAAGCCAATCCGCAGATCGCCAACCCGCACCTGATCTATCCGGGTGACGTGCTCAGCCTGGCCTACCTGGACCGCGTGACGGCCAAGCCCGGCCCGCGCCAGGAAGCGCCCGTGACCGGCGTACCGCTGGCCCAGGTCGAGCCGTTCCTGAAGCAGCTCAGCGTGGTGGACAGCATTGAGGGCCTGCCCTACGTGGTCGGCCTGGAAGACAACCGCCTGCGTGCCACCGGCGGCCAGACCGCCTATGTCCGCCTGGCCGACGCCCAGCCGGGCCAGCGCTGGGCCGTGGTCCGCCCGACCGTGCGCTACGCCCAGCCCAAGCCCACCGAGGACCTGACCGCCAACGGCGACGTGACCCCGGGCAGCGGCAACCTGTGGAAGGCCTTCAACGCGCCCAACCACCGCCGCGGCGTGCTCGGCTATGAACTGGCGCAGGTTGGCCTGGGCACCATCACCCAGGTGGCCGGCGAAAAGACCGAAGCCTCCACCCTGGTGCTGGACAGCAACGCCAACGGCCGCGAAGTGCGTGCCGGCGACCGCCTGGTACCGGTGGAAGCGCAGCCGTACGACCTGCAGTTCTTCCCGCATGTGCCGGCGGCCAGCGTGGAAGGCGTGGACGTGCGCGTGCTGGCGGTCACCGACATGTTCGATGCCGGCGGCCCGCGTGATGTCATCGCCATTTCCGCCGGCAAGGCACAGGGCGTGGACAACGGCACGGTGTTCTCGCTGTGGCGCCAGGGCAGCCATGTGGCCCACCGTATGAAGTACCCGACCTCCTCGCGCATGGACGATTCGCGCAGCACCGGCGCTGGCCGGGTCACCCTGCCGGACGAGTACGCCGCCCATGCCATGGTGTTCCGCACCTTCGACAACGTCAGCTATGCGCTGGTGATGCAGGGCGTGAAGCCGGTGAAGGTGGGCTACAGCGCGCTGCACCCGGACGCGAAGTAAGGGCATACCGGGCACGCCCGGCATCCTCTGACACGCACATGCGACGGCGCCCTAGGGCGCCGTTGCTGTATCTGGCCGATAGTCGGCCGATGGATGAAACCCTCGCGTTGTTGACCCTGGTGCTGGCCGAAGGGCCGCTGGCGCCGCGCCGCGCGTTGCTGCGCAGCGCCGGAACCGCCCGTGCCGCGCTGGCGCTGGGCGTTGCCGGCTGGCGCGCCCATGGCTGCACGCCCGCCCAGTGCGCCGCGCTGCAGGGCCCGGATGCGCGTTCGCTGGCCACCGCCCAGCACTGGCTGCAGGCACCCGACCACCAACTGCTGGCCTGCACCGACCCGGCCCTGCCGCCGTTGCTGCAGGACCTGCCGAACCCGCCACTGGCGCTGTTCGTGGCCGGTGACCCCAGCCTGGCCTGGCGGCCCTCGGTGGCGGTGGTCGGCAGCCGCTCGCCCACGCCCGGCGGGCGCGCACTGGCGGCGCGGTTCGCGCGCTGTTTCGCCGAGGCCGGGCTGGCCGTCAGCAGCGGCCTGGCGGCGGGCATCGACGCAGCCGCCCACACCGCGGCGCTGGATGCCCGCGGCTGCACCGTGGCGGTGATCGCCACCGGGCCGGACCTGGCCTATCCACCCGGCAACGCCCGGCTGCAGGCCCGCATTGCCGTCGAAGGCGTGGTCCTGAGCGAATACCCACCCGGCATGCCTGCCCGGCCCGGGCAGTTCCCGGCGCGCAACCGGCTGGTGGCCGGGCTGGCCCTGGCCACGGTGGTGGTCGAGGCGGCGCAGCGCTCGGGCGCGCTGATCACCGCGCGGCTGGCAGCCGAGGCCGGGCGCGAGGTCTGCGCGGTGCCCGGTTCGGTGCTGAACCCGCGCGCGGCCGGCTGCCACCGGCTGATCCGCGACGGCGCCGCCCTGGTCGAGCGCCCCGAGGAGGTGCTGGAGCTGCTGGCCCCGGCCCTGCGCCAGCAACTGCCGCACTTGCAAAGCCGGCTGGCGGCCCCCACTGAACAGGCAGTCTCGACAGCCTTGCCGGCGCACTGGGCCGGTGACCGCAACTACCAGACCTTGTGGCGCGCGCTGGACCACGACCCAATCAGTATGGATTCATTGATCACGCGCTGTGGATTGACGGCGCCGGAGGTGTCCTCCATGCTGCTGGCCATGGAACTGGCGGGAATCGTGGTGTGCGTACACGGCCGCTACTGTCGAACTCCCTAGTTTCTTCACCTCCACAGCGTCGCCCGACGCAGGCCGAGGGGCAATGAAAGAGAGCATCCTGGACGTACTGCTGTACCTGTTTGAACACTATTTCAGCGAAGATGCTGACCTGATCCGTGATCGCGACTCGCTGCAGAATGGCCTGATACAGGCCGGTTTCAGCCCTACCGAGATCAACAAGGCGTTCGACTGGCTCGACGCGTTGGCCGCCCAGCGGCCCAGCGTGGCGCAGGCCCGGGTCGATGGCCCCGTGCGCATCTACCACGGCCCCGAGCTGGACAAACTGGACGTGGAATGTCGCGGTTTCCTGCTTTATCTGGAACAACACGGCATCCTCGATGCCGACCAGCGCGAGCTGGTGCTGGACCGTGCCATGGCCCTGGACCAGGACGAACTGGACCTGGATGACCTGAAATGGGTGGTGCTGATGGTGCTGTTCAACCAGCCCGGCGCCGAGGCGGCCTACGCCTGGATGGAAACGCAGATGTTCGTGGACGAGCCAGAACCGCTGCACTGACCGTACACTTGGGGGCCGTGCGCATTCAGGAGCGTCCCCCGTGAGTGAGTGGTTCCATGCAGAAGGCAATCGCCAGCAAGGCCCGTTGCCTGCGGAACAGTTGATCGCGCTGTTCCGCAGCAACCAGATCAACCTGGACACCCTGGTGTGGCGCGACGGCTTGCCGCAATGGCAGCCGCTGCGCAGCGTGGTCGATGAGCTGGGCCTGATCGTGCCGGCGATGGATGCACCGGCATCGGTCGAACCGCCGCCGCCGCCGGCACCGCCAGCACCGCCCGAAGTCCCACTGCCGCCTACCCTGCCACCGGCCACGCCCTACGCGGCCGCTCCGGCCATGGCCGCACCGCCGCCGAAGAAGGGCCTTTCCGGCTGCGCCATCACCGCCATCATCGGCGGCGGCCTGCTGCTGATCCTGGTGCCGATCTGCGCCATCCTGGCCGCGATCGCACTGCCGGCCTACAACGACTACACGATCAAGGCCAAGGTGGCCGGTGCGATCACCGCACTGCAGCCGCTGAAGGACCAGGTACAGCACTTCGCCGACGACGAGGGCCGCTGCCCCGGCGCCAATGATGCCGGCTTCCCCGGCGCGGGCGATTTCGCCGCGCAGGGCCTGTCGGCCGTGCATATCGGCCGTTTCAACAATGGCCACTGCGGCATTGAAGCCACGCTGTCGGTGCCGGGCAAGACCATCGATGGCGATCTGCTGTGGCAGGAATACGACCGCGACAGCGGCCGTTGGGAATGCAGCGGCGAAAGCGACGACAAGTACCTGCCCGTCGCCTGCCGCGGCTGAACGGCACAGGCCTCCACAACCAAGGACGACCCAACAGGGGACATGCAATGACCGAGTGGTACTACGCAGAAGGACAGCAGCGGCAGGGGCCGCTGCCGGTAGCCGAGATCCGCCAGCGCTTCCAGCGCGGCCAGCTGACCCTGGACACCCTGGTCTGGCGCGAGGGCATGGGCCAATGGGCCGCCCTGCGCCAGGTGGTGGACGAGCTGGGCCTGCAGACCCTGGCAGACGCCAGTACGGCCACCGCCAGTGGCGGTTTCGACCTGCGTAGCGACTACGCGGCCATCGACAACGGCACCGCGCCGCTGCCCGGCACCGGCGTACTCAGCAATTCGCCCTACGCCGCCCCCGGCGCAGGCGGTGGCGACTACAGCCAGCCGGTACAAGGCGGCGAAATCGTCTATGCCGGCTTCTGGAAGCGCTTTGCTGCCTACCTGATCGACTACTTCGTGCTGCTGATCCCCAGCTGGATCGTCGGCGCCATCCTGGGCGTGGGCATCGGCGCCGGCATGGGCGCGGCCGGCAGCGGCGGCACGGCGGCCGAAGTGACCGCGCAGCTTGTCAGCGGCCTGGCCGGCCTGGTCATTTCCCTGGCCTACTATGGCTGGTTCCACGCTTCGCGCGGCGGCGCCACCCTGGGCAAGATGGCCATCGGCATCAAGGTGGTACGCGGCAACGGCGAACGCCTGACCCTGGGCCGCAGTATCGGCCGCTACTTCGCCACCATCCTCAGCAGCCTGACCCTGATGATCGGCTACCTGATGGCCGCCTTCACCGACCGCAAGCAGGCCCTGCACGACCTGATCTGCGACACCGTGGTGGTGGACCGCTGGGCCTTCAGCGACCAGCCGCACCTGCAGCGCCACGAGCTGGGCACGGTGACCGTGGTGGTGCTGGTGATCGGCGGCCTGCTGATGCTGGCCGGCTTTGCGGTGATGATCTTCGCCATCGGCATGATCGCCAAGATGGCCGGCTGACCGGCCCTGCCCGGGCGGCCTGCAGGCGACGGTCATCACGCCGTGCTGCTTGACACCGGCCGCCCGGACATGATTCCTCTAATAAGGAAACCTGAACGCCCGGCACACTACCGGGCGTTCAGTTTATGGAATTTCCCGTGGCCGCTTCACTAATGCGGCCGTTTGCTCCACCCTAGCGGCCCCTTCCCCCGGTCCGCCCACAGACCTATCCCGACATGCCCAAGCACCTGCTCATCGTCGAATCGCCGGCCAAGGCCAAGACGATCAACAAATACCTCGGCAAGGATTACACCGTCCTGGCCTCGTATGGGCATGTGCGCGACCTGATTCCGAAGGAAGGCGCGGTCGACCCGGACAACGGGTTCGCCATGCACTACGACGTGATCGACAAGAACGAAAAGCACGTCGATGCCATCGCCAAGGCCGCCAAGGGCGCCGATGACATCCTGCTGGCGACCGACCCGGATCGCGAAGGTGAGGCGATCAGCTGGCATATTGCCGAGATCCTGAAGGAACGCGGGCTGGTCAAGGACAAGCCGATGCAGCGGGTGGTGTTCACCGAGATCACCCCGCGCGCCATCAAGGAAGCGATCAACCAGCCGCGCGCCATCGCCAGTGACCTGGTGGATGCGCAGCAGGCGCGCCGCGCGCTGGATTACCTGGTCGGTTTCAACCTGTCGCCGGTGCTGTGGCGCAAGGTGCAGCGTGGCCTGTCCGCCGGCCGCGTGCAGAGCCCGGCGCTGCGCATGATCGTCGAGCGCGAGGAAGAGATCGAAGCGTTCATCGCCCGCGAATACTGGTCCATCGGCGCCGAGTGCGCGCACCCGTCGCAGCACTTCAACGCCAAGCTGATCAAGCTGGACGGGCAGAAGTTTGAACAGTTCACCGTGACCGACGGCGACACCGCCGAGGCCGCGCGCCTGCGCATCCAGCAGGCCGCCCAGGGTGCGCTGCACGTGACCGACGTGGCCAGCAAGGAGCGCAAGCGCCGCCCGGCCCCGCCGTTCACCACCTCCACCCTGCAGCAGGAAGCCTCGCGCAAGCTCGGCTTCACCACCCGCAAGACCATGCAGGTGGCGCAGAAGCTGTATGAAGGCGTGGCCATCGGCGACGAAGGCACCGTCGGCCTGATTTCCTACATGCGTACCGACTCGGTGAACCTGTCGCAGGATGCGCTGGCCGAGATCCGCGACGTGATCGCCCGTGATTACGGCATCGCCTCGCTGCCCGACCAGCCCAACACCTACCAGACCAAGTCGAAGAACGCCCAGGAAGCGCACGAAGCGGTGCGCCCGACCTCGGCCCTGCGCACGCCGGCCCAGGTGTCGCGCTTCCTGACCGACGACGAGCGCAAGCTGTACGAGCTGATCTGGAAGCGTGCGGTGGCCTGCCAGATGATTCCGGCCACGCTCAACACCGTCAGCGTGGACCTGTCCGCCGGCAGCGAGCACGTGTTCCGCGCCAGCGGCACCACCGTGGTGGTGCCCGGCTTCCTGGCCGTCTACGAGGAAGGCAAGGACAACAAGAGCGCCGAGGACGAGGACGAAGGTCGCAAGCTGCCGGCGATGAAGCCCGGCGACCGCATCCCGCTGGAACGCATCCTGGCCGAACAGCATTTCACCCAGCCGCCGCCGCGCTACACCGAAGCGGCGCTGGTGAAGGCACTGGAAGAGTACGGCATCGGCCGTCCCTCGACCTACGCCTCGATCATCCAGACCCTGCTGTTCCGCAAGTACGTGGAAATGGAAGGCCGCAGCTTCCGCCCGTCCGATGTCGGCCGTGCCGTGTCCAAGTTCCTGTCCAGCCACTTCACCCAGTACGTGGACTACGACTTCACCGCCAAGCTTGAGGACGAGCTCGACGCCGTCTCGCGCGGCGAGGAAGAGTGGATTCCGCTGATGGCCCGCTTCTGGGAGCCGTTCAAGGAACTGGTGGAAGACAAGAAGGAATCGGTCGACCGCGCCGAGGCCAGTGGCGCGCGCGAGCTCGGCACCGACCCCAAGACCGGCAAGCCGGTGAGCGTGCGCCTGGGCCGTTTCGGGCCGTATGCAGCCATCGGCAGCACCGCCGAGGACGCCGAGGAGAAGCCCAAGTTCGCCTCGCTGCGCCCCGGCCAGTCGATGCACACCATTTCCCTGGAAGACGCGCTGGAGCTGTTCCTGATGCCGCGCGCGCTGGGTGAGGACAAGGGCGAACCGGTCAGCGTCGGCATCGGCCGCTTCGGGCCGTTCGCCAAGCGTGGCAGCACCTATGCCTCGCTGAAGAAGGAAGATGACCCGTACACCATCGACCTGGCCCGCGCCGTGTTCCTGGTGGAAGAAAAGGAAGAAATCGCACGCAACCGGATCATCAAGGAGTTCGAGGGCAGCGACATCCAGGTGCTGAACGGCCGCTTCGGCCCGTACATCAGCGACGGCAAGATGAACGGCAAGATCCCCAAGGATCGCGAGCCGGCATCGCTGACCCTGGCCGAAGTGCAGCAGCTGATGGAAGAAACCGGCAAGCCGGTGCGCAAGGGCTTCGGCGCCAAGAAGGCCGCGGCGAAGAAAGCCCCGGCCAAGAAGGCGGCGGTGAAGAAGGAAGCCGCACCGAAGAAGGCCGCTGCCAAGAAGGCCCCGGCGAAGAAGGCCCCGGCCAAGAAAGCGGCCAAGAAGGCCACCAAGAAAGCGGCAAAGTAGATCCACGCCATGCGTGGATGATGTGGCTGGATGTGCGGACCAACGGTCCGCACCCACTGTCCGTGGATGATGTGCCTGGATGTGCGGACCAGCGGTCCGCACCTACCTGGGGTGGCAGGTTCCACCCCATCTGCACGCAGCGGGGGGATAATGAACCCCCACGCCGGCCCGGTTGCCGCCATGAAAGAACTCACTCTGGACTCCGCCGTCGCCACCCTGCGTGCCGGCGGCGTGATTGCCTACCCCACCGAAGCGGTCTGGGGTCTGGGCTGCGACCCCGCGCACGAGGCGGCGGTGCATATGGTGCTGCGCCTGAAGCAGCGCCCGATCGAGAAAGGCATGATCCTGGTCGCCGCCGACCTGGCCCAGCTGCAGGGCTGGGTGCGGCTGGACGCCCTACCCGACGCACGGCAGCGCGCAGTGCTGGCCAGCTGGCCCGGCGCCAATACGTGGATCCTGCCGGCGGGGGCGCGTGCCCAGCCGTGGATCACCGGTGAACACAGTGGCATTGCCGTGCGCATCAGCGCGCACCCGCTGGTGGCCGCGCTGTGCCAGGCCTGGGGTGGCCCGCTGGTGTCCACTAGCGCCAACCTGGCCGGCGAACCGCCCGCGCGTACCCGCCAGGAGCTGGACCCGCGCCTGCTGCGCCTGCTGGACGGCGTGCTGGACGGCGAGACCGGCGGGCTGGCCCAGCCCACCCCGATCCGGGACGCACTCAGTGGCAACGTGCTGCGGTCCTGAGCCGATGATTGCAGCGGCGCCCGGCTTGGCGCACGCTGCGCACATGCACCTGCTGCGATCCATCCTTTGCCTGGCCCTGCTGCTGCCGCTGAGCGCGCCGGCAGCCGATGACGTGCGCATCTATCGCTGCGTGGGCAGCAACGGTGCTGTCGCCCTGCAGGACAAGCCGTGCAGCAGCGGCCGCCAGGAAGTGCGCGACATGCAGCGCCCCAAGGACCCGCCCGCGCGCGTTGTCAGCACCGACGCCGCGCCGCTGGAGCGCGCCGATCCCCCCGCGCTGCGTGAGCGCGAAGTGCGCCATGTGTACGTGCAGCCGCCGCAGCCGATGTACGAATGCGTGGCCGAGGATGGCAGCCGCTATACCAGCGACAGCAACGAGGGCAACCCGCGCTGGGTGACGGTGTGGGGCAACGTCTGGTATCCGCGCGGCCGGCCCGGCCCCGGCTACAGCCCGCACCCCGGCCCGCGCCCGGCCGCGGGCAACAGCATCGGTCCACCGATTGGCGGCACTGTGCCCGACCGGCGCCCGCCACCGGTCGGCTTCAGCCTGCCGGCCGGCAACGTGCTGGTGCGCGATACCTGCACGCCGTTGCCAGCGCAGGAAGTCTGTTCACGCCTGCGCGATCGGCGCTGGGAGCTGGACCGCCGCTACAACAGCGCGCTGCAGAGCGAACGCACGGCGATCACCACCGAACAGCGCGGCATTGACGCGCGCCTGGGCCGCGACTGCGGCGGCTGAAACGCCCCGCGCAGGCGCCCTACGGCCAACCAAGGTTGGCCCCTACCACGGCCTCGCCCCGTTGCCCTGCGGCCAACCAGGGTTGGCCACTGCCGTGGCCCCTGCTCTGGTAGCTGCCCACCTTGGTGGGCAGTCGCTGTACGCTGCTCGCATGAAGAAACTGTTCTGGCTGGCCCTGTGCCTGCTGCCCACCGCAGCCGCGGCCGAGGCACAGGTGATTTATCGCTGCACCGGCAGCAGCGACGTTCCGACCGTGCAGCGCGTGCCCTGCGCGGAGGGTCTGCGGCAGGAAATCGTGCGTCTTCCCGGCGCCACGCCGGCGGCGCCCACACCGCCAGCCGAGCCACCACCTTCGGCAGCGCTGCCCAGCGCACCGCCCGCGGGCGAACCTGCCCCAACGGCCACACCCACGGCGGAACCGGCACAGGCGCAGGCCGGCGAAGAACGCATCATCAGCGAAGCGCGCATGGTCGAGCGCCCCGATGACAACCTGATCCTGGACAGCGCGCAGCTGCGCCAGACACACGCGCAGGCGCAAGCCGACGGCAATGCGCCGCCGAAGCCGCCGCTGCCGCCCATCTTCCAGTGCACCGATGCCCAGGGCGGCGGTTACCTGCACGAATACGAGGCCGCACCGGGCCGTTGCGAACTGCTGCAGGTGCAGGGGCTGGGCGGGGTCACCCCGGCCAATGCGGCCAGCTGTGAAGTGGTGACCGACCGCTGCAGCGAAGTCAGTGAAGCGCAGCGCTGCGGCAGTTGGCAGCAGCGCTTCCGCAACGCACGCGGTCGCGAACGCTTCGCCACGCCGGACAACCGCGATGCCGCACGGGGCGAACGCGAGCGGCTGCAGGCCGTGCTGGCCGCGAGTGATTGCGCCGTACCTGACTGAACATCCGCCGGGCATGGCCCGGCGCTACCGGGGGTCAGAGCCCTTTCCGTTGGAAAGGGATCCGACCCCGGCGAATCCATCAGAACCCGTAGCGCAGGAAGCCGCCATCCACGGCGATGCATTCGCCGGTGACATAGCTCGATGCCGGCAGGCACAGGAAGCCCACTGCGGCGGCCACTTCTTCCGGTTCGCCAATGCGGCCCATGGGCGTGCGCGCGATCACTTCTTCGTAGTAATCGGGGTCGGACAGCGGCCCGGACGTGCGGCGCGTGCGGATGTACCACGGCGCCACCGCGTTCACCCGGATACCGTCTTCGGCCCACTCCACCGCCAGGTTGCGGGTCATCTGGTGCATGGCCGCCTTGGTCATGCCATACACAACACCGCTGCGCACGTGGGTCAGGCCGGAAACACTGCCGACGTTGACGATGGACGATGCCGCATGCCGCGCCAGCAGCGGGTGCGCATAGCGCGAGAGCTCGAAGGCGGAAAACAGGTTGGTTTCGAAGATGCCGCGCCACTCGTCTTCGGAATACTCGGTGGCCGCCTTGGTGATGTTGCCGCCGGCGTTGTTCACCAGGATGTGCAGGCCGTCGCTGTGGTCTTCCACCCAGTCCAGGATCTGCCGGCGGTCTTCGTCGTCGGACACATCGGCCGCCAGCGCATGCACCTGCATCTGCGGGTGCACATCCAGCAGTTCGTCGCGGGCGGTTTCCAGCATGTCGATGTCGCGGCCCACGATCATCAGGTCGGCGCCGAAACCGGCCAGTTCATGGGCGATGGCCAGGCCGATACCGGCGCTGGCGCCGGTGATGAGCGCGGTCTGCCCGTCCAGGCGCCATCGTTGCTGGGTCATGTGTCCTCCGGGCCGCAGCCGCTGTATTTCGATGCGCAAAGGATACGCGTCACAGCACGCGCCTGCCGACGGTGCGACACTGCGCCAACGCCTACCCTGGAGAGCCGCGATGCGTCTGCTGATTCCACTGTGCCTGTCGGCTGCGCTGCTGGCCGGTTGCCAGCGCCCTGCCCCACCCAACCCCGAAAAACCGCCGGAGCCGCAGGCGCTGGCCAAGGCCATCAACCAGCCGCTGGACCGCGCCAAGGGCGTGCAGCAGACCGTGGACGAAGGCGCCGAACGCGAGCGCCAGGCCGAGGCTGACGCGACGCGGTAATGGGTGGGGTCAGAGCCCTTTGCTGCGGGTAATGGATGGGGTCAGAGCCCTTTGCTGCGGGTAATGGATGGGGTCAGAGCCCTTTGCTGCGCAAAGGGATCTGACCCCGGTCTGCTTAGAATCCGCAGAAGCAGTAGGCCAGTGCCTTCACCGGGGCGCCGTTGCCCTTTTCGCGGGCGGCGTTTTCGACGAAGCGCAGCTGGGTGTCCACTTCCGGCATCGTGCGTGCCAGCATCATGCGCGCCATGCCCGAATCGGACAGCATCCAAGCGCCGGCGCGGCTGCCAGCGAAACCGCTGACGAACTGCGCGAACGGCGTGGCGGCCTTTTCGATGTAGCGCACGCGATACTTGTCGGCGTTGCCAAGCTTGGCGCGGCCGGCGGCATCGGCCACCGCATCCTTCAAGCCACCGAACGCATCGACCAGACCGCGTTCCTTGGCCTGGGCGCCGCTCCACACGCGGCCACGGGCCACTTCATCGATGGCTTCCACCGGCTTCTTGCGCGCTTCGGCCACACGGCCGGTGAAATCGGCATAGCCCTTGTTGATGACCGACTGGATCACCTGGCCCACGGCCGGGTCCATTTCGCGGGTGACATCGAACGCGCCGGCGAAGCGGGTGGTGCCCACGCCATCGGTGTGCACGCCGATCTTGTCCAGCGCGCGGCTGAAGTTCGGGATCATGCCGAAGATGCCGATCGACCCGGTGATGGTGGACGGGTCGGCATAGATGCGGTCGGCATTCATGCTGATCCAGTAACCACCGGACGCCGCCAGGTCGCCCATCGACACCACCACCGGCTTGCCGGCGGCCTGCAGGGCCACCACTTCGCGGCGGATCTGCTCGGAGGCGAACACTTCACCGCCGGGCGAATCCACGCGCAGCACCACGGCCTTCACGTGTTCGTCGTCGCGCGCGGCGCGCAGCAGCGCCGAGGTCGATTCGCCACCGATGCGGCCGGCCGGCAGGTCGCCGCCGCTGATTTCGCCCGAGGCCACCACCACGGCCACCTGCGGACGGCTGTCCACCGGATTGCGGCGTGCATCGAGCTGGGTCAGGTAACCGCCGAAGTCGATGCTGCGGAAGCCACCCTCGGCATCTTCATCGGCCACGCCGCGGTCGATCATCAGATCCTCGAATTCTTCGCGGGTCTTCAGCGCGGTCACCAGCTTCTGCTGCAGGGCGAACTTGGCCAGGTCGCCACCGGCGGCGGCCACGCCTTCCGGCAGGGTATCGATGCCGGCCGCCAGCTGCGCCGGGTCCAGGCGGCGTGCCTTGGCGATGTCGCCCAGGTAGCGCTGCCAGACATCGTTCATCCAGAACAGATCGGCTTCCTTGGACGCCGGCGATGCGGCGTCCAGCACGTAGGGTTCGGCGGCCGACTTGTATTCGCCCACCTTGAACAGGTGCACGTCCACGCCCAGCTTGTCCTGCAGGCCGGTGCGGAAATACTGGCGGTAGCGGCCCAGGCCTTCCAGCACGACCGAGCCCATCGGGTCCAGGTAGACCTCGTCGGCCTGCGCGGCCAGCAGGTACTGCGACTGCCCCATGCTCTGGCTGAAGGCCACTACCTGCTTGCCCGACGCACGCAGGTCCTGCAGCGCGGCGGCCACTTCACGCAGCGAGGCGAAGCCGGACGGCTGCAGCTTGTCCAGTTCCAGCACCACGCGTTCGATCTTCTTGTCGTCCTTGGCCGCTTCAATGGCCCGGATCAGATCGCGCAGCTGCACTTCCTCGGCGCTGTTGTCGCCCACGGCCTTGGCCAGCGCGCGGCTGACCGGATCGGCGCTGAACTGCTCGACCAGCCGGCCTTCCGGCGCGATCACCAGGGTGGTGCGGTCCTGCAGCGATTTGCTGGCACCGGCGCCCATGCCGGCGGCGACGATGAACATCACCACGAACAACAGCAACAGGCCGAAGAACACCAGGTTCAGGATCAGCCGGCGGGTGAAATTCATCACGTCCCACAGCCCGATGAAGAAACTGGCGACGGGGTTGCGACGTGCCGGGGGCAGCGGGGGCACGGTTTGGTTCATGGAGCGCTCCGGATGGCTTCTTGCCGTGGTAACAGCATAGCCGGTGCCGTGTGAGGCGGCATCGGACACAAGTCAGGGGATCGCCCGTCACGGTCTGCGGTGACGGGCGCGGGGATCATTCCAGGGCCGACTGGCCAATGCGCAGGCTGCTGCGGCGCAGCCGCCAGCCCATCAGGATGGCCGCGGCGGTCAGGCCGACGATCAGGCCGATCCACATGCCCTGCGGGCCCATGCCCAGGCCCAGGCCGAGCCCGGCGCCGAGCGGCATGCCCAGGCCCCAGTACGCGAACATGGCGATGAACATCGGCACGCGGGTGTCCTTCAGGCCGCGCAGCGCACCGGCCGACAGCACCTGGATGCCATCGGGGAACTGGAACGTAGCCGCGTACAGCAGCAGGGTGGATGCCAGCCCGGCCACCGCCAGATCGTTGGTATAGACGCCGACGATGGCATCGTGGCCGAACAGCAGCACCGCCGCCGACAGGGTCTGGGTGCCCATGATGATGGCGTAGCCGGCCCAGGCCGCGCGGCGCACACCGAAGCCATCGCCACGGCCCACCGCATGGCCGACGCGCACGGTGGTCGCTTCAGCCACGCCCATCGGGATCATGAAGCACAGCTGCGCCACGTTGATCGCGATCTGGTGCGCGGCCGCCTCATTGGCGCCCAGGCGACCGATCAGCAGGGCGGTGACGATGAACAGACCGCCTTCCATCAGCACGGTGATGCCGATCGGCAGGCCGGTGCGCAGCAGGTCCCAGATCGCCGCCGGGCGCGGGCCTTCGAAGTGCGAGAACAGCTGCAGGTGGGCGAAGCGCTTGGTGAACCACAGGTAGGTGGCAAAGGCGATGGCCTGCAGCCACATCATCACCGCCGAGGCGATGCCCAGCCCTTCGGCGCCCATTTCCGGGAAGCCCAGCTTGCCGTTGGCCAGCACGTAGCCCATCGGTGCGAGCACCAGCAGGCCACCGAAGCCGAGCAGCATGGTCGGCAGGGTCCAGTGCATGCCCTCGCTGAGATAGCGCATGCAGAAGTACAGGGTGAGCGCCGGCCCGCCCCAGCGCACCGCGTGCAGGAAGGCGGTGGCCCCCGGCACGATGTCCGGGGCGATGCCGAAGGCCGGCAGCAGCGGCGGCACCAGCGTCAGGAAGGCGAACATGATCAGCCCCAGGCCCAGCGCCAGCCACAGGGCCTGGCGGAACAGCGGGCCGATCTCGCGCTCGCGGCCGGCGCCGTGCAGCTGCGACACCGAGGCGGTGAGCGAGATCAGGGTGCCGATCGGAATCAGCATGGGCAGCCACAGCAGCGCGGTGCCGATGGTGACCGCCGCCAGCGTGGCGGTGGCGTGGTGGCCGGCAATGACGTTGTCGACGAAGGAGATCAGGCCGGTGGAGACATGGCCCAGCACCAACGGCAGGGCAAGCAGACCGGTCGCGCCGACTTCCTTGCTGAAGCGCGGCGTGGAGGTTGCGGTAGACATGGAAGTACAGAACGCCAACTACGGTTGCGCGCGAAGGGCACAGGCACCGGGTTGCGGGCCGCCATCTTACGGCCAAACAGCCCGGCATGGGCGCGAACGTCGGCGGGGTACGGGCGACGTGGCGGGGGCGAATGGGTACGGGCGACGGGGTAGAGTCGACCGTTGGTCGACTGCTCTTCATTCGGGCCGCGCGAAAACCCCGGCCCATTCCCCATCAGATCCCCGCCGATTCCGAGGCGACTCCCCCCGGCGCTACTGCCCGGCCTGGCGCTTCAGCCAACCGTCACGCTCGGCCGCCGGCAGGGCCAGGAATGCGCTGCGCACCGCATCGCGTTCCTGCGGCGGCGTGCGCTGCGCCACCAATGTCAATTGCGACAATTGTGCAGGGCTGAGCTGGCGCAGCACCGCCAACGCGGCCTCGCGCTGTTCCGGCGGCACGAAGCCGAACAGGCCGTGCAGCTTGGGGAACTGCTGGCCGAGCTGCGGGCCCAGCCGCCAGCCCTCGCGGAAGGCCTGGTCCTGCGCCTGGAACTGTTCGCGCAGCTGCTGTTGCTGGGCGGCCGGCAGGGCGGCAAAGCGCGAAGCGGCCACGCGGATGCGCTCACGCTCGCCTTCCGGCAGCGCGCGCCAGGCCGCGTAATCGGCCCGCCGTTGGCGCTGGGCGGCCACATCCAGATGGGCGAAGCCGGCCGGCGACGCGGCATCAACCGCACTGGCCGGCACCGCGGTGGGCGGCGGCAGGTCCAGGGCATTCGGCGCGGCGGCCGCGCACAGCGGCAGGGCCAGCAGCAGGCCGGCCAGCAGGAACTTATTCATCGGCAGCAGAGGTTTCCAGCGCGGCACCCACCGGCTCGGGGTGGGTCGGTTTGGGTTCGGATTCATCCACCGGCAGCGGACCACCGGCGGCACTCCAGGCATACAGATCGGCGTCGGCCACCAGCGGGTAGTCACGGTCGGCCAGCATCGCGGCATCTTCGGCGGCGTGGCCGTCGACCGCGGCCGATGCCTGCACGTCGGTCGGCGGCAGCGATTCCACCGTTACCGGGCCCGCTTCGCCCACCACGCCTTCCGGCAGCGGGGCATCGCTGGCCGTGCGCAGGCCCTGCCAGTGCCTCCAGCCCAGCGCGGCCGCCAACAGCACGGCCACGGTGACCAGCAGGATCAGCGGGCCGCGCCAGCGCGGGCGCGCATTCGGGCGGCGGCGCTTGCCGGCCGTCGGCGTGCGGTCGTCGCGTTCGGGCGCGCGCCAACCGGGGGTCGGGCTCTGCGTGCTGCTGCCCGGTGCGGCCGGCTGCTGCAACTGCTGCAGGCGCTTGGCCGGCAGGTCGCGGATGCGCAGCTGCACCTGCTCGGCCAGGCCGCGCCAGGCGGCGGCATCGGGCTGGCCGTTGACATCGCGCGGGCAGGCCGCGGCCAGCAGCTGCTGGTAGCCATTCTCGTCGGTGTCCAGCACCCGCGTGGCAATGGCTTCGTCCAGACTGCCGCCCACCCGCAGCAGCAGGGCCAGGCGCGGCACGGGGTCCATGTCGCCCAGCGCGGCCAGCGACGGCGGCCACTGCCCGGCGGACGGCTCACGCAGGGCCTGGCGCTGGCCCAGCAGGGTCCAGAAGCGGGTGGGCCACTGCGCCATGGGCAGGTCGCTGGCCACCGCGGCGAAAGCACGCATGACCGCCACCAGGGTCTGCTCGGCACGGGCGGGGTCGCCGCACTGCAGCTCGGCAACCACCAGCGCGCGGCGCTCGACGCCACGCAGGAACGCCGACAGCGCGCCGGCCGCGGTCGAGGAAACAGGGGCGGGCACAGCCGTCATCGGTCACTCCAAAGGTCTGCCGGCATGATAGCGGCAGGCCCTTGGCCGCCGGCAGGGCTTGCGCCCATGGGCACTTCGTGCTGCAGGTTGTGCACAGCATCAAGACCTGACTTGGGGCGACCGGCATGGAGCCGTGAATTCAGCGTGTTTCAGCAATGTTTCACATCGATGTTGTTGATATTCAAGAACTTTTTTATGTGGCTATTTTTTGACCAACGCAACCGTGAGGCCGTCGCCATCGGCTTCGCGGGTGTTCGCCGACGGGTAACGCACAAACTTATCCACAGAAGATGTGGATAAGACTGAATCTCTAATAGCCGCCTGTATTTAGGTGACATTTATGAATGCCACGACGCGTTGCGGCCGGACAGCAACCTGCCATGCGGGCGCGCATGGGCCGTTAAACTGCGCCCATGCCCGCACTGATTCCGACCCTGCAGGTCGCGCTGCCCGTTCCCCTGCCCCGCCTGTTCGACTACCTGGCCCCCGACGGCCAGGCGCCGGCCGATGCGCTGGGCTGCCGGTTGAAGGTGCCCTTCGGCAACCGTGAACTGGTGGGCATGGTGGCCGGCCTGGGCCAGGCAGAGGACACGCAGGGGCTGCGCCAGGCCCTGGCCTGGGTGGACCCGCAACCCCTGCTGCAGGGCGAGCTGTGGCACAGCCTGCAATGGCTGGCCCGCTACACCCACGCGCCGTTGGGTGAAGTGGTCAGCACCGCCCTGCCCGGCCCGCTGCGGCACGGTGAGCCGCTGCCCGACACCCATCACTGGGGCTGGCAGCTGACCGACGGTGGCCGCACCCAGCGCGACAAACTCCGCGCCGGCAGCCGGCCGCGGCAACTGGCCGAACACCTGGCCGAGGCCGTGGTGGACGAAGACGTGCTGGGCGCCCGCATGCCCGATTGGCGCACGGCAGCCCGCAGCCTGGCCAAGCGCGGCCTGGCCGAGCGGGTGGCGTTGGCGGTGGCCCCGCGCCACGCGCACCCGTTGCCCGGACCGACATTGAACCCCGACCAGGCCGATGCCGTGGCCGCGATCACCGCAGCCGATGGCTTCCAGCCGTTCCTGCTGGATGGGGTGACCGGCAGCGGCAAAACCGAGGTCTACCTGCAGGCCATCATCCATTGCCTGGCGCAGGGCCGCCAGGCGCTGGTGCTGGTGCCGGAAATCGGCCTGACCCCGCAGACCCTGGCGCGCTTCCGTGGCCGCCTGGGCATTCCCGTGCATGCGCTGCATTCGGGGCTGAACGACAACGAGCGCGCACGCGTGTGGGCAGCAGCATCGCGCGGCGAAGCACGGGTGATCGTCGGCACCCGTTCGGCTGTGTTCACGCCGCTGCCGCAGGCCGGTCTGTTGATCGTGGACGAGGAGCACGACGGCAGCTACAAGCAGCAGGACGGCATCCGCTACCACGCCCGCGATTTCGCCCTGGTGCGGGCCAAGGCCCTGGGCATTCCCGTGCTGCTGGGCAGCGCCACACCGTCGCTGGAAACCCTGCACAACACCTACGCCGGCCGCTACGCGCACCTGCGCCTGAAGCAGCGTGCCGGCGATGCACGGCCACCGCGGGTGCGCATCCTGGATGTGCGCAAGCGGCCGCTGCGCGATGGCTTGAGCGACGAAGTGCTGGCCGGCATCGGCGAACACCTGCAGCGCGGCCAGCAGGTGCTGGTGTTCAAGAACCGCCGCGGCTACGCGCCGGTGCTGCTGTGCCACGACTGCGGCTGGACCGCACCGTGCCAACGCTGCGATGCGCCGATGACCGTGCATGGCGGCGGGCGCCGCCTGCAGTGCCATCACTGCGGTGCGCGTCAGCCGGCGCCGCTGGCCTGCCCGGCCTGTGCCAGCCTGGCCCTGCAGCCGCAGGGCATCGGTACCGAGCGACTGGAAGAACATCTGGTCAGCGCCTTCGCCGACTACCCCGTGGTGCGCATTGATCGCGGCACCACCTCACGCCGCGATGCGCTGGAACAGCAGCTGGCGAAACTGGGGGACCAGCCCGGCATCCTGGTCGGCACGCAGATCCTGGCCAAGGGCCACGACCTGCCCAAGCTGACCCTGGTGGTGGTGGTGGGTATCGACGAAGGGCTGTTCTCCGCCGATTTCCGCGCCAGCGAGAAGCTGGCCCAGCAGTTGATCCAGGTGGCCGGGCGCGCCGGCCGCGCGCGCGATCCCGGCGAGGTCTGGCTGCAGACCCATCACCCGGGGCACCCGCTGCTGGAAACCCTGGTGAACGGTGGCTACCACCCCTTCGCGCAGGCTGAACTGAACCAGCGCCAGGCCGCCGGCTTCCCGCCCTTCGCGCACCTGGCACTGATGCGTGCCGAAGCGCAGCAGGTCGAGCATGCCAACGCCTTCCTGCTGGCCGCGCGGCACCTGCTGGGCGAACAGAACGTGGTGGAAGCCTACGGGCCGATGCCGGCGCCGATGCCGCGCCGTGCCGGTTACCAGCGCACGCAGCTGCTGCTGTCGGCGCCGCAGCGGCCGCCCCTGCATGGGGTGCTGGCGCAGCTGGTGCCGCAGCTGTACGCGCTGCCGGAAGCACGCAAGGTGCGCTGGTCGCTGGATGTGGACCCGACGGATCTGTATTGAAGGTTGCGGGGTGGCCTCCGCCGGGCATGGCCCGGCGCTACCGTGGTGGCCGCCGGTGTGGGGTCGGATCCCACCCGTCAGGTGGGATCCGACCCCGGGCAACGCGCGCTCAGGTCAGCGGCGACATCACGCCGCGCTGGTACGCCGGGCGCTCGCGCAGTCGCGCGTACCACTGCGCCACGTGCGGCAGGTCCGGGCGCTGGATCGGCAGTTCGTACCAGGCGTAGACCAGCGATCCCAACGGGATGTCGCCCATCGCGAAGCGGTCGCCGGACAGCCACGGCTGCTTGGCCAGGGTGGCATCGGCCATGGCCAGGTATTCGCCGGCACGCACGATGGCCGCGTTGATGCGCGCTTCGTCGCGGTCGGCCGGGGCGGTGCGCATGATGCCCCAGATCAGTTCGGAGTACAGCGGCGCCATGCGCGAGGTGCTCCAGTCCATCCACTTCTCGGCCTGGGCACGTTCCATCGCATCTTCGGCATACAGCGTGCCCAGCGCGTAGCGCGCGCTCAGGTAGCGCACGATGGTGTTCGATTCCCACAGCGGCAGGCCGTGGTCTTCGATCACCGGCACCAGGCTGTTGGGGTTCATCGCCAGGTATTCGGCCGACTGCGTACCGCCGTGGCTGCCGCCCACTTCGATGGATTCATACGGCAGCCCGATTTCCTCGGCACACCACAGCACCTTGCGGACGTTGCTGGAATTGCGGCGGCCCCAGATCTTCAACATGCGTTTGTTCCTTGCCTGCAGCGGTGCGCCACGCTGGCGCGGAGCCGCTACGATACGCCGATCAAACGCACCGTGCTGCGCTACCGGTTCTTCTTCGGCAACGCGCGCACATAGGACGATTTTCCGTCCTTCTTCAGCTCGAACAGACCGATCGCCGCCAGCAGATCGCTGAGCTTTCCATAGCCATAGTTGCGTGGGTCGAACGAAGCCTGGTTGCCGATCTGGCTGCCGACCGGCCCCAGGTGCGACCAGCCGTCTTCGCCTTCGGCCGACGACACCGCGCGGCGCAGCATTTTCACCAGGCGGGTATCACTGCGCATTTCCGCGCCGCTCTTGCGCGGGCGTGCTTCATCGCTGGCGGCCTGTTCGCTGGCGGCCCGTTCCACTTCGGGTGCGTCGGCATCGGGCACGCTGGCATGGGCCTGGCCCAGGGCTTCCAGATAGGTGAACTTGGAACAGGCGTTGACGAACGGCTCGGGCGTCTTCTTTTCGCCAAAGCCATAGACCTTCACCCCGTCGGTCAGCAGGCGCATGACCATGGGCGTGAAGTCGGCATCACTGGACACGATGGCGAAGCCGTCCAGGTTGCGCGCGTACAGCAGGTCCATGGCATCGATCACCATGGCCATGTCCGATGCATTCTTGCCCTTGCTGTAGGCGAACTGCTGGATGGGGCGGATGGCGTACTCGTGCAGCACCGCCTCCCAGCCCTTCAAGCGCGGGCTCTTCCAGTTGCCGTAGGCGCGGCGCACGTTGGCCACGCCATGGCGGGCCACTTCGGCCAGCACTTCATCAATCTTCGATGCCGGCGCGTTGTCGGCGTCGATCAGCAGGGCAATGCGCTTTTCCGGTTCGGACATGGGTTCCTCGGCGAAGGGGCTGCGGCCTGAACCGAGTATCGCCGATCCCGTTGGGCGGGCATGTGACGTGCGATGATGCCGGACGACATCCATCCCCCTCCGGAGTACGTCGATGAGCCGCGAACCAGTCCCCCACCTGGTCATCATCGGCGGCGGTTTCGCGGGCCTCTGGGCCACCCGTGCCCTGGCACGCGAACGGATCAGGATCACCCTGGTCGACCGCCGCAACCACCACCTGTTCCAACCCCTGCTGTACCAGGTCGCCACTGCGGGCCTGTCCGCACCCGATATCGCCGCGCCGCTGCGGCATATCCTGGGCCACCAGCGCAACGTGGAAGTGCGCCTGGGCGAAGTGGTGGGCATTGAAAAACAGGCCCGCCAGATCACCCTGGCCGACGGCAGCACGCTGGGCTATGACAGCCTGCTGCTGGCCACCGGCGCCACCCATGCCTACTTCGGCAACGACCAGTGGGCCGCCGATGCGCCAGGCCTGAAAACCCTGGACGATGCAATCGCCCTGCGCCGCAAGCTGCTGCTGGCGTTCGAGCGTGCCGAAGCCGAGCCAGACCCGGAGAAAAAAGCCGCCTGGCTGAGCTTCGCCGTGGTGGGTGGTGGCCCCACCGGTGTGGAACTGGCCGGTACGCTGGCCGAGATCGCCCGCCACACCCTGCGCAACGAGTTCCGCCATATCGATCCGGCCAGCGCCAAGGTGCGACTGGTGGAAGCCGGCCCGCGCGTGCTGTCCTCGTTCCCGGAAGTGCTTTCGCTGAAGGCACGCCGGCAGCTGGAAAAGCTGGGCGTGGAAGTGCTGACCGGCACCCCGGTCAGTGATATCGACAGCCAGGGGTTCAAGCTGGGCGACCAGTTCGTGCCCGCGCGCACGGTGGTGTGGGCGGCCGGCGTGGCCGCCTCACCGCTGGCAAAGACCCTGGACGTGCCGCTGGATCGCGCCGGCCGGGTGCAGGTGCAACCGGACCTGACCCTGCCCGGCCACCCCGAACTGTTCGTGGCCGGCGATCTGGCTGCGGTCAGCCAGGCCGATGGCCGCCCCGTGCCTGGCGTGGCACCGGCCGCCAAGCAGATGGGCAAGCACGTGGCCGAAACCATCCGCGCGCGCCTGCACGGCAAGACCGAACCCGGGGCATTCAAGTACGCCGACTACGGCAACCTGGCCACCATCGGCCGCATGGCCGCGATCGTGCACCTGGGCAAGCTGCAGCTGTCAGGCATCCTGGCCTGGTGGTTCTGGCTGGCCGCGCACGTGTTCTTCCTGATCGGCTTCCGCAACCGCATCGTGGTGCTGTTGAACTGGGCCGTGGCGTACTGGAGCTACCAGCGCAGCGCGCGCATCATCTTCGGTGATGACCAGGACGACCGGCGCCCGAAATAACGGGCGGGAAAACGGGGTCGGATCCCTTGCACTAGATCCACGCCATGCGTGGATGAATGACCGTGCGGGCCGCCTTGGGAACATCCACGCATGGCGTGGATCTACTCTGCCTTCGGCTTGGGGTACCACAGCGCGTTGACGATAACCCAGCGCTGGTCGAAACGGCCCATGTGGAAGTAGTCCACGAACCACGGCGTTTCCAACCGCACCGAGGCGGCGTTGCCGGTCACATCCAGCACCGTGCAGCGACGGTCCCATTGATCCTTTGGGGTCTTCAGTGCGCCCTGCCGGGTCAGTGCAACCAGTTCTTCCTTCGACATGCGGCGCAGGCCCAGGCGTTCGTCGGGCGTATCACCCAGCACGGCGCGCTTGGCCAGGTCCGGATGCAGCGCGCGGGCGACACGCTGCGGGTCGCCCTCCAGTTGGCCATCGACGTAGTCATGGCAGGTCGCTTCGATGGCCGCCAGGGTGGAGGGGTCGGCGGTGGGGCTGGTGGCTGCAGCGACAGCGAACAACAGGGCAACGGTGGACATGGGTGTCTCCAGCGCTGGGCGTGTGGCGATGGTGGCATGGCTGGGGGATCCCATCCACGCATGGCGTGGATCTACGGCATCAGACCCATTTCATCGGAACCCAGTTGCAGGTACATGAAGGCCGCCGCTGCGTCCGGCATCGGCTGTCCCTGCGGGAACGTATCGAGCCATGCGGTAATGCGCGCATGACGGCCCTTCAGCGCGTCGCCCAGCGCTTTCTTCTCGGCTGCCGTTGCCCGTTGCTGCATCTCGTCGCGCAGCTCGTCATCGGCGATGCCCCACTTCTCGGCCAGCGGGATCAGATCGACCAGATCGGGGGGCACCTGATCGCGGCGCATGCCAATGACTTCAGGTGTGGTCGGGCCGCGCTGCGCGGTCAGTTCGGCGGCGGTGCCGATCTGTCCGTGCTGCAGCGACGGCGGGGTCTGGGCGCCTGCCGGCAGAGCGGTGCAGAGGGACATCAGCAACCAGCGGTGTTTCATCGGACCGTCCCTGTGTCGATGGGTGTGGCGATGATGGCATGCCACGGGGTACCCATCCACGCATGGCGTGGATCTACGGGATCGCGGCCTGCAGCCAGGCCAGCTTGCGTTCGCGCGGTTGCTGCTTGAGCTGCCATTCGGCGCGCGAGGCGGCCGCGCGGTCGGGGTACTCGCGCACGGCCAGGATCTGCAGCGGCGGACGCGCCCGGGTATAGCGCGCGCCCTTGCCGGCCTGGTGGGCGGCGAAACGGGCGGCCACGTCGGTGCTGATGCCGGCGTAGTAACTGCCGTCGCGGCATTCAAGCAGGTACAGGAACCACGGGCGGGGGGACGGGGCCATGCCGCCGATTATGCCGTGCTGCACTGCAGCGGATATACTGGCGCCCGAATGCAGGAGAGAGGCGCCGCGCTGGCGCCCGCCGAAGGCGCAGGCTCCCATGATCGCTCAGGCCGGTGGGCTGGAATCCCACCAACCATGCATTCGACACGCCGAGCTGGAGAGAGGTCGCCGGGCACGCCCGCCGCGATCCGCCGAAGGGGCACGCGGTTCATCCCGCTGAACTCTCAGGCAAAAGGACAGCGGGAGCGGCACCGGTCATCGTCATTCCGTCATTGCGCAGGCAGTGGCGGTATACGCGCATGGCCGGCCCCACCGCGCCCGGAGCCTGACCCATGCTGCTGTCCGTCATCTACCTGATCGCCATTTCCGCCGAAGCCATGACCGGCGCCCTGTCTGCGGGCCGCCGCCGCATGGATCTGTTCGGCGTGGTCATGATTGCCTGTGTGACCGCCCTCGGCGGTGGTTCGCTGCGCGACATCCTGCTGGGCCATTACCCGCTGGGCTGGGTGAAGCATCCGGAGTACCTGGCCTTCACCGTCTGTGCGGCGCTGATCGCCACCTGGGTGGCGCGCTGGATGCACCACTTCCGCCGCACCTTCCTGGTGCTCGATGGCCTGGGCCTGATCGCTTTCACCCTGATTGGTTGCTCGATCGCGCGCGAGGCCGGCCACGCGATGCCGATCGTGCTGATTGCCGGCATGCTGACCGGCGCCTTCGGTGGCGTGCTGCGCGACATCCTCTGCAACGAAGTGCCGCTGATCTTCCAGAAAGAGCTGTACGCGATCATCTCGCTGCTGACCGGTGCGGTGTATCTGCTGTTGCTGCATTGGGGCGTGGCCGATGCCACAGCGATCCTGTGCTGCCTGGGCGGTGGCTTCGCGCTGCGCCTGCTGGCGATCCATTACCGCTGGGAAATGCCCAAATTCGTGTACCACGACGAAGTGCATTGAGCAGTGCGTAGAGTCGAGCTTGCTCGACTGCCGTGCTTCGTAGAGTCGAGCTTGCTCGACTGCTCCCGGCAAAAGCAGTCGAGCAAGCTCGACTCTACGAATCCAGGCCCCGCCAAGCAGCCCCGCACGCCCCACGCCGCAGCGCCATGACCTTGGTCATGCGGCAATCGGCAGGCTGATTGGCTACCATGGGCGCCCCGTCGCACGCGCGACGGCATCCAGCCACGCCGCGCTGCGGCCCCGCCAGACAACTCCCCTCCCCCGCTGCCCGCGGCGCACGATGCGCGAGCGGGCGTACATGTCCCTGCGCGTGCGCAGGGCGCAGGATGCCCCATGTCCGCTGTCGAGTCGCCCCGTAGCACCCCGCCCCGTTTCCGTCGCGCGTGGCTGATCGCCGCCGTGCTCGTGGCCGCCGCCGCGCTGGCCTGGTGGGCCTGGCCGCGGGCCGATGCAAGCGCAGCCGCCAGCAGCCCCGGCAAGACGGTACCGGTGCGCGTGGCCCGGGCCAGCGCCGAGCCGCTGGTACTGCGCCTGAAAGCAGTGGGCACGGTCACTCCGCTGCACAGCGTGGTGGTGCGCAGCCGCGTGGACGGCGAGCTGATGCGCCTGCACTTCCAGGAAGGCCAGCAGGTGAAGGCCGGCGATCTGCTGGCGCAGATCGACCCGCGCCCGTACGAAGTGAAGCTGGCGCAGGCACAGGGCACCCAGCAGCAGAACCTGGCGGAGCTGGAAAACGCCGAACGCCAGTTGCAGCGCTACCGCGAACTGCAGCGCCAGCACTTCGTGTCAGCACAGGAACTGAGCGACCAGCAGAGCAAGGTGCGCCAGCTGCAGGGCCGTCGCATCAGCGACCAGGCCGCCGTGGACGAAGCGCGCCTGCAGCTGCAGTACACCCGCATCATCGCGCCGGTAAGCGGCCGCGTGGGCCTGCGCCGTCTGGACGTGGGCAACCTGGTGCAGGCCAGCGATGCCGAAGGCCTGGTCACCCTGGCCCAGACCGCGCCGATCAGCGTGCTGTTCACCGTGCCCGAACCGGAACTGCCGACGCTGCTGGATGCGGTACAGGCACAGCCGGCGCTGGCCGTGGAAGCCTGGGACCGCGAAGAACGCACGCAGCTGGCGCACGGCGCGCTGTCCAGCGTGGACAACCGCATCGACACCGCCACCGGCACGTTGAAGCTGCGCGCGCAGTTCGACAACGCAGACCAGGGGCTGTTCCCGAACCAGTTCGTCAATGTGCGGCTGCAACTGGGCGAGCACCCTGCCCTGCTGATTCCCGATGCCGCTGTGCAGTTCGGCAGCCAGGGCAACTACGTGCACATCGTCGACAAGGACAACAAGGCGCAACGCCGCACCGTGGTGCTGGGCCCGGCCGATGATGGCCGCGTAGCCGTGCGCTCGGGGCTGCAGGCCGGCGACCAGGTGGTGATCGAAGGCATCGATGGCCTGGAAGATGGCACCGCCGTGGAGATCGTGGCCGAACCCGCCGCGCAGGCGAAGGCGGCCAAGGCCGGCGCATGAACCTGTCGCGCCCCTTCATCCTGCGCCCGGTCGCCACCGCGCTGCTGATGGTGGCCCTGCTGCTGTCCGGCGTGCTGGCCTATCGGCTGCTGCCGGTGGCCGCGTTGCCGCAGGTGGACTACCCGATCATCCAGATCACCACGCTGTATCCGGGCGCCAGCCCGGAGCTGACCACGCGCACCATCACCGCGCCGCTGGAACGCCAGCTCGGGCAGATTCCCGGGCTGAAGCAGCTGTCGTCGACCAGCTCCGGTGGTGCTTCGGTCATCACCCTGCAGTTCGGCCTGGAGGTGTCGCTGGGGGTGGCCGAGCAGGACGTGCAGGCGGCCATCAACGCCGCCGGCAGCTTCCTGCCGGACGACCTGCCGGTGCCGCCGGTGTACCGCAAGGTGAACCCGGCTGACACGCCCATCATCACCCTGGCGGTGACCTCGCAGGGCCTGTCGCTGCCGCAGGTGCATGACCTGGTCGACACCCGCATCGCCCAGCGCCTGGCCCAGCTGCCCGGCGTGGGCCTGGTCAGCTTGGCCGGCGGTCAGCGGCCTGCGGTGCGCATCCAGGTCAATGCTGCCGCGCTGGCGGCCAATGGGCTGGGCATGGACCACATCCGCACGGCCATTGCGGCCGCCAATGTGAACCTGCCCAAGGGCAGCTTCGACGGCCCGATCCGTGCGGTGATGCTCGATGCCAACGACCAGATGCGCAGCGCGGACGAGTACCGTGCGCTGGTACTGGCCTGGCGCGAAGGCGCACCGCTGCGCCTGGGCGACGTGGCCACCATCACCGACGGCGCCGAGAACCGGCAGCTGGCCGCGTGGAGTGGTACCGAACCCGCCGTGCTGGTGAACCTGCAGCGCCAGCCCGGCGCCAATGTGATCGCCGTGGTGGAACAGGTTCGCGCGATGCTGCCGCAGTTGCAGGCCACCTTGCCCGCCGGTGTGCAGATGAAGGTGCTGAGCGACCGCACCGAATCGATCCGCGCCTCGGTACGCGGCGTGCAGAAGGAACTGGTGCTGGCCATCGGCCTGGTGGTGCTGGTCACCTGGGTGTTCCTGCGCAACGGCCCGGCCACGCTCATTCCCAGCGTAGCGGTGCCACTGTCGCTGGTCGGCACCTTCGCGGTGATGCTGCTGGCCGGCTACTCGCTCAACAACCTGACCCTGATGGCGCTGACCATCGCCACCGGCTTCGTGGTGGACGATGCCATCGTGATGCTGGAAAACATCGCCCGCCACCTGGAAGAAGGCGAAAGCCCGCAGGAAGCCGCGCTGAAGGGCGCCGCCGAGATCGGCTTCACCCTGGTGTCACTGACCGTGTCGCTGATCGCAGTACTGATCCCACTGCTGTTCATGGCCGACCTGGTGGGCGCGCTGTTTCATGAGTTCGCGGTGACGCTGGCGGTGGCCATCGGCATTTCGCTGCTGGTGTCGCTGACGCTGACGCCGATGCTGTGCGCGCGGTTCCTGAAGCCGCATGCGAAGGGGTCAGAGCCCCACGGGGATCTGACCCCGGTGGCCGAGGGGTCGGATCCCCGTGGGGCTCCGACCCCATCCCCGCCGAAGCGCGATGTGTTCGACCGCATCATCGCCATCTACGACCGCCAACTGCACTGGGTGCTGCAGCGCCAGCCGCTGATGCTGCTGGCCACCGTGGCCACGCTGGCGCTGACCGTGGCGCTGTACTTCGCCGTGCCCAAGGGCTTCTTCCCGGTGCAGGACGCCGGTCTGGTGCAGGGCATCAGCGAAGCGCCGCAGGCGATCTCGTTCCAGGCCATGCGCGAGCGGCAACTGGCGCTGGCCGAGGCCATCGAGGCCGACCCGGCGGTGGCCAGCCTGTCTTCGTACATCGGCGTGGACGGCAACAATGCCACGCTCAACACCGGCCGCCTGCTGATCGAACTGAAGCCGCACGGCGACCGCGATGCCGCCGACGTGGTGATGGCGCGCCTGCAGCAGCGTGTGGCGAAGATTCCCGGCATCACCCTGTACCTGCAACCGGTGCAGGAGCTGGGCATCGAAGACCGCATCAGCCGCACCCAGTACCAGTTCACCCTGACCACGCCGGAACAGCAGACGCTGGAAACCTGGACGCCGCGACTGCTGCAGGCCCTGCGCCAACAGCCGGCGCTGCGCGATGTGGCCAGCGACCTGCAGATGCAGGGCCGGCAGGCACGGGTGAACATCGACCGCGATGCCGCCGCACGCCTGGGCGTGAGCGTGGAAGCGGTGGCCGATGCGCTGTACGACGCCTACGGGCAGCGGCAGATCTCCACCATCTTCACCCAGGCCAGCCAGTACCGCGTGGTGCTGGAAGCCGATCCGGCACGACAGCCCGGCCCCGAGGCGATCAGCGGCCTGCGCGTGCGCAACAGCGCCGGCCAGACCGTACCGCTGGGCGCGGTGGCGCGGGTGGAACTGGGGCCCGCCGCCCTGCTGCGCAACCACGTCGGCCAGTTCCCGGCGGCCACGCTGTCGTTCAACCTGGCGCCGGGCGCCTCGCTGGGCGAAGGCGTTGCCGCGGTGCAGGCAGCGCGTGCGGCCATCGCGCTGCCGGCCAGCATCGAACTGCGCCTGCAGGGTGCGGCCGCGGCGTTCAGCAGTTCACTGTCGTCCACGCTGTGGCTGATCCTGGCTGCGGTGGTGGTGATGTACATCGTGCTGGGCGTGCTCTACGAGAGCTTCGTGCACCCGATCACCATCCTGTCCACCCTGCCCTCGGCCACGGTCGGAGCGTTGGCCGCGCTGTGGGTGAGCGGGCGCAGCCTGGACCTGATCGCCATCATCGGCATCGTGCTGCTGATCGGCCTGGTGAAGAAGAACGCGATCATGATGATCGACTTCGCACTGGACGCGCAGCGCACGCGCGGCATGACCCCGCGCGAGGCAATCCACCAGGCCGCGCTGCTGCGCTTCCGCCCGATCCTGATGACCACGCTGGCCGCCTTGTTCGGTGCGGTACCGCTGATGCTGGCCACCGGTTCGGGCGCGGAACTGCGGCAGCCGCTGGGGTGGGTGATGGTGGGCGGCCTGCTGGTCAGCCAGGTGCTGACCCTGTTCACTACGCCGGTGATCTACCTGGCCTTCGACCGCCTGCAGCGCGGTCGCTCGGCGGCCGCCGCCGGCGCTGCCGAGGCGCGCGCATGAGCCCCATCGCGCGCCTGGCCCAGGCCTGCGTGCAACGACCGGTGGCCACGATCCTGCTGGCCGTGGCACTGGTACTGGCCGGCCTGCTGGCACTACGCCTGCTGCCGGTGGCGCCGCTGCCGCAGGTGGATTACCCGGCCATTGAAGTGAGCGCCAGCCTGCCCGGCGCCTCGCCCGAATCGATGGCCGCCACCGTGGCCACGCCACTGGAACGTGCGCTGGGCAGCCTGCCCGGCATCTCGCGCATCGATTCGGCCAGCACCCAGGGGCAGACCTCGGTGGAGCTGAAGTTCGTACTCGGCCGCGATATCGACGAAGCCGCGCGCGAGGTGCAGGCGGCGATCAATCTGGCGCGCGGGCAGTTGCCCAGTGGCATGCCGGGCATGCCGCAGTACCGCAAGGTGAATCCCTCGCAGGCGCCGATCCTGGCGCTGGCGCTGACCTCGGACACGCTGCCGCCGGGCCAGCTCTACGACCTGGCCTCCACCGTGCTGGCGCAGAAACTGTCCCAGGTACCGGGCGTGGGCGAAGTGCAGGTGGGCGGCAGCGCGTTGCCCGCGGTGCGCGTATCGCTGGACCCGAACGCACTGAACCATGCCGGCCTGGCGCTGGAGGACGTGGCCCAGGCCATCGCCCGTGCCAATGCCGTGCGCCCGCTGGGCGCGGTGGGCGATGACCGCCAGCAGTGGCAGCTGGAAGCGCCGCTGCAGCTGCGCCAGGCCGCGCAGTACCAGCAACTGGCGCTGAAGGTCAGCGATGACCGCACGCTGCGGCTGGGCGATGTGGCGGTGGTTGCCGATGGGGTGGAAGACCGCTACGCCAGCGGTTTCCACAATGAACGCCCGGCCGTGCTGCTGATCGTCAGTCGCCAGCCCGGCGCCAACATCATCGCCACCGTCGATGCCATCCAGGCGCAGCTGCCGCAGCTGCATGCACTGCTGCCCAGCCACGTGGACATGCGCCTGGTGATGGACCGCTCGCCGGTGATCCGTGCCACCCTGCACGAAGCCGAGCTGACCCTGGTGCTGGCCATCGTGCTGGTGGTGCTGGTGGTGCTGGCCTTCCTGGGCCACTGGCGTGCCGCGCTGGTGCCCAGCGTGGCCATTCCGGTGGTGCTGTTCGGCACGCTGGCGCTGATCGCGCTGATGGGATTCTCGCTCAACACGCTTTCGTTGATGGCGCTGATCGTGGCCGCGGTGCTGGTGGTGGACGATGCCATCGTGGTGCTGGAAAACATCGCCCGCCACCGCGAGCTGGGCGCCGACCGCTGGCAGGCCGCCGTGCGCGGCGCCTCGGAAGTGGGTGCCACCCTGCTGTCGATGAACCTGGCGCTGGCCGTGGTATTCGTCTCCATCCTGTTCCTGGATGACTTCGTGGAACGGCTGTTCCGCGAATTCTCGCTCACCCTGGTGGCGGCAATGGGCGTGTCGGTGGTGGTGGCCCTGAGCCTGGTGCCGATGCTGTGCGCGCGCCTGTTCGTGGACGATGCGCAGCACACCTCGCGCTGGCAGCGTGGCAGCAATGCGCTGTTTGAACGCGTGCGCACGGCCTACCTGCGCACCCTGCAGGCCAGCCTGCGGCAGCTGCGCTGGCCCTTGCTGGCCTTCGTGGCGGTCATCGCGCTCAACGCGTGGCTGTTCCAGCAGGTGCCCAAGGGCGTGGTGCCCAAGCAGGACACCGCACAGCTGCGTGGCTTCGCGCGCGGCGATGACGGCCTCTCGTTCCAGGCCATGCAGCCGAAGATCGATGCCTACCGCACGCTGCTGCTGTCCGACCCGGCCATCGAGGACATCATCGGCTACATCGGTGGCAGCAACGGGGTCAACAACGCCTTCATCATGATCAAGATGAAGCCGCTGGCCGAGCGCAAGGTGTCCAGCCAGGAAGTGATCGACCGCCTGCGTGCGCGCCTGCCGCAGCTTCCCGGCGGCAACCTGTACCTGTGGGTAGACCAGGACATCCGCCTGGAAGGCGGTGGCAGCAGCGGCCAGTACGAATTCCAGCTGCTGTCGGCCGACATGGCGCCGCTGCGCGAGTGGGCACCGAAGGTAGCCGCAGCACTGCGCGCCCTGCCCGAGCTGGTGGACGTGGAAGCGCAGGGCGAAGCCGGCATGCGCCAGGTGGTGCTGGATATCGACCGCGAAGCGGCCGCACGCCACGGCGTGGACCTGCGCACCGTGGCCAACATGCTCAACAACTCTTTCAGCCAGCGCCAGGTCGCCACCCTGTATGACAGCCTGAACCAGTACCGGGTGGTGATGGAACTGGACCCGAAGCACACCCAGGACCCGGGCACGCTGGCGCGCCTGCAGGTGATCGACGGCAACGGCCAGCGCATTCCGTTGTCCAGCATTGCCAGCTGGCGTTATGGCATGGCGCCGGACCGCATCTACCACAGCGAACAGTTCGCCTCGATCTGGATCGAATTCGCGCTGGCACCGGGGGTTGGCCTGGAACAGGCCACGCAGGCCATCAACACGGCCATGGCGCAGTTGATGCTGCCGCGTTCGGTGCAGGCCAAGCTGTCCGGCGAAGCGGGCGGCCTGGATAGCCTGCGTTCGCGCCAGTTGTGGCTGGTGCTGGGTGCCACGCTGGCGGTCTACCTGGTGCTGGGCGTGCTGTACGAGAGTTTCCTGCAACCGCTGGTGATCCTGTCCACGCTGCCATCGGCAGGTATCGGTGCGCTGATGGCGCTGTGGCTGTTCGGCAACGAACTGAACCTGATCGCCTTGCTCGGGTTGTTCCTGCTGGTCGGCGTGGTGATGAAGAACACGATCCTGCTGGTGGACTTCGCGCTTGCAGGCGAGCGGCGCGGGCTGAGCGCGCAGGATGCGGTGATGGAGGCGGCACGGCTGCGCCTGCGACCGATCCTGATGACCTCGCTGGCGGCACTGCTGGGGACGCTGCCGCTGATGCTGGCCAATGGCGAGGGCTGGGAACTGCGGCAGCCGCTGGGCATCGCGATTGTGGGCGGGTTGCTGGTCAGCCAGTGGCTGACGCTGTACACGACACCGGCGATGTACCTGGCGTTGGCGAGGATTCGCAGCGGGCGGTGAAGGCGGTCGGGTGAATCATCCACGCATGGCGTGGATCTACTGCGGCATCGTCGGTGGATCAACGCCCTGCGTGGATCGAAGCACCTTGCGCCCCTGGCGCACCACGACGGCTTCGCACCACACGCCGCGCGGGCTTGCCTGCGGTTTCGCACGGTGGGTCCAGCAGCGGCACCACCGTGCCCGTGCGCTCGGCCAGCCAGCGCACGACCTCAGGTTTCTCGATGGCAAGCCAGAGCAGCATCGTCGTGGCGTCGTCAGGATAGGTGGTCTCGTTCTCGTAGCGGGAAAACGCGATTGCACCTTTTCCGAACAGCGAAGCGGCTGCACGTTGGGTCAAACCATAGCGGCGCCGGAATGCAAGTACGTCCTCGCCCAGCAACAAGCCCCGGTAGTGCTCGCGTCGTGCCTCAAGCCGTCTGAGATTCTCGACCTGCTGTGCTTCGCTGGTTGCCGTTGCGCCGCAGGATGGACATTCCATCACCAGCAATTCCACCACCACGGCATTGCCGCGCGGATTGAAATGCCGTTCGCGTGTGGATGCCCTCAACATTTCCTGCTGACACGCAGGGCACAGCCGGGACGTGGATGTGTTCATGGCATGATCCGATGGAACGTACAGCGATCTAGAGATGGCAACTGAGGAAGATGACTCGCAGACTTCCATTCTGGCCAACGGAAAACTTGAGGTAGTAGTTGATGTCGGAGTGGTTGAGCCGGCACTTGCGCACATCGTCGTAGCGGACGGCGTAGGCGTCACATGGATGCCAGGTACCCATTTGATCCCTGCACCACTCCGATCCCTTGTGGTCATGCGCCTGCACGCACATCAGGCAATCCAGGAGGTCAGCCAGCGTCCAGCGCAGGTTGTCCAGATCCCTTTGCGCCTTGTGGGTGGCGATCCAGACGTCATCAGGCTGCAAACCACCGGTGCGCACGCAGTTCTGCAAGGCATCCAGGTCGATCAGGGGCAGCCCATGCACGCCGATTGCCCGCCGACCCCGGCCGGAATCCTGAGGCTGCGGCAATTGCACGGGATCGACCCGCCAAAACACCGGCCTCAATTTATCACCATGATAAGTTTCGTCAAGCCCATGGCGGGTCCATCGCCCCTGTCGCCACGATGTGGCGACTTCTTCTGCGCACAACCCTGAGGCGTGGCAGGAACAGACGAAAGGCTGTTCGTGCCATACCTGACAGAACACAGACGGAGCCTGGGGTGCCGTGATTGCGGGTCGCGCTGGGCCAAGCACAGGAGAGGTTGCTGCCGTCACGAGCGTGGCCGGGATTTCATCCACGCATGGCGTGGATCTACTGGGGCCCGGCCGGCTGGGTAGAGTCGAGCTTGCTCGACTCTACAGAAGAGCGATATCACCACCCCGGCGATGTACCTGGCGCTGTCGCACTTACGCAGCGCCAGGCGCATCGCCGGTGCGGACGGGTCGGTCTCCAACTCCGACCGACCCTGATCGCGGCCGCACCCCCGCAGGCGCTGGCCGCCATCCACACACGTGCCGCATTCAAGCGGCTTCGGACACCTTCACTTCACGGCGGGCGCGCACGGCAGTGGCCAAGCGCTCCAGCACCTGCACGGTGGTGTCCCAATCAATGCAGCCATCGGTGATGCTCTGGCCGTAGACCAGCGGCTGGCCTTCCACCAGTTCCTGGCGGCCGCCGACCAGGTGGCTTTCCACCATCACCCCGACAATGCGCTGCTCGCCGTCTTCCAGCTGGGTGGCGATGTCTTCGATCACCTTCGGCTGGTTGTCCGGATTCTTCAGGCTGTTGGCGTGGCTGGCATCGATCATCAGACGGGTCGGCAGCTTGGCCTTGGCCAGCGCCTGGCAGGCCTCGCCCACGCTGGCCGCATCGTAGTTCGGCTGCTTGCCGCCACGCAGGATCACATGGCAATCCGGGTTGCCGGTGGTGGACACGATGGCCGTGCCGCCCTGCTTGGTGACCGACAGGAAGTGATGCGGGTTCGACGCCGCGCCCACCGCATCGGCCGCAATTTTCACATTGCCGTCGGTGCCGTTCTTGAAGCCCACCGGGCAGGACAGACCCGAGGCCAGTTCGCGGTGCACCTGGCTTTCGGTGGTGCGTGCGCCGATGGCGCCCCAGGCGACCAGATCGGCGATGTACTGCGGCGAGATCACATCGAGGAACTCGACGCCGGCCGGCAGGCCCAGCTTGTTGATGTCGCGCAGCAGGCCGCGGGCGATGCGCAGGCCCTTGTCGATCTTGAAGCTGCCATCCAGGTCCGGGTCGTTGATCAGGCCCTTCCAGCCCACCGTGGTGCGCGGCTTCTCGAAGTACACGCGCATGACGATTTCCAGTTCGCCGGCCAGCGCATCGCGCAGGGGCTTCAGGCGCTGGGCGTACTCGATGGCCGCGTGCGGATCGTGGATCGAGCACGGGCCGACCACAACGGCCAGGCGGTCGTCACGGCCGTGCAGGATCTGGTGCAGGGCCGCGCGCGAGGCGCTGACGGTGTCGGACGCTTCATCGTCGCAGGGCAGCATCGCCAGCAGCTGGGCAGGCGGTGTGAGCGGTTCGATGGTGCGGATACGCAGGTCGTCGGTGTGCGGGGGCATGGCGGGGGGTCTCTACGGAAGGTGGGGGTCCGCAGCGTGGCGACAAGAAAAAAGCCGCCAGGTTCGCTGGCGGCTTTCGGGAATGCGTCTGAAGGTTTCTTCAGGGTGAGCGCAGTCCTTCCTCCGCCGGGGGCTTCGGAAAGTAATACCAATAAAAGTTGGCGTGGGCTGCGTTCATGGGATGTATTGATAACACAGGGTTTTGGCGGGTGCCAACTGTTTCATTCGCAACTGGGGCTGCGGTTCAGCCGCGCTGGCACTACCGCTTGCCGTGTACTTCCAGGTCCAGCAGCAGGCCTTCGTGGATATCCACCCAGCGCTCCACCACGCGGTCCAGCTCCAACCGGGCTTCATCCAGTTGTTCCGGATTGAGCAGCGAGCGTGCCGTGTAGAGATCGGACACCAGACGCCGCAGGGTCGATTCCAGGATGGCCACCGACGGACCCTCCACGCCCGGCAACTGCAACGCCGGGCTGTCGCCAAGGGTTCCGTACAGCGTGACCTGGAGCTTGCTCTGCATGATCGACTTCCCTGCGGGTGGACATGGGCAATACCCATGTTTACCCGGAATCGATGACATGCGCATGTGCCGCGATGGTCCGGGCGGGGCTGGTAGAGTCGAGCTTGCTCGACTGAGACGTACAGCAGTCGAGCAAGCTTGTATGTTCCCGCCGGCTCCTACGAGGTATGTAGGAGCCAGGGTGGAGGGACCGTCAAGCAAGCATCTGCGGAGTCGAGCCGACAGACGAGTCGAGCGATCCCCATCCCGCACCTTAACGTCGATAAAGGATCTAGCGGCCTTTTGAGGACCGCCGATGTAGGCAAGCCAACGTGGTGCGGTACCACCCCAGCCCCTTAACAATAGCTGGGAGTTGCACAGATGTCAGATCATTCGGCCATCGGCATCGACGCCGATTCAAAGACTTTGGTGGTGGCGCGCCACGGCACCAAGGGCAGCGCCCGAATCGCCAATTCAGCCTCGGCCATCGGCAAGTGGCTGTCTAGCGTGCCTGCCAAGTCGCGTATCGGCGTTGAAGCGACCAATCGCCATCACGAGCTTGTGGTTCGGGCAGCCCAGAAGGCCGGCCACGCTGTCTTCCTGCTCAACCCGCGTGACATCAAGCACTACGCCAAGGGCGTGGCCTGCCGGGGCAAGACTGATTCCGGGGACGCGCAGGTCATCGCACGGTACATCGCCAGGGAGGCCGACAATCTGCACGAGCACATCGCCCGCTCGCCGGAGCAGGAACGGCTGCATGTGCTTCTGCAGCAGCGTGACAGCCTGGTCCGGAACAAGGCAACACTCCATCTTTCTCTGGGGACCGACGCGGCTGAGTCGGCCATCTTCGGGCCGATATTCAGTGGTCTGAAAGGGGCCATTGCGATGCTGGATCGAGAGATCCAACACCTCTGTCGCAGCGGCGAACAGCGCGATCTGTATCGGCGGATCATGACCATTCCGGGCGTGGGGCCGACGGTGGCAGCCTTTGTTACCCATCACCTCACCCGCTGGCCGTTGGCCAACTCAGACGCCTGGGTGGCCTGCACCGGCCTGGATCCACGCCCCAACGAATCCGGTGCCCGGATAGGCCGTCGCCGGTTGTCCAAACGAGGCAATGCCGGCCTGCGTCAGATCCTCTACATGGCGGCCATGGGCCTGACCCGATCCAAGGGGGGAAAACCCCTCTACGTAGCCATCCGCGACCGCGGACACAGCAGCACCGCCAGCTTCAACATCCTGGCCAGAAAGCTGGCCAGAATCGCGTGGGGCGTCTTCAAGAGCGGCCGGGATTTCGACCCGAGCATGCTGAAAGTGGGTGAAGCCTGCTTCCAGCAGACTTGACCACGAACATAGGATCTCGACTCTACGAACGGCAGGAGCAAGAGCAGTCGAGCAAGCTCGACTCTACGAAGAGCGGGAGCAACAGCAGTCGAGCAAGCTCGACGCTACGACTTCGTGAGGGAGCGTTGGGCGCGGGTGCGGATGTAGGCGTTGGCGGCACTGTCGTGCTCGCGCTGCCAGCGGTCGCACAGTTCGCGCAGCCAGTGCGGCTGGGTCTTGCCGGCGTCGTTCAGCCAGTTGCCTACTGAGTCCTGCACGTAGCGTTCGGGATCGTTGGCCAGTGCTTCCAGCAACGGCAGCGCGTGCTCTGGTTCCTGTTTGAAGACCGCGATATGCGTGGCCCACACCCCGCGTGGGCGCAGTGCTTCGCAGGCATAGCGGCGCAGGTAGGGCGAGGCTTCCCGGGTCCACGGCAACAACAGCTGCAGCGCCTGCAACGGGGCCGCGACCAGATCCGCACGCACCGCCAGCCATGCCCATTCGCGCACGCCAAAATGCGGGTCATCGGCCAGCGGGCGCATGGCCTGCAGCTTGTCGGGCAAGGTGAGCGTGTGATCACTGCCAATCAGGTAGCAGGCCCAGCCGCGCACGGTGTCCGAGCAATGCGACTGCCAGTGCGCGGCTGCGCCCTGCCCTGCGTCGCGCAGCAGCACTGCGGCCAGCGCCATGCGCTGGGTGATGCCCTTGCTGGCGGCATCGTGCATGCGCTGCAGCGCGTGTTCCGGAACAGCCGCAACGGCGCGCAGCAGTGCCGCGAAATCCACCGCGAGGCATTCGGCCAGGTGCGTACTGGCCGCGGCGCCGGCATCCAGCTCACGTTGCCGTGTGGGGTTTATCGCGGTGCTCATGGCAGGGACGTGCGGCCGCTGTCGGTGTGCTGCCAGACCTTGGCCAGCAACCGCGAAAGCTGCACCTGCTCCGCGCCATCCAGGCCATCGAACAGACCGCCTATCCATTGCGTGTGCTGGTTGAACAGGTCTTCGACCAGGCGCTTGCCGCGCGCGGTCAGCACGATCTGCAGGCGGCGCCCGTCTTCGGCGTCGTTGCGCCGCTGCAGCAGGCCCTCGCGCTGCAACCCGTCCAGCAGCCCACTGATGGTGGCGCGGCTGACTCCGGCGCGTTCGGCCAGTTCATGGGGCGGCAACGTGCCGCCGGCGCCGTGCAGCAGGAACAGCACGATGAAGCGTCCTTCGCTGAGCCCATGCGGGGCCAGTCGCGTGGCGCAGTCGCGGTCGATCGCGGCGGATACGGAGAGCAGCTGGAAGCACAGGCGCAGCTGGGCCAGGTTGGCGTGGCCGCGGCGGGTGGCTTCTTCTATCAGCGCGATGTGTTTGGCTTCCAGCACCGTTTTTATCCATAGGGTTAGGCGCCTAATGATATTTATGAAAGAACGGGTGATGCAATACCTGGCGGTAGAGTCGTGCTTGCTCGACTGAAGCAAAGAGCAGTCGAGCAAGCTCGACTCTACGAACGGCAGGAGCAAACAGCAGTCGAGCAAGCTCGACTCTACGAACGGCAGGAGCAAGAGCAGTTGACGCTACCGGGGCAGGTGCAGGCGGGCGATCAGGCCGCCGCCTTCGCGGTCCAGCAGCTGCAGGGAACCGCCGTGGTGGCGGGCGGCATTGGCCGCAACGGCCAGGCCCAGGCCGGTGCCGCCGGTGGCGCGGCTGCGCGAGCTTTCGCTGCGCTGGAAGGGCTGCTGCAGGCGCTCGCGATCTTCAGCAGCAATGCCAGGGCCGCGATCCATCACGTCCAATTGCAGCCCATCGTCACGCTGCACGGCATGCAGCTCCACCGCGCCCGCATAGCGACTGGCATTGTCGATCAGGTTGTCCAGCGCGCGCCGCAGCAACAGGGCGTCGGCACGGCATGGCAGGTTGGCGGGCAGCACCGCCTTCAGGTCGACACCACGCAGCCGCGCCGCCTGCACGCAGTCGTCCAGCAGCGGCGCGATGTCCATCCGCTGCAGCTGCGATGGCTGCAACTCGCCGCGTGCGTAGTCCAGCACCTGCTCGATCATGGCGTTCATGCGCTCGATGTCGGCCACCATGCGTTCGGCCTGTGCGGGCGGTGCGAAGTCGGCGCGCAGGCGCAGGCCGGTCAGCGGCGTGCGCAGGTCGTGTGCCACCGCGGCCAGCATGCGGGTCATCTGCTGCGCCTGCTCACGCAGGCGGGTGCGCCCCGCATCCAGCGCGATGGCCAGCATCTGCACTTCGCGCGGCCCATCGTCGGGCAGCGGCGTCTGCGCGTGCAGGTCCAGCGTGGCGCTGGCCTCGGCCAGCCGGCGCAGCGGACGGCCCAGCCGCACCGCCGCCCAGGCGGCCAGCGGCGCCAGCAGCACGGTGCCGCCGAGCAGGGCCAGCAGTACCTGCCTGCGCCACGCCGCCAGATCGCTGTAGGCGCTGCTGACCACGCGCCAGCGCCCATCGGCCTGCTGCACGGCCAGTTCGAACGGTGGCCAGGGCAGACTGGCCAGCACCTGCTGCGCGGCCCGCAGCACGGCGGCGTCGCCATCGCGCCCCTGCTCGCCGCCGGCGGCCACCACATGGACATCCGGCGGCCGGTTGTTGCCCGCCCAGACCAGGCGCACCTGCTGCGTCGGCTGATGCAGGCCGTCCACTGCCAGTGCCTGCAGGCGCGCATAGCTGGTACCGGATGGGGCGACTTCGCGCACGTCCACGCGCAGGCCTGCGCTGTCGGCCTCACGCTCGCCGCGCAGCACCTGCATGGCCTGGTCCAGCCGCATCTGTGGCGCCGCCGGGCGCGGCAACCAGCCGACCACCGCCATGCTGACCGCAGTGGCCAGCAGCAGGCTGCTGAGCGCCAGCAGGGCGATCCAGCGTGCTGTGCTCCAACGCGGTCTCACAGCCGTTGCACCGTCGCACCGAAGCGATAGCCCTCACCGCGCAGGGTCTGCACCAACCCTTCGGCATCGCCGGCGGCCTGGGCCAGTTTGCGGCGCAGGCGACTGATGGCCAGATCGACGGCGCGGTCAACGCTGTCGCTGTCATCGCCGCGGGTGAGCTGCATCAACTGCTCGCGGTCCAGCACGCGGCCGGGCCGTTCGGCCAGCGCCTGCAGCAAGGAAAATTCGCCGCGGCTGAGCACGACCTCGGCGCCGTCTGGTGCCAGCAGGCGGCGCTGCTCGGGCAGCAGGCGCCAGCCAGCAAAGCGCAGCTCGATGGGGGTCTGTGCGCGCAGCTTGTCCTGCCGGCGCAACAGCGCGCGCACGCGGGCCAACAGTTCGCGCGGATCGAATGGCTTGGCCAGGTAGTCGTCGGCGCCCATCTCCAGCCCGATCACGCGGTCGGGCGCACTGCCCATCGCCGACAGCATCAGGATCGGAATGGCCCGCGACTGCAGCCGGCGGCACACGGACAGGCCGTCTTCGCCCGGCATCATCCAATCCAGGATGATGGCGTCGGGGCGTTCGGCCTGCAGCAGCATGTCCATGGCCGCCGCATCGGCCGCCACGCGCACGCGGTAGCCGTGCAGCAGCAGGTGGTCGGCGATGGCATCGCGGATGCTGGCATCATCATCCACGACGAAAAGGGTGGCGGTAGCATTCATGCAGCCAGTATGACGGCGCTGTGTATCGGCCCGGTATCAGCAGCGACATACCGGCAACACGCGCCTGCGGCGAAATGGCCACACGTTCCCGAGGAATTCACCGATGCGCCTGGCCCTGCTCCCACTGCTGCTCACTGCCCTGCCTGCCCTGGCCGAGCCCCCTGCCCTGCACAGCCTGCCGATGACGATGCAGGCCAGCCACCCCACCGTGCTGGGCACGCTGGACGGCCGCGACGAACGGCTGTACCTGGTGGTGGACAGCGCCGCCAGCGCGACCCTGCTGGATACCGCCGTGGTGCAGCGCTTCGGGCTGCAGGACGCGAACGCGCGCGATCATGATGCGCAGGGCGCCAGTGCCGGCGGTCTGGCCCTGCGCAGCACGCGCCGCGTGGCGATGGCGCTGGGCAGCCTGCAGCTGCAGGTGACCGCACTGCAGGCCGACCTGGCCAGCCTTTCGTCGGCAGACAGCGCACCGTTGCACGGCATCATCGGCCAGGACATCACCGCACGCTTCGATACGCGCTGGGATTTCGACCAGTCGCGCCTGCTGCTGTGGCCGGCCCGGTCGCTGCCGACGCCCGATGCGTTCTGCCAGGACAACGCCCTGCCCGACCGCAGCGGCGTGCTGAAGGGCTTCGGCTTCGTCACCCTGCGCCTGGGCGATGATGGCGTGGAGGCCATCGGCGTGGTCGACACCGGTGCCGCCCAGACCATCCTCAACAACGCGGCGGCCGGCGCCCTGGGCCTGCGCACCGATGGCCGCGATGCGCGCGTGCGGGCGCGCAGCAAGGGCAGCGAAGGGCTGGGTGGCAAGCCCACGCCCACGTGGCTGTACACCCTGCCGGCGCTGGCCAGTGCGGGCTGGCAGCACCCCGCGGTGGAAGTGCGCATCAGCGAACTGCCCGTGTTCCGCGCCATCGGCCTGGACCAGCGCCCGGCGGTGATCCTGGGCGCGGACGTGATGCAGGGCGGCCAGGTGGATATCAGCGCCGGCGCCGAGCAGATCTGCCTGCGGCGGCCGCCGCAGGGATGACGGTGGGCGATGACGGCGGCACCGGGCGGGGGTAGGATCGCCCGGTCCCATCAGGAGTTCCGCGCATGTGCCGTGTTTTCCTGCTGTTGCTGACGCTGCTGCCACTGGCCGGACTGGCTGCGCCCGCTCTGCCGGTTCCAACGCCGGAGCGCATCGACGCCGAAGCCCAGCGCCTGATGCGGGCCGCGCATGCACGCGGCATGGCCGTGGCCGTCATTGATGGCGGCAAGGTGGTGCACGTGGCCGCCTATGGCGAACGCAACGCCGCCGGAGAGCCGCTGCGCACCGACACCGTGATGTATGCGGCATCGCTGACCAAGATGGCCTTCGGCCATCTGGTGGCTCAGTTGGCGCAACAGAAGGTGATCGATCTGGATGCCAGCATTGCCACGGCATTGGACAAGCCGCTGCCGGACTACCCTGCCGAACCACGGAAGTACGCCGACTACACCGTATTGGCCGACGACCCGCGCTGGCGCCAGCTGACACCGCGTCTGCTGCTGAACCATGCCAGCGGATTTGCCAACTTCGCTTTCCTTGAACCTGACGGCCGCTTGAAGTTCCACTTCGATCCCGGCAGCCGCTATGGCTATTCCGGCGAGGGATTGATCCTGCTGCAGTTCGTGCTCGAGCGCGGGCGCCCGGGCCTGGACGTGGGCACGCTGATGCAGCAGCGCGTGTTCGATCGCTTCGGCATGCCACGCACCAGCATGATGTGGCGCAATGATTTTGCCGGCAATCTGGCCGATGGCTGGACCCAGCAGGGCAGCGCCGAGCCGCACGATGAGCGCAGCCGCGTGCGTGCGGCCGGGTCGATGGACACCACCATCAACGACATGGCCCATTTCGCCGCCGGCTACGTGCGCGGCGAGGGTCTGTCGACGGCGATGCGCAGGGAGCTGGTGCGCCCGCAGCTGCCGATCACCACCGCCAGCCAGTTCCCAACGCTGCAGCCGGAGCTGCCCGCAGCGCAGCAGCGCAGCGATCTGGCGGCCGGCCTGGGCGTGGTGACCTTCCGGGGCCCGCAGGGGCCGGGCTTCTACAAGGGCGGCCACGATGATGCCGTCGGCAATACGCTGGTCTGCCTCGAACAGCGCCAGCGCTGCGTGGTGATCCTGGGCAACGATGTACGAGCCGAAGCCACCTTCCCTGCATTGGTGGCATTCGTACTGGGCGACACCGGCGTGCCCTGGCAGTGGGAATACGGTGCGTCGAAGGCGTTCGTGAAGTAGATCGGCGCCACGCCGGATGAGCGTGGCCTCAACCGGCCTGTTCGAAGAACATCAGGTAGACCAGGCGCCCGTTCTCCGCGCAGTCGCCGAAGGCAGGCCCGGCGGTGTGCCAGAACCACGGGCGCAGCAGCACCAGGCGGTTGAAACGCATGGGAATGGTCATGGTCGGTTCCCAGGCGCTTTCATCGTTGCTGTCGCGCTCGATGATGTCGCGGTGCATGGCCGCGCCATCGGCGTAGCCCAGTGCGGCCAGCTCGGCCGGGTTCAGTGCCAGGCGGTCGGTGTTGGTGCGGCGGTGGCGGAAAAACTCGGTGCCGCCCTGGCAATGTTCGGGCGCGCTGAGATAGAGGATGCCCGACCAGTGCGAATGGTCGGTATGCACCCGCGCCCGACCCACGTCGTTGGCCAGGGTCAGGCGGAATTTCCCATGCGACTGCAGCGGCTGTACCGGCCGCAGCGGCTCGTTCAGCAGGCGCGAGGCGGCACCGGCCAGCCCCTGCATTTCCAGGCGCTGCAGCGAATTGCGGCCCGGGAACGCGCCATCCTGCTCGGGGTAGTCCAGGCCCAGGCCGGCACGGCGCAGGCCCTGCGCATCGGACGGGGAAAGAAAGTCGTCGACGACGAGGAACGAAGTAGGCATGCGCGGAGGCTAGTGCCGGCAGGTTGCGGCGGCAAGGCAGCGTGCAGCATGAAACCGGCCGGCGCGAACCTGCTTGCGTGCGCGCATCCACGCAGGCCGTGGACCCACAAAAAAACCCCGCCTTGCGGCGGGGTTTTTCATTGCATCGGGAAGACGTGGACTTAGAAGTCCATGCCGCCCATGCCACCCATGCCGCCCATGCCACCGGCGCCGCCCATGGCCGGCTCGTCCTTCTTCGGAGCTTCGGCAACCATGGCTTCGGTGGTGATCATCAGGCCAGCGATCGAAGCAGCGTTCTGCAGCGCCGAACGGGTCACCTTGGTCGGGTCCAGGATGCCGAACTGCAGCATGTCGCCGAACTCACCGGTGGCGGCGTTGTAGCCGAAGCTGCCGCTGCCTTCCTTGACCTTGTTGATGATGACCGACGGCTCTTCACCGGCGTTGGAGACGATTTCGCGCAGCGGGGCTTCCATCGCGCGCAGGGCGATCTGGATGCCGTGGTTCTGGTCTTCGTTGGCACCCTTCAGGCCAGCCAGCGCGGTGACCGCACGGACCAGGGCCACGCCGCCGCCCGGAACCACGCCTTCTTCAACGGCTGCACGGGTAGCGTGCAGGGCGTCGTCGACGCGATCCTTCTTTTCCTTCATTTCGATTTCGGTCGAGGCACCGACCTTGATCACGGCAACGCCGCCGGCCAGCTTGGCCACGCGTTCCTGCAGCTTCTCGCGATCGTAATCGGAGGAGGTGTCCTGGATCTGGGTCTTGATCTGGCCCACGCGTGCATCAACGTTGGCCTTGTCGCCCACGCCGTCGATGATGGTGGTGTTTTCCTTGGAAACCTGCACCTTCTTGGCGCGGCCCAGGTCCTTGATGGTGGCCTTTTCCAGCGACAGGCCCACTTCTTCGGAAATCACGGTGCCGCCGGTCAGCACGGCCATGTCTTCCAGCATCGCCTTGCGACGGTCGCCGAAGCCCGGAGCCTTCACGGCCACGACCTTGACGATGCCACGGATGGTGTTGACCACCAGGGTGGCCAGCGCTTCGCCTTCGACTTCTTCGGCCACGATCAGCAGCGGCTTGCCGGCCTTGGCGACGCCTTCCAGCACCGGCAGCAGGTCACGGACGTTGGAGATCTTCTTGTCGTGCAGCAGGATGAACGGGTCATCCAGGTCAGCGGTCTGCGACTGCTGGTTGTTGATGAAGTACGGGGACAGGTAGCCGCGGTCGAACTGCATGCCCTTGACCACGTCCAGCTCGTTGTCCAGGCCCGAGCCTTCTTCAACGGTGATCACGCCTTCCTTGCCGACTTCCTTCATCGCATCAGCGATGATCTGGCCGATCGACTCGTCCGAGTTGGCCGAGATGGTGCCGACCTGGGCGATGGCCTTGTCGTCAGCGGTCGGCTTGGAGATGTTCTTCAGCTCGGCAACGGCGGCCACGACGGCCTTGTCGATACCGCGCTTCAGGTCCATCGGGTTCATGCCGGCGGCAACAGCCTTGGCGCCTTCGCGGATCAGGGCCTGGGCCAGCACGGTGGCGGTGGTGGTGCCGTCGCCGGCGTCGTCGTTGGTGCGCGAAGCGACTTCCTTCACCATCTGCGCGCCCATGTTCTCGAACTTGTCAGCCAGTTCGATTTCCTTGGCGACGGAGACGCCGTCCTTGGTGATGGTCGGGGCGCCGAAGCTCTTTTCCAGCACGACGTTGCGGCCCTTCGGGCCCAGGGTGGCCTTGACGGCATTGGCGAGAACGTTGACGCCGCGCACCATGCGCGAACGGGCGTCTTCACCGAAACGAATATCCTTGGCAGCCATTGCAGTTACCTCATTGGTAGCGCCGGGCCATGCCCGGCGGCTGGGTGTTTGGAATCAGGGGATGCAGCAGGTCGCGGCGGGGCTCAGCCGATGACGGCGAGCACGTCGTCTTCGCGCAGGACCTTGTACTCGACGCCTTCGCTCTTGTACGAGCTGCCGGCGTACTGGCCGTAGATGACCTTGTCGCCGACCTTCAGCGACGGCGCGCGCACGCTGCCGTTGTCCAGCGGCTTGCCCGGGCCGACGGCCACGACTTCACCCTTGGTGGACTTTTCCTTGGCCGAATCCGGAATGACGATGCCACCGGCGGAGATTTCGTCGGCTTCGATCGGCTTGACCACAACGCGGTCGTGCAGCGGCTTGATGCTCATGAGAGACCTCTTAAGTTATTGATTGGTCTGAAAAAGTCTGGCGATGTTAGCACTCACCCAGGGTGACTGCCAGCATTGCGCGTGAAAAAGCCCGACAGGTCGGGAGCAGGACAGAGATGGAGCCCGCCGGGGGCCTTTCAAGGCCATCGCGGCAAAATTTTTCGACGGTGCGCTGCGGCGCGGATCCGGCGAAGTTCCGAGTTTTTTGGTGACGGGCGTCGCAGTGTCAGATATCTGGCGTTCAGTTACGACAAAGTGTCACGTGATCGGCCTTAGTCTCGCCCGGCATTCCCAATCACAAGGAGTAGTCGATGCGATTGCTGTCCCCGCTCGCCGCCGCCTGCCTGCTGGCGCTGGCCGCCGCGCCGGCCCAGGCCGAGGTCTTCATCAACGAACTGCACTACGACGACAGCACCGCTGCCGGCGACGTGGGCGAGGCCATTGAAGTGGTCGCCACCGCCGGTGAGGACCTGTCCGGCTACCGACTGTACCTGTACAACGGCAGCAACCCGTCGGCTGCGGCGGTCTACGCCAACAACCCGGTGCCGGCCGGCACCGCGGCCAGCTGCGGCAGCGCCACCATCGCGGTGGTCACCTACCCGACCAATGGCCTGCAGAACGGGCCGAACGACGGCATCGCCCTGGTCGACGCCAGCGGCAAGGTCGTGCAGTTCCTGAGCTACGAGGGCGCGATCACCGCGGCCGGTGGCCCGGCGGCCGGCATGACCAGCCAGAACATTCCGGTGGCCGAAACCAACAGCACCGCGCCGGGCACCTCGCTGCAGCTGACCGGCAGCGGCAGCCAGTACGCGCACTTCACCTGGGCCGAATCGGCCGGCCAGACCTTCGGCCGCTGCAACACCAGCCAGACCTTCACCGGCGGTGGCGGCACCCCGGGCCCGAACACCCCGCCGTCGGTCAGCACCACCACCCCGGCGCAGGGCAGCAGCACCTTCCCGGCCGCGGCCGATCTGGAAGTGGTGTTCAGCGAGACCGTGACCCTGGCCAGTGGCGCCTTCAGCCTGAGCTGCGGCAGTTCGGGCAGCGTGCCGCTGACCTGGCCGACCAGCGGCCGCACCGTGAAGCTGTCCACCAACACCGCCCTGGTGGCCGGCGAAGCCTGCCGCTTCGACATCCGCGCCGCACGGATCACCGACAGCCAGGGCGCACACCCGGCCGCCGACAGCCGCATCGCCTTCACCGTGGCCAGCACCACCGGCAACCCGGACCCGGGCAACCCCGGCAACCCCGGCACCCCGGAGGGCTACTACTCCAAGGTGAACACCAGCAGCCCCAGCCAGCTGCGCTGCTCGCTGCATGAAACCATCAAGGGCCACACCGCCTACCCGTACAGCGGCTCGGGCACCAGCACCTGGACCATCCTGGAAATTGCCGACGAAGACCCGAACAACAGCGGCAAGATCCTCGATGCCTACCGCAACCGCAGCTACACCAAGGTGACCGACCGTGCCGGCAGTGGCAGCGGCCTGAAGTACAACCGCGAGCACACCTGGCCGAATTCGCTGGGCTTTGCCAGCACCACCGGCGACAAGGGCCTGCCGTACGCCCCGTACACCGATACCCACATGCTGTACCTGACCGACGCGCAGTGGAATGCCGACCGCGGCAACAAGCCCTTCGGCAAGTGCGACAGCAACTGCGGCGAACGCGCCACCGAGGCCAACAACGGCCAGGGCGGCGGCAGCGGCGGTTACCCGGGCAATTCCAACTGGGTGCGCACCCCGGACGGCAACACCGGCACCTTCGAGGTCTGGGGCCAGCGCAAGGGCGACATGGCGCGTGCGGTGATGTACATGGCGATCCGCTATGAGGGCGGCAAGGATGCGGCCACCGGCCAGTCCGAACCGGACCTGGAACTGACCGACGACCGCAGCAAGATCGTCAAGACCAGCAGCTCGCCGGCCTACATGGGCCTGCTGTCCACCCTGATCGACTGGCACCTGGCCGATCCGCCGAGCGACGCCGAGCGCGCCCGCAACGACGTGATCTACAGCTTCCAGGGCAACCGCAACCCGTTCATCGACCACCCCGAGTGGGCCACCCCGGCCCTGTTCACCTCGGCCAAGCCGGCCACCTGCCAGCTGGCCAACTGATCTGCGTTGAAGAAAGTTGCAAATCCCCTGTCCGGCCCTGACCCGGCCGGACAGGGGCCCTATACTCGGCGGTCATGTCGATCGCCGATCCCGTCCTGCTGCTGTTCACCACCTGTCCCGACGCGGACAGTGCCGAACGCATCGCCCACGCACTGGTGGGCGAACAGCTGGCCGCCTGCGTGACCCGCCTGGACGGCGCGCGTTCGACCTACCGCTGGCAAGGCCAGGTGACCACCGATACCGAACTGCAGCTGCTGGTGAAGACCACGGCCAGCCGGGTCGATGCCGCCATCGCCCGGATCGTCGCCCTGCATCCGTATGAACTCCCGGAGTGCATCGCGGTCGAAAGCCGGGCCGGCCTGCCGGCGTATCTGGACTGGATCCGGGCGCAGACCCGGGAGGACACCGTTTGAAGACTCTGTTTGCGCGTGGCGCCGCCCTGTGCGCCCTGTTGTGGCTTTCCCTGCCGGCCTTCGCCCTGGACGAGAAGGACCTGCTGCCGGTGGACCAGGCGTTCGCGCTGACCGCCACCGCGCCCGAACGGGGGCAGATCCAACTGCAGTTCAAGATCGCCCCCGGCTACTACCTGTACCGCCACCGCACCAGCGTGAAGGCCGACACCGCCTTCAATGCCGGCGCGCTGCAGATGCCGGCCGGTGACAAGCACCACGACGATTTCTTCGGTGAGGTGGAAACCTACCGCCAGCGCCTGGTCGCGACCCTGCCCGGCGCGCCCACCGATGCCGCCGGCACGATCAGCCTGGAAGTGCGCTACCAGGGCTGCGCCGACGCCGGCGTGTGCTACCCGCCGCAGAAGCGCGTGGTGCAGGTCACCCTGCCCGGTGGCGATGCGGCGGCAGCGCCGGCCGCGCGCAGCGGCACCACGCCTGCCTTCAACAACCCGCTGGCCGGGGCCGGCACCGCGCGCGGCCTGCAGCTGCCCGGCGCCAGCACGGCCCAGGCCCTGCCGCTGCCGTCGGAACAGGCGTTCGCCTTCGATGCCATCGCCAGCGACGGCAACACCCTGCTGCTGCGCTTCAGCCCGGCGCCGGGCTACTACCTGTACCGCGACCGCACCTCGCTGAAGCTGGAAGGCAGCAGTGGCGTGCTGGCCGACACCCCGCGCTGGCCGAAGGCGCAGTCGCACCGCGATGAGCACTTCGGCGATGTCTCGGTGTACTTCAACCAGGTGGAAGTGCCGCTGCCGCTGCGCCGCAGCCGCGCCGATGCGGTGGACGGCACCCTGGTGGTCACCTTCCAGGGCTGCCAGACCGACGGCATCTGCTACCCGCCGATGACCCGCCGGGTGAAGCTGGCCATTCCTGCCGGCAAGGTCAACGCCAGTGCGTCGGCCACCGCTGCACGCAGCGAAGTGATCCAGCCGCTGCCCGGCTCTGCGGCCGATGCCGCACGCGAAGGCGGCGACGGCGCGCTGCGCCGCCTGCTGCCGACCGTGCCGAACGATCCGGCGCCGAACGCTGCAGACATTGCGCCCGGCGCGACTGCTTTCGCCGCCGATGCGCGCCCGGACAACGCGCTGCGCACCAAGCCGCCAGGCACCGTGCCGAAGACCGACAGTTCGCTGTTGTGGGTGCTGCTGCTGGCGCTGGGCGGCGGCCTGGTACTGAACCTGATGCCGTGCGTGCTGCCGATCCTGTCGCTGAAGGTGCTGAGCCTGGCGCAGAGCGGTGAAAGCGCCGAGCGCGCCCGCAGCCATGCCATGTGGTACACGCTGGGCGTGCTGGTGGCCTTCGCGGTGATCGGCGCCTCGATGGTGGGCCTGCGCATGCTGGGCAACGCGGTGGGCATCGGCTTCCAGCTGCAGCACCCGGCCGTGGTGGCTGCACTGGCCTACGTGATGTTCGCCGTCGGCCTGAGCCTGTCCGGGGTGTTCACCATGGGCGGTGGCGTGGGCAACTTCGGCCAGTCGCTGGCCAGCCGCAGCGGCCCGGCCGGTGACTTCTTCACCGGCGTGCTGGCCTGCGTGGTCGGCAGTGCCTGCGTGGGTCCGTTCTTCGGCCCGGCCGTGGCCTACGCCTTCGTGGCACCGCCGGTGGCGGCCATGCTGGTGTTCCTGTTCCTGGGCCTGGGCCTGGCCCTGCCGTTCCTGCTGATCGGCTTCGTGCCGGCGCTGGCCCGCCGCCTGCCCAAGCCCGGCCCGTGGATGGAAACCCTGAAGCACGTGCTGGCTTTCCCGATGTACGCCGCCGCGCTGTGGCTGCTGTGGGTGCTGGGCAAGCAGCGCGGCGTGGATGGCATGGCGCTGGCACTGGGCGGGCTGCTGCTGCTGACCGGCGGCCTGTGGCTGTTCGAAACCAGCCGCTGGCGCAGCAAGCGCGGTGGCATCCTGCTGGGCGTGCTGCTGGTGCTGACCGCGCTGGTGCCGGTCTGGGGCGTGACCCAGCTGGCACTGCCGGCGCGCGCCGCCCAGGCCAGCACCGACAACGTGGTGGAGTATTCGCCGCAGTTGCTGGACCGCCTGCGCGCCGACAACCGCGTGGTGTTCGTGAACATGACCGCCGACTGGTGCGTGAGCTGCAAGGCCAACGAACGTGCGGTGCTGTCGCGCCCGGAGTTCAAGGACCTGCTCCGCCGCACCAATGCGGTGTACATGCGCGGTGACTACACCAACGTCGATCCGCAGATCACCGATTTCCTGGAAGAGCACAAGGCCGTAGGCGTGCCGCTGTACGTGGTGTACGGCCCCGGCGCCCCGCCCACCGTGCTGCCCACCCTGCTGACCCAGGCAGTGGTGGAAGAAGCCCTGCTGCGCACCGCGCGGTGAAGTGGCAGCGGCCCGCACTGCTGTGGACAGCGGTGCTGGCCGCCGGCCTGGGCCTGTGGGCCGGGCACCGGCTGACGCCGGCACCGACGGCGCCGCGCGCGCCTACCGACGCGCCGTCGGCAGCGGTGCCGACGTTGCGACCCGGTGATGCCCTGCCCGCGCTGGTACTGCCCGACCCATCGGGCCAGCCGCTGGACATCCGCCAGCGCTTCGCCGGTCGGCCGCTGCTGGTGAATGTCTGGGCCAGCTGGTGCGGCCCCTGCGTGGAAGAAATGCCCGAGCTGCAACACTTCGCCCAGGCACAAGGGAGCGCCGGTGTGCAGGTGCTGGGGCTGGCCTTGGATACCCCCGAGGGCGTGGCCGATTTCCTGCAGCGGGTGCCGGTGCACTACCCCATCGTGCTGGACACGCCGGGCCCGCGCGATGCCAGCGTGCAGTTGGGCAACGCGCAGGGCCTGCTGCCCTACAGCGTGCTGTTCGATGCGGACGGGCGCATGGTCAAGGCCAAGCTGGGCCCGTTCGCGCACGGCGAGATTGCCGGCTGGGTGAAGTAGGGGTTTTGCAGGGCTGCGCCCTGCACCTGCCGAAGCAACGTCCACGTCAAAAGCTGGGTATCCGTGGGATGGCGGGGCGGTGTGGGTAACGGCGACTGTTCGAACGCTCGGCTGTTGGTAGGTGTCGACCTTGGTCGACACATCTGTCAGATATCCAGAACGATCTGGGGTCGGAGCCCGTTGCGCAGCAACGGGATCCGACCCCGTGCCGTTCCAACAGCGCGCGGAAAACTGTCGAAGGCGGGGTGGGTCCGGTCGAGGGGGCGTGAGCCGCATGGATGCGGCGACCGAGCTTACATGGACGTACTTGCAGCGTCCCCCTCGACCGGACCCACCCCGCCATCCCACGGAATGCCCGCTTTGGCCTTTGACGTGGACGTTGACGTTGCTTCGGCGGGTGCAGGGCGCAGACCTGCCGGAACACCCTCCTTGACCAGGGCCGGTCGTGACCGGGAGAATTCCGAGATTAATTCTCATTTACTGTTGCGCAGGGATGCCGCGGCAGACCCACGGCCCCCTTCCCGATGTTCAAGAACGTCCTGTTCCAGCTGCACTGGTTCCTCGGCATCACCGCCGGCACCATCCTGGCCATCATGGGCCTGAGTGGCGCGGCGCTGTCGTTCGAGGACGAGCTGCTGCGCGCTGCGAACCCCGGCTTGGCCGGCATTGCCGAACATCATGCCGACGGCCAGCCGCCGCTGAGCCTGGACGAACTGGTACCGATGCTGCAGGCCGACAGCGACCGGCCCCTGCAACGTCTGCGCGTGGATGCCACCGGCCAGCGCCCCTCGGTGGCGCGCTTTGAAGGCGGCAAGGAACACTGGGTCTACTTCGACCCGTACAGCGGTGAGCGCTTCAGCACGCTGCGCGGCCAGGCATTCTTCGACTTCGTCGAAGACCTGCACCGGCACCTGGCCGCCGGCGAGCGCGGCAAGCTGCTGACCGGCAGCTGCGCGATCATCCTGTTGTTCTTCGTGCTTTCAGGCCTCTACCTGCGCTGGCCACGGCAGTGGTGGCGCCCTCGCACCTGGCTGGCCGTGGAATGGAAACGCAGCGGACGCAGCTTCCTGTGGAGCCTGCACTCGGTCGTCGGCACCTGGGTGCTGCTGGTCTACCTGATCATCGTGCTGACCGGCCTGTGGTGGTCGTTCGACTGGTACCGCGACGGTGTCACCCGCCTGCTGGGCGACGGCCGCAGTGCCCCCCGTGCCCACGTGCAGCCCGGCCCGCTGGACCTGACGCGGGTGCAGGAAAGCCTGTACGCCCTGCCCGGCGTGCGCAGTGGTTACATCGACCTGCGCCTGCCCGGCAAACCCGGCCAGCCGATCACCGCACGGGTGATGGCCGGCGATCCGGCGCTGCGCGGTGGCGGCCATGACCGCGCCCAGGACAGCCTGCAGATCGACCCGGGCACCGGCGCCGTGCTGGAACACCGCCCTTACGGCCAGCTGGATGCGGGCGGCAAGGTCATGACCAGCATGTTCGCGCTGCACTCGGGCAGCTTCTTCGGCCTGCCTGGTCGCGTGATCGTCATGCTGTCCAGCCTGTGCATGACCCTGTTCTTCATCACGGGTTGGATGCTGTACCTGGACCGTCGCCGCAGCCAACGCGCCGCGCGCGCGTTGCGCCAGTCGCTGCCCGACAGCGGCGCCAGCGTCGCCCACGAAGGCACGCCGTGGCGGGTGGTACACGCCAGCCAGAGCGGCCTGGCCGAACAGCTGGCGTGGCGCGCAGCGGCCCAACTGCAGGCGGCCGGGCATCCGGTGCAGGTGCTGCCGCTTGCGCGGCTCAGCCTGCAACAGCTGCAGGACACGCCGCAGGTGCTGTTCGTGCTCAGCACCTTCGGCGATGGCGAGCCACCGGACAACGCGCGCCGCGCGGCCCGCCAGCTGCTCGCGCAGTCGGCCGATCTTTCCGGTCTGCGCTATGGCCTGCTGGCGCTGGGCGATCGCCAGTACCCGCACTACTGCGCGTTCGGCGTGCAGGTGGATGACTGGCTGGCACGCAACGGCGCGCAGCCGTTGTTCGACCGCATCGATGTGGACGCGGCCGCGGTGGCGTCGCTGCGCCAGTGGCAGCTGCAGCTGGGTGCGTTGACCGGCATCCACACCGACGACAGCGTGCTGCCACCGGCCACCGTGCTGCATGACTGGCAGCTGCTGGAGCGCACGCTGTTGAATCCCGGCAGCATGGGCGGGCAGATCTGGCGCATCCGCCTGGCCACGCCGGCGAACCAGCACTGGAAGGCTGGCGACATCCTGCACATCGCACCGCGCAACGCCGCCGCGCACGCACGCGCCGTACTGCAGGCGCACGGGTTGGACCCGCTGCAGCCGACCCGCGTGGATGGACAGACCCGCACCCTGCTGCAGCTGGCCAGCGAGCGCGTGCTGCCCGATGGCCTGCCGGCCATGCCGGTGCAGGACGCCTGCCTGTGGCTATCCGGGCTGCCGCTGCTGCCCAGCCGTGAATACTCCATCGCCTCCTGTGCCGCCGATGACGTGGTGGAACTGGCCGTGCGCCTGACCCACGACAATGCTGGCCGTCCCGGCCTGGGCTCCGGCTGGCTGGCCGTGCATGCGGCGCCTGGCGAAAGCATTGCCGCGCGCGTACACCACAACCCCGGTTTCCAGCGCGTGGCCGGAACCCCCATGGTGCTGATCGGCAACGGCACCGGCATTGCCGGCCTGCGCAGCCTGCTGCGCGAAGCGGCTGCCGACGGCGAGCACGGGCATTGGCTGCTGTTCGGCGAGCGCCAGCGCGCGCATGACCTGCTGTTCGCCGATGAGCTTGCGCAGTGGCAGGCTGACGGCCACCTGGCACGCGTGGACCTTGCGTTCTCGCGCGATGCCGACGGTGGCGGCTACGTGCAGCACCGGCTGCAGGCCGCAACCGGCGAACTGCAGGCGTGGCTGGCACGCGGTGCGGTGATCCACGTCTGCGGCTCGCTGCAGGGCATGGCCGAAGGCGTGGACCAGGTGCTGCGTGCCACGCTGGGCGACGATGCGGTGGAAACGCTGCTGGAGAACGGGCGCTACCGCCGCGACGTGTACTGAGTTGATTGGCCGGGCATGGCCCGGCGCTTCCCGGCAACGCCGGGCCTTGCCCGGCGAAGGCGATCAGGCGGCCGCGCGTGGGCGCCGCTGCGGCTGCAGGCGGAACGCCGATACCGCTTCGGCCAGGGCCTGTACCTGTGCCTGCATCTGCGCCGTGGAGGTGCCCGCCTTTTCCACCAGAGTGGCATTGCGCTGCGTACTCGATTCCATCTGCACGATGGTCTGGTTCACCTGCGCGATGCCGGCGTGCTGTTCCTGCGATGCGCTGCGGATGTCGGCGAGCAGTTCAGCCAGCTGCTGCACGCTGCCGACGATATCGCCCATCGTGGTGCCGGCCTGCTCAGCCAGCGCATTGCCCTGGCCAACGCGGGTCACCGAATCTTCGATCAGCGCTTTGATCTGCTTGGCCGCCTCGGCACTGCGCTGGGCCAGCAGGCGCACCTCCGAGGCCACCACTGCGAAGCTGCGGCCCTGCTCGCCAGCACGCGCGGCTTCAACTGCGGCGTTCAGTGCCAGGATGTTGGTCTGGAAGGCGATGCCGTCGATCAACTGGGTGATGTCACCGATACGCCGCGAGGCTGCGCTGATGCCGTGCATGGTTGCCACCACCTGACCGACTGCCTGGCCGCCGCGCGCCGCCACGGCTGCCGCGCCCTGCACCAGCGCGTCGGCGCGGCCGGCGGCATCGGCGTTGCGGCCAACGGTGTCTGTCAGCTCGTGCAGGGAGGCGGCGGTCTCTTCCAGGTTGGCTGCCTGCTGTTCAGTCCGTTGCGATAGATCGTGGTGGCCGGACACGATTTCGCCAACGCCCAGATCCAGCTGCGCGGTGGCCTGTTGGATGCGGGTGACGATGCGCCCAAGCTGGCCAACGGTGGCATTGGCATCGTCGCGCATGCGTGCGAAAACGCCTTGCAGGTCGCCTTCCATGCGCACGCTCAGGTCGCCGCGCGCCAGTGCCGCCAGCAGCGCCTGCAGGTCGGCAAGGTTGGTCTCAAAGGTGGCCAGAAGATGGTTGATGCTGGTGGACAGGGTACGTACGAAGCCCTGCTTCCCTTCCAGTGCAATGCGGCCGTGCAGGTCGCCGTGCGCAGCGGCATCGACCAGTGCCGCCACCTCGGTTTCCAGCAGAGTTTCCAGCGCACGGCTGCGCCATTCCACCGCCACCCCAAGGAAGTGCCCGTCGTCGACAATGGCGTTGGCAATCAGCTGGTAGCGCACGCCCGCATGCGCGATCTCGTGCTCCTCGCGGCGGCGTGCGCCGGCCAGGCGGACCATCGCCGGATGCAGGCGCGCGGCATCACTGCCCACCAGGGTGTCGATCTGCAGCGCCAGCAGCTGCAGCAGCGCCGGGTTGGCGTAGGCCACGCGGCCCTCGGCGTCGATCACCATCAAACCGGTCTGTGCACTGTCCAGCGCCTGGCGCACCCGGGTATTGCCACGCGCGACCGCACGCTCGTCTTCGATCCGTGCGCGCAGCCGCTGCTGCATGTGGATCAGCCGCTGTGCCAGCTGGCCGATCTCATCGCTGTCGTTGTGCACGCGCAGGGTGGTATCCAGGCGGTCGTCGGCGATGTCGCTGGCGAAGCGCAGCGTGTCCTGAATCGGGCGGCGTACGGCGCGCAGGACCAGCACCAGACTGGTGATCAGCACGCCCGCAACCAGCACGAGGGTGAAGGCGAACAACGCGCCCATGGTACGTGCGCCCCGTTGCTGGCGGGACTGTACCTGCGCCAGTGCGGTCCGCTGTGCTTCCTGGAACGTGGCCACTGCCGGCGCCACGGCGGCGGCGGTATCCAGCAGGGACAGCGCTTCCACGTCCAGGCCGACCCGCGCGGCGGTATAGCCCAGCAACGCGGCCTGATAGGCATCCATGGCGCTGCGCAGACGTTCCTGGGCATCGGCCGACAACCCGACCAGGGCGAGGTCGAACGGTAGTTTCTCTTCGCTTGCGCGGTCTGCATGGGTAGAGTCGCCATCGAGCAGCAGCAGCGCTTCCTGCCGGCGCATCTTCTGGACATGCAGCTCCAGCGCGGGACGCTGCTGCGCCGCCACCGCCGCCTGCAGCGTATCGGCAGCCTGCTGCAGCTGCGCGGCCAAACCCGCCTCGCCCCGTCCCATCTCGTCAACACGCGCGAACAGCGCCGTGATGCCGTCGGAGAAGCCGTCCACGGCCTCCGCCAGAGACTGCAGTGCCTTGCGCCGGCCAGCGTCCATGGGTTGCGCACGCAGCGCCTGCAGGTCGCGTTGCAGCGACTGCTGCGTGACCAGCAATTGGCTGCGGTCGGCATCGTCGAAACTGCGTGCATACTGTGTTTGCAGGCGACGCGCCTCGGCCACACGGGTGGCCAGCGCTGCGGCCAGATCGCTGCCACGCTGGTAGCTGGCCTGCGTGCGTGCGGCCTGTGCGCTGGCGTGGCCGGTCCAGGCATACACCCCAGCGATGGCCACCAGGCCCAGGCCGCAGACCCACAGGGTGGCTTTCAGCTTGTTGGCGACGCTGAGCCGATGCGGCTGCAGCCAGCGCAGCACGCCAGGAAACGCCGAGCGCAGACCATCCAGGCGGGTGCGCAGGGACCGGAGGCGGGGCACCGCGATCAACATGACAGACTCCAGGCAGAAGGACGCACCTGTATCGGCCTGGATCGCCTGGACTTTAGCATTTCTTTCGGCGGCCATCGCCGCACCAGCGGTCGCGGTCTTTGTACCGGCCACAGACGACGGGGGAATGACACCGCCCTGCCGCTTGACCTCAACCCCGGTTGCGGTTGCACAGTAGGGATCTATGCCCCGCCTGGTGCCGTGATGACCACGCTCGATATCCCCCGCTACCTGCAACGCCTGCAGCTGTCGGCCGCGCCGGCTGCCACCCTTGCTGGGCTGGCCGAGCTGCAGCAGCGCCACAACGCCCACGTACCCTTCGAGACGCTGACCTGCCTGCTGCGCGATGCGGTGCCGATCGATCTGGACAGCGTGCAGCGCAAGCTGCTGCACGCCCAGCGCGGCGGTTACTGCTTCGAGCTCAACGGCGCCTTCCTGGCGCTGCTGCAGGCGCTGGGTTTCGACGCCCACCCGCTGAGCGCGCGCGTGCTGCTGTCGGCCAGCGATGGCGAACTGACCCCGCGTACCCATTTGTTGATCCGGGTAAGCCTGGATGACGGCGACTGGCTGGTGGACACCGGCTTTGGCAGCCTGACCCCGACCGTACCGCTGCGGCTGCGCGAGGCCGCCGTGCAGGACACGCCGCACGAGCGCTATCGGCTGCAGCGGCTGGACAATGGCGATTTCCTGCTGGCCGCCAGCAGCGGCGATGACTGGCGTTCGCTGTATCGCTTCGACCTGGCCTCACCGGCGGCGGCCGACAACGAAGTGGGCAACTGGTACGTGTGCACGCACCCGCACTCCAGTTTCCCGGGCGAGCTGCGTGCTTCGCTGACCGGCCCGGACTGGCGCCGCACCATCGGCAGCGGCAACTACACCGAGTATCGCCACGGCCAGGCGCCGCAGAAGCGGGCGCTGCGCGATGTGGCCGATGTGCGGCAGGTGCTGCAGGATCGCTTCGGCGTGCGGCTTCCCGACGATGCGCGGCTGGACCCTGCCATTGCGGGGTGGCTGCAGCGATGGCAGTCCGCTGCCGCGTAACCGGGCGTCAGGCTGCCCGGGCCTGCACGGCAATGCGGTTGCCTTCGCTGTCGGCGATCTCCGCCACGTGCCACTCACCGGCCTGGGCGGGGCCGAACCGCAACGTGGCGCCCGCCTGCAGCGCACGGGCCAGGCTGGCGTCCAGGTCATCGACGCCGATGTAGATGCGCGCACCCTGCTCAGAGGGCCGATAGTCCGCTCCCTGTACCAGGGCCAGGCTGGCGCCGCCGGCGTCATCGTCGAACGGCAGGTAGGCCATCATGCAGTCATGCACCGGCACCGGGGCATCGATCACCACCAGCAACCAGCGCTGGTAGAACGCGATGGCACGGGCCAGGTCGGCCACCGGAATCTCGACATGCATGACAGGGTTCATCGCTGCGCCAGTTCGCTTCAGATGATGCGCAGGGTAATCGCCTTCAGCATGGCGCGGGGGCCATCGCCGGCACCGAGCCTGTCGCGGAGCATGGAGGGCGCACGCCGCCGGCACGCTGTGGCTGGCATGCTTGGGTTCCCCCGTGCTTGCCGGAGTACCCCATGCCGCTGTCCGACTTCCGCACTGCGCTCGCGCCACTTGGCTACCTGCGGGTCGCCATCAACCTGGGCAACCCGGTGCTGGCCCAAGGCGACGCATCGGCGCCGCGTGGCCCCTCGGTGGACCTGGCCACGGCGCTGGCACGGCGGCTGGGGGTCGCGCCGCACTTCACCTGCCATGACGCCGCCGCGTCGGTCGTGGCGGCCGCTGCTGCTGATGACTGGGACCTAGCCTTCCTGGCGGTCGATCCAGCGCGCGCCGATCGCATCGCCTTCAGCGCGCCGTATGTGGAAATTGAAGGCACCTACCTGGTGCGCGATGACAGCCCCGCGCAGCAGGTGGCCGATCTTGATCGCCATGGTTTGCGCGTCGCGGTGGGCCGCGGCGCGGCCTACGATCTGTTTCTCAGCCGTGCGTTGCAGCACGCGCGCATCGAGCGCGCCGACACCTCCGCCGCCGCCATCGCCCTGTTCGACCAGCAGCGCTTGGACGCGGCCGCAGGCGTGCGCCAGCCGCTGCAGGCGTGGGCCGCGCAGCATCCCGGCCACCGCGTGCTGGCTGACCGGTTCACTGCCATCGCCCAAGCCGTGGCGGCACCGACCGCGCGCCCGGTAGCGGCGCTGCAGGCGTTGTTTGCTGAAGTGGATGCCATCCGGCAGACATCGCTGCTGGCCGAAGCATTCGACCGCGCCGGGCAGCAGGTCACCCTGCTGCGGTAGGGACCAGTAGAGTCGAGCTTGCTCGACTGCCGTGAGTTGTAGAGTCGAGCCATGCTCGACTGCTTCTGGCGGTCCAGTCGAGCATGGCTCGACTCTACAAAGAGCGAAGAGCAGTCGAGCATGGCTCGACTCTACAGACAGCGAAGCTCGACGCTACGTGGCGGTGATGCACGCCAGCAGACGCGCCAATGCAGGATTGCGGTTGCCATCACGCCAGAACAGGACCTGCTGCACCTGCGGGGCATCCTTCAGCCCCACGAATGCAACGCCAGGCACCCCCAGCCGGCGCAGCGACGCCGGCACCAGCGCGATGCCCAACCCTTCCGCCACCAGGCTGACGATGCTCTGCTGCAACTGCACTTCCAGACGTATCCGCGGTTCGAGCCCTACGGCGCGGAAGCACGCGTCGATCGCTTCGCGCAGCGTCGGCACCACCTCGGCGGGCGCGGTGATCAGGCCTTCATCGGCCAGCGCAGCCACGGCCACCTGACGCCGCCGCGCCAAGCGGTGGTCCTGCGGCACCACCACGCACAACGGCTCCTGCAGCAATGGCTGCATCTGCAGACCGCGCATTGCTGCGGGCGCGAAGCCGATGCCTGCATCCAGCTCGCCACTGAGCACCCCGTCCAGCAGTGGAAACGGCAGTGCCTCGCGCAGGCGTAGCTGAACCTGCGGGCAGGCTGCCATGAACCGGCGCGCCAACGGCGGCACCGAGCTGTGGGCGGCGTGCATCATGAAACCGACCTGCAGTTCGCCCTGTTCACCGGCGTCGATCTGCCGCGCCGTGTGGCAGGCCTGCTGCAGTGAGGCCAGCACGGCACGCGCATCTTCGCGAAAGCGCTGGCCGGCCGGGGTCAGCCGCACATGGCGCGAATCGCGCTCGAACAGTGCCACGCCCAACGAGCGTTCCAGCGCCGCGATCTGCCGGCTGAGCGGGGGCTGTGTGACGTGCAGGCGCTCGGCCGCACGGCCGAAGTGCAGTGTCTCGGCCACGGCCAGGAAATAGCGCAACGGGCGGATGTCGATCATGCACAAAGGGTATCGCTGAATGCCGAAGAAAGCATTGGAAGGTATGGATGGCGCTGCGTAGCCTTGTAGCCCCTCCCCTTTTTCAAGCCGCCATGTGGTCTGTACTGGCGATCGTGCTGCCCATCTTCGCCCTGGTGTTCGCGGGTTGGGTGGCACGCCGCAGCGGCGCCCTGGGCCCGCACTCCACCAGTGAATTGAACCGGTTCGTTGTCTACCTTGCGCTGCCTGCGCTGCTGTTCGACGTGGTGGCCCACGCGCAGTGGCGCGACCTCTGGCACCCTGGCTTCCTACTCAGCTTCGGCATCGGCACGGCGCTGGTGTTCGCGGCCACGGTGCTGCTGCGCCGACGCGGTGGCCATGCCTTGGCCGATGCCAGCATCGACGGCCTGAATGCCGCCTACGCAAACACCGGCTTCATGGGCTTTCCGCTGGCGGCCGCGGTACTGGGCCCGACCGCACTGGCACCGACTCTGGTCGCCACCCTGCTGACGGTCTGCGTGCTGTTCGCCGTGGCCATCATCCTGATCGAAGCGGGCCTGCAGCGGGAACAGCGCCTGCACCATCTGTTGTGGAAGGTCAGCCGATCGCTGGCGCGCAACCCGCTGCTGTTGGCACCGGCGCTGGGCATCGTACCGATGGCAACCGGTCTGGCCGTGCCCGCGCCGGTGGACGCCTTCCTGAAGCTGCTGGGCAGCGCCGCCGCGCCCTGCGCCTTGATCGCGCTGGGCCTGTTCCTGGGTGAGCGCCGCAAAGTTGCACCCGGCGCCGCACGCAGCGCATTGGGCCTGGGCGCGGCAAAGCTGCTGCTGCAGCCGCTGCTGGTGTGGGTGCTGGCTACCCGTGTGTCTGCGCTGCCCACACCGCTGGTACATGCCGCGGTGTTGCTGGCCGCGCTTCCCACCGGTACCGGGCCGTTCATGCTGGCCGAATTCCATCGACGCGAGGCCGCGACGACCGCGGCGACGGTGCTGGGGACGACCGTGCTGTCACTGCTGAGCGTGACCGCGTATCTGGCGCTGATCCGGTAGCGTCGCACCTGCTGGGCGCAGGACTTCTGTAGAGTCGAGCTTGCTCGACTGCCGCCTTCCGTAGAGTCGAGCTTGCTCGACTACCGCCTTCTGTAGAGTCGAGCTTGCTCGACTGCATTTGGCAGTCCAGTCGAGCAAGCTCGACTCTACGAAGAGCGAAGTCAGCGGCTCAGGGCTTCCTGCACGGCCAAGGCTACGTCGGTGTTATCGATGTAGCTGCCGTCATTCCAGCCCACGTGCTGGCGATAGCCGGCATCGATGCCGCGCACGCGCCGGGCCAGGCCTTCGGCGCCGTTGCCCTTGGCCCACAGCGGCACCAGCCCGTTGGAATGGTTGCCGGTGGGGCGGAAGCTCATGCCCGGCAGCTGCCCGCGGCCGTTGTTGCGTACCGGCTGGAACGCCACCTGCTGCGCATCCGGGCCCATCGGCATGCTGTTGTCGTGGTCGGTGGTGATGATCAGCAGGTTGCGTTCCCAACCGCCATTGCGTTCGATCCAGTCGACCACCGCGGCAACCGCATCGTTGAACTCCACCGTTTCCTCGATCAGACGGCCGAACTGCGGCTGGTCGGTGCAGGCGCCGTAATGCCACTCGGTACCGCAGGCGCTGGTGTGCGCAGCCCAATCGGTGGCCCCACCTTCCACCATCAGGAACAGGCCCTTCGGCGACCGCTGCTGCAGGAACTGCAACGCACCGCGGGTCATGGTGGCTAGGTCGGGCACGCTGTCGATCTTCTTCACTCCGGATGGCGTCGCGGCATCGCGCCCGACCACCGCCAGCTGGCGTGCCTGCTGCAGGGTGTTGGCCACCCGCGGCACGCCGATCAGCGGGCGATCACTGGGCAGGCGGCCCTCGGCCAATGCGGTGAATTCATCCTTGCTGCGGATCATCCGCCAGGCACCCGCCGGATTGCCTGCAATCGGCGTGCCCGCTTCCAGCTGCTGCCAATCCTGCTGCGACACCCATTCCCAGGGGTTCTGGCAGCCTTCGGCGGCGACCGCGTCCGGGCCGTCCACGCAGGGCCTGCCGTCCACGCTGTAGCCGGGGCCGCCGGTGCCCATCACCAGATCCATGTGGCCCTGCGCCAGCATCTGGTGGGCAATGGCGTGGTAGCTGTTGCGCGATTCGTTCTGCGCCGCGAACGCCGCGGGTGTGGCATGCGCGAACGGCACCGAGGTGACCACGCCGGTGGCCATGCCCAAGCGCTTTGCGCGCAGTGTGTTGAAGTCCACCGGCACGCCGTCGTTGCTGAAGTTGATCGCGTTGTTATACGTCTTCACCCCGGATGACAACGCGGTGCCGGCCGCTGCACTGTCGGTGGCCACGGCGGCCAGGTACTGGTAGCCCTCGAACGGCAGGTCGGCGGCGGGTACGGCGGTGGCACTCCACGCGCGCAATGCGTCGTAGCCGATGGTCTGCGCGGCATCGCGGGTGGGCTGGCTGCTGGCATTCAACGGGAACGTGGTCACGCCCAGGCGCTGCGGGAACTGCGCGTAGGGCGCGCCCTCGCGACTGCCGTACTGCCAGTACGCGGCAGCATCCCAGGTGCCCCAGCCGGCGCCATCGTTGATCATCACGATCACGTTGTGCGGCCGGGTGGTCTCGGCCAGCGGCGCGTCGCCGCGCGCGACGGGCTGGCATGCGGCCAGCGCGCCCACCATGGCCAGCAGCGACGGGCGCAGCCAGCGCCGCGAAAGAACTCGGGTCATGCGTTTCCTGCACTGCAAGGCGGACACCGCCGCCGACGGCGCAACGTTATAGCAGTGCAATGTTGCAGTTACTGCGGCGACGTTGCCTGCGTGCTCGCTGCCTTGCGCGATCGCGCGGGCGATGCTGCCTTTGCGGGCATCGCTGCGTCTGCGTCGCACTGTGCCGGCAGTGGCGGCAGGCTCTGCTGCTGTTCGCGATAGCGCTCGCCCCACTCACGCAGGCTCAGCATGACCGGCGCCAGCGTGCGGGCCAGCGGCGTAGCTTCGTATTCCACGCGTGGCGGCACTTCGGCGTAGACATGGCGCAGCACCATGCCGTCGGCTTCCAGCTCCCGCAGCTGCAGGGTCAGCATGCGCTGGGTGGCGTTGGGAATCAGCCGGGTCAGTTCCATGAAGCGCTTCTTGCCGGTCAGGATGTGGAACAGCAACAGCGGCTTCCACACTCCGCCGATCACCGAGAGTGTCAGCTCCACGGCGCAGCCGCTCTTGGGGTCCAGGCGCTTGGTACGCATGTCGCTTCTCCTGCCTGCCATAGGCACACGAATGATAGTAACGGCGGTAATTGTGCGTTCTTACGCACACGGCGGTGCCTGCCTATAGTCGCACCACATCCATCCCCCAAGGAAATCCCATGTCCTTCCGAGCCCTTGTTGCCGAGCGCGCCGCCGATGGCGCCGTCACCACCACCTTGCAGGATCTGCAGGACGACATCCTCTACGACGGCAATGTGTCCGTGCGCGTGGAATGGTCGAATGTGAACTACAAGGATGCGATCGCGCTGGCCGGCATGCAGATCATCCAGACCTTCCCGCTGATTCCCGGAATCGACTTTGCGGGCACGGTGGAAGCGTCGTCGGATCCGCGGTTCCAGCCGGGCGATGCAGTGGTGGCCACCGGCTGGGACCTGAGCCAGGCCCACCATGGTGGCTATGCACAGCGTGCGCGCGTGCCGGGCGACTGGTTGGTGAAGCTGCCTACCGCACTCGACGCGCGCGCCGCCATGGCCATCGGCACCGCCGGCCTGACCGCCATGCTCAGCCTGCTGGAAGTGGAGCGCCATGGGGTCGCACCGGGCGACGGCGATGTGCTGGTCACCGGTGCATCCGGTGGCGTGGGCTCGATGGCTGTCGCCCTGCTGTCGGGCCGAGGCTACCGGGTGGTGGCGTCCACCGGCAAGCCCGCCGAAGCCGAGTACCTGCGCGCCTTGGGTGCGGCAGAGATCATCGACCGCGCCACCCTGTCCGCACAGGGCGCGCCCGTGCAGGCCGAGCGGTGGGCCGCCACCCTGGATGCGGTGGGCGGACAGACGCTGGTGAACGCACTGGCGCAGACACGCTATCGCGGCATTGCCACCACCTGTGGCTTCGTCGGCGGGCGCGAACTGCCGGGCACGGTGCTGCCATTCATCCTGCGTGGCGTCACCCTGGCCGGCATCGATTCGGTACGTGCGCCGGCGGCGCTGCGCGAACAGGCATGGCAGCGCCTGGCCGCCGATCTGGACCTGGCCAAGCTGGCGGCCACTACCCACGAGATCGGCCTGGGCGAGGTACCGGCCTTCACCGCACGCATGCTGCAGGGCCAGGCCAAGGGCCGCACTCTGGTTGATGTGAACCGCTGATCCCTTCCCTGCCTGGAATACCCATGAAAACCTCCCCCATCGCGCTGGTGACCGGCGCTTCCACCGGCATTGGTGCCGTGTACGCCGATCGCTTCGCCCGCCGTGGCCATGCGCTGGTGCTGGTAGCGCGCGATGCCCAGCGCCTTGCCGCGCTGGCCGAGCGCCTGCGCACCGAGCATGGTTGTGCCGTGGAAGTGCTTACCGCCGACCTGACCGCCGCTGATGATCTGGCGCGCGTGGAAGCGCGCCTACAGCGTGGCGATATCGACGTACTGGTGAACAACGCCGGCATGTCGCTGAAAGGCGGATTGATCGACAACACGCCGCAGGCGCTGGAGCAGATCATCGCCCTGAACGTCTCCGCGCCAACCCGCCTGTGTGCCGCCGCCGGCCGCGCCTTCCTGGCACAGGGCCGCGGCACGATCATCAACCTGTCGTCGGTGCTGGCCCTGGCGCCAGAGATGTTCGAAGGCGTGTACAGCGGTACCAAGGCCTACCTGCTGAACCTGAGCCAGGCGCTGGCAGCACAGTGGGAACCGCAAGGGCTGCGGGTGCAAGCGGTGCTGCCGGGCGCCACCCGCACCGAGCTCTGGGAAAAGGCCGGGCGCGATGTCGACAGCTTCCCGCCGGGCTTCCTGATGGAAACCGGCGACATGGTGGATGCCGCGCTAGTGGGCCTGGATCTGGGGGAGACCGTCACCCTGCCCCCGCTGCCGGATGACGCGCAGTTCGCCGCCCTGCAGGCGGCACGGTTGGCCATGGCCCCCAACCTGTCACGCAGCGAAGTACCCGCCCGCTACCGCCGCTAGCGGCCACGACCCCACAGGCCCACCGTGGCCCTGTGTATCGCCCCGCATCAAATGCGAATGATTCGTGATACGATTGTTAAGGAATACTGAAACCCCCACACACGGACGTCCCAGCCATCGCCAGTGGACCCCCTCACAGGAGTACCTGCGCGATGTCGCACGCCTCACCGAACCGCCGCCGTTCCGTTGCCACCCTGACCGCCGCGATCGGTCTGGCGCTGGCTGCCCACGCCAACGCTGATGCCAGCGCCGATGCCTCCTCGGCCCGCCAGCTGGACACCGTGGTGGTCACCGCCACTGGTGCCCAGCAGTGGATCAAGGATGCCCCGGCCAGCATCAGCGTGATCACCCGCGAGGAGATCGAGCGCAAGCCGGTCAGCAGCATCGGCCAGCTGCTGAGCACCGTGCCGGGCGTCACCGGCGGCTACGCGCTGTCCGGTGCGCAGTCGAAGATCCGCCTGCGCGGCCTGCCCGAGCAGTACACGCTGATCCTGATCGACGGCCGCCGCCAGGGCAGCTCGGCCGGCGTGAACTACCGCGATGACCTGGGTCCGCAGGATCTGAACTGGCTGTCGCCGGACATGATCGAACGCATCGAAGTGGTGCGCGGCCCGATGTCCTCGCTGTACGGTTCGGACGCGATGGGCGGTGTGATCAACATCATCACCCGCAAGATCGCCGACCACTGGGGCGGCTCGGCCACCTTCAACTACAGCAAGCCCGATTCGGATACGCGCGGCAACACCACGCAGATGGGCGCGCTGTTCAGCGGCCCGCTCACCCAGAACCTGGGCGTGCGCGTGGGCGCCAACGTGACCGACCGCGAATCGGACCGCGGCGCGCGGCAGACGCCCGGCAACAACGCGGAAAATGCCAACGTGCAGTTCCATTGGCGGATGAACGACAACCACAGCGTGGGCGTGGAAGCCTCGCGCGGCACCCAGCGCAACAGCGGCGCCGGCGCGGTCAGCAGCTGGGGTCTGTCCAAGCTGGTGCAGACCGGCTACGTGCTCAGCCATGACGGCAAGTACGGCGACGCCAGCACGTCCAAGACCACGCTGGTGCAGAACGATTACGAGGACAAGGGCAGCACGGTGGGCAACCATTCGAAGGAAACTGTCTTCGATACCGCCTTCACCACCGGCTTCCACTGGGGCTTCGAGCACAGCCTGAACGTGGGCGGGCAATGGAAGCGCGAGGAGCTGGAAAACAGCGACACGATCGGTACCGTTCCGGTCACCTGGACCGGCAGCGGCCGCATCAGCCCCACCAGCGAAGCCGATTCGTGGGCGCTGTTCGCCGAAGACCACATCACCCTGCACGAGCGCTTCGTGCTGACCCTGGGCCTGCGCTGGGACAACACTGAAAACTACGACGACAACCTGAGCCCGCGCATCTACGGCGTGTGGCACCCGGCCGATGCGTGGACCGTGCGTGGTGGCATTTCCAAGGGCTTCCGCGCGCCCAACCTGAAGCAGGGCACCGCCGGCGCGGCCACCCAGTCCGGTGGCAACGGCTGCCGCGCGTTGACCGTGGAAGGCTGGAGCAGCACCTCGGTGAATGCCGATGGCACCCGTGGCTGCTACATGGCCGGCAACCCAAACCTGGAACCAGAAACCAGCACCAACTACGAGCTGGGCCTGGGCTATGACCAGGGCGGCTGGTCGGCGTCGGCCACCTACTTCCTGACCAACTTCGACGACAAGATCGAACAGGTGCCGCTGAGCCAGATTCCCGGCCAGACCACCAGCTTCGTCAACGGCTACTGGTGGACGGTGGCGCAGAACATCCAGAAGGCGCGCACCCGCGGCGTGGAAGCCAGCGTGACCGTGCCGCTGCATGAGCGCCTGAGCTGGACCACCAATGCCACGCGCATGCTGGAATCGAAGAACCGCACCACCGGCGCCACCCTGCTGGTGGTACCGGAACTGACTGCCAACACCTCGCTGGAATGGCAGGTGACCGATGCCTGGTCGCTCAATGCCAGTGCGCAGCACATCGGCAAGCAGCTGGTGTCGGCCACCAGCGCGACCTTCGCCAAGGCCTACACCACGTGGGATCTGGTCACCGGCTTCGACGTGAACGAGAACCTGACCCTGCGTGCCGGCGTGCTGAACGTGGGTGATGTGTCCACCATCGACGAAGGCAACAACTACGACGGCGGCGCACGTACCTTCTTCGTCGGCGCCACCGCGCGGTTCTGATCAAACCGTGGGGTCAGAGCCCGCTGCCAGGCAACGGGCTCTGACCGCGGGGCGGATCCCTTCGCGCAGCGAAGGGCTCCGACCCCAGCCTGCGCCCCCATCCACGCATGGCGTGGATCTACCGCGGCCGCTACGGCCGGAACAGGTCGTTCAGGGCGGCGCCGGCAGCGGCCTGCTGCAGCCCATCGAAGCGGCCCTCGCGCACAAGCGGATCGGTGGCCTGCATCAATCCTCCCCACGCCGCGCGGGCCAGCGCGCCGCCCAGGCTGACCCGGCGCACGCCCAGCGCCGCGATGTCCTGCAGCGTCAGTGGCGTCGGCCCACCCACCAGCAGGTTCACCGGCGTGCCCTCCGCGGCGGCCACCACTGCCTGGATCTGTTCCACCGTGGTGATGCCCGGGGCGTACAGCACATCGGCACCGGCCGCCGCGTAGGCACGCAGGCGCCGCAGCGTATCGTCCAGATCCGGCACGCCCACGAAGAAGTTCTCTGCGCGCCCCACCAGCAGCACATCGGCGGCGGCGCGATCAATGGCCGCACGCGCGGCGCGCAGGCGTTGCACGGCCTCATCCAGCGGGCGCAACGGTGCATCGGCCAGACCGCTGGCGTCCTCGATCGACAGTGCGGCAATGCCGGTGTCCAGCGCCGCGGTCACCGCCTGGTCCACGTCTTCGGGTGTGGCGCCGAAACCATCGCCGAAGTCGGCGTTCAAGGGCAGATCAGTGGCCGCAGCCATCAACCGCAGATGGTCCAGTGTGGCCTGCAGCGAGACCGCACCGTCGGGCCGGCCTTCGCTCCACGCACAGCCGGCGCTGGTGGTCGCCAAGGCCTGGAACCCCTGCCGCTGCAGATAGCGCGCACTGCCCACATCCCACGGGTTGGGCAGCACGAAGCAACCCTGCGCATGCAGCTGGCGGAAGGCGGCACGCTTGCGCTGGGTCTGGGCGTCTGTAGCGGTCATGGCAGACAGGCGGAGTGGCGACAGCGCCACCCTAGCCCGCTGACCGACGCAACTCAACGCCACATGGCGTGGCCTTCATGAAGTGATGCTGCCTGCTTATTGGACCGGCGCCAGGCGCTGCGCAACGGTGGCAGACCCCCTTCAGGAGTCCGGACATGCCCATCGAGGCTGGCACGCTGCTGCCCACTGGCGATGATCACCATGCACAACAGGCTGACCTGGGATCACCGGTGCGCCGGCGCCTGCTCGCCTCGGCCGGGGTGGCAGTGGGCGGGCTGGCCAGCGCCAGTGCCGGCAGCGCTGCCGGCGCCGCGCCCAACACCACCGAGCCGGGGCGCCCCGGCTTCCGCCCGATCGTGCCGCCGCCCGCACAGGGGCACAGCCCCTGGGGCCAGGACACGGTGAGCGAAGCCACACCGCGCCCAGCCAGCGTTCGTCCAGGCGAAACGCCACTGCCCGACCGGCCACGCGCCTATACCGATATCAAGAGCTACCACGCGCATATCTATTTCGACGAAGACAGCTACCAGAAGGCGGCACTGCTGCGGCGCTGGGTGGCCGAGCGCTTTCCGGTGGAACTGGGCAACTGGAACCTGCAGCCGCGCGGCCCGCACGTCACGCCCTCGTTCTACTTCGGCTTCCGCAACGATCTGCTGCCAGTGCTGGTGCCGTGGCTGCAGCTGAACAGCCTGGGCCTGACCATCCTCATCCACCCCAACACCGGCGATGGCCGTGCCGACCATCTGCACTACGCGCTGTGGGTGAACCGGGCGCAGCCGGTGAACGCCTACAACTGGCCTGCACCAGCGCCGGGGGAAACCGAAGCGCTGGAAGAAGTCTTTCCCAACGTGGTGCCCACGGTGCCGCTGGAGAGCTGAGCACGGTACATTCATCCCCGCATGGCGCGGATCTACCCCGCCGGGGCCATTGTCGGCGTACGTGCTGCCATCGCCGCCGATGACAACGTTCAGCCAGCCTTGATCCGCCCTGCCGCATACGGCCACAAGGGCCTCGGCGAATTTCAAACAAACGATTGAAACGCCGCAAACTTCGCCGAACTGGACACCATCCTCAGGTTCCGCCAGACTGCCGCCCTTTCCCGTTGATCGGATTCCATGGCGAAGCTGCTGGTCCTGCACGGCCCCAACCTCAACCTGCTCGGCACGCGCGAGCCGGAGGTCTACGGGCGCACCACGCTGGCCGACATCGACCAGGCCCTGGCTGCCCAGGCGGGCGCCGCCGGCCACGCCGTGGACAGCCTGCAATCCAACGCCGAGCACGTGCTGGTGGACCGCGTACAGGCCGCACGCGCCGACGGAACCGCTTTCATCCTGATCAACCCGGCCGCCTTCACCCACACCTCGGTCGCCCTGCGCGATGCGCTGGCGGCGGTGGCGGTGCCGTTCATCGAAATCCACCTGTCCAACCCGCATACCCGCGAACCGTTCCGCCAGCACAGCTATTTCAGCGACAAGGCGGTGGGCGTGGTGTGCGGCTTCGGCGCCGACAGCTACCGCTACGCGATGGACGCGGCCCTGCTGCGGCTGTCGGCCACCTGATTGTCGAACCGGGCGCCCATGGCGCCCTCCTCACCTAGATAGAAACCAAAGAGGCCCTCATGGATCTGCGCAAAATCAAGAAGCTGATCGACCTGCTGGAAGAGTCGAACCTGGCTGAAATCGAAATCAAGGAAGGCGAAGAATCCGTGCGCCTGTCGCGCGCCCCGGTGGCCGGCTACGCCGCGCCGGTCGCGGCCCCGGTGTACGCCGCGCCGGCCGCCCCGGCGGCCCCGGCCATGCCGATGCAGTCGCCCACCGAAGCCTCCACCGGCGGCACCGCCAAGCCGGGCCCGGCCCTGCCGGAAGGCCACGTGCTGCGCTCGCCGATGGTCGGCACCTTCTACGCTTCGGCCGCTCCGGACAAGCCGGCCTTCGTCACCGTTGGCCAGCAGGTCAAGGAAGGCGAAACCCTGGCCATCATCGAAGCGATGAAGATGTTCAACCCGATCGAAGCCGACAAGTCCGGCACCATCGTCGCCATCTTGGGCGAGAACGGCCAGCCGGTGGAATTCGACCAGCCGCTGTTCGTGATCGGCTGAGGGGCACGCCATGCTCGACAAAGTCGTCATTGCCAACCGAGGGGAGATCGCGCTGCGCATCCTGCGCGCGTGCCACACCCTGGGCATCCGCACGGTGGCCGTGCATTCCACGGTCGACCGCAACCTCAAGCACGTGGCCATGGCCGACGAGTCGGTCTGCATCGGCCCGGCGCCGTCGCCGCAGAGCTACCTCAACATTCCGGCACTGATCGCCGCCGCTGAAGTCACCGACGCCCAGGCCATCCACCCGGGCTACGGCTTCCTGTCGGAAAACGCCGATTTCGCCGAGCGCGTGGAAGAATCCGGCTTCATCTTCATCGGCCCCAAGGCCGACACCATCCGCATGATGGGTGACAAGGTCGAAGCGATCCGCGCGATGAAGTCCGCCGGCGTGCCGTGCGTGCCCGGCTCGGGCGGCCCGCTGGGCGAAGACATCGTGGCCAACACCAAGATCGCCCGCGAGATCGGCTACCCGGTCATCATCAAGGCGGCCGGTGGCGGCGGTGGCCGCGGCATGCGCGTGGTGCACGCCGAAGCCTCGCTGAAGACCTCGATCGAAACCACCAAGAGCGAGGCCAAGGCCGCGTTCGGCAATGGCGAGGTCTACATGGAGAAGTTCCTGGAGAACCCGCGCCACGTGGAAATCCAGGTACTGGCCGACGGCCAGGGCAACGCCATCCACCTGGGTGAGCGCGACTGCTCGATGCAGCGCCGCCACCAGAAGGTGGTGGAAGAAGCCCCGGCACCGGGCATCACCGCCGAGCAGCGCGAGCAGATCGGCAAGGTGTGCGTGGAAGCCTGCATCCGCATCGGCTACCGCGGCGCCGGCACGTTCGAGTTCCTGTACGAGGACGGCCGCTTCTACTTCATCGAAATGAACACCCGCATCCAGGTGGAACATCCGGTGACCGAGATGGTGACCGGCATCGACCTGGTGGCCGAGCAGCTGAAGATCGCCGCGGGCCAGAAGCTGTCGATCAAGCAGAGCGACGTGGTGCTGACCGGCCACGCCATCGAATGCCGCATCAACGCCGAAGATGCTGAAACCTTCGTGCCGAGCCCGGGCACCATCACCGGCTTCCATCCGCCGGGCGGCCCCGGCGTGCGCGTGGACACCCACATCTACAGTGGCTACCGCGTGCCGTCGAACTACGACTCGATGATCGGCAAGCTGATCGTGCACGGCCCGGACCGCGAAACCGCCATCGCCCGCATGCGGGTGGCGCTGAGCGAAATGGTGGTGGACGGCATCAAGACCAACGTGGCGCTGCAGCAGCGCATCATGCGTGACAAGGGCTTCCAGGCCGGTGGGCAGAACATCCACTACCTGGAAAAGCGCCTGGCCGAACGCAAGAACAAGCCGATCGCATTGACCTGATCGCGCAGCCAACGCTGGACACGAAAAGGGCGGGGATTTCCCCGCCCTTTTCTGTTGCGCGCGGCGACGATGCGCAACGCCACCGGGCTTGGCCCGGCGCTACCGGGCGCAGGTCAGCGCTTGTCGGCCACTTCGGCAGGAATCTGCGAATTGGCCAGCGGGCGCACGCCATTGGGCGAGGTCGGATCGACGATCACCATGGTTTCGGTGGAACCATCGGGCCAGACCACCTGGAAGGTGCTGCCGGCCGGCAACGAAGCGAACGGCACCCCACTCTGCGCGCGGTACACCGCAGCGACCTGGCTGGCACCGGCGCGGCGCACTGCTTCCTGCGCCTTCACCGTGGTCAATTCCACCTTCGACAGGTGCCGGTAGCGATCTTCGTAGGTGTCGATCATCAACAGGCCGACCGCACCGGCCGAGTAAGCCACGAACAACACCACCCAGAACCAGAACTTGGCGCCATGTAGTAAACGACGGTAGTTCATCGCCCTGCTCCCGTACCAATCAATCGCTTGATCCACTCTTTCATCTTCCCCGCACCTTGCCGCGAAACCGCGGCGTCATACACGAAATCCCGGAAATCCTGCGTTCCACCCTGCGAACAGATCCCTCCGTTCGCGCAATAACTGTTCACCAGCACGCTGTCGGCGCCGCACGGCAGCCCCAGCTCGCAGGCGGCAACGCGCCAGGCCAGCTCGCTCAGCTGTTCGCCGGCAACCATGCCGGTCATCGCCTTGTCGCCGGCCGCGCGCAGACCCATGGCCGGTGCCAGCGCCATGTAGGCCTCTGGATCGCGCGATGCCTGCACGCGCTGCACCAGCTCGCGGCGGTACTGCTCGCTGTCCTGCAGCGGCTCACCTTCGGCCAGCAGCGATGCTTCCGCCGCCAGGTTGCCTTCCTGCGCCGCGCGCCGGCGCTCGCCGATCACCAGCGCCGGCCCCAGCTTGTCGCCCGGCACGAAGCCACCACAGCGCTGGGCCACGCGTTCGCGCGCCTGCACCATGGCCGGCGCCGCGCTCAGCCCCAACCCGGCCAGCACGTTGTTGTCCAGGCGGTAGCCACCCGGGTCCACCGCGTACTGCGCGCAGTAGTCGTAGACCCGGCTCAGCATCCAGCGCGCCTCGTGGTTGCCGTTGTCGGCCTGCACGCGCAGGCGCTGCGCATAGGCGAACAGATCGGTCTCACCTTCGATATCCGCGCGGATATCCAGCGGCAGGCCGGACGGCAGCGCGGTGCTGCGCTCCACGCCCGACAGACGCCGGGCCAACCCTTCGGGCACCACCGGCGCCAACGCATCGCCCACCGAAGACGCGGACACCTCCATCGGCACCGCCACGCCATCCTGCAGCGCGTGGCCATGGCCGCTGGCCCGGTAACCGGCCACGCCAAGCACCGCCACGGCGGGCAGCACGAGCAACCAGGTTTTCAGGGTGGGAGCGAAGGCCATGGGCGACAGAAGTGGACGCGGGGCACAGCAAAGCCGGCATTTTAGCAAGCCCCCGAAGCGCTGTCTGAACCACTGCGGTTCATCTCAGGGCATACGGAGACGGCCGGATGGTCTAGCATGGCCCCTTTCCCGCGATTGCCCCCACCGCCATGCCGTTCCTGGAACTGACCCTGCGCTGCACCGAAGCCACCCAGCCCCGCTATGAAAACGCGCTGGAGGACGTGGGCGCGCTGGCCGTCACCCTGCTTGATGCCGAAGCCGACACCAGCAACGAGCAGGCCATCCTCGAACCGGGCGTGGGCGAAACCCCGCTGTGGGACACCCTGGTACTGAGCGCGCTGTTCCCGGCCGACAGCAATGCGCTGTTGCTGCTGGCGGCGCTGGAAGCGTTCGACCCGGACCTGGACTGGAGCGGCGGCAGCTTCCGCGCCGTGGAAGACGAAGACTGGGAACGCGCCTGGCTGGACCAGTTCCAGCCGATGGATTTCGGCAGCCGCACCTGGATCGTGCCGTGGAACCACGACCTGCCGGAGGCCGCGCAGGCCGCCGATGCCGCCGTCGTGCGCCTGGACCCGGGCCTGGCCTTCGGCTCGGGCACCCACCCGACCACCGCGCTGTGCCTGCGCTGGCTGGACCAGCTGGCCGTGGACGGCCAGCTGCAGGGCCAGCGCGTGCTCGACTTCGGCTGTGGCTCGGGCATCCTGGCCCTGGCGGCACTGAAGCTGGGCGCGGCCGAAGCGATCGGCGTGGACAACGACCCGCAGGCGCTCGTGGCCACCGCCGACAACGCCGAGCGCAATGGCGAGCAGGCGCGCATGCACGTCTATCTGCCGCAGGACGAACCGGTGGCGACCTATCCCATCGTGGTCGCCAACATCCTGGCCTCGGCGCTGGACGCACTGGCCGAACTGCTGGCCGCACGCGTGGCCGCCGGTGGCCGCATCGCCCTGTCGGGCATCCTGCATGGCCAGGAAGGCGAACTGCTGCAGCGCTATGCCGCCTGGTTCGACGAACTGCAGGCCACCCAGGATGGCGATTGGATGCGCATCACCGGCGTACGCCGCGCCTGATCGTGGTTGAATGAGCGCTGGATCCGAGCCGGTGCCCTGACGATGTCCGAGCCGAACCCGCCGCGTCGCCCGCTGGCCACCTTCCTGCGCACTGCGCCGGGAGCCGACGCCGCACCTGTCGACGCCACCGGCCACGCCGCCCCGCAGCTGCTGCAGGAAGGCGAGGCCGCGGAGGACGATCAGGACACCGCGCCGTCGCTCGCCCCGATCGAGGTACCCACCGCACATGCCGATGCCGATGCCGACCGTGCCGAAAGCGACACGGTCGATGCGGCCGTGGCCAGCGAGGCCCCCAGCTTCCTGGACCTGCGCCCGCGCGCGCGACCGTCACCGCGCTGGCACTGGGCACTGGTTGCAGGACTGGCACTGTTGCTGCTGCTGCAGAGCGTGCTGGCCGATCGCGCGCGCCTGGCCGCCGATGCCGGCCATCGGCCCTGGATCAGCGCGCTGTGCGGTGTGCTTCGCTGCAGCCTGCCGGCTTGGCGCGAACCCACGGCGTTCACCATGACCAGCCGCGAGATCCGCCCCCTGCCGGGGCAGGCAGGTGTGCTGCAGGTGCAGGCCAGCATCCGCAACGATGCGCGCTGGGCACAGGCCTGGCCGGACCTGCGCCTGTCGTTGTCCGATGCCGATGGCCGCCTGATCGGCAGCGGGGTGTTTACCCCGGCGCAGTACCTGGGTGAGGCCCCGGCGGCCACGCTGGAGCCCGGGCAGAGCGCGCGGGTCGCGTTCCGCGTGCAGGAGCCGGCGGCCTCCACCGTCGCATTCACCTTCGAGTTCCTCTGACCAAGGTCGAGGCGTCAGGCCGTGGCAGCTCGGGCACGCTCGCGCTAGACTGACGGCCAATCACACGTCCGCCTGCGCGCACCGCGCGCACCGGCCTTCAGATCGGGAACCCCCTTGAACGCTGTCCTCACTCGTCCTGACACCAGTCGTGGCGCTGCCCGGCCACCGCTGCGCGAACACGTAGCCCAGTCCGTGCGCCGCTACCTGCGCGACCTTGATGGCTGCGATGCGGACGATGTGTACGAGATCGTGCTGCGCGAGATGGAGATTCCGCTGTTCGTGGAAGTGCTCAACCACTGCGAAGGCAACCAGAGCCGCGCCGCGGCCATGCTGGGCATCCACCGCGCCACCCTGCGCAAGAAGCTGAAGGAATACGGCATCAGCGCGTAAGGGCACCGCCGCCGGGCATGGCCCGGCGCTACCGATACCAGGCCATCACCTGCCAGTAGATCCACGCCATGCGTGGATGAAGCCCTCAGCCCCCGCCCGCGTGTAGATCCACGCCATGCGTGGATGAAGCCCTCAGCCCCCGCCCGCGTGTAGATCCACGCCATGCGTGGATGAACCCCTCAGCCCCCGCCCGCGTGTAGATCCACGCCATGCGTGGATGAAGCCCTCAGCCCCCGCCCGCCTTCCAGTAATACCGCACCACATGGAAGAACACCGGCGCGGCGAAGCACACTGAATCCAGCCGATCGAGCATGCCGCCATGGCCTTCGATCATGTGCCCCCAGTCCTTGATGCCGCGGTCGCGCTTGATGGCCGACATCACCAGGCCGCCCCAGAACCCCATCAGGTTGATCAGCAGGGACAGCCCGAACGCCTGCAGCGGCGTGAACGGGGTGATCCACCACAGCGCCGCACCCAGCGCGCTGGCGCTCAGCACCCCGCCCACGAACCCTTCCACCGTCTTCGACGGCGACAGCTTCGGTGCGATCAGGTGCCGGCCCAGCAGCTTGCCCCAGATGTACTGCAGCACATCGGACGACTGCACCACGATCACCAGGAAGGCAAACAACAGCACGTTGCGCGCCGGGTCGTGGCCCGGCACCTGCAGGTTCAGCAGCAGCGGCACGTGCGAAATGCAGAACACGCAGATCATCAGTCCCCACTGCACCTTGGCCGTGCGCTCGAGGTAGTGGGTGGTATCGCCGCCGATGGTCGACAGGATGGGCAGGAACAGGAACGCGTAGACCGGAATCAGCAGGGTGTACATGCCGTACCAGTCGATCCACACCAGGTAGTACTGCCATGGCAGCACGATGTAGAACGCCGCCAGCAACGCGTAGTAATCACCCGACCGGGTGGGTGCCAGGGTGATGAACTCGCGCAGCGCGAACAGCGAAATGATCGCGAACAGCACGATCACCCCGGCGCGGCCGAACAACAGCGCGCCACCCACCACGATCGCCATCACCCACCACGCGCGGATGCGCGAGACCAGGTTGGCGATGACCGCGCTGGGTTTGCCGCGCTGGCGCCAGCGCAGGGTCTCGGCCACCACCGTGGCCAGCACCAGCACCGCACCGATGCCGCCGAACAGCAGCCCGGTCTGCTGGCCCACGCTCTGCGTGGCCAGATCGCCGGACACATCGATCAGAAAACTCATGCGCGGCCCCCGTTCGGCGCCAGGTCAAGCAGTGCCTGCCGGCTGCGCGCCAGGAACGCCGCTTTGTCCTCTTCGGCCTGCAGGCGCAGCGGTGCGCCGAAGGTTGCGGTGCACAGCAATGGCAGCGGTAGGAAGCGGCCCTTGGGCATCACCCGCTTCAGGTTGTCGATCCACACTGGTACGAACTCCAGTTCCGGGCGCTGCCGCGCCAGATGGTAGATGCCACTCTTGAACGGCAGCAGCGGCTCCTCACCGGTGTTGCGCGTGCCTTCCGGGAACAGGATCAGCGAGCAGCCTTCATCCACCGCATCGCGCAGTACCTGCAGGGGATCCTGCTGGCGGCGCGCCGCTTCGCGTTCCACCAGCACGCCGTTGAATACCGCATCGATCAGGTAGCGGCGCAGGCCATCGCGCTGCCAGTACTCGGCCGCGGCCACCGGCCGCACCTGGCGGCGCAACGCGGGTGGCATCGACGACCAGATCAGCACGAAGTCGCCGTGGCTGGCATGGTTGCCATAGTACACGCGGTGGTCGCTGGAGGGCGCGCAGCCGATCCACAGCGCGCGCGCACCGGTCAGCACATGGATGGCGCCACTGCAGGCACGGGCAATCACGCTTGCGAACATCAGGTTCCCCTCAGGTCTGCGGCCACAACACGGCCAGCAGCACCGCTACGAACTGCAGCGCGGTGAACAGATACTGGCGCAGCAGCAGGCCGCGCATGCCGGCCCAGCGCGCGTCCCAGCCACGCAGCGGCGCATCGGCCGGCAGCCGGCGCAGCCCGGCCACGTGCAGGGCCTGGTCGATCCGATGTGCTGCCGCCTCGCCCTGCAGGCCTTCCTGCAGCAGCAACTGCAGCAGGCTGGCATCCAATCGCACGCGCACCGCGAAGTACGCCTGCGCCAGGCCCAGCACCACGCTCAGCAGCACCAGGCCGGCGGCGATCATCGCCAGCCCCGGCTCGATGCCGAGCAGCAGCAGGCCCACCAGCAACAGTCCCAGCGACAGCACGGCGGGCCAGCGGCCCTGGCGCAGCAGCAGGTGCATCATCGGCAGGTCCGGGGCCTGGCTCATACGGTGGTCTCCTGTGCGGCAGCGGCCGCGATCGCCAACAGGTGAACGTCGTGCAGCACGATGGACGGCCGTGCCTGGCGCACCTGCGCCACCGCCTGCGCGGCATCGCCAGCGCGGCCACTGCACAGCAGCCACGTCGCCACGCTGGCGGCACTGCGCGAATAGCCCAGCGCGCAACACACCAGCAGCGGCCCCTGCGCATGCAGGCGCTCGATCGCGGCGGCAGCGGCGCGCAGCTGGGCAGCGCTGGGCACCACCAGGTCCAGCATCGGCACCCCGGCATAGACCGCGCCCGGGGCGCGGCAGGACAGTTCGGCACAGGTATCGACCACGCCCTGCAGCGGCGCCGGCAAGCGGCCGCTGGGCAGGCGCCCCAGCCACACACCGTCGGCCACCTGCACCGGCTGCGGCGCACGCCGTGTCCACAGCCGTGAATTGATCCATGCAGCGGCCAGGTACGGCGCCAGCAGCCAGCGTGCGGCCATGGTCAGCCGGCCATCGGCGCGCTTCTGGAACACCGCCGTGCCCAACCCCGCATACGCCAGCGCCACCAGCAGCAGCGACACCACCGGCCACAGCAGCCACAGCGCTGTGCCGTGCCACTGCAGCACCGGCAGCAACACCACGGCCGCCCCCAGCAGGTACAGCAGCGCCAGGCGCCAGCGCTTCGGGTCGCGCGCGGTGCGCCATGCGCGCAGCGGTGGCACACCCTGGTCGGGCCACAGCCACACGCACAGCCAGCCCACCAGCAGCCCGGTGGGTACATCGATGAAGTGATGCTGGAAGGTGGTCAGCACCGATATGCCGATCAGCAGCGCCCACCCATGCAGCACCCAGCGCCACGCGCCGTGCAGGTACTGGGCGAACTTCACCCACAGCACGATCAGCAGCACGATGTGCAGCGATGGCGCCTGGTTGAACGGCTTGTCGAAACCCAGCAGCACATCGAACAGCCAGCCGAAGACGCCGTCGATCTCCGGCCGCTGGAAACTGAAGCGTAATGGCCACAGCAGGAAGCAGCTCACCGCGATCAGCTGCGCACTGAACAAGCGCAGCGCGTGCCGGTCCAGTTCCAGCCGCTGCCGGCACAGGAACAGCGAAATGGCATAGAACAGATCGATGGACCAGTACGGCACGATGGTCCAGGCCACGAATGGAATGTGGGTTTCCCAGGCGAAGGCGAGCACCGGCACGTCCGGCTGGCGACCGGCCATCCAGTTCGCAAAGCCGTAGCTGGCGAAGAAGAACGGCCCCAGCAGCACCAGCCACAACAGGGCGCGCCGCCAGGGGCGCGCCGTGGGGGCCACCGGGGTGGCAGCGACGGCGGACATCAGCCGACCCGGCGCGCCAGCGACACGGTGAAAATGCCGAACTCGTCGATGCGCTGGGCCACTTTCTGGAACCCGGCCAGGCGTACCAGCTCGTCCATCTCCTGCTGGGTACGGCGGCGCATCACCCACGCCGCGCCACCGCGGTGGCTGGTGAGCGCACGCGCGATGAACTCCAGCTGCGGATGCCACGGCTGGCCGGTATAGGCCAGATAGCCGCCCACCGGTACGGTCGCGGCAATGCCCTGCAGCGAGCGCAGCACCGCATCGTTGTCGGGGAACAGTTCGTACAGGCCCGACACCACCGCCAGCGTCGGCGCCGGGTCCACCTTCGCCAGCTGCGCCGGGTCGAACGCATCGCCCTGTTCGAAGCGGGCGATGTCGGTCGCCCCCAGGCGTTCGATCAAGGCCAGGCCCTGGGTCACGTTCAGTTCGCTGAAATCGCGCAGCACGATGCGCTCGGCGCGCTGTTCGCCCTGTCCCAGCGCCTCCAGCACGTAGCGCCCGTGGCCTGCGGCCACGTCCAGCACGCGTACCGGCGTGCCCTGCCCGCGCAGGCGCTGGGCGGCGTCGCGCAGCAGTTCCTGCAGGTGCTGGCCGCGCACGCGGATGCCGCGCCAGCCGATCGCGTCCAGATAGTTGCGGTCGACCATGCGCCCCAGCGGGCCCTTGCCCCGCGCCTGGTCGCGGTAGATGTAATCCAGCGTGCTGCCCGAATCGAAGCCGGTCTGCAGGCCCAGGGCAATGCCCTCGGACAGCGTGCCGCCGAAACGCAGGCCACCACGCACGAAGCGCCAACGCAGGTCGGCCAGGCTGTTGCGTTCGGGCGGCCACGACAGAATCTCCGATTCTTCGAAGGTCGGACCGTGGCGGTGTGCATCGCGGCGCGACAGTTCGCGCAATGGTTCGGCGAAACGTGCCTGGATGAAGCTGCGGATGCGTGCCAGCGCCGGCGCGCGGTCACGCTCGCCCAGGGTGTCGTGGAAGAAGCCCGGCAGGTGCACGCGCTCCTTGATCGGGCTGGACAGGCGTTCGTAGAAGCGGTCCTGCGGGCCCCGGTGCACGACGAAATCCGAACCGGAGACGAGCAGCTGCACCGGCACGCTGATCGCCTGCGCGTCGGCCACGACGCGGTCGGCCGCCTCGTACAGGCCCAGCAGCACGCGCACCGAAATCGGCCGGGTGATCAGTGGATCGGTGCGGTAGCTTTCTACCCGCGCCGGGTCGTGGGTCAGCCACTGCGGCTTCACATAGCTGTTGACGAAGAAGTTGCCGCGCAGCTTCTGCATCAGCGCCAGCCCCGCCCGCGCGAACGGCACGTACAGCTTCACCTTGAACGCCGGCGAGGCCATCACCAGCGCGCGCAGGCGCGGCGCGTAGTCGTGCACCCAGGTGGCGGCCACCACCGCGCCCACGCTCTGCGCGATCACCACGATGTCTTCCACCGCGATGCCGTGCTCGGCGCCGATATGGGCGATGAAGCTGTCCAGGTCGCGGACCAGCGCCGGGAAACCCGGGGCATCGCCGCGCGCACCGGGCGAACGGCCATTGCCACGCGCATCCCACGCGAAGAAGGCGGTATCGGGCAGGTCCAGCTCATCGACCAGGTGGGTGACCCGGCCGGAATGTTCGTGGCCGCGATGCAGCAGCACGACGGCCTTGCTGGCCGTGCTGCCCGTGGTGCTCGCCCAGTACCGGTAGAACAGCGGTACCTGGTCGAAGCTGTGGAATTCCCGTTCCTGCGCCTGACGCATGCAATCTCCGTATTGTCGTGGTGTTTACTGCGGTGAAACCGCCGATTCCTGCAGGCCCCGGCGCACCCGGTTGAACAGCGTCACCGCGCACAGCAGCGCGGCCACGCCTGCCACCCACGTCACCGTGGCGGCCCCCACCCAGCCGAAGGCCAGCAGCAGGCCCAGCACACCGATCACGAAGGCGCGGTCGCTCTTGCCCATGGGCCCATCGTAGCGCCGGCTGGCCCCGACCATCAGGCCCAGCACGCCGGCGTATTCGCTCAGTGCCGCCGCCCAGGCCAGCAGCCACAGCGCCACCGGGTTCACGCCCGCCACGCTGAGCAGGCTCAGGTACAGCGCGGCGTCGGCAATCACATCGCACAATTCGTTCAGATAGGCGCCCAGCCGCGACTGCTGGCCGAACTCGCGGGCCAGCATGCCGTCCACGGCGTTGAGCGCCATGCGCAGCAGCATCCACAGCGGCAGCAGCAGGTACAGCAGCGGTTGCGCCGGGGCGCAGCACCACACGGCGGCGGCCACCAGCAGCGAGACCACGGCGGCGGCCACGGTCACCGTGTTGGCGGTGATGCCGAGGCGGTAGAGCCCGCGCACGGCCGGACGCAACAGGTCCTGGAAACGTCCTTTCAATGCATAGATCGACACGATCTGAACCCGCTGATCCCTGGCAGTTCCGGCATAGCCTACCCCATGGCGTGCCCAGCCCAGCATGCCGATACGGGCGTTTGTACGCACCGGGGGCAGGAAACCGCCCCGCGCAGCGCCCGCCACCGGCCCCCACGAACTACAATATCGGCCCCGCTCCGCTGCCGATTGCCCTGTCCCCATGACTGCTGATCTGTTGCCCGTCCGCCGGGCCCTCCTTTCCGTTTCCGACAAGACCGGCCTGGTCGAGCTGGCCACTGCACTGGCCGCACGCGGCGTGGAGCTGCTGTCCACCGGCGGTACCGCCAAGGCCATCCGCGATGCCGGCCTGGCCGTGAAGGACGTGGCCGATGTCACCGGCTTCCCGGAAATGATGGACGGCCGGGTCAAGACCCTGCACCCGATGGTGCATGGCGGCCTGCTGGGCCGTTCGGGCCTGGACGATGCGGTGATGGCCGAGCATGGCATCGGCGCCATCGACCTGCTGGTGCTGAACCTGTACCCGTTCGAAGCGGTCACCGCCAAGGCCGACTGCACCTTGGCCGACGCGGTGGAAAACATCGATATCGGCGGCCCGGCCATGCTGCGCTCGGCGGCCAAGAACTTCGCCCGCGTGGCGGTGACCACCGACCCGTCGCAGTACGCCGAACTGCTGGCCTCCCTTGATGCCAACGACGGCCAGCTGAGCGCCGCCACCCGCTTCGCGTTCTCGGTGGCCGCGTTCAACCGCGTGGCCCAGTACGATGCGGCCATCAGCAACTACCTGTCGGCGGTCACTGCCACCGACGCCGCCGTGCCGGTGCGCGCCGAGTACCCGGCGCAGATGAATTCCACCTTCGTGAAGGTGATGGACCTGCGCTACGGCGAAAACCCGCACCAGAGCGGCGCGTTCTACCGCGACCTGTACCCGGTGCCGGGCACCCTGGCCACCTTCCAGCAGCTGCAGGGCAAGGAACTGAGCTACAACAACCTGGCCGATGCCGATGCGGCGTGGGAATGCGTGCGCCAGTTCGACACGCCGGCCTGCGTGATCGTCAAGCACGCCAACCCGTGTGGCGTGGCCGTGGGTGCCGGCAACGGCGATGCCTATGAACTGGCCTACGCCACCGACCCGACCAGCGCCTTCGGCGGCATCATCGCCTTCAACAAGCCGCTGGACGCCGCCACCGCCAAGGTGATCCTGGACCGCCAGTTCGTGGAAGTGCTGATCGCGCCCGACTACGAGCCGGCCGCGCTGGAATACGCGCAGAAGAAGGCCAACGTGCGCGTGCTGCGCATCCCGCACGGTGATGGCCTGAACAACTTCGACAGCAAGCGCGTCGGCTCGGGCCTGCTGCTGCAGTCGTCGGACAACCGCGGCATGACCCGCGACGAACTGAAGGTGGTCAGCAAGCTGGCGCCGACCGACAAGCAGTTCACCGATCTGCTGTTCGCCTGGAAGGTGGCCAAGTTCGTGAAGTCCAACGCGATCGTCTACGCCAAGGACAACCGCACCATTGGCGTGGGCGCCGGGCAGATGAGCCGCGTGTACTCGGCACGCATCGCCGGCATCAAGGCCGCCGACGCCAACCTGGCGGTCGAAGGTTCGGTGATGGCCTCCGACGCGTTCTTCCCGTTCCGCGACGGCATCGATGCCGCGGCCGCCGCCGGCATCAAGGCGGTGATCCAGCCGGGTGGTTCGATGCGCGATGCGGAAGTGATCGCCGCCGCCGACGAACATGGCTTGGCCATGGTGTTCACCGGCGTTCGCCACTTCCGCCACTGATACAGGGAGCGACACGGATGTCTGCAGTCTCTTTGAAACCGCTCACCGTGCTCGCTTTGGCCGGCACGGCCCTGCTGGCCGGCTGCACGCCGGCCGCCGATCCCGCGCCGGCCGCTGCCCCTGCAGCGCCGGCGGCCACGACGGCGGCGGCCGAACCGGCCACGCCGATCAGCCGCACTGCCCGCCTGCAGGCCTTCCTGGCCCAGCGTTACGGCCAGGGCGCCGCGCTGTCGGGTGACTGGCGCGGCAGCTTGAGCCAGGACGGCGAAACGCGCCCGGTCAGCTGGCAGGTCTGCGCCGAGCAGCCGGTGGTGAGCGGCGACAGCTGGCAGCAGCTGCTGGCCGTCTGCGGCGCGCTGGTCGAAGCCGGCCACCCGGAGCCGGGCACCATCGACTTCTACGTGCTGCGGCCGACGGCCAGCGGCTTCGACGTGGCCGCCGAACTGACCGGTGGCACCTACGGCAGCAGCGGCCAGCCCGGCACGGTGCAGATCGTGCGCGCTGGCAGCGATTTCTACGGCTTCCGCGTGCAAGACGGCTGGTTCGGCCAGGGCTATTCGCTGATCTCGCAATCGCTAGTGCTGCCTGGCCCGAAGGGCCTGGTCGACACCGGCAGCATACGCAGCCATATCGACAATGGCGCCGCCTACGATTGCGACGACGCCGACGCGGCGGAAGACTGCCGCAGCAAGGTGTTCAACATCGACTTCAGCCAGCGCTTCGACGACAGCGACCGCAGCGCGCGCGTCTGGCCGCTGCTGGTGGAAGAAACCGGCAGCACCTGCGGTGGCACCGCCGTGCGCCAGCAGCACCGCTTCACCCTGGACCCGAAGACGTGGACCTATTCCTTCCCCGCCGCGCTGCTGCGCGAGGGCTGCGAGTGAGGCACGCGGCCTGCCGGGAACATCGCCCTTCCCTTCCCACGCAATCTGGAATCTCGTGATGAACGTACTTGTCATCGGCTCTGGCGGCCGCGAACACGCCCTGGCATGGAAGCTGGCCCAATCCCCCCAGGTCAGTGAAGTGCTCGTGGCGCCCGGCAACGCCGGCACCGCCACCGAGGACAAGTGCCGCAACGCGGCGGTGAAGGTGACCGACATCGACGGCCTGCTGGCGCTGGCCCAGGCCGAAGGCGTGGCATTGACCGTGGTGGGCCCGGAAGTACCGCTGGTGGCCGGCGTGGTCGACCGCTTCCGCGCCGCCGGCCTGCGCATCTTCGGGCCGACCGCCGCCGCTGCACAGCTGGAAGGCAGCAAGGCCTACGCCAAGGACTTCCTGGCCCGCCACAACATCCCCACCGCGTTCTACGCCGTGCACACCGAGGTGGACGCGGCGCTGGCCTACATCCGCGACAAGGGCGCCCCGATCGTGGTCAAGGCCGACGGCCTGGCCGCCGGCAAGGGCGTTATCGTGGCGATGACCCTGGCCGAGGCCGAAGACGCCGTGCGCGACATGCTGTCGGGCAATGCCTTCGGCGACGCCGGTGCGCGCGTGGTGATCGAGGAATTCCTGGACGGCGAAGAAGCCAGCTTCATTTCCATGGTCGATGGCGTGCATGCGCTGCCGATGGCCACCTCGCAGGACCACAAGCGCGTGGGCGACGGCGATACCGGCCCGAACACCGGCGGCATGGGCGCCTATTCGCCGGCACCGGTGGTCACCGCCGAAGTACATGCGCGGGTGATGCGCGAGGTGGTGAACCCGACCGTGCAGGGCATGATTGCCGACGGCATTCCGTTCACCGGCTTCCTGTATGCCGGGCTGATGATCGATGCCAGCGGCGCACCGAAGGTGATCGAGTTCAACGTGCGCTTCGGCGATCCGGAAACCCAGCCGGTGATGCTGCGCCTGCAGTCCGACCTGGTGGACCTGGTGGAAGCGGCCATCGACGGTCGCCTGGACCAGGTGGAGGCGCAGTGGGACCCGCGCCCGTCGCTGGGCGTGGTGCTGGCCGCCAGGCCGTACCCGGAATCGCCGATCACCGGTGATGTGATTTCCGGCCTGGCCGATGTGCCGGCCAGCGCCAAGGTGTTTCATGCCGGCACCGCGCTGGACGCGCAGGGCCAGGTGCTGAGCGCCGGTGGCCGCGTGCTGTGCGTGGCCGCGCTGGGCGACAGCGTGCGCGACGCGCAGGCCAATGCCTATGCCGGCGTGGCCAAGGTGCGCTGGGCCAACGAGTTCCACCGCACCGACATCGGCTGGCGCGCGATCGCACGCGAGGGGTGAGGTGCGGGGTGCAGCCACGCATGGCGTGGCTCTACCCGGGTTGATCGCAGTAGATCCACGCCATGCGTGGATGAACCCTGCAGACACGCAAAGGCCCGGCGTTGCCGGGCCTTTGCCTTAGAGGACAGCGTCCAGACCCTTGCGGTCGATCAGGTTCAGAAGCTTCAGCGAGGGCCCGCTCGGCTTCTTTTCGCCCTGCTCCCAGCTGCGGACTGTCGAAACGCTGGTATTGAGCACACCGGCGAATACGGGCTGGCTGAGGTGCAGCGACGCGCGCAGTGCGCGGATCTGGGCACTGCTGTATTCGGGTACGGGCTCCAGACACAGGGCCTCGTACATGCCCATTCGTCGCTTGTCGATGAAGCCGCTGGCATACAGGCCTGCAGCGCCTTCATGCACCGCATCAAGGATTGGGCTCTTTGCACGTCTACGTTCAACACGCTTGGTCATGGCATATCTCCTGCAGATCGCCGCACATCACTGCCCTGTCCAACTGTGCAGGGCTCATCTTCAAGAACTCAGACGCATATAACTCAAGCGCATCCCGTTCCGCCCTGGTGAGGTTCGCGCGCTCGTTCTTTTCATAGCAGAAGAGAAAGAACCAGTAGCGCCCCAACTGGGTCGCCACGATGGTGCGGGCGCTACCGCGCTTTCCGCGGCCCGGCAGCGCGACGCGTTTCTTGATGAGACCGCCACCCAGATCGGCATCAATAAGCCCATGACGCATTTCGCTCACCGCGCGGCACAATGCCGAGTCGGACAACGTTGACTTTCGTGTGCTTCGGTTGAAGCTTCGGGTGCGGAAGACACGTGGCATGATCATACCGTGCCACCTAGTGGTACGGCGTGAAAATCAGCGTCAGGCTCCTGCATACGTGGGGATTGTGAGCACCTGATCGTCGGTATGGCGGCAGGAAGGAACAGAAGCGGCCCGGCAACGCCAGGCCTCGGCTTCAGGGACGGGAGTACGCAGAATGCGCCAGCATCAGGATTATCCGGACGGCTTTGAGTGTGTTTGGCTGGGCGTTGACCAGACCGGCGCAGTGGCGGCATTCGTCACCGCAGGCGAGGGAGACATCCCTACCGCGCTTCTGCACCAAGCCGCGGTGGACATCTTCGATATGGAAATGATGTTGATGGAGCTGCCGGTGGTTGGCAGGGCCGTCATGCACATGAAGGTTCCCCGTGACGATGACGGTGTGGCCATGGCTTCGCGCGGCATCCATGTGTACGACTGGAACCGGGGCGGCTACGTGCGCTTTGCCACGCCTACATTGGCCATTCAGCGCACGGCACTCAGCGGGGACCTGCAGGTGCTGGCCGGTCTGGCGACCTTCAACACGATCGACTTCCGGCAACACGCATCGATCCCGGTCTGGGCCCTGACGGAGACGACGGGAAAGCCGATGCCATGAGGCGGGATCAGTAGATCCACGCCATGCGTGGATGAGCCCCACCAAACAAAAAAGGCCCGGCATTGCCGGGCCTTTCGTCTTTGCAACGCTGCACCGCGTTACGCGTTGAACAGCGCCTTCATCTTCTTCAGCGCGTTCGCTTCGACCTGGCGGATGCGCTCGGCGGAAACGCCGTACTCATCGGCCAGTTCCTGCAGCGTCACCTTGCTGTCGGCGTCCAGCCAGCGGCGGCGGATGATGTCGCGCGAACGGGCATCCAGCTCGGCCAGGCCTTCGCGCAGCAGCTGCAGCTGGTTGTCTTCGCTGTCGGCACGCTCGTAGGCCATCGACGGGTCTTCGTCGTTGGCGACCAGGAACGCGGCCGGCGACGGCGGGGCGTGTTCGTTGTCCTCATCGCTGGGCGCATCGAAACCGATATCGCGACCGGACAGGCGCGATTCCATTTCCATCACCTCGCGCTCGGACACGTTCAGGTCCTTGGCCACCGCGCTCACTTCGGCCGCGTTCATCCAGCCCAGGCGCGTCTTCGACTTGCGCAGGTTGAAGAACAGCTTGCGCTGCGCCTTGGTGGTGGCGACCTTCACGATGCGCCAGTTCTTCAGGATGAACTCGTGCATTTCGGCACGGATCCAATGCACGGCGAAGGACACCAGGCGCACGCCCATATCCGGGTCGAAGCGCTTGACCGCCTTCATCAGGCCGATGTTGCCTTCCTGGATCAGGTCGCCCAGCGCAAGGCCGTAGCCGTTGTAACCGCGGGCCACGTGCACCACGAAGCGCAGGTGCGAATGCACCAGCTCGCGCGCAGCGTCCAGATCGTCGCCGTCGCGGAAACGACGGGCCAGGTCCTGTTCGTCATCGACCGACAGCACCGGAATCTGGTGCACGGCACCGATGTAGGCGTCCAGCGAACCGAGCGCACTGGGAATCGGGAGATTGTTTGCCACAAGGGCAGTAGAGGTGTTCTGGCTCATAGGGCTCATCTTAGCAGTCCGGGTTTTTGACTGCTAAAGCGGTAGGAAGTTCCAGTGTTCCGCAGGCGAAACAATGGGCCGTTCAACATCCCTACCCTATCGCGAATTGATGACAATGGCGAGCACGCCCCATAACGCATCAATCCATTCCAAAACAATCACTTACGCACAAACCGGTGGATGAATTGTGCTTTTGGGCCGCAAAATCCCACCAACCCGCCCCATTCAGCCCGGCAATGTTGCCGGTCATTCAGGCCCAGGCGGCCCCAGCCCGGTAGTGCCGGACCATGCCCGGCAACCCAGGCCGCGGCCAAAGCGCTCAGTAATAGCCGGACAGGTTCAGGAAGAAGCCCTTGCTCTCGTAGCGCAGCTCGGTCAGGTCGTCGCTGAACTCGGTGAAGTTGTAGCCGGCACCGATCTTGAAGTTCTGCCCGACCTGGCGGTCCACGCCCAGCAGCCATCCCTTCTTGTCGCCGCCGTCGCGCACATCCAGCCAGCGGTACTCGGCCAGGCCTTCCCACTGCGACCACAGCCGGTAGCGCAACTGCAGCGCAGAGAAGTTCACCCGGCTGTCCAGCCAGGGGCCTTCGCCGCGACCGGTGCGGTAGTCGCCCCAGCGCGCGGCCAGCTTGGCCGCCACTTCCCAGCGCTCGCCGATCTGCCGCACGCCCTCCAGCGAGATGATCTGCGACTTCTGGTCGTACACGTTGCCGCCTTCCTGGCCCAGCGACGCCACGTCGTACAGATAGGTGTACTTGCCGAACGCGGCCCAGCGCGTGTTGTCATGCGGGCGCCAGGCGAAGCCCAGGTTGGATTCCACCAGCTTGGCATCGGCCAGTGCGTTGATCCTGTCCTGGGTATCGGCGTAGTTGGCGCGCAGCGCGATGCGCCAGTCCTCGTTGATCTTGTACAGCAGGCGGTTGGTGGTCACCCACTGCTCGCGCTGCTCGGCGCCCTGGTCGCGGCGGTACTCCAGCTTGCTGGTCCACTGCGTGTTGGCATCGGTCCGGCCACCGCTGACGCTGTACGCGCGGCGGTCCACGCGGCCGGTGGTGGCGTCCAGCTTGCCATCCATCACGCTGAAGCCCAGGTTCCATCCCTGCGCCGGGTAGAAATCCATGCCGAAGGTGTTGACCAGGCCCGCGGTGTCCTCGCGCCGGTCCTTCAGGTACTGGCTTTCGTTGAACACATTCACCTGGTTGCTCAGGCGCCAGCGCTGGCCCAGCGTCCAGCCCGACTGCAGGCCGGTGTCGTACAGCGGGTCGGTGGTGGTGCGGTCGGTGCTGTAGCTGTAGTTGCCGTAGAAGCTGTGCTCGGGGGTCATCCAGTACTCGGCTTCCAGCTTGGCGCCGTCGCCGCGGCTGCCGCTGCTCACTTCGGCGCCCACGCTGGAGCGATCACCGAACAGATAGCGCGTGCCCAGGGTCAACAGGTTGTTGTCCTCGTATGCGCCGCCATCATCATCCACGGTCAGCTGGCCGGTGCCGTACAGCTCCCACTTGGCGCCGAAACGCTGCCGGTAGCTCAATGCGGCCAGGGTGCCATCCACGTCCACGCCTGCATTCTCTTCGCGCACGCGGCGCAGCTCCGCACCCAGCTGGTCGTTGTTGCCCAGCCGCCAATCCAGCGTCAGCTGCGATTGTTCCAGCGCCACGTCGCCGCGTTCGGCGCGGCTCTGGCGGCCATACAGGCTGAGGTTGTCGGTGAAGTAGCCGAGGAACTCGGCGCCGTACTCTTCCAGTGCTACCCCGGTGTCCATGCGCGATACCGAGAAGCCGGCATCCACATCGCGCCACCAGGCGCCAAAGCTCCAGTCCTGCGTGGTCCAGCCCAGCTCGCGCAGGTTGGCGCGTGCTTCCACGGCCCGTGCATCGCCCTTGCGCGCCGCGTTCACCGGGTTGCGCTGGATGAAGCTCAGACCGCCGTTGTCGGAATAGAAGATCGGCGCGGCGGTGGCTTCGCTGCGGGTCTGTTCCAGCTTCAGGTAGGTACCGCGCCCGGCCTGCAGGGTCAGGTCGGCGCCCATCAGGCTGTAGTCGTCGCCGCTGCGGTTTTCGTCCACGTAGGTGCCGCCCACCGCCACGTGGTTACCGAACCATTGCTTGCCACGCAGGCCGGCGCTGACATCGTCCGTGCTGAAGCCCACCGGCACGTACTCGTAATCGACCAGCAGCACCTGGTCGTAGCCATCCAGCGGCGTGTCGCGGGTGAGCGTGCGCACGTTCTCGCGGGTGATCTGCGAAAGCGCACGGGTCAGCAGGATGCGGCCCTGGATCTCGTTCACTTCGTAGTCCACGCCGCGCTGCAGGGTGCTGCGCACTTCGGTACGGCCGGTGGTGCGGTCGCGCACTTCCAGCACCACCTGTTCCGAGCCCGGCAGCAGATCGGTGTGGCGCAGGTAGTACAGGCTGCCGCCGGTGCCCAGGAATTCGCTGTGGCCCAGCGCCGACTGCGCCTCCGAGCCGAATGCCTTCAGGTAGGAACGCGGATCGCCCAGCGGCGTGGTCGCGCGTGATCGCCAGCTCAGCGCCGCACCATACAGCGAGCGCACGTACTGGCCGTACTCGGTGCCGGTGAAGCCGGTGGCGAAGTTGCCCCACAGCGCCTGGTTCTGGTCCCAGTCCACGCGCACGTACAGCTTGCCCTGGGTATCCACATCGCGGTACGTGGTCGAATCATCGCCGTACACCGGGTAGTACTGGTCCGGGTCCAGGCGGCGGAACACATCGCGCGCATCAGCATCCAGGAAGCCGCTGAACAGACGCTTCAACTCGCGATCGTAGGTGTCGGCCTGCGCGGTCACCAGGTACTTCCCGCGCAGCTTGCTCTTCAGGTAGAACGCCAGGCGGCCTTCGCTGAGGAAGCTGTCGTCACGGTCCTGGTCGGCCACCAGTGGGTCCAGGTTGCCACTGGCGGTGTTCTTGGAAAGGGTCACATCGGCCAGGGCCACCAGGAAGCGGTAGCTGCCGGTCACCTCCACGTCCAGGGTGCGCTGCAGGGGCGGCGCGTCCTGCGCTTCCACTTCCACCTGGTAGCGGTGCTGGCCGATCGGCTCCAGGAATTCGGCGGCGAACTTCTGCTCCAGATCCACCGGGAAGCTCTGCCCGTTGATCAGCACGCGCGCGTTGGGTGCCAGGCCACGGCCGTAGATGCGCACGCGCGAGCCGTAGATGGCGATGTTCTGCTGGCGCAGCGCGTTCTGTCCATAGATGTCATTGGTCAGCTGCTGGTCGCGCGCCTCCTCGCCGTTCAGCACCTTGCCCAGGGTCTTCTGCACGTTGTCGCGCACCTGCTGCGTGCCCCGCTCGTAGTCGGTGGGCAGCACCAGCTGGAAGCGCTGCGCGCTGGTTTCGTCGAACGCGCCATCGTGGCCGTAGGCGCGGGCGATGTACTGCAGTTCGTCGCCTTCGCGCAGGTTCAGCCCAGCCGGCAGCTGCCCATCCCATTCGGTGTTGCCCACGTAGTCCACCGGCATGGGAATGCGCGCCAGCGGCGTGACCAGATCGGTATCGGAACCGCGATACAGCGTGATCTCGGTGCGTTCGATGAACGAGGCGTAGTTGTTGTAGCCATGGAAGCGCAGCGGCTTGGTCAGGCGCCCGTTCTCGAACGGTGCCATGGAACCGGTCTGCACGTTCAGCACCGGCGCCGACAGCGACGGATCTTCGGTGGCCCACACCACCGCGCCGTCAGGCAACTCGGTCACGAACTGCCCACCCGGTGCGGCCGCGCGCGCGTCGGCGGGCGTCGGCACGGTCTGCGGGGTCGGATCGCCATGCACCTGCAGCAGCAGGTCGTTGCCGCGGCGGCAGCCTTCGGCACCGCACAGGGTCTGCGGCACTTCCGGTGCCGGCGCGGGCGCTGCGGTCTGCGCCCAGGCCGAAGGCAGCAGCAGCGCGGTGGCCAGGGTGATGAGTGCGGTCGTCTTGATCATGGCCCTCTCCTCAGCGGTCCGCGCGGTCAACGGTGGCCGGTGCAGGCAGTACCTGCACCTGCACCCGGTCGGCCCACCCGTCTGGCAACCGCGCCAGCACGGCCTGCTGCAGCACGCGGCCGCGGTCTGCCGCCAACGCTTCCTGACCCGCCTCGGCACGCACCTGCAGCACCCCGCCCTGGCGTGCCTGCAACGCGTTGACCGCCTGCACCAGCACCGCCTCGTTGCCGGCCGCCAGTTCGGCGCGGCCGGGCACGAACAGCGCGGGGCCGAACTCCAGCCGCAGAGCCGGAGGACCGCTGTCGAACCGTGCATCGGGCAGCTGCACGCCGAAGTCGAAGCGCACCGGCAGCCCTGGGGTGATCCGCCGCAGCAGCGGGTTGCGCGTGGTGAAGCGCGCGTCGGCCGGCAGCGTGGTCGGGTCCACCTTCAGGATGAAGTTGCGCCCACGTGCCTGGCCGCCATTGATGCCGACCAGGTGGTAGCGGCCGAAGGCATCGGTTTCCATCACCAGGCCTTCCACCGATGCCACGCGCACGCCGGGAATGCCCCGCTCACCGTCATCCTGGATGCCGTTGCCGTTGCGGTCCTCGAACACGCTGCCCAGGATCAGGCTCTCGTCCAGCAAGGGATCGCCCACCACCTCCACATCGGCAGATGCCACGTTGCCGATGCTGGCGTTGACCGCATCCACCGCGGTCACCCGGTTGGTGTGGATGCCCTGGCCCACGCCAGCGCCCACGCGCAGGTAGTACACCAGCGTGGCGCGGCCGCCGGCGGCGATATCCACCCGTTCCACCCGCAGCGGTGAACGCGCGCTCACGAACGCGGCGTTGTCCAGGTCGCGGGCCTCGAAACCCTCCTGCATGAAGGTGAAGCCGGCCGGCAGCGTATCGACCACGTTCACCCCCAGCGCATCCACTTCGCCCAGGTTTTCCACGGTCACCACGTAGCGCACCAGCTCGCCCACCTTCACCGTGCGCTGCGCTGCCTGCTTGGTCAGGCGCAGCACGGCACCGCTGGCGGTCACGGTGATGTTCACCCGGCCATCGGCGCAGACCGGGGTCGGAATGGAGACGTCGCAGATGTTGTAGGTGAAGGCATCCTGGCCGCTGTAGCCGACGAAGGCGGTGTAGATGCAGACGCCGTCGGTGCAGCCCAGGCGGCCGTAGCGCGGCGCGGCCAGCACGCGCAACGAACGCGGGTTGATCGGCGCGCCGCTGGTGCTGATGTTGTCCAGCAGCGAGATCGTGACCGGTTCACCATCGGGCGTGGTCACGGTCTCATCCACCACTTCCACGGCGTTGGCCTGCACCTGCACCGTCACGCTGGCGGTACCGCACTGCACCGGCGCGGCCTGCGTGCAGACGGTGTAGGCGAAGGTGTCGCTGCCGCTGAACGTGGCCGCCGGCGTGTAGCGCACACTGCCGTCGGCCAGTACTTCGGCCGTGCCCGAGGTGGGCGCAGTGCTGATGGTCACGGCCACCGACGCCGGCACCACCGGGCTGCCGGCGACCAGGTCGTTGGCCAGCACCGCCACCACCACCGGGCTGTCCTGCGGCGTCGTAGCGGTATCGTCGGCGGGCTGCACGGTGCTGCCCGCCGGTGGGTTGGCCAGGGTCACCGTCACCGTACCGATGTCGCAGACGCTGGGCTGGCTGACCAGGCAGATCTGGTAGGTGGTGGTGTAGGTGGCACCGGCCACACCGGCGGCGACGTCCACGCTGCCATTGGCCTGGATGGTGATGGCCGTGGTGTTGGTGGGGGTCAGCTGCACCGTGGTCGGGTCCAGCGCGGCGCCGTTGAACGTGTCGTTCACCAGCACGTTCAACACTGCGGTGGCGCCGGTGGCCGGCACATCGGCAATCGCATCATCCACCGCGACCAGGGTGCCACCCGCGGCGCTGACCGTGATGGCCAGTGTGGCGGTATCGCACACGCCGGCATACGGCGCGGGCAGGCACAGCTGGTAGATGAAGGAATCGTTGCCGGTGTAGCCTGCGTTGGGCGTGTAGGTGTAACTGCCATTGGCATTGAGCACCACCGTGCCCTGCGCCGGTGCGGTCACCAGCGAGAACACCGAACCGCCGCCGGCGTTGTCATTGCCCGCCACGCTGCCGCTCAGCGCCTGCCCGGCCGGCGTGGTGGCCACGTCGTTCACCGCGTCCGGACGTACCAGCACCAGTGCCGTGGCCTGCGCGCAGTTGCCCGTGTTGCTGGCTTCGCAGATCTGATAGGTCAGGTTGAGCGCACCGGCCGCGGCACTGCCGGCGATGGTGATGATGCCGTTGGCATCGATGCTGACGCCTGCCGGAGGTGCGACCAGGGACACCGTGACCTGCGCCGGCTGCACCGGCACGCCATTGATCAGGTCATTGCCCAGCACCGACGGCGTGGACCCGCCCGCGCCAGGCAGGGTGGGCGTGCCACTGAAGTTGTCGCTCACTGCCTGAAGGGTCGTGGCGCTCACGGTCACGCTGACCGACCCGGTGTCACAGACATTGAGGTTCGGTGCCGGCAGGCAGACCTGGTAGGTGAAGGTATCGGTGCCGGTAAAGCCCGGGTTCGGGGTGTAGCTGATGGTGTTGTCACCATTCACCACGGCGGTGCCGTTCAAAGGCGCAACGATCACCGTGAACACCGGGTTCAACGGCAGCGTGTCGTTGGCGGCAACGTTCAGCACGGTGGTGCCGGTACCGGCCGACAGCGTGTCATCGGCCGCGTTCGGGCGCACCGCCACCAGTGCGGTGGCCTGCGCGCAGTTGGTCGGCACCGCGTTTTCGCAGACCTGGTAGTTCAGCGTGGTGGCGACCGGAACCAGACCCGCCGCGACGGTGATGACGCCGCTCGGGCTCATGCTGTAGCCGGTGGGCGGCGTGATCAGCGTGGCGGTTACCGGCGTGGTACCCGGCACGATGGGCGCACCGTTGAAGCTGTCGTTCAACAGCACGCTGGTGGTGGTGCCGCCGGTGGCCGGCACGATGGGTGTCGCGCTGAAGTCATCGTTCAACGCGCTCACGCTGGTCGTGCCCACGTTGACGGTGACGGTGGCGGTGGAGCACACCCCCGCTGCCGGCGCGGGCAGGCAGACCTGGTAGGTGAAGGTGTCAGCGCCGGTGAAGCCCGCCGCAGGCGTGTAGCTGATGGTGTTGTCGGCGTTGACGACCGCGGCACCATTGCCCGGCGCCACCAGCACGGTCAGCGTGGGGTTGGACGGCAGGGTGTCGTTGGCGGTGACGTTAAGCACCGTGGTGGTGCCGGCCGTTGCCGTCAGGGTGTCGTTGGCCGCAGCAGGACTGACCGCAACCACCGCGGTGGACTGCGCGCAGTTGCTGGGCACCGCGTTCTCGCAGACCTGGTAGGTCAGCGTTGCCGCAGCCGGCGGCGTGCCCGGTGCCACCGTGATCTGCCCGTTGGCAGCCATCGTGTAGCCCGCAGGCGGGGTGATCAGCGTTGCGGTGACCGGCGTGGTGCCCGGCACGATCGCAGCGCCGTTGAAGGTGTCGTTGAGCAACACGCTGGTGGTGGTGCCGCCGCTGGCCGGTGCGATCGGCGCGGCGGTGAAATCATCGGCGTTGGCGACCAGGGTGGTGGCCGCAACGGTGAGGCTGACCGTGGCGGTGTCGCAGACGCCGGCGGCCGGTGCCGGCAGGCACACCTGGTAGGTGAAGCTGTCGCTGCCGGTGAAGCCTTCCGAGGGCGAGTAGCGGATCGTGCCGTCTGCCAGCACCGTGGCCAGGCCGTTGGTCGGCGCAACCGTCACGGTCACCACCGGGTTCGACGGCACGGTGTCGTTGGCCAGCACGTTCAGGATGGTGCTGGTACCGGCGGCAGCCAGCAGGGTGTCGGCCACCGCGTCCGGGCTGACCGCCACCAGCGCCGTTGCCTGCGCGCAGTTGGTGGGCACGGCGGTTTCGCAGACCTGGTAGTTCAGCGTGACCGCCGCGGGCGTGGTGCCCGCCGCAACGGTGATGACGCCCGTTGCGCTCATGCTGTAGCCGGTCACCGGCGTCACCAGCGAGGCAGCAACCGGGGTGGTACCAGGCACGATGGCCGCACCGTTGAACGTGTCGTTCAACAGCACGCTGGCGGTGCTGCCACCGGTGGCGGGTGCGATGGGCATGCCGCTGAAGTCATCGGCGAGCGCGCTGATGCCATTGGCACCCACCGTCAGGCTGACCGTGGCGGTATCGCAGACCGCACTGCCCGGCGCCGGCAGGCACAACTGGTAGGTGAAGCTGTCCGCGCCGGTGAAGCCCGGCGTCGGGGTGTAGTTGATGCTGCCATCTGGATTGACCGTGGCAGTCCCGTTGGCCGGTGCCGCCGACACGGTCACCACCGGGTTCAGCGGTGCGGTGTCGTTGGCCAGCACGTTGAGCACGGTGGTGGTCCCCGCCGTTGCGGTCAGGGTGTCCGCCACCGCTTCCGGGCTGACCGCCACGATGGCCGAGGCCACCGCGCAGTTGGTCGGCACCGCGTTTTCGCAGACCTGGTAGTTCAACGTCACTGCGGCAGGCGTGGTACCCGGTGCCACCGTGATCACGCCGGCCGGGTTCATGCTGTAGCCGTTCACCGGCGTCACCAGCGAGGCGCTGACCGGCGTGGTGCCCGGCACGATGGCCGCGCCATTGAAGGTGTCGTTCAGCAGCACACTGGCGGTGCTGCCACCGGCCGCCGGGGCGATCGGCGCCGCAGTGAAGTCATCGCCCAGGGCGCTGAGCGTGGTGTTGCTGACGGTGACCGTCACCGTCGCCGAATCGCAGACCGTGGCGCCGGGGGCCGGCAGGCAGACCTGGTAGGTGAAGCTGTCGGTGCCGGTGAAGCCCGCCGTCGGGGTGTAGCTGATGCTGCCGTCGGCATTCACCGTGGTGCTGCCATTGGTCGGTGCGACCGACACCGTCACCGTCGGGTTGGCCGGTGCGCGATCGTTGGCCAGCACGTTCAGTACGGTGGTGGTGCCAGCGGCAGCGGGCAGCGCGTCGGCCACCGCCTCCGGGCTGACCGCGACCACGACGGTGGCTGCCGCACAGTTGGTCGGCGCCGCGTTCTCGCAGACCTGGTAGTTCAGCGTGGTTGCCGCCGGCGTGGTGCCCGCCGCAACGCTGATCACCCCGTTGGCCGACATGCTGTAGCCGCTGGGCGGCGCCAGCAGCGACGCCGTCACGGCAGTGGTGCCCGGCACGATGGCCGCGCCATTGAACGTATCGTTGAGCAGCACGCTGGTGGTGCTGCCGCCGGTGGCCGGCGCGATAGGCGCTGCGGTGAAGTCATCGTTGGTCGCCACCAGCGAGGTGTTGCTGACCGCAAGCGAAACGGTTGCAGTGGCGCAGACCGTTGCCGCCGGCGCGGGCAGGCACAACTGGTAGGTGAAGCTGTCGGCACCGGTGTAGCCGGCCGTCGGCGTGTAGCTGATGCTGCCGTCGGCATTGACCGTGGTGGTGCCGTTGGTCGGCGCCACCGACACGGTCACCACCGGGTTCTGCGGTGCGGTGTCGTTGGCCAGCACGTTCAGCACGGTCGTGGTACCGGCGGTGGCCGGCAGAGTGTCGGCCGCCGCCACCGGGCTGACCGCGACCACGGCCGAGGCCGACGCGCAGTTGCCCGGCACCGCGTTTTCGCAGACCTGGTAGTTCAGCGTCGTCGCCGCCGGCGGTGATCCTGCGGCCACGGTGATCACGCCGTCGGCCGCCATGCTGTAGCCCGGCACCGTGGTCAGCAGCGAAGCGGTCACCGCCGTGGTGCCCGGCACGATGGCCACGCCATTGAACGTGTCGTTCAACAACACGCTGCTGGTGCTGCCGCCGGCCGCGGGAGCGATCGGGCTGCTGCTGAAATCATCGTTGGCCGCGGTCAGCGTCGTGGCCGCCACGGTGACGGTTACCGCCGCGGTATCGCAGACCGCCGCCGCGGGTGCCGGCAGGCAGACCTGGTAGCTGAAGGTATCGGTGCCGGTGAAACCAGCGCTGGGCGTGTAGCTGATGGTGCCGTCGCCATTGACGAGGGTGGTGCCGTTGCCCGCCGCCACCGATACGGTCACCAGCGGGTTCAGCGGCGCGGCATCGTTGGCCAGCACGTTCAGCACGGTGGTGGCACCGGCGGCCGCCGGCAGCGCATCGGCCACGGCGTCCGGGCTGACCGCCACCAGCGCGGTGGCCGCGGCACAGTTGCCCGGCACCGCGTTTTCGCAGACCTGGTAGTTCAGGGTCGCCGCGGCCGGCGTGGTTCCCGCAGCAACGGTGATCACACCGCTGGCCGAGATCGTGTAACCGGCCGGCGCGGCAATCAGCGTGGCGGTGACCGGCGTGGTGCCCGGCACGATGGGGGCGCCGCTGAAGGTGTCGTTCAACAGCACGCTGCTGGTGCTGCCACCGGTGGCCGGTGCAATCGGGCTGGCGCTGAAATCATCGTTGCTGGCCACCAGCGAGGTGGCACTGACAGTGACCGTCACCGTGGCCGAATCGCAGACCGTGCCGCCCGGCGCGGGCAGGCACAGCTGGTAGGTGAAGGTATCGGTACCGGTGAAGCCGGCGGTCGGCGTGTAGCTGATGGTGCCATCGCCATTGGCCACGGCCGTGCCCTGGCTCGGGCCGGCACTGACGGTGACCACCGGGTTCAGCGGCGCGGCATCGTTGGCCAGCACGTTCAACACCGTGGTGGTGCCTGCGGTGGCCGGCAGGCTGTCGGCGACGGCATCGGGGCTGACCGCCACCAGTGCGGTGGCGGCGGCGCAGTTGGTCGGCACCGCGTTCTCGCACACCTGGTAGCTGAGCGTGGTTGCCGCCGGGCGCGTACCCGCGGCCACACTCACCACACCGTCGGCCGACAGGCTGTAGCCGGACACCGGCGTGACCAGCGATGCGGTGACCGGCGTGGTGCCCGGCACGATCGCACTGCCGCTGAAGGTGTCGTTGAGCAGCACGCTGGTAGTGCTGCCGCCAGCAGCCGGATCGATGGGCGTGGCCAGGAAGCTGTCATTCACCGCGACCAGCGAGGTCGTGCTGACCGTCACCGCCACCGTGGCGGTATCACACACGCTGCCATGGGGCGCCGGCAGGCACAGCTGGTAGGTGAAGGAATCCGGCCCGCTGAAACTGCCGGTGGGGGTGTAGCTGATGCTGCCGTCGGCGTTGACCACGGCGCTGCCATTCACCGGCGCCACGCTGACGGTCACCACCGGCGTGGCCGGTGCCACGTCGTTGGCCAGGACATTCAGTACGGTGGTCGCACCGGCCGCGGCTGGCAGTGCATCGTTCACCGCATCCGGGCTCATCACCACCACCGCCGTGGCGGTGGCACAGTTGGTCGGCGCAGCGGTTTCGCAGACCTGGTAACCCAGCGCGACCGAGCCCGGCAAGGTACCGGCCGCGACGCTGATGACACCATTGGCGGCCATGCTGTAGCCGGACACCAGGGTGGTCAGGCTGGCGGTGACCGGGGTGGTACCCGGCACGATGGCCGCACCGTTGAAGGTGTCGTTGAGCAGCACGCTGGCGGTACTGCCACCGCTCGGCGGGACCGCGCTGGCACTGAAATCATCATTCACCGCCACCAGTGCAGCGGCCGCCAGGGTCAGCGCCACCTGAGCGGTATCGCAGACAGCGCCGTCCGGTGCCGGCAGGCACACCTGGTAGGTCAACGTATCGGCACCGCTGGCGCCCGCGTTGGCGGTGTACTGCAGGCTGCCGCTGGTCGACAGCACCGCGCTGCCCAGGGTGGGCGGGGTAACCACGGTATACGTGGCACCGGCAGGCACGTTGTCGTTGGCGGCCAGGTCGAAGGTGCCCGGCTGGGTGCCGGTCACGCTGCCGCTGTCATCGACGGCATCGGGCGCAACCACTACCTGCACGGCGGCGGTATCGCAGGTGCTGCCGCCCTGCTCGCACAGCGAGTAGGTGAGCGTGGTGGCACCGGCCGGCGCGTAGCTGGCCACGGTGATGATGCCATTGGCATCAATGCTGAAACCGGTGGGCGCGGCCACCAGATTGGCCGTGACCTGCAGCGGATTCACCGGCGCGCCGTTGAAGCTGTCGTTGGCAAACACCGTGGGCGTGGTGCCGCCGGCACCGGGCGCGAACACGGGGCTGCGGAAGTTGTCATCCACCGCATCAACGGTGTTGGCCACCACCGTGATCGTGACCGTGCCGGTGGCACAGACGGCCGCATCGGGCGCCGGCAGGCAGACCTGGTACTGCGCGGTCTGCGGCCCCGCCGCGGCCGGTGCATAGCTGAAGCTGCCGTTGCCCTGCAGGGTGAACGTGCCAGCGGCCGGCGGCGTGACCAGGCTGTAGGTCGCAGCTGCAGGCGCGTTGTCATTCAGGCTGACATCGCCCACCAGGGGCTGCCCGGCCGAGGTGCTGTAGCTGTCGTCGGTGGCAGCGGGCGCCACCACCAGCGCGACCTGGGCGGTGTCGCAGTTGGCGGTACCGGCCTCGCACAGTTCATAGGTCAGGGTCTGCGCGCCAGCAGCGGCGCCGGCCGGCACGTTGATCACCCCGGCGCTGGTGAAGGTGTAGCCCGGCGGCGGTGCGTTCACCAGGCTCACGCTCACCTGCGCGGCGGTCACCGCCGCGCCGTTGAACAGATCATTGCCCAGCACGCTGGGCGTGCTTCCGCCGGTCACCGGCGAGATGGCCGGCGTGCCAAAGGCATCGTCCACCGCATCGACCGTGTTGGCGGTGATGACAAAGGTGGCCGTCGCCGTCGAGCACACCGCACTGTTCGGTGCGGGCAGGCAGACCTGGTAGCTGGCGCTGTCAGTGCCACCGCTGCCGGCGGCCGAGGTGTAGGTGAAGCCGCCATCGGCGGCCAGCAGCAGCGTGCCCTGGGTGGGGGCGACCAGCACGCTGAATTCCGCACCGGTACCGGTGCTGTCATTGCTGGCCACCGAACCGGTCACGGCCTGGCCCGACTGCACCGGCACGCTGTCGGCCACGGCTGTCGGCGCGACCAGCACCTGCACGCTGGCGGTATCGCAGTTGGCCGGGGCTGCCGTTTCGCACAGCTGGTAGGCCAGAGTCGTGGCACCCGGCGTGGTGCCTGCGGCCACGGTGATCACGCCGCTGCTGGCATCCAGGTTGAAGCCCGCCACCGGCGCCTGCAGCGTTGCCGTAACCGTCCCGGCGGTGACCACCACGCCATTGAGGGTGTCGTTGCCCAGCACGCTGGGGGTGGTGCCGCCGGCAAGGCCGGGCACCGGGGTGGCGAACAGATCATCGTTGGCCACCAGCGCATTGGCGCCCAGGGTGACGGTGACCGTCGCGGTATCGCACACCGCAGCGTTCGGTGCCGGCAGGCATACCTGGTAGCCGAACGTGTCGCTGCCGGTAACGCCGGCATTGGGCGTGTAGGTATAGCTGCCGTCGCTGTTCACGGTCACCACGCCCTTGCTGGCGGCGGTACCGAGGCTGAAGGTGGAGCCGGCCGGGGTGTTGTCGTTGCTGCCGACGTTGGCGGACACCGGCTGCCCCGCACCTGGCGTGGCGATCGCATCGTCCACCGCATCGGGAGCGATGACCAGTTGCACGCTGGCCGTATCGCACAGCGTGGGCGCGGCGGTCAGGCAGATGCGGTAGCCCAGGGTGACCGGGCCGGCCACGGCGTTGGCCGGCACCGTGACCACGCCAGCGGCGTTGATCAGATACCCCGCCGGCGCGGTGATCAGCGTGGTGGTCAGATTGGCCGGCACCACTGCCACGCCATTGAAGGTGTCGTTGCCCAGCACGCTGGCCGTGGTGCCGCCGATGGCCGCGGCGATCGGCGCGGCGCTGAAATCATCGTTCACCGCATCGATGGTGTTGGCGGTCAGGTTCACGGTGACCGTTGCGGTGTCACACACCGCCGCGTTCGGTGCCGGCAGGCACACCTGGTAGCCGAAGGTATCGGTGCCGGTGGCGCCCACGTTGGCGGTGTAGGTGAACGCGCCGCTGGCCTGCAGCACCACGCTGCCCTGGCTGGGCACTGCGCCGGTCTGCACGAAGGTGGAACCGGTAAAGACATTGTCGTTGCTGGCAACGTTGCCGTTCACCGCCTGCCCGGCCTGCACGGCCACGCTGTCATCCAGCGCATCCGGGCTGACCAGCAGGCTGACCGTGGCGCTGGCGCAGTTGCTGGGCGAAGCCGCTTCGCAGATCTGATAGGTCAGGCTGACCGGCCCGGCTGCGGCGGTGGCCGGCACGCTGATGGTGCCGTTGGCCGCAATGGCATAGCCGGACGGCGCGTTGGTCAGCGTCGCGACCACGGCGGCATCGGCGAACGCCGCGCCACCCAGGGTGTCGTTGGTGAACACGCGCGGCGTGCTGCCGCCGCCCGGCGGGAATGGCGTGGCACTATAGTCGTCGTTGGTGGCGACGATGGCGGCCGCCTGCACGGCGATGGTGGGCGTGGTGGCGGTGTTGTCGCCCGGCGTCGGATCGGTGGTACCCGGCGGCGGGGTGATGGTGGCCGCGTTGGCGGAAATGGTCGCCGGGGTGACGCTAGGCGCGGTGCCGTTCACCAGCACCACCAGCACATCGCCCACGCCCACGTTGACGCCGACGTTCAGGCTGCCGGTGCCCGAAGCCGCCGAGCAGGAGGTGGCCGCCGACACCGTTGCGCAGGTCCAGGTGACCCCGCTCAGCTGCGCGGGCACCGAATCGGTAAGGGTGGCGCCCACCGCCTGCGACGGGCCGGTGTTGCGCACTTCAATGCGGTACTGCACCGCCCCACCGGCCGCGACCGGCACCGGCGTGGTGATGGTCTTGACGATGCTCAGCTGCGCGCTGGCGGCCAGTGCATTGCTGTCGCTGCTGCTGTTGTTGCCCGGGGTGGGATCGGACACGTCAGCCGGCGCGGTCACCGTGGCGGTGTTCACCAGCGGGTTGCGGTACGCCTGCGCCTGTGCGCCCGCCATGGCCAGCGTGGCCAGCAGCGCGGTGCCCAGTTGCAGCGCGCGCGCGCGCAGGCAGGCGTGGCCGGGCAGGCAGTTCAAGCGACGGGCGCGGGCGGTGTGCATGCTGTCATCCTCGAAAGCACCGCGCAGGCTCTGGCGTTCCCCACCTGCGCGTCACATGAAGCGTCGTTGCTGCCGGGCCGCGCACAGCGCAGCGGCCCGGGTGGATACGGCTAGTACGCGCCCGGATCGGCGCTGAAGCTGACAGGCACGGTGATCGTGGCCTGCCCCCCATTGATCAGGTTCACCCCCAGGCTGACGCTGGTGCCGCCCGCGGCACCGCCACTGGCGGCGCTGCAGGTGCTGCCGGCCGAGGCACTGCAGGTCCACGGCGCGCTGAGCGTGGCGCCCGCTGGCAGCGTGTCGCTGACCTGCGCGGCGGTCACCGCATCGGGGCCGGCGTTGCTGACGGTCAGCACATAGCTGGCGCTGCCACCGGGTGTGTAGGTGGCACTGCCATCGCTCTTGCTGATCGACAGGTCGGCCTGGCGGGTGCGGTTGGTGATGCGGCAGACCACGGTGAGCGGCTGCGCCGCCAGCGCCGGCGCGGTGAAGTTGAAGCTCTGGCCGGTGCCGCTGCTGAGCGTGGTGCCGCCCTGGTCCTTGCACTCCCAACTGCTGGCGTAGCGCGCCAGGACCGTGGCGGTGCCTGCGGTTTCGGCCAGCGTGTAGACCGTGCCGGGTGTCGTAACCACTGCCGTGGTGGCACCGTTGTTACCCACGTTGGCCACGCTGGCCAGCACCGTGGCCCCCTGTGCCACGCTCAGGTTGAACACACCGGTATCGGTGGTCGGCGCCAGCGTCTTCACCAGCTGCACCGTGGCAGCGCAGCTCTGCGAAATGCTTTCCACGGTGAACACCGCCTGGCCGATGCGGATGCCCAGCAAGGCCAGCAGGTTGTCGACCACCCCGCCCAGCACCGCCGTCAGCACCGGTCCCACCAGTGCATTCACCACGGTGCGCAGCGGTGGCAGCAGGGTGGATACCAGCGCGTTGACGATGGTGTTCACCGGCAGTGGCAGGGTAACCAGCGCGTTGACCAGACGCACCACCGGCGTACCGCTGGTGATGGTCACGTCCAGCGAATTGATCAGCGAGGTGACCATGGTGCTGGCGCTGACCGTGCCCGCGGTGAGCGTGCGTGTCTGTGGAAATGCGCCGGGTACCACTACCGACTGCAGGCCGGGCGTAGCCGTGGCGACGGCGAGCACCGACACGGTCAACGGCACATCCACGTCGGCCACCTTCAGGCCACCAGCCAGCAGGCTGACCGCCACGGTCACGTTCAACGTGGTGGCGTTGATGGGGGTCACGCTGGCCGGGGTGAGTACGGCACTGCGGTTGAAGAACACCGCGTCGCTGATGGTGCCGACATACAGGTTCACCAGGCCCGGTCGCGCCTGCAGGGTGACCGCGTTGCTGGCCAGGCTGACCGCGCTGATGGTGCCTTCGGCGCGCGCCACATCGGCGTAGACCGACAGATGTAGCAGCGACGCATTGATGCTGGTGCCCGACAGCGATACCAGGCCACCCACGTTCAGGCCATTGACCGCCGAAATCAGCGGCGCCACGTTCAGGCCCTGCACGATGTCGAAATCCAGCTTGAGGCGGATCGCCGCGCTGTGGAAGCTGGTGCCGACCGGGCCGCAGTTGAACACCGGCGGTTCGACCACCTGCGCCCACACGCGCACGTTGGCCAGCCCGCCCAGTCCCAACGGTGCCAGCTGCGCAGTGGTCAGGGTGATCGGCGTGGGCGTGGTGACCACGTTGCGGAAGTTGTACAGCTGCACCCCGCCGGTGATCAGGTCCAGCACGTCCAGGTTCACCGTGGCCAGCGAACCCGGCGGCAGGCTGACCTGCAGCAGATCGGCCAGGCGGATGTTGCCGGTCAGCCCACCGATGGACGGACTGAGCAGACCCAGCGCGCTGGCCGCGGCGGTCTTGCCGTCGGCCTGCAGCACCGACACCATCGCCGCCTGCAGCTGGGCCAGGGTGATGTTGGCGTTGAGCACCTGGCTGGGATCACTGACCACCACGCCGCCGTTGAGCTGGGTCAGCAGCGCGTTGAGATTGATGTCGGCGCCGGCCAGGTTGTTCCAGTCCAAGGCGGTGAGCTGGACGCTGGTGCCGGGCAGCAGCGTGCTGAACAACAGATTCAACACCGGGCTCTGGGTGGAATCGACCGACACCAGGCGGGGCCCAGCCGAAACACAGGCGCCATTGGCGGTACAGGCATCCTGGGCGCGGGCCGTCGGCACGACCATTATTAATGTGCACAGGATCACACTAAATAGCAGGACATTTACTTTGGTGAGTAACACTGACACCCGCTTCACGACTGAAGCCTTATCCATCGCCCCATCCCCTGCGCCGCGGCTGCACCCGCCCAGCACCGCCCGGACATTGCCGGTGATGAGGCATGTGTCGCACACTGGCTTCGATGTTTCTGATGTTTTCCGGCGCTGCGTGGCCGGTTTTGCGATTAATTACGTTTGCGCGCGCAGGGGTCAAACAAGACGGCGTGAAGACGGTAGTAAGCAGCACTGTCGCCAGGGAGGAGACGATGGGAAACCCAGGTGCGGCAAGGGCAGACAGTCATTCTGTACAGGCACGTAAAAGAATCGCTGCCCGGTAAGTATCGATAACCACCCATCAACTAGGGACAGGGAAAGGGGGAATACCGATGTTGTCGATGGCTGATCGAATCCGCGGTGCACGCACGGCGGCCGGACTTTCACAGACACAGCTGGCGCAGGAAACCGGGGTGAAGCGCAGTGCGGTGGCGCAATGGGAGCGGCGCGGCGGCACCCATCCCAGCGTGTCGCATCTGGCCCGGATCGCAGTGGTGACCGAGGTCCGCTTTGAATGGCTGGCCACGGGCCGCGGCTGCGGCAAGCCGGACGATGAGGAACTGGGGGCGGCGCCGCCCAGCGCCGATTACGCGCGCAATGACCTGGAGGGCAACATCCTGTCGCTGGTACGGCGGCTGCCGCCGCGCAAGCGCAAGGTGGCGCACGACATCATCGAGATGCTGGGCGTGTGACGCTGCGGTGGGCCCGCCGGGTTACAGGCGGGCGCGCGGCGGCAGCGACCAGTCGATCGGCGCCTGGCCCTGGCGCTGCAGGTAGTCGTTGGCCATCGAGAAATGGCGGCAGCCGAGGAAACCGCGGTGCGCCGACAACGGTGAGGGATGCGGCGCCTTCAGCACGCGGTGGCGGCCGGTGTCGATCACCTTGCCCTTCTTCTGCGCGTACGCGCCCCAGAGCATGAACACCAGGCCGTCGCGTTCGCGGTTCAGCACGTCCACCACGTGGTCGGTGAAGCCTTCCCAGCCGCGGCCCTGGTGGGCGCCGGCACTGCCCTCCTCCACCGTCAGCACCGCGTTCAACAGCAGCACGCCACGCTGCGCCCACGGCAGCAGGCAGCCGTGATCGGGCCGGGCAATGCCCAGGTCGCCTTCGATCTCTTTGTAGATGTTCAGCAGCGAAGGTGGCACCGGCACGCCGGGCTGCACCGAGAAGCTCAGCCCATGGGCCTGGCCCTGGCCGTGGTAGGGATCCTGGCCCAGCACGACCACCTTCACCTGCTCGAACGGGGTGGCGTCGAACGCAGCGAAGATCTGCGGCCCCGGCGGGAACACCGCCGCGCCGCTGGCCTTGCGCTGGCGCAGGAACGCGGACAGCTCGCGCATCTGCGGCTGCAGCAGATAATCGCCCACGCGCTGCTTCCAGCTCGGCTCCAGCTGGATAGCCGGGGTTCCCACTACTTCGTCGATCATTTCAATACAGGTCCATCGTTCAAGCGGGCCAGGCGCAGCTGGAACAGCACCTTGGTCACCAGCAGGCGTTCTTCGATCGGCTTGAGCACCAGATCGTTGGCACCGGCCTGCAGCAGGCCGGTCTGGTTGTGCGGATTGCCGTCGCCGGTCATCACCAGCACCGGCAGGCGGCGCTTGCCGTAACCGAAATCCACGCGCACGCGCTGCACCACGTCACGCCCGCTCAGTTCCCCCTTCAGGGTCACGTCGGTCAGCACCAGGTCGATGCGGTGGCGGCTGCGGCCCAGCGATTCGGCGGTGAGCAGGGTGAAGGCTTCTTCGGCACTGACCACGTGCAGCACGTTCAACTGCTGCCGTTCCAGCATGCGCTTGGTGGCCTCGGCCACGACCCGGCTGTCTTCCACGTACAGAATGGTGGCGCCAGGAATGGTCTGCGGCTGCACGTAGCCACGGATGAACGTCGCCAGGGCTTCGTGGCCCAGCGACTTATCGAAATAGTCGGTAACGAATTCGGTGAAGCGGCGCTGCTCCAGGTGCTGCTGCGCGTCGCCAGACACCACGATCACCGGCACATAGGCCTGGCCGGCGGCCTCGCGCACCTTGCGGGCCAGGTCCAGGCCGTCGCCATCGCGCAGGGTGAGCGAGGTGGTGACCAGGTCCACCGGGCCCTGCGCCAGCACCTGCTGCGCCTCTTCAATGCTGTCGCAGCCGATCACCTCCACGCCGGGCAGGTCGCGCTGCAGCACGTCGGCAATCAGCTTGCGGACCAGCTTGGACCCATCGACCACCATCACCCGCGTCGCGGGCCCTTCAATATGCTTCAGCGCTTGCGGTTGCATGCAGGTCTCAGGTGTCGGTGGGGCGGGTCTGGCGCAGGAAGTGGCCGGTGACCAGCCAGGCCCCCAGCCAGCCCAGCAGCAGGGTGCCCAGCAGCACGAGGCTGCCGTGCAGCAGGTCCAGCCCGTGCAGTACGAACGGGCTGCCGTAGCTGCGCGAAAGGTCGGCCAGCGGTGCGCGCAATGCGGCACCGGCCACGCCGATCAGCGCGAGTGCCACGGCACCGGCGCCCAGGCCGTACCACGCGCCCAGGTACAGGAACGGGCGGCGGATGAAGCCATCGCTGGCGCCCAGCAGCTGCAGCACGCCGATTTCCTCGCGGCGGGCCTGGATATCCAGGCGCACGGTGTTGCCCACCACCAGCGCGGCGCCCACGCCCAGCAGCGCCGACAGCACCTGCACCAGCCGCGCGCCGAACGCCAGCCATGCATCCAGGCGCTTGCGCCACAAGGCATCGTGCTGCACCAGGTCGGCACCGGGCAGGCTTTCCAGCGCGCGCGCCAGACGCGCGTCATCCTGGCCCTGCGCCGGGGTCACCACCAGCAGCGAGGGCAGCGGGTTGTCGTTGAGGGCGTCGATCGCCTCGCCCAGGCCGGCTTGGCGCAGTTCCTCCAGGCCTTGTTCGGGGGTGCGCACGGCCACGTTGGCCACGTCCTGGCGGTCGCGCAGTTCGCCGGCCAGGCGCAGTGCGCCGGGACCGTCCACATCGGCCTTCAGGAACACGTTGATGTCGCGCGACTGCTGCACGCTGCCAGCGAACTGTTTCAGGTTGTCCAGCGCGATGGACAACCCCAACGGCAGCGCCAGTGCCAGCGCCATGACCATCACGGTCAGCAGGGTGGCCCACGGCTTGCGGCAGGCACGGCCCAGGCTGAACACCACGCTGTGTACGTGGTGCTGGATCCACACGCCCAGGCGCGAGGGTGCGGCGGCTTCGGCGTTTTCGTTCTTGGCCATGGGTTACTCCGCCAGATCCTGCGGCGAGATGTCATCCACCAGCCGGCCGTGGTCCAGGATCAATACGCGCTTGCGCATGCGCCGCAGCAGCGGCAGATCGTGGCTGACCACCAGCACGCTGGTGCCGCGCGAAGGCAGTTCGGCGAACAGGGCCATGATTTCGGCGGCCAGGGTCGGGTCGAGGTTGCCGGTCGGCTCGTCGGCCACCAGCAGCTTGGGTTCGCCCACGATGGCGCGGGCAATGCCGACGCGCTGCTGCTCACCGGCCGACAGCTGCGACGGCAGTGCCTTTTCGCGGTGGCCCAGGCCCATGCGTTCCAGCACCGAGCGCACGCGCTTGCCGATATCGGCGCGGCGCGTGCCGCGCAGGATCAGCGGCAGGGCCACGTTCTCGGCGATGGACCGGTCCATCAGCAGGCGATGGTCCTGGTAGACCGCGCCGACCGCGCGACGGTGGCGCGGCACATCGCCGCCGCGCACCTTCAGCAGGTTGCGATCGTCGAACACCACCGCGCCGCGGCTCGGCCGTTCGTCCAGGTGGATAAGCCGCAGCAGGGTGCTCTTGCCCGCCCCGGAATGGCCGGTGACGAACAGCATTTCGCCGGGGGCCACTTCGAAGCTGACATCGATCAGCGCCTCGTGGCCACCGGCGTACTGTTTGCTGACATTGTCAAAGCGCAGGACACTCATGCCCCGATTATGCAGGACCGACGCGACGGATCGGTAGCGCCGGGCCATGCCCGGCGGATTTTTCAATCTGCCGCTGCGCTCGCCGGGCATGGCCCGGCGCTACCCGCTGATCGGCAGTGCCGATCAGTTGCCCGACAGCATCCGGCGGATCTTGCGGCCGATGCGGGTCAGGAACGAATCACCGGTATCGGCGGCGGTGCGTACCGGCTTGGCCACCACCTGCACCGGGGTGACCGGGTTGGCGCCGTTGCCCGACGAGGTCTGCACGCCTTCGGCGCCTTCGACCGGACGGCCGTGGCGACGACGACGGCGCTTGCGCGGCTTGCGCTCGCCCTCGGCGGCGCCTTCCACTGCACCTTCGGCGCGCGGCGGGCGCGGCGGACGCGGGGCCTGGGCCACGGCGGCCTCGGCACCCTCGACCGGCGCGGCGGCCGTCTGCTCGCCTTCCACGCGCGGCTTGCGCGGGCCACGCGGGCGACGCTCGCCACTGCGCTCACCGTCACGGCGCTCGCCACGGCCACCGCCGGAGCGGCCACCACTGCGGCCACCGCCACGACGCTCTTCCTCGGCAGCGCGGGCTTCGCGCGCTTCACGGAAGATCTGGCCGACGCTCTCGTTCTCCTCGCCTTCCTCGCCCGCAGCCGGGGCCGGACGTTCCGGGCGCGGCAGCGGGGTCAGCAGTTCCTTGGTGACCGGCTCGGACGGAATCTTCTGCTCGATGTAGGCCTCGATGTCCGGCAGGCCCATCGCGTAGCGCTCGCAGGCGAAGCTGATCGCATCACCCTCTTCGCCCAGGCGCGCGGTACGGCCGATGCGGTGCACGTAGTCTTCGGCATCGAACGGCAGATCGTAGTTGTAGACGTACTTGATGCCGTCGATGTGCAGGCCGCGGGCGGCCACGTCGGTGGCCACCAGGATTTCCAGCTGGCCCTTCTGGAAGCGGTTGAGCAGGCTCTCACGCTTCTTCTGCGGCACGTCACCGGACAGCACGCCCACGCGGTAGCCGGCCTTTTCCAGCGAACGCGCCACGCGCTCGACGAAGACCTTGGTGTTGACGAAGACCATGGTGCGCGCGCCTTCGCTGCGCGACAGCAGGCCCAGCAGCAGCGGGATCTTCTCGTCGTCGGCCGGGAAGTAGATGCGCTGGCGCACGCGCGCAGCGGTGATGGTCTCGGCTTCGACCACCAGCTTCTGCGGCTCGTTCATGTGTTCGTAGGCCAGCTCCAGCACGCGGTGGCTGAGGGTGGCGCTGAACAGCAGGGTCTGCCGGGTGGTGCGCTCGGGCATGCGGCGCAGCAGGAAGCGGATGTCCTTGATGAAGCCCAGGTCGAACATGCGGTCGGCTTCGTCCAGCACGCAGATTTCGCAGGCGTGCAGCGAAACCACCTTGTGCTGCTTCACGTAGTCGATCAGGCGGCCCGGGGTGGCGATGATCACGTCCACGCCCTGCTGCAGCAGCTCGCGCTGCTTGTCGTAATCCACGCCGCCGTAGACCAGAGCGAAACGCAGGCCCAGGTCGGAACCGAACTTCACCGCATCCTTGTGGATCTGGATGGCCAGTTCGCGGGTCGGCGCCAGGATCAGTGCGCGCGGATCTTCCGGCTTGCGGTCGGCCAGCGCCGGACGCGTCAGCAGGCGGTTTACGACAGCGACCAGGAAGGCCAGCGTCTTGCCGGTGCCGGTCTGGGCCTGGCCGGCAACATCGCCACCGGGCAGCGCGACCGGCAGGGTCAGCGCCTGGATGGGGGTGCAACGGGTGAATCCGGCTCCTTCAAGGCCCGCCTGCAGGGCCGGGTGCAGCTCGAAGGAGGAGAAGGTCAAATCGGTCAGCGGTTTGTCGCTCATGAGTCCGTCTTGGTATGGCCGCCGGCCCGTGGGGCGGCTGGCACTTCATCGTCTAGGGGCACCGTCGCAAACTGCGGCCCCTGCGGCGGGTTGGCAGGCTGGGACCACCGGGTCCGCACGCCGCACAATGCCTCAGTTTACCGCAACCGGGCCGGCAATCCCGCGCAGCCGTCTCAACCCGCCTAGAGACGAACCCTGCACCCCGCTCTTCACCCAGCCACACCGCACTTGAACGCCCCCCGCCGACAGGGGCTGGGCCGGCCGCCAGATGCCCCCATATCCCGGGAAGACAGTGAAATCCGACACATACCGTCGTCGGACACGGTCACGATACGCTGGGTTCCAGCCAGCCTCTGTCCCCGCGCTGCGATAGGGGTACACTGCCGGCCGTGAGCGTCCAGGCATCCCGCCGAACGCACCGTGGCACACCGCCGCGAGGCAACGACGAGGGTCGCGCCACCGGGCATGGCCCAGTTCACCCACCTCCGGCCTGGCCGGGTGCAATCCAAGACGAGAAACCAAGATGAGCGACAAGGTTGTACACGTCGGCGATGCCGACTTCGATAGCGCAGTGCTGAATTCCAAGGAACCGGTGCTGGTCGATTTCTGGGCCGAGTGGTGTGGCCCGTGCAAGATGATCGCCCCGGCGCTGGACGAACTGGCCGACGCCTACCAGGGCCGCGCCAAGATCGCCAAGGTCAATGTCGACAACAACCGTGCGCTGGCCGCCAAGTACCACGTGCGTTCCATTCCCTACCTGGTCGTCTTCAAGGACGGCGAAAAGGTGGGCGAGCAGATCGGTGCGGTGGGCAAGGCCCAGCTGGCCGGCCTGCTGGACAAGGCCCTGGCCTGATCCTGCTGTTCCACGGCAGCCGCTGACCGCGGCTGCCGCTGGGCGCCCCGCGCCCGCATGAATGCCATTCCCGGTGACCCTTGCAAGGCGCCGCGGGCCGATGATAGTGTCGGCATATCCGGCCGCGTTCGCGTGCCGCACCCTCTGGACGCAGTTTCTTCCAGACCCATTCCCAACGTTCGCCGCCCCAGCCGGGCGCTCGCACCTTCAAGCGAGGAATAACGCTCTTGTCCGATCACACTTCCGAAACCGGCAGCGCCGATGCGCCCGCCGAAAAGCGCGTGCGCAAGCCCCGCGTGAGCAAGGCCGCCGCTCCGGCAGCCGCCGAAACCAGCGCTGCCCCCGCGCAGCCGACCCTGCCGCTGGCAGCCGCGCCCGAAGCGCCGGCACCGGCCGCAGCCGCCCCCGCGCCGAGCGCGCCCGCCGCTGAAGCCCCCGCCTCCGGCGGCGGTGACGCCGGCGAAGGCCGCGAATCCGGCCAGCCGCGCCAGCAGAACCACCAGGGTGGTCAGGGTGGCGGCCAGAACCAGGGCCAGAACAACAACCCGTACAACCAGAACGGCCAGCAGGGCCAGGGCAACCGCCGCGACCGCTTCCGCAACCGTCGCGACCGTGACCGCAACCGCGGTGGCCGCGATGACGGCATGCCGCAGGACGGCGGCGAGCAGCAGCCCTTCGTGCCGCGCCCGCACGCCAACGTGCCGGAAGGTTTCCCGGTCTATTCGCTGAGCGACCTCAAGCGCATGCCGGCGCAGAAGCTGCTGGAAATCGCCGAGCAGCTGCAGATCTCCGAAGGCGTCGCCCGCGCCCGCAAGCAGGACGTGATCTTCGCCCTGCTGAAGGTGCTGACCCGCCACGGTGACGGCGTCGCCGCCGACGGCGTGCTGGAAATCCTGCCGGACGGCTTCGGCTTCCTGCGCGCGGCCGAAGCCAGCTACCTGGCCGGCCCGGACGATACCTACATCTCGCCCAGCCAGATCCGCCGCTTCAACCTGCGCACCGGCGACCACATCTCCGGCCGCATCCGCTTCCCGAAGGACGGCGAGCGCTACTTCGCACTGAACATCGTCGACACCATCAATGGTGAGCCGATCGAAGCGTCGAAGAACAAGGTGCTGTTCGAGAACCTGACCCCGCTGTTCCCGCGTCGCCGCTTCACCCTGGAGCGCGGCAACGGTTCGTCGGAAGACATCACCGGCCGCATCCTCGACCTGATGGCGCCGCAGGGCAAGGGCCAGCGTTCGCTCATCGTGTCCCAGCCGAAGGCCGGTAAGACGATGATGATGCAGCAGGTGGCCACGGCCATCACCACCAACCACCCGGACGTGCACCTGATCGTGCTGCTGATCGACGAGCGCCCGGAAGAAGTGACCGAAATGCAGCGCACCGTGCGCGGCGAAGTCATCAGCTCGACCTTCGACGAACCGGCCGCACGCCACGTGCAGGTAGCCGAAATGGTGATCGAGCGCGCCAAGCGCCTGGTCGAACACAAGAAGGACGTGGTGATCCTGCTGGACTCGATCACCCGCCTGGCACGTGCCTACAACAACGTGGTGCCGAGCTCGGGCAAGGTGCTGACCGGTGGTGTGGACGCCAACGCCCTGCACCGCCCGAAGCGCTTCTTCGGTGCTGCGCGCAACGTGGAAGAAGGCGGCAGCCTGACCATCATCGCCACCGCGCTGGTCGACACCGGCTCGAAGATGGACGAAGTGATCTACGAAGAGTTCAAGGGCACCGGCAACAGCGAAGTGCACCTGAGCCGTCGCATCGCTGAAAAGCGTGTGTTCCCGGCCATCGACATCAACCGCTCGGGCACCCGCCGCGAAGACCTGCTGATCGAACCGGAACTGCTGCAGAAGATCTGGATCCTGCGCAAGCTGTTGCATCCGATGGATGAAATGGCCGCGATGGAATTCCTGCTGGACAAGATGAAGAACACCAAGTCCAACGACGAGTTCTTCGGTTCCATGAAGCGATAAGAAAGAAGCCCCGCAGTGCGGGGCTTTTTTTTGCTTTCGGGACGGCCCCATCCACGCATGGCGTGGATCTACCGGTAGCGCCGGGCCATGCCCGGCGGATGCATCACCCCCCGGTAGCGCCGGGCCATGCCCGGCGGATGCATCACCCCCCGGTAGCGCCGGGCCAAGCCCGGCGGATGCATCCCCCCCGGTAGCGCCGGGCCATGCCCGGCGGCTTGGGTTTACGCGCAGACCTGCCGCGGGTCCAGGCCGAGGTCACGGCAGATGCGGTCGTGGGCCAGGCCGGCGCAGCGCAACGTGCCGCCCAGCATTTCACTGAGGATGCTGCTGCCGCGGTAGGCCAGGTAGCACCACGGCTCCACCGGCACCTTGCCGCCCTGCGCCTGCATCACCACGCGCGCTTCTTCCCACGCACCGCTGAAGTACAGCGCCAATGCGAACTGGCTCAGGTGACGGCGTTCGCGCAGGGACGTACGCCCGGCCAGCGCGTGAGCGAGCCCGGCGGGGTGCACGTCCAGCCAGTCCAGCAGCGCCTTGCGCACCAGGTCCGCCAGCCCGGGCACCCTGCCCGCGCGCACCACGCCGACGATTTCCAGCGGTGCATTGCACTCGTCCACCCACGTCTCGGCCCATTCCACCACGTGCCAGGCGATCACCGCATGCGCATCGCGGCCACGCGGTGCGTGCTCGCTGATCCAGCGCAGGTACGCCCACATCTGCTCATCGCTGCCATCCCATTTGCCCATGCTGGCCTTGGCCAGCATGTGCACCGATGGCGCGTGGAAGGGGACCATCGCCATTACCTTTGCGAAGCGCTGGCTGCGCGCATCACGCTCGATGTCACACACCACATCGCAATGCAGCAGCCCATAGAACGCCAACGGCGGCGGATTGATGCGCGCGGCCAGTTCCTTGAACCGCGTCTGCGCGGCCTGGAACTTCAGCGGAAACGCGCGCCTGCGCGCAGCGGGAATGTCGTCGTAGTAATCCTCACCGCGCACGCGCCACGCTTCCCCCAGTTCGGCGAAGGCCAGCAGCAGCGCAGCATCGGCGGAGTCGGGTTCGGCGGCGAGCCACTGCGCAGCAATCGCCATGGCGTCCTTCAGCTCACCCAGACAGGCATAGAAGTTCACCTGGTCGCCTTCATGCACCCCGGCCATGGTGGCCGAAGCCGAGGCGTAGGCGCCCTCGCGCACCTGCTGCAGCAGGGCCTGCGCTTCGCCGACAAGCCTGACATTCACGGTGGAGGCGTACGGCAGCAGCCGCACGCTCTGGAACAAACGCCGCATGATCGTCCTTGTGTGTGAATCCACGCCATGCGCGGATCGTTTCCTGGCGCGCCAGTGTAACGGCGCACCAGGATCAACGGACGGAACAGCATCCCGTTTTGCCGCGCGGACCGGCGTGCGCCCGCACGGGCGCGCGTCTTACGGGCAGGCCACCGCGCCCTCGGCGTTGGCCGTGTTGGCGGTCAACTTGATCTGGGTGAATGCCGCCGCAAACGGCTTGTCCGCGCTCACCACGAACGGAGCCTCCACCGCGCCCAATGCCACACCCTGTTTGGCGAAGCACGCCAGCGGCACGGTCACCGTCTGCTTCTGGCCCGGCGAGAGTCTGCCCAGCAGCGGGGCGATATCCACCCCACCCTCGCAACCGATGCCGCACTGCATGGTCACCTTCACCGGCGAGGCCGGTCGCTTCACCAGCTGCACGTCGAACTGCAGCGCGCCGTTGCTGCGCGCCAGGGCGCCCAGGTTGCGCCGCGAGGTGCTGCGTGCGATCAGCTGCGCCGGGGCCAGCCAGGTCACTTCCTTGGCATCCTGCTGGGTGTTCACCTGCACGGTACGCACCTGCACCACCGGCGTGGCGGTCGGCCAGCGCAGGGTGGCATTGAGATCATTGCCCAGCGGCTGGGTGGCGCCCGCGGCCGCTACGTGCAACGCGAACGGCGGCGTGTCGGCGCGGTTGAAGATCGGCAGCACCGTCACTTCGCCGCAACTGTCCGGGTCGGCCTCTTCGAGACGGGCGACCTTGCCGCCCTTGGCGTAGCTGAGGCCATAGCCGAGCGCGAACAGCGACGGCTTCTTCGCATCGGGCTGGTCGATCGGTGCCGGGCAGGGCACGCCCGGCCAGGGGAAGCTGAGGCGGCCGCGGAAGTCGTGCGCGGGCTTGCCGCCCTTGCCGGCCACCAGCACGTCGGCCACGCCCTTGCCTTCGGTGCCCGGCAGCCAGGCTGCGACGAAGGCGCTGGACAGGTTGAGCAGATCGTTGGTGTACATCGGGCGACCGGACAGGTAGACCGTCACCACCGGCTTGCCGGTCGCAGCGGCCGCCTTCAGCGCGGCCAGATCCTGCGGGTAGGCACGGCTGTGGCTGACGGTATCCGAGGCAAGGATGTCGCCGTTGGTTTCCGCATACGGCGTCTCCCCGATCACCGCCAGCACCACGTCGAAGGACTTCGGGTCGACGCCCTGGCCATCGGCACTGAAGCTGACCTTGTCCGCGCCCAGTTCGGCGCGCAGCGCGCCCAGCACCGAATCGGCGTTTGGGAAATCGGCGTTCTTGTTCTCGGTACCCTGCCAGGTCAGCGACCAGCCACCGGACTGGTCACCGATGTTGTCGGCGCCCTTGCCGACCACCAGCACGCGCGCATCGCGGCGCAACGGCAGCACCTTGCCTTCGTTCTTCAGCAGCACCAGCGATTCGCGCACTGCACGGCGCGCCAGTTCGCGGTGCTGCACGGCGCTGGCATCACCGGCATAGCGGCTGTCGGACGGCTTGTGCTCGAACAGGCCGGCGCGCAGCTTCACCCGCAGGATGCGCGTCACCGCATCGTCAATGCGCGCCATCGGGATCTCGCCCTTCTGCACCTGCGCGGTGGTGTTGTCGATGAAGGCCTTCCAGTCGTCGGGCACCATCACCATGTCGATGCCGGCGTTGATCGCATGCGCGCAGCTGTCGTTGCGGCAGCCCGGCACCTGGGCGATGCCGTTCCAATCGGAGACGACGAAGCCGTCAAAGCCCATCTTGTCCTTCAGCGCGTCGGTCAGCAGCGCCTTGCTGCCGTGCATCTTGCCGTAGTCGACGCCGGCGGCACGATCATTCCAGCTGTTGAACGAGGCCATCACCGTCTGCGCGCCTTCGGCCAGCGCGCCGTAGTAGCCCTGCGCATGCACGTTGATCATCGTCGCCTTGTCGACCAGCGCCTCGCCCTGGTCGCGGCCGCTGTCGGTGGCGCCATCGCCAAGGTAGTGCTTGGCGGTGGTGACCACGTTGCCGTCATCCTTGAACGCGCCCTGGGCGCCCTTGACGTAGGCATGGGCGAAACTGCGGATCACCGCCGGGTCGGACGAATAGCTTTCGTACGTGCGGCCCCAGCGCGGGTCGTGGGCCACCGCCAGGGTGGGCGCGAACACCCAGCCGATGCCGGTGGCGCGCACCGAGCGCGCGGTTGCTTCGCCGATACGCTCGATCAGTTCCGGATCGCCGGCCGCGCCCAGGCCGATGTTGTGCGGGAACAGGGTGGCGCCCAGTACGTTGTTGTGGCCATGCACCGCATCGGTGCCCCAGATCACGGGCACCGGCGTCTTCGCATCGGTGGCCAGCGAGGCAGCGTGGTAGGCATCAGCCAGTTTCAGCCAGTCCTGCACGCTGGCGTGCTTGTCCATGCCCGGCCACGAGCCGCCGCCGTTGAGCACCGAACCGATGTAGTAGCGGCGCACCTGCTCGGGTGTGATCGTCTTGATCTCGGCCTGGGTCATCTGCCCGATCTTCTGCGCCAGCGTCATCTGCGAAAGGATCTGCTGCACGCGGCTTTCGATCTGCGCATCGGTGGCGATCGCGCTGTGCACGCGCGGCCAGTCCTGCAGGCGTTCGCCGCTGGCCGGTGCGGCACCCACGGGCGCGGCAAGGGCGGCCAGCAGGCAGCTGGCAAGAAGGGTCTGGGTGGGGCGATTCACTGGGCTCTACCTCCGTGGATGAAGTTCCTGGCGTGTTCGGCTGCGGCAACACGTCGGCATGGGCGCCTGCGCACCGCTCCTGACAGCGCTGTCATATAAGGCGTCCCCGCGGCTGTCAATCGTTGTTCGTGTGCAACCGGGCGCGTGTACCGCAACAGCGGGCTCCGGCGCGCCCATCGCATGCTGGCGGCCTGCGCGGGTGCTGCATCGCGACACGAAATCGGGAGGTGCCAGCGCCCCTCATGTCGTGGCAACATCCGCCTGCTTCGGCAACATCGACCGGGTCGGCACGCACTACCATCGCCGCGTGCCCGCCGCCTTCCAGGAGGAACCATCGCACCATGCGCAGTCGAATCGAGGATGTCGCCGCCGTTGCCGGAGTGTCGATCAAGACCGTGTCCCGCGTGCTCAACCATGAGCCGAACGTGCGCGAGCAGACCCGTGAACGCGTGCTGGCGGCGGTGGCGCGGCTGGGCTACAAGCCGAACCTGTCGGCGCGCAGCCTGGCCGGCCAGCGCTCGTATGCACTGGCGCTGGTCTACAACAATCCGTCGCGCAACTACCTGATGGAAATCCAGAGCGGCATGCTGGAAGCGTGTCATGCCCAGCACTACAACCTGATCCTGGGCCCGGTCGGCATCGGCCGCCGCACCCTGCCCGACCTGGCCGCGCTGTTCGAGAACTCGCGCCCGGATGGCGTGGTGCTGATCCCGCCACTGACCGACGATGAGGTGGTGCTGTCCTACCTGGAAGAGCAGGACATCCCCTTCGCCTGCATCGCGCCACGCCACCCGGAAGGCCGCATCGGCGTGCGCATGGATGAAACCACCGCCGTGGTCGAACTGATCGGCCACCTGGTCGCGCAGGGCCATCGCCGCATCGGCCACATCAAGGGCCCGCGCGCGCACGGTGCCTGCCAGTGGCGCCATGCCGGTTACCGCCAAGCGCTGCGCGACGCAGGCATCGCCTACGACCCGGCACTGGTGGTCAGCGGCCAGTTCTCTTTCGAGTCCGGCGTGGACGCGGCCAACCTCCTGCTTGACCTGGATGACCCGCCGACAGCGATCTTCGCCGCCAACGACGACATGGCCGCCGCGGTGTACCGCGTGGCGGGCGAGCGTGGCCTGCGCGTGCCGCGCGACCTGTCGGTGTGCGGCTTCGACGACACGCCCATCGCGGGCCACATCTACCCGGCGTTGACCACCGTGCGCCAGCCGACCGCGCACATGGGCCGGCTGGCCACCGAGCAGCTGATCGAGCACATCCGCACCGAGACGGCCGGACGCATGATCACGGTCGAACACGCGGTGCTGGACCGCGAATCGACCGCCGCACCGCGCCGACGCTGACGCCCCCTGCCGCAGCGGACCTGCGCGTCCGTTGCCGGTTCCCACACACGTGCGTGCACGCGCGCGGCGGCCGCTTCGCCGTGCGCGATGACAGGCCTGCATGCGGACACTGCGCTGCATGCGTTGTCCGTGCATCGTCGTTGCCATGTCCAGAACCTGTCCTCCCGGTCATCGATTCAAGCCATCCAGAGGACATGCACGACATCCTCCGGGCATTGCGTTTGTCCAGCGCTGTCAATCGCACCAACACCCTCGCCCCCAGCTCGCTGCACCTGCATCCGCGCAGTTCCGTTCTGCACCGCACAACACGATTCCACCGATCCATTGGCAGCGCTGTCATGGCTGAAAAACCGCTGCAAATGCTGCAACCAAAGGCAATTCATCCGCGTGAGCACTTTCATGGCAACGGTTACATCGCGACCTGCGCGCACGTTGCCGAGGCGCACTTGATGGCAGTTTGTTGACAACGCTGTCAACCGTCGCTCCAATCCGGCCACGTGCAGTAACCCGCCATCGAGAAGACGCCGCAACGACACCACCGAATTCCCTGGGGAGGGAGCTTCCATGAAGACGTACAAGGCAGTACCTCGCAAGACGATGCTCACTTCCGCGCTGCTGGCAGCGCTCGCTGCACCGGCCTGGGCGCAGGATGCACCTGCCGGCGAAGCTCCCGACCCGGCCACGCTCGATACGGTGCAGGTCACCGGTATCCGCGGCAGCCTGCAGTCTTCCATGAACCTCAAGCGCGACAGCCAGGGCGTGGTCGATGGCATCGTTGCCGAGGACATCGGCAAGTTCCCCGATACCAATCTGGCCGAATCACTGCAGCGCATCAGCGGTGTCTCGATCGACCGCACGTCCAGTGGCGAAGGCTCGAAGGTGACCGTGCGCGGCATCGGCCCCGACTACAACCTGGTGCTGTTGAACGGCCGGCAGATGCCGGCGTCCAATCTCGGAAACGGCGGTGGTGGCCTGAACGGGTCGCGCTCGTTCGACTTCGCCAATCTCGCCTCGGAGTCGATTTCGGCGGTGGAGGTCTACAAGACCAGTCGCGCCGACAATCCGGCCGGCGGCATCGGTGCCACCATCAACATCAAGACACTGCGCCCGCTCGAATCAGAGCCGGTGATCAGCCTCGGCCTGAAGGCGGTCAACGATTCGTCCAACGACAACCTGCCGCGCACGCTGCAGGGTTCCAACGTGACCGGCGAACTGTCGGGCATCTTCAGCCAGCGCTATGCCGACGACCGCTTCGGCGTGTCGCTCAGTGCCAGCCACCAGGAGCGTGATTCCGGCTTCAACCAGGCCACCGTGGCCGAGGGTTGGGCCACGTTCTACGGCAACAACACCACCGACTGGCGTGCCTTGCCGCAGCCGGGACAGGGCTACTCGGACCGCATCACCAACCGGCCGGGCCCGAACGATGTGTATGGGCGGCCGCAGAACACCGCCTACAACGTCAACGGCGTGCAGCGCCAGCGCACCAACGCGCAGGCCACCTTCCAGTGGAAGCCGGCCGACAATGTCACGACCACGCTGGACTACACCTATGTCGAGAACAAGGTGCAGCAGCAGCGCAGCGAGCTGTCGGTGTGGTTCAACTACGGCCCGGGCGACAGCACCTGGACCAATGGCCCGGTGGCGGCGCCGATCATCTACAGCGAGGACATGACCAACTCGGACGTGTCGATGGGCGGTGCGCGGCTGGCGACCAAGACCGACATGCACTCGCTCGGCTTCAACGTGGACTGGGAAGTGAACGACGCGCTGGACCTGTCGTTCGACGCACACAATTCCCAGGCCGAATCGCAGCCGGACAGCCCCTACGGCTCGGCCGGCGTGCTCGGCGTGGCCGCCTTCGTACGCGGCAAGACCACCGTCGACTACAGCGGTGACCTGCCGATCATCAACATCGCCCTGCCGCCGGGTGGCGTACAGGCGTCCGATGCGCTGGTCACCGGCTCGGTGTTCCAGAACAGCTACAACAAATCCAAGGTGCAGCAGTACCAGGGCCGCGGCACGTTCCGCTTCGCCGACTACTCGGCACTGGACTTCGGCATCGGCCACACCCAGGTGGAAAACCGCTCGGCCTCGGCCATCATGCAGCGCAATACCTGGGGCGGCCTGGGTTCGCCGTCCGACTATGCCGATGACATCTGGTATGCGGACAACATGGCCAAGTACTTCAAGGCCTTCTCCGGGCACAGCGATCCGCGCCTGACCGGCCAGTTCCTGGTGTTCGACTTCGACCGCCTGATCGACCGCGCCGCGCAGGTCGGCACCGACGCCGATCCGGCCTGCCCGACCTGCTACTACGCGCCCACCGAGTACTCCGAAGACATCCGCACCACCGAAAAGACCCGCAGCGCCTTCCTGCAGTACCGCACCACCTTCGACTGGTCGATGCCGCTGCACGTGGCGGCCGGCGTGCGCTACGAACAGACCGAGGTGGAATCCAGCGCGATGGTGCGCGTGCCGACCGGCATCAGCTGGGGCTCGGCCAATGAACTGAACATCGTGTACGCACCGGAAAGCAGCTTCGTTGGTGGCCGCGGCAAGTACGACTACGTGCTGCCCAATGTCGACCTGAAGCTGGATCTGAGCGAGACGCTGGCACTGCGCGGCAGCTACAGCCGCACGCTGGGCCGGCCGAGCTGGACGCAGATCCAGAGCGGCCAGTCACTGGCCGACATCGTACGCACCCAGGGCGGCAGCGGCAGCCGCGGCAACCCGGGGCTGGAACCGCTGATCTCGGACAACTTCGATCTGTCGCTGGAGTGGTATTACGGCGAAGGCAGCTACGCCTCGGCCGGCTTCTTCCGCAAGAACATCAAGAACTTCATCAGCGACACCGTGGTGCGCGAGAACGCCGGCAGCCTGCACACGCCGGTCGGTGGTGCGTACTGGAACGAAGCGCTGGCCTCGTGCGGCGGCACCGACATGCCGTGCATCCGCGATTACATCTTCACCAACCACGCCGGCGACCCGGGCGTGAACTTCACCGGGGTCAATTCGGCCGGCCAGCTGACCGGCACCATCGAAGGCCTGCCGACCGACCCGATCGCCGGCTTCGACATCACCGTCCCGGCCAACCAGCATTCGGACCACCTCGATGGCTGGGAAGTGGCGGTGCAGCACCTGTTCGGCCAGTCCGGTTTCGGCGTGGCCGCCAACTACACCAAGGTGAAGTCCGGGCTGACCTTCAACAACCTCAGCCTGGGTGACCAGTACCCGATGATCGGCCTGAGCGACTCGGCCAACGTGGTTGCGTTCTACGACAAGAACGCCTGGCAGGTCCGCGCGGCTTACAACTGGCGCGACAAATTCCTCAACGGCATCGGCGGCCAGGGCCCGAACCCGAACTACACCGCCGCCTACGGCCAGCTCGATCTGAACATCAGCTACGCGGTAAGCGAGCAGCTGAGCCTGAGCCTGGAAGCGATCAACCTGACCGACGAGACCATGCGCACCTATTCGCGCCACACCAACATGCTGCGCTACGCCACCCAGACCGGCCCGCGCTACATGTTCGGCGTGCGTTACAAGTTCTGATCGGCTGCAGTAGTGTGGAGCCGAGCCCAGGCCCGGCTCCACACTGCCCCGGATACCCGCGCATGCCTTCACCGCCCCGCCCCATCGAAGAGATCCACGGCCTGGACCCGGCGCAGCTGCACGTGCAGCTGTCCACCTGGACGACGCCGAAGGTGATCCGTGGACTGGTGGCGCACTGGCCACTGGTGGCCGCAGCGCGCCGGTCCGCGGCCGAAGCGGTGGCCCACCTGGCCAGCTTCGACCATGGGCAGATGCCGGTAACGGCGACCACCGCCGCGCCCGAGACCCGCGGCCGGTTGTTCTACAACGAAGACATGAGCGGCTTCAATTTCCGCCGCGAACAGATTCCGCTGAAGGTGGTGCTGGCCACGTTGCTGAAGTACGCCAGTGATCCCGCGCCGCCGTCCATCTATGTGGCGTCGACCACGCTGGACAGCTTCCTGCCCGGTTTCAGCCAGGCCAATCCGCTGCACCTCGGCGTGGCCGACCCGCTGGCCAGCATCTGGATCGGCAACCGCTCGCGCATCGCTGCCCACCAGGACGTGCCGGACAATCTGGCCTGCGTGGCGGCCGGCCGCCGCCGCGTCACCCTGTTCGCACCGGAGCAGATCGACAACCTGTACGTGGGCCCGCTGGACTTCACCCCAGCCGGGCAGGCGATCAGCCTGGTCGATTTCCACGCACCGGACCTGCAGCGCTTCCCGCGCTTCGCGCAGGCGTGGGCGCAGGCCCAGGTGGCCGAGCTGGCGCCCGGCGATGCGGTGTTCATTCCGTCGTTGTGGTGGCACCACATGGAAGGGCTGGAAGCGTTCAACGTGCTGGTCAACAGCTGGTGGCGGCCGGTACCGGCGTGGATGGATTCACCGATGAACGCGCTGATGCTGGCCATCCTTGCACTGCGCGACCTGCCGCCGGAACAACGCGCACACTGGCGCACGATGCTCGACCACTATGTGTTCGAGGCGGGCGAACATACGGCCGCGCATGTGCCGCAGGACGCGCGTGGCGTGCTTGCACCGCTGGAGGCGGCCGGTGCCGAACGCGTGCGCGATACGCTGCGGCGCCGCCTGCAACGATGACACCGGGGCACCGGAGTTAACCCCGCCGCGCGCGAATGTGCCCATAATGGCGGTTCCCCCCACCGTCTGCGCCGGCTGCGATTGTTCGCGCCGCGCTCCGCTGCCGCATGCCACCGATCTCCAACCGCCTGAACCTGGGCAAGCTGATTCTTGCGCTGGCCCTGCTGAGTACGCTCATTGCGTTGGCCAACACCCTGCTGGCCAGCTACCGCGTGCAGCGCGACCAGCTGGTGGGCAACACCCTGGAAGCCAACCGGGTCTACGCCAGCAAACTGGCCGAGACCACGCAGAACTTCCTGTTGTCGGCGCAGCAGCAGCTGGCCTACGCCGCGACCCGGCTGGGTGAAACCGGCCTGGAGCCGGAGCAGGCGCAGCGCGAGGCCAGCCGCCTGCAGCTGCAGTCCAGCAGCTTCAATTCCTCGCTTGTGGTGAACGTGGATGGCCGGGTCATCGCGACCTCACCGCAGACCCTGCAGCTGCAGGGTGAAGTGCTCAAGAGCGTGGGCAGCCAGATGGCCCTGGCACGGCGCCAGCCATTGATCAGCGATCCCTACCAGTCGGCCACCGGCAAACTGCTGATCTCGCTGTCGCACCCCATCTTCGACCGCCAGGGCAACTACCTGGGCTACGTCAGCGGCACCCTGTACCTGCGCCAGCGCAGCGCCCTGCACACCCTGCTGGGCAAGCACTACTACCGCGATGGCTCGTACCTGTACGTGGTGGACCACAACGGTCGCATCATCTACCACAACGATGCCAAGGAAGTGGGCACCTACGCGCTGGACAACCCGGCGGTGAAGGCGCTGATGCGCGGCCGTTCCGGCAGCCAGCAGCTGGTCAACAACCACGGCGTGGCCCAGCTGTCCGGCTATGCGCCGGTGCCGGCCACCGGCTGGGGCATCATCGCCCAGCGCCCCACCGAAGCGACCCTGCAGCCGCTGTCGCGCCTGATGAGCTCGGTCATCTGGAATGCCATTCCGCTGGGCGTGCTGTCGCTGCTGATCACCTGGTGGTTCGCACGGCGCATCTCGCTGCCGCTGTGGCAGCTGGCGCGCAACGTGCAGGAAGGCGAAGACACCGGCAACGCGATCAACCACGTGACCGGCATCCGCGCCTGGTATTTCGAAGTGGCGCAGTTGAAGCAGGCGGTGCTGTACAGCTTCAACGCCCTGCAGGACCGCATCGGTTCGCTGAACCGGGCCAGCCGCACCGACCCGCTGACCGGGCTGCTGAACCGCCGTGGCCTGCAGCACGCACTGGAGCTGCTGCAGGCGCAGGGCGTACCGTTCGCGATCGTGGCGCTGGACATCGACCGCTTCAAGTCGATCAACGACACGCACGGCCACGATGTGGGCGACGCGGCCATCGTGCACATTGCCGAACAGATGCGCCGGCATTCGCGCGAAACCGACGTGCTGTGCCGCGCCGGCGGCGAGGAATTCCTGCTGCTGTTGCCGGGCGTCGGCACCGATGCCGCACGCCAGGCCGCCGAACGGCTGCGCCGGCACATCGCCGACGAAGCCTTCGCCCCGGTCGGCACGATCACCGTGTCGCTGGGCGTGGCCCATTTCCCCAGCTTCCATGCCGATGTGGAGCAGGCGCTGCGGCTGGCCGACAAGGCCCTGTACCTGGCCAAGGAACAGGGCCGCAACCAGGTGGTGGTGTACCCGCACGCCGATTGAGCGTGCGGGCATGGCGGCGCCGCCTCAGCCCAGCGGGGTCAACAGGCGCGGGCCGTCCTGGGTGCCGACCATATACACGCCACCTGCGGGCAGCAGATCGGTGCCGGTGGCCTGCGCATCCTCACCGGTAATCCACGGCGCCTTCTGGCGCGGGCCCGGGATATAGGCCGACCAGCGGCCGTAGCGTTCGTCGCGGTTGTCGATGTCGTAGTGCACGGGCACGCGCACGGTCCAGAACTCGCTGTCCTTGTACTTGCCGGTGGTGGGCGGGGTGAAGGTCCAGCCCTTGGCAGTCCTGACGCTGGCATCTGCCAGGGTCTTGCGCAGCAGGTCCATGGTGCGCGCCGGGCCCACCGATGTCAGGTTGGTCTGCTCGGCCACGACATCGGCCACGGTACCGTCCCGGGCGACCTTCACCAGCAGCAGCACCATGCCCTGCCCGCGCATGGCCCACGCACGCTGCGGGTATTCCGGCCGTGTCAGGCGCAGGCCCTTCACCTCATCGGTGCTGGCCCCCTTGCTGGCATTGGCCGGGCCGAAGTTGGCGTCGGCCACCCGCACCTGCATGCTTTCCTCGGACATGTTGTCGGCCAGCAGGCGCAGCCGCACCGCGGTGCGTGCCGGCACGGCAGTGCCGTCCACCTTCACCGGTTCAAAACGCCACTGGCCCACGGTGCTTTCCACCAGTGCGGCAACGCCCTCGCCCACCTTGTCGCGCTTGTCCAGACGGAAGCCTTCCACCTGTCCTTCGCGGCCGATATCGATGACGCCCGTGAGGGTCAGGCTGGCCTCGGCCTGCTTGCGCACTTCCCGCGCGGTCTGCGCCTGCGCGCTGTCGAAGGTCACTGCGCCGGCACCCACTGCCAGGGCCACGGCCAGGAAAAGAGATGTACGCATCACAGCCACTCCTTGTGCATGAAGACCACAGGCTACCCCATCCCGGCCAGGGCATCCAAGGCTCAGGCCAGGCGGTGCGCCCCTGCGTAAGGGGGCGTATCGGGGTAGTCGCCGGCCGCGAAACGCGCCTGCAGCCCCTGCCACCACAGCGGATCGAACAGATGGCGATAGTGCTCGCGCACCGCCGCCAGTTCCTGCGCGGGCAGCCCCATGAACGGGCCGAAGCGCTCGGGAAAAACGTCACGCGGGCCCACATGGAACCAGGGTTCGTCGGCCATGGCCTCTTCCGGTGAGCGCGGCTGCGGCCAGGCGCGGAACACGCATTCGCTGACCAGGCACAGTTCGTCGTAGTCATAGAACACCGCGCGCCCATGCCGCGATACACCGAAGTTCTTCGGCAGCATGTCGCCCGGAAAGATGTTGTTGCGCGCCATGTCGGTGATCGCCTGCGCGTAGTCCAGCACCGCTGCACGCACGGCGTCGCCGCTCTGTTCGCGCAGGTACAGATTCAATGGCCGGAAACGGCGCTGCACGTAGCACAGCGCAATCTCGATCTCATCGCCATCCACGCGCACGCTCTGCGCGCACTGCTGCAGCAGCTCATCCAGCAGCGCCGGAGCAAACCGCGCACGCGGGAAACGCAGGTGCCGGTACGGCTGCGCGTCCAGCAGGCGCCCCACCCGGTCCAGGTTGAACACCAGCGCGTATTTCTCTTCCACCTGCTGCCGCGACATGGCCTTGGGCCAGGCGAAACGGTCGCGTATCAGCTTGAACACCAGCGGGTAGCTGGGCAGGGTGAACACCGCCATGACCATGCCCGGTGTGCCCTCGGCATGCACCAGCTGCTCGTTGGGATGGTCGCCGAAATGGCGGAAGAACGTACGGTAACGCTCGGTCTTACCCTGCTTGGCGCGGCCCAGCACGGTGTACAGCTCATCGATGGGTTTGCCCGGCAGCAGGCTGCGCAGGAACACCACTGCATCACCCACCGTGGCCAGGTCGGCCTGGAAGTAGCTGCGCGATACACCGAACAGATGGGCGACATCGCGACGGCGGGTCAGCACGGCGTCGGCACGCAGGCCGCCGGCGTCGTTCACCAGGGCAATCACGCAGGGCGAGAAACGGTGTTCGCCAAATACACGCCCCACCAGGTACGCGCGGCGCTCGCGGTAGAACACCGTATCGAGCAGTTCGATGCTGCGTACCGGGGTATCGCCCCAGTGGGCAAGATCGTCCTGCAGGCGCACCGCGATGGCCGCAGCGCAACGCAACTGGTGGGCATACGGCACATCGAAGCGATAGTCGGCCAGCACCCGCTGCAGGGCCTCCACTGGCCGGGTGGCCGAGACCGAGTAGGTGTGGCGGGCCACCGGGTGGGTGATCGCATCGGAGGGCTCGACGTCGAAGGCGATGAACTCCACCGCCGGATCGACGCCGCGGGTGCCGAACAAACGCCGTGACAGCGTGTTGTAGAAGGTCTTGTACAGCTCGGCGTCGATCAGCCCCTGCAGCAGGGTGGTGAAGTGCGCGTGCACCTGCAGCCACAGCGCGCGCTCGCCGACGGCCTCGCCGGCCAACCGCCGCAGGGCATCCATGCGTTCGGCAATGCACAGGTCGTACAGGGCGATGCGCTCGACCGCGTCCTGGCGTGCGCCGGCCCAGTCGCGCTGCTCGAAGCGGCCACGCGCGCGCGCCGTGATGGCGGCAAAGCGCGCGTGGTAATCCTCGAAGCCGGCCGCGATGGCCTGGGCAAGGCGCAGGGGCAGTTCCGGCGGGAAGTCGAGGGCGGCCATGGGTCAACCATACGCCGCCGTGGGGTGGCTTGTGTAGCGTCGAGCGCGGCGGCTGCTTTTCCGTAGAGTCGAGCTTGCTCGACTGCCTTGGGTAGAAGCAGTCGAGCAAGCTCGACTCTACGAACGCCCGGTGCGGAGCAGTCGAGCAAGCTCGACTCTACGAAAGGCGGTCAGGCGGGCGGTCAGATCGCCAGTTCGGCTTCCACGTCCTGCACCTTGCGCCGGGCCAGGGCCAGGTTGCTCTTGGTCCGGTCCAGCACGATGTAGAAGAACAGGCCCTTCTTGCGCGCCACCGGGCGCATGATGTGGTACGCCTTGCCCAGCGAAATCAGGATGTCTTCAATGCTGTCGTTGAGGTTCAGCGACGCGGCGGTCTTCATCTTGGCGCGGATCACTTCGGTGTTGCCGGCGGCCGCCACCTCCATGTCCATGCCCGCGCCGGCCTCGCCCAGCAGCATGCCGCTCTCGTAATCGACCAGGGCGACGGCCTGCGCGCCGTCAATCCCCATCAGTGCATTCAGCGATTCAGTCAGTCCAGCCACGTGCGCTCCCCTTCATCTTGTTGGTTCGAGCCCCTCGTTCCCCTGCGGCCGGGCTCACGTTCCGCCGAGTTCGGCCAGGATCTCCCGGCCACATTCCCTGCTCTGCCACAGCACCTGGCCGATCACGCTGCGCTGGTCGCACGCGGCCATCAGCAGCAGCGGTGCGCGCCCTTCGGCGGTAATGGCCAGCATCAGCACCTTGCCGCCGGCGGCCTCCAGCATCAGCGTCTGCAGTTCGCCCAGTACCAGTTCGCGCCCCACCGCGCCGGCCAGCGCCAGCATGGCGCTGGTCATCGCCGCCAGCCGTTCGCCGCGCCCTTCGGCACCGGCACTGACCACCGCAAAGCCATCCACGCTGGCCAGCACCACCGCACGCACGCCCTCCACGCGCTGTCGCAGGTCGTGCAACAGCGGTTGCAGGCGCGCGCGTTGTCGTTCGTCAGGCAGCAGGGCCGGCTGTCCGTCAGCCATGCGCGGCCACCAGGGCGTGCGCTTCCATCTCGCTCATCAGTACATCCATCAGCAGCAGTCCCTGCTCACGATCGCGGGCATCCAGCGGCAGCAGCGGCAACGGTTGCCCGTCCAGCACGGCGCGTGCCGCCCAGTCGTCCAGTACCGCTGCCGGTGCCAGGTCCAGGTGGGTGACCGCCACCACCAGCGCCAGCGCACCGGCGAAGGGCTGCAGGGCCTGCAGGTAGGTGTCCAGTTCGGTGGTCAGGCCGCTGCGGCGCGCGTCCAGCAGCAGCACCGCGCCACGCGCGCCCTGCAGCAGGATCGGCCACAGGAAGTCGAAGCGCTGCTGGCCCGGCGTGCCGTACAGGCGCAGGCGCTCGCCGTTGGGCAGGTCGATGTCGGCGTAGTCCAGGGCCACCGTGGTCGATGCTTTGTCGGCACCGGCGCGATCACTGTTGGCCACATCGGTATCGATCACCGCGCCGGCCGCGATGCTGCGCACCAGCGTCGATTTGCCGCTGCCCATGCCGCCCAGCACCACCACCTTGTGTTCACGCATGGCGCTCGTTCCCGCGCAGGCTGCGCCACAGACGGGCCAGCAGGCCAGGGTCGGGGCTGCTGCCGCGCAGCGGCGTGGCCGTGGATGTGGCCGAACCCTGCAACTGGGCGTAGCCGCACAGGTAGGCCGCATGCACGAAGTCACGCACGGCCGCGGCGGGAAGCTCCAGCAGCATCGCGCACTCATCCACCGTGCTGGCGCGCTTGAGCAGCAGCGAGCACAGACGGAAGGCATCGTGATCGTGGCCCAGCACGCGGAAATCCGGCCAGCGCAGCAGCTTCACCGTGGCCCCGCGCAGGCGCTCGTCCAGTGCCTGCCAGTGGCGGCTGCGCTGCGCCCATTGCCACAGCAGCGGGCGCAGCGGCTGGCGCGGCCGCGTACCGGCCAGCGCCTGCAGCTGCACGGCCGTGACCGCGTCCAGCTGCAGGTGTTCGAATCCGTCGGCCAGGCGCTCCACGAGGTGCGCGGCCGGCTCCTGCAGCAGCACGGCCTGGTCCTGTTCGATATCCATCAGCAGCAGCGGCTGGCCCTCCAGGGCCAGCAGCAACTGGCCCTGGCGCAACGGCAAACGCTCGCGCAGCAGGCGGGTGATGGCATGGGCGCCGTCGGCCAGGCGTACCGGTGTGGACGCCGGCGCGGCCTGCATGCCGCGTAGCGCATGGCCGATGGCTCCGTCGTCCAGCACATCGTGGCCACCATCGCCGCGGCGCAGCTGCCCACCGATGTCTTCTATCCAGCACTGCAGGCGGGGCCGCTGCTGGCGCATGCGCAGTGCCGCATTGCGCAGGGCCGGCGTATCGCGGATCACCAGCAGATCGCAGTCATCCAGATCCTGGCTGCGGCGGATCTGCCCGTCAGGCAGCGCCGAGGCCACACGCAGGCGCTGCAGCAGTGCCTGCTCGCCCTGGATATCGGTTCCCACCACCAGCACGCGTGCCATCCGAGTTCCCCGGGCAACCGCCTCCCCGGCGGTTTCGCAGGCCAAGGCTAGGACAAGTGAGACACGGCGGGCCGTGACCCATTGCTCAGATTGCAGCGGGTAGTGAAAGGGCACACAGCGGTTCTGCGACGGCCATCGGGGGCAAGTTTCATGCCGTGTTGACGGCATTGGGGAATGGGCCAGAGCCCTCTGCTTCGCAGCGGGATCCGACCCTGGGCGCCACCCCCTGGCCCCAGCAAAAAGAAACCCGCGCCGGAGCGCGGGTTTCTTCTTCACAACCAGCAGCGATGGATCAGCCGCGCAGCTGTTCCAGTGCGGCGTTCAGGGTCGCGCTGGGACGCATGGCCTGGCTGGCCTTGGCCACGTCCGGACGGTAGTAGCCGCCGATATCCACGGCCTTGCCCTGCACCGCCACCAGCTCGTCAACGATCTTCTGTTCGTTGTCGCTCAGCGCCTTGGCCAGCGGTGCGAAGCGCGCCTTCAGTGCGGCATCGTCGTTCTGCGCAGCCAGCGCCTGCGCCCAGTACAGGGCGATGTAGAAGTGGCTGCCACGGTTGTCGATGCCACCCAGCTTGCGCGACGGCGACTTGTCGTTGTCCAGGAACTGGCCGTTGGCTTCGTCCAGCGCCTTGGCCAGCACACGGGCGGCGGCGTTGTCGTAACGGTTGCCCAGGTGTTCCAGCGACGCGGCCAGGGCCAGGAATTCACCCAGCGAATCCCAGCGCAGGTAGTCCTCTTCCACGAACTGCTGCACGTGCTTGGGGGCCGAACCACCGGCGCCGGTCTCGAACAGGCCGCCACCGGCCATCAGCGGCACGATCGACAGCATCTTGGCGCTGGTGCCCAGTTCCATGATCGGGAACAGGTCGGTCAGGTAATCGCGCAGCACGTTGCCGGTCACCGAAATGGTGTCCTCGCCCTTGCGGATGCGATCGAGCGAGAACGCGGTCGCTTCCACCGGCGGCAGGATGCGGATGTCCAGGCCGTTGGTGTCGTGGTCCTTCAGGTACTGCTCGACCTTGGCGATGACCTGCGCGTCGTGGGCGCGGGCGGCATCGAGCCAGAACACAGCCGGGGTGCTGCTCAGGCGGGCGCGTTCGACGGCCAGCTTCACCCAGTCCTGGATCGGTGCGTCCTTGGTCTGGCACATGCGCCAGATGTCACCGGCTTCCACCGCGTGTTCGAACACCACGTTGCCGGCATCGTCGGTGACCTTGACCACGCCGTCGGCAGCGATCTGGAAGGTCTTGTCGTGCGAGCCGTACTCTTCGGCCTTCTGCGCCATCAGGCCGACATTCGGCACCGAACCCATGGTGGCCGGGTTGAACGCACCGTGGGCCTTGCAGTCGTCGATGACGGCCTGGTACACGCCGGCGTAGCAGCGATCAGGGATGATGGCCTTGGTGTCCTGCAGCTTGCCTTCGGCATTCCACATCTTGCCCGAGTCGCGGATCATCGCCGGCATCGAGGCGTCGACGATCACGTCGCTCGGCACGTGCAGGTTGGTGATGCCCTTGTCCGAGTTGACCATGGCCACGCCCGGGCGCTGTGCGTACTCGGCAGCCAGGTCGGCTTCGATCGCGGCGCGGGTGGCTTCCGGCAGCGACGGCAGGCGCGCGGCCAGGTCACCAATGCCGTTGTTGGCATCGAAACCGGCCTGCTTCAGCACGTCGGCGTGCTTGGCCAACACGTCCTTGTAGAACTCGTTGACCACCACGCCGAACATGATCGGGTCGGAGACCTTCATCATGGTGGCCTTCAGGTGCAGCGAGAACAGCACGCCCTGCGCCTTGGCATCTTCGATCTGCGCGGCGATGAAGCTGGCCAGCGCCTTACGGCTCATCACCGCGGCATCGACGATCTCTCCGGCCTTGACCGCGGTCTTTTCCTTCAGCACGACGGCGCTGCCGTCCTTGCCGTGGAAGGTGATCTTCAGCGCACCGGCGTTGGCCAGCGTGGCCGACTTTTCGCTGCCGTAGAAATCACCGGCGGCCATGTGCGAAACGTGCGACTTCGAATCCGACGCCCAGGCGCCCATGCGGTGCGGGTGCTTGCGGGCGTAGTTCTTCACCGACAGCGGCGCGCGGCGGTCGGAGTTGCCTTCGCGCAGCACCGGGTTCACCGCGCTGCCCTTGACCTTGTCGTAGCGCGCCTTGTAGTCGCGCTGCTGGTCGTCGGCCGGGGTTTCCGGGTAATCCGGCAGCGGATAGCCCTGGTCCTGCAGTTCCTTGATGGCCGCCTTCAGCTGAGGCACCGAGGCGGAGATGTTCGGCAGCTTGATGATGTTGGCGTCCGGGGTGGTCGCCAGCTGGCCCAGCTCGGCCAGGTCGTCGCTGACCTTCTGCGCATCGCTCAGCAGTTCGGGGAACTGCGACAGGATGCGGCCGGACAGCGAGATGTCACGGGTTTCCACCACGATGCCAGCAGTGGCGGTATAGGCGTCGATGATCGGCAGCAGCGACTGGGTCGCCAGGAACGGTGCTTCGTCTGTCAGCGTATAGAGGATCTTGGACATGGGGGACTTGGACTCTGTAGCAGTTCTCAGGGGAAGGCCGGCGCCAGCGCCGGGCCACGTGCAACCGTGTCACTTTCCCTCGTCGCCGTCAGGGTGGGCGCGCGGCGGGGAAACCCCTGCATTGTCGCGTTTTCAGCCGCGCGGGGCAAAGCCATGCCATACGCCAAGGTACTGCGCTGCGGCAACGCAGTGATCCATTGCCGTGGTATCGGTTGCAACCATCGCCGCGCGCCCACGCGTGGCGTGTTCTACACCCTGCGCGGCGGCCGTTCGGGTAGATCCAGGCCATGCGTGGATGCGGCCCAGCGTGCAACCGCCCAACAAAAAAGACGCAGCCTCGCGGCTGCGTCCATCGTGAGTCCAACCGGGAGAGAGTCGGCGGGACTTACTTGACCTCGAACTCCTGCGGCGTTCCGGCCGCCTTACCATCAACCATGACTTCGGCGCGGTACTTGCCGGCCGGCCAGCCATTGGCATTCTTGAACGTGATGTTGGTGGTCTCGGCGCCGCTGGTGTTCAGCGTGGCGCTCTGTTCACCGGCCACCTGGCCGTCCTGGAAGGTCAGCTTGGCGCCGACGTTGACGTTGCTGGCCGCGCCATCGGTCTTCACCGAAACGACGACATCATCCTTCGGTGCAAACAGGGCGGCCGTGGCGACGGACTTGTCCGCAGCCGCGCTCTTGCCCACGGTGACCGAGGACACGGCCACGGCGCTTGCGGCGGCCATCGGCGGCGGCGCGCCGGTCATCGGCGCCGGTGCCGGCTCGGCCGGGGCAGTGGCTGCCGGGGCGGCATTGGTATCGGTGGATTCTTCCTTCTTCTTGCAGCCCACCAGGGCGACACTGCCCAGCAGGGCGGCCAGCAGGGCGTTCTGAAGCGGCGTGGTCTTGATCATTCGTGGTTTCTCCCAGGCATGTTCGGATAGCGATCGTGGGCCGGTTGCGGGTCCGGCTTACTTCGGCGGCAGCTTCAGGGTCTGGCCCGGGAAGATCTTGTCCGGGTCGTCAAGCACATCGCGGTTGGCCTCGAAGATCTTCTTCCAGGCATTGGCATCGCCCAGGTGCTGCTTGGCGATCTTCGACAGCGAATCTCCCTTCTGCACGGTGTAAGTGCCGCCACTGACAACATCAGCGGTGCTGTCCACCGATGCGCTCACGCCGGAAAAGTCCGCCTTGGGAACCTGTTGCGCGGTACTGTCGACGCTGGCGCTTACGCCGGAGAAATCGGCCTTCTTCTCGGTACTCATCCACACACTCCCGTCTGCATGACTACGTGGTATGCACGGTGCCATGGCGGTTGTTAAATGGGGATGGTGCAGATGTGAAGCCGCCCCCCGGGGCGGCTGAACAATCGGGGTGGCCGATGGCCGCTGCGCTCGCCGGGCGTGAACCGGCGCTATCGCCGGCCATCCCCCGCGGTAGCGCCGGGCCATGCCCGGCGGCGCTTATTGGCGCAGTTCGCGGTAGGTCGCAGCGGGGGCTGCGATGCCGGGGCTGGCACGCCAGGGATTGATGTCCAGGCCACCGCGGCGGGTGTAGCGCGCTTCCACTTCCAGCCACTGCGGCTGGCAGCGTGCGGACACCTCGCTGAAGATGCGCTCGACGCACTGCTCGTGGAACTCGGCGTGCTCGCGGTAGCTGACCAGATAACGCAGCAGGCCAGCACGATCGATCTTCGGGCCGCGGTAGCGCAGGCTGACCGTGGCCCAATCCGGCTGGCCGGTCACCGGGCAGTTGGATTTCAGCAAGGCCGACACCAGGGTCTCTTCCACCACGTTGCCCGCGTCGGCAGCCAGATAATTGGCCTGCGGCGGGCCGTAGCAGTCGATCTCCACCTCCAGCCCGTCGATGGACTCACCCAGCGGCGCTTCGCGCAGCGCCGGCAGACCGAATTCCACCTGCACCGGGGCACCGGCACAGGCCGACAGGTCGGCGGCCAGGCGCTCGCGCAGGGCTTCGGCACTGTCGATACGGGTGCTGTTGAGGGAGTTCAGGTACAGCTTGAACGACTTCGATTCGATCAGCCGCGGCGAGGTGCACGGCACCTGCACGGTGGCCACGGCCACCTGCGGCTTGCCACGCGGGTCGAGCCAGCTCAGTTCGAAGGCGTGCCAGCGGTCATGGCCGACGAACGGCAGCGCGGCATCATCGAGGCCGATTTCCGAACGGGCGCCGATGCGCGGGATGGGAAACAGCAGGCCGGGATCGTACTGCGACGGGTAACTGACCTCGCGACCGAGGCTGGAGTCCTGGGGGGTGTTCATGGGCGTCATTGTATCGCGCGCAGGGCGGGCCTTCGGCCGGGCCGGCCAACGGCGGAGCCCCTCCGTGGTGGTTAAGAGCAGGATTTCGGGGTTGGCCGGGAGGGTGGGTTGGCTGGGGGACGCTGCAAGTACGTCCATGTAAGCTCGGTCGCCGCTTGCTCGTGTGCGCTGTCCTGCGCACACGGCAAGACCGGGGTTGGGCGTCCTGCCCAACCCGCCCGAGGCATGCCCCGGGCCCATGCGGCTCACGCCCCCAGCCAACCCACCCTCCCGGCCACGGACAGTTTCCCGCGCCACCACGGGAAAGATCAGGAAAATCAAATTCAAAAGCCGATGCTTCGGACGTTCATGACGTCCGCCGTGTCGACCAAGGTCGACACCCACCAAAGCAGCGTTGGGGTCAGAGCCCGTTGCGAAGCAACGGGATCCGACCCCGTGCCGTTCCGACAGTTGCGGGAAACTGTCGGGGGCGGGGTGGTGTGGGCTTGCAGGACCGCAGGCGCCATGAATGGCGCCTACGAGCCTCCATGGATGGATTTACGGCGTGTCCTGCAAGCCCACACCGCCCCGCCCAACCCACAGTAAACCAGCCCCGCTTTTGACGTTGACGTTGATGTTGCCTTTGATTGCAGCGGGTGCAGGGCTGCAAGCCCTGCCGTTACCCCTCAGCCGGCGCCGTGCAGATAATCCAGGCTGACCTGCAGCAACGCGCGCAGGCCAACATCCAGCGCCTTCTCATCCAACAGGAACTTCGGCGAATGGTTCGCCGGCGCCGTCGCCGGGTCGATGCCCACGCTGGTGGAACCGACGAAGAAGAACATGCCCGGCACTTCCTTGGCGTACAGCGAGAAATCCTCCGCGCCCATCTGCAGCGGCGGCTCATAGACGTTGTCCTTGCCCACTACCGCCTGCAGGCTCGGCAGCATCTTCGCGGTCAGCGCCGGGTCGTTCACCGTGGCCGGGTTGCCCTCGGCCTCGTAGATCTCGGTCACCGCCTTGGCCCCGTGCGCCGCGGCCGTGTGCTCGGCCACGTTGCGCAGATCGGCGAAGATCTGCTGGCGCATGCCCTCATCGAAGGTGCGGATGGTGCCGACCATCTCCACTTCGTCGGGAATGATGTTGTAGCGGATGCCGCCGTTGATCGCACCGAAGGTCAGCACCGCCGGCTGCTTGGACAGATTGGTGCGGCGGCTGACGATGGTCTGCGCGGTGCCGACCAGATCGGCGGTGGCCACGATCGGGTCCACCCCGTTCCACGGTGCCGAACCATGCGTCTGGCGACCGATCACCTTGATCCCGAAGCGATCGGAAGCGGCCATCAACGGGCCGCCACGCACCGCGATCTGCCCGGCCTGCACGCTGGAGAATACGTGCAGACCAAACACGGCCTCGGGCTTGAAGTCGGCGAACAGGCCTTCCTTCAGCATCAGCGCGGCACCACCCTCTTCCGGCGGCGGCGCACCTTCTTCGGACGGCTGGAAGATCAGCATCACCTGGCCTGGCAGGTCCTTCTTCATCGCCACCAAGGCCTCGGCCACGCCCAGCAGGGTGGCGGTGTGCGCATCATGGCCACAGGCGTGCATCACCCCCACGGTCTGCCCGCGGTATTGCGCCGTAGCCTTGGAGGCGAACGGCAGGCCGGTCTGTTCGGTTACCGGCAACGCGTCCATGTCCGCGCGCAGGGCGATCTTCGGGCCCGGCTTGCCGCCTTCGATGATCGCCACCACGCCGTGGTGGGCAATGCCGGTCTTCGGCTTCAGGCCCATCGCGCGCAGGCGCTTGGCCACCTCGGCCGAGGTGCGCGCTTCGCGGTTGGACAGTTCCGGGTGCTGGTGGAAGTCGCGGCGCCATTCCACCACCTGCGCCTGCAGGCGCTGCGCGGCAGCGGTCACCTCCGGGCGCTCGGCCACGTCGGCATGGGCAAGGGCCGGCACAGCCAGCAGCAGGGCGGACAGCAGCAGGGAACGGCGCATCACGGGCTCCACGGAAGGGGTCTGCACCTGAATGTAGGGCAAGGCTGCCGCTACGGGAACCTCTTTCGCCACGCCGGGTCTGAGCGCCCGTCCCATCCGTCATGCAGGAAATGGCATGGGTCACAGGTATGCTTTGCGCATTGCCAACCGGGGCGCCGCCCCGTCCAGCCTTCTTGGAGTCCTTGAATGTCACGTGTTTGGAAGATCGTGCTGCTGGTCGTGGCAGTGCTGGTGCTGGCAGTCGTCGGCGTGCGGGTACTGGGCGGCGGCAAGGACAAGGCGGCAGGCCCGGGCGCCGCGGCGCGCCAGGGCGGCGAAGACCCCGATGCCGGCCCGGTGCCGGTCACCGTGGTCGATGCCACCCGCCAGGATGTGCCGGTGTATGCCAGCGCCCTGGGTACGGTCACGGCCATGAACACCGTCACGGTCAGCCCGCAGGTGGGTGGCCAGCTGATGAGCCTCAACTTCCGCGAAGGCCAGGAAGTGAAGCAGGGCGACCTGCTGGCGCAGATCGACCCGCGCAGCGCGCAGGCCAGCTATGACCAGGCCGTGGCCGCCAAGCGCCAGAACGAGGCGCTGCTGGCCACCGCCCGTTCCAACTACCAGCGCTCCAACGCGCCGGAGTATCGCCAGTTCGTCGCCAAGACCGATCTGGATACACAACGAAACCAGGTGTCACAGTACGAAAGCGCAGTGGCCGCCAACGAGGCCAGCGCGCGCGCCGCGCAGGTGCAGCTGCAGTACACCCGCATCACCGCGCCGATCTCCGGCATTGCCGGCATCCGTGCGGTCGACGCTGGCAACGTGGTCAATGCCGGTACCGCGCTGGTCACCCTCACCCAGATCCACCCGATCCATGTGCTGTTCAACCTGCCCGAACGCCAGCTGGGCGACGTGCGCCAGGCGCAGGCCGCAGGCAAGGTGCCGGTCGCTGCGCTGGACCGCGCCGATTCGCACGTGCTGTCCGGTGACGGCTCGCTGGACGTGGTGGACAACCTGATCAGCGCCGACAGCGGCACCTTCAAGGCCCGCGCGATCTTCGAAAACACCGACAACGGCCTGTGGCCGGGCCAGTTCGTGAACGTGCGCATGCAGCTGCGCACCATTGCCGGTGGCGTGGTCATTCCCACCCAGGCCGTGCTGCGCGGGCCCGATGGCGAGTACGTCTATCTGGTGCAGGGCGACAACACGGTCAAGATGCAGACCGTGCGCAGTGGCGTGGAAGTGGGCGACAGCCACGTGCAGATCACCGAAGGCCTGAAGGGTGGCGAGCGGGTGGTCAGCGAAGGCCAGTTCCGCCTGAAGCCGGGCAGCAAGGTGACCGCGCTGAAGCCGGGCGAAACCCCCGCTGCGCCCACCGAGGCCGAACTGAAGGCCGCCGAACAGAAGAGCGGCGGCCGCGGCCGTCCCGGTGGTGGCCCGCGCTGAGCGCAGGCCACCCTTTCCTTTCGCGCCGGCCCTGCTGCCGGCGCAGCCATTGAAGCGCCAGCAAGGATCAGTCCGTGGGCTTTTCGACGATCTTCATCCGCCGTCCCATCGCTACCTCGCTGTTGATGGCGGGCCTGTTGCTGCTGGGCATCCTGGGTTACCGCAAGCTGCCGGTGTCGGCGCTGCCGGAAATCGATGCCCCCAGCCTGGTGGTCACCACCCAGTACCCCGGTGCCAACGCCACCACCATGGCGTCGCTGGTCACCACCCCGCTGGAGCGCCAGTTCGGGCAGATTTCCGGGCTGGAACTGATGACCTCCGATTCGTCGGCCGGGTTGTCCACGATCATCCTGCAGTTCTCGATGGACCGCGACATCGATATCGCCGCGCAGGACGTGCAGGCGGCGATCCGCCAGGCCACCCTGCCCTCGTCGCTGCCCTACCAGCCGGTCTACAACCGGGTGAACCCGGCCGACGCGGCCATCGTCACCCTGAAGCTGACCTCTGACACGCGGCCGCTGCGCGAGGTCAACAACTACGCCGATTCGATCCTGGCCCAGCGCCTGTCGCAGGTGCAGGGCGTGGGTCTGGTATCGATTGCCGGCAACGTGCGCCCGGCCGTGCGCATCCAGGTCAATCCGGCGCAGCTGTCGAACATGGGCCTGACCATGGAAGAGCTGCGCAGCGCGCTCACCCAGGCCAACGTCAACGCGCCCAAGGGCTCGTTGAACGGCAAGACCCAGTCCTACAGCATCGGTACCAACGACCAGCTGGCCAGTGCCGCCGAGTACCGCGACACCATCATCAGCTACAAGAACGGCCGCCCGGTGCGGCTGTCCGACGTGGCCCAGGTGGTGGACGGCGTGGAGAACGACCAGCTGGCCGCCTGGGCCGATGGCAAGCCGGCGGTGCTGCTGGAAGTGCGCCGCCAGCCCGGTGCCAACATCGTGCAGACCGTCGAACGCATCCGCGCCATCCTGCCGCAGCTGCAGGGTGTGCTGCCGGCCGACGTGCACCTGGAAGTCTTCAACGACCGCACCGAAACGATCCGTGCGTCGGTGCATGAAGTGCAGTTCACCCTGATCCTGACCATCGGCCTGGTGGTGGCGGTCATCTTCGTGTTCCTGCGCCGGCTGTGGGCCACCATCATTCCCTCGGTGGCGGTACCGCTGTCGCTGGCCGGCACGTTCGCGGTGATGGCCTTCACCGGCATGTCGCTGGACAACCTTTCGCTGATGGCGCTGGTGGTGGCGACCGGCTTCGTGGTGGACGATGCGATCGTGATGATCGAGAACATCGTGCGCTACATCGAGCAGGGCAAGAGTGGCCGCGAAGCGGCCGAGATCGGCGCGCGCCAGATCGGCTTCACCGTGCTGTCGCTGACCGTCTCGCTGGTGGCCGTGTTCCTGCCGCTGCTGCTGATGCCCGGCGTCACCGGCCGCCTGTTCCACGAATTCGCCTGGGTGCTCAGCATCGCCGTGGTGCTGTCGATGCTGATCTCGCTGACGCTGACGCCGATGATGTGCGCCTACCTGCTCAAGCCCGACGCGCTGCCCGAGGGCGAAGACGCGCATGAGCGCGCAGCGGCCGCCGGCAAGCAGAACCTGTGGACGCGTACCGTAGGCCTGTACGAACGCAGCCTGGACTGGGTGCTGGACCACCAGCGCGCCACCCTGGTCGTGGCCGCCGCCGCGCTGGTGCTGACCGTGCTGCTGTACGTGCTGATTCCCAAGGGCCTGCTGCCCGAACAGGACACCGGCCTGATCACCGGCGTGGTGCAGGCCGACCAGAACATCGCCTTCCCGCAGATGGAGCAGCGCACCAAGCAGGTGGCCGAGGCCCTGCGCCAGGACCCGGACGTGACCGGCGTGTCGGCCTTCATCGGTGCCGGCAGCATGAACCCCACGCTCAACCAGGGCCAGCTGTCGATCGTGCTGAAGGAGCGCGGCCAGCGCGATGGCCTGGATGAGATCCTGCCGCGCCTGCAGAAGGCGGTGGCCGGCATTCCCGGCGTGGCGCTGTACCTGAAGCCGGTACAGGACGTGACACTGGACACGCGCGTGGCCGCCACCGAGTACCAGTACTCGCTGTCCGACGTCGACTCGGCCACCGTGGCCACCCAGGCCACGCGCCTGACCGAAGCGCTGCGCCAGCGCCCGGAACTGGCCGACGTGGACAACAACCTGTCCAACCAGGGCCGTGCGCTGGAACTGAACATCGACCGCGACAAGGCCAGCGTGCTGGGCGTGCCGATGCAGACCATCGATGACACGCTCTACGATGCGTTCGGCCAGCGCCAGATCTCCACCATCTTCACCGAGCTCAACCAGTACCGCGTGGTGCTGGAAGTCGCGCCGGAGTTCCGCACCAGCACCGCGCTGATGGAACAGCTGGCCGTGGCCTCCAACGGCGCCGGCGCACTGACCGGCACCAATGCCACCAGCTTCGGCCAGGTCACCTCGTCCAACTCGTCCACCGCCACCGGCATCGGTGCGCAGAACACCGGCATTACCGTGGGCGCGGGCAACATCATTCCGCTGTCGGCGCTGGCCGAAAGCAAGGTGACCAGCGCGCCGCTGGTGGTCAGCCACCAGCAGCAGCTGCCGGCGGTGACCGTCTCCTTCAACGTGGCGCCGGGCTACTCGCTGTCCGATGCGGTCAAGGCCATCGAAGAAACCAAGGCCAGCCTGGACATGCCGGCCCACCTGCATGCCGAGTTCATCGGCAAGGCCGCCGAGTTCACCGGCAGCCAGACCGACGTGGTGTGGCTGCTGCTGGCTTCGCTGGTGGTGATCTACATCGTGCTGGGCGTGCTGTACGAAAGCTACATCCACCCCATCACCATCATTTCCACCCTGCCGCCGGCCGGCGTGGGCGCGCTGCTCGCGCTGATGGTGTGCGGCCTGAGCCTGTCGGTGGATGGCATCGTCGGCATCGTGCTGCTGATCGGCATCGTGAAGAAGAACGGCATCATGATGGTGGACTTCGCCATCGAAGCCCGCCGTGCCGGCGCCAACGCCCACGAAGCGATCCGCCGCGCCTGCCTGCTGCGCTTCCGCCCGATCATGATGACCACCGCCGCGGCGATGCTGGGCGCGCTGCCGCTGGCACTGGGCACCGGCATCGGCTCGGAACTGCGCCGCCCGCTGGGCATCGCCATCGTCGGCGGCCTGCTGCTGTCGCAGCTGGTAACGCTGTACACCACGCCGGTGATCTACCTGTACATGGAACGGTTCTCGGAATGGCTGGCCCGCCGCCGCGAGCAGCGCGCGTTGCGCGACGGTTCGCTGCAGGAGCCGCAGGCATGATCCAGGCCCCGCACCTGCGGGGGGCCGCACGATGAACCTGTCCGGCCCCTTCATCCGCCGCCCGATCGGCACCGCGCTGCTGGCCATCGGCCTGTTCATCATCGGCCTGATCTGCTACCTGAAGCTGGGCGTGTCGGCGCTGCCGAACATCCAGATTCCGGTCATCTTCGTGCACGCCAGCCAGTCCGGCGCCGATGCGGCCACCATGGCCTCCACGGTCACCGCGCCGCTGGAACGCCACCTGGGCCAGCTGCCCGGCATCGACCGCATGCGCTCTTCCAGTTCGGAAGGCAGCTCGCTGGTGTTCATGATCTTCCAGACCGACCGCGATATCGATTCGGCGGCGCTGGACGTGCAGACCGCGATCAACTCGGCGCAGGCCGACCTGCCTTCGGGCATGGGCTCGCCGATGTACCAGAAGGCGAACCCGAACGACGACCCTGTGATCGCCATCGCGCTGACTTCGCAGACGCAGTCGGCCGACGAGCTGTACAACGTGGCCGATTCGCTGCTGGCCCAGCGCATCCGCCAGATCGGCGGCGTGGCCTCGGTGGATATCGCCGGGGCCTCCACGCCGGCCGTGCGCGTGGACGTGAACCTGCGCCTGATGAACGCCCTGGGCCTGACCGCCGATGACCTGCGCAACGCCGTGCGCGCGGCCAACGTCACCTCGCCCACCGGCTTCCTCAGCGACGGCAACACCACCACGGCGATCATCGCCAACGATTCGGTCGCACGCGCGGCCGACTTCGCCAACCTGGTGGTGAAGACCCAGGGCGATGGCCGGGTGATCCGCCTGAAGGACATCGCCAACGTCTACGACGGCCAGCAGGATGCCTACCAGGCCGCGTGGTTCGACCACAAACCGGCCGTGGTGATGTACGTGTTCACCCGTGCCGGCGCCAACATCGTGGAAACCGTGGACCGGGTGAAGGCGCAGATTCCCGCGCTGCGCGACTACCTGCAGCCCGGCACCACCATGACCCCGTACTTCGACCGCACGCCGACCATCCGCTCGTCGCTGCATGAAGTGCAGATCACGTTGCTGATCAGCCTGGCCATGGTGGTGCTGACCATGGCGCTGTTCCTGCGCCGCCTGGCCCCCACCCTGATCGCCGCGGTCACCGTGCCGCTGTCGCTGGCCGGCGCCGCGCTGGTGATGTACGCGCTGGGCTTCACCCTGAACAACCTGAGCCTGCTGGCGCTGGTGATCGCCATCGGCTTCGTGGTGGACGATGCGATCGTGGTGATCGAGAACATCATGCGCCACCTGGACGAAGGCATGCCGCGCCTGCAGGCGGCCTTCACCGGTGCGCGCGAGATCGGCTTCACCATCGTCTCGATCACCGCCTCGCTGGTTGCAGTGTTCATTCCGCTGCTGTTTGCCAGCGGCATGATGGGCGCCTTCTTCCGCGAGTTCACCGTGACCCTGGTGGCGGCCATCGTGGTGTCGATGATCGTCTCGCTGACACTCACCCCGGCACTGTGCAGCCGCTTCCTGAGCGCGCACGACCACAACGCCGCACCGTCGCGCTTCGGCCGTTGGCTCGATGCCGGGCACGAGCGCATGCTGCGCATCTACACCGTGTTCCTGGACTTTTCGCTGCGCCATGCGCTGCTGCTCTCGCTCACCCCGCTCATCCTGATCGGCGTCACCATCTTCCTGTTCGGTGCGGTGAAGAAGGGCGCGTTCCCGCCACAGGACACCGGCCTGATCTGGGGCCGCGCCAATTCCAGCGCCACCGTCTCCTTCGAAGACATGGTCAGCCGCCAGCGGCGCATCACCGACATGCTGATGGCCGACCCGGCGGTGAAGACCGTGGGCGTGCGCCTGGGCAGTGGCCGCCAGGGCTCCAGCGCGCAGTTCAACGTGGAACTGAAGTCGCGCAAGGAAGGGCGTCGAGAGACCACCGCCCATGCACTGGCCCGCCTGAGCGCCAAGGCCGACCGCTACCCTGACCTGCAGCTGCGCCTGCGCGCGATCCAGGACCTGCCCAGCAACGATGGCGGCGGCAACAGCCAGGGCGCGCAGTACCGCATTTCCCTGCAGGGCAACGACCTGGCTGCACTGCAGGAATGGCTGCCCAAGCTGCAGGCCGAGCTGAAGAAGAACCCCAAGCTGCGTGACGTGGGCACCGACGTGGACAACGCCGGCCTGCGCCAGAACATCGAAATCTATCGCGCCAAGGCGGCGCGCCTGGGTGTCTCGGTCGGTGCCATCGACGGTGCGCTGTACGGTGCGTTCGGCCAGCGACAGATTTCCACCATCTATTCGGACATCAACCAGTACAGCGTGGTGGTGAACGCCCTGCCCTCGCAGACCGCCACCCCGGCGGCGCTGGACGAGGTGTATGTGAAGGCCAGCAATGGGCAGATGGTGCCGATCACCGCGGTGGCCAGCCAGGTGCCTGGCCTGGCGCCTTCGCAGATCACCCATGAAAACCAGTACACCACGATGGACCTGAGCTACAACCTGGCTCCCGGCGTGAGCATGGGCGAAGCGAAGGCGATCATCGATGCCACCGTGGCGGGCATGCGCATGCCCGGCGACATCCGCCTGGCCGACGACGCCGGCTTCGGCTTCAACTCCGATCCCAGCGACATGCTGATCCTGGTGTTCGCGGCGATCCTGACCGTGTACCTGGTGCTGGGCATGCTGTACGAGAGCCTGATCCATCCGGTCACGATCCTGTCCACCCTGCCGGCGGCGGGCGTGGGCGCGCTGCTGGCGTTGTTCGGCACCAACACCGAACTGTCGGTGATCTCGATGATCGCGCTGGTGCTGCTGATCGGCATCGTGAAGAAGAACGCGATCATGATGATCGACTTCGCCCTGGTGGCGCAGCGCGAACACGGCCTGGCCCCGCGCGAAGCGGCACGCGAGGCCAGCATCGTGCGCTTCCGCCCGATCATGATGACCACGATGGTGGCGATCCTGGCGGCGGTGCCGCTGGCGATCGGCCTGGGCGAAGGCTCCGAACTGCGTCGGCCGCTGGGCATCGCGATGATCGGCGGCCTGCTGTTCTCGCAGAGCCTGACCCTGCTGAGCACGCCGGCGCTGTACGTGATCTTCTCGTGCCTGGCCGATCGCTGGCGGGCGCGCCGCGCACGCAAGCGCGAAGCGAAGCTGCTCAAGCGCGCGGCCCGCGCATAGCCCCGGGGTCAGATCCCTCGCTCTGCGAGGGCTCTGACCCCGTGCGGCGGTCACGGTTTGACGCGCTGTAACGAAAAGAGAACAATTCGCAACCAGCCATGGTCCTGCGCCCCTGCGGCGCCCCGCTCCCGGTTCCCGGTCAGCCTGCGTGATCCCAGCCACTGCCCCTTCCCCCAACCATGGGTGGATGGCCCGTGGCCGTCCGCCGAGGAACCTGATCGATGCCTTCGTTCCGCACCCCGCGCGTGGCCCTGCTGGCCGCCGCCCTGACCGCTGCCTGCGTGGCCCATGCAGAAGCCCCGGCCGACACCCGCAGCGCCACCGACCTGGACGCCATCAAGGTGGTCGGCGAACGCACCCACACCGAAGCCGGTGCGCTGGGCGACCGTGCCCTGCGTGACACCCCGTTCGCCATCACCGCCGTCGGCCGCGAACAGCTGGAGCAGCGCCAGGTCGTCTCACTGGGTGAAGCCTTCCTGTTCGATCCCTCGGTCACCACCCAGGTCAGCGCCTACGCCAGTGGCTGGAGCTCGCCCATCCGCAACCGCGGCATCGATCTGAACTACGACAGCTACCGCGTGAACGGCCTGCAGGTGTCCTCGTGGGGCACCGAATGGCCGCTGGAAGTGATGGAACAGGTCGACCTGCTGAAGGGCCCCGGTGGCTTCCTGTACGGCTTCGGCGCACCCGGCGGCATCGTCAACTACATCACCAAGAAGCCGACCGACACCCCGACGTTCTCCGCGCAGCTGGGCTGGCGCGAACAGGGCATCGTCAGCGGCGGCGTCGATGCCGGCGGGCGCTTCGGCAACGAAGAGATGTTCGGCTACCGCTTCAACGCGTACCAGGAGAAGGGCGAAACCTTCAACGGCGGCCATGTCGACCGCAAGGTCGGCGCACTGTCGCTGGACGCGCGCTTGAGCGATGCGCTCACCTGGACCTTCGACGGCGTGTTCCAGTCGCGCGACCTGAGCGAAGAATCGCCGCAGTACTATTTCATCGGCCTGACCTCGCTGCCGCGGCCGATTGCCGGCGACGTCGACAACAGCGTGCCGGGCACCTACTACGACACCCGTTCCAGCCTGCTGTCGACCGCGTTGAACTGGCAGATCAACAGCGACTGGAAGGCCAGCGTGAGCTACGGCGTCACCACCTCGTGGAACGACGTCAACAAGATCTTCGCCTACATCGACGATCCGAACGGCGACTACAACGTGAACGTGTACGAGCTGGGCGGCAAGAGCGAATGGAAGCTCGCGCAGGCGCTGGTGCAGGGCAGCTTCCGCACCGGTCCGCTGCAGCACCAGCTGGTGGCCGGCATCAGCCACCAGACCGGGCTGGGCTGGGACCGTCCCTACGAGTGGAACACCATCGGCCGCGCCAACCTGTACCAGCGTTCGGCGATCCGCCACGACGCGGTGGGTTCGCGGGTGATGACCCGCGGCGATGAAACCGTGCAGCAGGCGGTGTTCGCCAGCGATACCGTCGACTTCGGCGGCGGCTGGTCGGTGCTGGCCGGCTGGCGCTACAACGACTTCGAGACCAAGGGCCGTTACCACACCTACCCGGTCACTCCGACCTATGCAGTCATGTTCAAGCCCAGCGAGGCAGTGACCCTGTACGCCAGCTACATCGAATCGCTGGAAGCCGGCAGCCGCGTGGGCAACACCTACATCAACGCCGGCGATGTGCTGGACCCGACCATCAGCAAGCAGTATGAAATCGGCGCCAAGGTGGAAGCCTCGCGCTGGAATGCGAACGTGGCCGCGTTCCGGCTGGAACGTGGCGCCAACATCGACCAGCAGACCGACACCGGCCTGCGCCTGGTGCAGGATGGCATCACCCTGTACGAAGGCGTGGAAGCCAGCGCCGACCTGCACCTGACCGACGCGCTGACCGTGGGTGGCGGCGTGACCTGGCTGGACCCGACCTACGACAAGCTGTCGCCGGACAGCGCCGCGCAGGAAGGCAACCGCACCGTCGGTGCCGCCCGCTGGAGCGGCGTGCTGCATGCCAGCTACCAGCTGCCGTGGGTGGATGGCCTGGAAACCTACGCCGCCGTGCGCTACTACGGCGATGTCTGGTACGACGCCGACAACACCCTGAAGCTGCCTGACTACACCCTGGTCAATGCCGGCGTGGGCTATCGCCTGATGGCCAGCGGCCATCCGGTCACCCTGCGCGCCAGCGTGGAAAACCTGGGCAACCGCAAGTACTGGTCCAACGCTGGCATCGGCCTGCCGCGCACCTTCGCCGTGAGCGTGCGCTGGGAGATGTAATGCGGTTTCGGTGGGTGCGGACCGTTGGTCCGCACCTCGAACACCCTACACACGCGCGCACCGCCATAATGGGGGCACTCCGCCCCCCGAGCCTGCATGTCCGCGCCCCATTCCCGCCTCAGCCGCCTGTGGGCCCATGAAAAAGCCAGCTACGGCCTGCGCGTCTTCATTGCCCTGACCACCGCGCTGGGCGTGTGCTGGCACATGGACGCACTGCCGGCCCTGCCCGGTGTGTTCCTGGGCATCATCGCCAGCGCCATCGCCGAAACCGATGACAACTGGTGGGGCCGCACCAAGGCGGTGCTGCTGTCGCTGCTGTGCTTCTGCATTGCCGCCGCGTCGGTCATCTGGCTGTTCCCGTGGCCGTGGCTGTTCATCGCCGCGCTGGCGCTGTCCACCTTCGGCCTGACCCTGCTGGGCGCGCTGGGCGAACGCTACGCCTCCATCGCCCAGGCCACGGTCACCCTGGCCATCTACACCATGATCGGGCTGGAGCAGCACGGCGGCGCCGGCGATCTGCCACGCGCCCTGCATGCGGTCAGCCACCTGCTGGCCGGTGCGGTCTGGTATGGCCTGTTGTCCATTGTCTGGACCGCCCTGTTCGCCAACCGCCCGGTACGCGAACGCGTAGCCCGCCTGTACCAGGAACTGGGCCGCTACCTGCAGTTGAAGGCCGCGCTGTTCGAGCCGGTGCGTGAAGCGGACCTGCACCGTCGCCAGCTGGACCTGGCCGAGCAGAACCGCAGGGTGGTGGGCGCACTCAATGAAGCCAAGGCCGCGATCATGGCGCGCTTCGGCCGCTCCGGCCGCCCCGGGGTGAATTCCGGCTTGTACCTGCGCCTGTACTACATGGCCCAGGATTTCCATGAGCGTGCCAGCTCGTCGCACTACCCCTACGGCGCCCTGGTGGATGCGTTCTTCCACAGTGACGTGCTGTACCGCTGCCAGCGCCTGCTGGACCTGCAGGGCCAGGCCTGCGCACGGCTGGGCGAGGCGATCCGCCTGCGCCGGCCGTTCGTGTACGGGGAAAGCAACCAGCAGGCCGGGCGTGACCTGGCCGATGCCCTGGCCTACCTGCGCGACCAGCAGCGCCCGCAGTGGCAGCGCCTGCTGGGTTCGCTGGACCTGCTGGTGCACAACCTGCGCAGCATCGAACGCCGCCTGCTGGACGCCGAACGCTCCGAAGCCAGCCTGGACAACGTCGATACCCGCCTGCGCGACAGCAACCCCCATACCCTGCGCGAAATGGGCGTGCGCATCCGCCAGCAGCTCACCCCCGGTTCGGTGCTGTTCCGCCACGGCCTGCGCATGGCGCTGGCGCTGATTGCCGGCTTCCTGGCCATCCGCCTGTTCAATGCACAGAACGGCTCGTGGGTGCTGCTGACCATCGTGTTCGTGTGCCGGCCCAACTTCGGCGCCACCCGCCAGCGCCTGGCCCAGCGCATCGTCGGCACCCTGGCCGGCCTGGTGCTGACCTGGGCACTACTGCAGCTGTTCCCGCAGCTGCACGTGCAGTTGTTGATCGCCCTGCTGTCGGCCCTGCTGTTCTTCTTCACCCGCACCGACCGCTACCTGGTGGCCTCGGCGGCGATCACGGTGATGGCGCTGACCTGCTTCAACCTGATCGGCGATGGCTTCGTGCTGATCGTGCCGCGCATGGTCGATACCCTGCTGGGTTGCGCCATCGCCGCCGCCGCGGCCTTCCTGATCCTGCCCGACTGGCAGGGGCGGCAGCTGCACAAGGTACTGGCGCGGGTGCTGGACACCGCCGCGCGCTATCTGGAATCGGTGCTGGGCCAGTACCGCAGCGGCATGCGCGACGACTTGGCCTACCGCATTGCCCGCCGCGACATGCACAACGCCGATGCAGCGCTGTCCACGGCCTTGTCGAACATGCTGCGCGAACCCGGCCATGTGCGCCGCAACCTGGATGCCGGCTTCCGCTTCCTGGCACTGTCCAACACCCTGCTGGGCCACCTTTCCGCACTGGGCGCGCACCGCGACCAGGTGGACAGCTTCGCCGCCGACCCGCTGGCCCTGGCCGCCGGCGAACGCGTGCGCAAGGCGCTGGAACAGCTGGGCAGTGCGCTGGGCGCACGGCAGCCGGTCAGCGAAGACGACAACGACGCCGACCGCGCCGTGGCCGCCGAACTGGAACAGACCGACGACAGCATGGCGCCGAAGCTGCAGCTGATCCGCACCCAGATGGCACTGGTGCTGCGCATGCTGCCGAAAATGCGCGCGGCGGCCAACGAAGCGGTGCGTGGCCTGACCTGATTCCGCCTGCAGGGGCGGAGGTGGTGGCTGCGCGGGTGCCGATTCCGTTTCCGCTGACGGGGCTGGTTCCGTTGCCCATGCCGATGCTGATTCCGTTGCCGATGACGGTAACGGTGCCTTTGCCGGTGCGGGTAACGGTGCCTTTGCCGGTGCGGGTGCCGGTGCGGGTGCCGGTGCGGGTGACGGTGACGGTGACGGTGACGGTGACGGTGACGGTCGCGGCGACGGCGACGGCGACGGCGACGGCGACGGTAGAGTCGAGCTTGCTCGACTGCTCCGCCAACAGCAGTCGAGCAAGCTCGACTCTACGACGGACAGCATCGCGGCATCGCTCGGCCCGGGCATCGCGCATCATCGCGGCATCGTTCGACCCGGGCATCGCGCAGCATCACAGCATCGTTCGGTCCGCCATCGCGGCAGCATCGCGGCATCGTCCGGCCCGGTGCCAGGCATCGTTCGGATGGAGCGCCACCACTGCGTGTCCCGCCGCCCCGCACCCGCCGTGCAGGCAGGAATGCTAGGCTGCGGCGGTCCAAGGAGGTTCCATGTCCGGCCACAACCAGTTCGCCCTGCTGCGCCAGCGCCGCTTCCTGCCGTTCTTCATCGTGCAGGCGCTCGGTGCCTTCAACGACAACGTCTACCGGCAAGCGATCATCGGCCTGCTGTTCTACCTGGGCGTATCGGAAGAGCAGCGTTCGCTCTACACCACGCTGGCGCCGGCCATCTTCATCCTGCCCTACTTCCTGTTTTCAGCCCTTGCCGGCCAGATCGCCGACAAACTGGAAAAATCGCGCCTGATCGTGATCACCACCACCATGGAGATCGTGATCATGTCGATGGCGGCGGTCGGCTTCCTGACCGAAAGCCTGCCGTTCCTGCTGGTGGCACTGTTCTGCACCGGCATGCAGTCCACCCTGTTCGGCCCGGTGAAGTACTCGGTGCTGCCGGCCGTGCTGAAGCCCGAAGAGCTGACCGGCGGCAATGGCCTGGTGGAGATGGGCACCTCCATCTCGATCCTGTCGGGCATGATCCTGGGCGGCGCGGTGTTCCTGCTGGCCGGCAGCCAGGGTCCGATCGTGGCGGCCACGGCGGTCATCGCGCTGGCGGTATGCGGCAACATCGCCGCACGCATGATCCCCAAGGTCGATGCCGGCGACCCGGACCTGAAGATCAACTGGAACCCGTTGCCGGAATCGTTGGTCGTGCTGCGCATGGCACGGCAGCAGAAGGCGGTGCGCAACGCGATCCTGGGCGTGTCCTGGTTCTGGTTCGTCGGCACCGTGCTGACCTCGCAGCTGCCCAACTACGCACTGGCCAACCTGGGCGGCGAACCGAAGCTGTACCTGTTCGCGCTGGCCCTGTTCTCGGTCGGCACCGGCGTCGGCTCGCTGCTGTGCGAAAAGCTGTCCGCGCGCACCGTTGAAATCGGCCTGGTGCCGCTGGGCGCCTTCGGCATGACCGCCTTCCTGCTCGATCTGTACTTCGCCCGCCCGGGCGAGGCCACGGTGCACGGCATGGGCATCCTGGCCTTCCTGCAGCAGGCCGGCAGCGTGCGCATCGTCGTCGATCTTGTCGGTATCGGCCTGTTCACCGGCGTGTTCGTGGTGCCGCTGTTCGCGCTCATCCAGAGCCGCACCCCGAAGGCGCAGATGTCGCGCGTGTTCGCCGCACTGAACATCCAGAATTCCGGTTTCATCGTCGGCGCCGCCCTGATTTCACTGGCCGCGCGCGAATGGCTGCACTGGACCATCCCGCAGTTGTTCCTGGCACTGGCCATCGCCAATGCCGTGGTGGCGATCTACATCTTCACCATCGTCCCCGAATTCCTGATGCGCTTCCTGAGCTGGGTGATGGTGCGCACGCTGTACCGGCTGCGCCCGCATGGCATTGAAGCCAACGTGCCCGACGAAGGCGCCGCGCTGCTGGTCTGCAACCATGTCAGCTACATGGATGCGCTGATCCTGTCGGCGACGATTCCGCGCCCGGTGCGCTTCGTCATGTACTACCGCATCTTCAACATCCCGGTGATGCGTTGGATCTTCCGCACCGCCAAGGCGATCCCGATTGCCGGCGCACGCGAAGACCCGGCCTTGATGCAGCGCGCGTTCGACGAAGTGGATGCCGCGTTGGCCGAGGGCGAACTGGTCTGCATCTTCCCCGAAGGCGCACTGACCCGCGATGGCGAGATGGCGCCGTTCAAATCGGGCGTGGAGAAGATCCTGGAGCGCAGGCCGGTGCCGGTGGTGCCCATGGCCCTGCGCGGCATGTGGTCGAGCATGTGGAGCCGGCGCGATACCCGCCTGGGCCGCATGCGCGTTCCGCGCCGCTTCCGCGCCACCGTGGAAGTGGTCGCCGCACCCGCCGTGGACGGCCAGCGTACCGATGCGGCCGCGCTGGAAACGCAGGTGCGAAGCCTGCGCGGCGACAACGCCTGACGCAGCTGACACGGGGCGCAGCGTGCCCCGTTACGTCGACTGGACACCCGCCGAGCCCCCCTTGGCGGGCATGTAAACGCATACATGAAGCCCGCGTTGCGGTAGATTACGCACCCACAGGGGGGAGGTTCGGCCTGTCCGCGACAGACCGACCGCCAAGGAATGGAGTCTTGCTTTGAATCAACCGCCACCTATCGAGCGTCCGGTGTACATCCCCAACCATCTGGTCTGGGCGATCGTGACCACGCTGTTCTGCTGCCTGCCGCTGGGGGTGGTGTCGATTGTCTATGCGTCTCAGGTGGACGGCCGCCGCGCGGCCGGTGATCTGCCGGGGGCCTTCAGTGCGTCGCGCAAGGCGGGCTGGTGGGCGGTGGCTTCGGCCGTCGCACTGCCGGTCCTGTTGCTGTTGTGGTTCGGGCTGTTCGGCGGCTTGGCCGCGCTGGGCGCTCTTTCCGACCTTTGATTCACACCACCACCCATCGAGGAGCTTGAACCATGAACACCACCACCCCGCAGGTCCCCAACAATCTGGTCTGGGCCATCCTGTCGACCCTGTTCTGCTGCCTGCCGGCCGGCATCGTGTCGATCGTCTACGCCGCCCAGGTCAACGGCAAGCTGGCCGCTGGCGACATCGCCGGTGCCCGTGAGTCGTCGGAAAAGGCCAAGAAGTGGGCCATCTGGTCGGCCATCGCCGCTGTCGTGGTCGGTATCCTGTACGGCATCCTGATCGCCGTGGTCGGCGTGATGGGCGGCGGCAGCAGCTACTGATGCACCCTGCGGGATCCGGCTCCGCGCCGGATCCCGTTGTCGCATGTCCGTCCTTCCCGCACGTTCCCGACTGGCCCGCTGGGCCCCACTGCTGGCCGCTTCCGGCCTGGCCGCGGGTGCCGCCGTGGTGCTGCGCCACGTCAATCCCTATGTCTCGGGCAATCCACTGCCCGGCTGCCCGCTGTATGCACTGACCGGGCTGTACTGCCCCGGCTGCGGCAGCACGCGCTGCCTGTACTCGCTGGTCCACTTCGACCTGCCCGGCGCGATGGCGATGAATCCGCTGCTGGTCATCAGCCTGCCGTTCCTGTTCCTGATGCTGCTCAACAGCGCCGGCATCCGTCCACGCGTGCTGGACCCGCTGATGCGGGTGCTGGCCAACCCGATGTTCTGGCTATGGCTGCTGCCGGGCTACGCGCTGCTGCGCAACCTGCCCTGGGCCCCCTTCACCGCCCTGGCCCCGGTCTAGGGTTCAAGCCAACGGCGCAGCCCCTCGTGGTGGGGCGTTTGGCGATCATGAGGTTGGCCGGATGCGATGGGCTTGCGGGGGACGCCGTAAACCCATCCATGGGGGCTTAGCCGCGCCATCCATGGCGCGGATACCCCCGCAAGCCCATCGCACCCGGCCACGGACAGTTTCCGTGCGCGTCCACCACGGAAAAGAAAAGAAGATCAAAAGCCACAGCGGGTCGCTGCGCTCGGTATCCACGCATGGCGTGGATCTACTGTGTCGACCAAGGTCGACACCTACCAAC
>NZ_CP025998.1:4097082-4487007 GCF_003086855.1 Stenotrophomonas sp. YAU14A_MKIMI4_1
AAAGAAGATCAAAAGCCACAGCGGGTCGCTGCGCTCGGTATCCACGCATGGCGTGGATCTACTGTGTCGACCAAGGTCGACACCTACCAACAGCCGGGCGTTCGAACAGTCGTCGATACCCACAGCCGCGGGGAATTGTCAGAGGCGGGGCGGTGTGGGTGGGCAGGACCGCAGGCGCCATGGATGGCGCCTACGAGCCCCCATGGACGGGTTTACGGCGTGTCCTGCCCACCCACACCGCCCCGCCATCCCGCGGATACCCAGCTTTTGACGTTGACGTTGCTTCAGTCGAGCATGGCTCGACTCTACAGGGGTGCAGGGCTGCAAGCCCTGCCCGAACACCTACGTTACCCAGCCGGCAATCACCAGCAGGGCCAGCACCGCCAGCCACAGCAGCAGCATGCGCCACACCAGACTCATCGCATCGCGCAGGTCCGGCAGCCGCTGCCACACCGGCAACAGCCCCGCTTCGGTGTAATCGTGCGCGTCCTCGCGCAGCTCCGCGTTCACGCTGGCACGCGCCACCGCGCCCAGGAAACCGATGCCGCCGGCCAGCCGCTCGCCATGGGCCTGCCGCCAGGCCTTCCACGCGGTATCGAAGTTGCCCACCAGCGCCATCGAAAACGCCATCAGTTGGGCCACCGGCCACTCAATCCACGACAGCACGCGCTGCGCCAAGGCCAGCGGTTCCACCGGCACCCGCGCCCGCATCGGGCTCTCGGCCATCAGCGCCAACAGTCGGTAGGCCAACGCCCCGACCGGGCCCAGCAACAGGAACCAGAACAGCACCGCGAACCAGCGCCGCAGTGCATTCAACACGGTCGCTTCCACCAGCGACGGAACATCCTCGCGCAGGCTGCCACCAGCGGCCTGCAGGTGCCGCACCGCCGCCTGGCGGGCACTGGCCTCGTCGGCATCGATCACCGCTTCAACATCACGGTCCAGATCGCGCGGACCCCAGCACCAGGCCAGCACCGCCACGCCCAGCAACAGCGCGGGCAGCCCGAACAGCACCCCGCTCAGCAGCCACACCAGCAGCCCCATCAGCAGCAGCGGCGGCAGCAATGCCACCACCACCCCGACCGGCCCCTGCCAGGCCCGCCCGCCATGCGCGTCCAACCAGCCCAGCCAACGCCGGAAACCCTCGAAACGGCGCAGTGAAGCGGCAGCGGCCGGGGCAACATGGCCCAGGGCCAGCGCCACCAGCACGGCAACCAGGGTGGTGAACATGGCGGGTCTCCCGATGAACAAGCGTTCGGCGCCGCTACCTTACCTGCCGCAGCCGCGCCTTCAGCGACGGATTCCACTGTAACCCGTCGCGTGTTCAGGTGGCGGCAATGCTCAGCCGCGCTGCTGTCGGTACCAGTGTTCGATCAGGCCACGCGAGATCGAGATCGGCGGCGAAAGACGGATGCCCTGGCCGTCGTCTTCCACGTCGCGCGCCAGTGCCGCGCCCACTTCATCGACCGTGAACCAGCGCGCATCCTCCAGCTCGCCATCCACGGTGGGCACATCGTCGTGCGCCTGCGCGCGGAAGCCAACCATCAGCGCGCCGGGGAACGGCCACGGCTGCGAGCCCAGGTACTGCGCGGCGATCACCCGCACCTTGCTCTCCTCGTGCACTTCACGGGCCACGGTCTGTTCAAACGTTTCGCCCGGCTCGACGAACCCGGCCAGCACCGAATAGCGGCGCGGCGCCCAGTTGGCCTGCCGACCCAGCAGCAGCCGGCCCTGGTTTTCCACGGCCACGATCACCGCCGGGTCCACCCGTGGGTAGTGTTCGGTGGCGCACTGCGGGCAACGGCCGACGAAGCCACCGCGGGCGAAGGCCACCGCACTGCCGCAGACACCGCAGAAGCGCGTGCGCGACTGCCAGTACGACATGCCGCGCGCGTAGCTGAAGGCCGTGGCATCGGCCACCGTCCACAACAACGCCGCCTGTCGCAGGTCCAGCCGCCGCGGCGCGGTCACGCTGACCTGCGCGGCATCCACGCCGAACCACGCCTGGCCCTCGCGCAGGCCAAGGAAGATCGCCGCACCCGGCCCGCCGCCCAGTGCGGCGCCGGTCAGCGCCAGGGGCTGGTCATCCTCATCGGTGAAGGCCGTGCCGTCCTGGTCCAGCACAAGAATGCGCGCATCCGGCCACAGGCGCGCCAGTGCATCGGCATCGGCGCGCAGGGCATCGGCGCGCTCCAGCGGTTCGTCCACGAAGGCGAAACCGGAAAGCGGCGAAGGAGTCGTAAGCATTCCACAAGCCTGCCGCCATTCGCCGCAGGTGGCAAGGTCGGCGTTACCCGCCGCGCGTGCCGGTGGTTACATGCTGAAGCTGCTGCCGCAGCCGCAGGTGGTCTTCGCGTTCGGGTTGCGGATCACGAACTGCGCACCGGTCAGGCTCTCGGTGTAATCCACCTCGGCGCCCATCAGGTACTGCAGGCTGAGCGGATCGACCAGCAGGGTAACCCCGCTGGTCTGTACCGCCAGATCATCCTCGGCGCGGTTCTCGTCGAACTCGAAGCCGTACTGGAAGCCGGAACAGCCACCGCCTTCGATGTACACGCGCAGGGCCAGGTCGGGGTTGCCCTCGTCCTGGATCAGTTCCTTCACCTTGGCCGCAGCGGATTCGGTGAAGTTCAGCGGCCGCTCCAGCGACTGGTAGTCGGGAGCGGCGGCCGGCGTGGCGCCGGGCAGGGAAACTAGCGTGCTCATGGCCCCAGCATGGGGGCGCCGGGCGTGGCTTTCAAGCCATGGCCTCGGCCAGCTTGCGACGCGCGGCATCGCCGCCCTTGCCCTTGCCGGCGGTCTCCTCGCCTTCCGGGGCGGGCAGCGCGGCAACCGGGCTGCTGGCGTGGATCAGGCGGCCGTTCAGCTGCGCGCCGGCGTTCATTTCCACCACCTGGTAATGCACGTTGCCGTTCACCCGGGCGCTGGGGGTCAGTTCCACCTTCTCGGTGGCATGCACGTCGCCATCCATGCGGCCGCTGATGACCACCACCTGGGCGCGGATCTCCCCTTCGATCACGCCATGCTCGGCCACCGTCAGGGTGGCACCGCTGGCGCCTTCCTGGGCGATCACCTTGCCGTGGATGCGGCCTTCCACATACAGGCCCCCACTGAATTCCACATCACCACGGATCACCACCTGGTTGCCGATCAGGGCATCCACCACCAGCTGGCCATCACGGCTCGACTTGCTGTTTCCGAACATCTGCCTACTCCCCATTGCTGGCCGGTGCACCGGCCTGTTTCCAGTCAAATACCTGGGTCGTGCCCCCCGCACCCCCACCCAATGTCACCCGCACGCGTTGCGGGGTGAAGTCTGTCGGCAGCATGACGCTGCCGCTGAGCTGCTGGAAGTACCGGAACGAGTAATCCTGCCCCGGTACCTTGTTGCGCTGGTGCAGCTCATCCCAGCTGATCGTGGCCAGCTTGCCGTTCTTCACACCTTCCACCGTGAAGCGCATCTGCCCCTGGCTGATCGCGCCACGGTTGAGGTTCTGGGTCAGCACGGCGGTGTACTGCCAGGTGCCGGCCGATTCCGGGCTGAACTCGATGGAATGGGTGTTCAGGCCCTTGCGCTGGCTGGTGGAACCCACCAGGCGCTCGTAGAACGCCACGTCGGCGCGCAGCCCGGCGATCTCTTCATCGCGCTCGGCCAGCGACGACTGCACCTCGGTGTTGGCCGCGCGACTGATCCGGTCCGACGCTTCCAGGGTGGCCTGCTTCTGGCGCACCTCGGTCAACTGGGCCTGCAGGGTCTCGGCGCGCTTTTCGGCGGCCTGCAGGCGCTGGCCCTGGGCATCGCGCGGCGCGCCCAGCCAGCAGCCACCCAGCACGGCCAGCACCAGGCTCAGCAGCCAGATACCGGCCAGTATCAGCAGGCGACGGCGATCGAGCGGCGGTTGTGATGCACCCGGCAGGCGAACCTGCACACGCATGGGAGGGCGGTTGTTCATGGGTAGTCTCCGGGGCATCGCATTGGCAACACCGTCACGGCCCCTGTGGCAAACGACGGGCTAGTGTAAGTCAGGAACGGCGGGTTTCCCCGGGGGCGGCCGCCAGCGGCCAGTGGTGTTCAGGCACGCCATCGCCGATAGTGTGGCACCCCGCACAGTTCCGCCGCCGGAGTCCGCCATGACCGAAGCCCACCTGTTCGTGATCGGCATCCTGCTGGCCTGGCTGGCCGGCATCCGCGTCTACCTCACCGTGTTTGGCGTTGGCCTGGCCGGCCTGCTGGGCTGGGTGGACCTGCCCCCTGCGCTGCAGGCCACCGAATCATGGTGGGTGCTGGGCACCTCGGCGGCGCTGGCCGCGGCCGAATTCGTCGCCGACAAGATCCCCGGCGTCGATTCGATCTGGGACCTGCTGCAGACCCTGGCCCGTGTGCCGGCGGGCGCCTTCCTGGCCGCCGCCACGCTGTCGCCCGACGGCGATCTGGGCACCGGTGCGCTGGTGGCCGGCGCCGGCGTGGCCCTGGCCAGCCATGGCCTGAAGGCCGGCACCCGCGCCCTGTTGAACACCTCGCCGGAACCGGCCAGCAACTGGATTGCCTCGGCCGCCGAAGACACCGTGGTGATCGGCGGCCTCGCGCTTGCCCTGGCCCACCCGTGGATCGCGTTGATCGTGGCGCTGGCCTGCAGCCTGGCCGGTGCCCTGCTGGTGTGGCTGGTGTGGCGCACGCTGTGGAACGGCGTGCGCTGGCTTGCCCGTGCTGGCGGCAGCGCCGGCAGCGGGCCCGCCCGCGCAGGATGACGGCTGGCCTTGCCGCATAATGGCCGTGAACATCAGGAGCCCCCATGGCCGCAAATGAATTTCCCGCGGGCGCCCGCCAAGGACGCGCTGAAACCCCACCTGCCGACCACTGGCAGCGCTGGGCCACGCCCGACGCCGCGCCTGCCGTGGCGGTGGCCGCTCCGGCGCCCCTGAGCCTGGTGCAGGCCACTACCGAACACGCCGCTGGCAGCGAGCTGCCGGCACCGCCGCCGCTGCCGTTCCCGCCGCCGCAGGGCGAAGCCGGCAACAGCGACGCCGCACCGCCCCCGGCCGATTCGCCATATCGCGTGCTGATCGTCGAAGACGACCGCGCGCAGGCCCTGTTCGCACAGAGCGTGCTGCACGGCGCCGGCATGCAGGCGGTGGTGCTGGGCGACCCGGATGCCGTACCGCAGGCGATCCGCGAACAGCGCCCCGACCTGATCCTGATGGACCTGCACCTGCCGGGCGTGGATGGCATGCGGCTGACCGCGATGATCCGCCAGCAGCCGGGCATGCAGCTGCTGCCGATCGTGTTCCTCAGCGGCGATCCGGACCCGGAACGTCAGTTCGAAGTGCTGGACTGCGGCGCCGACGACTACCTGAGCAAGCCGATCCGGCCGCGCCACCTGATTGCTGCCGTGGCCAACCGCATCCGCCGCGCCCGTGCGCAGGCCGCCACCCTGCCCGGCGCCAACGGTGCACCGGCCACCAGCAACCCGGAAACCGGCCTGCCCACCCGCCACCACGTGCTGCAGCAGCTGAGCGCCAGCCTGGCCCACCACGGCCATGGCGGCGTGTTCTTCATCGAGATTTCCAGCGCGCTGGGCCTGCGCGAACGCTATGGCTACGCCGCATTCGAACGGCTGATGGTGCAGGCCGGGCAGCGTCTGGCCGAAGCAGGCCATCCGCATCTGCTGGCGCGCCTGAACGACAACAGCTTCCTGCTGCTGGCCCGCGATGCCCACGAAGACCATCTGGAAACCCTGGCCGCCAACCTGCGCGAACAGCTGTCCGCGCGCGCCTTCGTGATCCGCGACGACGAATCGGTGCATCTGCGCGGCGTGGTCGGCTATGCGCCGCTGTCGCCCGGCTTCGACGATGCCACCAGCGCACTGGAAGCGGTGGAACGCACCACCCTGCAGGCACGACTGCTCAGCTCCGGCGTGGCCGGCCACGTGCACCGCCCCACGGTGAACGAGGAAGAGCACCTGGCCTTGCTGGAAGGCCAGCTGGAACTGGCCTACCAGCCGATCGTGGCGGTGGCCGGTGGCGGCAGTGCGCAGTACCAGCTGCTGCTGCGCCTGCGCCAGGAAGACGGCACCGTGCTGACTGCCGGCCAGGTGATTCCCGCTGCCGAAGCGGCCGGGCGCATTGCCGACCTGGACCAGCAGGTGCTGGAACATGCCATGGGCCTGCTGGATCTATACCGCCACGCCACCCACCCGTTGAACCTGTTCGTCTCGCAGTCGCTGCGCACCCTGCAGCGCGATGCCTTCGCCGATTGGCTGCTGGAATCGCTGCAGCAGCGCGACCTGCCGGGCAGTGCGCTGGTGATCGACGTGCGCCTGCCCGATGCGCTCATCCACACGGTGCCGCTGCAGCAGTTCTGCCAGCGCATGGCCAGCGCCGGCGTGCGCTTCTGCCTGAGCCAGTTCGAACCCGGCAGCGAAGCCGATGCCCTGCTGACCCAGCTGCCGCTGGCCTTCGTGCGCATGGCCGCGCGTTTTTCCAGCAGCCATTCCAACCCGGGCACGCGCGAGGAACTGCGCCGTGCGATCGAACAGGCGCATGCCGCTGGCCTGCAGATCATCGGCCAGCAGATCGAAGACCCGCAGGCCGCGGCGGCCATGTGGGTGGGCGGTGTCGATTACATCCAGGGCAACATGGTGCAGTCGGCCGGCAGCGACCTGAACTTCGACTTCCAGAACGCGGTGCTCTGAGTGCCGCTGACGGTCGCGCTGCTGGCGGCGCTGTGCCTGGCCGCCGTGGCTCTGGCAGTGCTGGGCCTGCGCCTGCGGGCGCGCGGCCGGCAACTGGCTGCCAGCCAGCGCGAACGCACCGTGCTGGCCAGCGAACGCGACCAGCTGCGGCGCACCACCGAACGCCAGGGGCAGCTGGAACACCAGCTGCTGCAGGCCAAGCAGGCCGCCGAAGCCGCGGTGCTGGCCAAGGGTGAATTCCTGGCCACCATGAGCCACGAAATCCGCACCCCGCTCAACGGCATCCTGCCGATGCTGGAACTGATCGCGCGTGGGCCGCTGGGCGAGGACCAGCGGCAGATGCTGGCCACCGCATCGGCCAGTTCGCAGCAGCTGCTGCGCATCGTCGATGACATCCTGGATTACTCGCGGCTGGAAGCGCAGGCGCTGGAACTGGAAATCACCACGTTCAATCTGCGCGAACTGCTCGATGGCGTGGTGCAGCTGATGCAGCGCGCCGCCGAATCGAAGGGGCTTTCCGTAAGCCTGCAGCTGGACCCAGCGGTGCGCCTGTCGGTGCGTGGCGATCCGGTGCGGCTGCGCCAGGTGCTCAGCAACCTGCTGGCCAATGCCATCAAGTTCACCGCGCGCGGCCACGTGCAGCTGCGCGTGCAGCGGCTGGGCGAAGGCCCGGCCCAACACCAGCTGCGGTTTGACGTGATCGATACCGGCATCGGCATCGACCAGGCGCTGCAGGCGCGTCTGTTCCAGTCCTTCAGCCAGGCCGATGCGTCGACCACCCGCCTGTATGGCGGCACCGGCCTGGGCCTGGCCATCTGCAAGCGCATCATCGACCTGATGCACGGCCAGATCGGCGTGCAGTCCACGCCCGGCCATGGCGCCACGTTCTGGTTCGAGATCCCGCTGTTGAAGGTGCCCGGCGACCTGCCGGCATCGACCCGCGGCCCGGCCGCGCTGCTGCTGTACAGCGCCGACCCGCTGCTGCAGGCCCGGGTGGAACGCATTGCCGTGCACCACGGCCTGCAGGCGCAGGCGCTGTCCGATCTGGAGGCACTGGTGCAGCGCCTGCGAAGTGCGCCGCGGCCCGGCCAGCCGGCGCCGGCATGGCTGCTGGTGGATGCACGCCAGCGCCGCCAGGGCGAGGCCACGCTGCAACGGGCCCTGGCCGAGCGCGGCGACGACGACGCGCTGCAGGTGCTGTGGCTGCAGGATGACGCCGCGCCCGCGCGGCCGCGCCAGCAGCAGCTGCCCGCCGCCTTCACCGACGCCGCCCTGCACACCCTGCTGGGCGCGCCCATGGCCAGTGCGCGGCCCGCCCCGCTGCTGGCGGCCGACGCCGGCGCGCCGCTGCCCACGCTGCCTGCGCTGGGGCTGCAGGTACTGCTGGTGGAAGACAACGCGGTGAACCGCATGGTGGCCGAGCAGCTGCTGAAGGTCTTCCAGTGCCAGGTACGCAATGCGGCCGACGGCGAACAGGCGCTGGCGGCCATGCGCGCCGGTGGCATCGACGTGGTGCTGATGGATTGCCAGATGCCGGTGCTGGACGGCTACAGCGCCACCCGCCACTGGCGGCATGAAGAAGCGCAGACCGGCCAGGCCCGCCTGCCGATCATCGCGATGACCGCCAACGCCATGGCCGGCGATCGCGAGCGCTGCCTGCAGGCGGGCATGGATGATTACCTGTCCAAGCCGATCGACCGCGAAGCCCTGCACACGCTGCTGCAGCGCTGGGGCGGCGCACCCGCCCCGGTAGAGTCGAGCTTGCTCGACTGCCCGCCCCCCGTAGAGTCGAGCTTGCTCGACTGCGATAAGCATGGCGACAGTCGAGCAAGCTCGACTCTACCAGCGCCCGACAAAGACACTCAGCCGCAGCCGGTGCTCGACCGCAGCGTGCTGGAAGAACTGCAGAGCGTGATCGGTCCGGCCGCGCTGCAGATCGTGGCCGTATTCCTGGAAGATGCGCCGCTGCTGGTGCAGCAGTTGCAGCAGGCCGCACAGGGCGAAGACATCGAGCGCCTGCAGGCACTGTCGCACAGCCTCAAATCATCCAGCGCGAATGTGGGTGCGCTGTCGCTGTCGGCCGTGGCCACGCGCATCGAGCGCGAAGCCCGCGGCGGCACGCTGCAGCGCCCCGCCGTGGCGGTGGCGCTGCTGGTGGCTGAATTCGCCCGTGCGCGCGTGGCGCTGACCGGCTATCTGGGGCAGCAACGGTAACCGGTAGAGTCGAGCTTGCTCGACTGCCGTGGCCCCTCGGTAGAGTCGAGCTTGCTCGACTGCTTCAGGCAAAAACAGTCGAGCAAGCTCGACTCTACAAACCGCGGGTAGAGCAGTCGAGCAAGCTCGACTCTACGCTGCGGGTTACATCACTCTTCCAGCTTGCTCAGCAGGTACTTCGGCTCGCCGATGCGCTCGATCAGGTCCAGCTGGGTTTCCAGCCAGTCGATGTGCTCTTCTTCCGAATCCAGGATCTTCACGAACAGCTGGCGGCTGACGTAGTCACCGACCGAATCGGCATAGGCCACGGCGTCGCGCAGGGTGACCACGCCGTCGCGTTCCAGCGACAGGTCGCACTGCAGGATCTCGGTCGGGTTTTCGCCAATGCGCAGCTTGCCCAGTGCCTGGAAGTTCGGCAGACCTTCCAGGAACAGGATGCGGTCGGCCAGCATGTCGGCATGCTTCATCTCGTCGATCGATTCCTTGTACTCATGCTCGGCCAGTTCCTTGATGCCCCAGTTCTTGAGCATCTTGGCGTGCAGGAAGTACTGGTTGATCGCGGTCAGCTCGTTGTAGAGGACCTTGTTGAGGAATTCGATGACCTTGGTGTCGCCCTTCATGGGGATGCTCCTGCACGCTGAAAACGCGGGCACTGTAACCCCTTGCGCGCGAGCGTGAAGGAACGCGAATCGTGCGCATTGGCCAGTGCAGCCAGCAGCGAAGCAGAAGTGGGCGCGGCGTCAATGCCGCGCGAAGGCGGATCAGGCCGCCTGCAGGCCCAGCACGGGCAGCGGCAGGTCGTGCGTGGCCAGCGCCTTGGCCAGCAGGTCGCCGGCCATGTCCAGGCAGGAACCGCAGGTGGCGCCGCAACCGGTACGCATGGTCAGCTCGCCCACCGACGTGACGCCCTGCGAGGCGGCTTCACGGATCTGGTGGTCGGTAACACCATTGCAGATGCAGACGTACACGGGCAGGAACCAGGCTGACAGGCCGGAAGCGGCCTGGTCGCTATTCCAATGCAAACGAGAATGGTTGTCAATCAATGACCTGAACCATTCTCGCTACCGTTCAGGCCACTAGGTGGCCGGACCGTCACCCTGGGCCTTTTTTGGCCAGTACCCGCGGCTGCGCGGGCGCTTGCGTGGGCGGTCATGGCCGGCAGCCTGGCCGGGCATCCAGGCCTCGGCCGCGCTCTTGGGCATGGAGGTGACCCCCTGCCCCGCCACCCCGCGTGCGAGCGGCGCCAGATGGCGCAGGGCACGGGCATAGACGCCACGCTTGAACATGACCACGTGTTCCACCGGGTACCAGAAATCGACCCAGCGCCAGTGGTCGAACTCGGGGGAGTCGGTGTGGTCCAAGCGCACGTGCGATTCATCGCCGGTCAGGCGCAGCAGGAACCAGACCTGCTTCTGGCCGATGCAGACCTGCCGTTCATTGCGGCGGATGGCCCGCGCCGGCAGCTTGTAGCGCAGCCAGCCCGGTGTCGCGCCCAGCACTTCCACGTGCTCGGGCAGCAGTCCGGTTTCTTCCTGCAGTTCACGATACATGGCTTCGACGGGGGTCTCGTCGGTGTTCATTCCGCCCTGCGGGAACTGCCAGCCATCCCGGCGCACACGTCGTGCCCAGAATACCTGCCCGTCCTGCCGCATCAGCACAATGCCGACGTTCGGTCGATAGCCGTCCGGATCGATCACGATGCGGACTCCTAAGAAAATCTACTGGCTGGGACTATCCCATGACGCCTGTCAGGCCACAAGCACGTTACAAAGGTGTTGACAGGCCCAGTACACATGCGCAGAATAGCGGGCTCACCAAGGCTATGTAGCTCAGCCGGTTAGAGCACAGCACTCATAATGCTGGGGTCGGTGGTTCGAGTCCACCCATAGCCACCACATTGAAGTTGTTTTTCAATGTGAAAAATGTGAGAATAGCAGTTCGCGACATTGCCCCGTCGCCAAGCGGTAAGGCACCTGACTCTGACTCAGGCATTCGGTGGTTCGAATCCATCCGGGGCAGCCAAATTCAAGAAAGGCCAGATCGAAAGATCTGGCCTTTTTCTTTGTGTGCGCATCACTGGGGGGTCAACGCCTTTTCCTGCGGAAAAGGATCCGATCCCCAATCCCCAGAACGACAAAAGCCCGGCCGAAGCCGGGCTTTTGCGTTTCCAACCAGCGGGCTCCCGAAGGAGCCCAACCAGGCGCAGTGGATCAGCGCTTGGAGAACTGGGTGGCGCGACGGGCCTTGTGCAGACCGACCTTCTTACGCTCGACTTCACGGGCGTCACGGGTCATGAAGCCAGCCTTGCGCAGCTCGGACTTCAGGGTTTCGTCGTACTCGACCAGTGCACGGGCGATGCCCAGACGGATCGCACCGGCCTGGCCGGTGGTGCCGCCGCCAGCGGCGGTGACCAGGATGTCGAAGCTTTCGGTGTTCTTGGTCAGCTCGAGCGGCTGGCGCACGATCATGCGCGCGGTCTCACGACCGAAGAACTCGTCCAGCGGACGGCCATTGACGGTGATGTTGCCCGAACCCTTGCGCAGGAACACGCGAGCGGTGGAGGACTTGCGGCGGCCAGTGCCGTAGTTTTGAGTGATAGCCATGATTAGATATCCAGAACCTGCGGCTGCTGTGCGGCGTGCGGATGCTCAGTGCCGGCGTAGACCTTGAGCTTGCGGTACATCTGGCGACCCAGCGGGCCCTTCGGCAGCATGCCCTTCACGGCGATCTCGATCACGCGCTCCGGGTGGCGCTCCAGCGCCTGTGCCAGGGATTCGGTCTTCAGGTTGCCGATGTAGCCGGTGAAACGGTGATACATCTTGTCCTGCAGCTTCTTGCCGGTGACGGCAATCTTTTCTGCATTGATGACGACCAGGTAGTCGCCGGTATCAACGTGGGGGGTGTAGACCGGCTTGTGCTTGCCGCGCAGACGGCGGGCCAGCTCGGTGGCGAGACGGCCCAGGGTCTTGCCCTCGGCGTCGACGAGGTACCAGTCGCGCTGGACGGTCTCGTTCTTGGCAGTGAAAGTGCTCATGAAGAACTCTAGGTTAGGTCGGGCTCATTGCGGCGAAAGGCTCGCCGGAACTCTGCCACGCGTTGTGAAAAGGTGAAGCGTAAGAGGCGGGATTGTACGCACCCGGCCTGCCCGGTGCAAGCGCCCCCTGCCCTGGGTTGGCAGGGCCCGGGCGCCGGGCGAGAATCGCAGGTCTCCCCGCCCCACCCGTGCTGCCATGACCGCGCTCCGCCAGACCACCCCGCTGGACCACCTGCTGACCGAGGCGCAGCGCGCCCTGGACACGGTGTTCGGCAACCCGCCGGCCGCCCGCCCCTACCCGGCCGCGGACACCGACGAACCGGGCATGGACCGCGCACAGCGGCGCCATGCCGCCGGCCTGATGCGCATCAACCACGTGGGCGAGGTCTGCGCGCAGGGCCTGTACTTCGGACAGGCCGCCGTGGCCCGCGACCCGGCCACCCGCGAACACCTGCTGGAAGCGGCGCAGGAAGAGACCGACCACCTGGCCTGGTGCGCCACCCGCCTGGGCGAGCTGGACAGCCGGCCCAGCCTGTTCAATCCGCTGTGGTACGCCGGCAGCTACACCATCGGCACCCTGGCCGGGTTGCGCGGTGATGGCTGGAACCTGGGCTTCGTGGTGGAAACCGAGCGCCAGGTGGAAGCCCACTTGGACGAGCACCTGGTGGACCTGCCGCCGGGCGACCTGCGCAGCCGCGCGGTCATCCAGGTGATGAAGGAAGACGAAGCCCGGCACGCCGAGCACGCCGAACAGGCCGGCGCCCGCCGCCTGCCGTTCCCGATTCCAGGCGCGATGGCGCTGGCATCGAAGGTGATGAAGACCATCGCCTACCGGCTGTAGGGAACCCGCCGGGGTCGGATCCCTTTCCCAAGGGGAAAGGGCTCTGACCCCTGACGGTCCGTGATCCATGATGGGGTCAGAGCCCTTTTCCCGTGGAAAAGGGATCCGACCCCGTCAATCAATTGGGCGACACCAGCTTCAGGCCGATCACGCCGGCCACGATCAGGGCCACGCAGCCCAGCCGCGCCGGCGAGGCGCTGTCGTTGAACAGGAAGATGCCCAGCACCGCCACGCCCAGCGCGCCGATACCGGTCCAGATGGCGTAGGCCGTGCCCACCGGAATGCTCTTCATCGCCTGGCTCATCAGGTACAGGCTGATCAGCGCCGAGACGACGGTGGCGGCGGTGGGCAGGGGCTTGCTGAAGCCTTCGGAGTACTTCATTCCAATGGCGAAGCCGATTTCGAACAGGCCGGCCAGCAGCAGATAGATCCAGGGCATGGGTGGGGTCCTTACCTTGTTGAACAAAAACGAAACGGCCCGGTGTTTTCACACCGGGCCGTAGGTCGGTACATCGCCGTGGAACCACTGATTGCGCAGCATTCGGTTCCACGGGGCGGGTCGTCCCGCCTGGGTGGGCGATGCCAAGGGGCATCGCGCACGGGTGTTACTCGGACAGATTGCGGCCGTGGAACAGCTCTTCGATCTCGCGCTTGAGCAGCGCTTCGATCTTCATGCGTTCCTTGAACGACAGGTTCTTGGCCTTTTCCTCGAACAGGTACTGGTCCAGGTCGAAGTCCTTCAGGTGCATCTTCGTGTGGAAGATGTTTTCCTGGTAGACGTTGACGTCGAACATCTCGTAACGCGACTTGATGTTCTTGGCCAGGAAGTTCTGGATCGAGTTGATCTTGTGATCGATGTAGTGCTTCTTGCCCTTCACATCGCGGGTGAAGCCACGGACGCGGTAGTCCATGATCACGATGTCCGATTCCAGGCTCTCGATCAGGTAGTTCAACGCCTTCAGCGGCGAAATGACGCCACAGGTAGCCACGTCGATGTCGGCGCGGAAGGTGGCGATGCCTTCCTGCGGGTGCGTTTCCGGATAGGTGTGCACGGTGATGTGCGACTTGTCCATGTGCGCGACCACGGCGTCGGAGATCAGCTCCTTGCCGGCCTGCTTCTTGTCGATCACCGGTTCTTCGGAGATCAGGATGGTCACCGAGGCACCCTGCGGATCGTAGTCCTGGCGGGCCACGTTCAGGATGTTCGCGCCGATGATCTCGGCGACATCGGTCAAGATTTGAGTCAGCCTGTCGGCGTTGTACTCTTCATCGATGTATTCAATGTAACGCTGACGCTCCTCTTCGGTGCGCGCGTAACACACGTCATAGATGTTGAAGCTCAGCGCCTTGGTGAGGTTGTTGAAACCCTGCAACCTCAGGCGAGGCAACGGCTTGACCACGGCGGTCGATTCCTGTGTGAGATGGGAAAGGGGGAATTATGGGGCAAACTGCCCGCCGGGGGAACGTGAAGGGCTCACGCATCTGGCACACTATTTGCCCTTAACAGGTGCGCTGGTTAAGCTCCGCCATCGAACCCGTGAATCCGTTCATGCGCAGAGGGAGCGCCCCTATCGTGTCAACCGTGCGCCTAGCTAGCAGCCCATTGGCCTTGGATATCGCCACCATCGATCGCTTCTTGGCGCACAGCCATCGGCGGCGTTACCCCACCCGTACCGACGTTTTCCGCCCCGGGGACCCGGCGGGAACGCTGTATTACGTCATCAGCGGCTCTGTCTCGATCATGGCCGAGGAGGACGACGACCGCGAACTGGTGCTGGGCTACTTCGGTGCCGGCGAGTTCGTGGGCGAAATGGGCCTGTTCGTGGAATCGGACCGCCGCGAGGTGATCCTGCGCACCCGCACGGCCTGTGAACTGGCCGAGATCAGCTACGAACGCCTGCACCAGCTGTTCCTGGGCCCGCTGTCGGCCGACGCCCCGCGCCTGCTGTACGCGCTGGGCCAGCAGATCTCCAAGCGCCTGCTCGATACCAGCCGCAAGGCCAGCCGCCTGGCGTTCCTGGACGTGACCGACCGCATCGTGCGCACCCTGCACGATCTGGCCCAGGAACCGGAAGCAATGAGCCACCCGCAGGGCAGCCAGCTGCGCGTTTCGCGCCAGGAACTGGCCCGCCTGGTCGGCTGCTCGCGTGAAATGGCCGGCCGCGTGCTGAAGAAGCTGCAGACCGACGGCCTGCTGCATGCCCGCGGCAAGACCGTGGTGCTGTACGGCACCCGTTGAGCACGCCCGGTGGGTGCGGACCTTGGTCCGCACACCATCGCACGCCCCGCACATGCGCATCCGCTAGGCTCGGTGCATGGAACTGAGCAGCGAATTCTGGTGGTTCATCCTCATCGGCCTGGGCGCACAGCTGGTCGATGGTGCGCTGGGCATGGCCTTTGGCCTGGTGTCATCGTCGGTGCTGCTGGCCATGGGCATCCCGCCGGCGCAGGCCAGCGCCGCTATCCACACCGCCGAAGTGTTCACCACCGGCGCGTCCGGCGTGTCGCATCTGGTCGCCGGCAATGTCGATAAACGCCTGTTCTTCCGTCTGGCCCTGCCCGGTGCCCTGGGCGGCGCGGTGGGCGCCTATGTGCTGACCCAACTGCCGGGCGACATCATCCGCCCGCTCATCTACCTGTACCTGCTGGTGCTGGCCATCCTCATCCTGGCGCGTGCAGCCGGGCGCTGGATGCCCCGGGGCGAGATCCGTCGGGTTCCGGTGCTGGGCTTCTTCGCCGGCCTGCTGGACGCCAGCGGCGGCGGTGGCTGGGGCCCGGTGGCCACGTCCACCCTGCTGGCCCGCGGCGGCCAGGCGCGCACCACCATCGGCACGGTCAATGCCGCCGAATTCGTGGTGACGGTGACTATTTCGGCCACCTTCCTGCTGTCGATGGGCCTGCAGCACCTGCAGATCGTCGCCGGCCTGTTGATCGGCGGCATGATGGCCGCGCCGGTGGCGGCGATCCTGGTCAAGCGGGTGAAGGAACGCTGGGTGCTGGTGGCGGTGGGCGTGCTGGTGCTGGGCATCAGCCTGTTCCAGATCGGCCACGCGCTGGGCGGTTATCTGGGGCGCTGACGGCCCGCGCCTGTTCCGGTAGCGCCGGGCCATGCCCGGCGGATCATTCACCGTGCGATGGGGTCAGAGCCCCTGCGGGGATCTGACCCCGGGTCAGGCCTTGTCGCCGCCGCGGTCGACGCAGCCCCAGTTGAGGATGCGGGTACCGGCGGGCAGCACGCTGCGGAAGAAGTCGACCTTGGAGCGCTTCGGGTTCACCACCACCGGCGCCTTGGCGGCCAGCAGCAGCGGCAGGTCGGCGGTGCTGTCCGAATAGGCGATGTCGATGTCGCCATAGCCGCGCTCGCGCAGCATGCGCATCTTTTCTTCGTTGTGGCAGTGTCGGGTCGGGCCGACCCCGCCCAGGCGCGGGCCCACTTCGGTGCCGATCACCGGCACATCCTGGTGCGCCACGAAGGCCAGGATGGCACGGGCCAGCTCCGGCGGTGCGCCGGTGGCCACCACTACCCGGTCGCCCTTGGCGCGGTGTGCGGCGAATACTTCCAGCGCCTGCGGCAGCAGCTTGGCGCGCATCTGCTGCTCGTTGCGGATCACGTAGGCGTCGATCACCCGGTTGAACTCGCGCGCCCGATGCAGGCCAAAACTGCCGATCCACACGTAGACCGAAATGCCGGTACGGCGGGTCGGCAGCATCGCCACCAGCGGCCCGGCGATCGGCGTGACCAGCAGCGCGGCCAGCATGCGCAGCGGATTGCGCTTGATCAGCGAGGCGAACAGGTGGGTGCCCGAATCACCGTCGTAGAGAGTGTGGTCGAAGTCGAAAACGACCAGCGGCGCATCCTCGCGCGGCGTTGGATAGTGCGTTGTCATGCCCCGAAGAATAGCTGACGCAGGCCCTCACCCGGCTCTTCCACGCGCATGAAGGCCTCGCCCACCAGGAACGCATGGATGCCGGCGTCGCGCATCAGGGCCACGTCCTGCGGGCCCAGGATGCCGCTCTCGGTCACCAGCAGGCGGTCGCGCGGCACCGCCTGCTGCATGTCCAGGGTGGTCTGCAGCGAGACCTCGAAGGTGCGCAGGTTGCGGTTGTTGATGCCGATCATCGGCGCCGGCACCTGCAGGGCGCGCTCCAGTTCGTCGATGTCGTGCACTTCCACCAGCACGTCCATGCCCAGCGACAGCGCCAGTTCGGACAGGGTGGCCAGCTGGGTGTCGTCCAGCGCGGCCACGATCAGCAGGATGCAGTCGGCGCCCAGCACACGGGCCTCGTACACCTGGTAGGCGTCGATCACGAAGTCCTTGCGCAGCACCGGCAGCGTGCAGGCTTCGCGGGCCTGCTGCAGGTAGGCATCGGCGCCCTGGAAGAAGTCCACGTCGGTCAGCACCGACAGGCAGCTGGCGCCGCCGAACTCGTAGCTGACGGCGATGTCGGCCGGGCGGAAGTCGGGGCGGATCACGCCCTTGGACGGGCTGGCCTTCTTCACCTCGGCAATCACCGCCGGGTCGCCGTTGGCCACCGCCGCCTGCAGCGCGCGCACGAATCCGCGCACCGGGGGGGCACTGGCCACGGCCGCCTGCAGCGCCTCCAGCGGGCGCTGGGCGCGGCGCTGGGCCACTTCTTCGGCCTTGCGGGCCAGGATCGTCTGCAGGATGTCGCTCATCGTCGTCGCTTCAGTACTGGGGCGGTGAGGACGGCCATTATCGGCCATCGGGTGGGTCAGGCTGAACCGCGCGCTCAGGCAACCAGCGCGCGGGTGGTATCAACGTACTGCTGCAGGCGCTGGCGGGCACTGCCGTCGGCGATGGCGGCACGGGCACGGGCCAGGCCGTCGCCGATGTCGCTGGCCACGCCGGCCACGTACAGCGCTGCGCCGGCATTGAGCGCCACGATGTCCAGCGCCGGGCCGGCCTGGTTGTCCAGCACCGCGCGCAGCATCTGGATCGACTGCTCCGGGCTGTCCACGCGCAGGTTGCGGCTGGCCGACATGGCAATGCCGAAGTCTTCGGGGTGGATCTCGTATTCGCGCACCTTGCCGTCGCGCAGCTCGCCCACCAGGGTGCCGGCGCCCAGCGAGATCTCGTCCATGTTGTCGCGGCCCCAGACCACCATGGCGCGCTCGGTGCCCAGCTCGCGCAGCACGCGCGCCTGGATACCCACCAGATCGGGATGGAACACGCCCATCAGCACCGACGGTGCGCTGGCCGGGTTGGTCAGCGGGCCGAGGATGTTGAAGATGGTGCGCACGCCCATCTCGCGGCGGACCGGCGCGACCACCTTCATCGACGGGTGATGGATCGGCGCGAACATGAAGCCGATGCCGGTCTGCTCGATCGCCGCGGCCACCTGCGCCGGCTGCAGCTCGATGGCCGCGCCCAGCGCTTCCACCGCATCGGCGCTGCCGGACTTGGACGACACGCTGCGGTTGCCGTGCTTGGCCACGCGCGCGCCGGCGGCGGCCGCCACGAACATCGCGCAGGTGGAAATGTTGAAGGTGTGCGAACCATCGCCACCGGTGCCGACGATATCGACCAGGTGGGTGGTATCGGCCACCGGCACCGCCAGCGCGAATTCGCGCATGACCGTGGCGGCCGCAGCGATCTCGTCGATGGTTTCCTTCTTCACCCGCAGGCCGGTGAGGATGGCGGCGGTCATCATCGGCGAGACATCGCCGCGCATGATCTGCCGCATCAGGTCGACCATTTCGTCGAAGAAGATTTCGCGGTGTTCGATGGTGCGTTGCAGGGCTTCCTGGGGGGAGAAGCTCATCGGAATGCTCCTTGGATCAGGCCGCCGGGCGCTGCAGGAAATTGCGCAGCAGGGCGTGGCCGTGTTCGGTGAGGATGGATTCGGGGTGGAACTGCACGCCTTCCACCGGGAACTGGCGATGGCGCAGGCCCATGATCTCTTCGATCGAGCCGTCCTCGTTCTCGGTCCAGGCGGTCACTTCCAGCGCGTCGGGCAGGCTGGTCTTGTCCACCACCAGCGAGTGGTAGCGGGTGGCCTGGTAGCGGTCCGGCAGCCCGGCAAACACGCCCTTGCCTTCATGGCGGATGGGCGAGGTCTTGCCGTGCATGATGTTGCCGGCGCGGATGACCGTGCCGCCGTAGACCTGGCCGATGCTCTGGTGGCCCAGGCACACGCCGAGGATCGGCGTGGTCGGGCCCAGCCGCTGGATCAGCTCCAGCGACACGCCTGCTTCATTGGGCGTGCACGGGCCGGGCGAAATGACGATGCGCTCGGGTTTCTGCGCGGCGATCTCGTCCACGCTCATCGCATCGTTGCGCACCACCTTCACTTCGGCGCCCAGCGTCTGCAGGTACTGCACGAGGTTGTAGGTGAAGCTGTCGTAGTTGTCGATCATCCACAACATGGTCAGGTTCCGTCGCTTATCAGGAAAATGGCGTACACGCTTTCGGTGTAGGTGATGGGGCCGGCTTCGATGGATTCGCGCGTGCCGGGCTCAGGCGCTGCGGCGTAGCCGTGACTGCCGGTCACCGAGATCCGGTCCAGGTTCTGGCCATCCTCGTCCAGCTGGGGCCACTGCCCGGCCTGGATGCCGTAGGCGAAATCCGGTGCCACATCGGAAATGCTGTACAGGCCGCGCAGCGACGTTCCATAGGCCTTGGCCAGGCCCTGCGCCGATTCACGGGTCTGGGCCGCTGCTTCAGTCTTCAGCGCGCGGCGCAGTGCAACCTCGCCCGAGTAGGTCGGGGCCATGCTGCTGACCTGTACATGCTCGTTGGCTTTCAGCGCGGCCAGCACGTCCTGCATCTGCTTCACGCTGGCAAAGCTGGCACGCAGCTGGCGCGACACGCGGGTACCAATGAACACCTGTCGGCTGTCCTCATAGCGCGTGGCGGGGCCGATGCGCAGGTTGTCCGCGCGCACGCTGCCGTCCACCGCCTTGTGCTGCTTGAACAGCGCCAGCGCGCGCGCCACGTTGTCCTGCACGCGGCGGCGCGCCGCATCGGCGTCCATGTCGGTCTCTTCGATGTTCAACTGCAGGCCGAAGCGGTCGGGCATCACCGTGCGGGTGCCCTGCCCCTTCACCAGCAGATGCGGCTGCGAGGGAATGGTATTGGCCTGCGCCCACGCGGACGGGGCCATCGTGGCCAGCAGCGACGACCACAGCAATGCGCTCAGCAGCTTCATGCGGTACTCCTTGTCTTGGGTCGGAACAGCGGAAGGTGCCGCGGCGCAGGCCACGGCACGGGGAAACTCACAGGCCCTTGGCGGCCTGGGCGACGGCGCGGAACAGCGCACGGCCCTTGTTCATCGTCTCGTCCCATTCCTTGTCCGGGTCCGAGTCGTAGACGATGCCGGCGCCGGCCTGCACGTACAGGCGGCCATCCTTGATGACCGCGGTGCGGATCGCGATCGCGGTATCGGCATCGCCGTGCCAGCCGATGTAGCCGATGCTGCCGGCGTAGACATTGCGCTTGATCGGTTCCAGTTCGCGGATCACTTCCAGCGCGCGGATCTTCGGCGCGCCGCTGACAGTGCCGGCCGGGAAGGTGGCACGCAGCACGTCGGCGTAGCTCAGGCCCGGCTGCAGCTGGCCGGTCACTTCGCTGACGATGTGCATGACGTGGCTGTAGCGTTCGATCACGAACTGCTCGCCCACTTCCACGGTGCCGGCCTTCGAAACACGGCCAGCATCATTGCGGCCCAGGTCGATCAGCATCAGGTGCTCGGCGCGTTCCTTCGGATCGGCCAGCAGCTCGGCTTCCAGCGCCAGGTCCTGTTCGACGGTGGCCCCGCGCGGGCGGGTGCCGGCGATCGGGCGCACGGTCACTTCGCCATCCTTCAGGCGCACCAGGATTTCCGGCGACGAACCGACCACCTGCAGGTCGCCCACATCCAGGAAATACATGTACGGCGACGGGTTCAGCGCACGCAGCGCGCGGTACACATCCACCGGGCGCGCCTTGAACGGCACGCTCAAGCGCTGGCTCAGCACTACCTGGAAGATGTCACCGGCGCGGATGTACTCCTTGCTGCGCTGGACCGCATCGACGAAGCCTTCGCGGGTGAAACCGGAAACGAAATCGGACTCGTCCAGCACATCGCTGTTCAGCGGTGCCGGGTAGCCCGCGCCCGGTGCGCGCAGCTTGGTGGTCAGCGCATCCAGGCGCGCCTGCGCCTGCTCGAACGCGCCGTCGACCCGCGGGTCGGCATGCACGATCAGGTACAGCCGGCCCTTCAGGTTGTCGAACACCGCCAGTTCGTTGGAATCCAGCAGCAGGATGTCCGGCGTGCCCAGCTCATCACGGCCGGCCGGCGGGGCCAGGCGCGGTTCGATGTAGCCGATGCATTCAAAGCCGAACCAGCCGACCAGGCCACCGGTGAAGCCCGGCAGGCCGTCCAGCTTGGGCACCGAGTGGGCGCTGCGCAGCGCCTCGACCTCGGCGAAGGGGTCGGCCACCTCGCGGGTATCCACCACCTGGCCATCCTCGCGCACGGTCAGGGTGTGGCCGTGGAAGGCGTACACGCGGCGTGCCGGCAGGCCGATGATCGAGTAACGACCAAAGCGCTCGCCGCCTTCGACGGATTCAAACAGGTAGGTATTGGGGCCGTCGGCGAGCTTCAGATAGACCGAAAGCGGCGTGTCCAGGTCGGACAGCACTTCGCGGACAACGGGGATATGGGTGTGGCCTTCAGCGGCCTGCTGCTGAAACTGAGCGTGCGAGTTCAAGACGACTTTCCTTCCGGGACACAGCGTTATGGGGGCGGACGACGGCAACGGGCCACCATCGCCACCAACGGCGTGCGGAAGAAAGGGTATGCGGGGTCGTCAGGCTGGACACCCGTTGACTGTAGCGCAGGTTCGGCGGCAGGGAAACCCTGCGGCCCTAGCCCATGCGTCGCGCAAGTTCCTGCGACTCCTGCACCTGCTGCTGGGCCAGACCGGCCTCCACAGACGCGGACCGGCTGGCCGTGACGGCATCGACCTGGGCCGTGCTGACGCTGAGGGGCTGGGCCATGCCCTGGGCCACCTCCACATGGGCATGGCGCCGGTGCGGGGCATTGAGGTCGGCGGTATCGACGGCGAAGGCCCGGGCGCGGTCGTCGCTGAGGACCACATGGGAAATGGTCTCGAGCCCTTCGCGCTTGGCCTGGGCCGCCAGCGCGCCGGCCAGCTGGTCGCTTTGCAGGTCGGGCACGCGGTTGTGGGCCCGGTCCAGGGCGTGGACGCCGGACTGGGCGCCGAGGAACAGCGGATTGGCCACATGGGAGGGGTGATCGATGCCGATCGCCTGCGCGCTGGGTCCCGTGGTCCGGCCACCCGCGGCAGGCACGATGCCCGGCTGTTGTTCGATCAGCTTGCGCGCGGCGGCCTCCTGCGTGATCAGCGCGGAATCCAGGCTGGGGATTACGGTCGGGTCCATGCCGTGGCGGGCGGTCGCCTCGCCGAAGGCTGCCCCGATGCCACGAATCACGCGGGCGGACTGGTCCAGGTTGTGCAGCTTCACCGCGACCATTGGCAGGTTTCCGCTGGGCAGATGCGTGGCGGCGGCCGCCTCAAGGCCAGCTTTTGCCCCGCCAACGGTGGCCAGGGCAACCGGTGCGGTCGCGGTAATGCCCCTCATGTGGGATGCCACCAGATCGTAGCCACGTTCCACATGGGCACCGGCCGTGGCAAAGCCGTTCTGCAGCTTGCCCGCCACCCACTGCCCATCATGGTTGATGGCGGCGGCCACGCGCTCGCCCGTCGCGCGAGCGCCCACAGCTTCGGCATGGGCCTGCTTTTTCGCGTGCTGCGCACGTTGCTCGCCGAGATCACGAATGGCGTCGCCCTGCCGGGACAGCCTGTCGGCCACGTTGTCCATGCCCACGCTGCCCGCTACCCACGACAGCGCGGACAGCCCACGGGCGCCGGCCTGCGACTGCACGCGATGCACCGTGGCTTCGATGCTGCCGGTCAGTTCACGCCCGGAAGCAATCACCGTGCTTGCCGCGCGCGTCCCCACCTGCAGGCTGGCCGAGCCCATGTTCACCACCTGGCCGATGGCCATGCCTTCGGTCTTCAGCACGCGCTCGACGCCATCGCCGGTTCTGTCCAGCACATGGGCAGTGACAGCGCCTGCCTTTTCCACCTGCTCGCCGATCAAGCGACCGTTGCGCATGCCATGTGCCGTGGCGTGCAGCACGGTGGACAGCGGGCCCGCCAGTTCGGCCACCTGGCTGGGCGCGGCCACCTGCGGGCGATCAATCAGCGCGCCCTGCGCATCGCGCGTCTTTGGCTCCAGCAGCAGCTCAAGACGCCCTGCCGCAAGCGGAATATCACGCAGCGCCTGCTGACCCGGCTGGGTCGCCAGCTGTTCGATGAACTGTGCAGCGGCGGTCTGCGCGCCCGGCGGCAGACTCTCGCGCAGCTGCTCACCGACAACCTTCTGCATGACCGGGTCCTTCAGCACCATGCCCAGCTCGTTGGCGAGCACACCATAGCCGCGGCGCTGATGCTCGCTCAGGCGGTGCATGCCGTTCTGCACATCATTCAGCACCTCACCCGTGGTCTGGTAGGTGTGCACGGTCTGCCCGGTGTCGAACGTCGGCAGGCCGTTGTCCTTGGCGTAACGCGATGCGGTTGCCGGATGCAGGCCAGCGGCGTTGAAGGTCGTGGCGCGCGCGCCGGTGACGGCGGAAGCGGCGGAGGCCATGCCGCCGCCGAGAGAGTGGCCGGCTATTTCGAAGCCGCCCGGGATCTGCTGATTCATGACAGATGCAAGGCGCATGGCGCGATCATAGTAATCGCTGCGCATGCCGATACCCTGCTGACCGTTGTTGAGGAAGTCCTCGCTCCCGGACTGGCGGCGGCCATCAGGTGAAGACGGATCAACAATTTCACCGGTGGAGCCTTTGTAGACGATTACCGGCTTGGCGTCCTCGCCCAGAACATGCTTGTCGGGAAGATATATTTCTGCCCGGAACCCCGAACGCGTGGGCTCCAACAGCTCTTTGAGGTCAGCGTCGGAGATATCAAACCCAGCCTTGCGAAGTGCAGCTGGATCGCTGCTTGCGCGCGTCCATCCTGCTGGCGGGGTCCCTTCATGCTTCGCAGACTGGTACACATCGGCCGCCAGCCCCGACATTTCGCGAGCGTGGTACGTTTCTTTTAGACGATCTGCCTCACCTTCATTTCCACTATCGCGCAACTGCTGGACGAGCAAGTTCTGCTCACGGACTACGCGGCCGCGCACCTCATTGTCCTGATCGCTCATGGCAAACTCCATTGCACTTTGAAATGCCGCTTGTTCTGCGGTAACTATGGATTACCAGAACCCTTTGCTACTGTCACGCCAGGAACGGACCAAAAGGGAAAAATGAACGTCACTCTTCACAATTTGACGACAAGATTCCTCGCAGGCGCGGCATGGATCACACTTTTTCTTGCAACGGGGTGCTCTGCGACCACGGCAACTTCTGCCCATGACGCTGAGGGTTACTTTGAAGGCAAGGCTTTACAGCTGGCGATTGCCGCCGAAGGCGGCGACTCCGATGCCATACGTCACCTTGTCAAAGACGAGGGCGTCGACCCGGACAAGACGTTTTCATCGCGCGACGGAATTCCCCTGATCGCATGGCCGCTGCGAGCCCGCAGCATCGAGGGACTGAAAGCCTTGCTCGATGCCGGTGCAGACCCCAACGCCCGCGAGTCGAAGGAGATGAACGGGGAGTTGATCAACTTCGACAACGCGATGGTCTACGCGGCAAAGATGGACGACCCGCGTTATCTGGATCTTCTACTGAAACACGGTGGCGATCCCAATACGCGGAACATCAACAATGAGACGTTGCTGCTGCAGGCGTTTCTCAGCGGAAATCAGTGGAAGAACGTGCAAGTTCTGGTCGAGAACGGGGCCGACATAAACGAATCCAACTTGAAGAGCCTTGGGAGCGACACCGTCCTGAGCTGGTACACAGGAAGAGGTGGGTTCGACTATGCCTACTGGCTGCTGGAGCACGGTGCAGATCCCACCATCTCCCAGCCTGTACAGGAAGGATCGGGTAAGACTGCCCGTCAGCTGATGGTCGAAGACATCTACTGGGAAATCACCACGCCCGACAACCTGCCGTGGCAGAAGAAGTGCCAGCAATGGTTGGCTGACCGCAACATCCCACGCCCGCCGATGCCCGAGCACATCCGCAGGAAGCGGGAGGCCTTCAATTTCCCGAGCAGGGAGGAAGACATCCCACTTCTGTAAGGACAGATGAAATGGACTCTCGCTTTCGTAATCCCATCTTCGGTTCCGCCGTATTGGCGGCAGCGTTGACTCTGCTTTCAGCATGCACGTCGCAGTCGATGCATGGCGCTGAGGGTTACTTTGAAGGCAAGGCTTTACAGCTGGCGATTGCCGCCGAAGGCGGCGACTCCGATGCCATACGTCACCTTGTCAAAGACGAGGGCGTCGACCCGGACAAGACGTTTTCATCGCGCGACGGAATTCCCCTGATCGCATGGCCGCTGCGAGCCCGCAGCATCGAGGGACTGAAAGCCTTGCTCGATGCCGGTGCAGACCCCAATGCCCGCGAGTCCAAGCAGATGAACGGGCAGTTGATCAACTTCGACAACGCGATGGTCTACGCGGCGAAGATGGACGACGCGCGCTATCTGGATCTTCTGCTTAAGCATGGCGGAAATCCCGATACGCGCAACGTCAACAATGAGACGCTTCTCTACCAGGCGTTCATCAGCGGAAATCAATGGAAGAATGTCCAGACGCTGGTGAAAAACGGCGCAGATGTAAATGAATCCAATCGCCGCAGCTTGGGTGACGACACCGTCCTGAGCTGGTACACAGGAAGAGGTGGATTCGACTATGCCTACTGGCTGCTGGAGCACGGAGCAGATCCCACCATCTCCCAACCTGTCCAGGAAGGATCGGGCAAGACTGCGCGTCAGCTGATGGTCGAAGACATCTACTGGGAAATCACCACGCCCGACAACCTGCCGTGGCAGAAGAAGTGCCAGCAATGGTTGGCTGACCGCAACATCCCACGCCCGCCGATGCCCGAGCACATCCGCAGAAAGCGGGAGGCCTTCAAGTTCCCCAGCCGGGAACAAGACATCCCCCTGCTGTAGCCCGTAGCTCAAGCCCCGGAAAGCAGCTCGCAGCCAGCCGGCAGGTGCATGCGCACCCGGCCCGGCACGCAGTCGATACGGAAGCGGCGGGCCTGCACCGGCTCGCCGTCCAGGTTCAAGGTCAGCGCCTGCGGGGCCTCGATCTGCAACCACGGCAACTGTGCGCGCGTTGCCACGCGCTCCAGCGCGGCTTCCTTGCCACCGGTCAGCATCTGGCCGATCGTGGCGGCCACCTCGCCTTCCAGTTCGGGCACCACGGTCACGTCCAGCAGGCCGTCATCGATCAATGCCTGCGGGCACAGCTGCTGGCCGCCACCGGCCTGGCGGCCATTGCCGATGCCCAGGGCGATGAAGCCGCCTTCCCATGCGAAATCCGGGCCGGACAGGCGCGCGGTGATCGGCTCGATGCGGCCCAGTTTGGCGATGCCGGTGATGACGTAGGCCAGCCCACCCAGCATCTTTTTCAAACCTGCATCGGTTTCCACGGTCACCTGGGTGCCGAAGCCACCGCTGGCCAGGTTGGCGCACCACCAGGTCCGCCCGTCGGCGTCCACGCGCAGCAGGTCCACAGCGCGCGCGCGGGCCTGCCCGATCAATGCAAAGGCCTGCTGGGGTTCGGTGGGAATGCCGGCGGAAGTGGCGAAATCATTGGCCGTGCCCATCGGCACCAGCGCCAGCGAGGGCAGCGCCTCGGCCGGTTCATCGCGGTGGGCCAGGGTTTCGGCCACGGCGCTGAGCGTGCCATCGCCGCCGGCGGCCACGATCACGTCCACGCCGTGGTCGATGGCCTCGGCCACGTAACGCTCGGCGTCGCCCTCTTCCCAGGTCACCCGCACTTCCAGCTGTACGCCCTGCTGCCGCCAATGGCCGACGGCACTGCGCAGGTCGTCGTCGCCTGCGGATTTGCCGTTGAGGATCAGGCGCCAGCGCGGGGTGCTCATGCAGTGCTTCCGGGAGGGGGGTGGCACAGGCTAGCAACGCCGCGTTTGCCCGCGGTGAATGTCATTCAGGTGTCATGGATGGCCCGGAGAATGGAAGGCCATAGCAGGGATGATGGATGGAGGCAGGATCAGCCTCCCACGCATGCAGCGAAGCCGCGCCGGGGGTTGGCGCGGCTTTTTTTTTCAGGCTCGAGCAGTGCGAACCAAGGTTCGCACCTACCGGGTGGCGGTTCGCACCCACCACACCCGGGTTGAGGCGCCGGCCCGGTAGAGCCACGCCATGCGTGGCTGCCCTACGCATCAACCGTTGGCGAAATCGTGCAGGGCCTGGCCCTGCAGCCGGTACACGGTCCACTCGTCCTGCGGCTTTGCGCCGGCGGCGGTGTAGAACGCGATGGCCGGGGTGTTCCAGTCCAGTACCGACCATTCGAAACGACCGCAGCCTTCGGCCACGGCCTGGCGCGCGATGTACTTCAGCAGTGCCTTGCCGGCACCGCCGCCGCGCTTTTCCGGGCTGATGTACAGGTCTTCCAGGTAGATGCCCTTGCGGCCCAGCCAGGTGGAATAGTTGTAGAAGTACACCGCGTAGCCGATGGCTTCGCCGTCGGCTTCACAGATCAGCGCGCGGGCGCTGGCATCGGCGCCGAACAGGCTCTCGGCAATGCCGATCTCATCGGTCTGCACCGCGTGCTCGGCCTTCTCGTAGATGGCCAGTTCGCGGATGAAGCGCAGGATCAGGCCGGCGTCGGCCACGGTGGCCGCGCGGATGTTCAACACGGCCGCCGTGCCCATGGCTCAGCCCCGCGCCGCAGCGACATTCGCGCGCATCTGCGCGATCACGTCCTGGTAGCTGGTCTTGGCGTTGAAGATGGCCGAACCGGCAACGAAGGTGTCGGCGCCGGCGGCGGCGATCGCACCGATGTTGTCGGCCTTCACGCCACCGTCGATCTCCAGGCGGATGTCCTTGCCGCTGGCATCGATCTTCCGGCGCACCACGCGCAGCTTGTCCAGCGCCGAGGGAATGAAGGCCTGGCCGCCGAAGCCCGGGTTGACCGACATCAGCAGCACCAGGTCAAGGTCATCCAGCACCCAATCCAGGATGTCCACCGGGGTAGCCGGGTTCAGCACGATGCCCGGCTTGCAGCGCAGCGAGCGGATCAGCTGGATGGTGCGGTGCACGTGGCGGCTCGCTTCCGGGTGGAAGCTGATGTAGGTGGCACCGGCCTCGGCGAAATCGGGAATGATGCGGTCCACCGGCTCGACCATCAGGTGCACGTCGATCGGCGCGGTGACGCCGTGCTTGCGCAGCGCCTGGCAGACCATCGGGCCGATGGTCAGGTTCGGCACGTAGTGGTTGTCCATCACATCGAAATGGACCCAGTCCGCACCGGCGGCCAGGACGTTGTCCACTTCCTCGCCCAGGCGGGCGAAATCGGCGGACAGGATGGACGGGGCGATGAGGCAGTTGGACATGGCCGGGGCCTTGGGCACGAGGGGAAAGGGGTTCAGCGCTTGCGCAGGGTCTTGATGCGGTCGTAGGCGGCATTGATGCGCCGCGACTTCTGTTCGGCCTGCTGCTGCAGCTCGGGGGCGGCGCCACCCAGCTTGTCGGGGTGGTACTGGGAAATCAGCTTGCGGTAGGCGCGCTCGATCTCGGCGTCGGTGGCCTCGGAGGTCAGCCCCAGCTCCCGGTACGGGTTTTCCTTGTTCAGGCGGAACCAGTCGCTGTCGAAGGCGTGGCCCAGCAGCAGGCCCACCACCGCCCCGAACAGCGGATTGGGCCGGAACAGCAGGGCCCCGGCGATGAATCCGAGCAGTTTTCCGTACCAGCGCATGGCGTTCCGGGGGTGACCGACGAAATGGACGATCATTTTACGTCACAGCGGGCCCGGACCGCTTTACACTAGGCCGCCCGCTGGTCAGCGGGCCCGCCGGGTCCGTTGGGCAGCCGTATCGACAAAGCCCCAGGAGTGCCCGTGCCGACCACGCTGTTGCAATCCGATCTCCCCGGCCTGCCCTTGCGCCATCGCGGCAAGGTGCGTGATGTGTTCGATATTCCGCGCGAGCGGCTGCCGGCAGGGACCCCGCCGGGCGATTACCTGCTGATGGTGGCCACCGATCGCCTGTCGGCGTTCGACGTGGTGCTGCCCGACCCGATTCCGGGCAAGGGCGAGATGCTCTGCCAGGTGTCCAATTTCTGGTTCGCCAAGACCGCGCACCTGATGCCCAACCACCTGACCGGCATCGATGTGGCCAGCGTGCTGCCCGAGGGTGTGGACCCGGCCCTGTATGCCAAGCGCGCGGTGGTGACCCGCAAGCTGAAGCCGGTGCCGGTGGAAGCGATCGCCCGCGGCTACCTGATCGGCAGCGGCTGGAAGGACTACCAGCGCACCGGCAAGGTGAGCGGCATCGACCTGCCCGACGGCCTGCGCCAGGCCGAGCAGCTGCCCGAACCGATCTTCACCCCTTCGACCAAGGCCGCCGTGGGCGACCATGACGAGAACATCGATTTCGATGCGATGGTCAAGCAGGTGGGTGCGGACCTGGCCGAGCGCGTGCGCGATGCCACCCTGCGCATCTACAAGTTCGCCGCCGATTACGCCCGCGAACGCGGCATCATCCTGGCCGATACCAAGTTCGAGTTCGGTACCGATGCCGATGGCCGTCTGTACATCATGGACGAGATGCTGACCCCGGATTCCTCGCGTTACTGGCCGGCCGACGAGTACGAAGTGGGCACCAGCCCGCCGAGCTACGACAAGCAGTTCGTGCGCGATTACCTGGAGACGCTGGACTGGGGCAAGACCGCCCCGGGCCCGACCATCCCGGCCGAGATCATCGAGCGCACCCGCGCCAAGTACGCCGAGGCGCTGCAGCGCCTGGCCGGCATCAGCGTCGACTGATGCCCCTGCGCCCCCGGCCCGCGCGGCTGGGGGCGTTCCGGTAGAGTCGACCGTTGGTCGACTGCTCTCCGTTCAAACCGCGGAAATCGCCGCGCTGCGCGCGATAGTCGACCAACGGTCGACTCTACCCGGTCGGTCCGACCCCGTCGTTTCCACACAGTCGGCCCCACCCGGTCGCCCCCACCATTCCACGCCCCCCATCACCGCGCGGCGCTGCGGGAGTATGCTGGCCGCATGCAGACCACCACCCAGCTTGCACGCCCCGTCGATCGCTACTTCGCCAGCTATTCCGACGACCACCAGAACCCGATCAACCAGGCCATCCATGTGGTCGCCGTACCGGCTATCCTGTGGTCGGTGGTGGCCCTGCTGTGGTGCGTGCCGCCGCTGATCACCTGGTTCCAGTACGGCATCTGGGCGGCGTTTGCGATGTTCAGCGCCTGGTGCTTCTACAACAAGCTGTCGCGCCCCCTGGGCATCGGCATGCTCATCCAGTTCTTCGTGTTCGGCTGCCTGTGCCGCCTGCTGGAAGCCGAAATCGGCCTGCATGCGCTGCGCTGGCTGGCGCTGGGCGTGTTCGTGGTGGCCTGGATCGCCCAGTTCATCGGCCACAAGTTCGAGGGCCGCAAGCCCAGCTTCCTGACCGATCTGACCTACCTGCTGATCGGCCCGGCCTGGGTGATGGCCAAGCTGTACCGCAAGCTGGACTGGCGCTACTGATCGCCGGGCGGCTTTCCTGAACGGGGCCGCGCGCTCACTGTGGCTGTACGCCGTGCCTGCCACGCTGCCGGCCAGGCCGTGGCTGATCCCATCCGTTGCCGACCCACGTGAACCCGCAGCCCCTGCGGTGCAGGGCCTGCGCCCTTCCGTGCGCGGGCGTAGGGGCCGATTCGGCAAAGCCGCCACACGTACCCGGCAAGGCCGCAAACGCCCCATATTGCGCTGCAAAAAACATGAATACCGCACGTTACATGCTGTTTGTCGCCGTTACATGGGTTTCGGCGACATTTGACTGACTGTTAGACTCACTGACCTGCTCGTGAATCATGGATTCCCTGCATGCTCCCCAGCCTGCCCCTGCTGCTGGCCCTGCCGTTCCTGATGGCAGCGGCCGTTGCCGCCTTCCCCCGTAGTTCGCGCACCACTGCTGCCTGGCTGGCGGCGCTGGCGCCGTTGGGCGGGCTGGCCATTCTTGGCTGGCTGACCCCAGCGGTGATGGATGGCCAGGTGGTGCGCAGCGTGGTGCCCTGGCTGCCGCAGATCGGGCTGGACTTCGCCCTGCGCCTGGATGGGCTGGCCTGGATGTTCGCCGGCATGGTGCTGGGCATCGGCGCGCTGGTGGTGCTGTATGCGCGCTACTACCTGAGCAGCCAGGACAACGCCCACCGCTTCTACTGCTACCTGCTGCTGTTCATGGGCGCCATGCTGGGCATGGTGATCTCCGGCAACCTGCTGTTGCTGATGATCTTCTGGGAAATGACCAGCATCAGCTCGTTCCTGCTGATCGGCTTCTGGTCACACCGGCAGGACGCCCGCGAGGGCGCGCGCATGGCGCTGGTGATCACCGGTGGCGGTGGCCTGGCCCTGCTTGGTGGCGTGCTGCTGATCGGCCGCATCGTCGGCAGCTTCGACCTGGACGCGGTGCTGGCCGCCGGCGAGCAGATCCGCGCCAGTGCGCTGTACCCGTATGCGCTGTTCCTGGTGCTGGCCGGCATCTTCACCAAGAGCGCGCAGTTCCCGTTCCATTTCTGGCTGCCGCACGCGATGGCCGCCCCCACCCCGGTGTCGGCGTACCTGCATTCGGCCACCATGGTGAAGGCCGGCGTGTTCCTGCTGGCGCGCCTGCACCCGGCGCTGGCCGGCAGCGATCTGTTCTTCTATACGGTCAGTGGCATTGGTGCGCTCACCCTGCTGATCGGCGCCTGGAACGCGATCTTCCAGCACGATCTGAAGGGCCTGCTGGCCTATTCGACCATTTCCCACCTGGGCCTGATCACCCTGCTGTTCGGCCTGTCCACGCCGATGGCGGTGGTGGCCGGCGTGTTCCATATCCTCAACCACGCCACGTTCAAGGCGTCGTTGTTCATGGCCGCCGGCATCATCGACCACGAGACCGGCACCCGCGACATGCGCCGCCTGGGCGGCCTGCGCAGGTTGATGCCGTTCACCAGTGCGCTGGCCATCATTGCCTCGCTGGCGATGGCCGGCATTCCGCTGCTCAATGGCTTCCTGTCCAAGGAAATGCTGTTTGCCGAGGCGCTCACCGCTGGCGGCCCGGGCACCATGCGCATGGCGGTGTCGATCGCCGCGCTGCTGGCCGGCGTGTTCGGCGTGGCCTACAGCCTGCGCTTCGTGCACGACACCTTCTTCGGCGACGGCCCGCACGACCTGGACCACGTGCCGCATGAGCCGCCGCGCTGGATGAAGGTGCCGGTGGAGATCCTGGTGGTGATCTGCGTGGCGGTGGGCATTGCCCCGGCGCTGACCATCGCCCCGGTGCTGCACGCCGGTGCGGCGGCCATCCTGGGCCCGGCCATGCCCGACTACAGCCTGTCGGTCTGGCATGGGTTCAACCTGCCGCTGGCGATGAGCGCGGTGGGCGTGGTGGGCGGCGTGGCGCTGTACTTCGGCCTGCGCAGGCTGATCAACCTGCACGGCGTGCAGAACACCGCCACCGGCCGCAACGTGTTCCATGCGCAGCTGGATGCGCTTTCCGCGCTGGCCATGCGCCTGACCAACGGCATTGCCAACGGCAGCCTGCAGCGCATGCTGCTGGGCTTGGTGCTGGTGGCGGTGGTGGTGGGCGCGGCGCCGTTCGTGGCCAACCCGGGCTCGCCCAGTTGGACCAAGCCGCAGCCCATTCCGCTGCTGGGCTGGGCGCTGTGGCTGGTGATGATGGGCTGCGCGGTGGCCACCCTGCGCATCTACAAGCAGCGCCTGCTGGCGGTGCTGCTGGTGGGCGGCGTGGGCCTGATGGTCGCGCTGACCTTCGTGTTCCTGTCCGCACCGGACCTGGCCCTGACCCAGCTGCTGGTGGAGATGGTGACCCTGGTGCTGATGCTGCTGGGCATGAACTACCTGCCTGCACAATCCGGCCCCGAGCGGCCGCGCTGGCGCAAGCGGCGCGATGCGGTGATCGCCATCATCGCCGGTGCCGGCCTGGGTGCGCTGGCCTACACCGCCATGACCCTGCCGCCGAACACCATGGCCGGCGAAATGCTGGCGCGCTCGCTGCCCGAGGCCTACGGCCAGAACGTGGTGAACGTGATCCTGGTGGACTTCCGCGGTTTCGATACCTTCGGCGAGATCACCGTGTTCGGCATCGCCGCGCTGGTGGTGCACGCCCTGCTGCGGCGTACCCGCATGGCGCCGGAACAGATCATGCCGGGCCCGCCGATCAAGCTGCCGGTGCCGGCCGACCTGGCCCAGATCATGTTCCCGCTCACCCTGACGGTGTCGATCTTCCTGTTCCTGCGCGGCCACAACGCGCCCGGCGGCGGCTTCATTGCCGGCCTGGTGCTGGCGGTGCCGCTGCTGATCCAGTACGTGATCCAGGGCTCGGCGTCGGTGGAATCGCGCTTCGGCTTCGACTACATCCGCTGCATCGGTGCCGGCCTGCTGATCGCCCTGCTCAGCGGCTGCGCCTCCATGTTGTTCGGCGTGCCGTTCCTGACCAGCGGGCATATCGACCTGCACCTGCCGCTGATTGGCGAGGTGCCGCTGGCCAGCGCGATCGGTTTCGATATCGGCGTGTACCTGGTGGTGTTCGGCGGCGCCATGCTGATGCTGTCGATGATGGGCACGATCAAACCCTCGCGCACCCGCACTGCGCGCAAGGGCGAGATCGATCTGCAACGCCGTTCGGCCCTGACCGGGGAGATGCACTGATGGAACTGGCCTTGGCCACCGCGATCGGCGTACTGACCGCCATCGGTATCTACCTGCTGCTGCGCGCGCGCAGCTTCGATGTGATCCTGGGCATGACCTTCCTGTCCTACGCCACCAACCTGCTGATCTTCGCCGGTGGTCGCGTGGTGCAGGGCAAGGCGCCGGTGCTGCAGGAAGGCATGGACAGCCACCTGGGCAACTACACCGACCCGCTGCCACAGGCGCTGGTGCTGACGGCCATCGTGATCGCCTTTGCGATGACCGCGGTCAGCATCGTGCTGGCCATGCGCAGCCGCAGCGACAACCACAGTGACCATGTGGACGCCCACGAACCCGATGACGACGCACCGCCGCGCCGGGGCGAGGACCAGGCATGAACCATCTGGTGATCCTGCCGATCCTGGTTCCGCTGCTGGGCGCTGCGCTTTCGTTGTTCGTCGAACACCGCCGCTACGGCCCGAAGGTGCAGCGCGCGGTCGCGTGGACCGCACTGGGCGCGCTGGCGCTGGTGGTGGGCCTGCTGTTTGCCGCCACCGCCGGCGGTGATATCCAGGTCTATCTGCTGGGCGACTGGCCGGCGCGGCTGGGCATCGCGCTGGTGGCCGACCGACTGTCGGCGTGGATGCTGCTGACCACCCTGCTGCTGGCCATTCCCTGCCTGCTGCATGCGTGCTCGGGCTGGGACCGGCGCGCACCGCACTTCCATGCGCTGTTCCAGTTCCAGCTGGTGGGCCTGAACGGTGCGTTCCTGACCGGCGACATCTTCAATCTGTTCGTGTTCTTCGAGGTGATGCTGATCGCCTCCTACGGTTTGCTGCTGAGTGGCGGCCGCGGCCTGCGCATGCGCATCGGCCTGCACTACGTGGTGTTCAACGTCACCGCTTCCACCCTGTTCCTGATTGCCCTGGGCCTGCTGTACGCCTCGCTGGGCTCGCTGAACATGGCCGAGCTGTCGCAGCGCATCGCGCAGGTGCCGCCGGCGCAGCTGACCCTGGTGAAGGCCACCATGGGCCTGTTGCTGCTGGTGTTCTGCGCCAAGGCCGCGCTGATGCCGCTGTACCTGTGGCTGCCCGAGGCATATTCGCGCGCGCCGGCAGCGGTGGCCGCACTGTTTGCGATCATGACCAAGGTCGGCCTGTACGCGGTGCTGCGCATCCAGATGCTGTGGTTCGGTGAGGATGCCGGAGCGATGGCCGGCTACGGCCGCGAGTGGCTGCTGTGGGCCGGCGTGGCCACCCTGGTGCTGGGTGGCCTGGGCGCATTGGCCGCCACCCGCCTACGCGTGCTGATCTCCTACCTGGTGATCGTCTCGGCGGCCACGCTGTTCATTGCCTTTGCGGTGGGCACGCCGCGGGTGCTGTCCGCCGGCCTGTACTACCTGCCGCACAGCAGCTTCGTGGCCGCAGCACTGTTCCTGGTGGCCGATCTGATCCGGCGCCGCCGCGGCGGTGCCAGCGATCGCAAGGAAGTGGTGGCGCCGATGCCGGGCAAGGAAACGCCGGCGGTGCTGTTCCTGATCGGCGCGGTGTCGGTGGCCGGCCTGCCGCCGCTGTCCGGCTTCCTGGCCAAGGCCGCACTGCTGGCCGGCATGCCGGCGCAGTACACCGGCGTGGTGTGGACGGCGGTGCTGGTCAGCAGCCTGCTGGTGATCATGGGCCTGACCCGCGGTGGCATCCGCCTGTTCTGGCGCGTGCCGGCACCGGACCCGGCGCTGCCTCCGCCGCGCAAGGCGCCGCTGCGCCGCGTCGAGCTGTATGCCGCCTGCCTGCTGCTGGCCTATGGCATCGCCATGACCCTGGGCGCTGCCCCGCTGATGCGCCACACCGATGCCATCGCTGCGCAGCTGCTGCAGCCGGGCGAGTACGTGCAGCAACTGCGTGCGACCACGCCGGAGATCCGCCAGCCATGAACGCGCAGCGCTCGTTGTTCCGCCGCATCATCCCTTCGCCCGCCCTGAGCATCATGGTGGTGGCGTTCTGGGTGCTGATGTCCGACAGCTTCACCCTGGGCCAGATCGTGCTGGGCCTGGTGCTGGGCGTGGTGGTACCACTGTTCGCCGCGCGCCTGGACCGCGAATTCGCCCGCATCGGCACGCTGCGGCCGGTGCCCAAGCTGCTGTTCGTCACCCTGTGGGACATCCTGGTGTCCAACATCCGGGTGGCGATCCAGGTGCTGGGGCCGGAGAAGAACATCCACCCCGGTTTCATCTGGTTGCCGCTGGATATCGCCAACATCCACGGCATCGCCGCGCTGACCAGCATGATCACCCTGACCCCCGGCACGGTGTCGGCTGCGTTGAGCGACGACCGCCGTTTCCTGCTGGTGCACGTGCTGCACCTGGACGACCCGCAGGAGCTGATCGACACGATCAAGCGCCGTTACGAAGCCCCGTTGATGGAGATCTTCCCATGACTGGATTCCAGATCATCCAGACCACCCTGGTGGTGTGCATGCACGTGGTCGGCCTGGCCATGCTGCTGGCTACCTGGCGCCTGCTGCGCGGGCCCACCGTGCCCGACCGCATCCTGGCGCTGGACACCCTGTCGGTGACCGCCATCGCCGAACTGATGCTGTTCGGCATGTACCTGAACTCGGCCATCTACTTCGAAGCGGCGCTGGTGATCGCCATGCTGGGCTTCGGCAGCACGGTGGTGCTGAGCAAGTTCGTGCTGCGGCGGGACATCGTCGAATGATCACCTTCATCCAGATTGCGCTGTCGGTGCTGCTGCTGTTCGGCTGCTTCTTCATCCTGGTGGGCGCGCTGGGGCTGGTGAAGCTGTCCACCTTCTTCAAGCGCCTGCATGCGCCGACCAAGGCCAGCACGCTGGGCGTGGGCTGCGTGCTGGTGTGTTCGGTGTGCTACCACATCTTCCTGGGCCAGGACCCGCAGCCGCGCGAGCTGCTGATTACCGTGTTCCTGTTCATCACCGCGCCGATCAGCGCGCACCTGATGGCCAAGGCCGCGCTGTCGCTGCTGATGGAAACCCGGCCCAGCCTGCCGGGCAACGAACGCGCCGCCGAAGAGCAGTTGCCGCCGCCGGAACCGGAGCGGGAAGAGGAAACCACCGCGCGTTGAGGGTGGGTGCGGTGGGTGCGGTAGGTGCCGACCGTTGGTCGGCACGGTTCGATGGTGGGTACCGACCGTTGCCCGGCACGGTCCTGGATCACGCGCTGGTCAAGGCGATCTCCAACCCCACCCACGCCACGAACGCGCCCAGCAGGATCGCACCTTCCACGCGGCTGATCTTCAGATCGCCGCGCAGCATCGGGTACAGCACCAGGGCGAAAGCCAGCAGCGCCGGCAGTTCCAGGCGCACGAACGAGGCCGGCAGGGCCAGCGGCTGCAGCAGGCCCATCGCGCCGATCACCAGCAGCAGGTTCACCACGCTGGAACCCAGCACGTGGCCCAGCACCATGTCGCCGTGGCCACGACGCGCGGCGGCGATGGCTACGGCCACCTCCGGCAGTGCGGTGCCGATTGCCACCGGCAGCAGGCCCACCAGCAACGGGGACCAGCCCAGGGCGGTGCCGAAGTCCGCCGCCGCACCAACCACCAGGCGCGCGCCCCAGTACAGTGTCAGCGCGGCGATCAGCACCCGCAGCACGTTCAACGGCAGGCTGGTGCGGCTGAGCGCCGATTCGGCGATGACCGCCTGCACCTCAGGGCCTTCCAGGCGCCCACGGCGCAGCAGCACGGCCTGCACGACGACGAAGCCGGCTACCAGAACAGCGGCCTCCCAGCGCTGCAGGCCACCATCCAGGCCGAACACGATCAGCAGCAGCGCAGCGGCCAGCAGTGACCACCACAGCACAGTCTGCAGGCGCGCGCGCAGCAGCAAGGGCGCGGCAATGGCGGCCACGGCCAGGGTCAGGCCCAGGTTGGCGATGCTGCTGCCCACCGCGTTGCCCAGCGCCAGTTCCGGCTGGCCGACCAGCAGCGCGCGCGCGTTGACCGCCAGCTCCGGCAGCGAAGTGGCCACGCCCAACAACAGCAGGCCAGCGGTGAAGGCACTGGCGCCGAAGCGCTGGGCCAGGCCGGAGACGGCCTTGACGATGGAGTCCCCACCCAGGGCCAGCAACAGCAGGCCAAGCAGGAACCAGGCAATGGCTATGACGATCATCGAGCACTCCCCAGCGGTCGTGGCGCGATTCTACGCGCGGCGCCCCGTCACCGGGGCGCCGCGGATCAAGGTTCAGCCGCAGCCTTCGGCGTAATCCACCTGCGGCGTCTTGCCCACCCGCCAGCCGCCCACCTTGCCGTCGGCGCCCAGCGCGAAGTCGACCACCGCCCCGCCCTCCTGCGCCGGGCGCACCCGCAGGTGCTGGGCCTTGTCGTCGTACTTGTCCGGCACCACGTCGCCGCGATCCGGGTACAGGGTCTGCAGCTCGCCCAGGGTCATGCCCACCCGGCCACCGCCGGGGGCCACGATGGTGCTGCTGCGCACGTCGTAGCGCACCAGCGTGCGGCCTTCGATCATCAGGCGCGGGTCTTCGGCATCCTGCGGGCGCAGGAAGTAGCAGCCGTCATTGCTGTCATCGGCCGGCAGCGGCTTGCCGGCGGCATCGGTGCCTAGTCCCTGCAGGGGGCTGCCATAGCCGCTGCGCACCTCGGCAATGCCGGCGCCCAGCATCACGCCGCCAAAGCCGTCCAGCCGCGCCGGGCTGTCACTGCGCGGGTCCACCGGCGAAGCCGTGGCCAGGTCGGCATCGGCGGGCACCGAGGCGTCCTTGGCCGGAGCGGTGGCGGCAGGCTCGGAAGGTGCGGCCGGCTCCGGCGTGCGGTTGCAGGCGGCCAGCGACAACAGCAGCAGGCCAGCCAGGGGCAGGTGTTTCATGGGTGGTTTCCTGGGCAAGGTGTGCAGGCACGCTAGCGCAGCGCGCGTGCAGGCGCTGCATTGTCATCGCCGTTTCATGCCGCCCGTTCAGGCTCGGCGTGCACCGACTTGGCTGTCCTTCCATGCAACCGCGCAAGACCGACCTCGCCCGAACCGCGCTGCAGGCCCACCGCGCGCCGCTGGACATGCGCCAGCGCCGGCTGCTGATCCTGTGCGATGGCCAGCGCAGCATTGCCGATCTGACCGGCCTGATCGGCCAGGAGGCACCGGCGATGGTGATCCAGCTGATCCAGGGCGGCTATCTGCAGACCGGGCCGGAAACGACAATCGCTGCACCTCCAGCGGTACCGGTCGCGCGGGACCCTGCACCGGTCCCGGCCGGGGTCGAGCGCCGCCGCTCGCTGGCGGCCGCGCGCATCTACCTGCTGGGCATTCTGGAAATGCAGCGCAATGCACAGGCCGCAGCGTTGTTCCGCGACCTGCAGCAGGCGCGCGCAGAAGACCAGGTGCTGGCCGTGCTGCGTGCGGCGCTGGGCGTGCTACCCGGCATGACCTCGGAAGGCTATTGCCAGCGGGTGCGGCAGCGGTTGTTGGAGGCGTTGCCGTTGGAGCATTGCGACGGGTTTGCGGTCGGCGCGTGATGCGGCGAACGGCATCCACGCATGGCGTGGATCTACTACGCACCGCCCGGTAGATCCACGCCATGCGTGGATACGATGCACCATCGGCCGGCAAATCCACGCCATGCGTGGATACGATGCACCACGGTAGATCCACGCCATGCGTGGATGCGACGCACCACGGTAGATCCACGCCATGCGTGGATGCGACGCACCACGGTAGATCCACGCCATGCGTGGATCCGCTCATTCACCGGAAATTGTTGCGCAACCCGTTCCAGCACTGCTGGTAATCACCCTGGCGGTGCGATGCAGCCAGCGCCTGCGCGCTGGGACGAATCACCGCGCGGGTTTCGAACATGAAGGCCATGGTGTCCTTGATGACATCGGCCTTGGACAGGTCGGCGTTGGACGCCTTGTCGAAGGTCGGCGCATCTGGGCCATGCCCGCTCATGCAGTTGTGCAGCGACGCACCGCCGGGCACGAAACCTTCGGCCTTCGCGTCATAGGCGCCGTGCACCAGGCCCATGAATTCGCTGGCGATGTTGCGGTGGAACCACGGCGGGCGGAAGGTGTTCTGCGCCACCAGCCAGCGCGGCGGGAAGATGGCGAAATCCATGTTGCTGGTGCCGGGTGTGTCGCTGGGCGAATGCAGCACCAGGAAGATGGACGGGTCCGGGTGGTCGTAGCTGATCGAGCCGATGGTGTTGAAGCGGCGCAGGTCGTAGCGGTACGGCGCGTAGTTGCCGTGCCAGGCCACCACGTCCAGCGGTGAATGGTCGATGGGCGCGCGCCACAGGCGGCCGTCGAACTTGGCGATCAGCTCGAAGTCGCCGTCGATGTCTTCGAAGGCGGCATGCGGGGTTTCGAAGTCGCGCGGGTTGGCCAGGCCGTTGGCACCGATCGGGCCCAGGTCGGGCAGCTTCAGCAATGCGCCATGGTTTTCGCACACATAGCCGCGGCTGGGGCCGTCGGGCAGCTCGACGCGGAAGCGCACGCCGCGCGGAATCACCGCGATCTGCTGCGGCTCGATCTCGACCACGCCCAGCTCGGTCAGCAGGCGCAGCGCGCCCAGCTGCGGCACGATCAGCAGTTCGCCATCGGCGCTGTAGAAGTAGCGGCCCACCATGTCACGGTTGGCGGCATACAGGTGGATGCCCACGCCGGCGTGCGCATCGGGCGAACCGTTGCCACCCATCGTGTACAGGCCTTCGACGAAATCGGTCGGCAGTTCCGGCAGCGGCAGCGGGCTCCAGCGCAGCTGGTTCGGCGATGCTGGTTGCGCGTTGTAATCGCATTGCAGCCGCGATTGCGCGAACGGGGTGAACTCGCCGTGGGTCACCGCCGGGCGGATGCGGTACAGCCAGCTGCGGCGGTTGCTGCCGCGCGGCGCGGTGAACGCGGTACCCGACAGCTGTTCGGCGTAGAGGCCATGGGCCACCTTCTGCGGCGAGTTCTGCCCAACCGGCAGCGCGCCGGGCACGGCCTCGGTGGCGAATTCGTTGCCGAAGCCGGACTGGTAGCCGCGGGCGGTGAGGGCGGTGGACATGGGGAGCTCCAGAGAACAGCGATGCCGGAACGGAAAGCCGCCGGGCATGGCCCGGCGCTACCGAGGGTGGTGCGTGCGCTGACCTTACAGCACGCCGCGGCGGATCTGGTCGCGCTCGATGCTTTCGAACAGCGCGGTGAAGTTGCCTTCGCCGAAGCCTTCGTTGCCCTTGCGCTGGATGATCTCGAAGAAGATCGGGCCGATGCAGTTCTGGGTGAAGATCTGCAGCAGCTTGCGCTGGTGGGTTTCCGGGTCGGCGTCGATCAGGATCTTGTTCCTGGCCAGGCGCGCCACGTCTTCACCATGGTTGGGCACGCGCTGGTCGATCACATCGAAATAGGTGTCCGGCGTATCCAGGAAATCCACGCCCTGCGCGCGCATGGCTTCGACGGTTTCATAGATGTTGTCGGTGAAGCAGGCGATGTGCTGGATGCCCTCGCCCTTGTACGCGTCCAGGTATTCGTTGATCTGGCTCTTCGGATCGGACGATTCGTTCAGCGGAATGCGCACGATGCCGTCCGGTGCGGTCATCGCCTTGGACACCAGGCCGGTCTTCAGGCCCTTGATGTCGAAGTAGCGGATCTCGCGGAAGTTGAACAGGCGCTCGTAGTAATCCGACCACTGCTGCATGTTGCCGAAGTACAGGTTGTGGGTCAGGTGGTCGATGAAGGTCAGGCCGAAGCCGAACGGGTGCAGGTCCGCACCGGGCACGGCTTCGTAGTCGCCATCGAAGATGCTGCCGGCGGCGCCGTAGCGGTCCACCAGGTACAGCATGCAATCGCCGATGCCCTTGATGACCGGCGCGTTGACGGCCTTGCTGTCCGGCTTGAAGGCCACCGCTTCGGCGCCGTTGCCCAGCGCGGTCTGGTAGACCTCGGCGCCCGGCTTCTGGAAGCGGATGGCGAAGCCGCAGGCGCAGGGGCCGTGCTTTTCGGCGAAGTCGGCGGCGAACGAGTCGGGGTCTTCGTTGACCAGGAAGTTGACGTCGCCCTGGCGATAGACGGTAATCGGGCGCTGCTTGTGCTTGAGCACCGCGCTGAAGCCCATCTTGCGGAAGTAGTCGTGCAGTTCCTGGCCACGGCCGGCCGGGGCGGCGAATTCGACGAACTCGAAACCATCGATGCCCATCGGGTTTTCGAAGGTGGTGACCTGCATGCCGGGGTTCGGGTGCGAGGCGGTCGGGACGGCGGTATTCATGGCGTGGCTCCGAATCGGTGCCGCATCGGCACAAACCAGGTGCGGGCGGGGTTGGACCCGGCGAGAATGCAGGGTACGGACCCAACCTTTATAGTTACAACTGAAACCACCAGCAAGGTGCACCGCAGCATGAACCCAGCCGATCCCGCCTCCACCCGCGTGCGCGCCTCGCACGTCCTGCTCGACCTGGAACAGTTCCTGCCTTACCGGCTGAGCGTGCTGTCCAACCGGGTCAGCGGCAACATCGCCAAGCTGTACGGCGACCGCTATGGCCTGGCCATTCCCGAGTGGCGGGTGATCACCATCCTGGCGCTGTACCCGGGCTCGTCGGCCAGCGAGGTGTCCGACCGCACGGCCATGGACAAGGTGGCCGTCAGCCGGGCCGTGGCGCGGCTGCTGGAGCGCGGCTTCATCAAGCGCGAAACCCATGGCGACGACCGCCGCCGCTCGGTGCTGGCGCTGTCGGCGGCCGGCTTCGAGGTGTACGAAACCATTGCGCCGCTGGTGATCGAGATCACCCGCAAGCTGATGTCGGTGCTGAGCGAGGAAGAGGAGCAGCTGCTGGAAAAGCTGATCCTGCGGCTGGCCGGCGATGGGCTGGAGCGGATGGGCGAAGGGGTGTAACCGCGCCTACCTTGGCGTTGTTCCGGGGTCAGAGCCGTTTCCTGCGGAAAGGGATCCGACCCCAAGGCTTCGGTGGGTTTGGTGGGGTCAGAGCCCTTTCCTGCGGAAAGGGATCCGACCCCGAGCGGGGTCAGCTCAGGTGCTTGCGCCGGGCATGGATCCACGGCACGGCCAGGGCGGCGATGGCGCCGCCGGCAAACCCCAGCGAGGCGGCCACGGTGGCCGCTTCCACCGCGCCCGGCAGGGCCAGCGCGGCGGTGACCAGCAGCAGCGAAGGCAGGCCGACGAAGGTGCCCAGGAAGAAGGTCCAGCGCGGCGACCAGGTGTTGAGCTGCAACAGGCTGACCGGCTGCCAGGCGTCCCCCGCCGTGTCTTCGGCAATCTTCGCCACCACCTTGGCCAGGTCCACTTCCGGCACCAGCTTGCCCGGGCGGGCTGCGGCAATAGCGTCGGCCACTGCGTCCACCGGCGGGAAACTGGCCGGCCACGCCGCCGGCGCCGCTACGCCATAGGCGGTCAGCAGCGGCACGCTCAGCCACGGGGCCAGCAACGGCCGCAGCTTGCGCCGGCCGTACACGCACCAGATCTGCGGCTGGCCGTGGGCGGTCACGCTGTACAACGCCAGTTCGCCCGGCGGCGGATAGCCCAGCATGGTCACCCGTGCGGCCAGGCTGTCCTGGTCCATGGCACGCAGGAAACCGGGGCGGCTGCGCCCTTCCTGCATCCAGGCCAGGCCCAGCGCGCCCACCAGCCACGCTTCGGCCACGTCCTTGCTGCCGGCGCTGGCGCGCTCGTCGCTGGCCAGGTACCAGGCCAGCGATTTCGGTTCGGCCACGTCCTGCACGCCCCAGCGGCTGTCATCGCCCAGCACGTGGCGCACCGGCAGGCGGGCGGGCGCGGTCTCGCCGCGTTCGCCGGTCTGCAGGAACGGCAGCACGCCCTGGATGAAGCTGGACAGATCGATGGCACGCAGGCCACTGCCCTGCCATTCGGCGGGCAGCAGGCCGGTCAACTGGCCTTCGGCGGCCAGCCGGTCCAGGCGGGCCTTCTGCTCGACCAGTTTCTGCACGGCGCCCTTCAGCACCACGTTGTCGGGCAGCGCGATCTGCGGCAGGCGGTAGCGCGGCGGCGCCAGGTCCAGCGTGTCTTCGCCGGTACCGGCATCGTCCAGCAGGGTTTCCTGCGCGGGCAGGCCTACGCCTTCGGGGGCCGCGCCGTCGGCCGGTGTGCTGGCGGGGTCGGGCGATCGGTCGGCGTGGTCGCTGTGCATGGGCGCTCCTGCGGGTGGGGGCCGCAGTCGATTCGACTGAGGTCCTTGCCGTTAGCGGCCATGGGGGGGATTTCTGTAACCGCTTGGCAGTCGAGCGTGCACGGCAGTCGAGCAGGCAGAGCAGTCGAGCATGGCTCGACTCTACAAGGGGGGCGGGGTCAGCGCGGGGGCGCCCACTTTTCCAGGAAGGCGATGAAGCGGGCGCGCTGGTAGCCCTTGCCTTCGCCCTTGGGCTTTTCCAGTTCGCCGGTGAACTGCGACTGCAGCAGGGTGCCGTCGGCGTCCAGCACGAACAGGTGCGGGTAGCCCTTCACCTGCGGGTACTGCGACAGGAACGCGGTGTTCTCGTTGTCTTCGCTGTAGTTCACCTTCATCCAGACGAAGTTCGCATCGCGCAGGCGGCGCACTTCGGCATCGCCCTCGATGAACTTGTCCATGAGGTGGCACCACGAACACCACTCGCCGCCCACGTCCAGGATGATGCGCTTGTTGCCGCGCTGCGCTTCCACCTTGGCCGTTTCCAGATCGGCCTGCGGGTCGCGGGCCGGGTCGAAGCTGGCGTTGAGGCCGGCAATGGCGGCGATATCAGCCGCCGCCGGAGTGTTGCCCGAGGCCACCGGCACGCTGGGGTCAGCGGCCGGTGGCTCGGTGGGGCGGGTATCCAGGGGCTGGGTGGGTTCGGCCGGTGCCGGCGGCGGTTGCTGGGAACAGGCGCTGATCAGCGCTGCACACATCACGGCCACCACGGCCCTGCCGAACGTTGTACCCATGCCCACTGCCCTCGCGATTACTTGACGCCGTGCATCAGCTTGTTGATCAGCGGCGCGATCAGGAACAGGACCACGCCCGAACCGATCAACGCCCAGAACCCGAAGGTATACCCCTTCAGTGCCGATTCGATCGTCATGCCGCCTTCACCGCTGACCGCACCGGCGAAGATGCCCGACAGGTTGTTGCCGATGCCGGTGGACAGGAACCAGCCGCCCATGCCGAAGCCGACCAGGCGCACCGGGGCCAGCTTGGTCACCATCGACAGGCCGATGGGCGACAGGCACAGCTCACCCACCGACTGGATGACGTAGACCATGAACAGGGTCCAGAACGGGATCTTGCCGTCCACGACCATCTGCGACAGGGCGAACATCAGCAGGGCGAAGGCGGCGCCGTTGAACAGCAGGCCCAGGCCGAACTTGCGCGGGATGGACGGATTGGCGCGGCCCATGGCCACCCAGATCCAGGCAATGATCGGGGCCAGGGTGATGATGGCCACCGAGTTCACCGACTGGAACCACGCGGTCGGGAAGGTCCAGTCACCGAACTGGCGGTTGACGATGTTTTCGGCCAGGAAGGTGAACGAGCTGCCGGCCTGTTCGAAGAACATCCAGAACATCACGTTGAAGGCGAAGATGATCAGCATGGCGATCACGCGGTCGCGCTGCACCTTGCCCTCGCGGATGCCTTCCACCAGCAGCAGGATGGCCAGGGCGGTGAACATGGCGCCCAGGATCCAGGCCAGCGCGGTGGCGCCGGTGGCCAGCAGGAAGTAGGCCACCGGAATGGCGACCACGGCACCGGCCAGCACCATCACGATGCGACCGAAGCCTTCGGCACCGGCCGGCGGTGCGCCAATGCCCTTCAGGCCGGCACGACCGATGTAGAACCACACCAGCGAGATCAGCATGCCCACGCCCGAGGCGATGAACACGACCTTGTACGACGGCATTTCCGAGGTGCCGAACACCTTGCGTGCCAGCCATTCGGTCAGCACCGGGGCGATCATCGCGCCGATGTTGATGCCCATGTAGAAGATGGTGAAGCCGGAGTCGCGGCGTTCGTCCTTCAGGCCGTACAGCTTGCCCACCATGGTGGAGATGTTCGGCTTGAACAGCCCATTGCCGACGATGATCGTGGCCAGGCCGAGCTTGAAGATGTGCTCCTGCGGCAGCGAGATCATGAACAGGCCGGCGGCCATGATGACCGCGCCGGTCAGGATCGAACGCTGGTAGCCCAGCACCCGGTCGGCCACGTAGCCACCGAAGATCGCCGCGGCGTAGACCAGCGCCAGGTAGGCGCCGTAGATGCGGCTGGCATCGCCTTCACCGGCGGCATTGCCGCTGTAGAACTGCGAGACGATGTACAGCACCAAGGCCCAGCGGATGCCGTAGAACGCAAAGCGTTCCCAGAATTCGGTCATGAACAGCATCCACAGCGGGCGCGGGTGGCCCAGCGTGGTCTTGAAGTCCGGCAGCGCCGGTTCTGGGGTGTTCGCAGTGGCGTCTAGGCTCATGCGGGTTTCCTGGTTCGGTGGATGGACGGCACATCCGCTGTGCGCTGGAGCAACGCGCGAGGATCACCGACTTGTGGCGTTCACGTCAAATACACGCCGTTTGAGGCAGGTCACGACCTGCTCGCTGAACTTGCATCTGAAACGATCCAGCCGCTCGCGGCAGGCCAAGCTGAATGGGGATCAGGCCTGATCTGCCGGGGGCCCGGCCTGCAGGGTGCTGCGCACCTGGAACAGTTCGGGGAAGAAGGTCAGCTCCAGCGCCTGCCGCAGGAAGCCCACGCCGGACGAGCCACCGGTGCCGCGCTTGAAGCCGATCACCCGCATCACCGTGCGCATGTGGCGGAAGCGCCAGAGCTGGAACGCGGTTTCCAGGTCCACCAGGTCCTCGCACAGCGAATACTCGCGCCAGTAGCGGTCGGTGTCCTGGTAGATGCGTTCGAACACCGGCTGCAGGGTGTCGTCGGCCACGTGCGGCTGGGTCCAGTCGTGGCTGTCGTACAGCGCCGGCACGGCGTGGCCGAAGCGGGCCAGGTACTTCAGGAATTCCTCGTACAGGCTGGGCGCTTCCAGCACGGTGCGCAGCTGCGCCTGCCCAGCCGGGTCATGCTCGAACACCTGCAGCATCTGCGCGTTCTTGTTGCCCAGCAGGAACTCGATGTAGCGGTACTGCAGCGACTGGAAGCCCGAGGACGGGCCCAGCACGTCGCGGAAGCCCATGTACTCGGACGGGGTCAGGGTTTCCAGCACCGACCACTGTTCGGTCAGCTGGCGCAGCACCTGCTTGCTGCGGGCCAGCACCTTGCGGCACTGCCAGACCTCGTCGCGCTGCAGGAAGCCGATCGCCGCACGCAGCTCGTGGCCCAGCAGCTTCAGCCACAGCTCCGAGGTCTGGTGCTGGATGATGAACAGCATCTCGTCGTGGTGCGGCGGGTTGGACAGCGGCTGCTGCGCGCTCAGCAGCTGGTCCAGCCGCAGGTAGCCGCCATAGGTCAGGCGCCCCTGCAGATCGGTGTGGATGCCAGCTTCGAGATCGCGTTGGTTGTTGTCGACGGACATGGGCGGGACCAGATCAGGGGCGGCAAGGGTAGCGCGTTGCCGCCGCGCTGGCAGCGGCGCCCACCGTACCGGGGCGTGCGGTGGCCCGTGGAGCCAGCCGCGAGCGCCCCGCTGCGCGTGGAACCGTTTGCGCCGTTGCGCCAGCAGTCAGCCAAAGGCGTATTCTGATGCTTTGCAGCAACGACTGAATACGTTGTTGTTATTGGCCCCCCACCCGTCGGCAGGGGTACAACGGGGAATCGCCGTGTTGCGCCGCAGGAAGGCTATTTCGTACGCCTTCCTTAACATGGCGATTCATATCATTTGTAACTTCTCTGTCGAAGGTGCAGTACGCAATGACGGTAGCCGCCGAGTTCAAGATCGAATACCTGCAGTACCTGGACGCGGACGGCAAGCTCGTCCGCAACGACCTGCCCGAATCCCTGAAGGATCCGGCTGTCCTGGTGCCGCTGTTCAAGCAGATGCTGTACGTGCGCACGTTCGACAGCAAATCCATCGCGCTGCAGCGCACCGGCAAGCTGGGCACCTATGCCGCCTGCCTGGGCCACGAGGCCGCGCACGTGGGCATTGGCGCCGCGATGAAGCAGGGTGACGTGTTCGCCCCCAGCTACCGCGAGTACGGCGCCATGTTCATGCGTGGCGTGCGCCCATACGACGTGCTGATGTACTGGGGCGGCGACGAGCGCGGCAACGACTACACCGGCAACGCGGTGAAGGACTTCCCGTTCTGCGTGCCGATTTCCACCCAGTGCCTGCATGCCGCCGGCGCTGCGCTGAAGTTCAAGTTGAACAACGAAGCGCAGATCGCGGTGGCGGTGTGCGGCGATGGCGGCAGCTCCAAGACCGACTTCTACGCTGCACTCAATTCGGCCGGTGCCTACAAGCTGCCGCTGATCCTGTGCATCGTCAACAACGGTTGGGCCATCTCGGTGCCGCGCTCGGCCCAGACCGGTGCCGAAACGCTGGCGCAGAAGGGTCTGGCCGGCGGCCTGCACTGCCTGCAGGTGGACGGCAACGACCTGATTGCAGTGCTGGCCGCGATGGAACAGGCGCGCGAACGCGGCCTGGCCGGCGAAGGCGGCACGGTGCTGGAACTGCTGACCTACCGCCTGTCCGACCACACCACCGCCGACGACGCCCGCCGCTACCGCGACGACGCCGAAGTGAAGGACGCCTGGACCCGCGAGCCGATGCTGCGCCTGCGCAAGTACCTGGTCGCCCACGGCGTGTGGAGCGAAGAAGAAGAGAAGACCTGGGTCGAGCAGTGCGCGGCCAAGGTGGACGAGGAAGTGAACCAGTACCTCAACACCCCGGTGCAGCCGGTCGAGGCCATGTTCGACTACCTGTATGCCGACCCGCCGGCGGACCTGCTGGCCCAGCGCGCGGCTGCCATTGCCCTGGAGCAGCGCCATGGATGAGATCAAGCACGGCGCTTCCGCTTCCCAGGCCAATGCCGCCGACAGCGCCGCTGTCGCCGGTGGAGACATCGCAATGACCGCTACCCCCATCACCCTGATCGAAGCCATCACCCAGGCGCTTGCCTGGGAGCTGGAACACGACCCGTCGGTGCTGGTGCTGGGCGAGGACGTGGGCGTGAACGGTGGCGTGTTCCGCGCCACCGCCGGCCTGCAGCAGCGCTTCGGTTCGCAGCGCATCCTCGACACCCCGCTGGATGAAACCACCATTGCCGGCCTGACCGTCGGCCTGGCCGCACAGGGCATGAAGCCGGTGGCCGAAGCCCAGTTCGACGGCTTCGTCTACCCGATGGTGGACCACATCATCTGCCACGCCGCACGCCTGCGTACCCGCACCCGTGGCCGCCTGCACTGCCCGATGGTGCTGCGCGTGCCGTGGGGCGGTGGCATCCGCGCGCCGGAACACCACAGCGAAGCCAACGAATCGATCTTCACCAACGTGCCGGGCCTGCGCGTGGTGCTGCCGTCCAGCCCGCAGCGTGCCTATGGCCTGCTGCTGGCCGCCATGCGCGATCCCGATCCGGTGATCTACATGGAACCCAAGCGCATCTACCGCCAGTACAAGGAAGTGGTCGTCAACGACGGCGAAGCGCTGCCGCTGGACGTCTGCTTCGTGCTGCGCGACGGCACCGACGTGACCCTGGTTGCCTGGGGCGCACAGGTGAAGGAAGCGCTGGAAGCGGCCGACAAGCTGGCCGGCGAAGGCATCAGTGCTGAAGTCATCGACGTGGCCACCCTGCGCCCGCTGGACTTTGCCACCATCGCCGAATCGGTGGCCAAGACCGGCCGCTGCGTGGTCGTGCAGGAAGCGCCGAAGACCGCTGGTTTCGGTGCCGAGATTGCCGCCCGCCTGGCCGAAGAATCGCTGTATGACCTGCTGGCCCCGGTCGAACGCGTTACCGGCTACGACACCCACATTCCGCTGTTCCGCCTGGAAATGAAGTACCTGCCCAGCGTGGACCGGATCGTGACCGCGGCCAAGCGCGCGGTGGCGGCGGGCTGACATGCGGGCCCGCCTGCTGGGGGCTTACCGCAGCCAATATTCCAATCCGCTCCGGTTCCGCACCGGCCAGATCGTCGAAGTGGGTGTACGTGACGAAGAATGGCCGGCGTTTGCCTGGGTACGCAGCAACGATGGGCGCGCCGGTTGGGCGCCCGTCGCCTGGCTGCAGCCGCTGGACGAAGGTCGCGCCGAAGCCCTGCGCGACTACGACGCCCGCGAGCTGGATGTGGAAAGCGGCGAGATGGTGAAGCTGCATCACGAACATGGTGGGTGGTGGTGGTCCGAGCGCGCCAACGGCGCGACGGGCTGGCTGCCGGCCCGCGAACTGGAACTGCTGGAAGAGAACTGCACATGAGCCAGACCAAGAACTTCAACCTGCCCGACCTGGGCGAAGGCCTGCCGGACGCAACCATCGTGGAATGGTTCGTGAAGGAAGGCGATGTGATCAAGCTGGACGAACCGCTGGTGTCGATGGAAACGGCCAAGGCCGTGGTGGAAGTACCCTCGCCGGTGTCCGGCAAGGTACTGAAGCTGTCCGGCGCGGCCGGCGACATCATTCCCACCGGTTCGGTGCTGGCCAGCTTCGAGATCGACCCGAACCTGCCGCAGCGCGCCGATGGCCAGGACACCGGCCACAGCCACGGCCATGCGCCGGCACCGGCTGCCGCCGCACCGACCCCGCCGCCCATTCCGACTGCAGCCCCGGCCCCGGCCGTGGCCGAAGAAGCCAAGGCCGAGCGCGATGACGCTGGCACCGTGGTCGGCGCCATGCAGAGCTCCAACGCCGTACATACCGAACAGGCGCTGGCCGTTGGTGGCGTCAAGGCCGTGCCGGCCGTGCGTGCCACCGCGCGCAAGCTGGGCGTGGACCTGTCGCGCGTGCGTGCCACCGGCGCCGATGGCGCGGTGACCATGGCCGACGTGAAGCAGGCCGCTGCCAACGGCACCGCCAAGCTGGGCGCCGCCCCGGCACCGGTGGCTGCCGCTGCTTATGCAGCGCCGGCTCCGGCGCAGGTGTCGGCGCCGGTGCAGAACGAAGCCCGCACCCCGCTGTCGGCCGCCGGCAAGCCCATGCGCACCCAGCCGCCGGGCGTGGTCGCCAAGGGCCAGCCGGAACCGCTGAAGGGCGTACGCCGCAACATGGCGCGGGTGATGGCCGACGCGCACAGCAAGGTCGTGCCGACCACGCTGAACGACGACGCCGACATCCACGCTTGGCTGCCGGGCAACGATGTGACCGCGCGCCTGGTGCGTTCGATCGTGGTGGCCGCGCAGAAGGTGCCGGCCATGAACGCCTGGTTCGACGGTGAGGCACTGACCCGCACCCTGCACGCGCAGGTGGACATCGGCATTGCCGTGGACACCGACGACGGCCTGTTCGTGCCGGCCCTGCGCAATGCCGACATGCTCGACGCCCGCGGCATCCGCGAAGGCGTGAACCGTCTGCGCGAGCAGGTGGAATCGCGTTCCATCGCCGCCTCGGAACTGAGTGGCTACACCATCTCGCTGTCCAACTTCGGCATGTTCGCCGGCCGCTACGCCACCCCGGTGGTCGTGCCGCCGTGCGTGGCCATCGTCGGTGCCGGCCGTGCCCGCCACCAGATGACCCCGGTGATGGGCGGCGTGGAAGCGCACAAGGTCATCCCGCTGTCGGTCACCTTCGACCACCGCGCGGCGACCGGCGGCGAAGCGGCCCGCTTCCTGCGCGCGATGATGGACGACCTGGCACTGGCCAGCTGATCGACCCATTGATGGGTGGGTGCCAACCTGGGTTCGCACATGAACTGAATGGTAGGTGCCAACCTTGGTTGGCACATGGGTTGGAGAAACGCCGGGCAATGCCCGGCGTTTTTTTGTGGGCGCAATGCGGCGATCCACTGCCTTGGCAAATGCCTTGGTATTTGCCTTGGTATTTGCCTTGGCATTTGCCTTGGCATTTGCCTTGGCATTTGCCTTGGTAGAGTCGAGCTTGCTCGACTGCTGTTCGCGAAGAGCAGTCGAGCAAGCTCGACTCTACGGAAAGCGAAGAGCGAAGAGCAAAGGCAGTCGAGCAAGCTCGACTCTACCGCTCAGCCCACCAGATCCCGCGATGGCACGATGTGCTCGCCCGGCGCCGGGGCGAGCGCGGCATCCACCAGTGCTTTGGCAATACGCTCGGCCGGGTTGATCCGCCAGGCCCGTGGCAGCACCGGATCCAACGCGCCCAGCACCTTCAGCGCGAACGCTTCGCCGCGGCGCACCTGCTGGCGATGGCCGCCAATCAAGCCGGGCCGCACCAGGGTGAGCGAGGCGAACTCCAGCGCCCGCAGGTCGCGCTCCAGCTCGCCTTTCACCCGGCGGTAGAACACCGCCGAACGCGGGTTGGCCCCGGCCGCGGAATTCAGCACGAAGGCGCGGGCGCCCTGGGTGCGGGCCGCATTGGCGAAGGCCAGCGGGTAGTCGTGGTCGATCCGGTAGAACGCCTCGCGGCTGCCGGCCTGGGCCATGGTGCTGCCCAGGGCGCAGATCACCGCGTCCACCTGCGCCCAGTCCGGCGCCTCGGGCACTGCGTCGAAGGACAGCACCGGCGCGTGCAGCTTGGCATCACGCAGGTCCAGCGGCCGCCGCGTGGGTGCCACCACGGCGCGGCAGCGCGGGTCGTCCAGCAGCATCGGCAGCGCCAGACCACCGACCAGCCCGGTCGCCCCCAGCAACATCACACGCATACCCACCCCCACTGCTGCATTCTGTGGCCCCATGCTATCCGTTCAAGCCGTGCGCGGCCGCGCCGATATGCTGGAACCAGCCCCTGCCACCCCCGGGATTCGCTCCATGACGGACCAGCCAGACCACCGCCCTGCCCCCGGCACCGCCCTTGGGCCGCCGGCGCGCGTCCGCGCGGTGGTGGACGATGGCCGGGCCGACCGGGTGGTGCTGCAGGGCGGCGGCGGCGTGGCCCTGCAGCAGCTGTTCGCCGGCGCCGATGCGCCCGAGCCGCTGCTGGCCGCCTTCGCCAACGGCATGGCCACCCTGCCCGGCGAGCTGGGCGACATGGGCGACCGCCTGCAGTCGGCCCAGGCCAGCGCCGATTGGCCGCGCTATGGCCGGGCCATGCGCCAGCTGATCGACAAGTACATCCGCACCATCGAACAGCACTCCCCCGATGGCCAGCCCGAAAGCCTGCGCCTGTCCGAACAGTTGCGGCTGCTGCTGGGCGGTGCGGTGGTGGCCCTGCTGCAGCACGACCCCGACCTGCGCGAGCAGGCCCAGGCGCTGGCAACGCGCCTGCGCCAGTGGCAGCCCGGCGTGGCGCTGGAACCCATCGAACAGGGCGTGCGCGAACTCGGCCACCAGGTGGGCGTGCGCGCGGAAAGCTGGCAGGAACAGCAGGCCCTGCTGCTGGAACTGTTTGCCCTGCTGCTGGAAAACGTAAGCGAGCTGCTGGACGACCGCAGCTGGCTGCAGGGCCAGATCACCGCCGTGCAGCAGCTGCTGACCGGCCCGCTGGACACCGAAGCGGTGGAACGCACCCGCGCCGAACTGCGCGAAGTGATCTACAAGCAGGGGCTGCTGCGCCAGGGCATCGATGAATCCAAGGCCGCCATGCGCGGGCTGATGGGCGAGTTCATCGAACGCATGGATGGCATGGCCACCAGCACCGGCGAATACCACGACCGTATCGGCAGCTATGCGCTGCAGCTGCGCGAAGCACGCAGCATCGCCGATCTGAACCAGCTGCTGCAGGAAGTGATGCATGACACCGGCAAGGTGCAGCAGCAGGCCGCGCAGGCACGCGACCATCTGGCCAGCGCGCGCGCCGAAGTGGAACGCGCCGAACAGCGCATCACCGAACTGGAACAGGAACTGCGCGAGGCCGGAGACCTGGCCCGCATCGATCCGCTGACCCAGGCCCTGAACCGCCGCGGCCTGGACGAACTGCTGCAGCGCGAGCTGGCCCGTGCCGCGCGCAACAACACGCCGCTGGGGCTGGCGGTGATTGATCTGGACGACTTCCACCAGACCAACGAGGCCCACGGGCACGCCGGTGGCGATGCGCTGCTGCAGCACCTGGTGTCGGTGTGCCGGCTGCTGCTGCGTGCCACCGATGGCGTGGCCCGCCTGGGTGGCGATGAATTCGTGCTGGTGCTGCCCGATGCACAGGGCGCAGACAGCATGGCCACGGTCCAGCGTCTGCAGCGTTCACTGGCGCACCGTGTGCTGACCGTGCGCGACCAGCGCGTGCCGGTGCATTTCAGCGCTGGCTTGGCGCAGTGGCAGCCCGGCGACGATGCACAGAGCCTGCTGCGGCGTGCCGATGATGCGCTGTACGAGGCGAAGCGCCACGGCAAGAATCGCGTACAGGCGGGTTGATGCGATCCGCCGGGCCGATTCCCGCGGAAAACCCGCTTTGGTAGATGCCAACCTTGGTTGGCATGCATGGATCACGGGGCCGACCAAGGTCGGCCACTACCAGAGCCGCAGCGCCTGGCGGAAAACCTGCTCTGGTAGATGCCAACCTTGGTTGGCATGAGCAGCCGCTGCTACCGCCCGCGCAGCTTCTGAACGCCGGTCACGGCGGCCAGCACGATGGCGCCAGCCACGATACCCACCACCATGTTCGCCGCTGCGCTGATCAGCCAGCCCCACTGCCCTTCCCCGCCCATCGCCTGCACCGCGTGGTGCAGCGCCGGGATGTTGTGCACCAGGATGCCGCCGCCCACCAGGAACATGGCGATGGTGCCGGCCACCGACAGGAACTTCATCAGCCACGGCGCCGAGCGCACCAGGCCCCGCCCGAACGCGGCCACCGCCCCGCCCTTGCGCGACAGATACAGGCCCACGTCGTCCAGCTTCACGATGCCGGCCACCAGGCCATAGACGAACACCGTCATCGCCAGCGCCACCACGGTCAGGGTCAGCACCTGCTGGGTGAACGAGGCCACCGCCACCACGCCCAGGGTCAGCACGATGATCTCGGCCGACAGGATGAAGTCGGTGCGGACCGCGCCCTTCACCTTGTCCTTTTCCCACGCCACCATGTCCACCTGCTCATCGGCCAGCGCCTTGCGGCGTTCGGCCTGGTGCTCGGCGTCCTCGTCGGCGGAATGCAGGAAGCGGTGCGCCAGCTTTTCCACGCCTTCAAAGCACAGGAAGGCGCCGCCGATCATCATCAGCGGCACGATCAGCGGCACGTTCCAGCCACGGCTGTGCAGCCAGGCTTCCAGCGCGCTGATCGCCAGCGCCGCCGGCACCAGGATCACCTTGTTCACCAGCGAGCCCTTGGCCACGGCCCACACCACCGGCAGTTCGCGGTTGGCGTTCACGCCGGTCACCTGCTGCGCGTTCAGGGCCAGATCGTCGCCCAGCACGCCGGCGGTCTTCTTCGCGGCAACCTTGGTGAGGATCGAGACGTCGTCCAGCAGGGTGGCGATATCGTCGAGCAGGGCAAACAGACTGGCACCGGCCATGGCACTTCCAGAGAGGGAATGGACGGATTCTGACCGATCAGGGGCAACGGCGGTAGCGGGTTCACCGCGCGCCTACCGCGCTGCGGGGACACTGGGGGCGTTGCCAAATCCGCCGGGCATGGCCCGGCGCTACCTACACAGGGTGTCCGCCGGGCATGGCCCGGCGCTACCTGCACAGGGTGTCCGCCGGGCGTGGCCCGGCGCTACCAACAGGGTGCCGTCGCTTTCAAGGAGTGTCGTTTGAGCAATCCGTCCACCGCCCCGGGCAATCCCCCGCTGGTCACAGGCATGAACCGGCGCAGCCAGATCCTGCGCCTGCTGATGCGCTATCGCCATTCCGGCGTGTTTTCCGGCATGAACCTGGATGCGGCGGGCAGCCATACCGACGTGCCGCCCGACGGCAATCCCGAACAGTTCGTCAGCGACCTGGAAGCGCTGGGCCCCACCTTCGTCAAACTGGGGCAGATGCTGTCCACCCGCCCGGACATGGTGCCGGTGGAATTCGCCACCGCGCTGGAGCGCATGCAGGAAAAGGTGGCCGCCATTCCGGTGCAGCGCATCCACGCGATCGTGGAACAGGAGCTGGGCGCACCGGTGAACAAGCTGTTCGCCTCGTTCGACCCGGAACCGCTGGGCTGCGCCTCCATTGCCCAGGTGCATCGCGCCGTGCTGCGCGACGGCCGCCAGGTGGCGGTGAAGGTGCAGAAGCCGGAAGTGGCCGCGCAACTGCGCTCGGACCTGGAAGCGCTGCGCAGCTTCGCCCTGGCCGCCGATCACCTGACCCAGGTGGGCCGCCGCGTGCGCCTGCGCGACTGGTTGAACGAGTTCGCCAAGACCCTGATGCAGGAACTGGATTACCACGCCGAGGCCGAGAACCTGGCGCGCTTCGGTCGTCACCTGAAGCCGTTCCGGCGCCTGTGGGTGCCGCAGCCGCTGTGGGATTTCAGCAGCCAGCGCGTGCTGACCATGGAACTGGCCACTGGCGTGCGCGTGGACGCGATTCCCGGTGTGCGTCGCACCGAACAGGCGATGGACCCGCTGGCCGCCGCGCTGATCCGCGGCTACCTGGACCAGATCTTCGTGCATGGCGAAATCCACGCCGATCCGCACCCGGGCAATCTGCGCGTCACCCCGGATGGGCGCTTGGCCATCTTCGACCTGGGCATGGTGGCGCACATGCCACCGCGGCTGCGCGAGCGCCTGCTGAAGATCCTGTTCGCCGCCGTCGATGGCCGCGGCGAGGAAGTGGCCGACGATCTGATCAGCATCAGCACGCGGCTGGAAGCCTTCGACGAGGAACGCTACCTGCGCGAGACCGGCCAGTTGATCGCGCGCTATGCGGCCAACGGCAATTTCTCCGAAGGCCGCGTGGTGCTGGACATGGTGCGCATCGCCACCTCATGCGGGTTGCGCACACCGCCGGAACTGAGCCTGCTGGGCAAGGCGCTGCTGAACCTGGAAACGGTGTGCCGCCTGCTGGCACCGGACCTGGATACCCGACGCATCGTCGAACGCCAGCTTCAGCACGTGATGCGTGCGCGCCTGAAGAAGTCGCTTTCGGCTGCCAACCTGGCCAGCGAAGCGATGGAGCTGCAGCAGCTGCTGCGCGACGGGCCGCGCAAGCTGTCGGACATCATGGCGCTTCTGGCCGAGAACCGCCTGCAGATGAAGGTGACCGGGCTGGAAGAATCGCGGCTGATGGAAAACCTGCAGAAGATCGCCAACCGCGTGGCGGCGGGCATCATCAGTGCGGCACTGATCATGGCCGCATCGCTGATGATGAAGCTGGAGACCGGCTGGCATGTGTTCGGCTACCCCGCCATCGCGCTTCTGTTGATGCTGATCGGTGTGGTATTGGGCTTGGGCATCGTTACCAGCGCACTGCTGTTTGATCGCCGTGCACGCGCACGCGAAGAACGCGGGCATCGCTGAAGCGGGCAGTGCGTGCACCGTCTTAATGAAATCGCGTAGCTGTTTTCACGCTGGTTTTACCAATGCGGCGCGATTTCACATCATGTAACGAACAAACATTTCAGTCAGGTTCGCGCAGGCATGATCGGGTCATCGACCTGTCATGTGTGTGTGCTTGCGGCAGCGTCGGTTGGATGGACACGCGTCGGTACGACGTCCATCACCACCACCCCGTCACTGCCGAAGCTGCCTATGCTCTGGATTCTGCTGCTGTCGCTGTTGCTGCTGGCCTGGTTGTTCCTCGCGTCCGATAAGTGGGTGTGGTCGAAGGCTGCCTTGTTCTCGCTGCTGCTGCTGTCGCTCAGTGCCTGGTGGCTGATCGACAAGCTCTCTGGCGATGGCCTGAATGCGGCCACCCTGTACCACCTGGGTGCCGACATGGAAGGCGCCGGCGTAGCCGACTTCAAGGGCTATATCGCTGGCTTCGTGGTGCTGGCACTGGTGTCGCTGCTGCCGCTGTTCGCCACCCGGGTGAAGCGCTGGCGCCGCCCCGGCCGTGGCGCAGCCTGGTTCGCAGGCTTCGCCGTGGTGTGGATGGCAACGATCTTCATCAGCCCGCTGGCGCGCGATGGCCAACGTCTGTACCAGCAGTTGCGCCCGGTCGATTTCGCGCGCATCGCCCCCGAATACCAGGTGCCCACGCAGCCGCTGCAGCGCCCGCGCAACGTGGTCTGGATCTACGGCGAGAGCCTGGAACGCACCTACCTGGACGAGAACGTGTTCCCGGGGCTGATGCCCAACATCAATCGCCTTGCCAGCCAGTCGCTGGATGTGCGCGGCCTTGCCTCGGCCGAAGGCAGCGGCTGGACCATTGCCGGCCTGGTGTCGTCGATGTGCGGCGTGCCGCTGACCACCTCGCCCGGTGATGAAAACAGCATGGACCGCATGGGCAGCTTCCTGCCCAAGGCCGTGTGCCTGGGCGATTACCTGAAGCAGCAGGGCTACACCAACCACTACCTGGGCGGTGCCAACGGCCGCTTCGCCGGCAAGGGCCAGTTCCTGGCCAGCCACGGCTTCGACGAAGTACACGATCTGGACTGGTTCAAGCAGCAGAAGAAGATCGGCCGCGTGCATTACTCGCCGTGGGGCGTGCATGACGACGTGCTGCTGGATACCGCCTACCAGCGTTTCGAACAGCTCTCGCGCAAGGGCGAGCCTTTCATGCTGACCACGCTGACCATGGATACCCATCACCCGGCCGGGCACCTGCCGGTGGCCTGCAAGGGCCAGCGTTACGACAGCCAGTACGGCAACATCAACATGCTCAATGCGCTCAAGTGCAGCGACCGGTTGATCTCGCAGCTGGTGCAGCGCATCCAAGCCAGTCCGTACGGCAAGGACACGCTGATCGTGATCGCCTCCGATCACCTGGCCATGCCCAACGACCTGAGCCACATCCTGACCCGGCAGAAGCGCGAGAACCTGCTGCTGTTCCTGGGCGATGGCATTGCCCCGCGCCAGCTGACCACCGAGGCCGGCACCACGCTGGATTCGGGCGCCACCCTGCTCAGCCTGCTGGACCCGAACCTGAAGACCATGGGCTTTGGCCGCTCGCTGATCGACACCGACCGCGCGCCGAGCGCCAGCGTAGCCACCCGCCGCGATGGCGGCCGCGATTACCCGCAGTACCTGGCCTTCGCCCGTTCGTTGTGGCTGGGCGAGCCAACCCGCGAACTGAAGATCGATGGCGATGACCAGGTGGTGGTGGGTCTGCAGCAGGTGCAGCCGCCGGTGCTGCTGGAGTACGACAAGGACTGGGCGCTGAAATCGGTGTACCTGGAAAACACCTCGCGCCAGTTCGACGATGCCGACCCGGACAACACCCTGGCCTACGTGGACCGCTGCACGGCGTTCGAGGACGGTTCGGCCGACGGCGACTGGTGCGCGCTGCTGGTGAACCGCGACAACGGCATCAAGCTGTACCGCGACGACGATCTGCGCGGTGGCATTGCCGTGGACGCGCCGCTGGAAGCCTTCCAGGGACCGCGCCCCAGCGTGCGCCAGGCGCACATGATCACCCAGAAGGGCCGCCGCACCCGCGCCGGCCAGTACATGCTGCAGCTGGTGGCCAGCACGCGCCCGGACCGTGGTTTCTGGATCGAAGCGGTGTCGTCGCAGCGCAAGGTGGTGCTGGCCCAGCAGTGGGTGCAGCCTGATGCCGACGGCAAGATCAACGTCTCGTTCGGTCTGGACCACGAAGTGGACGATCTGGAAATCCGCGCGTGGTTGAACCATGCCGAGAAGCTGGCCGTGGATACCTTCGCCCTGGTGCCCTCGCGCGGCAGACCGCGGGGGTAAGGGGGGGTTCGGCAGGGCTGCGCCCTGCACCCGCTCGATGCAACGGCAACGGCAACGGCAGAAGCGTGTATTACGTGGGATGGTGGGGCGGTGTCGGATTGCGGGGACGCCGCAAGTACGTCCCTGTAGGCTTGGCCGCCGCATCCATGCGGCGGACACCCCGCAATCCGACACCGCCCCACCTCTGATAGTGCCCCGCGGCTGTGGGTAGGTGTCGACCTTGGTCGACACATCTGTCAGATATCGAATTGTTTCTGGGGTCAGATCCGTTTTCCTACGGAAAACGGATCTGACCCCAAGCGCACTCCCCACAGATCGCGGCCAACTGTCGAAGGCGGGGTGGGTCCGGTTGCGGCGTCCCCCTCAACCGGACCCACCCCGCCAACCCTCAGCCCACCCGCCTTTGACGTTGCTTCAGTCGAGCATGGCTCGACTCTACGGCGGGTGCAGGGCTGCAAGCCCTGCACACAAAAACTCCCTTACTCCGCCGGGGTGTCGCGTACCAGGTGGATGTCGGTCGGGGTGGACAGCGGAATATCCCGTTCGGACAGGATCTGCAGCAGGCTGAAATACAGATCGCTGCGCGTGCCGTAGACCTGTCGCGGGCTGGCCACGTAAGCGAAGCTGTTGAACGTGATCTGGCCACCGGCAATGCTGTCGATATACACCGACGGCGCCGGCTGCTGCAGCACCGACGTGTGCGCCCCATAGGCATCCAGCAGCGCCTGCCGCAGCCCCGCCACATCGGTACTGGTGGGCACCGCGAACTGGATCTGGATCCGGCCCTGGTTGTTGCCCATCGTCATGTTGCGGATCGTCTTGGTGATCAGTTCCGAATTCGGCACGATCAACGTGGACTTGTCACCCACCTGGATCTCGGTCGAACGCACGTTGATGCGGCGGATGTCGCCTTCCTGGTCACCCAGCTTCACCCAGTCGCCAATCTTCACCGGCCGCTCGGCCAGCAGGATCAGACCGGAAACGAAGTTCTGGATGATCGCCTGCAGGCCGAAACCAATACCCACCGACAGCGCGCTGACCAGCAGCGCCAGGTTCTTCAGGTTCAGGCCCATTGCGGTCAGCGCCCACAGGCCCACCAGGATGATGCCCACGTAGCCGGCAATCGTGCTGATCGAATTGCGCGCGCCCAGGTCCAGCTCGGTCTTGGGCAGGTAGGTGTCGGTCAGCCAGCGCTGCATCAGCTGGGTCAGGCCGATGCCCACCAGCAGCACCAGCACACCGGTGACGATGCGGCCCGGCTGCAGCGTCAGGTCCTTGTTGATCACGATGCCGTTGGCCAGCGAGCCGATGCGCTCGACGATCGTGCCGATGTTGCCGAACGGCGCAGCCAGCGCCAGCAGTGCGATCAGCACCACCAGGGTACGCAGCATCGCCGACAGCAGCACGCCGGCCTGCTCCAGCCGCGACACGCTCAGGCCGGTGCTGAGCAGGATGGTCTGGCCCACCTTGCTGTCGGCGTTCAGCAGCCAGGTGCAGAAGTCATCGACGAACTTGAACAGCAGCATGGCGGCCATCACCACGATGGTGCCGCCGATCAGTTGCTGGTTCACGAACTTGGCGAAGTTCACGTAGCCCAGCAGGGTGGCGATGATCGCTGCCACCACCGCTGCGTTGCCGGCCACGCGGGCCAGCACCAGCCAGCTGCCACGCCGCACCGGGGTGGCCACGGTTTGGCCGTCGGCCTGCGCTTCCAGCTTCGCTTCGGCTTCGGCGGTCTGCCGGCGGTGCAGGCGCGCCAAGGTCACCAGCATGGCCATGATCAGGCCCAGGTAGGTCAGCGCGATCACACCGTCCAGCGCCACCGTGGTCACATCGCTGGTGCGCGTGGCGCGGTCGATGGCCACCAGCACCGTGCTCAGCCAGGCCAGCGCTGCCGCACCCCAGGCGTACTTGCGCAGTTTCAGCGCCGCGGTGTCATCCAGGTTCAACAAGCGCCACGAGGGCCGCGTGGGCACCAGCAGGCAGGCACTGAGCGCGGCAATGAAGGCGGCGGCGAAGGTGGCCTGCTGCACGCCTTCGGCCACGGTCTGCAGTCGCGGGGCGATGGCGCCGATGGCGTTCAACGAAGCGATGAACACCACCACCGCGTAGCCCGGCAACAGGGTGCCCACCAGCAGCAACCACATGGCCAGGCCGGAACGGCGCAGGCGCCCGTCCGGGGCGCGTTCGGAAGCGGCGAAACGTCGACCGAGCGAACGCAGCCACAGGCGCAGCGGGAACATCATCACCAGCGCGGCCAGCAGGCCCAGCAGCGGCGTGCTCCAGCCTTCCTTGCGCAGGGCAGCACCCAGGGCATCACGGCCCTGCTCGGCCAACGGCATCACCCGGGCAACGTCGATCGGTAGCTGCTTGGCGACCTTGCGCCACAGCGAGGGCGACAACGGCGAATCCACCTTCTGGCCCAGCTCCTCGGTGCGCTGGGCGGTGCGCTGCTTGTCGATATCGGTGGCCAACTGGCCGGCGCGCACGGCGCTGGCCTTGGCCTGGGCGATGGACGCGGCAAGCGCATCGCGCTGGCGGGTCAGGTTACGGCGCTGTGCCGCCAGCTCGGGCAGCTCGGTGCTGCCGTCGGGCGCCGGACCAAGCTGGCTCAGCTGCTCGTTCAACTGATCCAGCTGCGGCTGCAGACTCTTGTCCAGCGCCTCGGCATCACGGCGCGCCTGCGAAGCGGTTTCGGACAGCATCGCCAGCGTTTCGATGGCGTCGGCGGCGTCGCGCTTGCGCTCCACATCCTTCAGGCTGGCCTCGATGCTGGCCAGCTGCTGCTTCGGCGTGGGGTCGTCATCCTGGGCCAGCACCGGCGCGGCCAGCAGCAGCGCACCACACAACAGCAGCGCCAGCGACGGGCCACGTTTCAGGATCGTTCGGAAGAAGGAAAGCAAGCCAGCCACACCGGTTCGCGCGGACCACCGCGCCTGCGCGCGACTATACGGCACAGGGGGTAACGCCCGCGTAGAGTCGAGAAAAGCAGTCGAGCAAGCTCGACTCTACCGTAGCCTGCAGCCCGCTCTGTCGTAGAGTCGAGCTTGCTCGACTGTCGGAATGTTCGGCACCGCGCGAAGAGCAGTCGAGCAAGCTTGACTCTACCGCAACCCGCAGCCCGGGCCGGGCGCCCGCGCCTTCAGTACTTCAACCGCAGCTCTTCCACCTGTGGCTGCTGCGCGGCATACCAGTCCTGGAATTCTTCCTCGGTAATCTCATCCGGCGCATACACCGCGATCGGGTGCCAGGGGTGGTCGGTGGGCAGCGGCTGCCTTGGGCCCGCACGCAGGCTGTAGCTCACGCCCTGGTAGTCCACCAGATCATCGACCTGCGGCCACTGCTCGCGCGCGAACGCGGTTTCACTCTTCAACAGAATCACCTGGTACATCGGCACCTCCACTGCCTTGGAATCGGAAAAACCCGGCGCTGGCCGCAGCATACCGCCGCGACCGGCACCGCACCTGCACCGCCACGGCGACGCAATGTTCTGGACACCACCCTCGCCCGGGCTTCACCCGGCCATGGCAGCCGCGTGGGCAAGGTGGGGAACCGCCCGCAACCCCGCACGACCATGACCGACCTGCCGCCGCTGAAGACCGTTACCGACCTCAAGCTGCCCCGCTACCTGGGCACCTGGTACGAGATCGCCCGCCTGCCCATGCGCCACGAACCCGAGGGCTGCACCGATGTCTCGGCGCACTACCGGCTGCTGGACAACGGCAACGTGGGCGTGACAAACCGCTGCCGCATGGACGGCGAAGTAGAGGAAGCCACCGGTGAAGCCAGCGCCGTGGACAACGACAGCGCGCGCCTGGAAGTCAGCTTCCTGCCCAAGGGGCTGCGCTGGCTGCCGTTCGCCAAGGGCGACTACTGGGTGATCCAGGTCGCCCCGGACTACAGCGTGGCCCTGGTCGGCAGCCCCGACCGCAACTACCTGTGGCTGCTGTCCCGGCAGCCGCAGCTCGATGCCACCGTGCGCGACCATTATCTGGCCACCGCGCAGCAGCAGGGCTTCGATCTGTCCGAACTGATCCACACCCCGCACACCGGCCACCCCACTGCCTGAGCCCCTGCCCCCATGGACCTGAAAAGTGGCTACCCGTGGTGGGCGGTGCGCAACGGTCTGCTGCATGCGTTCCCGCCGCTGCAACAGGACCTGCAGTGCGATGTGCTGGTGGTGGGCGGCGGTGTGACCGGTGCGCTGATCGCCGATGAATTGTGCGGCCATGGCCACGATGTGGCCGTGATCGAGCAGCGCGACATCGGCTGGGGCAGCACCTCGGCCAGCACCGCGCTGCTGCAGTACGAGATCGATACCCATCTGCTGGAACTGGCCGAGCAGTACGGTGCGGACGCGGCCACCCTGGCCTACCGGGCCTGTGCCGAAGCGCTGCCTGCCCTGCGCGACGCCGCCCGCGGCCTGCGTGGCGTGGATTTCCAGCGCATGGACAGCCTGTACCTGGCCAGCCGCAGCCGCGACGTACCGCGCCTGATGGCCGAGGGCGATGCACGCCGCCGCGCCGGCCTGGATGCGCGCTGGCAGACCCCGCAGCGCCTGCGCGAACGCTTTGGCGTGGACGCCGGCGGCGCCTTGCTGACCCGGCAGGCCGCGCGCGTGGACCCCTACGCGCTGACCTATGGGCTGCTGCAGCGCCTGCAGCGGCGCGGCTGCGGTGTGTACGACCGCACCGTGCTGGAGGCCCTGCAGCCCGGCCCACGCGGCGTGACCGCACGCACCGCCGCCGGCGCGGTCATCAAGGCGCGTCATGTGGTGCTGGCCATGGGCTACGCCACCCAGCACTGGCTGAAGCCACGTGTGGCCCGCAACCGCAGCAGCTACGCCTTCATCACCGACCCCATCGATGCGCAGCTGCTGGGTCCCCTGCAGCAGACCATGGTGTGGGAAAGCGCGCGGCCGTATCTGTACCTGCGCGCCACCGGCGAAGGGCGCCTGCTGGTGGGCGGGATGGACGATGCCATCGACGTGCCTGCGCGCCGCGACCGCCGCGTGCAGGGCAAGGCCAAGCAGCTGATGAAGCAGCTGCTGCACTGGTTCCCGCAGTTGCAGCCCACCCCGGCGTTCTCGTGGGCGGGCACCTTTGCCGAGACCGCCGACGGCCTGCCGTTCTTCGGCCCGCACGCGCAGTGGGGGCCACGGGTGCATTTCGCCATGGCCTACGGTGGTAACGGCATTACCTATTCGATGATCGGCGCCGGGTTGCTGCGCGCCGGCCTGGAGCGGCGGCGGCACCCGCTGCAGGGCCTGTTCGGGTTTGAACGGCGGGCGTGACGCCCGCCTTGCGTAGAGTCGAGCTTGCTCGACTGCGCCTGAGGCCCGGTAGAGTCGAGCTTGCTCGACTGCTTCTGCCAACGGCAGTCGAGCAAGCTCGACTCTACAAGGGCGGCAGAGCGGCAGTCGAGCAAGCTCGACTCTACGGGCCGGCTACAGGCATCATTCAAGCAACGCCTGCTAGCGTCGGCCTGTACCGCCGCGTGTTGCGCGGCCCCTTGCGTTGGAGCGTCGTGATGATCCGCCCCCTGTCCCTGCTGCTGTGCCTGGCCGCCTTACCGGGCGCCGCGCTTGCCCAGTCCGCCGCCGGTGCCACCGCGCCGCAGTCCAACGGCCTGGACCTGTCGGTGCCGCAGGCGCCGATGCGCTACCTGAACGACCCGTCCCTGCCGCAGGACCCGCCCGGCACCTACTACGGTGACAAGAGCGGCCCGCGCGTGCGTGACGATGCAAAGATCGCCGACGTGCAGGACGACAAGCTAAAGGTCTCCGGCAGCTTCACCACCGGCATCGGCTATTCGAAGAACACCGGCAACAGCCACTACAACGCCGCTACCCTGAACCTGAGCAAGAACTACACCACCGATGAGGGCAAGACCCGCGGGGTCAACGTCAACATCCACGTGAGCGAAGGCAAGGGCCCGGGGTACTTTGGGCCCTACGGTGGCGGTTACTACGGCGGCGGTCCGGGGTATTGGGATTACCCGCCGCCGTACGGCTGGTAAGCCAATGACCCGGTAGGTGTCGACCTGGGTCGACACGCTCTGCCGACCAAGGTCGGCAGCTACCAAAGCCGATTGCCCGGTAGGTGTCAACCTTGGTCGACACGCTCTGCCGACCAAGGTCGGCAGCTACCAAAGCCGATTGCCCGGTAGGTGTCGACCTGGGTCGACACGCTCTGCCGACCAAGGTCGGCAGCTACCAAAGCCGATTGCCCGGTAGGTGTCGACCTGGGTCGACACGCTTTGGTCGCCGGGCATGGCCCGGCGCTACCCGGCGTCAATCCAGCCAGCCGTCGCGCTCGCTGTGCAGGATGCGGCCGTCGTAACCGCTCATGCGCACTTCCACCTTCTGGTTGCGGGCATTGCGCGCTTCCAGCGACCAGGTCGCGCCATCACGTTCCAGCGAATGGATCTCGCGCAGGCCCTGCGCCTGCGCCTTGGCCAGCACCTGTTCGGTGCCCAGCAGCGCGCGGCCGTTGTGCTCATCGAAGATCTCACCGGTCTTGGGGTCCACGTAGACCTCGCTGAAACGGCCATCGGCGCGGCTGACGTCGGCCTCCCACAGGCCGTCATCGCGCTCGATCTCGTGAATCTGGGTGTAGCCGGCCTTGCGCAGGGTCTGTTCCACTTGGGCGATGCCCAGCGGGGCGGCCTGTGCGGCGGGGGCCAGGGCGAGTGCGGCCACGGTGGCCAGGGCGAGGGACTTCAGCATGGGGGTTCTCCTGTTGGGGCCGGACCAGCCCGGCAACACCAGCTTGCCCACGCCGCCTAACAGGCCCTTAGCCGCGCCTGTTAGTCGATGGTTAGCCAGCGCTGGCACACTCGCGCCATCTCCCGTTCTCCATCCATCGCATCACGCCGTGAACGTCTTCCCTGCCCTGTCCCTGCTGCTGGCCCTGGCCAGCGCCCCCGTTGCCGCCGGGCACAGCCAGGACCCGGAACAGCAGGTGGCGCGCCGCGCGGTGCAGCAGGGCCGCTATGTGCCGCTGGAGAGCGTGGTGCGTGATGCACTGAAACGCCACGCCGGGCAACTGCTGGAAGTGGAGCTGGACGACGGCGTGTACGAAGTCGAGATCCTGCGTGCCGACGGCGTGGTGGTGGAGCTGGACTATGATGCGCGCACCGGCAAGCTGCTGAAGACGGAGCTGGACGACTGATGCGCATCCTGCTGGCCGAGGACGATGAGGCCCTGGCACACCGCCTGCAGCCGCTGCTGGAACAGGCCGGCTACGTGGTGCAGGTGGTGGCCGATGGCCGCCAGGCCGAAGATATCGGGCAGATCGAAGATCTGCAGGCCGCCATCGTCGATCTGGGCCTGCCCGGCCTGGACGGTCTGAGCGTGATCGAACGCTGGCGCAGCAACGGCCGCGCGTTTCCGGTGCTGGTGCTGACCGCGCGCGGGCGCTGGCACGACAAGCTGGCCGGGTTCGACGCCGGTGCCGACGACTACCTGACCAAACCCTTCCAGGCCGACGAACTGATCCTGCGCCTGCGGGCGCTGATCCGCCGCAGCCACGGCCACGCCAGCCCGCGCCTGCAGTGCGGCCCGCTGCAGCTGGACGTCAATGCCGGGCGCTTCGAGCTGGACGGTGAGGCGCTGGCGCTGAGCCCGCAGGAATTCCGTCTGCTGAGCTGCTTCATCCACCACAGCGGCCAGGTGATCGGCCGCGACCGCCTGGGCGAACACGTGTTCGACGGCGGGCTGGACCCCGATTCCAACGCGCTGGACGTGCTGCTGGGCCGGGTGCGGCGCAAGCTGGGGGTGGATTTGATCCAGACCGTGCGCGGCCAGGGCTGGCGGCTGGCCCCGCCGTGAGCGCGCAGCCCTCGCTGCGCCGCCGCCTGCTGCTGGCCGGCGGCGTGGGCCTGCTGCTGGTGTCGGTGCTGGCCAGCGCGCTGCTGGGCGAGCTGTACCAGCGCAGCGCGCGCGACCGGCTGGACCAGGAACTGCAGCAGGACATGCTGACCCTGCTGGCGCAGGCAGAAATCGGCGCCGACGGCCAACTGCACCTGCGCCAGGAACCCAACGATGCGCGCTTCCAGCGGGTGTTTTCCGGCGCCTACTGGCAGGTGGCCGATGAAGCCGGCACGGTGCTGCTGCAGTCGCGCTCGCTGTGGGACGAAACGCTGCCGGTTGCCGGCAACGGCCCGGCCACGCGCGACCTGCCCGGGCCGTTGCAGCAGTCGCTGCGCGCACGCGTGCAGCAGGTGCGGCTGCCGCGCGCCAGTGGCCCGTACCTGGCCGTGGTGGCCACCGATCGCAGCGCACTGGACGCCGACGTGGCGACCTTCCGCCAGCGCACGGCCATCGCACTGGCCATCCTGGTGGCGGCGTGGCTGGCCGTGCTGGCCAGCCAAGTGCACTTCGGCCTGCGCCCGCTGCAGCGGCTGGGCGCGCAACTGGAACGCGTGCGCCGCGGCCAGGCGCAGCAGATCGATACCACCGGCCTGGGTGCGGAGATCGCGCCGCTGGGCGAAGAACTGAACACCCTGCTGGACCACCAGCAACGCATGGTGGCGCGCGCGCGCACCAGCGCGCAGGATCTGGCGCACGCACTGAAGACACCGCTGAGCGTGCTGGCAGCCGAAGCGGACGGCGACGGCCACGACTGGCGCCGCACCCTGCGCGAACAGGGCGCACGCATGCAGGCCAGCGTGGACCGCTACCTGGCCGCGGGCATCAGTGCCGACCACCGCCAACGCACCGAGGTGGAACCGGCGGCGCAGGCGCTGTGCGGCCTGATGGCGCGCGTACACGGGGACCGTGGGGTGACCTTCGTTGCAGAGGCGATGGCACCGGCACTGCGCTTCGCAGGAGCGGGCGAAGACCTGGAAGAAATGCTGGGCAACCTGCTGGACAACGCGGGCAAGTGGGCCACGCAGCAGGTGCGCGTTACCGCGGTGGCCGAAGACGGGCAGCTGCGCATCGACGTACGCGACGACGGCCCGGGCTTGACCGCCGAGGCGCTGGCGCGGGTGACCGAGCGCGGCGTGCGCCTGGATGAGCGCGCCGGCAGCAGCGGCCTGGGGCTGGCGATCGTGGGCGATATTGCCGCCAGTTATGGCGGGCGATTGGCGTTGCAGAACGCACAGCCGGGGTTGCGGGCCACGTTGTGGTTGCCGGCGGGGTAACACCCCGCTGCGCCTACCCCGCCCACGACCGGTAGGTGTCGACCTTGGTCGACACACCATGCCGACCAAGGTCGGCATCTACCAAAGCAGCGCAACGGCCCGGCCCACGCCCGGTAGGTGTCGACCTTGGTCGACACGCCATGCCGACCAAGGTCGGCATCTACCAAAGCAGCGCAACGGCCCGGCCCACGACCGGTTGGTGTCGACCTTGGTCGACACACCATGCCGACCAAGGTCGGCATCTACCAAAGCAATCCAACGGTCCCGGCCACGCCATGCCGACCAAGGTCGGCATCTACCAAAGCAATGCAACGGCCCCGCCACGACCGGTAGGTGTCGACCTTGGTCGACATACCATGCCGACCAAGGTCGGCATCTACCAAAGCAGCGCAACGGCCCGGCCACGACCGGTAGGTGTCGACCTTGGTCGACACGCCATGCCGACCAAGGTCGGCATCTACCAAAGCAATCCAACGGTCCCGGCCACGCCATGCCGACCAAGGTCGGCATCTACCAAGGCAATGCGACGGCCCCGCCAACGCATGGAACCGCGTTGGCCGTCAGCGGTGGTGCATCCACCAGCAATCAATGGCGTCCAGCACGATGTGGATCACCAACCCGATACCCACCAGCCGGGTTTTCTTCGGCACGCACAGCCCGGCATACACCGCAATGGCCGGTGCAGTGTGCAGCGGGTGGAAACCAATGCTGCAGCGGTTCGGCGCGTAGATCGGGTCGGCCAACAGATGGTCCAGATCAATGATCCAGCCCAGCAGCATCAACAGCCACGCCGAGGCGAAGCGCTTGCGCCAGAACAGCCATGCCAGCAGGGCTGGCACGGCGGCATGCAGGAACAGGTGGAAGATCGCGCGCGCGCTCATCCGGCGAGGCTCATCAAGACCGGTAGCGCCGGGCCAGGCCCGGCGTTCCCGTGAACATCAGACCAGCGGTTCGTCGGACAGGTAGGTGTAGCCGGTCAGGCCCGCTTCCAGCGCTTCGGACAGTTCCTGCGCACGCTCCGGCGACAGATCGGCCGCAGCCACGCGCTGGGCGTAGGCCGCACGCAGGTCGTCCAGCTTGTAGCCGACGTAGTCCAGCATCACGTCGGTGGTATCACCGCGGCGCTGCTGGGTGATCGCGTAGCCATCGGCATCGGCCACCACTTCCACCGCGTCGGTATCGCCGAACAGGTTGTGGATGTCGCCCAGGATTTCCTGGTAGGCACCCACCATGAAGAAACCGATGCGATAGCTTTCGCCGTGCTTGATCGCGTGCAGCGGCAGCGAGGTGTCCAGGCTTTCGTTCTCAACATAGGTCTTCACCATGCCGTCCGAATCGCAGGTCATGTCGGCGATGATGCCGCGGCGGTCCGGGGTTTCGTCCAGGCGCTCGATCGGCACGATCGGGAACACCTGGTCGATCGCCCAGGCATCGGGAATCGATTCGAACACGCTGAAGTTGACGAAGTACTTGTCCACCAGCCGCTCGTTCAGTTCATCCAGCGCCGGGCGATGGCTCTTTTCGTCGTAGCTCAGGCGCGCACGCACGCCATGGGCGATGGCGTAGAACAGATCGTCGATGCGCGCACGCTGCGGCAGGTCGATCTGGCCCAGCGCGTAGCTGGCCAGGCCTTCGGCATGGAAATGCTGCGCTTCCTGGAACAGTTCCACCGCCGGGCGCACGTCCAGTTCCTCGTGGATCTCGCGCAGGTGGCGGATCGAGGCCGGCTCGTCGTCGTGTGCGTCGGGCACGCGGCCTTCCTGCGCCTGCTCCACTTCAGACACGTTGGCGATCAGCACCGCGTGGTGCGCGGTCATCGCGCGGCCGCACTCGGTCACGATGCGCGGCGGGGTCAGGCCGTGTTCTTCGCAGGCATTGGCCAGCGGCTGCACGATGTTGCTGGCGTAGGAATGCAGGCCGTAGTTGATCGAGCAGAAGCTGCGCGAACGGGTGCCTTCGTAATCCACGCCCAGGCCGCCACCCACGTCCACGTGGGTGATCTTCGCGCCCAGCTGCGACAGCTCGACGAAGTAGCGGGTGGCTTCGCGCATGCCGTTGGCGATGTCGCGCACGTTGGAAATCTGCGAGCCCATGTGGAAGTGCAGCAGGCTCAGGCAGTCGGCGTATTCGGTATCGCGCAGCGACTTCCACAGGTCCAGCAGCTGGCGCGGGGACAGGCCGAACTTGGCCTTGTCGCCACCGCTGTTCTGCCACTTGCCGGCGCCCAGCGAGGCCAGGCGCATGCGCACGCCCAGGCCCGGCTTCACGTCCAGTGCCTTGGATTCCTCCAGCACCAGCTTCAGCTCGGACGGCTTCTCGATCACGATGAAGGTCTGCAGGCCCAGCTTGCGGCCGATCAGAGCCAGGCGGATGTACTCGCGGTCCTTGTAGCCGTTGCAGACGATCAGGCCACCCGGGCGCGACAGCGCCAGCACGGCCATCAGTTCGGGCTTGCTGCCCGCTTCCAGGCCGAAGCCTTCACCGTGGTGGCTGGCCAGGGTACCGGCCACGCCGCGGTGCTGGTTCACCTTGATCGGGTACACGGCGGTGTAGCCGCCGGTGTAGTCCCAGTCCTGCTGGGCCTGGGCGAAGGCCGCCTGCAGCTTGCCCAGGCGCTGGCCCAGGATGTCCGGGAAGCGCACCAGCAGCGGCAGCTTGGCGCCGCCTTCACGCGCGGCGTCCACCACCTTGGGCAGCGATACCACCGGGCCGTCCGCCCCGGTCGGTCTCACCACCATGTGCCCGGCCTGATCCACATCGAAGTAACCATCCGCCCAATGCGGGATCGAGTAGGTCTTGCGGGCTTGGTCGAGGGACCAATCGGTCATTGCAGTCGGCCTTGTTGGCAATAAAAGGGGGGGCATGATAACGCCTATATGCCCACAGGTTCGTTATCATGCGCGCCCGCGCCCGTGGCAGGTCTGAACCTGAACGGGCCGATCCGTCCGGAAGCGAGGCACCCCGCCGTCAGCCCGGCTCCATCCCCTCCGAACAGGACCGTATCTCCATGACTGACAGCAGCAACTGGTACATCGAACACTTCGAACGCACTGGCTCGGCCATCGGCTACCGCATCACCGGCAAGCTGGACGAAGTGCAGTCGCCGTTCCAGAAGATCGAAATCTTCCAGACCACCGACTGGGGCAACCTGATGACCATCGACGGGGCCATCATGCTGACCAGCAAGGACAATTTCTTCTACCACGAGATGATCAGCCACCCGGTGCTGTTCACCCACGCCGCGCCCAAGCGCGTGGTCATCATCGGTGGCGGCGACTGCGGCACCCTGCGCGAAGTGCTCAAGCACAGCGGCGTGGAGAGCGTGACCCAGTGCGATATCGACGAGCAGGTCACCGTGATGGCGCGCAAGCACTTCCCGGAACTGTGCGATTCCAACGATGACGCCCGTGCCGAACTGCTGTTCGACGACGGCGTGGCCTACATGGCCAACTGCCCGGCCGGCAGCGTGGACGTGGTGATCGTCGATTCCACCGACCCGGTGGGCCCGGGCGAAGGTCTGTTCAACAAGGCCTTCTACGAAAGCTGCTTCAAGGCCCTGAAGGACGACGGCATCCTGGTGCAGCAGTCCGAATCGCCGCTGATGCAGCTGGAGCTGATCAACGAAATGCGCACGGAAATGGGCAAGGCCGGCTTCGGCTCGTTCAAGACCCTGCCGTTCCCGCAGCCGTGCTACCCCACCGGCTGGTGGAGCGTGACCATGGCCCGCAAGGGCGAGAGTGGCTTCGACTTCCGCCAGGCCGATTCGGCCGCCAAGACCTTCAACACCCTGTACTACACCGCCGCGCTGCACACCGGCGTGCTGGTGACCCCGCCGTTCGTGCAGGCCGCACTGAAGGGTTGATTGGAAAGCGTGCCAACCAAGGTTGGCACCTACCCAACAAAAAACCCGCGCTGGCGACAGCGCGGGTTTTTCGTTTCCGTGAAACCGGCGGTCAGATCGCCCAGATACCGGCAATCACCGCCACCACCAGGCCCCACTTGATTACCTGGTAGGCCACCACGCTGCGTTCGCGCAGTGCCTTGGCCTTCAGGCGCACCTTGTACAGGCCACCGAAGGCCTTGTTCACGCCACCGGTCGGGTCGCCGGGCAGGTTCGGCGATGCACCGCCGGCCAGCAGGGTAGCCGCCACGGCGCGGTTGAACAGGCCCGGCAGGCCGAAGCGCAGCGGGCGGGCGATATCGCAGAACAGAATCACGCGGTCCTGGTCGGTCTCGTTGTGCGCATGGTGGATGTAGGTCTCGTCGAACATCATCCACTCGCCATCGCGCCAGCTCTTCTTCACCCCGTCCACCACGATGTAGCAGCCATCGTCGTTGGGTGTGCTCAGGCCCAGGTGCAGGCGCAGCGAACCGGCGAACGGGTCGCGGTGCGGGCGCAGTTCGCTGCCCGGCGGCAGCTGCGCGAACATCGCCGCACGCACATCGGGAATCGATTCGATCAGCGCCACGGTCTTCGGGCACATGGCCTTGGCCGACGGGTGCGACGGGCCGTACCACTTCAGGTAGAAGCGCTTCCAGCCACGGCGGAAGAACGAATTGAAGCCGGCATCGTTGTAGCTGCTGGAGGCGGCGATCTTCTGCGCATCGCGCAGCGCCAGCGCCTCATCGCGGATCACCTGCCAGTTCTGGCGCAGCGGTTCCAGCTGCGGCAGCTCCTTGCCCGGGTCCAGGAACGGCGTGGTCGGCACCTTCGAGAACAGGTACATGATCACGTTGATCGGGGCCATGAAGCTGGAATGGTCCAGCAACTGGCGCGACCAGCGCGCGCGGACCTTGCCGCGGAAATGGATGTACAGCACGCAGGCCACGAACAGCGCTGCCAGGACAATCTTGATGATCAAAACACTTTCCTCCAGCGGGTGCCGGACAGGGAAACGAACGATGCGGCCGCGCGGCCAGCACCAGGTTGGGGACGCGGCAGGGGACGGTGACGTGCCGGGTGGGAGCGGCCGCCGATGTCGCGGATTAACAGCTTATGGTCGGCAGCCGGTGGGCCGTGGTCAAGTTGCCCGTGCGTCCGGTTCAGCATCACGTGGCTGAACGGCTGGCCTACACTTCCCGCATGCCTGCCGTTGCGCCCCCCGATTACCCCGCCCTGAGTGCCCGCTACGCGGATTTCTTCCCCGGCCAGCCGACTGCCACACCGCGCAGGGAAGCCTTCCGCTGGGCCGGTGGCACGCTGCGCCTGGACCGTCACGGCCCGCGCCAGGCGCCGCTGACGGTGGTGCTGGTACATGGCGCCGGCGGCTATGGCCGCATGTTCGCGCCGCTGGCCGCCGCACTGGCCGACGCCGGCCATGAAGTGCTGGCGCCGGATCTGCCCGGCTACGGCTTGAGCCCGGCGCACTGGGCACAGGTGGACTACGCGGCCTGGAAGCGCGCCCTGCTGGCGCTGATCGACGCCGAGCACACCCAGCGCGCGCGCCCGATCGCACTGCTGGGCGCCAGCATCGGCGGCTATCTGGCGTATCTGGTGGCGGCCGAATCGCCGTGGGTGCGCGGTCTTGCCGCCACCACGCTGGCCGACCCGCGCGACCCGGTGGTGCAGGCCGCGCTGGTGCGGCAGCCGTGGATGCGCGCCCTGCTGCCTACCCTGCGGCCTCTCAGCCGGCTGACCCGTGGCCTGCGGGTACCGGTGCGCTGGTTCACCCACATGCAGCGCATGTCGCGCGACCCCGCCCTGACTGCCCTGGTCTGCACCGATCCGCTGGGCGGCGGCAACCGGGTGCCGGTCGGCCTGCTGGCCTCGCTGTTCGGCACCGCCCCGGCACTGGAACCCGAGCAGTTCCAGCGCTGCCCCGTGCTGATGCTGCACCCGGCCTGCGACGACTGGACCCCGGTGGCCATCAGCGACCGCTTCTACCAGCGACTGGCCGCGCCCAAGCAGCGCGTGCTGTTGGACGGCTGCGGCCACTTCCCGGTGGAACAACCGGGGCTGGACCAGCTGCGCGATGCGCTGTTGCCGTTCCTGCAACGTATTGATAGGTAAAGACATATTGGATAACTGAGACGGAATTGTCCGAGCCTGCGCGACGAACTGTTCCAGCCACGACCCCGACATTTCTACGACAAACCGTGGAATAGCGAACTCGGCGGTACTAAAATTGCACTTAACGAAAGTTTAGCTAATCCCCCCAGTCGTACCGGTTCGCTTGACGCTCAGCGCCGCCCACCGGGTCGTCCGAGACCCCGCACATGACCCTCTCTGCCTCCCCCTCCCCGTCCTGCGGCGATGACGCCGTGGCCCCGCTGCTGCTCAAGCGCGGCGATCGTTTCCTGGCCCCGGACGTCTACCGCACCTGCATGGACGGCCGTCCGGCCGTAGTGAAGGACTATTCCCGCTACCGTGGCACGCCGGTTTCGCTGATCGCGCGCCTGATGGTGCGCCGCGAAGCGCGCATGCTGCAGCGCCTGGGTGGCTGGAAGCACGCCCCGGCCCTGCTGGGCACCCTGGGTGGCCTGGCGCTGGGCATGGAATTCATTCCCGGCCAGACCCTGAGCACCGCCCAGGCGGTGGGCAACGACGTGTTCGAACAACTGCAGCACGCCCTCAGCCGCCTGCACGCCGCCGGTATCACCCACAACGACCTGCACGGCACGAATGTAGTTGTGAGCGCCGGCGTGCCGGTGCTGCTGGATTTCACCTCAGCCTGGCGCGTACCGCGCTGGCTGCGCCGCAACCCGCTCAGCCGCCAGCTGAGCCGCAGCGACATGAAGAACCTGCTGAAGATGCGCCAGCGCGTGACCGGCCAGGCCCCGAGCGCCGCCCAGGCTGCCCTGGTGGCCGACCCGGGCTGGGTGTCCGCCGTGCGCCAGAGCTGGAAGCGGTTCTACAAGTGGGCGAAGCAGCGTTAAGCGCTTTTGGCGGCCGGGTGGGTGGATGGCTTGGCGGCATTGAATGTTTGACGGGATGGAATGCCTGGCGGGGATGGAATGCCTGGCGGGGTAGAGTCGACTGTTAGTTGTGATCTCTCTGTACGTTGTTCATCCGGGACATCTCTGGAAAATGGTGGTTACCACACCTCTCCAGATCCCAAAGAGCCCGGATGAACAACCATAAAAATGCCCGTTTAACGCCGTTTAGTCGAGAACTTCTTGTCCGTCGCATCCTCCACGAGGGCCTGCGGCCGGAGGAGGCAGCACAAGCGTGTGGCGTAAGTGTGCGTACGGCCTACAAGTGGCTGGCCCGATTCCGGGAGTTCGGGGCGTCGGGGCTGGAAAACCGCAGCTCTCGCCCGCACCAGACGCCGCATGCCACGCCTGCGTCGGTCGTCGAGCAGATCAAGGAGCGCCGCCGTAAACGGCACACCTACCTGACCATTTCCAAGGCCTTGGGGATCGGCCACAGCACCATTTCCCGGTTGATGCGTGTTCACGGCCTCAACCGGCTGTGCCGGCTGGATCCGCCCAAAGCGGTCATCCGATACGAATACGATCAGCCCGGAGGACTGCTGCACCTGGATATCAAGAAACTGGGCAACTTCCAGAGGCCTGGGCACAGAACCGATGCCAAACGCCGGGGAAACGCTGCCGGCGGCGGCTGGGGGTACGTCCACGTGGCCATCGACGATCATTCCCGGCTCGCCTACAGCAGCGTTCACCCCAACGAACAGGGAGAAACGGCCTGCCAAGCGCTGCTGAGCGCTCTGGAGTACTACGCCAGCTTGGGAATCACCTTCAAGCGGATCCTGACCGACAACGGCGCCTGCTATCGCTCCACCGCCTTTGCCAAGCTGCTCAAATCCCTTGGAATCAAGCACATCCGGACCAAGCCCTACACACCGCGCACCAACGGCAAGGCGGAGCGCTTCATCCAGACCAGCTTGCGCGAGTGGGCCTACGCTTGCGAGTACGCCTCTTCGGACCAACGCAATTCCGTGCTGACCCAATGGCTGCACCACTACAACTGGCACCGTCCCCATATGGGGATCGGCGGCCAGCCACCTATCTCCAGAGTGCCGCTGAATAACGTAGTGGGTTTACACAGTTAGTCGACTGCTCTTCCCGTCCGTGACCGAAATGCCCGCGCTGCGCGCGTTAGTCGACCAACAGTCGACTCTACCCCGTCCCGTTCCGACATCCCGTCGCGTTCCGGCGCCCCGACGCATTCCGACATCCCGGCGCGTTCCAACATCCCGTCGCATTCCGGCATCCCGTCGCGTTCCGGCATCCCATCGCGCTATCGCCGCCATCGTGAAGCGCACCCGCCGCGCACTCCGTCTACCGGAGTGGCAGTCGCCACCCCTCATTCCGCCGGGTTGATCACGCCGGAAGGGCACTTCGTCGCACATGGGTGTTCGCGCCAGCCAATCCCGGCTAGGGTCATCGCCTTCCATGCACAGGACTGCACCGAACCATGCGCCGCTGGCTCCTACTCGCCCTGGCTACCCTGCCCTTCACCGCCGGCGCCATCGTCATCCGCAGCGATGTGGATGACAGCGCCTACCGCGTACCGGCCTCCGAATTCCCGGCCCTGGCCGACCTGCCCGGCGAGGGCCACGGCGTCCTGATCGAGCCACGCTGGGTGGTGACCGCCGCACACGCCGCGCCCATGGAAGGCATGGACGCCGAAGTGCAGATCAACGGTCACCCGTACCGTGTCGAGCGTGTGTTCGTGCATCCCGGGTACCGGCGCATGCCCGATGCGCTTGGCCAGGCGGCGCTGGCGTCAGGCAACCCAGGCCCCATCCATGCTTTCCTCGCCGCCTCCGATGACATCGCCCTGATCCAGCTGGCCGCACCGGTCAGCGACGTTGCGCCGGTTCGCCTCTATCGCGGGCACGACGAAGCGGGAAAGATCGCTACCCTGGTCGGCAAGGGCGCCACGGGCACCGGCATGACCGGGCTGGCGCCGGGTGGATTGCACCGCGGCGTACTGCGCCGCGCGGAAAACGCGGTGACCGGCGGCAATGATCGTTATCTCTGGTATCGATTCGACGGCCCCGGCGGCGGCCTGCCGCTGGAAGGCGTGCTCGGCAGCGGTGACAGCGGCGGGCCATTGATGATCCGCCACGCTCATGGCTGGCAGCTGATCGGCTTGGGTTCGTGGATCACCGCAGTGCCCGAGCATGCGCTTGAAGCCGGCTACTACGGGCAGGTGGTGCACAACGTGCGCATTTCGCGCTATGCCGACTGGATCGACCGCGTGCTGCGCACCGCCCCGTAGAGTCGAGCTTGCTCGACTGAAGCAAAGAGCAGTCGAGCAAGCTCGACTCTACGGCAGAGCAGTCATGCATCCGGGCGCCGATACGTAGAGTCGAGCTTGCTCGACTGCAGCAGATAGCCGCCCACGCCCCAGGCCCCCCTTACAGCGCGTCAGCGTCCAGTTCACCCGTACGAATACGCACCACGCTGCCCAGGTCGTACACGAACACCTTGCCGTCGCCGATCTTGCCGGTGCCTGCGGCCTTCACGATCGATTCCACCACGGCCTCCACCTGGTCGTCGGTCACGGCCACTTCCAGCTTCACCTTCGGCAGGAAATCGACCACGTACTCGGCGCCGCGGTACAGCTCGGTATGGCCCTTCTGCCGACCAAAGCCCTTCACCTCGGTTACCGTAATGCCGGTCACCCCGCGCTCGGCCAGCGCTTCGCGCACGTCGTCGAGCTTGAACGGCTTGATTACCGCCATGACCATCTTCATCGCCAATCTCCTGTATTCCGGCGTGGAGGATAGCGCCTGAACGCGCCCGGTGCGAAACCGCCCACGCCTGTGCGGGCGACCGGCCCGGCAGTATCCTTGTGGCCTGCACGGCCCGCCCGCACCCCGGAGTACCCCCATGATCGACCTGAACCAACTGGATGACCTTGCCCGCCGCCTGAGCGACCTGGTGCCGCCGGGCCTGCGCGAATCGCGCGAGGAACTGCAGGCCACCTTCAAGAGCGCGCTGCAGGCCGGCCTGGCCAAGCTGGACCTGGTTACCCGCGAAGAGTTTGAAGTGCAGCGTGCGGTGCTGTTGAAGACCCGCGAAAAGCTGGATGCGCTTGAAGCCACGGTGCGCGAACTGGAAGGGCGCGGCAGCGCGGAGTAAACGAGGCGGCGGTGCAATGCCGCCGTTACTTTGGGCCATGGCTACCGCCGGTAGCAGCGCGGTCGATGTCGCATTTGCCACAGCCAGCTACCCCATAGTGGAAAACCCGGCACATAACGTCCAATCCTTGCAGAAACGCTGCCCTGCAAGGCTCTCGCCGCCATTCCACGCTGTGCCACAATGCCGAAAGCGACCAGGGCTTTGGCGTCTTTGACCCCATCCCCTTGGCATCTCCAACAACATCTGGCAACTCTGGTAGGGCCACCGAAAACGGGTGGTCGGGCGTCGAAAACCCGGTTTGCTGTTGTTGTTTACGCTTGTCAGTCGGCACCACCGCGCGTGGTGCCGGCTGGCAATCCGTCTGCCGGCTATGGCGGGCGGTGCGTGGGGGTCTTGTACCCGCCGGCCTCAACAGCAACCGGTTTTCGAGCCACGCATCGTCCGCCACCTTTATCGGTGGCGGCTTCTGCCTGCATGCACGGAGCCAGCCATGACCACGCCACACTCCCCGCCACCGCGCCCAATCCAGGAAGCGCCCTCGCCCACCCCGGCGCGTGACCCCAACAGCCTGATTGCCGTGCTGCACAGCATCGGCGCCGGTGCTGCCGCCGACGGCCAGCCCTGGCCCGAACGCCACCCGCTGCGCAGCCGGCAGATCGCCCTGGCCGACGCCGACTGCGCCCTGACCGGCCAGCGCATCGTGCAGGAACTGCTGCTGGCCGCCGAGCGCACGCGGCAGAACGGCGAGCCCGATCAGTACGTGGGCGACCGCGTGATGGAGGGCCTGGTGATGGCCGATGTCGCGCTGACGGCGTTCATCCACGAACGCCTGCGGCCACGGGAGTAAGCGCATGAAGAGGAACGTGTTTACCGCTGTTGCGGCCTGCATCGCGCTGTTCGGCACCGTGTGGGCCGCCTGGCCCGCGCCGGCCAGCGAACAGGTGTGGTCGTACCAGAAGCTGCAGCCGGTGGACTACCGGCAACTGCACAGCAATGCGCTCGCCTTCGTTACGGTGAAGAGGCGACAGGGGTTTGAGTTGCGTGCGCGCGATGATCGTGCGGGTCCGGTGTCATTCGAGATTTTGTGCAGAGGCGTGCAGGTGTTGGACGTGGAAAGCACGGCCTCGCACGTGGTGATTCGTATGCCGGGGGATGCGCAGATGCGCGCGCCGGATATCGAGAACCTGCGCGCCAGTTTCGTGCGTTGGATGACGATCTATCAGAACGACAGCTGGTTGCTGACGGAGCGGGCGGGGCCGTCATGGATCGAGAAGCGGATGGAGCCGGGTGGGTCGGTGGCTGAGAATGAGCGTTGTCTGGTTGGGAGGCATTTGGAGGCTGGTTAGGCGTGTGCCCGTCAATGCCGGAGACCAATCGCATCATGCCGGCCAGCCGTCTCGGCCAACAGAAAGCGCGCCATTTTGAGCATCTTGCGAACCAGCGGCACAGAGGCTTGGCGGGAGTGATGGGAACAATCGCATCGCCCGCCATGCTGTCGCAATCGGCCAACAGTCCGTCAGCAGCTCGGCACCAAGTCCGAAGGGGACAGCCCTCACCCAAAACCTTCTCACGCAGTAGTGGGACCGACTCCGTAGGCGTCACTGCCGGAGTGAGCTTGTCACACGACGTGACCAGCGTCGCGGCTGGAGTTCAGCACTCGTGCATATACTCAGCCCAAGCAGTACGTTTCGCTGAACGTAAACGCCTGAACACACAAGGGAGCTGCCATGCGGAACGCCACACCACCTCCCGTTCCCCAGCGGCTGCGCGAGATGCTCAAGGACTACCCGGAGCATATTCAAAAATTGCAGGCCGCGTTGAACCACGTAGCCGAAAAGCCGTCTACGGGCATACCCGTAATCGAGCAGGCAATCTGGGCGCTGGAGGATGCGCTCGAGATGTTTGCGCTGGACGCAGGCAAGGAAACCAAAGCGGCCGAAGCCGGCGGCGATCCGCTGGCCGTTGAACAGGCCACGGCGAGAGAATCATTGATGTTCCGTGCTGCATCAAAGACTGTGTGGGTGGGAGACCGAGAGCTTTCAGAATACTTCCGGGCACCAGGGAAGTTCCGTTCATGAGCACTACTGACGGTCAACTGGATCCCGCGGTCCACGCAAAGACCTTTCAAGAGAAGGTGCTTCCCCGGAACCGTCTACATGACTTGCCTTCCCATGAAAGCCCCACGGCTATCATTCCAGAGCGCAGCCCGGCTCAGGCAAAGGAAGCCGGCACCTTGCCCGCGTCATTTGCCGCCTCGGAGACACTCCAGCAAACCAATCGCAACGAATCCACTCATTGCCGTTTGATCCTAACGGTCGCCAAAGCCCACCAAGCGCGCCGTCTGACGAGACCAACTTCCCAGGAGATGCTGTGCGCCGGACTCGCCACCATCCCTCAAAGAAGAAAGAACTGCATCCAATTTACGCTGGACCAGATCGGAGATTGGCGAATTCAAAAGTCTCTTCAGCGTGGCATCTGCCGCAACGAAATCGCCAAGCCGGATGGCGGATATGTATCTTATCCACTCCGAGTAGTCGCTGGTGAAGTCAAGGCCGTCGACATGGACCAACAGATCTGCCGCCGTCCTCACCACCTCAAGGTTATTGGCGTGCGCCTTATGCATCCCGCAGAAGAAATCTTTATCCACTTCCGCGTTTGCAATTCGCTGACCTAGAGACATGTGGAGGAAGGACAAATCATCATAGGTCGGAACTACAAAGGTCCATATGTAGGTGGAGGATGGAGCAGGATCCAGCGCGAATCCTGAGATGACATCCGGCGTATGAAATGCGATCAAGAAGTTGCCAACGACGCGCAGACCACTACTCTTCGCTTGGCGCTTCATTCTCCAAAGTGCTATGGATTTCATGCCAGGGCACTCACCTTTCCATAATACGGCAAAGAATAGTCCCTCGTGGCAGATGCTTGTAGTAGTTGCGAGTTTCCGCTGCCGTCAGACCAGCGGCTCCCGACTTCAAGTTCACATCGACACAGGCGTGTAGGCCTCCGTTCGGTTTTGCCGAGCAATACGATCTGTCTGAAGGCTCTGTAGGAGAAGGGGACCACCGACTCCACTGTCATGGTGCGACCAGACCGAGCGATCGGTACCCGTACCGTCGACACCCAGAATCCCCCTATCCCCTCCACCCGCAATCCCCGATGGTTTCCCACCCAGCGCTTCCCCCACCATCAAGCGCTCCCCCGCAGGAAACCACACATGAGCCTGGCACTGGTCCACAGCCGCGCCCGCGCCGGGGTCGATGCGCCGCTGGTGCGGGTGGAAGTGCATCTGTCCGGCGGCCTGCCGGTCACCCAGATTGTCGGCCTGGCCGAAGCCAGCGTGCGCGAGTCGCGCGAACGCGTGCGTGCGGCCCTGCTCTGCGCGCGGTTCGACTTTCCGCAACGGCGCATCACCTTGAACCTGGCCCCGGCCGATCTGCCCAAGGAAGGCGGCCGCTACGATCTTGCCATCGCGCTGGGCATCCTGGCCGCCAGCGGTCAGGTCGATCCGCAAGCGCTGCTTCAGTACGAATTCCTTGGCGAGCTTGGCCTGACCGGTGAGCTGCGTCCGGTGAGTGGTGCGCTGCCTGCCGCGATTGCCGCCGCCGAAGCGGGGCGCATCCTGGTGGTGCCACCCGGCAACGCCGCCGAGGCCGCGCTGGCCGAACATGCCGATGTGCGCGTGGCCCGCACCCTGCTGGAATGCTGTGCGGGCCTGAGCAACCCGCGCCTGCTGCCACCGGTGCAGCGCGTGGACACCACGCCACTGCCGCTGCCCGATCTGGCCGACGTGCGTGGGCAGGCGCATGCACGGCGCGCGTTGGAAGTAGCGGCCGCTGGCGGCCATCATCTGCTGCTGATCGGAAGCCCCGGCTGCGGCAAGACCCTGCTGGCCTCGCGCCTGCCCAGCCTGCTGCCCGATACCGACGAGGCCGAAGCGCTGCAGTTGGCTGCCATTGCCTCGGTCAGTGGCGAAGGCCTGGACCCCCGGCGTTGGCGGCAGCGGCCGTTTCGAGCCCCGCACCACAGCGCCAGCGCCGCCGCGCTGGTGGGTGGCGGCAATCCCCCCTGCCCCGGCGAGATATCCCTGGCCCATCACGGCGTGCTGTTCCTGGACGAACTGCCCGAGTGGAACCGTAGCGCTTTGGAAACCCTGCGCGAACCGCTGGAATCGGGTCATATCCGCATCGCGCGTGCGGCGCGCAGCGTGCAGTACCCCGCGCGATTCCAACTGGTGGCCGCGATGAACCCGTGCCCGTGTGGCTGGGCCGGCGACCGCAGTAACCGTTGCCTGTGCACCGATGAGCGCATCACCCGCTATCGCGCGCGCGTGTCGGGCCCGCTGCTGGATCGCATCGACCTGCATATCAGCGTGTCACGGCTGGATGCGGTGGAACTGCGCGAGAGCACGCCACTGGGCGAACCCAGCGCCACGGTACGCGCACGGGTGGAAGCAGCCCACGCCAAGCAGCGGGAACGCGGCGGGCTGAATGCCCATGTGCCACCCGCCACGCTGCGCACCTGCACGCGGCTGAGCGAAGCCGACCAGGATCTGCTGGAACAAGCCATCGAACGACTGCAGCTATCAGCGCGGGCGATGCACCGCATTCTGCGTGTCGCGCGCACCATTGCCGATCTGGCCGGCAGCGAGACCATCCAGACCGCGCATCTGGCCGAGGCCATCGGCTACCGGCAACTGGATCGCGGCAAGGCCAGCAGCTGACAGCAAGCGGGCGCCGGCACTACCCGGCGCCCGCCACCCCACTCAGCCCGCTTGGCCCAAGCGCACCCTCAACTGCTGGATTTCCCGCGCGCTCACGCCAATCGACTTCAGGTAGCCCTCGGCGCCGCCGTACTGGCTGTGCAGCGCGGCCAGGAACTGCTCCATGTTCTGCGGCGCGGTGCCGGACATGCCAGCCATCTTGCGCGCGATCTCCGGGTGCTGCTCCAGCATCGCCTTGATCTGCGCGTTCATCGCGCTGTCCTTCGGCTGCCCTTCCAGGTAGTGCGCGGAAATGGCGTAGTTGTGCACGATCTGCGCCTTCGGCACACCGGCCAGGTCCAGCAGCAGGCCGGCGATGATGCCGGTACGGTCCTTGCCCGCCGTGCAGTGGAACAGCACGGTGCCATCCTGCTGCGCGGCAATGCGCTGGAACACCTGCTTGAACTGCGGCTGGCTGTGGCCCAGCCACTGCACATAGGCTTCGCCCAGCGAATCGGGGAAGGTGGTCATCATCTTCTGCAGATCCATCTTCTCGGTGCCCATCAGCGAAATGCGCTGGTAGGCGAAGCGCGCGTCATCGGCCAGCAGGTCCGGCGACTGGCTCTGCTCGTCGGCGGTGCGCAGGTCGATGTCCAGCGTCACCCCGGCGGCGGCCAGTGCGTCGCGGTCGGCTGCGGTCAGGCGGCCCAGATCGGCGGTGCGCACGAAGGCCGTGGCCGGAATCGGGCCGTTGCGGCCCTGCAGGCCGGCAAAGCTGCGCACGTTCCATGCCCCTTGCAGCGGAATGACGCGCTGCGCGTCGTCGGCGGTGGGCGCCACATTGGCGGAGGCCGCCGCGGCGCTGGCGCTGGCGGTCACGGGGCGCGAGGCATCGGCGGCGAAGGCAGGCGCGGCCAGCGGCAGGGCCAGCATCAGGGCCAGGGTCAGTTCGGTGCTGCGGTTCATGTCGGTCTCCAGTGAATTCAGAAGTTGACGGCCACGTCCAGGCCGAAGGTGCGCGGATCGTTGAAGATGCCGGTCTGGCCCAGCGCAGGGCTGTTGAGCTTGTAGAACAGGTGCTCTTCATCCAGCAGGTTGCGAGCCCACAGCGAGAACGACATGGTGGTGCCGGTGTCGTTCAGCGGCACATCCACCAGCGCTACGCGTGCGTTCACCACGAACGAGCTGTCGGTCAGCATCTGGTCGTATTCGCTGGTGTAGAAGCCATCGGACCAGTTGCCGTCCAGGTGGAACTTCAGCGCGGCGAAGTTGGCGAACGGCACCAGATAATCCAGCGACAGGCTGCCGGCATTCTCCGGTGCCAGCAGCGGCTGCACGGTAACTGCCACGCCTGCGCCGAACGGGTCGACCGCCGTCTGCGCGTCGATCTTCGTGTAGGCGTAGTTCAAGCCGACGGTCAGGTTCTCGATCGGCATCACGCTGAATTCCAGCTCGGCGCCGCGTGACTTGCCATCGCTCAGCGCGTTGGTGGTCACCATGGTGGTGCGGGTTTCGCCGCTGTTGGGATCGAACGGCAGCGAGAAATCCATCTGCTTGTGCGCGATCTTCGAATCGAACAGCGCCAGGTTCAGGCGTGCGCGGTTATCCCAGAACTGCGATTTGAAACCCAGTTCGTAGGCGGTCACTTCTTCCGGCGCGAAGGCGGTGTAGGTGGTGGACCGCGAGTTCGCGCCGCCTGCCTTGAAGCCGGTGCTGTACTTGGCATAGACCATGGCCTGCTCGCCGATGTCATAGGCGATGTTGACCATCGGGTCGAAACGGCTCCAGGAATCGTCGAATGCCAGCTGGGTGGCCGCTCCATTGACGATGTACAGGCTGCCCTTCTTGTCGTCGCGCGTGTAGCGGCCACCGGCGGTCAAGTGCAGGCGCTCCAGCGCGGCCGGCGTCCAGGTGGCCTGGCCGAACACGCCCAGGCTGTCGGTCCACGCCTTGCTGGCGCGGTCGATGCGCACCTTGGAAAGGTCCAGCGGATTGGTGGCCGGGTTCACTGTGTAGCTGTTTCCACCCGGGCCCCAGACCAGCATGTTCGGGGTCTGCGCGTTGTCACCGGCGGTCTCGTGGTAATAGAACGCGCCACCCAGGAACTGCACCTGTGAGGTATTGCCGATCAGCTGGAATTCCTGGCTGTACTGGTGCTGGTAGACCTGGGCCAGGCTGTAGCGACCGAAGGCCGTGCCGGCACCGCCGTATGCGGAAATCGCATCGACCAGGCCCATGTCGAACTGGCCCTGGGTCAGTTCGCGGTACGAACTGATCGATTTCAGTTCCAGCGCATCGCTCAGCGTCCACGACAGGTTGAGCAGGTGGCCACTGGTGCGGCCCACGTTGTCTTCCTGCGGTCCGCCCAGGATCGCGCTGTCACGCCGGTCCTGGCTGGCACCGGCAATCTGCAGCGGGCTGAGGTACGCGCCCGGCACCAGCACCTGCGTGTGGTACGGCGTGGTGGCGTCGTAGGAACGGTCGAAGGCATACAGTGCGGAGAAATCATCGCTGGGCTGCCACAGCGCACTCAGGCGCGCACCGCGCTTGTCATAGCTGTTGAAGTCGCGCTCACCGCGCATCGGGTTATCGGTGGTGCCGCCACGGCGGGCCTGCACCGCGTCGATCTTGAAGCTGACGTCGCCCACCTTGGGCAGGTCCAGGTGCAGCGCGCTGTTGTAGCCGCTGAAGTTGGACACGCCCGCACTGACGGTGCCGCCGAACTCGCCGGTGGGCGCCTTGGTCACGATGCTGACCGCACCGCCTTCGGTATTGCGCCCGAACAGCGTGCCCTGGGGGCCCTTCAGCACTTCGATGCGCTCCACGTCGTACAGCATGCTGCCCAGGCCCTGCGCGCGGCCCATAAACACGCCGTCCACGTAGATGCCCACGCCGGCATCGCGCGCCGGCTGGTTGGCATCACCCGAGGCGCCGATGCCACGGATGCCGATGTTCAGCGCCGAACTGCGCGTGGCAAACGGGGTGACCCGCAGCGAGGGAATGGAGCCATCGGACAGGCTGCCCAGCGAGATCGCGCTGCGATCCTTCAGCGCCTCGGCATCGACCACGGAAACCGAGATGGGCGTTTCCTGCAGGTTGGTGGCGCGCTTCTGCGCGGTCACCACCACCTGGTCCAGGGCCACCACATCGTGGTTGCCACCGGCGCTGGCCGCCGCGTTGGCATCGGTAGTGGGAAGGTCTTCGGCGTGGGCCACGCCGGCGAGCGTGGCGGCAATAGCGAGGGTCAACAGCTGACGGGGCAACGTGGGGGAGCGCATCGATGTCGGTCGCGGAAGGGAGGAGGCGGCCGCAGTCTGGGTGCGTGAAATGACAGGTGAATGACCGTTCATTCACACATTCGATAACGTAAGATCGGGCCATTGGACGCTTTCAGATCACGCAATGACGCCGACCGACACACCGCTTGCCAGCGCCGACGACACCGCCACCGCCCATGCCGACGCCCAGCGCCGGAAGATCCTGGATGCGGCGCAACGCTGCTTCATCACCCGCGGTTTCCACGCCGGTTCGATCAGCGAAATCGCGGCCGCAGCGGAGATCAGCCAAGGGCTGATGTACCGCTATTTCGACAACAAGCGTGCGCTGATCCTGGCCCTGATCGAGCGCCAGCTGGCCCACGACCAGGTGTCGATCCGGCACATGCCCACCTCGGCCGACCTGGCCGACGGCCTGTTGGCCTGCTACCAGCACTGGGCACGCGGCGAGGTGCTGGACACCCACGCCAATGCCATCGCCAGCGTTGCGCTGTATGCGGAAATCAACGCCGAAGCGCACCGCGACCCGGTAGTGGCCGAGGTGCTGCGTCGGCACGACAAGCAGACCACTGCAGCCATCCATGCCTGGCTGCGCGAGCATGATCGCGCCCGCGGCGTGGCGGTTGAGGAAGAAGCAATCGAGCAGCGCACGCTGCTGTTGCGACTGCTGGTGGAAGGCCTGGCGATGCGCGCCGTGCGCGACCCCGATCTGCAGCCGGACGCCCTGCATGCCCTGTTGAGCCGTGCCGTTGCGCGGGTAATGGGAGAGGGTACCGATGCGCGCAGTTGATGTGGATGGACTGCGCCTTGTCACCGCCACCGTGCAGGATGCGGAGGTGGTTTTCCAATTGATGCAGCTGTATTACTTCGAATCTTCAGCGTGGAGCGGTGAAGAGATTCTTCCCAGCGGTTTGTATGACTCCACCTTGCTCGACGTGCAGTTGCGCCTGCGGGATGAGCCGGAATGGACACGGCTTCTCTGGCTTGACGGGGTGCTGTGCGGGTTCGTGCAGGTCGATAATGTGGAGATTGAAGGGCGGCGCCTGCCCGAACTGGCCGATCTGTTTATCCTGCCCAAGCATCGCGGCAAGGGCATAGCCACCGCAGTAGTAAAGGCGCTGGTGCGCCCGGAAACCGGCGATTGGCTTCTGGCTACGTTCTGGAAAGACAAGGCCGCGCTCGCCTATTGGGACCGTAATCTGGCGAAGAAGGGAATGACACACCGGGTTCCCTCGGGGCCTGAGCATGCAGACTTTCGGCTGTTCGTGATCACTGCGCGGTGACCGGGACGACCGTGCCGCGCATCGAACGGCAGCCCATCAGTGCCAGTAGCAGGTACCCTGGGCGATTCCATACTTGCGCGTAAGGAATTCGACCTCGGCCGTCGTCTGCGGCCCAAGGTCCTGATCAACCCCTGCACCGAACGCCGCCAGTTCCTTGGCCGAGAAGACGATGCTACGGATGGGCGTTACGTCGCTACATTTTTCGGATAGCTGGCGACCATCGTGGTTCAGGGCTTCCATCCGCTCAAAGATGGCGGGCTCCACGCCTGCCTTCTGCAGCAACGCGTGCTGACGCGAAAGCTGGGCATCCATCTTGGCCTTTCCCTCTTCGGTCAGGCCGGCCTGGGTCAGCATTGACCGGTACAAGCCACCATGGAACACCAGCAGTGTGTCGTTGAGAATCACCCTTCGCGCCGCGGGAAGGAATACGTAGTTCGCGCAGGACGAACCGCAGAACCCATACGCGTACACGGCAGCGCGCCGGCGCTGAAGTTCCTCGCCCATCGTCAGCCCCAGATCAACCCTGCCCCCGGCTGACCTGATCACGATATCGGGCGGGGTGTCGCCAGACAGAAACGAAAGTTCTCTCACAAAATCCTCGACGGCCGCTTCCGACAGCGAGGGGATGTCGGCGCACAACGTGCTGCTGCCAATGCGTCGCACCTGCGCGCCGTCTGCCGAGCTGCGTGTGGCCATCCAATCAGCACACGCTGTTACTGCCTTGGGGGGCGCCGAGCTGCCGCGTTGCGTGGTGGCCAGCGCGTGGAAGGGCAGCACCAGGAAAAGCACGAGGACGAATCGAACATAGGGCCTGCTGTTATCCATGCAGTGTTGCTCCTGATTGAATCTTCGTCCTTTGAGTGTACCGCTGTAGAAACAGGCTACGGCTTACAACTACCCACTGGCGCCTGCGCGCGATTCATGCGCCTTATGCTGCCGCTGCTCGATTCCCTCCATCAGTTCCTCGAAGGAGTCTTCAATCGGCATCAGCTCATCGTCTTCCAGCAGGTGAAGATAGATGTGTCCGTAGTCCTCATCACGCAGTGACAGCACGTAGCAGTTCCCGAAATTGTCTTCGGCGAATGGCACGTACTCGGCCAGATGCGGAAACCCTTGGATGTAATCCCGGTGCAGGTTTTCGATGCAGGTGCGGCCGTCACCCACGGCAATCAAGGAAGCCACGCCGGTAGGGTCGGTATCCTCGTCTTCGCCCCGCAGGTAGCCACCGTTGGCGCTGCGGTAGAAGGCGAGCATGGCCGGGGGAAGCTTGTTGCCGAAGTAGGCATTGAAACGCGCGAGGGTCGCGTCATCCACCAGCGGCGAGGAGTCGATGAGTTTCAACATGCGTAGAGGGCGAGCGAAGTCGTGGCCAGCGTCGAATCAACCCGCCACACCCAGCGCGCCACCACCTGCACCGCGCCGCACTGCCACCACGTACCGGCAGAACTTGCCCAGGAAAATGCCGGCAAACCCACCCGAGGTCAGCAGGTACGCCGCAGTGAAGCCGTCATTTCCCGCCAGCGCCGGCGACACCGCGAAGGCCACTTCAAACCCATACTTCACCAGGAAGGTGACCAGCAGCAGCGGCAGCAGGCTGTAGTCCGGGCTGCGGCGCAGCTTGCCGGTGGCCGGGTTCAGCGCCAGCGTCGCACGGCGCAGCAGCAGCCAGCCGATGGCCGCGCCGGCAGCAATGCCGACCAGCCATTCACCCCAGGCCTGCAGCGAGCCACCGTAGCGATGGCTGATCGACCATGCGCCCCAGACAAGGAACAAGGCCGGCACGATCGCCAGCCGTACCAGCGAGCTCTCGCCCGGCTTCATGGCGGCGATGCCGCGGTACACCAGGAAGGCCAGCAGGGCCCAGACCCAGAGCGGGGTGTGCGAGAGGATCTGCATGATCATTGCGGGGCATTCCTTGTCGGCAGGTTGAGGGCGTGCTGCGGTTATCTGACGCCTCGATTATGGTCCTGCACGAAACCGCCACAAGTGACAGGTGTCAGCCGCTTACCCTGACCGGGCGTTGCGCCGGTACTGCTGCACCCAGTCCAGCGACGGCGCGATGCCGCCGAAGGGAAACAGGTGCGGGCTGACCGGGCCAAGCTCGTCGCCCATTCCGGCCAGCAGTTTGTCCACGAACCGGTCCGGCCCTGCCGAGCCCAGCAGGCGGCCCAGGGAAATGCCGTAGCGGGCCAGCATGGCCGTGCTCGCGCCAACCCCGCACATGGCCGCATAGCGCACCAGCCGCGTCACGCTGGCCGGCCCGGGAATGCCCACCAGCACCGGGTGCGCCACGCCGCGTGTGCGCAGTGCATTCAACCAGGCCAGCACTATTTCGGCGTCGAAGGCGAACTGGGTAATGATCCACGGCGCCATGCCGTGCGCTTCAATGCGCTGGCACTTGTTCTGCAGCACCTGCCAGCACTGCGCGGCGGCCATGACCGGGTGGGTTTCCGGGTGCCCGCCCACTGCCACCACCTTGATGCCGGCGCGTTCCAGCAGACCGGTTTCGATGATGGCCGTGCTGTCGGCGAAGGGCCCGGCCGGCGCCGCCAGATCGCCGGCAATCACCAGGCAGCGCTCCACGCCGGCCTCGCCCACTGCGCGCTGGATGAAGTGTTCAAGCGCGGCCTGGGTGCCGATACGCCGTGCAGACAGGTGCGGCATCGGCTGGAAGCCCAGCTCACGAATGGCGCGTGCCGCGGCCAGCCGCGCCTGGTCGTCTTCGCTGGCCAAGTAGGGAATGGAGATGGTGGTGCCCGGCGCGATGCGTGCGGCCTCGGCGCGCAAGGCCTGCACGGCCTTCGCGCTCACTTCCCACGAACACGCATCCAGGAAGGCCCGCGCCCTGGCCCCGGTTTCCATGGACATCAGCTGGCCCCGTGTGCGCGCGCGACCGCCGAACTGCCGCGAGCCAGGTCCACGAAGGCCCGCAGATAATCGATGGCGGTATCCGATTCGCGCGCGCCCAGGTAGATCTGCTTGGGAATGCCCTTCGCGCCCAGGCGCACAGGCACCACGTCCATGCGCGCGGCGTACTCTTCCACCAGCCAGCGCGGCATGGCCGCCACGCCACGGCCGCTGGCCACCATCTGCATCATGATGTCGGTGGTTTCAATCGCCTTGTGGCGGCGCGGGGTCACCCCGGCCGGCAGCAGGAACTGGTTGTAGATATCCAACCGCTCGAACGGCACCGGGTAGCTGATCAGCACTTCCTGGGTCAGCTGGCGCGGCTTTACATGGTCCACCTTGGCCAGCGGGTGGTTGCTGGCCACGACCAGCACCTGCTCGTAATCGAACACCGGCACGAAGGTCAGGCCCGGTTTCAGCAGCGGGTCGGGGGTGACCAGCAGGTCGATCTCGTAGCCGAACAGCGCGCCGATGCCGCCGAACTGGAATTTCTGCTTCACGTCCACGTCCACGTCGGGCCAGGCGGCCAGGTAGGGCGACACGATCTTCAGCAGCCACTGGTAGCAGGGGTGGCATTCCATGCCGATGCGCAGCGAGCCGCGCTCGCCCTGGGCGAACTGGCCCAGCCGCTCTTCGGCCAGGTCCAGCTGGGGCAGCACGCGGTTGGCCACCGCCAACAGGTACTGGCCGGCCTGGGTCAGGCGCAGGTTGCGGCCCTCGCGCAGCCAGACATCGGTGCCCAGCTGCTGTTCCAGCTTCTTCATGCTGTGGCTCAGCGCCGACTGGGTCAGGTTCAGCACCCCGGCGGCGGCGGTGAGCGAGCCCTGCAGTTCAACCTGCTGGACGATGCTGAGGTGGATGCGTTCCAGCATGTCTATGAGCCCCGCTCATGGATGTGTGAAGTAAAACCATTTTACGTCATGGAACGCCCTGACTAGCATCGGGTCATGCTTTCTCCCCACCGCCCCCTCCGAATCGTCGCCGTGTCCGGCGGCCTGCAGCGCCCCTCGCGGGCGGCCACCCTGTGCGAACACCTGCTGGACCTGCTGGGCGACCACCTGCCCAGCCAGCCGCAGCTGATTGAACTGGGGGAGCTGGCCCCGCAACTGGCTGGCGCGCTGTGGCGTTCGCAACTGCCCGACAGCGCCGAACAGGCACTGGCTGCGGTTGAACAGGCCGACGTGCTGGTGGTCGCCACGCCCGTCTACCGCGGCTCGTACACCGGCCTGTTCAAGCATTTCTTCGATTTCATCCAGCAGGACGCGCTGGTCGACACCCCCATCCTGCTGGCCGCCACCGGCGGCAGCGAGCGCCACGCGCTGATGATCGACCACCAGTTGCGGCCGCTTTTCAGCTTCTTCCAGGCCCGCACCCTGCCGCTGGGGGTGTACGCCACCGACAAGGACTTCGCCGACGGCCGCGTACACGACCCGGCCCTGCTGCAGCGCGCAGAACTGGCCGTGCAGCGCGCCCTGCCGCTGCTGGCGCTGTCCCACCGCCCCGCGCCGCAGCCCGCCGCCACCCTTGCAACCCTCTGAACCGGAATGCCGCCCATGAGCACAGACACCTTTACCTTCAGCATCACGCGCATCCCGTTCAACGAGGATTACCAGCCGGCCGACGGCACCCGCATCACCACCAACTTCGCCAACCTGGCACGCGGCGCGGCGCGGCAGCAGAACCTGCGCAACACGCTGAGCATGATCAACAACCGCTGCAACGATCTTGCGCACTGGGACAACCCCAACGCCGATCGCTACGTGGTGGAGCTGGACATCATCTCGGTGGAAATGCACATCGACGGCAGCGATGGCAGCGACCCGTTCCCGCTGATCGAAGTGCTGCGCCCCACCCTGGTGGATACGCACACCGGCGCGCGCACCGAGGGCATCGTCGGCAACAATTTCTCCTCGTATGTGCGTGACTACGATTTCAGCGTGGTGCTGCCGGCCAGCAACGAGGGCAAGGACAGCTTCGCCATTCCCGAAGACTTCGGCGATCTGCACGGCAAGCTGTTCAAGCACTTCCTGCAGTCCGACGCCTACCGCGCGCAGTTCAGCAAGGCGCCGGTCATCTGCATCAGCGTTTCCAGCAGCAAGACCTACCACCGCACCGAGAACCACCACCCCATCCTGGGCGTGGAATACCGCCAGGGTGAGTTCTCGCCCACCGACCAGTACTTCGACAAGATGGGCCTGCAGGTGCGCTATTTCATGCCGCCGGGCAGCGTTGCGCCGCTGGCGTTCTATTTCCAGGGCGACCTGCTGGGCGATTACTCGAACCTGGAACTGATCGGCACCATCAGCGTGATGGAGGCCTTCCAGAAGATCTACCGCCCGGAGATCTACAACGCCAATTCGGTGGCCGGCAAGGTCTACCAGCCCAGCCTGAAGCACCAGGACTATTCGTCCACCCGCATCGTCTATGACCGCGAAGAGCGCAGCCAACTGGCCGTGAAGCAGGGCCGCTTCACCGAAGAACACTTCATCAAGCCCTACCGCAGCGTGCTTGAGCAGTGGGCTGCGCGCTGACCGCTGTTCACTCGATTCCCCTCCCCAGGACACAAGACCCCCCATACCGATGAAGAAACTACTGCCGACCTCTACCGCCGGAAGCCTGCCCAAGCCGTCGTGGCTTGCCGAGCCTGAAAAGCTCTGGTCGCCCTGGAAACTGCAGGATGACGCGCTGACCGAGGGCAAGCAGGACGCGCTGCGCCTGTCCCTGCAGGAACAGCAGCACGCCGGCATCGATATCGTGAGCGACGGCGAGCAGACCCGGCAGCACTTCGTCACCACCTTCATCGAACACCTGGACGGCGTGGATTTCGACAAGCGCGAAACCGTGCGCATCCGCAACCGTTACGACGCCAGCGTACCCACCGTGGTGGGAGCGGTCAGCCGCCCGAAGGCGGTGTTCGTGGAAGACGCCAAGTTCCTGCGCCGGCAGACCGCACAGCCGATCAAGTGGGCCCTGCCCGGCCCGATGACCATGATCGACACGCTGTACGACGCGCACTACAAGAGCCGCGAGAAGCTGGCCTGGGAATTCGCGAAGATCCTCAACGAGGAAGCGAAGGAACTGGAAGCGGCCGGCGTGGACATCATCCAGTTCGACGAACCGGCCTTCAACGTGTTCTTCGACGAAGTGAACGACTGGGGCGTGGCCACGTTGGAGCGCGCCATTGAAGGGCTGAAGTGCCAGACCGCCGTGCACATCTGCTACGGCTACGGCATCAAGGCCAACACCGATTGGAAGCAGACGCTGGGTTCGGAATGGCGGCAGTACGAAGAATCGTTCCCCAAACTGCAGAAATCCAGCATCGATCTGATCTCGCTGGAATGCCACAACTCGCATGTGCCCATCGACCTGATTGAACTGGTGCGCGGCAAGAAAGTGATGGTGGGCGCGATCGACGTGGCGTCCAGCACGGTGGAAACGCCGGAAGAAGTGGCCAACACCCTGCGCAAGGCACTGCAGTTCGTGGATGCCGACAAGCTGTACCCCTGCACCAACTGCGGCATGGCCCCGCTGCCGCGTGAGGTGGCGCGCGGCAAGCTGCGGGCGCTGAGTGCCGGTGCGCAGATCGTGCGTGAGGAGCTTGCGGGTATTCGCTGAGGGTGTCCCGCATCCTTCGATAGCCAGCGGCGGTGCAGCTTTTTACTGCACCGCCGTTTGCGCGTGCGGCCTAGAAACTCATGCTCACTTCGGCACCCACAATGCGCGGGCTATCAATCGGCCCGTAGTAATTGCCGTCGCGCCCGAAGGCCAGGTTGTCGAAGATCAACCCGTTCGCGCGCCGCTTGTTGGTCAGGTTCTGCACGAACAAGCGGCCAGTCCACGGGCCCTGTTCGTAGCCCACCTGCAGCCCGATGATGGCCACGGCCGGCTGGTAGGCACGGTTGCGCTCATCCAGCGCGCTGGACCCGGTGAACGCCGATTCCACCCGCCCGAAGACACCGGACGGGTGCTGGTAGCGTGCCGCCAGATAGCCGGTGTAATGCGGCGTCAGCTTCACCCGGTTGCCGGCCAGGTTTTCGTCCACCGTGGCCCAGAGCTTGGTGTACTTCGCATCCACATAGCCCACGTTGGCGGTCAGGGTGAAGCCCGGCGCCAGCTCATAGGCGCCTTCCAGTTCGGCACCGCGCGAGCGGATCGATGCGTCCGAGCCCACGTAATCCGACGAGATCGGGCGCCCGTTGGCATCGGTGGCCACCTGGATTTCCTGCCAGTTGTCCGAGGTGATGTGGAACAGCGCACCACCGATATGGCCGCGGCCGCCGCCGACGTTCATCTTGAAGCCCAGTTCGTGGCTCCACATCATTTCCGATTCGTAGCGCAGCACCTTGTCATTCACTACATCGCTCTGCGCCGCAGCCAGATTGAAACCGCCGGGGATATAGCCCTTGGCCGAGGCCGCGTAGAACGAGAGGTTGTCGGTGGCGTCGTAGCGCAATGACACGCGCGGCAGGGTGGCATGGAAGGTGTGTTCCAGTGCGGCGTCGCGGTACAGCACCAGTCCACCTTCGGCCAGGTCCAGCGAACCGGCACGCTGTTCGGTGGAACGGCGCGCCTGCTCGTGGCGCAGGCCCAGGCTGGCGGTCAGCTTCGGCACGGCGGGGAAGGTGTAGCTGGCCGTGGCGAACACGCTGTAGTCCTGGCCCTTGGCGGTCTGCCGGGGTGCCAGGTTGTAGCTGTTCAAGCCACGGGTGATCGGCCCGACGAAGGTGCCCAGGATCGAATCCTTGTCGGTGCGGTAGGTGGAAACACCGGCCATCCAGGTCAGTGCCTGGTCATCCGGCGAGCTGAAGCGCGCCTCCGCGTTCCAGGCGTCCTGCTTGTCATAGGTGCGCCCGGCCAGTGCCGCACTCTCGGTCATGTCGAAGTCGTAGCCCGCCGAAACGTCCTCGTGCGTGCGGTAGGACGCGGCCACATCGAACGTACCGGCTTCCAACTGCCACTGCGCACTCAGGCCCGCCACCGTCTCATCTTTCTCGGTGCGCTTGGGTGCATCGTTGATATAGGTGAAGTCACCGGCCTGGCGCCCGCCGTTGAGGCGCGTGCCGTAGGTGCGGTTGTACAGGCCCACGTCCAGCGGCAGGTATTCGTACTCGAACATGCCCGGCGCGCGCGTGCGCAGGTGGTAGGCCAAGGCATTCATGGTAACGAAATCGCTGGGCTGCCAGCGTAGCTTGCCCTGCAGGTACTGCTCGCGCACCTTGCCTTCGGTGCCATTGAACGGCGTGAGGTTGCGCAGGAAGCTGTCTTCGTCTGACGCCATGAAGGCGACCGAACCAGAGAGGTTGCCGCGCTTGCCCAGCGGCCCGGACACGAAGCCGTCCAGGCTGTTGCCATTGCCGTTGCTGAACCACGTGCTGCGCAGGTTCACCTCGCCTTCCATGGCATCGGTCGGGCCCTTGGTCTTGACCAGCACCAGACCCGATTCACTGTTGGCACCGTACAGCGTGCCCTGTGGGCCGCGCAGCACCTCCACCGATTCCACCTGGTTCAGCACCGCGTTGCTCAGTTCCTTGAACGGAATGCCATCGATGTAGACCGACGCGCGGTTGACCAGGAACGGGTTGGATTCGATGCCGCGTATGGAGATGTACATGTCACTGAGCTGGCCCATCGCGTTGAATTTCACGTTGGGGGCCAGCTTGTCCAGATCGCGGAATTCGACCACGCCGGCCTCTTTCAGTGCCTCGCGGTTGAGCACGGTGACCGACAGATCGCTTTTCAGGTACGGGGTATCGCGCTTGGAGCCGGTGACCCGCACCCCGTCCAGCGTGGTGGGGCTGACGGCATCCTGGGCGAGCGCGGGCAACGATGGGGCAAGCAGAAGGGCCGTGATCGCAGCGGCCAACGGGGTGGGGGAACGCACGGGAACCTCTTGAACGGATTCAGCGGCCGCAGGGGCCATCAATGTTATGATGTAACAATTCCATAACAGCGCTACTCCGTATGCCTGCGCACCGCTCCATTTCCGGCAGCAAGGTGACGGTGGCCCAGCAACTGGCGGCCACCACGCCGGTGCTCGGGTCGAACGGTGCAGGCAACCTGGCCTTCATTCACCACCACTTCCCCGCCAGCGCCGGCGCGATGGGCCACCCCACGCAGCTGCGGCTGGCGCTGGTGATCAAGGGCGGCGGCCGGCTGCAGCAGATCTGCCCACGGCGAGTAGCGCTGGATGCGCATTGGCACATCGGCCAGTTCAACGTGGTGCTGCCCGGGCAGACCGGTACCTACAGCAGCCCGGAGGTGGAAGTGCTGGGGCTGGCAATCGATTGGCCTGCACTGGGCGCACCGGCAGTCAGCCTGACGACCCTGGCGCCACTGACCGGCACGCTGCACCGCGACGCCACGGTGAGCGCGCTGCTGCATGCGCTATGGGCGGCATCGCGTTCGGGCGTGCTGTCCGATGAACTGCTGCACGCGTGTGGCAACGCGGTGGTGGATCGGCTGTTGCAGATGGCGCAGCAGCCCGGCGTGCTTCCTGCGGGGGCGCGGGTGCTGTCGGCAGTGCAGATGAAGCGGCTGACCGAGTACATCGATGCGGCGCGCGACGTGCGCCTGACCGTGCCGATGATGGCCGATGCGCTTGGAGTGGATGACACGCGGTTGAGCCGTGGGCTGCAGGCGGCGGCGGGGATGTCGCCGTACCAGTTCCTGGTGCACCGGCGCATGCATTGGGCGCGTGGAGAGCTGGAGCGTGGGGTGAGTGTGATGCGGGTTGCGCAGTCGGTGGGGTATGCGAATGCGAGCAAGTTTTCGGCGGCGTATCGGCGGGTGATGGGGTGTGCGCCGTCGGCTTCGGTGGGGTGATGGGGTTGTTCGTTCTGCGCAGGGCATCGGAGTTGATGACGCACTGAAGATCGCTGAGCAGGCGGACGTGCCCGCTGCTCGACCTGACAGGGTCGACAAGCGGCAAGAAGCGGAGTCAGGACCGGACGATGAAGGATGGTGCGTGCCCGGCCTCGAGTAGAGAATCAATGGCTTCCTGTTGCCAGCCTTCATGTCGCAGCCATTGGGCAAGTGCTTCAGCGGTCTCAAAAACGGGAGTGACCGGAGTGCCCTCGCTGACATTCTCATAGATCTGAAAGGCCGTACGAGAGACAGGATCTGCGTTGTATAGCAACTCGTGGTGGCTACCTGCGATGTAGTTCCCCTCTTCATCCAGCGGATGCTCAAACCCGGGGGGAACCCTCACAACTTCACGACCCATGGTGCCTCCAGGATGGACTTGCAAACCAGAAATGAACAATCCGGAAAGCGACTCCCGTGGATTCTAGGGGGACATTGGAACGGACGAAACAACCCTGCCACAGCGGGCCGTTGGCGTTCGGCCAGACGGGGACGTCGAGCTCTGCAATTGGACCGTGCTAGATAGCGGCGTCGGCTTGATTGCTCTGTTGGGGATCATCACTCGCACGCCTCGCCGGGGGCCAGGTACGGAACAGCTTTATCAAGGCGCTGCTTGAAGCAGGAGCCGTGAGCGCTGAGGGCTTGAATGGCGTCTCCAGCGAGCGGAAGCAGGATTGATTGCAGGTCCTGCTCTATCCATGCTCCACAGAAGCAGCAGTGATGATCGCCGCATACGAGATCAACCCAGATTTGGTGAATCCTGGAATCTTCCATGCCGTCTACTCGATGGGACGCCGCACGAGAAATCCCGGTGCCGCTATCAGCGCCCCGAGTGCGGCATGAAGGAATTTCTCTGGCATTCGTCACACACCCCTGAAGTTCTCAAGACCATCCAACTACCTGATAGCCGGACCCGTGGGTCCGCCTATTCGACTTGCCGTCAAAGCAACGTTTGACTAACTTTCGCGCGAGTACGGCTCGATCCTAGGGCGCCTGAGTCCAGCTAACAAGCCAGCGTGTAGCCGGGACCAGCAGTAGGATCGGCGGTGGCACGAATGACCGCTATGGATCGAGGGCGCGCTCGGGATTCCTGGTCGCGTTGTCTGGCGCCGGCATGTCTGCTTTCGGCCAGGAGCGGACGTTCAACGCCAGAATTAAGCCGCGCCGCGAAGCGGCGTCGGCTTGAACGAATTGCTAGGGCGCACCCGCCAGCCCCAGAAACGTTTCCATCCACGTTTTCTCGGCGACGCTCGGGTTGTACGCATAAGCGACTTGCTCGGCAGAGGGCGCCGAAACTTCTTCCCAATACCGTGGTGTTGCAACCGTATTCAAGAACGCCAGCTCACATGTCACGTAGCACATCCACACTGCGCTAGTTATGAACTGCATGCTTAGATCCAAAGGCTCGTAGCCTTTTTCGTACGCACGTATCGGAGTGAATTGTTTGTGCAAAGTTCCAATGTGAGTGAACTCTTTGCTTAGTAGGCCGTACATTCTGCCGAATGGCGGAAATACCTTCTTGGCACTGGCAATCGCTCGTGTGGACTCGAACGCATGCTCTCTATGCGCCTTTAAGTCGTCTTGGAACTGGATCAGATGAAGCACAACCGCCAAAGACTCTATAGATGAGCGGATGACTGGGCCCGGTTGTAGGACGAAGCCGCCCCGCAGGAGGTACGCCGCAGCGGCGATGGAGTTCAGAGCGTTCGATAGAAGCTCGGCACACGCAACTCTCAGATCATCTTCCTCTTGCGAAGCTTTGATCATCCCCGAGGTGAGCAGTCCGAAACAGTGGGCAAACTGCTTGCTAATTGCTCGCATGTTGTCGTGATGCAGGGCATCAAACGACGCGGCGATCTTCTCGGCATCCCGAGTAATTTGATTGATTAGCACGGTATTTCGAATTTCCAGAAGCCGGCTGTTCACCGGATTGAATATAACGGCACACGTGTCGGGATGGTGAGAAGTCATTTGTATGCCCTAACACCTTGAATTAAGCCGCGCCGCAAAGCGGCGTCGGCTTGAATGAATTGTTGGACGACATTACGGAGTCCACTCCCATGTGCCGCTACCGGCTCCGTCAAAGTATGTGATGCAAATATAATCGCCTGGGTTAGGCTTTGTATTTTGGGTAACCAGGTTATCCAGAAGCTGTTCGGAGAACTGACTGGCATCAGCCCCTTGGGGTGTAGGTGAATTTACAAGCTTAATCTTCCAGACGGAGCCGCCCGAGTCAATTCTTGCTACTGTTGCGCCATGGCTAGCGAGAAAATGCGCGCCATTTCCCCTCAATCCCTCCATGTAGCGCTCTAGCGCTTGCCAAGGGTTTTGCGAGCGGTAACCGGATTGACCGGCGGTTGCCGATCCTGAGAGCCCCCAGTTCGCGATGACAAATGCATCCAGGTGATTTTTGGTCTTTGGCATGGAAACTCCTGTCGTCTAACTACCTAATAGACGGACCCCTAGGCCCGGTTATGCAACCTACCCACAAAGCACCGTATGACGGGCCTTTCCCTTTTTCCAGCTCGATCTTAGGGTGGCGGGGTCCGGCTAAGAAGCCAGCGTATAGCCGGACCGAGCAGAGGGCTCAGTCACCACCGCAAGGCGGTTCTGGTAGAACTGCAGATGTCCGTTTTGGTCGATATCGGACTCTAGCATTCTTGGTCGCGTTGTCTGGCGCTGGCATGTCTGCTTTCGGCCAAAAGCGGACATCGAATCACGAGGCAATACCAAGCCTACGGCGCCGAACGAAGCCAGTCCACGGCCATCTCGATGGCATCCTGATCCCCGCTCACAATGCTTTCCGGCACGATCCCCTTGGGATACTCAGTACCCTCCCGGTCAGCCATGGCTGCGGTCGTCAGCAACAGCGCCCCACCATCGGGAAGCGGAAAGGTGGTGTTGGCCGTCGCAAGCCCTGCGGTTGGCTGTCCGAAGAACCGGGTTCCGGGTCGCGCCCTGAATGCAACGGCCACGGCCTCACCGGAACTGGCCGTCCTCGGCCCCACCAGCACGGCTACGCGACTGTTGGACAGATCAGCCTGGCATTCCGGGCTGGCGCGTGAGCGCCATGTCCTGGTCTTTCCGTGCCGATCGCGGAAGCCGCCTGCATCGCGATCGCCCAGCAGGGAGTGCAGCCCATTGAGCATGGGCCACATGTTGCCCCCGTTGTCCTGGCGGAGATCAACGATCCAGCCCTTGGTTGAGGTCGGCGCCAAGGTGGCGATACGGTTGCAGAGCTCCGCAGTGAACGCGCCCCTGTCGTCCTTGCCTATACCGCGCAACCCCGGCACCAGTATGTATCCGATGTCCGCAATGGATCGGGACTCCATCGGTCGGCTGCGAACGGCCTGCGCGCGATGCGTCGAGGCTTCCTTCGGTGTTTGAAGCAGGCTGTGACGGTCAGCAAGCGCGTCAAGCACCCTACGCAGTCCCGCATATGCCTCCTGCGCGGGAAGCTTCTTCTGATCGTCCGTGAGTAGCGCCGCTTCTTCGGCAGGCCAGTTCACGTTGTCTGTGTTCAACGCCTTCGCGCGAATGAGGGGCAGCGCATGCGCCAGCATGGCGTAGGCGGATACGCCAGTCGCTTCCACCGCCGCCGACGTCAGCGTGAGCTGTTCGGCGTGCAGCGCGCCTGCACTGCCCAAAGTGACCCCAAACTTGATGCTGGTGCTGGCTTCCGGAACATACAGCAGCAGGTCGCGTTCACCTGGCCCCTCACCGGCACGCACAGGCACGCCGCCGGAGCTGGCAAAGGCGAGCCGTCCCTTCGGGCCATCAGCACGAAGCCAGAGCGCACCGGCGCCAGTCCCGTCATCCACGCGCAGCCGCCCGGCAAGCCGCACGTTCCTGCCCCTGAACGAACTGGCATCCAGGGATGTGATCGCACCAACGAAACTCGCCTCGCCGGTGGATTCGGCAGACAGCTCAATCGCAGCGCCGTCCTTATCCAGGACGTCGCCGGTGCCATCGACCACCGACTGTGCGCTGGTCCCCTTCCACGCGGTTTCGCCCTGCGCGGAAGCACTGAAGATCACTGCCAGAAACAGAAAAGCCATGCGTGGCATCGGCACCATCCATGTACACGAGAGCGATGATCCTATGGCGCTTTGTCTGTACCGGCAAGCGAGACTGCTGCGTCATTGATTCGTAACGAAACAGCATTGCCCTGGAGGATGGTCCTGCCTTCAGCCAGCAAAGCCCGAGCTGAATCTGCCCGACAGGGACGAGAAGAAGCAAAGCGCCAGGATGACGCCGTTCAGAACCAGCGATGCCTCGTAGAACAGCGATGCCGGGCGCGAAATGACATGAGGCGCATCAATCACCGTGAGTGCGCTCCATCCCACCGTGAATGCCAGGAACCACCAAGGGGCGAACGGCACAAAGAATGCAATCGCGATGAGAGAGGCTAGGTAGCCAGTGACCAGCAGGATACGCAGGAGCCCACACATGGGGTGCGCCTTGCTGTACGCAACCACTCGATTCTTGATTCTGAGCCGCTCTTCCTGCAACACCTTCGGTAGCTGTCTGGCACCAATCTCATTGAACACGATGCCGCCCACGGTGGCAATCAGGGTCAGCAGGCTGAGCATGCGGAATGTAAGCTCAGTCATTGGGTCTGCATCAGCTGCGGCCTGGTTCGGGAACGTCTCCCAACTGCATTGCAGCGCTTGCTTGACGGACGAGTTGGACCCTAGGTAGGAACTATCGAGAGAGCGATGGCCCGTCTTGCCCCTGAACCTGTCGCTCCGGCTGTTGTTCGATTCGCGTAGATTGAGATTGACTTAACCCATCAACCCGAAGAAGCGACTCAGCTTCAGGTGCGCGAAGCGCATCCAACGTACTCATTCCGGCGCGACGATGGGAGGGATCATTCATTGTGCCTTCCACTACGAACACCCGCTCACCGCGCGCCATGCTTTCTGTTGGGTTGTTCAGCGCGACATGGTCAACCCGAGAAAGACCCTCTTCCTTAGCGAGCACTAGAAGACTCGCTGACATTCGCTGACTCGACTCGTCCCATGATTTTCCATGTTCTGCATCCAGGCGTTCCACACCCTCTTTGATCTGCAGATACAGAGCTTTATCCGCGGACCCAAGTTCCTTCACTGAAGCAATTCCCTGTTGGCGTGAACCGATTCCCTCGGTGACAGTGCCAGCTCCTTCCGCGACTTCACCACGTCCGATGTCCGGCTCCGGCTCCGGTCTGCGACGCTGCCTTGGCGCCACGTGTTGATCATAGTGCGCACCGTAGTAAAGCTCATAGTTCGCATGAGGGCCCACAGATGGCACCTCGGTCTTGAACACCTGAGCGATCTGATCAAGCGCTTCGTTACGATTGATCCGCCCAGCCTGCAGCTCTGCGGCGATGGCCCCGTATTGCCGAGGCCTATCTCCGGTGCCTGACACGCCAATGTCGGCGCCGCCGGCTGCGACAATCTCCCGCTGAACTTGCACATTGCTGAGAGTTGCAGCAGCCTCGCCCCGCAACAGGGTATTCACGTAGGCCCGCTTGGAAGTTGGATCGAGATGCTCGGAAAAGTTATGGTGTCCGACTTCATGAGAAAGAGAGCGGGCAATTCTGTTGCCCTGTCCGATTGCATCCTCATCAATGACAATCTTCTCACCAGGCACCAGGTAGGTACCGCCACCGGAACGTCCCCAAACGACTTCCAAACCGTCGCGTTCGACCTGCGCGAGACCTTCTCTAAGGGTCGCTGATTTGGCCAGTAGCGACACCAACGAGGGATCAGCGAGAGGAGATGCCGGGCGGGATGCGGCTTCCGGGCGACCGTCTTCCTGCTGCTGCGGCAGTCCAAATTCTTCACTACGATTCATGCTGCGATTCCTTCGCCATGGAAGAAAGTGGTTCAGCGCCTGCTGACCGACACATAGGTCACCGTCTTATGGTCGGACGCGAGACCAAGAACTACCTTCGCACCACTCACATTTGCTGACCAGTAGGGTCGCGAATCGGGCGCATCAGGGCGGGCCGGATACATTGTGAAGCCATCCCACAGGGGGCCATCCAGGACAATGCTCGGCAGCGCGACGTCGAACGTGAGGTTCGCATGGCTAGGTTCATCAGTTGCGCTTCGCAGTGAGATGTTCCGGATTTCGAGCGTGCCCAGCGCTCCACGCTCTGCTGTTCGCTCATCCCTTAGACCCTCACGCCTCACATCTCCCAGCTTCGTTTGAAGCTGCTTGCCCAACGCCTCGAAATCGTCAAGGCGCGTGGCAGACAACCGCTCGATGTCGTGCTTGAATCGATCCATTCCCAATTCACTCCTTGATTCGACAGATTGCCATTGATTCGGATGATCCGTTGAGGCCGGAGTCATGCCGGTTGAGCAGGCTGCCAATGCCACGACCGATGAAGCCACGAAGTAGCAGCGACCCGCTGCGGTCCAGATGTGATTCATAGTTCCGCCCGTTGATTAACAGAGCACTTCTCGAGCCATGTATCCATGAAAGTGCGTCGGGCACAAGTCCAACGTCTCCCGAATCTAGCACGGCATTTGCATGCCCCAGATGATGTCTGCGGGTTCAAATACCCGCTGTGACTTGGCTCGCACTTCGTGCCTCCCCGGCAACACTGCTGAAAGTTGGTGTCGTCGATAGACCGATCATTGCGAGGCAGCGCCTAGGTCGTTAGGCGCTTGCGTTACCGCTTGCGAGGCAATGTCGCGAATGCCACGGAAAGAACGTTCAAATCGTGAAGCGCTCCAGTTTCCCGATGAACCGCTGAAAGCCTTGCGCCCCAAACTTCTCACCGCGCAATCGCACTATGCAACAATTCTGAAAACGTCTCTGCCATTGGCGGGTTTGCCCCGCAGCCCTTGGCATTCCCAACAGCATCAGGCAACTCTGGTAGCGCCACCGACAACGGGTGGCCGGGCGTCGAAAACCCGAGTTCTAGGGACGTTGTTTACGCTTGTCAGCCGGCATCACCGCGCGTGGTGCCGGCTGGCAATCCGTCTGCCGGCTATGGCGGACGGTGCGTGGGGGTCATGTACCCGCCGGTTGCGTCCCTAGTCCGGTTTTCGAGCCACGCATCGTCCGCCACCTTTATCGGTGGCGGCTTCTGCCTGCTTGCACGGAGCCTGCCATGACCACACCGCACTGCCCTCCCCCGCGCCCTATCCAGGAAGCGGCCGAACCCGCCCCGGACCCCACCAGCCTGCTGGCCATCCTGCGCAGCGTGGACGGCGGCGTTGCCGCTGACGGCCAGCCGTGGCCGGAGCGCCACCCGCTGCGCAGCCGGCAGATCGCCCTGTGCGACGCCGACTGCGCCCTGGCCGGGCAACGCGTGGTGCAGCAACTGCTGTTGGCCGCCGAGCGCGCACGCCAGAACGGAGATCCTGACCAATACGTGGGCGACCGCGTGATGGAAGGTCTGGCGATGGCAGCGCTGGCGTTGAACAGCTTCATCCAGGAGCGGGTGCGGCCGCAATGAGGGCGCGCCTGCTTGCCGCGGTGGCCGCGTGCGGCGTGGTGGCGGCCACGGTGTGGTGGCAGTGGCCCGCGCCGCCCGAGGACCAGGTGCACGCCTACACCACCTTGCAGGACTTCGATTACTCGCTGCTGGAAGGCGATGCACGCGGCCTGGCCACGGCGAAGGGCCGGCAGGGGTTCGACTTCCATACCGAGGATGGTGGCGCTGCGGCTTTCCAGGTGCGCTGCAAGGGCGTGGTGGTGATGGATGTGCAGAATGCCCCGCCGCTGGTGCTGATTCGCATGCCAGCCGATGCGCTGTGGCGCGCGCCGGATATCGCGCAGCTGCATCGGCGTTTCCAACGGTGGCTGGGGATCGCGCCGGGTGATGTGGTGGGCGCTGGCGAGCCCTCGTGGGTGCAGGCGCGGATTCTGCGCATGCAGCGAGGGGTGCCGGATGATGCGCGGTGTGTGTTTGGGGTGGATGTCGGCGCTTCGGGGTCAGAGCCCTTTTCTGCGAAAAGGGATCTGACCCCGGGTGGCGCCCCGGCTGGCGAGCGCGGCCAGGCGGCGGCTGACCAGGCCGTATAAGTCCTGCAGTTCTGCGGCGCGTTCGGCGGTCATGTTGCTGCCGAACAGCACGCGGCCCAGGGCGTTGGCGTGGCTGTCGTGGGGGTGGCGCTGGCGGGCGCGGTAGACCTGCTGGAACACCAGCCAGGCCAGGCGCAGGCCGCCGCCGGGCAAGGGCCGCACCAGGCGCTCGTAGGCCTGCCAGAACTGGTACTCGGTCTGCAGATCGACCTGCGGGGCTGCATAAGGCACCGGACGCGGGCGTCCGTGGGCGCGCGGGCGGGTGGGCAGGAACACGGGGTCGGGCTGGGCCATGCGGACAGCATGCGCCGGCAACATTGTGGGAACCTTGCGTGGGTGCGGCCGATCGCGTGAGGGGTCGGATCCCTTTGCGGAGCAAAGGGCTCTGACCCCGGTCGACCCCGGTCGCGAAGAGCATCCACGCGTGGCGTGGATCTACTGCCCGCGATTCGACGCGTGAGGGGTCGGATCCCTTTGCGGAGCAAAGGGCTCTGACCCCGGTTGCGAAGAGCATCCACGCATGGCGTGGATCTACTGCCGGCGCCGCAATCTGGTAGATGCCAACCTTGGTTGGCATGCTTTTCGGTGCAGGGAACATTGCGCGTGGGGTCAGAGCCCTTCCTGCGGAAGGGATCTGACCCCGTCCGTTCAGAACGCGATGGCGGTGCTGAACATCACCTGCCGGGGGGCGCTGCGCTGCAGGGTCTGGTAATCGCCCGAGAACGACGAGCCGGCGATGGTGGCGGTGCCGATGTTGTTGCGGTTGAACAGGTTGCTGATGTCCACGCGCAGTTCCAGACCGGGCAGCACGCTGCCCTGCCCCAGCGTGTAGGCGGCATAGGTGTTTACCTGCCAGAAGGTGGGCACGCGGATATCGTTCTGGTACGTGAAAGGCTGGCGCAGGTACGAGGTGCTGGTAGCACCCACGCGCCAGTCACCAAAGTGCGCCGACAGATCGCTTACCAGCGACACCTGCGGGTAACCGGGCTGCGCATTGCCCTTGATGGGATACACGGTATCGCCCACCACGAAATCGCTGTCGTAGTACGAACGGGCCACCGCCACGCCCTGGTAGAACTGCAGGTGATCGCCCAGATCGGCGGTGATGCCCAGGCCCGCGCCGATCACGTGCATCTTCGGCATCAGCCGCACGGTGTTGATCTGCGCGAACTGGGTGCCGACGGCCGCAGACAGCAGCCGGTTGCGGATATCGCTGTAGAACACATCGCCGTTGAGCGTGAGCCGCTCGAAGCGATGGGTGGCGCCCACGGTCAGGTTCCAGTTCTTTTCCGGCCGCAGGCTGCCAGCAATGCGGTCGAATTCTTCCTGGTCGGTCACGGTCCATGCCGAGGCGGTGTAGCCGATGTTGCCGCGCTGGGCCACGCGGTAGCCGTTCATGCCGCTGGCCAGATCGATGAACGCGTCGGTTGCTGCGCTGGGGCTCCAGAACAGCGAGACATGCGGCAGGAAGTTGCTCTTGGCGCGCAGCGCGCCGTACACCGGGCGGTCCGGGGCGTCACCCAGGCCACCGCCTTCGGTGCGGAAATCCACCGCCTTGAATCCCACGCCCAGCCTCAAGGTGTCGCGCAGCGCGATGTCATCGTGCAGGTAGAGCTGCCGCGAACGGGTGACCCAGCGCGAGGCGTTGTCGGTCTGGAATGCGGGGCCGTACACATCGAACGGGCCGGTCGCCTTCAGCGGTGCGCCCTGCCCCAGCAGCGGCTGCTGGTACCAATCGGTGCGGGCCGCGGCCTTGCTCTGTTCCTGCCAGACGCCAGCGGTGAACGTGTGTGCGCCGGCTTCAAGCTGCAGATTGGCCATGCCGCCCAGACGGTTTACCCGCGGGGTCTGCACCTGCTCGGAGAACGGCGCGCCATTGGGCGAAGGCACGGTGGGGTCGGCCAGGGTGGCCTGGGTATGGCTGTTGGCGTTGTACAGCTGCACGTTGCCGCTGAGTGCCGGGGTGATCTGGAAACGGTGGTTGATGGACGCAATGCGGTCGCGGGTGATCTGGCCGGTGTCGTAGGGAATCAGTTCGGACAGTTCGCCGCAGGTATAGGCGCCGCAGGATGCTTCCGCGTTTTCCGGCGAGGCCACGCGGTACGCCCAGGCGTAATCGGGGTAGAAGCTGTCGGCCTTCCAGCCCAGCTTGCGGATCATGTCGAAGGAAATGTTGTTGTAGCCCCAGACCTTGGCCCTGCTGTCTGACACGAACAGGGTGACGTCACCCCAGGCCACGTCCTGCTGTGCCTTCAGATTGCCGCGCAGGAAATCCTGCGTGCCGGCGCCCTGGTACTTGTCGGCCGACACACGCTGCAGGTCCACCATCAGCTTGGGGCCGTGCTCGCCCAGTTGCCCGCTCTGCGCGGAAACCGTGGTAACGAAGGTGCGGTTGCTGCCCACGCCCTGCTTCACCCGCAGGCTGGCGGTGTCCTGCAGATCGCGCAGGCGGTATTCCAGGCTGCCGCCGTTGGCGCTGCTGGAAAACACGTGCACCGGTGCGCCACCCGGGCTGACGGTGATGGCGCCGATGCCATCGGGCACGCCTACGTTCACCACACTTGTGCCGGTAAGCGAGAGAAAGCCGCTGTCGTTCAGTGGCACGCCTTCGAAGGTGATGCCCATTTCATTCATGCGGAAGCCGCGCACGAACAGGCTGGTGGCGGAAATATCCAGGCCCAGGCCGTCGGTGGCGGTGTAGCTGGCACCGGGCACCTGCTTGAGCATGGCCAGGCCGTTGTTGCCGGTCACCATGGCATCGAGATCGCTGGCGTTGATGACGTAGCGGTTGGGGCCGACCACCTGCGTGGGTGCAGTGGCGGCGCCGCGGGGCGTGGCGATCACCTGCAGAGCATTGAGGGTTACCGGGGTGTCGTGGGCGGTGTCGGGGGCTTCGATGGCGTGCGCCGACGAAACAATGGACAGGGCAATGGCCAGCGCAAGGCGCTGCGTGGGTGGCGTGTTCATGGGCGAATCCAGCTGCGTTGGGAAAATGGCGCAGGCGCACGTCCAGCACGGTGCGGCGCGGCGGGCGACGACCTGGCTGGCGGTGCGGTTGCGTTTGGGGGTTCAGGCGCTGTGCGCGCCGGTCAGCTGCAGAGAAGGACGATCATCTGCGGCGGGGTTCAAGGGCGTGATTTCGACGTGCGAAATTCTTGCATCGGTGGCCCGCGGTTGCCATCGCGCCGTGGTACAGCGGCGATATACGCGGGGATAGCCGCGTGGTTGGTGGCGACGCGTAAAGGGGTCGGATCCCTTTGCGGAGCAAAGGGCTCTGACCCCGGTTGCGAACGGCATCCACGCATGGCGTGGATCTACTGCCGGCCCCGCGATCTGGTAGATGCCAACCTTGGTTGGCATGCTTTTAGGTACCGGGAACATTGCCCGTGGGGTCAGAGCCCTTCCTGCGGAAGGGATCTGACCCCGGGCCATGTGCCAACCAAGGTTGGCACCTACCAGAGCCGGGGCGCGTGATTACTGCAGCACGAAGCGCTCGATCGCGCGGGCCACGCCTTCGTCGGTGTTCGGTGCGGTTTCAAAACGCGCCACCGCCTTCACTGCGTCGATGGCGTTGCCCATGGCCACGCTGGTGCCGGCGAACTGCAGCATGGTCAGGTCGTTTTCCTGATCGCCAATGGCCATCACGTTGGCGCGGTCGATGCCCAGGTGTTCGGCCAGGCGCTGCAGGCTGGGCCCCTTGCCAGCGCGGTGGTCGAACACTTCCAGGAAGAACGGTGCGCTCTTCAACACGGCGAAGCGTTCGGTCAGTTCGGCCGGCAGGCGGGTGATGGCTGCATCCAGCACGTCGGGTTCGTCGATCATCATCAGTTTGATGAAGGACATTGACGGCTCCATGTCCTGCACGCGGCGGTACGACAGCGGCACGTGGGACAGGTGCGAATCGATGACGGTGTAGCGGCTGATGTCCTGGTTGGTGGTGTACAGCCGCTGGCCGTCCAGCGCCTGGAAATGCACGCCCAGCTGCCGCGAAACCTGTTCGCAGTACACGAAGTCATCGAAGCTGAGCGGGAACTCCACCACTGTTTCGCGCGTGCCGATGCGCTGCACCAGGCCGCCGTTGCAGGCAATGCAGTAATCGTCATTGCCGGTGATGCCCAGTTCCTGCAGGAACGGCGCCAGCCCGGACACCGGGCGGCCGCTGGTCAGCACGATATGCACGCCCAGCGCGCGCGCCTGCGCAATGGCCTGCTTGGCGCGCGCGGTCAGCTTGTGCGCCGGGTCCAGCAGGGTGCCATCCATATCGATGGCGACCAGTTGGATGGTCGATTGCCTGCGGCCCATGTCCATCAGTTTCATTTCCAGCGCGGGGCCCTCCATTTTAGGCCAGGCCGGCGGCGGCTGCCGTTCTCATGTGCGGTTCAGCCGCGCGCAGCCGTTGGCGGCCATACTCGGCAAGCCTGTGCGCCCCACCGCAGGACGGCCCCCTGACCGCCCTACCCTGGAGATCCAGACGCATGACCTACCGCGCCCCCGAGGCCACCGACACCGCCCCGCTGGCACAGCAGATTGAAGACCTGATTGACGGCCTGCCCGGCCAGCACATCCGCGTGGGCACCCTGCTGCAGGCCCTGGGCGATGAGGGGCTGATGTTGATCGTGATCCTGCTGTCGGCCATTTTCCTGATTCCGGTATCCATTCCCGGCCTGAGCACGGTGTTTGGTGCGTCCATTCTGTTGATTGGCCTGAGCCGCGTGCGCGACCGGCCGCTGTGGGTGCCGCAGCGCCTGGCGCAGAAGGAAGTGGCCACTGAAAAGCTGCGCGCCAATCTGGGCCGGGCCCTGAAGTGGGTGCATCGCATGGAGCGCCTGTCGCAGCCGATGCGGCTGGCGGTGATGGTGCGCTCGAAGAAGATGATGCGCGTGAACAACGTGGCGCTGGTGGTGGCCACGCTGCTGCTGATGGCCCCGGCCGGGCCGATTCCCTTCAGCAATACGCTGCCCGCGCTGGCACTGATGTCGTTTGCGATTGGCTTCATCCAGCGCGATGGCGCCGCGGTGGCGGCCGGGTATGCCTTCGTGGTGGCCACGATGGTGTACTTCGGCGTACTGCTGGGCGGCGTGGGGTTTGCCGCCGAATCGGTGTTCAGCGGGCTGCGCGCGAGCGCCGCCGAACTGTAGAGCCAAGCCATGCTTGGCTGCGCTTCGCCTTTCGCTTTTCGTAGAGTCGAGCTTGCTCGACTGCTGTTGGCAGAAGCAGTCGAGCAAGCTCGACTCTACAAACGCCAGAGCCAGAGCCAGAGCCAGAGCCAGAGCGAGAGCCACAGCCAGAGCCACAGCCAGAGCCACGGCCACAGCCACAGCCAGAGCCACAGCCAGAGCCACAGCCAGAGCCACAGCCACAGCCACAGCCACAGCCACAGCCAGAGCCAGAGCCACAGCCACAGCCACAGCCACAGCCACAGCCACAGCCACGGCCACAGCCACAGCCACGGCCACGGCCACGGCCACGGCCACGGCCAAAGCAGTCGAGCATGGCTCGACTCTACAATTCCGTTACTTTGCCGAGACCCGCCAGACGACGTCGCCTACGTCATCCGCCACCAGCAGGGCGCCGTCGGCGTCCATCGCCATGCCCACCGGGGCGCCCATCAGGGTCTTTTCATCCTTCGATGCAAACCCGGTCACCACCGGTTGCGGGCGGCCGGTCGGCTTGCCGTCCTTGAACGGTACGTACACCACTTCGTAGCCGCTCAGCGGTGAACGATCCCAGCTGCCGTGTTCGCCGATGAAGGCGCCGCCGTGGTACTTCGCGGGCAGCGACTGGCCGGTGTAGAACAGCAGGCCCAGCGGCGCCACGTGCGAGCCGATGGCGTAGTCGGGCTTGATCGCCTTGGCCACCAGATCGGGCCGCTGCGGTTGCACGCGCTCGTCCACGTGCTGGCCGTAATAGCTGTAGGGCCAGCCGTAGAAGCCGTCTTCCTTCACCGAGGTGAGGTAATCGGGCACCAGGTCGGCGCCGATTTCATCGCGCTCGTTGGCCACCGCCCACAGCGCGCCGGTGCTCGGCTCCCAGTCCAGGCCGGTGGGGTTGCGGATGCCCGATGCGTAGATGCGGCTGCCACGGGTGGCCACGTCCACTTCCAGCACCACGGCGCGGCGGTATTCAACGGCCAGGCCATTTTCGGTGATGTTGCTGTTGGACCCCACGCCCACGTACAGCTTGCCGCCATCGCGGCTGGCCAGCAGTTCCTTGGTCCAGTGGTGGTTGATGGTGCTGGGCAGATCGGTGAACTCATGGCCCTTGTCGGCCATGCGGGTGGCGCCCGGCACGTACTGGTACTGCATGATGTTGCCGGTGTTGGCCACGTACAGCGTGTTGCCGATCAACTGGATGCCGAACGGCGAATGCAGGCCTTCGATGTAGACGTGCTGGGTCCAGGTATCGGTGCCCGGCGTGCGCCGCAGCAGGGTGACCCGGTTGCCGCCCTTGCCGGCCTTGCCCGAGCGCGCCTTCACCTTGCCGGCAATCCACTGCTTGGGCGTGGTGACCGGTTCTTCGCCGGGGCCATTGCCTTCCACCACCAGCACATCGCCATTGGGCAGGGTCAGCAGGCGGCGCGGGTGCTGCAGGTTGGCGGCAATGCGCTCGATCTTCAGGCCTTCGGCCACGGCCGGCGCCTGGCCTTCGGCCCAACCCACGCCCTTGGGCACCTGCATGGGCGGCATGAGGAAGTTGGCCGGCTTGGGCAGCGGCGGCTGCGGACCGGACTGGTCGGCCGGGTGATATTCGGCCTTGCCGGCGCAGGCGGCGAGCATGACGGCCAGGGAAAGGATGCCCAGCGTGGGCAGGATGCGCTCAGCCATGACGACCTCCCTGCAGCACCGGGGCCTGCAGTGACAACAGGATGTAGCCGATCGCGATCAGGGCCACGGTCAGCGCGGACAGCACGGTGCCCGGCACGGCCACCGCATAGGCGTCGCGGCTGTGCACGAAGGCGTTCCAGATGGCCAGCACGATGGCCAGCAGGTTCAGCACGAAATCCACACGGTCCACGCCGGTGGCGGTGCCGTTGCGGCGCCACACCGCGAACAGGTTGATCAGGCGCGGAATGATGGCGATCAGCAGGCCGAAGGTGATCAGCCAGGCGGCGGACTTGCCCCACATCACCTCGGCGGTGTTGAGGTAGAGGATGTCGAAGATCAGCGCGGCAACGAAGAAGCCGAACGGTATGGGATTCAGCAGGCTGAAAAGCGTGGTGCCCGGGCCGCGATGGGCCTGGGCGACGGGGTTGACCATGGTCGTGCTCCGAAGGGGGAAGGACTGCACGGGCCGTAGTAGCACAAGCGGCCGGGAGGCAACGCGATGATGGCGGCTGGGGCCACGCCGCGCTTGGATGGATGTGCCGGGACAGGCCCGGCGCACACCGGTGGATCCACGCCATGCGTGCATGGGCCGAGCCGGGCGGTGCGGGGCTGCTTGGCCTTGGCATGCCGGGCGCTGCGTGGGTGCTTGGCTTGGAATGCCGGGCGATGCGTGGCTGCTTGGCTTTGGTAGAGTCGAGCTTGCTCGACTGCTCTTGGCTACGGCAGTCGAGCAAGCTCGACTCTACGAAGGGCCGGAGCAGTCGAGCAAGCTCGACTCTACGGCTGCGTGTGATCAGGGAACATAGACCAGGTGCAGGGTGTACGCGAAGCCGCCTTCGGCTTCGGTGATGTCGACATGCATCACCAGATCGCTTCGCCCCTCTCCCTCCGTGTACAGATCGACAAGGACCTGCCAGTGCTTCCCATACCACTGGCACACCGAGGATTCCCAGCTCGTCTCCGGCAGCGGCACCAGGGTTTCGCCGTAGTCCTGAAGGATGCCGGTGATGGCCTCCCACGTATCGGCGGTGCGCAGGTACACGTTTGCCGTCTGCGGCGGGCGGCCGGCTGCGATTTCGTTGGCCATCCAGGTCAGGACGGGGCGGAATGCCGCATCCACGGGGCCTTCGCTGGTTGGGTCTTTGCTGACCATCTGTAGTCCTTCAGAGGCAGATCGCATGTTTGGCGCGGACGGTTCGTGCCAACCAAGGTTGGCACCTACCAGGCTGATGGGCGCCCGATGGGGGCGCGATCAATCGAACGTCAGGCTGGCGCGGCGGGCGGTGCGCAGCGGGATGAACAGTGCGGCGGCGAACACCACCAGGAACGGTGCGGACAGGATCGCGGCATCGTTGCTGCCGAACGCGATCAGGTTCAGGTGCAGGTCGCCAATCCATTCCAGCCGCATGAACACCAGTATCAGGCCGCCGAAGGTGGGGCACGGCAGGCCGCCGTGGCCGGCCATCAGCAGCGTGGGTGACAGCAGCGCGGCCAGGAAGGCGAAGCCCGCCCGATACAACCACGGGTTGCCCTGCCAGCGCGGCGCACGCCGCCACATCAGCACCAGCAGGGCCAATGGCAGCAGCGGTGCCAGCAGCACCAGCGCCAGGATCATGGCCATGCGGTTTCACCCGCGGCGCGGTGTTCTGCCATAAGACCCTGCATGCGCTTCTCCTGTAGACGTCCTTGAGCGGTGCATTGTTGCGGTTGTGGCCGCCAGTGCAAGCCCCTGTCGCAACGCGTGGCTGCGGACGGCTTGTGCCAACCAAGGTTGGCACCTACCAGAGCGTGCGGCGGGGCGCGGTTGTGGACGGAGAGTGCCAACCAAGGTTGGCACCTACCAGAGCGTGCGGTGGCGGCGTAACGATTCGTTGCGCGGGCGATGACGCTGGCGAAAGGTGCGCGGCGCTACACTCGCCCCAGTGCTTCATGGAGGATCACGCATGCGCCTGCTGCATCTCACCCTGCCGGTCTCGAACGTCGAAACCGTGGCGGACTATTTCCGCGATGTGCTGCAGCAGCGCGTGGTCGGGCACCATGTGCATATCGGCTGGAGCACGATCGACCTGCAACAAGCGGGTAGCCACGCCACGGGCGGCGTGCACCTGGCCTTCAACGTGCCCGACAACCGCTTCGCCGAAGCGATGGCGTGGCTGCGCGAACGCACGCCGCTGCAGCGCAATCCCGAGGGCATCGATTACTTCGCACTGGAAAGCAACTGGCAGTCGCAGTCGGTGTATTTCACCGGGCCCGACGGCCTGATCCTGGAACTGATTGGGCGCAAGCGCCTGCCGGCCGGTACGCATACCGGCGCCTTCCACGGCAGTGAACTGCAGTGCCTGAGCGAGGTAGGCCTGGCCAGCGATGATGTGGATGCGGTACGCGCCGACGCCAGTGCACGTTTCGGCCTACAGCCGCTCAGTCCGCCGTCGGCGCAGTTCGCGCCGATGGGTGATGACGAGGGCCTGCTGATCGTGGTGGCCGCCGACCGCCGCTGGTTCCCCGAACAGAAAGACCTGCCCAATGCACAGGGCCTGGTGCTGCAGATCGGTGGGGTGGCCGGCAACGGCGAACTGCACGACGACGCGCGCGGATGGCGCGTGCACACCGTCTGATCTACCAGCTACCCGAGGCACCACCGCCGCCACTGCGCCCACCACCACCGCTCCAGTCGCTGGACGAGGACGAACTGGACGACGAGCTGCCCCAGCCACCGCGGCGGTCGTCATCATCGTCGTCACTGCGTGTGCCGGTGCCCACCAGCATGGCCACGGCCCAGCCCATGTAGCCCACGGCGCCGAACACCAGCAGCAGCGCTTCGGTATCCAACCGGTCCGGCTGCAGCAGTGCCCACACCAGGCCCGCGCCCATTACCGTGCCAAGCAGCAGCACACGCAGGGCGAAGCCACGCCGGCTTTCCTGCCAGCGGTCGCGACCCAGGGTCAGCGGGAACCACAGCACCACTGCGGCGATGCCTGCCAGGAAGTACAGGGCCACATGCACGAACAGCCCGGGGAACACCCCGCGCGTGGCGAGCACGGCCACGCTGATACCGATGCTGGCGACCAGCAGGCCCCACAGCGTGCGCCGCAGCGACGAGCTGCGCCGCCACCGGTGCCCGCAGACCCACGCCAGTGGCACGGCCATTGCCAGCAAGAACAGCATCGGCACGATCTGCCGCGGCGCCCACGCCGCGGTTGCCAGCCCGGCCAGCGCGATCAGCGCCAGCCAGTGCAGCGGGCGGTACCACCACCGTCGCACCGGCACGGCTGCCGCACGCCCCTGCCAGCGGCCCAGCGCGAACCCGGCCATCAACGCCAGCAGCAGGATCGTATCCATGCCCTGCCAGGCCAGATCCAGCAGATGGTTGCTGCGCGGCGGTGGCAACGGCTCGCCGTCCACCAGCCCCGCCAGCAGCGCGCTGCCGTCCAGCACGCCCTGGTCCAGATCGCCTTCGCGGAAGCGCGGCAGGATGGCGTCTTCGATGATGCGCTTGGCGTAGGCATCGGGAATGGCGCTTTCCAGCCCATAGCCGGGCTGGATGCGCACGTGCCGGTCCTGCACGGCCACCAGCAGCAGCACGCCGTCATCCACGCCCTTGCGACCCAACTGCCACTGGTCGAACACGCGCTGCGCGTAGGCCTCGATGCTTTCCTGGCCGGTACTGCGCACCAGCAGCACCTGCAGTTGCGCGCCGCCCTTGCGGGCCTGCAGCGCGCGCGCCTTCTGTTCCAACGTGGCACGTGTGGCCGGGCGCAGTGCACCGGCCGGGTCGACCACCGGGCCATCCAGCGGCGGCACCTGCACCTGCGCCCAGGCCAGCAGGGGCCACAGCAGCAGGAGCATCAACAGGCCGCGCCCCAGATGCACCGACCTCCGCACCGGCTCAGATCGATTCATCGGCCCGGCTCACCAGCGTCCAGCACGGGGTGCGGGCGAAGGTGTAGACCTGCTGGTCGCTGGTATCGGGGGTGCGCATCAGCACCTGCATCTGGCCATCGGCCTGCGCGGTGACGGTCATCTCGCGGCCACGGCCGGCCAGCGTGGCCGGATCCGGCATCACCGGCCATTCCACCTCGGCCAGCGGCAGCTGCTTTTCCACGGTCTTCGGCTCGGGCTCGGCACCGGCATCGACGTAGCTGTCGCGCAGCGGATCGGCAGTGGCCGTTTCCTGCAGCGCAATCTCATTGCCGAAGTGCTTCAGGAAGGTATCGAACTGCTCGTGCGGGCAGGCTGGAGCGGCGGGCGTAGCGGCTGCGGCTGCGGCAGCCTGTGCAGCAGGGGCCGCCGCTTCTGCGGGCTGCGGCTGCGGCTGCGAAGCCTGCGGGGCCTGGGTGCAGGCGGCCAGGGCAAGACTGAAGACAGGGGCCAGCAGCACAAGGGAACGGCGGCAGCGCATGGGATCATCCTGATTCCGGTTCGGTCGCACCATCCTACCCTGCGCCGTACAATCGCGTTTTTCCCGACCCCGGCCCTGCCATGCGCGCCCTGTTCCTGTTGATTGGCCTGTTGCTGCCCGCGCTGTGGCCGGCCGTTGCGCTGGCCGTGGAAGCGCGGCCCGGCGATCTGCTGTTCGTCAGCGCCGGCCAGACTGGCCTGAGCGCCGCCATTGATGATGCCACCGCGCGCGAAGGCGGCACCCGCTTCGACCACGTGGCCCTGGTGGCCGATGGGCCGGGTGAACTGCAGGTGCTGCACGCCGATGAAAAGGGCTCGCGGCAGCAGACGCTGGCGGAATTCCGCCAGGATGCGCGGGACAGGCAGCGGCAGATCGTGGTGTACCGCCTGCGCGCGGCGCCACCGCAGGTGCTGGCCGATGCCATCGCCACGGCGCGCACCATGCTGGGCAAGCCGTACAACACGGCCTATGTGTTGAACGAGGACAGCTACTACTGTTCGGATTTCATTGAGCGCGCGTTCCGCACCCACCATGTGTTCGCGCTGCAGCCGATGAACTTCCGCAATCCAAAGACGGGGCAGATTTCCCAGCACTGGGTGGATCTGTATGCCGGCATGGGCATGGCGGTGCCGCAGGATCTTCCCGGCACCAACCCCAACGACATGGCGGCCACCCCCGCGCTGCAGCGTATAGGCGTGCTGTAAACACGCCTGCTGTAAACACGCCCGTTGTAACAAGCGAAGCCCCGCACCAGGCGGGGCTTCACCGTTCACGCGTGGGCTGCACGCGGGTCATTCTTCTTCGTCATGGCCGCCCTGCTGCTGGTTGCGCTGGTTGCGCTGCTGCTGTTCCTGCTGCTGTTGCTGCTGCTGGTCGCGGCCACGCCCCTGCTGCTGATCCTGCTGGTTCTGCTGGCCCTGCTGCTTCTGGTTCGGGTTCTGGTTCTGCTGTGCCATGTCCGATCTCCAAATGCCACGCGCGGAATGCGGTGGACGTGCGCATGGTCTGCAGCCGAAGGTTAACCACGCGTTGCAGCGCGGCTACGGGCGCGTGCACGGCGGTGAATGAACACGCGCAGGCCCTTGTGCCGCAAGCGCATGAAGGATTCATGCGGGTTGCGCATGTGCTTATGCCGGCCGCGTGCCGCGCCCATTAAGGTGGGCCGGCGCTTGCTGGCTGCGCGGGGCCGCCCGACAATCGATGCCCTTCTCTACACCGAGTGAACGATGGACCGTTCCGCCCCTTTGTTCCGCCGGGTGAATGCACGAGCACGCAACAGCCGCCACGGCGAGCACGGCGGCGACTACCGCCACGAGCGCCATCGCAAAGGCACGCTGGCCAGTGAGGCCACGCGCGGTTCGATGCATGGCGGGCACCGCCACGGCCGCGATTACACACCGCTGTTCCGCTTCCTGCTGTCCAAGGTGGGCCAGCCCTGGGTGCCGGTGCATTCGGAAGCCTGCGCGCGGCTGGATACGCCCGAACCCATCGCCTGGATCGCGGCCACCGGCAATGCCCCGCGCCGCGACCAGGTGCGCGTGGGCGAGGCCTCGTACTTCAGCGGGCTGTACGTGGATGAGGCCGGTCTGCTGCAGCGGGTGGCACCGGCGCTGACGGCGAAGGACATGCTGCCCTCGTGCACCTGCTGCACGCATACCTTCAACGGCGTGCGCTTCGGCGAAGACGACGCCGGCTGACCGCCTACGCCTTTGGTCCGATTTGCAGCCGCCCCCGGCCGCGCCTATCGTCGGGAAGACCCTTGGCGGAGACACGCATGGCCCCCGACAGCACAGCACGGCCTTCCTACGACCAGGCCCTGGCCGACTTCGATCTGGCGCAGTGGGAAGCGCGACTGCAGGGCGATCTGCAGACCGGTGTGAATGCCTGCGTGGAATGCTGCGACCGCCACTGCGGGCGCAATGCCACCGCGCTGCGCTGGGTGGATGCGCAGGGGCACCTGCACACCTACACCTTCGAACACCTGCGCGAGGCGGCTGCGCGCGCCGCGAACGTACTGGCCGACGCTGGCACCGCCCGTGGCGATGTGGTGGCCGGCCTGCTGCCGCGCACGCCCGATCTGCTGGCGGTGATCCTGGGCACCTGGCGGTTGGGCGCAATCTACCAGCCGCTGTTCACCGCGTTCGGGCCCAAGGCCATTGAAACGCGGCTGGCCACCGGGCGCACCGCGCTGGTGGTGACCGACCTGGCCAACCGCAGCAAGCTGGACGGGGTGGGCGGCTGCCCGACCGTAGCCACCATCGCCAGCGCCGGGCAGCGCGTGGCCGACGGCGATATCGACTGGCGGGCGCGCACCCGCCAGGCACCGGCCGAGCGGGCCCCGGTGATGCTGCGCGGTGACGACCTGATGGCCCTGCTGTCCACCTCGGGCACCACCGGCAGCCCCAAGGGCGTGCCGGTGCCGCTGCGCGCCTTGCTGGCCTTTGCCAGTTACATGGAACTGGCGGTGGATCTGCGCGCCGACGATGTGTTCTGGAACATTGCCGATCCCGGTTGGGCCTACGGGCTTTACTACGGGGTTACCGGCCCGCTGCTGCTGGGCCATGCCACCACCTTCAGCGAAGCCGGCTTCAGCGTGGCCGGGCTGAACCAGATCATCCAGCAGCTGGGGGTAACCAACCTGGCGGGCTCGCCCACCGCCTACCGGCAGATCATCGGTGCCGGCCCTGCGGCCAGCGCCGGCATCAAGGGGCAACTGCGCGTGGTCAGCAGTGCGGGCGAGCCGTTGAATCCCGAAATCGCCCGCTGGTTCCGCGAACACCTGGGGACCACGGTGCTGGACCACTACGGGCAGACCGAAACCGGCATGGTGGTGAACAACCACCACGCGCTGGCCCACGCGGTGCGGCCCGGGTCGTCCGGCTTTGCCATGCCCGGCTACCGGGTGGCGGTGCTGGATGAGCACGACAACGTACTGCCGCCGCGCACGCCGGGCATCCTGGCGGTGGATGTGCAGCAGTCGCCCATTCTCTGGTTCACCGGCTACTACGGCACCGAGACCCCGGCGCTGCGCGATGGCTGGTACCGCACGGGCGATTCGGTGGAGTGGGAGGATGATGGTTCGATCAGTTTCATCGGCCGCTCTGATGATCTGATCACCTCGTCGGGCTACCGCATCGGGCCGTTCGACGTGGAGAGCGTTCTGATGGAACACGCCGCCGTGGCCGAGGCCGCGGTGATCGGCGTGCCCGATCCGGAGCGCACCGAGATCGTGAAGGCGTTCGTGATCCTGCGCGATGGCCACAGCGGCGATGAAGGGCTGGCCACGGAGCTGCAGCAGCACGTGCGTTCGCGCCTGTCTGCCCACGCCTACCCGCGCCAGGTGGAGTTCGTGGCGCAGGTACCGAAGACACCCAGCGGCAAGGTGCAGCGCTTCCTGCTGCGCAAGGCAGAGATCGAGAAGCAAGCGGCGCGGTCGTAGAGTCGAGCTTGCTCGACTGCTCTGGCTTGGTCGCGTAAAGCAGTCGAGCAAGCTCGACTCTACAAGGGCAGGATCGCAAAGCAGTCGAGCAGGCTCGACTCTACGGGGGGTTGTTGGGGTCAGAGCCCCGCCTGCGGCGGGGATCTGACCCCGGGCTTGCTACGGCATCACTGGCGGCGCGTAGGTCAGGGTCATGCCCAGCAGCCACAGCAGGCCCAGCACCAGCGGGATGTGCACCAGCAGCTGGATGAAGGTGAAGCCCACGATATCGCGCGCCTTCAGCCCCAGCACGCCCAGCAGCGGCAGCATCCAGAACGGGTTGATCAGGTTCGGCAGCGCTTCGGCAGCGTTGTAGACCTGCACCGCCCAGCCCAGGTGTGCCTTCAGTTCGTTGGCCGCCTGCATGACATACGGCGCCTCGATGATCCACTTGCCGCCACCGGAGGGCACGAAGAAGCCCAGCACGGCCGAGTACACGCCCATCACCAGGGCGAAGGTATCGGTGCTGGCCACGTGCACGAACAGGCTGGACAGGCGATGCGCCAGCGTCTGCCCATCGCCGCCGGCAGCATGGGTGAGGATCATCGCGATGCCGCCGTACAGCGGGAACTGGATGAGCACGCCGGTGGTGCTGGGCACCGCCTTGGCCACCGCGTTGAGGAAGCTGCGCGGCCGCCAGTGCAGCAGCAGGCCCAGCGAAATGAACAGGAAGTTGTAGGTGTTGAGGTTGGCGATGGCGGTGACCACCGGCTTGCTGGCGAATTCGTTGAACAGCCACCCGAAGGCCAGCAGCGAAAGCAGCACGGTCAGCAGCGGGCTGTATTCCAGCCATTCACCGGGGCGGGTGCGCTGCTGCAGCGGTTCCGGCTCGGCCTGCGCGGCGCCGGGGAAATCTTCGGCGGTACGTGCACTGCCGGCAGCCGGTGCGGTCAGCCAGGCGATCAGCAGCGAAACCAGGATAAGCACCGCGGTCAGCGCGATCGACTGCCACAGGAAGATGGTTTCGGTGAACGGCAGCACGCCGGTGATTTCCACCAGCCCCGGCGGCATGCTGGCCGGGTTGGCCTGCAACTGCGCCGCCGACGAGCTGAGGCCCATCGCCCACACCGCGCCCAGGCCCAGGTAGGCCGACGCACCTGCGGCGCGGTAATCCATGCGCAGTTCGCTGCGGCGGGCAAGCGCACGCACCAGCAGGCCGCCAAACACCAGCGAGAAGCCCCAGCTGAGCAGCGAGGCCAGCATGCTGACCAGGCCCACGTACACCACCGCACCACGGCCGGTGCGCGGCACCCGCGCCAGGAAGTCGATGAAGCGGGCAACGACCGGGGCGGTGGCCACCGCATAGCCGCCGATGACCACGAAGGCCATCTGCATGGTGAAGGGGATCAGGCTCCAGAAGCCATCGCCGAAGGCGCTGGCGGTGGCCTGCGGGGTCGAGCCGAAGCCCAGTGCCGCCAGCGCGACGATGACTACGCCCAGCACCGCGAACACGTACGCATCGGGGAACCACTTTTCCGCCCAGGCGGCCGAACGCAGCGCTGCGCGCGCCATCCAGCCGTCCTGTACTGCTGCCGTCGAGGCCATCGCCTACCCTCCCAGGTTCGATGGCCCGATTCTGGGCGGTAGGGTGCGGGCTGTCAGCCACCTATTGGTCGTAGGTCGTAGAGTCGAGCTTGCTCGACTGCCCTCGATTGGCCGCGAAGAGCAGTCGAGCAAGCTCGACTCTACGAAAGCCGGCGCCGTGCGCCATCCGCGCAAACCCACACCGGTAGCGCCGGGCCATGCCCGGCGGGCGGCATCAACGCAGCGCCAGATCGGCGGCGATACCCGCAAACAAGGCCGCGCCCACCCAGTTGTTGTGCAGGAAGGCCTTGAAACACGGCCCGCGTTCGCGGTTGCGGCAGATCCAGAATTCATACGCCACCAGCACCGCGGCCACCGCCACGCCCGCCAGGTAGTACCCGCCCAGGCCGCCGCGCACGCCCACCAGCGCCATCGTGGCCAGGAACAGCGCGTACAGCACGCCCTGGATGACCAGGTCCAGTTCGCCGAACAGGATCGCGGTGGAATGCGAGCCCATTTTCAGGTCGTCCTCGCGGTCGACCATGGCGTACCAGGTGTCGTAGGCGGTGGACCACAGGATGTTGCCCGCGTACAGCAACCACGCCAGCGTGGGCACTTCGCCCTGCACGGCGGCAAACGCCATGGGGATGCCCCAGCCGAAGGACATGCCCAGGTACACCTGCGGCAGATGGGTGTAGCGCTTCAGGTAGGGGTAGCTGGCGGCCAGGAACACGCCAATGAAGCTCAGGCCGATGGTCAGGCCGTTCAGGGTCAGCACCAGCGCGAACGCCACCAGCATCAGCACCGCGAACAGCACCAGCGCCGCGCGGCCGCTGATCGCCCCGGTGGCCAGCGGACGGGCCTTGGTGCGTTCCACGTGCGGGTCGAGCCAGCGGTCGGCGTAGTCGTTGATGACACACCCGGCCGAGCGGGTCAGCCACACGCCGGCGGTGAACACGAACAGGGTCCACAGCGGCGGCAGGCCGCCAGCGGCCAGCCACAACGCCCACCAGGTGGGCCACAGCAGCAGCAGCGTGCCGATCGGGCGATCAGCGCGCATCAGGGACCAGTAATGACGCCAGCGCGGCGTCGGCGCCGAATGCGGCGCGGAAAGGGGGGTATCAGCCATCGCACTAGGATACTCCTGTGCCCTGCGGCCGACTTTGCAGCCGGGGGGAGATTTGTGCGGCGAAACTGGATAGAATGCCCCTCCCGCACCGTCTTCATGGCGCTGCGATGCCCGCCCCGGCACTGGCCGACGGTGTGGCGGTTCTACAACGCGCCCGTAGCTCAGCCGGATAGAGTAGTGGCTTCCGAAGCCATTGGTCGGGGGTTCGAATCCCTCCGGGCGCGCCATCTTCGTGTCGGCTACGGCCTGCCAAACAGCGGGCAGATTTGCCCCCCGCATGTCTCCCGTCTCAGTTCATGCGTCCGGCAGGGCGCAGAATGTGGCTCTGCACTCCTGCTCCCTTCGCATTGAGTAGACTCGCTGCCATGGGTATTGCCTTGCCAGCACAGGACAACCTTGGCGTCGGCCTCTATTCCTACGCCGATGCAGCGCGCTTCATTGGCGGCAGCTCGTCGGAGCTGCGCCGGTGGCTGAAGGGCTACCAGGGCCGGAAGCACGGTAATCCTGAGGTCCACCCTCCCCTGTGGAAGTCGCAATGGGCCGATTCAGAGATCGACGGCATTGGCTTCCGCGATCTGATCGAGCTGCGCTTCGTCCGCACGTTCGTCGCCTGTGGCGTGCCACTCAACCTGGTGCGGCGAACCATTGTCGAACTGAACGAACGGCTCGGTAAGGAGTATCCCTTCACCAGCACCAGCTTCAAGACCGACGGGCGCCGCATTTTCATGGAACTGGTGGGCGACAGCGGCGATGCCGCACTGGTGGATGTGGTGAAGCGCCAGGACGTGATGCGCAAAGTCATCGCACCGTCACTGCGTGAGGGCATTGAGCTGGGCATCGATGATCGTGCCGAACGATGGTTCCCACTGAAGGGCTCCCGCGCGGTGGTGTTTGATCCCCAGCGCAGTTTTGGTCAGCCCATCCTCTCCGAATCGGGCGTTCCCACCATCGCCATTGTCGAGGCAATGCAGGCCGAAGGTGGCGACGAGCGTCGCGTGGCACGACTGTATGACCTGCCTCTGGCTGCAGTGAAGAAAGCACTGCAGTTCGAGAATCGAGCCGCGCCTTGAAGGCGCAGATCGATGAGAATCTTCCGCCCGCGCTGGCCCGGGCCATCGACGCCATTGCAGGTGCGGACGAACATGAAGTCTTCCACGTAAGGCAGTTCGTGAAACCTGGCACGACCGACCTGGAGCTCTTCGACGCGGCCACCCAGCGTGGCATCCGCGTACAAGTCACCCAGGATCATCACCATCGCAAGCCTGCAGAACGCGAGGCCATCGCACGCCTCGGTCTGACCGTGTTCGTACTGGCCAAGGGATGGAGCACGTCCAACCACTACGAGCGCGCAGCGCGGCTTCTGGAGTGGTGGCCGAAGATGATGCAGCAGGCCGAACTCGTGCAACCCGGCGCGATGTTCCGCGTACCGCACGCCAGGGCCTCGGGGGGACGCCTGACCCAGATCAAGGTATCGCGGTAACCGACTGCAGCGTCACCCCGCGTCATCGCTGAAACCATGCTGCGCACGCAGCGCCGGGTCGGTCTCGATCATGAACATATGGAACAGGTGCTTGTGGTCCCGCGACCAGCTGCCCTGCAGCTGCCGCCACGACGCCGCATCCACGCGCGGCAGTTTCCGTTCCAGGTAGTAAATGCGGCTGTCGTCGCGGGAGAACCCATCGTTCAGCAGTCGCCAGCATGCGCGATCCACGCCGGGCAGCGGCTTTCCATCGCAGTAGACATGTGTGTCGTCCAGTGCGAATAGCGGGTCTAGCGGTGAAATCTGCAGCAGGTCGCCGCGCAGGCAGTGCTTCATGCGCCGGCCGCCATACCAGCCGCCATGGTCATCGGCGCCGTAGGCACCGCCCAGACTGCGGAAGGTGGTGCAATCGGCTTCTGCCAGCGCTTTCAGCGATGTTTCGTACTCGCAGTACACATGGCGGTTGTCCAGCCAGTAATCGCCGCACTGGCGGAAACTATCGCGGTCGATGGCGGGCAGCCGGGTCCAGGCGTGGTAGACGGCATGCGCGTCGCGCGCGATGAAGTAGTGGGCGGGAATGAACTCGAACGTGGCCGCATCGGCCTTGCGCAGCAGGCGACCCTGGTGGAAGACCTGGCCTTCGTGGATTCGCCAGTATTCGATGCCGTAGGGGCCTACGAATCGTTGGTCAGGAAGGTCGCTGATCTTCTGCCATGCCATGGGGATGAGGGGTCCTGGGTTTCTGCGTGCAGAGTAGCGCAGGCGCCAGCAGCAGCGCCGGGCATGGCCCGGCGCTACCTGCAGAGCAGTCGAGCAAGCTCGACTCTACAAGAGCGGGTCAGTAGTTGCCGTCGAAGGCGAAGATCGGCTTGCGCTGCTTCCAGGTGCCGGCGGTGAAGTCGGGGAATTCCAGGGTCTGGAAGCCGTTGGCGATGGACTGTTCGCTCAGCGGGGTGATCGCGCTCCAGGTCACCGCGTCGTAGATGTCGATCGGCATCGGTGCCTTGGCTTTCAGCGCTTCCACGAAGGCGTGGATGACGAACCAGTCCATGCCACCGTGACCGGCACTGGCCGCGGTATCGGCATTCTGCTTCCACAGCGGGTGTTCGTACTGGTCCTGGTACTTCTTGAACTCTTCCCACTGGTGCGGCGGGCTGCGGCCTTCGATGTGGATCGAATGGTTCACATCCATCCACAGGCCCTTGGTGCCCTGCACGCGGAAACCCATCGAATACGGGCGCGGCAGCGAGGTGTCGTGCTGCAGCAGGATGGTTTCGCCGTTCTCGCAGGCCAGCGTGGTGGTCACGATGTCACCCAGCTTGAACTTCACCTTCGTGCTGGGATGGGTGGTGCCACCACTCTTGGCCACCGTGTAGTCATGCAGGCCACGGGCCTTGGTCGCGAACGCGTTGATGTGGGTGAAGCGGTTGCCGCGGTTGATGCCGGTATACATGGCGCACGGGCCGATGCCGTGGCTGGGGTAGAGCTCGCCATTGCGCTGCACCGAATGTTCGGTGCGCCAGCGCGCTTCGCTCCAGCCCTTGGGGCCGAACTCCACGCCGCTGTCGTAGGGCTGGTTGGGATCGCCGGAATTGAACTTCACCCCGCGCAGGTCGTGCTGGTAGCCGGCCTGCAGGTGCACCAGTTCGCCGAACAGGCCCTGCCGCACCATCTGCAGCGCGGCCATCACGTCGCGGCGGTAGCAGACGTTTTCCAGCAGCATGTACGGGGTGCCGGTGCTCAGCTGCGTCTTCAGCACATCCCAGTGGTCCTGCAGGGTGATGCCGGCCACCACTTCGCAGCCCACGGCCACGCCGGCCTGCATGGCGGCAATCGCCATCGGCGCGTGGTATTCCCAGGGCGTGGCGATGATCACGCCGTCGATGCCCTTCTGTTCCAGCAGGCGCTTCCACGCGTTGCTGTCGCGGTCCTGGCCGTAGGTCTTCGGCGCGGGCTTGCTGGCCTTGGCCACCATGTCCATGGCGCGGCCCAGCATGATCGGTTCGATGTCGCACAGGGCGACGACCTCCACGTCATCGCGGCGCACCAGCTCTTTCAGCAGCACCAAGCCACGCATGCCGGTGCCGATCAGGGCCAGGCGCACCTTGCGCCCGCGTGCCCAGGCGGGGGTCTGCGGCAGCAGGCTGCTGGCGGCGATGGCGGCACCGGCCGCAATGAATTCCCTACGTTGCATGGCTCTTACTCTCCTCTTGAAGGCGCGCCAGCCGCAGCCGGCGCGCCGGGTCACACGATCGGTTTACTGGAACTTGTAGCCCACGGTGACACTGTAGCCGCGGCCGAAGATGGTGGCGTAATCGCTGGAATCGCCCAGGAAGCTGTTCGGGTCGTAGAACGGCAGGCGGTCGAACAGGTTCTTGACGGTGAAGCTGAGGTTCCAGGCATCGTCCGGGCGCCAGGTCACGCTCAGGTTGGCGGTCCACCACGACGGTGCGCCGTCACACTTGCTCTTTTCCAGGGCCAGGAAGCCGGCGGTGCAGGTCTGCGCATTGTTGTCCACTTCGTCCACCCGGTCGCGTGCCCACTTGGTGCCGCCCACGTAGTTCACGAACATGCTGGTGGTCACCTGCTTGTAGGTCCAGTCGGCATTGAGCGTGGCACGCAGGCGCGGGTTGTTGTAGTAGCCCACCACATCGCCGTAGTACCAGCCGCTCTCTTCATCCATGTAGTAGCGGTTGCGGTTGGCGATGGTGGCGGCCAGGCCGATGTTCAGCCCGCCCCATTCGCCCAGCGAGAAGCGGCTGCGCGCATCCACGTCGAAGCCGTCGACCAGGGTCTTGCCGCGGTTCTTGTACTGGCCCACCACGCTGGCCACGTTGCCCATGCTGTAGCCGGGCAGCACGCCGGGGCAGGCCACGCCGCTGGCCGGGTCGGCACACATGGCGGCCAGCTGGGCCACGTTGGCGCGGTCGGCGTCGGTGATCGGCGAGCGGGTGGAGGCGATGATGTCGGTGTCCCTGGTGAAATCCGGCGCGACGATTTCGTTGTCACGGTAGATGAACCAGTAGTCGGCCGACACCGACAGCCAGCTGGCCGGCTCGTAGACGAAGCCGAGGGTGGCGATCTTCGCCTTTTCCGGCTTCAGGTCCTGGTTGGGCTGGGTCATGCGGGCCACGGTACGGCTGCAATCCACGTTCAGCAGGCCCTTGCCCAGGTCGACATCGCCGGGGCGCTGCGATTTCAGCAGCAGGTTGGCGATCGCGTTGGTTTCGTCGCAGCGCACATCGTCACGGTAGCCGCCCAGCTGGGCGAACACGCCGCCGCTGCCCGATTCGGCCAGGCTGGGTGCGCGGAAGCCGGTGGAATAGGTACCGCGCAGCATCAGCTGGTCGAACGCCTGGTACTTGAAGCCGATCTTCGGCGCCACGTTGGCCTTGAAGTTCGGGTACTTGTCCACGCGCAGCGCGGCGTCCAGTTCCAACTTGTCGGTGATCGGCGCCACCGTTTCGGCAAACAGCGCATAGGTATTGCGCGCGCCATCGAACCACGAGCCGCCCTGCTGGGTGATCAGGCCCGCAGCGGCATCCGGGTTACCGGGGGTGTAGAAGGTTTCGCGGCTGGCGTTGAAGCCGAACGCCGCGCGCATTTCACCGGCCGGCAGCTGCGCCAGCGGACCTTCGATCTTGCCGTCCAGGGTATGCAGGCGCGTCCACGACTGGATGTCGAAGGTCGGGAAGGCTTCGCGGATGAGTGCCGCGTTGGCCTCGCTGATTTCACCGAACTTGTAGGCGGGGTGGTCGGAAATGATCACCCGGCCGGTGCCCGGGTCCACCGAGTACGGGCCGAAGGCTTTCTCGAAGCCCTTCAGGTTCACGTTGATGGTCTGGTAGGTGACCGAGTGCGTACCGGCGGTGGCGAACGCGGTTTCCCAGTTCCAGTCACCCACGTTGCCACGCGCGCCGGTCAGCACGCGGTAGCTCTGGTCGGTGTTGCGCTGGCCGAAGTAGTTCGGGCCGGCGTCCTGCAGCAGGTAGTTCAGACCCACCACGCCGCCCATCAGCGCCTTCAGTTCCGGGCTGGCGTGGTTGTACTCGTTGTTCGGGCCCAGGTAGGGGTACAGGAACTGGTTCACCGTGGTGCCAGTATCGCGCGAGAACCAGCTGCTGGGGTTGCCGGTGGTGGTGCCGTAGGTGCGCGGGGTGCCACCGTTGGCGCGCAGATCGATGTCGGTGTACGTGGCTTCGGCGAAGATTTCGGTGTTGTCGCCGACCAGGAAGGTGCCGTTGAGGTAGGCGGTGTTGCGCTCGGATTTGGCGCCGGCGTCGATCTCGTTGTTCATCCAGGTTTCCCAGACGCAGCTGGGGCCCGCGGCCTGGCCCTGCAGCACGTTCTGGCAGCCCGGTGCAGCTTCCTGCACGCGGCGGCCGGTCACTGGATCGAAGGCGAAATAGGTACCCGGGTTGAACTGGCCCGGCTTGCTGCCCACGCCCAGGCGCAGGTTGGTCAGGTAGTTGGGGTTGTTGACGTAGAACTGGTCCGGCCGCTTGTCATAGAAGTCGGCCAGCGGAATGGCATCGCGGCGGTACATGTTCACCGCGCCGTACACATTGAAGCGGTTTTCGGTCAGGTCACCGAAACCGGCGGTGATGCTGGCCTGGCGTTCGCCATAGGAGTCGATGCGCGAGGAGGTGTCGTTGCTGAAGGTGATTTCCGCGCCCTGGAAATTGCGCTTGGTGATCACGTTGATGACACCGGCCACCGCGTCAGTGCCGTACACCGCCGAGGCGCCGTCGGTCAGCACTTCCATGCGTTCGATGGCGGCGGCAGGAATGGCGTCGATGTTGACGAACTGGGTCTGGAAGCCCGCCGGCGCGCCGTAGTACGACAGGCGACGGCCGTTCAGCAGTACCAGCGTGCCCTGCGCGCCCAAGCCACGCAGGTTCGCCTGCGATGCGCCATCGGAGCCGGTGAACAGCGAGCGCGAATCCTGCTGCGCCGGGCGTGCGGCGGGCAGGTTGTCCAGCACCTGCAGCAGGGTGCGCGCGCCCATGTTCTGGATGTCCTGCTTGCTGATCACCTGCACCGGCGAGGCGGTTTCCACGTCGGTGCGGCGGATGTTGGAGCCGGTGACTTCGATGCGGGCCAGGTCCGTGGCGGCGTCTTTGCTGTCCTGGGCGGCAGCAGGCAGGGCGATGGACAGCAGCACGCCGGCAATGGCCAGCGACAACGGGGCGAGCGAACGACAGGGCGGACGAGCATGGCGGGCGGGCAACATCGGGGTTCTCTCCTGGCAGGGGTGCGCGGCGGGTGGGCGGCGCGAAAGCGATTGGCGGGCAAAACGCTCCCGGGCCACGGCTCGGAAGCCGTAGTCGGAATGGGCGGGGGAGGAGCGGTGTTACGTGGGGGTCATGGGGCGACGATGCTGGCCGAGTCGCCCTCCTGGCCGATCAGCACGGCGTTGGCCCAGTTCGCACAGACCTGGGTGGGTTGGCTGCCCTGCGCACCCAGCGTGCGCAGGCTCAGGGTGGAAAGGCCACGGATATCCAGTTCCGGCTTGACCACGCCGGGCGCCTTCACCAGGCCACTGTCATACAGCAGGTGGTTGTCACCCCAGACCTGGAACTGCAGGCCACCGGCGCTGCGGCAGGCATCGTCGATGCCCAGGTCGGCGCGCAGCAGCTGCCAGCCACCCTGCAGGCGCAGGTCGATACGGCTGTTGGCAGCCACGCCCAGGCCACGGCGGAACTGCAGGCCGTTCATGCGCATGCCAGCGTCGCCACGGAAGGCGTGGTCGGCGCGCACCTGCTGGGCCAGGGCGGCCGGCACCGGCAGTTCCGAGAGAAAGCGCTGCTGGGCCGGCCGTTCTGGTGTCGGGTGTTCAAGAATGTGGAAGGTGGACAGGGCTATCGGGCCTACATCGCGCGGCTGCAGGGCATCGAAGGCGCGGGCGCTGCCCTGTGCGGCGGTGACCATCGGATCGGTGCTGCTGGCGCCGTCGCCTTCCGGGTTCTGCACGCTCAGCACGCGGAATCGCAGCAGGCGGCCGGCATGGGCGGGGAAGTCGATGCGCTGCACGCCTTCCTTCAGCTGCAGGCGGCCACGGGCGATGGGCTCACCCCACTCGCCGTTGCTGTCGCCCAGGTAGACCTCGTAGTCGCGCACCTGGCCGTGCTTCCAGTTCTTGTCGTTGCGCGGCGCGATATCGATGCCATCGATCATCTTCCGCTCGCCGAAGCCGATCACCCACTCGTGGGCACCGGTGCGCACGGCCTGGTTGCGCACGCTGCGGAACCAGGTGCCCGGATCATCATCGAAGGCATTTTCCAGTGCATGGCCGGGTTCTTCAGCCGGACGGTTGACCACCAGCAGGCTGTCGGCCGGCAGTTCGCGGCCCAGCACCGGTGCGGCCGGGAAGGCATCGTCGGCGGGCGCCGCCGCTACGGCGAAGTCCAGCTGCAGCTGCAGCGGCTGGCGGATATCCTGCGCGGCGGTGCGCACGTGCAGGGTGCCACGGCGCTCGTTGGCATCGAAGTACCAACCCTCGGCTGCACCCTTGAACGCAGCCGCATCGGCCAGCGCGGGCAGCGTGCGCCCAGCGGCCTGCACCGCGCGCGGCGCCTGTCGGCTGAGCACGCGCAGGCCGTAGCGGCGCTGTGCCAGCTGGCCGTTGTACTGGCCCTGCACTGCATCGATCTGCACCTGCACCGGGCCACTGCCCTGCGCCGGGGCCTGCACGCGCACCCGCTGCGTGCTCGATTCACCCTGCTGGTAGCGGCGGGTGTTGCCATCGTCTTCGTACAGCGTGTACTGCGCATCGCCCTGCGGATACAGGTCGAAGGTCACTTCATCGAGCGGCTTTTCGCCGTCGAACAGCATGGACGGGTACATCGGCAGGATCGCACCGGCACGCACGAACACCGGCAGCGTGGCCAGGTCCACCTGGCGGTCGAGCTGGCGACCCTCGGCCCCGGCCTGCACGCGGCGGCCATCCCAGTAGTCGATCCAGCCGCCGGCCGGCAGGTGGATGTCACGACGCCAGCCACGGCTGGCGGCCTGGCTGCGGTACACCGGCGCCACCAGCAGATCGCGGCCGAGCAGGAACTGGTACTTGTAGGTTTCATCCTGCGCGTGCGGATCGCGCGGGTGGTCCCACATCAGGCCGCGGACCGGCGGCGCGCCAGTCTGCGCAGCCTCGTGCACCAGCCCGTACATGTACGGGGTCAGGCGCATCTTCAACTTCAGGTAATCGCGGTTGATGCTGCGGTAGGGCTCGTCGAACCACCACGGATGCTTGCGCGCGTTCGACGACCAGCCGCTCATGCCCATCAGCACCGGAGTGAACGCTTTCCACTGCAGGTCGCGGGTGAAGGTTTCGGCGCTGCCACCGAAGATCGCATCCACGTCGCCGCTGGCGTAGGCCATGCCGGACAGGCCCGAGCCGACCAGGGTCGGCACGTGCCAGCGGATGTAGTCCCAACTGCTGCTCTGGTCGCCGGTCCAGGCCACCGCATAGCGCTGGATGCCGGCCCAGCCCATCACCGTCCACAGGAACGGGCGCGAATCGGAATTGTCGAGGATGCCGTTGAAGGCCTGGCGGTTGGCATCCATCGCGAACTGGTAGCCCTTGCCGGTCCAGGCCACGTCCAGCTTCTGCACGCGGCTGCCGGCCTTGCCCACTTCCCAGGCGATCTTGTCCACGCCGTTCTCGGTCCACAGACCGGTGCGGAACCCGTAGCCGGCAAGCCCCTTCACCGTTTCCGGCAACTGCTTGTAGCCGCAGCCGTAGCCATCGTTGGGCAGGATCCAGCCGCCGGGCATGTCGTGCTCGCGGTACTGCCTGGCCACGCTGTCGATCACATCGGGCGTGGTGCCGGTGGGGCCATCGCTCCAGCCTTCGGGCACCGTGCCGGGCTTTTTGCTGTTGTCGCCGTCGTTGTAGCAGTCGGCATCGCCGTAGGACAGCGCCCAGCGCGCCACCATGTTCGGGCGGCCGGTCAGCTGGGTGTAGCGCTCGATCAGCCGGGGCAGGTCGGCGCCGACGAAGTAGTAGGCATCGAAACGGTCTTCGCGATGCAGCAGGGTGGCCTGGTCGGCCTGGCGCAGGTCGTAGCTGCCATCGCTCCAGGTGTTGCGCAGCATGCCCCAGCCGCGGCTGCTCAACAGCATCGGCGCCGGGCTGGGGCGGTCACCCTCTTCCCAGCCACCGGAATAGGACACCTCCAGCTCGCGGCCCTTGAACTGGTAGCGGCCGTTCTGCTGGCCGCCCCCGTAATAGCCTTCATCGGCCTGCGATGACAGCACCTGCACGCTCTGCGTGGCATCCAGGTCCAGCGGCTGCAGTTCCTGCCACAGCGCGGTGGGCTGGCCGTTGTCCAGCCGTTCCAGGCGCAGGCGCAGCGGCTGGCGCTGCACATGCAGCACCAGCGCATCGGTACGCACACGGATTTCCTGCGCGTCTTCTTCCAGCTGCGCCTGCACGTTCGCCTTGGGCTGCGGCAGCACGATCGGCGCGGCCTTGTCGCCGGCGCCAGTGAGCGTGCCGTTGCGGCCGGCCTGCACGCGGATGATGTCGGCGGCCGGCAGTTCAATGCGCAGGCGGGTGCCGTTGTCGGTCTGCAGGTCCCACGCGCGCAGGCCCTCGCGGCCGTCGCTGGCGGTGATCGAACGCAGGTTGCCCACGGGTTCGGCGCGGGCCGATGTCGCTGCCAGCATCAATGCCGGCAGCAGCGCCAGCAGCAGCGGCGAGCGACGAACGCAGTTCTCCACACAGACTCCCAACCCGTTCACCGGGCGTTTCGAAAGCGGTTGGGCCGACTCTAGGGCAGCGATTCGAAAGATGTCAATAAATTGAAAGCAAAAAGGAAGATTTATTTCCACCAAACGAAAGATGATGCGCCGCAATACTTTGTGTAAGCGCTTGCAGGCGCCTATTAAGCGTTGTGCGATACGGCATTCCGCCGTTTCTTTCGTCTGCATGCCACGCACTGGCAGGGCAAACCCGTCGCTCCATTTTCTTTTCTTTTACTTTCGATATTTGACATTTCGAAAGAAAACGCAGATGGTGCGCTGGCCCAACTGGAACCTCTGAATGGACGTCACCCTGCTTTCCGATGTGTCCGCCTGGCAGCGCCTTGGCGGAGCCGACACCGCTGCTGAGATCGCCCAGCAGCCGGCGCTGTGGGAAACCCTGGCGCAGGACCTGTCGCGTGCCCGCGACCGCCTGCAGGCCTTCCTTGGCGACAGCCTCAACGATCCGAACCAGCGCGTGCTGTTCACCGGCGCCGGCAGCTCCGGCTTCATTGCCGAAATGGTGGCCGATGCGATCAATGCGCAGTGGCCGGCCGAGGTGCGCGTGGTGCACACCACCAGCCTGCTGACCCACCCGGCGCTGTACCTGCAGCGCGACCGCCCCACCCTGCTGGTGTCGTTCGGGCGCAGCGGTTCCAGCCCGGAAAGCGTGGCTGCGGTCGACCGCGTGCGCAGCGACGTGGCGCAGGCACGCTTCCTGGACATCACCTGCAATGCCGATGGCGAACTGGCCCGGCGTGGCGCCGGTCGTGCCGACACCTGCACCCTGCTGATGCCCTCGGCCAGCTGCGACCGCGCGTTTGCGATGACCAGCAGCCTGACCTGCATGCTGCTGGCCGCACTGACCGTGTTTGATCGCGCGCCGTGGGATGCCCGCGTCGCGCGCCTGAAGCAGATTGCCGCGCTGGGCCGCGAAGGCCTGGCCGCCTGGGATGCAGCGGTGGCGGCACTGGCGCAGCGCCCCTTCAACCGGGTGATCTACCTGGCCAGCGGCCCGCTGGAAGCACTGGCCCGCGAAAGCGCGCTGAAGGTGCTGGAGCTGACCGCCGGCCGCGTGCTGGCGCTGGCCAACACGCCGCTGGGTTTCCGCCATGGCCCGAAATCGACGCTGGATGCACAGACCCTGGTGGTGGTGCTGCGCAGCGGCCAGGCGCTGGCCCGCCGCTACGAACAGGATCTGCTGGAAGAGCTGCGCCGCGACGGCGTGGCCGGGCAGGTGCTGGCCATCGGCCCGCATGCCGATATCGGTGCCGATGATGACTACACCCTCAGCGTGCCAGCCCTGGATGACCCGTGGTTGGCGCCGGTGTGGCTGGGTTTTGCCCAGCTGTACGCACTGCAGCGCTCGGCCGCGCTGGGCCTGACCCCGGACAACCCGTTCCCCGACGGCACCGTCAACCGCGTCGTGCAGGGCGTCACCATCCACCATGGCTGAGCTGATCGCCCACGCCTGCTACGGCATCGATATCGGCGGCACCAAGATTGAACTGGTGGCCTGCGATACGACGTTGCAGGTCAGCTGGCGCCGCCGCGTGGCCACGCCGCAGGGCGACTACGCCGGTTTCCTGCAGGCGGTGGCGGCCCTGGTGGCCGAGGCCGATACCGCGCTCGGCAGCCCCGCCGCGGCCATCGGCATTGCCCTGCCTGGCGTGCGCGACCGTCGCAGTGGCCGGCAACTGAGTGCGAACGTGCCGGCGCTGACCGGGCAGACCGTAGCCGCCGATCTGCAGGCGCGCCTGCAGCGCCCGCTGCACTTCGGCAACGACCTGCAGTGTTTCGCACTTTCGGAAGCACACGGCGGCGCTGCCGAAGGCTACCCCAGCATGTTCGGCGCAATCCTCGGCACCGGGGCCGGCGGCGGCTTCTGCCTGCACGGTCGCCTGCTGTCCGGCTTCAACGGCCTGGCGGGCGAATGGGGCCACTGGAGCGTGCCGGGCCACCTGCTGCAGCGCCACGGCCTGCCGCTGATCGCCTGCGCCTGTGGCCTGCAGGGCTGCGTGGAGCGCTACGTGTCCGGCAGCGGCCTGGCCATGATCGAACGCCACCTGGGCGGCAGCGCCGCCGATGCCAGCGCCGTGATCGCCAACGCCGAAGCCGGCGATGCGCGTGCACGGCAGGCGCTGGATATCCACCGCGACCTGCTGGGCCACAGCCTGGCCGCCCTGGTGCTGGCGCTGGACCCGCACGTGATCGTGCTCGGCGGTGGCCTGTCGCAGTACGCGCCGCTGTACCAGCAGCTGCCCGCCGCCGTCGCCGCGCATCTGTTCAACGGCGTGCAGGTGCCGCCCATCGTGCCGCCACGCTTCGGCGATGCCGGTGGTGCACGCGGCGCCGCCCTGCTGGCCTGCCATCCCTCGCTTTCCTGATCGACCGGAGCCTGACCATGTCCCCGCTGCAGACCCTGCTTGCTTCCCACCGCGCCGGTGCCAATGTTGGCCTGTACAGCGTCTGCTGCAGCAACGAACAGGTGCTGCGCGCGGCCATGCACGTGGCCCTGGCGCATGGCACGGTGCTGCTGATCGAAGCCACCTCCAACCAGGTGGACCAGTTCGGCGGCTACACCGGCATGACGCCGCCGCAGTACCGCGACTACGTGGGCACCCTGGCCGATGAAGAAGGCTTCCCGCGCGAGCGCTTGATCCTGGGCGGTGACCACTTGGGGCCCAATGCCTGGCAGAAGCGCCCCGCCGCCGAAGCCATGACCCATGCACGCGTGCTGATCGAAGCCTACGTGGCCGCCGGTTTCCACAAGATCCACCTGGACTGCAGCATGTCCTGCGCCGACGACCCGGTGCCGCTGCCCGACGCCATCGTGGTCGCGCGTTCGGCCGAGCTGGCCGAGATTGCCGAACGCACCGCCGCCGAGCACGGCCTGCCGCCACCGGTCTACGTGATCGGTACCGAAGTGCCGATTCCCGGCGGCGAAGCCTCGCTGGCCGAAGGCCTGCAGGTGACCACGCCGGCGGCCGCCGCGCAGACCCTGGCCATCCACCAGCACGCCTTCGATACGCCGCAGCTGCGCGATGCTTGGCAGCGGGTGATCGCCATGGTGGTGCAGCCGGGCGTGGACTTCGACCACAGCAGCGTGCACGAATACGACCCGGCGGCAGCCAGCGCGCTGGCCGACTTCCTGGAACAGCAGCCGCGCATCGTCTTCGAAGCGCATTCCACCGATTACCAGCGCGAAAGCGGCCTGCACGCGCTGGTGCGCGATCACTTCGCCATCCTCAAGGTGGGCCCGGCGGCGACCTTCGCCTATCGCGAAGCACTGTTCGCACTGGCCGCGATCGAGGCCGAGCTGCTGCCGGCTGCACAGTGTTCGCGCCTGCCGCAGGTGCTGGACGCGGTGATGGTGGCGCAGCCGAAGTACTGGCAGTCGTACTACCAGGGTGACGACGCCGCGCTGCGCCTGCTGCGCGCGTTCTCCTTCAGCGACCGCTGCCGCTACTACTGGGGCGAACCGGCGCTGGTGCAGGCGGTGCAGACCCTGTTCGCCAACCTGGAACAGTACGCGCCGCCGCTGGTGCTGCTCAGCCAGTACCTGCCCGAGCAGTACCGTGCGGTGCGCGACGGCACGCTGGCCAACACGCCGGCCGCGCTGGCGCAGCATCGGGTGGGCCAGTGCCTGGGCGAATATGCGCGTGCGTGCAGCGGCAACCAGGCCGGGGCCCGCAAGCAGAACGCAAGTTCTGCTGCCAGCGTTCTTGCGAACGGCTAATCTCTACCTTTCACACGAAACCGAGAGATGGCCATGCGCAACACCCGCTCCCGTCGCCAACAAATCCTGCAGCGCCTGATCGAACACGGCACCGTGCAGGTGGCCGACCTGGTGGAGCGCTATGGCGTGTCTGCGGTGACGATCCGCGCCGACCTGACCCACTTCGAGGCCCAGGGCCTGGCCAACCGCACCCACGGCGGTGCCACCCTGGTGCGCACCCCGCCGCAGGAACAGGACATCCATGAAAAGGATGCGCTGAACCTGCCGCTGAAGGAATCGATCGGCGCGCGCGCCGCGCGGCTGGTGCAGGGCGGTGACAACATCATCATCGACTCCGGCTCCACGACCATGACCCTGGCCCGCCACCTGCGCGGCCACCGCGATGTAACGGTGATGACCAACGGCCTGAACATCGCCTGGGAACTGGCCAACGCGCCGGGCATCAACGTGCTGCTGACCGGCGGCCTGCTGCGCCAGCAGTCGCTGTCGCTGCAGGGCAGCCAGGCCGAGGCCAGCCTCAACTCCTACAGCTTCGACACCCTGTTCCTGGGCGTGGATGGCCTGGACCTGCAGTTCGGCCTGACCACCCACGACGAAGCCGAAGCGCGCCTCAACCACCGCATGGTGGAACGCGCGCGGCGCATCGTGGTGCTCACCGATGCGTCCAAGTTCGGTCGCGTCAGCCTGCACCGCATCGCCCGCCTGGACCAGATCCACGCCGTCATCACCGACTCCGGCATTGACGAAGCCACCCGCGAGGGGCTGCAGCGGCTGGGCATCGAAGTGATCATCGCCGAGACACCGCCATGAACCCGACACGCTCCCTGTACGGCCGCATCCTGACCCCGCTGGGCTGGCGGCGCGGCCATGTCGACTTCGATTCACACGTGCGCCAGCTGCAGGTGGATGACCACAGCGGCGCGGATGATCTGCAACTGCCGGTGATCCTGCCCGGCTTCATCGACCTGCACGTGCACGGTGCGGCGGGCGTGGACCTGATGCAGGGCGGCGACGTGGCGCGCACCATCGCCCGCACCCATACCCGGTTCGGCACCACCACCCTGCTGGCTACCACCATGACCGCCGGCCTGGACGAGATCGAACACGCCTTGCGTGGCGTCGCCGCGGCCCAGGCCGCGCCGCAGGCCGATGCCGCGCGCATTGCCGGCGTGCACCTGGAAGGGCCCTTCATCAGCCCACAGCGATTGGGCGCACAGCCCAACCGCACCATCGAGGCCACGCTGGCGCTGGTGCAGCGGCTGCATGCGCTCGCGCCGATCCGGGTGATGACGCTGGCACCGGAAATCGGCGAGCACACCGCGCTGATTCCCGCGCTGGCGGAGATGGGCATCCGTGTGCAGCTCGGTCACAGTGCCGGCAGCTACGAAGAAGGCGTGGCCGCACTGCAGGCCGGCGCCTCGGGCTTCACCCATCTGTTCAATGGCATGACCGGCGTCGACCACTACCGACCCGGCATTGCCGCCGCCGCACTGGCGCATGCGCAGTACGCGGAAATCATTCCCGATCTGCAGCACATCCACCCCGGCGTGATCCGCCTGGCCGCGCGCGCGATTCCGCGCCTGTACGCGGTGACCGATGCGACCGCTGCCACCGGCATGCCCGATGGCGAATACGCGCTGGGCGAACAGCGCGTGCACAAATGCGGCGGCTGCGTACGCCTGGCCAGCGGTTCGCTGGCCGGCAGCGCACTGACCATGGACCAGGCACTGCGCAACCTGGTGCAGGTAGGCCTGGACCTGGCCGACGCCGCACAGCGCGTATCCACCTTCCCGGCCGATTACCTGGGCCTGCAGGATCGCGGCCGCATTGCGCCCGACACCCTGGCCGACCTGGTGGTGCTCGACGCCAGCCTGCGCCTGCAGCAGGTGGTGGTGGGTGGGCACGTGGTTGAGCTCAACGCTGCACCAGCCTGACGCACCACGTTCGTAGCACCCGAAAACGCCTGACGTACCGCCTCTCGTAGAGTCGAGCTTGCTCGACTGCTCTCCGCCTCTCGTAGAGTCGAGCGTGCTCGACTGCTCTGCCCCGCCGTGCGCGCTCAGTCGAGCAAGCTCGACGCTACGAAAGCAACCCGCACCGAATTGCCGCACAGGAAACCTGTCGATGACTGCACGTACCGCTCCGCGCTGGCCCGTTCGCTATCTGCTGTTCATTGGCGGCCTGGGGGGCCTGCTGTACGGCATCGACATCGGCATCATTGCCGGCGCCCTGCCCTACCTGGAAGCCACCGCCAGCCAGGCCTGGCACCTGAGCAGCCAGCAGCTCGGCTTCGTAGTGGCGGCGGTGCTGCTGGGCAGCGTGCTCTCTTCGCTCTTCGCCGGGCTGGTGGCCGACCTGATCGGCCGCCGTGGCGCCATGCTGCTGGCCGGTGTGTTGTTCACCGCCTCGATTCCGATCATGGCGCTCGCTTCCGGCTATACGCCGCTGCTGCTGGGGCGCCTGCTGCAGGGCATCAGCGGCGGCCTGATCGGCGTGGTGGTGCCGCTGTACCTGGCCGAGGTACTCAGCCCGGAACGGCGCGGCCGTGGCGCGGCCATGTTCCAGCTGCTGTTGACCATTGGCCTGGTGCTGGCCGCGTTGATCGGTCTGTACCAGGCCCATGCGGTGGATGCGGCCACCGAAGCGGCGCGGCGCCTGCCCGACGCACAGCAGGCGCAGGCACTGTTCGCGGCCAAGGACCATGCCTGGCGCACCATTTTCTGGAGCTGCCTGACCCCGGGCATCGTGTTCTGCGTGGGTCTGTTCTGGCTGTCTGAGTCACCGCGCTGGCTGGTCCAGCGTGGGCGCGTGGACGACGCGCGGCGCAGCCTGCAGCGCGTGCTGGCGCCCGACCAGGTGGAGGCCACGCTGGCGCAGATCCAGGCACCGGATACCCGCAGTGCCGACGGCAAGCGCGAGCCGTTGCTCAGCCGCCGCTACGTGAAGCCCTTCCTGCTGGCCTGCGTGGTGCTGGCCTGCACCCAGGCCACCGGCATCAATTCGGTGCTGGCCTATGCGGTGAACATCCTCAACCAGGCCGGTCTGTCGGGTTCGGTGGCCAATGGTGCCGACGTGGCCATCAAGCTGCTCAACGCACTGATGACCGTGGCTGCGCTGCTGCTGGTCGATCGTAAGGGCCGCAAGTTCCTGCTGATGCTCGGCAGTGGTGGCATCTGCGTGGCCCTGCTGGCGGCCGCCACGCTGTTCTTCCAGGCCGAGCGCGGCCGTGCCGATGTGCAGCCGCAGTTGCACGCAGCGGTGCAAGGCGATGACCTGCGCCTGGTACTGGATGACGCGCAGTGGCAGCAATTGGGCGCGGGCATCGACCGCGAAGGGCGGCCGCTGCAACTGACCGTGTCCTACGCCTACGGCGATTTCACCAACGTGCGCGCGTTGCGCAGCGACAACCCGGGTGACCGCGAACTGCGCATCGAGCGTGCCGGCACCGTGCAGCCGGACAGCGTGATCGGTACGTTCTTCCGCCGCCTGCACCTGAATCCCTTCGCCGACCCGGCCAGCGCCGCGCAGGCGCCGCTGCGCATCGAACAGGCACGCATCGGCCCGGTGCCGCCGCCTGCCCATGGCTGGGCCGTGGCCGCCTGCATCCTGGTGTTCGTCGCCTTCTTCGCCGTCGGCCCCGGTGTGTGCGTGTGGCTGGCGTTGTCCGAGCTGATGCCCAACCGCATCCGCTCCAACGGCATGAGCATTGCCCTGCTGATCAACCAGTTCGTGTCGACCACGATTGCGGCATTGTTCCTGCCCACGGTGGGCCACTATGGCTACGCCAGCATGTTCCTGTTCTGGGCCGGCTGCACGTTCGTGTTCTTCCTGGTGGCCGCATTGTGGCTGCCGGAAACCAAGGGAAAATCGCTGGAAGAGATCGAAGCGCACTTCCGGTAAGCGGTTGGACCCTTTGCCTGGTAGCGGTCGACCTTGGTCGACCGTCGCGCGCAGCGCGGGCTTGCCGCGAACAGCAGTCGAGCGAGCTCGACTCTACCGGGCCCCGCTTTGTCTGGTAGCGGTCGACCTTGGTCGACCATTCAACAGCAGTCGAGCAAGCTCGACTCTACCGGGCACCGCTTCGCTTGGTAGCGGTCGACCTTGGTCGACCATCGCGCGCCGCGCGGGCTTGCCGCGAACTGCAGTCGAGCAAGCTCGACTCTACCGGGCCCCGCTTCGCTTGGTAGCGGTCGACCTTGGTCGACCATCGCGCGCCGCGCGGGCTTGCCGCGAACTGCAGTCGAGCAAGCTCGACTCTACCTGGGGTCCCGCCTGGTCGAGCAAGCTCGACGCTACGTAAGCTTGCGCAGCTTCAATGCCACCACGATCTGCAACACCCCATACACCAGGCTGCCAATGCCGATCCACAGTGTGGTGACTGCCAGGCCTGTCACCGGGTTGGCGGCCAGCAGCACGCCCAGCACCACGGCCACCACGCCACTGAGTATCAGCAGCCACTCACCCTGGATCTGCTTGCGCACGCGAATGGCGAACACGATGCGGTACAGCCCGGCCACCAGCAGCCACACGGCCAGCAGCAGCACCAGCACGCTGGCCGTGGCCAGCGGATTGATGATCGCCAGTACGCCGAAGCCAAGCGACGCCAACGCGTACAGCAACAGCCAGCCGCGCGGTGCGCCACTGCCGCCAGTGATAAGCGCCAGCAGACTGATCACACCTTCGGCAATGGCCATCACGCCCAGCACCCAGGCCAGTGCGGTGGCCGCCGACAGTGGCCAGCCCACTGCGGTGATGCCGAACCCCAGCGCAACCACGCCATACAGCAGCAGGATCGGCCAGCTGCGGCCAATGGCCGATACCAGCGACGGGCGGGACGAGTCCGGAGACAGCATGACCACTCCTTCGATCAGGATCCAACCTGCATCCTAGCGCCAGAACCGATGACGACACTGTCATGGCATCCGCGCACTGACCCGCTGGCGTGGCCACCGACTGGGCAACTCGACCGGGCAACTCGACCGGGCAAATCGACTGGGTAGAGTCGACTGGGTAGAGTCGACTGTCAGTCGACTGCCCTTCCTTCAGATCGCGAAAAATCCCGCGCTGCGCGCGATAGTCGACTGACAGTCGACTCTACTGGCATCCATCACTGTGGGCACGCTCACGGCACCCGTGCGCAGACCCAGGCGCGCACTTCGCCCACGCCCACCAGCTTCAGCGTTTCGGCAATCTCAAGCACCGTGCTGCCGGTGGTCATCACGTCATCCACCAGCGTCACCCGCGGCGGCACCGGTCCGCGCACGTCGAAGGCATCGAACAGGTTGTCCCTGCGCTGTTCGGCACTGCGCTCTGACTGCGGCGCGGTATGGCGGCGGCGGTGCAGCCCGCGCCACACTGGCTGCTGCAGAAACCTGCACAGCTCCCCGGCCTGGTTGTAGCCGCGCTGGCGCAGGCGGCGGCGATGCAGCGGCACCGGTGCCAGCGTCGGACAGGTCCACGCCGGTGGATGCCGCAGCATCAGCTGGGCCAGCAGTCGCCCGGCCGCCAGGTCGTGGTGAAACTTGAAGCGCAGCAGCAACTGGTCCACCGGCGGCAGGTACAACAGGCTGGCGTGCGTGGCCGCCTGCGGCGGTGGTTCGTCGCGACAGGTACCGCACACCGGCAGCGCGATATCGGGCAGCGGCAGCGCGCAGCGGTGGCAGGCACGGGCTGACCAGGGGATATCGGAAAGACAGGCGCCGCACAGATCCAGGCCATCATGGCCGGGCTCGCCGCAGACCAGACAGCGCAGCGGAAGCAGCAGCTGCAGTGTCTGTCTTGTAACGCGGGTAAGGACGTTGTGGAATCGTCGTAGGTGCATGCGCTTGAACATGCTCGCAACGCCGTCAGTCCGCTATCAGTCGCTGCTGCACCGTCCGGTAAGGATTGACCGCTGCGCCGCACTCAAGCCGACACGTGCACTGCACATACGACGGATTAGCTTGATGGCCATCGCGCAACGTATGCAGTGACATGTCAGCACCAACACAAAAGCCGGGAACAACCCTCTGTTGGCTTCCCGCCCAATGGCACGTGCTGCCGCGCGATTTCTATCGGCGCCATCCCACCCTGGTTGCACCCCAGTTGTTGAACAAGCTGCTCGTGCGTGATGACGGGCGCGCCGCGCGCATCGTGGAAGTCGAAGCCTATGCCGGCAGCGAAGACCCGGCCGCACACTCGTATCGAGGGCAGACTGCGCGCAACGCCACGATGTTCGGCGAGGCCGGTCATCTCTATGTCTACTTCACCTATGGCATGCACTGGGGCAGCAACGCGGTGTGTGGGGAAATCGGCGAAGGCGTCGGCGTACTGCTGAGGGCGGCCGAACCCGTGGCCGGCGTGGGCGCCATGCAGGCGGCGCGGCCTGCTGCCAGGCGCGAGCGCGATCTTGCCAGTGGGCCCGGCAAGCTTTCCCAGGCCTTCGGCATTACCCGCGATCTGGATGGTGCAGACCTGGTCGGCGCCGACCGCGGCATCGTCATCGCCTCCGATGGCACGCCACCGCCGGCGTCGCCCGTGGTGGGACCGCGCATCGGCATCAGCCGCGCGGCGGACTTCCCGTGGCGCTGGCATGTTCCTGACCACCCCCACGTGTCCGTGCGGCCGCGACGCAGCTGACGCTGCGCTGCCCGCATAGCGGGTCACTAGCCCCCCAACAACGGCGGCATCACCTCCACCAGCCAGTCAATGAACACCCGCAGCCGCGGGCTGACATGGCGGTTGTCGGGGTACACCACATGGAAGGGGTAGGCCGCCGGCCGCCACGGCTGCAGCACCTCCACCAGCGCCTTGCTCTGCAGCGCGGAAGCTGCGGCATAACCGAAGGTCTGCACCAGGCCCAGGCCTGCCAGCGCGGCGGCCAGATGGCCATTGCTTTCGTTGATGCCCAGGCGGTGCTCGGCCTTGATCTCGAAGGCACCGTCAGGGCCACGGAACCGGAACGGCACGGCGCGCCCGTTCGACGGCAGCAGATAGCTGATCAAGCGGTGGCCATTGCGCAGTTCTTCCGGATACGCCGGCACCCCATGCGCCTTCAGATAGGCCGGGCTGGCGCAGGTGATCAGGCGCGCGTCGCCCAGATGCCGTGCGACCAGCGACGAGTCATCCAGCGCGCCGCCGCGGATCACGCAGTCCACGTTCTCGCCGATCAGATTCACCGTGCGGTCGGACACGCCCAGCTCGATGCGGATGTCCGGGTAGCGCGCCATGAACGCCGGCAGCAGCGGAATCAGCACGTCACGCGCGGTGGAACCGCCGATGTCCACGCGCAGCATGCCGCGCGGCGTCCCGCGTGCCGCACTGAACGAGGCATCGACATCCTGCAGGTCGCGCAGCAGGCGGCCGGCCTTCTCGTAGTACGTCTGGCCTTCGGCGGTCACCGCCACCCGGCGCGTGGTCCGCTGCAGCAGCCGCACGCCCAGGTGCGCCTCCAGTTCGCGCACCAGTTTGCTCAGCGAGGTGGTGGGCATGTCCAGTGAATCGGCGGCGCGGGTGAAGCTGCCGGTCTCGACCACGCGGGCGAAGGCATGGATGGCGTTGAGCTGGTTCATACGGCCGATTATGCACTCAGGTGCATAGTCATTGTCATTGCGCATTATTTATCGCCAAACCGGGGCCGCCCATCATTCTCCCACCCGCTGCCACCTCCCTCCCGGCAGCCCTTACAGGAGAACACCATGAGCACTGATTTCAACGGCAAGATCGCCCTGGTCACCGGCGGCACCACCGGCATCGGCCTGGCCACCGCCCAGCACCTGGCCCGCCTGGGCGCAACGGTCTACATCACCGGCCGCCGCCAGCCGGAACTGGATGCGGCCGTGGCCAGCATCGGTGCGCAGGCCACCGGCATCCGTGCCGACGCCTCGCAGCCGAGTGACCTGGACGCGGTCTACGCGCAGATTGCCCGCCAGGCCGGCCGCCTGGACATCCTGTTCGCCAATGCCGGCGGCGGTGACATGCTGCCGCTGGGGGCGATCACCGAAGAACACTTCGACCGCATCTTCGCCACCAACGTGCGCGGCGTGCTGTTCACCGTGCAGAAGGCGCTGCCGCTGCTGGTCGATGGCGCCTCGATCGTGCTGACCGGTTCGACCGTGTCGATCCAGGGCACCGCCAACTTCAGCGTGTACAGCGCCAGCAAGGCGGCGGTGCGCAACTTTGCCCGCTCGTGGTCGCTGGACCTGAAGGACCGGAAGATCCGCGTGAACGTGGTCAGCCCGGGCCCCATCCGCACCCCTGGTCTGGGCGACCTGGTGCCCGATGAAGCCCGCCAGGGTCTGTTCGACCACCTGGCCGCGCAGGTGCCGCTGGCACGCCTGGGCGAACCGCAGGAGGTGGCCAATGCCGTGGCCTTCCTGTCCTCGGATGCGGCCAGCTTCATCAACGGTGTCGAGCTGTTCGTCGACGGTGGCATGGCCCAGGTGTAACCGGGCAACGGCCTGCAGGCGCCCTGCCTTGGTAGGGCGCCGCTGCGCGAGCAAGGGTTGCAGATCGGCGTCGCCTGTCGGCAAGCGCCGAAGCACTCCATCACCACTTCACATTCGCCCCGCAATGGCACCATCCAGGCCCGGCATGCTGCGTCCCACTCCCAACCGGTCGACGCGCACATGCCCCCTCACACCTTCATCAGGTCTTCCGCGCCCGTTGCATCACAGCGGCCGCAGCACCTGCGCAGACGCCGACACGTTCTGTGGCTGGCAGCCATCGTGCTGACCGCCAGTTGCCAGACACGCGGCGAGGACGATGACGTGGAGACGCTGGCCACGCAGGTACGCATCGAGATTGGCCAACACACCCTTGAGCTGCCCATCGCTGCCCTGCAGGGTTACGGCGAGCGCGGCAGCCAGTTCTCTCTGGGCCCGCGTGATGACAGCCTGCAGGACAACAGGCTTCGGTCGGCGCTGCAGCGTCGCAGCCTGCAGAGCAAGGCGCCCATCCGCTTCGACTCTGCCGAGGTAGCGGTTAGCAGTCCCGCGCTGTCAACTGAAAGCCTCAATCGCGCAGCGCGGTGCCAGCGGCTTGCACGCCCTTGGGCGCGGGCAGCGTGCCTGGACGGCACCGATGCCACGGCCCGCGCGGTGCCTGCGCGGTTCACCCTGGTCGATCTGCAGGCGCTGCAGGCCCATGACGGCCGCGTCGTTCCAAACTGCCTGGAAGGCGAACCGCGGCAGCGGCTTCCCTCAGAGAAGGAGGGCGCGATCCTGCTGTGCCCGGCCAGAGTCTTTGGGGGCGACGTTGACGAGTTCCATACCGCGGTGGTGCGTATCGACGACCGGCTGGGCGCGCTGTGGACGGTGTGGCGCAACGATTCCAGTGGCGAATCCGTGCAGGACATGGCCCGCCGCCAAGGCCAGGCGATCACCCTGCTGGCGAAGGCCGGCCTGGGTGACATGGAGGATTCAGACGCGCTGCGCGCCGGCATGCAGTCGCTGCGGCCCCTCGCGCACCCGGCAACCGCTGAAGGCCTGCCGGCAGCATTGCGCCTACCTTCGTATGAGCAGGCCGCCCCGATGGATGGCGGCGCCCATACCGATGGCTGGCTGCCCTGCGCGCAGCGGCAACCGATAGTGGTCACACCCCCACCGCTGCGGAGCCCGCACATGTCCGACATCATCATCAGCGACAAGCAGCTGTCTTCCTCGGCCTACAGCGCCATCATCAACCTGCCGATCGAACAGGTGGACATCGCCGAATGGCTGTTCAACCTGCCCGAAGCCGAGTACCAGCGCTGCTGCCCGCCCGACCATATTTCCGCTGGCAGCACCACCACCGACGATGGCACGCGCATGTCCATCAACGTGGAAATGATCGGCAAGACCCTGATGGTGCAGCACTACGTGGCCGAAGTGGCCACGCCCAGCCTGTGCCGCATGGTGTCCACGTCCGATGCCTTCACCCCGAATGGGCGCACCCGCGTACAGGTGATCTGGACGCTGAGCGTGAAGAAGATCGACGAAAACACCTGCGAGTACACCAACAGCGTGGTCGCCCACCCCACCCAGGAATTCCTGGATTTCATCGCCGAGCACGGCACCCCGTTCGAAGAAGCGGCCGAAGCACGCCAGCGCGACGGCGGCAATCACAATGGCCGCGAAACCCCGCTGTTCGCCGCCAGTATCGAGCGCCGCGCACGCGCCCGCCAGCAGGCAAAGGCGGCCTGAGGCTGCTGCGCTGCACGCCGGGGCTGTAGTGGCTTACAGCCCCAGGCGATTGGGCTGCCATTCGTACATCGTGGGCTCAGTCCTTGTCCGGCACTTCGGCCATCGCCCTGGCCGCCGCACGCAGATGTTCGTTGCTGGCCTGGAACACCTGCACCAAGCGGTCGCAGTCATCCTTGGGTGCGCCGCAGCGCACCTGCATGTCGACACGGACTTCGCCCTGCTGCTCGCGCAGTTGCCGGCGGACGATCGACGGATGCCAGCCATTGCCCGGCAGGGTGACCGACCAGAACACCTGGCCCTGCAGGTCGTGCAGCACCACCCAGTCGTTGTCCTGGCGCTCGCGTACCTGCGGCAGCGCCCGCAGGGCAGTCAAGGCCGCGTCGGGCGTGGCGTAGGGAATGTCGGTAGCCGCCGCTTGCTGCGCCCCGCTCTGCAGCGGAAGCAGGCAGGCCAGCGCGCTTGCCACCGCAGTGGCACATCGGGAAACACGAGCGTATCGGCGTGCCTGCATGTAGGCGTGGCTCTTGTCAGTCGCAGTCCTGGTAGCCGCCCACTTCGCCGCAGTGCCGGCAGCGGAACAGGTAGGCCGTGGGTGATCCATCTTTGTCCAGCGCCGCCAGGAAGTGCTGCCACTGCGGGCCATCGTCCAAGCCGGTGCTGTCCTGGATCGCGGCCAGCGCGGCCGGGCCCAGCGCTTCCAGCTCGGCGCGACCGGCGCGGCCGATGAACTGGGCGGCATCGCCGCAGTGTGTCCACCACTGCTCCTGCTGCCAGCCGTTGAAGCCCGGCGTTCGCTGCGCCACTTCATCGATGATCGTCTCGTCCACCTCGTCCCATTCACCGCCACCGCCCACGCCTTCTTCATCGGTGAAGGTAGCCCCAAGCTGCGCATGCGCCGAACCATCGGCGATGCACCAGGGGCAGATCGCCTGTTCGTATTCGTCTTCGGCGTAGACCGGCCCGGCATAGACGTAGCCGCGCGACTGCCCGCAGCAAACGCATGCGGTATCGGCGGCGATCACGCTGCCGGTGGCCAGCGGGTCGGGGTGGTAGGCGAAGTGCGGCAGTTCCATGGCAGGTCCGTTGCTGGGCGGGCCAGTGTAGCGGCGCGGTCGTGCCTGCGGCCGCTACGGGCCGGCAAGCGGCGCATCGCGTTCGGCAGCACCTTCCTCGGCAGGCAGGCAACCGTTGATGGCCAGCAGGCGAACCAGCACGTAATGGCCGAATGCCTGCAGTTCCTCGTTCGACAGCGCCGACGGATCGAGCTGCCCCGCCGGGTAGTCCTTGAAGATCACCAGCACGTGGTGCTTCCAGTGCCCAGGCGGATCGGTCTGGCGCAGATCATCCAAGACCACGCGCAGGCCGCCGTCCGGCAGTTCGGCCAGGCTGCACAGCACCGCATCGCGGCGGATCGGGTAAGTCTGGGAACTGTCCATGGCAGATGCTCGCGACTCCCTATGCAGCCATGAACTTACACCGCGGCGGCGGCTTGCTGCACTCCCGCCTGTAAACCTACAAATAAACCATGAAGTTGACAGTCTTCACCCACCCACCCACACTGCCGCCCTCGTTCCACCCCTTCCAAGGTCCCGCCATGGCCTATGCCATCCGCCACGACTGGCAGCACGACGAACTGCAGGCGCTGTTCGACCTGCCCTTGCCGGAACTGCTGTTCCGCGCCGCCAGCGTGCATCGCGCGCATTTCGATCCGGCGCAGGTGCAGGTGTCTACCCTGCTGTCGGTGAAGACCGGTGGCTGTCCGGAAGACTGCGCGTACTGCCCGCAGGCGCAGCGCTACAACACCGGCGTGAACGCGCAGAAGCTGATGGACACCGAGGCGGTGCTGGCCAAGGCGCGCCAGGCCAGGGCCGCCGGTGCATCGCGCTTCTGCATGGGCGCCGCATGGCGTTCGCCGAAGGAACGCGACATTCCGAAGGTGGCCGCGATGATTGCCGGGGTGAAGGCGCTCGGCCTGGAAACCTGCGCCACCCTGGGCATGCTCAGCGCCGAACAGGCACGTGCCCTGAAAGCGGCCGGCCTGGACTACTACAACCACAATCTGGACACCGCGCCGGATTACTACGATTCGATCATCCATACCCGCCAGTACCAGGACCGCCTGGATACCCTGGGCCACGTGCGCGATGCGGGACTGAAAACCTGCTGTGGCGGCATCGTCGGCATGGGCGAAACGCGCGCGCAGCGCATCGGCCTGTTGCTGGCGCTGGCCACGCTGCCGGCCCACCCCGATTCGGTACCCATCAATCAGCTGGTGCAGGTGCCCGGTACACCGCTGCATGGCAGCGCCGAACTGGACCCGTTCGAGTTCGTGCGCATGATTGCCGTGGCCCGCATCGTCATGCCGCGTTCGATGGTGCGGCTGTCGGCCGGCCGCGAAGCCATGAGCGATGAACTGCAGGCGCTGTGTTTCCTGGCCGGCGCCAACTCGATCTTCTACGGGGAAAAACTGCTGACCACCGGCAACCCGGAAAGCAAACGCGACCTGGCCCTGTTCGCGCGCCTGGGCCTGCAGCCGATGCCGGTGCAGGTGGGCGCCGCGGGCCATGACCACGGCGGCACCGTGCACGCCGATATCGCTGTCTGTGCCGCTGCCGGCGCCGCGTGATGCGGGGCACAAGCGGCCGCCGCGGCAACGCGCTACCCTAGCCGCCCCGTCGTCGCCCGTAGCCACCATGGCCCGCCCCGACCTGTCCGCCCGCCTTCAAGCCCAGCGCGCGTTGCGCGATGCCCAAGGCCGTCGCCGCCCCCGGCGCACGGTGTCGCGCCGCGATGGCGTGCGCCTGGAAATTGACGGGCGCTGGCTGACCGGCTTCTGCAGCAACGATTACCTGGGCCTGGCCCAGCAGTTCAGCGTGGTCAACGCGCTGCAGGACGCCGCCGCGCGCGAAGGCGCCGGTGCCGGTGCCTCGCACCTGGTCTGCGGCCACCACGCGCTGCACGACGCACTGGAACGCGAAGTTGCCGACTGGCTGGGTTACCCGCGCGCCCTGCTGTTCGGCAGTGGCTTCGCCGCCAACCTGGCCGTGCAGCAGGCACTGCTGAGCGAAGAGAACGATGTCTGCGTGCAGGACAAGTTGAACCACGCCAGCCTGCTCGATGCCACCCGGCTGGCCGGCGCACGCCTGCGCCGCTACCCGCACCTGGACCCGGAAGGCGCCATGCGCCAGCTCAAGCACGCGCCCGATGGCGCGGCCATGCTGGCCACCGACGGTGTCTTCAGCATGGACGGCGATATCGCGCCGCTGCGTGCGCTGTCCCTGGTGGCGCGCCTGCAGCAGGCGCTGTTCTACGTGGACGATGCGCACGGCGTGGGCGTGCTGGGCGATGGTCGTGGTGCCGTGGCCAGCGCCGGGCTGGGCGTGGACGATGTGCCGCTGCAGCTGGTCACGTTGGGCAAGGCGCTGGGCGGTGCCGGCGCGCTGGTGCTGGGTCGCGACGACCTGATTGAACACCTGGCCGAAACCGCACGCCCCTACATCTACACCACGGCGCTGCCACCGGCCCTGGCCGCCGCCGCGCTGGAAGCGGTGCGCCTGGCCCGCCGTGACCACTGGCGGCGTGAGCGCCTGACCGATCTGATTGCCCTGTTCCGCGGCGAAGCACGCCGCCACGGGCTGGATGTAATGGCCTCGGAAACGCCGATCCAGCCGCTGCTGTGCGGCGACGATCACACCGCCGTGGCGATGTCGCAGGCGCTGGAACAGGCCGGCTGGCTGGTCGGTGCGATCCGCCCGCCCACCGTGCCCGAAGGCAAGGCGCGGCTGCGCGTCACCCTGTCGGCGCTGCACACGCCCGAACAGGTGCGTGGTCTGGTGGACGCCATCGCCAGTGCGCGCGACCAGGTCGGCCGCGCCGCCCTTGCCCCCGATCCGCTGCCGCCGTCGCTGCCGTTCGACCGCGCCATCGCCTGAAACACGCAGGGCCCCGCATGCATATCGATGTCACCGGCCGCGGGCCGGACCTGGTGCTGATCCATGGCTGGGCCCTGCAGGGCGGCGTGTTCGCGCCGCTGCTGGAACGCCTGGCCGACCACTTCACCCTGCACGTGGTGGACCTGCCCGGCCACGGCCACAGCCGCGACGACGCCACGCCGCTGCGCCTGCCCTACGTGGTGAACGCGATTGCCGCGGCTACCCCGCCGGCGGTGTGGTGCGGCTGGTCACTGGGCGGGCTGTTCGCCCTGCATGCCGCAGCGACGCTGCCCAAGGTGCGCGGGCTGGCAATGATCGCGGCCACTCCGCGTTTCGTCCGCGGCGACGACTGGCCGCATGCCGTGGAACCGGCGGTGTTCGAGCTGTTCGGGCGTGACCTGGCGACCGATTTCGCCGGCACCTTGGAACGCTTCCTGGCCTTGGACGTGATGGGCTCGGCGCACGCCCGCGAGGAACTGCGCACCCTGCGCCAGCGCCTGGTGGAACGTGGCGCGCCGACCGAGCGCGCCCTGCTGGAAGGCCTGCGCCTGCTGGAAAGCACCGACCTGCGCGGCGCCCTGCCGGCGCTGGGCAGACCCAGCCTGTGGATCGCCGGCCAGCGCGACCGCCTGGTATCACCGGCCGCCATGCAGGCCGCCGCGGCGCTGGCGCCGAACGCGCAGGCACTGACCATCGCCCACGGCGGCCATGCGCCGTTCCTGGGCCATGCCGATCAGGTGGCCGCCGCCCTGCAACACTTCGTTGCCGGCCTGTCACCGGCCGATGGCGGACAATGAGCGCCTTCCGAACGATGCAGGGCTGACATATGGATCTGGGTATTTCCGGCCGCTGGGCACTGGTGTGTGGCGCAAGCAAGGGGCTGGGCCTGGGCTGCGCGCGTGCGCTGGTGGCCGAGGGCGTGAACGTGGTGATCGTGGCCCGTGGCGAAGCCGCCCTGCAGACCGCCGCCGGCGAACTGCGCGCCCTGCCCGGTGCGGGCGAAGTGCGCGCGGTGGCCGCCGATGTGACCACCGACGCCGGCCGCGCCCAGGCGCTGGCCGCCTGCCCGCAGGTGGACATCCTGGTGACCAACGCCGGTGGCCCGCCGCCCGGCGATTTCCGCACGTTTGAACGCGACGACTGGATCGCCGCGCTGGACGCCAACATGCTGGCGCCGATCGCGCTGATCCGCGCCACGGTGGACGCGATGATCGCGCGCGGCTTCGGCCGCATCGTCAACATCACCTCTTCATCGGTGAAGGCACCGATCGACACGCTGGCATTGTCCAACGGCGCGCGCAGTGGCCTGACCGGCTTCGTCGCCGGCCTGGCCCGGCGCACCGTCGGCCACAACGTCACCCTCAACAACCTGCTGCCCGGCCAGTTCGACACCGACCGCCTGCGCGCCAACTTCGCCCATGCAGCGGGCCAGGACGGCGACGCCCAGGCCGTGGCCGAGCGCCGCCGCCAGCAGATCCCCGCCGGCCGCTTCGGCACGCCGGACGAATTCGGCGCGGCCTGCGCCTTCCTGTGCAGCGCACAGGCCGGTTACCTCACCGGGCAGAACCTGCTGATCGACGGCGGCGCCTACCCCGGTACGTTCTAAGAGACTTCTGCAATGCCGTCCCACTTCGATGCCCGCCACGTCCGCCGCGCCTTCGGCCGCGCCGCCAGCAGTTACGACGCCGCCGCTGCCCTGCAGCGCGAAGTGCAGTCGCGGCTGATCGAATCGCTGGATTACCTGGAAGCACGCACGCCGGCGGTGGTGCTGGACATTGGCTCGGGCACCGGCCACGCCAGTGCGCTGATGAAGAAGCGCTGGCCGAAGGCGCAGGTGATCGCGCTGGACGTGGCCCTGCCGATGCTGGGCCAGGCCAAGCGCCAGGCCGGCTGGTGGAAGCCGTTCCAGCGCCTGTGCGGTGATGCCGCCGCGCTGCCGCTGGCCGACAACAGCGTCGATGTGATCTTCAGCAACCTGTGCCTGCAGTGGCTGGACGACCTGCCGGCGGTGTTTGCCGGTTTCCGCCGCGTGCTCAAGCCCGGCGGCCTGCTGCTGTGTTCCACCTTCGGCCCGGAAACGCTGATCGAGCTCAACGAAGCGTTCGCCGCCGCCGATGACCGTCCGCACGTGAGTCGCTTCGCGCAGATCGCCCAGTTCGGCGATGCACTGATGATGGCCGGCTTCCGCGACCCGGTGCTGGACCGCGATCTGTTCACCCTGACCTACGACGACCTGCCCGCGCTGATGCGCGAGCTGCGCGCGATGGGCGCCACCAACGCCCGCGTGGACCGTCGCCATACCCTGACCGGGCGCGGCCGCTTCGCCGCCGCTGCGGCGGCCTACGAACCCCTGCGCCGCGACGATGGCAAGCTGCCCAGCAGCTGGGAAGTGATCTACGCCCACGCCTGGGCACCGGACCCCGGCGCACCGATCCGCGAAGGTGGCCACGACATCGCATCGGTACCGGTGTCGGCCATCCCGATCCGCCGCAAGCAGCCCTGATGCCCGCCCGCGGTCTGCTCTGGTAGGTGCCAACCTTGGTTGGCACAATCGATCACATCGCGACGCGACCAACATCGTGCCGACCAAGGTCGGCACCTACCAAATGCAGATATCGGCCGGCGCGCGCCGCGGCAACCTGCAGCCCGCTCTGGTAGGTGCCAACCTTGGTTGGCACAACCGATCACATCACGACGCGGCCAACATCGTGCCGACCAAGGTCGGCACCTACCAGAAGCGGGCGGCAACCGCTCAGGTGTTGCCCGGCGAACTCAACGGCGGGCGCACCAGGTCGCGGTGGAAGAAGTAGATCTCCTGCAGCAGGAAACGCCAGCTGGTATGGAAGCTGCGGAAGCGCGTACTGGGCGTGGACGAGGCCAGCGCTTCGATCCCCATCGCCTGGCTCAGGCGCAGCGCGCGGGCCATGTGCAGCGGGTCGCTGACAATGATGACCCGCTGCAGGTGCCGCTGCTCCATCAGGCGCTTGGCTTCCACCAGGTTCTGCACGGTATTGCGCGAGGCGGTCTCAATCAGGATCGCGTCGTCGGGCACGCCATGCTTCAGTGCGTAACGGCGCGCCACCTGTGATTCGGAAAAGCGCGCGCCGCTGCCACCATAGCCACCGGTGAAGATCAGCAACGGCGCGTAGCCGGCCTGGTACAGATCCAGGCCATGGCGGATGCGCTCTTCGAACACCGGCGACGGCTTGGCGTCGTACGCCGCAGCACCCAGCACGATGATCGCGTCGGCCTTGGCCGCCTGGTCGCGCTCGCCCACCCAGACGATCCACGCCGTCACCCCCAGCAACCACACCACCACCAGTACGAACAGCCGCCACAGCCAGCCCAGCAGGCCGGTGCGGGCACGGTGCCGGCCGCGGCTCACGCCGCCTCCCAGCGCAGTGCCGGCAGGTCCACGTTGCCACCGGACAGCACCAGGCCCACGCGCAGGCCGGCAAACCGCTGCGGCTGCGCCAGTACCGCGGCCAGCACCGTGGCCGAAGACGGTTCGACCACCTGCTTCAGCACCTCCCACAGCAGGCGCATGGCGGCCAGCGTGGCGGCATCATCCACCACGATCACCTCGGCGCCGGCGGCCTGCAGCAGGGCGAAGTTGGGCACCCCGACCAGGGTGCGCAGGCCGTCGCAGAACGTGTCCGGGGTGAACGGGCCCTGGCGGGTACCGGCGGCCAGCGAGCGCGCGGTGTCGTCGGCCCCGGCCGGTTCGGCCAGCACCAGGCGGGTGTGCGGGCTGGCGTGCTGCAGGGCTAGCGCGGTGCCGCAGGCCAGGCCACCGCCGCCGACCGGCACCACCAGCACATCGAACGGGCCATCGCTGTGCAGCAGTTCCAGCGCCGCGGTGCCCTGCCCGGCCATCACGGCTGGGTCGGCATACGGGTGCACCAAGGTCGCGCCGCTATCGGCCTGCACCTGCGCGCAGGTGGCCTCGCGGTCGGCAATGGTGGGCGGGCAACGCCACAGCGTGGCACCGTGGCGGGCGATGTTGGCCAGTTTGGCTGCCACCGCGCCCTCGGGCACCACCACGTGGCAGGGAATGCCGCGGGTGCGCGCCGCCAGCGCCAGTGCGGCACCGTGGTTGCCCGACGAATGGGTCACCACGCCCGCCGCCGCCCGATCTTCCGGCAGCGACCACACCGCATTGCATGCCCCACGGAACTTGAAGGCACCGCCGCGCTGCAGGTGCTCGGCCTTGAACGCCAACGACGCTCCGGCCAGCGCATCCAGCGCGTGCGAACGCAGCACCGGGGTCACATGGGCATGCGGCGCGATGCGCGCTGCGGCGGCCAGTACATCGGCGGGGGTAGGCAACAGTGAATCGCTCATGACGCAAGGTTAACGTAAGCCCCCGCGCTGGCGGCGATGCCGGCTGCCGTGCCAGCATGCTGCCCTTCACCGCCATTCATTCTGGCCGGCGGGATTAAGGGGCGATTCAACGCTCGCGCCCGAAGCTGGCACTACACCCGTCCTTGGGGGGACTCCACATGAAACTGCGCCTGTTGCTTGCCGGTGGCCTGATGTTGGCCCTGACCGGCTGCGCTACCTACGATTACGTTGGCGGTGGCCGCGGTGGCGGCTACTACCACGGTGCGCCCTCGACGGAGTACCGCTACCCCTACGGCTATCCCTACGATTCGGGCTACCCGTACTACGGCGGCTACGGCGGCTATGGCTATTACGGCTATGGCAACCCGTACTATTCGCGGCCGATCTACCGCCCGCCGCACAACCATCGCCCGCCGCCGCGCCCGGGCAATGGCGGTGAGAACCGTCCGCCGCGGCCGCCCCGCGAGAACAACGGCGGCTCGCCCTGGCGCAACCTGGATTCGATGCAGCGCCCGCCGCAGGCAGTCCAGCGTCCGGCACCAGCAGCCCGCCCGGCGCGGCCGGCCGGTCCGCCGCCGCGTCCGGCCGCACCCAGGATGAACGGTTCCCCTTGGCGCAATCTCGATCGTGGGACGCAGCGCACAGTTGAGCCCTGAACCATCTTGCATTTCCCCCGGTTCAAGCCTCACTCTACGCAGGTGGTGACGGCCCGCGTCACAATGTGACAAAAACGTTAGGGCCGTGACCAAACGCTCTACGTCGATATCCGACAGGAACATCTGGATCCCCCCTGTTCCGGCCCTGTCGGATGTCGGCACCTCTGCAAGACAAACGGCCCCGCACTGCGGGGCCGTTCGTTTTTGATGCTGCCGGTAGATCCACGCCATGCGTGGCTAGCGCCACCCTTGGCCGAAAAAAAACGGGGCCGGCAGTCCCCCGACCACCGGCCCCCTGCTTCCCCATCGTGCGCCTGTACCGGCCCCTGTTCCAATCCGGTCACCAACGCCATGAGCGCCAGCCACGATGGGTGCTATCGGGTTATCTGCAACTTTCCTGCCAACTTTAGGGTTGATTTCACCCAAGCGTGCGGGCGCCCCCCGTCGCCCCCCGCCGAATGGCGCTAAAATCGCCACCCTGGCCGCCTTCGGCGCGCCCGCCCCCTTTGCTGACCTGCCCCCTATGAACCCGTCCTTCCATCGTTACGATGTCATCGTCATTGGCGGCGGCCACGCCGGCACCGAGGCCGCGCTGGCCGCGGCCCGTACCGGCGTGCGCACCCTGCTGCTGACCCACAACATCGAAACGGTGGGCGCGATGAGCTGCAACCCGGCCATCGGCGGCATCGGCAAGGGCCACCTGGTAAAGGAGATCGACGCGCTGGGCGGGGCCATGGCCCATGCCGCCGACCGTGCCGGCATCCAGTGGCGCACCCTGAACGCCTCCAAGGGCCCGGCCGTGCGCGCCACCCGCTGCCAGGCCGACCGCAACCTGTACCGCATGGCGATCCGCGCCATTGTGGAAGGCCAGGCGAACCTGACCGTGTTCCAGGCCGCCGTGGATGACCTGGTCATCGAAGGCGATGTCGTGCGCGGGGTGATCACCCAGACCGGCCTGCGTTTCGACGCCGAGGCCGTGGTGCTCACCGCCGGCACCTTCCTGGCCGGCAAGATCCACGTGGGCCCCACCCAGTACGCCGCCGGCCGCATGGGCGACCCGCCGGCCACCACGCTGGCCGCGCGCCTGCGCGAACGCCCGTTCCAGGTGGACCGCCTGAAGACCGGCACGCCGCCGCGCATCGATGGCCGTTCGCTCGATTACAGCGTGATGGACGAACAGCCCGGCGACACGCCGCGGCCGGTCATGTCCTTCCTCGGTTCGGTGGATGAGCACCCGCAGCAGGTCAGCTGCTGGATCACCCACACCACCGAACAGACCCACCAGATCATCCGCGACGCGCTGCACCGTTCGCCGCTGTACAGCGGCCAGATCGAAGGCATCGGGCCGCGCTACTGCCCGTCCATCGAAGACAAGGTGGTGCGCTTCGCCGAAAAGGCCAGCCACCAGATCTTCGTGGAACCCGAAGGCCTGGGCATCGTCGAGATCTACCCCAACGGCATTTCCACCTCGCTGCCGTTCGACGTGCAGCTGGAGATGGTGCGCAGCATCGTCGGCTTCCAGAACGCGCACATCACCCGCCCCGGCTACGCCATCGAATACGACTTCTTCGACCCGCGCGGCTTGAAGGCCTCGCTGGAAACCAAGCTGGTGAACGGCCTGTTCTTTGCCGGCCAGATCAACGGCACCACCGGGTATGAAGAAGCTGCCGCGCAGGGTCTGCTGGCCGGCCTGAACGCCGCGCGCCAGGTGCGCGGGCTGGATGGCTGGTGCCCGCGCCGCGACGAGGCCTACCTGGGCGTGCTGGTGGATGACCTGATCACCCATGGCACCAACGAGCCGTACCGCATGTTCACCAGCCGCGCCGAATACCGCCTGCAGCTGCGCGAAGACAACGCCGACCAGCGGCTTACCCCGGTCGGCCGCGAGATGGGCCTGGTCGACGACCGCCGCTGGAGCGCGTTTGAAACCAAGCAGGCCGCCGTCAGCGCCGAGCGCGCGCGACTGGGCGCGCTGTGGGCCACCCCGGCCAACGCGCTGGGCCGCGAGGTGCAGGAAACGCTGGGCGTGGCCGTCAGCCGCGAAACCAACGTGCTGGACCTGATCAAGCGCCCGGAGCTGGATTACGCGCAGTTGATGCAGGTGCCGTCGCTGGGCCCGGCCGTGGCCGATGGCAAGGTGGCCGAACAGGTCGAGATCGGCGTGAAGTACGCCGGCTACCTGGACCGGCAGCGCGAGGAGATCGAGCGCCAGCAGCGGCATGAAGCCACGCCGATCGCCCAGGATTTCGACTATGGGATAGTGCGCGGCCTGTCGGCCGAAGCGCTGCAGAAGCTCGAACGCGTGCGTCCGCAGACCATCGGCCAGGCCCAGCGTATTCCGGGCATGACCCCGGCAGCGATCTCGCTGCTGCTGGTGCACCTGGAACGCGCCCGCCGCGGCCGCGTGGCGTAACCCCCCCTGCCTGCGTGTCGACCAAGGTCGACACCTACCAGAGCGGGGATCGTGTCGACCAAGGTCGACACCTACCGGGACCGGTGGGTAGGTGTCGACCTTGGTCGACACGCATGCGTGTGCCACGCGTGCGTTACAGTCGAGCAAGCTCGACTCTACGAATCTGCTCTGCATGGACGACATCCACCCCATCGCGCCGGACAAGCGCGCCGCCATCCTTTCCACCCTGGCCGACATCGAACGCGCGCATGATGTGCGCGTGCTGCTGGCCTGCGAATCGGGCAGCCGCGGCTGGGGCTTCTCGTCGCCGGACAGCGACTACGATGCACGCTTCATCTACGTGCACCGCCAGCCGTGGTACCTGAGCGTCAATGAAGCCACCGGCCCCGGTGAGACGCAGCGCGATGTGATCGAGCTGCCCATCGACGACGAGCTGGACGTGAGCGGCTGGGACCTGCGCAAGGCATTGCGGCTGGTGTCCAAGTCCAACCCGACCCTGATCGAATGGCTGCGCTCGCCGATCATCTACCAGCAGGATGCCGCTGCCGTGGCCCAGCTGTGGCAGGCCGCTGAACGCTTCTACTCGCCGCTGGGCACCTGGTGGCACTACTTCAACATGGCCCGTTCCAACCATCGCGGCTATCTGCGTGGCGACACGGTGCGCACCAAGAAGTACCTGTACGTGCTGCGACCGCTGCTGGCCTGCCAATGGATCGAGCACGAGCAGACGCCGCCGCCGATGGCCTTCGAGGACCTGCTGGACCGGCTGCTGCCGCACGGCCCGGTGCGTGAGGCCATCGATGCGCTGCTGGTGGTGAAGCGCGCCAGCGCCGAAGTCGCCGCCGGGCCGCGCATCGCCGCCATCAGTGATTACATCGATACGGAACTGGCTGCGCGCGCCGAAGGCCCACGACTGCCCGCAGGGCATGGGGATGCGGCGTGGCTGGACGATCTGTTCCGGCAGATGCTGGCCGCGCACGCGCCGGCATAGGCGGTAGCGCCGGGCCATGCCCGGCGAGCGCAGCGGCGCGGCGCGGCGCGCGTATCATCGTCGCGAATGCCCCGAATGCTGGAGACACCGATGAACCCGCTGCGCCCTTTCCGCGACAAGATGCCCGTACTCGGCGAACGCGTGTACATCGACCCGGCATGCACCCTCATCGGCGATGTGGAGCTGGCCGACGACGTGTCGATCTGGCCGGGCACGGTGATCCGTGGTGACGTGAATTACGTGCGCATTGGCGCGCGCACCAACGTGCAGGACGGCACCATCATCCATGTCAGCCACCACAGCCCCTACAACAAGGCCGGCTACCCTACCCTGATCGGCGAAGGCGTGACCGTCGGCCACGGCTGCATCATCCACGCCTGCAGCATTGGCGATTACAGCCTGATCGGCATGGGCGCCTGCATCCTGGACGGCGCGCAGATCGCCCGCCACGCCTTCGTCGGCGCCGGCGCGGTGGTCGGCCCGGGCAAGGTGGTGGGCGAAGGCGAACTGTGGGTGGGCAACCCGGCGCGGCCGGCACGCACGCTCAGCGACAAGGAAATCGAATCGCTGCACTACTCGGCCGACCACTACGTACGCCTGAAGAACGAATACCTGGGCTGAGCCCCTCGCCGGCCACCACGCTCTGCTAAAGTCGGGGCCCGACCAGGAACCGTCGAGACCCCGCCCATGCCCGTGGCAGCACGCCGGAGAGGACTCCAGCGCCCACACCCGCGACCGTCGCCCTGATGGCCGCGCCCATGCTCGATACCTACCGCGAGGTGGTCACGCCCGAAGGCGTGCTGCTGCAGTTGCCGGCCGCCGGGCCGATGCCGCGTGCGCTGGCCTGGCTGATCGACCTGGGCATCCGCGTGGGCACCGGCTTCGTGCTGGCCATTCCGCTGGCGCTGCTGGAAGAGTTCGGCCGCGGCATCTATCTGGCCATCATGTTCCTGCTGATGTGGGCCTACCCCATCGTCTGCGAAGCGCTGTGGGGCCGCACCCCCGGCAAGCGTGCGCTGGGCCTGCGCGTGGTGATGCGCGATGGCGCGCCGCTGGGCTGGGCCGGCGCGGTCACCCGCAACCTGCTGCGCACCGTGGACATGCTGCCCTTCGCCTACGCGCTGGGCCTGGTCAGCTGCCTGTTCGATCCGCATGGGCGGCGCCTGGGCGATCTGGTGGCCGGCACCGTGGTGGTGCACGCGCCGCCGTTCTACCTGCCGCCGCCGGTCACCATCGACAGCGTGCTGGCCCCGGCGCAGCCGCTGCGGCCGGAAGAACAGACCGCCGTGATGGCCTTCGCCGAACGCGCGCCGCGGCTGTCGCCGGCCCGCCAGCAGGAACTGGCCGGGTTGGCCCAGCCGCTTACCGGCGCCAACGGCCAGGTAGGTGTGCTGCGCCTGTACGCCATGGCCAACTGGCTGCTGGGCCGGCGATGAAGCAGGAACAGTTCGTCGCCCGCCACCAGCAGGAATGGCATGCGCTGGAACAGTGGCTGCAGCAGCGCGCGGGTCTGCTGCGCCGGCGCCGCGCTGCCATGGGCAGTGCAGACCCCGGCGATACCGCCTTCGCCCAGCGCTACCGGCGGCTGTGCCAGCAACTGGCCCTTGCCCGCGAACGCGGCTACAGCCCGCAGCTGGTTCAGCGCCTGCAGGGGCTGATGCAGCAGGGCCACGACGTGCTGTACCGCACGCCGCCCACGCGCTGGCGGCGTGCGCTGGAATTCCTGATGGCCGACTTCCCGCTGCTGGTGCGCAGCCAGGCGCGCAGCATGTGGGCGGCACTGGCCATGTTCGCGGTGCCGGCCATCGCCTGCTTCGTGCTGGTGCAGTGGCACCCGGACAGCGTGTACCTGCTGATGGACAACGCGCAGATCGCCAGCATGGAACGCATGTACGACCCCTCGGCCGACCGCCTGGGCCGCGACAGCGGTACCGACTGGATGATGTTCGGCTACTACATCCTGAACAACATCGGCATTGCCCTGCGCACCTTCGCCAGCGGCCTGCTGGCCGGGCTGGGCACGCTGCTGGTGCTGTTGTTCAACGGGGTCACCATCGGTGCGGTGGCCGGCCACCTGCAACAGATCGGCCATGGCGATCCGTTCTGGCGTTTCGTGGTCGGGCATGCCGCCTTCGAACTGACCGCCATCGTGATTGCCGGCGGTGCAGGCCTGCAGCTGGGCATGCGCCTGCTCGCACCGGGCCGGCAGCGCCGCGTGGACGCGCTGGTGGAAGGCGGTCGCATCGGCGCACGCCTGTGCCTGGGCGTGGCCTTCATGCTGCTGCTGGCCGCCTTCGTGGAGGCCTTCTGGTCGTCCATTGCCGACATTCCGGCCTGGCTGAAGTTCAGCGTGGCCGGCGTGTTGTGGGCCGGCGTGCTGCTGTGGCTGTGGCGCGGTGGGCGTGGGGGCAGTCGTGCGGATTGAACATCTGAACGTCGCGCTGCGCGCCCGCAGTAGTTGGGAGGCGATGGAGCTGGGCATGGCCCTGGCCCGCCGCCACGCACGCAGCGTGTGGGGCAGCTGGCTGCTGGCCAGCGCACCGCTGTTCGTGCTGTTCAATGCGCTGGCCTGGTGGCTGGATGCGTTCGGCTGGGCCTGGCTGCTGATGTGGTGGTGCAAGCCGCTGTTCGAGCGCGCGCCGCTGTACGTGCTCTCGCGCGGCATCTTCGGCGAACAGGTGGCGCCACGTGCGGCGCTGCGTGCGCAGCGGCAGTGGGGCAACAGCGGCTTCTGGGGTTACCTGGGCTGGCGCCGCTTCAGTGGGCTGCGCAGCCTGTGCCTGCCGGTGAACCTGCTGGAAGGCAATGCACCGGGACAGCGCGGGCCACGGCGGCGCGCGGTGGTGTCCGGCGCGGGCGGCGCCGCCCTGATCCTGTGCTGCCTGTGCCTGGGCTTCGAACTGGTGCTGGTGCTGGGCGCGATCGCCTCGGCATTCCTGTTCATTCCGCTGGATCTGCTGCCCGACTCGTGGCGTGCGGCGTGGGACATGCTGCGCGTGGCGCCACCGCCGTGGGCGCTGCTGGTGTTCAACCTGCTGTGCTGGCTGGCGTCGGCGCTGATCGGCCCGCTGTACGTCGGTGCCGGCTTCGGGCTGTATCTGAACCGGCGCACGGAAATGGAAGCCTGGGACGTGGAAATGGCCCTGCGCCGGCTGCGTGAGCGCCTGCTGCCGGCCGCGTCGTCGCTGGTGCTGCTGCTGTGCCTGGCGTTGCCGCTGGCACCGGCGCACGCGCAGGACAGCGATGCCCGCCCGGCCACGGCCGCGACGGAGCAGAGCGACAAGCCCACCCGCAAGCGCCCCAGCGCCGCGCAGGATCCGGCCAACACCCCGGCGGTGATCTTCGGCGATGCGCCGGTGGACACCGCCGGCTTCCGCCAGGCGGTGAACCGCGCCTACGAAGATCCGCTGCAGCGGCCGCTGCGCGAGGTCAGCCAATGGCAGCCGATCGACCGCGACGACGCGGAAAAGAAGGAAAAGAAGGAACTGCAGCCGGACACCGACGCTGAGCGCGCGCGCAAGGCCCGCCAGGATGCACGCCGCTGGGTGGCGCGCGTGGCCGAGTGGGGCCTGTGGGGTGGCCTGGGATTGCTGGTGCTGGTGCTGCTGCTGACCGCGCGGCTGTGGCTGCCGTGGCTGCGCGGCAGCGGTCGGCGCAAGGGTGGAACGGCACCGGCCATCCGCGAAGACAGCATCGTGCTGCCTGACATCCTGCCGCCGGACGTGGCCACCCAGGCCGCACGGCTGTGGGACGACGGCCGCCCGCGCCAGGCGCTGGCCCTCCTGTATCGCGCCAGCGTGGGCACCGTGGTGGACCGCAGCGGCGTGGTGCTGCCGCCCGGCGCCACCGAAGCGCAGTGCCTGCGCGCCTCGCGGCGCATGCCCGAAGCCAGTGACCGCGAGCTGTTCGCGCGCATCGTGCGCATGTGGCAGTTCGCCGCCTACGGCGGTCGCCTGCCCGCCCGCAGTGATTTCGACGCACTGTCGGCTGCCCTGCAGCAGCAGTTCCGGTGGCAGGCATGAAGCCGCGCCTGTTCTGGTCGCTGTTGCTCGGCGCGCTGATCGTGCTCGGCGTGCCGCTGACGATCCTGTTCCTGCGCACCCACGAGAAAGTGAGCCAGACCCTGGTGCTGCCGCCGCAGGGCGAGGCCAGCTTCAACCCGCTGTACGTGCTGGGCCAGGCGCTGCGTGCCGACGGCCTGCAGGTGCAGACACGGCAGCAGCTGCGGTTGCGCGACATGGCGCTGGCCCCGGGCGATACCCTGGTGCTGCTGCAGGACACCCGCGATCTGGCGCCGCATACCGCGCAGGCCCTGCTGGACTGGGTGGGCGAAGGTGGTCATCTGCTGCTGCGCACGCCGCCACCGGCCACCGCCCGGCGCAAGGACACCACCAGCACCACGCAAGGTCCGCTGCTGGACCGCATCGGCGTGGACAGCCTGTTCCACGACAGCCGATGCCAGCGCTTCCACGTGGCCGATGATCCCGACCACGTGGAGTTCTGCAAAGGCCGCCGTTTCTCGCTGGGCTTCCGCGCCGCCGCCACTGCCGAACGGCGCTGGGGCAACGACGGCGACCTGGTGTTCGCGCGCCTGCGCCACGGCAAGGGCCGCATCGATGTGCTGGCCGACATGGAATTCATGCGCGGCACCGGCGCAGGCACCAACACGGAACGTCGCGTGTTGAATGCCGGCGAACGCCTGCGCGATGGCCTGCATGACCTGTCGCACCGCGACCTGACCCGCTACCTGCTGGACCCGAACTACGGCCGTGGCACGGTCTGGCTGGTCTACGGCAAGCGCCCGCCCACGCTGTTCGCACGCATCGTGCTGCAGGGCTGGCCGGTGTGGCTGCCGCTGCTGCTGGCGATCCTGGGCTGGTTGTGGGCGCGCTCGCAGCGCCTGGGCAGTGCCCAACCTTCGCCGGTGGTGGCACGCCGCTCGCTGCTGGAACACGTGCGCGCCAGCGGCGAACTGCTGCTGCGCTTCGGCCAGGGGCCACACCTGTACCGCGCGGTGCAGGCGCTGTTCCTGCACCGGCTGCGCCTGCGCGCGCCGGTGGCCGCCGCGCTGGACGGCAGCGCGCGCGACCATGCCATTGCCGAACTGCTGCGCTGGCCGGTTACACGCGTGGCCAGCGCGATGACCGTGCCTGCCGCCAACGATTCCTCCGCCCTGCGCGAGCGCATCCGCTTGCTGCTCCAGATGAGATCCCTGCTATGACCGATGCCCCTGAGCTTCCGTCCGCCGCCGCCCGCCTGATTGAACGCGTCGATGCCATCCGCGAAGCGGTAGGCCGCGCTTTCATCGGCCAGAGCGATGTACTGGACCAGATCCTGGTGGCCCTGCTGGCCGGCGGCCATGTGCTGATCGAAGGCGTGCCCGGGCTGGGCAAGACCCTGCTGGTGCGCGCCCTGGCACAGGCGCTGGAACTGGATTACGGGCGCGTGCAGTTCACCCCGGACCTGATGCCCAGCGACGTAAGCGGCCACGCGGTGTACGACCCCAAGAGCGAAAGCTTCCGGATCCGTCGCGGCCCGGTGTTCACCAACCTGCTGCTGGCCGACGAAATCAATCGTGCGCCGGCCAAGACCCAGTCGGCCCTGCTGGAAGTGATGCAGGAAGGCCAGGTGACCATCGAAGGCAAGGCGTTCACCCTGGCGCCGCCGTTCATGGCGCTGGCCACGCAGAACCCGCTGGAACAGGAAGGCACCTACCCGCTGCCGGAAGCGCAGCTGGACCGTTTCCTGCTGAAGGTGCTGATCGACTACCCGCAGCTGGACGACGAAAAGCGCATGGTGGCGGCGATCACCCATGGCCGTGCCGCCAGCGATTTCGACCTGAGCCAGGTGCCGCGCGTCCTTGGCGCGGGCGAACTGCTGGCGCTGCAGCAGGCCACGGCGGCGATCACCGTGGACGATGAAGTGATTGATTACGCCGTGCGCATCGTCGCCGCCAGCCGGTCCTGGCCGGGTATCGCGGTTGGCGCCGGCCCGCGCGGCAGCATTGCCCTGGTGCGTGCCGCACGCGCGCAGGCGGTACTGGCCGGGCGCGATTTCGTCACCCCCGACGATGTGCGCGACATCGCACGCCCTGCCCTGCGCCATCGCATTGCGCTGGCACCGGAACTGCAGATTGAAGGCCAGGGCCCGGACGACGTGCTGGGCGCCCTGCTGGCCAAGGTGGAAGCACCGCGCCGATGAGGCCTGCGCCGCTGCTGCTGGCTGTGCTGCTGGCCTGGGCTGCGCTGGGCGGCATGGTGCTGGGCGGCCTGCTGCCGCGCTGGAGCTGGGCCGCGATGGGGCTGGCGGCTTTGCTGCTGGCCCTGCTGGATGCCTGGCGGGTGGCCCGGCAGCCGTCGCCGCAGGTGCAACGGCAGGTGCCCGAAGCGCTGGCCCTGGGCGTGCGCCGCCAGGTGGGCCTGCGCCTGCAGGCCGCGCGCGCGCAGTACGTGCAGGTGTTCGACCTGGCGCCTGGCGGCTGGCCCGTGGAAGACCTGCCGCAGCGCCTGCAGCTTCGCGCTGGGCATGCCAGCACCCTGCACTACCACGTGCAGCCGCCGCAGCGCGGGCGCTACCGCTTCGATGGCGTGCACCTGCGACTGCGTTCACCGTGGCGACTGTGGTGGCAGCAGCGCACGCTGCCGCCGGCGCTGGAGGTGCGGGTCTACCCGAACTTCGTGCCGCTCACCCGCTTCGCCCTGTTCAGTGCCGACCAGGCATCGCGGCTGGTGGGCGCACACGTGAAGCGCCGCCGTGGCGAAGGCACCGATTTCCACCAGATGCGCGAGTACCGCACCGGCGACAGCCTGCGCCAGCTGGACTGGAAGGCCACCGCACGCGCGCGCAAGCTGATCTCGCGCGAGTACCAGGACGAGAAGAACCAGCAGCTGCTGCTGATGCTGGACAGTGGCCGGCGCATGCTGGCCAGCGAGGGCGGGCTTTCGCACTTCGACCATGCCTTGAATGCATCGCTGGTGGTGGCCTACCTGGCCCTGCGCCAGGGCGATGCGGTGGGCCTGTTCGCCGCTGGCGGCGAGCGCCGCTGGGTGGCCCCGCAGCGTGGCATGGGCACGGTGCAGCACCTGCTGCGCGCCAGCTACGACCTGCAGCCGCAGCCGGTGGCCACCGACTACCTGGCCGGCGCCACCGAGGTATCGCTGCGCCAGCAGCGGCGCGCACTGGTGATGCTGGTCAGCAATGTGCGCGATGAAGATATCGAAGACCTGCTGGCCGCCGTGCGCCTGCTGCAGCGCCGCCACCTGGTGTGCGTGGCCAGCCTGCGCGAACGCGAGCTGGAAGCGGTGCTGGACGGCGAAGTGAACACGCTGGAAGAAGCCGCCCAGGCCGGCGCCACCGCGCTGTACCTGCAACAGCGCGCGCAGGCCCACGACGCCCTGCGTGCCGAAAAAGTAATGGTGCTGGACGTCACTGCCGACGCCCTGCCCGCCGCCCTGGTGGAACGCTACCTGTCGGTGAAGCGCGAAGGCCTGCTGTAACCGCCACACCGCCCCGGTAGGTGCCAACCTTGGTTGGCACGACACCCACAATGCCGACCAAGGTCGGCATCTACCACCCTTCACGCCCCGGTAGGTGCCAACCTTGGTCGGCACAAAACCCACAGCGCCGACCAAGCTTGGCATCACCCCTGCAGCAATCGCCGTTGCAACCGCTCCACCGCGCGCTGCAGCAGCACGCGGTTACGGGCCAGCTTCATCCACTGCGGAAGGCGTGAAAACATCGAGGCATTGGCCACGCCCGCGCGCTCGCGCAGCGGCGCCACGGCAAATGCATGCAAGGCCTGCAGGTGGGCTTCGTTGTACGCCCACAGCACCCCGGCAGCCGTCTTTTCCACCAACCGCAGCGGCAGTCCCAGATGCGGGTCGATGGCCTCGTGCGCACGCACCCGCGACACGCTCACCGTCACTTCACTGCTGCGCCCACACTGGCCGCAATCCCCCATCAAGGTGCGCACCGGCGCTGCGGCACGCGCGCGATACAACGCGGCGCTCACCCACTTGTGCCCACAGTGGCCGCAGGCGCGATGCCCGCTGTAGCGCACCGGCCCAACCCAATCGCCCGCGCTGCAGCGACCACAGGTGCAGGCACCGGCGTTGCCGCTGCCACCGTCCAGCGCCAGGCTGCAGCCCAGGCAGCGGAAACGCGCTGCTGCAGACCGCCCCACCACCCAGCCCGGGGTATCGCAACGATGGCAGCGCACGGCCACGCGGTCTGCATACCGCCACAGGCCATGGCCATCGTCCAGGTGGCGACCGGGCAGCGGCGCCGGCCGCAGATCGCGGTTGCGCCGCACCGCCATCAGACGTAGATCCGCGTCGGCGCCTCGTCCACGATCGCATGCGGCACGAAGCGCGCACTGTCGCGGGTAATCGCGCTGTCATCCTCGCGGATGCCGATGCCGCAGGCGTGGTCGCCGATCACCCAGCTGCCGATCAGCGGGTAACCGCCGTCGAAACGGGTAAGCGGATGCGCACGCTGGATGATCGCCGGCCCTTCGTACGGACCGTCGCTGCGCTGGGTGCTGCCATCGGCCAGGTGCATTTCGATGTTGGCGCCTTCGCGCGAGAACAGCGGCTTGCGCACCCAGCCCGAGGCCAGCGCGCTGCCATCGTCGAAATGCGCTTCCAGCAGGTTCGGGTGGCCCACGTTGCGCTGCCACAGCAGCGGCAGGATGCCCTTGTTGCTCAGCACCGCCTTCCACGCCGGTTCCAGCAGCTGGATGCCCGAACCGGGCAGCGCGCGGCCGAATTCCTCGGCCATCAGGTCTTCCAGCGGGTACAGCTTGAACAGCGTGCCGATCACCGTGTCATCCAGCGCGGTGAAGCGACCGTCCTCGGACAGGCCGATATCTTCAATGGCGATGGCCTGGCCATGCAGGCCGGCCTGCGACGCGCAATCGCGCAGGTAATCGACCGTGCCGCGGTCTTCTTCGGAACTGCCCACCGCGCTGAAGAACAACGGCGGCGGCAACTGCCCGGCCAGTGCGCCGAAACGCTCGACCAGTGCCTCGTGCATGCCATTGAACTGGTCGGCGTGCTGCGGCAGGCGGCCGGCATTGCGCTGGTCTTCCAGCCACTGCCACTGGAAGAAGCTGGCCTCGAACAGCGAGGTGGGCGTGTCGTAGTTCAGTTCGTACAGCTTGGCCGGGCCGGTGCCGTCGTAGGCCAGGTCCAGGCGCCCGTACAGGTGCGGCTGGCGCTGGCGCCAGCTCTCGGCGATCCAGTCGCGGTAGTGCGCCGGAATGGCCAACTGGTCCATCAGGCGCTCGCTGGCGATCACATCGCCCACGAGGTCCAGCGCCATCTGGTGCAGTTCGGCGCTGGGGTCTTCGATGTCCTGTTCGATCTGGCGCAGGGTGAAGGCGTAGTACGCGCGCTCGTCCCAGTACGGCTGGCCGTCGATGGTGTGGAAGCGGAAACCGGCTTCCTCCGCGCGCGCCCGCCAGTGGGCGCGCTCGGCAATCTGGATACGCTGCATGGATCGATCAGCCGCCGAAGCTGCTGCCGCTGCGGCGCGCGCTGGTGCTGCCAAAGCCACTGCGGCTGGCGGTCACGGCGCGGTTCGGTTCGCTGGTCACCGGAGCCAGACCGGCCTTGCCGCCACCGATGCCGCTGGCGGTGTTCATGCCACCGGTGCCGCCCGGTGCCGGGCGCGCCCAGCCCGCGTTCTTGTCCTGGTAGGCCGGTGCCGACGCCGGCGCCTGCGGGGCCAGGCCGCCGCGGTTGCTCAGCATCTGCGACATGAAGAAGCCCATCATCATCGGGCCGATGAACGACGTACCGGCCGAGGTGTGCTGCTGCACGCACTGTTCCGGCTTGTAGTCCTGCTCGCAGGCTTCCTTGCTGGCGTACTTGGGCGCCGCATCGGCCGCCTTCTGCTGCGCTTCGGCAAAGGCGTTGCGGCACGACGACGGGTCGCCGGTGGCCTCGGTGCAGGCCTCCACCGATGTGTACAGGCCTTCCTGCACCTGCACCTGTTCATCCTTCTGGCAAGCGGTGAACAGCAGGGGTGCAGCGCTCATCAACAGCAGCGCGGTGGTGCGGGAACGCTTCATGGCGTCATGCCTCGGAATCGGATCAATGCCCCAATGATGCCAAATTCACACCAACAACCGGAATCGGCAAAGTAGGAAAGATGAACGGGTTTTCATTTTCGCCGGGCCGGCACACCTTTCCGGTAGGTGCCAACCTTGGTTGGCACACATGCCGCAGCGCCCGGCCCTGCCCGGCGAGCGCTCCCACGTCTCAGGCGAGGAGCCCCCTTGTTGTTCAAGGGGGCGCGCCGAAGGCGCGGGGATAAGGAGAAATGCGCGGACCACCAAGCCGCTGCAGGCGGCGAAGGTGGTTGCAGCAGCAACCGAAAAACTCCGCCATGATCGGGCAACCCCCACGTTGTACGGCCCGCCCGTTCCGCCAGCCATGCCTGAATACCGCTCCCGCACCTCCACCGCCGGTCGCAACATGGCCGGCGCCCGCGCCCTGTGGCGCGCCACCGGCATGAAGGACGGCGACTTCCACAAGCCGATCATCGCCATCGCCAACTCCTTCACCCAGTTCGTGCCCGGCCACGTGCACCTGAAGGACCTCGGCCAGCTGGTCGCGCGCGAGATCGAAAAGGTCGGCGGCGTCGCCAAGGAATTCAACACCATCGCCGTGGACGACGGCATCGCCATGGGCCACGACGGCATGCTGTACTCGCTGCCCAGCCGCGAGATCATCGCCGACTCGGTCGAATACATGGTCAACGCGCACTGCGCCGATGCGCTGGTGTGCATTTCCAACTGCGACAAGATCACCCCCGGCATGCTGATGGCCGCGCTGCGCCTCAACATCCCGGTGGTGTTCGTGTCCGGCGGGCCGATGGAAGCCGGCAAGACCAAGCTGTCCGAGCACAAGCTGGACCTGGTCGATGCGATGGTGATCGCCGCCGACGAAAGCGCCAGCGATGAAAAGGTCGCCGAGTTCGAGCGCAGCGCCTGCCCCACCTGCGGTTCCTGTTCGGGCATGTTCACCGCCAACTCGATGAACTGCCTGACCGAAGCGCTGGGCCTGTCGCTGCCCGGCAACGGCTCCACCCTGGCCACCCACGCCGACCGCGAACAGCTGTTCCTGCGCGCCGGCCGCCTGATCGTCGAACTGTGCCACCGCTGGTACGGCGGCGAGGAAGCGAGCGCGCTGCCGCGCGGCATCGCCACCCAGGCCGCATTCGCCAATGCAATGACCCTCGATATCGCCATGGGCGGTTCCACCAACACCATCCTGCACCTGCTGGCGGCCGCACAGGAAGCCGAGGTGGACTTCGACCTGACCCACATCGATGCGCTGTCGCGGCGCGTGCCGCAGCTGTGCAAGGTGGCGCCGAACACGCCCAAGTACCACATGGAAGACGTACACCGCGCCGGCGGCGTGTACGGCATCCTGGGCGAACTGGCGCGTGGCGGCCTGCTCGACACCACGGTGCCGACCGTGCACAGCCGCACCCTGGCCGACGCCATCGAACGCTGGGACGTGGCAGTCAGCGGCGAATCGAGCGTGCACGATTTCTTCCGCGCCGGCCCGGCCGGCATTCCCACCCAGGTGGCTTTCAGCCAGGCCACGCGCTGGCCCACGCTGGACGTGGACCGCGCCGAAGGCTGCATCCGCAGCGTCGAGCACGCCTACTCGGCCGAGGGCGGCCTGGCCGTGCTGCGCGGCAATCTGGCCATCGATGGCTGCGTAGTGAAGACCGCCGGCGTGGATGAGTCGATCCACGTGTTCGAAGGTACGGCGCGCGTATTCGAGAGCCAGGACGCGGCCGTTGCCGGCATCCTGGCCGATGAGGTGAAGCCGGGCGACGTGGTGGTGATCCGCTACGAAGGCCCGAAGGGCGGCCCTGGCATGCAGGAAATGCTGTACCCGACCAGCTATCTGAAATCGAAGGGGCTGGGCAAGCAGTGCGCGCTGTTGACCGATGGCCGTTTCTCCGGCGGCACCTCGGGCCTGTCGATCGGCCACGTTTCACCGGAAGCGGCCAGCGGCGGCACGATTGGCCTGGTGGAAGATGGCGACCGCATCCGCATCGACATTCCGGCCCGCCGCATCGACCTGCTGCTGGACGAAGCCACCCTGGCCCAGCGCCGCAACGATGCCGACGCGCGTGGCTGGAAGCCGCGCGAAGCACGCCCGCGCAAGGTCACCAGCGCCTTGAAGGCCTACGCCCTGCTGGCTACCAGCGCCGACAAGGGCGCCGTGCGCAACACCGCCCTGCTGGGCGATTGAGTTGCGTGGGGGTCAGAGCCCTTCCTGCGGAAGGGATCTGACCCCGGATCGCGGCAGGGGGTCGGATCCCTTTCGCAGAAAGGGCTCTGACCCCGGTAAGGTAGGACGCAACACCAACACGGAGGTTGTGATGACGTTGCTTTCCATTGCCCTTGCCGCTGCGCTGGGCGCGGCACCGGAACCGCCGAACGCGCCGGATTGCAGCTACGACCGCGATGCCATGCTGGCGATGGAGCCGGATGCGTTCGACCAGGACCTGGAAGGTGGCTGGCGCCCGCTGGCCGACCGCGGCTGCCAGCGCGAGGCGGCGGACCTGCTGACTGCCTACGCCGCGCAGCCCAAAGCCGCTGGCAGGAACATCATTCTCTGGCACGCCGGCCAGATGCGTGCCGAGGCAGGCCAGTACCCGCAGGCGATTGCGCTGATGCAACGCACCTACGCGCCCAAGGACACCGATCCGGGCTACTGGAACGCCTACGTGGACGGCACGATCGCCTTCCTGCAGCGCGACCGTGCGGCGCTGGAAGAAGCGCGCGCAGCGCTGATCGCGATTCCCACCCCCGAGCAGATCGCCGGGGCGCTGAAGGATGGGCGCTATCACTTCACCACCGCCGGCGGGCAGCAGGTGGATGCGCCGTGGCCGCCCAACCTGGACGTGCTGGATGGCTTCCTGCGCTGCTTTGACCGCGACTACCACGATGCGATGGGCAGCCAATCCTGCCGGAACCCGGAAGGCGGTTGAGGGCGGGCTGGGGTCAGAGCCCTTCCTGCGGAAGGGATCTGACCCCGGCTCTGACCCCGACTCAGCCGATCACGCGCTTGAACGGCGGCAGTGCGTCGATGATGCGCTTGCCGTAGCGGCGGGTCAGCAGGCGCGAGTCGAGAATGATCACCCGGCCGGTGTCGGTGGAGGTGCGGATCAGGCGGCCGGCAAACTGGGTGAGCGTGCGCAGCGCATGCGGAATGGCGATCAGGTTGAAGGCGTTCATGCCCCGCGCTTCCACCCATTCGCTCAGGGTGGCGGTCTGCGGGTCGGTGGGCACGGCGAACGGCACCTGGGTGATGACCACCGTGGTGCAGGCTTCGCCTGGCAGGTCCAGGCCTTCGCCGAACGAGTTCAGACCGAACAGCACCGAGCCTTCGCCGGCGGCCACGCGGCGCAGGTGTTCGTCAATCAGCCGGGTCTTGGACATTTCGCCCTGCACCAGCACCTGCTTGCGGCGCGCGGCCGACATCAGGCCGGCCACCTTTTCCATCTTCCAGCGCGAAGTGAACAGCACCATCGAGCCCTTGGCCCAGTCCAGCTCGGTATCCAGGTAACGGGCGACTTCGCGCGGGTGGCCGTCGCGGTCGTCGGGGGTGACCGGGAACTTCGGCACGATCAGTTCGGCCTGGTTGGGCAGGTCGAACGGCGAGGCCAGCGAGACCATTTCCGCTTCCGGCGGAATGCCGTTGTCGATGGCCAGCGACTGGAAATCACCGCCGCCGGTCAGGGTGGCCGAGGTCATCACCACCGAATCCACTTCATCCCACAGCAGCTTGCGCAGCACGTGCGCGGCCGACACCGGTGAGCCGTGCAGCACCAGGTCGCCATCGCGGGTGGCGGTGACCCAGCGCGCGGTGGGCGGCGCGCCGTCCTTGTCCTCGCGGCGCCAGGCCTGCCACAGGTTGTACTGCTGCTCGATCATTTCCAGGGCCATGCCCAGGTTGCGCTGCAGGCGCTCGCGCGCAGCGTCGTCCGGCTTGCCCTTGGCCACCTGTGCGGTGGCGGCGTGGGCCCAGTTGTAGAGGCTGCGGGTGTCGTCGGCCAGCGCTTCGATGGGTTCGCGCCAGGCCTCGGGCAGGCGCCCGTTGGCCGCGCGCCACATCGGCTCTTCGTCGGCCGGCGCCGGCATCCACACCGCTTCCACGTGGTCACGGAAGGCGCGCAGCTGCTTGGCCACGTTGCTGGCCACGTCGATGGCCTCGTTCGGCAGCAGGTTGCCCAGGCGGTCCTTGTCGACCGCGCGGTACGCACCGGCAATCAGGATCTGCAGGCGACCGACGCGCTTGGCCATGTCGTCCAGGGCCAGGCTGGCCGCGCCCTGGTCGATGGCCACGTTGCCGATGTGGTGGCCTTCGTCCAGCACCAGCAGCATGTCCGACGGCGCGGCGATCATCGGCTGGCCGTTGTCGCTGTCACCAATGGACAGGGCCGACAGCAGCAGCGCGTGGTTGGTCACCACGATCTGCGCATCGCGCACGGTGTTGCGTGAGCGCAGCACCGCGCACTGCGCCGAATACGCGCAGCGACGGCCGGCACAGGCCGAGGCCGGGGTGGTGATGCGGCTGCGCAGGCCAGGGCTGATGGTTTCCGGCGCGTTGTCGATGTCGCCGTCCCAGCTGCCGCTGGTGAAGGCATCGGACAGGCGCTTGGCGATATCCATTTCGATGGGCGCCAGCGGCCGGTCGTACAGCGGCGCCTCGTCTTCGAACATGCCGCCCTGGGCGCCCTCGCCCTGCGCTTCGGCGGCGTTGCGCGTGCACAGGTAGCGGGTGCGGCCCTTGGCCAGCGCCACGGTCGCTTCCAGGCCGGTGGCCTTGAGGAAATTGGGAATGTCGCGCTCGACCAACTGCGACTGCAGCGCCACGGTACCGGTGCTGATGACCAGCTTCTTCTTGCTGGCCAGCGCGATCGGCACGCCTGCGGTCAGGTAGCCCAGACTCTTGCCGACGCCGGTGGGCGCTTCGACCACGCCCACGCCGCCGCTGGTGGACAGCGCGCGCGACACCACGCCGATCATCTGGCTCTGCGAGCGGCGGGTGGAGAAGCCGGGGGTGTTGGCCTGCAGCGTCGTATAGGCCTTGCGGATCGCGTCCTTCAAGGCGTCATCGAGCTTGCGGGGGGCGGCGACAGTTTCGGTCACGCCGGAAGTTACCGTGGCTGGATCAGGCCGGTCATTGTCGCATGGCCGGCCGACGGGACCGGCGCGGCGGCGCTGAACGGGGTCAGCGGCGTCGGCCGTTGGCGGCCATGGGCCGGGCGCAGCCCTGCGGCCAAGGCAGATGGCGCCACCGGCACACCGCCCTGGTAGGTGCCAACCTTGGTTGGCACAGCTCTGGTAGGTGCCAACCTTGGTTGGCACACCCCCACAGCGCCGACCAAGGTCGGCGACTACCAACAGCCGCGGTGGCCCAGCGTTACGGCGCCGACGCCGCCGGGCGGGCGCGCAGCAGCCGCACCAGCGCCCAGACCAGCAGCACGATGCCGAAGGCATCCAGCAGGGCCAGCACGAAGTGCACCCCGCCCAGCACCGCGCTCATCGCCGAAACGGCGCTGAAATCGCCGCTGCTGACCAGCCACAGCGGCACCACGCTGGCACCCAGGCTGCCCAGGTTGGCGGCCAGCAACAGCAGCAGGCCGGCCAGCGCGCCGCTGCGGGCCGCATCACGCGGCGCGCCCAGCACCCACACCAGGCCCACGCACAGTGCGATCAGCACCGGCAGGCGCACGCCCAGCAGGCTGAGCACGCTCATCAGCATGGCCGATGCATCCATGGTTCAGTCCTGCCCGGCGAAGGTGCCGGCACCGGCGCGCAGCTGCTGGTAGACCTCGTCGGTCTGCGGGCGCACGCCATGCCACTGCAGGAAGCTTTCGGCGGCCTGCTCGACCAGCATGCCCAGGCCATCAACGGTGTTGCGGCAGTTGGCCGAGCGCGCCCAGGCCAGGAAGGCGATGGCGGCCTCGCCGTAGTTCAGGTCCACCGCGGTGGTCATCGAATTGACCAGCGACAGCGGCAGCTTGAACTCGACGTCGCGGTCGCGGCCGGCCGAGGTGGCGTTGAGGATCAGTTCGAAATCGCCCAGCTCGCGCAGGTCTTCCCAGTAGCGGCTGATGGCGCGGCCGGGTTCACCCATCGCGTCGATCAGTTCGTCGGCACGTTCCGGCGTGCGGTTCACCACCACCAGTTCGGTGATACCGGCATCCAGCAGTGCCGGTGCCACGCTGCGCGCCGAACCACCGGCGCCGATCAGCAGCACGCGGCGGCCGCGCAGGTCCAGGCTGTGGCGGTCGGTCAGGTCACGCACCAGGCCGATGCCATCGGTGGTGTCGCCGTGCCAGCGGTCGCCCTTGCGCAGCAGCGTGTTGACCGAGCCGGCGCGGCGCGCACGTGCGGTCAGGGTGGTGCACACGGAAAACGCGGCTTCCTTGTGCGGCGAGGTGACATTGGCACCCACGCCGCCTTCGGCAGCGAAGGCTTCCAGCCCGGCCAGGAAAGCGTCCGGGGCCAGGTCGATGGCGCGGTAGTCCACGCTGATGCCTTCCTGGCGACCGAACGTCGCGTGGATCTGCGGCGACTTCGAGTGGGCGACGGGGTGTCCGAAGACGGCGTAACGGTCGGTCATGGAATCCTCAAGCTGGCTAGACTGATGCTCTTTCGTGCACGGACCTGGATGATGCGCATCACCCCGACCCTGCTGGTGCTCGCCGCCAGTCTACTCTCTGCCCCCGTGGCGATGGCGTTGAACGAGTACGGCATTGAAGGCATGGGGGTGGTATCGACCCGGGCCGATGAAGGGCGCGCGACGATCAGTGCCGATGGCCAGCGCATCGTCTTCGCCCGCCGCGGCGAAGCGGGCTGGGGGCTGTGGCAGGCACGGGTGGTGGACGGGCGCTGGCAGCAGGCGCAGGCCCTGCCGGTGGCGGTGCCCGGCGAGGTGGTCGATCCGTACTTCAGCCGCGATGGGCGCTGGCTGCTGTTTGCCGCCGGCCGCGAGGACGCGCTGGCGCTGTACCGCGCGCCGCTGGCGGCCGATGGCAGCCTGGGCCCTGCGCAGGCGCTGGCCGGCACCGGCAAGACCCGCCCCGAGCGTGGCCCGGCGCTGAGCGCCGATGGCCGCCGGCTGCTGTTCGCACGCCACCAGGGCCGGGGGACGGGCTGGGATCTGTTCGTGGCACCGCTGGATGCGCAGGGCGCGCGTGGCGCGGCGGTGGCGCTGGATGCGCTGAACAGCGCGGGCGACGAGACCGATGGTGACTGGCTGGGCCAGGATGGCGCGGTGGTGTTCAGCCGCGTGGGCGCCACCGCGGCGCAGGTGATGACCAGCCGCTGCGCGTGGACCGGGGCGGCGCTGCAGCCCTTGGGGCTGTCGTTCAACCAGAACGGCGGCTGGACCGCGGCACCGGTGATCGACAACGCCAAGCCCGGCGAGATGCTGGTGGCCAGCAGCGCCGCACGCGCGCCGCGTGCCGGTGGCGTGGATGTGTACCGGTTGGCGGTGCCGAAGATCGCGGCCGTGGCCGGGTGCGTAAAGTAGATCCACGCCATGCGTGGATGAACCTCACGGTAGGTGCCAACCTTGGTTGGCACACTCGCGAAGGGGTCAGAGCCCTTTCCTGCGGAAAGGGATCCGACCCCGGGTCACGCCGCTCAGCGCGACAACACCTTGGCCCGCTGCTGTTCGTACTCGGCTTCGCTGATCTGGCCGCTGTCCTTGCGCTGGTTCAACGCGGCCAGCTCGGCTTCCACCGCATCCGGCAGGGCCTGGCTGCGGGCCACGTGGCGCGCGGCGGACGGCTGTTCCGGCGCGCGCCGGGCGGCACGGCGGGCGGCCAGGAACACGAACACGATGATGGCGCCGAAGATCGTGGTGCCCACGATCCAGATCAACCACTGCATCCATCCCAGTTCCGGTGCCATCGCCTGTGTCTCCCTAGTTCGTGAACGCGTTCGTGGGCGCTATTGTCAGCGCTCGCGCAGCCAGCGCGCTACCTGCGGGGCGAAATAGGTCAGCACGCCATCGGCGCCGGCGCGCTTGAAGCCCAGCAGCGATTCCAGCACGCAGGCGCGTTCGTCCAGCCAGCCATTGGCGAAGGCGGCCTTCATCATCGCGTACTCGCCGCTGACCTGGTAAGCAAAAGTCGGCACGCCGAACTTCTCCTTCACCCGGCGCACCAGGTCCAGGTAGGGCATGCCCGGCTTGACCATCACCATGTCGGCGCCTTCTTCCAGATCCAGCGCGATCTCGCGCAGCGCCTCGTCACCGTTGGCCGGGTCCATCTGGTAGGTCTTCTTGTCGGCCTTGCCGAGGTTGCCGGCGCTGCCCACCGCATCACGGAACGGGCCGTAGAAGGCCGAGGCGTACTTGGCCGAGTAGGCCATGATGCGCACGTTGACGTGGTGGTCGGCATCCAGCGCACGGCGGATGGCGCCGATGCGGCCGTCCATCATGTCCGACGGCGAGATGATGTCGGCGCCGGCCTCGGCGTGCGACAGCGACTGCTTCACCAGGGCTTCCACGGTGATGTCGTTCAGCACGTAGCCCTTGTCGTCGATGATCCCGTCCTGGCCGTGGGTGGTGTACGGGTCCAGGGCCACGTCGGTCATCACCCCCAGTTCCGGGAAGCGGGTCTTCAGCGCACGGATCGCCCGCTGTGCCAGGCCGTCCTCGGCCCAGGCCGCCGAAGCGTCCAGCGTCTTCTGCGAGGCATCGATGACCGGGAACAGGTCGATGACCGGAATGCCCAGCTCCAGTGCTTCTTCGGCCACCTTCAGCAGCTCTTCGATCGACAGCCGCTCCACGCCGGGCATCGACGGCACGGCCACGCGACCGGCCGGCTCGTGCACGAACACCGGGTAGATCAGGTCGTCGGTGGTCAGCGTGTTCTCGCGCATCAGGCGGCGCGAGAATTCGTCATGGCGCATGCGCCGTGGGCGGTAATGGGGGTGAGGCATGGCAGGCTCCGAGGAGTGGCTATTGCAACAGGTAGCCCTGCGGCAGCAGGGGTTCGGGCAGGGGGCGTTCGCCCAGCGCATCCAGCTGGTCGATTTCGATGGTGCGCACCAGGGCGTCCAGCGGCAGATCGTTCGGCTCCAGGCCGAACGGGTCTTCCATCTCTTCGCCCAACTGGTCCAGGCCGAAGAACGCATAGGCCAGCACCGCCGACAGCACCGGCGTGGCCCAGCCCAGCGAACTGGCCAGGCCGAACGGCAGCAGCACGCAGAACATCCACGCGCAGCGGTGCAGCAGCAGGGTGTAGGCGAACGGCAACGGCGTGGTGAGAATGCGCTCGCAGCCGGCCTGGATGGACGACATGGCGTGCAGGCGTTCTTCCAGCTGCGTGTACAGGATCGAATCGAGGGTGCCGGCGCGCAGGGCCTGGGCCAGTTCGGCGGCGATCATCGCCAGCAGCGCATCGGGCACGTTCTCGCGCTGGGCCAGCTGCGTGCGCTGGTCATCGTCCAGCCACGGCACGGCCGCAAGGGCCACCTCACGGCGGCGCAGGCGCGCGGCCAGGGCGGCGGCGAAGGCAATGGTGAGGTAGCTGACGCGCTGCCGGCGCGGCGCATCGTCGGCCAGCAGCAGGTGCAGCTGGCGCGCCAGCGAGCGCGATTCGTAGACCAGTTGGCCCCACAGCTTGCGGCCTTCCCACCAGCGGTCGTAGCAGGCGCTGTTGCGGAAGCTGAGGAAGATCGACAGCACCAGGCCCAGCAGGGTGAACGGTGCGGCCGAGACGCGCTCGATGCCGGGCGGCTGCGCCAGTTCCACCACCGCGGCAACGGCGATGGCCAGCACCAGGATGGCCAGCACCTTGGGCGCCACCGCCGGAACGATGGAACCGCGCAGGATGTACAGCAATTGCCAGCCGTGCGGCCGGGGGCGAATGATCATCGGGGCTACCGCGGCGGACGCGGTCCTGCAGGCACGCGGGGGGCTCGCGCAGCCGCCCATTCTACGCCCCTGCCCGCGCCGCGACCGCGCACCTGCGACGCCCGGTCGCACCCGCCCGGGGTGTTCAGATCACCCCGCCGCCCAGGCCCAGGCGGAAGATGCCCACCACCACCACGATGCCGTTCAGCACCAGGCCGGCCCAGGCGCGGCCGCGCTTGCTGGGGTGGGTGAACAGGATGCCGATGGCGGCGATGATCGCGCCGACGGCCGCAAAGGGAATGAGGAACCAGTTGCCCCACCCCAGAAGGGGGATCAGCGCCAGGATCATCCACAGCAGCGCCACCACACCCCACAACAGACTGATAACGCCCATGCCACGCTCCGTGCTTGGTTGCCGCCACCATAGCCGTTCCCGGGGCGGCCGCCTACCGGTGTTGGCGACAGCATCACCGCCGCCGTGCCAGCATGCGGCCAGGGCCAGCATGCCGGTGTTGGCGCTTATTCAGAGTGCCGGTCCGATGATCCGAGGCAATCCACAGGGGTATACGCCATGAACATCCGTTGGGTCGCATTGGCGGCCATGCTGCTGGCCGCTGCCGGGTGCGCCAGCACCTCCAAAGTCATGCTGGGCCGGGCGCGGGCGCCGATCGACCCGGCCCTGGTGCAGATCTATTCCACCCCGCCGGCCGGTTCGCTGGAAATCGCCCAGCTGGAATCGTCTTCGGCGGTGGGCTTCGGGACCCAGGGCCAGACCGATGCAGCGGTGGCGCGGCTGAAGCGCGAAGCCGCCGCGCTGGGCGCCAACGGCGTGATCCTGATGGGCGTGGGCAGCAGCGGTTCGCCGGTGGGCATGTCGGTGGGCGCCGGCAGCTACGGCTCGCACGTGGGCGGCGGCGTGGGCATCGGCATTCCCACCACGCAGAAGCGCGCGGCCGGCGTGGCGATCTGGGTGCCCAACCCCGAACCGCCGGCACGCCTGCCGACGCAGACCATTACCCCGCAACGCTGATGCGACGGTAGCGCCGGGCCATGCCCGGCGGCGTTGCTCCTGCGCGCGCCGGGCATGGCCCGGCGCTACCTGGCCCAATCGGCGGCTTTTCCGCTGCGCTCGCCCGGCATGGCCCGGCGCTACCGGTCCGGTGGCTGGTAGATCCACGCCATGCGTGGATGGGCTTTCCCGATAACCCCTGGGGTCAGAGCCCTTTCCTGCGGAAAGGGATCCGACCCCGGGTCTGGCGTTACCGGTACTTCGGCACGAACTGCTGCTGCACGGCTTCGGCCAGCTGGTCCGGCGGCAGCAGGCCCTGGTCGAGCAGGAAGTTGTTGAACGCCAGGCGGTCGAACTTCGCGCCCAGTGCCAGTTCGGTCTGCATGCGCAGTTCCAGGATGCGGGTGTAACCGTAGAAGTAGCTGCCGGCCTGGCCGGGCATGCGCACCATGTAACGGTCCAGCTCCTGCGTGGCCATGGCCTTGGACAGGCCCACCTGATCGATCAGCACGCGCTCGCCGGTGGCACGGTCGGTCAGGCCCAGGTTGAGCATCGGGTCGAGCATCGCGCGCGCCGCGCGCAGCAGGCGGAACTGCAGGGCGATCATCTGCCCGTCCAGCGGCTCGTACGGCACCATCTCGGCCTCGGCATACAGCGCCCAGCCTTCCACGTTCACCGAATTGAACGCGAACATGGTGCGCGCCAGCGACACACCGCGCTCGACCATGGCGGTGAACTGCAGCTCGTGGCCGGGGCGGCCCTCATGCGCGCTCAGGGTCCATGCGGCCGAACCGAAGTTGAAATCGTCGTACTGCGCGCCCTCGCCAGCGGCCGGGTTGCCCAGCGGCAGCACGAAGGTGCCCTGCTGCCCGGTGTTGTTCACCAGCGGCGCCGGCAGGAAGTGCGGGGCCGGGCTGGCCGCGCTTTCCGCCGCCGAGCCCAGGCGCATCTGCATGGCGCGCTTGGGCACATCGACAATGGCGTGTTCGCGGATGAGCGGATCGATCGCATCGATCACCTTGCGGTAATGGCCTTCCAACTGGTCATTGGCAATCTTGTTGGCCTTCAGTGCACGGATGACCGCTACCGGGTCGCTCGGGTCGGCCACCTTCAGGCCCTTCTCCTTGGCCACCAGCGGGGCGAGCTGCTGCATCGCCGAGCGGGTTTCCATGAATTCCAACTGGGCACGCTGCATCAGCAGCTTCGGGTCGATATCGATGCCCACCTGCTTGAGCTGGTAGGCATACAGCGGCGCCGGCAGGCGCGCGTCAGTGCGGGCCTTGGGCAGCACTTCCTTGCGGGTCCATTCGGCGTAGTCCTTCATCTGCCCGGCCAGGGCCTGCATGGCTTCATCGGCACCGGCAATCTGGTACTTCTTCAGCAGCGACTCGATGCCGGTGATGTAGGTCTGCACGTTGTCCAGCGACTGCTGCACTTCAATCGTGGTCGGCTGCAGCAGGCTGCTGTCCTTCAGGCGCTCTTCGTAGCGCTGGCGGGCCAGGGTGGTGAAGGCGGTGCTGCCCGGCTGCAGGCCGGCATAGGCCTTCAGGCGATCCAGCGCCTTGCCGCGGCGCTCGGCGGGTACCTGGTCGGACAGCAGCAGGTTCAGGCCACTGAACACCGTCTGCGGCGCATCGCGCCACGGCAGCAGGTACTTGTCGTTCAGTTCGCTGCCTTCGATGTTCTGGTTGGCCGCAGCGATCATGATCTCCAGGTCCTGGCGGACGTTGGGGTCCTTCTCGCTGGCCAGCTTGGCCTTCAGTTCGTCGCGGGCCTTGGCCATGGCGGCGCGGTAGCGCTGGCCGTTGTCCGGGCCCAGGTCGGCCACCTTATCGTCATAGCCGGGCACGCCGAAGAAGCCGGTTTCCTCGGGCTGGAACGGCCCCTGCGCGTCCAGCAGGATCTGCGCCAGCGCGTTGCTGCGCGCCACCCAGGCCGGGCTGGCCGGGGTAGCCGCCTTGGCGGCGGGTGCGGCCAGGGCCGACGGTGCGGACAGCAGCGGGGCGGCACTCAGGGCCAGGGCAACGGCCAGCGCGATGGGCTTCATGGGACACTCCAGCAAAGGGTTGCCCGCAACTTACGCGGTTGGGGCGATGGCGACAATCGGCTGGAGGTCACGGCTGGGCGTGGGGGGGGGGAGCGCCAATGGGGGGCGCCTTGCTGGGTGGGTTTTACGGGTGTCGCCCAGCAGGAACGTTTACGGGTCTACCGCGATCCATTGCGGCCGTGTTTCGGACACGATCGTTACCAGTTTTTCGATGAAATCCACGGGCTGGTCGTCCAACGTGCCACCGACATTGAGCCGCCACCACATTTCACGCAGGACTTGCCGGCGATATCTCGACTCGAAGCACCAGCCATCGTCGAGCAGAACCTTGAAGGACCCACGGAAAAGGGTGCGTGACCAGGAAATTCTCGGTGCGCAGAAGCCATCTCCCATCATTTTTCCATCAATCATCAAGATGAGATTCGTGGCGTAATCCGGCGTGCCGTGCGCATCATTGATTTCGCAAGACAGGTAAGCCATGGGTACGACGTCCTTGTTGGACCTGCCCTGCCCCAAGACACCCCGCACCGGTTCCAAGCGGGCATCCGCGCCGGCCCGGCAGACGAGAAGCGTGCCACTCGGGGTGATCTCGGCAACACTCAGCTTGCCGATATGCTCGTAGTCCCGAAGACATACGCGGCCGTGGAACGGCGCTGTTGCAGGGTCAGATGCTGCCATGGTGCCTCCGTGCCGCAGTTCCCACGCTGATCATAGCCATCCCGACATCGGTGCGAGCCGCCCGAAGCGAGTGGATCGTCTTCCATCAACTTTCTACACGGTTCGGACGAAGGTCTGCCACGACTCGTTGGCGCCCATACCATGCACCTCACAGATGCGGACGGCGCGTTCCGGCAGCCATGAGGCTTGGCATTACTTGGCGCAGACAACGTTACTTGATTCGATTCACTTGCCCTCAACCTCGTCCATTCCACGTGCAACGGCCAAGCTCATGATCTTCCCAGGAACGATCATCAGCAGCACGTACCCACTCAGAACAAATGGTATGGATTGCCTCTCCAAGGCGCCCTGAAATCCAGCCACAAGAACAGCCAGGGTTCCAGTTACGCTGATAACAGTGACCCAGCGCTTTATCAGTGCGACGTTTACTTCGTGCTGGACCGCATTCTTCAGGGGGGCAACTCCCTTCAAGACCATACACGCCACTACCGCGTTCAGCATCAACCCAGTGGTGATGAAGAGGTAGAAATTCGAACCTGTAAGTGGCGGCAACAGCAACGTCATGAAATTGAGCGCAGCCCAGACGAAGCATGTGTTCAAACGTCGCGTTGTGCTTTTCATTGTTTGCCTTTGCACCAGCCCCCCTCAGCCGCTGAGGCGAAATGTATCGATTCGACATCCAAGCCTGATCAATGCACCCAACCGCACGCGGGTTTCGGTCATCGCGCGGCACCTTGGGTTACGGCGAATGCCAATGCGCCTTACTGATGACGTGGCCATTCTCATCCAGTTCAACAGACCAGGCCTCAATGTCCAAGCTCAGCGTGTTCTCGAACCACAGGCGTTCCCTGCACGCACCACTGCACGGCTTGCTCGCATAACGTGCGAAGCGCCTCTCCGGCAGTTCCCGCACATCCGGATCACCCAAAGCTTCCACGACGGCTGTGCGACTGTCCCCTGGTTTGATGGAGTCAAACGCACGCGACTTGACTGCAGATAGTCCCGAACACGCCACAAGATACACGGCCGGAACGATCAGCAGCAGTAAACCAGATTTCCTCATCGTCCATCCCTCTGTCATGAGCCACGCTCAGAGCTGGAAAGCATGTTCAAGAGCAATCGCACCATCCGCGCGCGCAGCCACACTTCCCTCCGGATTGAACAGACCAGGGTCGCGATGCAGGGCCGCTGGCATCCGCTGGCGGGGCATCGGGGTGTCGCATCTGCCCTGCCCTTGGCCCCTCAGGCACCTCTGCAACTGCAAACGCGTCTGAGCCACCAATGCCGCCGATAGCCTTGCATACCAAGGCCTCAGCCGCACGGCGGAATTTGCAACGATTCTGAAAATGTTGAATGCAGTGACGGCATCGGCCCTACTGCCTTGGCATCGCGTACGACCGGGCGTATTCCTTTCGATGCCACCGTGCATCGGTGGCCGGGATTCGAAACCCCGCTAGTTCGTAGAAGTAAACGCTTGCCAGCCGGCATCACCCTGTGTGATGCCGGCTGGCAATCCGTCGGCCGGCTATGGCGGGCGGTGCGTGGAGGCCTTGTGCCTGCCGGTTTCGCGAACGCCGGGTTTCGAACCACGCATCGTCCGCCACCTTAATCGGTGGCGGCTTCTGCCTGCACGCAAGGAGCCCGCCGTGACCGCACCCTACTCCCCTGCCCCGCATTCCATCCAGGAACCGCCGGCAGCCGATCCCGCGCCAGACCCCAACACGCTCACCCATCTGCTGCGCAGTATTGGCGCCGGTGCCGCCGCCGACGGCCAGCCCTGGCCGGAACGCCATCCACTTCGCAGTCGGCAGATTGCCTTGGCCGATGCCGATTGCGCCTTGGCTGGCCAGCGCGTGGTGCAGGAACTGCTGCTGGCCGCCGAGCGCGCCCGCCAGAACGGAGATCCTGACCAAGACGTGGGCGACCGCGTGATGGAAGGCTTGGCGATGGCCTGCCTCGCGCTCAATGTCTTCATCCAGGAACGCGTGCGGCCGCTCGGCGCGGGGGCATGAGTGAGGTCGTTCCTGGCGTCTGGCCTGATGGTCATCACCGCGCTGGCCGCTATTGCCTGCCTGCCATGGCCGCAGAGCGCAGCCGAACAGAAGTGGGTCTATCCGAAGATGGGATTCGCGGAGTTCGAGAAGCTCTATGGCAGTGCGCACGAGTTTGTTTCCACGCGCCGAGCAACGGGCTTCACGATCTACCCGGCGGATGCCGTTGCGCCCTCTTTCCAGGTGCGCTGCAAAGGCTTTCCCGTGCTGAGGGTGGAGCGCACAAAACCGACGGTCGCGCTGCGTCTGCCGGCAGACGCTCTACAGCGTGCGCCGGAATCTGAGGCGCTGTATCTGGATCTGCAGCAGTTGATGGCGCTCAACCAGATTGAGGGTGTCAGCATTCCTGATGGACGGGCCCGCCCGTGGTGGCGGGCGGGGCCACGGGTGCCGAAGGATGAGCGGTGTGCGTTGTCATCTGGCGGCCGGCTGATGGACTGGTACCGTGCCGTGCGTTCGATGTTGAGCGCGTTGGTTTAGCGGGATCGGTTCTGGTGATGGGATGCTGCTGGATTCAGTCGAGCAAGCTCGACTCTACGGGTGTAGCGAGTGTTCGAGCAGATCTAGCGCATCTTGGGCGACCTGGCGACACCCCATCACAACGCCAACCCCACCCCACAGCCGCCCCGCGCACGGCACTCCCGCAGCGCACACTCCTCTGCGGCTTCCGAATCGTCCAGCGCGCTCAGGTCGAAGGTCTGTTCGTCCTCGCCCAGCACGTACATCACCGGGTAATCCCAGACGTCATCACGACGGCTGCCCTGTACGAACAGTCGCCCGCGCGCGTCTGGTCCCTGCAGGCCGACGATCAGGCCAACATTGCGCTGGCCGTCGATTGCGGTCTGCATGCTGCCCACCGGCATTGCGTCGGCCTGCAGCGGTTCGCCGAAGGCCTGCACCAGTTCAATGCTGCACCCGGCGCGGCGCATGGCCTCGCGCATGGGTGCGCTGTCACGCGCGGCCTCGCTCCAGCGCAGCAGGCTCCACGCGGTGGCGCCGCCCAGGCTGGCCAGCAGCAGCACCACGGCCAGCGGCATGGCCCAGCGCCAGTGGCGCCGCCACCAGCCGGTGGCGGGGGCGGCATGTGCGGGGACGGGCGGTGGCAGCGGCATCGGCGGGCTCCTTCCCAGTCGCGATCAGGGCTTCAGGCAGCGCTCCAGGAAGGCTTCGGCCACGCGGTAGCGGTGCAGCGCATCGGCGCCGGACAGGCCGTGCTTGGCGCCCGGGTAGGTCATCAGTTCGAACGGCTGGCCACGCTTCTGCAGCGCGCTCATCAAGCTGGTGGAATTGGTGAACAGCACGTTGTCGTCGGCCATGCCGTGGATCAGCAGCAGCGGCGAGCGCAGGCCATCGATGTGGGTCAGCACGCGCGCTTCGCGGTAGCCGGCGTCGTTGCGCTTGGGCAGGTCCATGTAGCGTTCGGTGTAATGGCTGTCGTACAGGCCCCAGTCGGTGACCGGTGCGCCGGCCACGCCGCAGGCATAGCTGTCCGATGCCTTGGCCAGCAGCATCAGGGTCATGTAGCCGCCGTTGGACCAGCCCTGCACGCCAATGCGCGCCGGGTCTACCCAGGGCTGCTGCTTCAGCCACGCCACGCCGCGCAGCTGGTCGGCCACTTCCACCGTGCCCTGCTTGCCGTATAGCGCGCCGCCGAAATCACGGCCGCGACGCGGGGTACCGCGGTTGTCCAGCGAAAACACCACGTAGCCCTGCTGGGCCAGGTACTGGTTGAACAGATGGTCGCCACGGCCGGGCCAGCTGTCGGTGACGGTCTGGCTGGCCGGGCCGCCATACACGTACACGGCCACCGGGTAGCGCTTGGACGGGTCGAAGCCGGTCGGCTTGATGATGCTGTAGTTCAGCGCGGTCTTGCCGTCGGCGGCGGTAAGCGTGCCGAACTCGATCGGCCGCTGCGCGTCGCGGTAGCGCGCGTAGGGATGCTTGGGGTCGGCCAGATCGTTCTGCAGCAGGGTGGCGATCTTCTCGCCATTGGCGCGGTACAGCTCGATCTGCGGCGGGGTGTTGCTGTTGGACCAGGTGTCTACATACACGCTGGCGTTGCGGGCGAAGCTGGCGCTGTGCATGCCCGGGGCCTGCGACAGACGCTGCGGCGCGCCACCCTGCAGCGATACGGCGTAGATCTGGCTTTCGCGTGCCGAGTCGATGCCGGCGCGGAAATAGACCTTGCCCGCCGTTTCGTCCACGGCCAGCAGTTCGTCCACCGGCCAGTTGCCCTGGGTGAGTGCGGTGGTCTTGCCGTCGTTGCCAATGCGGTACAGGTGCTGGAAACCGCTGCGTTCGGACGACCACAGCAGGCTGCCGTCCTGCAGGAAGCGCAGGCTGTTGTGCAGCGGCACCCAGGTCGGGCTGGTTTCATGGGCCAGCGTGCGCGTGCCCTTGCCGGCCAGGTCCACTTCCACCAGGTCCAGCTGCTTCTGGTCGCGCGACTGGCGCTGGTAGGTCAGGTGCTGGCCATCGCGCCAGTCCACGCGCGCCAGGTAGATGTCCTGTTCCTTGCCCAGGTCGATCCAGCGCGGCGCGGCAGCGGCGGCCGGCGCGATCACGCCCAGCTTCACGGTCACGTTGGCATCGCCAGCGGCCGGGTAGCGCTGCTCGATTACATCGGTGCGGTCGGCGTAGACCTCGTAGCGCTTCTGCACCGGCACCGGGCTTTCATCGATGCGGGCGAAGGCGATGGCCGAATCATCCGGCGCCCACCAGTAGCCGGTATGGCGGTCCATTTCCTCGTCGGCCACGAATTCGGCCACGCCATTGCCGATGGTCGCGCTGCCATCGTGGGTGAGCTGCACGGCCTTGCCGCTGGCCAGGTCGATCACCCACAGGTTGCGGCCGCGGATGAAGCTGACGAAACCGCCCTTGGGCGACAGCTTGGCGTCGGTGGCGAAGCCTTCGCCGTGGGTGAGCTGGCGCACGGCAGCGGCACCCTGCTGCTTCAGGTCGTACAGATACAGTTCGCCGCCCAGCGGGAACAGCAGGCGCTGCGCGTCCGGTGCCCACTGGTAATCGACGATGCCGGTCATGGCGGCGATGCGCTGGCGCTCGCGGCGGGCCTTTTCTTCGTCGCTCAGGGTTTCGGTGCCGGGCAGCACCACCTTCGAATCCACCAGCAGGCGGGTCTGGCCGCTGCCGATGTCATAGCTCCACAGGTCCAGCTGGTTGCGGTCGGTGTCCTTGCCACGCAGGAAGGTGACGCGCGAACCGTCCGGGGCTACCTTGGGCTTCATCAGCGTGGGGCCGGACAGCGGCAGCGGGCCGGTGATGGCTTCCAGGGTGAGCTTTTCGGCGTGGGCAACAGTGCTGGTGGCGATCATGAGGGCAAGCGAGGCGAACAGGTGGCGCATGGGACATCCCGGGCAACGTCAGTGTCCATCCTAACCAAGCCGGTGCGCGAAGGCAGCATGACCTTCTGCCCATGGCCAGCGGGGGTCAGAGCCCTTTGCGGCGCAAAGGGATCTGACCCCGGTTTCGCCAAGCTTCAGCGCTGGCCGAACAGCTGCTTGCGCTCTTCGTCGCTCAGCGGCTTGCCGGCGTTGGGGTTCACCTTGTCGCGCAGGGCGTAGGCGCGCTGGGTGGCCGGGCGTGCGGCGATGGCTTCGTGCCAGCGCTTCAGGTTCGGGAACGCGGCAAAGTCGACCGGAATCTTGTCGTAGGCGCCAATCCACGGGTAGCTGGCCATGTCGGCAATGCTGTACTCGGCACCGCCCAGGTAGGCGTGCTCGGCCAGGCGCTTGTCCATCACCCCGTGCAGGCGGCGCACTTCGTTGTCGTAGCGCTCGATGGCGTAGCCGATCTTTTCCGGCGCATACACGTTGAAATGGCCCATCTGCCCGCTCATGGGGCCCAGTCCGGCCATCTGCCAGAACAGCCATTCCAGGGTGGCGATGCGCCCGCGCGGGTCGGCGGGCAGGAACTGGCCGGTCTTTTCGGCCAGGTACAGCAGGATCGCGCCGGATTCGAACACGCTCTGCGCGGCGCCGCCGTCGGCCGGGGCATGGTCGACGATGGCCGGCATCTTGTTGTTGGGCGAAATGGCCAGGAAATCGGGCTTGAACTGGTCGCCGGCGCCGATGTTGACCGGGTGTACGCGGTAATCCAGTCCGGTTTCTTCCAGCAGCAGGGTCACTTTGTGGCCGTTCGGGGTGGGCCAGTAATACAGGTCGATCATGGCGTCGGCTCGGCGTCGTTCAGGAAAGTGCCAGTCTAGTGCGTTGGTTGGCTTGGCACCGTCATGGTGGGCCGGTAACCTCGCCGCTTCCCCGCAACGCACTGTCCTGCATGAGCCCCCAACGCCCCCTGTCCCCGCTGTCCTCGCTGATCTTCGCCTCGCGCTGGCTGCAGCTGCCGCTGTACCTGGGCCTGATCGTGGCGCAGTGCGTCTACGTGTTCCTGTTCGGCAAGGAGCTGTGGCACCTGATTTCCCACTCGGCCTCGATGGGCGAGCAGCAGATCATGCTGATCGTGCTGGGCCTGATCGACGTGGTGATGATTTCCAACCTGCTGGTGATGGTGATCGTGGGTGGCTATGAAACCTTCGTGTCGCGCCTGCGCCTGGAAGGCCACCCGGACCAGCCGGAATGGCTGAGCCACGTCAATGCCAGCGTGCTGAAGGTGAAGCTGGCGATGGCGATCATCGGCATTTCCTCCATCCACCTGCTGAAGACCTTCATCGCCACCGGCGCGCTGGGCGGCATTCCGCTGTGCACCCCGGAACAGATGAACGTGGCCGCCGCCAACATCGGCGCCGCCAAGTGCTCGATGCTGACCGCCGATGGCGTGCTCTGGCAGACCATCATCCACTGCGTGTTCATCCTGTCGGCCATCGGCATTGCCTGGACCGACAAGCTGATGTCCAACGGCCACGACAAGGCCGACAACCACGGCAAGAGCGGCGCGCACTGAGCCCTGCGGGCCGGCAGCCGCCCCGTGCTGCTGCCGGCCACGGCCACTGCCCTTGTACGCGATGGCGGCGGGGATGCTAGATTGCACCCTCGCCGCAGTCGGCGCCGGCGTCGGGAAACGCCGGCGACCACGCCCGGATCCCGATCCCGGCGCTGCAGCCACACGCACTACGTAACGTCGTCTTCTAAAGGGGAGCAGGATGTCGCACGTCTCTACGATCGCTGCCGCGCGCCGGTGGATGCCGGTTGCCCTGGTGCTGGCCCTGGCGGCCTGCTCGGGCAAGGAAGAAACACCCGCCGCTGCCGCACCCGGCGCCGCCGCGCCCGCCGCAACGGCCCCGGCCGATGCCGCCGCACCGGCGGTCGCCGCCAAGGTGCAGTCGATGGGCACCGAACAGCTGCGCGAGGCCGCCAGCCAGGCCCTGCGCGAGAACCGCATGTACGCGCCGGCCGGCGACAACGCCATCGAGTACTACCTGGCCCTGCGTGACAAGACCCCGGACGACGCCTCGGTGAAGAGCGCGCTGACCGACCTGCTGCCGTACACGCTGATTGCCGCCGAACAGCACCTGGGCCGCGAGGACTTCAGCGAAGCCCAGCGGCTGGTGGCGCTGATCGAGAAGGTGGACCCGTCCGCCCCGGCCCTGCCGCGCCTGAAGGAAGGCATGACCAAGGGCGTGCAGGTGGCCGCCAAGCGCACCGAAGACGAGACCGCCAAGGTCAAGAAGGACGCCGAGGACCGCGCCAAGCAGCTGGTGGAACAGCAGCGCCTGGCCGACCAGCGGGTGAAGGAAGCCGAGGCCGCCAAGCAGATTGCCGCCCAGCAGGACGCGGCGCGCCGCGACAGCGAACGCCAGGATGCCGAACGCCAGGCCGCCGCACGCCGCGAGGCCGAGCAGAAGCAACAGCAGGCGGCTGCCCAGGCCGCGACGGCCGCGCGCCAGGCCGCTGCCACCGCGGCACCGAGCCTGCGCCCGGTCAGCACGCCGGCGCCGCGCTATCCGTCTGAGGCGCTGCGCTCGGGTACGTCTGGCGAAGTGCTGGTGGAAATCACCGTGGGCACCGACGGTTCGGTGACCAATGCACGCGTGCTGCGCGCCACGCCGTCGCGCGTGTTCGACCGCGAGGCACTGAACGCGGTGAAGCGCTGGCGCTTCGAGCCGGTGGGGGCACCGGTCACCACCCGCCGCACGCTGGTGTTCGCTCCGGGCGGTTGATCCACCCGCCACGACGGCATGCTGCCTGCAGGGCCCGGAGCAATCCGGGCCCTGTTGCGTTGCGGGTGTCTTGCCGTGGGTAGGGAACCTGTCGCGTCTGGCTGCGAGGCGGCCGCCGTCGGCATGCCGCAGGCCTTGCTGGCCTGTTACCCGCTCGCGCCGCCGTTGCGGGCCGTGCAGGCTGGGGGATTCCCTGCGCCAGGCACGCGCGATGCGCCATCCGCCACTGTCCCCCTACCCGCCCTGCCTGGTGCGGCAGCGCGCGCGCCACCCGGCCACCTTGTTCGTCGACGATGACGACCGGCGCCAGCTGCTGGCCCTGCTGCACAGCGCGCTGCTGAAGCACGGGCTGCTGCTGCATGCCTACGTGGTGATGGATGACCACCTGCACCTGCTGGCCACGCCGCGCACAGGTGATGGCGTGGTGCGTGCGCTGCGCGCGTGCTGCGCCGCCTACAGCCGGGCCTTCAGCCAACGGCATGGGCACGCGCCGCCGCAGTGGCAGACCGGGCTGCAGTGCCTGCCCGTGCAGGACCCGGCGTATCTGCTGGGGGCGCACCGCCATGTGGAACGGGGACCGGTGCATGCGCGTGCGGTGGAACACCCCGAACAGCACGCCTGGTCCAGCATCCACGGCAACCTGGGGCTGCGCGAGGATGCGCTGCTGACAGCGCACCCGCAGTACCTGGCGCTGGGCGCAGATGCGCAGGAGCGTGCGCTGCGCTACGCCGCCTTCCTGTGCGATGGCACCGCGCATGCCGATGCCATCGCGATCGAGGCCCTGGCACGGCGACCGCCTACCCTTGGGGCGGCGGTCACCCTGCGCGCGCCCCGGCTCAGCCGGAAATAGCCAGGCGCTCGTTGTGGTAGCGGCGCACGGCAGCGAACCACAGCACCGCGGCCAGGCCCAGGCTGGCGCCCAGATAGATGCCCCACACCGTCGGCGAGATCGCTTCGTGGCGGATCACCTTCAACAGCATCTGGTTCTGCGACAGGAACGGCACCGCGTACTGCCACAGCTCGCTCTTCACCGGGTAGGCCATCAGCGCATAGCCCGGCAGCATGGGCAGCAGCACCAGCCAGGTCATGTGGCTCTGCGCTTCCTTCATGCTCTTGGCGGCCGCCGACAGGTAGGTCAGCAGCGAAGTACCGATCAGCAGCATGGGCAGCATGACCAGCAGCATCTGCAGCATGGACACGATGTTCATGTTCAACTGCCGGCCGACGTTGCCGGGGGCGATCTGCGCGCTCAGTTTGAAGGCCACCAGCGTGAGCAGCAGCGAGGCAAAGCCAACCACGCAGGCCGCGGCGATCTTGCCGCTGACAATCGCACTGCGCGAACCGGGCGTGGCCAGCAGCGGCTCCAGCGACTGCCGCTCACGCTCGCCGGCGGTGGAATCCATCACCAGGTAGGCGCCACCAATGAACGAGGTAAGCGTGAGCAGCACCGGCAGCAGCATGGACAGCATCATGCCGCGCTTGGCTTCGGCGCTGGCCATGTCCTGCTGGGCCACATCCAGCGGGCGTGCCACCTGGGCATCCACGCCGCGTGCCATCAGCCGCAGTGCCCCCACTTGGCCGTTGTAGGTGGCCAGCGCCGCCTGCAACCGCGCACTGGGCACTTCGGCGGCGCGCCGGGTGCTGTCACGGATCACTTCCACCAGCGCCGGCTTGCCGTCGGCCCAGTCCTTGCCGAAATCGGCACTGATGCGCAGGGCAACGTCGATTTCCTGCGAACGGATGGCCTCGGCCAGATCGGCCGGTGCGGTGGTGGCATTCAGGCCCTGTGCGGCCAGGAAGCGCACCAGGTTGGGCGCGTGTTCGGCGCCGATGGTGGGAATCTGCAGCGGCTGTTCAATCTGCGTGCGCACCCGGCTTTCCGACAGCTTGCCCATGCCCAGGATCAGCAGCGGGTACAGCAGCGGCCCGAACAGCAGGGTCAGCGCCAGCGTGCGGCGGTCACGCGACAGATCGCGCAGTTCCTTGCGCATCACCGTCATCAGGGTCGACATCATGCTCATGCGTGCAGGCCCTCTTCGCTGCCGATCAGTTTCACGAACGCATCTTCCAGATTGGTTTCGCCCGCCTGCGCACGCAGTTCATCGCTGCTGCCGGCGGCCATCACGGTGCCCTTGGCGATGATGACGATGTGGTCACACAGCGCGCCCACCTCCTGCATGATGTGGCTGGACAGGATGACGCAGCGCCCTTCTTCGCGCAGGCCCAGCAGGAACCGGCGCAGTGCGCGGGTGGTCATCACGTCCAGGCCGTTGGTGGGTTCGTCCAGGATGACGTTGCGCGGGTCGTGCACCAGCGCGCGCGCGATGGCGGTCTTGGTGCGCTGGCCCTGCGAGAAGCCATCGGTCTGCCGGTCCAGGATGTCGCCCATGTCCAGCGCATGCGACAGCACCTCGGTGCGTTCGCGGATCTGCTGCGCCGACAGGCCGTGCAGTTCGCCGAAGTAGGCGATGTTCTCGCGCGCGGTCAGCCGCTTGTAGACGCCGCGGGCGTCGGGCAGCACGCCCAGGTGGCGGCGCACTTCCACCGGATCGCGCGCCGCGTCGATGCCATCGACGGTGATGCTGCCCTGGTCGGGGGTCATCAGCGTGTACAGCATGCGCATGGTGGTGGTCTTGCCGGCGCCGTTGGGGCCCAGCAGGCCGGTGATGCGACCATCAGCAGCGGTGAAGCCGACGTTGGCCACGGCCTGGATGCGGCCGGTGCGGGTGTCGAAACCCTTGTGCAGGTTCTCGGCGACGATCATGGGGCCCATCCGTTGAACGAGGTGAATGCCGGCACGTAGCTCAGCGTGTCCAGGCAGCTGGCATCCAGTGCCTTGGCGTCGGTGGTGTCGATGAACTGGCCGAGCAGGCGCGGCATGCAGCCGGCGCTGAGGGTGCCGTGGCCCTGGCCGCGGGCGACCAGGGCGCGCCCGTTGGGCAGGCCCTTGACCACCTGGTCGGCGTAACGCGGCGGGGTGACCGGGTCCAGTTCGCCGGACAGCAGCAGCACCGGCAGATCGCCCTTCAGCGCGGCGGTGGTCGCTGCCGGCGCCGGCTGGTGCGGCCACACCGGGCAGGCGGCGAAGAACGCGCGTGCCGCTTCGGCACCGAACAGGGCGTCATCGCTTTCCGGCGGCGCCTGGAAGCGCGGCGCGTCTTCGCTGCAGATGACCGACCACTGCATGCCGCGGTTGATCTGGAAATCCATGCTGCGGGTGGCACCGCGTACCAGCGAGGCCAGCGGCGCGTAACGGCCCTGGGCCGCTTCATCCAGCACCAGCGGCAGCAGCGATGAATATTCGGGCACGTAGGAGAAGGCGAACGCCAGGCCGACCACGCTGTCCGGGGACAGCACGTCCTGGCGCGGCGCATTGGTGCCGGGGTCGCGGTAATCCACGGTGACCGGCGCACGGCGCAGGGTGTCGGCCACGCTGCGCAGCTGTTCGCGGGTATCGACCGGGAAGCGCTTGCTGCAGGCGGCATCCTTGCGGCACTGCGCCGACTGCAGGGTGATGGCGTTGTCGAAGGTCTTGGCGAACTCGCCGCCCACCACCAGGTCGTTGGGCACCACGCCGTCAATGACGATGCTGCGGGTGTGCTGCGGGTAGGCCATGGCATAGCGCTGGGCCACGCGCGTGCCATACGAGCCGCCCACCAGGTTCAGCTTTTCCGCGCCCAGCGCCTGGCGCACGGCGTCCAGGTCGGCAATGGCTTCGGTGGTGGTGTAGAAGCGCGGGTCGGCACGGCCCTTCAGCGAGGCCAGGCACTGCGTGGCGAAGTCGCGCATCACCGCTTCGGTGGGCGCAGCGTCTTCGTCCAGCTGCAGTTCCTTGCCATCGGCACCCAGGCAGCTGAGCGGGTTGGAACCGCCGGTGCCGCGCTGGTCGATCAGGAAGATGTCGCGCTGCTTGCGCACCTGGCGCAGGGCGGTATCGACAATGACGGCCACTTCGCTGGCGGCCTGGCCCGGCCCACCGGCCAGGAAGAACACCGGGTCCGGCGCACCGGCACCGCTGTTGCCCGCTTCCAGCAGGGCAATGCGCAGGTCGATGCTGCGGCCGGCCGGGTTGGCGCGGTCCTCGGGCACCTTGAAGGTGGCGCACTGTGCTTCCACGTTGGCGCTGGCGCCCACGGTGGACAGCGTGCAGGGACGGAAATCGATCTGGCCGTAACGGCGGCTGGGACTGTCGCCGGCATCGGCGGTGCCGGCGGAAGGCGGCGCGCTGCAGCCGGCGGCAAGCAGGCTGGCCAGTACCCCGGCCAGTACAAGTGGGTGCTTTTGCATCGTGCGTGTTTCCCCTGGAGGACGTTCCTGTCGACCACGACGCGCGGTCGCGGCGGATGTGACCAACTGCAGGGGACAACTTACACGGGCACGCTGCTGGCGGCGATGGGCGCCGGTCGAAAAACCGGGCGCCCTCCAGCTGCCTTACTTGCTGCTGACGTACTTCTCGCGCCGCACCTGCGGGTTGCCCAGGCCGGCGGCCTTCAGCGCCTCGGCGCAGGCATCGACCATGTCCGGGTTGCCGCACAGGTAGGCGATGTCGGTGGCCGGGTCCGGCTGGATGCTGGCCAGGGCCTGCTGCACGTAGCCGTGGTGCACGTCCGGGTGCGGCTCGGCCGGCAGTTCGCGCGACAGGCACGGCACATAGCGGAAGTTCGGGTGCTTTTCGGCGAAGCTGTAGAAATCATCGCTGTACAGCAGTTCGCCGGGGCTGCGTGCGCCCTGCAGCAGCACCACCTGCACGCCGCGCTCGGCCATGGCCGTTGCCAGCAGCGGCAGCATCGACCGGTACGGGGTGACGCCGGTGCCGGTGGCGATCAGCAGGTAGCGGGCATTGTGGTCGCCGGGCTGCAGGCAGAAGCGGCCATACGGGCCGGACGCGCTGACCTGGCCGCCGATGTCCAGCGCCTCGAACAGCGCCGTGGCGGCGCCGCCGGGCACGAAGCTGACGGCGATGTCGACCGCTTCGCCGGGGCCCAGGGCGTGGTCATGGATGGTTGCCAGCGAGTAGCTGCGCTTGGTTTCGGTGCCGTCGGCGTAGGCGAAATGGACCTGGATGAACTGGCCGGGCTGGAAATCCAGCGGCTGGCCGTCATCACGCACGAACTGGTAGTGGCCGATGGTCGGCGCCAGCATGCGGCGGCCGACCAGCTTGATGGGGAATTGGACAGGCACGACTTTTCGGGACAGTGTGTAGCCGGGGCAAGCCCTCGGGGTCTTCTATAATAGACCCTCCCCGCCCCTCTCCTGCGCCAGCCCATGGGCGCGAAGGCTGCAAGCTTGGCTTCCCTGAACGAAACGGCGCCCGCCCTGCGCGTGCGCGACCTGCGCAAGACCTACGACAACGGCACCCAGGCCCTGAAGGGGGTCTCGCTGGAGGTCGCCCCGGGCGACTTCTTCGCCCTGCTGGGCCCCAATGGCGCCGGCAAATCGACCCTGATCGGCATCATCAGCTCCCTGGTCAACCTGAGCCAGGGCAAGGTGGAAGTGTTCGGCAGCGACCTGGTGCAGCACCGCAGCGCCACCATGCGCCTGATCGGGCTGGTGCCGCAGGAAATCAACTTCAACCTGTTCGAGAAGCCCTTCGATATCCTGGTGAACTACGCCGGTTTCTACGGCGTGGCCCGCGAGGAAGCCGAGCAGCGCGCCGAAGAGGAGCTGAAGCGTGCCCACCTGTGGGAAAAGGCGCAGGTGATGAGCCGCACCCTGTCCGGCGGCATGAAGCGCCGGCTGATGATCGCCCGCGCGATGATGACCCGGCCGCGCCTGCTGATCCTGGACGAACCCACCGCCGGCGTGGACATCGAGATCCGCCGCGACATGTGGCGGGTGCTGAAGGAGATCAATGCCGCCGGCACCACGATCATCCTGACCACCCATTACCTGGAAGAGGCCGAGTACCTGTGCCGCAACCTGGCCATCATCAACCACGGCCAGATCGTGGAGCAGGGGCCAATGCGCACCCTGCTGGCCAAACTTGATGTGGAAGGCTTCCTGCTGGACATCGACGGTGACCTGCCGGCGCAGCTGCCGGTGATCGAGGGCGCGACCCTGACCGCACCCGATGCGCACACGCTGGACATCGACATGCCGCGCGCCATGGACCTCAACCGCGTGTTCGCCACGCTGAACGAGGCCGGCATCCGCGTACGTTCGATGCGCACCAAGAGCAACCGCCTGGAGGAGCTGTTCGTGCGCCTCACCGGCAACCAGGAGACGTCTGCATGAGCACCACCGAGCTGACCGACGGCCAGCGCAACCGCATTGCGCTGATGACCATCGTGCGCCGGGAAGTCGCGCGCATCCTGCGCATCTGGGGCCAGACCCTGGTGCCGCCGGCGATCACCATGACCCTGTACTTCCTCATCTTCGGCCGCCTGATCGGCTCGCGGGTGGGCGACATGGGCGAATACAGCTACATGGAGTTCATCGTGCCGGGCCTGGTGATGATGAGCGTGATCCAGAACAGCTACGGCAACATCAGTTCCTCGTTCTTCGGCGCCAAGTTCGGCCGCCACGTGGAAGAGCTGCTGGTCAGCCCGATGCCGAACTGGGTGATCCTGTGGGGCTACGTGGCCGGTGCGGTGCTGCGCGGCCTGATGGTTGGCGTGATCGTGCTGATCATCGCCATGTTCTTCACCCCGGTGCGCATCCCGCACCCGCTGGTGACGCTGAGCACGGTGATCCTGGGCGCGACCATCTTCTCGCTGGCCGGCTTCATCAACGCGGTGTACGCCAAGAAGTTCGATGACGTGGCGATCGTGCCGACCTTCATCCTGACCCCGCTGACCTACCTGGGTGGCGTGTTCTATTCAGTGAAGCTGCTGCCGACCTGGGCCGAAGCGGCCACCCATGCCAACCCGATCTTCTACATGGTCAACGCGTTCCGCTACGGCCTGCTGGGCAGCAGCGATGTGCCGGTGTGGGTGGCCTATGCCCTGATGATCGGGTTCGTGGTGGTGCTGACCGCGCTTGCGCTGTGGCTGCTGCGCCGCGGCGTGGGCATGCGCAGCTGAGGTAATCCCCCCCCTGCGTGGGGGGACCGGTTCCGGTGGCGCCAGGGCACTTGCCTGGCGCCCGGTTCGGTCGTCTAATCGGTGCGCTTCACCAGACCGACCAGCGGGCCCCCGGGCCGGCTGGTTTTTCATATGTCATGGACGCACCAGGGGACCCAACCAGATGTTCACCCGTCGTACTGCCGGCCCTGCCCGGCTCGTCGCTGCATCGCTGTTCCTGCTCGTTCTGGCCGGCTGCGCTTCCCGGCCCATTCCGTTGAACTACGCCCCCAGTTCGGTGCTGAGCGCCGAAGGCCGGGTGGATGTGACCGCGTTCGAGTACCTGCCGGCCAAGGGCGGGGAGATCAAGCCCAACCAGGTGCGCAACACCGCCATGGGCAACATCCTGTTCGAAAAGAACGTGGATGCGATCATGCGCGATGCGGTGTTTTCCGAGCTGCGCCTGGTCGGCATCAAGATGGACAAGGAAGGCAATGTCCTGAGCGGCAAGGTGGAAGAGTTCCTGATCGACGATCTGGGCTACAGCGTGGACTGGACCCTGCGCGTGCGCTACGTGGTGACCGACCCGCAGGGCCAGGTGGTCTACGACCAGGTGAAGAACGTGCAGCGCAACACGTCCAAGTTCGTGAACATCTTTGGTTCGTTGAACGAGACCATCAAGCTCAACATCGAACAGACCATCAAGGATCCGGCCTTCATCACCGCGATCAATTGAACCGTGGCGGATCATCCACGCCCTGCGTGGATGCCGTCAGCTGAAGAGCCGGGCGCATGCCCGGCTTTTCTTTCTGCTGCTGCACCGAGCGTGGCAGTGGCCACCACCGTCAGCGGCGATGTCTTTCCCCCTCACCCGCCACCGGCTGCACGGCCACGGAATGCGATCTCCGGCACAATCTGCAGGTGACCCCCCAACTGCGGTGAAGGTGTGATGCGTATCCTGATTCTTGGTGCCGGTGGCACCGGCGGTTACTTCGGCGGCCGCCTGGCCCAGTCCGGCGTGGATGTGACCTTCCTGGTGCGCCCCGCGCGCGCCGCCCAGCTCGACCGCGACGGGCTGGTGATCCAGAGCCCGCTGGGCGATGCGCGCTTCCCGGTGCAGCATGTCACCGCCGATGCCCTGCCCGCGCTGGCCACCGCGCAGCCGTTCGACCTGGTGATGCTGAGCTGCAAGGCCTACGACCTGGACAGTTCGATCGATGCCATCGCCCCGGCCGTGGGTGCCGGTACCACAGTGCTGCCGATCCTCAATGGACTGCACCACTACGGTGCGCTGGACGCGCGCTTCGGCCGCGAAGCGGTACTGGGTGGGCTGTGTTTCATCAGTGCCACCAAGGCCGCCGACGGCGCGGTGCTGCACCTGGGCCGGCCGGCCAAGCTGACCTTCGGTGAGCGTGATGGCGGCGCCCTGTCGCCGCGCGTGCAGGCCTTCGCTGCCGCCTGCGTGCAGGCCGGCGTGGACCACCTGGCCAGCGGCCAGATCGGCCAGGAGCAGTGGATCAAGTACACCTTCCTGACCGCGCTGGCCGCCGCCACCTGCCTGCTGCGCGCGGACATCGGCACCATCGTGGCCACCGACGATGGCCAGGCCATCGTGCGCGGCCTGTACGACGAATGCCTGGCCGTGGCCGAAGCCGCGGGCGAACCGATTCCCGACGATGCACAGGACGTTGCCCGCAGCACCCTGACCCAGGCCGGCTCGGCGCTGAAGGCCTCGATGCTGCGCGATCTGGAGGCCGGCCAGCAGGTCGAGGCCGCGCAGATCGTGGGCGACATGCTGGCCCGTGCACGCACCGCCGGCCAGGAAGCCTTGCTGCTGCAGGTGGCCTACAGCAGCCTGCAGGCCTACCAGGCACAGCGCGCGGCGTGAACACGGCGGTGCCCGCACCAGTACTGATCCTGGGCCTGGGCTGGAGCGGCCGCGTGCTGGCCGCCCGCCTGCAGGCGCTGGGGGTGCCAGTGGCAGGCACGGTGCGTGACCCCACCGCCGCGCCCGCTGACGGACTGCAGCGGTTCGCACTGCATGCCGATGCGGCGCCGCCAGCGGCCCTGCTGGAGGCCGTTTCGCAGGCGCAGGCCGTGCTGTGCAGCGTGCCGCCCGATGCCGACGGAGATCCGGCGCTGCGCGTGCTGCAGCCGGCGTTGCTGGCCAGCCCGGCGCTGCGCTGGGTAGGCTATCTGTCGTCCACCTCGGTGTATGCCGACCGCGACGGTGGCTGGGTGGATGCACACAGCGTGGCCGACAGCACCGAGGCGGCGGGTGTGCAGCGTCTGCGTGCGGAAGCGCAATGGCAGGCGCTGGCGAGGGAGCGCGGCATCGATTCGGCGGTGTTCCGCCTGCCGGGCCTGTATGGCGCTGGCCGCAATGCGCTGCTGCAGTTGGCGCAAGGCCGCGCCCGCCACGTGCTGCGGCCCGGGCTGGTGTTCAACCGGCTGCACGTGGAGGATCTGGCCGCGGTGGTCATCGCGGCGATGCGACGGCCCACGCCGGGGGGGTTGTACCTGCCCGCCGACGACGAACCGGCGCCGCCGCAGGACGTGCTGGCGTATGCCGCGCAGTTGGGGGGCTTCGCCCTGCCCCCGGCGGTGGCCTGGGACGACCCGGCGGTGAGCCCGACGCTGCGCCGCTTCTATGCCAGCAACAAGCGCATCGACAGCCGTGGCACGCGCGAAGCGCTGGGGTGGGCACCGCGGTTTGCCACCTACCGGCAGGGGCTGGAGGATCTGGCCGCTGCGCTCGCCGGGCATGGCCCGGCGCTACCTGCTGCCGGCGTTGATTGATCCAGGCATTCGCGGATTGCCCGCATGACCCGGCGTTGTTTCATGGCACGCGCGCGCGGATTGCCCGCACGACCCGGCGTTTTTTTCATGGCACGCATGCGCGGATTGCCAGGGTCGTAGAGTCGAGCTTGCTCGACTGCTGTTGGCAGAAGCAGTCGAGCAAGCTCGACTCTACGGCGCAATGTCGGTTCGTTCGACATTACGGCGCATGATCGATGCGTTCGACATCACGGCGAAACGTCGGTTCGTTCGACATCACGATGCAAGGTCGATTGGTTCGATATCACGACGCAATGTCGGTCCGTTCGACATCGCGACGCGTGGCGTTTCGCCACGCCACCCTCGCGGTCAACCCGCGTCGGGCAACCGGAAGAACGTGCGCGTGGCTGCGGTGGCGTTGGCTGCGGTCACCGCCACGTCTTCGCCACGATCGCGGGCCAGTTCTTCCACGATGTGCGACAGGAACATCGGTTCGTTGCGGCGGTCCTTCGGCATCGGCTTCAGGGTGCGCGGCAGCAGGTACGGCGCGTCGGTCTCGATCATCAGGCGGTTGGCCGGAATGTTCTTCACCAGCTCGCGCAGGTGCGCGCCGCGGCGTTCATCGCACAACCAGCCGGTGATGCCGATGTACCAATCCTGGTCCAGGTAATCGAACAGTTCGTCACGCTCGCCGGTGAAGCAATGCACCACCGCCGGGCCCAGGCGGCCGTCGAAGTTCTTCATCTGCGCCATGAAATCGGCGTGCGCGTCGCGCTGGTGCAGGAACAACGGCTTGCCATTGTCGGCCGCCAGCTGCAGCTGGCGCTCGAACGCACGGTGCTGCGCCGGGCGCGGCGAGAAATCACGGAAGTAATCCAGCCCGCATTCGCCCACGGCCACCACTTCGGCATGCGCATGCAGCGCGCGCATTTCCGCATCGCATTCGTCGGTGTATTCCACCGCGTGGTGCGGGTGCACGCCGGCGGTGGCGTACAGGAAGCCCGGATGCTGCTGCGCCAGCTGCAAGGCCAGCGGCGAATGCTCGCGGCTGGCGCCGGTGATCACCATCTGCACCACCCCGGCCTGGCGTGCGCGGTCCAGTACGGCATCGCGGTCGCGATCGAAGGAATCGTGGGTGAGGTTGGCGCCGATATCGATCAGGTGCATGGGGGCAGCAGAGACAGGAAAACCCGCGCATTGTACCTGCGCCGCGCTGCGCCCCTTATCCTTTGCACATGAATGCCCCGCTCTTCCCGATTTCGCCGCTGCTGCCGCAGATCCAGCAGCACCTGGCCGACCACCCGCGCCTGGTGCTGGAAGCCCCGCCCGGCGCCGGCAAGACCACCCAGGTGCCGTTGGCCCTGCTGGATGCACCGTGGCTGCAGGGCCGCAGGATCATCCTGCTGGAACCGCGCCGGGTGGCCGCACGCAGCGCGGCGCTGTTCATGGCCCGGCAACTGGGCGAGGACGTGGGTGGCACGGTGGGCTACCGCATCCGCTTCGAGAACAAGGTTTCGGCGCGCACCCGCATCGAGGTGGTCACCGAGGGCATCCTGACCCGCATGCTGCAGGACGACCCGATGCTGGAGACAGTGGGCGCGATCCTGTTCGATGAATTCCACGAACGCCATCTGAGCGGCGACCTGGGGCTGGCACTGGCGCTGGACGTGCAGGCGCAGCTGCGCGAGGACCTGCGCCTGCTGGTGATGTCGGCCACCCTGGACGGTGAGCGCCTGGCGCGCTTCCTGGATGCACCACGACTGAGCAGCGAAGGCCGCAGCTACCCGGTGGCGATCAGCCACTTCCCGGCCCGGCGCGACGAGACCCTGGAACTGCAGGTGCGCCGCGCGGTGCAGCAGGCCCTGGCCGAACACCCCGGCGACGCGCTGGTGTTCCTGCCCGGCCAGCGCGAGATCGCGCGCGTACAAGCCGGCCTGCAGGACGCGCTGGACAGCAGCGTGGAGGTGCTGGCCCTGCATGGTGAACTGCCGGTGGAACAGCAGGCGCGCGTGCTGCAGGCGGCCAGCGATGGCCGACGCCGCGTGGTGCTGGCCACCAACGTGGCCGAATCGTCGGTGACCCTGCCCGGCGTGCGCGTGGTGATCGACAGTGGCCAGGCCCGGGAACCGCGCTACGACCCCAACAGCGGCTTCACCCGGCTGGACGTGGTGGCGATCGCGCAGGCCTCGGCCGACCAGCGTGCCGGCCGCGCCGGCCGCGTGGCCGAAGGCGTGGCCTGGCGGCTGTGGCCGCAGTCGCAACGGCTGGAGCCGCAGCGGCGTGCGGAAATCGAACAGGTGGAACTAGCCGGGCTGGCGCTGGAGCTGGCCGCCTGGGGCAGCAGCGATCTGCGCTTCGTCGATACCCCGCCGAGCGGGCCGATGGCCGCCGCGCGCGAGCTGCTGCAACGGCTGGGCGCACTCAGCAGCAGCGGGGCGATCACCGCGCTGGGCCGGCGCGTGCTGGCGCTGGGCACCCACCCGCGGCTGGCGGCGATGCTGCTGGCCGCCGCGGATGCGCGCGCGCAGGCGCTGGCCGCCGATCTGGCCGCCCTGCTGGAAGCACGCGATCCGCTGCGCCAGGGCGGCGATGCGCTGGCGGCGCGCTGGCGCGCACTGGCCGCGTTCCGCAATGGCCGTGCACCGGCCGATGCCAACCGCAGCGGCCTGGCCGCGATCGATGCAGCGGCCAAGCAGTGGCGCCGACGCCTGCGCTGCGATGCGCTGCCACCGGCCAGCATCGAAGCGCACGAACTGGGCGATCTGCTGGCTCACGCCTTCCCCGACCGCATCGCGTTCCAGCATCCGTCCGACCCGCTGCGCTACCTGCTGGCCAACGGCCGCAGCGCGCGCCTGCACGAGCTGAGCGACCTGCGCGGTGAACCGTGGCTGGTGGCCAGCGAACTGCGCTTCGAGGCCCGCGACGCACTGCTGCTGCGCGCCGCGCCGGTGGACGAAGGCTATCTGCGTGCCACCTGGCCGCAGCGCTTCGTGACCGAGGACACCGTACGCTGGGACAGCGAACGGCGTGCCCTGGTGGCGCTGCGCGAGACCCGCTTCGACCGCATCGTGCTGGACAGCCGTTCGGCCGGGCGGGTGGACCCGCAGCACGCCGCGCAGGCGCTGACCGATGCCGTGGCCGAACTGGGCCTGCAGGCATTGCCGTGGACCGAGGGCCTGCGCCAATGGCAGGCACGGGTGGAGTCGCTGCGCCGCTGGATGCCCGACCTGGGCCTGCCCGACTGCAGTGATGCGGCCCTGCTGGCCAGCCGCGCGCAATGGCTGCAACCGGCCTTTGCCGGCAAGACGCGGCTGGATGCGCTGGACGAGAGCAGTTTCGGCGAAGCGCTGAAATCGCCGCTGGAATGGGCGCAACGGCAACTGGTGGAACGCCATGCGCCCACCCGCATCAGCGTGCCTTCGGGGCTGGAGCGGGCGATCACCTATGGCCTGGACAGTGAAACCGGCGAGCCGCAGCCGCCGGTGCTGGCGGTGAAGCTGCAGGAGCTGTTCGGCCTGGCCGACACCCCGCGCATTGCCGATGGCCGGGTGCCGCTGACCCTGCACCTGCTGTCGCCCGGCGGCCGCCCGCTGCAGGTCACCCAGGACCTGCGCAACTTCTGGGAAAACACCTATGCCGAGGTGAAGAAGGAAATGAAGGGGCGCTATCCGCGCCACCCGTGGCCGGATGACCCGTGGACGGCCACCGCGACCCACCGCGCCAAACCGCGCGGTACCTGAGTGACGGGGTCGGATCCCTTTGCAACGCAAAGGGCTCTGACCCCATATTCACCGAGCGGGGTCAGAGCCCTTTCCCAAGGGAAAGGGATCCGACCCCGGCCTGCCGGATGCTGAACGGCGGCGGTCGCGTCAAGGCGCATGCCCGCCTGCCTGACATACCGTTTACAGGCAGCACGACACACTGGACTTCGACCCGAGGCAAAGGACCCCCGCATGAGCAAGTTGACCGTAATCACCGACCGCGCCCTGGAGCGCGCCCTGGACCTGGCCCACAGCGCTGGCGATGGCCTGAAGAGTGCCGGCGGCAGCCTGCGCCACCTGGGCCCGCAGGCCAGCGACTGGATCAAGACCGGCGCTGCGCTGGGTGCGGTGAAGACCGGGGGCAAGGTGGCCACCAAGTTCGCCCGCCGCAACCCGGCGGTGACCATTGCCGCCGCAGCGGTGGGCGTGGGCCTGCTGGGCTACGCGCTGTACCGCAAGCAGCAGAAGAAGAAGGCGGCCAATGGCCATGTGGTGAATGGCCAGGCGCAGCGCATCCACGCGCGTGACCGCCGCAATGACACCGTGGTGGACGAGCACAGCGACATCGGCAGCGATACCTGAGCCCCATCAGAGGGGTCAGAGCCCTTCCTGCGGAAGGGGTCTGACCCCGATCAAGGGTCGGATCCCTTCCGCAAGGAAGGGCTCCGACCCTTCTTGTTTCAGCCGATCTGCCGCCACTGCCCCGGCTGCAGGTCGTCCAGCCGGTACGGGCCCATCGCCACGCGCACCAGGCGCAGGGTCGGCAGGTTCACCGCGGCCGTCATGCGCCGCACCTGGCGGTTGCGGCCCTCGCGAATGGTGATGGCCAGCCAGCTGTCGGGCACGGTCTTGCGGAACCGCACCGGCGGATCGCGCAGCCACAGCGCCGGCGCCGGATCGAGGCGCTCGATCTTCGCCGGCAGAGTCGGCCCGTCATTCAGTACCACGCCGTCACGCAGCTGCTGCAGCTGCTCGTCGCTGGGCGTGCCTTCCACCTGCACCCAGTAGGTCTTGTCGGCCTTGTGCCGCGGGTCGGTGAGCTTGTGTGCCAGCGTGCCGTTGTCGGTCAGCAGCAGCAGGCCCTCGCTGTCATGGTCCAGGCGGCCGGCGGCATACACGCGCGGCGGCAGGCCGAACCCGGCCAGGGTCGGCCGCGGCGGCACGCTGCGGTCGGTGAACTGGCAGAGCACGTTGAAGGGCTTGTTGAAGGCGATCAGCATTGCAGGGGGCGGCAGGCGGCGATGGGCTATTGTCCCACGCCGCACTGCGCGCTCGCCGGGCGTGGCCCGGCGCTACCCTCTTACGGCTTCACGAAGCGCAGGGTCATGCGGTCGCTTTCACCGATGGCCTGGTACTTGGCGTCGTCGGCCTTGTCATGCTGGTTGGTCGGCGGCAGGGTCCACACGCCATTGGGGTGGTCCTTGGTATCGCGCGGGTTCGCATTCACTTCGGTACGCGCGTCCAGCTTGAAGCCGGCGGCCTCGGCCATGGCGATCACCTGCTGCTGGCCCACATAGCCGGTGTCATCGTCGTCGGCCACGTCGGCCTTGGCACGGTGCTCGACCACGCCCAGCACGCCGCCCGGCTTGAGCACGTTGAAGAAGCCCTGGAACATGCCCTGCGCCTGGCCGGCCTTGCGCCAGTTGTGCACGTTGCGGAAGGTCAGCACCACATCGGCCGAAGCGGCCGGGCCGAACACCGGCTTGGCCGGGTCGTAGGCCACCACGGCGGTCTTGTCGAACTGCGCCGGGGCACCGGCGAACTTCTTTTCCAGGCCGTCACGGCTGCGCTGCTGGTAATCGCGGCCACGCCCTTCAGCCACCGCCTGCGGATCGACCACCGCGGCAATGTAATGGCCCTTGTCGCGCAGCAGCGGCGCCAGGATTTCCGAGTACCAGCCGTTGCCGGGGGTGATTTCGATGACGGTCTTTTCCGGTGCCACGGTGAAGAACGCCAGCGTCTGCGCAGGATGACGGTATCCGTCACGCTTTACGTTGTTGGCATCGCGGGTAGGCGCCTTGATCGCAGCTTCCAGTGCCGGCGATACCTGGATCTTGGCCGGCGCCACGACGGCAGCGGGCGCGGCGATGGCGGGAACCGCTACCAGCAGCGCCGAAGCAAGCAGCAGGCGGCAACCACGCAGGGACGAAACAGCATTCATCGGGACGACTCCAGCGGAAGATGCGGCGAGACTAGCAGTCGCCGCGCCGCAGGTGTTCACAAAACGTTAGCGGCGTGCGCGTTGCGGAACACTGTTTTGTGGTCACCGCCGCAGCACGGTCACAGGTGGCGCTCTATGCTGGAGGACTTCCCCCAAGGAGTCCGTGTCCATGACGGCAACCCGCGAACTCGGCCGTTCCGGCCTGCATGTACGTCCGCTCGCCTTCGGCGGCAATGTGTTCGGTTGGAGCGCCGATGAAAAGGCCAGCTTCGCCCTGCTCGATGCCTTCGTCGATGCCGGCTTCAACCTGGTCGATACCGCCGATGTGTATTCGGCGTGGGTACCGGGCAACCAGGGCGGTGAATCGGAAACGCTGATCGGCAAGTGGTTCGCGCGCAGCGGCAAGCGTGACAAGGTCATCCTGGCGACCAAGGTGGCCAAGTGGGCCGAGCGCCCGGGCCTGACCCCGGACAACATCAACGCGGCGGTGGAAGATTCGCTGCGCCGCCTGCAGACCGATGTGATCGATCTGTACCAGGCCCACGAAGACGATGAATCCACCCCGCTGGAAGCCACCCTGGCCGCGTTCGGCCGGCTGATCGAGGCCGGCAAGGTGCGCGCCATCGGTGCGTCCAACTACAGCGCCACGCGCCTGGCCGATGCGCTGAAGGTATCCAGCGATTACAAGCTGCCGCGCTACGAAACCCTGCAGCCGGAATACAACCTGTACGACCGCGCCGGCTATGAAACCGAACTGGAGCCGCTGGTGCAGCGCGAACAGATCGGCGTGATCGGCTACTACGCGCTGGCCAGCGGCTTCCTGAGCGGCAAGTACCGCACCGCCGCCGATGCGGCCAAGAGCCCGGCGCGTGGCGAGATGGTGGTCAAGCGCTATCTGAACCCGCGCGGCCTGCGCATCCTGCAGGCGCTGGATGATGTGGCCAGCAAGCACAACGCCAGTGCCGCACAGATTGCACTGGCCTGGCAGATCGCACGGCCGTCGATCACCGCGCCGATTGTCAGCGCCACCAGCGTTGAACAGCTGCACGATCTGCTGGCCGCGGCCAACCTTGGCCTGAGCGTGCAGGACATTGCGCAGCTGGATGCCGCCAGCGCGGAAGGCTGAGGCAACGGACCAATCGCCGTGCATTGCGTGGTTGCGCACCACGGGTTCGTGGTTTATGGTGCGCGCCACGTTTCAACAGCTACCGGATTCCTTCCTTGAACACACCCGCCGTCGCCATCGCCAACCTGCTGCCATGCCTGCGCATGGACGTGGCGATCCGTGCGTCGGTGAAGGAATTCCCGCTGACAACGGCCTGATACCCGCGCTGCGGAGATCGGTCGCCCCGATCTCCGAGGCTTGGCGACGCCCTCGGAATGCAGTTCCGGGGGCGTTTTCGTTTGCGTCGTCACACGTATCGGCATTGCGCCGCGCACGCCTTCGTGCCCGCACTGCAACCACAGGGAAATGCCCACGGCCGCGCCGTGGTGCGGGCCTGTGCAGGACATTCATCACGACATGGACATTCAACACAATTATCAATGGCTGCATGCCGAAGGCAGCACGCCGATCAAGGGCTGGGTGGACGGCGTTCCGCTGGAAGCCGAGGCCCACGCGCAGCTGCGCAACATCGCCGCGATCCCGTTCGTCGGGCCGTGGGTGGCGGTCATGCCCGACGTTCACCTGGGCAAGGGCGCAACGGTCGGCTCGGTCATCCCTACCCGGGGCGCGATCATTCCCGCCGCGGTGGGCGTGGACATCGGCTGTGGCATGGCGGCGGTACGCACCACGCTGCGCGCCAACGAACTGCCCGATGACCTGCGCCAACTGCGCAGCGGCATCGAGCGCAGTGTGCCGGTCGGCAACGGCCGTGGCGGCGAACACCAGCGGCTGCCCGACAGCATCGGCACCCGGCTGGTGCAGTCGGGGCTGGCCGCGGGGCTGGAGCGCATCAAGGAAAAGCACCGGAAGATCCGTACCGACAAGCTGGATTGCCAGCTGGGCACGCTGGGCGGTGGCAACCATTTCATCGAACTCTGCCTCGATGAAACCGATGCGGTGTGGGTGATGCTGCACAGCGGCTCGCGCGGCACCGGCAACCTGATCGGCACCTACTTCATCGAACAGGCGCGGCGTGAACTGGAACGCCGCGTGCTCGGCTTCCATCTGCCCGACAAGGACCTGGCGTTCTTCATGGAAGGCGAACCGCTGTTCGATGATTACGTGCAGGCGGTGTCGTGGGCGCAGGACTACGCACGGCAGAACCGCGAGGCGATGATGGCGCGCGTGCTGGCCGAGATGCGCCAGCGTCTGCCGAAGTTCAAGCTGGCGGCGATGGCGGTGAACTGCCACCACAACTACGTGCAGAAGGAATCGCACGCCGGGCAGGAACTGCTGGTGACGCGCAAGGGTGCCGTCAGCGCCCGTGCCGGCGAACTGGGCATCATTCCAGGCAGCATGGGCACGCGCAGCTACATCGTGCGCGGCAAGGGCAACGCGGACAGCTTCCACAGCTGCAGCCACGGTGCCGGCCGGGTGATGAGCCGGGGTGCGGCGCGCCAGCAGATCACCCTGGCCCAGCACCGCGAAGCCACCGCGCACGTGGAGTGCCGCAAGGACAGCGGCGTGCTGGATGAATCACCGGCGGCGTACAAGTCGATCGATGATGTGATGGCCGCGCAGCGGGACCTGGTGGAAGTGGTGCACACGCTGCGCCAGGTGCTGTGCGTGAAGGGCTGAGGGTTCCCACCGCTCTGGTGGGTGCCGACCTTGGTCGGCACATCGAATCCACGCCCTGCACGGTGGTAGATCCACGCCATGCGTGGATGCGGGGGGTGGTAGATCCACGCCATGCGTGGATGCGGGGCTGGTAGATCCACGCCATGCGTGGATGCGGGGCTGGTAGATCCACGCCATGCGTGGATGCGGGGCTGGTAGATCCACGCCATGCGTGGATGCGGGGCTGGTAGATCCACGCCATGTGTGGATGCGGGGGTCAGAGCCCTTTCTGCGAAAGGGATCCGACCCCGGCTCCGACCCCACTGCTGTCTTCGCCCACCAAGGCGTGGTGGACGCCGATGCCGGCGCGCACGCCTTCGGCCATCGCCAGGGTGATGTTGCCCACCGTGGTGGCATCGCCGGCGGCGTACACGTTCGCCACGCTGGTCTGCTTCATCGCATCCACCTGCACCAGCACGCCCATCGGGTGTTCCACCAGCGCGCAGCCCAGCTGCTGGACCAGCGGCGTCGCCATCGCCTGCGGTGCGGCCACGAACAGCGCACGCTGGGCAATGCGGCGGCCATCGGCCAGCTCCACTTCCAGCCACGTGTCCTGATCGCCGCGCACGCCCAACACCGGCGTGTCTTCCACCTGCACGTTGCGCTGCTGCATGGCCGCGCGCTCGTCGTCGCTGATCGGCAGGCCCTGGCTGTAGAAGGTCACGTTGCCCCATTCGGCGAACAGCGGCGCCTTGCCTGCCGACAGCGGATGGCCACCCAGCACGCCGATGGCGCCGCCGCCCACCTCGTAGCCATGGCAGTACGGGCAGTGCAGCACGGTGCTGCCCCAGCGCTCGGCCAGGCCCGGTAGATCCGGCACCTGGTCGGCGATGCCGGTGGCCAGCAGCAGCTTGCGCGCGGCCAGTACCTGTCCATCGGCAGTGCGCACCTGCACGCCATCGGCGCCGGCCTGCGCATCCACCGCTTCACCCTGCAGCCAGCGCACGGTGGGGTAATCCAGCAGCTGCTGGCGCGCGTTCTTCAGCAGCTCGGCACCGCTGATGCCGTCCTGCCCCGGCACGCCGTGCGAGTGGCTGGCGAAGCGGTTGCGCGGCAGGCCGCTGTCGATGACGGTGATCGGGCGCCGTGCGCGCGCCAGGATCAGGCCGGCGGCGATGCCGGCGTAGCTGCCGCCGACGATGATGACATCAGGATTCATGGGAGCCTTCCAGGGAACGGTGATGGGCAAGGTGACGGGCAAAGTCGGCGCCCAGCTGGTCCAGCGTGCTGGCCTGCAGCCGGGCTTCCAGCAGGCGCTGGGCCTCGCGCGCGCCGTCCAGCAGCGCCTGGTTGACCAGCTGCTGGATCGGGCAGCCGCCGCCGCTGTCACGCGTACCGACCTGCACCAGTGGCGGTGAGCCCACCGCCACGTAGACGTCGTGCAGGGTGATCGCGGCCGCGTCGCGGGCCAACTGGCTGCCACCGCCGTGGCCGCGGCTGCTGTGCACCAGGCCAGCCTTGTGCAGCTGCGCCAGCAGGCGGCGGATCACCACCGGGTGGGTGGGCAGGCACGCGGCCAGTTGTTCGGAGGTACGCGGGCCCGGCTGGCCGACCAGGTGGGCCATGACATGCAGTGCGTCGGACAATGGATTGGCGGATTTCATGTAACAACCATAGTTACATTTAAACCGCCCGTCTGCTGTCCGCTTTCGTCTCGTCTGGACACATCTGTCCTATGAAACACAATCTTCACCTCCCTAAACGGAACGGTAATGTGATCTGAATCGCACTTCAGGGGACTCAAGAACGGTCGATACCGCATCGCCATTCATCCGTGAGCCCCTTCCATGAACGTGTCGTCCGCTGCGCCGCGACTGCAGTCCAAGTTGCTCGGTGCCGTCTCTGTTGGTCTGGCTGTCGTACTGCTGTGTGCCCTGGCCGGTCTGGCCACGGCCTGGCTGAAGTTGTCCACCGAAGTGCCGCCGGAGGTCGCGCTCAGCCGCGATGCCGAGCGCCTGCAACGCGAGTTCCGCAGCCAGGTGCAGGAGTGGAAGAACGTGCTGCTGCGCGGCCACGACGACGCGCTGCGGCAGCGCCATCTGGATGCCTTCGACAGCGAGGGCCGCGTGGTGGCCGAGCTGGCGCAGCGTGTGGCGGCCAGCCCCGATGCGCGTACGCGCACGTTGGCGCAGGCCTTCAGCGCGCAGCACACGCAGCTGCAGCAGGCCTACCACGGTGCGCTGCAGGCCTTTGCCGAGGCCCAGTACGACCCGGCCGCCGGTGACACTCTGGTGCGCGGCAAGGACCGCCCGGTCGCCGCCGCGCTGGATGCGCTGGGTGACCACACGGCCAAGGTAGCCGAGGCCGCGGTGGCCGCGCGTTCGCAGGCGGCGCGGCACATGCTGGTGGTCAGCGGTGGCCTGACGATTGGCGCTGCCATCGCCCTGCTGCTGGCCCTGGGCTGGTGGCTGCGACGCGCGGTGGTGCAACCGGTGCTGGCGGTGGAAGCCGCCGCACGCGCGGTCGCCGCTGGCGATCTGGACCACGCGGTGCAGGTCCGCAGCCGCGACGAAATCGGTCGCCTGGCGCAGGCCATGCAGGCCGTGCAGAACACCCTGCGTGGCGTGCTGGCCGCGCAGGCCGGCATGGCCGAGCAGCACGAGGCCGGCACCATCAGCCACCGCATGGATGCCAGCGCTTTCCCTGGCGCTTACGGGCGCATGGTGGCCGACACCAATGCACTGGTGGACGCACACATCCAGGTAAAGATGCGAGCCATCGCCATCATGGGGCGCTATGCCATTGGCGACCTGAGCCAGGACATGGAACGCCTGCCGGGCGAAAAGGTGGTGATCACCCAGGCCCTGGATGCAGTGAAAGCGAACCTGGGCGCGATCAACGGGCAGATCCGCGGCCTGGCCGAAGCTGCGGCGGCAGGTGATTTCAGCCAGCGCGGCGACAGCAGCCGTTTCCAGCACGACTTCCGCAGCATGGTGGAAGGCCTGAACCGCCTGATGCAGACCACCGAGCACAACCTGGGCGAGGTCTCCAGCATGCTGCGCGCCATCGCCGATGGTCGCCTGGGTGCGCGCATGCACGGCGATTTCCAGGGCGTGTTCGCCCGCATTGCCGGCGATGCCAATACCACCGCCGCACAGCTGGCCACCATCGTCACCGCCATCAAGCACACCTCGGGCAGCATTCACAGCGCGGCGGCGGAAATTGCCGCAGGCAACAACGATCTGTCACGGCGCACCGAGCAGCAGGCTGCGAACCTTGAAGAGACCGCTGCCTCGATGGAAGAACTGACCTCGACCGTGCGGCAGAACGCCGAACACGCACGCCAGGCCAATCAACTGGCGATCGGCGCACATGGCGTGGCCTCGCAGGGCGGCGCGGTGGTCGGCCAGGTGGTGGCAACCATGGATGCAATCGAAGCGTCGTCACGGCAGATCGCCGAGATCATCAGCGTGATCGACGGCATTGCGTTCCAGACCAATATCCTGGCGCTGAACGCAGCGGTGGAAGCGGCGCGCGCGGGCGACCAGGGCCGTGGCTTTGCGGTGGTGGCCAGTGAAGTACGTACGCTGGCACAGCGCTCGGCCGGCGCCGCCAAGGAGATCAAGGCGCTGATCGAAGCATCGGTGGAACAGGTCGGCCAGGGCACGCAGCACGTGCGCCAGGCCGGCAACACGATGGCCGAAATCGTGGCGTCGGTGCAGCGGGTGACCGACATCATGGCCGAGATTTCCGCCGCGTCGCAGGAACAGAGCGCGGGCATCGAACAGGTCAGCCAGACGGTGATCCAGATGGATGGCACCACCCAGCAGAACGCGGCGCTGGTGGAAGAAGCCAGTGCCGCAGCACGCAGCCTGGAACAGCAGGCCGACCGCTTGATCGACGCGGTGGATGTGTTCGATCTGTCGAGCGACGCTGCGACGAAGGAAGCGTTGGCGCGCGCGGCGTGAGGGTTCCGCCGGGCATGGCCCGGCGCTACCAGCGCGGGTCCTGGCCCTGCGCCATCGCCTCGCCCAGGTAATCCAGGAACGAACTGATGCGCGCCGATACGGCGGTGTTGCGGTAGTACACCGCGTGGATCGGCTGGTACACATCCAGCGTCTGCGCGGACAGCACCGGCACCAGCGTGCCGGCGGCGCGGTCGCGTGCGGTCACGAAGTCGGACAGGCAGGTGATGCCCACGCCTTCGACCGCCAGACGGCGCAGCGTTTCACCGCTGGAAACGGCCACGTCCGGGCGCACCAGCAACTGCCCGTCGGCATCGCCCGGCAGCGGCCAGCGATTCAGCGACTCCGGTTCGTTGAAGCTCAGCAGCGTGTGCTGCCCCAACGCCGCCACGCTGCTGGGCTCGCCGTGGGCGGCCAGGTAGGCCGGGCTGGCCACCAGCTGCAACCGATAGCGGCCCAGCGGCCGCGCATGCAGGGTTGAATCGGCCAGCGGGCCGATGCGGATGGCCAGGTCGGTGCGCCGCTCCAGCAGATCGATATAGCGCTCGGAACTGTTGAGCTCCAGCTGCACCTCGGGATAGCGCGCACGATAGCCGGCCACCAGCGGTGCAACCACGTGCAGCACGAAGGGCATCGCCGCATCCACCCGCAGCCGCCCGACCGGGCGCTCGCGGCGAGCGGCCATCTGCTCCTCGGCCGATTCCACCGCATCGATGATCGCCCGCGCGTGGCGCAGGTAGGCCTCGCCTTCGGCGGTCAGGTGCAGCCGGCGCGTGGTGCGGGTCAGCAGGGTGGTCCCCAGCTTTTCTTCCAAGCGGCCCAGCGCGCGGCTGACCCCCGAAGGGGTCTGCCCCAGCTGCTCGGCGGCGGCGCTGATCGAACCGCTGTCGATCACCGCCAGGAAGGCCTGCATTTCGTCGAGGGTGGTCTTCATGCCGCCATTATTGACCAGCAGGCAAGAGTGATTGGCGTGAAGACCGGTTTTTCAGCAAAGGTGGGCCGCGCACACTGCCCGCCTTCTCCTCCTCTGGACCCTGTCATGACCCGTGGCATTCCCCTGGCCCTGCTGGCGCTGACGCTCGGCGCGTTCGCCATCGGCACCACCGAATTCGTCATCGTCGGCCTCATTCCGACCATTGCCGCCGACCTGCAGGTCAGCCTGCCCTCGGCCGGCCTGCTGGTTTCCCTGTACGCGCTGGGCGTGGCCATCGGCGCGCCGGTGCTGACTGCGCTGACCGGGCGCGTACCGCGCAAGCAGCTGCTGGTGGCGCTGATGGTGCTGTTCACCCTGGGCAACGTGATTGCCTGGATGGCACCGGGCTACACCTCGCTGATCGCCGCGCGCATCCTCACCGGCCTGGCCCATGGCGTGTTCTTCTCCATCGGCTCGATCATCGCCACCGCGGTGGTGCCGAAGGAAAAGGCCGCCAGTGCCATCGCCATCATGTTCACCGGCCTGACCGTGGCGCTGGTGACCGGTGTGCCGCTGGGCACCTTCATCGGCCAGCACCTGGGCTGGCGTGCCACCTTCCTGGCCGTGGCCGCACTGGGCGTGGTCGCCCTGCTGGGCGCGCTGCTGTTCGTGCCGCGCACGGTGCCGCAGAGCGCGCCGGCCAGCTTCCGCCAGCAACTGGGCGTGCTGGCGCAGCCGCGCCTGCTGCTGGTCTATGCGATGACTGCACTGGGTTACGGCGGCACCTTCCTGGCCTTCACCTACCTGGCGCCGATCCTGCAAGACGTGACCGGCTTTTCGGCCAACGCGGTCAGCCTGGTGCTGCTGGTGTACGGCGTGTCGGTGGCGATCGGCAACCTGTGGGGCGGCCGCCTGGCCGACCGGCTGGGCCCGGTGCCCGCACTGAAGCGCATCTTCGCCCTGCTGGCGCTGGTGCTGTTCGTGCTGACCTTCACCGCCCACAACACCTGGTTGATGCTGCTGACCGTGCTGGCGCTGGGTGCAGTCGCCTTCGGCAACGTGCCGGGCCTGCAGGTGTACGTGGTCAAGCAGGCGCAGCGCTATGCACCGCAGGCGACCGACGTGGCCTCGGGCCTGAACATCGCCGCGTTCAACATCGGCATCGCCCTGGGCGCTTCGCTGGGTGGCCTGGTGGTGGAGCACATCGGCCTGATGCACACGCCGTGGCTGGGTGCGCTGGTGGTGATGGCCGCCTATGCACTGACCGCACTCAGCGGCCGCCTGGACCGCCGCGATGGCGTAGACCACCGCGCCGAAGGCATTACCGCCGCCGCACATTGACCGGCGATGCAATGCACCGTTGCCGGCATGCATACGGCCGCTGCCCTACCCTTCCTGTTCACTCCTTTCCCCCCGTTGGAGCTTCCCATGACTGTCCCCGCCTTTGGCCTTGGCACCTTCCGCCTGAAAGACCAGACCGTGATCGATTCGGTGCGCAACGCACTGGACGTCGGCTACCGCGCCGTGGATACCGCGCAGATCTATGACAACGAGGCCGAAGTCGGCCAGGCGATCGCCGAATCCGGCGTGCCGCGCGAGGAAATCTACCTGACCACCAAGGTGTGGATCAGCGAGTTCAAGCACGACGCGCTGCTGGCCAGCCTGCGCACCAGCCTGCAGAAGCTGCGCACCGACCATGTGGATCTGGCACTGATCCACTGGCCTTCGCCGAACGACAAGGTGGATGTGCCGATGGAGGAATACCTGCCGGCACTGGCCGAGGCCAAGGCGCAGGGCCTGACCCGCGAGATCGGCATTTCCAACTTCACCATCGCCCAGACCCGCAAGGCGATCGAGATCCTGGGCGCCGATGCCATCGCCACCAACCAGATCGAGATCCACCCGTACCTGCAGAACCGCCTGCTGGTGAAGTTCCTGCAGGACAACGGCATCCGCATTACCGCCTACATGAGCCTGGCCTATGGCGAAGTGCTGAAGGACCCGGTGATCCAGGCCATTGCCGGCCGCCACCAGGCCACCCCGGCCCAGGTTGCGCTGGCCTGGGCGCTGCAGCAGGGCTTTGCGGTCATTCCCTCATCGACCAAGCGCGAGAACCTGGCCGGCAACCTGGAAGCCGCCGCGATCCGCCTGACCGACGATGACATGGCGCAGATCGCCAAGCTGGACCGCGGCCATCGCTTGGCCAACCCCGAAGGCATTGCACCGGCCTGGGATTGATCCCGACTGCGGTTGGAGACCGGAACCGGTAGGTGCCGACCTTGGTCGGCACTGGCCGTTGGTCGGTCGATGAAACTGCGTGCCGACCAAGGTCGGCACCTACCAGAAGCGGGGTTCAGCCCCTGCTCTGCAACAGCCAGCCGCGCATTGCCGCACTGGATTGATCCCGACTGCGGTCAGGGACTGGAATTGGTAGGTGCCGACCTTGGTCGGCACTGGCCGTTGGTCGGTCGACGAAACTGCGTGCCGACCAAGGTCGGCACCTACCGGAAGCGGTGCACCGTGGCGGTCCAAAGCGCGCTTATGTCGCCAAGACCTCCGGCGAGGTGATAATTGGCCGGTCCGCCCAAGGGCCAGACGCAACTGGAAAAAAGCGGAGAACGCTTTCCAATGAATCCACTCAAGTCATCTCAACTTCTCGACATCTTGATTGAGAACGCTCTTCGTATTCTGGCCGCTGGCTTTGGCGTGAACTCCGCGGAAGCGTCGTTCTTCGAGGTCGTTCGAATCTTGAGAGAAGAGCCCGGCTTGAGAAGTGTGTTTGTTTCAAAGGTTCGTTCTGCACTGTCTCTCCGCTCTCCGGAACGGCTGGATTCTGGCAGCCTGCCGATCGAGCTGATTGAACTCGTCGCACATGAAGTGCGTTGGCCCGAATTGCTGCAGATTGCAGACGACCGAATGCAGAGCTTCTTCAGTGGGGATCGCGCGTTGGCCGTGAGTGACATCGCGTCACGCATTCCCGCAGCCTTCCGCGACGACTGGGAAGATCGCGAGTTTTATCGGCATTACGGGGCTGGCGGGCAGGATTCTCGCTTGAGCTGAAACAGCGTGCCGACCAAGGTCGGCACCTACCAGAAGCGGGGTTCAGCCCCTGCTCTGCAGCAACCAGCCGCGCATTGCCGCGCTCACTTCGTCCGGCCTTTCCATGGGTGCCAGGTGCCCGCAATCGGGCACCACCACCAGCTGCGACTGCGGCACCAGCGCGTGCATTTCCTCGCTCACCGCCAACGGCGTGATGCGGTCGTTGGCACCGCAGACGATCAGCAGCGGATCGCGGTAGGCGGCCAGCACGTCATGGCCATCGCGGCGTTCCAGCCCGCTCTGGCGCAGGAATACCTCGGCGCCCAGGCGTGCGGTCATGTCACGTACGCGCTGCACCAGCACGTAGTCATCCAACCGCGAGGCATCGATGTAGCTGCGCATCAGCGCATCGCCAAACCCATGGAACTTGCCCGGCAGGCGTACGCTGGCGCGCTGGCTGCGGCGTTGTTCGGCGCGCTCCGGCGAATCGGCATGGATCGAGGTATCGACCAGCGCCAGCCGCAGCACGCGCTCGGGCGCGATGCGCAGGATCTGCTGGGCGACGAAGCCGCCCAGGGAGAAGCCGGCCAAGGCGAAGCGCTCGGGCGCCTGCGCCAGCACGTCCTCGGCCACCGCCTGCAGGGTTTCACCACGGGTCTGGTCGCCCACCGTGCAGTCGGCGATGTCGGCCAGATCGGCCAGCTGCGCGCGCCACAGCTCGGCATCGTTGAGCAGGCCGGGCAACAGCAGCAGGGGAATGCGTTCGGTCATGGGGGTATTGTCGCGCCGGTTGGGTGACGTGGCCATGCCGGAACGGGCGATTGCACGGTAGAGTCGAGCTTGCTCGACTGCGCTCTGTCGTAGAGTCGAGCTTGCTCGACTGCTGTGCGCAAAGCAGTCGAGCAAGCTCGACTCTACGAAGATCCAAAGCAGTCGAGCAAGCTCGACTCTACGAAGATCCAAAGCAGTCGAGCAAGCTCGCCTCTACGAAGATCCAGAGCAGTCGAGCTTGCTCCACGCTACGGGGGGGCTGCTGCGATCTCAACCTGCTGCACCGGCAGGGTCACCACCATCACGGTAGGGTCATCCGGGTCCAGCTTTGCCTTGAAGCCCAGGCTCTGGCACATCGCCAGCATGGTGCTGTTTTCGCGCAGCACCTGCCCTTCCACTACGTCCAGGCCCAGCCATTTGGCGTACTCGATCATGATCGCCATCAGGCGCCAGCCAATGCCGTGGCCTTTCAGGTCCGAGCGGATCAGGATGCCGTACTCGCCGCGATGGTAATCGGCATCGGCATGCAGGCGCACCGCGCCCAGCATGTCGCCGCTGCGTGGGTCGATGGCCACCAGCGCGATCGAGCGCGCGTAGTCGAGCTGGGTCAGGCGCGCGATGAACTCGTGGCTGAAATGCTTCACCGACTGGAAGAAGCGCAGGCGCAGGTCTTCATCGCTGACCCGGGCGAAGAACGCGCGGAACAGCGCGTCGTCTTCCGGCCGCACCGGGCGCACGAAGGCGCGGCCACCATCGGACAGATCGATGGTGCGCTCCCACTCCTTCGGGTACGGGAACACCGAGAAGCGCGGATGGCCACGGCCCTTGTGCAGGATGCGCGAGGGTGCGATGGCCACGCGCGCATCGAGGGCGAGGATGCCCTTGCTGTCCACCAGCAAGGGGTTGATGTCCAGCGTGCGCACTTCGGGAATGTCGGCGGCCAGTTGTGCCAGCTTTACCAGGGCCAGCGCCAGCGCGCGTTCGTCGGCCGCGGGCACATCGCCATAGGCCTTCAGGATGCGCGAGGCGCGGGTCTGGCCGATCAGTTCGTGCGCCAGGCGCAGATCCAGCGGTGGCAGCGCCAGCGCCTTGTCGTTGATCACTTCCACGGCGGTGCCCCCGCGCCCGACCACGATCACCGGCCCGAAGGTTGCATCATCGGCAATGCCGACGATGATCTCGCGCGCCTTCGGCCGCACGATGGTGGGCTGCACCAGCAGACCGTCAATGCGCGCATCGGGGCGCAGCTGGCGCGCGCGGGCAAGAATCGCGTTGGCCGCGCTCTGCACCGCCGGCAGCGTGGCCAGGTTCAGGCGCACGCCATCCACTTCCGATTTGTGCGGGATATCCGGCGAAAGAATCTTCAGGGCTACCGTGGCGCCGCGCTCCAGCAGCGGCTGCGCCAGATCCATCGCCTCGTGCGCATCGCGGGCATGCAGCACCGGCGCCGACGGAATGCCGTAGGCCTTCAGCAGTTCATGGGTGGCCAGCGGATCGAGCCACTGCTGGCCGTTGCCCAGTGCAGATTCGACCAGGGCGCGCGCCCGCGCGGTGTCCACGCTGAAATCCTGCGGCAGGCTGGGGGGCGTTTCCATCAGCGCGTTCTGCGCTTCGCGGTAGCGCACCAGGTGCTGGAAACCACGCACGGCTTCGGCTTCGGTCGGGTAGGTCGGCACGCGCGCGGCGTTGAGCGTGGCGGTAGCCTGGTCATCGTTGCCCAGCCATACGGCGAACACCGGCTTGTCGCGGTGGTGGCGCGGGCGCAGGCCGAGGGTGCGGGTCAGTGCCTGCGCTGCATCGGCCGACGAGGTGAACGCGGTGGGCACGTTGACCACCATCACCGCATCGTTTTCGCTGTCGGCCAGCAGCGCCTCGATGGCGGCGGCGTAGCGGTCACCATCGGCGTCCACCACGATGTCCACCGGGTTGCTGCGCGACCAGCCCTGCGGCAGCACCTTGTCCAGCGTTTCGACCGTGCTGTCGGACAGCTGTGCCAGGGTGCCGCGCAGGGCGACCAGCTGGTCCACGGCCAACCGGCCGACGCCGCCACCGTTGCTGAGCACGGCCAGCCGGCGGCCCGGGAACGTGCCGAGGCGGCCGAGGGTTTCGGCAGCGGTGAACAGCTCGTCCAGCGCACTGACGCGCAGCAGCCCGGCGCGGTTGAAGGCGGCGCCGTAGACATCATCGGCGCGTGCCAGTGCCTGCACGTGGGTATCGGCGCTGCCAGGCTGCACGCGCTCGGCGCGGCCGGACTTCACCACCACCACCGGCTTGGCACGCGCAGCGGCACGCGCGGCCGACATGAACTTGCGCGCGTCCTTGATGTGTTCGACGTACAGCAGGATGGCGCGGGTGCGGTAGTCGGTGGCGAAGTAATCGAGCAGGTCACCGAAGTCGACGTCCAGGGTGTCGCCCAGCGATACCACGGCGGAGAAGCCGACCGAACGTGCCACGCCCCACTCCACCAGCGCCGCGGCAATCGCCGAAGATTCGGAAATCAACGCGAGGTCGCCGGCCTGCGGGAAATGCGCGGCGATGCTGGCATTGAGCCGCGCGTGCGGCGCGATCACGCCCAGGCAGTGCGGGCCGAGGATGCGCAGGCCGTGCTTGCGCGCCACCGTTTCCACCTGTTCGGACAGCGAGCCCGGGCCCTCGCCCAGGTGCGCGGTGAGGATGATGGCCGCCTGCACGCCGCGCTCGGCGGCGGTACGCACCACCTGCGGCACGATGGCCGCCGGTGCGGTGATCACCACCAGGTCGGGTACCCAGTCCAGGTCCTTCAGCCGCTTCACCGTGCGGATGCCATCGATCTCGGCATGGCGCGGGTTGATCCACGCCACCTTGCCGGGGAAGCCGGTGCCACGCAGGTTGCGCATCACCGCGCGGCCGGCCGAGCGTTCGCGCGGGCTGCCGCCGATCACCGCAACCGACTGCGGGCGGAACACGGACTGCAGATGGTAGGTACTCATGCGCCTACGGTACCGAAATTCCGTGGTGAAGGGGTCGGATCCCTTTCCGCAGGAAAGGGCTCTGACCCCGGCGTGACCGTTGCGTGCCCACCAAGGTGGGCACCTACCAGAGCCTTGCGTGCCCACCAAGGTGGGCACCTACCAGAGCAGCTACAGCAGGGTGCCGTGCAGGATCATCGCGGCGATGCTGAAGTAGATGACCAGGCCGGTTACATCCACCAGGGTGGCCACGAACGGGGCCGACGCGCTGGCCGGGTCGAAGCCCAGGCGCTTGAGGATGAAGGGCAGCATGGAACCGGACAGCGAACCAAAGGTGACGATGCCCACCAGCGCCGCACCGATGGTGATGGCCAGCAGCACCCAGTGCTCGCCGTAGTCGTGCAGGCCGCCCAGCTGCCAGATGACGATGCGCACGATCGCCAGGCAGCCCAGGATCGCGCCCAGCACCATGCCGGTGGGCACTTCGCGCAGGGCCACCTTCCACCAGTCGCGCAGGCGCAGCTCGCGCAGGGCCAGGCTGCGGATCAGCAGCGAGGTGGCCTGCGAACCGGAGTTGCCGCCCGAGCTCATGATGAGCGGAATGAACAGGGTCAGCACCACTGCGCGCGCCAGTTCGTCCTCGTAGTGCTGCATCGCGCTGGCGGTCAGCATTTCGCCCAGGAACAGCACGCTGAGCCAGCCGGCGCGCTTGCGCAGCATCTCGAAGAAGCCGATCTGCATGTACGGCTTGTCCAGCGCTTCCATGCCGCCGAACTTGTGCGCGTCCTCGGTCGACTCTTCAATCAGGGCGTCCAGCACGTCATCGACGGTGACGATGCCCAGCAGGTGCTGCTGCGTATCGACCACCGGAATGGCCAGCAGGTCGTGGCGGCGGATCAGCCGCGCCACTTCTTCCTGGTCCAGCAGGGCATCGACGGTGACCGGCGGGTTGACCTGGGCCACGTCCAGGATCGATTCCTCCGGCAGGCCGGTGATCAGCCGGCGCATCGTCACCACCTGCTGCAGCTGCTGGCTGGCCGGGTCCAGCACATAGATGGCGTACACGGTTTCGCGGGTGCGCTCGACCTGGCGGATGTGCTGCAGGGTCTGGGCCACGGTCCAGCTGGCCGGCACCGCCACGAATTCGGTGGTCATCAGCGCACCGGCCGTGTTCGGCGGGTAGCTGAGCAGGGTCTGGATGGCCTGGCGGGCTTCGCTGCCGAGCAGCGGAATCAGCCGGGCGCGCTCGTCCTCGTCCAGCTCGTGCACGATGTCGGTGGCACGGTCGTCGGCCATCAGGCCCAGCAGCGCGGCTGCTCGCGCCGGCGGCAGTGCGGCCACCAGTTCACCGCTGCGGTGCAGTTCCGGTGCTTCCAGCATCTTCACCGCGCGCGGCAGCGGCAGTGCCGCCAGCGTGTCTGCGGCGCGCTCGAGCTCCAGGGTGTTGAGGAATTCCACCGCGTCGGCGGTGTTGTAGTCGGCCAGGGGGGCGGCCAGTGCGGCGGCATCGGCCACCGGACGCAGCAATTGCTTCTGGTTCATGGATCTGCCTTTCGTGGGTGCGACCTCGCGCAACGCCAACGCAGGCAGACCGTCCCGATGTCAGGCGGTTGCCATTGCTGGCGTCGAACGAGGTCGACTTCTACTGTCGCTGGACATGGGTTGGGGACTCCGGATGGGTGTACTGCCGCAAGACACCGGCAGCGGCGGGCAGTCTGGACCTGCCCACTGCCGCGGTCAACCCCGGTTGCGGCGCTGGCCGGTTGCCGGTTGCGGTGCCGTTGTCGTTCGTGCACGGGCAGGCGCGCATAATGCGCGCAGGGCACTCCATCGCCCTTCCCCCAACCGAACGGACGCGCCCCGGCCACTGCGATGACCAGGTATTCCCATGCATAGCGGTGGTCTGGAACTGGCACTGGTGCTGCTGCTGGCCGCGGTGATCGCCGTGCCGGTGTTCAAGAAGTTCGGCTTCGGCGCGGTGCTGGGCTACCTGGCCGCCGGCGTGGTGCTGGGCCCGGACGGGCTGGGCTTCGTGCAGGATGCCGACCGGATCCTGGGCGCGGCCGAGATCGGCGTGGTGATGCTGCTGTTCGTGATCGGGCTGGAACTGTCACCCTCGCGCCTGAAGGTGATGCGGCGCTCGGTGTTCGGTGCCGGTGCGGCCCAGGTGGCCGTGTCCGGCCTGCTGCTGGGCGGGCTGTTGCTGCTGGACCATTTCCAGTGGAAGAGCGCGCTGGTGGTGGGCATCGCGCTGGCCCTGTCGTCCACGGCGGTGGGCCTGCAGCTGCTGTCCGAACACAAGGCGCTGAACAGCGACCATGGGCGGCTGGGGTTTGCGATCCTGCTGTTCCAGGACCTGATCGCCATTCCGCTGCTGGCCGCCATTCCGCTGCTGGGCGGGGCGCGCAACCAGACCCTGCGCTGGGAAGATGTGGCAGTGGCGCTGGGTGCGCTGGCGGTGGTGATCCTGTGCGGGCGCCCGGTGCTGCGGCGGGTGTTTGGCGTCATCGCGCGCACGCGCAGCCCCGAAGTGTTCACCGCCACCGCCCTGCTGGTGGTACTGGGCACCGCCTGGTTCATGCAGGAAGCCGGGCTGAGCCCCAGCCTGGGCGCGTTCCTGGCCGGTGTGCTGCTGTCCGATTCGGAATTCCGCCATGAACTGGAAGCGCAGATCGAGCCGTTCAAGGGCCTGCTGCTGGGGCTGTTCTTCATTGCCGTGGGCATGGGCATCGACCTGGACCGCATTGCCGCCGAGCCCTGGCTGATCGCCACCGGCGTGGGCGCGCTGCTGCTGGTGAAGTTCAGCGTGCTGTATGCGATCGGCCGGGTTGCCCGGCTGACGTCGCGGCAGTCGCTGCTGCTGGGCAGTGTGCTGTGGCTGGGCGGCGAGTTCGCCTTCGTGGTGTTCAACGAAGCGCAGCGCGCGCACCTGCTGGGCAATGCCAACCACGACCGGCTGGTGGCGGTGGTCGGTCTGTCGATGGCCATCACCCCGCTGTTGATGATTGCGCTGTTGAAACTGCTGGGACGCGAGCGCGTGGCGCCGCGTGATGCCGCGCCGGCCGACAAGGTGGCGCCGGACAACCAGCCCAAGGTGCTGATTGCCGGCATGGGCCGCTTCGGCCAGGTGATCGCGCGCCTGCTGACCGCGCAGAAGGTGCCGTTCGTGGCGCTGGAAGCGAACCCGGACACCGTGGCCGACCTGCGCCGCTTCGGCAACCAGCTGTACTACGGCGACCCGACCCGGCCGGAAATGCTGCGCGCGGCCGGTGGCGAGCGCATCGATGTGTTCGTGATCACCGTGGACGATCCGGAAACCAACCTGCGCGCGGTGCGCATGGTGCGCCGCCTGTACCCGGAAGCGAAGGTGCTGGCGCGTGCGCGCAACCGCCAGCATGCGTGGCGCTTGATGGACATGTCGGCCGAGCCGTTCCGCGAAGTGTTCGGCACCAGCCTGGAGATGAGCGGCCGCGTGCTGACCGCGCTGGGCGTGGCGCCGGATGTGGCCGAGCGCCATGTGCAGCGCTTCCGCGAGCACGACGAACAGCTGCTGCGTGACCAGTATCTGGTTTACGACGACGAAGCCGCGGTGATCCAGACCTCACGCGATGCCCGCAACGACCTGATGCACCTGTTCGAAGCCGACGCCGAGCGCGACAAGTAGATCCACGCCATGCGTGGATGAGCGTGCATGCCGCCATGCAGGGGTCAGAGCCCTTTCCTGCGGAAAAGGATCCGACCCCGCGCTTCAGCCAACGACCTGATGCATCTGTTCGTAGCCGACGCCGAGCGCGACAAGTAGATCCACGCCATGCGTGGATGAGCATGCATGCGGCCATGCAGGGGTCAGAGCCCTTTCCTGCGAAAAGGGATCCGACCCCGCGCTTCAGCCAACGACCTGATGCATATGTTCGAAGCCGACGCCGAGCGCGACAAGTAGATCCACGCCATGCGTGGATGAGCATGCATGCGGCCATGCAGGGGTCAGAGCCCTTTCCTGCGGAAAGGGATCCGACCCCGCGCTTCAGCCAACGACCTGATGCATATGTTCGAAGCCGACGCCGAGCGCGACAAGTAGATCCACGCCATGCGTGGATGAGCGGACATGCCGCCATGCAGGGGTCAGAGCCCTTTCCTGCGGAAAGGGATCCGACCCCGCGCTTCAGCCAACGACCTGATGCACCTGTTCGAAGCCGACGCCGAGCGCGACAAGTAGATCCACGCCATGCGTGGATGCTGTTGGCTGCGGATGCGGTCATCCACGCATGGCGTGGATCTACTGGGGTCGGCCGACCCCACGTGCCGACCAACGGTCGGCACCCACATGCGATGCCGCCGGGCGTGGCCCGGCGCTACCGTAGTGCCTCAGCCGTTGTCGCGCAGGAAGCGGGCCATGGAGGACACACCGGGGACGCGCGGTTCGAATTCGCCGGCCACGTCGATGAAGCCGCGCATGACCGCGATCTCGCGCGGGCTGCGGTTCAAGCTGTCGCGGGCTTCGGGGTCGGCGCCTGCGCGCAGCAGGCGCTGCACCAGCAGCGGCAGGCCGTGCAGGGCGGCCAGATGCAGCGGGCCGAAACCACGCGGATCGCGCACGTCCAGGCTCACCTCTTCATCCAGCAGGCGCTCCACGGCAGCCATCACCACCTGTTCGTCGCAGGCCGTGCCCGGCTCGGCGCGCGCGCCCAGCAGCAGCAGCAGCGGGGTGACCGAACCGGCAGCGGCTTGGTCCGGCTCGGCACCGGCCAGCAGCAGCGTATCCAGCAGGGCCAGCAGGCGCGAACGATCGCGTGCACTGAAACCGTACAGCGCCGCGCAGTGCAGCGGCCCCAACTGCTGGGCATCGCCGGCATGTACGTCGGCGCCGGCGGTCAGCAGGCGCGCCACGATGTCCGGCAGACCCAGCGCCGAGGCCAGCATCAGTACGGTTACGCCGCCGGGCAGGCGGTGTTCCAGCTGCGCACCGGCATCGAGCAGGGCCGACACGATATCGACCTGGCGCATGCTGACGGCCGCCGACAACGGCGTGGCACCACTGGCCGCGCCATGCTGCGGATCGGCGCCACGGGCCAGCAGCAGATCGACCACCGCCAGGTGGCCGCCACCGGCCGCGCGCAGCAGGGCCGTGCAGCCCTGCGCATCCACCGCATCGATGGCAAAACCCAGATCGTTCAGGCGACGCACGGCATCGACGTCGCCGGCCATGGCGGCGGCCGGCAGATCGCTTTCACGCAGCGTGCGGCGCGGCAGCGGCCACACGCGCCAGTCCAGCCAGTCGGCCAGGTCGCGACGGCCGATCGACAGCGCCACGCCCAACGGAGTCTGGCCGTCGGCGGCGCGCGCTTCGGGCGATGCACCGTGCTGCACCAGCAGCTTCAACGCGCCTTCCCGGGCCAGGGCGGTGGCCAGGTGCAGGGCGGTCATGCCATGGCTGTCGCGCGCTTCGCGGTCCACGCCAGTGTTCAGCAAGGCCTGCTGCAGGCGCAGCCAACCCAGGCGCACGGCCAACGACAACGGCGGATCACCGGCCGGCGAAGGCGCGAACGGATCGGCGCCGCGTTCCAGCAGTTCCAGCGACAGTTGTTCCAGGCCACGGGCGGCCTGGTCGTGCTGTGCGCAGGCGGCCAGGAAGCGCGCCAGGCCACCCCGGCCGGCCGGTGACAGGCCACGCTGCAGCATCACCTGCAGCGCCGGCACGGCATCGATGCCACGGGCCAGCAGGGCGAACATGGGGGTGTCGGCGCAGGCATCGCGCACGTACGGGTCGGCGCCATGGCCCAGCAGCCAGTCCACCGCGCGCGGTTCCAGGGCCAGTTCCGGGTCCAGCAGCAGGCTGCCCAGTTCTTCGGGCTGGCACAGCTTGGCCAGGGCGGCCATGCCGTCGGTATTGCCGAAGCCCAGCGCTTCGCGCAGCAGGGTCAGCGGCGGGCGGTCCGGCAGCAGGCCGCTGGCGGTGGCAGCATCACCGCGTTCGGCCAGGCCATCGCTGACGGCCGCTGGCAGCGGATAGCTGGGATCAAGCAGGGCCACGATCGCCCAGCGCCCGGCTTCGGCAGCGTAATCGACGGCGCGGCGGCCCAAGGGATCGCTGGCATCGGCGGCGATGCCCAGGTCCACCAGGCGCTTGACCAGCAGCGGCGACACATCGTCGGCCATGGCGGCCAGCAGCACGGCGTTGCGGCCTTCGCCATCGACGGCGGTCAGGTCGGGCTTGTGCGGCAGCAGGTGTTCGATCACCGCTGCGCGACCGGCACGGGCTGCTTCCAGCCACGGGGTGCGGCCCAGCGCGTCGCGGGCTTCCAGGTTGGCACCGGCGCCCAGCAGCACGCCGATGATGTCCACGTGGCCGGCCAGCGCGGCGTCGTGCAGCGCACTGCGGCGCTGGCGATCACGCGCATCGGCACGGGCCTTGTGCTTCAGCAGCAGCTGCACGCCGGCCGGGTCATCGTCTTCGGTGGCCGCCGCGGCCAGCAGCACCGGGGTGCCCTCGGCCGGTTCGGTACGCGCGCCGCGCTCCAGCAGGAAGCGTGCAAGGCGCCAGTTGCCGACCTGGCAGGCCACCGCCAGCGGCGACCAGCCTTCATGGTTCAGCGCGTCCACTTCGGCGGCGGCGTCGCGCAGCAGCGCGGCCACGCCGGGGTCGGAACTGCGTGCGGCATGGTGCAGCGGGGTGTTGCCGTCGCTGTCGGTGGCGCGCGAATCGGCACCGTTGGCAAGCAGGGTCATCACCGCTTCGGGGCGGCCATGCCAACTGTCACGGGTGGCGGCCAGCAACGGGGTCATGCCGCGGTGCGGGGCGTTCACATCCACCCCGCGGCCGATCAGTTCACGCAGCAGGCGCAGGTCCGGCAGCACCGCCGCCAGCACGGCCAGGCTGCGCTGGTCGCGCCAGCTCGAATCGGGCAGCGCGTGCGCGTCGGCACCGGCCTGCAGCAACTGCAGCGCGCGGTCGACACGGCCGTGGCGGGCCGCTTCGAACAGCGACGGGGTGAGTTCCTGCGGCGCCATGGCTTCCAGCGGGGTGCTGTCGGCTACGGCAGTGAACAGCGGTGCCGCATCGTCGCCGGCGGTGTCCAGCACACGGCTGCGCAGTGCCACCAGCGGTGCCGGCTGCACCTTCTGCAGCAGCAGGTGCAGCGGCGGCGACAGCAGCAGCACGGCCAGCGCGGCCGGCCAGCGTGCGCCTTCGGGCAGTAGCTCGGGCCAGGCCGGCAACACCACCAGCGCGGCCAGCGCCACCACGATCACGGCCACGCCCAAGCCACGCCAGGCGCTCAGATCGCGCCCGGCCAGTGCCTGCCAGTGCGGGCCCAGGCCACCATCCAGTCGTTCGACATCGTTCCACAGCGGCCAGGTACGCCAGGCCGCCAGCAACGCGGCGCTGACCAGCACGCTCAGGCCGAGCACGGCGGCCAGGCTGCCGCTGTCGCGCAGCGCCGCCAACGGCCAGGCCAACAGCAGGGCCAGCAGCAGCGGCGCAGCGAACCACAGCGCCAGCAGCGCCGGCACGTCCTGGCGCAGGGTCTGCTGCAGCGGCAGCAGCGCACGGCTGCGCCGCCACCACGACACGCCCAGCGCGAACGCCGGCTGCGCCAAGGCGGCCAGCAGCGCACCCGGCAGGCCACCCAGGGCCGAACCCAGCGCCAGCACGGCGCCCAGCCCGAAGGCCGCCGTCAGGGCGCGCGAACGGGACAGCTCAGTCATAGTGGCGCGGCATCAGGCTGGCCACCGACGGCGGCACCTGCAGGTAGAAACCACGTTCGGTCAGTTCGCTGCGGACCTTGGCCGGGTCGGCCTGGGCCAGGCGGCGCGAGGCATCCAGCGCGACATCCAGCACGAAGGTGAGCGCGCCCAGCGACGCTGCCAGCGGCGCAGGCAGCGCACTGAAGTCATCACGACGGGCGAGATAGACGTAGGTGTCCGGCTTTTTTTGGCTTTTATAGACGTAGGCGTGCATGTCCGCGGGACGATAACCCGGGAAGAGCCATGATTGTGTCGGAAAGCCGGGGGCGGGGAAAGCCGTCACGCGACGATGGCGGCGCGATCGACGGCGTTTCCCCACCGGGGTTCAGCAATGTGGCGGCGGCGTTCAGCCAGCACCGGGCGCTGCGCGGGCCTTACTTGACCTTCGCGTAGGTGCCCTTCAGCGCCACGCCTGCCAGGATCGCGCCGGCATAGCATTCGTAGTTGGTGGCGCTCTTGAACTCGTTCTTCTTGTAGTAGCTGACGATGTCGACCACGGCGTTGGCGCCGCGCGACTTGGCGCCATCCTGCAGCGCGCGCAGCGCCGACAGGGCCACCCAGCGGCAGGCTTCTTCGTCGCTCTTGTTGGCGGCGTTGGTCTTCTTGTTGGTCACGTCCTCGCCCAGGCGCTGCTGCACGCTGACCGGCTGGCCGGCCAGGTAGAAGCGGACGCTGCCATCAATGCCGGCATCTTTGGCGGCCTGCGAATTGACCAGGTCACGCAGGGACTGCTCGACGCGGGTGTCGCGGGCCGAGGCGGTGGAGGACAGGGCCAGCAGCGCGGTGGCGGCGGCGATCAGCAGGGTGCGGCGCATCGGAACATCTCCTTGTTGGGGTGCGGGTACAGCGGGTCACTCGCTCCAGCGGCGGAACACCAGCGAGGTGTTGATGCCGCCGAAGGCGAAATTGTTGCTCATTACGTACTCGGCCTGCAGTTCACGGCCCTGGCCGGTGATGAAATCGAGCTGGCCACAGCGCGGATCGACCTCGCCCAGGTTCAGGGTGGGCGCGAACCAGCCGGCGCGCATCATCTCGATGCTCATCCAGGCCTCGAACGCGCCGCAGGCGCCCAGCATGTGGCCGACGTAGCTCTTCAGCGAGCTGATCGGCACGGCGTTTCCGAACACCTGGGCGGTGGCCTGGGTTTCGGCGATGTCACCGTGGTCGGTGGCGGTGCCGTGGGCGTTCACGTAATCGATCTGCGACGGCTCCAGGCCGGCGTCCTCCAAGGCCAGGCGCATGGCCTGGGCCATGGTGTCGGCGCTGGGCTGGGTGACGTGCTGGCCATCGCTGTTGGTGCCGTAACCCACGATCTCGGCCAGGATGGTGGCACCGCGCGCCTGCGCGTGCTCCAGGTCTTCCAGGATGAGCGTGCAGGCGCCCTCGCCCAGCACCAGGCCATCGCGGCCGGCATCGAACGGGCGCGGGGTGGTCTGCGGGGCGTCGTTGCGGGTGCTGGTGGCGAACAGAGTGTCGAACACCGCCGCCGCGGTAGCGTCGAGCTGTTCGGCACCGCCGGCCACCATCACCGTCTGCTTGCCGCTGCGGATCGCCTCGTAGCCGGCGCCCACGCCCTGGCTGCCCGACGTGCAGGCGCTGGAGGTGGTGTAGACGCGGCCGGACAGGCCGAAGAACACGCCGATGTTCACCGGCGCGGTGTGGCTCATCATCTTCAGGTAGGTGGTGGCACTGATGCCATCGGTGGTGAATTCATGCAGCATGCGGCCGAATTCACCGGTGGCTTCATGGCTGCCCGACGAGGACCCGTAGGCCACGCCGGCACGGCCGCTGCGCAGCACCGGGTGCTCGTACAGGCCGGCTTCGCGCAGCGCCACTTCGGTGGCGCGCACCGACATGATGGCGACCTTGCCCATCGAACGGGTGGTCTTGCGGTTGTAGTTCGGCGGCAGTTCGTAATCCTGCGCGGGCGCGGCCAGCTTGGTGTTCAGGCCGGCATAGACATCCCATTCGGGCATGCTGCGCACTGCATTGCGGCAGCTGCGCAGATGCGCCTGGATGGTCGGCCAGTCGTGGCCAAGCGGGCTGATGGCGGCGGCACCGGTCACCACGACGCGACGATCGGCGGCCATCAGATCATGCCCCCGTTCACCGAAATGACCTGGCGGGTGATGTACCCGGCCGGCTCGGACAGCAGGAAGGCCACGGTGGCGGCCACTTCGTCCGAGCGGCCGACGCGGCCGGCGGGAATCAGCTTCAATGCGTGTTCGACCACTTCTTCATTCAGCATGTCGGTCTCGATCAGGCCCGGGGCCACGCAGTTCACGGTGATCTGGCGGCTGGCCAGTTCCAGCGCCAGCGCCTTGGTGGCACCGATGATGCCGGCCTTGGCCGCACTGTAGTTGACCTGGCCGCGGTTGCCGGCCACGCCGGACACCGACGACAGGGTGACGATGCGGCCCGGCTTGCGCCGGCGCACCATCGGCATGATCAGCGGGTGCAGCACGTTGTAGAAGCCGTCCAGGTTGGTGTGGATGACCTGGTCCCAATCGTCTTCGGACAGCGCCGGGAAGGCGCCGTCACGGGCGATGCCGGCATTGCAGACCACCCCGTAGTAGGCGCCGTGCGCATCCACGTCGGCTTCCAGCGCCGCACGCGCGGCGGCGCGGTCGGCCACGTCGAATGCCAGCACGCGGGCCTGTTGGCCAAGCGCCTGGATTTCCGCGGCCACGGCCTGCGCTTCCTCCACGCGGCTGCGGCAATGCACCACCACGTCGAAGCCATCGCGCGCGATACGCAGCGCGATGGCCCGGCCGATACCCCGGCTGGCGCCGGTCACCAGCACACTCCGATTCCCTGTCATGCCTGTCCACTCTCCAGATAGGCCATCGAGTCGGCCGGTTCGAACACCGACACGTTGGCAACCGCCCATTCTTCGTCGCCTGCCAGGATGCGGCAGGCGAACATTCCCAGCCCATTGTCGCCCAACAACTCGCAGCGCGCCTGTACGCGCAGGCAGGTGCCGCTGGGGAAACTGCTGCGTTGGCTGCTGTAGCGGCGGCTGCCGAGCAGGAAGCCCAGCTGCGGCGGGCGCCCGGCAGTGCGTGCGCGGCACCCCGCCCATGCGGCAATGGCCTGGGCCATGTATTCGATGCCCACCCAGGCCGGAATGCCGCCGTCTTCGACGAACAATCCCGCCTCGGGCACGACCAGCTCGGCCTCGATGCCTTCATCGTCCCAGTGCACGATGCGCTCGAGCAGGCACATGTCCTGGCGGTGCGGCACCACCTCTTCAATGGCGTACAGCGGCCGGCTCACAGGCGCTCCAGCGCCAGCACGGCGTTGCTGCCACCGAAGGCGAAAGAATTGCTGAGGGCGCGCCGCGGTGCCTGCGCCGTGCGCGTACCGGGTGCCACCAGCGGCAGCACCGGCAGCGCCGGGTCGGCCACGCCGTCCCACCAGTGCGGCGGCAGCAGCTGCTGCGGGTTGTCGGCCAGCACGATCCAGCACAGCGCGGCTTCGATCGCGCCGGACGCGCCCAGCGTGTGCCCGGTCAGCGGCTTGGTGGAACTGGCCGGCACGGTGGTGCCCAGCACCTGCGCAACCGCCTGGCTTTCCATGGCGTCGTTGTGGCCGGTGGCGGTGCCGTGCAGGTTCACGTAGTCCACCTCCTGCGCGGCCCAGCCGGCACGCTGCAAGGCCTGCTGCAGCGCGTCGATGGCACCCAGGCCCTGCGGATCGGGTGCGGACATGTGGTGCGCATCGGCCGATTCACCCCAGCCGGCCAACCGCACGCCGCCCGGCTCGCGGGTCAGCAGGAACAGTGCGGCGCCTTCGCCGATGTTGATGCCATTGCGGTGCTGCGAGAACGGATTGCAGCGCTGCGGCGATACCGATTCCAGTGCGCTGAAGCCGGCGACGGTGAAGCGGCACAGCGAATCGGCGCCGCCGGCGATGACGGCGTCGACTACGCCGGTGCGCAGCATGCGCGCGGCCGACATCAGCGCCTTGGCGCTGGACGAACAGGCCGTGGACAGCGTCCATGCCGGGCCCTGCGCGCCACTGCGCTGGCGCACGAACTGGGCGGCGGTGCCCATTTCCTGCTGTGCGTAATCGAAACCTTCGGGCCAGTGGCCCTGCTCGGCGCGGGTGCGCAGCGCCTGTTCGGATTCACCGATGCCGGAGGTGCTGGTGCCCAGCACCACCGCCACGCGCGATGCGCCATAGCGGGCAATGGCCGCGGCAACCGACGGCGCGATCTGTGCCAGCGCCACGTCCAGCAGCGCATTGTTGCGGCCGCGCAGGGCGACCGGCAGATCGTCCAGCGCCGGCAGCGGCGTGCGCACTTCACCCAGCGCCAGGGTCTGCCCCGGCAGCAGGGTGTGGTTGTCGCTGAGCCCACCGGGGGCGTCGGCGAACAGCGCGGCGGCCACCTCGGCGCGGCCCGCGCCCAGCGCGCAGACCACGCCCAGGTCGTTCAGGAAAATCGGTGCGGTCATTCGTGCTGCCCGGCCATGTCGATCGATTCAATGCGCAGGGCGTAGCCCTCGGCGCGGTTGTCCAGTTCCACGCTGCCATCGGCGCGGCGCTGCAGCAGCAGCCACACCGTGCCGTCGCGTGAGAGCGTGCGCTGCTGGCCGTCGTCGGCCACCTGCCAGCCCGGCGGCAATGCCGCGGCAATCGCGGCGGTCGGCCACAGCGCGAACTGCAGGTCGTCCAGCACGCGTTCGGCACGCACCTGCGGCGGCAGCCACGGCGCGCGCTGCTGGGTCAGCTGCTGGCCATCCCATTGCAGGCGCACGCCGGTCTGGCCCATGGCCTGCACCGCCAACTGCACCTGCTGGGCATCGGCTTCCAGCAGCGCGTCCAGGTCGCGCTCGTGGCTGCCGAAACGGAAATGCAACTGCTGCTGCAGCGCCAGCGGCGCCGGCAGACTGGCCGGCGGCAGGCGCAGCGGCGGCAGTTCGACCAGGGGCCGCGGCATGCGGCTGGCACAGGCGGCCAGCAGCACGCACAGCAGCACGGCGGTGAAACGGACGATCAGGCGCTGCACAATTCCTCCAGCACACGCATACGGCGGCCGCTGTCATCGGCCACGTACGGGTTCTTGGTATCCCACGCATAGCCGGCCAGGATGGAACTGATCATGTCGCGCACGGCAGGCTGCTGGTCGGGGTGGTAGATGATCTTCTGGAAACCGCCCTGGTACCAGGCTTCGACGAAGCGGCGGAAGGTCTTCACGCCGGCGCGCAGCGGAATGGAGAACTCCGCTTCCCAATCGACGGTTTCACCGGCGTAGCGGCGCTTCAGGCATTCGCTGGCCAGCTGCGCCGACTTGAAGGCGATGGTGACGCCAGAGGAGAACACCGGATCGAGGAACTCGCCGGCATTGCCCAGCAGCGCGTAACCCGGGCCCCACAGCGAGCTGACATTGGCCGAATAGCCGGTGATGCGGCGTACCGGCAGCACCGCCCATTCGGCGTTGGCCAGCAGCCGGGTCAGGTTCGGGTCTTCGCCCACGATGGCCTGCAGCTTCTGCAGATCGTCGCCCTCGTAGCGTTCGAAGAACGACGGTTCGGCCACCACGCCCAACGAGCAGCAGCCGTTGGAGAACGGAATGGTCCAGTACCAGACGTCGATGTGCTCGGGGTGGGTGGTGATCAGGATCTTGTTGCGGTCGAAATCGGCCTCGGCCGGAATGTTGTCGCGCACGTGGCAGAAGATCGCCCCGCGCACCGGGAAGTTCGACGGCGATTCCAGATCCAGCAGGCGCGGCAGCAGGCGTGCGAAGCCGGAGGCATCGAGGATGAAGTCGGCCTGGATGCGGTATTCGCTGCCGTCGGGACGGCGCACGCTCACCACCGGCTGCTCGCCCGGCTCGACCGCCAGCACTTCATCGCCGAAGCGCAGCGTGGTGCCCATGCGCTCGGCGCCACGCGCCAGCACGTTGTCGAAGTCGGCGCGCTGCACCTGGTAGGTGGTGCCCCAGCCCGGCGAGAACTTCTGGCGGAAATCGAAGGCGGTGCGCGCTTCGCCGTGCACGAAGGCCGCGCCGTTCTTGTACTGGAAGCCCGCTTCCACCACGTCCTGCAGCAGGCCGGCCGCTTCGATGTATTCCATGCTCTGCGGCAGCAGGCTTTCACCGATCGAGAAGCGCGGGAACTGCTGGCGCTCCAGCATCAGCACCTGGCGCCCCTGCTGCCGCAGCATCGCGGCGGCCACCGAACCGGCGGGACCGGCACCGATGATCAGGATTTCAGTACGTTCGACAGCATCCACAGCAGTGTTCATCGGGGCGTCCTTGTTGCTCGATCAGGTGGAAAGAAGGGAATACGGCGGTGCCGGCGTCATGCCGGCGGCAGGTCGTGCGGCGGTGGCCGGAACAGCGGCGAAATCAGCCAGACCAGGCCGATGCCGAACAGCAGGGTGAGCCCGAACGCGCGCAGCGCCGGGGTCTGCGACAAGCCGAGCAGGCCGAACGACAGCCAGGTGCTGGCCGCGCCCACGCACACCGCCAGCCAGGCACTGGCATCGCCGCGGTGCTCGATCAGGAAGATGCCGTAGTCGATGCCCATGCCCAGCAACAGCATCAGCGCCAGCACGTTGAACAGCTGCAGCGGCTGCCCGAACAGGCCCAGCAGGCCCAGGGTGAGCGCACCGGCTATCAGCGTGGGTGCGAACACCCGCCACGCCTGGCGGCGGTAGCGCAGCCACAGCGCGCCGAACACCAGCGCGATGCCGACCAGCAGCAGGCCGCCCATCAGCTTGCGGTAGTGGCCCAGCAGCTTGGAGAAATCGGCGGTGCGATCGACCCAGCGCACGCCGGGCAGACCGTCGGCCGCGCCCTGCAGGGTGGCCAGCGCATCGGCACGCGACAGGTCGTCGACCATCACCACGCTGACCTTCTGCCCGTCCACGCTGCCCACCCACAGGTGGCGGAACGGCTTGGACGCTGGCGAGGCCAGGAATGCCTGCGCGGTCAGCGGGCCAGCAGCGAAATCCGGGCGCGGCAGCGGTTCGCCCACCGCTTCGCCCACCGCCGACAACACGCCCGGTTCGACCTTCGCGGTCAGTGCGGCATCGGCCTGCTGGCGCGCCGGCGACGGCAGCCAATCGCTGATCGCACGGTAGCCACCAATGCGCTTGTCATGGGCCAGCACACGCAGGCGCTCGGTCAGCGCTTCTTCGCGCTGCAGCAGCTGTGCGTCATCTTCGCCCTGCACCAGGTAGAACTGCGCCGGGCTGGGCATGCCCAGCAACTGGCTCAGGCGGATCTGTTCGGCCATCAGCGCCGGCGGCGATGACTGCAGGCTGCGCAGATCGTCGTTGCTCTGCAGGCGCGCGATGCCGATGGCCGACAGCGCCAGTGCGGCCACGATGAACACTGTGACCGGGCGCGTGCCATGCAGGCGCGGGAAGCGCTCCAGGGTGCTGCCCAGCCACTGCGAGAAACGGGTCTGGCGGATGTCACCGCCGTCCAGCCACGGGAACCAGAAGATCACCGTCAGGAACGCGGCCGCCAGGCCCACCACCGAGAACAGCGCCATCTGCCGCAGGCCGGGGAACGGGGCCAGGCCCAGTGCCAGGTAGGCCAGCGCGCTGGTCAGCAGGGCCAGCCACAGGCCGGGCAGCAGGTGCCGCAGCAGCTTCCAGCGGCGGTCCGCCGGTTCGGCCTGGCGCGAGGCAAACCAGTGGATGCCGTAGTCCTCGGCCACGCCCACCAGCGATGCACCGAACACCAGGGTCAGCACGTGTACCTTGCCGAACACCAGCACGGTGACCGCCAGCGCCACGCCACAGCCGATCAGCAGCGAGGCGGCCACCAGCAGGATCGGGCGCAGCGAACGGAACGCCAGCCAGACCAGCAGCAGCACGGCGGCCAGCGAGCCCCAGCCGATGGTGTTGATTTCCTGGTTGGCCTGTACGGCCGCCGCTTCGGCATGCAGCGGCACGCCGGCGTGCAGGATCTCCAGATCCGGCGCCGCGGCCTTGGCGGCCTGGCCGGCACGTTCCAGCAGGCCATCGATATGACGTTCGCCATCGAGCTGGAATGCCGAACCCGGCGTATCGAACTGCAGCGCGGCCCAATGCTTGCCTTCGGCTTCCAGCAGGCCATCATCGCCCAGGCGCAGGCCCGAGCCCTGTGCCTGCTGCTGCCACCACTGCGGCCACAGCGACAGCGGGTCCTGCCGCCAATCGGTCAACCGCGGTGCGCCCATCGGGCCATACAACGCGCCCAAGGCCTGTTCGGCCAGCGCGCCCGGTTCGGCCTGCTGCAACTGTTCGCGCTGGCCTGGGGTCAGCAGGCGGTCGCGGTACGGCGCGTAGAACGCGCGCGCTTCATCGAACCAGCCTTCGATCGAACCACTGGGGACCAGCAGCCCGTTGTCGGCATCGCCGGCCATCGCCTTGGCGAAGGCGGCCTGCGCGCGCTTGGCGGCGCCGCCATCGGTACTGCCCAGCAGCACCACCACCTGGCGCGAGCTGCCGTCGGCAATGCGCCGGGTGACATCGCTCAACAGGCGATCGTGTGCATCCTGCGGCAACAGCGCCAGGATGTCGGTGTCGATCCGCGACTGTTCGCTCCACAGCCGCCACTGCTGCACGCCCAGCACCAGCAGCACCAGCAGCCAGGCAATGCCCAGCCAGTGCCACCAGCGGCGCAGGCGGTCCGCTCCGTTCGCGCTACCCAGATCAGTCAAAGCGGCGCGCCTCGTCGGCATTCAGCGTGGCCGGTGCTTCGCTCAACGCGTTGAACTGGATCTGCGTGCGGTCCTTGTTGGCCTCCACGATCTGCACCTGGCGCACGTAGCGGTCGCCCTGCAGGGTCAGCGATTCGAAAGCCTTGGCCAGCATCGCCGACTTCGGGGTCAGCTTCAGCGTCCAGCCCTGCCCTTCGCGGCTGGCCTGCACGTTGAACTGGCTGGACAGCGCCTGCACGTCACCGCTCATCAGCGCGAACATGATCGCGTTCACCGAGCGCATGGCCGGCTGCTGCCGCGCATCCAGTTCGACCCGGGTGCTGCCGTCGCGCTGGCGGCTGAGGATGCGGTCGGCGGTGACCACCACTTCCGAGGGGAACGGCTTGAGCGTGGTCCAGATGACGCCGTGCTGGCGCGCGACCACGAACTGGCCCTGCGAACGCAGCGGGTTCTTGAAGCCGCTGACCTGCTTTTCCTGGGTGAACTGGCCACGCAGTACGTCCGGCCGCGCCACCGCCTGGGTGATCGCATCCACCGCCGGGTCGGCGGCCTGGGCCAGCGGCGCAGCGGCCAGCAGCAGCGCGCACAGCAGCGCGCGCGGAACGGTGAACAGGGTCTTCATGGTGCAGGCACTCCCAGGCGCTGCCACAGCACCGGCGGGCACTGGTACAGCATTTCCTTGCTGGTCGCGTCCACCGCGACCTGGATGGTCATTGCACGGGTCAAGCGCTGGCCGCTGCCCGCATCGAAGATTTCGTACTCGATCTTCAGCCGGTTCTCCCATTCCACGATGCGCGCCACGATGCGCAGCGGCTGGTTGAACAGCAGCGGGCGCACGTACTTCACCCGCGCATCGACCACCGGCCACAGGTAGCCCGATTCGAGCATCTGCGGGTAGTCGTAGTCGTAGCGGCCGAGCAGCGCGCAGCGCGCGATCTCGAAGTACTTGAAGTAGTTGCCGTGCCAGACCACGTTCATCGGATCGCAGTCATGGAAGGCAGGGGTCAGGGTGATTTCCCCGACCAGTTCCGTGTGTTCATTCACCGGCATACAGTTCCCAGCGTTGCGCGCGGATCTCCACCAGCAGTTCCCGCAGTTCGCGATCCAGCGCGCGGTCTTCTTCAACCAGGGCGATGCGCTGCCCCAGGTCGGCGTACATGTCGGCCAGACTGCCATGCAGCTGCGCGTTCAGGCCAACCCGTTCGCGCAGGGCCAGGCCCTGGCGGGCGGCGATCAGCATGGCCGCCACCACCTGCTCGGTCAGTTCGATCACGCGCAGGCAGTCGCGCGCGGCGATGGTGCCCATGCTGACCTTGTCCTGGTTGTGGCATTCGGTGGAACGCGAGAACACGCTGGCCGGCATGGTCTGCTTCAGGGCTTCGGCGGTCCACGCCGACACGCTGATCTGCAGCGCCTTCAGGCCATGGTTGATGGCCGCACGCGGGCCGGTGGCTGCCGACAGGTTGGCCGGCAGGCCGTGGTTGTAGCGGGCGTCGACCACCAGCGCCAGCTGCCGGTCCAGCAGGTCGGCGACGTTGGCCACGGTGTTCTTCAGCGTATCCATCGCCAGCGCGATGTGGCCACCATAGAAGTGACCGCCATGCAGGATGCGCTCGCCGTCGGCATCGATCAGCGGGTTGTCGTTGGCGCTGTTCAGTTCGGTTTCGATCAGCTGGCGCAGGAACGGCAGGCTGTCTTCCAGCACACCGATCACGTGCGGCGCACAGCGCAGCGAATAGCGGTCCTGCAGGCGCTGTTCGTTGCGCGGCGGGCGCTCGCTGTGCAGGTCGCTGCGCAGGCGCGCGGCAATGCGACTCTGGCCGGGGTGCGGCTTGGCGGCGAACAGGGTTTCATCGAAGTGGTGCGCGTTGCCGTCGCTGGACAACACGTTGAAGGCGGTCAGGCGCGTGGCCATGCGGGCCAGGTAGTCGGCGCGCTGCCAGGCCAGGCAGGCCAGGCCGGTCATCACCGCGGTGCCGTTCATGATCGCCAGGCCTTCCTTCGGGCGCAGCTTCAGCGGGGTCATGCCGATCTTCGCCAGCACCGGACCGGCCGCCTGTACCTGGCCTTCGAACAGCACCTCGCGCTCGCCACACAGCACGGCGGCCACGTACGAAAGCGGGGTCAGGTCACCACTGGCGCCGACCGAGCCTTCGGCCGGGATCAGCGGCAGCACGTCGTGCTGCAGCAGGGTGGCCAGGCCTTCCAGCAGCGGCACGCTGACGCCGGACATGCCACGCACCAGCGAGGCCAGGCGCGCGGCCAGCACGGCACGCGTTTCCGCCGGGTCCAGGTAACGGCCCAGGCCGCAGCCGTGGTAGGTGTACAGGTGGTGCGGCAGCTCGGCCACCAGCGCCGGCGGAATGTTCACCGTGCACGAATCACCGTAGCCGGTGGTCACGCCATAGATCACCCCATCCTCGCGCAGCAGGCGGTCGAGGAAATCGGCGCCGCGCTGGATATGCGCGCGGAACGCGGGCGCCTCACTCAGGGCGGCCTCGCACTGGCGCTGGGCCAGCGCCACCACGTCTTCAATGGTCAGCGGTGCATCACCGAAACGGCATACGGGTACGGCGTCAGTCGTCATGGGGGGCCTGATCCCAGAAGGGGAAGAAATTGAACCAGTCCAACGGGGACTGGATGACCTGGAGTTCCAGCCAGCGCGCGAAGCGCTGCGCCTGTTCGGCCAGGGCGGCATCACGCGAGCCGCGCGGCAGCACCACGCGTTCGGCGAACTGTTCAAACGCCACGCGATAGCCATCGCCATCGTGCAGGCAGGACATGGTGTACACCGGGCAGGCCAGCGCAGAGGCCAGCACGTAGGCACCGATCGGGAACGGCGCGCGGTGGCCCAGGAAATCGGCCATCACGCTGCGCCCGCCCTGCACCGGCACGCGGTCGCCGACGATGGCCACGAAGCCACCGGAAGCAACCTTGTCGGCCAGCATCATCGCTGTGGCCGGGCCCATTTCGGTCACTTGCACCAGCTCCACCGCGGCCAGCGGGTCCAGCCGCTGCAGCAGGCGGTTGAAGCGCTGCGCATGGGCGGTGTGCACCAGCACGGTAATGCGGAAGCCGGGCACCTGTTCGGCCAGCACCTGGCACAGTTCCAGGCAGCCGATATGCGCGGTCAGGATCAGGCCGCCTTCGCGGCGCGCGATCTTGCCCAGCACCAGGTCGCGCTGCAGGTGGATGCGTTCGGGCGGGTAGCGCCCGCCCAGGCCCAGCAGCTTGTCCAGCAGCGTATCGGCGAAGCTGAAGAAGTGGCGCAGGCTGTCGCGCCAGGTGGGCGCATGGCCCAGCGCACCGCTGTGCGCCTGCAGCCGCTGCAGGTACTGCATCGACGCCTGGCGGCCGACCCGGTTGCCCAGCCAGTGGCAGGCCACCACCGGCCACACGCACAGGTGGAACGGCCAGCGCCCGAACCAGCGGTGCACCCAGCAGAGGAACAGCACACCGGCCACCGAGGTGGATTCGCCGATGTCGGCCCAATGCGGTGCGTCCTGCGTGCGCGCCATGTCAGCCCTGGCCCCGCAGGCGGCGCCACAGCAGGCGCGGCGCGCGCGGCAGCATGCCGAAGAACAGGCGGGTGTGCATGCGGCTGATGCGCACGTTGTCGCGCCACACATCGAAGTGCGACACGCCATCGGCCGGGTAGGTCACGCGCGTGGCCAGGTGCTCCACCGGCACCTGCCGCCAGTACAGGCGGACCATGATTTCGGTATCGAAATCCATGCGCCGGCCGATGGTTTCCTGGCCGACCAGCGCCAGCACCGGCGGCAGCGGATACACCCGGAAGCCACACATGGTGTCGCGCAGGTGCAGCGACAGCGTGTTGATCCAGACCCAGATATGGGTGGCGTAGCGACCGTACAGGCGCGCCTTGGGCACGCTGGCATCGTAGGCCGGAATGCCGCAGATCACTGCCTGCGGGCGGGCCCGGGCAGCGGCGATGAAGCGCGGCAGATCGCCGGTGTCATGCTGGCCGTCGGCATCGATCTGCAGCACATGGCTGTAGCCGCGCCGCGCCGCTTCGGCAAAACCGGCCAGCATGGCGCCGCCCTTGCCCTGGTTCTGGTCCAGCCGCAGCAGATCGACGCCGGGCTGCGTGGACAACGCGCGCAGCACGGCCGCGCACGCAGGCGATGATCCATCGTCCACCAGCAGGCACGGCAGGCCCGCGGCCTGCACGCCCTGCACCACGGCGCCGATGGCGTGTTCGTGGTCGTACACGGGAATGACCACCAGCGGCGCGAAGGCGCCCCCGGTCGGCGCCGGCTCAGTGCGCATCGGTCAGGATCACCTTGCCGCTGGCATGCACGCCGTGCAGGGAGGTGTAGCGGAAGGTCAGCACGCCGCGCGGCGCATCCCAGTCCAGCTGCAGGGTCAGCTCATCGCCGGGCCGCGCCACCTTCTGGAACTTCACCACGTCCATGCGCACGAAGCCGCTTGGCAGGTTGAAGGCCTGACGGCCGAAGCGCACCGCCCAATCCAGCTGGGCCACGCCGGGCAGGATCGCGGCCTGCGGGAAGTGGCCCTGGAACGCACGCAGCGCCGGGTCCAGGGTCATGCGCAGGGTCGCGCTGGCGTCGCCGCGCTGGTCCCACTGCGGCACCGGCAGCAACGGCTGGAACAATGCCGCCAGCGCCGCCTGGGTCACCTTGCCCTGGGCATTGATCGGCAGTGCCTGCACCAGCCGCCAACGGCGCGGGCGGGTCACCGCATCATGGCCCTGCGCCAGGCGGGCGCCCAGCCGCTGGCCGAGTGCGCGACGTGCAGCATCACCGGCCTCGGCCAGCGCCGGAACGGCGGGCACCACCACGGCGGCCAGTTGTTCACGGTGCCCCTGCAGCACCAGCACGCGCGCGTCCTCCACTTCGGGGTCTTCGCGCAGGGCGCGTTCCAGCGCGTCCAGCGAAACCCGGCGCTCTTCGATCTTGACGATGCGGTCGGCGCGCCCCAGCAGGCGGAAGCGGCCATCGGCCAGTGCCTCCACCCGATCCTGGGTCCGCCACCAGTCGGCGCTCTCCAGGTGCGCCGAGGCCACGGCCAGGCAGCCCTCTTCAATGCGCCACTGCACGCCCGGCAGCGGCTGCCACGGCGGCATGTCGGTATCCCAGCGGCGCCAGGCGATGCCGCCGGTCTCGCTGCTGCCATACACCTCGGTGGGTGCCACGCCCAGCCAGCCGCGCACCTGTCGTGCGGCGTCTTCGGGCAGCGGGCCGCCGGAGGAAAACACTGCACGCAGGCGCCCGTGCAGGCTGGCCCAGTCAAGTTGTTCGGGCAGGCGCTTCAGGTGTGCCGGGGTCGCCACCAGCACGCTGTCGGCGGCGGCCAGGGTCGCCACAAGATCTTCATGGAAGAACCGCCGCGGCTGCACCGGCCGCCCCGCCGCCAGCGGCCACAGCACGCGGAACAGCAGGCCGTAGATGTGCTGGTGGGACACGGTGCCGTGCACCTGCGCGCCCTCCACCTGCGCACCGAAGGCCGCCTGCAGCGCATCGACCTCGCGCGCCAACTGGTCCATGCGCTTGCTGATCGCGCTGGGCTGGCCGGTGCTGCCGGAGGTGAACACGCACAGTTCGCAGGCGCGCTCATCCAGCGCGTGCAGCGCGCCATCGGTCGGAGCAGCGGGAACCAGCGGCCGGTAATCGGCCGACACATCGCCGGCAAAGCCTGCGACCTGCGGCTGCAGCGCCTGCAGGGTGGCCGGCAGGTTGTCGGCGGCCAGGAACACGCGCTTGCCGGCATGCCACGCGCCGAACAGGGCCGCGGCGAAGGCGATGGCATCGTCGAAATACAGCGCCCAGTCGCGGCCATCGGCTGCGGCGAAGGCATCACGCCAGGCCACCACACGCTGGCGCAGCGCGCTGTGGTCCAGCGCCACCTCGCCACACAGACCGACCGGGCGACCCGGCTGCGCGGTGACCATCAGGCGGTCCAGGGCGATCCAGTCAGCCATGCGCATGTGCCGCCTTCACCCGCCGCCGCACCAGCCATTCACCTGCAAACAACACGCCCATCATCACGTACGCCAACAGTCCGTTGTAGAGCATCCAGACCCGATCCGACGCGTACAGCGCGGTGAGCAGGGCCAGGCCTCCGTTGAAAACGAAAAAGCCGCACCACACCTGGGTGACGCGACGGGTATAGACCACCGCGAACGGTGGCAGGTCCGGTTCCTGCAGGCGCGCCAGGCGTTCCACCAGCGGCGGGCCGAAGCGCAGGCTGGTGGCGAACACGCACAGCATCACCACGTTCACCAGCGCCGGGTACAGCTTCAGCGGCAGCGCCTGGTTGAGGAGGGTGGCCAGCGCGGCCAGCAGGCCGGCACCGGCGGCGGCGGCCCACCACAGCGGTTGCCGGGTGGTCAGCGCGCGCAGCAGGGCCAGGCCGAACAGCAGCAGCGACAGCCAGCGTGGCTCGAAGCGGCCCATCGCGGCGTACACCAGCACGGGGTAGGCCAGCGAAAGCGCTGCCACCACGACCACGCGTGCCCGAGCCATGGCCGTGCCGTCTGCGCTGCGGTCAGGCGGCAGCCTGACCAGGCAGCAGGCCATGCACGACATCAACGATGTCCTGCACGGTGCGCACGGCCTTGAAGGCTTCCGGCTGCAGGTTGCGACCCAGCAGCGGCTTCAGCTGCACGATCAGGTCGACCGCATCGATGCTGTCGATGTCCAGGTCGTCATACAGGCGCGCCTCCGGGGTGATCCGGGCCGGCTCGATCTCGAAGCTGTCGGTCAGGATGCGGACGATGCGCTCGAAAAGTTCATTCTTGGTCATGGCTGTTCCTGCGCCTTACGACTGGCGGGCGGCGACGAACTCGCCGAGCGCGCGCACGCTGGAGAAATGGCGACGGGTTTCTTCAGAGTCGGCCGAGAGGCTGACACCGTACTTCTTCTGCAGCGCCAGGCCCAGTTCCAGCGCATCGATCGAATCGAGGCCCAGGCCTTCAACGAACAGCGGCGCGGTCGGATCGATGTCCTCCGGCGTGATGTCCTCCAGTGACAGCGAGGAAATGATCAATTCCTTGATCTCGTGCTCAAGTGCTTGCACGGGTCGGATCTCCAGACAGGTCGAAATAACGAGTGAGGTGGTCGGTGACGCGACGGGCCGCCAAGGCATCCCCCCTCGGCGAGTCATCTTCGGCCAGGAACGGCGCGATCGCGATATCTTCGCCGATCTGCAGCTGAACGTGAAAACGACGTGAGGGCACACGATACCACTTCTGGCCCTTGGTCAGCGTGGGCGGGGTGCAGGTAATGCGCACCGGGGTGATGTCCAGCCGGCCGCGTACGGCAATGTTGGCCGCGCCGCGCTGCAGGCGCAGCGGCTGGCCGGGCACGGTGCGGGTGCCTTCGGGGAAGATGACCAGGGTGCCGCCGGCATGCACGGCCGCCACGCAGTCATCGACCAGGCCGGCGCCATCGTCGTTGGCGATGTAGCCGGCGGCGCGTACCGGACCGCGCATGAACGGGTTGCAGGCTACGGCCCGCTTCACCACGCAGTCGGCGTTGGGCAACAGGGCGATCAGGCAGACCACGTCGATCAGTGTGGGGTGGTTGGCCAGCACCAGCAGGCCGTCGCGCTGCAGGCGCTCGCGCCCTTCCACCTGCAGGGTCATCACCCCCAGCCGGCACATCAGCCAGACGTGGCTGGCAAACGCGCCCTGCACCACCCGTCGCGCACGCCGTCGCCGCGCCACCGGGTCGCGCATCAGCAGCAGCAGGGGCATCACGAACACGCCCAGCAGCAGCCCGCCCACACCGAAGGCAGCAAAGCTCAGGCCGGTGCCGAACACCCGCCAGGCGTGATCGAGGCGGCGCAGCGCCTCAGACACGGCGGCTCCAGCACCAGCGCTGGCCCTGGCTGACGTGCTCCAGGCTGGCGTCCTGGCCAAGCAGGAAGCGGTGCAGGTCCAGCGCGTGCGGCAGCAGGCCCGGGGCGGTCTGCGGCGCGCCCTCGGCCGCCTGCCAGGCCAGGCGCAGGCCGGTACGGGCCGCGTCGGCCGGTGCCAGACGCCAGCACCAGGCGAAGAACGGGTCGGGTTCGTCGGCGAATTCCGCGTAAACATCGGGCAACGGCGATTCATAGACCACGATGCGCACTTCCGGCGCACCATCGGCCAGCAGCCCCACCGCTTCCAGGCAGGCCGCTTCCACGGTGGCCTGGCCGGCGGCCAGCGCCAGGTAGTTGCCGCGGTGGCCGCGGGCGATGGAATACAGCGCGGCGATGGCGTTGTGCACCGACAGCCCGAAGCCGGTGGGCGACAGCGGCTCGTTGGCCGCCAGCGAGCCCAGCAGTTCCATTGAACGGGCCACGTCGCCATGGCGGCTGGCGAACACCAGCGGCACCTGGCTGTCGGCGCCCTGCCCGTCTTCGCACCAGCAGGCGGTCTGGATGGCCATGCGGCCCAGGCGCTCGATGCGGCGCCGCTGCATGGCGGGAATTTCGGCCAGCGCAGGCGTGCCCTCGCCCTGCGGCAGGAACGGCGTGCGGGCCCAGTCCATCCATTGGCTGCGTTCGGTCAGCCCGGGTGCCCAGGCAGCCCAGTCGACTACGGAAAATTCAATCATTACCGGTGATGTTTGGATGGGCAAACAATAGGCACGAGCCAGTTACGGCGACGCGCGGCGGCCCCCCATTCCTGCAGCCGTGCGTCCGTCCAGGACGTCGCCGGCAGCCCCCCTGGCGGCCGGAAAGGAGCGCACGCTAGCACGTCCGGCGCAGGGAATACATGTTTCACAAACCCCAACGGGCAGCGGTCACCGTCCGCTGCCGTGGGTCACGCCTCAGTGGTAACCGGCGCCGGCGTGCACCTTGCCGCGGAACACCCGGTACGACCATGCGGTATAGCCCAGGATGACCGGCAGCAGCATCACCAGCCCGACCAGGCTGAAGCCCAGCGACGAGGCCGGGGCCGCGGCCTGCCACAGGGTCATCGACGGCGGCAGCAGGTAGGGCCACATGCCCAGCACCAGACCGGCGAAGCCGAGCACGAACAGGCCCAGGCTGAGCAGGAACGGCGGCAGGTCGCGGCGCGGGTGGGTGGCGCTGCGCCACAGTGCGGCCGCCACCGCCAGGGTCAGCAGCGGTACCGGCGACAGCCACCAGAAATTGCCATCGCTGAACCAGCGGTCCATCAGCCGCGAGTGCAGGAACGGCAGCCAGCTGCTGACCAGGCCCATCGCCACGATCACCGCGGCCACCAGCGGCCGGGTCAGCTGCCGCGCCAGTGCCTGCACGCGCCCTTCGGTCTTCAGGATCAGCCAGGTGCTGCCCAGCAGCGCGTAACCGGCCACCAGCGCGGCACCGGTCAGCATCGCGAACGGGCTGAACCACACGAACGCCCCACCGCTGAAGCGACCCTCCAGCAGCGGAATGCCCTGCACCAGGGTGCCCAGGATCACGCCCTGGGCGAAGGTCGCCAGCAGCGAGCCCAGGCCGAAGGCCACGCTCCACAGCCGCCGCGAACGGTGCGCCTTGAAGCGGAATTCGAAGGCCACGCCACGGAACACCAGCGCCACCACCAGCAGCAGCACCGGCAGGTACAGCGCCGACAGCAGCACCGCATAGGCCTTGGGGAACGCGGCCAGCAGGCCGGCACCGCCCAGCACCAGCCAGGTCTCGTTGCCGTCCCAGATGGGCGCGGCAGTGTTCATCATCAGGTCCAGTTGCTCCTCGTCTTCGGCGAACGGGGCCAGGATGCCGATGCCCAGCACGAAGCCATCCAGCACCACATACATCAACACGCCGAAGCCGATCACCGCGAACCATGCCACCGGCAGCCAGGTCATCAGGTCCATCTCAGCGCTCCTCCAGCGGTTCATCGGCCGCCGACAGCGGGCGCGCCGGGGTGTGGCTGCCATGGTCCAGCGACGGCCCGTGGTCATGGGGCTGTGGGCCATGGCGCAGGATCTTCACCAGGTACCAGATGCCCCAGCCGAACACGAAGGCATAGCCGACCACGTAGACCGCCAGCGACAACGCGGTCATCCACGCGCTCTGCGGTCCCACGGCATCGGCGGTGCGCAGCACGCCGTACACCACCCAGGGCTGGCGGCCCATCTCGGTCACGAACCAACCGGACACCAGGGCGATGAAGCCGCTGGGCAGCATCCAGTTCCAGCCGCGCAGCAGCCACGGCGAATCCAGCAGCTTCTTCCGCCACAGCTGCACGGCCGACACCCAGGCCAGCAGCAGCATCAGCGTGCCCAGACCGACCATGATGCGGAAGGCAAAGAACACCGGCGTCACCGGCGGCCGCTCGCTGGCCGGCACGGAAGTCAGCGGATCGAAGGTGCCGTCCAGCGAATGGGTCAGGATCACGCTGCCCAGCTTGGGGATGGCCACTTCGAAATCGTTGCGCTGTTCCTTCTCGTTGGGCAGGGCGAACACCACCAGCGGCACGCCCTCGCCTTCCTTGCTTTCGTGCCAGTGCGCTTCCACCGCCGCGATCTTCATCGGCTGGTGCTTCAGCGTGTTCAGGCCATGCATGTCGCCGACGAAGATCTGCACCGGCACAGTCAGCGCGGCGAAGGCCACGGCGGCGATCAGCATGCGTCGCCCAGCTTCGACGTGCGTGCCCTTGCGCAGGTACCACGCGCCCACGCCACCGATCACGAAACAGGTGGTGATGAACGAGCCCAGCGCCATGTGCGCCAAGCGGTACGGGAAGGACGGGTTGAACACCACCTGCCACCAGTCCACCGGGTGCACGATGCCGTTGATCAGTTCGTAGCCGGCCGGCGTATGCAGCCAGCTGTTGGACGACAGGATCCAGAACGTGGAGAACAGCGTGCCCAGCGCCACCATGCACGTGGACAGGAAGTGCAGGCGCGGCGATACCCGGCCCCAGCCGAACATCATCACGCCCAGGAAGCTGGCTTCCAGGAAGAACGCGGTCAGCACTTCATAGGTCAGCAGCGGGCCGATCACGGTGCCGGCCACTTCGCTCAATCGCGGCCAGTTGGTGCCGAACTGGAAGGCCATGACGATGCCGCTGACCACGCCCATGCCGAAGGACACGGCGAAGATCTTCTGCCAGAAGAAGTAGAGATCGCGCCAGACGGGCAACCTCGTGTGCAGCCAGCGCCATTCAACGAAGGCCAGCCAACTGGCGGTACCGATGGTGAAGGCGGGGAACAGCACATGGAAACTGATGACGAATCCGAACTGGATCCGCGACAACAACAACGCGTCCAAGGGACGCCTCCTGCCGGGTACGGGTGGGATACCGGACCACTTTAGGAAGATATCGCCGCACTGGGATGCGACGCGGTGTCGCGCTGCTTCACTGTGTCGCAGGGGGCAGACGCCGCCGGCGCCCTGCTCTGGTAGGTGCCAACCTTGGTTGGCACACCCCAAATCGCCGACCAAGGTCGGCCGCTACCAGTGCGGGTAGCGCCGGGCCATGCCCGGCGGGGGCTTCACCGCCAGAAATACCAGGCGCCGGCGGCCAACAAGGCACACACCAGCAGCACCTGCACCACCACGTAGCCCACGCCGCTGTCGCGGGTTTCCGCCTGCAATCGCTGCTGCAGCGCCTCGCTCACATCGGGCACGGAGTCCTCCTGCTCGCGCAGCGCCCACGACAGCGCGCGCGCATCGGCATCGCGGGGGTCGTTGGCTTCGCTCACAGCAGCTCTCCGGCGGTGGCGCGTCGGGTCAGCTCCTGCTTCAGGGTCTGCCGCGCGCGGTACAGGTGGCTCTTGATGGTACCGCGTGGCAACCCGGTCACCTGCTCGATCTCGGCCAGGTCGAAATCCTCCAGGTAATGCAGGCCCACGATCAGCGTCTGCGGTGCACTCAGCCGCTCAAGTGCCGCGCCCAACTGGCGCCCGGCCTGCAGCGCCTCGCTCAGTTCCGCCGGGCCGGGGCCTTCATCACCCACGCCCAGCTCCTCCGGCACGTCCACCGCCACCATCCACTGCGCCTCCAGCCGCCGCCGGCGCAGGTACTGCAGCGCCGTGGTGTAGGCCACCCGCGAAACCCAGGTGCGCAGCGAAGATTCAAAGCGGAACCGGTGCAGCTGGCGGAACACGGCCAGGAAGGCCTCCTGCAGCAGGTCGGCCACCTGGTCACGGTCGCCGACCATGCGCCCGATCACGTGCGCGCAGGTGCGCTGATGGGCCTGCACCAGCTGAGCGAATGCCGGCTGCGAGCCATCGATGATCGCCCGCACCAGCGCACGGTCGTCGTCAGCGTCCGGCAGAGGCGCTGCGGGAACGTCGCGGCGACGCCCCCGCAATGCGGCCAGTGCTCCGCCCAGCAGGCTCATGCGGGGGCGCCCCCTGTGCCCGTGGCATGCCGCCCTCAGCCCTTGCGCAGGGCAGGACGGGTGAAATGCCAGGCCAGCAGCTGGCCCAGCCCGGCACTGCCGGCCAGCGCGGCGGCCGCGCCAAAGGTCAGCTCGCGCGCGCCCATCGCCTCCAGCAGGCCCATGGCCACGGCCAGGCTGACCAGGCTGATGCCCCAGCGCAGCGCGCCCTGGCGGCGGCGCTCTTCTTCCAGCACCGCCAGCGAACGGATCACCTCCTCCGGCACGTGCGGGGCGACCAGCTTGCTGCGGGCGCGGGCATCGGCCAGGGCATGGATCGCATAGGCGATGCAGATGAAGAGGGTGATCGGAATGAGTTCCTGCATGGTCGGGCTCCTGTTCGGTGGATGATGCGGGTTCAGGAGATTGGATGCGCAGGACCGGCGACCGGTTGCAGCGGATGTTTCAGGCCTCGTCGTCGGTCCCGGGGTCGACCGGCGAATCGGGAAAATAGGTTTCCAGATGGAAGCCCAGTCGAAGATCAGCCATCAGTCGCACCAGCGCGTCGTCCAGTTCAAACCCGGCCCAGGCGCGCTTGCCAAAAACGCCGATACGCAGACCAACCTCGGCGCCTTCCTGGTTCAATGCCTGGATCACCTCCACCCGTGCCTGCAGGATCCCGACCATCTGCGGCCAGGCGTCCATCAGCCAGCCATCCTTGCCCTCGGCCAGCTCGAACAGCACCCAGGTGTGTGCATGCACGCGGATCAGCCTGCCATCGGCGCCACGCAGGTCTGTGCCCACATCGCGGAAGAAGCTCCGTTCCAACCCCAGCCGGGCGGAGATGTCGGCGCTGGAGCGCACGGGGTGCTGCACCCCCAGGGAAATGCGGTAGTCGTAGGAGTACATGGTCGGTTCCGTCCGGATCAGGCGCCCATCATGCGCCACGCGATGCCCTGCCGGGCCTTTGCCCAAGCGGGTTGCATGACCTGTGGCCCCCTCCCCCGGCGCGGGCGACTGCTACCCTTGCCCGGTTTCCTCTTCTGGTGCCGTCCGCCCATGTCCCGAGTGCTGCCCCTGTCCCTTCTGCTGTCGGCCATCCTGGCCGCACCGGCCGCGCATGCCGCGCCCACGCCGATCACCATCGAACAGGCCATGGCCGACCCGGACTGGATCGGTCCGCCGGTGGAAAAGGCCTGGTGGTCGTGGAACAGCCAGCAGGTGGAATACCAGCTCAAGCGCAATGGCAGCCCGGTGCGCGACACCTTCCGCCAGCCGCTGGCCGGTGGCGCCGCCGCGCAGGTGGCCGATGACCAGCGCGGCAGCCTGGACGTGGCCGATCCGGTCTACGACCGCACCCGCAGCCGCAGCGCCTTCGTGCGCAATGGCGATGTGTTCGTGCGCGACCTGCGCAGTGGCGCGCTGACCCAGCTGACCCGCAGCAACGAGCGTGCGACCGGGGTGAACTTCGCCGCCGACAACGGCGTGATCTGGCGCGTGGGCCAGAACTGGTTCCACTGGACCGCCGCCAGCGGCGTGCAGCAGGTGGCCAGCCTGAAGGCCGACAAGGACCCGGCCAGCAAGCCCAAGGATGACCTGCTGCGCGACCAGCAGCTGCGCACCCTGGAAACCCTGCGCCGCGACCGTGACCAGCGCGAAGCGCTGAAGGACCAGGACCAGCGCTGGCGCCAGGCCGACCCGACCCGCGCGGCCGCACCGATCTACCTGGGCGCCGACGTGGAGATCGTCGACAGCCTGCTGTCGCCGGACCTGGGCCACCTGATCGTGGCCACCAAAGCCAAGGATTTCGATGACGGCCGCACCAGCAAGATGCCGCTGTACGTGACCGAATCGGGCTACGAGGAAACCGAAGACACCCGTACCCGCGTCGGCCGCAACGGCTTTGAACCGCACACCCTGTGGTTCGTGGACGTGCGTACCGGCAAGGCGCAGAAGCTGTCGCTGTCGGGCCTGCCGGGCATCGGCACCGACCCGCTGGCCGAGCTTCGCCGCAAGGCCGGCAAGGACGCGCTGAAGGGCGACCGCAGCGTGCAGGTGATGAGCGACTTCATGGGCGGCGGCATGCGCTGGAGCGCCGACGGCCAGCAGGCGGCGGTGATGCTGCGCGCCAACGACAACAAGGACCGCTGGATCGTCAGCGTGGGCAACGATGGCCGCGTGCAGAACCGCCACCGGCTGACCGACAACGCCTGGATCAACTGGGGCTTCAACGATTTCGGCTGGATGGCCGACGGCCGCACGCTGTGGCTGCTTTCGGAAGAATCGGGCTACTCGCACCTGTATACCCAGGCCGGCACGGCCAAGCCGCAGGCGCTGACCGGCGGCAAGTGGGAAACCTCCGCGCCGGTGCTGTCGGCCGACGGCAAGGGCTTCTACTTCCTGTGCAACCAGCAGGCCCCGCACGACTACGAAGTCTGCGCGGTCGACACCGGCAGCCGCCAGGTGCGCGAACTGACCAGCCTGAACGGCGTGGAAGACTTCTCGCTGTCGCCGGACGGCCAGCAGCTGCTGGTGCGCTATTCCGGCGCCTACCTGCCGCCGCAGCTGGCGGTGCTGCCGTCCTCGGGTGGCCAGGCCCGCGTGCTGACCGACACCCGCACCGCCGAATACAAGGCGCGTGAGTGGGTGCAGCCGAAGCTGGTGGCGGTGCCGTCCAAGCACGGCGCCGGCGTGGTCTGGGCCAAGTACTACGAACCCGAGCACAAGGAACCGGGCAAGAAGTACCCGATCGTGATGTTCGTGCACGGCGCCGGCTACCTGCAGAACGTGCACCAGCGCTACCCGGCCTATTTCCGCGAGCAGATGTTCCACAACCTGCTGGTGGAAAAGGGCTACATCGTGCTGGACATGGACTACCGCGGCAGCGAGGGCTACGGCCGCGACTGGCGCACGGCCATCTACCGCAACATGGGCCACCCGGAACTGGAAGACTACAAGGACGGCCTGGACTGGCTGGTGGACACCCAGCAGGGCGACCGCGACCACGCCGGCATCTACGGCGGTTCCTACGGCGGCTTCATGACCTTCATGGCGCTGTTCCGTTCGCCGGGCACGTTCAAGGCCGGCGCCGCACTGCGCCCGGTGGTGGACTGGAACAACTACAACCACGCCTACACCAGCAACATCCTGAACACCCCGGACATCGACCCGGAGGCGTACCGCACGTCCTCGCCCATCGAGTACGCGCAGAACCTGCAGGACAACCTGCTGATCGCCCACGGCATGATGGATGACAACGTGTTCTTCCAGGATTCGGTGCACCTGACCCAGCGCCTGATCGAGCTGCACAAGGACAACTGGTCCATCGCGCCGTACCCGCTGGAGCGCCACGGCTACACCCGTGCCGATTCCTGGCTGGACCAGTACAAGCGCATCCTCAAGCTGTTCGAGCAGAACCTGAAGTGAGCAACGCCGCGGCCACGATCCAGATCGTGGCCGCGGTCATCCTGGATGACCGCGGCCGGGCGCTGGTGGTGCGCAAGCACGGCGCCCAGCGCTTCATCCAGCCCGGTGGCAAGCCCGAGCCCGGCGAAGCGGCGCTGACCGCGCTGGCGCGCGAGCTGCACGAGGAACTGGGCGTGCAGCTGCAGCGTGATTCGGCCATCGCCCTGGGCCGCTTCCAGGACTGGGCGGTGAACGAACCCGGCCACCGGGTGCAGGCCGATGCCTGGTGGGTAAAGGTGGCGGGCACGCCCCGCGCGCAGGCGGAGATTGCCGAACTGGCCTGGGTGCCGCTGCAGCCGCCGCACGGCCTGCCCTTGGCACCCTTGAGTGAACACCATATCCTGCCGGCGGTCGCCGCCCTGGCGACGGCCCGCTGACCTGGCGGGCGCCATCGCAGTGCAAGGACACCGGATGTCTCCCTCCATTCCCGATCTTCCCTCGCCGGCCGCGGCCCCCCTCAACACGTGGGTGAAACCGCTGGCACAGGGCTCGTTCTGGCTGTGCGTGCTGATGGTGGTCTACTTCCTGGGCCAGGCCGTGGTGGCGGCCGTGCTGGCGCCCACCGCGCTGTGGCAGGCGCTGGTGAAGCTGGCCTGGGAAAACCAGCTGGATGGCAGCCTGCTGTGGATGCTCGCGCACCCGGTGGCGACGTCCCTGATCGCTGCGCTGCTTTGCCTGGGCTCCACCCTGGCCAGCTGGGGCCTGTGGCGCGAGCGCCGCTGGGGCCTGTGGGCCTTCGTATGGGCGCTGGCCCTGAGCGCACTGGCCAACTTCGTCATCACCTGGTGGCTGGATGTGGTGATGCTGCAGTTCATCGGGCTGGCCGCCAACGATGCCGAGCTGCAGCAGCAGCTGCAGGTGCAGCGCCTGCTGATGACGCTCACGCTGCTGGGCACCTCGGTGCTGTTCGCCGGCCTGCAGGGCTGGCTGGGCTGGCGCCTGCTGCGGCCGGACATCCGCGCGCGCTTCCGCTGAACGGAGCGGTCGCTGCGGTAAAGTACGCGGCATGAACGAATTCGAGCGCGTGCGCGCCTACCTGACCGACCTGCAGGACCGCATCTGTGCGGCCATTGAAGCCGCCGATGGCAGCGCGCGCTTCCAGGAAGACCTGTGGCAGCGCGCCGAGGGCGGTGGCGGGCGTACCCGCGTGCTGCGCGACGGTGCCGTGTTCGAGCAGGCCGGCATCGGCTTTTCCGATGTCTGCGGCAGCCGCCTGCCGCCGTCTGCGTCGGCCAACCGCCCGGAGCTGGCGGGCGCATCATGGCGCGCCACAGGCGTCTCGCTGGTGTTCCATCCGCTGAACCCGCACGTGCCCACCACCCACGCCAACGTGCGCTTCTTCCAGGCACAGCGCGACGGTGAAGTGGTGGCCAGCTGGTTCGGCGGCGGCTTCGACCTGACCCCGTTCTATCCGCAGGACGAGGACGTGCAGCACTGGCATCGGGTGGCCCGCGACCTGTGCGCGCCGTTCGGCGAAGAACGCTACGCCGCCCACAAGCGCTGGTGCGACGAGTATTTCTTCCTGCGCCACCGCAACGAAACGCGCGGCGTGGGCGGGCTGTTCTTCGACGACCTGCACGGCGATTTCGAACGCGATTTCGACTACCTGCGCGCGGTGGGCGATGGCTTCCTGCAGGCCTACCTGCCGATCGTGCAGCGGCGCAAGGATGCCGCCTACGGCGAACGCGAGCGCGAGTTCCAGCTGTACCGTCGCGGCCGCTATGTGGAGTTCAACCTGGTCTATGACCGCGGCACCCTGTTCGGGTTGCAGAGCGGCGGCCGCAGCGAAAGCATCCTGATGAGCCTGCCGCCGCGCGTGCGCTGGGAATACGGGTTCAGCCCCGAAGCCGGCAGCGCCGAGGCGCGCCTGGCCGATTACCTGGTGCCGCGCGACTGGGTGTAGCGCAACGCCGCAATGCCCGTAGCGTCGAGCTTGCTCGACTGCCTTTCGCATGGCGCCAACCGCAGTCGAGCAAGCTCGACTCTACCGGAGCGGGGCGGACGCGTTCGACGCCATCAATGCGTGTGGCGCAATGCCCGTAGAGTCGAGCTTGCTCGACTGCCTTTCGCATGGCGCCAACCGCAGTCGAGCAAGCTCGACTCTACCGGAGCGGGGCGGACGCGTTCGACGCCATCAATGCGTGTGGCGCAATGCCCGTAGAGTCGAGCTTGCTCGACTGCTCTTCGCATTGCGCCAACCGCAGTCGAGCAAGCTCGACTCTACCGGAGCGGGGCGGACGCGTTCGACGCCATCAATGCGTGTGGCGCAATGCCCGTAGAGTCGAGCTTGCTCGACTGCCTTTCGCATGGCGCCAACGGCAGTCGAGCAAGCTCGACTCTACCGAAGCGGGACGCACGGCCGAGTGCGTTCGATATTGCGAGCGCGGGGCGCACGTCGAATGCGTTCAACATCGCGCGGCTATCACGCGGCCGTCTTCTGCCGTGGAATGATGGTGATATGGCCGTTGTTCTCCAGCAGCGCCAGGGCTACTTCTTCCACGCCCAGGCAGCCCTGCTGGCGCAGCGCGGCTTCTACGTCGGCGCGGGTCACCTGTTCACGACGCAGCACGCTGTCGAACCAGCGCCCATCGCGCCCGATCACCACCGGCTCGCCTTCGATGATCCGCTCCATGCGCCGGCTGCGCGTGGTCAGCCAGCCCACGGCGTAGTTCAGCAGGATCAGCGTGGCCGCCAGCAGCAGGCCACCGCCCAGTGACGTATCACTGCCCAGCAAGGCGTTCTGTACAGCGTTGCCCAGCAGCACGATCAGCAGCACGTCGAACGGGGTGATCTGCCCCAGCGCGCGCTTGCCGCCCAGCCGCACCATGCCCAGCACCACGGTGTAGACCACCACCGCGCGCAGGATGAATTCCCACCACGGCATGGCCAGTGCGAACAGGTCGTGCATTGCCGGTTCCCCAGCGGAGCGATGGCCCAGCCTAGCACCTGGGGTCAGATCCGCAGCTTTCCGGCGGCACAAATAAAAAGCCCCGCTGACCAGGGGGAGGTCAACGGGGCCGGGGAACGGGCGCTTGGGGAGGAGCCCCCGTTCCGAGATCTGCTCCAGGGGATGGGAGAGATCCACAACAGGCGTTGCGCCTGTCGAGAGTTATAGAAGCACTCCGAACACTAACGGTTCGTGAAGGGCGCCCATTTAATCGTGCGCCCCTCCGGAAACATTCATCTTCGAGTCAGAAAATCCCCTGAAATGAATGAATTCACGTCGTTAATGGCCCGAAATGCGACTCAGTGCGCTTCGTCCCAGTTGCTGCCAATGCCGGTATCGACCACCAGTGGCACCCGCAACTGTGCCGCTTGCGACATGTGTTCGACCACGTGCTTACGCAATTCCTCTGTGAAACCGGCCGCGCTTTCGAAGACCAGTTCATCGTGCACCTGCAGGATCATCCGCGCCGGTGCCCCGCTGTCGCGCAGCCACTGGTCCACGGACACCATCGCCCGCTTGATGATGTCCGCCGCCGTGCCCTGCATGGGGGCGTTGATGGCCGCCCGTTCGGCGCCGGCGCGCAGGCCCTGGTTGCGGGCGTTGATGTCGTTCAGGTACAGGCGGCGGCCGAATAGGGTTTCCACATAGCCCTGCTCGCGCGCCTGCTGGCGCATGCGCTCCATGAAGTCGCGCACGCCCGGGTAGCGGCTGAAGTACAGCGCCACGTAGTCCTGCGCCTGGCCGCGGTCGATGCCCAGGTTGCGGGCCAGGCCGAAGGCGCTCATGCCGTACATCAGGCCGAAGTTGATGGCCTTGGCGGCGCGGCGCTCGTTGGGCGTCACCTCGTCCAGGGTGCGGCCGAACACTTCGGCGGCGGTGGCACGGTGCACGTCGGCGCCCTGCTCGAAGGCGCGCACCAGGCCCGGGTCTTCGGACAGGTGGGCCATGATGCGCAGCTCGATCTGCGAATAGTCGGCCGCCAGCAGCTGGCAGCCTTCCGGGGCGACGAAGGCGCGGCGGATGCGGCGGCCATCGTCGGTGCGGATCGGAATGTTCTGCAGGTTCGGGTCCGACGAGGACAGGCGGCCGGTGGCGGCGCCGGACTGGTGGTAGCTGGTGTGCACGCGGCCGGTGTCCGGGTTCACCATCTCCGGCAGCTTGTCGGTGTAGGTGCTGCGCAGCTTGGCCAGGCCACGGTATTCCAGGATCACACGCGGCAGCTCGTGCTGGTCGGCAATGGCCTCCAGTGCTTCCTCGTTCGTGCTGGGCTGGCCCTTGGGGGTCTTCACCACCGCCGGCAGCTTCAGCTCGTCGAACAGCACGGTCTGCAGCTGCTTGGGCGAATCCAGGTTGAAGCTGCGGCCGGCCAGTTCGGTGGCCTTCTGCTGCGCGGCCAGCATGCGCGAGGACAGGTCCTGGCTCTGCCGGCGCAGTTCGGCGGTGTCGATGTGCACGCCGTTGGCTTCGATGGTGGTCAGCACCGGCACCAGCGGCATCTCGATGCTGCGGTACACGCTGTCCAGGCTCGGTTCGGCCAGCAGCTGCGGGCGCAGCGCGTGGTGCAGGCGCAGGGTGATGTCGGCGTCCTCGGCCGCGTAGCGGCTGGCTTCGTCGATACCCACCTGCGAGAACGGAATCTGCTTGGCGCCCTTGCCGGCCACGTCCTCGAACTTGATGGTGTTGTAGCCCAGGTAGCGCAGGGCCAGCGAATCCATGTCGTGGCGGGTGGCCGTGGAATTGAGCACGAAGCTCTCAAGCATGGTGTCGTCGTGGTAGCCCTGCACCTCCACGCCATGGCGGCGCAGCACGTGCAGGTCGTACTTGCCATGCTGGCCCAGCTTCTTCTTCGCCGGGTCCTGCAGCAGCGGGCGCAGCGCGTCCAGCACGTGCTGCAGCGGCAGCTGTGCCGGCGCGCCGGGATAATCGTGGCCGACCGGAATGTAGGCGGCCTTGCCCGGCTCCACCGCCAGACTGATGCCGACCAGGCGCGCACGCATTGCGTCCAGCGCATCGGTTTCGGTATCGAAGCTGATCAGCTCTGCCTGCTGCAGGCGCTGCACCCAGGCCTGCAACTGCTCGTCGGTCACCACGGTTTCGTACTCGCCCGGTGCGGCCAGGGCCGGGTCCAGTTCACCCACAGCCGGCGCTTCGGCGCTGCCGCGGGCGAAACCGGCGGCGGTGCCGCGCAGGCTGGGGGTGGCTTCGCTGGCGGCGGCCGGGGCCGGCAGCGGCGCACCCAGCTCCTTCAGCGCCTGGGTGAAGCCGTAGCGCGCGTAGAGCTCGGTCAGCACCGGCACGTCCTGGTCACGCAGCGCCAGGGTGGTCGGGCTGGCGTCCAGTTCCACGTCGGTACGGATGGTCACCAGATCGCGGTTCAGCGGCAGGCGATCCAGCGCCGCGCGCAGGTTTTCACCGATCTTGCCCTTCATGGTCGGGGCAGCGGCCATCACCCCGTCCAGCGTCTGATATTCGGCCAGCCACTTGGCCGCGGTCTTCGGCCCGCACTTCTCCACACCGGGCACGTTGTCCACGGTGTCGCCCATCAGTGCCAGCAGGTCGATGATCTGGTCGGCACGCACGCCGAACTTGTCCATGACGGCCGCATCGGAATCCATGCGGCTGCCGGTCATGGTGTTCACCAGTTCGATGCCCGGGCGCACCAGCTGGGCGAAATCCTTGTCACCGGTGGAAATGGTCACCTTCAGGTCCTGCGCCACGCCCTGCAGGGCCAGCGTGCCGATCACATCGTCGGCCTCCACGCCGGGAATGCGCAAGATGCTGATGCCCAGCGCTTCGACGATGCGGCACATCGGTTCCACCTGGCTGCGCAGGTCGTCGGGCATGGGCGGGCGGTTGGCCTTGTACTGGTCGTACAGGTCATCGCGGAAGGTCTTGCCCGGCGCATCCACCACGAAGGCGACGTAGGCCGGGCGCTCCTTCAGTGTGGACCGCAGCATGTTGACCACGCCGAACAGCGCGCCGGTGGGTTCACCCTGTGCATTGGACAGGGGCGGCAGCGCGTGGAACGCGCGGTACAGGTAACTGGACCCGTCGATCAGGACTAATCTGCTCATGCGGCGATTCTACGCGCCCACGCCTGCACGGCGGCGACACGGTGATGGGGCATAATCAAGACCCGTTCCAGGCAAAGGCCCTGTCGATGAAGACCCTGATGCTGGCGTCCGTGCTCCTGCTTGCTGGCTGCGCCAGCATGGGCGGTGCCGGCGCTCCCCCGGTGGACGTGAAGGGTGCCGAAGTGTCCAGCCGCACCATGGACAACGGCGACACCATCGAGGAGTACCGCGTGTCCGGCCAGCTGCGCATGGTCAAGGTCACCCCGTCGCGGGGCGCACCGTTCTACATGTATGACCAGAACGGCGATGGCCGCATGGACAACGACAAGGATGGCGTGTCGCCGGTGTATTGGAAGCTCTACAGCTGGTGATGTGGCGAGGGGTCGGATCCCTTTCCGCAGGAAAGGGCTCTGACCCCATCAGGGCCAGCGGCAATGCCCATCCACGCATGGCGTGGATCTACTACCTGCCGCCCGGCACGTACACGCGCATCCCGCCCCGGTAGATCCACGCCATGCGTGGATACGGCCATCCCGAACCCCGGTAGATCCACGCCATGCGTGGATGCGGCCCGCCCGAACCCCGCAGTAGATCCACGCCATGCGTGGATGCGGCCATCCCGAACCCCACAAAAGATGACGCCGGTACGCATCCTGCGCACCGGCGTCGGTCCCCTCCCCGGGAACGCGTGAATTCAGCGGATGACCAGCACCGGCAGCGAGCTGCGCGCCAGCACTTCGGCGGTCTGGCTGCCCAGCAGCACGCGGGTCACCCCGCGGCGGCCGTGCGAGGTCATCACGATCAGATCGCTGTTGCGATCAGCGGCGGTTTCGATGATGCCGTCGGCCGCGTAGCGGTCCAGCACATGCACCGGGTTGGCCTTGATGCCCTGTTCGGCGGCCTTGGCCAGCGCCGGCTGCAGCACCTTCTGGGCCCCTTCCTCGCGGTCGGCCTTGTACTCGGGGCTGTTCATGTAGCCCACGCTCCAGCCCATGGCGTCGTACATGCCGACGGCCCACGGCTCGGACACCGTCACGATATCGACCTCGGCGTTGAGGTCCTTGGCCAGCTCCAGGCCCTTGGCCAGGCCCTTGTCGGCCAGCTCGGAACCGTCGGTGGCGATGAGGATGCGCGTGTACATGGTGGGGCTCCGTGGCGATCTGCCGAATGGGAACACCACCATTACACAGCCGATGTGCACGCCGTGCCTTGAGCAGGATCAATGCGCGGGGTTGACGCCCGCCGGGCATGGCCCGGCGAGCCCCAGGATGCCTACGCCTCGACGGTCACCCGCCAGCCCCCCTCGTGCGGCTGCCAGTCGAATTCCACCGGCAGGAACTTCTCGATCAGCCGGGCGTTGCTGGCCAGGTGATCGCTGATGACGTGGGTGGTGAAGGCGCCGCCGCCGGCCAGGGCCATCGGCAGCAGCAGCTGGTCGGACAGGTATTCACCCACGTAGGCATTGCCCTGCAGGTACTGCTGTACGCGCGCCGACAGGCGTGCGCCCACCTGTTCGGCACTCACCCCGCGCTCGCCGTGGCCATCGAACACTTCCACGTGGCTGCCATGCTGCACGCGCACCAGGGCGACATTGCCCGGGCCCAAGGCCGGGCGGATCGACTGCACGTGACGCGGGTGCGGGTCGACGCCCAGGGTGTCGGCCAGCACCTGCAGCTCGCGCAGGCCGATGCTGCTGGACAGGCCGGACATCAGCACCTGCGCCTGCATCGACTCCAGGACCGGCCGCTGCTCCAGCAGCGGTGCCTGCAACGCGGCGCACGGCTGCACCTGCACTTCAATCACGCCGCCGCCGGCCGGGTGGAAGCCATGCTGCAGCAGCTGCATCGAGGCCTGCACGCCCATGCGCGCCAGTGACGGCAGGTAGCTGTCGGCGATGAAATCGGCGCTGGGCGCCAGCGGGTTGTGGGTGCCACCTTCCAGCCGCAGGCGCGAGGGCTGCTGCGCGCGCCACAACGCCGGCAGCACGGTCTGCAGCACCAGCGTGGCCGAACCGGCACTGCCGGTGGCGAAGTGGTAGTCGCCAGCGCTCACCACGCCGGGCTCGAAGCGCAGCGAGGTGGCACCCAGCGCAGCGCCATGCGTGCAGGCGTTTCCGACCCGCGCGGCCGCATTTACGGCAGTCAGGTGCTGGCGCATCAGCCCCGGCTTGCGCCGGATCGCGCGGATGTTCTGCAGGGTGAAGCCAATGCCGGTGCACAGGCTCAGGGTCAGGGCCGAGCGCAGCAGCTGCCCGCCGCCCTGCCCGCCATCAAGTTCAATCATATCCATGTGTAGGTTCCTCCATCCTGCCGCGCGCGGCGCAGTGTACGCCGCGCGCGGCCCGCTTCATCCCTTCACGCACACCACCTGGCGCAGCGTGTGCACGATCTCGACCAGATCGCGCTGGGCCTCCATCACCGCCTCGATCGGCTTGTAGGCCGCCGGCGATTCATCCACCACCTCCGCATCCTTGCGGCATTCCACGTGCGCGGTCGCCTTGGCGTGCTCGTCCACGGTAATCAGCTTGCGCGCCTGGGTGCGGCTCATCACGCGGCCGGCGCCGTGGCTGCAGCTGTGGAAGCTGTCCTCGTTGCCCAGCCCGCGCACGATGAAGCTCTTGGCACCCATGCTGCCGGGAATGATGCCCAGCTCGCCCTTGCGCGCACTGACCGCACCCTTGCGGGTCAGCATCACGTCCTTGCCGAAGTGGGTCTCGCGGTTCACGTAGTTGTGGTGGCAGTTCACCGCCTCGGCCTGGGCCTCGAACGGCTTGCTGATGACCGTGCGCACGGCGGCCACCACGTTGCGCATCATCACCTCGCGGTTCATGCGTGCGAAACGCTGCGCCCACTCCACGGCGAACACGTAGTCGCCGTAGTGCTGGCTGCCCTCGGGCAGGTACGCCAGGTCCTGGTCGGGCAGGTTGATCATCCAGCGGCGCATTTCCTGCTTGGCCAGTTCGATGAAGTAGGTGCCGATGGCATTGCCCACGCCACGCGAGCCGGAGTGCAGCATGAACCACACGCGCTGGTCCTGGTCCAGGCACACTTCCACGAAGTGGTTGCCGGTACCCAGGGTGCCCAGGTGCTTGAGGTTGTTGGTGTTCTTCAGGCGCGGGTGGCGCTCGCAGATCAGCGCGAAGTCGTCCACCAGCTGCTTCCAGCCTTCGATGGCCAGCTCCGGCGGCGTATCCCAGCTGCCCTTGTCACGGCCACCGCGGGTCACGCTGCGGCCGTGCGGCACCGCCCGTTCGATCGCGCTGCGCACGGCCGACAGGTTGTCCGGCAGGTCGCTGGCGTCGAGCGTGGTGCGCACGGCCATCATGCCGCAGCCGATATCCACGCCCACCGCGGCGGGAATGATGGCCCCCACGGTCGGCACCACCGAACCCACGGTTGCCCCCTTGCCCAGGTGCACGTCGGGCATCACCGCAATCCACTTGTGGATGAACGGCAGGCGCGCGATGTTCTGCAGCTGTTCGCGTGCCTGGTCTTCCAGCGGCACGCCGCGCGTCCACAGCTTGATGGGTGCAGCGCCGGGCTGCTGGATCACGTCATGGTTCAAGGTGGTCATGGTGATGTTTCCTTTCATCCAATACAAAAAGCAAAGAAGGTGCGGTGACAAAGGTGGCCGAACGCACCACCTGCCGCGTTGCCGTGGCAGGTGGCCGGGACTTGAACCCGACCCCGAAGGTTTTCCGATGTAGTTCGGCCGGCATTCCCCGCGCAACGAAAGCAAAGGTGCCGGCAGCACGACGAGGGGTGGAGGAACATCCTGCTCTACCACTGAGCTACCGCTGCGTTGCCACAGCGGGCGGGGCTCGAACCCGCGACCCGGAGCTTGGAAGGCTGTAGTTCCTCCGGCATTCGCAGTGCCGGCGTTGAAGCAGGTGCGGTGACAAAAGGAGTGGAACATCTCTTTCCCCACACCCGGCAGGAAAGGCGGGATTTGAACCCGACCCCGAAGGGACAACCAATGTAGTTCCACCAGCATTCACCGCGAAAACTCGAATTCCGGGTCCCTGCCCGGCGGGCCCCATTGCCCGCCGGGCGGTTCCTGGCGACATCCTTGCCGCCTTACAACGTCATGTCCTGGATGCGCTGCACCCAGCCACTGCCATCGGCCGGTGCCTGCGCGTACTGGCCCAGCAGATCGAACACGGCATCGCTGAAGCCGCCGATGTGCAGCACGTCCTCGCGCTGCGCCGTCTGGCTGCTGGCCACCGGCTGCAGGTCGATGCAGACCAGGCGCGCCTGCGGGCAACGCTGCTTCAGCACCTCCCACGCCCGCATCGTGGCCGTCGCACCGCCCTGGCGGGTATCGCGCCAGCTCTCGTTGTCCGACACCAGCACCACCAGGTCGACCTGCGCGCGGCGACGGTTGAGGTCTTCCAGCGGTGCGCTGACCGAGGTGCCGCCGCCGTTGATCGCCAACTGCGCGGCCAGGGTCATCACGCTGTCGCGCGGGTTCAACTGCACCGGCCGCACCTGGGTGTCGAACGGCAGCACCGTGGCCTGCGGCTGACCGCGCAGCACACAAGCCGCGATCAAGGCCGCCACGTCCACACAGCGCACCGACGTACTGGCGCCCTTGCGGTAGCCGGTCAGCGGCCACTGCATGGACCCGGACACGTCCACCGCAACCACTACCCGCCCCGGCAGCACCGGTACCGTTGCCGTGGCGATCTCCATCGCATCCTGCAGTGCATCCAGGATCGGCAACGGCAGGCCCTTGCCGGCGTGGAACGCCATCAGCAACTGGTACGGCAGCACCCGTGAACGACGTACCTGCTGCGGGTCACGCAGCCGCGCGGCAATCAGGTCCACCATCGCCGCATCGTCGAACACGCCGTTGCGGGCGAACGTGTTGAGGTTCATCCGCATCGACTGCCACGACGCGCTGCGCGCAAGCGCCGACCATTGCGCCGCATCCAGCGGCAGCGTGCTGAAGTACTGGAACGGCAGCGCCGGCGGCAGTCCCTGCGGGTCACGCTTGAACGCTTCGTAGGCCTGCACCAGCGCCGGCAGCTGCGCCGCGTCATACGGACGACCGACAACCCACGCATACAGCGCCTTGCGCTCGGCATCGGCCGGCTTCGGGTGGACCATGCGGATCAGATCCGCCAGCGACGGCTGCTGGCCGATGGCTGCACGCACCAGCGTTTCCACCGGGGCCTGCTGGATCCACTCACGCACCAGACGCTTGGGCAGCGAGCCCAGCGAACGGCGCCCGACCTGGCCGCTGCGCATGATCTGCACGAAGGTGCGCAGCTGGCGACCGTTGTCGATCACCCGCGAGAACACCTGGGCGAACACCGCGGCGTCGCGCAGGCTGAGCACCGCCAGCAGCAGCGCCGGCATGTCCTTCATGTGCGCCACCTGGCGTGCGTACACCGCGGTGCGCGCCACGAAGGCCGGCTCGACCTGCGCGGTCAGCGCCAGCACCTGCTGCAGCTGCGCGTCGGCGTTGCTGTAGAAGGTGTTGTTGAGGCAGCCGGTGGCCGCATACAGGGCCAGCGCAGCACGCGGGTCGCGGCGGTAGGCCAGGCCACCGGCCTCATTGACGGTGGTGGCCGGCGGCAGCGATGCGGCACGCGGGTTGGAGAAGAGCGTCAGGTTGGCCATCGTGGTGTCCTCGGCGGGAACTGCCCGCGTCGTGTCTTGCCTGGAATAGAGCAACGGCCGTGCCAACTCTTGATCTAATTGATCAAATTGTTGTTTTTACTGATTTTTTATTCGCTTCAGGCAAGAATCGCCGGCGTAGCGCTCGAAGAATGTATATAGTTTCAGCGCGTCTTTTATAGGAATGGATATGTCTCGGCGACAGGTCGTCTTCGGCATGCTCGGCACCCAGCTCGACACGGGCGAAGGCCCCGGCCGCTGGCAGAAATGGCGGCCGACGGTGTCGCTGGGCATGCATGAGGATTTCCTGCCCGACCGCGTCGAGCTGCTGCTGGACGAGCGCCGCTACGCCAAGCTGGCGCGCGTGGTGTGCGAGGACCTGCAGCAGGCCGCGCCGGGCCTGGAGGTGCGTCGGCACGACACCTACCTGGCCGATCCGTGGGAATTCGAAGGGGTCTACGCCACCCTGCACGATTTCCTGGCCGGCTACCCGTTCCAGCCGGAGGAGGAGGACTACTACGTCCACATCACCACCGGCACGCACGTGGCGCAGATCTGCTGGTTCCTGCTCACCGAGAGCCGCCATTTTCCCGGCCGCCTGCTGCAGACCTCGCCGCCGCGCAAGCAGGATGGCGCGGCCGGCAGCTACGCCGTCATCGATCTGGACCTGTCACGCTACGACCACATTGCCCAGCGCTTCGCCCAGCAGCAACTGCAGGACCGCGACCTGCTGAAGAGCGGCATCGCCACCCGCAACGCCGCCTTCAACGCGATGATCGAGCAGATTGAAACGGTGGCCACGCGTTCACGCGCACCTATGCTGCTGATGGGCCCCACCGGTGCCGGCAAGAGCCAGCTGGCCAAGCGCGTGTTCGAACTGAAGAAGCTCAAGCACCAGTTGCCCGGCCGCTTCGTTGAAGTGAACTGCGCCACGCTGCGCGGGGATGGTGCGATGAGCACGCTGTTCGGCCATACCAAGGGCGCCTACACCGGTGCATCGTCGGACCGCGCCGGCCTGCTGCGTTCGGCGCACCAAGGGCTGCTGTTCCTGGATGAAATCGGCGAACTGGGCCTGGACGAACAGGCCATGCTGCTGCGTGCGCTGGAGGAGAAACGCTTCCTGCCGGTGGGCAGCGATCGCGAAGTGGAAAGCGAGTTCCAGCTGATTGCCGGCACCAACCGCGACCTGCAGCAATCGGTGCTGGAAGGCCGCTTCCGCGAAGACCTGCTGGCACGCCTGAACCTGTGGACCTACCACCTGCCGGGCCTGGCCCAGCGCAGCGAGGACATCGAGCCGAACATCGAGTTCGAGCTGGAGCGCTGGTCACAGCAGCAGCACGCGCGGGTGCGCTTCAACGCGGAAGCACGCGCGCGCTACCTGGCCTTCGCCACCAGCGCCGAGGCCGCCTGGCGCGGCAACTTCCGCGACCTGGGCGCATCGATCATGCGCCTGGCCACGCTGGCCACGGGCGGGCGTATCCAGACCGAGGGCGTGGACGAGGAGATTGCCCGCCTGCGCCGGCAGTGGCGCGGCGGCGAAGCGCCCTCACCGCTGCAGGCCCTGCTGGGCGACGCCGCCGACCAGCTGGACCGCTTCGACCGCGTGCAGCTGGAAGAAGTGGTGCGGGTCTGCGCGCGCTCAAAGTCGCTTTCTGCCGCTGGACGCGAGCTGTTCGCGGTGTCGCGCACCCAGCGCGCCAGTACCAATGACGCCGACCGCCTGCGCAAGTACCTGGCGAAGTTCGGCCTGGACTGGGAACAGGTGCGCAGCCCCGGTTCTGCGTAGCGTCGAGCTTGCTCGACAAAGGGCCCCGGTACATGCTGGCCGCGCAGCATCCATCGCTTTCAAGGAGATCGCCATGCACGAACGCAAACCAACACCCGCCGCCGTCCCGCGCACACTTGTATGGGTTGTCATCGGCGTTTTCGCGGTGCTTTACGGCGGCTATCAGGTCGGCAAGGAACTGGCCCTGCGCGACAATGCAAAGCAGGCGGCGGGCCAGTAGCGTCGAGCTTGCTCGACTGTTTTCTGTGATCGGAAGCATCGTGCCAACCAAGGTTGGCACCTACCGGTGAACGTCTACGCTCAGGCAATCTGCACGATGCGCGCGTTCTGGCACAGCGGGTAGCTGGCAACGAACTCGGCAATGGCTGCCTGCATCGCGGTAAACGACTGGCCGTACATGTACAGCGCGGTTTCGGTCGGGCCCTGCCACCAACTGCAGATTTCGCCCAGGCCATCGATGCGCTCGGACAGCTGCTCGAACACATGGTTCGAATCGCACTGCTCGTACACCTCGTCCGGCAGGTTCAGACCGTCCAGGTAGATGCCCAGCCCTTCGGTGACGCCGAAACTGCGATCGGCCTCGCCCGCGCCCTGCACCTTGGAACCCTTCGGTGCACCCAGCTGTTCCAGCAGATCAACCAGTTTGGGCACGCCGGCTGCGTCGTTCAGCGCGATTTCGATATCGCCGTACTCCACTTCCCCCTCGTCGGAGATCGCGGTGCCGCCGCCGGTGATCTCACCGATGCCGGCCGCCTGCAGCAGCGCATCCAGCGGGTCCTCGAACAGCTCGTGGCGGTGCTCGGGCTGCAACTTGGCGTTCAAGGTCACGGTAACGTGCAGCGTGGGTTCGGTCATGGCGGCGTTCCTGGAAGATGTCGCCGCCTATTGTAGAGTCGAGCTTGCTCGACTGCTTCTTCAGCCCCCCGGACCCGTCGGTCACGCGATAATGCGCGGTACAGAAACATCATTCCAACAGGGGGAATACATGAAGTCGATCATTGCAGCCACACTGCTGCTGTTGCTCACTGGCTGCGGCATCCGCACCGAAGTCGTGCGGGTGAACGTGCCTGACATCCGGGTCAATCCGGAACAGGGCACGTCGGTGGTCGTGGCACCGGTCACCGACCATCGCCCCACCGACTTCCTGGCGCTGGTGCCCGCAGCGGACCGGGCCCGGAACGTGGGCGGAGAAGTCCGCCAAGGCAATGGCTTCAACCTGGTTCTGGAGTCGACCACCACGGCCGAGAAGACCCGCGAGATCATCACTCAGGCACTGCGGAACATGGGCTATCGCACGGTCGAGAGCTGCGACGCACGCTGCCTGCACCTGCAGGCGTCAATGAATCAGTTCGCGGTCAGAGCGCCTTTCAATTTCTGGCGCGCCGCAGGCTGGGCGCAACAGATGGTGGCGGATATATCGGTGGAAGTGACAACGGGCGAGGCTGAGCAGAGCCGATCGTTCGTTGCCAAGGGCCATGGCACGAATGTGTTCCAAGTGGTTTCGCCGGAAAACTGGGAGAAAGCGCTGGAGCGTGCAGTCACTGATTTCACCGCGGACTTCAAGCAGAAGATGGCGGCGCAGGAGTAGCCCATCCGTAGCGCCGGGCGGGCTGGACGGCTGCTTCCGGGAAGGGCCAGTCGAGCAAGCTCGACTCTACGGGCGGTTACCGCGCGCGACAGGGTGCCGTGGCGACCTGTCAGCGCAGGAACGGTGGCACCTTGCGCTTCAGCAGTTCCACCAGCACCGGGTCCATGTAGTCGTAGTCGTCGGGAATATCCAGGCAGATCACCCGCTTGCCGTTCAGCCATGCCTTGTAGCGGCTGGACAGGCGGTTGCGGTGCGCCTTTTCCATCACGAACACCAGGTCGGCCCACTGCAGCAGCTCGGGGCTGAGCACTTCCTCGGCGTCGGCCAGCAAGCCCGCCGAGGCGGTTTCGATGCCGGGCCAATCGGCGAACACCTGCTCGGCCGTGGGGCTGCGCAGGCGGTTCTGGCTGCAGAGGAAGAGCACGTTGCGGGTCATGGGATTCTGCCGTTGTAGCGTCGAGCTTGCTCGACTGAACGCGCAGAGCAGTCGAGCAAGCTCGACTCTACAGGAGTTCGCAGAGGGGGTCAGAGCCCTCCCGCGGCAGGGCTCTGACCCCGACGGTGATCAGATCACCGTCAGGTTGGCGTAGGCCATCACCAGCCACTTGCTGCCGGCATCGGCGAATTCGACCTGCACGCGGGCGTGCGCGCCGCTGCCTTCGTAGTCGGTCACCATGCCTTCGCCGAACTTGGGATGGGTGACCAGGGCCCCCAGCTTCAGCGGCGGGGCCTCGATCGATGCGTGGCCCATCACCCGGCTGCTGCCCAGCGAGGCCGGGCGTGAGACCTGCACCTTCGGGCGCACCTCGTGCAGCAGTTCGCGCGGAATCTCGCGCAGGAAGCGCGAGGGCAGGCTGTAGTTGTCCTGGCCGTGGATGCGCCGCGATTCGGCGTAGCACAGCACCAGCTTCTGCCGTGCACGGGTAATGCCCACGTAAGCCAGGCGGCGCTCTTCTTCCAGCCGCCCGCTTTCTTCCAGCGAGCGCGCACTCGGGAACAGGCCGTCTTCCATGCCGGCCAGGAACACCAGCGGGAATTCCAGGCCCTTGGCCGAGTGCAGGGTCATCAGCTGCACACCCTCCTCGCCCGCCTGCGCCTGGCCTTCACCGGCCTCCAGCGCGGCGTAGGCCAGGAAGGCGACCAGCTCGTCCATCTCCTCGCCCACTTCCTCGATGTCATCGGCACGGCGCACGAAGCGCGAGGCCACCGACACCAGTTCGTCCAGGTTGTCGGTGCGCGATTCGGAATCCAGCGAGTTGCGGCTTTCCTTGCTCCAGTGTTCGCGCAGCTGCGAGCGCGACAGGATGTGGTCCACGCGCTCGGCCAGGGTCATGTGCAGGGTCTGTGCCTGCAGCTCGTTCACCAGCACCAGGAAGCCGGCCAGCGCGTTGCGTGCGCGTGCGGCCAGCGCACTGCCCTGGGTCACCAGCATGGTGGCTTCCCACAGCGACAGGCCCTGCGCACGTGCTTCGCGGCGCACTTCGTCCAGCGTGCGCTCGCCGATGCCACGGGTGGGCGTGTTCACCGCGCGCTCGAAGGCGGCATCGTCATTGCGGTTGGACAGCAGGCGCAGGTAGGCCAACGCGTCCTTGATTTCGGCACGCTCGAAGAAGCGCATGCCGCCGTACACGCGGTACGGCACCTGTTCGCTCAGCAGCGCTTCTTCCAGCGCGCGCGACTGCGCGTTGCTGCGGTAGAGCACGGCCACTTCGGTGTAGCTGCCGCCGTCGCGCACCCACTGGCGGGCACGTTCGACGATGTAACGCGCCTCGTCCATTTCGTTGTACGCCGCGTACAGATCGATCGGCTCGCCATCGCCACTGTCGGTCCACAGTTCCTTGCCGATGCGGTCCGGGTTGTGCGCGATCACCGCGTTGGCGGCGCCCAGGATGTTGGCGGTGGAACGGTAGTTCTGTTCCAGGCGGATGGTCTGCGCGCCGGGGAAATCGCGCAGGAAGCCCTGCACGTTCTCGACCTTGGCGCCACGCCAGCCGTAGATGGCCTGGTCATCGTCACCGACCACGAACACGTGGCCTTCATGGCCGGCCAGCACGCGCACGAAGGCGTACTGGATGGCATTGGTATCCTGGAATTCGTCCACCAGGATTTCGCGGAAGCGGGCGCGGTAGTGCGCCAGCAGGGCCGGGTTGTCGCGCAGCAGTTCGTGAGCGCGCAGCAGCAGTTCGGCGAAGTCGACCAGGCCGGCGCGGTCGCAGCGCGCCTGGTATTCGATGTAGGCCTGGCGCATGGTTTCCAGCCACGCATCGTGCGGCTCGGGCTGGATGTGCTGCGGGCGGCGCCCCTCGTCCTTCTGCTCGTTGATCCACCACGCAATCTGCTTGGGCGGGTGCTTGCTGTCGTCGATTTCCAGCGCCTGCACCACGCGCTTGACCAGCCGCAGCTGGTCGTCCGAATCCATCACCTGGAAGCCTTCGGGCAGCTTGGCGTCCTGCCAGTGCAGGCGCAGCAGGCGGTTGGCCAGGCCGTGGAAGGTGCCGATCCACATGCCGCGGCTGCCGTTGGGCAGCTGCGCGTCGATGCGGTGGCGCATTTCACCGGCCGCCTTGTTGGTGAAGGTGACCGCGAAAATGCCGTGGGTGGGCACGCCGAAGACTTCATGCAGCCAGGCGATGCGGTGGGTAAGCACGCGGGTCTTGCCCGAGCCGGCGCCGGCCAGCACCAGGTGGTGGCCAGGGGGAGCAGAGACGGCGTCGCGCTGGGCCGGGTTCAGGCCATCAAGCAGGTGGGAGACATCCATGCCCCCATTTTACGGCATCGCGGTCGCGTGCCCTGCGACCACCTGCGTGGCCAATGCCTGTGCCTGCTGACGCAGTTCAGGCACGGCCAGGCTTTCCCACAGGCTGCCGATGCGCAGGCTGCCGAGCACGCCCAGCCGCGGTTGCGGCCGGCCCTGCGCGTCGTGCAGGCGATCGCCGGGCACGCTGCTGTCCAGGCCCAGCCCATGCGGTCCCGGCCGTGCCACGCCATCGGCCAGCAGCTGCTGCAGCAACGGGTTGCGCAGGGCGGTGGCACGGGTTTCCACGCCGGTGGCATTGATGATGCCGGCCACCGCCCAGGCCTGGTCAGCACCGTCAGCGCTGCGCCCGCTCAGCAACAGGGCGTCGTCCTGCTGGCGCACCTGCTGCAACCGTGCGCGGTGGATCTGCAGCTGGCCACTGGCCTGCAGCGCCTGCAGCTGCGCATCGATGCCTTCGGCAATGCGATGACGATGCACGTCCCAGTAGCGCACCACATGGCGCAGGAAGCGACGCTGGTCGGCTGCATCCAGGCTGCACCACAGGGCCTGCCCATGCGCGCGGATACGGTCCATCACGCCCTGCCACGGCTGCCCGGCGGCCTGCAGTTCACGGGCGTGCTGGCGCAGTGCGCGCAGTCGCTGGCGCAGGGTAAGCGGCAGCAGGCTGGCGGGATCGAAGCTCGGCAGCGCGCCATGGTCGTGCGCCAGCGGCAGCAGGCCGTGCCGCGAGATGACGTGCAGCGGGCCGCTATGGCCGGCCGCCACCAGGGCCAGCACGGTATCGGCCATGCTCAGGCCCGAGCCGACGATGGCCAGCGCCTGTGCACCGGCCAGGGTGCGCACGCCATCGTAATCCCAGGCTTCGACCACGGCGTCGGCCGGCAATGCGTCGGCGCCGGGCACCGGCAGCGGGCGCATGCTGTTGCCGGTGGCCAGCACCGCCTGCGCGGCGCGCAGCACCTGTCCATCGCCCAGCTGCAACTGGCAGCCGTGCGCGTCCACCTGCAGGGCCAGCACCGGCTGGGCGATGACCTGCACCTGCGCTGGGCTGGCCGCAGCGGCCTGCTGCAGGCGCTGCTGCAGGTAGCTGGCGAAGTAATGGCGGCAGACATAGCGATCGCCCAGCACATCGCGTGCTTCACCCGGGTAGGCGTTGGCCGCTTCCAGGTAATCGAGGAAATCGCCGGGCTGTTCCGGGAATGCGCTCATCTTTGCCGCCGGCACGTTCAGCAGGTGCTCGGGCCACGGTGTGGAATAGGCAATGCCCTGCGCCGGCTGCGAGGCCGGCTCGAACAAAGCGATACGCAGCGGCTGCCGGGCAAGGCGCAGCACGTGGAGGGCCACCAGTACGCCGGCAGCGCCGCCACCGATGATCGCCAGGTCCGCTTCAGCGGTTCGCGCGGAATCAGTCATGCATGGATTGTAGGCCATGGCCGGCGTGACCCGCGCCAACACGCCCGTTTACATCAGCGCATCGGCCAGCCGTGCGATGCCTTCGCGGCTGCGCCGCCACGCCGGTCGCTGCCGCCACTGCTCCAGATCGAGCAGCGTCGACTGCCGCAGGTAGTCGTCTTCGATCGCGCACAGCTGCTTCACCAGCGGGCGGTCGTAGCAGATCAGGCCGATCTCGGCATTCAGCGCGAACGAACGGATATCCATGTTGATCGAACCCAGCACCGCGATGTCTTCGTCCACGCTCATGTGCTTGGCGTGCAGGAATTGTGGCTCGTACAGCGCGATCTGCACGCCACAGCGCAGCAGTTCGTCGTAGTACGCCTCCTGCGCCCAGGACGTCAGCCGCTGGTTGTTGCTGGCCGACAGGATCAACTGCACCTGCACGCCCGACAGCGCGGCGATGCGCAGCGCGCTCAGGGTGGCCTCGTCGGGCACGAAGTACGGGGTCACCATCACCAGGCGCCGCCGCGCCAGGTGGATGAGCGCGGCCACGGCATCGCGCGCATTGCTGTACGGGTAGGCCGGGCCGCTGGGCAGCAGCTGGGTGGCGATGTCGTCACTGCACACCGGCACGTTGGCGATCACCTCCAGGCGCTGCCCGGTTTCCATGTACCAGTCGCTGGCGAACACCGCTTCCAGATGCGCCACCGCCGGGCCGCGCACGCGCGCCACCAGTTCACGGTTGGGATGGCCGGGCACGAACTGCGGGCCGGCCAGGTTCTGCGAGCCCACGTAGGCCACTTCGTTGTCGATCACTGCGATCTTGCGGTGGTTGCGCAGGTCCATGCGGCCGCTGCGGCGCCAGCGCAGGCCGCCCGGCAGCATCGCGCGCACTTCCACATCGCGTGCCTGCAGCCGTTTGCGGTAGGCGCGCAGGCCGCGCTTGGCGCCGACGGCATCAAGCAGCACGCGGCACTGCACGCCACGCGCGGCGGCTCGCTGCAGGGCTTCGACGATGGCCTCGCCCACGGCGTCATCGAACATCAGGTAGTAGAGCAGGTGCACGCGGTCTTCGGCCTGGTCGATATCGGCAATCAGGCTGTGCAGCGATTCGTCGTAGTCGGTCAGCAGATCGACGGCGTTGCCATGCACCGGCATGAAGTCGCCCTGGCGCTGCACCAGCGGCACGATCTCGGCAGTGGCGGTGTCGGGCTGCGGCACCCAGCGCAGACGCCGCTGCAGCGCCTGCTCTTCGCGGATGACCAGCGATGCCTCGGCCTGGCGGCGGATGCGTTCGCGCGACAACCAGGGGTGTCCGAACAGCAGGTACAACGGCAGGCCCAGCAGCGGCACGAAGCCGACCAGCAACAGCCAGCTGCGTGCGGCCCCCGGCGTGGTGCGGGTGGGAATCCAGCACAGCGCGACCAGGCGGATGAGCCAGTCGATCAACAGCAGGTAGGAGCCCAGCAGCCACTCGAACAGCATCGCGTCGCCCGTCGGGAGGTGTGCAGCCATTCTGCCCAGCAGGGTGTGTAGAGTCGAGCTTGCTCGACGGCTTGGAAGCCATGTGCCAACCAAGGTTGGCACCTACCAGTGCGGGGTGAGCGTGCCAACCAAGGTTGGCACCTACCGGGGGGGTGAGTGTGCCAACCAAGGTTGGCACCTACCGGGCGGGGTACGCACCTGCCGGGCGCCGGGCATGAAAAAACCCGCCACAAGGGCGGGTTTTTCCGGAGGCGATCAGCAACCCTTGCGGATTACTTGATCTTGCCTTCCTTGTACGGGACGTGCTTGCGCACGACCGGATCGTACTTGGAGAATTCCATCTTCCCCGGGGTGTTCTTCTTGTTCTTGTCGGTCGTGTAGAAGTGACCGGTACCGGCGGTCGAAATCATACGGACCTTATCGCGCTTGCCTGCCATGATCGTCTACTCCTCAGACCTTTTCGCCGCGCGCACGCAGCTCAGCCAGAACGGAATCGATGCCGTTCTTGTCGATGGTGCGCAGTGCATGCGCGGAAACACGAAGCTTCACCCAGCGGTTTTCGCTGGCAACCCAGAAGCGGCGCTCGTGCAGGTTGGGCAGGAAACGACGACGGGTCTTGTTGTTGGCGTGCGAGACGTTGTTACCCGTCTGCACTCGCTTGCCGGAAACCTGGCATACGCGGGACATTGCGCACCTCGATAGTTAATTTTGTCAGCCCGTAGCCCGGGAGACGGCGGCCTCGGTGGTTACCCACCACACATCAAGAGAATCAAAGGGTTACGCTGGCGTTGGGCGGCCGGGGACGTGCTCCCGGGGGTGCCGCCCGGTACGAAACCGGACACAGCGAGCCGCGCATTATGCAGGCTTTCAATCACTTGCGCAAGTTGTCCACAGGGCGAAGGCTGAACGTGGCACGCCCTGTTCATGCCGGGTCTGACCATACTGGCGGCCCCTCCCGCGAGCCCTTCCATGCGACTGCTGGCCCTGACCTATGGCACCGAAGGCGACACCCGGCCGCTGGTGATGCTGTGCCACGGGCTGCGCCAGGCGGGCCATGAGGTGATGCTGCTGGCCGAACAGGGCACGCTGGCCACTGCGCGCGACCTCGGCGTGCCGCACGCGGCGCTGCAGGGCGACATCCACGATGAGGTGGTGGCCCTGGTGGCACGCGGCAACAACCTGGCTGCCGCCTCGCGCGGTCTGGCGCGGATGGCCGGCCGCCACGTGCCGGCCTGGATGGCGCAGGCCGATGCGGCCGCCGCAGGCTGCGACGCCATACTGACGGGGGGTCTGGCCGCCCTGGTGGGCTTGAGCGTGGCCGAACGGCAGGACCTGCCAGCGATCGGCACCGGCATGATTCCGCTCACCCCGACGCGGGCCTTTGCATCCCCCTTCCTGCCGCCGCTGCCGCTGCCCGGGTTCCTGCGCCGGGCCAGCTACGGGCTGGTCAACCAGGCGGTGTGGCGCACGTTCCGCAAGCCGATCAACGTGGCGCGCGCCGCACTGGGGCAAGCCCCGCGCCGCACGCTGTGGACCGGCCTGCCAATGCTGTACGGCATTTCCCCGCAACTGCTGCCGCCGCCGCCGGACTGGCCGGCCGACCACGTGGTGTGCGGGCAATGGCGGATGCCGGAGCAACCGTGGTTGCCGCCGCCAGACCTGCAGGCCTTCCTCGATGCCGGTCCGCCACCGGTGTACCTGGGCTTCGGCAGCATGACCGGCTTCGACCGCGAGCGTGTGTTGCCGGCGCTGCTGCACGCGTTGGCACCGCGACGCGTGCTGCTGTTTCCCGGCTGGGCGGGCCTGCCTGCAGGCGACCTGCCGGCGAACGTGTTCGTCGTTGGCCCGACACCGCATGAAGCGTTGTTCCCGCGCTGCGCGCTGGCCATCCATCACGGTGGCAGCGGCACCACGCATTCGGCCTGCCGCGCAGGTATTCCTTCATTGGTGATGCCTTTCGCCGCCGATCAGTTCTTCTGGGCGCGGCGCCTGCAGGCGCTCGGTGTTGCGCCAGCACCACTGTCGCCGAAGCGCTTGCATGCGGCCACGCTGGCGACGGCCATCGCGTTCGCCGAAGACCCGGAAACGCGCGCACGTGCGGTTGCACTGGGTGCAGCGATGGCCAGCGAAGATGGCGTGGCCACCGGTGTGGCGATGATCGAACGGTTGGCACGGCTTCCCGATGGGGTCGGATCCCGCGTCGACAGACGCGGGCTCTGACCCTTGCTGCAGGTCAACTCAACGCAGGTGTGGAATCACCTGCGCCAGCAGATGTGCATCCTTCAGCGCGCCGTGCAGGCCGCGCTCGCCGGGAATGCCCAGGCGTTGCAGCAGGTCATCCAGCTTGTTGGGCTGCCCCGGCCAGCGCTGCTGGGCGATCTTCAGGCTGCAGGTCACGCGGCAATGGTGGGCCAGGGCCACCGTGTGGCCGGCCAGGCGAAGTTCATGGTCCAGAAAGCCGACGTCGAACGTGGCGTTGTGGGCCACCAGTTCACTGCCACGCAGGAATTCAAGCAGTTCGACCGCCTTGTTGGAGAACAACGGCTTGCCGACCAGCATGGCGTCGCTGATGCCGTGCACACGTTGTGCGAAAGGGTCCACGCGACGTTGTGGCTGCAGGAACGTGTGGAACTGGCGACCCGTGATTCGTCCGTCGATCATTTCCACCGCACCGATTTCGATGATGCGATGGCCCTGCTTGTGCGACAGGCCGGTGGTTTCGGTGTCCAGTGCAACGATACGACTCATGTGGCAATCCGTTTCCTTTGTGGCGTGCCAGGAATGGTCGCACGAACGTTGACGCCATCGACCTAGGAACAGTTGCAAACCTTTGCGGTCGGGAGGCTGTAGCGCCGAGCAGAAGCAGTCGAGCAACGCTCGACGCTGCAAAGGCATTACCCCAGCACCTCCACCACCCAATCGATGAACACCCGAAGGCGCTGGCTCATGTGCCGGTTCGGCGGGAACATCACGTGCATCGGCATGGCGGGCAGTTGCCAGTCCTGCAGCACCGGCTGCAGTTCGCCGCGGGCCACGTACGGCTGCGCCATGTAGCTGGGCAGGGCGACCACGCCCAGTCCGGCCACAGCGGCCGCCAGATAGGCGTTGCCATCATCGAAGCCCACTGTGTAACGGCCCTGCACCTCGATGCGCTCATCACCACGGCGGGCGCTGAACACCCGCGCGCGACCGCTGCGCGGGCTGAGGAAGCCGACCACGTGATGGTCCGGTCCTTCCAGCGCGCGCGGGTGGTCGGGCGCGCCGAAGCGCTGCAGGTAGGCAGCGCTGGCGTAAAAGCCGATCGTCAGGCTGGCCAGTGGCCGGGCCACCAGCGCCGGGTCGGCCGGCGTGCCGCCGCGTATCACGCAGTCCACGTTGTCGGTGATGACATCCACTTCGCGATCGCTGACGCCGATGTCCAGCTGGATCTCCGGGTAGCGTGCATGGAACTCCGCCAGCGCCGGCACCAGCCTCAGCCGTGCATAGGGGCCGGGCACATCAATGCGCAGGCGCCCGCGCGGCTGGCTGGCGGCTTCTCCCAGGCCGCCCTCCACCGCCTCCAGTTCGGCCAGCAGACGGGCGATGCGCGGGTAGTACGCCGCGCCATCGGCGGTGGTGCTGACACGCCGGGTGGTGCGGTTGAGCAGGCGCAGGCGCAGGTGCGCTTCCAGCTGCTGCACCAGCTGGGTGACCGTGGTGCGGCTGACCTGCAGGGTGTGCGCGGCGCGGGTGAAGCTGCCGGTTTCCACCACCCGGGCGAAGGCCCGCATTGCCTCGAATCGGTCCATGGGCGGCCCGCAATTGTTTGGGATCGACAATCAATCTAGGCCGATTATCGCGGTTTATCCAGACAGCCTTGGCGAGGAGGATGGCCCTCTCTTCCACGGGATAGTCCCCATGTCACAGCGTGATGTCGTGTTCCCCGCCGGTCGCCAGGCCCTCTACGAGCGCAACCGCTACTCGCCGGCCATCCGATCCAACGGCTTCCTGTTCGTCTCCGGCCAGGTCGGCAGCCGCGAAGACGGCTCGCCCGAGCCGGACTTCGAAATCCAGATGCGCCTCGCCTTCGACAACCTCAACGCGGTGCTGGCAGCGGCCGGCTGCACGTTCGACGATGTGATCGACGTGACGGTGTTCCTGGTCGATCCGGAAAAGAATTTCGAGAAGGCCTGGGCGATCGTGCCCGAGTACTGGGGCCAGGCGCCGCACCCGACGCTGACCGGCATCGGCGTGACCTGGCTGTATGGGTTCCAGTTCGAGATCAAGGTGATTGCGAAGCTGCCGTAAGTGGATGGGGTCAGAGCCCTTCCTGCGGAAGGGATCTGACCCCTCCGGTCAGGGCTCGCGGCGGTGCAGCCAGCGGTACAGCACGGGCAGCACCAGCAGGGTCAGCAGCGTGGACGAGACGATGCCACCGATCACCACGGTGGCCAGGGGCCGTTGCACTTCCGATCCCGCACCGACATTGAAGGCCATCGGCACGAAGCCCAGCGAAGCGACGAGGGCGGTCATCAGCACCGGGCGCAGGCGCCCCAGCGCGCCTTCGCGCACCGCATCCAGCAGGGGCAGGCCCTGTTCGCGCAGGTGGCGCACGAAGCTGATCATCACCAGCCCGTTGAGCACCGCCACGCCCGACAGGGCGATGAAGCCGACGCCGGCCGAGATCGACAGCGGCAGGCCACGCAACGCCAGCGCCAGGACGCCGCCGGTCAGCGCCAGCGGCACGCCGCTGAACACGATGGCCGCATCACGCACCGATCCGAACGCCCAGAACAGCAGCACGAAGATCAGCAGCAGCGTGACCGGCACCACCACCGCCAGGCGCTGGCTGGCCGAGATCAGCTGCTGGAAGCTGCCGCCGTAGTCGATCCAGTAGCCGGCCGGCAGTTCCACCCTGCCCTGCACCGCCTGCTGCAGGTCCGCCACGAAACTGCCCAGGTCACGATCGCGCACGTTGGCGGTGACCACGATGCGGCGCTTGCCGTTGTCGCGGTTGATCTGGTTCGGGCCTTCGCTGGTTTCGATGCGGGCCAGTTCGCGCAGCGGCACGGTGCGCGGTGCACCGCTGCCCGCGGCCACGCCTCGGCTCAGTTCGTCGCCGTTGTCGCTGGCCAGCGCCGGCTCCAGCGAAATGGGCAGATCGGCCAAGGCCGCCGGGTCCTGGCGCAGGGCTTCGGGCAGGCGCACCACGATGTCGAAGCGGCGGTCACCTTCGAACAGCTGCCCGGCCACCTGCCCACCCACGGCGGTGGCCACGGTGGACTGCACCTGGCCCGGGTTCAAGCCATAGCCGGCCAGCCGCTGCCGATCCGGCAGCACGGTCAGCAGCGGCAGGCCGGTGGTCTCTTCCAGCCGCACATCGGCCGCACCCGGTACCGCTGCGACCACGCGCTGCAGGCGCTGGCCGACGTTGCGCAGGGTGTCCAGGTCATCGCCGTACAGCATCACCGCCACATCGGCACGCACGCCGGAAATCAGCTCGTTCATGCGCATCTGGATCGGCTGGGTGAACTCGTAGTTGTTGCCGGGCAGCGATTCCACCGTGCGCTCCAGCTCGGCCAGCAGCGTTGCGCGCGGCTTGCGCGGGTCGGGCCATTGGCTGCGGGGCTTCATCATGATGAAGGTGTCGGCCACCGAGGGCGGCATCGGGTCGGACGCCACTTCCGGCGTGCCGATCTTGGAAAACACCTTGGCCACTTCCGGCACCTGCAGCAGGCGGCGTTCAATCTGCACCTGCATCTGCACTGACTGCGCCAGGCTGGTGCCGGGAATGCGCATGGCATGCATGGCCACATCGCCTTCGTCCAGGCTGGGCACGAATTCGCTGCCCAGCCGCGTGGCCAGGGCGCCGCAGCCCAGCACCAGCACCAGGGCGCCCACGGCGACCCAGCGGCCGCGGCGCAGGGTGAACGCCAACAGCGGCTGGTAGCGCCGCCGCAGCCAGGCCATCAGCCGGTTCTCCTTTTCCTGCACGCGGCCGCCGAGGAACAGCGCGATGGCAGCCGGCACGAAGGTCAGGCACAACAGCATGGCGCCGGTCAGTGCCAGCACCACCGTGATCGCCATCGGGTGGAACATTTTCCCTTCCACGCCGGTAAGCGCGAAGATCGGCAGGTACACCGCGGTGATGATGCCCAGGCCGAACAGGCTGGGGCGGATCACTTCGGCGGTGGCGCTGGCGGTTTCGGCAAAGCGTTCGGCCACGGTCATGTCGCGGCCCAGCGCATGCTGGCGTTCGCCGAAGCGGCGCAGGCAGTTCTCGATGATGATGACCGCGCCATCGACGATCAGGCCGAAGTCGAGTGCGCCCAGGCTCATCAGGTTGGCCGACACGCCGCCACGGGCCATGCCGGTGAGGGTGAACAGCATGGCCAGCGGAATGACCGCCGCGGTGATCAACGCGGCACGCACGTTGCCCAGCAGCAGGAACAGCACCACGATCACCAGCAGCGCACCTTCCAGCAGATTGCGCGCCACGGTCTGGATGGTGCGGTCGACCAGCGCGGTGCGGTCGTAGCTGGCGGTAACGGTAACTCCCGCAGGCAGGCTGGCCTGCGCCTGCTGCAGGCGAGCGGCCGCGGCCTGCGCGACCTCGCGACTGTTGGCACCGACCAGCATCACCACGGTGCCCATCACCACTTCATGGCCATTCTGGGTGGCCGCGCCGCTGCGCAGTTCCGGGCCGTCGGCCACGCTGGCCACGTCGTGCACGTGGATCGGCACGCCTTCGCGGCGGTCCAGCACGATGTTGCCGATCTCCTGCAGATCGGCCACCTGGCCGGGAATGCGCACCAGGAACTGCTGGCCATTGCGTTCGATGTAGCCGGCACCGACGTTCTGGTTGTTGGCCTGCACGGCTTCGGCCACGTCGTCCAGGCTGAAGCCCAGCGCGCGCAGTCGCGCCGGATCCGGGGTGATGTGCACCTGGCGCTGGAAACCACCGATGGTGTTGACCTCGGTCACGCCCGGCACGTTGCGCAGCTGTGGCCGGATCACCCAGTCCTGCAGGGTGCGCAGATCGGTGGCGGTGTAGGCCGTGCCGTCGGGCTTGCGCGCCTTGGGATCGGCGTCGATGGTGTACATGAAGATCTCGCCCAGGCCGGTGGCAATCGGCCCCAGCTGCGGGTCCAGCCCGGCCGGAATCTGCGAGCGCACCTGCTGCAGGCGTTCGGCCACCTGCTGGCGGGCGAAATAAAGGTCGGTGCCGTCCTTGAACACCACGGTGACCTGCGAAAGGCCGTAGCGCGACAGCGAACGCACGTGGTCCAGCTTCGGCAGGCCGGCCATCGCCGTTTCCACCGCGTAGGTGATGCGCTGTTCGCTTTCCAGTGGCGAATAGCCGGGCGCGGCGGTGTTCACCTGCACCTGCACGTTGGTGATGTCCGGGGTGGCGTCGATCGGCAGCCGGGTGAAACTCCAGATACCGACCGCCACCAGCACCAGGGTCAGGCCCAGCATCAGCCAGCGGCGCTGGATGGCTGCGGCGATGATGCGTTCCAGCAGCCCGTGGCGGGCGTTGGGGTCAGTGCTCATGGCTGGCACCCGCCTTGCCGATGTCGGCCTTCACCGTGTAGCTCTGCTGCACCACCACCTGCTCGCCGGCACGCAGCCCGGCGCTGACCGCCACCTGCTGCGCATCGCGTGCGCCCAGGGTGACCGGTCGCGCGGTATAGGTGTCGCCCTCGCGCACGAACACCACGTCCTTGCCGTCCAGGGTCTGCAACGCGCTGAGCGGCACCACGATATCGGCCGGCGTGCTGGCCACTACGATGCGCGCGCGCACCGCCGCACCTGGCCGCCACAGGCCATCGGCATTGTCCACGCTGGCGCGCGCCACGGTGCTCTGGCTGGCGGTGGCGGTGCCGGGCAGCACGCGTTCCAGCGTGGTGACCTGGCTGACGCCATCGGTCATGCGGGTGACGGTAACCGGCACGCCGGCGGTGATGTGCTGGGTATCGGCACCGAAGATATGCAGGTCCACCCACAGCTGCGACAGATCGCCGATCTCGAACAGCACCTGGCCCTCGCCCGCCATGGCGCCCACCTGCACCTGCCGCGACAGCACCACGCCGCTGATCGGCGCGGCCACGCTGTAGGTGGTCAGGCTGAGGTTGCTGTCGATGCTGGCCAACGGCTGGCCGGCGCGCACGCGGTCGCCCACGTTCGCACGCAGCGCGCGCACCGGGCCGGGGAAGCGTGCGGTGACCTGTGCGCTGCGCCCATCGACCGGGGCCAGCAGGCCCTGCACGTCGTGTTCGTCGGCGATGGTGCCGGCGCCCACTGCGGCACTGACGATGCCCGCCTCGGCCGCCTGCGCGGCGGTGATGGTAGTGCGCTCGGGCGCATCGTCGGCATGCGCGGCTTCGCCTTCGGCGTGGTCGTGGTCATCGTCCGCAGGCGACGCGGCCTGCGGGCCGCCGTTGCCACAGGCGCTCAGCGCGGCCAGCAGCGCGGCCACGGTGGCCAGACGGATCAGCGAGGTGACAGCCTTCATGGCAGGGTTCCTTCAGCAGAGGCGGCCAGCAGCGGTTGTCCGCTCAGGCGCTGGATTTCGATCAGGGCGGACTGTGCCGACAGCGCGGCATCCAACTGCCGCTGCCGCGCTTCGATGCGCATGGCCTGCAGCTGGGCCCATTCCAGGTAGCTGATGGCACCGGCGCGCCAGGCGGTTTCGGCGGCCGTTTCGGCTTTCTGCAGTTGCGGCAGCACGTCGCGCTGCATGCGCTGCACTTCCAGCCGGGCGGTTTCGTAGCGGCCGTGCGCCTCGGCCAGGGTGGCGTACAGCTGCAGCGCGCGGGCCTCGCGTTCGACCGCGCTCAGGGCCAGTTCGGCTTCTGCGGCGCGGATCTCCGGGACCGCACGGCGCGCACTGCCCAGCGCCATGCTGAAGCCGGCCAGCAGGGCGCTGTCGCCGCTGTCACGCATGTGGCGCACGCCCAGCTGCCAGGACAGGTCACTGCGCTGCTGGCTGCGCGCCAACTGCAGCTGCGCCTCGCGCACGCGTGCTTCGGTGGCGATCACCGCCAGTTCCGGCGTGCGCTGCAGCAGCTGCGCCAGTTGCTGGAAGTCCTGCAGGGCGGGCAGCTGCAAGGGGTCGCCGGTGATGGCGTCGAAATCCACTTCGCGCGCGTTCCACAGCGCCGCCAGCGCCATGCGCGCAGCGCGTGCCGCCTGCACGCTGCGGTCGCGGTCCAGTTCGGCCTGGGCCAGTGCCGCCTGCGCGGTCAGCAGCGTGGACGCCGGCGAGGCACCGGCCTGCAGGCGCAAACGTGCGGCGGCCACCGCGCGGCGGCGCTGCTCGATATCGTCCACGGCGATGCGGCGCTGCTGTTCGGCCGCGCTGATGGCCAGGTAGCGGCGCGCGGTTTCGGCCAGCAGATCCAGGCGGGTGATCTCGCGCTGCGGGGCCAGCGCGTCCAGGTTGGCCTGGGCCACGGCACGACGCGCGTCCAGCTTGCCGCCGCGTTCCAGCACGCCGGCCAGGGTGACGGTGGCTTCGGCGGCATCGAAGCCGCGGGTGCTGCCGGTGCCCAGCACGTTCTCCAGCTCCACGCCGAGCACCAGCGCCGGAGTGAGGGCGGCGCCGTCCAGGCGGGCTTCGGCGGCCTGGCGCTGCAGGGTGGGCAGGCGCAGGTCGGGATGGGTACGGGCGACACGGTCGACGGCCGCGTCCAGGGTCAGGGGGTCAAGCGACGACGGCGCCTGCGCATGCACGCACGGCGCGATCGCCAGGGCCGCGACAGCGGCCAGGCGGATCCACATGGGAATACTCCGGAAATCTCAGGACAGGATCGGAAGCCCGCGCACGGCGGGCGATGGATCAGGCCTGGATCGGAGGACGCAGCAGCGATTCCAGCGGCGCCGGGCGGCCGTCGGTGTCGATGGTGGTCGGCGCGGCGGCCGACGGCGGCAGCGGCAGTTCCCAGCTGGCCAATGCGAACGGCAGGACGCCGCCCTGGCCGTGGCAGTGCCCGCAATGCACCAGCGCGTGCAGCAGGCGTGCGCTGGTGTCGTCCGGATCGTGCCCGGCATCGAGCCCGGCGGCGTCGTGCGGCGCCGCCGGATGGTCCAGATGCGACATCTCGTGCAGCTCGCCCAGTGCCGACGCCGTGGCGCCGCCCACGCTGCCGATCGCCACCACCACCAGCATCAGCAGGCGGAGCAGGAACGACGGGCGGCGGCGCACGAAGCGGATCATGCCGGGAGGGTAGCGGGCGTTGCAGCCGTTACACAATCGCAGCCGCCGCTCGCCGGGCATGGCCCGGCGCTACCCCTGCGTACCTTCCGGTAGCGCCAGGCCATGCCCGGCGGCGTGACCGGTCAGGCCTTCCGGCGTTCGGCGATATACGCCTGGATCTGCTGTTCCAGCACCGGCAGCGGCACCGAACCCTGCTTCAGCACGGCATCGTGGAAGCCCTTGATGTCGAACTTGTCGCCCAGCTCCTTTTCGGCCTGGGCACGCAGGCGCACGATGGCGATCTCACCCAGCTTGTAGCTCAGCGCCTGGCCGGGCCAGGAAATGTAGCGATCCACTTCGGTGGTCACTTCGTGCTCGCTCAGCGCGGTGTGGTCGCGCAGGTAGGCCAGCGCCTGGTCGCGCGTCCAGCCCTTGCTGTGTACGCCGGTGTCGATGACCAGGCGCGCGGCGCGCCACATTTCGTAGGTCAGGCGCCCGAAGTCCTCGTACGGGGTCTCGTAGATGCCCATTTCCACGCCCAGCTTTTCGCAGTACAGCGCCCAGCCTTCGCCGTAGGCCGAGATGTAGGCATTGCGGCGGAACTCGGGCTGTTCGCCCTGCTCGGCCGCCAGCGCGCCCTGCAGGGCGTGGCCCGGGTCGGATTCGTGCAGGGTGAGCGCGGGCAGGTTGTACAGCGGGCGCGACGGCAGATCGTAGGTGTTCACCCAGTAGGTGCCCATGCCACCGCGACCCGCGGTCCAGAACGGAGCGATATCCGGCGGCACCGGCACGATGGTGAAGCGGGCGCGCGGCAGGGTCATGAACTTGCCGATCTGGCCGTCGGCACGCTTGGAGATCCACGCGGCGCGCGACAGCAGCTCTTCCGGGGTCTTGGCGTAGAACTGCGGGTCGGTGCGCAGGAAGGTGAGGAAATCGGCGAAGCTGCCCTTGAACTGCACCTGCTTGATGATGGCGTTCATTTCCTGCTGGATGCGGGCCACTTCTTCCAGGCCGATCCGGTGGATCTGGTCGGGCGTCAGATCCAGCGTGGTGTACTCGTGGATCTGCTGCTTGTAGTACGCCTTGCCGCCCGGCATCGCTTCGGCGGCCAGGGTGGTGCGGGCCTGCGGCACGTATTCGTTCACGAAGAAGGTGCGCAGCTGCTGGAAGGCCGGCACGACCTTGCCGCCGATCGCCGCCACCGCCTGCTCGCGCAGCGCGGCCTGTTCGGCGGCCGGAATGCTGTTGGGCAGCTTCTTGAACGGCGCGTACAGCGGCGACTGGGTCGGGTCCTTCAGTTCGGCCACGGTGGCGATGGACACTTCGCGGCCATCGAGCACCGCGCGCGGCACGCTGAAGCCGCGCTTCAGGCCGGCGCGCATGTTGTCGGTCTGCTGGCCGAAGTAGCGCGGCACATCGTTCAGGCGGGCGATGTAGTTGCGGTAGTCCTGCGCGGTCTTCATCTCGCGCCGGGCCATGAAGGACAGGTTGGACCAGAACGAGGAATCGGAATTGAACGGCATTTCGTAGCCGCGCAGGCGGGTTTCCTCGGCCAGGTTGAACACCTGGTCGCGATAGATCGCGTAGTTCACCTGGTTGGCCGCGCTGAGCGTGGCCGGGTCGATCTTCTTCAGGTCGGCCAGGGTCTGGTCCCAGACCTTCAGCCGGCCCTGCTGGGCGGCGGCGCCGACATCGGGCAGGCGGGTGGCATTGGCCGGTGCATCGCCGTCTTCGCTGGCTTCACCACCGCCGTCCTGGCGCCACTTCCATTCTTTCTCGTAGATCGCGCGGAACGCCGCGTCGGCGGGCGATTCGGCGGCCATGCTGGCCGGTGCGGCGGCAGCGGGCGGCGCGGCCAGGGCAACGGCCGGCGCGGCCAGGGCGATCAGCAGGGCAACGGCAAGACGGGTTTTCACAAGCGCAGGTTCCCGGGAAGGCAGACCCCGATGATCGCACCGCCAGCCCCGTGCAGGCATGGGACGAAGGTCCTGCCTGATGAGTAGATCCACGCCATGCGTGGATGCGCCGGGGATCCTGACGGGGGTCAGAGCCCTTTCCTGCGGAAAGGGATCCGACCCCGGCCCTCAATGGCTGGCTTTGTCGCGCTTCCAGCCGCGGTGCTTGATGTCCAGGTGCAGGCTGTACAGCGCGGTGAACGCCGGGAACAGGTTCTGCAGCACACCCACCGAATCCTGCTTGGCCGAAAACAGGAAGTAGCTGAGCGTCATCAGGCTGCCGACCACGCTCATGTACCAGAACAGGCGCGGGATGACCGGCTTGCCCGCCCGCTTGGAAGCCACGAACTGCACCAGCCAGCGGCCACCGAACATCAGCGCGCCGGTATAGCCGATCAGCTTCCAGCCGGTCACGTGCAGGCCGGTCCAGTACAGCCAGGTCAGCGGTTGGTCCAGCCAGTGCAGCTCCATCAACGCTCCTCCACCGCAGTGCGCTTGCTGCGGGTGATCAGCCACGCCACGCCGCGCAGGTCGCGGATGCCGACCAGCGCGCGGCCCAGGTTGTTGTACTTGGAAACCCCAGCGGTGCGGTGGCGATGGTTCACCGGCACGCTGGTGGTCTTCCAGCCTGCCCGCTGCATCAGCGCCGGCAGGTAGCGGTGCATGTGGTCGAAGTACGGCAGGTCGAGGAAGGCGGCGCGTTCGAACAGCTTGATGCCGCAGCCGGTATCGGGGGTGTCGTCGCGCAGCATGCGCGCGCGGATGGCGTTGGCCCAGCGGCTGGCCCAGCGCTTGCTGCCGCTGTCCTGGCGGTTCACCCGCCAGCCGGCGAACAGTTTCACCTGCGCATCGGCGGCGGCGCGGGCGGCCAGCAGCTTGGGAATATCGGCCGGATCGTTCTGGCCATCACCATCCAGGGTGGCGATCCACGGCGCGCGCGCATGCTTCACCCCGGTGCGCACGGCGGTGCTCTGCCCGCTCTGGCTGACATGGTGCAGCACCCGCAGTTCCGGGGTGGTGGCCTTCAGACCCTGCAGCACGGCCAAGGTGTCGTCGCGCGAATGGTCGTCGATGTAGACGATCTCGAACGGCAGATGGCCGCGCAGGGCGGCGGTGATCTCGGCCACCAGCGGGGCGACATTGTCGCGCTCGTTGAACACCGGAACGACAACGGAAAGCTCAGGTTGGCTCATGGGGCACTCGGCCAAGAGGGAAACAAAGACCGCGCATTGTCCGCAGCCGAGGTTATCCGAAGATGAACCCGGCTGCGTGAGGAGCCTTCCTCAGGCGCGATCGCCAAAGTACTCGCGGCACCACTGCACCACCGGCGGCAGCCCCTGTTCGATCGGGGTGACCGCGTCGAAGCCGAATGCGTCATGGGCGCGCCGGGTGTCGGCCATGGTGCGCACCATGTCGCCGGGCTGCATGGGCTTGTAGACCTTGTGCGCCGGGCGCCCGGCCGCCTGTTCGATCACACCGATGAAGCGTTCCAGCTCGACCGGGGTGTGGTTGCCCAGGTTGAACACGCGGTGCGGCACCGGTTCGGTGGACGGGTGCGCGAGGGCGCCGAGGATACCGGCCACGATGTCGGAAACATGTGTGAAGTCGCGCTGCATGCGCCCTTCGTTGAACACATCGATGGGGCGGCCGGCCAGCACTGCGCGGGAGAACAGCAGCGGCGCCATGTCCGGGCGGCCCCACGGGCCATACACGGTGAAGAAGCGCAGGCCGGTGGCATGCAGGCCATACAGCTGGGCATAGGTGTAGGCCATCAGCTCGTTGGCGGCCTTGGTGGCCGCATACAGCGAGCGCGGCTGGTCCACGCGCTGGTCCTCGGAGAACGGCGGCGTGGCCGAATCGCCATACACCGAGCTGCTGGAGGCATACACCAGGTGCTGCACACCCCGGTGGCGGCACAATTCCAGCATGTTGACGAAGCCGGTCAGGTTGCTGTCGACGTAGGCGTGCGGGTTTTCCAGCGAGTAGCGCACGCCGGCCTGCGCGGCCAGGTGGATCACCGCACTGGGCTGCACTTCGTCGAACAGGGCGGCCAGGCCTTCGCGGTCGGTCAGGTCCAGCGTGCGCAGGTCCAGCGTGGGGCACAGCGCGGCCACGCGGTCGCGCTTGATCTGCGGGTCGTAGTAATCGTTGAAGTTGTCCAGGCCAACCACGGCCTGGCCCTGCTCCAGCAGGGCGCGGGCGGTGTAGGCACCGATGAAGCCGGCAGCGCCGGTGAGCAGGAGGGTCATGGCGGGGGCTCTACGCGCAGGAATGCAGCACAGATGTTACCCGCCTGGCTCAGGACAGGCCCAGCCGTGGCCGCGCCACGTTGAAGCGGCCGGTGTCGATGCGGTCGTCGATGCCCTTGGCCTGCAGGCGTTCGAGCAGTTCATCGGCCCCTTCCTGCAGCTTCAACGCCATCTCTTCGGGGTACAGCGGCAGCACCGCGCGGAAGGCGATCGTGCGGCCATCATCGTCCAGCAGTTCGCCAAAGGCCGGCGGCACCGAAGCCGGATACACCACCATGGCCCCGTCGAACCGCACGTCAGCCGCGTAGGATTCGGCCGGATTGCCATGCGGCACGGTGTGCCCGGGTGCCAGCCAGGTGTCATACAGATGCGGCAGGCGTGCCAGCGTCTGCAGCAATCGCACCGGCCAGTAGAAGCGCTCGTCCTGCAGCGATTGCGCATCCAGCGGCCAGTGGGCCGGCAGGGTCAGCATCAGTTCGGCGAAATGCGGAACATCCACGCCCGGCGGCAGGTTCATCGGCAGATCGCTCATGCCCGAGGTGACCAGCTGCAGCCAGGGACGGTCGGCGGTGGGCGGTACCACGTGCACCAGCACGCGCACCGTATCGGGCAGCGCATCGTCGAACGCGCCCGCTACCGGCCCCAGGTGGCGCTCGATATAGGCACGGATCTGCGCCGTGTGCGGTTGGCCCTGTGCAGGCGAATGCACGGTGTCGCGGCGGTGCAGGTGCATGCGGCTGCCACCGGGGCTGACATCGTCGAAGTCGTTGCTCATGCACGGTTCCCTGTCAGGCCCCGGGGCACGACGCAGGCGCGCCGTGCGCGGGGCAGAAACCCGGCCGGGCTCAGCCCTGGCGCGTACGCAGCTTTTCCAGCACGCCGTCCAGCGTATCCAGGTCGGTGTAGTGGATGATCAGCTTGCCCTTGCCGCCGCGGCCATGGTTGATGGCCACCTTGGTGCCCAGCGATTCGGACAGTTCGGTTTCCAGCGACGCGATGTCGGCCTGCTGCACCTTCGGCGTGGCCACCGGGCGGTTGCTGGGCACCTTGCCGGCGGCGAAGGCCTGCGCACGGCGCTCGACCTCGCGCACCGACCAGCCTTCGTCGGCCGCTTCCTGGGCCAGCTTGCCGGCCAGTTCCGGGGCCAGGGTCAGCAGTGCGCGGGCGTGGCCCATTTCCAGGCGGCGGGTTTCCAGCAGCAGGCGGATCGCCACCGGCAGTTCCAGCAGGCGCAGCAGGTTGGACACCGCCGCGCGCGAGCGGCCCACCGCTTCGGCGGCCTCGGCGTGGGTCAGGGTGAATTCGCTGATCAGCCGCTGCAGCGCTTCGGCTTCTTCCAGCGGGTTCAGGTCTTCGCGCTGGATGTTCTCGATCAGCGCCATCGCGATGACGGTGCGGTCTTCCAGCTCGCGCACCACCACCGGCACTTCGTCCAGCCCGGCCAGCTGCGAAGCGCGCCAGCGGCGTTCGCCGGCCACGATTTCGTAGTTGCCGGCCGGCAGCTGGCGCACCAGGATCGGCTGGATCACGCCCTGCGACTTGATCGAATCGGCCAGCTCGGAGAGCTTGCCTTCGTCCATCTCGCGGCGCGGCTGGTACTTGCCCGGCTGCAGCTGGCCGACAGCCAGCTTGCGCAGCACTTCACCCGGCAGCGGCTCGATGACAGCAGTGGTGGCCTGCACCTGGCTGACCGCGCCCTTCGGACCCAGCAGGGCGTCCAGGCCGCGGCCGAGGCCTCGCTTCTTGGCTGCAGGCTTGCTGGTCATCAGGCGGTCTCCACGGCCTTGGCGGCCTTGTTGCGTTCGTTGTTGCGGCGGATGATCTCGCCGGCCAGGCCCAGGTAGGCCACCCCACCGCGCGAGGCACGGTCGTAGCCGACGATGCTCTGGCCATGGCTGGGGGCTTCGGCCAGGCGCACGTTGCGCGGCACGATGGTGCGGAACACGCGATCACCGAAGTGTTCGGTCAGTTCGGCCGACACCGCGTTGGCCAGGTTGTTGCGCACGTCGAACATGGTGCGCAGCACGCCTTCGATCTCCAGCGCAGGGTTCAGGTTGGCACGCAGCGCTTCGATGGTTTCCACCAGCGCGCTCAGGCCTTCCAGTGCGTAGTACTCGCACTGCATCGGCACGATCACCGAATCGGCGGCGGCCAGTGCGTTCAGCGTGAGCAGCGACAGCGCCGGCGGGCAGTCGATCAGGATGTAGTCGTACTCATCGCGGATCGGCGCCAGCGCGCGCTTCAGGCGCTGCTCGCGCGCTTCCTGTGCCATCAGCTGGATCTCGGCTGCGGTCAGGTCGATGTTGCCCGGCAGCAGGTCGTAGCCTTCGGCGGTGGCCACGCGCACATCGGCGGCGTTGGCTTCACCCAGCAGCAGATCGTAGGTGGAGGCGACCAGTTCGCGCTTGTCCACGCCGCTGCCCATGGTCGCATTGCCCTGCGAATCGAGATCGACCAGCAGCACCCGCTTGGGTGCGTTGGCCAGGGAAGCGGCCAGGTTGACGGCGGTCGTGGTCTTGCCGACGCCACCCTTCTGGTTGGCGATGGCGATGATGCGGGCCATGCAGGTGTGCCTCGTCGACGGATGGTTGGGACCGGTCATTATGCGTACAACCGGCCCCGGGCGGAAATCGTGGATCGCCAACCCGTTGTTGCACAAGGGGTCGACGAGCGGGTTCAAGGGCCGGTAACGGTGACCAGATGGCGTTCGCCGGCCAGGCCGGGCACGCTCAGCGGGGTCACCTCGCGCACCTGCCAGCCGGCCGGCAGTGCGGCGATCTCGTCATGCGGGTAGACCCCCTTCATGGCCAGCAGCACGCCGCCGGGGCGCAGCAGGTGGCCGCCCACGCGGACGATGCCGGCCAGGGTGTCCATGGCGCGCGCGGTCAGCTGGTCGTAGGCGCCGGCCTCGTCCAGCGCCTCGGCGCGCGACTCGGCCACGCGGGCATTGCCCAGGCCCAGCTGGCGCACGGCTTCGCGCATGAAGCGCGCCTTCTTGCCGTTGCTTTCCACCAGGGTGACCTGCAGGCCCGGGCAGGCGATGGCCAGCGGGATGCCGGGCAGGCCGGGGCCGGTACCCAGGTCGGCCAGGCTGCCATCGGCCACGAACGGCTGCATGGCCAGCGAATCGAGCAGGTGGCGGGTGACCATCTCCTGCGGGTCGCGGATGGCGGTCAGGTTGTAGGTGCCGTTCCAGCGGTGCAGCAGGGCCAGGTAGCGCAGCAGCGGCGGCGCCAGGTCGGCCGCCAGGCCCATGCTGGCCAGGCCCTGTTCCAGCGTGGCAACCACGCCGGCGGGAAGATCATGTTCGCTCATGCGCACATTATCGCCGGTTTTGCCCGCCGGTTCGCCGCTTCACTGTGCGGCATCAATCGGCATGCCAGGCCAATGCGGCGCGGAACTGGCCGCTGGCCTGCCATTCGTGCAGGTGCCAGCGCTCGGCCTGGCCCAGCTCGGCATCGCAGGCCAGCAGGTGCAGGGCGCCATCGCGGCCGGGGGCCAGGCGCAGGCGGTGCAGGCCGAAGGAAATGCCCTGCCCGTGCGCCTTCAGGATCGCCTCCTTGGCGCACCAGACGCGGAAGAACCAGTGTTCGCGCTCGGCCACGGACAACCCCTCCAGCCAGGCCACCTCGTCCGGGTGGAAAAAGCGCTGCGCGATTTCCAGCAGCCGCGGGCGTGGGCGCAGCAGTTCCAGGTCCACCCCCAGGCGCACGCCCTCGCCCAGCGCCACCAGCAGCACCTCGCCGCTGTGGCTCCAGCCGGTGCCGTAGTGGGCCAGCGCACCGGCCAGCTCGGGCCGGCCCTTGTCATCACGCACCAGCGGCAACGCCTCCGGTTCGACCCCCAGCGCCTGCGCCAGCACCTGCCGCGCCTGCGGTTCACCCCGCTGGCCGGGCACATGTGGGCGCCGCCAGACGGTCACCGGGCCGAACCGCCAGGGGCCGTCCAGGGTGGCCGGCAGGCTCATCCGCACGCCCCCGTCACGGGATTGCACGACGGGTTCACGGCGCTGCGCGTCAACTGGGCGCGTTCCCTTCCGGAGGTCACGTACATGGGCATCATCATCTGGCTGATCGTGGGCGGCGTGGTGGGCTGGCTGGCCAGCCTCATCATGCGACGCGACGCCCAGCAGGGCATCATCCTCAACATCGTGGTCGGCATCGTCGGCGCGTTGATTGCCGGCTGGTTGTTCGGCGGCGGCATCAACGAAGCGATTACGATCCGCACGTTCCTGTTCTCGCTGATCGGCGCGGTGATCCTGCTGGCCATCGTCAACCTGTTCACCCGCAAGAGCATACGGTGATCCGAGGGGTAGCGCCGGGCCATGCCCGGCGCCTCCCTGCCGCCGCTGCGCTCGCCGGGCATGGCCCGGCGCTACCGTTTCAACCCAATTCCACCCACGCCGGGGCGTGGTCGCTGGGGCGTTCCCAGGTACGCGGCTCGCGGTCGATGCCCGCGGCCACCGCACTGCCCTTCAGCGCATCGGACACCAGGGTCAGATCGATGCGCAGGCCCAGGTTGCGGCGGAAGCCAGCCGCACGGTAATCCCACCAGCTGAACACACCGGCCTCGTCGTTGTGCAGGCGGAAGCCATCGTGCAGGCCCAGCTGCAGCAGCTTGTTCAGCGCGCCGCGCTCGGCGGTGGAGGTGAGGATGTGGTTTTCGTTCCACACCTCCGGGTCGTGCACGTCGCGCGCGTCCGGGGCGATGTTGAAGTCGCCCATCACGATCAGCTTCGGCTGGCGCTGCAGCTCCTGCGCGATCCAGGCATGCACGGCTTCCAGCCAGCGCAGCTTGTAGTCGTACTTGTCGGTGCCGATGTCCTGGCCGTTGACCACGTACAGGTTGATCACCCGCAGATCACCGAAGGTGCCGGCGATGACGCGCTTCTGCTCGTCCTCGAAACCGGGAATGCCGATCTGCACGTCCTGCGCCGGCTCACGCGACAGCAGGGCCACGCCGTTGTAGGTCTTCTGGCCAGCAAACACGCTGCGGTAGCCCGCGGCGATCAGCGCCGCATCGGGGAACTTGTGGTCCTCCAGCTTGGTTTCCTGGATACCGACGATGTCCGGGCCGAAGTCCTTGAGCCACTGCTCCAGGTGCGGCAGGCGGACATTGAGCGAATTGACGTTCCACGAGGCGATTTTCATGGGGGCATTCTACCCGGCCCTGCTTTGGTAGGCGCCAAACCCGCGTGCCAACCAAGGTTGGCACCTACCGGAACGCGGCCCCGTCGGTAGAGCCACGCCATGCGTGGCTTCACCGCAACAGGAACCTCAACAACCCCGCAATCTTCGAATACGGCGGCCGCAGCCGGTCGCTGGCCGCCCAGCGTGACTGCCACAGCACCGGCAGCCGCTTGCTCATGGCGTCGAACCCAGCCCGCCCGTGGTACGCGCCCATGCCACTGGCCCCCACCCCGCCAAACGGCAGGCCGTCGGCGGCGAAATGCAGCAGCGTGTCATTCACCGTCACCCCGCCAGCCACCACCTGGTCGAGGATGCGCTCCACCGTCGCACGGTCCTGGCTGAAGGGGTACAGCGCCAGCGGGCGGTCACGCGACAGCACGTCGGCCAGCGCGGCGTCCAGGTCCGGGTAGGCCCGCACTGGCAGGATCGGGCCGAAGATCTCCTCGCGCATCAGGTCCAGGTCATCCGGCGGGTCCAGCACCACCGTGGGCACCAGCAGGCGCTCGCGGTCGGCGCGCGTGGCATCCACCTGGGCCAACGGAATGACCGGCACGCCGCGCTCGCGGGCCTGCGCCAGATAGCCCTGCAGGCGCTGGTACTGGCCCTCGTTGATGATGCGCGTGTAGTCATCGGCATCGGCGAAATCCCCGTAGCGCGCGCGCACCTGTTGCTGCAGCGCCTGCACGAACTCGCGCTGGCGCACGGTATCGATCAGCACGTAATCGGGCGCGATGCAGGTCTGGCCGGCGTTGAACCACTTGCCGGTGGCCAGCCGCGCGGCGGCTTTGTCCAGCGGGAAATCGCGGCAGACAATGGCCGGTGATTTGCCACCCAATTCCAGCGTGAGCGGCACCAGGTGCTCGGCTGCGGCCGCCATTACCTTGCGGCCGACGGCGGTTGAGCCGGTGAACACCAGATGGTCCAGCGGCAGCGAGGACACGGCTGCAGCCACATCCGCACCACCCTGCGCCACCGCCACGCGATCGGGCGGAAACACGCTGGCCAGCAGATCGGCCAGGAACGCGCTGGTGCGCGGCGTGTGTTCGGAGGGTTTGAGCAGCACGTGGTTGCCCGCCGCGATGGCCGTGGCCAGCGGCACCAAGGCCAGGGTGACCGGGTAGTTCCAGGGTGAAATCACCCCGACCACGCCCAGCGGCGTCGGCCGCAGCTGCGCGCGCGCCGGCCACAGCCGCCAGCCGGCGCCCACCCGCTGCGGCTTCGCCCAACGCAGCAGGTGGCGGCGCAGGTGGTCGATGGCCGACAGCACGCTCATGCCATCGGCCAGCTTCGATTCGGTGTGGGCGCGGTGGCCGAAGTCTTCGGCGATGGCCGCAGCCATTTCATCCAGGCGCGCCTTCAGTGCTTCGCGCAGGCGGCGTAGATCGGCCTCACGCTGGTCCAGCGAAGGGCGCCGCACCTGCCAGGCGCTGCGCAGGGTGTGCAGGAGAGCGGGAAGGTCGGCCGGGGCGGTGGTGGTCATGGGCCGACTATACGGGGTGCCGGACCGCGCAACGGTCGTCTCGATGACCCCGGACGTACGGGTCCGCGCGACGGTAGAGTCGACCGTTGGTCGACTGTCGCGCGCAGCGCGGGGTTTTCAGAGGTACCGCCAAGAGCAGTCGACCAACGGTCGACTCTACCCCGACGCATTCCCACAAATGGAAAGGCCGCGGTCTGCACCGCGGCCTTTCCTTCATTGCCTTGGACCCACCGCTTACTTGGTGATGTCCACGTCCTTGGTCTCACGCAGGAACAAGCCGCCGATCACCACCGACATCAGCGCGATGATGATGGGGTACCACAGGCCGTAGTACAGGTTGCCCGTACCAGCCACCAGTGCGAACGAAATGGCCGGCAGGAAGCCACCGAACCAGCCGTTGCCGATGTGGTACGGCAGCGACATCGAGGTGTAGCGGATGCGGGTCGGGAACAGTTCCACCAGGTAGGCGGCGATCGGGCCGTAGACCATGGTCACGTACAGCACCAGCAGCCACAGCATGAAGATCGTGCCGGCGTAGTTGATGCGCGAGCCATCGGCCTTGGCCGGGTAGCCGGCGGTGGTCAGCGCGCCCTTCAGTTCGGCACCGAACGCATCGGCCTTGGCCTTGCCTTCTTCCTTGGTCAGGCCGGCCGCCTCATACGAGGTGACGCTGGCACTACCCACGTTCACCATCGCCAGCGAACCGGCAGCGGCGGGCTGCACGTCGTACGGCACACCGGCCTTGGTCAGCGCGGCGGTCGCCACGTCGCAGGAGCTGGTGAACTTGCGCAGGCCCACCGGATCGAACTGGAACGAGCAGGTGTTCGGATCGGCAACCACGAGTGCCGGCGAGCTGCTGCGGGCTTCTTCGATGGCCGGGTTGGCGAAGTGGGTCAGGCCCTTGAAGATCGGGATGTAGGTGACGGCGGCCAGCAGGCAGCCGGCCAGGATGATCTTCTTGCGGCCGATACGGTCGGACAGCCAGCCGAAGAAGATGAAGAACGGCACGCCCAGCGCCAGCGCGGCGGCAATCAGCAGGTAAGAGGTGGTGGCATCGACCTTCAGCATGCTGCTCAGGAAGAACAGCGCGTAGAACTGGCCGCCGTACCAGACCACGGCCTGGCCGGCCGCCGCACCCAGCAGCACCAGCAGCATCAGCTTCAGGTTGCCGCCCTTCAGGCTGTCACGGAACGGGGTCTTGGAACCCTTGCCTTCGGACTTCATCTGCTGGAACAGCGGCGATTCGCTCAGCTGCAGGCGGATCCACACCGAAACGCCCAGCAGCAGGATCGACACCAGGAACGGAATGCGCCAGCCCCAGGCTTCGAAGGCTTCGTTGCCCAGGAAGTAGCGGCAGGCCAGGATGATCAGCAGCGACATGAACAGGCCCAGCGTGGCGGTGCACTGGATGAAGCTGGTGTACAGGCCGCGCTTGTCGTCCGGCGCGTGCTCGGCCACGTAGGTGGCGGCACCGCCGTATTCACCGCCCATGGCCAGGCCCTGGGCCAGGCGCAGGATGATCAGGATCACCGGTGCGGCGAAGCCGATCGAGGCGTAGTTGGGCAGCACGCCGACCAGGAAGGTCGAGATGCCCATGATCAGGATGGTGACCAGGAAGGTGTACTTGCGGCCGATGCGGTCGCCGAGGCTGCCGAAGAAGGCCGCGCCGAACGGTCGCACGAAGAAGCCGGCGGCAAAGGCCAACAGAGCGAAGATCATGCCGGTGGTTTCATTCACGCCACTGAAGAACTGCTTGGCGATGATCGCGGCCAGTGAGCCGTACAGGAAGAAGTCATACCACTCGAAGACCGTGCCGAGGCTCGATGCGAAGATGACCTTCTTGTGGCCTTTGGTCAGGCTGCCCGCGGCGTTATGCGCGGTGCTGGGTGTACTGGACATGAGACGTTTTCCCCTTTGTAGGTGCCGACCGAGGGTCGGCACTCATTCAAAAACTATATTTGGTGGTGAACTGCACGCGGTTGATATCGCCCTTGCGCCCGTCTTCGATCTCACGCACGCCGTACATGTACTCGGCACCGATATCGACCTTGGGCATCGGCGTGTAGAAGATGTTGCCGCGGATGCTCTGTACGCTCTTGGTCACCAGCGGGCCCAGGCTGCCATCGTTGTCGTAGTCACTGCGCGCGTAGATCAGGTTGGTGCGCAGCTTCGGGGTGAACGCATGCCGCCAGCCCACGTAGCCGGCAAGCACGCCAGTCGGGTTCAGTTCGTCACGTGCCACGTCGTAAGCGGTATCGGCGGTCACACCCAGACCGATGTAACGGGCAATGCCTTCACCACCGGTCAGCTGGTAGTGCAGCGAATCGTTGCCGCCCATCACCCACTTGCCGCCCACGGTCAGGCCGCCGCCCACCTTGTCCGCCTTGGCCCCGGTGGCCTGGTTGTCGACCTTCAGCTGGCGCACGATGCCACCCACGCCGAAGGTGCCCCAGTCGCCCTTCCAGCCATAGCGCAGGGTCAGATCGGGCAGGCTGCCGCGGTCGGAGTTGGCGCTGGCGTTGGTCCAGGCCCCGGTCACCGGATTGCGGGTGCCGGTCAAGGTGGTGGTTTCTGGGTTTTCCAGCGCCACGCTGAAGCCGCCGTTGGTGTAACGCACCTGCGCCTGGCGCACGAAGATCACACCGTCGGTGGGACCGACGAAATCGACCGCTTCAGGCAGCGCTGCGGCGTCCATGAAGTTGGACCAGGTCTGGCCGGCCAACCAGTTGTTCCAGTACATGTAGGCATGGCGCAGGGTCACGCCGTAGGTGTTGGTGGCGGTCTGGTTGCCCAGCGAGTTGCCGAAGAAATCCATCTCGAACAGCGCGCCGGACTTGTTGCCCGATTCGCTGACGTTGTCGATGCCGATGTTGAAGCGCGAGAACTTGGCGTGGGCGTTGTAGTCCACGTCCGAGCGCTTGCCGCTGCCGCCGGCGCCGGCCACCGGGGTCTGGCCCGGCAGGTACAGCGCGCGGCCGGTGGCATCGTCGGCCAACTGGCCATCGCCGGTCTGGGTGGCCAGGAAGTCGGCCTTGATGAAGCCGCCGATCTTGACCGTGGTGCCCGGCGCCGCCCCGGGGGTGATGGTGGTGACCTGGATCGGCTGCTTGCCCGCGGGCACGGCCGGCTTCTGCTCGGCCTGCACGGTGCGGACTTCGGTGACCGCCTGCTGGGTCTGCACGATCTGGGTCTGTTGCTGCTGCTGCGATGACAGCAGCGCCTGGACCTGGCGTTCCAGCTCGGCAACGCGCGCTTCCAGTGCTTTCTCTTTGGCGGTTTCTGCAAACGCCATGCCCGGTGCGACCAGGGCGACCAGCAAGCAGGCCGCCAAAGGTTTGCGCACGGCTTTCAACGTACGGTGGCTCATGTTGCCCTCTCTCCCAAGTGGCAAGGTGATGCCGCGCGTGGGGCACGGTCGAGCCGAGACTGCGGGGGGTTTATGTATAGCGGTATTCGCCATTGGTCGAAGCCGGGCTGCTACGGGCCGGTCTTTCGACCAAGGTCTAAGCGCGGCGATAACGCGGGCGGGGGTGGATGGGGCAAACTGAGGGGGAACGGCCGCTGCGATGCTGCGGACGCACATGAAAAGTCAACGTGCAAGTGAGGGTGCCATGGCTGATATCTACCCCGTCGATCCGCAGTTCGCCGCCAAGGCACGCATCGACAAGAAGTCCTACGAACAGCAGTACCAGGCGTCGGTGTCCGATCCGGATGCCTTCTGGGGCAAGGCCGCGCAGCGGCTGGACTGGATGCGTGCGCCGACGAAGATCCGCAACGTCAGCTACGACCTGGCCGATTTCCACATCAAGTGGTTCGAAGATGGCGAGCTCAACGCCAGCGTGAACTGCCTGGATCGCCAGCTCGAGAAGCGCGGCGACAAGACCGCGTTGCTGTTCGAACCGGACAGCCCGGATGCACCGGCCCAGCACGTGACCTATCGCGAGCTGTACGAGCGCACCTGTCGCCTGGGCAACGCGCTGCGCAACCTGGGCGTCAAGAAGGGCGACCGGGTCACCATCTACCTGCCGATGATCGTCGATGCCGCGGTGGCCATGCTGGCCTGCGCACGTATCGGTGCGATCCACTCGGTGGTGTTCGGTGGCTTCGCTCCGAACTCGATTGCCGACCGGGTGAGCGATTGCCAGAGCAAGCTGATCATCACCGCCGACGAAGGCCTGCGCGGCGGCCGCAAGGTGCCGCTGAAGGCCAACGTGGATGCCGCGCTGAAACTGCCGGGCACCAACACGGTGGAAACCGTGCTGGTGGTGCGCCACACCGGCGGTGCGGTGGACATGCAGGCCCCGCGCGACCGCTGGTTCCATGACGTGGTGGACAGCCAGCCGTCCACCTGCGAACCGGAGCGCATGAACGCGGAAGATCCGCTGTTCATCCTCTACACCTCCGGCTCCACCGGCAAGCCCAAGGGTGTGCTGCACACCACCGGCGGCTACCTGCTGTACGCGGCCTACACCCACGAAGCGGTGTTCGACCTGCGCGAGGACGACATCTACTGGTGCACCGCCGACGTCGGCTGGGTCACCGGCCACAGCTACATCGTGTACGGCCCGCTGGCCAACGGCGCAACTTCGCTGATGTTCGAAGGCGTGCCGAACTACCCGGACACCTCGCGCTTCTGGAACGTGATCGACAAGCACAAGGTGTCGATCTTCTACACCGCCCCCACCGCCATCCGTGCGCTGATGCGCGAGGGCGAGGAGCCGGTGAAGAAGACCTCGCGTGCCTCGCTGCGCCTGCTTGGCAGTGTTGGCGAACCTATCAATCCGGAGGCCTGGCGCTGGTACTACGAAGTGGTGGGTGACAGCCGTTGCCCGATCGTCGATACCTGGTGGCAGACCGAAACCGGCGGCATCCTGATTTCGCCGCTGGCCGGCGCGATGGATCTGAAGCCGGGTTCGGCCACCCTGCCCTTCTTCGGCGTACAGCCGGCGCTGGTCAATGCCGATGGCGAGATCCAGGACGGCCCGACCGAGGGCAACCTGATCATCCGTGATTCCTGGCCGGGCCAGATGCGCACGGTGTATGGCGACCACCAGCGCTTCATCGACACGTATTTCCGCACCTATCCGGGCAGCTATTTCACCGGTGACGGCTGCCGCCGCGACGAGGATGGCTACTACTGGATCACCGGCCGCGTGGACGATGTGATCAACGTGTCCGGCCATCGCATCGGCACCGCCGAAGTGGAAAGCGCGCTGGTCTCGCACCCGAAGGTGGCCGAGGCTGCCGTGGTCGGCTTCCCGCACGACGTGAAGGGCCAGGGCATCTATGCCTATGTGACCCTGGTGGCCGAAGAGGCCCCCAGCGACGAGCTGCAGAAAGAGCTGGTCGCCTGGGTGCGCAAGGAAATCGGCCCCATCGCCACGCCGGACCACCTGCAGTGGGCGCCGGGCCTGCCGAAGACGCGCTCGGGCAAGATCATGCGCCGCATCCTGCGCAAGATCGCCGAGAATGCACCTGACCAGCTTGGCGACACCTCGACCCTGGCCGATCCCTCGGTCGTGGCCTCGCTGGTGGACGAGCGCAAGGTGCGCTGATGCATCACCCGGGGTCAGATCCCGGGGTCGGATCCCTTTCCGCAAGGAAAGGGCTCTGACCCCAGCAGATTCCGACCTCCACGGGGTCAGAGCCCGTCCCTGACGGAACGGGATCTGACCCCGAACAGTTTCCCCCACGGTTCCCCCCGACCATGACCACCCTTCTGATTGCCGATGACCATCCCCTGTTCCGCGAAGCCCTGCGTGGGGCGGTGCAGCGGGTCATCCCCGGCGTGCAGTTGTTCGAGGCCGACAGCGTGGAAGCGCTGTACGCACTGGCCGACCAGCACAACGATGCCGACCTGGTCCTGATGGACCTGAACATGCCCGGTGCGCAGGGCTTCAATGCGCTCGTACACATGCGGTCGCTGCACCCGCACCTGCCAGTGGTGGTGGTCTCTGCGCGCGAAGAAGCCACGGTAATGCGCCGAGCGCTGGACCACGGCGCGCTGGGCTTCATTCCCAAGTCGGCCGACTCGGACACCATCGGCCATGCGCTGGGCACCATCCTGGATGGCGAAACCTGGGCGCCGCCGGAAGCGCACAACGTGCCGCCCACCGGCAGCGAGGAACGCGAAGTCGGCCAGCGCCTGCGCGAACTGACACCGCAGCAGTTCCGCGTACTGCAGATGCTGGGTGCCGGTCGCTTGAACAAGCAGATCGCCTACGACCTCAATGTCTCTGAAGCGACCATCAAGGCGCACGTGACCGCGATCCTGCGCAAGCTGGGCGTGACCAACCGCACCCAGGCCGTGCTGATGGCCGGCAAGCTGGCCATCGACGACGACGCCATCGTGCTGCCGCCGGAAGAAGACTGACCCTCGCCGGGCATGGCCCGGCGCTACCTTGACCACCCTGGTGGGTGCCAAGCTTGCTTGGCACGCTTCTGCTTCGCCTCGATATAGCCTGCGCTATACAAACCAGCCCTGCCTGCGCGTTTGCCTGGAAATGCGCCACGCGCGGATCGCGGTGCTAAGCTTCGCGTCCCCTTGGGGAGTAGCCGGATTCCTTCGCAGGAATCGTCCACGTCAACATACTCGGCCAGTGCGCCGTGGCGTGGACAACCATGATGGTTGGCGAGACCAGCGGCCCGCGTGCGCAATCTCAGGTTGGGCGCGAACGCGAGCCGTGCGTCCGTCCTTGCCCGACCTTCAGTTGCCGCCCATGTCTCCTGTTTCGATCCTCCTGATCGGCTTTGCCATGTCCACCGATGCCTTCGCTGCGGCGATCGGCAAGGGTGCGGCCATGCGCAGGCCGGTGTTCCGCGATGCACTGCGCGCCGGCATCATCTTCGGTGTCATCGAGGCGATCACGCCCATCATCGGCTGGCTGCTCGGTCGCGCCGCCCTGCGGTACGTGGAAGCCTTCGACCACTGGATCGCGTTCGGCCTGCTGCTGGCACTGGGCGTGCACATGATCATCAACGGTGTGCGCCCGGACGGCGATGACGAGGAGGAAGACTCCTCGCAGCACCACGGCTTCTGGAAGCTGGCGCTGACCGGTTTCGCCACCAGCATCGACGCCATGGCGGTGGGCATCGGCCTGGCCTTCATGGACGTGCATATCGGCGTGATGGCGGCCGTGATCGGCCTGTGCACGCTGACCATGGTCACCGCCGGCATCATGCTCGGCCGTGCGCTGGGCAGCATGGTCGGCAAGCGCGCCGAGATCATCGGCGGCGTGATCCTGATCATCATCGGTTCGACGATCCTGTACGAGCACCTGCACGGCGTGGCATAACGCGTTGGCTATCGTTGCCGCCGGGCGTGGCCCGGCGATATCGATGCGCATCCACGCATGGCGTGGATCTACGGTGACGTTCCTGCATCGCGCAGCGCGCCCAGGAAGGCGCGCAGCGAGGCAGGCTTGATCGGCTTGGTCAGCACGCGGTAGCCGCGTTCGCGGGCCATCCGCTTCAACTCGTCACGACCATCGGCGGTCAGCAACGCGCCCGGCAATGCATAGCCGGCCGCTTCGCGCAGCGCCACCAGGGCGTCCAGGCCATCCATGCGGTCATGCAGGTGGTAATCCACCAGCATCACCTGCGGTCGCTCGGCAATCCGTTCCAGTGCCTGGTCCACGGTGGAGGCGGTGATCACCTGCACCTGCCAACGGCCCAGCAGCGCGCGCATGCCGTCCAGGATCTCCTCGTCGTTGTCCACGCACAGCACGCGCAGGCCGGCCAGCGAATCGCTGCGCACCGCCGGTGCGGCTGCGGTGACCACAGCCGCCGGCTCGGTGTAGCCCGGCAACGGTGCCACCCGCGGCAGGATGATCGAGAACATCGAGCCACTGCCGACCCGGCTGCGGGCATTCAAGCGATGGTCGAGCAGACGCGAGATGCGCTGGCAGATCGACAGGCCCAGGCCCAGACCCTGCTCACCCCAGTCGAACGGCTGCTGGTAACGGTGGAATTCGTCGAAGATCTGCCGCATGTGGTGTTCGGGAATGCCTGGCCCGGTATCCCACACCTGCAGTTCCACTTCATCGCCGCGCTGGCGCACGGCCAGCACGATGCGGCCCTGGCGGGTGTAGCGCAGCGCATTGGCCAGGAAGTTCTGCAGCACGCGCCGCAGCAGTCGACGATCGCTGCGCACCCAGGTGGTGCGCGCGAACAGGTCCAGGCGCAGGCCGCGGCCCGCAGCCACCGGGGTGTACTGCGCCGCCAGCTCGCGCATCAGCGCGCTCACGTCGAACTCGCCGATGACCGGGTGCAGGCCACCGGCATCCAGCCGCGACACGTCCAGCAGGCCATCCAGCAGTTCTTCGGCCGCGCGCAACGACGCATCCACGCGTTCGGCCAGGTGCTTCTGCTCATCGCTCACGTGGTCGCTGTCACGCAGTGCCGAAGCGAACAGGCGCGCCGCGTTCAGCGGCTGCAGCACGTCATGGCTGATCGCCGCCAGGAAGCGCGTCTTCGACTGCTGCGCCACCTCGGCTTCATGCGAGCGCTCGGCCACGCGCTGTTCCAGCGTTTCGTTGGCTTCCAGCAGCGCCTTTTCCGCGTGCTTGTAATCGGTAATGTCGTTGTAGCTGGTCACGTAACCGCCGCCGGGCAGCGCCTGGCCACGCATCTCGATCACCTTGCCATCGCTGCGGGTGCGCTCGAACACGTGCGGCGAACCGGCGCGCATGTAGCCGATGCGGCGGTTGATCTGCACTTCGATATCGCCTTCGCCCAGCTCGCCGCGTTCGGCGTTGTAGCGGATCAGGTCGGCCACCGGGCGGCCGACGTAGAGCATGCCGTCGGGATAGCCGAACATGTCCTGGTAACGGCGGTTCCAGGCGGTCAGGCGCATGTCCGGGTCGACCACGCTGACGCCGGCGCTGATGTTTTCCAGCGTGGTAGAAAGAATCTCGCGGTTGAAGCGCAGCTCCTGCCCGGCTTCATCCAGCACCGCCACCACTTCGCCCAGGTCCATGCCCGAACCGCGCAGCAGGCTGGTCAGCAGCAGGCGTGCGGAGGCCGCACCGATGGAGGCGGCCAGCAGACGCTCGGTGAACTGCACCCACGGCCGGTCGGCCGGTGCCGAGGACTGCAGTTCGCGACCCAGCGACTGCGCCTGTTCGAAGAACGAGCGCTGCGCATGGCGCTCGCCCACCACGCGCGAGGCCAGCGCCAGCAGGTCGCCCACGTGCACATGGCCGGGCCAGCCACCGGCCACCGACGGCCGTTCTGCGTAGGGGTCCAGGAAGGGGGCCGCACGCAGGCGCTCGTCCACGCCGGGGCGCCAGCGCGCGGACACCAGCATCATCGTCGCCGCGTTCACCAGCAGCGACCAGAACGTGCCGTGGGTGAGCGGGTCCCAGCCGGTCATGCCGAACAACTGCTGCGGGCGCAGCCAGTCGATGCCGAACGGCCCGTGCTGCACCCACGCCGCATCCACCCAGCCGGCCAGGGTCATCGCCGGCAGCAGCAGGGTGTACAGCCAGGTGGCAAAGCCCAGCAGCATGCCGGCTTCCACGCCGCGGCGGCTGGCGCCACGCCAGTACAGACCGCCGATCAGGCCCGGCGCGAACTGGGCCACCGCCGCGAATGCCATCAGGCCGTAGGACGCGAGGGTGCTGTCGTTGCTGCTGCTGCGGTAGTAGCTGTACGCCATCAACGCCAGCAGCAGGATCGCCAAACGGCGGATCCACAGCACGCGCGAGGCCACGTCGGCCGCTTCCTGGTGGTCGCCACTGCGGCGCAGCAGCACCGGCATCACCAGGTCGTTGCTGACCATGGTGGCCAGGGCGATGGACGAGACGATGACCATGCCGGTGGCCGCCGAGAAACCGCCGACGTAGGCGATCAGGGCCAGCGCGTTGCGCCCCTCGGCCAGCGGCAGGGCCAGCACCATGGCATCGTCGGCCACGCTGCCGCCGGTGCCGAACAGGCTGACGCCGGCGGTGGCGATCGGCAGCACCATGGCCGAGATCAGCACCAGGTAGCCACCGAACATCCAGCGCGCGCGGCGCACGTCGCGCACGTCGCCGCACTCCACCACCGCCACATGGAACTGGCGCGGCAGGCAGATGATGGCCAGGAAACTGAGCAGGGTCTGCGAAATGAAGCCCACCGGCGGCAGGCCGGTGAACAATGTATGCACCGAGGCAACCACCGCTTCGCTGCGGTCGCTCAGCCACAGGTAGGCGAACACGCCCACCGCCAGCATCGCGCACAGCTTGATGACCGATTCGAAGGCAATGGCCAGCATCATGCCGTGGTGGTGCTCGGTGGCATCGACCTGGCGGGTGCCGAACAGGGTGGCGAACAGGGCCATCAACAGCGCCACGTACAGCGCCGGATCGGTGAAGAAGCCGGTGGGGCCGCTGTTGCCGGTCAGCACCTGCAGGCTCATGGCCACGGCCTTGTACTGCAGGGCCAGGTACGGAACGATGCCGATCAGGGCGATGATCGCCACCAGCGCGGCCAGCCGCCGCGAGCGGCCGAAGCGCGAGGATATGAAATCGGCGATGGACACCACGTTCTGGCTGCGTGCGATCAGCGCCAGCCGCTCGATGATGCGCCAGCCGAACAGCAGCAGCAGCAACGGGCCGATGTAGATCGGCAGGTAGCCCACGCCGTTGCGCACGGCGGTGCCCACGGCACCGTAGAAAGTCCATGACGAACAGTAGACGGCCAGCGCCAGGCTGTAGACCACCGGCCGCAGCCACGGGCGGTCGGGGTACATGGGCCGTCGGTCACCCCACCACGCCACGCCGAAGAGCAGCGCGGCATAGGCAACCGAGACCAGCAGCAGGATCCAGCTGGAGACCACGCGTGCGTTTCCGTCGGAGGAACCCGCAGTGTAGGCCAGGCGTGGCCAGGTGTACGGGCTCGTTGGGGCAGCCACCCCCACCAAGGTGGGGGCCTACGCGGTGCGGGCCACGACCGTTGGTCGTGGCCGGCTCCTTACTGGGCCGGCACACCCATTTCCTTCAGCAGCGCCGGTGCCGGGTAGACCTTGGCCAGCAGCCAGCGCAGGTAGCGCATGTCCACGTGCACCGCACGCTTGTAGCGCGGGTCGAACCACCAGCTGGCGCTGACCGATTCCCAGTTGCTGTCGAAGTTCAGGCCGATCAGTTCGCCCTTGGCGTTGAGCACCGGCGAACCGGAGTTGCCGCCGGTGGTGTCCAGGTTGGTCAGGAAGTTGACCGTCTGGGTCTTCAGCGCCGGGTCGGCGGTGCTGCCGAAATCGCCCTTGGCGATGGCCGCCAGCAGCGGCTTGGGCGCGTCGAACGGATAGGCGTTGGTGTTCTTTTCGACGATGCCGGCCACGGTGGTCACCGGCGAATAGGTCACGCCATCACGCGGGTGCAGCGCCTCGACCTTGCCGTAGCTGATGCGCAGGGTGCGGTTGGCGTCGGGGTAGACGGCGCGGCCCTGCTTGGCCCGCCAGGCGAACAGCGCCTGCATGTAGGCCGGGCGCAGGCGCAGCTGTTCGCCCTCGCGGGTCTTGCTTTCGTTCTCGATGCGCAGCTGCGCGGCCACCAGCGGGCCGGCCACGGCAATCAGCGGATCGGCGGCAAGGGCCTTGCCTTCGCGGGCGGCGGCGAAACGGCTCAGGCGCTGTGCCTCGTCACCCAGCTGGGTGCTGGCGTACAGGGTATCCAGGGCCTTGGCCAGCTGTTCGGGGGTGCGCCCGAAGGCGGCATCGAACTCGGCCACGCGCTGCGCGTCCGGCAGCTGCTGGTAGCGGGTCAGCAGACTGCCCAGCAGGGCCTTCTCCACCTCCGGTGCGTAGCGGCGCTGCACCTGCTTGAGCACGCCTTCGATCATCGCCTGGTCGCGCTGCTGGAAGCCGGTCTCGCGCTGCGCGTCGGGCTTGGCCGATTCGATGCGCAGGCGTTCCAGCAGCAGTGCCGAACGCAGCAGCTGGGTCTGCAGGGCCATCTGGTCCAGCAGCAGGTCACGCTCGCCCACCGCTGCACCCTGCGACAGGTTGGTCAGCAGGGCCTTGATATCGCCCTGGTAGCGGCGGTCGGTGGCGGTCAGCATGGCCGACTCGTCGGCGGCGCGCTGGGCCTTGGCATCGCTGCGCAGCAGGCCTTCCAGCTCGCCGGCGGCACGCTTGCGGTTGTTCTTCAGCGACTGCAGCTGCGAGGCGTAGCGGGTACGCGCCTGCGCATCCTTGGCCGTGGCCGCTTCGATCGTGTCGATCATCTGCTGGAACACCGACACCCGGCGCGGCAGCACGGTGTCGATCTGGCCGGCGAATTCGGCAGCCGTGCGGTGGCGGTAGGTGATGCCCGGGTAGCCGGCCAGCATCGCGTAGTCGCCTTCCTTCGGGCCTTCCAGCGACATCTGCAGGTGTGCCGGCGCCTGGTAGGGCACGTTGTCCTTGCTGTACGGGGCCGGCTTGCCGTCCTTGCCCACGTAGGCACGCAGCAGGGTGAAATCGCCGGTGTGGCGCGGCCACATGAAGTTGTCGATCTCATCGCCGTAGTTGCCGATCGCGCGCGGCGGTGCGTACACCAGGCGCACGTCGCTCAGCTCCAGCTGCGCGATGCGGTAGAAATCGGTGCCGTAGTACATGTTGGCCACCGAGCAGCGCACGTTGCCGGTCTTCTCGCACTCGGCCACGATCTGCTTGCTGGCCGCGTCCACCGCGTCGAAGTACGCGCGGCCGGTCTTGCCACGGGCCTGGGCCAGCACCTGGTCGGTCACCTTGTCGAAGCCGACGGTCACCAGCACGCGGAAATCCGGGTTGGCCGGGCGCTCATCGGCGCGGCCCTGGGCGATGAAGCCGTTGTCGATCAGGTTGTGCTCGGGCGAGCTGTTGTACTGGATCACGCCCATCGCCACGTGGTGGTTGGTCAGCAGCAGGCCATCGGCCGACACGAACGAACCGGTGCCACCGCCGGCACGCACCACGGCGCTCAGCGGCGGCGCGGTCACGTTGGCCAGGTCGGCCGGGTCGCCCTTGAAACCGGCCGCCTGCAACGGCTTGGCCAGGTCGGGCAGCTGGGTCGGCATCCACATGCCTTCGTCGGCGTGGGCACCGGCGGCCAGGGTCAGGCCCAGGGCCAGGGCAGCGGGAAGGGTTTTGCGGGCAGACATCGGCACTCCGGCAATACAGAACAGCCGGGGACCATAGCCGCTGGGGCAGGCCGGGGCAACGGCCGATGGTTGGGTGGCGGCGTTGCACTTGGGGTCAGAGCCCTTTCGTTGAAAGGGATCTGCCCCCCGGCATGGCGTGGCGCCGGTGCAGCCACGCATGGCGTGGCTCTACTTCTCCCGGCGCCAGTTCAGCGAGCCGCGGTTTTCCACCGTGCTCGATTCCACTTCCACGTCGAAGCCGCGGCTGAGCAGGTATTTCAGCGTCAGCACCGAACCGCTGCCGACCATCGATACGCCGTAGCCCACGTACAGCTTGGGCGAAATGTACTTGCCAAAACCAATCACCGAACCGCCCAGCGCGCGCGACTGGCTGACCCCGGCATCATCCAGGCCCAGCTTGGCGCCCAGCTGCGAGGCCAGCAGGCCGCTGCCGGCCGACAGCGCGGCCGAGGCGGCGGTGACCTGCTGGGTCTGGTCGCTGCTGGCATTGGTCAGGCTGCGGCCCAGCACCAGGTAGGCCAGGGCTTCGGACTGCGACATGGCCGGATCGGACCAGACATCGGCACGGGGTTGCTGGGCGCGCCCGGTCACATCGATGCCCGCGGTGACATCGCCAATGCGGCGCTCGGCGCGGATGTTGATGCGCGGGTCGGACACCGCGTTGTAGTTCCAGTTGAGGTTGCCGCGGGTGATGGTCAGGTCCTGGCCATAGGCCTTGTAGCGGCCACTGACTTCCAGGCCGCCATTGGCGGTCATCTCGCGGCCCGGCCGCGCCCACACCTGCATCTTGCCGGTCAGCGCGCCCTTCAGGCCGAACCCGGTCATCTTCACCTTGTCGCCCAGGCTGACCGTCAGGTCCATGTCCAGCGGCGAGGTGCGCGATTCCTCCGGATCGGCCGGGTCCAGCACCACCACGTCTTCGGACACCGACGTGCCGCGGTCCAGGCGTTCCAGGTCGATGTCGGCCTCGGGCACGTGCACCGTACCGCGCAGTTCCATCGCGGCCTTGGCCAGGGTGAAATCGAGGTTCGGGTTGGCAATGATGCGCAGTTCGCTGGTGTTGGACACCAGCACGTTCTCGCCATGGATCTTCAGCTGCAGCGGCTGCGCATCGCCGAACCAGGACAGACCGCCGTCCACGTACAGCGTGCCCTGCCCCGAATTGGCCTGCGCGGTGATCTTGGCCGAGCCATCGGGCTGGGCGATGAAGCTGCCCTTGCCCTGGTCGAGGGTCAGGCCCAGCGCCGGGAATTCACCCTTGAAGTTGCTCAGCTGCGCGTCGCCGCCCAGCGACGGCTGGCCACGCGTGCCGCGCAGGCTCACGTGGCCTTCGATCAGGCCGGTGGGGCGCACGATGTCCGGCGAGAACAGCTCCAGCCAGTACAGCCGCGACATGTTCAGGTACAGCTCGCCGTTCAACGGCGCGCTGGCCTCCCAGCCGGTCTGGAACTTCGCATCGACGAAGCCGTTGCCCTGGAAGCCCAGGCCCAGGTAGCCCTTGATGCTGGCCGGGGTCATGTCCAGCTTCACCGAGAACTGGTCGTAGCGCGCCAGCTCACCGCGGTTGGCATTGGCGCCGGTGCCGGTGTTGCGGTTCTCGCCCAGGCGCACGCCACCTTCCGGCGAGCGCACTTCCACGTGGCCCTCCCAGGCATTGCCGCGCGGGCGGATCTGCGCATCCAGGGTCAGTTCGCCACGCAGGTAGATGCGGCGCCCCGACTGCGGCGGCAGCCACGGCTGCACCAGCGACAGCGGCAAGGCATCACCGCGCACCACCAGCCCTTCGCGCGGCCAGTTGGCCTGCGCGCACAGGGCGCCGCCGGTGGCCGCGGCCAGGCAGGTGTCGGCCAGCGTGTAGGTGCCGCCGTTCACCGCGAAGGCGGCCGGTGCACGCAACGTCCAGGCATCGCCCTTCACCGGCGCGATGCGCAGGGTGGACAGTTCACCGCGCCATTGCTCGCCCTGCTGGCGCACGCTGCCCTGCAGGTCGATCGCGCCCAGTTCGTTGTGGGTCTGCGCGCTCAGGCGCAGGTTGGACACGCTGCCCTGCGCGTCGACGGCCAGGCGTTCCAGCAGCATGCCGGCGTTGACCTGTTGGCCCTGGATCGACAGGCGGCCGGCGTCGCCGCGCCACGGCAGGTTGCCCTGGATGCTCAGGCTCTGCGCGCCGTAGCCGTCCCAGTTGATGTTGTTGCCCACCAGATCGGCACGGATGTCCGGCGCATCGCGCGGGCCGGTCACCTGCACCTGGCCGCGCAGGCCGCCATCGGCGCCGGGCAGCAGATCGCTCAACTGCAGCGGCTCGAAGCGCGCATCGATATCCAGGCGGTCGCCCACCTTGCCCTTGGCGGTGACCCGGCTGCTGCCGATCGCCAGGGCCAGTTCGCCCTGGCCCTGTGCGCCCTGCAGCGCGAACTTGCCCTTGGCATCCACATTGCGCTGGCGCAGGGTGCCCTTCAGTGCAGGCAGATCGACGGTGGCTTCCAGGGTGGGCGCCGTACCCGCGGCAGCGCTGGCCGGCGGCGGCACCTGGCGGCCCTTCGAGGCAAGGTTGCCCGACAGCCGACCGTCCCAGCCCGGCAGGAAGTAGCCCGGATCGAAGTCCTTCAGGCTGGCCTTGGCATCCCAGTCCAACTGCGGTGCCCAGGCCACCTGGCCTTCCACCTGCAACTGGCCACCGGGGGTCTGCGCCACCAGTTCGCGGATCGAAGCGGACTGGTCGTTGCCGCGCACATCGAAGCGCAGGTCGGCACGCTTCTGCTCGCGCTCGATCTGCGCACGGCCAATGGCCGCCCATGCCTTCAGCGTGCCGGCCAGGCCGAAGCGCGCTTCCTGCAGGGTGACCGGCACCGGCGCACTGCCGGCGGTGTTCGGGTCGGGCTCGGGCACCCAGGTCAGGTTCCGCGCGATCACCGAGAAATTCAGGGTCTGCTGATCCGGGTTGCTGAAATCGGCGGTGCCCTGCAGGCGGGCTTCACCGCCCAGGCCCTTCACCACCAGCGGCGACACCTTCAGCACCTGGTTTTGCAGCGACACCACCGACGGCGCCAGCTCCACTTCCTGCGCCCCCTGCTTTAGTTTCCCGTGCAGGTTGGCCTGGCCGCCCTTGCCGGCGGCGGTGAAATCCAGCGACAGCGGTGCGATGGCCGATGCGGCCAGCGCCGGCGACAGCAGCGCCAGATCAAGCTCATCGCTGCGCACGCTGGCGCTCCAGGTCGGATCGGTGCGGCCATCGAACACCAGCATGGCCCGCAACGGCTTGGGCGCGCGGCCGGCCACGCCCACTTCCATGTGCGCCAGGTTGCCGCGCGCGACCAGGCCCAGGGTGGCGGCGGTGCGACCGCGCGGGGCCGGCAGCACGGCGGTCACGGTCACGTCGGTGTCGTAATCCTTGGCCGGAATGTAGCGCCCCTGGGCAGTGAAATCGCCCATGTCGCTGTCCACCACCAGCTGCCGGGCCTGGAATTCGCCATTGGCGATCTCGATGCCGCCGCGCACGCGGGCGATGTCGATCAGCGGCTCGTTGGCCTGGGTGATGCGGAAGCCGTCGATGGCGATCACATCGGCCTGGATGGCCAGCGGCATCTCGATCTGCGGCAGCGAATCGGGCCACGACGGCATCTCGAACGGCTCATCGCTCTTGGCCAGGTTCAAGGTCGCGTTGGTCAGCTCCAGCCGGTCCAGCAGCAGCTTGCGGCCCAGCAGCGGGCGCAGGTCCGGTTCCAGGTGCGCACGCTCGGCGTGGAAATGGATGTCGTCGTAGCGGAAATCGACGTTGTACAGGGTCAGTGGGCCGGCGACCGGGCCCTCCACCTTGTCCCAGGTGAAGCTGGCGCCGACCGGCAGCCGCGCCACCACCTGTGCCAGCAGCACGTCGCGGCCGGCCACGGTCTGCAGCAGCCAGTAGACCGCCAGCAGGGCCAGCAGCACCAGGCCCAGCACGCCCACCCCCGACCACGCCCAGAAACGGCGGCGACGGTAGAAACGCACGCGCGGCGGCGGGCTGCCCGCAGGCGGATTCGGCGTGGGCGCGCTCACAGGTCCGCTCCGATGTTCAGGTACAGCTGGAACTGCGAATCCGGATTGTTCAGGCCGTGCGCGATATCCACGCGCACCGGGCCCACCGGCGATTTCCAGCGCACGCCGAAGCCGACGCCGGTGTGCAGGTCAATGGTGTTGTCGAACGCACTGCCGGTGTCGACAAATACCGCCGCACCCCACGGGCCGCCGTTGAAATAGTGCTCGTACTCGGCCGAGCCGATCACCAGGTTCTTCGCACCCAGCGCGTATTTGTCCGGCGCCGGCGTGCGGGGGCCGACTTCGCGGAACGCATAGCCACGGATGCTGCGGTCGCCACCGGCGAAGAAGCGCAGGCTGGGCGGCATGGCCACCAGGTCGCTGGTCCAAGTGGTGCCACCTTCGCCACGCAGGATCAGGCGGTTGCTTTCACCGATGGGGATGTACCAGCGCAGCAGCAGGTTGGCCTGCACGAAACTGGTGTCCGAGCCCGCACCCTCCACGCCGCCGCGCAGGGTGGCGCTGCCACTCACGCCGCTGCGCGGGAACAGTTCATCGTCCACGTTCACGTAGTCGGCCACCAGCTGCGGATAGACCAGCGTGGAGGTGTTGTACACCGCGTCGGTGAACTCGGTGCCCGAGGCGTAGCGCCAGCGCTCGCGCAGCGCGTTGATCGAGGCGATGGCCGTCCAGTGTTCGTTGATCTCACCACTGCGGCTGGCGATCAGCTTGAAGTTGCGCAGATCAATGTAGTCGGTCTGCTCGTCATACGCGCTGGCGGTCAGCCCATACCAGCCATCCAGCCACTTGAACGCCGGTACGCGGTAGGTGCTGACCAGGCTCTTGCGCTTCTGCGCATAGTCCAGCTGGGTGTTCATCTTGTGGCCGCGGCTGTTCAGGAACCGCCGCTCCACGCCGCCGCGCACACCGGCGCCACTTTCACTGCCGTAGCTCAGACCAGCGGTGTAGATGGTGCGCTTGGCACGGGTCAGCTTCACGTCGATCGGCACTTCGCCGTTGTCGTCGGCCTGGTCCGGCCGCGGCTGGATGTCGATCACGCTGAAGTAGTCCAGCTTGGTCAGCGATTCGCGCAGGCGGTCCAGCTTCCCTTCGTGGAAGTAGCTGCCCTGTTCCCAGTACACCAGCGGGTCGAACAGCTTGTCGACGAAGTAATCCTGCTCGAAGCGCACCGGGCCCATGTTGTAGCGGCGGCCGCTGTCCCAGGTCAGGTCGATGTCGGCGGCGTTCTCGGCGCGGGTGATCTGCACCTGGCGCTGGGTGTAGTCGGCATCGAAATAGCCGCGCTCGGCCAGGCGCCGGGTCACGGTGATCTTGCTGGCTTCGTACTGGGTATGTTCGAAGCGCTGGCCCTTGCGCGGCTTGAACGCGGCCAGGTCATCCTGCAGGTACTGGTCGTAGGTGGCCGGGCCGGTGATGTCGATGTGCTCGCGGCGCACGGTCACCGGTGGGCCCTTTTCCACGTGGATCACCACCCGCAGGTGTTCGTCCTGGCGTGGCGCCTCCACGGTGATCACCGGGTTGTAGTAACCAAAGGGTTCCAGTGCCTGGCGGGTCTGCCGCTCGGCCTGCGACAGCAGGTATTCCAGGCGCGATTCGCCCTGTTCCTTGCCGATGGTTTCGTAGAGCGACAGCGAGACCTCGATGTTCTCGATCATCTCGGCGTCGTCGCCCTTGTCCAATCCCTTGATTTCCACCTTGTCGATGGTGCCGCGCGCGTGGGCGGACGAGGCCACGGCGAAGGACAGGAGCACCAGGGGCAGGGCGTAGTTCTTTGGCTGCATGCGGCACAGCATACCGACCGCGCGTGACGATGCGAAATGCAGCGCGCGAATCGGGATCGGTTGTTAAGTGGCAGTCAAAATGCGCGCCTTTGTGCGCATCATCGGCACGAAAACGACAACGCCGGGCATGGCCCGGCGCTACCTGTTCCAGTAGATCCACGCCATGCGTGGATGGTCCCGGCAGATCCACGCCATGCGTGGATGGGGGGGGCGGCCCCCGTCAGCTCGACAGATGCTCGATCGCCGCCACCTTGCCCAAGCGCTCGCCCAGCAGGGTCAGCAGCGCCAGGCGGTTGCCACGCAGGGCCGGGTCTTCGGCATTGACCATCACGCCATCGAAGAAGGCATCGACCTGCGGGCGCAGGCGGGCCAGGCGCGCCAGCACGGCCACGTAATCCTTGTGGTGCAGGCTGGCGCCGGTGTCGTCGATGGCCGCGGTCACGGCCTCGGCCAACGCGCGCTCGGCGTCTTCCTGCAGCAGCGAGGCATCGATCTGGCCCGGGATGTCGCCTTCGGCCTTGCGGAGGATGTTGCGGATGCGCTTGTTGGCTGCGGCCAGCGCCTCGGCTTCCGGCAGCGCGGCAAACGTGCCGATTGCGTCAAGGCGACGGTCGAAGTCATACAGCGAGGCCGGCTTCAGTTCGGCCACGGCGTTGAAGTGGGTGGCCGGCACGCCCTTATCGCTGTAATAGCCCTTCAGGCGGTCCAGGATGAAGTCGTACAGCTCACCCACGTCGGCCTGCACGTTGCGCGCGGCCAGGCCTGCGTTGGCGCTGGCCAGCAGCGCGCGCAGGTCCAGCTCGAAACCGCTTTCGATGATGGTGCGGGCCAGGCCCAGCGCGTTGCGGCGCAGGGCGAACGGGTCCTTGTTGCCGGTCGGCTTCAGGCCCGCGGCGAAACCACCGGCCAGGGTATCCACGCGCTCGGCAATGGCCAGCACCTTGCCCAGCGGCGACAGCGCGATGTCATCGCCACCGAAGCGCGGCTGGTAGGCCTCGTCGATGGCCAGCGCCACCTCCGGTGATTCGCCACCGGCCACGGCGTAGTGGCGGCCGGCGATGCCCTGCAGTTCCGGGAATTCATTGACCATGCGCGACTGCAGATCGTTCTTGGCCAGCTGCGCGGCGCGCTTGGCCAGCAGCGCCTCGGCGCCCACCTGCGGCGCAATCACCTCGGCCAGGGCCACCACGCGTGCCACCTTGTCGGCCACGCTGCCCAGCTTGGCCTGGTAGGTCACCGTCTTCAGGCCCTCTCCCATCGCTTCCAGGCCCTGCTTCAGGTCTTCGTCGAAGAAGAACTTGGCATCGGCGAAACGCGGGCGGATCACGCGCTCGTAGCCCTTGGCCACTTCGGCCACGTCCTTCGATTCGATGTTGGCGATGCCGATGAATTTCTCGGTCAGCTTGCCGCTGTCATCCAGCACCGGGAAGAACTTCTGGTTGATCTCCATGGTCTCGATCAGCGCTTCCTGCGGCACCGCCAGGAACGCGCGCTCGAAGCTGCACAGCACGGCCGACGGCCACTCGACCAGGTTCACCACCTGCTCCAGGTTGTCCTCGGTGATGCGCGCACTGCCGCCGGCAGTACCCGCAGCGGTCTCGACCTCGGCCACGATGCGCTCGCGGCGCTCGCTCGGGTCGACCAGCACCTTGGCCGCGCGCAGCGATTCCACGTAATCCTGCGGCTGGCTCAGCCACACGGTCTTGTCGTGGTGGAAGCGGTGGCCGCGGCTCATGCGGTCGGCCTTCAGGCCGAACAGTTCGGCCTCGACCACATCGGTACCGTGCAGCAGCACCAGCCAGTGTGCCGGGCGGGCGAAGCCCCAGTCGTGGTCACCCCAGCGCATCGGCTTGGGAATGGGCATGGCCGCAATCGCCTCGCGCAGCACCTCCGGCAGCAGCGCGGCGGTGCGTGCGCCCGGGCTCACGGCGCGGTGCACGAAGCGTTCGCCCTTGTTGTCGGTGGTCTTTTCCAGCGCGGTCCAGTCGATACCGGCCTTGGCCGCGAAGCCCTGCAGGGCCTTGGTCGGCTGACCTTCGGCATCCAGCGCGATGTTCAGGTACGGGCCCAGCACTTCACTGCGCTGTTCCGGCTGTTCCAGGCCCACGCCGGGCAGCAGCACGGCCAGGCGGCGCGGGGTGGACAACGGGCGTGCATCGCCCAGCTCCAGTTCGACACCGCGCTTGCGCAGGCCATCGACAACGCCATCGAAGAAGGCCTGGGCCAGGCCCGGCAGCGCCTTCACGGGCAGCTCTTCGGTGCCCAGTTCGATCAGCAGGGGGGACAGTTGGCTCATCGTTTCAATCCTGTGGTGGGGGCGCAGCGCGCAACGCGTCCGGCGCCCGGAAGTAGTGGAAAGCGCGGCCCTCAGGCCTTCTTCGCGCCCGGGAAGCCCAGCTTCTCGCGCTGCTCGTAGTAGGCCTTGGCCACCGCCTGGGCCAGCGCGCGCACGCGCAGGATGTAGCGCTGGCGTTCGGTCACGCTGATCGCGCGGCGCGCATCCAGCAGGTTGAAGGTGTGGCTGGCCTTCATCACCTGCTCGTAGGCCGGCAGCGGCAGGTTCACTTCCACCAGCTTCTGCGCCTCGCGCTCGCACGCATCGAAGCGGTGGAACAGTTCTTCCACGTCGGCGTATTCGAAGTTGTAGGTGCTCTGCTCCACCTCGTTCTGGTGGTAGACGTCGCCGTAGGTCACCGGCTGGCCGTCCGGGCCGTAGGTCCAGACCAGGTCGTAGACGTTGTCGCAGTTCTGCAGGTACATGCACAGGCGCTCGAGACCGTAGGTGATCTCGCCCAGCACCGGGCGGCATTCCAGGCCACCGGCCTGCTGGAAGTAAGTGAACTGGGTCACCTCCATGCCGTTGAGCCAGACTTCCCAGCCCAGGCCCCAGGCCCCCAGGGTCGGCGATTCCCAGTTGTCTTCCACGAAGCGCAGGTCGTGCACCAGCGGGTCGATGCCCAGCGCCTTCAGCGAATCCAGGTACAGCTGCTGGATGTTGTCCGGTGCCGGCTTCATTGCCACCTGGTACTGGTAGTAGCGCTGCAGGCGGTTGGGGTTCTCGCCGTAGCGGCCGTCGGTGGGGCGGCGCGAGGGCTGCACGTAGGCCGCGTTCCAGCCTTCCGGGCCGATCGCACGCAGGAAGGTGGCCGGGTGGAACGTACCGGCGCCCACCTCCAGGTCGAGCGGCTGGATGAGCACGCAGCCCTGCTGGGCCCAGAACTGGTTCAGGGTCTGGATCAGGCCCTGGAAGGTGATCGGTACGGTCGGGGTCGCGGACATGCGGACGATTCTTGGCCGGCTGAGGGGTGCGCTAGTATAACGGCCGACCTGCGGGGCATTCCGTACCCGGGAGGAGCAGGCAGATGGATCACCGGCTGCCGGTGGGGAGTTCGGGTGATTCCGCCGCGGTACCGCTGCCGCCAGGGCGGCTGCAGTTCGAGCAGGTGGCCGCCGCCGTGCTGGCCGATGGCCTGGTCGCGCCACAGGACCGCGAGCGCGTGCGCTTTTCCGCACAGGGCGCGCGCAATGCCAGCGAAGTGCATCCGCTGGTGCTGCTGTCGAACCTGAAACTGGCAGCCAGCAGCGGCGGTGAACTGAGCCTGGAACGGCTGACCGAATGGCTGGCCCAGCGTACCGGCTGCCGCTACCTGCGCATCGACCCGACCCGGGTGGACGTGGCCAGCGTGACCGCCGTGGCCTCGCACGCCTATGCGCGCCGCCATCGCTTCCTGCCACTGGCGGTGGACAGCGAGCGGGTGCTGGTGGCCACCAGCGAACCGCTGGCGCAGGAATGGCGCCGCGACCTGCAGCACCTGACCCGGCGCCAGATCGAACTGGCGGTGGTCAACCCGCTGGACCTGCACCGCTACACCATGGAGTTCTTCGGCGTGACCCGCTCGGTGCGCGGGGCCCGCGGCGACGTGCGCGGTGAAGCCAACGCCACCCTGCCCAGCTTCGAACAGCTGGTGGAGCTGGGCCGCACCGGCGACGTCAATGCCGACGACCAGCACATCGTGCACATTGTCGATTGGCTGCTGCAGTACGCCTACGAACAACGTGCCTCGGACATCCACCTGGAACCGCGCCGCGAGATGGGGCGCATGCGCTTCCGCATCGACGGCGTGCTGCACAAGGTGTTCGAGGTGCCACCGGCGGTGATGACCGCCGTGGTCAGCCGCATCAAGGTGCTGGGGCGCATGGACCTGGCCGAGCGCCGGCGCCCGCAGGATGGCCGCATCAAGACCCGATCGCCGGGCGGGCGCGAAGTCGAAATGCGCCTGTCGACCATGCCCACCGCCTTCGGCGAGAAGTGCGTGATGCGCATCTTCGACCCCGATGCGGCCTTCAAGAGCATCGACCAGCTCGGCTTCAGCCCGCAGGAAGCGGCCGGCTGGAACGCGCTGGTGGAGCGCCCGCACGGCATCGTGCTGGTCACCGGGCCGACCGGTTCGGGCAAGACCACCACCTTGTATTCCACCCTGAAGCGGCTCGCCACGCCCGATGTGAACGTGTGCACGGTGGAAGACCCGATCGAAATGATCGCCGCCGAGTTCAACCAGATGCAGGTGCAGACCAACATCGACCTGGATTTCGCCGCGGGCGTGCGCACCCTGCTGCGGCAGGACCCGGACATCATCATGATCGGCGAGATCCGCGACCTGGAAACCGCGCAGATGGCGGTGCAGGCTTCGCTTACCGGCCATCTGGTGCTGTCCACCCTGCACACCAACGATGCGCCCTCGGCCATCACCCGGCTGCTCGACATCGGCGTGCCGCACTACCTGCTGGCCTCCACCGTGAACGGCATCCTGGCCCAGCGCCTGGTGCGCACGCTGTGCCCGCACTGCAAGCAGCCGCACACGCTGGGACCGGCCGATTGGGCGGTGCTGGCTGATAGCCATGCAGCATATCCAGATGCCGCCACGCCCTGTCGGCCGGTCGGTTGCCTGGAGTGCCGGCGCACCGGTTTCCTCGGTCGCATCGGGCTGTATGAGTTGCTGCCATTGGGCTCGCGCCTGCGTGGGCTGATCCGCGCGGACATGGATCTGGCCGGTTTCAGCCGGGCCGCGCGTGCTGAAGGATTGCGAACCCTGCGCCAGGCTGGGCTTGAAAAGGTGGCGCAGGGGCTGACTACAATCGAGGAAGTCCTGTCAGTCCTGCCGCCCCCGGATGAATCCAGCGCCCTTCCTGATCCTTGAAACCGGCCGCCCGGTGCCGACCCTGCGCCGTTACGGGCGCTTTCCGCACTGGATCCGCGTGGCTGCCGGTCTGGAAGAACAGCAGACCGTGGTGGTCGATGTCGAACACGGTGCCGCCCTGCCCGACGCGCGCAGGTTCGCTGGCGTGCTGGTCAGCGGTTCGGCCGCCTACGTGACCGACCGTGCCGAATGGAGCGAGCGCAGCGCGGCCTGGCTGCGTGCGGCCGCCCATGATGGCGTGCCGGTGTTCGGCATCTGCTACGGCCACCAGCTGCTGGCCCATGCGCTGGGCGGGGAAGTGGCCTACAACCCGGCCGGGCGCGAATCGGGCACGATCGAACTGGAGCTGGATCCGGCCGCCGCCGAGGACCCGTTGTTCAGCGGGCTGCCGCGCCATTTCGCCGCCCACGCCACCCACCTGCAGACCGTGCTGCGTGCGCCGGAAGGTGCCGCCGTGCTGGCCCGCTCGCCGCTGGATGGCTGCCATGCCTTCCGCTGGGGTCGCCACGCCTGGGGCGTGCAGTTCCATCCCGAATTCGCCACCCACCACATGCGCGGCTACGTGCGCGCCCGGGCCGACTGCATCGGCCGCCACGGCGGCTGCGCACGCAGCGTGGAACGGGCGGTCAGCGCGGCACCGCTGGCGCGCCAGCTGCTGCGCCGTTTCGTGCGCCAGGCCCGGCTGTCTTCAGCCCAGCCGGTGGCAAAACAGGGATAATCGGCGGCACGGGCCCCGGCCCGGCCCCCTTACTGTCCTTCCCGGATGTCCATGAAAGAGATTCGCAAGCTGCCGGCTTCGGCGGGCGCCCAGTGGTTGCTGGATACGTTCTCCCTGTACCGGCGTGCGCCGCTGCAGCTGGCCCGGATCGGCCTGACCTGGATGCTGGTCAGCTGGGTGGTCACCCTGCTGTCCACGCTCATTCCGGGCGCGGCGGGGCTGGCGGTGCAGCTGATGACCCTGGCCATCTCGCCCATCATGTTCGGCGGCATGCTGTACGCCGTGGGCGAGATCGACGAAGGCCGCCCCGGCCTGGCCACGCACCTGCTGCAGCCGATCCGCGACCACCGTGTCAGCCACCTGCTGGTGCCGCTGGCGATCCAGGTGCTGGCGGTGCTGCTGCTGGGCGTGCTGCTGTACCTGATGATCGGCCGCGAGGGCTTTGCCGCCTTCAGCGAGGTCATGAAGCGGATGGAAGAGATCGGCCAGAGCGGGCAGCAGATCAGCCCCGATGATGCCGCCGCCCTGGTGGCCAACCTGCCGGCCAAACGCATCGCGCTGTGGCTGCTGCTGGTGTTCATCACCGCCATCGGCCTGACCCTGGCCATGTTCACCCAGCCGGCGCTGGTGGTGTTCGACAAGCAGAGCGGCATGCACGCGCTGCGCCTGAGCCTGCAGGGCTGCGTGGAGAACCTGGGGGCGATGGTGGTGTTCGCGCTGCTGGGCGTGATCGCGCTGTTCTGCGGCTACATCGCCTTCGTCATCGTCATCCAGCTGGCCATGCTGATCGGCGGCCCGCTGGCTGCCGCGTTCATCGCCCAGCTGGTGCTGACCACCGTGCTGATGCCGCTGTACGTAGGCGCCGTGTACGCGGCCTGGAAGCAGATGTTCGTGCACCGTGGCAGCCGCGCGGTGCCGCCGATCCCGGCCACGCCGCCGGCCAACGACGTCTTCCACGCCTGAGCCGACACACACGCGAACGCCGGGCTTGGCCCGGCGCTACCGGGAATCAGGCGGCCGGTTTCTTCGCCACCGACGACGGCACCAGCCAGCGTGCGGCGTGGATGCCCAGCTCGTACAGCAGGCACATGGGAATGGCCAGCATCAGCTGTGACACCACGTCCGGCGGGGTCAGCACGGCGGCCACCACGAAGATGCCGACGATCGCGTAGCCGCGGCCTTCCTTGAACTGCTGCGGCGTTACCCAGCCCAGCAGCACCAGGATCACCATCGCCACCGGCAGTTCGAAGCTGCCGCCGAAGGCGAAGAAGATCGCCAGCACGAAATCCAGGTAGGCATTCGCATCGGGGGTGAGCGCGATCACTTCCGGGCTGAAGGTGGTCAGGAAGTGGAACACCGCCGGCAGCACCAGGAAGTAGGCGAACGCGCAGCCGGTATAGAACAGCAGCACCGACGACACCAGCAGCGGCACCGCCAGGCGCTTTTCGCGGGCATACAGGCCCGGCGCCACGAACGCCCACAGCTGGTACAGCAGCCAGGGCACGGCCACGAACAGGGCCACGAAGAAGGTCAGCTTCAACGGCGCGAAGAACGCACCGGCCGGATTGGTGGCGATCATCGTCTGCCCGTTCGGCAGCTGCGATACCAGCGGATGCGCCAGCGCGGTGTACAGCTTCTGGGTGAACGGCAACAAGCCCAGCAGCACCACGCCCAGGCCCAGCAGCGCACGCACCAGGCGCGCGCGCAGTTCAACCAGATGCTCGACCAGCGAGCTTTCGCCGAAGTCCTGGTCGCTCATGGCTGGCGCTCCGGCGGTGTGGCCGGCGTCGAGGCGGCATCTGTCGCGGGCGTGGCATCGGCCCGGGTTGCCGGGGGTGCCGGCGTATCCAACAGATGCGGCGGGGTCTGCGCCGCGGCCGGTGTCGGCGCCCGCACTTCGTCGGCCAGCGCATCGCCGTGCTGCTGCGCCTGCGTGGCTTCGCGGCGCACCGCTTCACCACTGGCGCGCAACTGGCTTTCGGTGTCCTGCATGCTCTGCCGCACGTCCTGCATCTGCCGCTTGATCTCCTCGGCGTGCAGTTCGCGTTCCAGCTCCTGCTTCACCGAATCCCACTGATTGCGCGCACGGCGCACCCACAGGCCGGCGAAGCGGGCCGCCTTGGGCAGGCGCTCGGGACCGAGCACCACCAGGGCGACCACGGCAATCACCAGCAGTTCGCTGAAGCCAATATCAAACACCGTGACCGCTCCGGATCAACGCGGGGTGCGGTCGTGCTCGTCCTGCGCGGTGCGCGAGGCGTCCTGGCTGCGCGATTCGTCGCCCAGCTGCGCGGCGGGCTTGTCCTCGTCACGCATGCCCTTCTTGAATTCCTTCACCGCCGAGCCGAGATCCTTGGCGCCGCTGGTCAGGCGCTTGGTGCCGAACACCAGCAGTACGATGGCCAGCACGACCAACCAATGCCAGATGCTGAAACTGCCCATAAGTCGCTCGTTACGTTAGTGATCAGGCTGTCGAGCATAGCGCACCGGCCGTAAGCCGGCGCGCGTGACGAAAGTCAGTTGCCGCCCAGCGTCTCGGTGCGGATTTCACCGTCGCCCACCGGCTGGAAGCCCTGCTGCTGCGGCGGCGGGTTCTGCGGCACGTTCTGCAGCGGCGCGGTGGTCGCCTCGGCCGGCGGCGCCTGAACAGGCGCAGGCTGGCTGCCCTGCGGCGGCGGCGGCGGTGCGCTGGCAGTGGCGCCATTGCCGTTGCGGTTGTTGCGCGCGGCGTAGGTCGCCTCTTCCAGACGGTCGCGGAAGGCCACCACGTCCATCGACGGCGCGCCCACGGCACGGCCTTCGAAGATCATGCGCGGGGTGGTGTTGCTGCCGTAGGCATCCAGGTTGGCGGCATCGTCGATCTGCAGCACCGCACCATCCAGGGCTACGCCGGCGAACAGGCCGCGCGCGCGCGACCACGACCAGATTTCCGCCTTCAGCTGGCCGTCGGTGGCGGCGGCAGCGTTGCGCCCCACCGGACCCGCAGCCACGCCGGCGTCGGCGCCCAGGGTGAACTTGCCGTTGACCAGATTGTCCAGGCTGCGGTCATTGCGGAACACCAGCACCACGTCGGACGACTGCACACCGGCCTGGAAGCCGATGCTGCCGCCGGTCAGCTTGATGAATACCGGGTTCGACCAGGCGCCGTTGGGCATGCGCACCGACATCAGGCCGTGGCCGCGGCGGCCACCGATGACCAGACCGGCCTTGATCGTGTCGGGAATGACGATGACCGCGCGGCCTTCGTCCAGCAGTTTGTCCGGAATTCCCTGCTCGGGGATTTCCTGGATTTCAGCCAGCACACGCACCGCATTGCGGGCGCGCTGGTCTTCCTGCGGTCCGGCCATGGCCTGGCTGGAAAGCAGGCTGGCGGCGATCAGCAGGGCTTGGATCGGGCGACGCATGGCAGGCTCCAGAAGTCAGTCCATAGGAAGATATAGCAAGTGACTGAAATTAGTAGTGTTGCGATGAATCGCCAATGAGCGCGCGCCGTGATCGGCAGTCGCGATCGGCACGATGCGCAGAAGCAATGCCGGCAGCACATCGGATCGGCGACAATGGTGCCCATGCTCGACGCACCCGATACCGCCGTGCTGGCGGTCAACCTAGGCACGCCCGAGACGCCGACGGCTCCCGCCGTACGCCGTTACCTGGCTGAATTCCTGTCCGACCCCCGCGTGGTCTCGATTCCGGCGCTGCTGTGGCAGCCGCTGCTGCGCGGGCTCATCCTGCCGCTGCGCAGCAGCCGCTCGGCCGCCAAGTACGCCCAGGTGTGGCTGCCCGAGGGCTCCCCGCTGATGGTCTACACCCGCCAGCTGGCGCAGGCCATGCAGGCCGAGCTGCCGCAGCTGCGCGTGCGCCACGCCATGCGCTACGGCGAGCCGGCGCTGGCCCGCGAACTGGACCGCTTGGTCAGCGAGGGTGTGCGCCGCATCGCGGTGCTGCCGCTGTACCCGCAGTACTCGACCACCACCACTGCCTCGGTGGAAGACCGGGTGGCCGACTGGCAGCGCCGCAACCCCGGCGTGCATATCAGCCTGGTGCAGGACTACGCCATCGACCCGCAGTGGGTGGCCGCGGTCGCCGCGTCCATCCGCGCCTACTGGGACACGCATGGCCGCGGACAGACGCTGATGTTTTCCTTCCACGGCATTCCGCAGCGCCTGGCCGACGCCGGCGACCCGTATCCGCAGCGCTGCGAAGCCAGCGCCGCCGCCATTGCCGCCGCCTTGGGGCTGGGCGCGGACGACTGGCAGTTGGGCTACCAGTCGCGCTTCGGTCGCGAACGCTGGCTGCAGCCCTATGCCGAACCGCGCCTATGGGAGCTGGCCGAGGCCGGGGTGAAGACGATCGATGTGGTCTGCCCGGGCTTCGCTACCGATTGCCTGGAAACCCTGGAAGAGGTGGCCATGGGCTTTACCGAAACCCTGGCCGAGCGTGGCGCGCAGATGCGCTACATCCCCTGCCTGAACGCCAGCGTCGACCACGCCCGCGCCCTGGCCCGGCTGGCCACGGCTGCGCTGGCATGAGCCTGCAACCGTTCGAACTGCACGTGGCCGGCGCGCGCGTGGCCGGCCTGCGCCAGGCAGGCCCCGGCCCCCGCGTGCTGGCCCTGCATGGCTGGCTGGACAATGCGGCCAGCTTCGTCCCGCTGGCCGCACACCTGCCGCAGCTGGATCTGGTGGCCATCGATCTGCCAGGTCACGGCCACAGTGCGCACCTGCCGCCCGGCGCGCCCTATACCACCCCGGCCGCCATCACCCACGTGCTGGACGTGGCCGATGCGCTGGGCTGGGATCACTTCACCCTGATCGGCCACTCCATGGGTGCCGGCATCGCCAGCCTGACCGCAGCCGTCAGCGAACGCGTGCAGCGCCTGGTGGCCATCGAGGCCTTGGGCGGACTGCGCGGACCGGAAGAAGAAACGGCCGAACGCCTGCGCGACCATGTGCGGGCCAGCCGTGCGCTGGCGCGCAAGCAGTTGCGGGTGTTCGCCGACCTGGCCGCACCGGTGCGCGCACGCATGATGGCCAACCAGCTCAGCGAGGGCTGCGCGCGCCTGCTGGTGGAGCGTGGCGTGGAAGCCGTGGAAGGCGGTTATCGCTGGTGCAGCGATCCGCGCCTGATGCTGCCCACCGCCATCCGTCTCAGCGAAGGGCAGATCGACAACCTGCTGCAGGCCATTGCCTGCCCCACCCAGGTGATCTACGCCACGCCGGCGCAGTCGTACTACCCCGAGCCGATGCGCAGCGAGCGCCTGCAGCACCTGCGCGACGGGCGCCTGGCCGTGTTCGCCGGCAACCATCACCTGCACATGGAACACCCCGCGCAGATCGCCGCGGTCATCAACGCCTTCCTCGGCGAGCCCAACGCCGGCTGACCCGGTGCATGCCGTTGCGCTTCACTGCGCGTAGCGGCAGCCGATAGAACAGTTGCGGGCCTTCTCGCCCGCACTCCGCCTGCCCACCCGGGCCGGCGGCCTGTCCGGTTCTGCAAGGAAGCACGCATGTCTGCACTGCTGCACCGTCATCCACAGGATGTGGCCACGGTGTTCCTGTTCCGCGCCATCCGAGGCGCCACCTCCCCCTTTCCTGCCCTGCCGTGACCACGCATGTACGCGTGCCGCTCGGCCGGGCCGTTGCTGTTCGTTGAACCAGGAGTTGCCGATGTCTGCCGTACCCCCACCCCCGCGCGCGCAGAAACCTGCCCGCCCCCCGTATCTGCACGCGCTGGCGCGCCGCGCCGATCATCGCCTGCTGCTGCTCAGTGCCGCCCTGGCGGTGACCGGTGTGGCCCTGGCGTGGCGCGGTTCACCGCTGCTGGCGGCGATCATCGCGGCGGCGTGGCTGCCGTCGCTGCTGCTGGCCACGCGCTTTGCGGGCCAACCGGTCGCGCGCAACGGGCTGGCGGTGCTGTTGTCGCTGCAGGTCGCTGCCGTATGTGCGTCCATCGGTGTGGCCCCGGCGTTGCCGCAGTGCGTGCTGCTGGCGTGCCTGTTGGCCTACCGCGACCGTGGCCCGCTGTGGTCGGCCGGCGTGGCGGGCGCGCTTTGCGCGATGGTGCCTGCCCTGCAGGCAGGTGCATGGTTGCCGGCACTGCCGCAGGCCGTGCTGGTCGCCGCAGCGGCCGTAATGATGGGCCAGGCCGCACAGCGCCTGCGCCAGCAGACCGAGGCACTGGGGCACGGTCCACGCCGCCTGGCCGCGCTGGCGCGTGATATCGCCACCGGCGCCGACCTTGCCGCGCATGCCAACACGCAGGACTACCTGCCCGGCACCCTGGCCCATGCGCTGGCCGATACCGCGCGCCACGTGCAGGCGCAGCGCAGCCGCGACACGGCCCTGCACGCCGAGAACGCGCAGATCCGCCAGGCGCTGGACGCCTCGCGCACGTCGATGATGATCGCCGACAACGATCACGTGATCCGCTACGTGAACCGCTCGGTGGTGGCCCTGCTGCGCAACCAGCAGGCCACGCTGCGCGAAGCCTTCCCGGATTTCGACGCCGAACGACTGGTAGGCACCAGCATCCACCGCTTCCATGCCAACCCCGATCGCATCCGCGCCATCCTCGATGGCCTGCAGGTGGCGCACAACGGCAAGGTCCGCATCGGACCCGTGCACTTCGCCCAGGTCGTCACCCCCGTCTTCGATGCGCAGGGCACGCGCCTGGGCTTCGCGGTGGAATGGCACGACCGCACCCACGAGCTGCTGCTTGAGAACGCGGTGGCCGACATCGTCAGCGCCGCGGCCGCCGGCGATCTCGACCAGCGTCTGCGCCCTGCCGAAGGCGCCAGCTTCCTGGACGGGCTGACCGGTGGCATCAACCAGTTGCTGGAAACGGTCGGCAGCACGGTGGAAGAGGTGCGGCAGATGCTGGCGGCGCTGGCCCAGGGCGATCTGGACCGGCGCATGCACGGCGACTACCAGGGCGCGTTTGCCGCCATCGCCCGTGACGCCAACGCCACCGCGCAGCAGCTTTCCTCCATGGTCGGCCACATCCAGCAGTGCGCCGCGGCCATCAGCACCGCGGCCAGCGAGATTGCCGCCGGCAACGGCGCACTGTCCGAGCGCAGCGAGCGGCAGGCGGCGCATCTGCAGGAAACGGCGGCGTCCATGGAAGAACTCACCGCCACGGTGCGACAGAACGCGAGCCACGCGCGGCAGGCCAGCGAACTGGCCTCGTCCACCCAGGGCGTTGCCAGCGAAGGGGACCGCGCCATGCAACGCGTGGTCGACACCATGCAGGCGATCGAAGCGGCTTCGCGGCGGATCGGCGACATTACCGGGGTGATCGACGGCATTGCCTTCCAGACCAACATCCTGGCCTTGAACGCGGCCGTGGAGGCCGCACGCGCCGGCGAGCAGGGGCGTGGCTTCGCCGTTGTCGCCAGCGAGGTCCGCGTGCTGGCCCAGCGCTCGGCCTCGGCCGCCCACGAGATCAAGGCATTGATCGATGAAGCCGGCCGCGAGGTGGGCGAAGGCGCGCAACTGGTTGCCGACGCCGGGCGGCGCATGCAGGGCATTGTCAGTGGCGTGCAGGATGTCAGCCAGTTGATGCAGGAGATCTCCGGTGCATCGCAGGAGCAGTCCAGCGGCATCGAGCAGATCAACCAGACGGTGGTGCAGATGGACCAGGCCACGCAGCAGAACGCCGCGCTGGTGGAAGAAGCCACGGCGGCGGCCCGCGAACTGCAGGCCCAGGCCGGCGCGTTGAGCGCCGCCGTGGCGGTGTTCCACCGCGATCGCGAACCGGCGTTGATTGACTGAGGCAAGGCCGGGGGCGCGCCCCGCGCGCCCCTGGTAGGTGCCAACCTTGGTTGGCACTCGCTCTGTTCTGGTGGGTGCCAACCTTGGTTGGCACTGCTTTCCATCCACGCATGGCGTGGATCTACCGGGGTCAGCTCTGGTGGGTGCCAACCTTGGTTGGCACGTCTATCCGCCGGGCATGGCCCGGCGCTACCCATCCACGATCAGTCGAGCAAGCTCGACTCTACGGTAGGCGCCAACCTTGGTTGGCAGGTCTTTCCATCCACGCGTGGCGTGGATCTACCGGGCGCTTGGTTTCGCGCAAAGAAAAAACCCCGCTGCGTGAGCAGCGGGGTTTTCGGGAGTAAACCCTGGCGATGACCTACTCTCGCATGGCTTGAGCCACACTACCATCGGCGCAGCTGCGTTTCACTTCCGAGTTCGGGATGGGATCGGGTGGTTCCACAGCGCTAATTTCACCAGGGAGGCTTTCTTGCTTTAAAACAATTAATAGTTGCTTGATCAAACGTCTGCAAGATGGACAATCATCCTTCCTGCAGGCGCCTTCACAAGATACCTGCGCATACTTTCAAAGATCAGGGGAAGTGGCCTCAGCGCCATTCCCGTGTGCCGCGAAGTTTCCTTCGTAGCGAGCCGCCCATTATAGCCGGCTTTTCCGCTTCGTCAACACCTTTTTTCAAGGCCGCCTCACCGGAGTGGACGTTGTTGCCGATGCCGCTTCGTCGTTGGGCCCGAGGGCCTTTCGTCGTTGCGAGCCGCCTATTATGCCGGACTTTTTCAGTCCGTCAACACCTTCGTTCGATCATCTCGTCCGGCGGTGGTGGCGTTGCTGGTCGCGTGCCGTTTCCGAAGAAGTGGCGCGCTGCAGCAAGGGAGCGAATTCTAGAGATCCTGCAGGATTCGTCAACCCTTTTCTTTCATCCTGATGACAGCCGTGCGCTCGCGTTGCGCACACCGCGCTACTGGCGCTATGTATGCAGGGATGGATACCGAACACACCGCACCGGCTGCATCGCCGCACTCGCCCTGGTGGCGCGATCTCTCCTTCCCTGCCGTGGTGGCAGGCTTCATTACGGTGCTGGTGGGATTTGCCAGCTCTGCGGTGATCGTGTTCCAGGCCGCGCAGGCGGTCGGTGCCGACCAGGCGCAGATCGCCTCGTGGATGTGGGCACTGGGTCTGGGCATGGGCGTGACCTGCATCGGCCTGTCGCTGCGCTACCGGGTGCCCGTGGTGACCGCATGGTCGACCCCCGGTGCAGCGATGCTGGTGGTGGGTGCAGGTGGGGCTTCGCTCTCTGAAGCCACCGGCGCCTTCCTGCTGGCCGCCGTGCTGGGCATGGTGGCGGGCTTCTCCGGTGTGTTCGCCCGGTTGATGCAGCGGGTGCCGATGGCGCTGGCCGCCGGCATGCTGGCCGGCGTGCTGCTGCGCTTCGGGTTGGATGTGTTCGTGGCGATGAACACCCAGGTGGTGCTGGCCCTGGCCATGTTCGCCACATGGCTGGCCGGGCGCCGGCTGTTCCCGCGCTATGCAGTGATCGCCACGCTGCTGGTGGGCATCGCGCTGGCTGCCAGTCGTGGCCTGCTGCATGCGCAGGCGGTACACCTGCAGTTGGCCACCCCGCAGTGGGTCACGCCTTCCCTGTCCTGGTCGGCGGTGGCCGGCATCGCCCTGCCCCTGTTCATGGTCACCATGGCATCGCAGAACATTCCCGGGGTGGCGGTGATGCGCGCCTCGGGCTACCAGGCACCGGTGTCCCCGCTGATCGGCTGGATCGGGGTGGTCAACACGCTGCTGGCCCCCTTCGGTGCCTATGCACTGAACCTGGCTGCCATCACCGCGGCCATCTGCATGGGCCGCGATGCGCACGAGAACCCGGCCCGGCGCTATACCGCGGCCATGGCCGCCGGTGCGTTCTACATCGTCATCGGGCTGTTCGGCGCGACGGTGGCCGCCCTGTTTGCCGCCTTCCCGCGCGAGCTGGTGGCCTGCGTGGCCGGCATCGCCCTGTTCGGCACCATCGGCAACAGCCTGGCCAGTGCGCTGGCGGTGGAGCGCGACCGCGAAGCCGCGCTGGTCACCTTCCTGGTCACCGCCTCGGGCGTCACCCTGGCCGGCATTGGTTCGGCGTTCTGGGGGCTGGTGGCCGGTGCGCTGTGTCTGCTGGTGCTGCGGCCGCGCCGCACCCCTTGAACGGGATCGGCCGTTGCCGGACCGCCCGGCAACGGACCTCGGGGACGGCGCTTACAGCGGCGACACCGACACCGTCTGCACCAGTACGTGGCGGCCCTTGGGCGCCACGGTCACCACGTCGGGGCCGGCGTTGGCCGCTTCCAGGCACACATACTCGCGCCAGCCCTCTCCCACGTCGGCCATCTTCGCGGCCGCTTCGGCACCGGGATTCCACGCCACCAGCGAGCGGCTGCCCTCGGTCTGCAGCTGGATGCGGCGCTTCAGCACCGGGTCACGCAGCACGTAACGCCCGCCGGCCGGGCTGTAGATGCGATCGCTACGGCCGGGATCGCGCGGGTCACGCAGCGACCAGGGCCCTTGCTGGCGGCGGGTCTGGGCATAGTTCTCGAACTTGTCCTGGTAATCCGCGCCGTCCACGCCATCGACCTCCACGCGGGTGGCATCGCCCACGCGGAAGTAGTTGTGCAGTGCCTGGGTAAAGCTGACCGGCGTGCTGCCGGTATTTTCGGTGACCAGTTGCTGGCGCAGCTCGCGCCCCACGCGCACGGTCATGGACAGCCGCAGGCCCAGGTCCTGCAGCGCCGGCGGCACCAGGGTCAGTTCGATGCTGCCATCGTCCAGCCGCCGCGCCTGCTGCAGTTCCCATGGCAGGGTGCGCACGAAACCATGCGCGGGCACGTCGTTGCCCTGCCCTTGCCGCCCGAAGTACGGCCAGCAGACCGGGCTGCCGCCACGGATGGGCGTGGGCAGCGCCGCACGCTGCGGCGACAGCCACATCACGTCGGTCTGGCCCTTCGGGATGAACGACAGCAGCTGACCACCGAACACGCTGATGGCCGCCGTCGCGAAGGGGGTTTCCACCAGCCAGGCATCGAGTCCCTGGAACTGGCCACTGCTGACACCCTGTATCTGTTGCACGCTGGAACGACTCCGTAGGGCCGGCGACTGCGCGGCGCTGTAGTTGGCGGGAAGACTGAAGCGGCTGGGCACCGTGGGGGTGCGCGGCTCGGCCTGCAGGGCACGCAGGATACGTTGCCCGGCGCGGCCATCGGCGGTGGCCCAGCCCAGCCGGCGCTGTTCGCTCTGGATGGCGCGGCGGCTGGCGGTACCGATCATGCCATCGGCGCTGCCGATGTCGTGCCCGCGTGCCAACAACAGGGTCTGCAGCTGGCGACGTTCATCGCGGCCCAGGCCGGGATCATCGGTGGGCCAAGCCGTGACCAGACCGGCCCCGCCACGCAGGCGATCGGCCAGGGTGGCGATGGCCAGCGCGTAGCTCTCGGCCGCGTTGTAGCTGTAGATCGCATCGTAGTTGCGGAACACCAGCAGCGCCGGCCCTTTCACCCCGGCTGGCAGCAGCAGGGCCGCACGCGCATCGGCGGGCAGGCCTGCCGGGGCCAGTGCGCTGCCATCCAGTGCGGTGACGCCTGCCGCGCGCCAGTCCGCCAGCGGCCGGCGCTGGGTGCGACCGGCCTGCGTGGCCTTGAAGCCCTCGGGGACGCGGACCTCGATGCCCCACGGTTCGCCGGTGCGCCAGCCGGCGCGCTGCAGATAGTTTGCGGTGGACGCCAGCGCATCGGGAATGCTGCCGACCAGATCGCGGCGACCGTCGCCATCGCCATCCACGGCAATGCGCGCATAGGTACTGGGCATGAACTGGGTGTGGCCGAAGGCGCCTGCCCATGAACCGGTCAGGCCCTGGGCCTGCAGATCGCCCTGGTCGATCAGCTTGAGCAGCGCCAGCAGTTCACCACGGAAGAACGGTTGGCGGCGGCCGGCGCAGGACAAGGTCGCCAGCGACTGCAGCAGCGGCCGCTTGCCGAACACGCGGCCGTAGTCACTTTCCACGCCCCACACCGCGACGATCGTGGCGGCATCCACGCCGTACTGCGCCGAAATCTTCTGCAGCAGGTCACGGTGCTGCTGCAGGCGCGCGCGGCCGTCGTCCACCCGCTGGCGATCGACCAGGGCCGCCAGGTAATCCCAGATGGGCGTGGTGAATTCCGGTTGCGCGTCCAGCAGTGGCAGCACGCTGGGGTCTGGCTGCAGGCCAGCGGTGAGCGCGCTGAAGCGATCGGCGGCGATACCCTGGCGACCCGCGCTGACCTGCAGCTGCTGCATGCAGGCGGCAAACGCCGGATCGGTGGCGGGCGCAGCGGGCAGCGGCGCAGGTGTGGCCAGGGCGGCGGCCAGGCCGAGCGTGGTCATCAAGGGCATGGCGTCCTCCGTGTTGCCGTTACTTGGCCATGGTAACGCGCCGCCGGCGGACAGCGCCCGGCGCTGCCGTCACTGGGCGCTGGCGCGCAGCAGGCGCAGGCCGTACGCCGGGTCGGATGCATTCCAGTGGGCAACGGCCTCCAGGCCGGCCTGCTGCAGCAGGTGGTCGAAACTGGCATCGGTGTACTTGTGGCTGTACTCGACCCGGATGGGTTCACCTGCCTGGAAGTGGAACGTGCGGCCATCCAGATGCACGTCCTGCTCGCACTGGCTGACCAGATCTGTCTCGATGCGCAGGCGGGCGGTGCTGTAGCGCGCCTGGTGGCGGAAACCCTGCAGATCGAAGTCACTGCCGACTTCGCGGTTCAGGCGGGTCAGCAGGTTCAGGGTGAAGGCGGCGGTGATGCCGTCGGCGTCGTTGTAGGCGGCTTCGATCAATGCCGGGTCCTTGTGCAGATCGATGCCGATCAGTGCCAGGCCGTCCGCGCCCATGGTCTGGCGCATGGCACGCAGCAGGGCGATCGCATCATCGCCGGCAAAGTTGCCCAGGGTCGAGCCGGGGAAGAACACCAGCCGCCGCGCCGCCGGGCAGGTCGGCAGCGGCACCTGCACCGGGCGGGTGAAATCGGCGCAGACCGGCAACATTTCCACGTGCGGCAATGCCGGGGCGAGCAGCTCGATGCTGGACAGCAGGGCTGCGCGCGAGATCTCGATGGGGGTATAGGCCACCGGCTGGTGCAGTGCATCCAGCAGGCGTGCGGTCTTGCGGCCACTGCCACTGCCCAGTTCGACCACGTGCGCGTGCGGGCCCACCCGCCGCGCGATGTCGGGCAGCACCTGGTCCAGCAGCGCCAGTTCGGTGCGCGTGGGGTAGTACTCGGGGGTGTGGGTGATGCGTTCGAACAGACGCGAGCCGTGCGCATCGTAGAAGTACTTGGACGGCAGCTGTCGCTGCGCCCGCGAGAGGCCGGCCACGGCATCGGCAAGCAGCTGCTGGCGGCCGGGGGTGAGATCGGTCAGCGCCTGCAGCGCGTCCTGTACGGTACTCATGGAAGATCCTTGGCCAGGCGCAGGCCGGAAAACTGCCAACGCGCCGGTGGCATGAAGAAGTTGCGGTAGCTGGCACGCACATGGCCGCGCGGGGTGGCGCAGCTGCCGCCGCGCAGTACCCACTGCCCGCACATGAACTTGCCGTTGTATTCGCCCAGGTTTCCGGCGAAGGGACGGAAGCCGGGATAGGCGCCGTAGGCGCTGCTGGTCCATTCCCACACATCGCCGAACAGCTGGCGCAGGCCGCTGCCCTGCCCCGCGTACGGATGCAGGCGGTCATCGTCGGCGAAGTGACCGACCGCTGGCTGCGACGCCGCCGCAGCTTCCCATTCGAATTCGGTGGGCAGGCGTGCGCCATGCCAGCGGGCACAGGCATCGGCTTCGTAATAGCTGAGATGGCAGACCGGTGCATGCGGGTCGAGCGCGCGCCAGCCGCCAAGCGTGTACTCCTGCTGCAGATCGTCGTGCCAGTACAGCGGGTGCTGCCAGCCCTCGCTTTCGCACAGCGCCCAGCCTTCGCTCAGCCACAACTGCGGCTCGCGATAGCCGCCGGCCTCGATGAAGGCGCGGTATTCGGCGTTGCTGACGGGACGGTCGGCCAGCGCATGGGCGGGCAGCAGCACCCGATGCGGCGGCGATTCGTTGTCGTAGGCAAACGCGGCCTGCCGTGGCCAGGGCGCTGCGCCGATGCCCACGATGCTTTCCTCGCGTGCGATCCAGGCCTGTGCCGTCTGCACGCTGGCCACGGCCGCCAGCGACGCATCGTAGGGCGGCTGCAGTGGATTGCACCAGAACGCGTGCTTGATGTCGGTCAGCAGCAGTTCCTGGTGCTGCTGTTCGTGCTGCAGGCCCAGCTGCAGGTGCTGCAGGGCGTGCTCGCCGAGATCGCCATCGAGCAGGCGTGCCAGCACCTGTTCGTCCACGTGCTGGCGATAGTCCCGGACCTGCTGCAGCGAGGGCCGTGACAACAGGCCGCGACGGGGGCGCGCATGGGCCGGCCCCAGGGACTTGTAGTAACTGTTGAACAGGAAGTCCCAGGCGGGATCCCAGCACGCATGGCCCGGCAGGCTGGCCAGCACGAAACGTTCGAAGAACCAGGTGGTGTGGGCCAGGTGCCATTTGCTGGGGCTTGCATCGTCCATGCTCTGCAGCATTGCGTCTTCGGCGCTGAGCGGCGCGGCCAGCTGCAGGCTTCTCCCGCGGATACGGGCGAACTGGCGGGCAAGGTCACGCTGCGCGGCAGCGACGGCGGCAGGTGCGCTGTGCATGGGGCCAGCTTCGACCGTCGTGGGTGAGCGCCACGTCATGGCGTGCCAGCACCGCTTTCACAGGCTGCGTATTCAAGAAGCGCGCGGCAACGCCGCTAACGGCTTTGCCGCGGCCGCTTCGTGACCGCGCGGGAACCACGCTTGTCCGATCATCCGCTCCGCCAGCCTGCGCATTACCTGTTCGTGCTGCCCGCCCTGCTGGTTGCGCTGGTGCTGTGGGCCACTTTGGGCAACGAGGACGTGGCCCGTGCCGGGCAGCGCGTGCTGCCGTGGTTGCTGGCCTGCCTGGGCGCCGGACTGGCGCTGATGTACAACCAGGTGCGCACCCTGTGCCTGTTGCTGGTGGCGGCGGTGGTATTCAGCGTGCTGCACCCCGATGTGGCGCACTACCTGCGGCAGGGTCGTGTGAGTGCGCTGACACCGCTGCGCTTCCACGCCATTTCTGCCTGGCTGCCGCTGCTGTTCGCCACCCACGCGCTGTGGCCCGAGCGCGGGCGACGCCGCCAGGACCTGCTGCTGCGCGCGATCGCCAGCGGCACCGTGCTGGCCATCTTCATCCTGCTGGCCGCGCAACAGCCGCAGGGCATGCACGACCTGCTGTCCAACCGCCATTTCGAATGGGTGCCGCGCGATTGGAACGCGCTGGCGCAGCTGCCGGCGCTGCTGTTCCTGCTGGCCACGCTGGCGCTGGGCTGGCAGGCGTGGCGGCGGCCGCGGCCACTGCACACGGCCATGCTGCTGGCGCTGCTGTGCCTGTGGTGGATGCTGCCGCGCATCTACCTGCAACCGGCACTGCTGCCGGCGCTGAGCGTGGCGGCATTGCTGCTGTTGCTGGGCGCAACGCTGCAGGAATCCTTCCACATGGCGTTCCGCGATGAGCTGACCGGGTTGCCCGGGCGCCGTGCCTTCAACGAAACGCTGCGGCGCGCGGCCGGCACCTACAGCATCGCCATGGTCGATGTGGACCACTTCAAGAAGTTCAACGACACCCATGGCCACGACACCGGCGATGACGTGCTGAAGCTGGTGGCTTCGCGGCTGGCCCGGGTGGGCGATGGCGGCCGGGCCTTCCGCTACGGCGGCGAGGAATTCGCGGTGGTGTTCCTGGACCGGCCCGCCCAAGCCTGTGTCGAAGCGGTGGAAGCACTGCGACAGAACATCCAGGACAGCCGCATGCAGTTGCGCGACCGCCGCACCCGCAGCCGTGACGACACCGCCGGGCAGCAGCAGCGCGGGCGCGGTGGCGCCGGTGCCGTGGTGCAGGTGACGGTGAGCATCGGCCTGGCCGACAGCCGGGTGGACCCGCGCCCGGCCGGCGTGGTGAAGGCAGCCGACCAGGCCCTGTATGCCGCCAAGGAAGAAGGCCGCAACCGGGTCTGCGCGCATGGCGGCCAGCGTGTGCTGGCCGTCCGCGCCGGCTGAGCCTCAGACCGCGTCGAGGTAGTACCAGCGGCCGTCGATGCGCTGGAAACGGCTGTGCTCGGTCATTTTCACCGCGCTGCCGCCGCCGATGCGGTAGCGGGCGGTGAAGCGGACCTCGGCGGTGTCGGCGCCGGTGACGGTGTGTTCGTGCACGGTCAGGCCCAGCCAATGGGTACGCTGGCCGGGCGCATCGTCCAGCGACAGTTCGGCCGGACGGGTATCGGGGTGCCAGGTCTGGCGCAGGTACTCGGCCTGCTGGCGTACGTAGGCGCTGTAGCGCGACCGCATCAGGCGCTCGGCATCGGGCGCCGCTTCACCGGCATGGTAGCGGCCGCAGCACGCGGCGTAGGGCGCGGCCAGGCCGCAGGGGCAGGTTTCGGCAGGGCTGGGTTTCATGCCGGTATTGTCGCGCGGGCCGCCGCGGGCTTCCATCGGCAATGGGCGTATGCTGTCGCGCCCTGCTGCTGTGGTTGATGGCCGTGCTGGAGCTGATTCCCCCCGAACTGTGGTGGCTGGTGCTGATCGCCTTCATTGCCGGCCTGGTCGATGCGGCCGTGGGCGGCGGCGGCCTGGTGCAGCTGCCCGGCCTGTTCACGGTGCTGCCGCAGCAGACACCGGCCATGCTGTTTGGCACCAACAAGTTCAGCTCGATGTTCGGCACCGGTGCGGCCGCGTGGCGCTATGCGCGCAACGTGCGTTTCCCGTGGAAGCCGGTGCTGTTCGCGGCCGCCACGGCCTTCGTGTTTTCCTTTGCCGGTGCCACGGCGGTCAGCCTGTTGCCCAAGGACGCGGTGCGCCCGCTGGTGCTGGTGCTGCTGGTGGCGATGCTGGGCTATACGCTGTGGAAGAAGGACTTCGGCGCCCTGCACCGGCCGCAGGAGATCGGCCGCCGCGAGCTGGCGATCGCGCTGGCGATCGGCGCGGCCATCGGCTTCTACGACGGCTTCTTCGGGCCGGGCACGGGCAGCTTCCTGATCTTCCTGTTCGTTCGCTTCTTCGGCCTGGACTTCCTGCGCGCCTCGGCCGCATCGAAGGTGGTGAACCTGGCCACCAACGTGGCCGCGATCTCGTTCTTCATTCCCACCGGCAACATCCTGTGGCTGTTCGCGCTGCCGATGGCGGCGGCGAACATCATCGGTTCGGTGGTGGGCACGCGGCTGGCATTGAAGGGCGGCACGCCCTTCATCCGCAAGCTGTTCGTGGGCCTGGTGGTGGTGTTGATCGCGCGGATGGCGTGGGACACGTTCCGCGGCGCGTGAGCGCGACGCCATGACCCGGTAGGTGCCAACCTTGGTTGGCACGCTGTTTCTGCGGTAGAGAGCCGCCGGGCGTGGCCCGGCGTACCCATCAGGCGTCGGCTTCTTCCGGCTCGCTGGCCTGCTGGCGGCTGCGCTCGGGCAGCTTCAGGCGCTTGCCTTCTTCGTCGTACTCGATCAGCAGCACGCCTGAATCGTGGCGGCCGCTGATTTCGACGAAGCAGGCGCCGCCAATGAACGGCTCCAGCGTCATCACCGATTTCAGCGGGGTGGCCACCACCATCTGGAAACCGAAGTTGTCGAAGATGTTCATGGCCAACGCGGTGAACTCGTTGTCGGCCTTGTCGAAGGCTTCGTCGAGCACCACGGCGGCATAGCTGGGCAGCTGGCTGTCGGCGCCGCCCAACTGGTAGCGCAGCGCTGCGGCCAGGCAGGTGGTGGCCAGCTTCTGCCGCTGGCCGCCGGATTTGCCGGCGCCGCTGCGGTAGATTTCCACCTGCTGGCGCGTTTCGGCATCCAGTTCCACGCCGATGAACTCCACGTGCATGCGCACGTCCAGCACCAGTTCGCGCCAGCGCTTGTCCTCGCCTTCCTGCGAACCCAGCCGGTTCACCAGCTGGCGCAGCACGGTGAACTGCGATTCGGCCACTTCGCGCTGTTCGGTCTGCTGCTGCGACAGGACTTCACGCAGCTGCTGGTGGAACTCGCCCACTTCCGGCAGACGGCGATCGCTCAGCTCGATGGTCAACAGGGTGCCGCGGTTGAACGGCACCTGTTCCAGGCTGGCGTTCACTTCGTCCAGGCGCTGGCCGATCGACTTGCGGGCCTCGGCGCTGTGGCGCTGCAGGGCCAGCAGGTTGTTCTTGCTCTGGTTCTGCAGCAGGTCGAAGAAGCGCTCTTCGTGCTGCGGCAGGCCGTCGCGCTCCAGGCGTTCCAGACGGGCCAGGAAATCATCGGCCGACGCCACCGAGACGGTGAAGTCGCCCGATTCTTCCGGCCACTGTTGGATGAAGCGGCGGAAGCAGCCCAGCAGCAGGTTTTCGACGCGGTTGACGTCCTGTTGCGAGGACGACAACTGCTCGTTCAGCGCGTTGCTGACTTGGCGCATGTGCGCTTCCAGAGTTTCCAGGCTGAGCGGGCCCTGCTCCTGCAGGCGCTCGGCCAGCCCGGCTTCCTGCTCCTGGGCCAGCGCCGGCAGCACCAGCGCACGGCTCTGCTGCCGTGCACGGTCCAGGCGGTCGCGTTCGCGCACCAGCTGGCCACGCTCCACGCGGGTGTCTTCGTAGGTGCGGCGGGCCTGTTCGATATCGGCGCGTACCGCATCGATCTGCTGCGCAAGGCGGGCCAAGTCGGCATTGCCTTCGCGCAGGTCGCGCAGGCTGGCTTCGATATCGGCCACGCGCTGCTGCGGGGCGGCGATGTCGATCTCGTTCCAGCTGATGCCCACCAGTTCATGGCAGGCCAGGCGGCGTTCGTTGTCACGGTCACGCTGGCCACGCAGGCGCGCGATGTCGGTCTCGCAGCCAGCGATGCGCTTGGCCAGTTCCTGCGCTTCCTTCTCGAACGCACCGACCTTGTCGTGGTTGTTGAAGCCCAGGATCCAGCGGCGGCGGTCACCGACTGCGCTGCGGTCATCCTTCTCGAAACGGTCGCCCGGGTGCTTGACCTGGCCTTCGCGGGTGATGCCGCGATCGACGTTGCGCAGCTGCTTGGCATCCACGCATTCGTAGTCGAAGCGCTTGCCCAGCTCGCGGCGCAGCCAGCTTTCGAACACGTGGTCGCGCAGTTCCAGCTTGTGCAGCAGCGAACGGCCCGACGGCTCACGGGCAAAGGCCTCATCGTTGCGGCGCACGCGGTAGTAGGTGAAACGCATGCCCAGGTGGGTGCGGTTCACCCACTCGGCCACGTCGTTGTAGTGCTTGTCATCGACCAGCAGCGACAGCGCGAAGCCGCCCAGCACACGCTCGATGGCACCCTGCCAGGCCTGTTCGTCCGAACGTACCTGGATCAGCTCGCCGACGAACGGCAGTGCCGCTTCGGAAATGCCGGTCTCTTCGGCCAGGCGCGCGCGCAGCTTCTGCATGGGCGCGGGAATGTTCGAAGGCGTGCGCTGCATCGCCTCCAGTTCACCACGCACTTCGCTGAAGCGGCGTTCGTCATCGCGCTTGCCGCCCAGGCGGTCGCTGATCGCATCGTCCAGGGCGCTGGAGGCACGCTGGCGGTCCTGCAGTTCGGTCTGCGCCTGCGCGACCAGCTCGGCAAAGCCGTGTGCATCGTCGGGCAGTTCGGCCTGCAGCTTCTGCGCGGCCTCGCGGGCCTGGTTGTACTTGGCCAGGCGACGGTCGCGCTCGGCTTCTGCGCGGCCCTGCTCGCGTTCCAGTTCCTCGATGCGTTCGCCGCCCTGCTGGCGGCGCTGCAGTTCCAGTTCGGCCAGGCGCTCGGTGTGGTTGTCCAGCGCGGCACGCCGCTGCGATTCCTCGCCCAGCAGGCCGCGGTCGCGCACGTCCATCTCGCGCAGGCGCGCTTCGATCAGCAGCTGGCGGCGGCTTTCGCGGAAACTGTCGATGCCCAGCTTGAGGGCTTCGTCGTCGCCGCGCTGGCGCGACATTTCCTTCAGGTCGTTGTAGTGGGCGCGCGCCGGCAGCAGAGTTTCCACCTGGCGACGCGCGGTCACCACGGCCTGGTGCGCGCCATCCAGTTCGGCGAAATCGCTGACCAGGCGCTCGGCCGCATCGAAGGTGCGCGGCGTATCGAGCATGAAGTCGCGCAGGAAGACGTTCAGGTCGCCCAGGTTCTTGGCAGACTGGGTCTTGTGCAGCAGGCGCAGCGCCATCTCGTTGTCGATGCCCAGCAGGTCGCGGAAGCGCTCTGCATAGCCAGAGAACGTGTCGAAATGGTGGACGTCGGCCAGCTTCTGCTTCAGCTTGCGCAGGTCCAGGTCGAAGCCGCCCAGGTCCTTGGCGATGTCGAACGGACGCTCGGCGATCATGTAGTGCTTGCGCACATCGCCGGCCGAGGTGCCGTTGCCGGAGATCCACAGCAGGCGCACCAGGCTGACCACGCGGCCGTCACCGGCGCGGTACTCCAGCACCAGGGCGGTCCAGGTGGCGCCCTTGCGCAGGTACTGGGTGGCGATTTCGCCGGTGCCACTGTCCTGCTGGTCGGCCCAGGCGCCGCGCACATACGACACCAGGTTGCGGTCGCGGCCACTGCGCTCGGCTTCGCGGGCGGCGGCGTTGAAGTCGACGATGGCCGGCGGCGTAAGCAGCGCAGACATCGCATCGAGCAGGGTGGACTTGCCCGAGCCGGAGCGGCCGACGAACAGGAAGCCACGCTCGGCGATCGGCACTTCGGTCAGGCCGTTGAAGGTGCCCCAGTTGTGCACCTGCAGGCGGCGCATGCGGAACTGCTGCAGGCGCGGGTCGGGCAGGCCGTCGTTGAACAGGGCGGGAGTGTGCTTGGAAATGGCCATGCGGTGGTCGGGTCTCTCAGGCCTCGGCGGCCGGGGTTTCGCGCAGCTGGCGGTAGACCGCCGAAAGCTGGGACACGTCTTCGGCGGAGAACAGCAGCTTCAGCGCCGGCGAGACTTCGTGGCGGTCTTCCTGGCCGCTCAGGCGGGTCAGGATGTGGTTGTCCTTCATCTTCTGCACGGCCGACGCCACGCGGCGGTTGAAGCCGGCGCGGTCGGTGGACAGGTTCTTTTCATAGATGGCCAGTGCTTCGGCCATCTCGGCATCGGCGACCACGGCACGGTTGCCACGCGCGTCTGCCTCGGCCAACTGCTGGCGCAGGAACAGCAGCAGCACCGAGTCGATGAAGGTCAGCGGCGAGGTACGCAGCAGCACCGGCGCATCCACGTCTTCGGTGTCGGCCTGGCGGGTGAACGCCACGCCGCTGTCGCGGTCCAGCACCAGTTCCAGGAACAGATCGGCCAGCGCCGAGCGGATGCCGGCTTCGCTGCGGATCAGCGCCGGCCACAGCTTGGCGTGGCGCAGCTGGTCGATGCTGGGGCCGATCAGCAGCTGGCACAGCGCGCGGCGCGCATCCAGCGGCAGGCGACCGGTGTCGCCCATGTAATAGACATCGTTGCCGCGGCGCGGCTGCGAGGCCGCCGGTGCCGGTTCGGCTTCGTAGGCGTCTTCGACCAGGTCGTCCGCCGCTGCTTCGATGGGGTCTTCATGCCAGCTCATGGCGTCTCTCCTGGGTGAACCAAACCAGCGGAATACGTGCGCGGCGTACCTGGCCGTCGCCGCCGCGCCATTGCGCAAGCTCCTGCTCGCCAGCCACCACGTTGCCAAAACGCGTGCCCAGCGACAGGTAGCCGATGACACTGCCCAGGCCCTGCGGGGCTTCGCGCTGCGAAAGTGCCTGGGCAATGCTCAGGCGCGGCTGCGCGTCCAGCAGATCGTGCAGGTCACGGCGCAGGGTGCGGAAGTCGATTTCCGACGAGGCCACCAGGTCGCCCACGCTTTCCAGGCTGATGCTGGCCGCATCGTTGTATTCAACGTTGCCATCGACCTGCGCGCTGCGCGGATCGTGCAGCTTCCACTGCGACCACGAACGCAGGCGGCTGGTGGTCAGCTGCAGGTCGCGACCGATGCCGCGCTGGGCCGGGAATTCGTCGCGCAGCGCCAGCGCTTCGGACTGGGCCTGCTTCAGCAGCTGGTTCAAGCGGCGCTGTTCCAGGTAGCCACGGCTCTGCACGAAACCGCGCAGGCTGCGCGCGAAGTTCTGCAGTACGTCGTGCACCTGGCCGCCACGCTCGAGCATGGTGCTGGTGAAGCTGCGCAGGAAGTTGCGTTCGTTGCGGTCCAGGCGGCGGGCAAAGCCACGCGCCAGCACCGCTTCCAGCGCGGCATCGAGCTGGGCGCTCTGTTCGGCATCGTTGAGCAGCCGCCAGAACGCCTGGAAGCTGCGGCCGGCATCGCTCTCGCCGATCACGTCCACGCCTTCAAACAGCTGCGACAGCACGTCGCCGCGCTCGCCTTCGTCGTCGATGATTCGCTCGCGGAAATCGCGGTTGAGCTGCTCGAAGTCATCACGCACGCGGCGGAAGTCTTCGGTCAGTTCGTCGGCCAGGCCGATGATCTGGCGGGTGCGTTCCAGCGCGCGCTTGCCGTCCAGGGCAATCACCCGGCCAGCGCTGACGCGGGCGATCTCCGCATCGATGCGGTCGCGCTCGTCGCGCAGCGCGGACAGGCGCGCGTCCGGGTCCGATTCGGTCTGTGCGGCCAGCTGCGAGAGCTGTTCGATCACCAGCGCCAGACGGCTTTCGGTGGCGGCCACGCGGGCCTGTTCCAGGCTGTCGGCGAAACGGATGGCCTGCAGCGCGGGGGTGGACAGTTCGTACTGTTCCTGGTCGGCGCCGTCGGGCAGGCGGCGCTCCAGCCAGCCCTGGGCGAGCCAGTGCGCGATGTAGGCCTGCGCGGTACGCGGCAGGTCGCGCGACAGTTCATCGCTGTTGAGCTGGTCCAGGGCGCGCTGCAGGCGTTCGTGCAGCACCGCCGAGGGCAGCGTGCGCTCGCCGTCCATCAGCAGGCCCTGCAACAGGCCGATGATTTCCGGAGCATGGTCGGCAGCCAGCAGCTTCCACTGCGGCTGTTCGCGCAGGGTGCGGTAACGGGAGATGCGTTCGCGGTGCTTCATGCAGCGACAGTGATCAGGTTGGCGGGGTGCGGAAGGCAGCCGCAGGCGGCCGCATGCAATGCGGCCGCGCGGGCGCGGCCGGCCACGGCGGGCCGGCGGGGCGCAGGCAAGCGGCTCAGCGCTTGGTGCCCACTTCGATGAAGCGCAGGAACTCGGCGCGGGTACGCGCGTCGTCGCGGAAGCTGCCCAGCATCTTGGAGGTGACCATGCTGACGCCACGCTTGTGGATGCCGCGGGTGGTCATGCATTCATGGGCGCCTTCGACGACCACGCCCACGCCGATCGGCTGCAGCACGTCCTGGATGCACTGGGCGATCTGCGCGGTCATCTTTTCCTGCACCTGGAAGCGACGGGCGTAGGCTTCGACCACGCGGGCCAGCTTGCTGATGCCCACCACCTTGCCGGCCGGCAGGTAGCCGACGTGCACGCGGCCGATGATCGGCGCCATGTGGTGTTCGCAGTGGCTTTCGTATTCGATGTCGCGCAGCACGATCAGTTCGTCGTAGCCGGCCACTTCCTCGAAGGTGCGTTCCATGTAGGCACGCGGGTCGTCGCGGTAGCCGCTGAACCAGTCGCCATAGGCCTCGGCCACGCGGCGCGGGGTATCCAGCAGGCCTTCACGGGACGGGTCCTCGCCGGCCCAGCGCAGCAGGGTGCGCACCGCATCCTCGGCCTGGTCCTGGGTCACATCGCCCTGCGGGGCGGCCTTTTCGTTGTTCTTGCTCATTGCGTACAGCGTCCCGAACGGGGGGCGAGCATCGTACCCGACCGGGGGGTGGGTCGTCCTGTGGGGACGGTTCATCGGGTGTTCTTGCGACGCCTTCCTGTTATCGGTCTGGAGTTGCGGGGGAGGGCAGGCAGGACACGCCGCAAGTACGTCCCTGTAGGCTCGTAGGCGCCATCCATGGCGCCTGCGGTCCTGCCGGCCCTCCCCCGCAACTCCCTGACGGTTTCCTGCGGGCGCGGCTGGACCGCCCGAAAGCGGGGTCAAAAGCTGGGGTTCATGGCTTCGGAAGCACCTCGCGCCGCTGCTGTGGTGGGTGCGGACCGTTGGTCCGCACTGCTTCTGCTTTTGCCTTTAAAGAGCCAACCCACCGCGCCCGCGGGGTGATGGATGGGTGGCGCAGGGCCGGATGGGCCAGGACCGCAGGCGCCATGGGCCCGAGGCATGCCTCGGGCGGGTTGGGCAGGACGCCCAACCCCGGTCTTGCCGTGTGCGCAGGATTGCGCACACGAGCAAGGCGCCTACGAGCCCCCATGGGTGAGGGCGCTTTGCTTGCGAGGCATGCCTCGCAAGCGCCCGAACGCCCAGCCGCCAGCGGCTGGGCCGGCCCCCGAAGGGGGGTTTACGGCGTGTCCTGGACCATCCGGCCCTGCACCACCCCAACCGACAGCACACGAGGCGCAACGCTTTCCTCAGTACCCCCCCCAACCCACCCATTCAGCAAAACCTATTGATAGGAATGAAATTAGTAGTATCCTATCTATCTCTTATGGACCGACCCCTCGACGAGCGCACCCGGCTGCAGATGCAGCTCAGCTCCGGCCTGCTGTACGCAGGGCGGCAGTGGCAGCGCCTGGCTGACAGCCGGTTGGGCAGCTACGGCATCTCCACCGCCTGCACCATGCCCCTGCTGATGATCGGCCGCTCCGGCGGTGGCATCCGCCAGGTGGCGCTGGCCCAGCAACTGGGCATGGAAGGTCCCTCGCTGGTGCGCCTGCTGGACAAGCTGTGCGCCAGCGATCTGGTCCGCCGCGAAAGCGATGCCAGCGACCGCCGCGCCAACCTGCTGTGGCTGACCGATGAAGGCCAGACCCTGGTGCGCGAGCTGGAAGAACAGTTGATCGGCCTGCGCCAGGACGTGTTCGGCGAACTGACCATGGATGAACTGCACGCCGTGCTGAAGGCATGGCGCCTGCTGGGCGAGGCCGCCGACCGCATCACGTAAGCCCGCACTGCCCCTGCGTGCGCCGCTGCCGTGGACGCGCCAGCGGCGTTGTCGCGTTGTTGTTGTTGCTCCTTCCCCTTCCCTACTACCGCCCCCCCTACCGATGCCCGGTGAATTCAGTCTCCACGGAGTGTTCGTCCCGACCCTGCTCGGGCTGATGCTGCTGGCCTACCTGGTCAACAGCGGCCTGCACGCGCTGCTGCAGCGTGCCGGCGCCTATCGCCATGTCTGGCACCCGCCACTGTTCAACCTGGCCCTGTACGGCATCGTGCTGGGTGCGCTGTTCCACCTTCTGCGTTGGATGCAATCGTGAACAAGATCGTGAAAAAGACCCTGCCGGTGCTGCTCACCGGTGCCGCCGTGATCGTTGCCCTGCTGGTGCTGCGCCAGCTCTGGGTCTATTACATGGATGAGCCGTGGACCCGCGATGCCCACGTCGGTGCCGACGTGGTGCAGGTGGCGCCGGATGTCTCTGGGCTGGTGGAGGCCGTGGACGTGGCCGACAACCAAGCCGTGAAGAAGGGCGATCTGCTGTTCGTGGTCGACCGCGCGCGCTACCGCATCGCCCTGGAACAGGCCCGCGCCAGCCTGGCCGAACGCCAGGCCTCGGTGGCCCAGCTGCGCCGCGAGATCGGCCGCGACCGCAGCCTGCAGGACCTGGTGGCCGCCGAGGACGCCGAAGTGCGCCGGGCCAAGCTGCAGGCCGCGCAGGCCGCATTGGCCACCGCACAGGCCGCCGTGGATCTGGCCGAGTTGAACCTGGCCCGCACCGAAGTGCGCGCCCCGGCCGATGGCCGGGTGAACGACCGCACCATGCGCGTGGGCGACTATGTGGTGGCCGGCAAGCCGGTGCTGGCGCTGCTGGATACCGGCTCGTTCCGCATCGATGGCTACTTCGAGGAAACCCGCCTGCGTGGCGTGGCCCCGGGCCAGCGCGTGGACATCCGCCTGATGGGCGAGGACATCGCGCTGACCGGCCACGTGGAAAGCATCGCCGCCGGCATCGAAGACCGCTACCGCAGCAACGGCAGCAGCCTGCTGCCGAACGTAACCCCGGCCTTCGACTGGGTGCGGCTGGCGCAGCGCATCCCGGTGCGCATCGCCATCGACGAGGTCCCCGAAGGCGTGCAGCTGATCTCCGGCCGTACCGCAACGGTGACCGTCGACACCCACAGCAAGCACGCAGACAAGGCCGGCGCCACGCCGACACAGGCGGGCCTGTGAACACCACCCTGCCCCGTCTCGGCCTGATCGTCGCCCTGGCCAGCCTGGCGGCCTGCAAGACCGTGGGCCCGGATTACGCCCTGCCGGAAGGCTCGGCGTTCAAGCGCCCGCAGGCCAATGCAGCCTTCATCGACACCCAGAACCCGGACGTGGCCGCCAACCAGGCGCTGCCCGACCGCTGGTGGTCGCTGTACAACGACCCGGTGCTGGACGGGCTGATCACCCAGGCGTTGCGTGACAACGTCGAGCTGAAGGCGGCCGATGCGCACCTGCGCCGTGCCGCCGCCGTGTACGAGCAGGCGATGGATGCCGGTGGCTTCGAGTACGAAGCCGAGGCCGGCATCAGCCGCGCACAGTTGTCAGCCGAGTCGTTCCTGCAGGAACACGAACTGCCGGTGATCAACCTGGCCGACGGCAAGTTCGCCGTCAGCTACCAGTTCGATCTGTTCGGCAAGCTCAAGCGCGGTGCCGAGGCGGCACACGCCGACGAGCAATCTGTGGCCGCCGCGCGCGACCTGGCCCAGGTGAGCGTGGTCGCCGAAGTGGCCGACAGCTACCTGGAAATCTGCCACGCCAACCACGAACTGCACGTGGCCGAGCATTCGCTGCAGCTGCAGCAGCGCAGCCGTTCGGTCACCCAGCGGCTGATCAATGCCGGCCGTGGCACGCCGCCGGAGCTGGCCCGCGCCAATGCTCAGGTCGCCCTGCTGGAGGCCGCGCTGCCGCCGTTGCGCGCACAGCGATCGGCCGCGGCCTATTCGCTGGCCGCCCTGCTGGGCCAGACCCCTGGCCAGCTGCCTGCCGGGGTGATCGACTGCGCCGATGCGCCACGCCTGGCGCAGCCGCTGCCGGTGGGTGATGGCCGCGCCCTGCTGCAGCGCCGCCCCGATATCCGCCAGGCCGAACGCAAGCTGGCCTCGGCCACCGCGCGTATCGGCGTGGCCACGGCCGAGCTGTACCCGGACATCCGCCTGGGCGCCTCGCTGGGCGCGGCCGGCCTGCTGGAGGACTTCGGCACGCCGATGACCCAGCAGTGGTCGATCGGCCCGCTGATCTCCTGGACGCTGCCGTCTTCGGGTACGCATGCGCGCATCCACGCCGCCGAAGCCGGTGCCGATGCCGCCCTGGCCGAGTTCGACCATGCGGTGCTGCAGGCCCTGCGCGAGACCCAGACCGCACTGGACCGCTATGCACAGGACCTGCGCCGCCTGCAGTCACTGCGCGAAGCGCAACAGCAGGCCGCGCTGGCCGCCGAGCAGAACCGCCGGCTGTACCAGGGTGGGCGCACGCCGTACCTGTCCAGCCTGGATGCCGACCGCAGCCTGGCCACCAGCGATGCCACCCTGGCCGCCGCCGAAGCGCAGGTGTCGCGCGACCAGATCCATCTGTTCCTGGTGCTGGGCGGCGGCTGGCAGACCACGGTTGCCCCCGCCACCGCACAGGCCCCGGCGAAGTAAGCGATGGACGGACTGACCGACCGCCAGGCGTGGCTGTTTTCGATCAAGACCTACCTGGCCGCGATCGCGGCGCTGTACATCGCCATGGCCGGCAACCTGTCCCGCCCGTACTGGGCGATGGGCACGGTGTACATCGTCAGCCAGCCGCTGCTGGGCCCGACCCGGGCCAAGGGCGTGTACCGCATTGTTGGCACCCTGGTGGCCGGCCTGGCCACCCTGCTGGTACTGCCGGCGCTGGTGGAAACGCCGATGGTGCTGAGCGCGGCCATGTCGATCTGGCTGGCCGCCTGCCTGTTCCTGGCCCTGCTCAACCGCGGCCCACGCGGCTATGCGTTCCTGCTGGCCGGCTACACCACCGCCTTCATCGGCTTCCCGGCCGTCACCTCACCGGAAACGATCTTCGACACGGTGGTGGCGCGCAGTGAGGAGATCATCCTCGGCACGGTGGTGGCGGTGTTGTTCGCTTCGCTGCTGTTCCCCGCCTCGGTGCGGCCGATGCTGCGCGGGCGCATCAACAACTGGATGGAGGACGCCGCGCAGTGGTGCCGGCAGATCCTGGAGCGCGGCCGCGCGCATGCGCCGCGCAACCGGCTGGCCGCCGATCTGGTGCAGTTCGAGGCCCTGATCGAGTTCCTGCGCCGCGACGATCCACGCCATGCCGGCTCCGCCGTTTCGATGGAACGGCTGCGTGAGCGCATGCTGCTGTTGCTGCCGGTGCTGTCGTCCATTGCCGACCGCTTGAGCGCGTTGCGCAGCCACGGCCAGGTACTGCCGCAGGGCCTGCCGGAACTGGTGGACGATATCCGCGCGTGGATCGACACCCCTGCCAGCGCCAGCGACTACGCGCGCCTGCACGCCCGCATCAGCGCCCTGAAGCCGCAGGTGGACCGCGACCTGCAGCACCTGCAGCTGGCCAGCCTGCTGCTGCGCCTGGAGGAGCTGGTGGACCTGTGGCAGGACTGCCGCACCCTGCAGCACGCCATCGACCACGGCACCGCACCGCTGGACCGCGCGCACTACCGCATCCGCACCGAGCGCGTGGCCACCGACAAGCACGTGGACTACGGCATGGCGCTGTTCTCCGCGCTCAGCGCCGGCGTGGCCCTGATGAGCTACTGCGTGCTGTGGATTGGCCTGGGCTGGGAGGGCGGTGGCAACGGCGCGATGATGGCGGCGGTGACGGCGGCCTTCTTCGCCGCACAGGATGATCCGGCGCCGAGCATGGTCTCGTTCCTGGTCTGGGCCATCGTCGCATCGCTGGTGGCCGGCGTGTATCTGTTCGGCGTATTCCCGGCCGTGCATGACTTCGGCCTGCTGGCGCTGGTGCTGGCTGTGGCGTTCCTGCCGCTGGGCCTGCTGCTGCACCACCCCAAGAGCGCGCTGTTCGCGCTGCCGCTGACGGTGAACCTGGCCGCGCTGCTGAGCCTGCAGAACACCTACAGCGCCAACATCCAGAGCTTCCTCAACTCGTCCATCGCGATGTTCATCGGTATTGGCTTTGCCGTGGTGATGACCCGCCTGTTCCGTTCGGTGGGTGCCGAATGGACCGCGCGCCGGCTGGTGCGGCAAGGCTGGACCACGCTGGCCGAGGCCGCCGAAGGGCGCGGCCAGCAGGATCGCCAGCGCTTCGCCGCGCGCATGCTGGATCTGTTGGGTCTGCTGGCGCCGCGCCTGGCGGCAACGCCGGAAGGCAGCGACATCGCCTCGGTGGACATGCTCAACGAGGCGCGCATTGGTCTGAACATCCTGCAGCTGCGCCGTGCCCGGCTGGAACTGCCGGAACGCAGCCGCGAAGCGGTGGAACACATCCTGGAAGAACTGGCCGCGCACTACCGGCGCCAGGTGGCGGCACGTCGACCGATCGCCGCCAGCGAAGCGCTGCGCGAACGGTTGGATGCCTCGCTGGGCCGCGTGGGCAACGTGGCCGCCTGCAAGGCGCGCGATGAAGCGCTGATGGGCCTGGTCGGGGTGCGCTTCGCATTGTTCCCCGAAGCCAAGGCGCTGGCACCGGGCGTGGCGGACGCCGGCGCGCCGTCCATGTAAGGCGATCCGCCGGGCATGGCCCGGCGCTACCATCGCTACCCGGTAGCGCCGGGCCATGCCCGGCGGCCTTTCGCCCCGACAACAGGACGGTTCAATGAGTTACGACATGATGGTCTTCGAGGCCAGCGCCGCCCCTCGCGAGGCGGCGGCCTTCATCGCCTGGTTCGAAAAGCAGGTGCAATGGGGCGAGAACCACGAGTACGACGACCCGGCGGTCAGCAGCCCGGCGCTGCAGGCCTGGTTTGCGGACATGGCGCGGGAGTTCCCGCCGATGAATGGTCCGCTGAGCAACGATGATGACGACCGCCCCGAAGTGACTGATTACAGCATCGGCCGCCAGGTGATTTACGGCGCCTTTGCGTACTCGGTGGCCGAGCGCGCGCATGGCCGCGTGCAGGACCTGGCCGAACAGCACGGCGTGGGCTTCTTCGATCTCAGCGCCGATGAAGCTGCGATCGTCTTCCCCGATGGCCTGGTGCTGATCGCGGAATGAACGTGGCGGCAGGGCGGCGCCCTGCACCTGCCAAATCAACAGCAACGTCAACGTCTTCGGCGCGATGGGGTCAGAGCCCGTTCCCGTCGGGAACGGGATCCGACCCCGCTTCTGCGCCCAGCCGCCAGGCCAGGCCGCCCAGGCGGCTGGCGTGGCGCTTCAGCGCCGCCACCAGCACGTCTTCGCTGCCGGCCAGGTGCAGGCGCTGGCGGGCGCGGGTCAGGCCGGTGTAGACCAGTTCGCGCGACAGGACGCGGCTGTCCTGCCGCGGCAACTGCAGCCAGACCTCATCGAATTCCGAACCCTGTGCCTTGTGCACCGTCATCGCGAAGGCGCTTTCGTGCGCGGGCAGTGCGGCCGGATGGAAGGCGCGGGGCTGGTCGAGCGTGTCGCCGGGGAACCAGGCGGCCATCGCACCCTGCGGGTCGCGCAGGCAGATGCCGATATCACCGTTGAACAGCCGGTGCCGATAGCTGTTTTCGGTGATCAGCAGCAGACGGCCCTGGAAGTAACCGGGCGTGTTGCCGGCCAGCAGCTGCTCAATGCGGCTGTTGAGACCGCGCGCGCCCTGCGGGCCTTCGCGCAGTGCGGTGAGCACGCGCAGGCGGCCGGCCTGCTGCAGCGCGCGGCCGGGGTCGTCGGCCTCGGCCAGCGCGCGCCAGTGCGCGAGCAGGTGGTCGCGCTGGCCGCGCAGCGGATCGGCATCGTGTTCGTGGAAGCTGACCCCGGACAGGCCGCCGTCGCGCAGCAGGGCCAGGGCGGCGCCGCTGTCACCTTCGCGCACGGCCTGGGCCAGCGGTGCCAGCTGCAGCGCATCACTCTGCCGATAGCCACGCTGCAACTGCACGCGGCGGCCAGCGAAGGCGCGTGGCGGTGCCTGCGGCTGCAGGGTGGGCGCGGCCAGCAAACCGTGCAGGGCCTGCGCGTCGTCGGCACGAGTGCCGCTGCCATCGCCACTGGCGCGCAGGATCGCGCTGAGCACATCGCCAGCTTCCACCGAGGGCAACTGGTCCGGATCGCCCAGCAGGATCAACCTCGTACCGCTGGCAATGGCATCGACCAGCTTGGCCATCAGTGGCAGATCGATCATCGATGCTTCGTCCACCACCACCACATCCACCGGCAGTGGATTGTCGGCGTGGTGGCGGAAGCGCGGCGAATCGGGAATGACGCCGAGCAGGCGATGCAGGGTCGTGCCGGTGCTCGGCAATGCCGCACACAGCGCCGGGTCCAGCCCTGCTTCCTGCAGCCGCTGCACGGCCAGACGCAGGCTCTCGGCCATGCGCTCGGCGGCACGCCCGGTGGGTGCGGCCAGGGCCACCTGCGGTGCCGGTTGCCCCGCCTGCAGGGCCTGCGCGGCCAGCAGCAGCAACAGGCGGGCGATGGTGGTGGTCTTGCCGGTACCGGGGCCGCCGGTGACCAGCGCCAGCGGGTGGCGCAGGGTCACCCCGGCCGCACGTGCCTGGTGGTCTTCCTGCGTGGCGGCGGCGGGGAACAGACGCGCGAACAAGGGCGCCAGCGCGGCCATGTCCGGCGCCGGCAGCGGGTGCCGGCCGATGCGCTGCAGCCCGGCGGCCAGCTGCCGCTCGTATTCGCGGTAGCGGCGCAGGTACACCAGGCCGTTTTCCAGCACCAGCGGTGCCTCATCGGCAGCGGCGTCCGGGTCATCGGGCTGTGCCACCCAGGGCGAGGCCCGCAGCTGGGCCAGCCACTGCGGCGGCGGCGGCCACGCGGTCACACCCTCGATCAGGCGACCGGGCTGCGCCGGATCGAAACCGGCATGGCCCTGCGATACCGCCAGCGAGGCCAGCGCGGCAGCCACCGCCACTGCATCGGGCGTATCGTCGCGCAACCGCAGCAGGCTGGTGGCCAGGGCATGGTCGAGCGTGCGCAGGTGGCGGCCCACGTACAGCTGTTTCAGCAGGCTGGTGCTCATGCGCTGGCTCCGATCGCACGCGCGGCCAGTGCGGCATGGGCAGCGTCGCCACCGGCAAACAGCGCGTCCAACCCATCCACCAGCTCGGGTGCGAAGCGGTCGACATGGACCCCGTTGCCATTGCCGTCCAGGCCGCGGCAGAACAGATAGCGGATGCCGCCCATGTCACGCGCGTAGTCGTAGGCGCGGCCCAGGCGGAAGCGCAGCCAGCGGTGCAGGGCCACGGTGTAGATCAGCGCCTGCAGGTCATATTCGCTGTGGCGCATGGCGATCTGCAGCAGGTCCGGGCTGTAGCCCGGCAAGCGGTTGGATTTGTAGTCGAGCACGTACCAGCGCCCATCGCGCACATAGGTCAGGTCGATCTTGCCGGTCATCAGCCCTTCCAGCCGGCGGCGCAGGCCGAAGCCACGGCGGGCGCTGGCAATGCCATGGGCGTGCAGCAGCTGCAGCAGCGCCGGCACACTGGTCGGTTCGATGGCGAAGTGGAACTCGATTTCTGCGCGGCGCTCGCCCTCGCCCAGGCTGTGCAGGGCACCGCCCTCGGGAAGGCCAACGGTGAGCGTGTGGCCCACCAGCGGCACCAGCACGGCCACGCCATCGTCCAGATCCTGGTCGGCATAGCCTTCATCGTGCAGGGCCTTGCGCAGCAGCGCGGCCTGCCCTTCGGGCGCGGGCTGCTCGGGCGTCCAGCTACCCCACGCAGCGAAGTCGACGTTTTCCAGCGCCTCATGCAGCACGTTGCCGAAACGACTGCCCATGAAGCGCGGGTCCGGCGGCTCTGCATCGGCGGCGGCCGCTTCGGGCAAGGCCGGTTCCAGTGGCAGCTCGGCGCCGGCGGGTTCATCGGCGGCCGGTGCCGGCAGTTCGGTGGCGGCCGCTTCGACATCGTTGCCGGCGTCGGCGTGCGCGAGCTGGGTGAAGCTGTACACCCACCAGTCGTGCGGTACGCGCCGGGTCAGGCTGCGCACGGCCGGCAGGTCGCCTTCCTGTTCGGTCGGCAACTGCGGCAGGCGCAGCACCGGCGCGCTGTCGTCGATGCAGACGTCGGCATGCGTGCGCAGGGTCTGCAGATCGCCCAGCAGCGGCGCCAGGCGGGTCTTGCCCAACCCGGCAAGGTCGCCGATGGCGATCCACAGCGCGTGCTCGGCGCGGGTCAGGCCCACGTACAGCAGGCGGGCGTCCTCGGCACGCTGTTCGCGTTCGCGCTGGCCGCTGGCGGCCTCCCAGGCCTCGTCCTTGTCCAGCTTCCAGTGCAGCTGGCGCTGGCCGTCCACGTGCACGGTGCAGTGCGCTGCGTTGTTGGACGCGCCGCCGTCGATGCCAACGAACGGCAGGTACACCAGCGGGTATTCCAGGCCCTTGCTCTTGTGCAGGGTGATGATCTGCACCCGCCGCGCATCCGATTCCAGGCGCAGCAGCTGCTGTTCGTCGTTCTGGTCGGCATGGACCATCTGCCCCTGCAGCCAGTCCAGCAGGCCATGCATGCCCAGTGCCTGCGCCGAGGCTTCCTGCAGCAGTTCGCCCAGCTGCAGGTAGTTGGTCAGCCGGCGCTCGCCATCGATCAGGGCCAGCAGGCGTTCGCCCTGCGCGGCACAGACATCGGCCACCACGGCGAAGGGGCCGCCGCGTTGCCAACGCTCGCGCCAATGCAGCAGCTGGGTCTGGAAGCCACGCTGCAGGTCCCCTTCGCGCTCCATGCTGGCGATCGCGCTGGCGGGCTGGCCCAGCAGCACGGTCGCCAGCGCGGCGCGCAGCCGCCCTTCGTCGGCCGGCTGCAGCAAGGCCAGCAGCAACGCGCGCAGATCGCGGGCCTCGCGGGTGGCGAACAGGCTCTGCTTGCCGGCGGCCACGGCGGGAATGCCCACCGCGGCCAGCGCGCGCTGCACCAGCGTTGCCTCGCGGTGCGAACGCACCAGCACGGCGATATCACCGGGCTGCACCGGCCGGCCACGCAGCACCGCCGCGCCGGCGCGGGCGTCGACCAGGGTCTGGTGGATGGCGGCCACGCAGGCCTGGGTCGCTGCCGCGCGCGAGGCGTCGGCGCCCAGCGCCTTGTCGCCGTCACTGCGCAGCACGCGCAGGGTCAGTGCCGGTGCCGCTGCACCATCACGCAGGTAATCGTCATCGCTGCGCACGCCACCGGGGCGCACCGGCTCAAAGCCGATACCCGCCTCCAGGAAGGCCTCGTCGCCACCGTTGTCATACAGCGCCTGCAGCGCGCGCAGCACCGAGGGCCGCGAACGGAAGTTCTGGTCCAACGGCGGCGCCGGCTGCGCGGCCTGCTTGGCCTTCAGGTAGGTGTGGATGTCACCGCCGCGGAAACCGTAGATGGCCTGCTTCGGGTCGCCGATCAGGAACAGCGCCGGTGCCAGGCCCAGGGTGTGCACCTCGGCCGAATCACCGAACACCGTGTGGAAGATGCCCCACTGGCGATCGTCGGTGTCCTGGAATTCATCGACCAGGGCAATGCGGTACTGCTGGCGCAGTTTGCGCACCAGGTCCAGCCGCTGCGGCCCCTCCAGCGCCTGGGCCACGCCGTCGATCAGGTCGTCATAGGTCTGTACCCGGCGCGTGCGCTTGAGTGCGGCCAGGCGCTGGGCGGCCTCCTCGCGCAGGGCATGCAGGAAGTTCAGTGCGGTGCCGCGCAGCCATTGCTCGCGCTGGTCCAGCAGCGCCACGTAGCGCTGCAGCGGTGCCTGCAGCGGCGAGGACGGCGTGCGATCGACGAACTTCTTGTTGGTCTTGGCCGCCAGCGCATCGGGCAGCAGGGCCGGCAGACGCTCGCTGGACAGCAGTTCGGTCGCATCGCCGCGCTCGCCCCAGGCCAGCAGCTGCCGGCCCAGCGGGTGCAGCCAGCCCAGCTTGTAGGACACGCCGTTGATCCATTTGTTGTCGACTGCTTCGCACAGATCCAGGAAGAACTGTTCGCCATGCTCGCGCACGGCAAGCGACAGTTCTGCCGCCGCGCTCTGCAGGGCCGGGCGCGGGTCGTCCACCGCCACCACCTGCGGGCGCGGGTACAGCGGTGGCGAGGCCAGCAGCGCACGCAGGTCCGAGGCCAGCGCATCGGGGTGCGACCACAGCCAGGTCAGCGGTTCCAGCGTGGCCGGGTCGTTGGCGTGCACGCGCCACAGGTCCGCGGCCAGTTCCTCCAGCAGTTCGCGGTCGCTGGCCAGCAGTTCCGGCGGATCGAAGGTATGCCCGCTTTCCAGTGCGTATTCGCGCAGTACGCGCGTGCAGAAGCCATGGATGGTGAAGATCGAGGCCAGGTCGATCTCGTCGGCGGCGACCTGCAGGCGGCGTTGCAGGGCGGCCGCACTTTCGCTGCCGCCATCAAGATGCCGCTGCAGCACCTGCCGGGTCAGCAGCGCGTCGGGGGCCTCGTCGGCGGCCGGCGGCAGGTCCACCAGCCGCGCGGCCAACGCCAGGCGCTCGCGGATGCGCTTGCGCAGTTCCTGGGTGGCCGCATCGGTGAAGGTCACCGCCAGGATCTGGCCGATGCGCAGGCGCTGTTCCACCACCAGGCGGGTGAACAGGGTGGCCAGGGTGAAGGTCTTGCCGGTGCCGGCGCTGGCCTCGATCAGGCCGATACCGTGCAGCGGCAGCAGCAGGTAGGGATCAACGGGTGTATTCATGCGTCGGCCTCCTTGCCGGTGCCAGCGGGACCGCGCCCGTCACGTACCGCACCGAACACGATCTGGCTGTTGCGCAGCAGATCGGCATAGCTGTCGTCATCGGCAAAGGGATCGGCACCCCGCAACAGCAGTTGCCAGGCATCACTGTTCGCTTCGCCCCAACTGCGGTCGCTGCCGTGCCATTGCTTCCAGCCTTCGCTGCGCTGTTTTTCCACGGGCGCGGTGAACAGCACCCAGCCGGTGTACGGGGCGAAGCGCAGCGGCTCGCGCAGGCCGCGCTGGCGCAGCTGCAGCAGCGCACGCAGGGCGGCGCGCGCCGAGGACACGCTCAGCGCAGGCAGCAGGTGCGGGCCGGGGCCGGCGTCGCCGCCATCGTGGAACTGCACCAGCGGCAGCGCATCGCCGGCGGCATTGGCCAGCAGCCAATCCAGCCCCTGGCGGATGACCGCATTGCCGTTGAGCGTGCCGGCACGCAGGCGCACCAGTCCCTCGGGATGGCGGTCGGCCACCCGGCCATGCAGGCGCACGCCGTCGATATCCACGTCGTAGCGGCGGCTTTCCAGCGGCTGCCCACGCATCCAGCCCAGCATCGCGCTGGCATAGGGGCGGGTCTTGAGCTGTTCGGCGTCGAACTGGCGTTCACCCAGCGCACCGGACGGCAGCAGGCCACGCGCGCGCAGGCGCGGGTACAGCGGCTCGGCATCGCCGCTGAGGGTGGCGCGCACGACGGCAGCCTGCACGCTGCGCTTGTCCGGCCCGCGCGAGGACAGCACCAGCGGTTCCAGGTCATCCACCTCCTCGACCTCGTCGGCCAGGCGCAGGCCCAGTGCCTGGGCCAGGAACTGTCCGGCCGGGTCGCACAGGAAGCGGCGCAGCGCATCCAGTGCCACCTCCGCTTCCACCGCATCGTCCAGCGGCGGTGGCAGCGGCGCGTCGAACCACGCGGGCAGTCCACTGCGCTGGCCGGACAGGCGCCCGGCCGCCGGGTACCACTGCCGGCGGTAACTGAAGCGGCGCCCATCGCCTTCGCCGAACGCGGCCGGCGAGAACGGCTGCAGCGCGTGGCGCACGGTGAAGTCACGCGTGGCCGTGGCGGGGTCCTGGTGGTAGGCGGCCGCGGCGTCGATCAGTTCACTGACCAGCACCGAAGGTTCACGCACGCTGCCATCGCGCGGGTCCGCCCCCAGGTAGCTCAGATAGAACACGTCCTGGGCGGCGGCGAACAACTGCAGGAACAGGAAGCGGTCATCCTCGCGGGTGGAACGGTCACCCGGGCGACGGCGCGGCGTATCCAGTTCGGCGGTGAGCTGGTTCAGGCCGGCAGCCGGGTCGCGGCGCGGGAAGTCGCCATCGTTCAGGCCCAGCACGCAGATCACCCGGAACGGCAGCAGGCGCATTGGCACCATGCGGCCAAAGCTGATGCCACCGGTCAGCAGCGGCGCGCGGGTATCGGCTTCGGACAGCGCACCGGCGAAGTGCGCACGCACCACCTCCGGTGGCACACCCTCTTCGAAGCCAGCGCGGGTGGCATCGTCGGCAAACTGGTTCAGCAGCTTGCGCAGTCGCTCCAGTGCGCGCTGGCTGTTGGGTGAGGTGGGCGCTTCGGGCAGCAGCGCATCGAGCAGGGCCAGCAGGCGCTGGCGCCACTGTGCCGGGGTGAGCGTGTCACCCAGTCGGCGCTGGTACACCGCCAGCACACGCAACAGGCGCAGCAGCCGGTCCAGCGCGTCCAGCGCACCGCCTTCCAGTTCGGTCCAGGGCGCCACACCGGCCAGATCGACGTCGCTGCCGGTGGCGTGGCCCAGCAGCAGCCGGTCCAGCGCGAACTGCCAGGTATAGGCGTCATCGCGCGGCGCCTGCATCTGCCCGCGGTGGTTGGCGTCGATACCCCAGCGCGCGCCGGCCTGCTGCAGCCAGCCGTGCAGGCGGTCGAAATCCACCGCCTCCAGGCCCGCAGCCTCTGCCAACGGCGCGCTGGCCAGCAGATCCAGGATCTCGTTCAGGCCGAAACGCGATACCGGCAGGCCCAGCAGGTGCACGAACACATCGGCCAGCGGCTCACCGGCCAGCGGGCTGCTGTCGGCCAATGCATAGGGAATGTGGTCTTCTTCGCCGCTGCGGCCGCCGAACACCGCTTCCAGGTACGGCACGTAAGGGTCGATGTCCGGCGCCAGCACCGCGATGTCGCGCGGCTGCAGCGGGGGATCGAAGCGCGGGTCCTGCAGCAGCGCGCGCAGCTGGTCGTGCAGCACCTGCAGTTCGCGCAGCCGGGTGTGGCAGGCGTGCACCTGCAGGCTCGGGTCATCGCTGTGCAGGCCGTCGCGCAGTTCCCCCGACGGCAACGCGCGGCGGTGGAACAGATCGCGCTGCAGGCGGTGCAGCAGGCTGTCGGCCAGGCCGCCGTCGGCCAACGTGGGCCGGGTGTCTTCTTCCGGGTCGGAATAGGCGGCGATCTCGCCGGCCGGGTGCACCACTTCGTAACTGCCCAGCACCGCCATGAAGTCGCGGCCGGCGGCGCCCCAGGCTTCCAGCAGGCGGTTTTCGCCGGCGGCTTCGCCGAACGGGTCCGGTGCACCGCTGCGCAGGCGCTCGGCCAGCGTCTGCAGATCGCCCCAGTACGACTGCACCGGGGTCGGCATATAGAAGTGCATCTCGCCCACGCGCGACTGGGTGGCCATGACCCGCAGCACATCTGGCGAGATGTTCAACGTGGCGAAGGCCGACAGGCGCGGCGGCAGGCCCTGCGGCAGCGGCTTGCCCGCGCCTTCGTAGCGATCCAGGTAGTCCTGGATGCGCCGCGCGCGGTAGCCCTGGCCATGGGCGATGGCCCGCCACAGGATCGCCTGCGGATCGTCCGGGTCGGCGCCAGCATCCCAGCGCAGCAGCCAGTCGCGGCGCCAGGCCTGGTACTTCTCGAAGACCGCGGCCAGTTCGCCGGCCAGCGCCCAGGGCTTCAGGGTGTCGCCACCGGCCAGGTAGGACTGCAGCGCGCGCATCGCCGGCTGGGCCAACAGCGACGGATCGCGCAGGGCGCGGTACAGTTTCCAGTGCAGCCCGGCCGCGTCCAGGTCGTCGGCTTCACCGGGCACGTTCGCGTTGAGGGCGCGGGCAACGAACTCGCCCGGGGTGAGGAACTCCAGGTTCGCCGCTACGCCATACTCGGCCGCCAGAGTGGCCTGCAGCCAGCGGCGCATGGCCACCTGGGGAATCAGCACCACCTCCGGGGCCAGCAGCGGCTGGCCGGGAACCGGCGCACGGACGTTGCGCGCCAGCAGCGCGGCCAGCACATCCAGGGAGTTGGAATGGTAGAGACGGAAATCGTTGCCGGGGTCACTCATCGTGCACAGTGTGCCGCACGACCGCCGCTATTCAATGGTGTACCGGCAGGACCGGCACGGATTGTTCCGGGGTACCGCGGCATTGTCCCGGCCGCGCAGGCGGCATGGCGTGCCACAATACTGCACCGTCCAGTCCGCTTATGTTCAGCCGGCTGGCCCGATTCTGCCCTGTCGAAAAAACGTTAATGGTGCCCATGTCGGCTTCCGCCTCCAGCTTGGTGCAGTTGTCCAACGTCCGCATCGACCGGAGCGGGCGCACGATCCTGCGCGATGTATCGCTGCAGGTTCCGCAGGGCAGCATCACCGCCGTGCTCGGCCCGTCCGGCAGCGGCAAGTCCACCCTGCTGGCCGCGCTTACCGGTGAACTGCGCCCGGTGTCCGGGCAGGTCACCTTGTTCGGCAAGCCCATTCCGCAGGGCAGCGCCGAACTGCTGGAGATGCGCCGCAGCGTGGGCGTGCTGCTGCAGGGCAATGGCCTGCTGACCGACCTGACCGTTGCCGAGAACGTCGCCCTGCCCCTGCGCGCCCACACCCGCCTGCCGGCGCCGGTGCTGCGCCGGCTGGTGCAGATGAAGCTGCACGCGGTGGGCCTGCTGGCCGCCGCCGATGCCTGGCCGCGCGAGCTGTCCGGCGGCATGGCGCGGCGCGTGGCGCTGGCCCGCGCACTGGCTCTGGACCCGCCGCTGATGATCTACGACGAGCCGCTGACCGGGCTGGACCCGATCGCCTCGGGGGTGATCATGAGCCTGATCCAGCGCCTGAACCATAGCCTGGGGCTGACCAGCATCATCGTCAGCCACCACGTGCACGAGACCCTGCCGATCTGCGACCAGGTCATCGCCATCGCCAATGGCGGGGTGGTGTTCCAGGGCAGCCCCGAAGCGCTGCAGACCAGCCAGGACCCGCTGCTGCGGCAGTTCCTGCACGGCCAGCCCGACGGCCCCATTCCCTTTGACGCTGCGCCGCGGGCGAGGGTCGCCTGATGCCGTTCGTGCAAGCCACCCGTTCGCTGGGCCGCGCCGGTCTGTTCTCGCTTACCGTGCTGCGCGGTTCGCTGCCCACCCGTGATTTCCTGGCCGAGCTGACCCGCGAGATCTACAAGATCGGCGCGCGCTCGCTGCCGATCATCGCCGTCGGCGGTGCCTTCGTCGGCCTGGTGCTGACCCTGCAGGGCTACCGCACGCTGACCACCTTCGGTGCAGCCGACGCGCTGTCCACCCTGCTGGGCCTGTCGCTGTACCGCGAGCTGGCGCCGGTGCTGACCGCGCTGCTGTTCATCGGCCGCGCCGGCAGTTCCATCGCCGCCGAGCTGGGCCTGATGCGCGCCACCGACCAGATCAAGGCGCTGGAACTGATGGCCATCGACCCGGTGGCCAAGGCCGTGGCCCCGCGCTTCTGGGCGGCGGTGCTGACCGTGCCGTTGCTGACCGGCGTGTTCTGTTCGCTGGCCATCAGCGCCAGCTACTTCGAGGCCGTGCATGTGCTGGGCCTGGACAACGGCGTGTTCTGGTCGGCGCTGCGCAACAGCGTGGACTTCTGGGACGACTTCGGCGTGGCAATGCTGAAGTCGGCCATCTTCGGTGGTACCGCCGCGCTGGTGGCCTCGTATGTGGGCTTCCACGCCGAACCGACCATCGAAGGCACCTCGGTGGCGACCACCCGTGCGGTGGTGAACGCCTCGCTGCTGGTGCTGATGTTCAACTTCGTGCTGTCGGCAATGCTGTTCACGTAACCCTTTCCACCGGCGGTGCGCAGGGCGCGCTGCCACCCAGAGACGATCAGGTATTCCACATGGCCATCCGCGGTCCCAGACTTGAATTCTCCGTCGGCGCATTCCTGCTGCTGGCCCTGGCTTCGCTCATGGTGCTGGCCGTTGCCTCCACCAACCAGCGTTGGAGCTGGGGCAGCCAGGGCTACGAGCTGAAGGCACGCTTCTCGCAGGTCGGCCAGCTGCGCAAGCAGGCACCGGTGAAGATCGGCGGCGTAACCGTCGGCCAGGTGGCCGCCATCGATCTAGACCCGGTGAAGTTCGAGTCGATCGTGACCCTGCGCATGGACAGCAAGATCAAGGACCTGCCGGCGGACACCTCGGCCGGCATCTTCACCAGCGGCCTGCTGGGCGAAAGCTACATCGGCCTGCAGCCGGGCGGCGATCCGGACGTGCTCAAGGCCGGTGACGAGATTGTCTTCACCCAGCCGGCGGTCGATCTGATCCAGCTGGTGGGCAAGTACATGTTCAGTGGCGGCGCCGGTGGCGGCGCCGACCCGAAATCCAACGAGAGCGCCCCCGCGCCTGCAACGGAACCGCAACCATGAAGACGAAACTGATCCCGGCCCTGCTCGCTTCCTCGCTGCTGCTGGCCAGCCCGCTGCTCGCCCAGGCACAGCAGTCCACCGCACCGGCCGTGGCCGCGCCGCAGGGCCAGGCCGGCAAGGTGGTCATTGATGCCAGCACCCGCATCCTGAACACCCTGCAGCAGCGCCGCAGCGAGTTCAGCAGCAACCCGGCCAGCCTGCGCAGCTACATCGACAGCGAGCTCAACCGCACCTTCGACCGCGACTACGCCGCGCGCCTGGTGCTGGGCACGCACGCCCGCGGCGCCTCGGACGCCGACATCAAGCTGTTCGCCGATGCCATGGCCGACAGCCTGATGCAGCGCTACGGCTCGACCCTGCTGAACATCCAGGGCAAGCCCAGCTTCCGCCTGAAGGGCGAAAGCCCGCTGCCGGGCAACCGCGGCGTGCGCGTGGCCACCGAACTGGTGCGCGCCGGTGCCGAGGGCACCCCGGTGGAGTACTGGATGCGCAATGTGGGCGGCCAGTGGAAGATCTTCGACGTGAACATCGAAGGCATCTCCTACGTGCAGACCTTCCGTAACCAGTTCGACGCGCCGCTGCGCCAGAAGGGCATCAAGCAGGTGGCCAGCGAACTGCGCAGCGGCAGCATGCAGGCCGGGCCGGCGGGCAATGGCAAGTAAGCCGCTGGCGCTGCTGGAAGGCGACACCCTGCGCCTGCGCGGGGTGTTGGACCGCGCCGCGGTCATTGCCCTCTGGCCGCAGCTGCAGGCGCTGCCGGCCAAGCTGGCACGGCTGGAACTGGGCGACGTGGAACGCGTGGACAGCGCCGGTCTGGCGCTGCTGGCCGAACTGGCCGCACGTGCACGCGCACAGGGCCATACCCTGGCCATCGCCGGCGCCCCGGCCGGCTACAACGAACTGAGCGCGGCCTACCGGCTGTCGCCCACCCTGGATTTCACCGCACCTTCTGCTGCGAGCTGACATGAACGTCGTACGCGCCATCTCCCTTCTTCTTGTTGCCGCCGCGCTGAGCGCGTGCGCCGGCAAGCCCGCGCGCAGCGACGCGCCCGTGGCCGACACCGTGGTGCCGGCCGCCGCCAGCGAACCGGTGGCCAGCGATGCCGTGCCGGCGACCGACGTGGCACCGACCACTGACGGTACGACCGCCGCACCCGCGACCGCCGCGGCCGGCGACGATGACGACTTCGATGCGCTGTATGGCAGCAATGCCGCCACCGCCGATGCCTCGGCCTACGACCCGTGGGAGCCGCTGAACCGCAAGGTGCACGCGTTCAACAATGCGGTTGATCGTGGCGTCGCGCGCCCGCTGGCCACCGCCTACACCCACGTGGTGCCGCGCTTCGCCCGTACCGGCGTCAGCAACTTCTTCAGCAATCTGCGTTCGCCGCTGACCATCACCAACCAGCTGCTGCAGGGCCGACCGGGTGATGCCTGGGACACCCTGGGCCGCTTCCTGATGAACAGCACGCTGGGTATCGGTGGCCTGTTCGATCCGGCCAGCAAGGCCATGGTCCCGCGTCGCAATGAAGACTTCGGGCAGACTCTGGGCGCCTGGGGCTGGCGCCGTTCGCGTTACGTGGAACTGCCGTTCTTCGGCCCGCGCACCGTGCGCGATGTGTTCGGCCTGGCCGGTGACATTCCGCTGTCGCCCATCCGCACCATCGAGGAAGACAAGGTGCGTATCGGCCTGCAGGGCCTGCAGCTGGTGGACACCCGCGCACAGCTGATGGCGCTGGACGATATCCGCGACAGCGCGGTGGACGAGTACGCGCTGACCCGCGATGCCTGGCTGCAGCGCCGCAACTACCAGATCGAGAACGATCTGCGTGGCAAGCGCGAGCGTGGCAGCGACGATGCCAATTCGCCCATTCCGGTCGATGCCATGCCGATGCCGCAGTGGAGCAACTGATCGCTGCGACCGGCGCATGAAAAAACCCCGCCTTGGCGGGGTTTTTTTCTGGCTGCTGCACTGGGGTCAGAGCCCTTTCCGGTGGAAAGGGATCCGACCCCGGCGGGGTCAGGCGGCCAGGGCGGCCTCGACCGCTTCGCGCAGGCGCGCATCATCGGCAGCCACGTCCGGTGCGAAGCGGGCGATGACCTTGCCGTCGCGGCCGATCAGGAACTTCTCGAAGTTCCACAGCACCGCCGGCGCCGGCAGGGTGGGAATGTCCTTGCCGGTCAGCAGCTCGCGCAGCGGACCTTCGCCGATGGCCTGCGGCTGGGCGGCGGTCAGCTGCTGGTACAGCGGGTGGATGTCCTCGCCGGCCACGCTGATCTTGGCGAACATCGGGAAGCTGACGTTGTAGGTCAGCTGGCAGAACTGCTGGATCTCGGCTTCACTGCCCGGCTCCTGGCCGAGGAAGTTGTTGGCCGGGAAGCCCAGCACTTCCAGTCCCTGCGCCTGCTTGTCGGCGTACAGCGCCTGCAGGCCTTCGTACTGCTTGGTCAGGCCGCACTTGGAGGCCACGTTCACCAGCAGCAGTACCTTGCCGTTGTAGTCGGCCAGCGAGGACGGCTGGCCGTCGATGGTGGTGAGGGAAATGTCCTGGATCGGGGTGCTCACGCGGGTGCTCCGGCAATGGCGGGAAAGGTGTGCCAGCATAGCGCCGCGCGCGTGCTGCGGGCGCTCAATCCACGCAGATCGTGCCCTGTGCCTTGCCCGCTTCGATGCGCTGGCGGCAACCGAAGTTCTGGCTGACATCGCGCTGGCAGGTACCGGTGGCGACCACGCCTGCCTCGGTTTCGCCGGTGGCCAGGCACTGGCCGCTGCAGTCCTGCTTGCCGCTGCAGGTCTTGCCCGCATCGGCATAGGGAATCACGCACTGCACGCGCTGCAGGCGGCCCAGCGGCTGCAGGGTGCCGCCGGCAGCGCGGCAGTCAACATCGCGCGCTTCCTGGTAGGCCTGGCTGGCTTCAGCGGTGTCGGCCGCGGCCGGCTGTGCCGCCGCATCGGTCGCCGGCGGCGTACTGCTGCAGGCGGCCAGCAGCACGCCCAGGACAAGGCTGGCAAGGAAACGAAGGCGCATGGTCGGACCTGCTGGCGGTAATCGAGGCCGCCAGCATACGCACCACGCGGTGCAAACGGTGTGTCAGCCCTGCCCGGCGTCGTCGGCTTCGGGTGCTTCGTCTGCGGCCAGGCCATCGGGCAACAGCTGTCGGCTCTGTTCGGCCGGCAGCGATTCCACCTCGCGCAGCTTGCGCGCGATCGCCCGCGTGCGCACGCCGGTCTGGTCGATCTGCTTGCTGGCTTGGTCCAGCTTGGCCTTCACGTTGTCCAGCACATCACCGAACTTGCCGAACTCGGTCTTCACCGCGCCCAGCAGGCTCCACACCTCGCTGGAGCGCTTTTCGATGGCCAGGGTGCGGAAGCCCATCTGCAGACTGTTGAGCAGCGCGGTGACCGTGGTCGGCCCCGCCACCACCACGCGATGGTCGCGCTGCAGCAGGTCCACCAGCCCGGGGCGGCGGATCACTTCGGCGTACAGGCCTTCGGTGGGCAGGAACATCACCGCGAAATCGGTGGTGTGCGGCGGCACGATGTATTTCTCGCAGATGGACTTGGCCTGGATCTTCACCGCCCGTTCCAACTGTGCGCCCTGCACGCGCACCAGTTCGGCGTCGCCCTGCTCCTGTGCATCCAGCAGGCGTTCGTAATCCTCGCGCGGGAACTTGGAATCGATCGGCAGCCACACGGGTGCATCGTCGGCGGCGCGGCCGGGCAGGCGCACCGCGATATCGACCATCTCGCCACTGTCCGGACGCACCTTCACTGCGCGTGCGTACTGCTCCTGGATCAGCGTCTGTTCCAGGATGTTCTCCAGCTGCACTTCGCCCCAGCTGCCGCGCGTCTTCACGTTGGTCAGCACACGCTTCAGATCGCCCACGCCGGTGGCCAGCTGCTGCATCTCGCCCAGGCCGCGCTGCACCTGTTCCAGGCGCTCGGACACCAGCTTGAACGACTGCCCCAGGCGGGTTTCCAGGGTGGACTGCAGCTTCTCGTCCACCGTTACCCGCATCTGTTCCAGCTTCTGCGCGTTGTCGGTCTGCAGCGCGCGCAGCTGCTCTTCCAGAGTGGCGCGCATTTCGGCAATGCGCTGCTCGTTGCGCTGGGTCAGTTCCTGCAGGCGCAGGCCCAGGCTTTCGGTCAGCCGCTGCTGCGACTGCGCACCTTCTTCGCGGCCCTTGCGCGCATCGTCCACCAGGGTCTGGCGCAGCGCGCCCAACTGGGTATCGGTGCGCGTGGTCAGTTCCTGCAGCTGCTGGCCGAAGGCATGGATGCGCGCTTCCTGTTGCTGGCCGAACACCTCCAGCTGCGCGCGCAGCTCCTGCAGGCGCTGGCCCAGCAGCGCGCCGCTGCGCTGCTGGCTGTCGGCCGCCTCAGCGCGCGCCTTGCGGGCGTCTTCGCCCAGCGCTTCGCGCAGCAGGTCCAGGCGCTGGTCGGTGCGGGTCGAGAGATCGGTCAGCGCGCGGGCGAAGCCATCGAGCTGCTCACGCAGTTCGCTGCGGCCACTGCGGGCCTCTTCGCGCACGGCCTGTTCCAGGCGGTCATGGGGGGGCCGGCGCAGCAGGGCGACCAGCTGCAGGACAAGGATGGCCAGCAGGAGGCTGCCAACGATGAGGAATTCAGTTTGCATGCCACCAGTGTAGGCTGGCCCCGTCTCAAACGCTGCGCCTGACCATGCTGGAACTGTACGGAAAGCCGACCTCGATCAACGTGCGCAAGGTGCTGTGGCTGGCGGCCGTGCTGGGCCAGCCGCTGCGGCACCACGTGGCCCCGGCGGCCGAGCTGCTGCGCGGGCTGAACCCCAACGTGCAGGTGCCGGTGCTGCGCGAGGGTGACTTCGTGCTGTGGGAATCCAACAGCATCTGCCGCTACCTGGCCGTACGTGCCGGGCGCGATGATCTGCTGCCGATGCAACCGCAGGCGCGGGCGCGGGTGGAACAGTGGATGGATTGGCAGGCCACCGATCTGAACACGGCGTGGCGCGCGGTGTTCATGGCCCGCGTGCGTGGCCATGCCGACTACCCGGACGATGCGCGGGCGGAGGCCAGCCTGGTGCAGTTGAACGGGCTGATGGCGATGCTGGATGCGCAACTGGCGCAGCATGCCCACGTGGCCGGAGATGCCTTCACCCTGGCCGACATCGTGCTGGGGTTGTCGACCCAGCGCTGGCGTTGCACGCCGGGCGACAAGCCAGCGCTGGCCAACGTGGCCGCCTGGTTCGAGCGCCTGCGGCAAAAGCCAGGGTTTGCCCAGCACGTCGACAACGGCGTGGCCTGAGGGGTGGGTGTTTTTGCAGGGCTTGCAGCCCTGCACCTGCCGTAGAGTCGAGCCATGCTCGACTGAAGCAAGGTCAACAGCGGGCATTCCGTGGGATGGCGGGGTGGGTCCGGTTGCGGGGGACGCCGTAAACCCATCCCTGGGGGCTTAGCCGCGCCATCCATGGCGCGGATACCCCCGCAACCGGACCCACCCCGCCTTCGACAGACTTCCGCGATCTGTCGGAACGGCACGGGGTCGGATCCCGTTGCATCGCAACGGGCTCTGACCCCGGTTCTGCTCTTGATCTTGCTCTTGCTCTTGATCTTCTTTTTTCTTCTCCGTGGCTGACCGCACACGGAAACTGTCAGAGGTCGGGCGGGTTGGGTTCGCGGGACCGCAGGCGCCATGGATGGCGCCTACGAGCCTACAAGGACGTACTTGCGGCGTGTCCCGCGAACCCAACCCGCCCGACCAAGCGCAGGCTTTCCGCGACCAACCCACCGCCACGAGGGGCTCAGCCGTTGGCCGGAACCCTCACCAGCCTTCCAGCACGATCTTGCCCTTGGCGCGGTGGCTTTCCAGCAGTGCGTGCGCGCGGCGCAGGTTGGCCGCGTTGATGCGCCCGAAGTGCTCGCCCAGCGTGGTCTGCAGCACGCCGGCATCGATCAGTTCGGCCACCCGGTTCAACAGATCGTGCTGCTTCTGCATGTCCGCCGTCTTGAACAGCGGGCGGGTGAACATCAGTTCCCAGTGCAGCGACAGCGCCTTGCGCTTGAGCGCCATCACGTCCAGTTGGCCCGGGTCATCAATCAGCCCCAGCTGGCCCTGCGGCGCCAGCACCTCCACGATCTGCGCGTAGTGCTGGTCGGTGTGGGTCAGGCTGGCCACGTGTTCCACCTGGGGGATGCCCAGCCGGGCCAGGCCTTCGGCCAGCGGCAGGCTGTGGTCGATCACGTGGTGGGCGCCCATGGCGTACACCCAGTCCTGGGTATCGGGGCGCGAGGCGGTGCCGATCACCGTCAGCTGGGTCAGCTGGCGCGCCAGCTGCACCAGGATCGAGCCGACGCCGCCGGCCGCGCCGATCACCAGCAGGGTCTGCCCTTCACCACCGCCTTCGGCAATGCGCAGGCGGTCGAACAGCAGCTCCCAGGCGGTGATCGCGGTCAGCGGCAGGGCTGCCGCCGCGGCATCGTCCAGCGTGGCGGGCTTGCGGCCAACACTGCGCTCGTCCACCAACTGGTATTCGGCATTGCTGCCGGGGCGGTCGATCACGCCGGCGTAGTACACCGCGTCGCCCGGCTGGAACAGGGTCACCTCGCTGCCCACGGCGTCGACCACGCCCACCGCATCCCAACCCAGCACGCGCGGGCTTTCGGTGGCGGCGCTGCGGCGAACCTTGGTGTCGACGGGGTTCACCGCCACCGCGCGCACGGCCACGCGCAGATCGCGCGGGCCGGGCTGGGGCAGGTCCAGGTCGATATCGACCAAGGCCTGGGGGTCATCGATGGGCAGGCCGGCGTGGGTATAGGCAATGGCGCGCATGGGGCGGTCCAACGGGGAAGGAAGGCACAGCGTGCGCCGCGCACAGTCCCTGGGAAAGGCGCAGAATCAGTCAGGACTTTCACTCTGGTAATGAAAATGATCCGCTTCGACGACCTGCAGCTGTTCGTCCGCACCGCCGCGCTGGGCAGCTTCTCGCAGGCCGCGCGCGAAGCCGATCTGCTGCCTGGCCAAGTGGCCGCCGCGGTGGCGCGGCTGGAACGCGAGCTGGATCTGCGCCTGTTCGTGCGCACCACCCGCAGCCTGCGCCTGACCGCCGAAGGTGCGCTGTACCTGCCCTATGCGCAGGAGGTGCTGGCCACCCTGCGCGAGGGCCAGGCACGGGTGCAGGGCGACGCGGCCGAACTGCACGGCACCCTGCAGCTGTCGGCGCCGTCGGATTTCGGCCGCAACCTGCTGCTGCCGTGGCTGGCGACCTTCCGCGCCGCACATCCGAAGCTGCGCCTGCACCTGCGACTGTCCGACGAGGTTGCCGACGTGTTCCGCGACCCAGTGGACGTGGCGATACGCCTGGGCCAGTTCGACGATGCCAACTACGTGGCCCTGCCCCTGCTGGAGGACAACCGCCGCGTGCTGGCCGCATCACCGGCCTATCTGCAGCGGCGCGGTGTGCCGGCGCGGCTGGAGGATCTGCGCGAGCACGACTGCCTGGCCTACCAGCTCGGCGGACGCACCTACGACCGCTGGGCCTTCGAGGTGGACGGGCGGCGGGTGGTGGTGCCGGTGCGCGGTCCACTGGTCTGTGACGACGCCGACGTGGTGCGGCGCTGGGCGGTGGCGGGTGAAGGCATCACCTACAAATCCTGGCTGGACCTGCGCCAGGACGTGCTGGAGGGCCGTCTGCAGGTGCTGCTGGGCGGCGTGGGCAGCCACATTCCGCTGCAGCTGGTCTGCCCGCACCGCAAGCAGTTCTCGCCGGCGGTGCGGCAACTGCACGCGCAACTGCGCCAGCACCTGCAACCGCTGCTGTCCGGCCTGCCCGCTGGCGACGGCGTGCCCCTGTCCGCGACCACCGTGGTGGCCGACAATGGCGTCCCCCCGCAACAACAATGAGCCATGCCATGCCGTGGATGGGCATCCAGGACCTGTGGACGTTCCTGCTCGCCGTACTGGTGTTCCTTGCCCTGCCCGGGCCCGGCACCTTCACCCTGCTCACGGCCACCGGCCGTGGCGGTGTGCGCGGCGGCTACACCGCCCTGGCCGGCCTGCTGGTGGGCGACCAGATCCTGATGTGGCTGGCCCTGGCCGGTGTGGCCGCGCTGCTGAAAGCCAACCCGCTGGTGTTCCACGCCGTTCAGTACCTGGGCGCGGCCTACCTGGTGTGGGTGGGCATCAGCCTGCTGCGCACGCCGAAGCCTGACGGCAGCGATGGCGGCCCGATCCGCATGCAGCCCGGTCGCTACTTCCAGCAGGCGATTCTGGTCAGTCTGCTCAACCCGAAGGCGATCCTGTTCTACATGGCGTTCCTGCCGCTGTTCATCGATCCCACCGCGCACCACGGCATCGCCACGTTCGCGGCGCTGGCCGGCATCATCTTCGTGGTCAGCGTGGCCTACTGCTCGCTGCTGATCGGTGCGGGCAACCTGGCGCGGCGGCGGTTGATCCAGCACCCGCGGGTGAGTACGGCGCTGCGCCGGGTGGCCGGCCTGTTCCTGGTCGGCTTCGGTATCCGCCTGGGGTTGAACGGGTAAGACAGCCCGGTAGAGTCGAGCTTGCTCGACTGATTCGCGCTCTTCGTAGAGTCGAGCTTGCTCGACTGATTTTCCGTGCCAGTCGAGCAAGCTCGACTCTACGACTCCTTCAGTCGAGCAAGCTCGACGCTACGGTGCCAGGTCGATGCCGCCGCGCTGCGGGTCGACCACCGGCGCGGCGCCCGCCGCAGTCAGCTGCGCCAGCACCGTTTCAAAGCCGTGTTCGCGACCGAAGGCATGTTCATCCAGGGTCAGCGGCAGCAGCTGCAGGAAGTCGAAACGGCCAGAGGGCAGCTGCTGTGGACCGGGGAAATGCGGCGAGGGAATGAACACCATCGCCTGCAGTTCGCTCTGGGCACGATCCACCGGCATGCCCAGCTTCAACCGATGCCACGGCGCCAGCGGCCCGCCCGGCATGCGCGAATGGCACAGCAGCAGCTGGTAGGCGGTGAACCAGCGCAGGGTGGTCAGTGCCCACGGCGCTTCGTCGCGCGTTTCCAGCAGCAGTTCGACACCAAAGCCCGAATCGCCGTCCTCGTGCGCACCTTCCCAGGCGTTGGACAGGCCCGAGCTGACATACACCCAGTGCCGGCGCTCGCGATGTGGGGGGCAGGCGAATACGCCCACGTGCAGCCAGCGCGGATCGATGTCCTCCTGCTGGAACACCCCGTGCAGCAGGTCCATGTCGAGCGGGTAGATGCCCGGGCCGGTGTTGCCGAAGTGCTGCTTGTACAGGGTCTCTTCGCGGATTTCCCAGCTGCGTTCGAGCAGGGTGTCGTCGTCCATGGGGGGCATCGTGCGTCCTTGGCGGTTGCGGGCGGGGCGGCAGCATAGCGCGGCCCCGCCCTTCGTTTCAGCGGTCCACCGTGGCCAGCACGGCCTGCGGGTAGCGTTCCCCGGCCGCCGCATGCAGCGGGAACACCGCATCCAGTCGTGCCAGCACGTCCGCGCCCAGCTGCACCTGCAGCGCGCCCAGGTTTTCCTGCAGCCGTGGCAGGCGCGTGGTGCCCGGAATCGGCACCAGGTGCGGACCTTGCGCCAGTACCCAGGCCAGGGCCAGCTGTGCCGGAGTGATCTCCAGCTCGGCGGCCAGCGCCTGCACCTGCGACACCAGCGCCAAGTTGCGGGCGAAGTTGTCGCCCTGGAAGCGCGGCGAACTGCGGCGGTAGTCGTCGGCCTCGAAATCATCCGCGCTGCGGATGGCACCGGTCAGGAAACCCCGGCCCAGCGGCGAATACGGCACGAAGCCGATGCCCAGTTCGGCGGTGGTGGCCAGCACCCCGTTCTGTTCCGGTTCGCGCGACCACAGCGAGTACTCGCTCTGCACTGCGGTGATCGGGTGCACCGCGTGGGCGCGGCGGATCGTGGCTGCCGAGGCCTCGGACAGGCCCAGCCAGCGCACCTTGCCCTGTTCCACCAGCCGCGCCATCGCGCCGACGGTGTCTTCGATCGGCACCGCCGGGTCGACGCGGTGCTGGTAGTACAGGTCGATGTGGTCCACGCCCAGCCGGCGCAGGCTGTCCTCGCAGGCGGCCTGCACGTATTCCGGGCGGCCGTCGACGCCGCGTGCCTGCGGGTTGCCCGGGTCCAGCTTCAGGCCGAACTTGCTGGCCAGAAACACCTCGTTGCGGCGCCCGGCGATGGCGCGGCCGAGCAGGCGTTCATTGCTGTGCGGGCCGTACACATCGGCGGTGTCGAGCAGGGTGACGCCACGGTCCAGCGCCTGCTGGATCAGGGCGATGGCCTCGTCTTCGCTGCTGCGGCCGCCGTAGAAGGCGCTCATGCCCATGCAGCCCAGGCCCAAGGCAGACACGGTGGGGCCGGCGGGGCCGGCGGGGCCGAGGGTGCGCGTGGTCATCGGTGTGGGGTTCATCGGGAAGTCTCCGGGTGGAAGTGGTCAGGCGCGCGGCTGCAGGCGGGTGCCGCCGCTCATCAACATGCGTGGCAGCGGCATCTGCAGGAAGTCGTGCGGGAAGGACGGGGCGACGGCGCTGATCGCGTCCAGTCGGGCGATGACGTCGGTAGGCAGCTGCAGGTCCAGCGCGTCCAGGTTGTGCTCGAGCTGGGCCAGGGTACGGGCGCCAACGATGGGCAGGGCACCGGCAGCGGGGCGCTGCAGCAGCCAGGCCAGCGCGACCTGGGCCGGGGAGTGCGACAGGTCCTGGGCGATCTGCCGCACTTCATCGGCGATCTGCAGCGAACGTGGGGTCAACGCGCCGTTGATCAGGGCGACGTTGCGGCGTGAGCCCCCCGGCGTGGCATCCAGCGCCTCGGGCGGGGCCAGATCGGCGGCGCTGTACTTGCCGGTCAGCACCCCGCTGCCCAGCGGCGACCAGGCCACCACGCCCAGGCCCAGCGCCTGCGCCATCGGCAGCAGTTCGTGTTCCACGCTGCGCTGGATCAGGCTGTACTCGATCTGCAACGCCACCAACGGGGCCCAACCACGCAGGTCGGCCAGGGTCTGCATGCGCGCGATCTGCCAGGCCGGGGTATCGGAAATGCCGGCGTAGAGCACCTTGCCACTGCGGACCAGATCGTCGAAGCCGCGCATCACCTCGTCCACGCCAGTGGTGTCGTCCCAGGCGTGCAGGTACAGCACGTCCAGATAGTCGGTACCGAGCCGGCGCAGGCTGTCCTCCACCGAGCGCAGCATGCTCTTGCGGTGGTTGCCGGCGTTGTTGGGGTCGCCCGGCACGGTGGCCAGGGTGTACTTGCTGGCAATGACCAGCCGGTCACGCCGGCCCTGGGCGAAACGGCCGAGCAGGGTTTCGGCGCTGCCATTGGTGTAGTTGTTCGCCGTATCGACGAAATTGCCGCCACGTTCGACGTAGGCGTCGAAGATGCGACGGGCCTCGGCTTCATCCGCGCCCCAGCCCCAGTCGGCGCCGAAGGTCATCGTGCCCAGGGCCATCGGGCTGACCCGCAGGCCGGAGCGGCCCAGCAGGCGGTAGTGGTCGAGCGACATTGCAGGTCTCCATCACGCAGGCGGTACATCCGCCGGGGAAGCCAGCTTCCTCCTGTCGATCATGTGGATAAACTGCGTACAACCGGACTCACCTTGAAGGAAGGCTTCACAATGGACGCCTCTGCGCCGCTTACCGCCGTGGTCGCCTTCGTCCACGTAGCCGACCATGCCAGTTTCACCCGCGCTGCCGACGCCCTGGGGGTGTCGACCTCGGCACTGTCGCAGAGCGTGCGCGCGCTGGAAGCACGGATGGGCGTGCGCCTGCTGCAGCGGACCACGCGGCGGGTGGGCCTGACCGAACACGGCGCACGCTTCCTGCAGCGCGTGCGCGGCGGCCTGGAGCAGATCGACCAGGCCTTCGCCGAGCTGGACAGCGCGCGCTCGGTGCCGGCCGGGCGGCTGCGGGTGACCTTGCCGCGCATCGTCGCCGATCGCATGGTGCTGCCGCGGCTGCCCGATTTCCTCGCCCGCTACCCGCAGGTGCAGGTGGAACTGTGCGTGGACCCGGCGCTGACCGATCTGGTGGCCGAGGGCTTCGACGCCGGCATCCGCCTGGGCGAATCGCTGGCGCAGGGGATGATTGCCGTGCCAGTTGGACCGCCCGAGCGACAGGTGGTGGTGGCCACGCCGACCTACTTCGAACGCCATGGCGTGCCACAGACCCCGCACGACCTGCAGGATCATGCCTGCATCGTGCACCGGCTGGCCAACGGCCGGTTGATGCCCTGGGAATTCAGCCGCCAGGGCCACGACCTGGAGGTGGAGGTGGCCGGCAGGCTGGTGTTCAACGATGCCGGTGTCGCCCATCGCGCCGTGCTGGATGGTCTGGGCATGGCCCAGGGCTTCGCCTCGCTGGTGGCCGACGACATTGCCGCCGGCCGCCTGCGCAGCGTGCTGCAGGACTGGCAGCCGCCATTCCCCGGCTTCCACCTGTACTACCCGGCGCGCGAACAGATGGCGCCGAAGCTGCGGGTGTTCATCGACCACCTGCGCGCGGGAATGGATGACCGGTAGCGTCGGGCATGCCCGGCGTGACCGGGTGACCGTTTATGCCGATTCCGTCACCCTGATCGGGCCACAGCGGGCGAGATGGCGGGTATGACCCCCGTCAGTGGTAATGCTGCGCTGCGTTGGGTCACACTCGGGAACTTGTCGTTCCAAGTCATCCCCTTCCGAGGCCTGCATGTCCCTGCTCCGGCGCAAGTCCCTAGATTCCGTCACCGACCATGAAGCCGGCCGGCGGCTGGTCCCGACCCTCAGCTGGCCGCACCTGATCGCCCTGGGCATCGGCGCCATTGTCGGCACCGGCATCTACACGCTCATCGGCGTGGGCGCCAACCTGGCAGGTCCGGCGGTGCTGATTTCCTTCGCCATCGCCGGTGCGGTCTGCGCTTGTGCGGCGCTGTCCTATGCCGAGCTGTCCACGATGATGCCGGCCGCCGGCAGCGCCTATACCTACAGCTACAGCGCGCTGGGCGAAGTGTTCGCCTGGGTGGTGGGCTGGAGCCTGATCCTGGAGTACTCGCTGGTGGTGAGTACCGTGGCGGTGGGCTGGTCGGGGTATTTCGTCGGCTTCCTGCAGTGGGTGCACACCCAGTTCGGCATCGACATCACCCTGCCCGCGGCGCTGGCCGCCGGACCGCATGTCGCCGGCGGCGTCATCAACCTGCCGGCCATCGTCATCACCTGGCTGGTGGCGCTGATGCTGATGGCCGGCACCAAGGAAAGCGCCACCCTCAACGCGATCCTGGTGGTGTTCAAGCTGATCGCGCTGGCGGTGTTCGTGGCCGTGGCCCTGCCCGCCTTCGACAGCAGCAACCTGCAGCCGTTCATGCCGCACGGCTTCGCCAAATCCATGGGCCCGGACGGGGTGGAGCGCGGCGTGATGGCGGCAGCGGCCATCATCTTCTTCGCGTTCTATGGCTTCGATGCCATTTCCACCGCGGCCGAAGAAACCAAGAACCCAGCGCGCGACCTGTCGATCGGCATCATCGGTTCGATGGTCGGCTGCACCATCGTGTACGTGCTGGTGGCGCTGGCCGCCGTGGGCGCGATGAGCTATGCGGTGTTCGGCCAGAGTGCCGAGCCGCTGGCATTGATCATGCGTGAACTGGGCAGCCCCAAGGCCGCCATGTTCATCGGCGTGGTCGCCATCATCGCCCTGCCCACCGTGCTGCTGGCCTTCCTGTATGGCCAGAGCCGCATCTTCTTCGTGATGAGCCGCGATGGCCTGCTGCCGCGCCGCCTGTCCAAGGTCAGCGCGCGCACCGGTACGCCGGTGGCGACCACCTTGTTCACCGCCGTGGTGGTGTCGGCGCTGGCCGGTGTGGCGCGCCTGGACGAGATTGCGGCGCTGGCCAACGCCGGCACCCTGGCCGCGTTCACCGCCGTGGGCATCTGCCTGGTGGTGCTGCGCGTGCGCGAACCCAACCGCGAGCGCAGCTTCCGCACGCCGCTGGCGTTCGTGGTGGGTCCGCTGGCCGCACTGGGCTGCATCTACCTGTTCATCAGCCTGCCGCACACCACCCAGCTGTATTTCCTGCTGTGGAACGTGGTCGGCCTGGTGCTGTACTTCGTGTACAGCCGCCGCAATGCGCTGATCGCGCGCTGATCCGCGTCGCCGGGCATGGCCCGGCGCTACCGGAACAATGAGGTAGCGCCGGGCCATGCCCGGCGATCACGCGGTCCCGATCAGGTCTCGGCGTAGGCCTGCGCCTGGCGCATCACCCGCAGCAGGTTGCCGCCCCAGATGTCGGCAATCTGCTGCTCGGTGTAGCCCTTGCGCAGCAGCCAGGCGGTGATCTTCGGCAGCTGGCTGACATCGGGCAGGTCGCTCAGGCCGCCACCGCCATCCCAGTCCAGGCCGATGCCCACGTGCTCCGGTCCGACCACCTTCAGGATGTGCTCGAAGTGGGCGAAAAAGTCGTCCAGGCTGGCGTGGCGTACCGGATGTTCGTGGTCCAGCGCCTGCTCGGCCTGCTGCAGGGCGACGCCCTGGGCGATGGTCATGCCTTCCCAGCCACCCATCTGCCTGCTCAGCGCTTCCTCGGCCTGCTTGCGTTCGGGCGTCTTGCCGGTATCGATCAGATAGCCGCCGTAGGCGTTCACCTGGATTACTCCGCCGGCCTTGGCCAGCTTGCGCAGGCGCGCGTCGTCGAGATTGCGCGGGTGGTTGTAGACCGCCTTGGCCGAACTGTGCGACAGCACGAACGGCACCGGCATCATTGCCAGCAGATCGTCGAACACGGCATCTGAGGCGTGCGACTGGTCGATGACGATGCCCAGCTTCACCGCCGCGCGCACCAGATCCTTGCCGGCCGGGCTCAGGCCCTTCCACTCCGGCCCCTTGGGATCGGTGGCCGAGTCGGCGAATTCATTGTTGGCGAAATGCACGGTGCTGAGCAGGCGCAGGCCGGCGCGGTGGTAGAAGCTCAGCAGCGTGGGGTCGGCCACCAGCGGGCTGGCGTTTTCCATGCTGATGTAGACCACGCGCTTGCCTTCGGCCTTGATCCGCGCGGCATCATCGGCCCTCAGCGCCAGCGCGAAGCGCTCGGGGTTGGCGGCCAGCATCTGCCGGATCTCCAGCAGGCGCTGCAGGCCATGGTCGCGCTCGGCCAGGTGGGCGGCAGCGCTACGGTCGCCCTGGTCGGTGTAGATGGCCCAGAAGCCGCCATCCAGTGCGCCGTCCACCATGCGTGGGTAATCCACCTGCGAGAGCGCGTTGTGGTCGTGGCGCTGCTCGATGTCGAAGCCGCTGCGGCCGAAGTTGGCCGGCGTATCCAGGTGGCTGTCCAGGGTCAGCAGACGCTGCTGCAGGGCCTTGGCACGGGCCAGCTCCTGCGCGCTGAATTCGATGGCGTGGGCGGACAGCGGCGCACTCAGCGACAGGGCAAGCAGCAGGGACAGGCGACGCAACGACGGCATGGGCATCCTCCGGCAATGGGAAGAGCACGACCATAGCGCCGCGGCGGCCACCACCGGTAGTGCCAAGCGACCGCGCGCACTCCATTACACTCGGCAGCAGCCGCTATCGACAGCGGCAGCCCACCACGCTGCGCCACCGCTGAAACGGAATTCCGATGTCCCATCCCGTGCCGCCACCGCTTCCCACCGTACAGCCTGCGCCTGACAGCGCGCCGCTCAGCGTCGAGCAGCTCAAGCGCGATGTGCTGCCGGCCTTGTTCCTCGGGCGCATCGACATCGGCCGCTACGGGCCGGCCGACCTGGCCAGTGCCAGTGCGGAGCCGGCGTGGCAGGAAGGCAGTGCGCATGCGCTGGCCAGGGCACTGGCCGATCTGGTCAGCCGCCTTTCCGAACACGACCCCAATGCACTGTTGGAACGCGCCAGCTGGTGGGACCGGTTCACCGGTGCCGATATCGAACGGCAGCTGCGCCGGCGCATCGCGATGGGCGGCAACGGTGACGTGCTGTCCGAGGTCGAGCACCAGGCCGCTGCGGTGCGCAGCAGCGTGGACCGTTTGAATGCACAGTTGGATGCACACGACGAACAGGGGGCGCGCCTGCAGATCTACATCGATGCAGGCGTGCAGTTCCTGCAGGAACTGCCGGCCGACAGCGGCACCAGCGACGATCCGCTGGTGCTGGACCGCCCCGTGGAACGCCTGCAGCGGCGGGTGGCGAACCTGACCGCGCTGCTGGCCAGCCATTCGATGAGCCGCATCCAGGTGCAGCTGGCGCGCAACCACGCCATTGAACTGCTCGACCGCTACTGCGAAACCGTGCAGATCCTGCTGCCGATCTGGCGGCAGACCATCCAGGCCCTGCAGAACAGCGACAACGCCAGCCCGCAGATGGTGGCGCGTGCGGCACAAGCACAGGACCAGCTGAAACAGGCCTTGCAGCAGCTGCTGCGCACCTCCGGAGCACCGGCATGACGTCTTCCAGGACCGATCCACTGCAGGTGCCAGCAGCGTTGCAGCCGCGGGTCGAAGCCATTCCCGGCCTGCGCGCGCTGTACCGCCGGGGTTCGTTCGCGCGCACCCTGGGTCTGGCGTGTTTCGCGGTGCTGCCGGCCACGGCGCTGCTGTCCATCATGCTGCTGCAGGGCCTGACCGGCAGTCCGCCGTCGGCGCACGTTCCCGCCGGCTACGGCAATGTGCCTTCCACGCTCGCCCTGCTGGCATTGGCCAACCTGAGCATCGTGGGCGGCCTGCTGGTCTGGATGGGGTTCGGCCTGCGCAGGGTGCTGCTCAACCGCGGCGTGCGCCACTTCACCTTCTCGTTCGTGATCGGTGGCTCGGTGCTGGTGGCCCTGCTGGTGGGCAACGGCTTCGTCAGCCCTGACTTCAGCCGGTCTGAGGCCGGCGATGGCAGCAAGCTCGACAGCACTCAGCTGCCCGCGCTCATCGACAGCCCGGGATTCGCCGCGCTCAGCCCGCAATGGCAGGGCTACCTGCAGGCGCAGCGTTCGCTGGCACGCGCCTCCGCGCCCCTGAACGACACCGGCCTGGCCATCGCCCGCGGCGAGGATATCGGCATCGCCGTGCCCGCGGTGATCCGTGCGCGCTTCGAAGCCAAGGCCAAGCTTCCCTATTCGGCAGGCAGCCAGGCGTGGCAACGCGACCACTGGCTGCGCAACGGTGTGCAGCATGTGGTTGGCCTGGCGATCGCCTGGTCACTGCTGCTGCTGATCGTCGCCGGCATCGGCCTGACCACGCTGGGGTACCACGTGCGCGGCCGGGCGCTGGTGATCAATGGCCTGCTGCAGCAGTTGCAGGGGCCGTCGGCAGCGGGTGTGGCACATGTCGCGTCGAGCCATGCTCGACTGAACTGATCAACACCTGTCGCGTCGAGCGCGGCTCGACGCGACAGGTCGGAGTCAGTCGACCACGCGGCAGAACACGGCCTTCAGGTAGCGCGATTCCTGCACGTGCGCCATGAACGGATGGTCCGGACCGGCGCCGGCCACCTTCAGGATCTGGATCGTGCGGCCGGAGAAGTACGCCGCGCGGCGCAGCATGTCCAGGAACTGGTCCTCGGCCACCAGCCCGGTGCAGGAGAACGTGGCGAACAGGCCGCCCGGCTTCACCACGCCCAGCGCCAGCTTGTTCATGTCCAGGTACTTCTTCAGCGCAGTGATCACCTGGTCGCGGTCGCGGGTCATCTTTGCCGGGTCCAGGATCACCACGTCGTACTGCTCGCCGCGGTTGGCGGCATCGCGCAGCCACGGGAAGATGTCGGACTGGACGAACTTCGGGCGCACGTTGTTCAGGCGCGAATTGCCCTTGGCGATCTGGATCACGTCTTCATCGATATCGATGCCGACCACTTCCGACGCACCACGCGCGGCCGCGTACACGGCGAAGCCACCGGTGTTGCAGCACAGGTCCAGCACGCGCTTGCCTTCCACCTGCTGGCTCAGCCACTCGCGGTTCTCGCGCTGGTCGGCGAAGAAGCCGGTCTTGTGCGCACCGGCCGGGTCGGCACGGAACTTGATGCCGTACTCGGTGATCACCGACGCTTCGGTGGTGGTGTTGCCGTGGAAGTCGAAGCTTTCCTGCTTCTGCACGTGTTCGTCGGCGAAGCTGTGGAAACGGCAGCCCGGGAACTGCTCGCGCAGCGCGTCGTAGATCCACTCGCGGTGGCGGAACATGCCGGCGGCGAAGAATTCGACCACCACCAGGTCGCCGTAGCGGTCGACCACCAGGCCGGACAGGCCGTCGCCTTCGCTGTGCACCACGCGCCAGGCGTCGGACACCGTGTCGAGCTTCAGCACCTCACGGCGCAGCGACACCGCTTGGGCGATCTTGCGCGAGAACCAGCCGGCATCCACCGGCACGTTCTGATCGATTTCGAGGATGCGCACGGCAATGCGCGAGTGCCCGTTGTAGAACCCGCGGCCGATGAATTCGCCATCAATGCCGACCACGTCGACGATGGAACCGGGCTTGGGGCGGACGGTCGGCTTTTCGACCAGCTTCTGGAAGATCCACGGGTGGCTGGAACGCCACGCATTCTTCAGGCGGACAACGGGCAGGGGGGTATTCATCCGCCTATTGTAAACCGGCAGCCGGGGGTCGGATCCCCAACGGGGCTCCGACCCCATTCCGCCTTGGTAGGTGCCAACCTTGGTTGGCACGCTGGTCGGGGTCAGAGCCCCTGCGGGGATCCGACCCCGGCGGGTCGGCCATTTGACGGCGGGCCGGCCAGGCCGCAGAATCGGCGCCAGAAGGGGAGTAGCTCCCAGACGTTGTCGCCGTCAATTCGAGCCCGCAGGCTCCGGTGCAACGGCAATCCCACCCGCGTGGGGTTGCGAGCGAGACCTTCGCCGTACTGGCGAAGCTCTGTCCCTGGATCCCCCTCCCGATCCTCCGTTGCAGATCCTCGCCGTACGGCCTGGCATTCATCTTTCCAACGGATATTCCCAATGCAGACGATCGGTAATGTGTGGATGTGGGGCGGCTTCGTGGCGGTGGTGATCATCGCCCTGCTGGTCGACCTGGTGTTGATGCGTCACGGCGGCCCGCACAAGGTCACCTTCAAGGAAGCCCTGTGGTGGTCCATCGGCTGGGTCGCCCTGGCCCTGCTGTTCAACGCGGGCCTGTGGTTCTACCTCAGTGAAACCGCCGGCCAGGTGGTGGCCAACAAGGTGGGCCTGGAGTTCCTGACCGGCTACCTGGTCGAAAAAGCCCTGGCGGTGGACAACATCTTTGTCTTCCTGATGATCATGAGCTACTTCGCGGTGCCGGAGGAACAGCGCCAGAAGGTGCTGATCATCGGCATCCTGGGTGCGATCGTGCTGCGTACGATCATGATCTTCGCTGGCAGCGTGCTGATCAGCCAGTTCCATTGGCTGCTCTACGTGTTCGGCGCCTTCCTGCTGTTCACCGGCTGGAAGATGTGGTTCGCCGCCGGCCAGGAACCGGATCTGGAAACCAACCCGGCGCTGCGCTGGATGCGCAAGCACCTGCGCCTGCTGCCGGGCTATGAAGGCAATGCGCTGAGTGTGAAGCGCGATGGCGTGCGCTGGTTCACCCCGCTGTTCGCGGTGCTGATCCTGATCGCGGTGACCGACGTGATCTTCGCCGTGGACAGCATCCCGGCCATCTTCGCCATCACCACCGACCCGTTCATCGTGCTCACCTCCAACGTGTTCGCGGTGCTGGGCCTGCGCGCCATGTTCTTCCTGCTGGCCGGCATGGCTGACCGCTTCCACCTGCTGCCCTACGGTCTGGCGCTGGTGCTGGGCTTCATCGGCATCAAGATGATGATCATCGACCTGTTCAAGATCCCCACCCCGGTGTCGCTGGGCGTGGTGGCGGTGATCATCGCCGCGACCGTGGTGCTCAGCCTGAAGTACCCGCCGAAGGAAGGCACCGGCGCGGCCTGATCCTGGCCGGGCCTGCAACACGGCCGGCGGGATTGTCCCGCCGGCCGCGCCCACTCTCCCGCAGCGGTGGCCTTGGTTTCGCGCCAGCCACCGCCATTGCTGAAGCATGGACAACAACGCGCCCCTGCCCGCCGGCGACGTGCCGGCCCCCCGCAATGACCGCCAACGCATCGTGCGGGCGTTCAACACCAGCCTGGCCGCCGTGCTGGTGCTGGTGGTCGTGTTCGCCCTGCAGGGCAGTTTCGACTGGCGACCGTGGGCGGTGGCCCCGCTGGAAGCCAAGGGTCTGCTGGGCCTGATCGGTGGACCGATGCTGCATGCTTCGGTGGAGCACATCGCTGCCAACAGCATCGCGATCCTGATCCTGGGCACCCTGGCTGGCAGTGTCTATCCGAAGGCGACCCTGCGTGCCCTGCCCCTGCTGTGGCTGGGTTCGGGCGTTGGCGCGTGGATGCTGGGCAACCCGGGCAGCGTGCACCTGGGCGCCAGTGGCGTTACCCACGGGCTGATGTTCCTGCTGGCCAGCCTGGGCCTGCTGCGCCGCGACCGCGCAGCCATCGCCACCGGCCTGATCGGCATGCTGTTCTACGGCGGCATGCTGATGACCATCCTGCCGCATGCTGACGGCGTGTCCTGGCAGTCGCACATGGGCGGTGCCTTTGCCGGCATCATCGCCGCCCTGCTGTTCCGCAACGCCGACCCGCTGCCGCCGCGCCCACACTACAGCTGGGAAGACGAAGAAGACGAGGTGCAGCCGCTGGCCGACGACGAGCTGGAGCCGCCCTCACCGCAGCGCGTGCCGGTGCTGTGGCAGCCGCGCGAAGGGCAGGATTACGTGGTGATTCCGTTCCGCCGCCCGGAAGACCCGCGCGGTTGACCGGTGGCGGGGTCAGATCCCCGAAGGGGCTCTGACCCCATTCGGGGTCTTCACGGCCCGGTAGTGGCCGACCTTGGTCGGCGCGGTTGTTGTGTGCCAACCAAGGTTGGCACCTACCACGGGTGCATCAATCCGCCGCATTCCCCGCCGCGCCCGTGCCATCCACCGCCTGCCGGCCCAGTGCCGGGTCGTCGGTGAAGAACGCATCGATGCCTGTCGCCAGGTAGGCGCGCATTTCCGCAATCGAACCTTCCGGGTTGCGCGCGTTGTCCGCGCCCTTGCGCAGGTTGCTGGCCTGGAAGTGGTTTTCCGGGCGGAAGGTGTAGGGAATCACCAGCAGCCCGGCCGCATGCGCATCGCGTACCAGGGGCGTGGGCGTGCCCAGCGCGCCATCGGCCTGCAGCGGAATGATCGAGCGCAGCTCCGGCCCGATGCCATCGGCATAGGTGGCGATCTGCTCAAGACCGTCCGGGGTCATCATCTGTGCGTAGGTCAGGCTGCCACCGGCCTTGGCGATGTCCGCCGGCTTCACTTCGCCCTTCCACAGCAGCTGCAGCAGGCGGATGTTGCTGCCCCGCCCCAGCTTGCCGCGCAGGTAGCGCAGGTTGGCGGTCTCGAACGACTGGATGGTGACCGGGCCGACGTTGGTATAGGCGTTGCCACGCAGCGCGGCCAGCAGTGCGTCTTCCATCGGCAGGCCGATGGACTGGAAGTAGGTCGGGTGCTTGATCTCCGGCACCAGGCCGATGCCGCGGTTGGCACGCCCGGCCTGCTGCACCAGGAAGGCCAGGATCTCGTCCAGGCTGGCGATGCGGAACTGGCCATCGAAGGCGGTGCTGCGCAGTTCCGGCAGGCGCTCGCGGGTGTACAGGGTCTTCAGCTCTGCCAGGGTGAAGTCTTCGGTGAACCAGCCGGTCACGCGCTGGCCGTCGATCACCTTGGTGGTCTTCCGCTTGGCGAATTCCTCGTGCTCGGCCACGTCGGTGGTGCCGCCGATCTCGTTCTCGTGGCGGGCCACCATCACCCCGTCCTTGGTCATCACCAGGTCCGGTTCGATGTAATCGGCGCCATCGGCAATCGCCTGGGCATACGCGGCCAGGGTGTGTTCGGGCAGCAGCGCACTGGCGCCGCGATGGCCGTAGACCAGCGCCTTGGGCGCGGCCGGGGTGGACGATTCAGCACTCATGGCCACCGATGGTGCCACGGCCAGCGACAACAGCAACGCACAACCCCACGACTTCACTGCGACGTCCCCAAACGGTCTGTGATGGCCGTCAGTATGCGGCGGGAATGTGACAGGTGGGGGAAGCACGAGGTCGGATCCCCGCAGGGGCTCCGACCCTGGCTTCTGGCCTGGGCCTTATGCCAACCAAGGTTGGCATCTACCAGAGGCAGAGCCTATTTGCCGATGCAGAAGCTGGAGAAGATCCGGCCCAGCAGATCATCGGCGCTCATCTGCCCGGTGATCTCGCCCAGCGCGTCGTGCGCCAGCCGCAGTTCTTCGGCGGCCAGTTCCAGGTGTTCGTGGGCCAGCTCGCCATCGGCGCGCTGCGCGTGTTCCTGCGCACGTTCGATCGCGTCCACGTGGCGGGTGCGCGCGGAGAACTCACCGTCCACCTGCTCGCCTGCCCCGGCCGAGGCGATGCTGCGCAGGCGCGCGTGCAGGTCGTCCAACCCTGCGCCCGTTGCCGCCGAGACGAACACCCGGTCCGGGTCATCCAGCGCCGGCAGCGCGTCCAGCAGGTCGGACTTGTTGTGGATGTAGACCTTGTGCGGCACGTCGGCCACGGCCTGCCCCAGCGCGGCCTCACCGGCGGCCGGGTCGCGCGCGTCCAGCACGATCAGGGCCAGGTCGGTGCGCTCGATCTCCACATGGGCGCGGCGCATGCCCTCGCGTTCGATGGCATCGCCGCCGTCGCGCAGGCCGGCGGTGTCGACCAGGGTCAACTCCAGCCCGTCCAGGCGGATGGTCTCGCGCAATGTGTCGCGGGTGGTGCCGGCGATGTCGGTGACGATCGCCCGTTCGCTGCCGGCCAGTGCGTTCAGCAGCGAGCTCTTGCCGGCATTCGGCGGCCCGATCAGTACCGCATGCAGGCCATCGCGCAGGCGGCGGCCGCGCTCTGCATCGCGGCGCAGCAGGGCCAGGTCGCCGCGCGCCTGTTCCAGCCCACGCCGCACCTGCGCGCCACCCAGCGTATCGAGCGGTTCGTCGGCGAAGTCGATGGCCGCTTCCACGTGGATGCGCAGCAGCACCAGTTGTTCCACCACCGCGTCGATGCGGCGCGAGAACACGCCATCCAGCGAACGCCGTGCAGCACGCGCGGCACGGTTGTCACCGGCAGCGATCAGGTCGGCGATGGCTTCGGCCTGGGCCAGATCCAGCTTGCCGTTGAGGAAGGCGCGTTCGCTGAACTCACCCGGCCGCGCCTGGCGCGCGCCCAGGGCGATGCAGCGCGCCACCAGTTGCTGCAGCAGCACCGGGCTGCCGTGGCCCTGCAGTTCCACCACTTCTTCGCCGGTGAAGCTGTTCGGCGCCGGGAACCACAGCACGATGCCATCGTCGATCACCTCACCGTCGGCATCACGCAGGCGAGCATAGTGCGCGTGGCGCGGGCGCAGCCTGGGCGCGCCGAGCGCGGTAGCAATCGCGGCGGCTCGCGGGCCGGACAGGCGCAGCAGGCCGACACCGCCGGCGCCGGGTGCGCTTGCGATGGCGACGATGGTGTCGGTGCGGGTCACATCGTTCATGGCTCAGAGCTTCTCCAGCTGTGCGCGCGCCTGCGCGGCGCCACTGCCCTGCGGCTGCAGCGCCAGGTAGGTGGTGTAGGCCTGCTTTGCCTTGGCCTTGTCGCCGGCATTGAAGTAGGCATCGCCCAGGTTGAGGTGGGCGACCGCGCGCGACGGGTCGATCTTCAAGGTGTTTTCCAGCCAGCGCGCCGCTTCGGCGTAGCGCTGCTGGCGGTAGTAGACGAAGCCGAGGTTGTTGGCGGCCTGGGCGAAGTCCGGACGCAGCTTCAGTGCTTCGGCGAACTGTGCGGCGGCTTCGTCGTACTGCTTCTCGCGATACAACTGCAGGCCGCGGTCGTTGGCCTGCTGCGCGCGCTGGCGGTCCGAGGCCGGGCCTGCCGTGGGCACCACCAGCTTGGCTTTGCCGCCCTGCAGGTCGGCCACGGTCACCGGCGCCTGGGTATTCTTGGCGTCCTGCGCGGCGTCCACCTTGTTGTTCAGCGCGATCGCATCGGCGGTCAGCTGGCGGGTATCGGCGTTGAGGTATTCCTGGCTGTCCGGCACCTGGAACACGAACTCGCCGCCCTGCGAACCGGGCAGGCTGCCGAAGGCCGGGGTCTGCTGCGAAACCGCCGACACCGCCGGCGCCACGTAGGCGGCCAGCTCGGTACCGGTGATCAGGCCATCGCCATTGAGGTCGCCCTTGCCGGCCAGCGCCTGCAGCAGCACCCAGGTGAACACCGAGTGGCCATTCGGGCCTGCATCGGCCACCTGCTGGTCGGCGCCGCCGGCGGTCAGCATCTGCCGCGCGCTGCGGCGCGCGTTCTCGCGCAGGAACGACGACGACGACGGACCACCGCGGGTCAGGCCCAGGCCGCTGTAGCAGGCATCCATCACGAACATCACGTGCTTGGCCTGCATGCTCTCGGCGATGTTCTGGATGTCGGTCATCGCGATGGCGTCGGTGGCGAATTCCTTCGGGTCCGAATCCACCGGAATGATGTAGCCGAGGTCGCGTCCCGAGGCGAGCTGGCGGGTGGCGCCGTGGCCGGCGAAGAACACGAACACGCGATCGTTCTTCCCGGTGCGGTCGTCGGCCAGGCGGTCGTGGAAGGCGGCCAGGATGTTGTTGCGGGTGGCCTGTTCGTTCTTCAGCACGATCACCTGCGAAGACGGGAAGCCGAACTGCCCGGTGAGCGTATCGGCCACCGCCTGCGCATCGTGGCTGGCGTATTCCAGCTTCGGCCATTTGGCGTAGTTGTCGATGCCGACCACGATCGCCCACGATTTCTCGTAGCCGGTAGTGACAGTGGCATCGTTGCTGGCGCCCTTGCGCGGGCGTGCGACGGTGAATTCGCGGCCGTTCCAGCCGGCGAACTGGTAGCCGTCGGCAATCAGGCGATCGAGGATCTGCGGCAGCGCCTTCACCGCGCGGTCGTGGATGTCGTGGAACAGGATGATGCCGCGCTGTTCCTTGTTCACCTGGCCCAGCACGCGCTGCACGATCGATTCCGGCACCGGGTCGGCCCAGTCCATCGAGTCGATGTTCCACATGATCGATTTCAGCCCTGCTTCGTTCAGCAGCTGCAGGCCTTCGGCATTGCGTGCACCGTAGGGGAAGCGGAACAGCGGCGCGCGCTTGCTGTCCACGTCTTTCAACAGGGTGTCGGTGTCCAGCACCTGCTGGCGCAGCGCATCGCCGGTGGTGCGCGAGAGCTGAGCGTGGGTCAGGCTGTGGTTGCCCACGGCGTAGCCTTCTTCCATCAGGCTGCGGCTGATCTTGGCCATGGGCCCCAGGCTGACCTTGCCGTCGGCTTCCACCTTGCCCAGGTTGCGGCCCACTTCGAAGAACACACCCGGCACGTCGTAGCGCTTCAGGATGGCCACCACTTCATCGGTGTAGGCCTTGTGCGGGCCATCGTCGAAGGTCAGCACCACGGTCTTCGGCGGCAGGTCGCGGCCGAAGATCTCGCGGTCGCTGTCCTTCATCGACATCGGGTACGGCTCGATCACCCCGTAGTCGCGCAGGATCGCCTCGCGGCTGTAGTCCTTGTGCAGGTGGGCGATGTAGTCGTCCCACTTCTCGCGCTTCAGGTCGATGGCGCGGGTGCGCTCGAAGCGGCTGAAGATGCGGGTCAGTTCCTGGTTGTAGTTGCGCTCGATCTCGTCCAGCGCGTCCAGGTCTTCGCCGATGCGCTGGTGCAGCTTCACCGCCGGCAGCGAGGAATCGGCACCGACACGGTCATGCAGGTCACGCAGCACTTCGCGGAACGCCAGGCGGTCGGCGTCGAACAGTTCCGGCGCCGATTCGATGTAGTCCAGCACCGCGCCCAGGGTGGCGAAGCGCTGCGGACTGCCACTGCGCAGCAGGCTGTCGAACTGCGCGGCGATGGCGGTGCGCTGCTCCAGGCCATCGTGGAACAACTGCTGGCCGATACGCGTGGAGGTGCCACGGTCGGCGGCGCTCTGCTGCTCTTCGTCGGCCAGCAGCACCACGATGCGGCGGTAGCCATCGAGCTGCTTCTGCAGCGCGGCCAGCAGCGGCGCGGCGGCCGGATCGGCGGCGGCGGCGGCCTGCGCGCTGGGCTGGGTCACCGCGCTCGCCGGCGCCTTCGCGTCCTTGTCGCCACAGCCGGCAACGACCAGGGTCAACAGCAGCGAGGGCAGGAACAGGCGGAACGACGGCACTCGCGGCATGGCGGACTCGAAGGTGGGAGAAGCGGTGTGCGGGCGATTCTACCCCCGCATGCGAAAAGCCCGCCTTGCGGCGGGCTTTTGCGTCGTTTGCGCCGGTCGGGTTACTTCTTCTTGACCGGGGCCGGGGCGGTGCTGGCTGCCACCGGCTCGCTGCCGTGGCGCTTGGTCATCCACCACTGCTGCAGCAGGCCTAGGCCGCCGTTCACCACCCAGTACAGCACCAGGCCGGACGGCATGAAGGCCATCATGACGCCGAACACCAGCGGCATGAACTGCATCATCTTCTGCTGCATCGGGTCCATGCCCGGTGCCGGGGTCAGCTTCTGGGTGAACCACATCACCGCCACGTTGATGACCGGCAGGATGAAGTACGGGTCGCGTGCGGTCAGGTCCTGGATCCAGCCGAACCAGGGCGCCTGGCGCAGTTCGACCGATTCCACCAGCACCCAGTACAGGGCGAAGAAGATCGGCATCTGGATGAGGATCGGCAGGCAGCCGCCCATCGGATTGATCTTTTCCTTCTTGTACAGCTCCATCATCGCGGTCTGGAACTTCTGGCGGTCATCGCCATAGCGTTCCTTCAGCTGCGCGATGCGCGGCTGGAAGCGACGCATCTTGGCACCGCTCTTGTACTGGGTGGCCGACAGCGGGTACAGCACCAGCTTCAGCAGCACCACCAGGCCGACGATCGCCCAGCCCCAGTTGCCAACCAGCTTGTGCACCTGGTTCAGCACCCAGAACAGGCCCTGGCCGATCACCGCCATCATCGAGAAGCGGCTGTAGTCGACCACGCGGTCCAGGCCCGGCACGTCTTCCTTGGCGATCTGGTTCACCAGCTTCGGGCCCACCCACAGGCGTGCCTCGGTGCTGGTGGACTGGCCCGGGGCCACGGTGAAGGCCGGGCCACGCGCTTCGATAAGGTCACGACCGGCTACCTGCGACAGCACGTAGTGAGCGGTCTGGTCCTTCTGCGGAATCCACGCGGTGAAGAAGTGGTGCTGCAGCATCGCCAGCCAGCCGCCGGTGATGTTCTGGTTCAGCGCGCCATCTTCCAGGTAGTCCTTGAACGCACGGCGCTGGTACTTCTTGTCGTTGTCGTACCAGGTCGCGCCATTGAAGCTGAACGAATCCGGGTTGGTCATGCTCCGCGACAGGATGGTCGGGGTGCGGTCCAGGGTGCGGTAGACGTAGCCGTTCCACGGCGCGGCGCCGGCATTGATCACTTCGTCCTTGAAGCGCACGGCGTACTCGTTGCGCGAGACGGTCAGGGTGCGCTTGATGGTCACGCCGTTGGCGGTCCATTCGAACGGGATCTGCAGCTCGTTCTGGCCGTCGGCCAGCACGAAGTCGCGGGTATCACCGACCAGCTTGAAGCCGTCGGCGCCGGGCACCGGGGCGCTCTTGTCTTCGCTGGCCCAGCCGCTGATCGCGCTGTAGGGGTGCGCGGGGTCTTCGGTCAGCAGGCGAACCGGCGGGCTGCCTTCATCCTTGCTCTGCGGGAACTGCAGCAGCTCGGCGTCCAGCACGCGGCCGCCGTCCAGCACCAGGCGCAGCACGTCGGTGGTGACGGTCACGCGCTGGGCAGCCGGGGTCGCGCTGGCCTGGGCCTGGGTCGCGGCGGCCTGACCCGGCGCGCCGGGAACCTGTGCACTGGGGATGCTGCCCGGGGTCGCGCCCGGAACGCTCTGTGCAGCGGCCGGGGCCGAGCTGCTGGTCGGGGCCGGGGTCGGGGCGGCCGTTTCACGGCTCCACTCCATCCACAGCAGCACGGCCACCATCAGCCAGGCAAAAATGAGGAATACGCGGGTCTGGTTCATCAGCGGGCAGGCTCAGCGGGGCCGGAACGCGATGCCGGCTCGGTCAAAGAGGGAGTTGCGATGCCATCAGGCGGCGGCATTGTGCCGTCCACGCCCGGCGCGGGCAATGCGCGCAGGCGCCGCAGCAGGCGCAGGAAGGCCTGGCGGATGTCGTCGTTGCTGGCGGAACGCGCAGCACTACGGGCCACGACGACGAAGTCGCCTGGCTGGATGTCGGTACGTGTCTGACGCAGGATGTCGCGCAGGACGCGCTTGATCCGGTTACGCCCCACGGCGTTCGGATCAACCTTGCGGGAAACCGCCAGACCCAGCCTGGCCGGCCGGTCAGCCGGCAGCCAGTGCAGGGTCATCAGCGGATCGGACACACGGCGGGCGCCGTTGAAGACCGTTGAATATTCGGCACGCGTGCGAACCCGCGCAGAGCGAGGGAATCGCTTGCGCGGGTCTGCAGTATTCACTGTCGAAGGGATTGCGTCTGCCGCGGTGAGCGGCATGGCAATCAGGCGCTCAGGACTTTGCGGCCCTTGGCGCGGCGACGCGACAGGATCTTGCGGCCGTCAGCGGTCTTCATACGGGCACGGAAGCCGTGGTCGCGCTTACGCTTGAGGTTGCTGGGCTGGTAGGTGCGCTTGGTGGCCATGTGGGCCTCTCGTATGAATGGGACGGGAAAGAACCGGAAATTCTAGAGAGGTCGCCCCCCTCCCGTCAACCCCTGTTGACTACGCGAATTCACCGGCCTGTGCAATAGCTGTGGATGTTTTTGTGAATAAGTGGGGGACAACCATTCCGAAGGCGCGCGCGCGGTGGTAGTCTGAGCCATCCATTTCCCCCTTTCCGGCCTGTGTCTGGGCGCGTTGTCGCGCCTATCCACCGGCCACCGGACGATTATTGCCG